>NZ_CP109181.1:5781744-8672617 GCF_036248275.1 Streptomyces sp. NBC_01716 | reverse complement strand
CCAACACGCTGCGCGTGTTGAAGTGCAACCGAGCCGCGTTGTGGCTCGGGGCTCGGCAAGCCGAGCCAGTTCTCTCCGCTTCGCTCCAAGAACTTGAGTGAACAGTTCCGCGTTGCGGACTGCCGGCAGTGCAACCGAGCCGCGTTGCGGCTCGGGGCTCGGCAAGCCGAGCCAGTTCTCTCCGCTTCGCTCCAAGAACTTGAGTGAACAGTTCCGCGTTGCGGACTGCCGGCAGTGCAACCGAGCCGCGTTGCGGCTCGGGGCTCGGCAAGCCGAGCCAGTTCTCTCCGCTTCGCTCCAAGAACCAAAAACGGCTGGCTAGAAGCCTCGTTCGGCTGAAGGCGTTACGGCATGCTTCTCTTCATGACTTCATCTGTGAGAACGATCCGCTTACGGTTGGCGGACTTTGCGGTGGACCCGAACGATCCGGATGTCATGCGTCGGGTACTGGAGGTTCAGGCTGATGTGCTGACTTTCGCGGATGGGGAACTGCGGTTGTGGCTTGACGGGACCGAGGTGTACAGCTCTCTTCTGGGTTCGGTGGTGGCGATCGAGTTTCCTCGGGAAACCGTAGCTTCTTCCTCTAAAACCTACTCTGTTGATGAGGTCCGGAGGCGGCACGGGAAGGCATATCAACGATGGACGCCGGAAGATGAGCAGTTGCTGCTGCAGCTTCACGCTGCGGGCGAGGAGGTCGAGGGGCTCGCTCAGCGTTTTGATCGTCAACCTAGCGCCATTCGCGCTCGATTGGTGAGGTTGGGGGCCTTGGCGGAGGGGGGTACGCCGGTGCGACAGGCGGACTCGCCCCCCTTCTAGCAACGGGGCGTGGTGTTCTTGGGGGCGTGGCTATCTGTGCTTCCTTATGAAAAAGTTTTGGTGAATTCGGATCTGGGCGTGTTGCCATCGATCTCTATGTAAGACGCGAATAGTGCCCCGGGAGCTCTCAGCTACACCGGGACAGCCGGTACGGCGTCCTCAGTTGTCCAGTCGCCATCGAAGAGCGTGGCGACCAGGAGAGTGTGGTTGTCCGGGAGTTGGCCCGCGCGATGCTTGGTGCGGGTTTTGGCGAGCCAGGCGCCGATCCTGACCGTGTCGTCGTCGACGCGGATCGTCTCGCGGGCGGCGGGGGCGCGGCCTTCGCGGTGGAGGAAGAGTTCGAGGAGTTGCACGGTCTGTTCGAAGGTGCGGCGGGGGCGGCCAGTAGAGGTGAGGGGGTTGCCGGCCGGGGTGAGGCCGAGGGAGGCCAGCAGGTGTTGCTGGCCGGGGTGGAGGGTGTGCCAGGTGGTGAGCTGGCGGTGCAGCCAGGAGCCGATCTTTACTCCGGCCAGGAGGGTGTCGTGGGTGAGCGTGGCGGGGTCTGTGCCGTTGGTGAGGTGGGTGCGCAGCAGGTGGTATTTGCGGTGCCAGTCCGGGCCGTAGGGCAGGCGCCAGTGGGCATCGAGGGCGGTCAGGTCGTCGGCGCGGGCGGGGTCTAGGGCGTTCTTGGTGGCGAGGTGGCGTTGTTCGGCGAGCCATGCGCCGGTGGGGGTGGTGGCGGGGGCGGCGAGGTGGCCGTGGGTTTGGTGGTAGTCGGCGGCCGCGGTGAGGCGGGCGCGCCAGGCGGCCTGGTGTTTGTCCCAGATCATGCCCAGGGTGTCGAGTTCGGCGGTGAGGTCGGGGTCGAGGCGGCCGGTGTGGTGGGCGTCGCGCATGGTGGTGATGAAGCGGCCGAGTTCGTAGCCGACGGTGTCCACGTGGTCGGTGGGGACGTCGAGATGGCCGTAGTGGTCGTGGAATGCCTGGGCTGCGGTCAGGCCTTCGCGGCGGGAGCGTGAGAGGGGGCCGCGGGGGTTGAAGGAGATGAGGTCCATGGCGCGGGCGATACGTTCGGGGTGGACGGTGAAGTCGAAGTGCCACCGGTGCCCGATGAGCCGGCTGGTTTCCGCAGGCAGGCGGTTGGCTTTGTTCGGGAGGCGTTCGAGGATGCGGTGGTCGTGGCTGGCCAGGGCGGTGGTGATCGCCCATACCGGCTCGTACGCGGTGCCCAGGATGTCTTCGGAGTCCGCGCCTGGGGGGATGTAGACGGGGACGATGAGGCTTGCGGTCTTGCCGGACACGTCCAGGCGTAGTGCCCGGCCCAGGCCCTGGACGCAGCGGATGACGCTGCTGGTGGGGTCGGCGAAGACGACCGCGTCGACGGACGGGATGTCGACGCCTTCGGCGATCACCTTCGCGTTCGTCAGGATCGCGCGGGGTGAGGCGGCGAAGTCGGTGAAGATCTGGGCGCGTTGGTCGGGGGTGTGGTCGCCGTGGACGAAGAACACTGTCGGCTGCAGGCCGGGGAACGCCCGGGGGTCTGCCCGGCGCAGCCGGCGCAGGGTGTGGCCGAGCTCGCGGGTGAACCGTCTCGCGTCTTCGACGAGGTGGAAGAAGACGAGCACGCGGCGCAGTTCGTGGTCGGACATGGCCTTCAGGACGGCCAGGTGCAGGGCGGTCGTCCGCAGCGCGTCGTGGGTATCGGCGATGTCGGTGCTCGTACCGGGGGCGGTGGTGTTGAGGCGGGTGCGCAGCTCGGTGTCGGTGATGGTGGGCACCACGATGCGGTAGTCCGCCGCGACGCCGTCCTCGATCGCCTGGGCGAGGGGGTACTCGAAGATCTTCTTTCCGTAGACGGCCTCGTTGTCCATGGAGTTGAGCGACACGTCCATGCCGGGCTCAAGCGTGCGTCGGCGGGGCCGGGGGCGGCCGGTGTCTGCGGACTCGACAAGGTCCGGTGCGGCGAAACTCCGGGGGGTGGCCGTCATGTAGAGGCGGCGGTCCGCACGGATCCGGGCGGTGTCGTTGACTGCGGCCCATTTCTTGTCCGCCCGGCCGGCGATCCGGTGCGCCTCGTCCATGACCGCGAGGTCGAACGGCGGCACACGGTAGCGGGTGTGCTGGGTGCCCTCGATCTTGTCGAGGGAGTCGTACGTACAGATCACCGTCAACGCGGGCAGTTGGTCCTCCCCCTCCCCCACCACCGACATCAGGGCGGCAAGCGAGCGGGAGTCGCTGGTGGAGCCGACCCGGCGTGCGGCAAGCGCGCCGTGCGCGGAGGCGTCCATCGAGGACACGATCACCATGTGCCCGGTGTGCCCGTCACGCCGCCAGGCGAGCGCGGTCTGCGCGGCCAGATCCAGGGTGGGCACGACGACCAGTACTAGGCGTGCCTGCAGCGCGTCCGCGACGCGGATCGAAACCAGCGTCTTGCCCGTACCCGTCGCGGAAACGAACAGGGCCCGGGTATACGGGCGCCGCAAATGCCGCACTGCCGCTTTCAGTCCACGCTCCTGGCCCGGGCGCAGCTCAGGCTTCCGGAACGGGCGGACAGAGGGGGCGTCGACCGGCGTAACCATGCCGCTCATCATGACGCAGAGGCAGGTGGGATATGTGGGGCTGTGGCGTGGGCTGCGTCTGGTCCCAGGGCGGGTCTGCAGTCCGCTTGCGCTGCCTGGCGTCTTGTTCGGGCGGGTTCGGCAAACCGGCCAGACTGATCACCCTCTGTCGAGCCGTCGAGGCCGTGATCCGTTGGTGGAGGTGGGTCGGCGCCAGCCCGGGCCCGGCGCCGACCGGGCAGGCAGGCAAGGGGCCCGGAAGCAGGTCAAGCCGACACCGGGTGTGGTGTCGGCTTGACGTGTCGGCGGACGCGGTCCAACGCGCCTGCCGGGCATCCTGAAGCGGTGCGGGTTTGCGACCAGTAGCCGTCAGGAGGACACCGGCGGCTCGCCGTCGGTGTCGTGCTGGGACCACCGTCTTCCTGAAGGGGTCCAGGCCGCAAGTCGGCAGGAACAAACGGTGGGCCACCGCGGGCGCGGAAGACGCGGAAGACATCGGTGGCATGCTGGAGTTCGGGGGGTGGCCGGGTGACGGATCCGGTGGCGGGGCGGGGAACACCAACGGGGCCAGAATTTCACATAACAGACAAAAGCCGCACGGGGACGGGGCGGAGGACTGCGGGGCGTGGAAGGGTATGTCGAGCGCAGCCCGCCGTGTGTGGCAGGTCCAACTGCCGTAAGGGCTGCGCGACTTTGCGACCAGTAGCCCTGGGCCCCGGCGCCTCGCCGGCGGCCCCCGTCAGGACGGAGTCCTGCGCACCATGAGCGATCTCTCCTCCCTCCCCGGCCCGGCCGAACCGGCAACGGCCTGCCCCTGTGTCCCCGGCGCCGCCGAACCGGACGGTGACTCAGGGCGGTTCGGGTCCACGCACGCGCTGATCCTGCTGATCGCCGTCCTGGGACTGGGCAGCACCCTGTTCCTCGTCGGCACCCCGTTGGAGACCGTCTTCGCGCTGCTGGGCGGCTGCGGAGCGATCGGCGCCGCCACCCTGGCCGCGGCCCGGGGCGGCCGGCGGCTGGTGACCGTCATCGTCGAGACCGCCGTGCGGTCTTCCACGGCCGCAGGCAAGTAGGCGCCCGCCATGACCCGTTCATCCGCCGTCGGCACCCCGGACCGTTCCTTCGCCGACCTCGCCGAGCACCTGATCGCCCTGCGCCGGGCCGCGCGGTTGCCTCAGCGTGCCCTCGCCGAGGCTGCCAACGTCTCCCGCGGCGCCGTCCAGCGCGCCGAGTCCGGCACCGCGGCGCCCTCCCCGGCCGTCCTCGACGCCTACGTGCGTGCCTGCGCAGGTACCCCGGCCGACCAGGCCCGGGCACGTCTCCTGCGCAACCGTGGCCGCACCGCACAGCGCGGCCGCCTCCGCCACCTCAAGGCGCCGGCCCCCGCCCTCATCCACAACGAGGGCGACCTCGGCGCTGCCCTAGGAGCTGTTCGAAGTTCGGATCTTGCGAGGTTCAATGGTGTGCTGGCCTGGGCTGGTAGAACTCCTGCGTGGCGCGTTTTGATGTGACGGATCCCGAGTGGGAGTTGATCGAGGGACGTCTGCCGGTGGCGGCGACGGGTCCGCTGCCTCGACGGGTGCGGGACCAGTTCAACGGCGTGCTGTGGAGGTTTCGCACCGGCAGCGGCTGGCGTGATGTCCCGGAACGCTACGGGCCCTGGTCCACGGTGTATTCACGGTTCAGAGCCTGGTCGAAGGCCGGGGTGTTCCAAGCGCTGATGGACGGTCTGATCGCCGAGGCTGCTGCACGCGGGCAGGTCGGGCTGGAACTGGTCAGTGTGGATTCCACGGTCGTGCGGGCCCATCACGAATCGGCAGGTCTGGCGATCGCCGGGGAGACCCTGGACGCACTCGAACAGGCACTGACCGAGGAAAAGGGGGTTCCGCTGCCGGAACAGGGACCGGTCCTGCGGGTGATGCGCCACCGCCGGTATCCGGCGCGGGCGACTCGCAGGAGGGCCGGGAGCGGTCCGCGGCACGGCGCCGTCGCCGGGCACGGGCGGAGGCGGCCGGGCTCGGCAGGTCCAGAGGCGGGCTGAGCAGCAAGGTCCACGCCGCGGTCGACGCGGCGGGACTGCCACTGGTGCTCGTGCTGACCCCGGGCCAGGCGGCGGACTGCCCGCAGTTCCAGGTGGTGCTCGGCCGGATCCGCGTCGCAGGCCCCAGGGGCCGCCCGCGCACCCGGCCCGGGGCGGTGGCCGCCGACAAGGCCTACTCGTCCAAGGCCAACCGCGCCTACCTGCGCAGACGCGGGATCACCGCAGTCATCCCGGAAAAGAACGACCAAGCTGCCAACCGCCGGAAGAAGGGCTCGGCCGGCGGCCGGCCCGTCGTCTTCGACGCGCACCGCTACAAGCAGCGCAACACTGTGGAGCGCTGCTTCCAGAAGATCAAGACCTGGCGTGGGCTCGCCACCCGCTATGACAAGTCCCCCGAGAGCTACGAGGCAGGACTTCACCTCCGGGGATCGCTCATGTGGCTGAAGCAGCTCACCTCAACTACATGATCCGAACCCCAAACAGCCCCTAGCAGTCGTGTACGAACGGGCCGGCGCGCCCTCGCCGAGCGACAGCCGCCTCGCCCCCGGTCGGCGGCCGCTGCCGCGCACCACGGCGTGGCGGATCGTGGAGCGCAAGAAACTGCCGCCCACCGCCGAGCAGTTGGTGACGTTCCTGACCCTGTGCGGCATCGGCCCCGACGCACAGCGCCCGTACATCGATGCCTACCACCGCATCACCACCCACCGCACCCGCCCCGAGCCCCCGTCCGCCCGGCGTCCCCCCGACCACCTCGCCCGTCTCGTCCGCCTCGGCCTCGACGAACTAGCGTCGGCCCGGCCCGTCCCCGACCACCTCGTCCGTGACGAACTGCCGCTCGACATCGACACGTTCAACCTTCCCCACCCCTATCCCCGGTTCCTCCAGAAGCTGCCGCGGGACGAGATCACGACCGCCGTCGCCGTCGCTACCGCCTTCCTGGCCTCGAGAGAAGCCCGGCGTAACGGGTCCACCTTCGATCGAGCGCTCCGTGTCGAAAACCCCTCCTCCGGCCCCTCCGAAATCAGCATCATGCCCCTCGCAGGCGGCCGTTCCGCAGGAGAGCTCTACGCAATCAAGTACTCGCCCCTGCCTGACACCTTCCGGGACGACAAGACCGACCTCATCACGCGCAACGCCGACGGCAGCACAACGATCTACGAGGCCAAGAGCCACCACCGTCCCACTCCGCCCCCGCCTCCGGCTCGGGATGCCGGACACGCCGCCTGACCCCCAGAAAAGGTACTGACTCTCGCCCCAAGTGGCCTGCTCAATCTCGACAGCAGAAGCCAACGCTTCTCACACCAGACCCTGACGATGCACGTCAGGGCCTGGGTTCGGCCAGTGTCGTATATACCCACCCGGCCGCTGATGACGGCGCCGTGAGCGCTCCATGGCCTCCCGCACGACGGACGCTCTATGGTCCCGGGCCGCAGTGGCGGTGCCCGCACCTGTCTGGTACCCCAGCAGTGGAACAACCTCGTGTGTCAGTCCGGCCCTCTACGCTGGAACCTGATGCGGGCGGTGTGGGCCAGCAGAACGGTCAGAGGACGGCAGTGACGGAAAACGACAGCAGGGCACACAACTGGCAGAGCATCCGGGAATGGGACGGAAGCCAGCATCGCGCCTTTGAAGAACTGTGCTTCCAGCTCCGCACGCCAGCGCCTCCGGGCTGGGAGACGATCAAGACAGCCGCCCCGGACGGCGGTGTCGAATGGTACGACCAGGCCCCCGACGGCAGTGCCGCGCACGGGTACCAGGTCAAGTTCGTCCACCGCATCGAAGACCTGATCCCCCAGGCGAAGAAGAGCGCCAAGACAGTCGGCGAGAACATCGCCCACCGGAAGATCGTCCGGCTTGAGTTCCTCACGCCCTTCGACCTCTCCGATCCCACTCCTTTCACCCCGAGCGGCACGCCGCGTACCGGCGCACGAAAGCGGTGGAACAACAACGTCGTCAAGTGGAACAATGAACTGCCTGGTCTCGCCGGTGTCGACATCCGCTATGTCGGTGGTGGCGAATTGCTGGAACGCCTGACCCGGCCCGGTAATGAGGGACGCCAATGGTTCTTCTTCGAAAAGCGTGCGCTGGGCACGGAGTGGTTACGGGAACAGGTCACGCTCGCTGAGCGTCTGGCTGATTCGCGGTACACCCCGGAACATCATGTGACGTTGCCGCTGGCCCAGGTGGCGGACGCGTGCGCCCTGCCGCAGGAATTCCTCCGGCAGAGTGTTCAGCGGGCCCGGGACCTGCAGTCCACTTTTGAGACAGCCCTCTCCGAGATGACGTGGTGGCATGACCGCTACCCTGCGCCGGACAGCAGCCCGGCGCACGAAGCGCTGTCGCGGTGGGTGCAGTTGTGGACACGTCCGCTGCGGGAGGGCGCGGACAGCTTGGTCCAAGACCTGACTGCGGCATCCGCGAGCTCCGGTTTCCCCGCCGAGCAGACAGCCGCTGTGGCTGAGGACATGCTTGACCGGCTGGGCGAATTCAGGGGCCTGGCCGACCAGTTCGCCGGAGAACCGACCGAAAGTGGTGATGCTTCGGCGCCGCCTCTCTCGCAGCCGGGCATGGGCCACGCACAGACTGCATCCGAGAGTCTGGAATCTTTACGCGAGGGAGCTCTCGCACGTGCCCGCAACGCCTGCGAGCGGGTGCTGAACCTGATGCAGAGCAGCGCTGCCCGGGCAGCGGAAAAGGGAGCGTGGCTGCTCCTGGGGGAAGCCGGGCAGGGCAAGACACATCTGCTGGTCGATGCCGCACAAAGGGCCGTGGACAAAGACCGGCCGGCGCTGGTCGTGTTCGGGCAAGAGCTGAGCGGCCACAGCCCTTTGAGCGAGATCGCGCGGAGACGCGGACTGGGCCCCCTCCCCGAGCGGGATTTCCTCCAGGCGATGGACGCCGCGGGCGCGGCCAGCGGCAGCCGCTTCCTGCTGATCATCGATGCCCTCAATGACTCCGCCGACGCGGGGCGCTGGAAGAGCGAACTGCTCGCTCTCCAGGGGCATCTGGCCGGATACCGGCACATCGCTCTGGTGGTGTCCTGCCGCTCGACCTTCAGATCTCTGGTGGTACCTGACCGTTTCGACGGGCCTACTTCGGTGCACTCTGGCTTCGCAGGCCGGGAGATGGAAGGCCTCGAGAGTTACCTTCGGGGCAATCAGGCTGCTCTTCCCAACACCCCCCTGCTCGCCTCGGTCTTCACCAGCCCGCTCTTCGTGAAGCTGTACGCGGACAGCCTGAACAAGAGCCGGGACAGGGGATCGGGTGGCCGTCCGCGGGACCGCAGCGCGGTGTTCGACGCCTATGTCGATCACCGGGCGGAGACCATCTGTTCCCGGCTCGGGCTGGACCCCATCGAGCGGCCCGTGCACCGTGCGGTGGACGCCCTTGCCACACGCATGGCCGCCGAACGGCTTTCCGTGCTTCCCCGCGGTGAGGCCCGCGATCTTGCGGACGCCTGCGCGCCTGCAGCCACGACGTGGCCGGACACCATGCTCGGGGAACTCCTCGCTCAGGGCATCGTGTCCCACGAGCGGACCTACAGGGCGGAGGAAGAAGTCGGTATCGGTTTCCCCTATCAGGCGTTCGGCGACGACCGCGTCGTGCGGTCGGTCCTCGCTGCCCACCAGGACGAGATCAAGTCGCTCCGTCAGGGCCAAAACCTGGCCGCCGACTCCTCCTTGCGAAACTGGCTGTGTCAGGCCGCACCCAACTATCAAGAAGCCGCGTCGATTCTCCTGCCCGAGCAGACCGGCACGGAACTCATCGACCTCCTTGCCTCCCCTCCTCGGCCCGCGACGGAGACCACCGAGCCCGACGACCGGGCGGACACGCAGCGCTACCTCCTGGCCCGTAGTTTCCTGGAAACGCTTCCCCTCCGCAGCACACGAAGCGTCACCGAACGCACCATCGCACTCCTCAACGAGTCAGCGGCCCGTCACGGGCGTACCTCCGACGTGCTGGAGGCTGTCCTGGCGGTCGCCGCGGAGCCAGGGCATCTGCTGAACGCCGACCGTCTCCACCAGGTACTGGCGAGAAGAACACGGCCCGAACGCGACGCCTGGTGGGGTGTTGAGACCTACACGATGCTGTGGGACGTCACCGCGCTGCACCGGCTGCTGCGCTGGGCCGAGCAGTACCCCACCCCGCAGGATCTCCACCCCTCGTCCCGTCCGGCCCAGCCCCGGCTCGGGGACCGGACACGCCGGCCCGTGACTGCTCCCGCACCCAGCAACGAGGAAGTCGTCCGGCTGGCGGCCACGACACTGATCTGGACCCTCACGTCCTCCAACCGGTTCCTCCGGGACCGTGCAACCAAAGCCCTCGTGCAACTGCTCCTGGGGCACGGGGACGTGCTGGTGTCCCTCCTGGACAGATTCCTGCACGAGGACGCCGGGAAGGTGGACGATTCCTACCTCTTCGAGCGCCTGGTGTGGGTCGCGTACGGGGTCGTGGCCCGCCGTGGCGAGGGCGAGGGGCGGCGAGGCCTCCTGAAGCAGGTCGCGCAGCGGATCATTGAATATGTCTACGGAGACACCGGTTCGCCAGCGCATGCCTCGAGGAACGCGTTGCTGTGCGATGCGGCTACCCGCATCGTGACCATGGCGCACGGCGCGGGTGCCGTCACCGACGACGAAGCAGGGGTGGTCAGGCACCCGCATCCCTGCCCGGACATCGGGCAGGCCCCGGCGGAAGACGATCTCGACAACCTCTTCCCGCGGCGCGAGCGGGACCAGCCCCAGTGGGGCTCGATTCGCTCCTCCCTGTCAACACTGGGAGACTTCGCGGACTACGAAGTGCGGTCGGCCGTCAACCATTTCAGCATGCTGCCTCTGGCGTCCGGCTATCCCCAGCGGCCATCGTGGCAGCGCCGCGACGATCCTGTCGTGGTGGACACCGCCCGCATCCCCGCCTTCGCAGAGAGCCTCCCCGAGTCGGTCCGGTCTGCCCTGAGTTCACCGGCCGCTGTCACGCAGCTCCTCACCGGGTGGAAGGGGCGGCAGGTCCTCGACCGCGATCAGTACGCGCTGCTGCACGACTGCAGGGCGCCACCCGCCGACGACGAACGCCTCGCCGATACCCGGGTGGACGCAGAGTGGGCCGCGCGGTGGGTTCTCGCCCGCGTCGCCGATCTTGGATGGTCACCGGAGCTCTTCGCCGAGTTCGACACCTTCCGTGGACGCATGCCCAGCTCAAGGCAGTCCCACAAAGGCGAACGGATCGGCAAGAAGTACCAGTGGATGGCCCTCCACGAGCTGGTGGAGAGACTGGCGAACCACCGTCACCCCCACCGGGCCTTCGAAGACGACGACACCGAGTACCCCGGCGCGGCACGGCTGTCCCTGCTCGACATCGATCCCTCTCTTCCGCCGGCCCGGCACCCGTTCGACGCCGACGACGACGCAAGCGACCCCAGAGAAGCGGACAACGCAACCTTTCCGCCCTCCGATCCTTCACACCCTCTCGCTCCGCCCGTCCCGGTACTGCCTGACAACGACGGTATCGACGAGTGGATCATCCGTCCGAACAACCTGCCCGACCTCGGAGAACTGGGCATCCGGGCCGACGATCAGGGCAGGGAGTGGATCGTCCTCCACGAACAGGCCATGGATGATCACGACGGTCGCGGCTGGAACATCACCCGCGGACAGGCAGAGCAGTGGCACCGCATCCACAGCTGGATCGTTGCCGACGGCCAGTCCGCCAGCCTGCTCACATGGCTTAAAGGCCGGTCTCTGATGAACCGGCTGATGCCCGAGGACCCCGAACGCCGCAGCCTCCTCTTCGCCGACTTCCCCACTGTGCCCGGCCCCTGGACCGACCCGGAACCCGACACCTGGCACGTGCGTACATTCCTGTACCCGGACCAGGGACCGAGCCACGACGGCCCGGACAGCGTGGATGGTCCAGACGATGACACCGACCCGGCCACGCCGGAGCCGGCACCCGCACCGGCCGTTGCCTCCGGGCCTATCGATGCCTTCACCATCTGGAGGAACAAGAGAGAGAAGACGCAGTCCGAGTCACTCCTCGACCTCGCGGAGCAATGGGCGGACGGCCCCGTCGACGATGGGGACAGCTGGCTGGAGCGCACCCTCGACGCACAGCCGCAGGCCCGGATCGACCGCGCCACGGACGCCGCCGGACAACCCGTCACAGCTGTCCCGACCGCCCAGACCTACAACTGGGGTGCACAGAGCTCCGACTGCTCCCTCGACGCACCCGTATCCGTGACGCTGCTCAATGACCCGCTCCTGAGAGACAGCGGACTCCAACGGGACCCCGACCGCCCCCGCTGGTACGACACCGACGGGCGGCTCCAGGTGCAGTACCTGTCCTGGGAGCGCCCAACCGGTGCGGCCCACAGTCTCCTTGTCTCCCGGCAGTGGCTGGAGCAGCGGCTCCAACGAAGCGGGCGCTGCCTGGTCCAAGGGGTGCTCGGCGAACGGCAGACCATCACACCCGAACACCCGCGTATCTGGAGAGAGTTCAGCCAGACGGCAGGCCACACGGCAGAAGGGCGACGGGCAGCGGGAACAGTTGTCACCGTGCTCAGGAGGAGCTTCAGATAGCGGGACCAGCACTTAAGCGGGATGTCACTTCCGTCTGCGGCAAGCCCTCCTTGGGCGAAGCGTCATGTTCCGATGCTGTGGCGGATCCCAAGCAGGAGGCCGCCGCAGACCTGACCTAAGGGTTCATCCAGCGGCCGAACGCGTCGACCAGACCGGCGTAGAACTCTTCGCCGGGAACGGATCCCGGGTTTCGGCTCGCATCGTAGAAGGCGACGTTGGTGAACGCAGCCGAGGCGGAGGCGTTCAGGTTCTTGTAGAAGGCGAGTTTGCCACGACCAAACCCGACGAACAGCCAGAAGACCCCAAGGGTGGCGGTGTTCTGCAGAAGGGACCGCACCTGAGCCTTGTCCCATGGTTCGTCACCGACCTGAACGACCACGAAGGCGGGGTCGGAGGCTCCGGACTCCTGGTAGTGGCTGACTGTCCGGCGCATGGCATCGGCCACGTTCCCCCATCCCCAGTCGACTTGCGTGTGGAGCTGCCCGATGCGGCCGCGGTAGTTGTCCAGCCGGATCTCTTCAAGGAACGGCTCCTCACCGCTGGAGAAGATCACTGGGACTGTGCCGTCGTCGTCCAGGTTGGCCGACAGCGCGAGCACCCGCTCCGCGAATGCCTGAACGGCGAACGACTCGTACATCTCCTCCATGTGCCAGTCGTGATCAAGGATCAGATAGACCGCCGCCCGCTTTCCCGTCAGGCCCCTGTGGACCAAGGCCTTCCCGGCCTGCCGGGCCGGCTCCATGAGGGCCGGAGCCTGGCTCTGCACCTTGGACAAATCCACTGCGGCATCCGCAGCGGCGGGCCGGGTCTGGGCAGGAACCGATACCGCGCTCGGCGCGGTACCGGGGTCGTCAATGTCGACGCCGTAGTCGGTGGCCAGCCCTGCGAGCCCGGACGCGTAGCCCTGGCCCACCGCGCGGACTTTCCAGGCGTCGCCTCGTCGATAAAGCTCGGCAAGGACCACTACAGTCTCCCCGGCAGTGAAGTCCGGCGCGCTGAAGTCCCTGCCGGGCAAGCCGGACTGCGTGATGGTCAGACGCGGCGCGGTGGTGAACACCGACGCGGGCTGCTGCGGGTCGGCACTGGCAACCACCACGACCGTGGCCACGCTGGTCGGAAGCCGGTCCAGATCCGCAGTGATGCTGCGCCCCGTCAGGGTCACCCCGTCGTGCGCGGGATGGTTGAAAAAGACCAGGTCATCGTCACTGCGGACCTTGCCCCCTGCGCCCAGAAGCAGAGCTGAGACATCAGCAGCAACCCCTGTAGAAACAACGGTGAAAGTGACCGGTCCTGCTGCCAGCGAAGCGTTCTGGCCCTTGAGCAACGTAGTCACAGACGCTCCATTTGGTCGACGAAGTACATTTGACGATTCTTCCCCTACGCCCCATTCCGCCGCAGCCGAACCCGCAGGTACTCGACATCTGAACAGGTGCGACCGACCAAGCCAGGGCCAGATCTTGATGCGCCTGCTACACACCAGCCCCCTCCCGGAGGACGAAGTCGTCAGGGTGCTGGAGGAGACGCGCGAACTTGCAAAGGCTCTCGCTCTCGCCCCTGGCAACGTTCAGGACCAGGCTCGAAGGCAAGCAGCGGGCCTCCCCCTAGGAGCTGTTCGAAGTTCGGATCTTGCGAGGTTCAATGGTGTGCTGGCCTGGGCTGGTAGAACTCCTGCGTGGCGCGTTTTGATGTGACGGATCCCGAGTGGGAGTTGATCGAGGGACGTCTGCCGGTGGCGGCGACGGGTCCGCTGCCTCGACGGGTGCGGGACCAGTTCAACGGCGTGCTGTGGAGGTTTCGCACCGGCAGCGGCTGGCGTGATGTCCCGGAACGCTACGGGCCCTGGTCCACGGTGTATTCACGGTTCAGAGCCTGGTCGAAGGCCGGGGTGTTCCAAGCGCTGATGGACGGTCTGATCGCCGAGGCTGCTGCACGCGGGCAGGTCGGGCTGGAACTGGTCAGTGTGGATTCCACGGTCGTGCGGGCCCATCACGAATCGGCAGGTCTGGCGATCGCCGGGGAGACCCTGGACGCACTCGAACAGGCACTGACCGAGGAAAAGGGGTTCCGCTGCCGGAACAGGGACCGGTCCTGCGGGTGATGCGCCACCGCCGGTATCCGGCGCGGGCGACTCGCAGGAGGGCCGGGAGCGGTCCGCGGCACGGCGCCGTCGCCGGGCACGGGCGGAGGCGGCCGGGCTCGGCAGGTCCAGAGGCGGGCTGAGCAGCAAGGTCCACGCCGCGGTCGACGCGGCGGGACTGCCACTGGTGCTCGTGCTGACCCCGGGCCAGGCGGCGGACTGCCCGCAGTTCCAGGTGGTGCTCGGCCGGATCCGCGTCGCAGGCCCCAGGGGCCGCCCGCGCACCCGGCCCGGGGCGGTGGCCGCCGACAAGGCCTACTCGTCCAAGGCCAACCGCGCCTACCTGCGCAGACGCGGGATCACCGCAGTCATCCCGGAAAAGAACGACCAAGCTGCCAACCGCCGGAAGAAGGGCTCGGCCGGCGGCCGGCCCGTCGTCTTCGACGCGCACCGCTACAAGCAGCGCAACACTGTGGAGCGCTGCTTCCAGAAGATCAAGACCTGGCGTGGGCTCGCCACCCGCTATGACAAGTCCCCCGAGAGCTACGAGGCAGGACTTCACCTCCGGGGATCGCTCATGTGGCTGAAGCAGCTCACCTCAACTACATGATCCGAACCCCAAACAGCTCCTAGACAGCGCACTCGCCCTGCAGCAGACCTTCACTGGCGCGCGCCGCACTTGGCAATCTCACGAATGACACCTTTGCACGCGCGGTCGACGCGACTCTCACCGATCAGGACAAGTACCTTCGCAACGCTGTCTACATCCATGGTTGGGCGCGCGCTCTCACGGGATCGCGACGCAACTCTGACCAAGCCGCGTCTGGGGACCACTCCCGCACCGTCATCCGGGTTTCTTCGCCCCTCTCATTCCTCTCCCTCGCGAAGAGCGCCCAGACTCTATCTGCCTCTCTGCCGGACATCTGCAGGCTTGTCGGCGCCGTGGAGGCAGCACATCTCCAAGTCGCTGCTCTGACGTTGGCAGCATCGGCACAGCACCCCCTGAACCAACCCGCCCTCGCCGCCTTATACCGGACTGTGGGCGCAGGGCTGAACGTCCTACTCGAACGATCAGACGGCAGAGCCACACCGTCCGAAACGATCGTCCTGGTCCGCTCATAACCTCAAGCTCCTCCGCTGCGGCCTCGTGGCGGGAGACTTCTTCGCCATCTTCTTCGCTGAGCTCTTCTCGCGTGTCGGCAAGGCATGCACCGCCGCGTCTTCACCGTGGAACTGGGAGCCGTCCGGACCGCTCGCTCCTGCGTGGGACATCAGTGACTGAACGCGCCAGGGGAGGGTTCCGGCCATTATTCCCGAAAGGAACAAGATCCTATGGTTTGCGCCCTGGCCGCTGTCGTCACGTGCGGGCAGGATCGCTCTCTCACGTTCTGTTCAGGGTCGGACAGAGCGAGATACCGGGGGCATGAAAGTGGAATCCGTCGATCATCGATCAGTCTTTTCAGTACCGGCCGTCCCTGTGGGAGTCTCGCCTGCCGCTTCGGCGGAGCAGACGGCCTACACCGAGGGAATCACCCGAAAGCTGTGCTCGGCCGCCTATGCCCGCCCCGATCGGCTGGCGGGCCTGCACGCCGGCTGGTCGGCGAAGAAGAAGGCGGTCAAAGCCGCAGTGCGAAGCAAGCTTCGCCTGCGAGGGCCGGAGGCTGGTTCTGGGGGCCCGGCGGGCAGTGACCGGCGGCCGCCTTCGGTGGTGACGGGTGAGGAGTTCGCTCTGTGGGTGCGGCGGCGGATCAAGGGGGCTGCGCGGCCTGGTCCAGTTTTCGGTTTCAACCAGCAGCCGGTTGTGCACGCCTGTGGTGAGGCAGTGCGGCAGTCACGGTGGCGCCGGAGCTGCCTGGTTCTTCTGCTGGTCCTTGCCGGCTGGGCAGGTTGGAGTGGCCTGCTGTCGGCGGCCTGGGCGACAGGCGTGGCGGGGATGGGTGTGTGGCTCATCTGTGCGGTTGACCGTTTGGTTGCGCAGCAGCGGATGAATGCGCTGCTGGCCGGGGATCTGTTGCCTGGTCCGTCGGCTGAGCAGGTTCCGGTGCTGCCTTACATCCGTGAGATGCGTAATACGGGCCCGCGGTATCGCTTCGTGGGAGCGGGCCTGCAGTCATGGCCTGCGGCGGTCATCGGTATCGATGTCGAGCCGGCGCCACCCGGGCAGGATGATCGCGACCAGCCGGCTCCTGCCGGGGTGCCGGGGGTCCCGTCGACAGCCGGGGACATGGCCGCCGCTGTGCTCGCTGCTCTGGGCAAGCACAGCGGACAGGGAGATCCCCGTAAGCCGTTGAAGCATTTCGGGGTTGCTGACCTGCACGCGCATGTCGCGGCGAAACTGAAGGATCCGGCGCCCGCTCACTCCCGCAGCCACCCGGTGCCGCGGACGGAGATTCTGGGCATCGCGGGAGTGGCCGCGAACCGCTGGGACACTCTGGACACAGCGGCCTGGGAAGCAATGCACGCTCTGGCGGCGGGGGACCGCGCCACGACCCGGCTTCCGGGCGCCGACATCGCCCGCCGCTACATCTGGGCCAGAATCACCGGCTGGAGCGGCGAGTTGATCGTGTCCGTCCTGGTGCGCTTCGAATATCAAGGCGGCTTCCTGCGGGTCGTGGTTCTGCCGCACATCATGGCGCCGCTGAACCCAGCAGTCGCAGGGCTTACGGCGGCCGATGTCAGGACTCCGGCCTGGATAGGCAGGACGCTGCTCAACTCTCTCGGAGACATCGCCGCAGGAATCAACCGGATCGTCCGTCGCACACCGCGGCAGGTGCCCGAACTGGACACCGGCAGCGGCCCCGTCAGCCTGCGCGAGGTCTACAGCCTGCGCTGGATCGACGACATGCACATGTACGACGATGCCCGCTACTACGTGCAGATGATGCAGCGCCGCGTCTTCGACTCCACCGAGATCTTCCTGCGCGACCACAACGTCGACATCGCCGCCTACCAGCAACAGGCCTCGGCCATCTACAACTTCGGTGTCATGAACGGCGGCACCATGACCGGCCCCGTCCAGGCCGCCCCGTTCTCCCAAGACCCCACCATGAACTAGGAGAGCCTTCATGAGCCGCCGTACCCCCTCCCCCGATCCCACACCCCCCGGCGTCAACTACGGAGTCATCAACTCCGGAACCATGGGCCCCACCCAGGCCGCGGCCTTCTCCCACAACGCCACCCAGCACAACCACATCCACTCCCCCGCCACAGAGAAAGCCCACGAGAGCATCCAGGACCTGCGCACCACACTGGAACAGCTGCGCGGACAGCACCAGGACGCCGAGCTCGCTCTGCGCATCCTCGACGAGATCAGCCCCCGCCTCGACGCACCTGAGAACGACGCCGGATTCCTCCGCATGATGCTCACCAACCTGCTCGACAAATGCGGAGGCATTCCCGGCGTCCTCGCGTCCGCCCAGCTCGTGCAGTCCACCGTCATGGCCCTCCTGCCCGCCGCGTGAAACGCCCCCGCATGGTCCGCCACCAGCTCGTCAAGGGCGGAGCGTCCCCGGACGACCCCACGCTGACCGGCTACCGGCAGAACCCGCCGCGCGATTACGGGCTGGCGCAGTTGGACGCCCCACTCCCAGTTCGAAGACGCGGTGCGGAGACTGATGCGCCGTGGCTGTTGCCCGAACCCTGTCCTTGGCGGGGGCGGCCGGGATCTGGGCGCCGATATGAAAGCTACCGACCCTTGCGGTCGCGCTGGGTGATCCGGCGCAAACACGGGTGTAACGGCCTCAACGCCAGGAAAGGTGCCCTGCCGGAGATCGCAGCTACCATGACGGGCCGGGAAGATCCGTACAACTGCCTTACTTTGCAAGTGGCTTGATGGAGCAGCAGAGAGGTCGCCGCGTGTACCTGAGTGTCCCCTTCGAAGACGGTGAGGTCTTCGTCGTCGAGTTGTCTGACGAGCAGGGTTCCGGGGTGATCCGGGCGAGTCGCGGTGACGGACTCTTCGAGACGTCCGCCGACACGTTCGAGTCGGGTATGGCCCGGGTGCAGCGGGTGGCCGCGACGATGCTGGAGCGGCTGGCGGATCTCCCGCGCAAACCTGATCACGTCCGTGCGGAGTTCGGACTGCGGGTGACGGCGGAGGCGGGCCTGGTCGTGGCGAAGGGATCCGGGGACGCGCACATCAAGCTGGAGCTGGAGTGGGGCCGCTCCGAGGGCGGCGCGTGACACCGGCAGGCGAGCCGGACTTTGCTTGGGAGCGCGGGACGGCCCGAGTGCTTCATGACGGCCGTCCGGTCGGGGTGGCGTTCCTGATCCCCGACCGGCTGCTGCTTACGTGTGCCCACGTCGTCGCCTCCACCGCAGGTCTCCCGGACGACGAACCGCTGCCGGACCTTCTTCCGGTCACGCTCGACTTCCCGTTGCTGCCCGGGCGTCCCAAGGTCACGGCCTCCGTGCGCTTCAGTGTTCCCGTGGCCGGTGACAGCAGCGGTGATGTCGCCGTCCTGCAGTTGGACGGCGAGCCCCCGCCGGGTTCGGTGCCCCTGCGGATCGTGGAGGCGGAGGACCTGGCGGGGCACCGCTGGCGGGCTTTCGGGTTCCCGAAGTACCCGGGACGAGGTGGCAGCAAGGACGCCGGGATCTGGACCCGTGGCACCGTCGAGGGCCGCGAGGGTACCGGCTGGTGGCAGCTGACCTGCGACGAAGAGGCACCGTTCCCGCTGGCAGGCGGCTTCAGCGGGGCGCCGGTGTGGGACGAGGAATACGGCGGTGTCATCGGTATCGTCGTCGCCGTCGAGGGGGACCAGAGGCGCCGGACCGGCTACGCCCTCACCGTGGAGTCCCTCACCCGGGAGTGGCCCGAACTGCGCAGAAGGCTGCTGGCGGACAGCCCGTACCGCGAACTGCTGCCGTTCACCGAGCACGACCGCGCAGTCTTCCACGGCCGCACGAACGAGACGCAGCACCTGGTCGAACTCCTCGATCAGCAGCAGGTACCTGTCCTTCCTGTGTTCGGATCCTCCGGCGTCGGCAAGTCCTCGCTGGTCGGCGCCGGCCTGCTCGGGCACCTCGACAGCGACCGGTACGTGATCGCCCGCTTGCCCCACGGGCTGCGTCTCACCGCCGAGGAGCTGCTGGCCTGGGCTCTTGCCTCGGCGGGAGATGCGGACACCATGCAGGCGGGCTGGCACGACCGCTGGTTGGCGCTGGCCCGGCAGCTCACCGGCGAGCAGGGCATCCGTACCGCGGTGGAGCAGACACTGGCCCGCCACGGCGGACGGTCCCGGCTGGTGCTGGTGGTCGACCAGTTCGAAACGCTGCTCGCGGACGCGCCCGACACCGCCCGCCGGCTGGACGCCATGCTCGGGGTTCTGACGGCTCGCCGCATGGACGGCAGCCGTCCCGCCCAGGCCGTGGTCGTCACCCGGATCGACTTCCTCCGGCAGATCGAGCAGCTCCCCCACCTCTGTACGGCGTGGGACGCCACCCCGGTGGTGGTACAGCCGATGATGCGGACGCAGCTGCGAGAGGCGATCACCTGCCCGCTGGAGGGGCATGCGGGGGTCCGGTTCGCCGACGGCCTGGTCGAGCAGTTGCTGCGGGACACCCCACCCGGCCCGGCCGCGCTGCCGATGCTGGAGTACGCCCTGAGCCAACTGTGGGAGCGACAGGAACGCGGGTGGCTGACCACCACCGCGTACCAGGAACTCGGTGGCGTGGAGGGGGCCCTGGCGGGAGAAGCGGAACACAGTCTGTGGGACTGGGCGGACGAGGCCGAGCAGCAGGCGCTGGAGCGGATCTTCATCCAACTCGTACGTCCCGGCGAGCAGCTGGACGCCGGAGAGCGCGGCCCGGACACCCGCCGGGTAGCCGCACGTACCCAGTTCTCCGCAGGCGACTGGGCATTGATCCACCGGCTTGCCAGCACGCGGCTGGTCGTGGTGACGCGCCGCCCGACGGGGCGGGACACTGCTGAGCTCGCGCATCAGGCACTGGTGGAGAAGTGGGAGCGGCTGCAACGCTGGGTCGAGGAGAACCGGGAGTTCCGCAGCTGGCAGGAAGGGCTGCGCCGTTCCCTGCGGGCCTGGCAGGAGCAGGGCCGTCCGCAGGAACTGACCCTGGGCAAGGAGCAGATCGCAGAGGCGCGGCGGTGGATCGGCGCACGCGTCACCGAAATACCCGACGAGGAGGCCGAGTTCGTCGAGGCCAGTGCCCAGGTCCAGCAGCGTCTCGCCCGTTGGCGCCGCCGGCGCCGCGCGGGCTTCGCCGTACTCACCGCACTTGTCCTCGTTGCGGCGGGCCTGGCCACCCTCAACGCCCACAGCAGCAACGAGCAGCGGGCCCTGGCCGCCTCTCGGAGCCTGACGGAGCAGAGCCGGCAGCAGGCCAACACCGACCCAGCCCTGGCGGCTCGCCTCGCCCTTGCAGCTCAGCGCGTCTCCCCGACTCCGGAGACTCGCGCCCAGCTCCTGTCCACGGTTTCCTCACCCTTACGGGCCACGCTCATGGGACACACGGCAGAGGTAAGGTCGGTCGCCTTCAGCCCGGACGGCAAGACCCTCGCGACCAGCGGAAACGACGGCACGGCACGACTGTGGGACATGGCAGGGCGCCGGCAGCTGGCTTCACTCGACGGCCACAGCAGCCAGGTGCACACGGCGGCGTTCAGCCCCGACGGCAGGACTCTCGTCACCAGCCACGGCGGGAAGGTGCGGCTGTGGGACGCCCACACGCGAAAGCAGACCGCTGCCTTGACCGGCGTCCGGAGCCCGGCGGTCTTCAGCCCGGACGGAGACACAATCGCCACCAGCGGCCAGAAGGGCAAAGTCCTGCTCTGGGACGCCCGTACCCATCAGAAAATCGACGAACTCCAGGCCCACCGCAACGACGACGGCTGGCCCTCCCTCCTCGCATTCAGCCCCGACGGCAGGACCCTTGCCGTCACCGTTACCGGCTACGGCACCAGCGACAGCGACAAGTCTGCGGTGCAGCTCTGGGACGTACGGGAGAAGCGCCGCACCGCCACGCTGAAGGGCCACACGGGTTTTGTCCAGTCGCTGGCGTTCAGCCAGGACGGCAAAACGCTGGCCACGGGGGCGAGCGACGCCACGACGCGCCTGTGGGACGTGCGCAGCCACCGCCCGCTGGCCACGCTCACCGGACACAGCGGCACCGTGTTCGCCCTGGCCTTCAGCCCGGACGGCCGGACCCTGGCAAGCGGAGGCCAGGACCGCTCCATACGGCTGTGGGACGTGCGGGAGCGCACGGCCGTGACCGTACTGAGCAGCCATACCGGGTCTGTGGACGCACTCGCGTTCAGCCCGGACGGCGCAATGCTGGCCAGCGGGGCCGGGGATGCCACGGTCCGGCTGTGGGACATGGAGGTCGGGCAGCCGCGCGCTACCTTCGCAGGGCCAGGCGGTTCGGGAAGCCCGGCGGCCTACAGCTCGAACGGGAAAGTCCTCGCGACCGGTGACGGCGACGGGAGCGTGGACCTGCACGACGCCCGTACGCGGCGCACGCTGGGCCGCCTGACCGGGCACGTAGGCAAGGTGAGCTCGGTACGGTTCAGCCCGGATGGGCGGTTCGTCGCCGCGAGCAGCCATGACAGTCCGGCGGTCCTGCTGTGGGACGTACGCACCCGCCGCCTGCTCGTTTCTCTAGACGGCCACCGCAGCCCTGTGCAGTCCGTGCGCTTCAGCCCTGATGGCCATACCCTCGCCACCAGCAGTTACATCGACGGGACGACCCGCCTGTGGAGTGTACGGACCCATAGGCAGTTGGCGGCCTTCGCCGGCGGGGCCGGCTGGATGACCTTCAGCCCGGACGGCAGGATCTTCGTGACCGGCGGCTTCCAGTCCTCTTCCGTACAGCTGTGGGACGCACGGACCCACCGTCGCCTCGGCACCCTCGACACGGTCACCAAAATGGTCAGCTCCGTAGCCTTCAGCCCGGACGGCAGCACCCTGGCAACAGCGGGCTGGGACGGCAAACTGCGGCTGTGGGACGTGCAGCACCGCCGCCTCACGGCAACGCTCACGGGCCACACCGACTCCGCGCAGTCGGTGGCCTTCACCCCGGACGGGAAAACCCTCGCCAGCAGCGGCCGGGACGCCACGGCGAGACTGTGGGATGTACGCACCCACCGCCGCCTCGCCACCCTCAGCGGCCACACCGGCACCATCTGGTCGGCCGTCGTCAGCCCGGACGGCAAGACCCTGGCAACTACCGGCGACGACCGGGCAGTACGCCTGTGGGACCTTCGGACCTACAGGCAACTGGCCCTGCTCACCGGCCACACCGGCGTCCTGCGCTCGGCCCTCTTCGCTCCGGACGGGAACACCCTCACCACCAGCAGCGACGACGGGACCGTACGGCTGTGGGACACCGACGCCTTCAATGACCTCGCCACCCTCACCGACAAGGCCTGCGCGATCGCGGGCCGGTCCCTGACCGAACGGGAATGGCACCGCTACATCCCCGACAAGATCGCATACCACCGGATCTGCCCCTGACCCGTGACCGGAGCCATGACAAGGTTCCGCACGATGCCCCGCCCCTGGCCAGAAACGAGTCACTGAACCCGCTCCGGGATCCTCGCCCCCTGGCCCGTCGACGACTACCTCGCCCTGCTCAACGCCTGCCGCCACGATCTCACCGAGCTGCGCCAGGTGTTCGCCGAACTGCACCGGCTGCCGCGGCCGGCCGACGCCCGGTACCGCAGAGAAGATCGTGTACTCCACGACACTTGACTCGGTGTCCACCGCGAGGACCAGGATCGAGCGGACCTTCGACCCCGACGCGATACGCACACTCAACGCCGAGTCCGCGCACGACCTCACCATCGACGGCCCGAACCTCGCCAGGCGATCGCGGCTGGCCTGGTGGACGACTACCACCTGTTCATCGAGCGTGGTCGGCGGCGGCAAGCGGTCCTTCCCCGACGGCGTACGCCTCGATCTCGGACCGGTTAGCGTTATCCAGCCGGTGCTCGGCTCACGCGCGCCGTTCGAACTGGGCAACTTGATCATCGCCGAGGACCCTGTTGTCCATACCGCAATTTGATCTCGCCAACACGCGCCGATGCACCCGTGAGCGAGGCGGCGCCCAGGCGCGGGCGTCAAAGCGCCCTGAGTGGCCGGTAAGGGAGTTGGGGCCACGGCCGACTGCTGATCATGACAGGATGGTGCTCATGGGGGACGTAAATCTCGCTTTTGATGACGGCTCGGTGGTGCGCCTGCACCTCACTCCTGCGCTCGAGGACATCTCTGCAATGCCCGAGCGGGGCACAAGCCAGCGCGAAACCGAAGCGAGCGAACCTCTCGACCTTCCAGCGGACTTCGGATCAGCCCTGCCCGTGAGCGTCAACGAACGTGCGGCGCAGGCCCTCACCCGAGGCGGCGAAGCGCTCGCCGAGGCTCTGCGTCCTTTGGGCGGCGTGCTTGACGGAATCCACCAGTCGTTCACCGAATCGACCCGGCGGCCGAACGAGGTCACCGTCGAGTTCGGCGTGACCTTGGGGAGCGATTTCAGCCTCGGGGTCTTCTCGGGGAAGGGTGAGGCGAGTTTCACCGTATCCGCCACCTGGAACTTCACCGACTCACCGGACGTGCCCGTCCCGGAAGAGCTGCCTTCCCTGAACAGGGCGGCTGCGAACGGGGCGGCTTCTCCCTCCGCGTCGTGACGGAAGGCTGTACCGGGTGATCCCTTCCACTCACAGTGACGCGGCACTTCGCCGGTCGTTCGTGTCCGTCCAAGGGCAGAAAGAGTTCGTCGGCGCTGGCGTTCTGATCTCTAACTCCCTGGTCCTCACCTGTGCCCATGTCATCAACAGCGCATTGGGACGACACCGTTTCGAAGACTCTGTACCGGGACAGGGGAACGTCGTCCGGTTACGGATGCCCCATGTGGCCGCAGACCGGGAGTTTTTCGGACGTGTCGAACAGGCGATGTGGCGTCCGCCGCGGGCACATCCTTCGCCCCAGAGAGGTCACGCGGAGACCGCAGGCAAGTTTCCGTTTCCGTATTTCGGCGACCTGGCTGTGCTCAGACTCGCCGAGCCCCCTCCCGACGGTGCGGAGCCGGCGCCCTTTCTTCCAGAGCGGGACGGGCACTCCGTCATAGCGCTATGGGCCAGCGGCCATCCCGCAACGACCATTACCGCAACGCCGCGTGCGGTAGCTGAGCCCTGGATCGTGCTGGACGTCGACGCAGGCGAGGCCCGGGAAGGACACAGCGGTGGGCCGCTCTGGGATCGAGACCGCGAGGCCGTCGTCGGGATCGTGGTCGCCACACACGTGGACGCGCCCGGCAAGAGCCCGGTGGCACGGTGCCCGCTGTACGCGATCGGCCTGCCCGCCATCGAGGCCGAGCTGCCGGACCTTCCACCGGTCGAGGTGCCCACAGCAGGACAGGGCCGGCAGCAGACGCTGGCCGCCCTGGAAAGGCTTTTGCCGGGCACTCAGGCCGTCCTGAAGTGTGAGGTCAGGCTGTCCGCCAAGCTTGGCAGGGAGTCCATCCATCAGGCAGCGGATCATCACCGGTTGCTTACCCTCGCCGTCGGCGTGCGACGCGGCGTGCCGGAACTGCTGGAAGTGGTCCGGGAGTACCTGATGGACACCGGCGCCCTCGGTTCCTCGGACGAAAAGGCCGCCTGGGACCGACTCCTGCGCGCGGCACGTGTGGTCAGCCCGAGGGAGACGCTCACGGCGCAACAGCGGCGTGAACTGGTCGGCCTTCTCACCCAGTGCCGTGAGACCGACCCCGAGGATCTGCTGCGTGCCGTACTCCCGTACGCCGACGAGTTGCCGTTGGTCTCTGGACTGATGGACGTCACTGACCTCCTCGAGGGGTACCCGTCCGACAACCGGTTGATGCCGCCGCTCCTCCAGGCAGTTGTCCGAATCAGCCTTGCAGAGCACTCCGTTGGGAATCCTCTGTCGGAGGAACTGGACGCCTGGGTCGACAGGGTGGCACCGCGGCTGGGAATACCTGAGGCCGCCGTCTACCAGTTCCGCGACGACATCCGTCCGACTCCCTGCGGCGGTCCCGCTGAGACCGCCGCAGCGTCTCCCCGCATCCAGGTCGAGTTGCTGCCCATCGCCCCCGGGCATCGCTTCACCTATCAGATATGGGTCTATAGCGGTGCCGACCGCCACGAGCTCGTCCTAGTGCAGGACTCGGAGGTATCCAGCGAGCAGGTAGTCGAAGGCGTCAGAGCAGTGCTGCGCACCAAGGTGCACGAGCACACGGATCAGGCTCTGGTGGAGTTCTTCCTGGCACCTCCTTGGCTGCGGCTCGACGTGGACACCTGGCATCTGAGGGGAAACGAAGAAGACGGCGACTTCTACCTGGGTATCAACCGTCGGGTCGTCCTGCGAAGTTCCGGACGGACGCGGGACACCTACGCCGGGTGGAAGCGGCGCACCAAAGCACTCCCGTTGTCCCGGCCTATCGTCCTCGACCAGCGCTCGGCACGCCCGGGCGTTGCCCAGGCGCAGCTCGAGGCGGTTCCGAACGCCGGCGTCGTCATCATGTGCTGCGAGCAGCAGCACCAGAACCAGGTGCTCCGGCAATGCCTCCAGGCGGGTGTGCACACCGTCCTGTGGCACCGGCAGGACCACGACACCGAGACAGCCAAACGGCTGCTCGAACTGGTGGAAGGCATCAGCCACACGAAGCTGCCGGAGACGGTACGGCTGGAACGGGCCAAAGCCCTGGCCGACCCCGACTGCCCGACCCACCACGGGCGTCGGCTTTCACTCCTGTACGACGGGCCGGACCACAGACCGCCACCGTTTGCTCCTGATGCCTGGGCCCTCACCCAGCCCTGAACACACATGCCAAGGAGAGCGACCGTGTCGCACAGCTCAGTGCCCGAGCACGACCCCAGCGCGGCAACCGAGGACTGGTGGGTGTTCCGTGGACCGGCCGAACTGCCCGCTCCGCCACCGTGGCGAAGCCTCTCCGGATCGCCGCGGACTCCGACGGCCCAGCAGTACCTACTGGGCCCGGAACACGTCGCAGTCGTCAACGCCGCACTCCACCTGCGCCGCCCTCTGCTGGTAACTGGGCGTCCCGGTACCGGCAAAAGTTCCCTCGCCCATGCCATCGCCGAAGATCTGGAACTGGGTGACGTACTGCGCTGGCCGGTCAACAGCCGCTCGACGCTGACGGACGCCCTCTACCGCTACGACGCCGTGGGCCGACTGCGCGAGACTACGCTGGAGCGCGAGACACGAGCCACGCGTGACGCTTCCAGGAAATTGAGGCATCGCACCAAAGGCCGCCGATCGGGCATCGGCGACTTCCTGCGACTCGGCCCGCTGGGCACGGCACTCGCTGCCACAGATCGCCCCCGAGTACTGCTCATCGACGAGTTGGACAAGGCCGACATCGATCTGCCGAACGACCTCCTCGTAGTACTGGAGGAGGGAGCGTTCGAGATCCCCGAACTCACGCGGCTTCCCGAGGACCAGCAGAGCGTCGACGTGCTGGTCACCGGCAGCAGGGAACGTGCCAAGGTGCACCGCGGAACCATGTCGTGCAGCCACTTTCCGATCGTGGTTATGACCAGCAACGGAGAACGAGACTTCCCCCCGGCCTTCCTCCGTCGCTGTGTGCGCCTCGATCTGCCGGACCCGGACGAGGAGAAGCTCCGCGACATCGTCCGCCTCCACCTTGGAGCCGAGGCGCTCGCCGACGCCGAGGACCTCATCCAGAACTTCCTGCAGAGAGCGGCCGTGCAGACCCTTGCCACCGATCAGCTCCTGGCCGCAGTTCACCTGCGCGTCACGGGAGCCGATCTGAGCCGCGAGCAGCTGATCAACGCCGTCATGCACCGTCTCGACGAGGCTTTCCCGGCGTGATCGACCGACTGCGAGGGGTCCTGGACGGTCTCGGCTACCCGCTCGGCGGCGAGGAGCTCCTGGACGTCCTCCTCCTGGCCCGTGTCATAGGAGGAGCCCGGACAGGAGCGGGCGACGCGACGGCGCCGGATCCGGCGGAGGCCGAAGAGGCCGGACCCCAGGCCGACGATGTCGGGCAGATAGACGATGAGCAGGGCTTCGACCCGACAGGTTCCGGACCTGCCCCCACGAGCCCGACGGAACAACCAGCAACGGGGCGACGCCGGTTCCTCCTCCCCGACAGCAGGACAGCCCAACCCGCCACCGGAACGGCCGCTCGTGCCGTGCGTGTCCCGGGTCCTCGGGCCTTGCCCGGAGCACACAACCTGGCCCGTTCGCTCCGACCCCTGCGCCAGCACCGGGATCACCTGCATCGGAAGGTCGTCGATGTGGAGGCCACCGTCAGGCTCACCGCGGAATCGGGCACCCTCGACGTGGTGCTGCGCCCCGAGCGAGAGCTGTGGCACGCAGCCGTACTCCTGGTCGACGACTCTGCGTCCATGCGCGTGTGGCGGTCACTGGTGCCAGAACTCGGCGGCCTGCTGGTACGCAGCGGCGATTTCCGCACCGTCCACGTCAGCAGATTCACCCCGCAGAAGCTAAGCCCCCGGCACCACAGGAACGGTGCCGGGGTATCGGTCACCTTCCTGCTGACGGACGGCGTTCATCCGGCCTGGACTAGCCCTGCGACAGCCGCCGCCGTCGCAGCCTGGGGAGCACGTGGGCCCGTCGCGGTTCTCAACCCGTTGCCGCAGCGCCTGTGGCGCGCCACGAGGTTTCAGCCGCAGCCGCACCTGCTCAGGGCAACCAAACGCTTCCCGACTACAGATCAGGTTCTGATGCTGGACCCCTTGACAGGTGAACGGGCGGAAGTCGTTTCGGACCGACTATCTCTGCCGGTGCTCGCCCTGTCGCCGTCCTCGCTGGCGTCGTGGGCGCAGCTGCTGACCGGGCCCGCCGTCCCCCACCTCGTCGAGGCAACAGCACTGGGGGCTCCGAGCGCCGGGGCGGCGGAAGCGGGACCTGCCCCGGCGACCGTACCGCCGGACCGGCTGATCGCCGTGTTCCGGGGGTCCTTTTCCCCGCAGGCCTACCGTCTGGCAGTTCGGCTTTCCGCGATCAGGCCCCTCAGCCCGCTCCTGATGCAACTCGTCCGCAGTGCCACCCTTCCCGAGGCCACCTCGGCACACGTCGCCGAGGTGCTGCTCGGGGGACTGCTGGAGCGTCTCGACGACGAGCAAACGCTCGAAGGGTTCCCGGAATCGCTGCGTAGAGACGGCCTCTACGACTTCCGGCCCGGTGTACGGGAACTCCTGTCCAGTGCGCTCAGCAGGACACAGACCCAAGAGATCACCGAGGCCGTGGGCCGAGCCCTCGAGCCGTACCTCGGCCGGCTGCCGGACTTCTCCGCGCTCATGGCCGATGCCTCGGGAACAATCAGACTGTCGGACGAGGCTTCGCCCTTCGCGGTGGTGGCCGGCCCCACCACCCAGGACAGAACCCACGGCAGGCCGCCGTCCAACGCTGCAAGCACACCGGCCAGTGTCCGGGAGATGTCCGCGGCATCCGGCGCGGCCCTGCTGCGGGCGTCCGCAGGAGCGGTCGCCGCCGACGCACGGGACGGTTCGCTGTTCCTACTCCTCAGCGACCGCTACGTCCGTGCATTCGGACACAGGCCAGCTTCTTCGCAGATCCGAGCCTGGGAAAGAGGTCTTCCCGCATTGGCGGGATGCCTGATCGACGCCGGACTCTCCGAGGTCGAGATGCTCGTTGAGTTCACCCTGCCGATGAACAGCAGACGAATAGACGTGATCCTGTCCGGTCTGGACCCCGTCCGCTCGGCTCCGTCCTATGTGCTCGTCGAGTTGAAACAGTGGACTGTGGCCAGACCGGACACGAACGATCCGGCTCTGTGCTCTGCCGGCACCGACACGTTCCTCGTCCTCAACCCCATCGACCAGGTACAGCGCTACCGCGAGTACCTGGTCAAGTTCAACAGCCTGCTGGCAAGGCACCCGGAAAGCGTCAGCGGGGCCGTCTACCTGCCCAACGCCACCGAGGCCGGAGTGGACGGGCTGCGGGACATCGAACACGAGGACGGAAGCCAGTTGTTCACCGGTGAACACCGGGCGGAGTTCCTCACGTACCTGCGTGGGCGGTTCAACAGCGGACGTTCGGAAGCAGAAGCGGCCGACCAACTCCTCCTGGCCAAGCTCCTCCCCCCGAGCAAGCTGACGGCTGTCGCGGCCCAGGAAATGGAGGAAGGGCAGTTCACCCTCCTGGACGAACAACAGATCGCCTATCGCACGGTTCTCAACGCAGTACGGAAGGCACAGCACTCCGCTCACAAAGAAGTCGTCGTCATCACCGGGGGCCCCGGGACCGGCAAGAGCGTGATCGCACTCCACCTGCTGGGCGAGCTGTACCGGCAGGGCGTACCGGCCCTGCATGCCACCGGCTCGCAGTCGCTCACCAAAACCCTGCGCAAGGCCGCAGGCAGCCGCAAGCGTGAAGTGCAGGACCTCTTCAAGTACTTCAACAGTTTCATGGCGGCCCAGGAGAACTCCCTCGACGTTCTGATCTGCGACGAGGCCCACCGAATCCGCGAGACCTCCGCCAACCGCTACACCCGGGCCTCTTTGCACACCGGACGCCCACAGATCGATGAACTCATCGACGTGGCACGTGTCCCCGTCTTTCTCCTCGACGAGCACCAAGTGGTGCGCCCCGGCGAGATAGGCACCGTGGCGGAGATCGTGGGGGCGGCCGGGAGGAAGGGGCTACCGTTCCGGGTCGTAGCGCTGGACAGCCAGTTCCGCTACGGCGGCAGCGACGTCTACCTGAACTGGGTGGTGCGTCTCCTCGGGCTGGAGGCGAGCGGGCCCACGCTCTGGAAACCGGACGGCCGGATGCAACTCCTCGTTGCCGACAGCCCGGAGGAGATGGAGGCGTTCCTGGAAGACCGCCGAAGCGAAGGGTACGGTGCCCGCATGACCGCGGGCTATTGCTGGCCCTGGTCGCCGGAGCCCAGGCCGGGCGACCCCCTTCCTCTGGACGTGATGATCGGTGGCTGGGCCCGCCCATGGAATCTGCGCGGTGACCGTTCGGTGTCCGGGGCGCCTCCTGCCGCGCTGTGGGCCACCGATCCGGCCGGATCCGGTCAGGTGGGCAGCATCTACACGGCGCAGGGCTTCGAGTTCGACTGGAGCGGAGTCGTCATCGGGCCCGACATGGTTTGGCGAGGCGATCGATTCGTCACTGACCGGAAGTCTTCCAAGGATCCTGTGCTCGGGCGCACAGTGGCGGACGAGGAGGCGGACCGGCTAATCCGCAACACCTACAAGGTTCTGCTGACACGGGGCATGGCGGGGACTGTCGTCTACTCGACGGATGCGGAGACGCGTGCGAAGTTGCTCGAGCTGGGTGGTCGGGCACTGGGCGCGCACAGTCCCCGGACCGAGAAATTCGAGCAGCTCAAGACCGTGCGGCCGGACCAGGGCGAGTGGCGGACCACCCGTACGGGCAGTACCGCTCCCTTCACCCCGGCCCCGCGTTCCGACTGGGATGCGTACCCCGCACTCAGCGATCTCTTCCCCTGGGGGAGCCTAGGCGTGGCCACGCACCGGGGATGGGTCGTGTCGCCGGGCAAGCAGATCCTGGAGCAGCGCTGGAACCAGCTCATCGGCGAAGAGGATCCCGCGGTCAAAGCCGAGCTGTTCAAGGAGACGAGGGACCGATCCACGGACAGAATCCGGGGCGGGCTGCCCGGTCGTTCCTCGCACGGCGTGCCGATCAGCCAAGAGACCTCCACGCTCGCGGAAGTCGTGCGCATCGGCATGCGCAGCTTCGACCGGCAATGGCTGGTCGCCGACGATCGTGTCATCGACCGGCCGCGCCCAGCGCTCTGGGCGGCATTGCAGTCAGGTCAGGTCTTCCTCAACCAGCCATCGGGGCATCCGATCGAATCCGGGCCTGCTGTCGTCGCCACCAGCCTCCTCCCGGACATGCACCATTTCAACGGGCGAGGTGGCCGGGTGCACCCCGTCCTGCACCCGGACGGCACCAGTAACGTCCCACCGCGGCTGCTGCCGGTCCTCTCGGCCCACCTGAATCACAGCCGGGTGAGCGCCCAGGATGTGGCCGCGTACGTCGTGGCGGTAGCCGGGCACTCCGGTTTCACCGAGCACTTCCAGGAAGAGCTCCTCACTTCGGGCGTGCGGGTGCCTCTGACCCGCAACCCCAGGCTCTGGGAAGCGGCCGTGCGCCTCGGCGAGGAGGTGCTGTGGGCATCCACCTACGGCGAGGTGTGCTTCGACTCAACTTCCGGACGTCACCAGGCCTCCGTCGCCTACGAGCCCGGTGACGCCCGGAGGGTCAGGTGTCTGGCACCCGTCGGTGACAACGTCCCGGGCGATATGCGCTATGACGCGGACACCCAGACCCTTCACGTCGGTCACGGTGCCTTCGGGCCGGTGCCTGCCGAGGTGTGGTCCTATGACGTGGGCGGAATGAACGTCCTCAAGAAGTGGTTCGGTTACCGCAAGGCGCGGCCGGACAACAGGAAGACGAGCCCACTGGACGACATCCACGTGAGGCGGTGGCCCGACGAGTGGGGCGTCGAACTCATCGACCTGCTCACAGTGCTCCGCCGACTAATGGAGATCGCCTACACGCAGAGGGCGCTGCTCCACCGCATCCTTGCGGAAGCCATGGTGACGGACGCGGACCTCACCCAGGCAGGAGTCCTCCCTGTGGACGACAAGGCCCGCACACCGCGTCAGCCAGTCTCCCCGAAGGTGTTCGAGCCGAACGGTGAGTAGTCGGCGGCCCCGCCGGACGAGTCCCTCGGCAACGTCCGAGCCTGGGACCGTTCTACGACATCCCCTGAGCGTCCTTCGGCCAGCTCGAAGGTCACGTGGGTGAGGAAGAAGCACGGCGCGGTACAGACGTCCAGGAAGACACCAAGGACCATCACCCCGCTGTCGCTACGTCTGTTTAGGGTGTGCGGGCCACATGATCTTGGTGGTGCTCTAGGTTGTGCGGGTGTCCCGGTGGTGTGTGCTGCCGGGGCCTCGTACGTCCTGGGTGGAGTTGGATCATGTGCAAGGTGTCGCCGCGTTCGGGTTCTTCGTCGGCGCCGGTGCCGCGTGTGGGATGGTCCGCTCGGCTGCGAGCTGCCGGTGCGCCGCTCTCGGTCCGTTCGTACCGGCTGCATTTCGCGGCGCGGATGCTGTCGTGGACAGGGTCGGCGGTCAGTTCGATCGGGCTGGCGTTCGCTGTGCTCTACATTGGCGGCGGCGCGACCGGGCTCGGTCTGGTGCTCGCGGCGGGGATCGCTCCGCAGATTCTGCTTCTGCTGGTGGGCGGGGTGGTCGCGGACCGCTGGTCCCGCGCTCGGGTGATGGTGTGGACGAACGCCGTCTCGGCGCTCGCGGAGGCCACTGCGGCGGTCCTGCTGTTCACCGGGTCCGCGCAGGTGTGGCACCTGGTGGCGATGGCGACTGTTTGCGGCGCCGCGAGCGCGTTCTTCACCCCGGCGGCCGGCGGGGTCGTCGTGGATGTCGTTCCGGCGGAGATGCGGCACGCCGCGAACGCGCTGCTGAAGCTGGGGCAGAACACGGTGAAGGTCGCGGGTCCGGCTCTGGGTGGCGTACTGGTGGCGGTCGTCGGGCCGGGCTGGGTGATCGGCTGGGATGCGCTCACATTCGCCGCTGCCGCCGTGCTGTGCGCGCGGATGGGTCTGGGCCCGGCGCGGGCAAAAGTCCGGAGGGGGTTCGTGGCCGATTTGCGGGAGGGCTGGGCGGATTTCCGCTCGCGTCGCTGGCTGTGGGTGATGGTCCTTCAGGGTTCGGTGGTCGTGCCGGTGTGGCTGGTGGGTTACCAGATGCTCGGCCCTGTCTACGGCGAACGGATCCTGGGCGGCCCTGAGTTGTGGGGGGTGGTTGTCTCCGGCTTCGCGGCTGGGCTCTTGGCGGGGGCGGCTGTCGCGCTGGTGTGGAAGCCGCGTCTGGTCGGCGTCGTGGTGTGTCTGGGTACTGGCTGCATGGGCCTGCCGCTGGCCTCAATGGGCGCGCGGGCGCCGTTGGCGGTGCTGGTGGCCGCCGTGGTGGTGGCCGGCGCGGGGCTCGCGGTGAGCATGACCGCGTGGTCGGGTCTGGTTCAGGAGCGGATTCCGGCGGACCGTTTGTCGCGTGTCCTGTCCTGGTCGACGCTGGGGCAGTTGGTGCCGGTGCCGGTCGGCTACCTGGCGGCCGGGCCGCTCGCAGGCACGTTCGGGATGCGGAAAGTTCTCGCGGCCGGCGCCGTGATGGTCGCGGTGGCGGTCGTCGTTCCGCTGCTGATGCGTCAGGTGCGGACGCTGACGCTCGCCCCGCCACCAGCTTTGCCTGCCGAGGAGTTGGCGACGGCGCCGAGGTAGAACGTCCGGGCTGCTTCCACGGCTCCGGCGAAGTCGCGGAATGCACGGTCGCGAGCGGCGGCGTCGCGGACCGGCCGGTCGGCGTCCCGCGCGAGATGCCAGCGGTCGAGCAGATGGGCAGCGATCCGGTCTGGTGCCAGGTGGGCGGTGCTGTGCAGGGGGTTCGCCGCCTCGGTGGCCGCGTTGAGGCGAAACGCCTCCTCGACCGCCGTGGCCGTGGGCAGTTCCGGGTTGATCAGGTCCCCGGCGTCTCGAAGTGACGTGGGCCAGATCGTCCACGCTCCGTCGAGCCGTGCGGAGCGGACCATCACGCGCATCAGCATCTCCCGCTCGTCGAGCGTGTGGCGCTCATGCTCGGTCAGCCAATGGGCGAGTTGAACAGGAGACAGGGCATTCGGGATGAGGCCCGCCTCGGCCGCCGCCCCCAACGCCGCTTCGGCAGTTCCTGAGCTCTCCCGTGTGGTGCTGGTTTCCGCGATGCGGGCCAGGACCCTCCTGTGCCACCGGGCCCCGAACTCCAAGTCGTAGAGCTGCTGGTGCGTCAGGTGCGCGAGGAAGGGCGCACCCGTACCGGGGGTTGTCCGGTGGGCTGCTTCCCAGTACCGCACGAAGCTGGTCCGCCACGGCTCATGGCACCACCCGCTCGTATCCGCCGATCCCGGTGTGCGCAGGGCCAGCGTGCGCAGGGCCTCTTCGGCGTCCTCTCGTTTCTGATCCCACGGGTGCGCGAGGCGCCAGGCGTTGGCGCGGCCGTATGCCTCACGCAGCCCGGCACCGTCGGCGGCGCGGGCCAGCGCGTTCCAGGAGCGGCGTGGGTAGGGCAGGGCCCGGGCGAGGTCGGCGAGTGCATGAGCCTCGGCGGTGGTGACCCGGCCGGCCCCGGCGGCGCGGTGCAGGGCCGTGCGCAGGTTCACCAGGGCGTGTGAGAGTGCCTGTCCGTCAGGGCCCTGGACGACGGCTACCTCGTCGTCCGCGTCCAGGACACCGTCGCGGTAGGCGCGGAAGACGGCGCCGATCCCGAGCATGCCGAACGGTTCGAGTTCGGCGGCGCGCAGGGCTCCCATGCTCGCGGCGCCTACGACGGCGATTCCTTCGGCCAGGAGCATCAGGATTTCCTTGTGCCGGACAGGGGCGCTCTGGTGCCACAGGCCATCGATGATCAACACTGTCTCGCCCGGGGCGAGTTGCTGACGTAAGAGGTCGCCGTGCCGGACCGGCGGATGGAGGCAGGCGGAGGGGAGAAGTTCGCTTACCCGGGCGGCGGGGATGGTGGGTCCGGCGAACACGTGCACGCTCATCGGTCGGCCGCCGTGCGTCGGGGGACGGTGTGCCGGGCGTCGTAGCGCAGGCGGGGCGCGATCACTTTGACCACGGCGAACTCCTCACGCGTGTATGGGCCCCAGGTCAGATCGACGGCGAGGGGCGGGATGCCGGTGGCGGCCGTGACGCACGCGGCCAGGTGCGCGGCCGTGCCGGTGTCGGTGGTGTGCGTCGTGGTGTAGCGGGCTGCTGTGTCCGGCCACGCCACCAGGGGTGCGGGTGAGGTGGCGGGCGGGCGGGAGCCGTACGCTGGCGCCGGCTCGGTGAACGGCGGGGTGGGTGTCCTCGCGGCTGCCGGTGATCAGGGTGAGCCGGGACTGGGCGGCCTCGGTGATCGCCCGCGTCAGTGCGACCGCGGGATCAGGGTGGGCGCCCGAGCCGGCGACGAGGACGGCCGCCTGGTCCTCGCGCCACAGGTGGCAGCACATCACCGGCACGCCGAACCGGTTGGGCCGGCAGGTCAGTTCCACCCATACCCGGGCCCGCCGCAGCCGGTCGACCAGGACCGCGGGCTCGCCGTCGACGGTTGCAGGGTCGATCAGCTCTACCCGGCCGCCAGCGCGGGGGACGGTGCTGAGGACGTCGCGCTCGATGACCTCGGCCAGGCCGTGCGCCAGCGCTTCGGCGCGGGTGTTGCCGGACGCGAGGCCGTTGGTCGACGCACTGGGCAGATGCAGGCGCCAGTCGTCGTGCTCCTGCCGGCCGAGCCGCACCGCCGCGGCGGGCACCGGCACCACGGCGCCGTCGACGGTGGAGCGGGCCGTGATCCAGTCCAGTCGTGTCCGGTCCGTCGCCAGAGCGCCCGCGTGCTGTTCCAACTCGCCCACCGAGTAAGGCAGACCAAGGTCGGCAGCCGGGACGCGCCGGATGTCGGCGGGTGGCACGGCTTGTTCCGCGTGCCAGACCTCCAGGGCCTCCATGGCGCCGGAGACGCGTGCCGCGTCCAGGCTCATGCCTTTGCCCTGCGCGACGGACAGGGTCCGGGACAGCGGGCGTACGACCATCGTGACGGGGATTCCGAGATCGTCGAGGCCGGTTACGTCGGCGACGCGGGTGATGCCGTAGGCGGGGAGCAGTGGCTTGATGGCCTGCCATGTCCGGGCCGGGGGAGGGTGCGGTGGGTGCCGTCGAAGAGAGCCGTACGCATGGGCTTGCCTCCCTGGAGGATTCCACGGGCCCGGCCGCCAGCCCACCTTCCGCGGTGGCGGCGGCCGGGCGGGGCTGTCGGTCAGACGCCGGGCTGCTGGTAGACGTGGGTGTCGGGGAACGCGGAGTCCGGGACGGCCGGGTCGCCGCCGGAGTTCTGCGGCAGGATGCCGTCCGCGTGGAGTTCGGTGATGAAGTCCGCCGGGTCACTCGGGGCGGTCAGCGGGGTGGTCATGGGCTCGGGCATGAGCGTGTCCTCCTGGTGGTGTCGGCTACTACGGCGTCAGGTCGGCGTAGCAGATGGTGAGAAGCACCTCGCGCGACCGGGTGTCGAGCGGGGTACGCCAGTGGGGGATCCGGCCGCCGTCGAACGCGGTGAGCTCGCGGTAGCGGATCGGGAAGAGCTCACCCTCGGGGTAGGGGGTGTCCGCGAGCCGATCGGTGACCTCGCGGGTGCTCAGGTGCCGCAGACGGGGCAGCCAGCCCATCGGTCCCAGTCCCGGGGTCAGGCCGGTGGAGAGGGTGATCTCGCACTTGCCGTCGTCTCGGTGGACGTGCATGTAGTCGCCGGGGGCGTAGTACTTGAGGCCGAAGCGGATCGCCGTCAGATTTCTGCGGCCGGTGACCTCTCCGGCGAAGTCGGCGAGCGTCCTGGACCGGGCCAGGGCGTTGAGGGCTTTGCCGCCGGGGTGGACCCGGCAGCGCTGCGGCGAGGTGATCGACCCGTCGCGCATCGCCAGCAGGCCGGGCCGCTGGTTGTGGCGCACGACCGCGTGCGGTTCGCACCGCTCGGCCTCCTCGGCGATCTCCTCCCACAGTCCGGGCTCGACCGTCTCGGGCGGCACCTCCACGCGGCCCTCGGCCAGCCACGTGGAGCGCAGCATCCCCGGCGCTTTCACAGGTCAAGGAACGACATCGTCACGAGCAGGCCCTCTACCGTCTGGCGCGGGCGCCAGTGCGGCACGCTGTAGCCGGCGAACGCGCGGACGCTGCCGTCCCCGTAGGGGTGGGGCAGCGTGGTGAAAGCCTCCCCTTCGGGGAAGATGCCGTGATCGGCGACGACCTGGCTCAGGTCGTCCGGGTGCGCGTTGTACAGGTGCGGTGCCCAGCCCATCGGCGGGAGGTCCGGTGTCAGCGCGAACGCCACGGTGACCGTGGACTTCACCGAGTCGGTGTGCAGGCCCTGGAAATCGCCCTCCTGGTAGCGGACGACTGCCCCGCCGCGGGGGATCAGCCGGGTGATACCGGTCGCCTCCCGCAGGGTGGTAAGAAACGTGCGGTCGTAGGCCAGGGCTTGAAGGGTGGGGCCGGGCGGGACGAAGGCGCAGTGGACCGGTGAGGCGAAACTGCCGTCGCGGTGCGCGGCGGTGTGCTCGTGAATGTGCGGGGTCGCCTGGGAAAGCAGGTCGTGTGCTTCGGTGACCAGGGTATTGAAGCGTGCGGGTGTGAGGACGCCGGGGATCAGTGCCGTTCCTGTCTTCTCCCACGCCGCTCTCGCCGGGCTGCGGCCGGTTGGTGTTGTGGTGTCCATCGCGAAACCTCCTGGGTCCGGCGCGGGTTGCCGTATCCATGGGACCGCGCCCGCACCGGGGCGGACAGAGACGCAACTGGGGACTTGCTGGGAGGAGGGGTGGAACAGGGCTGGTACGGATCTGGGATGTCAGGCGGGGCGCAGCAGGTCGAGGACCGTTTGGTGATAGACGGTGTAGACCTGGGGGAGTTCGGCGAGATGGGCGCGTTCGTCGAGGCCGTGGAGTCCTTCGTAGGGGACGCCGAAGCCGGCGGTCGCGGGGATGTTGCCGTGGCTGGCCAGCAGGTTGCCGATGTTCGAGGGGCCGGCGGTTTTGGCGCGGGGGTTGAGTCCGGCTTCCTTGGCCGCGCGGAACAGTGCGGCGGCCGGTTCCTGGCCGGGCTGGAGCTGGAACGGCGGCCATTCCGCGACGACTTCGACACTGGTGGGCCTCGGGCCGGGCATGTCCCGGTCGAGGGCGGTGATCATGTCGTGGACGAGCTTTCGGGCGTCATCGGCGCCGAAGGCCGGTGTGAGACGCACGTCGATGTTCAGGACGCACAGGTCGGGCACCACGGAGAATCCTTCGCCGCTGTGGCAGGCGGTGACTGAGACCTTGGGCGACAGGGGGAAGGGGTCATCCGGAGCCCGGGGTGGGAGGACGATGTTGTCCAGGGCTTGGATCAGGCGGGCGGCGCGGGAGATCGCGCCGGTCGTGGGGCGTCTGGCGCCGGAGTGGCCGGACCAGCCAGAGACCGAGGCCCGTGCGCGCCACAGGCCGCGGCCGCCGACGACGATTTCGTCGATGCCCGGGTAGCCGATCATCACGCCGGCCGGGACAGGAATGTCCGGGTCCGCGAGGTAGGACAGGGCGCCGCCGAAACCTCCGGTGTGCTCGTCGACGTCCAGAAGCACCGCCAGTCCCCCGGCCAGGTCACTGGCCTGGGCGTGGATGTCGGCGGCGATGTGGCAGAACATGGCGGCCGCGAGCTTGGAGTCGGCCGCTCCCCGGCCTTGCAGCCAGCCGTCCTTGACGTCGCCGGATGTCGGCGGGAACGTCCAGGCGCTCTCGTCGCCGAAGGGCGCGGTGTCCACGCAGGCGTCCAGCGCCCACCACGCCCCGGGTGCGGGGCCGGCGATCTCCACCACGAGGCCCACCAGGTCGCCTGTCGGGCTCATCAGGCGCCGGTGCGGCAGGCCGTGGCCGGACAGCCATTCCTCCAGGACCTCCAGGACCGGACCGTACGGGTCCAGGCCGCCGCGGGAAGGCACCCGCACCAGTCGCTGCGCCAAGTCGACCACCGACGCCGCCCGGCCGCGGGCCTGATCCACCACGCTGTTCTTGCTCACGTTTCTCCTCGCCTGCCCGTCGTCTTCCCGCGCGCGGTGAGTGCGAGGACCGCTTCGGTGGTCTCCACCGGCCGGGCCGACGCACACGCCTCGCGGCCGTGCTGGACCAGCCCGACCGCAGCCTCGCGTCCCAGAAGGATGCCGCAGTCGAAGCCCTCCGCGCCGTGGAACGACGGCAGCGGAACCACCGCCGCGCACTCGGAGGCCACGAAGAAGCGTTCCATCGCCGACGGCTGCTCCACGACGCCGATGCGCAGCGTCTGAACGCCGTTGCGGCGTTCACCCGGATCGCGCAGCTCCAGCAGCCGCAGCAGATGGCCGGTCAGCTCCTGGTACCGGGGCGGGCCGTACAGGACGCGGTAGTGCACCAGGTCGGGAACCTGGGCCACCGTAGTCTCTATCGCCGACAGGTACGCCTTCTCCCGGGAGCGGCTGCCGGTCACGATCAGCCACTCCCTCGCGGTCACCACGACCTCGATCATGGCCTCCATCAGATCGGCCCAGCGGGTGAGGACCCGCACGACCACATCCGTCCCGGACTCCTCCAACACGCTGATGGACGCGCCGTCCTGATGCCCGAACAGCACCTCCGACCGTTCCCGGTACAACTGGCATAACGCCACCCGGTTGCGAGCACCAGTACGACGCCTACCGGACTCCCATCCGCTTATCAGGCTGGCATCGGTCGCACCCCCAGTGATCACATTCAACCGCTCGGCCGCGTCCTCCAACGTCCAGTTCCGCGACGTCCGAGCACGCTTCAAGGCCGACTCGAAGCCACCTGCCGATGCCATACCGGCCCCCTGCCCCCGTCCCCGTCCTGCTGAACTCGTCCCCCTCACAAGAGACAGCGGAACCTCCCAGAGAAGACGGCAGTACGGCGATCGCGCCGCCACGGACCAGGGTGCGGATCGCGAAGCTGTTGAGGGCTCCGATGTGAAAGAGGGGGCGGCGGCGTAAGTCATGTCCCCGCGGCGGGTGTCGAGGCGCATCTCGACGTTCACCGCGTTCCACCAGACGTTGCCGTGGGTGAGGACCACGCCCTTGGGCGTCCCGGTGGTGCCCGAGGCAAACATCAGGATCGCAGGGGCGTCGGTGAGCTGAGGGCACCTGCCGAGTCGGAGCTGCTGCCGAGATCAGTGGGGACCAGGACTCCCGGCCCGATGCTCCCTCGGTCGGCGCCTCGGGATCGTCATCGGCCAGGAGGAAGCGGGTGATGCGCGTCCGCGCGCGCAGGGCCTCGACACCGGTGCGGTGCCCTTCTTGGCAGACGATCACCTCGGTGCCGCTGCGCTCCAGGACACTCGCGAGTTCGGACTCCGCAAGTCGGAAGTTGACCGGCACGGAGAGGGCGCTGATCCGGAACGCGGCAAGCATGGTCACCAGGATCGCGCTGCTGTTCAGTCCGAGGGAGGCGACCCGGTCGCCCTGTGTGGTGCCGCTGTCGGCGAGTACCGGTCGCGAACCGGGCAGCCTTGTCGTCCAGTTGGGCGTAGGTGAGGCGCCCGCCGGGGTAGCTGATGGCGATGGTGTCGGCCTGGTACCGGGCGTTGTGCACGACGGCGGTGGCCGGGTTGAGGTCGACATGCACACCGGAGTTGAGTGGGTGAGGGGGCGCGCCTGTGGGTCTGGTCACTGTCGGCTCCTCGTCGAGCTCACATGTGTTGCCGTCGGCAGCGTGCGCCGTGGCAGCGGCACAACGCTGCTGCCCACCGGGCCGTCGTAGGTCCGGCCGCTGGGCGAGGCGTTCGCCGCCGCGCAGAGCCGCGGGTCAGTGAACGTCTTTGTCCACCGTCATCGATAGGTGGGGGCAAGGAGACGCCTGAGGAACAGGCCGTCGATGAACTAAAGCGTGTTGCAGAAGGTTGTGTCTGGGCGGGCCGGGGCTGGGTTCTCGGCTGGTTTGGTTATGCGGCGAGGGTGAGATTGTGCATGTGGGCGATGGCCTGGACCGCGTGGTGGAGTCCGGACCCGCGCTGTCGGCAGTCGCGGAGGATCTTGTAGTGCTTCATGCGGGCGAAGGCGTGCTCCACGCGGGCTCTCACCCGTCGGTGCTCGGCGTTGTCGTCCTCCTCGCCCGGCAGGAGGGCCCGTCCGGGGCGTTTGCGGTGCGGGACGACGAGTCCGGTGTTGATGTAGGCACCGTCGCCGAGGACGGTCACGCCCTCGCAGTCCGTGGCCAGGCCGGAGTCCCGCCAGGCCTTCGCGTCGGCGGTGTTGCCCGGTACCGGCATCGCCGCGGCGATCACCAGTCTGGTGTCGGCGTCGATGACGACCTGCACGTTCGCCGAGAACCGGTAGTTGCGCGAGGACGCGCCGACTTTCCGGTCACGGACGGGGATGAGCGTGCCGTCCGCGATCCACAGCCGCTCGACCGCGTCAGCGGGCCGGGACGCGGGCTCGATCGCGAGAAGCGGCCGCAACCGCTGGATCACCCGGCACAACGTCGCAGGCGAGACGCCGAACAGCGGGGCGAGCTGTCGCATGGTGAGGTTCGTCCGGTAGTAGACGGCCACCAGCAGCACACGGTCCGAAAGCGGCAGGCACCACGGCCGACCACCACCGGGACCGTTCCCGCCCCGTTCCCGGACCACCTTCAGCAGCCGATCGAACTGCCGCATCCGCAACCCGGTGAACGTCTCCACCCACAACGGCTCAACCCTCAACACCCCACCCATACAAAGGAAATGCCCGATTCACAGCCTTCTGCAACACGCTTTAGCCCGATGAGGCGCCTGCTGCGGCGCCGGCTTCGCTGGCCACGTCTTCTCGTGGGTCGAGCACACCCGTCAATCGGCTCTTATCCCGGTACATGTTCCGGGAGGGTGCTACGCGCCGGGAGGGTGCGGACGGCCGAGAAGAAGAGGGGGATGGTGCTGGCCAGAAGGACGAGTACACCGCTGAGCAGGAGTGTTTCGGCTATGCCGATATGGGCGGCCACCGGGCCTGCCACGGCGAGGCCCAGAGGTGTGCAGATAAAGGAGACCAGCGAGTCATATGAGCTGATCCGGGACATGGCATGCTCGGGGACATGGGTGTGGACCGTGGTTCTCCACAGGACCTCGAACACATCAATGCAGATGCCCGCCGCCAGCATGCTGGTGGCGATGAGCCAGGTTGGGGAGCCCGCCGCGAGGAACACGTAGGCCGGGAAGAAGCCGAAGGTGACGAAAACGCCTGTACGCAGGGGGTAGCGGGGCCGGATGCGGATCGCGATCAGACTGCCGAGGACGAACCCGGCCGAGTGGGCGGCGAGGACGACCGACCAGGCGACCGCGCCGCCCAACTCCTGCTCGGCCACCACCGGGCCGAGCACCATGATGGCTCCTCCGAAGGAGGCGTTGACGACTGCGAACTGGCTTACGACCGGCCACATCCAGCGCAGGGACGAGAACTCTGTCCAGCCGCTGCGCAGTTCGCTGAGGAAACTGGTCGGCGGCGCTTCTGTCGCCGTGAGTGCCCGCGGTAGCGTACGAGGGCGGCTGAACATCAGCAGCACGGCGGAAAAAAAGTAGGTGGCGGCGTCGGCGGCCAGGGCCCAGCCCGGCGCGACGGCCGCGATGAGTACTCCGCCGGTGAATACGCCTCCGATACGCGAGAGGTTGGCTGCCAGGCGCAGCAACGCGTTCGCGGGCTGGATGCGTTCGGCGTCGACGAGCTGGGGAATGATCGCGGTGGCTGCTGGTTGGCTGACGGCGGAGGACGCGCCGTTGACGGCGGCGAGGACGATCAGAAGGTTCATCGGCACGCTGCCGTGCAGGAACACGGCGGCGGTCAGGGCCTGGGAGCACCCGGCGACGGTCTCCCCCACGATGATCAGACGCCGGCGGGGGAACCGGTCCGCGAGGACGCCGCCCAGCAGGATCAGACCGAGCTGCGCGACTGTGCGGGTCCCCAGCAATAGTCCGAGCTGGGACGGAGAGCCGTCAGGCAAGGCCAGCACGGCGAAGGCGAGCCCCAGCGGTGCGATGACATTGCCCGTCAGGGACGAGGTGCGGGCGAGGAAGAACAGAAGGAAATCCCGCTCCCGCAGCAGGCTGAGATCACCTTTCACGAGGTGCCATGGGCGCTGGGAGGTTCAGCTCGCATGGCACGTTCGAGGATGTCCGCGATGACTGCGCTCTTCGCGTCGGCGTAGTGCTGCATGTACGTCCACGTCCGCTGCGAGAGGTCCCGCTTGGTCTGGGCGTAGAGGTCGCGGTCGCCAGTGTGGGCGCGCAGCCAGTCGCGGAAAAGGATCATGCGCTGAATCTCGGGGCAGCCAGTGGAGAGCACGTGCAGGTTGGCCGACTCGGCGCTGGGGGCGAGGTCGGGCTTGCGCAGAACGCGGTGCTCGTACCAGTCGGGCTCCCGGACCGCGAGCGTGTAGCCGATGGACTCCAGAGCGGGCACATAGGCGGACTCGTCGGCCGAATCGGGAACGATCAGCAGGATGTCGATGACTGGTTTGGCGGGTAACCCGGGTACCGAGGTGGATCCGGTGTGTTCGATCCGGTGCGGCAGTGTGCCCAGTTCGTCGCCGATCCGGCGGGCTTCCTCCGCGAACGCGGTGGCCCATTCCGGCGTGTACTCCGTCAGCTTGATCTTGCTGTTGAGTACCGGGGGCGTCTTCAGGTTCGCCGCTTCGATCTCCTCGTCGGTCATCGAGACGCGGGGGATCTCCTGCTCTTGACGTTCCTGTGGCATCATGACATTTCATCCTTGTTCCGTCGCTGTTCAACTCCAGTAGACTAGAGGGTAGTTCGCCCCCCTGCTGCCGATGAACGCCGCCATTCCGACTCGCGGCTCGGACGGGCTGGGCGAAACGGCGTGCAGCATGGAAGAGCTGAACATGATCAGATCACCCGCGCGGGGATGGATCGTGAGGGCTGGTGGTTCGATGCTGCCCGGATCGAGCCCTTCCACTGCCAGTATGCGTTCGGTCTCCGCTTGGTCGGGCTCCCGCAGCCACAGGTGAAGATCGCCGCCGGTCTCAGGTACTTGGAGATATACGTTGGCGGTGATCTGCTCAGTCAGGCCCCGCGCCTCCGGAGCGTCCGTCTCCTGGTGCAGCCGGTCATTGTGCGGCAAGAGCTGTGACGCACCCGGTGTGAAGACGCGCAGCGCGCCGACAAAGCAGGTGCGGCCGTTCAGCCGCAGAAGGTTGGCGCCCGCAGGCCAGAATTCCTGGAGCACCAGCCGGAGATGGTCGATGGGTGACAGATGCGGGTAGAACATGGAGCGCACGTCGTGGACGGCGTGCACGGCCTGCCGGTGGTAGGCGTCGGTGAGTTTGGGATCCCATGCCGTGTCCACGTGTGGTGTGTGTATGCGGCCGACGCTGCTGGCGAGTTCTTTCCGGTAGGTACCGAGCGCTTCGTGTGTCATCGCGCTCTTGACTACCCGCCGGGCCATGTCCTTGGGGTAGAAGTCCTCGACATGAATCGCGGCGATGTCTCGCGTCGACAGATCGAGCAGACTGTCCGGGGTCAGTTCCGTACTCACACGCGGGCCGGCAGTTGCTGGGGTCGAAGAGGTCATGGCAGGTCAGGTCCTTCCAGTTGATCGGTGATGTCATGTCCAACGCACGGCGCCGGTCCACCAGTTGTCCACCTCCCGCAGGACGGACAGCAGGTCCTCGTCCTCGGCGATGTCGAAGTGGAGTTGTGCGACGGCGTCAACGGCGGAGCGTGGGCCGGGGTAACGGCGCCCCACTTCCCCGCTGGTGGTGTACTCGACCGCACGGGGCAGCGGGCAGTGGGACGGCAACTGCCGCAGTACACCCGCCTGGGGTGGAAACCAGCCGTACCCGCCGCGAGTGTTGAGGCCGGTCCATAGGATGTCGTCAGCTCGGTCCGCCTGCCCCTTGAGGCCGGCGTGGTAGAGGTTGAGGCCAAAGGCGCGCTCGTGCATCTCGATGATTCCCGCGCCGCCGGCCCGGCAGGCAATCTCGCACAGGATGATCGTATCGTCGGTGCTGTGAAAGAACTCGGCGTGGAACGGTAGGACTTCTGATGCCGTGGGTAGTGCGGCCGTCACGGCGGCCGTGGCGTTCTGCAGACGGGCGAACAGCGGTTCGTCCGGGTGCAGCATCCCGCTGATGCAGGGTGCCGCTGAGTGATAGCTGCTCCATTGCGTGTGCAGGTAGCGGCATGGCCAGCTCTGGAGGACGGAGCCCCTGGCCACCAGGCCATTCACGTGGTAAACGTCGCCGTCGATCCACGACTCAGCGAGCATGACACCTCCGGGACCCCCCTGCCCCCACCGCCTGGCGGCCCTGGCGAGGTCGGTGTCGTTCTTGAGCACGGACATACCGATGGCCGCCGCCCCGTTGAGTTCCTTTAGGACCACGGGCAGTCCGTACGCGTCGGCGAACGCCGTCAGTTCGGCGGCGTCGTGGACAGTACGCATTGGGGCGGTGGGAAGTCCCGCCATGGCAGCCGCAGTCTTCATCACGTGCTTGTCGGTGTACGCGACGGCACTGGCCCTGTTCTGGCCGCGCAGGCCCAGACGTCCCCGCAGCTCCGCAGAGCGAACCAGATCGACCTCGGCGGTGGTGAGAATACGCTCAACGCCGTGTTCCTGGCACAACGATTCGACTAGGCGTTCCGTCGCCTTGCCGCCGTAGTCGTCAGTCACCTCGAAGGCCCGGAAGGAGTTGGCCATCCGATCGGTGTCGATGCCCCGCAGCGCGCTACGGTCGGTGACCACCACCAAGCCTTCCTTGGACCGGGGGAACCACTCGGCGAGATTCTCGATGATCGGCCGTCGGTTCATCACCAGGTACGTCAACGCGCACCTCGCGTCCTGGCAGTGCGTATCCCGTCCGTGGCCCTATCGGCGGACGTGAGGGTGGAGCGGACCGAGTCATCGCTGAAGCTGACCAGACCCGGATGGCCGAGGAGGCCGACGAACTCCGCGATCACCGACCCCACGGTGCCATCGGCGGATGAGGGTGCCACGTCGATCACACGGACGGTCTGCCCGCCCACCCGATACCGGACGGTCGCGCCACTCGGCTTGGTGGTGTACGCCCGTGTGTCCGTCCCTGGCCGAACCACGTCCGCCGCAACCGGGCCGGTGCCCAGGGGGATGGTGCCCGAGAAGGACGGATGGCGGGCGATGACGTCGCGGAACGTGGCCTGGACCGACTCGGGAGGGAGGTCGACAATCCCGGGCACGTTCTCCTGGACGGCGCGGTGAAAAAGATAGGTGGGGAACTCGGGCCAGCCAGGGCGGAATCCCAGACCGCCAGCGCCTCGCGGATTCAGCTCAGTGGCGAGGAAGCCCCGGTCGGTGAGTAGCCCGTCGACGGTGAAGATCCCGCGATAGCCGGTCAGTTCATCCAGTCGGCGGCCCGCGTCACGCGCGTAGGTCTCGATGGCGGCCTTCACCTGATCGGGAGGCCGCCACGAGGTGGACGTACCGCAGTAGCGGAACTCGCCGAAGCGCGGATCGCGGAGCATCGCTTCCTCGGCCGGCTCAAACACGGCGATGCCGGTGTCGAGCGCGAGGGCCTGGGTGCTGCATGGAACGCCCTCGACAAACTCGGCGATCCGTACCTGCCGAGTCCTGCCTGTGAACAACTTCAGTGCGGCATCAAATTCGGCGGAACTTCTCACCCAGCGGAGTCCCCTGCCGCCACCGCCGGGGACCCCCTGGCTGGAGTCGATGGCCATCACCACACCTCGACCGCCGTCGAGCGCTGTCGCTTGTTCGCGCAGCCCCGGATCGTCCACAGACATCACCACGTGGCGTGGTGAGGGGATACCAAGGTCCGCCCAGAGTCGCTCGATACGGACTTTGTCCTCCCACGCGACCCACTCGGGCCTGCGCCACCCGTGCACGGGTCGGCCGCAGAGGTGGGACATAGTGGTCCAGATGCTGCCGAGGACAACGCAGGACCGGGCCGGGTCGATGTCGTCCAACCATTCCCTCAGCATGTCTGGGGGGCTGCCCAGGAAGGGTTCGAACTCGTGCGGGGCGAGGTCGATACCGCGCTCGGCGCAACTCCAGGTGGGCACGCGTGGCTCCGGTGCCCGCCGCGGTCGGGTGACGACACCGACCAGGGTGGCGCCACACGCGGTGACCTCGTCGATGAGTAGTTGAGTGCTGTGAGTGAAATGGTTGGCCAGCAGGATCACCTGTCTGCCGCCCCAGTACCGGCGCAGTATGTCGACCGCCCCGGCCAGCATCCGGTAGTCGTCGATGAGTTCAGACATGGATCCCCTTCCGGGGCGTCAACGCGTCGAAGGCTTCTGCCAGTTGGTCGAGCGTCAGGGTGATGTGTGGTGTGGACAGCGGAGCTTCGGCGGTCAGCGCCCGCTCGCGCTGTGCGCTGTCGTCCCCGTACAGCAGACTGGTGGCGATCCGGAAGCGGAGGGCGCCGGGGTCGTCACCGAAGTGATGACCGCCGAGGACGGCCACGCCCAGGTTGTCGAGCAGGTGCCGCTGCAGTGACACCGAGTCCGTCACACCGTGCTCGTCCAAACTCTCGCGTACGGGTTCGAAGTCCGGATACAGGTAGAAGCCGCCCTGAGGGGCCCGGCAGCTCGCGCCCGCTGTGGTGACCAGAGTGTGTACGGCGCGGGTGACGGCGCCGTGCAGCCGCGCCCCGGCCAGGAAGTGTTCGGTGATCACCTTGGGCTCGTCGAAGGCGCGGGTGGCAACCTCCTGCATGGGGCCGGCCAGCGTGGACCAGACTTCACTGGCCACGGCGACCGTACGGGTGCGTAGGAGGTCGCCTCGCCTGCCAACGGGGAAGCGGGCGGCGCCGATCCGCCAGCCGCCGAGCCCCAGGCTCTTGCTCAGTCCGGTGCAGATGACGGTGCGTTCCGGGGCCTCCTCCGCCGGGCTGAGGAAGGGAAGGCCGGGGTCGTGGAGGATGTCGCGGTAGATCTCGTCCGAGACGATCAGCAGGTCTTCCTCCTCAGCCACGGCGCTCACCTGGCGGATCGCCTCGGGGGGCGGAAGGGTGCCGGTGGGGTTGTCGGGAAGGGTGAGCACGAGCAGCCGTGGGTTGCCGCCGCCCCTACGGGCGGTGCGGATACTCTCCCGTAGGGCCGAGGGGTCAGGGGCGCCGCCGTATTCCGCCGGCACCGGCACACGGTGGACATGCCGCCCGAACAGCCGGGCCTGTGGCTCGTATGTGACCCAGGACGGGCTCGGCAGCAGCACATCTCCATCGACGACGGCCATGAGACTCATGAGCAGCGGCTTGCTGCCCGGGGCGACGACGATCTGCTCGGGGCTGGTGGGAAGCCGACGCCGGTCGAAATAGCGGGCGAGGGAGGAGCGGACCCGCTCGTCGCCGGCGACGGGGCCGTATTCGGTTCGGCGGGCACCGGTGCTCAGCCAGTCCAATACCTCCGCCGGGACAGGTAACCGTGCCTCGCCGAAGGCGAGATGTATTAGAGGCTCGCCCGCGGCCCGACGCCGCGCGACGATTTCATTCAGCGCCAGATTCGGCGCAGCCTGAAGACTATCCGTCATGATTCCTCCCCGGCGGGTGCGTGCGAGCCTGACGGCACGGGGTCGGTGACGGCGGCGGCGAGGTCGGCCGGGGTGCCGGGAGCCGGCTGCAGTTCGTCCAGCCAGGCGGCGTCCGCCCGGTAGTGAGCCCGGAACGGCCTGCCTACCAGGGCCGGATCGCGGGCTTGGAGGAAACGGAGCTGAAAGAAACGGCCTTCAGGGCCTCGTTCGACACCGTCGACGACGACCTTGCCCGCCGTGGTGGACATGACGGGCCCACGGACGGTGCGAGCGAGCCCCGGCAGGTTCCGGTACGCCTCACTGAAGATGTCCGCCGCGCGCGCCAGCGACACCTTGAAGTAGTCACGCGGTCCGGTGTCACGCGCGACGAACATGTAGTACGGAGCCGCGCCCACCGCAAGCTCGGTCCGCCACATCCGCTCCCACACCCCGGCGTCGTCATTGACGTGGGCGATCAGCGGCGCCTGGCAGTAGACGACGGCCCCGGTCTCTCGGATCCGTGCGAGCGCCCGCCGGGCGACGTCGGGGGCGAGTTCGCAGCTGTGGCTGAAGTGGGCCATGATCGCCAGTGTGCGACCCGAGCGCACCACCTGCTCGAATAGCTTCAAGGTGCCGTCCGCGTCCACGTCTGTGACGAAGCGGTGCGGCCAGTACGCCACCGACTTGGTCCCGATCCTGATGGTGCGCACCCCAGCCACGTCAAGCAGCGGTTCCAGATGCTCGCGCAGCCTGCTCGCGGACATCACCATCGGATCGCCGCCTGTCACCAGGACGTCGCTCACTTCGGGGTGCTGCCTCAGATAGCTGACGGCTCGGTGTGGGCTGGACGCGGCGAAGCGCAGGTCCGCCTCCCCGACGAACTGCGCCCAGCGGAAACAGTAAGTGCAGTATGCGTGGCAGGTCTGGCCGCTGGAGGGAAAGTACAGAAGGGTTTCGCGGTACTTGTGCTGGGTCCCCGGCAGCGCGCCGCGCTCGTCGTGGGGCACGTTCAGCTCGGCCTGGTGCCCGGGGTGCGGGTTGAGCTGGGCCCGGATGCCGGCGACCAGCATGGCCAGCGACCGTCGGTCGGCCCGTCGGCGTTCCTCGGTGAGCCGGGCCTCATCGGCCGGCGAGAGCATTCCCGGCTGAGGGAAGACCAGTTGGAAAACCGGGTCGTCCGGAACATTGTCCCAGTCGATGAGGTTGCGCAGGACGTACTCGTTGACCCGGAAGGGCAGCACCAGCGAAACCAGCCGTACGGCTTCCAACGTGTCCCCGGTCAGTCCGAACCGCTTGGCGATCTGGTCGAGCTGATGGGTGCCGTAGGCCTGGAATCGTCCTGCGCTGTCGGTATCCGGTCGGGTGGCGGTGGGGACTGTGTGGTTCACGCGTGCTCCAGAGGCTATTGGACTGGTCGTGCGGGCGGTCACCGCCAGTAGTGGACGAGGACGCTTCGGCGCAGGCCTGACCGGGGGGCCCGCACGGGGAGAACTTGATGCCAGGAGCCTTCAGAACGGACAAGGAGAGCAGCGGTGTTGAGGCGTGGCTCGATCCGGGCGGCCTCGTCGTGTGGGTCATCCGTGCGCAGGATGCTCAGTTCTCCGCCGTCTTCTGGTGACCAGTCCGGTTCCAGGTAGAGAATGACGGACAGCATCTTGTCCGACCGGTCGGTGTGCGGGCCGAGGAAGCAGCCGGTGCTGTAGGCGGAGGCCCGGACCTCCAGGGAGGTCTCCGTCAGGGGCAGTTCGGTCGCTGTAACCAACGCTCCGGTGAAGGAGGGGGAAAGCAGCTCGCCGACCAGATCCTGCCACCTGGCGTCCAATCGGTGCACGGCGTCCAAGCGCTCTCCGCCCTCGACCAGCGGGCAGGAGAGCATTCGGTATGCCTTGTTCGCCGCCGGCTTCGACTCGCGCATCCGGGCCTGTCCGATCGGGAAGGACGCGGCCACTTCGCGTGCAGCCTCCTCGGTGGCGAAGACTTGCCCGACGTTGCCCCAGCTGTAGGGCAGCGTGCGCAATGTGGCCGATTCGAATGCGGCGAGATTCAGCATGTGGCGTCCCTCCCCGGGGAGTTGCCGAGTTCGGCGAGGAGCATTTTCATGTCGGCCCTGGTACGCAGCTCGACGACGGCGATGTCCGGGTGAGCCTTGAAAGCCGCTGCCATGCCGGGCAAGGAGCGGTGCCGGAAGGAGAGGATGAAGCGGGAGAAGGCCAGTGGCCGGTCGGCCAAAGCGCGTCCGCCATCGTCGCGGCGCATGTAGTGCGGCAGCGCCTCGGGCGGGGTCCGGGCGTATCTCAGCAGCCGCCGCATGTAGGACGCCAGGCACAGGATGGGCGCTCTGTTCAGGACGATGACGGCATCGGCGTGCGGCAGCCTTCTTTCCAGGGTGTCGGCGTGATTACCGTCGATGATCCATTCGACGGCCGCGCACAGGGTGTCCACCGTCCGGTGCCATTCGGGTGTGGGGCGCGGGCGCCAGGCGACGGTGAAGTAGAGGTTGTCGAGATGGTGGACCGGAAGCGTCAGGACGGCAGACAGACACGTGGCGAATGTCGTCTTGCCCGAGCCGGGAGAGCCGATGACCAGGACGCGGCGGGCGTCGGCCAGGACACTGTAGGCCGTCGGCCCGGCGCTGGTTTCACGAGGAGTCAGCACGCCTGGTGCCTCCCCCGCACGTCGTGGACGGTCTCCCGCAAGGACCTCAGCAGACGCTCGGTGGTGGCCAGGTCGGCGGTGGAGATCCGGATGTGCTCGGGTAGTCCGAACCGTTCGAGGTGGCGGATCGCGAATCCTCGCCTGGCCAGTCCTTCGACTGTGTGGGCGGCGCTCCGCCGGTCCGGGCAGCGCACCGGCACGAAGTTTCCCCATGATGTCTCGGCCCTGCCTCCGACGAGGTCGGGCACCTCCTCGCGCAACCGAGTCCGGGAGGAATCCAGTTCGGCATGAATGGCGCGGAATTCCTCTCGCCGAAGAGCGAGTTCGGCTGCCACTTGGAGGGAAGGGCCGCTGACCGGGTTGGAGACGTTCCACCGCTGAATGTGGTCGGCGACCTCGGCGCTGCCGCACACGCATACGGCCAAGCGCGCGCCAGCGAGTCCGTGCCCCTTGCTGAAGGACTGCACGACCAAGACATGGGACCAGTCCACCGCGCGGCGCAGCACGGTCTCTGGTGCGAAGGCGCCGTATGCCTCGTCAATCAGGAGCAGACAGCGCCGCTCGGCGCACGCATCGACGAGGGTGGTCAGTTCGTCGGTCGACCACCAAGCGCCGGTGGGACCATTGGGGTTCGACACGGTCACGAGGCTGCCGGGGGGAGTACGCGCAACCGCGCCGAGGAGAGTGTCGAGAGGGAAGCCGGTTCCCGGCCGGTAATCGACACCTCGCACAGTGAGCCCCGCCAGTTCCGCGTACGGGAAGATCTGCTGATAGTTGGGAAGCTGGGTAAGCAGGTGGGTGCCGCGGCGAGCGAGCGCACGGAAAACGGCCAGGTAGGTCTGGTCGGAGCCCGCGGTGAACAGCAGCCGTTCGGCAGGCACGCCCACGATCTCGGCGAACCGCGACCGTTCGTACGCGTAGTCGGGGTAGGAGTTCCAGTGGGCGGAACCCAGTTTGCGGACCGCTTTGACGATCAGTTCCTCGACCCGTGGGTGGTGCATCTCGTTGTTCGCGAGATTGACGGTACCGCCGGCCCGGTGCCGCCACTGCGCGCGTACGCCGGTGGTGGTGCCGAGGAACAGCTCATCGATCCAGTCCGGCGCCCGGCCCTCGTGGTGTCGGGACAGCCCGGCGGTGGGAGGCGGGGCAGTCATTTCGGCGTCCTCCGAGGGATCTTCTCGGAGACGGGGGTGATCGGCGCGAGCGGGTCGAACAGGACGCGGTAGTAGTGTTCGGCGTCCGGTGGGCACTGGTCGGGCTGAAAGAGCTGGCGGTTGAAGGAAGCGATCGACGCCTCATCCATGGCCGCGCTCATCCGCCCGAAGTCGGTGTAGATCGTGGGCCTGACCCGCCCGTTGACCTCGCGTACGGCCTTGATGGTGTTCTCCACCCCTTCGGTGGACGTGCCGGGGAGGCCGAGAATGACAAAACAGTTCAGCTCGACGCCGGCCTTCTCGCATGCCTCCGCCGTGGTCCGGAAGCGCTCCTGCTCGATGTGTTTGGCGCGCGGCAGGGCGGCATGTCCTGAGGATTCCAGTGTTTCGAGACCTACGCTGATGCGTACGCAGCCCGTCTCGCCCATCCTGCCCACCAGCTCATCGCTGAGGTGATGCAGGGTCGTGGTGCACTTCCACGGCAGACCGATCGCGGACTTTTCGTACGCGTCGCAGAAGTCGAAGGACCAGGCTCGACGCAGGGTGAACGTCGGGGCGTACATCGACACGTACTCAAAGTCGAGTTCCCGAGTCGCACTCTCAATGAACTCGATGAGCCGGTCGATCGGCTGGCGCCGCTCGGTCCTGCCCTCGCGGCCGGGGATGTCGCAGAAGTCGCAGCCGACCGGGCAGCCGCGTGCGACGGGGACGACAAGCTCCCGCCGCTGGGGAATTCCACAGAAGCGGGCTGTGTCGTCGGCGTACATCTGCTCGTAGGCCCCGTAAGGGATCTCTGTCACGTCGGGAAGCGGCAGTTCGTCGGCGGAGAGCAGCCGGGGAGGAGCGACAGGGGCCCGCCATTGGCCCGCCACACGAGACCAGACGGATGCGGCGGTGTGCGCCTCGTCAGCCGCTGCCCGGACGAAGTCCTCGACACCCGTCTCCGGATCGCCCGCCCCGACGACTGCGTCGAGGTCGAACCGCTGGAAGAACTCGGGTAGTTGCGAACTCAGCCGGCCAAAGGTGACTATGTTCGCCCTCGGCGCCAGTTCCCTGGTGTACCGCACAGTGCGGTGCAGGGAGTCGATGGAGTCGAAGTCGTTGGCCAGAGCCACGACGTCATGCTGCTCCATCAGTAAGTCACCGAGTGCTTTCCAGGTGACGTTGAGGGCAGCCGCGTCGACGGCGCGGACGCTCGCGGACGGGAAGACGGTACGTAGATGACTGGCAACGTTGAAGACGGTCAGATGATGACCGGCGTTGAAGTAACTGGGCACCTGGGGCGGCCACAGTACGAGGATCTTCATGAGGGATGCCTCATCTCACAAGGCCACGTCTTCGACGTCGCCGACGCGGTGGGTGGGTTGCGCCCCGGATCGGTCTTCCGTACGGGCTGGACACTGCTGGCAGGCTGCCCGGACGCCGATGCCCAACTGGCCCCCAGACGCTGGTCCGTGGATCTGCGCAGCAGCCCCGAGCGGGAGCTGTTGACGGAGGGCGCCAGGCGGCGACTGGCTCATGTGCCCGTCGACATGCCGGGCGTCGCGGCCCGGCTGAGGGGCCGTCCCACGTCCGACAACTACGTGTCGCTGTACCAGGACATGGCCCGGAGCTGCGGCACGGAGATCGCCGCGGTCATCAGAGTCACGGCGGACCGACTGTCTCAGGGCGTCGTCTTGGGCTGCTCGCTGGGCAAGGACCGAACGGGGGTGGTAGTCGCGCTTCTCCTGAAGCTGCTCGGCCTGCCGGTACGCGACATCCTCACCGCCGACACCGCAGCACTGGAGACGGCAAGCGGTTGCACCCCCGCCGTTGACGCGTACGCGCGGCAGCGAGGCATCAACGGGGCCGAGTTGATCCGCCGTATGAGGCTGGGAACTCCCGCCCTTGAGCCGCTGTTGGTGATGGTGGACGAGCGTTACGGCGGTGTTGAGCCGTACCTGCGGGAGCACGGTGTCTCCGGTACGGATACGACGACTCTTCGGCGGGGCCTGCTCGTATGACTGCTGAACCGCGGTCCGGCCCTCGGTGCCACCGGTCCCGGTCACGCGATGCATTTCGCATCTTCCGGAACGAGCTCGATACGGGCTCCGACGGCGGCCAACCGGGGCAGCAAAGCTTCGTACCCGCGTATGAGGTGGTCGAGACCGCCCACCATGCTGGAGCCCTCGGTCGCGAGGGCCGCCGCGAGACAGACGGCGGTGCTGCGGGTGTCCGTGGGGCGCAGCACGACATCCGCCGGGCGCAGCACACTGGGGTCGATGGTGAGCTTACGCCCGGTCACTTCCATTCGCGCGCCCATGAGGCGCAGCGAGTCGGCATACGAGTAACGGCCCGCCCAGACCCGGTCCTCCACCACCGACCGGCTGTCGGCCTGTAACAGCACGACGGCGAGCAGGGGCGCGATGTCGGTCGAGATGCCCGTCGACTCGGCCACCAGTTCCGTGCCCTCGTACCGCTGCTTTGCCGGACCGACGGTGACGGTGTCCTCGTTGAAGACGGGCTCTATTCCCAGGGTGCTGAGGAAGTTCAGCTCGCGATGGATGGAGGTGAAAACGTGAGCCGGATCGCCACAGTCGATGGTGAGCGTGGAGCCGGTCATCGCCGCGAACGACTGCCAGGTCATCATCTCCACCGGATCCGGCAGCAGTCGGTGAGTAGCGGCGGTCAGCGCCGTACCGCCGTGCACCACCCAGCCGCCGTCCTGTTGGTCGATACGGATCCCAAGAGCCCGCAGCATGGTGATCAGTTCATGTGATGCCTCCTTCTCGTGGGGGTGCAGGATGAGGCTCGAACCGGGGGCCGCGGCCGCCATCAACAGGGCGGTCTTCGTCGCTCCCGAGACGTAGGGACCCGCCGGCCTTGTGGGATCTTGCGACCAGCGCAGGATGTCCACGGTCGCGGGGCGCAGTCTCGGTGTCCAGGCATGCAGGAGTCCGTCGCGTCGCTCCCACTGGGCGCCGAAGGCCTCTGAGACTTCCAGCATGTGCTTCACGGGGCGGGTATAGCCCCATTCGAATGAGCCGAGGCTGTCGCCCCCAGATCCGCTGAATGTGACGCTGCCTCTGTTGGCCAGGACGGCGGGCAGCAGGTAGACCGAACCATGGATGACCCCGGTGGCCGCAGCAGGGAGGTTCGATGATGTGATGTCGCCCCTGATACTGACGGTGTCGTTCTCGCACTCGGCGTGTCCGCCGAGCAGCTTGAGCGTGTGCGCCAGTACGTCGCGCTCGGACAACCAGGGAGTGTTGGTCAGGGTCAGCTCGGCGCCGAGTGCCACGCCAGCAGCGAAGCCGAGGACCATGCTGTGTTTGTTGCCCGGTACGGTGACACGGCCTCGCAATGTGTGGCCGCCTTCGACGACTGCTGTCGTCCCGGCCCGGTAGTCGGCGGGAACACTCATAAAGCCTCTCGTCTGTGGGGCGGCCGTGCCGGACCGCGATGGGGGCGTGCAGCGCTTTAGCCCGGCGCCGGCACCTGGGGGCGTATGAGGAGAGTTCTGGTGGCCTGTCGAGCCGGAACCGCCGGACTGCCGCGACACACATTGAATTCCGTGTGGTGCTGTGTAGCTTGCTCGATGCGACAGCCGAGAAGAGAACGGTCGAGCAGCGCGGAATTAGTTGTGCATGGATCGTCCCGGGGGCCACGCCATCAGCTATGCAGACGTGCGCTGTGTCTTCGGGCTGATCACAGGACCTCTCCCAATACTTCGTCCACCGAATGTCCGCGTGTGATCTTGCGGGAGCCTCGATATTCTTCGGCGCGAATTTGTGACTCATTCGATGGCGGCACCCTCGCGGAGTCACGCCGGTATCATCTACCAACTAAACCTGTTCACTCGAAAAGGTGCGTCGATGGAAGGGTGCGCCATGCTTCCTGTTAGCTCCCGCCAGAGCGCCGGCTTGCAGAGACTGAATATCCGGCTTGGGCCTCCGTCTCTGAATGCCAGACGCGGTGCGGAATCTCACTGCCCCCGCACAGGGGATTCTGTTCGCCTTGAGACTGCACTCAGATTTTAATGACACGGCCAGGGCAACGTCGAGAACCAGAAACCAGTTCCCGAGAAATAAGAACGTGCCAGCCGACGGTGACATTAATACGTTCGTCCAGAATCTGTGAAGGGGAGCGAGACGGAGCGCGGCGATGAACCAGGGGCAGCCTCGGCAGACTCGCTGACCGGTGTTGCCGAAATGCTCGCCACGGCAAGCTCCTCGTCGGGCAGGCCACAGCTGGGGGCCGTCAATCGGACCGCTGGCCGCCGCCCTCCAGCCAGAACTCCAGCTGTACGGTGATGCGTTTGACCTCGTCGCCGGCGGTCACCTCGGACACCGAGTGCCAGGACTTCTCGCTGGGCGGGAAGGCGAGAAATTGACCAGCACGTGGAGAGATACGACGCGCGGGCTCTTCCACAGGGTCCGGAGAATTCCGCACCTCGTACTGGCCGCCGCCATCCTCGGGCCAGTACGGCGTGAGGTAGAGGATGGCTGTCAGCGCCTTGTCGGTCTTGTCCTTGTGGACCGATATGAAGTCACCAGGGTCGTGAATGTAAATCCCGATCTCGGCTGCGAGATGCCGCAGCTTGATACCCGTCCCGCGTTCGAGCCAACCAACGAACTTGTCCCCACGCAACTCCTCAAGCAGTTGCTCCCACTGCGGGGAAAGCGAGTCGGTAACTGCCGGAATCTTTTCTCCACCCTTCTGTAACGAAAGCAGATTCATTGCGTACTGCTTGTCATGGTTCGGATCTGTTACCACCACCCGCTTGTATCCGTCCCTCGGCGCGTTCTCGTAGAGGGACTGCACACTTTCCACCGCGAGAGCATTCTGCGCGAGATGGATAGCGAAAGGATCAGTGATGTGCTCGAACTCCGCCTGCGTATTGAGCATCCGTACACCCTCCTAGGGGTAGTCACTTGAAGGTCATAAACACCCTTACATGCGTGACGGAACGACGTCAACGGTGCGTGTACGGATTGCCGAATCGTTGGGGCATGCGTACCTTGACTGCCAGTGGAGCGAGCATCTCAAGATCCATTCTGATCCACTTATCGATGGCTTGAAATGTGACTGGACTTGGCCCGAGGCATCTGATCTTCGTTACTTTCTTATCCGTTGCCCGGTCACCCGGATGAAGAGAAGTCCGCCCTGCTTCTATGCCCTATGAGGAAGGATTCGATGAGTCAGTTTTCAGTCAGCGGCAGTGGCGTCCCGCCCGATGTCATCGGCATGGGCATCGGTAGGGGTTTCGGCCCTCCGGGGATCTCTCCGGCTGCCGCGCCACATAGGAAGCCTCCCCAGCTCAGATACCTGCCCCTGGAGACAAGACTGTAGGTCGAGGGGCAAGCAGGCACGCAGATGCCCCAGCACGGACACCGAGAACCACTCGGTGCGGTATCTGGCCACACTGCGTGACCTGCAGAACCGGTTTGCCGCTATCGGCCCTCCACCCGAGCACGGCCAACTGCCGGCCTACTTGAATCTCCCCGTCCACGTCGCACCGCGCGGGGCTTCACGCCGTGCGTCCGTCCACCGAGGGGCTGAAAGAACTCGGTGGCACGGCGCAATTCTGGCACGCGACGGTGGACGCGTCCGGTACGGCCAGGCCGACGCTCCACTACGTGGTCACCGCTGCTGGGCGGCATCTCTGACTGGCTCAGGTGACCGTGCGCCTCATTGCCGACGGCGGAGCGTTCGAGCGCTCCGCGAGCACGAGGGCTGCTACTGAACCATGACGGCTGACGATCACCGAGAAGCCGGCCAACCACTGCCGGCGGTCAGAAGGGAAGTCCCGCTCCTTGTCTCCCTACTTCCTGCTCACCGAGAACACCCTCCACGCCGCCTATCTGGTCACCGACTGGCTTGCCGAGTTCGGCACCAAAGAGAGCTTCCATGGGGTTGTCCTACGGGACGATCCACTGCCGAAGGCCGTCAGGATAGCCCGGGACAACTTCCACCGGACGTATCAGGGCGAACGGTCTCTGGATGAGGGCGCGTGGGAGCGTCTGTACCAGCTGTATCCCGATCTGAGCGAGACCGAACGGACCATGATCAGGGACTTCGGAGTCCCAAGACATACGGTGACCCAGGATCCGGACACTGTTTTCCTGGGCAGGAATCTCAACAGTGAGGCTGCCAGGAAGTGGCTCGACACGCAGTGCGCAGGTCCGAGTAGACCGTTCCTCTTCGTGTTCCTCGACAGGATCCTGGCTCCGTGGTGGATTGAGATGACGGAATCCCGCATCATCAACGCCCATTCCGCTGTGCTGCCCCACGCCAGAGGGACCTTCGCGATAGAGCAGACCGCGCTTCTGCAGGACCCCACGCTGTTCCGAGCCGCCGCCGGAGCGACGGCCCACTTCGTCGACACCGGGGTCGATACCGGGCCCGTAGTGCGCGCCGTGACGTTCACTGATCCGTTCACCTTCGAATCCATCTGGAGCTGCAAGGGGCACTCCTTCATGCTGGCCTTCAACGTCCTGAGGGCAGTGGCGCACGACATGACTGAAGGCCGCGACACCACATACGCGGGTGTCGTCCCCGCACCATCTCCGCACGGCTCCCCCGAGTTCAGGCGCGACGCCTTCACACCGGAACGGCAGGCCGCCTCGGAAGCCGCCTACGCAGCCATGCGAGCTGCCGCACAGAAATCGGCTCCGTCCGGGGCCAGGAAGAATCCGATCGGGTCATCGTGATAGCCAATGAAATCTACGAAATCGTGCCCGACGACCTGTTCCTCCGATTTGACGAACTAGCTCCCAGAAGCTCTGTCTACCTCAAGGTCGAAGGCCTCAACGCTGCTGGGTCGGTAAAGCTTAAGACCGCTGTCGCCCTGGTAGCGGAAGCTGAGGCGTCCGGGTGGTTTCCGCCCGGCCGCCTGATCGAGTCGACGTCCGGCAACCTCGGCGTGGCCCTGGCGGTGGTGTGCGCCGCAAAGGGGTATCCCCTGACCTGTGTCACCGACCCCAACACGAATGCCCAGTCGGTACGGATCATGGAAGCCTTGGGTGTCGAGATCGTCGTCATCAATACGGTGGACGAGAACGGCGGATTTCTCCAGTCTCGCGTCAGGTATATACGCCGGCGTCTCGCACGCGAGCCCGGTCTGTACTGGCCGAACCAGTACGCCAGCGCGGCTGGCCCACGGGTCCACCGGGACCGTACAGCTCAATCAATATTCGGGGAACTCGGCCACGTCGACTATGTCTTCATCGGCGCGGGGACGACCGGAACGCTGATGGGCTGCGCGGATTTTGTCCGGGAGCACAGCCTGACCACCCGGATCATCGCGGTCGATATTGTGGGTTCGGTGACATTCGGCGGTCCCGCCACCCGGCGCCATATCCCAGGACTCGGCACCAGCAGACGGCCGGAAATCCTCAACGAAGAGAAGATCGACAAAGTAATTCACGTGACCGAATCCGAGACCATCGCCATGTGTAGGAGGATCGCTGCCCAACGCGGGATCCTTCTCGGCGGATCGAGCGGCACCGTACTTGCCGCCGTACAGAGCATGGCCAAGGAACTCCCGCTCGGCAGCATCATTGTGGCTATCTCCCCAGATCTCGGGGACCGTTATCTCGAAACGATCTACAACGACACGTGGGTGGCTGAGCGATGGCCGCAAACACTGTTGGTTCCGCGAGTCTCCGACGGTCCGAAGAAGTAAGCGAAGGAGAGTCAGAAACTGTGCAGCGTTTTGACATCATCACCGGCGGAACGGCACGAGATATCCTGGAGAGTAACAGAGAAAAGGTTCTCGATATCGTAAGAAACACGTACCTGCACCACAGTGCGGGGGAGGCCGTCAATCCGGACAGCCACTTTCTACGCTTTCCCGGGAATTCAGATTCCCGCATCATCGCACTCCCCGCTCATCTCGGTGCCAACGTGCGGTTTGCCGGTCTCAAATGGATCGCCAGCTTCCCAGAGAACACGAAATCTGGGATACCTCGGGCATCGGCCGTGCTCATCCTCAACGACTACGAGACGGGCTATCCCGTAGCCTGTATCGAGGCCGCGACCATCAGTTCGGCACGTACGGCCGCATCGGCGGCGCTGGCGGCGCGCGCCCTGCGTCCCGGCGGGTACGGGGGGACGAGGATCGCGGTCGTGGGTGCCGGGGTGATCGCCCGGAACATCGCCAACTACCTTCATACAGCCGGCTGTACGCCGGACTCCTACGTGGTTCACGACCTGGACGAGTTTTCTGGCAACGCCCTCGCCGACCATATCGACCAGACGCAGGGCGTCCCCGTCGATTTCACCGCCGACCGTGCAGCCGCGCTGGAGGCCGAGACGATCGTGTTCGCCACCACGGCACTTCAGCCCTACGTTGCCAAGCCGTTCGAAGCCGGCCAACTCGTCCTGAACATCTCGCTACGAGACCTCGAACCACGGGTGATACTCGCAGCGCAGAACATCCTCGACGACGTCGGTCACTGCCTGAAGGCCAGTACCTCTCCCCACCTCGCAGAGCAGGCGTCAGGCAGCCGTGACTTCGTCACCGGCACGCTTGCCGACGTCCTCAACAACTTGGTGACCCTCGACCCGGGCCGCCCCGTTGTCTTTTCGCCGTTCGGGCTCGGGGTCCTCGATCTGGCGGTAGGTGTCTTCATCCTCCATGAGGCTCACGAGTCTGAAAGCTCCCTACGAATCCCAGACTTCTTCGGCGAGACCGAGCGGTGGTGAGGCGCCTCACGAATCCGACACTCAGGGTCCGGTGATATGATTGGCGCGATCTTTTCATGCGGCGGGCGCGACCGACAACAACTGCCGCGCTATCCTCGTGTTTCCAGCCGTCCATCAATGCGGTATCACGTCGGCACCAGTTCGAGGAGCAGGTGGGGATGTTTGATGGTTCGGGTAGCGGACTGCGAACGAGCTCGCTCGATGAACGTGTGCCCGGTCCGTTCGGCGAAGTTACGAAGCAGACTGACGTTTCCATGCCCGCTGAATCCGATCAGCAGACGCCCACCGCGTGTCAGATGATTCGGTCCCTCTTCTACGTATCGCCGATGACTTTCGTACCCAGGATCGAAGAATGCTTTCTCGAACTCGGACTGGTGCGTGTAGTCGGACGGCATCTCGATTCCGTTGGAGTTCCAGAAAATACAGTCGAACCTCTCGTTGACTCTGACAGCACTGAATAGGTCCCCGTGGCGTACGCTTACCTTTTCGTCCACACCGTGCCGGGCTATGTTGATCCCAGTATTGCGGACCGCCTGCGGATTGATGTCGGACGCAACCACCGCGTCACAACCTGATATGGCTGCAGTGACAGCAGTAACACCCGCGCCGCAGCCGATCTCCAGGAATTTTCCGCCAGCTGGCGGGTAGATGTCTTGGTAAGTAAAAAATTCAGTGGATGAGAAGGAGCCCGACGGATATACGTTCGGCAAGATTGACCACTCCTTCCCGAGGAGGGAAAACACATTTTCCCGGTCGATGGCAAATCGGCGTATATTGTTCCGCGTGATCGCTTCGATGGAGATGGGTTCCGGCATGATGATACATCTCCTTCCGTTCATGCCCGAGATAACGGTTCCTCACGTTAACCCGTTGCTCCTGTGATTCTGTAGTGTAAATCGAGACTTATATGGCTGGTGCCCTCGGGTGCTGGACGCCGTTACCCATCGCCTGATGACTCCGAGAGGGCGCACGGAAACCGGGAAGCCGCTCCCCCACCGAAGCCGACGACGCTCGCCTCGGCGGCCTCGAAACGAGCGGATCGGTAGGCCGCGTCAGGTGGTACGTCTCCGTCCTTGTCAGGTGCAGAACTTCTCACTCCGTCCATTGCAGTTCCTCAACTACCTGAATCCGCTGTGCTGCTTCGCCATGACGAACACGAGGCGCGGATGATGGCCGAAGGGCTTTTTCCAGGTCGCGGTTGCGTACCGCTTCTCGGAGTGCGCAAGGGCCAGCACGCCGTTGACGTCCACGGTCACCTGCCCGTCCGCGGCCGGAGCGTGGGCCCCGGCCAGCTCCCAGACCCGCGTTCGTATTCAGGACATGTGGCCCGGATCGCAGCGAGAGCCTTCAGGCCGGACGCGGCAAGAGCGGCGACGAGACGGGGGCCCGTCGGATCGGAGGCCACCGGGCCGAACACCCCCGCTTCCGCCCGCAGCATGCCGACATCAGCCAGGCGGCCCCCCGTCGAGTGCCACAGCAAAATCTTGCCCGGATCCTGCACGGCCCACGGCTTGGATCACGGCGTAAGTGCCGCCGATACTGCGGTGTCCGGCGGACTTGTGGACGGTATCGACCAGCAACGCCGAGCCGGCCTGGGCAACCACCCCGCGACCGCCGCCATCGATACGGACACGTGGGCAGGACCCGCGTTTCTTTCACCTGGAGAGGGTCTCTCCGCTACCACGCACAGGACCCTCAGTAAGTCCTATCGTTGCAGCTCAGAGCCACTCTCTGCTTCTCGCCCACCTGCCGGACAGCACCCCTCAAGAAGGCACGAGGCTAAGGGCTTGCAGATCATCAAGGTATTGCTTCCCGTCCCATGGCTCGTTGTATGCGCATCCCGGATAAGCTCTATGCCCAACTCGCCACGAAGTTCGCGGTTGTTGTTCCCGCATCTGGATGAGCGGCAACGACGGCTGCTGATGGCCACAGAGGCCCGTGTTCTGGGACACCGTGGTGTCCGGGCCGTGGCGCGTGCGGCCTCGGTCAGTTAGACCACGGTCCGCAAGGGCATGTCCGAGCTGGAGGCCAGCGAGGAGCCTCTGAGGCGGGTGCGGCGGCCGGGCGGAGGCCGCAAGAGGGTCGCAGATCTCGATCCGGGGCTGCAGCCGACACTGCTGGCGCTGGTCGAGCCGGACGAGCGAGGCGATCCGATGTCGCCGCTGCGGTGGACGGTGAAGTCGACCCGCACGCTGGCGCGGGAGCTGCCCCGGACCGGACACAAAGTCAGTGCGGACACCGTCGCCGACCTGCTGCGGGAGGAAGGCTTCATCTGCAGGCCAACACCAAGACCATCGAGGGAAGCCAACATCCGGACCCGGATGCCCAGTTCCGCTACCTCAACGAGCAGGCTCGCGATCACCGGGACGCCGGCCAGCCGGTGATCAGCGTGGACGCCAAGAAGAAAGAGCTCGTCGGTGAGTTCAAGAACAACAGCCTCCAGTGGCGGCCTGCGGCTGATCCGGTGCCGGTGAACGTCCATGACTTCGCCGACCCCCAGCTGGGCAAGGCCGCCCCGTAAGGGATCTACGATTTCGCGGCGAACGCCGGCTGGGTCAACGTGGGCACCGATCACGAGACCGCCGCGTTCACGGTGGAATCGATCCGCCGCTGGTGGTGCGGCCAGGGCCGGGCCGCCTACCCGCAGGCGACGCGACTGCTCATCACCGCCGACGCGGGCGGCTCGAACAGCTACCGCACCCGAGCCTGGAAGCTCGAACTCGCCCAGCTCGCGGCCGCAACAGGACTTACGATCACTGTGTGCCACCTGCCGCCGGGCACATCGAAGCGGAACAAGAGCGAGCACCGGCTCTTCTCGCACATCACGATGAACTGGCGCGGCCGCCCGCTGACCAGCCACGAAGTCATCGTCCAGTTCATCGCCGCGACCACCACCCGCACCGGACTGCGTGTCATGGCCGAGCTGGACACCAACGTCTACCCACCGGAGTCCAGATCGTCGACGCGGAGATGGCGTCCCTGCCACTGACCCGACACGCCCTCCACGGCGACTGGAACTATGCCCTCACCCCCAGCCGTGCCCCCGGGCTCCGCAGGAGCCGGCCCCGGAGTGGGACCACGCTCTCCTGTCCGATCCCGCTCTGACCGGCATGTCCCGGCGGCAACTGAGCGATCTCACCGACACTTTGGCCCTCGACGGCGACGTCAAGCACGGCCGCCCGCCCCGGCTCGCCTTTCCCGACAGGTCCTGGCAGCCGTCCTTCACCCGCAGGTCGCACTGGCCGCGGAACCCCTCACCGTGCTGTTCGACAGCAGTCGGACCGCCGTGCACCGCACTCTGCTGAAGATCAGGACACTGCTCAAGGCGCACACCATCATCATCCCGCCGGCGGCCACCCCGCCCTCCGCCCTCACAACCCTCCAGGCTCGCGCTCGAGCCCTGAGCGGCGACCCCAGCAGCGTGATCAAGACAACGTGTTAATGATCTGCAAGCCCTTAGGGGGTGTCTTGCTCGTCGCAGCGAGACAACCAACTTGCCGAAGCAGCGCGAGCTCAGCCCGGTGAAGGGCTTCTATCCGGGACGGCACGGACGCCGTGATCACACCAGCCACAACAAGATCGTTTCACTCGGTGAGAAGCAACCATCGCCCCGTACCCTCTCGGCCTGAGCCGGTCCAGAATGCCGCCATGGCCGAGGAAGAGCGCAACAAGGCAGCTGCACGTTCATTCCTGTCATGCGCCACCGAGGTGGCGCGGCTGATGGATCTCGGGAACGCGGCCGACATACCGGAAACACGCCGCGCACGGCACCTGGCCCATGCGGTGCGCAGGCCGCTGCTCGAACGAGCCCACCTGCCCGAAGAGTTCTTCGCCCCGTTGATGGCCGCAGCCGTCTACGACCCGGACCCCAGCTTCTGCCTCTGGTTCGTCGAACCAGCGGTCTACGCCTTCGGGCGCCGCCAAGTCATGACCGCCCTGCTCGACTATCTACGGAACGGCACGGACGCCGAGCAGGCAGGCGCCGAGCGGGCCTGGTATTGCGCCCATGTGCCGCTCCGCGCAGACCGGTCCCCGGCCTACGCACCCGGCGGAAGTCGCGATCCCGCCATGGATGAATCCCGCGATTTGAGGGACAAGTGGCGGGAAACCCTTCGGCGATCAGCGATGTGCCCGGGCCGCCTCGAAACCTGAGCCAGCCCCGTGGCCATGGGGCTGTTGCTCACTCTGACCCGTTACGGGACAGGTTTTAGACGGTCCCCCGCCGCCATTGCCCTGATCACGATCGTGGCAGCGGCTGAGCCCCCGGACGGTGCCCCCCCCTGGCGGGGCGTCAGCTTTCCGCAGTGGCCGCCATGCTACGCCGTACCGCCAGCAAAAGGGCCACCAGCCCCGGCACCACGGCCACCGTCATCAGAGGCAAGGTGGCCCACCAGCCGACTAGGTCCTTGGCCGCGCCGAACAGAGGAGGTCCCAGCAGAGTCCCCAGGCTGCCGATTTGCGTGACCATGCCAGCTGCCATACCGGCCCCCGAGATCCCTGCCACCGAGGGCAGCGCCGAGAAGACAGCGGCGACCACGATCCCGTTGACGATCATAAGAAGGCCAGCGGCGACGAAGCACGCGAGCCACGTCGGCCCGAGGAAGACACCCGCACCCAGGAAAGGCATCAGCAGCGCGGAGACGAAGAGCGGCTGGGCACGGACACCGCGCTGAGCAAGGAGACCAGCTACCACGCTGCCCACGATACTGGCGGCCGCCACGACCGACGTTAGTGCACCGGCGCGACCCCGCGGCAGGTTCTGTTCCGAGGTAAGGAAGGCTGGCAGCAAGGTCACCACCGCCAGACCGACCATCGAGACGAGCGCAAAGCCGGACGCCAACAGCCACACCGGCGCCCCCAACCGAGCGGTGGACTCGGATTCTGCGGCTCCCTCCTCGAAGTCCGCTCCCCCGGAAACTGGGTCCACCCCCGGTACGGCTGCCCTCAGTGGCGCCCCCCGGTACACCGCAGCCGCCAGCAGGAGCGAGGCAACCGCCGGCACCACCAACCACCCGCGCCAGCCGACCCCTGTCATGAGGCCGCCCGCCGCCGCGGCGGCGAGTCCGGCCGGAATGCACATCCCCCACAGGGCCAGCGCCCACTTGCGCAGGGCCACATCAAGCACTTGCGCCAGCAGAGCCGGACCGGCCACCATAATCGCCACGTAGCCAACGGCTTCTAGCAGACGTGCGAGGAACAGCTGCCAGGCGGCGTTGGCGAACACGGAGGTCCCGAGCCCGCTCAAGCCGATCGTGACCAGCCCGAGGGCTAGCGCCGACCGGCTTCTGCCAGCCCCGGCCCATCGCCCGACCGTCGTGGCGGCCACCGCTGCCACGACCGTGACGCTGGACGTCAGCCAGCCAGCCCCTGTCAGCGACAGGTGGAACCCATCACGCACCTGGTCGAGGAAAGGGGAGAATTTCCCCAGGGACACTGCGGCCGCCACACCGGCCGACAGAACCACCGATACCGCCGCCCGCTCCGACATCCGGATGCACTCCCTCCGTTTAATAATGGCGACGGGCCATTAATTCACCCGATTCCCGGATCAGCCACGCTGATTGAAACACGGCGGAGGGAACGGCGACAGCGAACAGATGCCATGACTTTCGTGCCCGCTCGAACGCAACAAGCGCTTTCCAGCCAATCGGCCCCGACCGTTCGAATCACTTGACGGACGATAGGTCGCGACGCAGGATATTCTATGCGTCAACTAGGGGAGGGAAATTTTGCATCATCCGCATCTCATGGACGCTTTCCGTGACCCTTCGGTCGCCCGCGAGCGGGTTCTCCGTTCCTTCCATCATCAGCTCGAAAATATTCCGACTCAGGGATCGAGCTTCTTCATTCATCTGAGCGAACTGTGCCCGGTGGCATGCGAGCACTGTATGTATTCATCAGACCTGGAGCGGAAATCAGAGAAGACCGCACTCTCCAAGAGTGAGCTTGAGGACGCGATCCGATTCATTTCAGAATCCTCCTCGCAGAAGCTCAACATAACCGGCGGGGGGGAACCCTTTCTCAAGTTCTCCAGCATTTTGCGTCTCCTAGAGACGGCCAAGGTCCCAAGAATCGAAATCGTCACCGCCGGCCACTGGGCCACAACCCCCAAACGCACGGCGCGCATGATGCGCCAGATCGACGAAGCACGCTCTCGCAATGCCGTCAACCCCGAGCTACTGCTTCGGCTGAGCATCGACCGCTACCACCTCAACGCGCCCCGCCCGGTGCGGATCGAGCAGTACGGCAACGTACTTCGCTGCTGGTCAGAGACCCAGCCGAGCTTCGCTGTAGGGCTACGCAGCATTCAGCCGGACATGGGCACGGTGGACCGGGCGATCGCGGATGAACTCGGCGCGGGCATCGCCGAAGTGGACGGCTGGAACCGCCGGCTCCTGCTGCCCGGCGGCAAGACCGTTCCCCTGACCTTCAATGTCTTCCGGCGCAGCGGAAAGGCCCTTCGCCTGGCGGAGGACCACCGGGACGCCAGCAAGACCATCCGGGAGTATTACGGCCCCTTCGAGTCCCAGCCTGGAAACCTGTCGCTGGCCACCGCCGTGAACGACGCGATTCGCGGGGATTACACGGCCAGTACCGGAGTCGCCGTCACGCTCAACTCCGACGGAACGTTCTGGATCTTCTGCGGCACCGCTCCCGACCGCAAACTCCTCCTGGAGAAGCAGAGCTTCGCCGAGGCGGTGGCGTACTTCTTCGACGACCCCATCACTCATCTGCTCGTCTACGAGGGAATCTGGGCCCTGTCCGACCTCGTCATGGAAATGGCCCCGAAGACCCATGCGGCAGCCCTGGCCAAGAACGACTCCGCTTCCCTGGTGGACGATCTACTCGCCCCCGACGACGTCCGGCTCGCCGTCACGCTGATCTCGGCCCAGCAACAAGTAACCCGAAACCGTGCCACGGTCGACGCGGAGCATCCGCTCGCCGGGCTGCTGGCCGATCCGGCGGTCGACGTGGCGGAAATGTGCTGTGGCCTCATCCTCGGGAACAGGGAAACGCGGTGACCTTCGCAGCGGAAGCACCCGACGACGAGAAGCGTTACGCCCGGCTGCAGCACACCACCGATCCCGGCGAGGCCCGGCACGGCCTCATCGGGATCGGCGGCGTCCTGGGCCTGCGGACCGCCGAGATCATGCGCGCCGAACTCGGTGCCCTGCGGGACGTGTTGTGCGTGTTCGTGCTGCGGGGCGGCGCACTGATGTACCCCGGCTTCGCGACGGCCTTCCCGCAGGCCGACTTCTGCGTGCTCGGTATGCGGCGCACGGCCGACCGACTCCGCGTGGACCACCAGTACATGACGGACGTTCCGCGGGGCAGCTATCAAGCGACGGTCTACATCGACTGCGTAGCGGCCACCGGAGGCACACTGCTGGCAGCCAGAGAAGCGATCACCGCCCGATGCGACACCGGTCATGAGGTGGCCGCAGTCGTCAGCAGCGCCGCAGCGGCCACCGACAGAGTCCGGGCGACGGGCATCAGCTTCGTCGGTTTCAGCCTCTACGAGGACCTCGACGGCCAGGTGGTCACCCCCGACATGGGAGAACTCGACGCCGGCGATCTCTTCAGCGGCGTCTCGTGGCCTTCTGTACCCGACGGATCCGAGCGGTGACCCCGGAGGCGGACCCACGTGTTGCTGCTGACGAACGCCCAGCTTCCAGACGGCCCACTGACGGACGTGCTCCTGCGCCGCGAACACATCCACGCCGTCGGCCCGGTCGGCAGCTTGGAAACCAACGTTGAACACGTCGATCTGACCGGTTACCTCCTGCTGCCTGCCCCCGCCGAGCCCCACTGCCACCTCGACAAGGTCCTGCTTGGCAGGTTCGACGGTCAAGGACGAGGAGATCTGGAGAGCGCGGTCGAGTCCTGGTACACAGCCCGCAGGACGGTCTCCCGGGCTGATGTGCGAGACCGGGCGCTGAGCGCCGCCTCCAAACTCCTGGCGGGCGGCGCGACCGCCATCCGCACCCATGTGGACGTCGGGGAGACGACCGGGCTGATGCTGGTCGAAGCTCTGACGGAAGCGCGTGAACTGCTGGCGGAGCGGCTTGACCTCCAGATCGTAGCCTTCGTGGACTTCCCGCTCCGCGGCCGTGCCGGAGCCAGCAACCGCGCTCTGCTCGCGGACGCGCTCAAGGCGGGCGCCGACGTGGTGGGCGGTGCGCCCTACCGGGACGACGATCCGTCGGCGTGCCTCGACATCCTCATGGACACGGCGGCCGAGGCCGGGCGCCCAGTGGATCTCCATGTCGACGAGACTCTCGACCCGGACTCGACCACGCTCGGCGGACTCGCCGAGTGGGTCCTGAGGAGCGGCTTCCCCCACCACGTCACCGCGAGCCACTGCGTAAGCCTCGGCAGCCAGCCGCAGGAGCTGGTGGAGCGGACGGCCGCCCGGGTCGCCGAGGCCGGGATCTCCGTCGTGGCCTGTCCGCAGACTAACCTGTATCTCCAAGCCCGGGGCCACACCCGCGCCGTACCGAGAGGACTCACAGCGATCGCCGCGCTCCGCGCCGCCGGGGTCACCGTGGCGGGCGGTGGAGATAACGCTCGGGACCCGTTCAACCCGCTGGGCCGGTTCGACCCCATGGATACGGCATCGTTGCTGGTCCTGGCAGGTCACCTGACGCCGCGCTCCGCCTACGACGCCGTCAGCGGAGCAGCCCGGACGGCCATGGGCCTGGCCCGCACGACGATCGAAGCCGGAGCTCCCGCTGAGCTGCTGGCCGTACGGGCGAACGCCCTCGCCGACGCCATGGCGGACGCCTGGGCGGACCGTGCGGTGATCCACCGGGGCCGCCTCGTCTGCCGCACCTGGCACGAGCGGGTCTTCCCCGCGGGCCGGTCCCCCGGTGCACGCGGTACCGGGTGAGCGCCGGTCCAGGTTGCCGCAGACGAACTTCTTCGTCGTGCGCCCCAACTCCCCGCCTCTGTAGAGCAGTTCCCACAGGCCACGTGGGTGCGCTCCGAACGGGAGATAGCGCGAGAACGGGTGCGGCTGCGGGAAACCGGCCCACGTTACGGCGCCTGAACCTGCCGGTGTCCGGCGGTTCTGAACTCTTGCAGGCGCTGTCACGATCCCGATCCCCCGACTGAGCCGGTCGCCTGTCTCGGCATTCTCCTATCCGGTCGTGCTACCTGCCTGGCCCACTTCGACGGGCTCTCATCCCGCGCCTCGTCGCTCCCCTCGTGGACGGCTTGGCTGCTGGCGAGGTCGATGGGCCCCAGCGGTCCGGTGAGGCTAAGTCGTCGTTTCTTTTGGCGTGATCGTTCGTTGTGCTGAGCATGACGAGCCTTGCTGAGCGGTTGGTGCCCAACGAGTTGTGGAAGCTGTTTCGGCTGGGTCGTGTCGCCGACGGAGGTCACACGCCCGCAGGGCGGCGGGCGTCGGCGGGCTGGTGAGTGAGTGAGTGAGTGAGTGAGTGTTTCAGATCTCTGGTCCCTGGGGGACTGCGGTCCTGCGGCACATCCGTCCTGGGATCTCGTCAGCGCGCTGATTCACCTCGTTGACAAGGCGACCGAACATCTGGCCCAGAGTCACTTGGCGCTGGACCGTCTGTTCGGCAACATCGACGAAGACCTCGGACAACCTTTGCTCACCTGAGCCTCACCAACGTTACGGGGAAGGGCCGCACGTGGTGCTTACCTTTACGGCTCGTACCCCTGGGCGGTGAGGGGCAGACGTTGCTTACCCATGCGCGGGATCAGCTCATGCGTGCCGGCGGCGCACGCCTTGCCCGGTTCGGTGGTCCGGTCTGGTGTTCATGGTGGCGACGGTGCCGGCTGCGGTGCGGGGTTTCCGTCGGGGTGGTGGTGAATCCAGGACAGTCCTCCGAGGTCGAGTCGGGTGCGGGCGCGGGTGACGGCGACGTAGGCGAGGCGTGCTTCGGTGTCGTCGATGGGGCCGGGGACGGGGCGCCCGTTGTCGTCTTTCTGGTCGGTGTCTTTGGGTGGGGTGAAGTCGGGGGCGATGCGTACGGTGTTCCATTCGCGGCCTTTGGCGCGGTGGGCGGTGGAGACGGTGACGTCGGAGCGCGTTTCGGGGGTGAGCTGATCGACGGCGGCCAGGATCGCTTCGGGGCCGTGCTGGTCGATGAGGTCGACAAACGGTTTCAGGTCGCCGCCGGCGGGGTCGTGTTCGGCGTAGTCCTGGAGTTCGCCCCAGGAGGCGAAGAGGAGGAGTTCGGGGTGCCAGGTGGGGCGGCCCTCCTTGAGGTCGCGGGCGGCGCCTGCCAGGGCGCGCAGGCTGTCTCCGCCTCCGGCGAGGGCAACGGACTGGCCGGTGGCGAGGTGGTTCATGACTTGGGTCATGGCGCCGATGTTGGTGCGGCACAGCACTGCGTCGGGGGCGGCGGCGGGGGCGAGATCGGTGGGGATGGTGGGGGTGCCGGTCAGGCGGATGGGGGCGCCGGCGATGGTCAGCCACCGGTTGGCTTCGGTAGCCAGGCGGGGGCCGAAGCGGAAGGACTGGGACAGGGACAGGGCGTGGCCGTCGAAGCCGGTCATGACGTCGCGGGCACCGCGCCAGCCGTAGATGGCCTGGGCGGAGTCGCCGACCATCACCAGCTGGGCGTGGTCGCGCTGGGCGGTGAAGACCTGTTCGAGGACGGGGTTGGTGTCCTGGGCCTCGTCGAGGAGGAGGAAGTCCGCCTCGATTCTCGGGCCGGTCAGTGCCCAGATTTTGAGGTAGTGGTCGTGGTCGAAGCGCACGACGCCGGTGTCGGGGTGCTGGAGGTCGGCCCACGCTTTGCGGGCGAACGGCAGTACCACGTGGGCGAGCTGGGCGTGCAGGGCGTGGTCTTCGAGGCCGCGCAGGCGCGGTACGTGAGAGCGGCTGAGGTGACGGTCGGCGGAGTGGCAGTAGTGGGTGACGGTGCGCAGCACGGCGTGGGACAGGGCCTTGTGGGAGACGTCGCGTTCGCCGATGCGGACGTTCTTGGTGATGCCCAGATCTCTGCCGGTTTTCCACCCTGCCTGGCGGGGGCCGTTGAGCCGGCGGGTGTAGCGGTGGCCGGTAGCGGCGAATGCGAGGGAGTGGGCTGTCCGGCAGGTGACGGTGGGCGGGAAGCGGGCGGCGGCGCCCTGGGCGATGGCCTTGTTGAAGGCGATATAGCGGCCCCGGCGTCTCGTCCGTGTGGCGAGGAGGACCAGGGTGCTGGTCTTGCCGGTACCGGCACCGGCCTGGAGGGCCAGGTGTCCCCCGGTGGTGAAGGCGTCGGCAGCGGCGGTCTGTTCGTCGGTCGGGTTCAGCACGCGGGCTCTCCGGTGGTGTGGGTGAGGGTGCGGCCGACGGCGGCCACGAGCCGGTCGGGGCTGGTACGGGTCAGAAGCTCGCTTAGGGCGTGCTCCAGGTCCGCGGCCTGCCGCCGGGCGTGATCCGCCAGGGCCCTTCTGATGACCTGCGCCACGAAGAGGCTCGGTTCCTGGCCTTCATGTTCCGCGGCATGACGGATCGCGGCGGCAGCGGCGGGGCTGAAGGCGACAGAGAGAAGAACCTGTCCCGCCTGGTCCGGGTAATGGGTGCTGAGACAGTCGAGGGGAAGCAGTCCTTCGAGACGGCGCCGGGCGCGGTTCAGGGCCCGGCCGGGATTCCTGGCTTTGATCACTGTCATCAGGCGCGTCGTGTCATGGTTCGCAGCAAGTGGCAGGGCCTGGGAGGCGCGGGCGAGTTCGGCCGGGGTGGCGGGCCGGGTCAGGGTGATCTCAAGGGCGTGGCGGGCCATGGTCACCCCTCCCCGGTCCGCGGCGAGTTGAGCTGTTCGTATCCCTGCCTCCGGGCACCGGCGGGGGTCGTGAGCGGCAGGCGGGGGTGGATGTGCTGGTGGTGGAGCAGGGGGTCGAAGGTTTTCCAGTCGGCGAGCGCGAGGTCGGCGCCGGTGGGGGTGGCGGCGTGGGCGGGGCAGTGCTGGGTGCGCCAGCGCAGCTGCCCGGCGTAAGGGAGGCGGGTGAGGTCGTAGACCGCCATACCGGTCCCGGGCAGGGCAAGTTGCCCGCGCACAGCGGTGGCAGGCATAAGCGTCCAGATGCCGGCCGGGGCACCGGGGGCCAGAACGGGGAGGGTGCAGCGGCGGCGTGTACGGGTCTGGGCGACGCACCGGATGTCCTCGACCGGACGGTCGGCGAGGTAGCGCCCGTAGAGGATCTGCACAACGGGGCGGGCCGGGCGGCAGCCCTCCGCCTGGGACTCGGAATGGGCGGGCTGGGCGGTGGTGGGGGTGAAGGCGCCGGTGTCGATCATCCGGCGGGTGCGCAGGGCGAGGCGACGGCGGAACTCGGCCAGGTCCGGTGTCAGCGGATCAGGTGCCTCGCGGCCGGGGCACAGGAGCGGGTGCGGGATCCGGCACCAGGCCGTGCCGTCGCTGGCGGGGTAGGCCGTGCCGGAGCTGACGTGCCAGCGACAGGTCGACGGAATCACGCTGGTAGGTAGTTCGTGGGGGTGGAGGGCGACGGGCCGGTGGCCGGTGCGGTCGTACCACTCGATGAGGTTGCCGCACGCGGTGCAACGGCCGCTCTGCCCGGCGCGCAGGAGACGGCTGCTACTGGTCGACGCGACCCGCAGCCGACGGTGGTGACGGTGCGCCTGGGGCTGGGTACCGTCCCAGCGGCGCCTGGTCGAGGCGGGTGTGGAGTGCATGGCGGCGAACGTGCCAGGCGGCACGCCGCCCGGCGGGCGTCGCGGCCGGACATGTCCCCCGGACAGCCTCTTTCACTGCCACACCCGTACGGTCACCCGCTCGCGTGTTCGCGGGTCGTCACCGGTACGGGTGATCCGTCCCGTGGTCCTGAGAGGCGGGCCGAACGGTCTCAGTCGTCCTGCGGGGCTGGGGGTTCGTGGCCGGCACAGAGGGTGCCGAAGAGTTCGTCGAGCGGGGCGCCGAGAGCGTGGGCGAGGGCGTGCCAGGTGGCCAGGGTGCCGATGGTGCGTCCCTGCTCGATCTCGATGAGGGTGCGCCGTGACAGGCCGCTGCGGGCGGCCAGTTCGTCATAGGTCCAGCCGTGATCGCCCCGCAGCCGCGCCAGCTCCAGGCGCAGTGCTTCGAGGTTCGGTTCCGGCGGGAAGATCGTCACTTCCCCATCCGAAGGTGCAGACCCCTGCCCTGTCAGTGCAGACCTCTGCCCTACTTGTGCGGGACGGTAGGCCGAACGAGAGGGCAGAGATCTGCACTACGGTGCGCCCACCACCCCGCTCCCCCGCCTCAGGTCACCGAAGGACCCCGTACCGGCGCGGCCAGACAAGGAGGAACACGCGCCCCATGAGGCTGTGCACCACCGCATACGAGACGGTGCGACGCACCTGGACGGTCGAACTACGCCCCCACGCAGACGGACCGGCCCTCCACTGCCCGCAGTGCGCCACGAGTTCCACCCCGGTGGCGGCCGCCTCCGCACGGGCCACCGTCCTCGCGCATCTGGCCCGTCACGCGCGCCGGTCGGCACTCCCCGGCCACCTGCGGACCTGCCAGTGCCACCAGCACGGCTGCCACTGGCACCCCCGACACCGCGGCTGCGCCGGACCGATCCTTCTCGCCCTCACCCGCGAACGCAGCGGCCGCACCTGGCGTCTCGCCGACGTCTGTGCCGCCTGCGCCGCAGCCACCGCGTACACGGCCGTCGTCCCCGACACCACCCCCGCCACAACGGCCAACGGATCGGCGCCCTCTGGCCGCGGTCCGGGCAGGAGAAGACCGCCCAGAAGGCCCGGCGGTCTGTCCGGGCAGCTCCGCGTCCAGGAAATGCTCAGCTACCTCGCCGCCGCCCTCCCCCACGACGCAAGCACTGAAGCCCGGCTGCTCGCCTTCCAATGCGCCCTGCGCACCGACAGGCACGGACAGGCCCACCTGCCCGCCGGGCTCCTGCGCGGCATGCGCCTGCGCCACGACCCCGCCCCGTGGCAAGAACTCGAAGCGGCCCGCTGGCTACAACCCCTCACACCAGCAGACAACGCACCCCGCCACCACGCCCGCACCGTTCAACTCCTCGACCCCGACGTCCTCAACCAGGCCCCCAGCCGCACCGACCGACACCAAGCAGCCGACTGGGCCCTGCGCATCATTGCCTCACTGCCTCCGGGCGCCCATTCACCCCCGGCGCGCCTTACCCACCTGGCCCTCACCGCTCACCGCTCCCCCGGGACTGCGCACTCCAGCACTGAAACCGACCGCCTGTCCCGCGCCTGCGGCCTCAACCCTCACGATCTGGAACAGACACTCGACCAACTGGTACTTGCCGGCGTCATCACCCAATGGCGGTTCAGCCAGGACAGCGAAGAGGTGCACTGGGCCCCGGCCCCGTCCACCCCTCACGCATCCCGGGCACAGGGCGGCGTGTGACGTGAGGCGGCAGGCTGCGCCGGGGGCTCATCAGCGAGAGCGCGTACGGAGAAGGTGCGTGCCCGTCAGGGGAGTTCACACGATCTCTAGCTGAGGGCGTCGATCCACGCGTCGCCAGGCGGCGGTACAAAGAAGTACCCACCGCCGGTCGTGAGCACGTACTTCGCCAATGCCTCACCCTCAAGCCGCTTCTGGACCGCCTCGAAACCTTCGACCAGGTCCCGCTGGTAACAGTTGAAGATGATGCCGGTGTCACCGTCACCACGGTCGTAGCTGTAACTACGCCGCACCAATGGGGGCGGATTGCGGCGGTCGGGGGCAGCGAGCCGCACATGCGAATCCAGAGGCGTGAGCCGGCCCTTCGGGTCGGCCGCGAAGTTCGGCTCCTCACTGACCGGCGCCCCGTCCAGCCACCTCCCGTCACGCCGCCGGCCCACAATCCGCTCCTGCTCATCCACAGAATCCTTGTCCCACAACTCCGTCGCGAACCGAATAACCCGCACCACCTGATAACTCCCCCCAACCGCCCACTCCGGCTCACCCTGCCCCTCCCGCACAACGACCCGGTCAGCGACCTCCCGCTCCGACACCGGATTCCCGAACCCCTCAGTGAAATCAAACGGGTTACGGGAAAGCCCCCGACCCTCCTCGACACGATTGTCCGCCCGGAACCCTTCGATGGCCCAGCGGACGACCCAACCGGCCTCGGCGGCAACCGTCTTGACTCTCTCCACGGCTTCCCGCACCGCCTCCGCATCCTCCCCCGCGACCCGCACGAGAAGATCACCGTGCGACCGCGCGGGATTAAGCAGATCTCCGAGGAAGGACGGCATCGCTTTCAACTGCCGCGGCCCGGGAACTCCGGCGCCCTCGAAAAGGGACGCTCCCGCCCCGAAGGTCACGGAAATCCGATCCCCGCTAATGGTCCGCACACCCCGAACTAGCGCCCCCACTGCGCGCCCACGATCAAGCACTACGATTCCTACGCAACGCTCTGGCGGCTCGGCCCCCACAACGGCTAGCCCCCCAAGGGCTGTTGCCGCTCCAAAGCTGTTTTCCTCCTCCGACGAGCCACTCCTCAGGTTCGCTGCGGCCACGCCTCCCCCTACGAGCCCCAGTCCGGCCGCCGACCCCGAAACCACCACCGTTCTGCGTCGCACTGGGTCCTCCTGATTTCGACCGTACTCACTCGACAGTGATACGAAGAACGACGCTCTGCGCCATCTGCGGATCGTCAACACTGACTCTTACGCGGACTCTGGATCCGGCCACGGCGAATCGGTGGCAGAAGTCCTCACCAACAAGGTCCGCCACTTCGACCTCACCATTTGGAGCGTCAAACAGCCCGTCGAAGATCCCAACAGCCGCCTCTGCACCGGTCTCTCCTTGAAGAACCGTGACATCAACGGGCCCGATATCAGGGTGAACGACTGCGATCACCATGCAGGTCGCGTTCGCCTCAACCGGAGAATCCACCGGATCAATATCTGGAATATCTCCGTCACCACCGACCGACTCGAAGCGAAGCACCCCCCACGGGACCCCCACTCGAAAGGAAGAGGCTCCGCCTTCCGCATCCACCAGTTACCCCTAGAAGTCTGTGTACGGATTGATTTTGTCGCGTTTGAACTGTGCGGCCGCAATGCCCTGTAGAGAACTACACCTTCGACAGTGCGGGAACAATTGCTGCGGTACCGATTTATCCACAAATGTCGACACAGGCTGATGATCTTTAACCCAAGTCCCATTCGGGTACCCAGAGCTCATGGTGCCGCATGTATGACAGCCGAATTTGTTGCCGATCTTATTGATGTCGACTATTTCTGCGCTATTGAATGCACGCGACTGGTTGCGCGCATCGATCGAACCACCCGCATGCTTGCCAGGGTAGAAGAGCTTACATGCATCACCGTATCCACCCTTTTTACCGCCTATGTTATGGGCAAGTACTGGAGTGTCGCCCGCCAGCACGTAGTAGGTGTGAAGGTCGTTGACGGTGAGGTTGTAGACCGTCGTGCGTTTGGTGTGGTGGGTAACGGCGCTAATCTGGACCCAGGTTCCGCTGCTGGTCTGGAGCCATTGGCCGGTGGTGAGTTCGCCAGCTTCGATCCAGCGGCCGAGGGCCGGGACCCAGAAGGGGTGGCCGTCAGTGGCGGTGACGGTGCTGGTCTTACCCGTGTCGAGGGTGATGTCGACCAGTTGTTTATCGCCCGCGCCCTTGATCAGAGCCGTTACCGGGCGGGGGCCCGATTCACCCGTCTCCGGATCCGTCGCGAGGACCTCATCACCGATCTGGATGTCCTTGATCGGTTTGCGGGTGCCGTCCGCGAGGAGGACCGGGGTGTCGGCCGTGAAGCTGTTGGGGATCTTGACTCTACAACCCGGGCCAGGGATCGCCGACTTGGCGTTGTCGATCTTGCCGAGAGATGCCCACTTGCCGATCATGCCGCCGGCGCAGCCGAGTGCCGCTGAGGTGCCGACCTGGCCCCAGTTGACCTTTCGGCCGGAGAGGCGTTGGCCGAGCCAGTCCAGGCCCGCCTCGCCGAGGCCGCCGATGACGCAGCCGGCGAGCATCGGGCTGTTGCCGGTGGGGTCGGTGTAGGTCGTGGGGGAGCTGAGGGCGTACTGGTAGAGGTTGGTGCCGCCGGCGTGGCCGATGGGGTCCTGGGAGATGAAGCGGCCGGACTCGGGGTCGTAGTAGCGGTTGCGGTAGTAGAGCAGGCCGGTGCCGTCCGACTCGCGGCCCGTGAAGGTGTACGGGTTCGTCGACGCCGTACCCGACGTGGTGGGCTGGCCGTACGGGTCGTACGTGTAGCTCGTCGCGACCGTGCCATCCGCGTTCGCCAGACCCACCACACTGCCCAGCGCGTCCGTCAGGTAGACCTGCGTCGCACCGTTCTCCGTACGGGTCAGGTACTCGTCCAGGCCCGACGTGGCGACCGTCGCCTTCGCAGCGCCTGAACCATCCTGCTCCACCAGCGGGTTGGAGCCGTCCGTCAGGTACTTCTGCGTCGCGTCGCCGAGCGTTTTGCCACTGCGGATGCCCAGGGGGTCGTACGAGAACTGGCTTGCCGGACCGCCCGTGGCGGACTGCACCCCGGACAGCTGGCCGCGGGCGTTCCAGTCGTACGTCCGTTTGCCGTCGGACTTCAGCTGGCCGTCCGCGTCGTACGTGAACGAGCGGCCTCCCAGGGACGTCACCCGGTTGTCCTTGCCGAACACTGCGCCGTTTTCGGCGGCGGGGAGTGCGACGGAAGCCAGGCTGCCCGTGAGGCCCGTCTGCAAGCCCTGAGTGTCACGGGTGTAGGTGAGGTCGCCGACCGCAGCGGCACCGCGCGTGTAGTCGATTCCGGAGACCACGCCCGTCTTGTCCAGCGTGGTCGTCCGTGCGATGCCGCCCGGCAGGTTCGCCGTCTTCTCACGGCCCACCGCGTCCAGACCGAAGCTCACCTCCTGGCTTCCCGAGGTGACGGAGGTGAGGATGCTGGAGGTGTCGTAGCCGTACGTGGTGGTGGTCCCGGCCGCCGTCATCTCCTTGCGGCGGTCCGCCCCGTCGTAGTCGTAACCCACCGTGCCCGTCGGGCCGTTGAGCGTCTTGAGCCGGTCGTACGCGTCGTAGGCGAAGCTCTCCGTGCCGGCCTGCGTGTCCGTGACCGTCTTCGGCAGGTCCACCGCGTCGTACGCATACGTGGCCGTCGACTCGGCCACACCCGCCGCGTTCACCCCGTACTTGGCGTTCTTCGCCCGCCCCAGCAGGTCGTACTCCGCTGTCGCGACCAGGCCCGAGCGGCTCGTCGCCTTCGTCAGCCGGCCCGCCGCGTCGTACCCGAACAGCGCCTGCGCGCCCAGCGGGTCCGTCACCGACTCCGTACGGTCCGCGTCGTCGTACACCCAACTCGTGCTGTTCTGCCGGGCGTCCGTCAGCGTCTTGATGTTGCCGTTCTCATCGAAGTCCAGAGACGTCGACTGGCCCAGCGGATCGGTGATCTTCCGCGTCTGGTTCAGCGCGTCATACGTGAGCGTGGTGACCGAGCCCGCCTCGTCCGTGATCACCGTTGGGCGGCCCGCCGCGTCCAGGAACTGAGCCCCCGTTCGGCCCTCCGCATCCTTCACCGAGACCAGCTCGCCGTGACGGTAGGTGTACTCCGTCACCGCGTCCGACGCGTCCGTCACGGTCTTGATCTGACCGTCCGACGTGTAAGTGAGGGTTGTCTCCCGGCCCTCCGGGTCCGTGACCGTCCGCAGATCACCCGACTCGTCGTAGCCGAGAGTCGTCGTGTTGCCCAGTGGGTCGCTCACTGAAGTCGGCTGGTCGTAGGGGCCGTTGTAGACCGCTGTACCCGACTGGCGTGCCTGTGCCGTGCCGGCGAGTTCGGTAGTGCGGGTGACGTATCCGTTGGCGTCGTAGGTGAGTTCCGTGCGCCGGTTGTACGGGTCCGTCACCGCGTCGATCCGGTGCTTCGGACCACGGTGATACTGAGTCTCGCGGGCGAGCGTGCTTCCGTACGCCTCGGTGTCCTTGATGCCGTAACCGTCCGCGTCGAACTCCACCCGCCGGACCGAGCCGCCCGGCTGCGTCACGTTCGCCGACGTGATCTTCCCGGCGCCGGTCTGCGTGTACGCGAACGAGTACTCCGCTCCCTCGGTGAGCGTCTGCTTCTTCACCCGCCCGTCGGCGTCGAACTCGTTCTGCATGTACGTGATGCCGCGGGCGTCGGTTGCCGTCTTGATCCGGTTCGACGTGCCGTCGTAGGTGTACCGGCTGATCTTGCCCGCCGGATCTTTCACCGTCTCCAGACGGCCGGCGTCGTAGGTGTAGGAGGTGGTGCGGCCTGTGTTGTCCGTCGCGGACGTGACGCGGTGCTGGGTGTCGTAGGAGAGTGTGATCCACCGGCCGCCGGGGCTGGTGATCCGGGTGATCTCGCCCTTGTCGGCGTCACTGCCGGCGCGTCTGGTCAGCTTGACCGTGTTGCCGTGCCGGTCGTGGATCGCCTTGAGCGGGCCGTACTGCGGGAACTCCCACACCGTGCCGTCACGGAACGTCAGGTCCCAACGCCCCGTCTCCTTGGTGATCTTCACACCCTGGAAGTCGGACGAGGTGTCGAGCGCTTCGAAGACGGCGTCGTTCCAGCCGGTGCCGGGTGATGTGCGGGTGAAGTGGACCTTGCTGCCGCCCGGCAGATAGAGATCGACCTCCTGCCAGGGGCGTTTGGAGTTCAGGAAGACGTTGTACGACAGGTCGCGGCCGATGCCGAACGCGCGCGGGTGCGGGTCCCCCTGCCAGTACGTCCGCGTGAGCTCCGCGCCACCGCGCGAATCCGCCACCGCCAGGTCCGTGCGGGAGTCGGTGAGCAGGCCCGTCGACAGCTCGACCGGGTCACCGGACAGCCAGTCCATGACGTCCTGGAGCCAGGAGGTGTCCCAGGGGATCAGGTCGTCGGTGTTGAACATGGCGCCGTGGAATGCCCAGACGCGGGTCTTCTTGTCCGGTACGACCTGGGAGCCGTCCGCCGACACCTCGCCGGTGCCGTAGACGTGCCAGCCCTTCTTCTTCGGGTCGTAGTCGAGGAATTTGACCCGGGTGCCCGGGGCTTCACGGGTGTAGTTCGGGTAGATGATCTGCGCGCCCTCGGGGAAGACGTAGGTGCCGCCGGGCTGCACGGTGAAGTACACCGGGACGATGCCGTTCTCCGGCAGCGGGAACGGCGGCCGGTCGATCGGGATCGCCGTGATCCCCAGCTCCGTGACCGGCTTCCCCTTCTCATCACGGACGACCGAGCCCTTGGGGATACGGACTTCGAGCCCCGGGATCTTCGGGGTCTTCAGTACGACATCGGCCTTCGCCGGAGCCGCGAACCTCACCGTGTTCTTCGTGTCCAGCGGCGTCATCCACACCGGGAACCCGAGATCGACCGTCCTACCCGCCTTCAGGCTAATCCGGATGTCGTAACGGCCGTAACTGCGCTTGGAGTTGTTCGCGCTTGCACCCTCGACCACGAGGGTGGTGGACGTGTCCGCGATACCGCTCAGTAGGAACCGGCCGCGCGTGTCGGTCTTCGCACTCTTCTTGCCGACCGAGACCGTGACCTTCGCCAGCGGCTTCCCGTCGAGCTTGAGGATGTGGCCGGTCAGCGTGGTCTTGCCCGGCGGGCCGCGCAGGGCCGGCGGCGCCTTCGGGGCTTTGCCGCGTGCCGTGACCCAATCCCGGCCCGCCAGGCTCGACTTGCCCGGCTGCCAGGCGTCCGGACCGGCCGGGACAACACCGGCCGTCGGCTTCTTCGGCGCGGCCGGCTTGTCCTCGGCGACGTCCACCACCCGCTGCGCCTGCGCGCCCGCCGACAGGGTCAGCTTCAGCGTGCCGCGCGCGCCCCGGTTCGGGTCGACGACCACCCGGTAGGTGCCCGACTCCGCAAGGGCGGCCAGCGGGAACGTGGCAGGTTTACCGGTCGAGACGATCTTCTCGTCGACGATCGCCGTGCCCGACGGCGCGATCACGGACACCCGCACGGTGTCGGTGAACGCATTGTCAGTGACACCGAGGGTGAGCGAGTCGCCGGCCGTCGCCTGGAAGGCGGACTCGGCGTCCTGCGCGAAGCGCGTGATGTCCACGTCGACCGGGCCGCCGGTCGTGGAGAGCTGGGCGACGCCGAGCGGGCGCGACAGGGTCAGGGACAGGTTGCCCGTCGTCGCCGCGTTGCTGGGCAGCGCGGCGAGGGTGTACGTCCCCGAGTCGGGCAGCACCGCGGTGTCGTACTCGGTGCTGGTGGTGCCTGGCGCCAGGAAGAACGCGAACTGCGTCCCGTTCGGCCGCCTGAACTCCATGCGCACGTGGCCGGTGAAGCCGGTCGCCGTCACCCCCAGCGACACACGCTCGCCCGCCTGCGCGGTGAAAGTCGCGCGTCCGTCCTGGCCCGGCCGGTTGAGCGGCAGCTCGACTGTCGGGCCCGCCGAGTCGAGGACGCCCGCGTCGGCGTAGTGCGACCCGGTCACCCTCACCGTGCCGCTGGTCGCCGTGTCCGGATCCAGGGTCAGGGTGTACGTGCCCGACTGCGTCAGCGTGTCGATGTCGATCGCGCCCGCGCCGCCGCCACCCACGAACCGGTTGATCACCTGATCGCCGTCGGGACCGTACAGGCGCGCGTACATGCCCTTGGGCATATCCGCCGAGTCGATACCCAGGCTCAGCGAATCACCGAGCACCGCATCGAAGGTGAGCACACCGTCCTGCCCGGCGCGCGCCAGCGACACCTCCGCCGTCGGGCCGGTCAGGCCCAGCACGCCGGTCTTCGGGGCGGACACGGTGATCGTCGCCTGGCCCACCGCGGTGGCCGCCGGAGTCAGGATCACCGAATACGTCCCCGCCTGCGGAAGGTCCTCGACCTCCCAGTCGTCCGCGACACCCGTCAGCGACTCGTTGCCACCGACCTGCTCACCCTCCGGGTCGTAAAGACGGGCCGTGACCGTGGCATTGAACGTCGAAGCGGTGAATCCGATGCCGATGTCCGCGCCCGCGTCCGCGTCGAAACGAACCTGCGCACGGTTGCCCGGCGTGGCCACCGAGACCGTCGGCGGACTCTCATCCGTCAGCGATGTCACCACCGACGACTCGATCTCGCCCACCCCGGTGCCCGAGAGCACCCGGAACGAATCCGCCGACGTGACCCGGCCGTCCGGCGTCTCGACCTCGACCGGACCCGTGACCGCGCCCAAGGGCACCCGCACCGTCAGCGCGGTGGCCGTACGCGCCGTCACCTGCGCCACGATGCCGCCACCGAAGCGCACCACATTGTCGGTGAGCGCGGGGGCAAACCCCGCGCCGGTGAGAGTGACTTCGGTGTCGACCGTGCCGGAGGCCGGGGCGACCGCCATCAGCGACGGTGCCGGCGTGGCCAGCGTGAACGACTCAGCCGACTGGACCGTCGTGCCACCCGTGGTCACCGACACCTTGCCGCTGGCCGCTGCGGCCGGGACCGTCACCACCAGACGGGTCGCCGTGGCCGAGTCGACCGTGGCCGCGGTCGTACCGAACTTCACCGCGTTCGAGGCCGGTGTGGTCGAGAAGCCGGTGCCGGAGAGCGTCACCTTCGCGCCCGCCTGGGCACGCACCGGAACGAGGGAGAGAACGGACAGCGTGCTCGACGCGAAACGATCGACGCCGAGACGGTTGCCCGCCGCGTCGTACCGGTAGCGCGCCGTCTGACCCGCCGGGTCCGTCACACCGACCAGACGCGAGGCGGCGTCGTACGCGTACACCGCGTTCTTCGTCGTCGGCTCGGCAGCGGCCGCGCTTGCCGGGGCCACCGGGCCGACAGGGGCGGCCGGAGGAAGGAACGGAGGAGCCTGAGATGCCTCGGGCGCCGCTGCCGGCGACGGTGGCGCCGCCTCCGCCGACACCAGACCCGCCGACAGGGCCAGCGCCAGCAGACCCACCGTCAAAGACCGTCTGCGCGCGGACATACGTATCCCAAAACGTTCGCCGTGCATGCGCACCGCGGCCCCTCCCCAAAACCCCCTCATGGATCACGAAGAACCCATGACACCCACACTCCCCATGCGAGCAGTCACAACCTACACACAAACCGTCACGGCCGGGCGGCAAATGACAAGATCACGCCAACAACCTCGAACGGCAAAGCGAAAGACAACCGGAACTGGCTCCAGCGCCGCCAAGAGTTCACACTCCAAGACGGCAGTCACCGGCACAGGCAACCCTGCGGTCATGACGTCGCCGTCTCTCGGCCCATGAACCGGCTCAGAGATCCCACGAATGCGGCGGGCTGCGGCCGTAGACCGTCCATCTGCTGCGCGAAGAGCCCGGTACCAGTGCCGCCCTGTGATCCACCCGTCGCGCAGTTCGGTGCCGAAGGCAAGCGCCGCTTCCCCCTGGGCCCGACTCAGATGCACGGCTTCCCGAGCCGACGCGCGGGCCTGGAGAAGACGGGTGTGCCGCTGCAAATTTCCCCCTACTTCACTGCCGCCGGCGGAAGTGACGTGCTCTCGTTGGGCGTTCTCACGGTTCAGAGCAGTCCTCCGCGCCCGGCAACGGAGTTGGAGGGATGGCTGCGGATCGTCACGCGGGCCGGCTCATCTGTGTGCTCGGCCGGACGCCGTTCTGCAGGCGGTCATGACGGAAGGCTGCGAGGAGGACCTGTACGTCAGCTCGGCCCTTACGACGTTCAACACGTCCTTGGCCGCGCTGGACCGGATCCTGCCGGTCATCGCGACCTCGTCCGTTCTTACGGAAGCGGCGGGCGCTCTCCGGGAGTTGACCGAGACGCTGCGCGGGATCGACGCGGGCGCGTTCGACGAGCGGGAGGGGTGGTGGCCGCGGGTGTTGGACGATGTGCGGCACACCCTCAACTTCCCTTTCTCCGCAGCGTTCGAGTACGTCGACAGGGCCCGGGGAGAAGCACATCGTCACGGGTGCGACGGGATCGGGGCGCGCGCATCCGGAGGAGCTTGTCTGGCGGGAGCTGTCCGCCCAGGGTGTGGCTCCGGGGCAGGTGCGGCGGGTGTTCTGCGAGTTGCAGGCGTGCATGATGCCCGGTCACTACTGCGCGGTGTGGATGCAGAGACTGTTCCCGCAGGCGGAGTTCACGCACGCCTTCGACTACGGCAGTGATGCCGCCTCCCGCGAGGCGGGACTCAAGGGGCTGATCACGCGGGCGGCAGAGCAAGCATGCCGCGGGTGAGCACGGTGAAGTGGGGCCGGCCCGCGGCCGGGCGTGAACCGGCAGGGGCCGCGCTGCTCGGGTGGCTGGCCGATTCCGCGGCGCCGGGCCTGTGTCTGATCACGGGCGGGGCGCGGTGCGGGAAGTCGGCGCTGCTGGGCCTGGCTGGTGCGGCACGGCACCCGTCCCGGCACCGGACGGAGCACACCGTCCAATCGTATGCACCCCTCGCGGGGCAAAGCGCGCACGGCGCGGTCTGAACGATGGCCGATCAGCTGAGTCTTGTCGCCCGGAGGCCTGGAGAGTTCCTGACGCGGCTGGCCGCCGACCGGCGCCGGGCCACGATCGCCCGTCCGGATCTGCACGCGGGCTCTGATCCGGACAGGCTCGCCGGGCTGGTGCTCGCGCTCGATGCCCTGAACCATGTCCGGCTCGTGGTCGAGACCCGCTCGGGCACCGCCGTCCACCGGCAACTGACCTGCTCGGGGGCGGCGTTGATGGATCTGGACGACCCGGCCGCGTTGTGCGTGCGGCCGATCCCTGGCTGGTCACCGCCGCTTTCGACGCGGACAGGAAGGAGCGCGGAGGGGCTGCATTCCGCCTGGCTGCGTGCCGGGCAGTCGCTGTGCCGGGACCAGAGACCCGCAGAGCGGGCACTGGTGCTGCTCACCACCCTGCGCGACGCCGCGGATCCGAGACTGCGGCCCGAACTCGCCCAGTTGGCGGCCACCGCCGACGGCCCTTCGAAGATGACGAATCGCAGTGGAACCTCGCCCTCGAAAAAGTCATCGACGGCATCTGGTAGGAAAGCCCGGCGTCTCAGCCGCAGAAGAGAACGCGACGCGTTCCACACCGCGCCTCAGCCCCTGGCCTGGGTACATCGCGCAGGTCGGCCGTTCGACCGCCTCGGTGATTCCCAGGCCGACGTTCGGCAGTCCTACGCACACTCCCGTGGTCAGCTTCTTCGCAGGCTGGGCAGGCGCGCTCGCCACGCGGGCCGTGACGCAGCGGGAGCGGGCGCTTGGTAGGGCCTGCCGAGAAGGCAGCATGCGGTGGCGTGGTCGCGGCCGGTTGTCTCGGCGGCGGCGGTTATGGAGAGGCGGGCGAGCTGGTGGAGAACGGTCAGCTGGTACTGGAGTGGAGAGACGGGTCCCAGGGGGAGGCGGCGGGCGCGGCGGGCGATGTGGGCGGCGACCTGGTCCCAGGCGGCGGCGGTGGGGTTGGAACTGCGCAGCAGTGTGGTCCAGTTGACGGCCAGTGTGCCGAATGCGCCGCTTACGAGGTCGACGGCGTGGGTGGTGGTGTGGGCCGCGGCGTAGGCGAGGTACGCGTGCTGGTGCAGGGTGTGGAAGGCCCGGAACTCCAACGGCAGGGCGATGTCCGGGCCGGTGGAAGGCAGGGCATCGGCTGTGGGGAGGCGGGCTGTTGGACGGGTGAGGGTGGTCATCCGAACGCTCCCGTGGAGATGCTGCAGGTGATGGTGGTGTCGGGCCCAGCGGGCGTGGTGGCCTGGGCGGCGTCCCACAGGGGGCGGATGGCCTCCGGCTGGCCCTGCAGAGCGGTGACGAGGCGGGTGGTGGTGGGCCAGTCCGGCAGGCGGTCGCCCTGGAGTGCGGCGGTGATGTCGGCTGCGGACAGGTGGGTCCTGGCCCGGAGAAGGTCGATGGGCGGCTGGGCGGCGGCCAGGTGCAGACCCCGCAGTGCGGCGTGAAGGGCGGTGGGCAGTACGACGTGGTAGCCGCGCGCGGTGTCCCACAGGGGCCGCACTTCGAGCGGGTCTCCGCCGCAGGACACCACAAATCTGCGGGTCACGCCCCATGAGGGGACACGCTCGCCGCTGAGGATGCGGGAGATGTACGAGGGATCGACACACGCTTCGGACGCGAGTTCTTTGTGGTTCTTCTTGCTGGTGCGCTGGAGCTGGGACAGCGCGCTGGCGAGGATGACGCCTGGCCGGCCCGGGGGGCCGCCGTCGGCGCTGCCGGTACCGCCGGCCGGACGCAGCGGGCGGCGCGGTGCCCGCTCCGGATGACGGGAGCGGGGTGGTGGCACCACGGGCGGCGCCGACGCGGTGGCCCGCTCGCGGGCCGCGAGCACGTGCCGATTCACGGTGTCCACACTTACGTGCAGGGCCGATGCGACCTCCGAGGTCTTCATCTTGGTGCGGCACAGGACCACCACGGCCTTGAGTAACTCCTTCATGATCTGGTTACACTCGGCGTACAGGCGGAGCGCACGGTCGACGTCACCGGTCGTGCTGGCTTCCTCGAGCAGAGCCGCGTGCCGGGCCAGGGCGGCCGCGGTGTCGGCGGTGTCGTTCACGCGCGGGTTGGCCTTGCGGTAACGGGCACCACAGGCGTCGGAGCAGTACAGGCGAGGACGTCCCGAACCGGGCTTCCGCGTGATGGTGCTTCGGCACCCGGGACCGAGACAGCGGGTCTCGGAAGGTTCTTTCTGGGGCATGCGCTTGATCCTTCGCACTCACGTTCTCTTCTGAGAACACGGGCCGGAAAATGGCAATCTGCCGGACCGGCGAGACAGGGGCCTCTGCCCCATGAGCCGACTGCTTTACAGCCGGTCGAACGAGCGTCCGGCGACGCCGGGGGTGCGCTCGGCGCACCCCCGGGCCTGAAGCACCGCTAGGACCAGCGCTGCCGCCGGTAGCGGACCAGGGAGTTCCTCAGAACGACCGTGGTGAGGACGGCCGCTGTCAGTACGGCTTCTGCGGCCTCGGGCCGGAAAATCAGGACCATGCCGACAACTGGCATAGAGATAAGGGGCCCTACCTGCGAACTGACCAGAAAGTCACGCAGCACGCGGGTTTCAGTCCGGCGTGTCGGAGGAATGCTACGGTCGAAAAGCCCTGCCGGTCCGCTCTCGTGCGGCATGGAGAGATGGTCAAGAGACACACGTACTCCTGGTCGTCTTGGGTGTGAATACGAACGAGTCCGGCTCTGTATGTGGTTGGCCCCGCGACAGAGTCGGCCTCGGTCGGCCCGTTGGGTGAGCCGATCGTATGAAGACGCTAGTCCCTCACCCAACGACTCACCACCACTACTGTCAGTTAATGCACAGGTTGCGGTTCTCGACGTTCCCGAACGCAAAAATCGGTCAACTCTCGACCGTACGTGCGCAACTGTGCTCAAGGCCGACCGAGAACGGTCAGGCAGAGAAGCCCCGCCACCGATGACCGGCATGCACGGCCGAGACACAAAGCCGGAGGCTGGCAACTGACCGGCCCCCAGGAGACGTCCGCTGAGTGAGGCATCCCAGCCCCGCTCCCGCACCGCCCGACTGGTCGTACTACTTCGGCCGCGGCGCTCGCCGCCGGGGCCTGATCCCGGAGCCGGAGACGCCGACGGGGGCGCTCAGGAAGTTAGGCGCTCTACCCACCCTCAACCGGTGACCTGGTCCGCGCCCTGGCGCGGCATGCCAAACCGGGGTGCACTTAGGACGATCTAGCGCTGCTCGTCTTCTTCGGCGGTGGCCAGGTGCGGAGTTTGCGCTCAAACTTGCCCTCGTCCGCGCGTACTTCGGCCAGCGCTCGGAGCACGAGGATCTCGCGCTCCGCGTGACCGGTGCCGTACCGCCGTCATGGGCCGGCGAGTTGGGCACCGAGTACAAGGTGTCCGAAGCCGAAGCCCAGATCTCCCTCGCCGGGAAGCGGCAGGGCGGTGCGCCAGATGCGCATCAACCTGAGGCGTCTTCCCGAACTGGCCCGCGCCTCGCGCGGGAACGTGGACGCACGTCTGCTCGGAGTCCTCACCGGCCTAAAGAGAATCCGGCTCCCCTCGGGGGGCTTGCCGCTCAAGTGACTGCCCGTCGGTACTCCCTGGGAACAGGCGACTTGCCGGACACCCCGCCCCTCTGCCAGCACGATCTCGACGAATCACTCCGGGAATAATTGGTGGTAGTATTTCGAGGTCTGATAGGGGGTGATGAATGGTGGCCAAGGATCCGCAGGCGCAGTCGGCGATGCTCACGCTTGTCCGTGAGTCCCGTGGCATGACCCAGACGGATGTGGCCGCCGCGATGGCCGAGGCTTCCGGGGGGACGGGCGTCTCGGTGTCCCAGGGATACGTGAGCAAGGCCGAGTCGGGGCGCCTGGTGGTCACCGGTGAACGGCTGGAGCTGTATGCCGCCGCCCTGTCCTACCCACCGGACCTACTGTGCCTGGATCCACAGGTGCACGGAGTGGGAGTCGGGCTGATCCACCACCGCAAGCGGGCCTCCCTGCCGGTTGGAGCGCTGCGCCGCATCCACGCGCAACTCGCCCTGACACGGATCCAGCTCAACGGCCTGTACCGCGCGGCCGGGGAGGAGAACCCGCAAGCCGATTTCCCCCAGGTTGAGCTGAGCGACCTGGTCACGGCGAAGGATGCCGCCCGTCTGGTGCGCAAGCGGTGGGGCATGCCCGCCGGGCCGGTGACCGACGTCGTCCGCTCCGCGGAGGAAGCCGGAGCCCTGGTCGTGCTGCGGGACCTGGACAGCGACCTGCTAGACGCGGCGAGCCAGTGGACTGCCGGCCAGGCCCCGCTGTTCCTCGTCAACAGCCGTGCACCCGGAGACCGCTGCCGGTTCAGTGTGGCCCACGAGATCGGTCATCTCGTCCTGCACCGCGAGCCGGGATCCGGCCCGGAACAGGAGAAACAGGCCGATGCCTTCGCCTCGGAGTTCTTGATGCCCGCAAGTGACATCCGCGGAGAGTTCACCGGCGGCATCGACATCACCAAACTGATTGGCCTGAAGCGTAGTTGGAGGGTCTCCATGAGCGCCCTGCTGCGCCGCGCCATGTCGCTGAACGCCATCACAGACTGGCAGTACCGCACGGTTATCATCGAAATGTCGGCCCTGGGATACCGCACCTCCGAACCGGTGCACGTTCCCCTCGAAGAGCCCTGTCGCGTGCCGTTCCTCGTCGACAGGCTGCTGGAAGAACGCACCCTCACCACGGAGCAGGCCGCCTCAAGCGCCCGTCTGCTTCCTGCGGATTTCGTGCGCCTCTACCGCGAAGGCAACCGCCTGCTGTCCGTGAACCCTCCTCGAAGGTGACGACATGACCGGCACTTCCCCCTCCGATCCCCTGCTGCCCGGTAACGGCACCGGCCCGTCCGACCAGACCGCCCGCGCGGCATACCTGTCTCCCGGGCCTCTGGACGGCCGGCTGCTATTGCACGTCTCCATGTCCCGCCTCTGGCAGGTCCGGGACCACATCGACACCGGTCGCGGTGGCCTGGTGCTGTGCGGCGACGGGGCGGTCAACAAGGTGATGGAGCTGCGCAAGGAGGATCTCACCGCGCCGCTGCTCGTCGATCCCGAGGTGTACACGTCGCACGTCGCCACACCGGAGGCGCCGTTCCCGCAGACCGAGGACGAGGGGCTCTCCTTCGGAGACCCGCAGTTCGACGACCCGCTGCGGGTGTCGGTGAACAGGCAGCGCGCAGCGGGCGTCACCGCCGCGATCACTCCGACCGGCTACATCCAGGCAGAGGACGCGGATTCGCTTCTGGCCGCCGCCCGGCAGGTCGAGGCTCTGGACGATTCGTCGCTCATCTTCGCCGCCCCCGTCGACGTCGGGTGGCTGCAGGAGGACGACAGCGTGCGCCAGCTCATCGGCGCGCTCAACCTGGCCAAGGGCCCCAAAGCCCTCATGCTGGGCGGGCAGATGGACCCGCTCGGCCGCTTCCCGCAGGCCGTCGGCAACCTCCGCCGCGTCCTGGCGTCGGTGCCCGGGGCCGCCCTGATGCGCACCGACCTCGCGGTCTTCGGCGCCCTGGCCCACGGGGCGTCCTTCGGTTCCTACGGAACGACCGGTTCCCTGCGGCACATCGTCCCGCCCGGCCAGCCGACCCAGTCCACCAAAGCGATCATGCGCGCCCCTCACGTGATCTTTCCGGAGCTGATGGGCTTCTTCCTGGGTTCGAAGATCGCCAAAGCCTTCGCTGCGGCGGACAGCCCTCGGTGCAACTGCACGGTCTGCGGCGGCGACGGACTGGACCGGTTCACCAGCATGCTCGGAGAGCACCAGCGTCAGGCCGCGGCACACAACGTCGAGACCATGGGCACCTGGCTGCACGCGGTCATGGCCGCACCGCCCGGCTACGCACGTCAGACACGGTGGCACGAACTGTGCCGCAGCGCCGTCGAGTACTACCCCGTCCTGAACGCGTCCGTCGACCAGAAGGGCGCCTTCAAGCCCGACGCGCAGCTCAAGCGGTGGGCCGCGCTCGTACCGGACGCCGCTCCCGCGAGCAGTGCAGCGCCGGCAGGTCAGCGCACCCGCTGATACAGCTCCTCGGTGAAATTCCAGGCCGCAGCCGTATGACGCTGCGGCCGGTAGGCGCGCGGCTCCAGCACCATCTCGATGCCGCAGGACGAGTCGACGAGTACACCCACCCCGTAGAACGACGCCTCGTTGAGGAAATCGTCCATCCGAGGAGCCGGACGCCGCAGCAAAACCGCCCGGCTGCAGAACGGGGCGAAGCGAGTGGCCGCTTCCAGGCCCCGCCTCGGCTGCTCCGCGGTCACGACCGCCAGGTCCACGTGCAGGGGACGCACAGCGTGGCGGGTGATCTCATGCCGGTCACGGTCGGCCGAGCCGGCCGGAAGCCTGCGAACAGCGGCCCTGTCCTTCGCACTGAGGGAGTCCAGGGGAACGGGCATGTCCACCGGCAGAGTCAGCAGCGTCTCCAGCGGCCCCATACCGGTCAGGGCCTTCATTCCGGCGCGCCGCCTGCGGGAGTGCTCGGTCGCGTCGAAGCGGTAGAAGAGCAGGGCGTCGGTGCCAAGCAGGGAGAGCGTCTGCGCGTGGCCGCCGGGATGGACCAGGGCGCCCGAAGCGGCTCTGACCGAACTGCCCATTGCGCTGCTCGTGACGGCTGACATAGACCCCACCCTGCCCTAGTGCGATTCCCGTGCCCGCAGGGGCATCCCGTCTACGGTGCCGGTGCAGGGGACGCCTCCTCGGCCAAACAGTCCAGCAGCGGCCGAAGCAACGGCCATAGCGGGGACTGGGCCGTGGTCCGGTGCCAACGACGCCGCTCCCCAGCCACTGCGGGGAGAGCCTCCGCCAGCCCCAGAGCCATCAGTGCCCCCATCGGAGCCCGGTAGACGCCCGGCGGCACCCCGTTCCGAAGGGCGAGATCCCCCATGCAGACCCCCTGAGTACCTGCGTGCACCAACGCCAGCATCAGCTCGGCACGATAGCGATTGCCGAACAGCTTCGCGGAGACACAGCGCATCTGCTCGTGAGGCATGATTAATGATTCATTAATCATGCTGCACACGTCAAGCAGCAGGACAGTTCTACGGCTGCGAGCCGGGTGAGAGGTCCTAGATCGCGAGCGCGCGGACAACTGATTCGGATACGGGGCGCTTGTCGAGATAACGCGTTACTTCGTGCGGCGCGGTCCCGTTGCTGACTTCCTCGTCCCTGACCTTGAGGGCCACTCCAGCAAGTCCTTGTCCCAGAGCCACCAAGTCGCCCAGAGAGTACACGTTGACCCATTCGACACCCCCCGGTACGGACAGCGGGTGCTCAAGTCCGTTGACGGCGCGCCTTACGGTGGGCCAGCCGAGCGGAGAGCCGCAAGTGATGAAGGTGCTCACGTCGCATGAGGCGGGGTCGAGTTCACCGCGGTGGAACAGGTCGTAGACGACAACGCTTCCCAGCGAATGAGCGATGGTCACACGGGTGCCCGGCTGCGTAAGGTCTTCCCGGACTACGTCGCGGATACGTGCACCGATATCTCCCTTGTACAGGTACTTGTAAACCTGGCGGACGGTGTACAGCAGGCGCTTGCCTGTGTGACGCCCGCAGGTGGCGTCGATACCGGCCATCAGCCGGGTGACCGGCAGAGGGAGGTACGGCAGCCCCATGCCGAGCGTTCCGACCTGCTGAGGAGCCGCTGCGGGGGCTTGTGGAACAACCTCGGTGAGGGCTTCGGCGATGAAAGCTTCTTCATCGGCGTCGATCGGCTGGTCGTCGAAGACGTCGGCTCCCGGTCCCAGTGTGCCCTTACGGCGCCGGAACTCTTCCGCGTAGTGACGTACAGTCAGCGCAGGGATCGGGATGTCGGCGCCGAAATGGCGGCTCATGCCTCTGGTGAGTGCTCCGCGCCAATCAGCCGCCAGCTTCTCGCTGTTGGTGTTGCCCTGCCAGATTCCGTGGACGCCGACAACACGCAAGCTGTCCATTCGCTCCTCCGCGGTCGTCCCCGCCATGACCGGCCGGTGTGGTGATGTGATGTTAGCGGCCCCGCTCATCGCTCGTGGTGATCCAGCTCGGTCGAGAACCGCCACCCGTTCTGGCGTACAGCTCTTGACTACAGTGGTGTGCCCGTAGCCGGAACGAGTGAAGTGAGCGTGGCAAGGTGGACGACCCCTGCGTCTCAAGACGGCTTGTGGTCATCGGAGTTGACGACTACGGCTACGCGGACGAGTCGTTCACCAAGGCCATCACCGCTCAGGTGGCAGTGGTGACAGGGTGGCTGAGTGGCAGCGCCCTGGACAGTGAGCGCCGTTTCGCCCTCTCACGGCCCAAGCAGCTACACAGGACGGCTGACCTGCGCTCGTTCCTTGCCGAGGAGCTCAACGAGGTCTTCTACGACGAGGCGCTGGTGGTCTACATCACCGGGCACGGAGCGCGCAGTTCGTCCGGTCGTCACTATCTGACGTTCATACACACGGACGACGAGCGGTTGCTGAGCACTGCGTTCCCGACCGGTGAGTTCATCGCCGCGCTGATGGACAGCCCCGCAGAACACATCCTGATCATGGTCGACTCGTGCTTCGCGGGTTCTCTCGACGGCGAACTGCGTTCGCGGCTGCAGGACTTGAGCCCAGCGCGCCGGCGTTCGCGGTCGATCGCCGTGGTCACCAGCGGAGACTTCGACGAGGAGCCTCTGATCGGCGATTTCACCAGGCTTGTTTCACTGAGCCTGGAGAAAATGAAGGATGAGGCCGCAGGCTACACACGCTCCCATCTTTCGTTCGAGGAGTGGGAGAAACTTCCGGCCCCAGGCATCGGCGAACTCGGCGAACCGGTCCAGGGCGGCCTCTTCGGCGGGAGCGGTGCAGACGGGCTTGAGAAGCTTGGCGATCTTGTCCCAGTCCTGACGGGCGGCACAGCGGAAGGAGTTCCGCAGCAGGTGCACCACGCAGGTCCGCACGATCGTCTGCGGCCAGACGGTCTCCACCGCCTCGGGCAGGCCCTTGAGCCCGTCGCGGACCAGCATGAGGACGTCGCTGACGCCGCAGTTCCTGATCTCGGTGAGGATGCGCAGCCAGCGCTCGGCGCCCTCGCCGCCGTCGCCCGCCCACAGTCCCAGGATCTCCCGCCGGCCCTCGGTGGTCACGGGCCGGTTGGCGACCGCGCCGTCACGAATTCTCACGTGGACGGCGTCGATGAAGACCACCGGACAGACGGCGTCGAGCGGGCGGCTCTGCCATTCGGCCATGCCCCCCAGCACTATGTCGGTGAAGGTGGAGACGGTCTGGCGGGAGACCTCCGCGCCATAGACCTCCGCCAGGTGGGCCTGGACCTCACCGGTGGTCAAGCCCTTCACGGCCGGCGAGATGACCATCTCGTCGACGCCGGTCAGGCGCTTCCGCCGCTTCTTGACGATCTTCGGCTCGAAGGAGCCGTCGCGGTCGCGGGGCACGGCTGTCTCCACCGGGCCGACATCGGTCAGCACGGTCCTGGAGCGTTCGCCGCTGCGGGAGTCGCCGCCGTCCCTGCCCGCCGGGTCGTGCTTGTCATGTCCGAGGTGGTCGGTGATCTCGCCCTCCAGGGCCGACTCCAACAGCCGCTTGGTCAGTTGCCGGAGAAGTCCGCCCTCGCCGGTCAGCTGCAGGCCCTCGGCCTGGGCTCGGCCCACCAGCTCGTCGATCAGCCGGTCGTCCACAGCCTTCGCCGACACAGCCTTCGTCATCGATGCATCTTCCATGATCGGGAGTTACACCGAACCCCTTACAGTCCCGGGCTGCGCGCTCACGACGAAGAGGCCGTGGAATTGCTCGCGATCCCGCAGGAGCCGCAGAAGGACGTCGCGCAGCCGTCCGTGAACATCGGATCCGGGCCCGAGGGTGACGAGGAAGAATCCCGGCTGCTGCTCCGTTTCGCGGCTCCGCGTGATCGGGTGATGGTCGCGGACTGGGTGTCCTTCAACGTGATCGACACCGAACGGCAGGACTGGGCGCGCGGCTGGGCGGCGCTGAGGGAGTTCGTGGAGCGTGAGGGCCATGCCCGGGTGCTGCACGGGCACCGGGAGGGCCCGTTCCCGCTGGGGGCCCGGGTCGCGGAGCAGCGGCGCGAGTACGGGGCCGGACAGATGACCGGCCGGCGCGCGGCGCGGCTGGAGAGGCTGGGCATGGTCTGGTCCGTGGCGGATGAGCGGTTCCAGGAGAACCTGGCGGCAGCCCGCGCGTACGACGACCAGTACTGGACGCTGTGCGCGCCCCGGACCGCAACGGTGCTGGACAGGCCGGTGGGACAGTGACCGTCCAACCTCCGCCGCCCCGGAGCGGTGGCCGGACACCCTGAATGGGAAACAACGTTGAAGGAGATCGACGAGGACTGGAACCCGGCGCGGCCGGCCCAGTGGCAGCGCCACTACGCCGCCGCACGTGAACTGCTGCGTGACGAAGCCGGCATGACCGAGCTACAGCCAGGAATCACCGTCCATGGCATCGACATCGCCAAAAGGCTCACCCGGCAGCGGAAACCCGAGGTGTCGGCGGCCCTGACCGACGAACACCGCGACCGCCCGGAACAACTCCGCATCACCCCACCGGCCCCGACCCCGGCCCCGGCGGAACCTGACACGCCCGCGAAGCCGGCCACAGCGCCCATAAGCGCCTTCGAGAAAAGCGAAGCAACCCTCACCCAGCACAAGACACGCACCGGCTCCCTGACAGCCCCCAGAAGACACCTAGAACTGCTGGGAAACCAGTCGGACATCAAACTCGGAGACTATCGATCACGAACCAGAAAACCCACCGCACCAAACCCACCACAGACAAGCTCACCATGCTCGCCAACCTCGGACTCGAATGGGCGGCGGCGTAGTACTACGGGATGGGCCGCAAGAGTTTTCTCTTGCGGCCCACCCCGTGGTCATTCTGGGTTGCGGTCTTACGCGGGAGGCAGGCCCGGAAGCACCGTGCCGGTTTATGCGGCGAGCACGCTTCCCAGGGCTCCACTGACTACGGGGGAGTTGAGGATGCCGACGATGGATCCGCCCCAGCGCTGGGGCCGGCTGGGGTCGGGAGAGCCGTTGGCGGGCTCGGTTTCGAGACGCGTGGCGAGCTGGGTGAACTCGAGGGCGTCTTCTTCCGGCAGTTCCAGGGCAGGCGCGGCCTGACGCAGTGCGCGGGCCGGCATGACGACTGCGGGGTCGATCGCGTCCTTGTTGGTCGTGGCGTTCATGGTGAAGTCACGGCTGTTCGCGGCGATGTTGCCCGTGTTCTCCCCGATGTTGAACGTCGTGTTGCCGGTGCTGTTCCGACGTTCGTACGCGCTCATGTCGCCGTCGAAGTGCTCCACGCAGTCCTGCGCCTTCCCCTCGCGGCGGCGCGCGATCGTGAATGATCGAAGTCGAGGACGGCCGTCGGTGTCCGCACAAGGGATGTCATCCGAAGGCGGCGACCAGCCGTCCGATGACCTCACCGCGCTCCAGTCGGCCGACGCCGTCGCCGATCTCCTCGAAACCGATCTCGGTGATGCGCGAGGACAGCTTCCCTTCGGCCACGAGGTCCAGCACCGCCGCGCAGTCCTCCTTCGACCCGGCCTGCGAGCCGACGAGTTCGACCTCGTTGAGGGTGAGTGCCTGAAGGTCGATCTCGCCACGCGCGCGGCCGAGGCCGACCTGGACGATACGTCCGCCCCGGCGGACGGAGTGGATCGCACCGTCGGTGGTCGTCCCGAACCCGGCGAAGTCGATGACCACGTCGAGGTTCTCACTGGCGAGGTCGGTGATGTCGCCAACGACCCTTTCGGCGCCGAGTGAGCGGGCGAAATCGTGCACGCGCTCGTTCTTCTCGGCGACGAACAGCGTTGCGCCGAGTGCGAGCGCCGTCTGCGCGCCGAGCGAGCCGAGCCCGCCGAGGCCGATGATCCCGACTCGGGAGCCGGCGGTGACTTTCCCCTGTACCGAGACCGCGTGGTACGAGGTAAGCCCCGCGTCGGTGGCGGCTGCCGCCTGATCGAACGGCACCCCGTCGGGCAGTGCGACGACGAGTCGTTCAAGGACGACGACCTCATCCGCGAACCCGCCGTTCTTCGATGTTCCCGGACCCTCGATGGCTGCGGGGATGACGACCTTCTGGCCCACGGTGAACCGCGTCACACCAGATCCCACGGCGGAGACGACCCCCGCAATCTCGTGGCCCAGCGTGATCGGGCGGAACGAGAGCAGTGGCGTCAGCGTGCCGTCGAGGAACCCGACGTCGCTGTGGCAGAGCCCGGCGGCGCGGACGTGCACGACGAGTTCGTCGGCGTCCGGTGTCGGCGCCGGCACCTCTCTCAGGGTGAGGGGCTTCCCTACTTCGGTGAACTGCCATGCGCGCATTCTCTGCTCCCTGGAGCTTGTCTCCCGGCGGGTGGCCGGTGTGGTGTGAGCGGTCAACCGGACCAATATCGGTACCTCGTCCCAAAAATACTCCTCCACTACGCTCGGGCGATGACCACCTCCCCCAATCGCCGCGGGCGACCCCCCGCCTCGACCCGAGAGACCCTTGAGAAGATCGCCTTCGACCTGCTGCTTCGCGACGGCTACGAGGCGACGACACTCCAGGCCATCATGGCCGCCGGTGGCGTCGGGCGCTCGACGCTCTTTCGCTACTTCGGTTCGAAGTCGGGGATCGTGTGGGGCGAATTCGACCGCGCCGTCGAGCGGCTGCGATCGGCTCTCCGTGATGCCGACGACGTACCCGTCATGGCGGCCGTGCGAGCGGCGGTCGTCCAGTCGACACGCCTTTCGCAGGCGGCGGCGCCGGACTCGTGGCTCGACCGTTTCCGCGTGCTGGACAGGGACCCCGCGCTTGTCGCGGAAGCTGCCGCGCACTGGCGCGTATGGGCCGAAACGGTGAGCGGGTACGCGGCGGAACTCACCGGACTCGACGCGAGTGCTCCCGTCCCGGCCGCGATCGGCGGCGCCGTACAGGCCGCCTACGTCGCGGTGCTCAGGCGCTGGGTCACGGTGGACGCGGTGGCTGAGGCGGACGCGGTGGTCGACATCGACGAGCTGGATCGTGCGCTGAGGCCCGTCACCGACGCCTTCCAGGTGGTGCTCGACGGCATGACGGGAGGCTGACCGGATGCTCCGAGGGTCCCGGGCGAGTTCGGCGACAACGCGCGGTGCACGGTGCAACCGGACGAGACGTCAGTAAACGACGGCTTGCCCAACAGCGGCTCGACCCGCAGTCAGCCAGACCCGCGGCCCCCACACCGGCCTCTCCAACCGGACAAAGACCTTTACCCCTGGCCACCCCTGGCCCACCTGACATGACGAACCGGCCTCGGCCACGCGCTCTCCACGCACGCCACCAACCCACCGGCAAGCACCAGACCCACTGCCGACACCCCGCCAGCACCCAGCCCGACGAACGCACCAAGGAGCAGCCGAGCGAAACTGCACCACGCGTTCATCATCCGGGCGAGCGACCGTTCGACGACCCAGCGGCGGGGCAGCACGATGAAGACGGAGGTGTCCTTGGGGCGGCTGACGGTCTTGATCGTCAGGTTGAGATAGCGTTTGGCCCAGGTCACGAGCTTTCCCGCCTAGGCGGAGTCAGCCCAGACGAGGGTAATCCCAGGGTGCATCAGGCGGAGGCGGAACAGGACTTCCTTCGCCGCGGCGGAGTCGTGCAGGTCGGCCGGGGTGACCATCACCATCAGCGGCAGCCCGCGGGTGTCGGCCACAAGATGACGCTTTCAGAGAACCTGGTTCATGGAGTCCGCTACCTGCGAAGAAGCCGGGCGAATCCCGCCGTAGACGAACGGGCCTTCCAGGTAACGCTCCAAGGCGAAATAGGGTCGACGAGGTATGCGGAAGCGGCGGCCGGCGTGGGAGAAGATCTCAAGACCGTCCTGCAGGGGCCCGAGAACGGCTCCTTGTGCGTGCCCCCGGATCTGCACGTCACGGCCGGGTTTTCCACGCAGTGCGGCCACGACGTTGCGCGCGACCAATGCGGGGCCTCCGTTGCGGGCCGAACCACGCAGGGAATCGCTGGCTGCTACGTCGCCCACGGCCCAGATGCGGTCGTGATCGGGCGTTCGCAGGTCTGCGCCCACGCGGACGTATCCGTGCGGGTCGAGCAGGTCCTCGGGCAGCCACGCGGTGTTCGGGCGGGCCCGGCCGACTGCCCAGAGCACGAGTCCTGCCTCGGCGGGGGGCTGGCCGGTGACGAAGGTGACGGGCCCCGCCGCCGGTGACAGATCGGCCGGCAGCTCTGCACGGTGGCCTGGGTACAGATGAACGCGGAGCCGTTCGAGCCGCGCCCTCACCGCGTTCCAGACGTCGGGATGATGGCTGGTGAGGGCACGGTCTCGGGGGAAATACAGGTCGATCCGTGCGGCGGGAAACGCCTCGGCGAGCTGCGCGGCGCTGCCCACCGCTGTCGCCCCGCCACCGACGACAGCGATGGAATCAGCGGCGGCGAACCGGGCGTGCATGTCGCGCAGCCCCTTGTCGATCTCACTCTGGTCCTGCAACTCGGGCTGACGCCAGAACCCATTACTCACGCCTGTGGCGAGCACAAGCGCGTCGTACGGTTCGCGTGTCGTCGTGCCGTCAGCCGACCTCACGGTGACCGTACGGGCGTCCGTATCAAGGCCGGTCAGCGAGCCATGCACCAGGCGCGCGCGGTCCAGGACCCGAAAGCGGTCGTAGGAGATGTTGAACCGAGTCACCCACTCTTCGGGCCGGGCCAGTCGCCATCCCAGGCTCTGTCCACTGATCAGGCCCGGCTTGCTGGAGACACCCACCACGTCGACGAGGCGTCGATGCCGGACCAGGTTGATGGCCGCCAAAAGTCCGGCATCGCCCATCCCCGCCACTACGACGCGGGCGCGCGACGCCTGATCCAAACGCAACATGGCCGAAGGCTAGCAAGTCATGGATCATGCCCTCAATCAGGGACGCCGGCCCCCGGCACAGGCGCCGCCACGAAGCCGGGCCGACGGGAGGCGGCCCCTCGCCGTCACCGGAGACGGCATCCCGGACATGGCCGGCTTCGGCGACGAGGGAGTCCGGGTGCCACACAACAACGGTGATGGCCGGACGGAAGAGGACCGTCCCGCGCCAGGGTGCCGGCGTCAAGGGGCGGCCACGGCACCCGTGGGGGCGGCGGCTTCCGGTCCGTCCGGGTGGCCTGCGCCCCGCTCGCCAATCCCCGGGAACAGGCTCGGATACGTCCCGTGCAGGAAGTCGCGATCGCAGGCCGCCCTCATCCCACTCCGATCAGGTCGGCCGCCTTCTCCGCGATCATCACGGTGGCAGCGTTGGTGTTGGCCGAGACGATCGTGGGCATCACCGACGCGTCGGCGACGTACAGGCCCTCCACGCCGTGCACTCGCAGCCTCGGATCGACCACGGACGTGGAGCCGACGCCCATCCGGCAGGTGCCTGCCGCGTGTCCGTAGGACTGTACGGCCTCGCGGACGAATGCTTCCACCGCCGCGTCGGACGCGCCCAGGAGGGCGTGCGACTCGGCGCGCCAGGCGTCGAACGCCGGCATCATGCTCAGGCCGAGGGCCTGGCGGACTCCGGCGACCAGGGCGCGCAGGCCGTCGGGCTCACGCAGATAGCCGAAGTCGAGCACCGGTGGGACCGTCGGGCCGGTGCTGCGCAGGGTCAGCGTGCCGACGCCGGAAGGTCGCATGTGCCCGACGCCGAAGGTGAATCCGTTCTCGGGGACTTGCTGCCAGGGGTTCGCGAACGGCACGTGGATGAACACGACCTGGAAGCCGGCCGAGGCCCGTCCCGGTTCGCTGTCGAGCAGCAGGGTGACCTCACCGAGATGTGCCGACGGCGGCGGCAGCGGCTGCGCGGCCTGCACGGTCAACCCGGCCAGGATGATGTGGCCGAGCAGTCGCGCGCCGACGCCCGGGCTCTCCACCCGGACCCGGACCCCGACGTCGGGGAGGTGCTCGGCCGGACCGATCCCGGAAGCCACCAGCAGGTGCGGGGTACCGATGGCGCCGGCGGCGAGCACCGTGCGCCCGGCCCGGACCCGGACCCGACGGCCGGCAGTGACCAGGTTGACCCCGAGGCAGCGCTCTGTGCCGAGGTCGATCCCCGTGACGAGCACCGAGGTCATCAGGCCGAGATTCGGACGTGCCGGTGCCGGGTCCAGGTATGCCGACGCGGTGGTCTGCCGGACACCGCCGACAATCAGCAGATCGTGACTGGCGGCACCCCGCAGCGGACGGACCTCGCATCAGTTCGTGCCCGGCTGGCCGTACTCGTTCGTCGCGGCCCTGGAATCGGGCCGGACGTCGTGGTGCCAGCACCTGGACGCCGTGCGTCTCGGTCCGGCCGACGACGTCGCCGAGGTCACCGCCGCCCAGGTCCGCCGGGTGGTCGTGGACCTGATCGAGATGGGCCGCTGGCACGCGGGTGACCGCGACATCCTGATCGTCTTCGACGCCCCGCGCATGGCCCACCTCCTCGACGGCCTTCCGGTCGAGGTCCTGGGACGTATGCGCTCCGACCGCGTCATGCGACGGCCGACGCCCTCACTCAAGGAGTACGCCCTGTCCTATCCCCAGGGCGGGCGACCGCCGAAGCACGGCAAGGAGTTCCACTTCGCCAAGCCGGAGACCTGGGGCGAGCCGGATGCGGCGACGGTCCAGGTCACCGACCGGTACGGCACCGCCCGCGCGATGGCCTGGGACCGCATCCACCCGAGGCTGACCACCCGTTCCGCCTGGATCAACCACACCGATGAACTCCCCATCATCGAAGGCACGTTGATCCGCCTCCAGGTCGACCGCCTGCCCGGTGGTGGAGACCCGCTGCCCCTCTGGCTGTGGTCGTCGGCCACCGGGCTGAGCGGCGAGGATGTCGACGTCCGCTGTCGTTCCTGCGCAGGTTCGACGTCGAGTACACCTTCCGGCTGATGAAACAGACCCTCGGCTGGACCCGGCCGAAACTCCGCACCCCCGGAGGCCGGAGACCGCTGGACGTGGCTGATCATCGCCGCCCGCACCCAGATCCGGCTCACCCGTGAAGCCGCGGCAGACCTCCGCCGCCCCTGGGAGAAGCCGGCCGAACCCGCACGGCTTACCCCGGCCCGAGTCCGCCGAGGGTTTCGGAACCTCCGCCCGCACCTGCACTGTCCGGCCAGTGCACCGAAACCCTCAATACCTGGACCAGGAAGGCCACTTGGTTCGAAGAACCGCCGCCCCACGCCCCACTATGACGTCGGGAAAACGACCAGGCGCACTGAGAGCATCATCGAGCGCAACAGCCTCAGAGGTTAAAGACAAGCTCACGGATGCGCTCGGCGAGCGCGGCTTCGGCCTTCTGGAAGGCGCGTCGGGAGGGTCCGGTGAGCCGGATCCTGTCGGCTGTCCGAGGCGGCGAAGCTCGATGCCGCGCTCGCTTCGTGCCGTGATCCGGCACCCGTTGAGGCCGTGGATCTCGTCGTCGCCGGTACCCACGCTCACCCGCCCAGGCAGCAGGCCGGCCAGCAGGCTGTCGAGGCTCGCGTTGCTCTCTAGGTGGAGCCTGATGCCGTCCGCGGTGGGCTGCACGTACTGGATACCGAAGGGGAACTCGAAGAAGTTCCGCTGGGAGCCGAGAACCCAGTAGAACACCTCGGACTCGAGGAGGAGTTGCTCATGGTGGGCGGGAGCGGGGATGAGAGGGGCGCGCCGGGGGAGGCCGGCGACGACCTCGCACGCGAGCTGGCGGGAGCTCCGGTGTAGAGGGCGTACGTCCGGGCCCGGCTGCTGGTCTGGGTGGCCGACATGGCGGGTACCTTTCGCTCCGCTCCGTCGGCCCGCGAAGCGTGAGGAACAGGCAGTGGTGTGCGGTGGTGCGGTCGGTGAGATGGCTCTGATCGAAGCCGAGCTTCTTCGCCTCCGCCTTGAACCAGTGGGCCGAGGTTCGCGTGAGGAGCGGCAGACCGATGCCGCAGGGCACCTGCGGATCCCTCGGGCTCGACTCGACGGGGGCGCCACGCCGTTCGTCGGCTCGGGGCGCTGACTGCTATCGCACAGACGTACGCGCTGCCTCGGTGGGGGCGAGTCCGTCTCCACGACGATGTCCTGGATGCCGGGCCAGGCCCACCTCCGCACCCCGGGTGGCCTACTTGGCGGCCCAGCAGCCCAAGCTGTTCCGGTTCCCCTCCGCCGCCCGGCGCAGCGCGTCCGGCGATCCCAGCAGACCGGACGGCAGATACCCGGACCGGACATCGAGTTCCCACCCATGGACCTGGACGGCGAGGCAGGCCAGGGCGAGGGTGCCGAGGGGGAGGAGGGACCGGGGCGCGGGATCACCGGCATCAGCCTCGACGCTCTCCCGGTACGCGACCAGCCGGGCGACGAGGGCGTCCTCGAAGGCGTGCTGGTCGTCGTCGAGGAGTACGCGGAGCAGCCGCTGGTCCGCGCTCAACGCGTCACCGACTTCGTCGAGCCGCCGGGCGGCCTCCGCGCGCTCCCCGGCGTCCGGCTTGCGCAGCGGAACCGTAGGCCAGTCGCGGGGCAGATGCCCGGCCGCCTCGGTGAGATAGGGGCACAGGGCGTCCATGGCGGCGAGGTCGGCGGGGCCGGAGACGGAGGTGCACCGGTTGTAGGGCACGCCGTCACGGATGGCGGGCGCGTAGTCGCCCCGCAGCAGCAGCCCGGTGACCCGCTCCCAGTCCCACACATGCCCGCTGACGACACACATCCCGAACATGTCGAGCCAGGTCCGCGCGGTGGGCGCCTCCTTGACGACGTCCCGGAAGGTGATGGGCCCGTCCCCGAACTCGTCGTCGTCCGGGTCCGTGCTGATCCGCTCCCCGACGAGGGGGAACCGGAGTTCCTGGTCCCCGTCCGGGAAGCACATGATGCTCAGCACTCCGTGCACACACTCCGCGGCGGTGACGGCGACCGTGCCGGCCGCAGCGTCGAGCCCCGGCTCCGTCACCGTTCGCGCGGCGACATGGTCGAGCAGTTCGTCCGCCATGGCCCGGATCAGCGTCGGCGAGATGCTGCCGTACCGCAGCGAGTGCCACCGCGTGTAGGCCCGCCCGTCGATGTCGTCGAGCGCCTCGGCCAACCGCTGCTCACCAACCTGATGGCATGTCACATTCCGCACGTACCCCGTCCCTTCATGAACTCCACGACTGGACGAAGCACGTTATCAACGGGCACTGACAGCACTTGGTCCTCTCGCGAGGCCGGGCAGGAGCTGTTGGTCCGGTGCGGTATACACGAGGAGATCACAGACCGCCGCACTGTGAGCCGGCGCACCGGGGGTAGGGAATGACCGTTCCGCACGTGAGTACCGCGTTTCGCCCGGGGGACTACCTCCAGGCCGCTTCGGAACGGATGGCCGTCGACGGCGTGCCGGACGGCGAGGGGTTCGCCCGGATCGAGCGGGTGGAGGTCATCACCGGCATCGGTTTCCTTGCTCCGGGCTCCACCCGCGTGGTACCCGGGCTGCCCGGCAGGTCGCTGTCGTGTTCGACAAGCCGGCCCACATGGTCATGGGTTGGTGACTACCTGCAGATCCATGCCCTGCGGCACCCGAAGTGGGACATGCGCGTCGATGAAGGGCTCCACCGTGTCGAATGGATCGGCCACCTCGGCGGTGACGCCTTCGACGCAGTGCTGAACGATCTTGCCTGGGCGCGCAGTCGCCTTACCCTCGCCTCGGTCCATGGCCTGTCCGGCATCCTCGTGCTGCCCGAGGTTGCGGTGACTGTCCTGATCCAGCCTAACCCGGAGCGTCGCCGCTCCGACGAGGACGAAAGCCTGGCACGAGGGTCCCTTCTAGGAACTGGCCGGTGTTACCGAACCCGACCTCACCGAGCAGCTTCACGCCGATGCCCGTCTACGGCCGGAGACGTCTGGTTCGGAGGCCGCTTTGTACCCCAGCAGGTTCAGCAGCCCTGCCCAGCGGGCTCTGCACCTGGGCGGCGTCACCGGCATCCGCCCCGTCGCCGCCTCCCAGCTTCCCTGGCCACATGGTCTGTTCAAGTGTCCGTACGGTGAGCGGGCGAAGGCCCTGGCGGCCACCTACCCCAAGGGTCACAGCAAAGCCGCCCACGCCGAGCTGTTCGCCCGGCTCGGCGATGGCCCGGGGGTACAGACCGGTGTCGTTGCGCAGCTCGGTGCCTGTCGCGGCGTCGGCCGGTCCGGCCTGAGCGGTGACCAAGGCCGCCGCGAGCGCGACCAACGGGTCTTGCTGACATCAGAGACTCCCATCGGGTTACGGGCTGACTCCGTTCGGTCTGTGACGTCGGGCCAACGTCACTTGTCAGAGGGCCGCGGTGTCACCCGGCAGGGGTCAGGCGGATGACGTTCCAGGAGACCGGGGCCAGTTCCGCCTCAAGCGTGCCGTCGGCTGAGACCTGGGCTCCGCCCCCGGTGCGCGGCGTCACGCGGTGCGGCTCGGCCTCGGTGTTCACGGCGTCCGGGTCCTGGTCGGCGAGGACGAGGTGCTCCAGTACTCGGTATCCGGACAGCGCACCACGCAACTCCGCCCGCAGGCGCAGCGACTGTTCCTGGCCGCGGTTGACGGCGAGAACGGTGAGCGCGCCGCTCTCCTCCTCGTACGTCACCGCCGTGTCGAGCGCCGATACGTCCCCGTGTCGCCGCGTGTCGATGAGGGACCCGGTGATCTCGGTGCGCAGAACCTGTCCCGTAGCGAAGCGGGCCGCCTGGGCGAACGGGTGGAAGATCGTCTGTCGCCAGCTCGGGCCGCCCGGCTCGCTACGGATCGGAGCGATGACGTTGACCAGCTGGGCGAGGCACGCGATGGCCACCCGGTCGGCGTTGCGGAGGAGCGTGATGAGCAGCGAGCCGACGACGACGGCGTCGGTCACACTGTAGGTGTCCTCGATCAGGCGGGGGGTCTCGGCGGTTTCGAGGTTCCGCTCGCCGACGAAGCGGGCGGCGTACCAGACATTCCACTCGTCGAACGAGAGCCTGATGTGCTTCTTGGCGCGGCGCGAGGCACGTACGTGGTCGGCGGTGGCGACCACATCGCGGATGTACTGGTCCATGTGCGCGCCGGAGGCGAGGAAGCTGGCGCGGTCGCCGTCGAACTCCTCGTAATAGGCGTGCAGGGAGAGGTAGTCGACCTCGTCGTACGTCTGCTCCAGGACCTCGCGCTCCCAGGTGCCGAAGGTCGGCATGGCCGCGTTGGAACTGCCGCAGGCGACCAGCTCGATGGACGGGTCGACCTGCCGCATCGCTTTGCCTGTCTCGGCCGCGAGCCGTCCGTACTCGGTGGCGGTCTTGTGGCCGGTCTGCCAGGGGCCGTCCATCTCGTTGCCGAGGCACCACAGTTTGACCCCGTGCGGCTCGGTCACGCCGTGCTTGATCCGCAGATCGGACCAGGCGGTACCGCCGGGCTGATTGCAGTACTCCACCAGGGCGCGGGCCGCGTCGATGCCGCGGGTGCCGAGGTTGACCGCCATCATCGGGTCGAGACCGAGCTGCCGGGCCCAGGTGAGGAACTCGTTGGTGCCCACATGGTTGGTCTCGATGGAGCGCCACGCCAGGTCGAGCCGGCGCGGCCGCTCGGAGGCGGGACCGACCCCGTCCTCCCAGTGGTAGCCGGAGACGAAGTTGCCTCCGGGGTAGCGGACCAGGCCCGTGCCCAGTTCCCGTACGAGGTCCGCGACGTCGGTCCGGAAGCCGGCTGCGTCCGCCGTGGGGTGCTCCGGCTCGTAGATGCCTGTGTAGACGCAGCGGCCCATGTGCTCGACGAACGATCCGTACAGGCGCGGGTCCACCTCCCCGATGACGAACTGGGGGTCGACGGTGAACCGTGCGGTGTGCGGCATGCTGGAGCCTTTCTCGGGGGGCTATGAACAGGCGTGCGGGTGGGTCTACTTGAGGCCGGTGCCGGCGATGCCTTCGACGATGCGGCGCTGGAACAGCAGGAACACCGTGATGAGTGGGATGGCGCCGAGCACGGCGGAGGCCATCAACTGGGCGTAGGGCGCGCCGAAGACGTCCTGGACGGAGGTCAGCCCGACGGGGAGAGTCATCATCTCCGGGTCGGTGACGACCAGGAGGGGCCACAGGAAGTTGTTCCAGACCCCGACGAACACGAAGATCGTGACCGCGGAGATCACCGGACGCGAGATGGGCATGACGATCTGTCGGTACGTACGCAGCCAGGACGCGCCGTCCGCGCGTGCCGCGTCGACCAGTTCCCGGGGAATGCCGTCGAAGAACTGCTTGAAGACGAAAACGGCGACGACATTGGGGACTTGGGGCAGTACGACTCCCCAGTAGGTGTTGAGCAGGCCCGCCGCCTGGAGTGCCAGGAATTGGGGGATCATGAGGACCTGTCCCGGGATCATGATCCCGGCGAGGAGCAGCATGAAGGCGGCGCGGCGCGCTCTGAAGCGGGTCTGGGAGAGTGCGAAGGCGGCGAGCGACGCGGCCATGACCGTGAGCACGGTCGTCAGGGTCGAGGTGATGAGGCTGTTCGCGTACCAGTAGGGCAGCTTTCCCGCCTCGAAGATGTCCTGGTACGCCGCGAGTGTGGGGCGGGCGGTGAACCAGTTGGTGGGGTCGGTGATGACTTCCTGCGCGGGCCGGATCGAGGTGGCGAGTGCCCAGGCGAGGGGCACCAGCCACAGCACCGCGAAGGCGATGAGAGCTCCCAGAGCCACTCGGTTGAACAGGCGCTCGGCGTCGTACTTCTGCGACGGCTCCGCCAGAGGTGTCCCCTGCTCGCTCACGGGCGGTGTGGCGACGGCGGTCATGATCAGCGCTCCTTCTCGGCACGGCGTACGAGGGCGAACCAGACGAGCGAGACCAGCAGGATCACCACGAAGAGCAGCAGCGAGACGGTCGATGCGTAGCCGACGCGGCCCTCGACGAAGCCTGTGTCGTAGATGAGCTGGAGTGAGGAGCGGGTGCTTCCGTCGGGGCCGCCGTTGGTCAGCATGTAGATCTGGTCGAAGACCTTCAGGGAGGCGATCACCTGGAGGACCGTGACGAGGGTCGTGGTGCGGCCGAGCATCGGCACGATCACATGGCGGATGCGCTGCCAGGGCCCGGCTCCGTCGATGGCCGCGGCCTCGTGCACGGAACGTGGGATGTCCTGCAGACCAGCGAGGTACAGGACGAAGTTGAAGCCGAGTGTCCACCACACGGTGGCTGCGGCGATGGAGATCATCGCCCAGTCCGGATCACCGAGGAAGGACGGCGGGGTGTCCACACCGATCCACCGCGTGACCTGTTGGGCGAGGCCCACCTGATCGGCGTACATGAAGGTGAACATCAGCGCGACGACCGCCGACGGCAGCACGAACGGTGCGAAGAAGGCGAAGCGGAAGAACCAGCGCCCGCGGACGATGCGGTCGGCGAGGATCGCCAGCGCCAAACTGAGCAGCACCAGGGGGACGGTCGTCAGTACGGTGAACCACAGGGTGTTCTGGAGCGTACGCCAGAACTCGTCGTCGCCCAGCACGGCCGTGTAGTTGGAGAGCCCGGCGAAGTCGCCGAGCCCTGCCTTGAGCAGGCTGGTGTCGAAGAAACCGGCCACGACGGTGTAGATCAGCGGCCCCACCAGAAAGAGCAGATAGAACAGGGAGAAGGGCAACAGCATCCCCGGACCGGCCCAACGGTCGCCTCTGCCAGGGGCCTTGGTCGGTACGGTTGTGGTGGCCATGGGGGCCCTTTCAGTCAGGACATCCGGAGTCTCACGATGTGCGGGGCCCGATGAGGGCCGTACCAGGGGCAGTTCGGCGGCCTGCGAAACAGGTGGGCTACAGGGGTGCGGGCCGGCTCGCGAGCTGGCGCAGTTCGCGGCGCATCCGTGCGGCTCCGGCCGTGGGGCTGGTGGCGCCGGTGAACACGGAGGTCACGGCGTCGCCGATGACGATCTGCAGGGTGCTGCCCGCGCCGCCGTACCAGGCAGCCGGGTCGTAGGCGGCCCCTTCGGCGGCAGCGGCGTAGTGCGACTGCGGTTCGAGGGCCTTGTAGGCGCTCGACTGTTGGGTGGGCAGCCAGGCAGGGATGTGTCCGCCTTCCGCCCACAGCTCGCTCGATCCCAGGAGAGAGGCGACGAACCCCAGGGAGAGGTCGAGGCGTTGCGCTGTGGCGGAGGGGGCTTTGGGCAGGACGAGCGCGTGCGAGTCGGCGGCGCAGGCGTAGGGCGCGTCGCGGAAGATCCTTGGCAGCGGTCGCATGTCGAACTTCACCTTGGCGCCCTGCACGGTGATGACCTGCCAGACACCGTCCATCAGGAAGCCGGCCTTGCCGGTCGTGAGCATCGTGATGGCTCCCGGACCGTCCGTGCTGGTGGGGATGACCTTCTCCTGGGTGAGCCGACGGATGTACGCGAGGGCCTCGGCCGCGGCGGCTGTGTCGATGACGACCCTCTTGCCCTGGTCGGCAACGAGATCGCCGCCGCTGAGCTGCCGGTAGAGCGACCAGAAGAGCCGGAACTGCGTCGAGGCGTCCTTGACCGAGGCGACTGAGCCGCCCCATGCCCCGGTCACTTCCTTCGCGGCGCGCAGGGCGTCGATGAAGGCGTCGGGCCCGTCCACGTCCGTCAACCGGCCCTTGTTGTCGAGCAGTCCGGCCTTCTCGGCGATGTCGGTGCGGAAGTAGAGCACGAACGGGTGCGTGTCGAGCGGGATGGCGTACAGCTTCCCGTCCAGCTGGGACTTCTTCCACGGTCGCGGGTCGAACTTGTCCTCGGTCAGTCCGTGCCGGGCCAGATCAGACGGCTGGATCTCGGTGAGCAGTCCAGCTTCGGCAAGCGTGGGCACCTTCGACAGATGGCTCACGGCGACCTGCGGGGGCCGGTCGCCGAGCGTCGCCAGGGTGAGCTTGGTGTAGTACGGGTTGCCCCAGACGAAAGTCGCCGACTTCAGGTCCGTGGCCCGATGCCGGCTCCGGTAGGCGGACTGCATGGCCAGCAGCCGCTCGCCGTCGCCGCCTGTGAAGGGGTTCCAGAAGTTCAACCGTGACGGACTGGGCGACCCGCCGGTGAAGCCCTGCACGAGTGTGCTGTCACACCCGCCAAGAACCCCTGCGGAGGTGGCGACAGCACCGAACGAGAGCGTGCCGCGCAGCAGGCGGCGCCGGGACGGATCAGGCGGGGAGCTGTACGGCGTTCGGTTCCGCATGGGCACGCGTCCTTCCGCGGCAGGAAACTAGGGCGAGTACAACGTTGTAATGAGCGACCGAACAAACCTGTTCGATCGGTGGACAGAGGTAGTTACAACGTTGTATCGCCGCGGAAATGCGACGTCAACACCTCTGCATGAACTGCTTGTTCGTCAGATCAGCGGCACATACGGTCCATATCGCTCACTCCGGAACCGAAGTCATTGCAACGTTGGAACTGGGCGTACGCTGGCCAGGGCACCGGACGACTCGCGTGACCCATCGACGCAGAGGGCGGCCGGAAGGAAACCGGGGAGGGAGGGCGGCCGCCATGGCAGGCGCACGCCTCAAGGACGTCGCCGAGCGCGCGGGCGTATCGATCAAGACGGTCTCCAACGTCGTACGAGGAGAGGCCCGAGTCGCGGAACCGACCCGGCACCGTGTCCTGCGTGCCATAGCTGAACTCGGCTACCAGCCCAACGCCTCCGCCCGGCACCTGCGCACGGGCCGTAGCGGCATCATCGCGCTGGCCGTCCCCGAACTGGTCGCGCCCTACTTCGCTGAGCTCGCCGCAGAGGTCATCGCGGCCGCCAAGAAGCGCGGCTGCACCGTACTCATCGAAGACACCGGGGGCGACCCGGCGGAGGAACTGCGCATCGCCTGCGGGCTCAGCGACCCGCTCATCGACGGCGTGCTGCTCAGTCCGCTCTACCTTGACGAGACGATGCTCGCCAACCGCGAGCGCCGCGTACCCCTCGTGCTGCTCGGCGAGCAGTCGTACAAAATTCCGGCGGACCACGTCCTGATCGACAACTCCGCGGCGGCACGGGACGCGACCGAGCACCTGCTGCAGCTCGGACGGCGCAGCATCGCAGTCATCGGACAGCCGTCGGACCGGGCCCATGCGACGACAGTGCAGCGCATGCACGGCTTCCTGACCGCGCTGCACGAGGCAGGCGTCCCGCACGACCCCCGACTGGTCCCGGACACCGCGGCGTTCACCCGCGCCGACGGGGCCGCCGCCATGAGGGTCCTGCTCGCTCTGGACGACCCTCCGGACGCCGTCTTCTGCTTCAGCGACCTGCTCGCCTCGGGCGCCGTGCGCGCGGCCTACGAACACGGCCTGCGAGTGCCAGAGGACCTGGCGGTCGTGGGCTTCGACGACATCCAGGAGACCCGCTACAGCGTCCCCTCACTGACCACCGTCTCGCCGGACAAGAGGGAGATCGCCGAACTGGCCGTGAACGCCGTGCTGCACAGGATCACCGCCGACGCGGAGGCCCCTCACACGCGACTCACAGCGGGGTACGAACTGGTCGTGCGGGAGAGCACGCGGGCCAGGGAGCAGGGGCGCTGACGTATCGCAGCCGGGAGTGCGGCGGCGGCCTGGCCGAACAGGTGCACGCAGTTCATGGCGAGGGTGACGCAGTTCGGTGAGTTCCGCGATCTCGGAGCGATCACGCGCGCTCCCGCGGCGTGGGCGAGCCGCAATGCGAACAGTGGGACGCCGCCCGATCCCCGGACCAGTCATCGGGACGCCGTCGAATCCCCGGGCGGCCAGGGAGAGCAGGAAGATCTGCCCGTAAGTGATCACGGCCGCTTCTACCTCCCACCTGCTCCCGCGCAAAGGCCGTTACCGCGGAAGGCACAGGCTCGCCAGCGGCACATGGTGCTGACCGGCGTGGATGTCCCGGTCGTGGATCGAGCCTTGGCTGACGGGGCGCGGGAAGGAGATCTTGACAACGTTCAGGGACGGGATGCGGAACATCTCGGCCATGGCCGCGTCGATGCCGTAGAGCCGGGCGATGGTGCGCTCATCGATGAACGTCTCATCGGCAGCGATCCGGTAGCCCTCCACAGGCACGTCCGGTTCTGAGGGGGCCGGGTCACGGCGACGTGACCCGGCTCCCCGACCGCAACCGCGCGGTCGCCACCCCGCTTCGACAAACTCTCCGTCCGCTTCGAAGCCACCGTCCTGATCGCCGCAATCAGTGAATGGCTCCGACCGGCCTGAACTGACGGTTCCTCATGCCATGCTGACCGCGACCAGGATCGGCAGGGTGAGAGAGGAACAAGGATGGGGGCTCAGTACTACGGCGCCGACAGCGAGAACGGCGACCGCGTGGACGATCCCTCCGAGGACGCGCTGTTCATGATGGTCAGCGACCTGAACGACTCCGACAACACCTTCGTCGTCGTCCAGCCCGACGAGGACGATCCCCTCTGGTTCGTCTCAGTAGCCGTCCCTGACGAAGGCGGCTACGAAATCGTCCGCCGCGACACCGCCCGCAACGAGCACCAGGTCATTACGGCGACCAGCATCGATCACATCGCCCGCGACCTCACCGTCTGGATGGCCGCCCGCGACTACCCCGCACGGCCAAACAAACACATCAGCGACCTCTAAAGCACCCCTTAGCTGCCTGGAGCGGCGACTGCGGCAGCCCGCGACGGTGCAGTGACCGGCGTCCACGGACCGCATCAAGAAGCGCGCGGCCGATGATGCGGACGGTGTACGCGCGGCGCGGCAACAGCACCGCGTCGAGCACCACCTGCGTGGCCGGCCCGAGGCCCCGTCGTTTTGAGGCTCATCCGTGCCGGGGCACGTGGCGGGTGGTGGGGTCGAGGCGGCTGAGGTAGTGGTCTTTGTGGGGTGGTGGGAGTTGGCTGGTGGTTGCGGAGCGGTGGGCGGTTGGGTCATGCCTGGTCCGTGTCCGTGTCCGTGTCCGTGTCGGGTGTGGGGGTGGGCGGGTTGGTGTGGGGGCGGGTCCATTCGTCTGCGGGGGCGGGCAGGGGGATGTGGCCGGGCAGGGCTTGGGTGGTGAGGTCGAAGCCGTCGAGGTCCCGCAGGTGTTCGAGGGCCTGTTCTTCGGGCAGGGCGTCGAGGGGCTGGGGCGGGGCGGGCTCGGTGGCGGCGGCGTAGCGCACGCGCCGGTTCTTCTCCGCTTTCTTCAGTTGTGCGCGCAGCCGGTCTGCTTCGCGGCGCCGGGCGCGGGTGAGGGCGCGGGTCTGTTCGGGGGTTGCCTGGTTGGCCATGAAGGCGGGGCCGAGGTGGCGGTGGGTGCGGGGATCGTAGAGCTCGATACGGCGGTCGTGTTCGGGCAGGTAGCGCAGGGTGACCTTTTCTCCGGCGAGGCCGTGCATCCAGTCGGCGATGTAGTTCTTCTTGCGCCAGCGCACCCCGCTGTTGTTGATGGTCAGGGGGGCGCCGTGGCGTTCGAGGGTGTAGGTGTGGAGGTCGTCGGGGGGAATGGTTTCGATCGGGGTGGTGTCCGCGTTCCAGGCTTGGGCGGGGGTCTGTCCGTTGAGGCTTCTGATGGGGTGTTCGTGGTTCCACCAGTGGACCCATTCGCGGACCCTGGCGACGAATTCCTCGAAGCGGAGCAGGGGTTGGTCGGGGTCGACGGGTTTGCCGCCGCGGAGCGTGGGGGCGTGGGTGTAGCCGGGCATGTCGGCGAACAGGGTCTTCTTGACGGCTCCGTTGACTGCTTCGACGGTGGGTTTGCCTTCGGGGGTGAACGGGGGCAGGGCGATGCGTTCGGTTCCGATGCGTCCGAAGGCTTCTCCGACGGCGTTGCAGAGGAATTCCTTGCCGCCGTCGACGCGGACTCGTTCGGGGACGCCGCCGAAGGGGCCGTGGTCGTCGTCGATGAGTACGGCGTCTCGGGTGGCGAGGAGGACCGCTTCGCGGCTGGGGCGTTGGGGGGTGATGGCCAGGCCGCAGATGGCGCTGGTGGAGCAGTCGGTGAACCAGGTGATCCAGGGTTTGCGGATGTGGCCGTCGATGTTCACTTTGACGCTTGCTTCGACGTGGTCTGTTTCCCAGGCGTAGTTGCGGTAGTGGCGTTCGCGTTCGCCGGAGATGTCGTAGCGGCGGCGGGCGTTTTCTCCCTGGCGCAGGCCGGCGCGCTGGCCGGGTGACAGGGCCCGTGCTGCTGCGCGGTGGAAGGTGGCCAGGGAGGGTGGTGGGTCCTGGTCGAACTGGTCTTCGGCGATGAGTTCTCTCCAGGCGGCGTTGGCGTTGCCGCGCGAGCGGGCCACGGCGTCGATCATGTAGGGGGTGAGGTCGAAGCGGGTGCGGCCTGCTGGGGTGTAGGTGCCGTTGTTGAGGCGGGCGTTGGCGAGCCAGCGGTCGACGGTGCGGGGGTCGACGCCGAAGGCGTCGGCGACGCCGGTGATGCGGGTGGGGGTGAGTTTCTGCTGCTGCTCAAGGGCCAGGAGGCGTCGCACGGCTCGGGCGCGCAGGGCGGTGAGGTCGGGGCCGAAGGGCTGCGACATGCGGGGGTCCTTGGGGGTTTCGGCAGGTCAGGCTGGGACGAGGGAGAGCATGCCTGCGCCGTACGGTTTGCCTTTGCCGATGCCGTTGGTCAGTGCGTGCGCGAGGAGGTGAGGGTCGGTGATGCGGGCGGTGCCGTTGAACTGGGTCAGCCGGTAGTGCGGTCCTGTGCTGCGATCGCGGCGGGGGAAGGGCCGTGGGGTGCCGTGGCCGGTGATGATCTCGAGTCCTGCCGCGGTGGCACGGCGGTGCCACCAGGCCAGTGCGTCGTCGCCGGCCAGGGGGGTGCGCTTGCCACGGCGGCCGCCGGTGACGGGGTCGCGCACGGCGGTGGCCGAGCGGCTGGCGAGGGGTGCCGCGTTGATGCGGTAGTGCACGGGGAGGCCGGGTTGCAGACCTGTGAACATGGCGGTGAGATCACGGCTTTGGGCGCTGGCGTAGTGCCGGGGCAGGGAGGTCAGGTCGGGTTGGTGGGCGGTTTGGACGAACACGACGGGCTCGGCTGCGGGTTCGAGGCGGTAGAGGAGCCCGGCGGCGGCGCGGGGGACGGCCCGAGGTTGTCGGGGACCAGGCGCATGAGCGTTTTGTGCAGCTGGCGGGAGTCCGCGAGGTCGTTGCGGACCGCGCGGTGGCGGGGGTTGAGGACGATACGCGTCAGTGTGGTCACAGGTGTGTTCCGTGCATGTAGGCGGCCAGGGCGTCGATGGGGCGCGGCCCGGCGTAGAGGCGGGCGGGAAGTTCTTCGGTGGTGAACCACAGGGGGCGAGGTAGGTGGCGTCGGCCTGCGGTGGTGAAGTCGACCGGTTCGCCGGCCGATTCCCGGTCGGGGTAGGCGGTGCTGTCGCCGGGAGGCGGGTGTTCGAAGACGAAGGTGACGGGGACGCTGTCAGCGCCGGGGCGGGGTGGTGTGCTGAGGCTGAGGGGAACGCGCTCGCGGAGTTCGGTGAGCGGGTCGTCGGTGCGGGCGAGGACGAGCGGCTCGTCGGGAACGCAGGTGCGGCGGCCGAGGAAGGGGGCGTAGCGCGGCTGGTTGAGGGTGTCGGCGATGTGGGTGATGAGGGCGTCGGGGCCCTGGACCGCGGCGGTGAAGACGGCGCCGGCGAGGTAGTCGCGGTGAGAGATGAGGGTGGAGCCAGCCGGTGGGCGGTGTCCGCCCTTCGCGGTGTGCAGGCTCTCCTCGGGCGGGCGGCCGCCTCCCACGGTGTGGTAGTCGCGGTAGAGGGTGCCGGGGCGGTCGATCCTGAGGGTGAAGGTCAGGTCGCGGTGGTCCGGTGTGTCCGGGAACTTCGGATAGGGGGCGAGGGCTTCTTCGCGGGTGCGGCCCTGGGCGGCGGCGAACATGCCGATCAGGGCGGAGCGGGTGGGGAAGGGGGCCGTGTCGCGGTGGTGGAACACCCCGCGTTCTCCCCAGGACTGCAGGAGCCCGGACAGGCGCAGGATCAGGCCGGTGGTGGTCACTGGGGGTCCTGTGGGGTGAGGGCGGCGGTGGCGCAGGCTTCGGCGAGGTCGTCGAAGGAGTCGTGGCGGGTGCCCAGTTGCGGTGCCAGCGGGTGCTGGCGGCGTGGCCGTGGGCGATACGCCGGCGGGTGCCGACGAGGCGGTTGATGGTGCTGGCGTAGTCGGCAAGTACCTGGCGGGCGGGGGTGGTGTAGCCACCGGAGGGGGCTGCTTTGACTGGCTGTTCGAATGCGGCGCCGTAGGAGATGGGGCGGCTGTCGCGTACTGCGTAGTGGACGAGGTCGGGAACGGTGTGCGGGGCGGTGGAGGTCTTCTTGCCCTGTGGCAGGCTCATGATGAAGTGCCAGGTGAACAGTTCGATGAGCTCTTTGAGGCCGTCGGTGTTGCCTCGGAGGTTTGAGCTGCACTGAGATTCGTGGAGTCCCTGATGTCAGGGTTACGATCCTGGCGAAGGAGAACCACATCAGTGCCAGCACCACGGAAATACCCCGATGAACTGCGTGAGCGGGCGGTCCGCGAGGTCCGCACCACAGGCCGCCCCGTCGCGCACGTTGCGAAGGACCTCGGCATCCACAAGGAAGCCTTGCGCGGCTGGGTCCGCCAGGCCGAGGCGGATGCCGGTGAACGCGACGACCGGCTGAGTACGGCCGAACTCGACGAACTCAGGCAACTCCGCAAGGAGAACGCCGAGTTGAGGCGGGCCAATGAGATTCTGAAGGCCGCTTCGGTGTTTTTTGCCCAGGAGATCGACCGTCCCCGGACGAGGCCGAGCAGGTGATCGACCACCTGCGCGAGAAGGGCCTCGGGGTCGATCCCGTCTGCCGGGAGCTGGACCTGTCGCCGTCGACGTACTTCGCCCGCAAGAAGCGCCCGAAGTCCGCCCGCCGACTGCGGGACGAACAGCTCATGCCCATGATCGAGCAGACCCACGCCGAGTCCGGCGGGACTTACGGAGCCCGCAGGATCACCCGCGCGCTGCGGCGCAATGGCATCAAGGTGGCCCGCTGCACGGTCGAGCGCCTGATGGCCGAGCTCGGCATCGAGGGCGTCATCCGCGGCCGGCGCCGGCGAACCACCGTCAGCGAGCCGTCGGCGCCGAGGCCGCCGGACCTGGTCGACCGGGACTTCACCGCCGACGGCCCCGACCGGCTCTGGGTCGCCGACATGACCTATGTCAGAACCTGGTCCGGCTGGGCTTACGTCGCCTTCGTCCTGGACGTGTTCTCCCGCATGATCGTCGGCTGGCGGATTGCGAACCATATGCGGACCGAACTCCCCCTGGACGCATTGGAGATGGCGCTCTGGCGTCGGCGGATCAAGAAGGACTCCGGCCTGGTCCACCACTCCGGCAGGGGGTCGCAATACGTATCAATTCGCTACACGGACCGGCTGTCGGACATCGGCGCCTCCGCGTCGGTCGGCTCCGTCGCGGACTCGTACGACAACGCCATGGCCGAGGCACTGAACGGCACCTTCAAAGCTGAGTTGATCGAAATGCAGGGCCCCTGGCGGGACGTCGACCAGGTCGAGCGAGCGATCTTCCAATGGGTCACGTGGTACAACGAAGAGCGTCTCCACTCCGCTCTCGATTACGTACCGCCCGCCGAGTACGAACGGGACTTCTCGCAGAACCTGGAACAAGTCCCGCAGTCCGCCTGAACCAAGATCACCGGACTCTGCGAAACTCAGTACAGCTCACTTCCACACCAGCTACGGCATCAGAATCAACCTGACCCATGAGGACCTGGGCCACCCTGACCGGCCAGGGCTTCTGGAAGAGATAACCCAGCCCGTGGGGCAGCGGCCACGCGACCTGCTGCAGTGCCTGACCGACTACGACAACGGCCAGTGCCAGTGCGCGCTGGCTGACAAGACGCCTTGGATGTTCGTGCGCCGTCAGCGCAGTGGCAGTCAGGTGATATGGGTGGCGGCGCATCTGCCGCTGACGCACATCGCCACCGCGCAGGAGAGCGAGAAGCACAAGGCGATGAAGGAACGGATCGCCCGCTCTGCTGCCCGGCACGGCTTGGACGTCCAGGTGGAGGCTCGCTCCCCGGACGGCCGGATGATCTCCGACGTCCTGGTGTCCGGGGCAGGCGCCCGAGTCGGCTGGGAAGCCCAGTACTCCCCCATCAGCTCGGGCAGCGTCCGCAGACGCTCCACGAAGGCCCGTGACAACAACATCGCCCCGTTGTGGGTGACCGGGGACGCGTCGTCGGCGCTCATCGACCGGGCTCCGTGGGCGAGGGTCGACGACGTTCCCTGGCAGCGCATCGCCTCGCCTCTGGCCATGGTCATCCGCGGCGGTGTGCGCCATCTGCAGGTCTGGAAATGCGACACCAGCAGCGAGCGGCCATGCCCCACCACCGGGCAGGCATGCGGCAAGTATCACAGCGGATGGTTCCTGCCGGCCCTGTGCCTCCCGCAAGAACGTGCCACCCTGCTCGACGAACTCGTCGTCACCAGCGCGGACGGCGAGCACGTCCCCTTGCGCGTGCGCAACATGCACGACCCCCGCCGCGTCTCCTACCTCTGGGCCCTCGAAAGCGATGTGACGCGCTGGCACAACCTCGACGACGGGAACAGCGCGCCGCCGGACAGCGAAGCGGCAGACGACGAGCCGGTCACCTTCACCGAGGAAGAGCTCGACAGTTCATGCCGCTACGGAGAGGAAAGCCACCACCGCAGTGATCCCCGGCCACGGAGGGACATGTCCTCCGCCACCGGCTTGCACACCTTCGAACACGCCCCCAACGAGCCCTATCGCATCCCCAGCCGACCCGTGCAGCTACAGCTGTCCACCCGTGAACGCGTCGCCGTCTCCCGCGAGTTGAATTGCCCGCCCTGGGAAATCGGCCCGTGCACGGTGTGCGCCACCCCGATACACCGCTACGGCACCAACAGCCCCTCGCCTGCCCGGCCTGCCGAACCCCCGCGCCATCGTATTGATCCGGAGAAGCACCGAGCCCTCCCTCGCGCGCTTGCTAAAATGCAGCTCAGGAACCCTCAGACCCGCGCCAGCGGGGGTGACTCGGTCCTGTTCTTCTTCGAGGCGATGCCGTAGTCCTAACGACCCGCGCGAGCGGGGGTGACTCGTGGAGCCGGTAGGTCACGCGGCGCCCCGGCGGATCAGACCCGCGCCAGCGGGGGTGACTCCACAGAGCGGTGTGGATCCCCTGACGTCCGGCAATCAGACCCGCGCGAGCGGGGGTGACTGGATGCAGGAGTTGCCGTCACACGGCTACGCAGGGGTGGGCCGGGCAGGACTCCTGCTCAACCCACTGCCGTGTGGTTTCAGCGGCGAGTGGTGTACATGTGCAAGATGTCGCCCATGGGCTCCTCCGTGCCGTCCGGGTTCTTCCGGATGCCGGGAGCGGTGTTGAAGCGCAGTGTGGGCCCCCGTTTGCTCAGCTGAACCTTGTCGAGTGCTGCGTGCCGGTCCGGGTGCCCGATGACGACCTGCTCGCAGCTGTCCGTGAGGTCCTGGTTGCAGCTGCGTACTCGGCTGAGCTTGACCTCATCGGCGGATGTGCCGTGTCCGGGGGTAAGCACGAGCTGGGCGGTGGGGCTGACGGGGAACCTGATCTCGTGGGCGCCCTCCAGGCCGAAGCCCTGGTAAGCGTCACTCGGTGTTTCCGGGCGCCAAAGTACGAGGGGTGCGTCAGAGGTGAGGAAGATCGGCTTGCGGCTGGTCTCGAGTCGCCAGTGCCGGGCACGGTAGTGCGGGATGCACACACGGACAGAGCTGAGCGTCACGGCGACCGCTTCGTCGTGGGTGGGGTCGTTGCCGCCGTTCATCGCTCGGGTGCCGTGGTAGTAGTCACAGGCACCTTGGGCTTCGGCTTCCCGTGGCAGGTGACCGAGATGTCTGCGTGTGAGGTACTCGGTCATCAGCGCCAGGTCGACCACCCGGCCGTGCGCGTAGGCGGTGACGTTGCGGCCGAAGAGCGGGCCTGTGCGCTTCCGCGGGGTCCTGGCCATCTGAACAGCCAGGTAGAGGCAGAGCAGTTCACGGTCGTCGGTGCCGGCGGCTGGAGGCATTCCCGTCTCGTCTATTCGGCGCAGGGCGGCAAGCCCCTGCCCTTCCAGGCCGCTGAGCTCGTGCTCGATGGCCGTGGAGGGCATGCCGTTATCGTCAGTGATCGTATAGAACCCGGTCTCGGCTGCAACGTTCTTGACGTTGGCGAGGTGCGTCTTTGGTGGATACCGGCGTCTCACCCTGACCATGTCGCCCCGCCCGAACCGTGCCAAGTAGCTCTGAGGCACATAGTGGTGAAGTTTCGGCACAGACACATCGCCCAGCGTAAGCGACGCGACCTCGATGCCCCACGAGGTTTCCCGAGCCTCACGGCCCGCAGCCCCGGTCAGCGGACACCGCAGGCGCGACCTGGTGCCGCTGGTCGCCGACCAAGCCGCAGGCGCACGAGACCAAACAACCGAGGGCGACCCGCCTACAGTTGCGGATGGGCACGGACGCCGTATCTACCGGTGCGAGATGGTTGTATCCGACACAGCCGAAAGGCATGTGGACGGTGAAGTCATCACTACTGATGCAGAGTTGAGGAGCAGACCGATCCCCGTAGGGGGCCGCCACGTGCGGCACCGGCAGCCGTCCCGGCGTCTACCCGCCGGTCAGACAGAGAACAGCCGTGCTGACCGCTCAACATCGAGCACAAACAGGCCCCCGGCGCTAGCGATGCACCCCCTTTCCGGGCACCAATGAACTCTTTGCCCACATAGGGCATGCCGGGCGCCGCACTCGGCCGGTTGAGGGTCTGTCCGGCCGACCGGCTGCCCGCGAAGCCGCTCCTGGTGGCGCCTTCGCGCCCGCCTCCGTCGCCGAACGGTCTTCCACAAGCTGGTGATCTCGATGACGGCGAACGCCGAGGTCGGGACCCGGAGCTCCACGGCTGCCCCACACCCGACCGTCGCGTCCCACCAATCCATCACAGCAATCCCGACCGGCGGACGTCCCCACCCCACCGCCCCGCTTCGCACACGGCGGCACGCAACCGAAGTCCGACGGGAAACCCTTGCGCCAAAGTGACCGAAGAACACCCTGCCCGCTTGCTAAACTACAGGTCAGCAAGCCTACGCCCCGCGCGAGCGGGGGTGACTCCCCGAGCATCGGGTTCACGAAGATCAGCCCGGTCTACGACCCGCGCAAGCAGGAGTGACTCCTCCACGAGCGCTTACGCGGCCTGAAGAGGCAAGATCCCGCGCGAGCGGGGGTGATTCGGTGGGCAATAGCCGTAGTCGTGTCCCAGTCCCGGAACCCGCGAAGAAGGCCGCCTGCGGCAACCTGCCGAGAGCCGACGCCCACCCATGACACGGCCGCCCTCCGGACAGTGGCTGTCCTTCACACAGCACACCAACAAAACCAGCAGGTCAGAGCCCTCCTCGTATTGCAACTCTCACCACAGCGAACAGGTCTTTCTCACTAGGCAGCATCAGTAAATCTCATCGGGTGCCCGACCCAGGGTCCACAACTCTCCTATGCTCCAACGGCTCTGCGGCCCAGAGGAAAAGACACTGGAGTGAGAATCGCTCAGGACAACCAAGTGACAGTCAGCACCCGGCGGGAAGCTCGCCTCTATGGTCAGCCGGGTCAGCGCCGCGATGGACAGCGGGGTCTGCTCGGCCGGCTTGACGACGATCGTGCAGCCGGTGGCCAGGGCAGGTGCCAGCTTCTTGATCGCCATCAGGAGAGGCAGGTTCCACGGCACGATCGCCGCGACGACGCCGACAGGCTCCTTCAGCGTGTAGGCGTGGAAGGTGCCGCCGTGGCCGGCCGGGTAGGAGATCGGGATGGTGTCGCCGGTGATCTTGGTGGCCCAGCCGGCGTAGTACCGGAGTACGTCGGCCGAGAAGGGGATGTCGAAGTAGCGCATCTCGTCCATGGGCTTGCCGCTGTCGACCGAGTCGATCGCCGAGAGTCGCTCGGCATCGCGCTCGACGAGATCGGCCAGCTTCCAGAGCAGCCGGCCGCGTATTTGCGGCGTCATCGTGCGCCACGGTCCCGCGGGGGCGAATGCGGCACGTGCCGCGGCCACCGCGGCGTCGACGTCGGCCGGCTGCGCGGCAGGCACGTGGGCGATCACCCGGCCGTCGGCCGGGTCGTGGACGTCGAAGGTCTCACCGCCTTGCGCGGTGACCCATTCGCCACCGATGAACATCCGGGTGGCGGCGTCGATGTCCGCCTCGAGCTGGGGGGCGAAGGGGGAAATGGCAGCCATGACCGTTCCTGGTTGATGGGAGGAAGCAAAGAAGGGCGAGGTGGTCAGGCTGGGGCGAGCCGGACGCTGATGCTCTTCACGTGGGAGTAGTGCAGCAGCGCCTCGATGCCCTTCTCCCGGCCGTAGCCGCTGAGCTTGTGGCCGCCGAAGGGCATCTGCACCGACTGGGTCGACCAGGAGTTGACGTAGACCTGGCCGGCCTCGATCGACTCCGCGACCCGGAAGGCACGGGAGATGTCCGCGGTGAAGACGCCACCGACGAGACCGAAGTCGGAGTCGTTCGCGATCGCGACCGCCTCGTCCTCGGTGTCGAACGGGATCACCGCGAGCACGGGCCCGAAGACCTCCTCGCGAGCTACCGTCATGTCGTTGGTGACGCCGGTGTAGACGGTCGGTTCGACGTAGAAACCGCCCTCCCGGCCCGGCACCGTGGCGACATGGCCACCGGTCACGGGGGTCGCGCCCTCCTCGGCGGCGACCTTGAAATAGCGCTGCACCGTCTCGTACTGGTCGCGGGTGATCATCGGACCGAGGTTCTCCCCGGGCCGTACGGCGGCAGCGATGCGGGCGACTGCCTCGACGAACGTGTCGTGCACGGAACGCTCGACCAGCAGGCGGGTGCCGGAGGAGCACACCTGTCCGGCGTTGGTGACGAAGGCACGCACGGCCTCGCTCGCCGCGAACTCCAGGTCGGCATCGGCGAAGACGATGTTGGCCGACTTGCCGCCGAGTTCGAGAGTGAGCGGCAGCACCCGGTCGGCGGCGATCCGCCCGATTTCCTGGCCGACCCGCACGGAGCCGGTGAAGGCCACCTTGCGGACCAGGGGGTGTTCGACGATCGCGGTGCCGACCTCGCTGCCGCGGCCGAGTACGACGTTGAACACCCCGTCGGGCAGGCCCGCCTCGGTGGCGATCCGGGCCAGCTCGAGCGTCGTACGCGACGTGGATTCGGCCGGCTTGGCGACGATGGTGTTGCCGGCGGCCAGCGCCGGTGCACACGCCCGTGCCGCCTGATTGATCGGCAGGTTCCACGGAGTGATCACCCCGATCACTCCGAAGGGCTCACGACGGGTGTAGACGTGCAGATCGGGCTGGATGTCGAGGACGTCACCGGCCGGCAGGTTGACCAGACCGGCGTAGAACTCGAAGTAGTCGGCGCTGCCTCGGATCTCGGCCGCCGAGAGCACCAGCGGCTTGCCGGTGTCGGCGGACTCGAGTTCGGCGAGCCGGTCGACATCGGCGCGCAGCCGGTCCGCGACGGCCGAGAGCAGCCGGCCGCGGTCCATCGAGGGGAACCGGCGCCAGCCGGGGGCCGCCGTGGCAGCCGCGCGGACGGCCAGGTCGGCATCGGCCGCGCTGCCCAGGCCGGTCTCGGCTCCGGCGCCACCGGTGGCGGGGTTCTCGCCGGGTCGCGAGGTGGCCGCGGCCACCGTCTTCCCGTTGATCCAGTGCGTCAGCACCGCATCGTTCTCGCTCAACGCCGTGCTCCGATCAGCTCGTACATCTGGGTGTGGTCGGTCGCAGCGGAGACCGCGGCGGCGATCCGGCTCCACTGTCGGGCCACCTCGTGGGCGACCTCGGCCTCCTGGTGGAGGTCGTCGGCCAGGTCGACGGCGATGCCGACGTCCTTGGCCATCAGATGGAGGGCGAAGCCGGACCCGAAGGTGCCGCTCGTCATGAACTGGATGACCTTGTTCTCACTGGTGTTGGAGCGGCCCGAGGAACTGTTCAGCACCTCGGTCATGGTCTCCGGGGTGATCCCGAACCGCTCCCCCAGCTGGAGTGCCTCGACCGTGACCGAAATGGTCGCGGCCGAAACGAGATTGTTCAGCGCCTTTGCGGCGTGGCCCGAACCGACCGGTCCGACCACGATCACCGTGGACGCGAGCGGCTCGAAGACCGGCACCAGCTGGTCGAGATCGGACCGCTCCCCTCCGGCCATCACGGCCAGCTTCCCGGCGACGGCACCGCGAACCCCACCGGAAACGGGCGCGTCCACGAAGCGCAGGCCTGCCCCGGTCAGCCGGGCGGCCAGCGCCCGGGTACGCGTGGGTACCGAGGAACTCATGTCCACGACGAGCGTTGCGGGTCGCAGTGCGGCGGCGACACCGTCGGTTTCGAGCACGGCCTCGACGACCGCGCTGTTGGGGACCATCAGCACCAGCGCGTCGGCCTCGCCGTACGATGAGGGACCCGTCGCGGCGGTGGTACCGGGGTGCTCCTCGACGAAGCCGGCGACCGCCTGTTCGTCGAGATCGCCGACGACGAGGGCGAAGCCGGCCCGGTGGAGCAGGGAGGCCATCGGTGTACCCATCTTCCCCAGGCCGATGAAGCCCAGGGTTCGCAATTCGCTCATTTCGACTCGGTGTCCATCTGGGCGATGACCTCGGCGGCGAGACGGAAGGCCTCGAGAGCAGCGGGACCGCCGCAGTAGAAGGCGGTCTGCATGAGGACCTCCTTGATCTGCTCGACGGTGACGCCGTTGTTGATCGCGCCACGGACGTGCGCCTTGAACTCGTGGCCGCGGTTGAGGGCGGTGATCATCGCAAGGTTGACGAGGCTGCGCTCCTGCAGCGTCAGGCCGGGGCGGTTCCAGATGTCTCCCCAGCAGTACTGGGTGACGTACTCCTGCAGGTCGCGGGAGAAGCCGGTGGCCGCGGCCAGCGAAGCGTCCACGTGCGCGTCGCCGAGCACCTTCCGGCGCATCGTGATGCCCTGGTCGTACAGGTCCTGGTTCATGGGTTCCTTCCCGGGGGTGAGTACGGGGTTCAGATCCGGGCCAGGTCGGCCCAGTCGGTGATGACGAACGCGTTGGCGTCAGCGGCGACGCGACAGGCGGAGTGTCCGCCGAAGTGACCGGGGAAGACGAGCAGGTTGCGCTCGCTCGCCTCGGCCAGGAGCCGGCGCCGCTGGGCGCGCGCCTGGGCCGGGTCCTCGCAGAAGCAGCTGTTCACGTCCGGTGCGGCGATCTGCACCGGTGAGTGCAGGATGTCGCCGACGAACAGCGCGCCCTGCCCTCCCGACTCGATCCGCAGGATCGCGGAGCCCGGCGTGTGGCCCGGCGTGGCCTCGAGCACCAGGTCGTCGTCCAGCCGGTGGCGGCCGCTCCAGAGGCGGACGAGGCCCGCCTCGTGGACCGGGGCGACGCTGTCCTCGTAGACGTTCTGGTTGCCGTCGCCGGGTTCCCTCGGGTGCAGCAGGGGGTTCCAGAACTCGAAGTCCTCCGAGGTCATCAGGTATTCCGCGTGGGGGAACGTCGGGATCCAGGAACGGCCGTCGAGGCGGGTGTTCCAGCCGACGTGGTCGACGTGGAGGTGCGTGTTGACGACCACATCGATGTCGTCCGGCGCGACCCCGACGGCGGCAAGGTTCTCCAGGTACCCGGTGTGGTGGTGACCGTATACGGAGGCGTACGGCCGTTCCTTGTCGTTGCCGGCACCCGTGTCGAGGAGGATCAGGCGCCCCTGGCTGCGGATCAGCCAGGAGTGCAGCACCGAACGCAAGGTGCCCGTGCCCGCGTCGAAGAAGTCCGGCGAGAGCCGGTCGGCGTTGTCGTGCCAGTAGGACGGGTCGCTGTCCGGGAACACCTTCGCCGGGACCGCGGGGCTTGGCCCGGCGTACTCCTGGATTCGGATGATCTCGACATCGCCGATCATCACGGTGTCCGTGGTCACGGCCGTGCCCCTTCCGGCACCGGATACAGAGCGAGTACGTCGGGTCCCGCGGCGGAGAGTTCGAAGTTGGCGGTCTCCATCACTTCGGCGGAGAAGCCGTTGCCCTTCGCCATCGTGCGGGTCTCGGCCATGAAGGCACTACGGGCCTGCGCGGCATCCGACATCGGGCGCTCGCGTTCCTCCCAGACGGCAAGGGCCTCGGTGATGTCGTCGTACTGGTCGAGCGTGTGCGCCAGCTCGACGGCATTGACGATGCCGACGCTGGCGCCCTGGCCGAGTGCCGGGCACATCGCGTGGGCGGCATCACCGACGAGGACGACGCGGTTGTCGGACCACGGCGTCACCTTGTTGGTCTGGTAGGCGTCGTGACGTCCGCCGGTGGCCACACCGGCGAGCTCGATCGCGCCGGCCAGATGCGGGAAACGCTCGGACCACACCTCGGCATCGACCGGAATCCGTGAGGCACGCTCATTGGCGGTCGAGGCCATCATGCCCATGTAGATCGTGTCCGGCCCGGTCGGGATGAACAGGATCCGCATGGCATCCGGCTCGAGGGTCCAGAAGTCGATGACCCGGTCCCACTCCTCGCCCTTGAACTCGTCGGGCCGCGGGATCAGTACCCGGCAGACGCCGTCCTGGTACTTCTTCCGCTCCTGCACCAGGGCGGGCAGCGAATTACGGACAGCCGAGCCGGCACCGTCGGTGGCGACCACGAGGTCCGCCTCGAGCCGGCTCCCGTCCTCGAGCACCAGTACGCCGGCCGGCTCGGCGGCCACCGCCTTCGAACCGGCCACGATCTCGACACCGGCCTCACGGGCGGCATCGGTCAGCAGGGCGTGCAGCTCGGGGCGGGTGATCGCCCAGTACGGGAAGCCCGGGATCTCCTCGGACACGAGTTCACCGCCCAGGCTGGTGTCGTAGGAGTCGGGCAGGACACCCCGCTCGCGGATCGTCGCGGCGACGCCGATCACCTCGAGCGCGAGCATCGCGTTGCGCCACAACAGGATGCCGGCGCCGAAGTCGCGCAGTTCGTCGTTCTGTTCGTGCAGGCGGACGCTCCATCCCTTGCGGGCGAGGGCGATGCCGGCGGTCAGCCCGGCGAAACCGGCGCCGGCGACTTCGGCGTGACGGGCCTGGTCACTCATGGTTCTCCCCTCGGACGCGATCGTGCTCATTCGGAATCCACCCAGCCCGTGAGGCTGCCGCGGGCAAGAGTGTGGAAGTGCAGGTTGAAACCGAGCACGGTCGGCGTCAGGTCGGCCTCGATCTCCAGGTGCGGCACGTCGACGGCGTGCACGATGAAGACATAGCGGTGGCGTCCGGAGCCCGCCGGCGGGTTGGGGCCGACGTAGTGCGGGAGGCGGACGTCGTTGGGCAGCGTCACCGCGCCGGCGGGCATGCCGGCGGATCCGGGTGCACCCGCACCGGTCGGCAGCTCGGTGGTCGTCACCGGGATGTTGAAGACCGCCCAGTGCATGAAGCCGATGCCGGTCGGGGCGTCGGGATCGTAGCAGGTGATCGCGAAGCTCCTGGTCTGCGCGGGGAAGTGCGCCCACGACAGCTGCGGGCTGGCGCCGGTGCCGCCGATGGCCGGGTCGCGGAACGGGACGGGCACCTGCGCCCCGTGGACAAGGTCGGTGCTGGTGACGGTGAGTGCGGGCGCCGGGGTGACGACGGCGTACGGGTCGTCGGTCATGGGGTTCTCTCCTGGATCAACGGGCGGGGGTGGAGATGACATCGAAGGTGCGCAGCGGCTCGGTGACGCGCAGGGTGCCGGACCAGCCGTCGGGGAGGCCGACGGTGGCGCCGCTGGTCAGCTCGGCCTGCGAGCCGTCGGTGTTCTCGAGGACGGCGATGCCGGAGAGCACGTGGACGAAGCGGGCCCGTCCGCGCATCTCTTCGGTGTGCTCGCCGACCCCGGTGGTGCGCAGGAGAGCGGTCCCGTCGGGGCCGTCGAAGACGACGCCGTCCTGGGCGACCTCGTCGGTCGGGACGAAGGTGCACTTCTGCACGCCTTCGCGGTACGGCGGCACCGGCGTCGTGTGCACGTAGACCTTGCGCACCGTCCTGGTGATCTTCCAGCGGCCCTTCCAGCCGAATGGGAGGACCAGGATCGAGTCGGCGGTGAGTTCGTACTCGGTGCCGTCCTCGTCGGCGATCACACCACCGCCCTCGAGCAGGTACATGAACGAACCGCGGCGGTCCTTGTGGCGTGGGTAGACACCGGCATCACAGGCCCACACCGCGAAGAAGCCGTTGTCGTCGTCGAGGAGCACGTCCTCGTAGGCGAATTCGGCTCCGCTGACGGTCGGCTCCATCGAGATCTCCACCGGGAGCGGTCCGGAGAGCACCGTGCCGGCGTTCCGGAAGGGCGCCGCGACGGGTGCGGTCGTGCCGTCTGACATCGTCACTCTTTCTTCGTGGGGATGGATCAGGAACTGGTCGGGGCCAGGCCGGGAGCGGGTTCGGTCACCGGGTCGGTGATGCCGAGGAGTTCGAACGCGGGCCGGTGCAGGAGCTCGTGCAGTTCCTCGTCGGTGATGGCGGTGTAGCCGTGACGCTGAGTCTGTGCGACCACCTTGTGCAGGCCGTCGACGGCGGACTCGGCACTCACCATGGGTGAATCACTGCCGAAGAGGACCCTGTGCAGGACGCCGTACTCCTTGGCGGCGACGAGCGCGTTGGCCAGCACGGTCGGGCGGCTGGGGATCGCGGAGGTGTCGGCGTACACGTTGGCGTGGCGGCGCATCACCGTGACGGTCTCGTAGATCCACGGGTGGCCCATGTGTGCGATCACGATGCGCAGGTCGGGGAAGGCGATCGCGACATCGTCGAGGAGCAGGGCGCCGGAGTCGGCGAGCCGGCCGGCGCTGGCGAAGATCGCGCCCTGATGGATCATCACCGGCAGGCCGAGTCGCTCGGCGGTCTTGAAGACCCGCAGGGTGAGCGGGTGCAGGGGTGAGGTGCCCTGGTAGATCGGCCCGAGCTTGATGCCCTGGAGGCCGAGCTCGGCGTGGCAACGCTCGATCTCGTCGCAGGCGTCGTGGCGGGTGGGGTCGACCGACATGAAGCCGACGGTGTGGCCGCCCGCCTTGCGGACGAAGTCAGCGACTGCATCATTCGGTACGACGATCCCCGACGCGAAGGCCTGGAGACCGAAGACGATCGTCCGCTCGGCCGGTGCCACCCGCTGGATGTAGGACTCCAGCGTGACCCGGTCGATCTCCTCCTCGGAGAGCTCGCGGTTCACCCGCTCCAGTCCGTCGGACCACGGCGAGCCCTGGTGGTCGGGGGTCCAGAAGTGCGTGTGCACATCGGTGATCACGGCTCAGGTCTCACTTCGCAGATAGGGAATAGACAGGGCGGCCGGCGCCTGGTTCCGGGTGTTCCCGGCGGTGGCCAGCGCGACCAGCGCGAGGACGTAGGGCATCGCCAGCCACAGCGGGACCGGCAGGGTTGTCTTCGGTGCGGCGATCGCGGTGACCACCAGGGCGATCAGTACGACGCCGATGAAGGCATCGCCCCTGGTGAGCCGGATACCGGCCCGGCCCCGGGCGCGCAGCGCCAGGACGACGAGCACGATCAGGGCGGCCGCGATCCAGACCTCGCGCGGGATCTCCCCCAGTGCCTGCAGCCGGAGCTGGGTGGCATCGGTGACCGCGAAGATCGTCACGGCCAGGCCGACCCCGCCCGGACGCCAGCGGCTGAAGAGCACCGCGGCCAGGGCAAGGTAGCCACGGCCACCGGTCATCGACTCGCGGAAGACACCGACATCGCCGATCGAGAGGTAGGCACCGGCCAGTCCGGCGCAGCCCGCCGAGAACACGGTCGCCGCCCAGCGCAGGCCGCGCACGCTGACACCGGCCGCGTCGGCGGCGATCGGCGTCTCGCCCACCGCCTTGAGGTTCACGCCCCAGGTCGTGCGTGTCATCGCCAGCGCGACGAGTACGACGACGACCGCGGTGACGTAGATGAACACGTCCTGGTTGAAGAGCGCCTGGCCGACCACCGGCAGGTGTTCGAGGCCGGGGATGCCGTGGCGCTCCATCGGTGCGAGGGTCTTCGGATCCTTGATCGCATCGCTGTTGAGGAAGGTCGTGATGCCGTAGCCGAGCAGGCCGATCGCGATGCCCGACACGATCTGGTCGACCTTGGCCTCGATGGCGAGCACGGCCATCAGGACACCGAAGAGCAGTGCACCGGCCAGGCCCCCGAGGAAGGAGACGAACATGTTGCCGGTGCCGAGCATCGTCCAGTAGGCGGTGAAGGCGCCGGTGAGCATGACGCCCTCGAGGCCGACGTTGATCACGCCCGCCTTCTCGGAGACGAGTTCGCCCGTGGCGGCCAGCAGGATCGGTGCGGCGATGGTCACCGCGGAGACGAGGAAGGCGACGTCGAAGATCCCCATGTCAGACCCTCTCCGCGAGCGGTGCCGGGTCGGCATCCTTCGCGTCGGACTCGGGCGCCGGTGACAGCGCGGTGGCGGCGCGTCGCGACACCCGGCGCTGGAGCAGCACCGCGGCGACCAGGACGAGGACGATCACGGCACCCTGCAGCACCGAGGCCATCGAGCTCGGTACGTCGAGCTGGGCCTGCAGTGCGGTCCCGCCGACATTGAGGGAGGAGAAGGCGATCGCGGCGATCGGTGCCGCGGCCGCCGAGTTGCGCGCGAGCAGTGCGACCGCGATGCCGTTGAAGCCGACATTGGCCTCGAAGCCGTCGCTCATCCACGGAGTCGATCCGGCGAAGAGAAGGGCAGCCCCGGCCACGCCGGCGAGGCCGCCGGAGATCAGGATCGCCTTCACGCCCTCACGCACCGGATCGACACCGGACCAGCGGGCGGCATCACGATTGCCACCGGCCATGCGGAGACGGAAGCCGAAGACGGTCCGGCTGAGCACGACGACCACGAGGATCGCGCAGATCGGGAGCAGGACCACGTCGTACGAGAGGGTCCGGCCGGGGATGCCGTCGTACGCGGGCCACCAGGTGGAATCCGGGAAGGTCTTCGACTGCGGCTGCCCGTCGAGCGAACCCTGCAGCGGACCGCGCACCAGCCAGGCGGCGACCTGCACCGCGACCAGGTTGAGCAGCAGCGAGGAGACGATCTCGAGCACGCCCCGCGAGGCCCACAGCCACGCGGTCACGGCGGCCCACAGCATGCCGCCGAGCCCGCCGGCGGCAACGGTCGCGAGTACGGCGAGCGGCATCGGCAGACCACCGCACTGGAGTCCGACCGCGGTCGCCGCCGAGCCGCCAGTGATCACCTGGCCGGGGAAACCGACGTGCAGGCGACCGGCCCGCGTGGTGACGATCCAGCCGAGGGCGACCAGCAGGAGCGGAACACTCTGGGTGAGCGTCGTACCGAGGTTGGCGCTCCGGCCGAAGGTGCCGTCCCAGAAGACCGACAGTGCGTCGCCGGGCGAGACCCCGATCGCGGCGACCATCGCGGCGGCGAGCGCGATCGCGCCCACCACCACCGCGAGCTGGGCCCCGATCCGGGGCAGTAGGTCCTTCCCGGTCATCACACCGCCTCCGACGACGTCATCAGGGCGCCCAACTGGGCGCGCGTGGCGGACCCGCCGGGGACGGTCCCGCGGATCCGGCCGTGGGCGAGCACGGCGATCCGGTCCGAGAGCGACATCACCTCGTCGAGGTCCATGGAGATCAGCAGTACGGCGCCCCCGGCCTCCCGGTGCTCGACCAGGCGGCGGTAGACGAAGTCCGTGGCCCGTACGTCGAGACCGCGTACCGGCTGTGCCGCGATGAGCAGTGACGGACCGGCCGAGAGTTCCCGGGCGAGCACCGCCTTCTGCTGGTTGCCGCCCGACATGCGTGCGATCGGGAGCACCTCGCTCTCGGCACGGATGTCGTACTCGGCCATCAGCGCGCGGGCGTGCTCGCGGGCGGCAGCGGTGCGGAGAACACCGCGCTGGGCAAGGGGTTCGGTGCGCAGCGCACGCAGGCCGATGTTCTCCCACAGGGTCATGTCGCCGACGATCGCGACGTGGTGACGGTCCTCGGGGATCAGCGCACCGCCGCGGCGGTAGAACTCCTCCGGCGAGCGCGCGGTGAAGGCGGAGCCGCCCAGGCCGACCTCGCCGGACAGCGCCGGACGCAGGCCCATCACGGCCTCGACCAGTTCGGCCTGACCGCTGCCGGCCACACCGGCGACGCCGAGGATCTCCCCGGCGCGGACCTCAAGGGAGACCTCCTCGAGAGCACGCGGCCCCTGCGGTACGCCGGGATCGCGCGCCACTGTGAGCTCGCGGACCGACAGCACCGCGGCACCGGGCTCCTGCGGTTCGGGCCGGGGGCGTTCGGCAACCGGCCCGCCGACCATGAGCTCGACCAGCCGGTCGGGCGTGGCATCGGCGATGCGGCCGCTCCCGGCCACCGCGCCACGACGCAGCACGGTCCAGCGGTCGGCGGTCGCGAAGACCTCCGAGAGCTTGTGGGAGATGAGGATGATCGCGTGACCGTCGTCGGCGAGCCGCCGCATGAGGCGGGCCAGCTCGTCCCACTCCCCCGGGCTGAGCGCGGCGCTCGGCTCGTCGAAGATGAGGATCCGGGCACCGCCGCACAGCAGCTTGACGATCTCCAGTCGCTGCCGTTCACCGACGGCCGCATCGCCGACCAGCTGGTCGGGGGTGATCCGCAGACCCGTCGCCGCGGCCACCTCCTCCGCCCTCCGACGGGCGGCGGCAGCGCCATTGCGCCACGGCACCGGCGAGGGTGCGATCACGAGGTTCTCCAGCTCGGTGAGCGTGGGAACCAGGGTGAAGTGCTGGTGGACCATCCCGATCCCAGCACGAAGTGCGTGCTGCGGCTTACGGAAACGGACCGGCTCGCCGGACACCTCCACCTGTCCCTCGTCGGGGTCGTACAGACCCGTCACGATGCGCATCAGCGTGGTCTTCCCGGCCCCGTTCTCGCCGAGGAGGGCGTGGATCTCACCCCAGGCGACGTCGAGGTCGACGGCGTCGTTGGCGACGAAGGCTCCGAAGCGCTTGGTCACCGAGCGCAGCCGCAGCGCGGGCGCACTGCCCTGCGACGCCTGGGCGTCCGGGCCGGGATCGAGGATGGTCGTCATCGGATCAGCGCTGCTCGAACTTGTAGCTCGGCTTGGGCAGCAGTACGCCCTTGTCCGCGGTGATCCCACCGTCGACGATCTGCTTGGTCACCTTCTGCGCAAGGGCCTTCTCCGCGGCACTGCCCTTGCCGGGGCAGAACTCGAAGCGGAGCGCACCCGAGGCGAGTCCGTAGCTGATCGCACCCGAGGGCAGCTTGTCCGTCGCGGCATCGGTGACGGCACTCTGCAGGATGTCTGCCCACGAGACGACACCGGAGCCGATGATGTTCGGGCTGGAGTCGCAGTGCGTGGCGAAGACGTCGTACACACTGGCGGCGGGCTTGCCGGCATCGGCGGCCTGGTAGACGCCCTCGGAACCGGAGTCCAGGTCGGAAAGGATCTGGTCAACGCCGTTGGCCATCATCGCCTCGGCGGCCTGCTTGGCCTTGCCGACGTCGTTGTAGTCACCGGTGTAGGTCTGGACGACCTTGGTGGCCGGGTTGTCGATCCTGGCGCCCTGGACCATGCCGTGGTACCAGGCGGTCGAGGCCGGGACCTGCAGGCCGGCGATCATGCCGAGCTTCTTGGAGTGCGAGTGCATCGAGGCGACGGCGCCGGCCACGATGGCGTTGTGCCCGACGGCGGTGGTCACGGAGGTGACGTTCCCGGCGTACTTGTCGAGGTCGGAGGCAACCAGGATGAAGCGCACCTTCGGGTACTTCGGCGCGACGACCGCGACCGGCTTGTTCAGCGAGGCGCCGTCCGCGATGACGATGTCGTTCTTGGCCGCCAGCGACTCCAGGCCCTGGATCTGCTCCTGGGAGTTGCCGGCATTATCGACGACGGACGAGAGCCTGAGGTCCGCGTTCTTCGCGATCGCGGCGTTGACGCCGGCGAGGCTGAACTGGGTGAAGCCCCCGTCATTGCGCGGCGCCTGGGCCAGGAAGCCGATGGTCTTCTTGCCGGAGCCGGCGGAGCCGCCGGCGTTACCGGAGGAACTGCCGCCACACGCGGTCAGCACCACTGGTATGGCAGCTACCACCACAGCGAGCACGATCTTGTTTCTCATCCGAGGGGCCCCTTCGTCGGCCAGGATTCCGAGCTCGTTACGAATACCCGCGCGATCCCAGCATCACTGGTATGTCAGTACTGAGCAGCAGTGACGACGGGTTCTTCGTATCGTGGGACGCACTCTGCGGTTCTGACATACCAGCTGTCAAGAGAATCGCAGAACGAATTCGAAGGGCAGACGCTGTGGTGTGGAGCGCGACATCGACGGAAGGAACCGGCCTTCGGCCTGTGCGGCAGGCACCGGTGGCTCGGCGCCGATCGGTGGGCGACGGCTACCATACTAGGAAGGCGGAGGCCGCTCGCCGGCTTCTCGTGTACCCGGATCTCCCCCCTGACGAACGGACCCCGAGTGGACACCGACCCTGCCCCGGCCCGCGAGAGCTCGAAGAGGGAGACGATCCTCCGCCTGTTGCGCAGGGACATCGTCACGGGCGCGGTCCCGCCGGGGGAGCGGCTTTCGGAGGCGCGTCTGGCGACCCGTTTCGGTGTCAGCCGGATGCCGGTCCGCGAGGCGTTGAAGGAGCTCGAACGGGAGGGCTTCGTCGCGATCGAGGAGCGCCGGGGTACGTTCGTACGCTCGGTCTCCCGTTCGGAGATCCTCGATCTGTTCGAGGTGCGCGAGGCCGTCGAGGGCATGGCCGCGCGGCTGTGTGCCGGGAGGGCGAACAATGGCTTCCTCGATCGGATCGACCGGGCGGTCGCTGACATGGCAGAGCACGTCCGTGTCGCGGATTCGGATGGCTACACCCGCGCTGATGCGGAATTCCACGGCCTGATCGTGGCCGGCGCGTCCAACGAGCGCCTCAGTGACCACTACCGGTTGTTGATCCAGTATCTGCATCGCGGACTGCTCTCCTCGATCGTGACCCGCCGTGAAGGCCGCATGGAGCGCTCCCTCGCCGAGCATCGCGAGATCGTCCGCGCCCTGCACGCGCACAGTGCGGACGAGGCCGAGACGGCCATGCGCGAGCACGTCCGGCGGGGCCGGCTCGAGCTCCAGGAAGAGGTCAGCACAAAGTTCGGCGGCCCCGAGCCGACCGATCACGCCTGACACGTAGCGGTCCGTGGCGATCTGACCGACGGTCCGGCGAGCCTGCTGTTCCACGGCCACGCACACCACCTGACGGCGACGCCCCAGGCTACGAAGCCTCGCATTGCCCGAGGTCAGCGATGACCTGGGCGCATACGGTCGCTTCGGCGGCCAGTCCGGCCGGGCCGGCCGGGATGGGGGAAGGCCTCGCGGACACCGGCCGCGACATCCGGCTGGAGCAGCATGCGGGCGTGGACGGCGAGATCCCAACGGCCTTTCTTCCAGGGCACGTTGGTACATTCCCTGTGTCCGCGCTTCGCCTCTGCCGAAAGGATCCCTCGCTCACTTCGCTGACCGGGACCGGGGCAGCCGTCGGCAGACCTGCCTGACCGGCTACAGCGCGCCGGCCGCCGCCGCGCGGTCACGGATGGTTCGCAGGCTGACGCGTACTCCGTTCTCGTCTTCGATGTGCCATTCGTTCATGCCCTGGCAGGTCTTGGTGCCACGGGCGACGGCCCCGGCCTCGTCGGCCCGGCCGTAGGGTGTGCCTCCGGTCGCGGCGAGGATGATGCCGCCGTTCGCGTCGATGGTGGCCCAGTGCTCGGTGGCGCGGTAGGTGAGCACGATCCGGGTGCCGGCTGTCAGAACCTGGGCGTCGATCATCCTGGCCACGTCGGTGCGTCGGCCAGAAGCCGCTTCGCGCCGCACAGGGGCCCGGCGCGGACGGGCGACCGGCCGGCCGGCGTCACGTTGTGGAGGTGCAACGGCAGCAGAGACGGGCAACCCCAGGCGTTCGGGTTTCCAGATGTATTCGAACAGGCGCAGATACAGCTCCTGCCGGGTCTCGATGACCGTGGTCATGGTCTCTCCCGGCCCGAAGGCCCGCATGTGCTTGTCGAGTTGGTGTGCCTTGATGAAGTCGCGCAGTTCAGGGTTGCGGTGATCGTATTCAGGGGCCATGACGCCCAGGAGGACGTTGTCGCGGGCGTAGAGGCGGTTCTTGTCGTGGAAGGGGAGGTCATTGATGCTGGCGTTCTCGCGGCCCCTCAGCAGGCCGAGGCCACCGAGTTGGTTGCGGCGGCTGCGGAAGACGACCGGGTCAGGGATGTCACCGGCGACGCGATGGTGGTGGTTGGCCCACAGGTGTTCTATGTGGAACTGGTCGCGGTCGAGGTAGGCGAGGATGCCGAAGGGCTTTTTGCAGGCCTTGTCGGCGTAAGCGGTGGCGCGGGCGAGGAGATAGCGGATCTGATGGGCGTTGTTGCCTCGCAGGCCCAGGGTGATTGCTTCGCGCACCGGGTTCCCGTTGTGCTGGGCAAGGCCGCCGAGTGTGGAGGCGACGTCGGCGACGGTACGGCAGCCGCGCAGGACAGGGACGAGCTCGGTGTGGACCAGGGCGTCGGCATCGGCGGACTGGACGGGCAGATCCTGCAGGATCCGCAGGGCGTACCAGCGGTCGATGCAGGAGGCGACGAGGCGGCCCTTGTCCTTGGCGTCGGTGGGCCGGTCGTCGGGGGCGATGGCAGCGAGCACGGCGACGGACTGGACGCCGAGGCCGTTGCGCTCGTTGAACAGCACCGTCTCCAGGCGGTCGCCGTCCATCTTCAGGGTGCGGGTGGCGGCGAGGACGGGCCTGTACAGACGGGCTGTCTTCAGCAGATTCTGCACGAAGTTGAGGAAGTGGTCGGGGCGTCCCGGGGTCAAGCCGAGGTACTCCGCGTTGTGGCGTACCCACACGTTGAGGTTGGTGGTGATCTGGCGGCGGTCCTCGTCGCAGTCCTCGCGCGCGCAGTGGGCAAGGAGGTAGGCCTTGATGAAACGGGATGCCGCCTGGGGGTCATCGCGGTCGGCGGGGAGCTCCCGCAGCATCTCCTTCCACCGGGTATTCAGCTGATCTTCAGCGGAGCCGACGTTGGACAGCAGATGGCTCTTCAGGAGGTCGACGGTGGTGAGGCGGGCGCCGCGGTCATTCATCGTCTCGAACATGCGGTAGCCGTGGTCGGGGCCTGCCGCGCGGATGCCCACCAGGACCACGCGTGTCAGGAGCCATTCGGTGAAGGGGTGGAGCTTCTCGGCGTCGAGTTCCTCGGCGAGCCGGGATTCGATCTGCTGGCCGCGTGCCCACAGGTTGCGGCGGGAGAGGGAGTCCCCCGCGCCGGCCTCGTATCTGCGGCCCTCGCTGATGGCTTGCAGGACGGGGTCGTGGTCGGTGATGCCGACGCAGAAGTGCTTCCCGTCGGTCGTGATGACACGGTTGAGTTGGTCGACCGTGTGCGTATCACCGGCTTCCTGGGCCGACAGTCTCAGCCGCAAAAAAGAGCAGGTGCAAAGTGACGAAGCGCTGCTGACCGTCGACGAGGAAGCGGCGCTTCTCCGAGGGCTCGTGGTAAACGAAGGGGCCGAGGAAATACTGCGGCGCGGTGTGGGAACGGCGCCGGTACGCGGAGTCGCCCAACCAGTGCTTGAACGAATCGCACAAGTCCCGCAGCAGGGTGCGGACTTCCTCGCTGCCCCACATGTAGTCACGCTGGTAGTAGTCGATCTCGTACGTCACGTCACGGAACAGCTCATTCAGGTTGAATCCCTGAGACCTGATCTCGTCCGCGCCCACGCAACCACCCCTCACCTGCCAGGCATATCCCGTCACGCTCCCAATCCGGCGCCACGGCGTACAGACGGCGCGGGACTCTGATCGGCGGCATGCACAACATCAGCGCAGGCGACCGTGGCCTCCCCGGCCCTGCCGGGCCGGGCGATACCGCTGCCCAAGCAGCCACCGGGCGACCGCACGACGGCAGCTGCTCCGCGGACTGCCTCTGGACGGGCCGGCCACGTCATCGGACCGAGGACGGTGGCGACTTGCGGCCTGCACCGGACGGGTGGTGGAAGATGTCCAGCGCCCTGGCCGGGTCCAGCGGCTCCTGCGCGACAATGGGCGGCGCGGCCACGGTAGCGATGCCACGGACCCAGTCGGCGGACGTCATGCAGGCCACGATCGCAGCAATCTCCCAGAGCGACAGGAGTTCCACCGCAGTGAATACGTCCCGAGCGGCCTGCAGATGTAGCAAGCACACCAGTGACGGCAGGCACCGGACATCCCCGACTCCTTCGCGGTCACGGCAAGCCAGTTCCCAGCAGCCCGAACTGCGTCAACGTACCAAGCACCCGGAGGAACTGCCCTACCGCACGCTGGAGAACCCCGCCAAGAACGCATCCCACGCCGACCTGGAAACGGTCAAGCCAGTGACCCACCGGCTGGATCTGCTGACCACGCTGTCGATGGTGCACCGCCGTCTCGACGGCACCCACGTTACCCCCTGAGGGGGTCACTCGTGGTGCCACCAAGCCACCGCGAGGCCGACGAGGAGGGATCCCGCATACCGGGCGGCGCCAGCCAGCGGGCCCGTGGACACCAGGCGCGACCACGACACATCGGCAGGCAGGACACAGTCCCGGCGGCGGACGGCCGCGGGTCGGGGGGACGTGCCGGGGTGATCGATCTCAGTCCGGTGTCGAAGTGTTCCCATCGCTCCGAGACGCAGGGCAGCGCCCCGGCCAACCTCGTGGGGTGGCCGGGGGCTCTTCCGCTCGGGCAACGGCGCGATAGAACCGAGCGGAGCCAGCGGCTTTGCCGATCTTGGTCGTACTGGCTCCACCCCTGTGCAGGAGGGAAGGTGAGGGTTTCAGCCGCCGGTGGGCAGAGCTCGGGCGGCTCCGGGGGGAATCGAGACGGGGATCACGTCGCCGAGGGTGGGCAGCCTGAGTGCGCCCGGGTCGGAGACGGCGACGCGAAGCCGGACATCCGTGCTGACCTGAACGACTACAGTGGCGATGTTGCCCTCGTTGATGATCTCGATCACCGCGCCCGTGAGGGTTGAGGGGGCGCCGTCGCTGCCCAGGCGGAGCGCTTCAGGCCTGAGCAGGACACGGACGGAGTCGCCCGCGGTGACCGTGCCCGGGTGCCGTGCGTGCACGGTGTTCGATGTGGACAGCTCGATCGTGCATCGGTCGGAGCCGGCCTCGGTACAGACGCCGGAGATGAGGTTGGACTGGCCGATAAACCCCGCTACGAAAGCGTTTGCAGGTTCGCGGTAGATCATCTCTGGTGTGTCGAGCTGGTCGATCCGGCCGCCGCGCATCACTGCGATGCGGTCGCTCATCACCAGGGCCTCGGTCTGATCGTGTGTCACGAAGATGGAAGTGATGCCGAGTTCGCGCTGCAGGTGCTTGATCTCCAGGCGGAGCTGTTCGCGCAGCTTGAGGTCCAGGTTGGACAGCGGCTCGTCGAACAACAGCACTTTCGGCTGCACCACGATGGCCCGGGCGAGCGCGACGCGCTGCTGCTGCCCGCCGGAGAGCTGACCGGGTAGACGGTCTTCCTTGCCGGCCAGGCCAACGCGTTCGAGGGCCTCGGCGACGCGCTTGCGGATCTCCGGTTTCGGGCGCTTGCGCATCTGCAGTCCGTAGCCGACGTTGCGGCCGACGGTCAGGTGAGGGAAGAGGGCGTACTGCTGGAATACCATCGCGGTGTCGCGTCGGTCAGGGGGCAAATGGTGGACGTCCTGTCCGTCGAGCATGATCTGCCCGGCATCGGGCGTGAGGAAGCCCGCGATCATGTTCAGGGTGGTTGTCTTGCCGCATCCGGACGGTCCGAGCAGGGTAAGGAACTCGCCGGGGCGAACGTCGAGGTCGAGGTCTTCAACGGCGACTGCGGAGCCGAACTCCTTGCGGATGCCGAGCAGTGTGACCGCGTATCTACCGGCTGTTTCCTGGATGGCGGGCCGCTTGGCGGCGCTCAGTGCGGTCACTTGGTACCTCCGTGGATGAACTCGGTCAGGTGGGTGAACCTGGATGCGATACCTGCGATGGCGCAGATGCCGAGGACGCTGGTGACCGCGACGCAGGCCAGGGTGGGCGAGTACTCGTACTCCATGTACTGCAGGAGCTGGATGGGCAAGGTGTTCGCGTCGCGGGTGGTCAGGAACAGGGACAACTCGACGTTGTTGAACGACATGATGAAGGCGAAGAGTGCGCCGGCGAACATGCCTGACCGCATGAGCGGCAGAGTGACCGAGGTGAAAGCGCGCAGCGGGGTGGCTCCGAGATCGCGAGCTGCACGCTCCCACAAAGTGTTGACGCCGAGTAGGCTGACGCCGACGGTTCGCAGTACGAACGGAATACCGATCACCGTGTGGGTCACCACGAGCAGGGGCGAGCCGATGAGCCCGCGTGCGCTCATCATGGAGATCAGCTGCACGACGGCGAGGCTGATGACGATCTCCGGCAAGAGCAGCGGGGTGGCGAGAAAGCCCTCCAGGGCGGCCCGGCCGCGCCCCTGGCCGCGAGAGAGTGCATAGGCGGCGGCGGTACCGGTGATCAGGGCGCACAGGGCAGAGGCCAGTGCGATCTGTGCGGACAGAGCCATCGGCAGCAGCCACTCGCGGGTGAGCGCGGAGTCCCACCATTTCAGGGAGAGGCCGCTTGGGGGGGAAGGCCGGGTAGGTGTCGGGCTGGATGGAGGTCCACACCACGACGGCCATTGGCACGGCGATGAACAGCATCACGAGCGTTAGTAGTGTGGAGCGCAGCAGGATCCAGAGGCGAGGGCGCATGGTCAGATCCCCTTTCGTGACCGGTTGCCGGCCCACAGAAGTGCGCCGACCGTGATCGCGCTGACCACGAGGATGACCACGGCGATGGCTGCAGCTTCCCCCCACTCAAGGCTGACCACCATGCGCTCGCGAACCAGGGTCGCGAGGGTTTGGACCCGTCCGCCGCCGAGGATCGCAGCCGCAGCGAATGAGCCCAGGCTGATCGCAAAGGTGAGCATGAAACCGGAGATCAGACCGGGCCTGATCAGCGGCAGCGTGATCCGGAAGAAGGTACGCACCGGTCCGGCACCCAGGTCGCGTGAGGCGCGTTCCAAGGCTGGGTCGACGCTTTGCACGCTGGACATCGCGGTAAATACCGCGAACGGCAGCAGCACGTGCACGAGCCCAACGATGACCGCGAACCAGGTGCCGATGAACGCAACCGGTCTATCGGTCACGCCCGACCACTGGAGGATCGTGTTGAGCAGGCCGTCGTTCTGGAGCACCACCAACCAGCCATAGGTGCGCACGACAACGCTGGAGACGAGAGGCGAAACCACGATGAGCAGCACAAGTGTGCGCAGACGAGAGCGGGAGCGGACGAGGAAGTGCGCGACCAGAAGCCCCATGGCCGTACAAGTCAGGCCCACAACGATGGACGTCCAGATGGTGTCCCACAACACGGAACGGAAATAGCTGTCGCCGAACAGGCCCGTGTAGTGCTCGGTGGTGAGATCGGTGGTGACTTGGGCGCCGTCGTAAGTCAGCACACTGCTGGCGAGGAGGATCATGGTCGGGACCGCGAAGACCGCCAGGACCCAGACCGTCGCCGGCAATGACAGCAGCGGCAAGTTGGAACGCTTCCGCGTCGGCGTGTGCCCGGGCACGCGCGGGGGCGAGCCTGTCAGCGAGGTGGTCATCGCACGGCCTCCTGCCACTGCTGCTGCCACTCGTTACGGTTGTCGTTGACCGTTGACGCGTCGGCGATCTTGATCTTGTCGAGCTGTTCCGGCGTCGTGACGTGCTTGGCCGCGAAGGCCGCGGGAAAAGTCAAACTGGTGATGGCGGGCCCGACGTTGTAGGCAAGCGCCCAGCGCTCCTGGACCTCCTTGGAGAGCCAGTAGTCGATGAGCTTGAAGGCGTTGCCCTTGTGGTCCGCGCCGTCCGGGACGCCCAAGGCGCCCAGGTTCGCGTATGTACCCTCCTTGGGAACGGTGAAGTCGTAGTTGTTGGTCTTGGCGTAGATCGCGGCGCGGCCGTCGAAGTAGGGGAAGGTCGTGGCGGTCTCTTTCGCCATGAAGGGCACGGCTTCCGAGGAACTCGTCGGAGTGGCCAAGGCGTACTTGGCCATCTCCTCGGTCCGCTTGAACGCGGGCCCCATGTTGTTGCTACTTCCGCCGCCCATGTCGGCGAGGGTGAGCAGGGAATAGACCCCGAGCGCGTTGCTCGGGCTGAAGATCAACGTTCCCTGACGGTACTTCGGATTCCACATCACGTCCCAACTGGTGGGCGGCTTGGGGAAGTCGTCGCGGTTGTACATCAGGCAGACCTGCTGGACTTCCTGAATCGCGCCGACGCCGTTGGTGTGTTCCTTCAGCTTCTGGGGCACGTTGGCCAGGTTGGGCACCTGCTTCTCGGTCACCCGGGCCAGCAGATTGTCCTGATGGCCCTGCTCGAGCTCGAGGTGGGTCATTATCCCGAGGTCAAAACCAGGGTCACCGTTGGCGGCACGGACGGCGGCGTAGGTCTCCGCCCCGGAGCCGCCCCCTCTGTACTCGACCTTGATGCCGGTTTCCTTCGTGAACGGCTTCGCGATGTTCTCTCTGAAGAGGGTTTCGTACTCAGCGCCATAGCCTTCAACGACGACTACGTCCCCTCCCCCGGAGCCGGCATCCGGGCCGGTTGACGTGCAGGCGGCCAGTGACGCTGAGAGCCCGAGCACGAGCGCAACACTGATGATCTTCTTCATGTCGGCCGCACCTCCATTTCTTAGACTGGTTCGGATACATCAATGCCATATGCGCTGGTTCATGCATAGACGAGAATGATTGGTTCGTCGCGTTTCCCGGGAGAATCGGGGGTCTCCATCTCCGGAGCCGTCGAGATCGCAGAGTGGATACGTCAGACAGGACGGCACCCTCGCTGACGAAGAGACTGGGCCGCCAGAATTAACGGGAGGCTCATCCGCCTGACAGAAAGGCGTGAGCCGGGGAGCCAGTTGAGAGCTGTGCACCGACAGACGCGGTGGAAGTCTCGCTAAGCACTCAGAGGCTCAGCGCGGTGATCGGCGGAGCAGTGGCAGATTAGCTTGCCCCTAAAGGAGGTTCTTCGGAAGCCACACGCGGGCTACGTTCACACAATCCCCGAGTGGCTGACGGGTGGATTCTTTCTGCCCCGCTCGAAGTAAGTTGGTGACCTTGTGACGATCGACCACGACCACCCCGTGATCGGGCCGATCGGCGATGAACCCCTACGGAGCCGAGAGCCTGGTCCGTTCTCTCAAGTCGGCCGAGTACCTGAGACTTGTTCACCCTCGACACCTCGCCACCTGCGCCGGCCACGTTCAAAAGAACCTCACGTACCTGACTCGGAGAGGGACCAGTTTCCCAGATCGTCACATCGCACCTGCCGCACTTCAGCCCATTGATCGTCGAGTGGCGCTCCCCCACGCAGCCCAGTTTCCTTGGTGGACCCAGCCCGGTACTGGGCGATGCGCTTAGGGCGTGTTTGAGAAGTCCCGTCTGGCCCACGACGCCTGGCACGCACGCTCGCCACGTTGTCGGAGTCATCCAAGTACGTCCGGTCCATCTACGGGGATGATCCTCCGCCTTGCGATCGCACGCACCAGACGCCGTGGGCCCCGCCCAGTGGGCGGACGACGCTACTTCTCAAACACGCCCTAGCGCTGTCATCGTCCTGAGCCTTCTCGACCAGGTAGTACTGCCTGACCTCTTGGCCGGTCGCCGTACAGAACCGAAGCCCGATCATCCAGAAGTGTTCGATGCCCTCAGAAAGAGGATCGCGGATCGAAGCGGGCGACCCAATGGCCGGCAGGGGTGTGCTGTGGGTGTCGGTGCGCGAAGCAGCCAGGCTCGAACCAGCATCAGGGTCGTGCCGAGCCCCAGCATTCCGCGAGGACCGAGGGACAACTTCGGGCGCCCTTAGAGTCCCCATTTCGAATCGCTGCGGGGCTAAATTTGCTACCCCGACTCGGACCTCAGGCAGGTTTTGTGCGACGTAAGGAGGCATGATGCACGCTCCTCCTTCAATTCTGGGAGGGGGCCCTGGTGTTGGGCCCGATCTGGTACTGAGGTTCGCCTGGAGAGCCCAACTCCGCCCAACCAGGTGACAGATGCCTGCAGTTCGTCCTGCGCCGAAGGTCCTGACGCATATGAATGGCGCGGTTCGACCGGACAGATCAACGACAGAATGAGGTGGTTCTGCCGCCTATTACCCTATCCGTGAAGGCATCCCGCCGGCGACGGTCGAAGGGGTGGACCCGACCTCAAGGCGCAGCGTTCCGTGTAGGGAACGTATTGATGTAACTAGTTACTGTTACTAGTTACAACTAGAGCACACGCCCGCACCGCAGTCAATGCCTGGGGCCTCAATGCTCATGCATCGAAGGAAGGGCTCTCCCGACCTGGGTGCGACCAACCGCAAACCGTCGCCCCGGGATCAGAGGAACCGGGTGCGCCACAGTCCGAGCACACAGTTGCCGCGATCCGCAGTACCCGGTCCGGGCTTCTGCGGGCCCGCTGGACCAGCACCCCGACTGCGGCGGTTACGAGCCCTGTCGATCACGTCCCGGTAGCAGGACACCAGCGAGAGCGTGGACCTGACCAGTGGTGCGCCGAAGCACCTGATCATGACGGCGGCCTGACTGAAGTCATCCTCCTTCACAGCGATCCACGGGGCCATGGCCGGTCTCAGCGGAGCAGCCAGAAGCTCCTCATGGTATCCTGTAACTAGTTACATTCGAGATAGGCAGGCTCGCGGGACAGCTCTGCATGCAATCCGCCGAGCCCACCTGCTGCCGCCGGCCGCGAGTTCTGAGCTGTGGGGGCGGACCGCGGGCCGCAACGGCCACACCAGCTCGGGGACATCAAGCTCATCCCTGGCGAAGCGGCTGCCAACTCGCCACATCGACCCGCAGGCAGGACAAGGCCCACGGCCGCAGATGTAACTAGTTGCACTTGTGAGAGGAGGAGTCATGCCGGCCCCGGACGCTCTGCCCATGAACAGTCAGTCGCGCTGGCGGCTGGCGACATCGCCTACGCCACCCCGCATCGGATCCATGCGCGGCGCTGCGTACTCAAACCGGGGCTCGCGGCAGACACCGTCATCACATCGCCCCGAACGCTACCCGGACATCCAACTCGACCTCATCGACGAGGGCAGGGCGCACTCACCAGCCGACGGCCCTCTTCGCGTCGGCACCACCTGACAAGGGAGAAACTGTAATGAAAGCAGTCGTGATAGGCGCGGGCGTGCTCGGCGCCTCAACGGCCTACCAGCTCGCTCGGCGCGGCGTCGATGTCACCGTCGTCGACAAGGGCGTCCCGGGCGACGCCGCCAGCGCAGCGAGCTTCGCCTGGCTGAACTCCCACGGCAAGGAGCCGAGGAACTACCACGACCTCAACGTCATCTCGATGACGGAATGGGATGCGGTCGCACGGGACCTCGGCAAGTCTGACTGGCTGCACAAGCAGGGCAACGTCGATGTCGTCGACAACGCCGCCGACGCTCAGAAGCTCATGAACCGGATTGAGCGGCTCAACTTCTACGGGTACGCCGCAATCCCGGTGCCCCCTCGCGAGCTCGGCCGGATTGACCCGCTCATCCGGAGGAAGGATGCGTACGAGCTGGCCGCGTTCTACCCGGGCGAAGGCCACATCACAGTGCCGCTGCTCATTCACGACCTTCTACGCGCCGCAAGGGATGTCGGTGCGAGCGTCCGTGACGGATCGAACGTGGTTGGCCTCATCGACCACGGCGATCGAGTCTGCGGCGTGGTCCTCGAAAACGGGGATCGGCTCGACGCCGACGTTGTCGTGCTGGCGGCCGGTGCCGGCATCGGCGATGTCATGAAGACGCAGGGCATCGACGTGGTGACCGCGGGCACTCCTGGCCTCACAGTGACGACCTCGCCCGGGACGTCCAACCTGACGACGATGCTTCACCTCCCCGGCCTCAGTGTCCGTCCCGACACCAGCGGCCGTCTCGTCATACGGTCGAGCAAGAGCGACACGCAGATCGATCATTCGACCTGGACCCTCCCCGACGAGGCGATCCAGGAGCTGATCGCACAGACTGCGGACGGAGTCGCCGACGTTGACGCCGCCGCCGTGCGCAGTGAGCGGGTTCAGATCGCGACCCGCCCGTACCCCCTTGATGGCCTGCCCGTCGCCGGATTCTGGGACGGTGTGCCGGGCCTGTACGTCATGACCATGCACAGCGGTGTAACGATGGGCGCCCTCATGGGTCGTCTCGCGGCCCACGAGGTTACGACAGGCCAGGAGTCCTCGCTGCTCGACGATTTCCGTCCAGCGCGGGTGATCGCCAAGGCCGCTGACGGCGTACCTCGCTTCGACCCCTACGCCATCGAGGGCGAGAAGGCTTCCCAGAGGTAGAGGAAGGGGCGGTCATGAGCAACGTGATCTCGAAAAGCTCCAGGCCGCTCCCCCACCACTGGACCCGCGTGGCAGCCGCCGACAGCCGCTGCGACTCGCGCTGGCACCCTCCACAGCCTGCCTTCTGAGTCCTCTCCACGACCGCAGTCCCAGCAACTGTCCGGTTTTCCAGATCCGCAGCCGTAGCCGCGGGCGCTCACCGTCAGCGCCCGCGGCAACTTGCGTCCTGCCCCATGAAGGAGTCAAAAGTATCTGTCTACGGTGTTGGGCACGCCCTGGCCGAGGCCTCTTGCCCAGCGGTGGTCAAGTGCGGCCAGGCCGTGCCGTTAGGGCCTCCGTATTCACGTCGCGGCCTGGCGTTGACTTTCCACGCGCTCTCGTGTTCCATCTGAAACTAATTACATGACGAGTTCGCCTGCCGTACCTTCAGAAGCTGATCGCAGATCGAAGCGGGCGACAGGTGTTCACGCTCAGAAATTCGCCCTCACATAAGCGAGTAAAATATCCACGTATGTCCAGGCAGGTCGATGTTATGGGCTCCCGGGTCTGCGGCGCGCCGTTGCGGTTGGCGGTCGGCCCCTCGGGAACGGCACCGCCGAGGCAAGAGTGGTGTGCTTGCCAGTGATTGGCGTCGCACCGCCCATGTCGCCGATGCCATTCTGGTGCTGCCGTTGCGGTGCGCGTCGCACCGGACGTGATCGCCAATCCGAGTTGACCGATCCGAAGTAGTGGTGGCGTGTACGCATCGTCATCATGGGCGGTGTTCGCGATGGCATGTGGCCGCCGCCTGATTGATGCAGTGAGAGGGTGCAGGATGGGAAAGCGAACGACCATTGGCGATGTCGCGGCGGCCGCCGGGGTGTCAGTGGCGACGGTTTCGCGGGTGCTCAACGGCGGCGCCGTCAAAGGGGCCACCGCAACCAGGGTGTGGGACGCGGCCAACCGACTGGATTACACGCCGAACGCCCTGACTAAGAGCATTTTCGCCGGGAAGTCCAGCACGATCGGGGTGCTGATCGACGATCTCAGCAGTCCGTTCTACCTGGACTTGATGCGTGGGATCGACGAGGTCGCTGACGCCAACGGCAGCCTTGTGATGTTCTCCAACACTTTCCGCCATGTCGACCGCGAGGTCGCCCAGGTCCAGACGATGGATGAGCAGCGAGTGCGGGGGCTGATCGTCACCACCAGTGTGTCCACTGATGACCGAACACGCAGGATGGCCGCACGGGGGACTCCCTGTGTAGTCGTCGCACGATCGGTACAGAGTCCGCTGCCCAATCTGCACTCGGTTGCCTTGGACAATCGTGCGGCCGGTCGGCTCGTCGCGGAGCATCTGGTCTCCTGCGGGCGGCGAACCGTGGGTGTGATCACCTCCGGGAAACGGCCCTCGCAAAGCGGGCGCACCGAAGGGCTGCAGCGGGGGCTCGCCGAGGCAGGTCTTCCGCTGCCTGACGAGGCTGTGGTGGCCGTGGCCGGCAATGAGGATGTTGACGCGGCGATTGAGGTGTTGCTGGAACGCTGCGCTCCCGACGCGATCGTGTGCTTTGCAGGTCGGCGCACCGTAGCTGTCCACTCCGCACTGATGGCCCGGGGACTGATGATCCCGGATGACATCGGATTCCTCACGATGGACGATTTCTCCTGGGCGCCGGCACTCGGCATCACTGTCATCGCGCAACCGTCGTACCAGATGGGGCTGAAGGCGGCCGGACTCATCGTTGAAAGCCCCGCGGAGTCGGCACAGTTGACGTTCCAGCCGGAGCTCATTGCCCGCACATCCTGTGGCGAGCGCGGATGACCCAGACCGGGATCCGCGCGCCCGAACAGCGGAGGGTGTATCGGCCTGGACCTGGGATCAGTGTGTGGTAGGCGTGTGCGCGGGTCATGCCCGAACAGGAAACTGACTTCCTGCGGCAAGTTGCCCCTACTCCCCCTGGGCGCGGGTGCACCACGTCCAGGAACCCGCACAACGCCTGCCAGCCCGGCCCGTGGCCGGCTCTCTACCGACTTCGGTCCCTGCTCGGCCGGCAACGGCTCGTTCAGGGACCGTAGTTCGTCTGACACGGCCCGCTGCCGCGCCTGCCTTCCCCTCGCGAGCGCACGCCCCGAGCGGTTGAAGCGGTTCAGCCAGCGGCGGACCGCCTTGGCACTGCATCTCAACTCATCAGCGATGGCAGGCACTCGCTGTCCGGACCGGCTCAGCTCAACCATCCGTGGCCGCGGCGCCAGATCACGCGGAGCCTTGCGGGCTCGTGACAGTTGAAGTACGACCCGTTCGTCGTTTGCGTCACAGCTCGGCCGTGCCTGTAACACCACCGTCCAGCACCCGCCACCGAGCAACCGAACCACCGCCACCAGGACATATACCCAGCGAAAGAGAAACCCAGCACTGGGGCGTGTCCGCAAAGTAGCGTCGTCCGGCCGAAAGGGCGGGGCTCGCGCCAGCCGCGGCAGCGGCTGATGTCCCGTTGGTGCGTGCGATCGCAACGCGGAGGATCGGCCCCGCAGATGGACCGGACGTACGTGGACGACTCCGACAACGCGGGGAGCACCTCCCGTGCCCGAAGGGCTACGGGGGAGAGCGCGCGTGCCAACGAGTCATCAGCCGCTCCGCGGCGGGCGTGAGCCGGACGGGAGTTTGCGGACACGCCCTGGAGCCATCTGGTCGGGGCCCCGTCGCAACGACACAGGTCGTTGCGACGGGGCTCCCTCCCCAACAGCACGCATATCTGTCGTTCCGGGACCGGCTTGGATGGCAGTGAGCCGTCCCGGACGTGCTGTTCATCGATGCATGGCTGCGGTTATCTCCGAAAGCTTCTGCGAACCGTCGGTGTCGATCACCGATTCCCGCAGTGCCCCTGCAGTGTCTGCACCGAGCAACGGTGAGACGAGCCGGTCGAACTTGTCCCGTACCTCACGTTCGGTGAGGCCGAACGGGTGGGGGTAAGCAAAGTCTGCCTCGGGCACATTGGCTCGCAGTGACTGCTCGTCATCGAGGGTTACGGTGACAGACCTTTGCTGAGTGTGGGACACCATCACGCGCTGTGTCAGCGACGTGATGGATGCGAGAGTGTCTGGGTGCACCCACGCCGGACCGGGCTCGACGCCGCCGGCGAGCAGGGCGCTCAGCGTGGGGATGCTGAACGCGACGTCGGCGGGCCCGGTGATCCGTGTCTCGGCGAACTTTTGCAGGTCTTGTGGGCCAGCTACCTGTATGTGCCTGATGGCGCGGCCCTCGGGAATGTGTTGCAGTACGGATGCGAGTACGGCCAGATACTGCTGGGTGTGCCAGCATGCCGGGAATCGCTTGAAGCCGGTCCGCAGGATCGCGGGTTCCACGGTTTCCGCCAGCGTGTCGTCCCAGCGCCAACGGTCGCTGCCTGCCATCAGCCAGAACCCGGCCGGCCCGTCGAGGACGTCGGGCAGGCCCACTGCGCCGGAGTCGGCCAGGTCGACCGCGAGGACGGCTGCGGCTGCGTTCCATCCCGCATTGTTCTTCACGCTGGGCACCGGCCTCTCGTACCACTTGGCGACGTACGGGACGCAGGACTGTGCTCCGGCAACTCCCATGACGCGGCCTAGCCGTTGAGCTGATGCGTCGGTGACTGCGGCCGCCGCGAGCGAGGCGGCGATGGCGTCAAATACCCCGTCCCCGCGCACCTTTCCTGCTCGGGCCTGCGACGGCGATGCCGCCCGGGCGAGCAGCCAGTGCGTCTCGTAGCCGACGACGATGGCCGTGATGAGGTCGTCGAGTGTGGCACCCGCCCGCTCACCGACCGCGAGGGCCGCGGCGATGATGGGGGCGCCGGGGTGGCCCAACAGGGTGTCGTCGTAGTCGAGTGCGTTGGCGGACTCGCCGTTGAGATAGGCCGTGGTAAACGCGGAGCGCCGGCGGCCGTCTGCGGTAGTCGCCTCGGGTTGTCCACTGAGCGGTGCTGTGGCAGTGAAGCTGGGCTGCACGTAGTCCAGTTGGGCGCCGACGAGGCTGCAGGTGAGGTGGTCGAGCAGGCAGTGCCGTGCGCGCCGTCGCACCTCCTCGGGCAGCGCTGTGCCCGCCATCGCCTGGCACCGCTCCAGCAGTTGGTGTGTTGCCCCGTCGGTGATCACGCCGCTACCGTCGGCACCGCGAAGTCGACACGGGTGAGCGCGACTTCTCCGTCGATGACAACGAGTTGCACGTCGGCCGGGCTGGCGGCCGCCGATACGACGACGTCGGCGAGCTGGCCAGCCTTCAGCTGACCGCGGTCGGCGCCCACCCGGGGCAACGCCTTGCCGACGTTGCCCGTGGCCATGGCTACGGCTTGCTCCAGCGGCACGAGGCCCACGCGGGCGACCGCATCGACCATCTCGAACATGCCGTCCCAGTGTCCGGCGGCGTAGTCCGTCGCCATGATGTCGACCAGGCCCTCCTGCATCAGTGCGATCAGGTGCTCGGGGGTAGCGTGCAGTTCCTTCCGTCCCCACGCGTCAAAGGTGTCGATCTCGACGAAGCCGCCTTGTTCCCGGATCCAGCGCGCGTTCTCAACCGCTTCTTCGGCGCTGAACGTTCCGTGGTTCGTGTGGCCGCCGATGAACAGTTCCTTGGCGATGCTCGCGGCCTCTCGGGCGGCCTCGTCCGACGGGGCCGAGTTGTGTACCAGCGTCGGGACGCCGAGTTCGACCGCGAGGTTGGCCGATGCCACCAGCCCGTCGAGCGCGACCTGGAAGCTCGGAAGCACCGACTCCTCGATCAGCTTGATCATCTTGTCGATGGTGATCAGACCGGCCAGGCCTTGCTGCTGGAGGAGCTCGGCGATCTTCTCACGGTCGGGATTGCCCGGGCGGATATGCCGGCCCAGCACGGCGTATTTGAGGGCCTTTGCCTGTGCCGGCAGGATCTTCACGCCCGTGGTCTGTTCGACTGCGGCAGGAATGTACATGTAGTCCTGGCCGCCGCCACCGAGTGTCATACCGGCCCCGACCTCACCGATGACGACCGCGCCCGCATCGACCATCTCTCGTGCAGTCATGGAGCGGTGCACGTCGTTCAGTCCGGCGCCGTCCGCGGCGTCGGCAGCGTCGAACATCGGGGCGAAGTGCACTGTGCCGGCCTCGATGCGTACGGGCTGGCGTCCCTGTGCCAGTGCCGTCTCCTCGGGCACCTTGAAGCCGTCGAGGTCGACGACCGTTGTGTGGCCCTGGCTGAGGTGCCTCCGCAGGTTACCCAGGACCTCTTCCAGCGAGACGCCAGGCGTGCCGCTAGCAAATCGGGGGCCCGGGGCAACGGCATGGGTGTGCGGGTCGATGGCTCCTGGCATGACCAGGCGACCTTCGAGGCCGATGACCGTGTCGTCGATGCCGCCGGTGTAGTTGCCCGGGCCGACGGCGGCGATGCGGCTGCCTTCGATGACGACCGAACCGGTGAAGGGAGCCGTTCGTCCGTCCCCGTTGACGATGAGGCCATGGTTGAGGATGAGCATGGAATTCCTTTCGCGAGGTGAGGCAGAAGCGCTTGAGGCGCGGATCAAGTCGGTCGTGGATCTGCTCACCCACGAGATCGACGAGGACGAGGATGAACAGCAGCGCGGCGCCGGGGAAGGTAGAGATCCACCATTGGGTGGCCACCAGGGGCTGCTGGCGCTTGGTCATGCTGCCCCAGCCTCAACGGCGGGGGGTGCGCGGCCAATTCGTCCCACCGAGCCGACTCGCACGCTGAGGTCCCGCACATCAAGGAGGATTTCGGTGACGTGCCTGTCCGTGTCTGGCGTGGACGCGGGTGCAGCGGTGTCGTGTCTCCTGACTCCGGCTCCGGTTCGGCGGGGATGACGGGTACGGCGGCTGAAGAGCTACCGCGTCAGCCACGGCAAGCTTCTCCAGGCCCCCTGCTCCGCCGGGAGCTCCGAAGACCTCCGCGCGCGTGGCGTCGGCGATGCTTTTCGTCGACGCCGGCGAACCGTGCGACGCGCGGGCTCAACAGTTCTGGCGTCGACGCAAGCAGGCCCCTTTCGATGACACGACCACCTCCGTTCATGACAGGGATGCGGTCGGCCAGGCTGCCGGCCAAATTACGGTCGCGGCTGATGAAGATCATGGCTGCGCCGGTGTCGCAGAGCCGTGCTGTGTCGAGATGTCGATGGCCAGGTCCGGTGCTGCCGGCGGGGGCTCGGCACGCATAGTCGAATTTTGGTCACCCGTGGGCTCAGCCGCGGGCGTCGGCTGTCGTCGCATGCTGTTCATCATGTCGACGCCGGGGCCCACGGCGTCAAGACTTGACTGTAACTAGTTTCATCGAGGTTCGAAACGTTATCCGGGCGTTACCTTCGTAAGCTTGCGCCGAGACCTCGAAATGAAGGCCCGAACGCCGAGGTTCGGAAGTTCGGACCCCATGGCCTGCCGCGTTGACGCGACCACGCTCCACGGTGAGCACTGGGGCAGCATCGAAGACTCCCGCATGGCATGGCCTGTTGCGGAACCGCCGGCAATGTGGTGAAACTAGTTACACACTTGGGGGGATTCGTTCACTCCCGGGGATGCTGTCCGCACCCGAACACGTCTTCTGTGCCTTCGGGTCCATCTGGTGGAGGCTCAAATTCACTGCAGTCACGCTGGTGGACGGCCCGCGACAGCCACGTGGAGACAGGCGGAATCCTGCTGCGCGGCAAGTTGGTCGTCGGGCGCACGACCGGACCGGCCCCGGCGGACCGCTCCGGGAACACCCGATAACTCGCCTCCCCTCTCCAGCGGGAAGGACATAACCAACGCCATCAGCCATGCGCCGTTCGGCGTGATGGTCACGTCCGGCGTACTTGAGATCCCGGCCTCCGGCCTGCCGGCCTTGTCGCCGGGTCACGCACTTTGGCGTCGGTGGCCTCCACCGCGCCCTCGCCGGCGAAACTCCTTGAGAAGACGCCATAGGTTGCTGGGAGAGCAAAGGGGGGACGTCCCACGGACCGCACCTCATTGACATGACGTACATGAGGTGCGGTCCGTGGGACGTCAGGTTTCACCGCGGGAGGCCCCGGCCTTCTTCACGGATGCCTCCGGCGCGGACATCAGATCAACAACCTGCCCCGAGGGTTTTTCCGGCTCCGGGGCCTCGGGAAGTGCGTGCCCGTCCCGTTTGGCCTTGATGGCTTCCGCGAGGGCGTCCGTGCAGTGGTCCTCGAATCTGCACGTGCGCCTTGACGCGCAGGGCGGCGGGTTCGGAGCGTTCACCGGTGGTGGGGCGGTCATCGCGCTCGCCGGCGTCCGCCTCGGCCTGCCGGATCCAGCCGCGCATGCCTCCGGAGGCGCGGTACATCCGCACGGCACGCTCGCGCAACTCCAACGAGTACTTCCTGGGGGCAGCCATGGTCGATGTTCCTCTCATGATTCCCATCTGACTCTCTGTCAGCTCACCCCGTCGGCGGCTCGGACACGGTAACCTCGGTTGTATCTTGTATTCAAAGCCCTGTGTGCCGAGGAGTCACCTATGTCATCCGTGGGATCTCGTCATCGTTCCCTCCGTGACGAGACGACCGATGAGATGCGCCGGCTCATCCTCGACGGCCACCTGCGCCCTGGCGAGCGTCTGAGCGAGGCCACGATCTCCGAGCGCCTCGGGGTCTCTCGCCACCCCGTGCGCGAGGCGTTCCGCCGGCTGGAGACAGAGGGCCTGCTCGAAGCGCTTCCGCGCCGTGGAGTACGTGTCGTCCAACTCGACAGGGACGAGTTGCGCATCGTCCGGGAGATCCGTCTGGCGCTTGAGTTGATCGCGGTCCAGCACACGGTGGAACGTGCCGACGAGGCGACGCTGGCCGCCCTGCGCGTGGCGCTCGAGGAGGGGCACTCCGCGGCGGCAGCCGCCGATCACGACAAACTCAACGCGCTGAACGACCAGTTCCACGAGCTGCTTGCGTCCGGTGGCGGTTCACGATTCCTGGCCGACACGCTGCGCTCGGTGCGCAACCAGGCGCATCACCTGGTGGGAGGCAAGAGTGCGGCGGTCAACCAGTCGTGGGACGAGCATGCGGCGATCATCCAGGCGGCACTCGCCCGGGACGCCGAGCTCGCGGTGCTGTTGATGCGTCGCCACCTCCAGCAGCGCCACACGAACCAGGGCGGACCCCAGCCTGTCGAAGCGGTTCAAGGCTGACCGGCGCCAGGTCGCCCGCGGATGCCCGGAGGAAGATTTCTCCGGGCATCCGTGCGTTGCTAGCCCGAGGCCGGCGCAGCCGCCTGGACACACGGGTTTAACACAAGCCGCCACCATTCGTGATGGCTTTTGGATACAAAATATCCATGGCGATTGCTTATTCCTCCATCCCCGCCCGCGAGGGCGCCGTCGTGTCCGCGAAACGGCTGGACCACATCGTGCTGCGCGTGAAGGATCCCGAAGCCTCCGTGGCCTGGTACGTCGAGAAGTTCGGCTTCCTGGTGCACCGGCTTGATGAGTTCCGCGCCGGAACGGTGCCTTTCCCCTCGGTCGAGGTGTGCCCGGGCACGATCATCGACCTCGACGCACGCGCCGAGGCCACTGGCACGAACGTCTCCCACTTCGCCATCGAGGTGGAGGCGACCGATTTCGTCGCTCTGCGGGACTCCGGTGTCTTCGAGACGGTCGAGGGCCCGTTCCGCCGCTGGGGAGCGCGCGGGCCCGGCGACCTCGTGTACGTCAACGATCCTGACGGCAACACGATCGAGCTGCGCCATTACGCTCCCAGCCAGTTGGACACATGAGCCTGCGGACGATGGCGCGACGCGCGGTGGCTTCCGGGACGCTCGGCGCGGTGGCCGCAGGCTCACCGACGGCCAGCGGCATCGGGCTCGCTGCCCTGCTGGACGGCGGCAACGCCTTTGACGCCGCCCTCGCAGCCGCCCTCGCCGAGACCGTCGTGATGCCGTCCAAGTGCGGCCTCGCCGGCGACCTCGTGGCGTTGTACGTAACCGCGGACCATGAGGAGCCGGTCTCCGTCATCGCGCTGGGCAGCGCGCCGGCCGGCCTTTACGCCGCCGCGGCGGCCCGCGGCTGGCAGGTCCCCGCGACCGGCCCGCTGTCGGTCGGTGTTCCCGGTGCGCCGGCGGGATACGCCCGCCTGGGGGCGCTCGGCAGGATGACCCGGGAGCGCCTGGCCTCGCCTGCGGTCGCGCTGGCGCGCCGGGGCTTCCCCTGGTCGCGGCTGAACGTGCTGCTGACCCGGGAGTCGCTCCCGACGCTGACGCGCTACCAGCCCGGCGGCGGCCGGTGCTTCCCGGCCGCGGGACCCCTCGCCGAGGGCGAGGCCGTACGGATGCCCGGTCTCGCGGGGGTGCTGGAGCGGTTCGTCCGCGACGGGCCGGACCTGTTCGCCGGCGGGCTCGGCCGGCGCCTGGCCGACTACGTACAGGAGCACGGGGGCGTCCTGGACCTCGACGACCTCGGCGCCGCCGAGGTGATCGAGGAGCGCGCGCACAGCGTGGAGTCGGAGCGTGGCCGCATCTGGGCAACCAACGGCCCGAGCTACGGGATCGCCCTCACTCGGACGTTCGACCGCGAGCACCGCATCGATCGCGGTGCTCCCACCTCGCCGGACGCGGTGACGCAGGCTCTCGCCGTCCTGGCCCGGGGCGGGCTCCACCCAGCGCCGGCGGCCGAGGGGACCTCGACCGTGTCGGCCGCCGACGCGGACGGCAACGCCGTGGTGATCGTCCACTCCAACTCGTTCCCGCAGTACGGCAGCGGTTTGGTCCTTCCGGGCGACGACCTCGTCCTGGCCAATCGCGCTGGACGGGGTTTCACCTTCGAGCCGGGCCATCCCAACGCACCCCGCCCGGGCCGGCGGCCCCTCACGACGCTCCACGCCTGGGCCTTGAAGGACGCGGCGCAGTCGTGGGTCCTCGGGGCCACGCCCGGTGGCGCTCGGCAGGTCCCCTGGAATGTCCAGGTCATCGATCGGCTGACCCACCCCGATCTGCTCGACGGCCCGGCGCGGCTGGGCGACGCCGTGACGGCGCCGAAGTGGGAGATCTCCGAGCGCGGTGTCCTGCGCGAAGGAGCCGAGATCCCGCCGCTCGGTGCCCGGTCGGCCCACACCCTGGTCCGGCTCGGCGCGGACCTCGTTTCGGCAGCCGCCGATCCACGGTGGGACACGACGGCGGTCGCGTCATGACGTGGCGGATCGCCGTCGCCGGCAAGGGCACGATCGGAGCACGTGTCGCAGCCGAGCTCAGCGCCGGCCGGGTCGCGGGCTGCGAACTCGTGGCTGTGCTGGACTCGTCGAGCGGCGCCACCGTGATCGGCCGGGCTCTGCGGGCGGCCGACCTCCTGGTCGAGGCCAGCACCGCCGAGGCGGCACGCGCGCTACTCCCCCGCGCGCTCGACGCCGGACGGCGGGTCGTGCTCTGCTCCTGCGGTGTCCTCGCCGATCGTTGCGTCGAGTTCGATCTGCGGCGGCGCGGCACTGTGCTCGGCTCAGGTGTCATGGTGCCGGCCGGGGCGATCGGCGGTCTCGACATCCTCGGTGCGGCGTACCGCGCGGTGGGCCGTGCGGTGGACAGGGTTTCCGTGCGGCACACCACCACCAAGGGTCCGGCGGCTCTCGGCATGATCGTCACCCCGACCCGGCCCGATGTGGTCTTCCGTGGCTCCGCGCGCGAGGCGGCCCTCGCCCATCCCCGTACCTCCAACTCCTCCGTCGCCCTGGCGCTCGCGACGGCCGGCCTCGACGCGGTGGAAGTCGTTGTCGTCGCCGATCCGGACGCGACCCGCACCCGGCACCGGATCGAGCTGTCCTCGCCCGTCGGCCGCTACGACTTCGCCATCGAGAACGCGGTGTCCCCCGGCTCGGGCGGACGGACGTCGGAGATCACCGCATGGTCGGTCATCGACACCCTGGAGAAGCTTGCCAGGTGCCAGACCCCGGCAGGCCCACGGGATCTCCCGCCGTCGGGGCCCGGGAGGCGGTCACCGGGCCGCGGACTGGCTCCGCCCTCGTGACGCGAGTCCGCAGCGAGGAAATCCCTGCCCACTATTGGATACAAGATACGGTCGGCCCGGTTCGGCAGCGACGAGGAGACATATGAGCACGACACCCCCGATCAGTGACCGCGCCCTGGCTGCGGCCCGGGCTGTGCTGGCCGACGTCGACCGCACCACCGATCCGGTCGCCACCGCACGGCTCCTACCCCCTGCCGTCTACACGAGCCGGGACTTCTGGGAGTTCGAGAAGGAAGCCATCTTCCACCGCGAGTGGCTGTGTGTCGGTCACGTCAACGAGGTTCCCGAGCCCGGCGACCAGCTACCGCTGACGATTCTCGACGAGCCGATCGTGATGCTGCGCGACCTCGGCGGCCACATCCGGGTGATGTCGGCGGTGTGCCGGCACCGCGGCCAGCCGCTGTTCGGCGGACTCGCCGGCGAAGGCCGCAGCGCCGCGGCCCCCTGCGTTTCCGGCCGGGTCATGAAGTGCCCGTACCACAACTGGGCCTTCGATCTCGACGGCCGGCTGGCGGCGGCTCCGTCCATGACCGAGACGGTACCCGTCAAGCGCCTGCGCGAGACGATCCGCCTCCCCCAGATCCGCCACGAGATCTTCCACGGCCTGGTGTTCATCAACTTCGACGACGACGCCGCCCCCCTGGCCCCGGCCGTCGCACGGATGGACGAGGAGCTGTCGACGTTCGGTCTTGAAGAGCTGGTCCCGATGCCGGCCTCCGTCTTCGAGGACCAGAAATGGAACTGGAAGATCCACCACGACAACGCTCTGGAGCCGTACCACACGAGCTATGTGCACCGCGGCGTGCACGAGGCCGCTCCCGCCAAGAACGCGCGCTTCTACGACTTCGAGCGCGGCGACGGACAGGTCATGCACCCCACGTATCTGCTCGACGAGAACGCCGGTCTCGCCAGCACCGACGGCAGGCGGACCACATCCATCATCCCCGGCCTGACCGATGAACAGCGCAAGCGGGTCATGTTCGCCTCGATCCCGCCCATGCTCTTCTCGATCCTCCAGCCGACCTTCGTGCAACTGGCGATGATCCATCCGAACGGGCCGGGCTCGATGGACCTGCGCCGGGTCAATCTCTATCCCAAGCACGCCGTCGAGGAGCCGGGCTTCGCCGAGGCCTACGAGAAGTTCCTGGACCGCAAGTCGCTCGCGATCCATCAGGACGCCGTGACGACCGCGGCCCTCCAGCAGGGACTCCGCTCACGGTACGCCCCACGCGGCCCCCTGTCCTGGATGGAATCCAACATCCCCCAGCTCAACGCCTGGCTCGTCGAGCGTTATCAGAAGGCACTGGACACGCTGTGACCGACATCGCCACCCCGCCCGATCTGTCCGCCGTCCTCGCCCGGCTCGACCTGCTCGAATCCCGCGCCGAGATCAACGCCCTCATGGTCGGTTACATGGCGGCCACCGACGCCGGCCAGGACAAAGGAGCCAAGGTCGCCGCGCTGTTCACCGAGGACGGGCGCTGGCAAAGCGTCGGACCGCACGGGAACCCGGGATGGGCCGCCGCCGGGCGACTGGCGCTCGTCACCAAGTTCGACCGCAATGTCGAACGCATGCCGTTCTCGGCACACTTCGTCACCAACCCCGCGGTGGAGGTGTCCGGCGACACGGCCCGCGGACAGTTCATGTACTTCCAGGCCTGCACCTACCGCGGGAACCAGCCGCTCTGGATCGCCGGTTCCTACGACAACGACTTCGCCCGGGTGGACGGACGATGGCTCATCGCCCACATGCGCGTCCGCAACTTCTTCACCACGCCGTTCGACCAGGGCTGGGTCGCCGTGCCCCACCTGGAGACGCCGTGACCCCTTCTCCCGAACTCCCTGAAAGCGACCGGACCATGACGACGATGACCTACCGCCACCAGATCCTGCGCAACCTCGCGTTCGGCACCCTGCCCGCCTTCACCCGGTTGCAGGAGGAGAAGAACACGCTGCTGCTCGCGGCCGGGCTGACGCCGTACGCGATCTGGGCACCGGCCTTCGGCGGTCTGCACCACCTGGTCCTGGAGGCCTCATTCGCCTCGATGGCCGACTTCGAGCAGGAACACGCCGCGACAAAGCAGATCACCTCGATGGCCTCCCTCAACACGCGGCAGCTCGCGTTCGTGATCCCCGGGACGGCCCACGACCGGCTACAGCGCCTCGGGCTCGCCACAGAACGGACCTGAACCCCATGCCGCTCACCAACTACGACTGGTACGCGTGGCACGCACCGTACGATCAGCTCCGCACGCCCGAAACCGACCGTCTTGAGCAGGTGCAGGAAGCGATCTCCGCCGCTCTGGACACCGCGCCACCGGGGCGTCTCACGGCGGTGAGCGCCTGCGCCGGGCAGGCGCGGGACCTCCTTCCCGTCCTCATCAGCCATCCCCGCGGTCCCGACATCGATGCGCTGTTGATCGAACTCGACCCGCTGAACGCCTCGTTCCTGCATGGTGCGCTCGGCAGCACCGCTCTCACCTCGGTCGACGTCGTCGTGGCGGACGCCGGCGCGGCGGCGTCGTACGCCGGTCACGTCCCGGCCGAACTGCTCCTGATGTGCGGGGTCTTCGCGAACATCGACCGCAAGGCCGCCCGGCACACGATCAGCCGCCTCAACGAACTCGTCGCGCCCGCCGGGTCGGTGATCTGGACGACGTACGGCGGCTCCGTCGGCGACGCCGGCGATGTCCTGACCGCCTTCGCCGCCGCCGAATTCACCCTCGTGTCGCTGGTCTGGGCGGCCGACCGCTCTTGGCTGGTGGCCGTGCACCGCTTCGACGGCGCCGGCCGACCGTGGTCCGACGACGGCGTCCTGTTCGCGTTCCGACCGCTGGCGGAATCCTGAAACCCCGCCGGACCGGGCGCCGCGCGCCGCTCCTACAGCAGTTACCGCAGATTCAGCAGTTACCGCAGATTTACGCCGCAGAAACCCTTCCCCGGGGTTGGGATACAAAATTCATCAGACAAAGCGGGGACCCAGGCCGCGTACCAGCAGAGGCGGAGACGACGTATGACGAACATCCTGCCGATGGACACGACAGAAGACGGGCGGGGACCGGTGGGACAGCACCGGGCCGACGGGACTCCGGCCTCGCTCGACGAGTCCCTCGGGCCGATCGTGAAGTTCTCAGGACTCACGAAGCGGTTCGCCGACGGCACCGTGGCCCTGAGCGACCTCGACCTCTCCATCAGGCCGGGAGAGTTCGTCTCGCTCGTCGGACCGTCAGGCTGCGGCAAGTCGACCCTGCTGCGGATCGCCGCTGGCCTCAGCCCGATCAGCGAGGGCCGCGTCGAGACCCGGTTCGACTCGCTCGGCTACATCTTCCAGGACGCCACGCTCATGCCATGGCGGACGGTCGCGCACAACGTCGAGCTACTCGCCCAGTTGGAGGGTCTGCCAAAGGCCCGTCGGCGCCTCCTCGCGCAGGAGGCCATCGACCTCGTCGGCCTCAGCGGGTTCGAGGGCAACTTCCCCAAGACGCTGTCCGGTGGCATGAGGATGCGCGTCTCGCTGGCCCGCTCGCTCACGCTGAACCCCAACCCGTTCATGTTCGACGAGCCGTTCGGCGCGCTCGACGCGATCACCCGCGAGCGGCTCAACGACGAGGTGCTGAAGCTGTACACGCAACGGCGGTTCACGGCCGTCTTCGTGACCCACTCCATCGCCGAGGCCGTATACCTCTCGTCGCGCGTCGTCGTGATGGCGCCCCGCCCCGGACGCGTGATCGGCGAGTTCGACGTCCCTTTCGACTACCCCAGGTCTCCACACCTGCGCTACAGCGAGGAGTTCGGCGCCATCGCCCACGAGGTCTCCGAGTGCCTGCGAGGAGCGAGCGCATGACCGCCACCTCCCGCGTCCCGGCGACACCCCCCGCCGAGTCCGCCGCCGGCATCCTGAAGAAACCCCAGGTCATCCTTCCCTCCACCAAGCGACGCCGGACCCGCGCCGGCAACGTCCTCGCCGTCACCGGGCCACCCGCCCTGGTGGGCGCGGCCGCCATCGGAATCTGGTACCTGCTGGCGTACTTCGGCCTCAGCCGGTCACAGCGCTTCATCCTTCCCCCACCGCACGAGGTCGTGAAGGTCGGCTTCCTCGACTGGATCAACCTCAGGGAAATCCTCCAGGGGCTCCTGTCGAGCGGCACCGTCGCGCTGGTCGCCTTCGCGCTCTCCACCGTCATCGGCCTGGTCTTCGCCATCGCGATGAGCGAGGCCCGCTGGATCGAGCGGTCGTTCTACCCGTTCGCCGTCGCGCTCCAGACCATCCCGTTCCTGGCACTCGTGCCGCTGATCGGCTTCTGGTTCGGATTCAACGAGCAGAGCCGGATCATCGTGGCGACGCTGGTCTCGCTCTTCCCCATCACCACCAACGCGCTGTTCGGACTACAGTCCGGTGACGCCGCCCTGCACGACCTGGTGCGACTGCACAACCGGTCGCGTCTGGTCCGGCTCGTCCGCCTGCGGCTCCCCGGCGCCCGGCCGGCGATCTTCACCGGGCTGCGGATCTCGGCGGGACTGTCGGTGATCGCCTCCATCGTCACCGACTTCTTCATCCGGCAGGGGCAGCCCGGTATCGGCGGCCTCCTGCAGAACTATTCGGCCAACCTGCAGTCCGAACGGCTTTACGCGGCGCTGATCGTCACCTGCACCTTCGGTCTCGCGGTGTTCTGGGCGGTCGGACTCGTCCGCAGGCTCACCATCGGCCGGTGGGAGACGTCGACCGCGACGCGCTCGGACGACTGACCGACCACACCGCTCCCCCTCGCCACACTGGAGAGAACATGCACACCACTGCCCGCACCGCCCGCAGACTCCGGCGATCCACGCCTCTCGCGGTCGCCTCGGCGGGAATCATGCTGCTCGCCGCCTGCGAAAGCGACACGAGCGCTCCCGCGAGCACCGCGGCCACCGGCAGCGGACCGCTGGCCGGCATCTGCCCGAGCACCGTGAAGATCCAGTCGAGCTGGTACCCGCAGCCGTCCAAGGGCCCGCTCTATCAGCTCGTCGGACCGAACGGGACGGTCGACACCAGTCAGGGCACCTACAGCGGCGAGGTCGGCGGTGTGACCGTCTCGGTACTGGCCGGCGGCCCCTTCCTCGGCAACCAGTCCGTCATGGCGCGTATGTACCAGGACTCCTCGATCCTGCTCGGCGAGGTCAGTACGGACGATGCCATCGAGGTCTCGGCCGAGCAGCCCGTGATCGCGGTCGTCGCCACCCTGCAGAAGAGCCCCAAGGCAATCATCTACGACCCCGCGACGTACCCCGACGTGAAGTCCATCGCCGACGTGGCCAAAACCGGCGCCACCGTGCTCAAGGCCGGCGAGGACGCCTCCAGCAACCTCCTGGTCGCGAACGGCAGCCTCAAGTCCGGCCAGCTCGACTACAGCTACGACGGCTCGCCGGGACGCTTCATCACCGCGGGCGGCAAGGACATGATCATCGATTACGCCGATGCCACGACGTACCGGTTCGAGCACCTCAAGCAGTGGGGCAAGACACTCAGCAGTCTCCCGCTCGCCGACGGCGGTTACACCACCTACGAGAACTCCCTGTCCGTCACACCGGCGAACAGGACGAAGTACGACTCCTGTCTGAAGGCGCTCGTGCCCATGATCCAGAAGGCCGTTGTCAGCTACACGACGAATCCGGATCCGATGAACGCGACCATGGAGAAGTACGCGACCGACGCCAAGAGCCCGACGACACTGACACCCGCTCAGAACGCCTACTCGGTCACCTTCATGAAGGACAACGGCATCCTGGCCGCCGGCACCGACGGTGTGGTGGGCAGCTTCGACGCCGACCGCGTCACCCAGCTCATCAGCGACATGGCGCCGGTTGCCAAGAAGCAGCACATCACGGTCCGGAGCGGTCTCGCCGCCGATGCCCTCGTCACCAACGAATACCAGGACACCTCGATCTCGATGAAGTGATCCACCGGTTCCGCAGCAGACCGCCGCAGCCGTGGAAGCGAGCGAACCGGCTGAACAGGCCGGCGATCTCGATACGGTCCGGACGAGAACGAGTTCAGGGTGACCGAGGCGGTCGCCCCGGTGGCCTCCAGGCCGGGCACCACTCCCGTGAGGACTCCGTAACTCCGCTTTATTCCGGATGACCTCGTTCGGTAATTCCCGCTGGCTGAAATGGTCTTCACAAGCAGCGGCGAGGTGTCAAGACCTCGGCGCCCCGCATGGAGGACTTCATGCCTGAGCTGTATTTCCATGTGCGCTGGCCCGGCGGAGAGACCCAGCGCTGCTACTCACCCTCCACAGTAATCGAGGACTACCTTGCCACTGGTGGCGTGTACGAACTCGACGACTTCGTGGAGCGGAGCCGGACGGCGCTGCGTATCGCAAGCGACAGGGTGCGCGAGAAGTACGGGTTCGCGTGCACGAGGGCGTCCGGACAACTGGCGCTCATCGAGGAGACCGCGGCCGCGTACGCCTCCCTCGGCGGGGCCAAGGTGACCGTCGAAGCCCTGCACAACGCCGACGGGAGCACACGGTGAGTGCCCGGCGGCCGGTCGGGGCCCACTACCCGGTGGCGGTCGTCGGCGGCGGTCAGGCCGGCCTGTCGGTCAGCTACTGCCTGCGCGAGCGCGGCATCGAGCACATCGTCGTCGAGCGCGACAGGGCCGGCCACGAGTGGCGCGAGCGCCGCTGGGACTCGTTCTGCCTGGTGACCCCCAACTGGCAGTGCAAACTGCCCGGTTACCCCTACCAGGGGGACGACCCCGACGGCTTCATGGTCCGCGACGAGATCATCCGGTACCTGGAGGAGTACGTCGCCTTCTCCCGGCCCCCGCTGGTGGAAGGCCTCGCCGTCACCGGACTGCGCCGGGGCGCCGATGGCGTCTTCGAACTCGCCACCACCGAAGGGAAGTTCACAGCCGACCAGGTGGTCGTGGCCACCGGGCCGTACCACACCCCGTCCGTCCCCCGGATGGCCGAGCGGCTGCCCGCCGGTGTCGAGCAGATCCACTCCTCCCGGTACCGGAACCCGGAACAGCTCCCCGACGGGGCGGTCCTGGTGGTCGGCACGGGACAGTCCGGCTGTCAGATCGCCGAGGACCTGCACCTGGCCGGCCGGCAGGTCCATCTGGCCGTCGGCAGCGCGCCCCGGGTGGCCCGCTTCTACCGTGGCCGGGACTGCGTCGCCTGGCTGGACGAGATGGGCTACTACGCCCGTGGTATCGACGAGTTCGACGACGCCGGTGCCGTCCGGATGAGGGTCAACCACTACGTGACCGGGCGGGACGGAGGCCGTGACATCGACCTGCGTGCCTTCGCCCGGGACGGGATGCGTCTGTACGGACGGCTGACCGGCATCGACGGTGTGCGGCTGGACTTCGCCGACGACCTGAAGGTCAACCTCGACCGGGCGGACGCGGTGGCCGAGGGCATCAAGGACAGCATCGACGCCCACATCACCGCGCGGAGGGTCAACGCCCCCGTCGAGCCCCGGTACATACCGGTGTGGGAGCCCTCCGAGCAGCCGGCCGCACTGGACCTCAAGGCCTCCGGCATCACCTCCGTCATCTGGTCGACCGGCTTCACCCGCGACCACCGGTGGGTCGAGATACCCGTCTTCGACGGCCGCGGCTACCCCATGCACTGGCGCGGTGCCACCAGCACGCCCGGCCTGTACTTCCTGGGCCTGCCCTGGCAGTACTCGTGGGGCTCCGGTCGCTTCGAGGCGGTGGGCAGGGACGCCGAGTTCCTCGCGAACCACATCGACGCCTCACGCCGAACGGCCGACGTCTGCGGCACCCTCACGGGCGCCCCCGGCGAACTCGCCTCCGCGCTCCCGATCGGCTGAGCAGGCTTTAAGGACCCATCACCATGGTCTACGACGCACACCGCCACATCGGCGTCCTGCCCGCCCATCCCTTCTACGGCGGTCCGCCCGTGAACCCCGACACCACCGCCCGCGCCACCGTCAGGCAACTGATCGCCGACCTGGACGCGGAGGGCACCGAACGCGCCCTGGTCATCCCCAACTACGGCGTACCCGACCCCGGCATCGCCTTCTCCTTCAACGAGTTGGCGGTCGAGGCCGCCCAGAGCGACGACCGGATCCGGGCAGGACTGTGGGTCTCCCCGCGCCCCGAGGACGAACACCTCACCGCACAGGCGCTGGCTCTGGCCGGCGAACGGGGCGTGAAAGCGCTGAAACTCAGCTTCCTGCTCGGCGGGCGCCCCACCGACCCGGCCTGCCGCCCGATGCTGGACCGCATCTTCCAGGAGGCCGAGCGCGGCAATCTCGTCGTCCACGTCCACACCTCGCCCGGTGCCGCTTCCGACATCGACGAGGTCGGCCATTTGGTGGACTGGTACGCCGGCCAGGTCCCCGTCCATCTCGTGCACTTCGGCGGCGGGATGAGCGGCCACATCAAGCTTGCCGGCTCGCGGTTCTTCGACTGGATCAGCGCCGGCAAGCGCGTCTACACCGATCTCTCCTGGGCCATCGGCTTCACTCCCCGCTGGCTGGCCCAGGAGATCGAGCGCCGGGGCATCGGCCACGACCGGGTGCTCTTCGCCAGCGACCAGCCGTGGGGCGACTTCACGGGCGAGTACGCCCGGCTCGCCGAAGCCACCGGCGGCGGCGAACTCGGCGAACTGGTCTTCAAAGACACCTTCGCCGCGCTCTACGACTGACCACCTCCACCCACCTCACCGTCCACTCGTACAAGGAGACAGCCATGTCGGAAATCGTCGAACTCACCGAGATCGAGCGGAAGTCCCTCAACGAGATCGCCCACCCCTCCCTCCCCGAGGGCACGAGCATCTACGGCGACACCAAGGTCTTCCCGGACTACAAGGCCGAGGACGGAGAGACCTACTTCACTCTCGTGCACGGCATCGCCCACGAGTCGTCGGTCTCCTTCGTCGCTGTGCTCCAGGCCACCCGTGCCCTGCGCAAAGGCTTCGAGACCGCCATCTACTTCTACGGCCCGGGTTCGCTGAACTGCCTTGCCACGCGCGGGTTCCCGACCGTCGGCAACTCCGCCTTCCCCGGCGAGCACAACATCAACAACCAGCTCAAGACGTTCATCGCCGAGGGCGGCAAGGCCTTCTGCTGCCGCTTCGGCCTGTCCCTGCACGGCGCCCGCGAGGAGGACCTCATCGAGGGCGTCATCCCGACCCATCCCCTGGACGTCCAGGACGCGCTGATCCACTACGCGCGCAAGGGCGCCATCATCAACTCCACCTACCAGCTCTGAGGGGCATGCCGTGAGCGTTGGCACCAACACAGCGGTGGACGTGCGGATCATGACCCGGGCCGAACTCGCCCTCCACGGAGTCCGGTTGGCGGCTCCTGTGCGGCGGCCGGACGGCGCGGGACCCAGCGACGACGGGCACGTCCTCGTCGACGGTGCCAACGCCGCGCTGCCCACCAACCCCGACAGCCCCTACTCCGTGCGCGACGGAAAGGTCTGGCTCGGCGAGGACACCGGGACACCCCAGGACACCGGCCTGACCCTGACCACCGTACGCCGCCCGAAGTTCTACGACCTGACCACCGCCGACGGCATCCCCTACGAGCACATCGCCCGCCTGCACGGCGCCGACGTCGTCGCCACCACCGTCGTACAGACCTGCATCCGCTACGCCGAGTCCGACCGCTGCCGCTTCTGCACAATCGAGGAGTCCCTGCGCACCGGCGCCACGGTCGCGGCCAAGACCCCGGCGCAGCTTGCCGAAGTCGCGGAGGCGGCCGTGCGGTTGGACGGTGTCCGGCAGATGGTCATGACCACCGGCACGACGACCGGCCCGGACCGGGGCGCCCGCAATCTCGTACGCTCCGTGCGCGCCGTCCTCGCCACCGTGCCCGGCCTGCCCATCCAGGTGCAGTGCGAACCGCCCGGCGACCTGGCCTGGATCCGCGAACTCCACGAAGCCGGAGCCACCGCCATCGGCATTCATGTCGAATCCCTCGACGACAAGGTGCGCCGGCGGTGGATGCCCGGCAAGTCCACCGTCCCGATGGCCGAGTACGAGGCCGCGTGGGACGAGGCGGTACGGGTCTTCGGACCCAACCGGGTCTCCACCTACCTGCTCGTCGGCCTCGGTGAGAATCCCGACGAACTCATCGCGGGAGCCGCGGAGTTGATCGACCGCGGGGTATACCCCTTCGTCGTGCCCTTCCGGCCGATGGGCGGCACGCTCGCCGCCCGCGACGGGATCGCGGCCCCGAGTGCGGAATTGCTGCGATACGTCACCGAGGGCGTCGCCGTGAAGCTGCGCGCGGCGGGCATGAACGGTGCCGACCAGCAGGCCGGCTGCGCGGCCTGCGGCGCGTGCAGCGTACTGAGGACGGCGGGCGGGTGATGCCCGTGTACCTCGACGGATCCACGGCACCGCCCACGGCGGACGGGCCGGTCGACATCCTGGCGCTGCTCGGCGACCGCAGCACACTCGCCCGCAGACCCCGGTTCCACATCGAACAGGCCGCTGACAAAGCGGAGTTGGTCGCCTACCACCGCCTGCGGCGGGACGCCTTCGTCCACGAGCAGGGCCTCTTCACCGGCCACGATCTCGACGACCGGGACGGCGACGCCCGTACACTCGTGCTGGTCGCCAGGGATCACGCGGGCACCATCGTCGGCGGAGTACGGCTCGGTCCGGTCGCCGACGGCCCCGACATCGGCTGGTGGGCCGGCGGCCGACTCGTCGTCGCCCCCGGCGCCCGCGGCCCGCAGGGCATCGGCGCCGCGCTCGTCCGGGCGGCCTGCGCGAGGGCGGAGGCCGAGGGTGCGCTGCGCTTCGACGCGACCGTCCAGGCCCGCAACGAAGTCCTCTTCAAGCGGCTCGGCTGGCGCTCGGTGCGCGAGGCGACGGTCGCAAACGCGCCGCATGTGCTGATGCGGTGGCCGATCGGGCGGACGGCGGCCCGGGCAACATCTGCCAAAGCCGCGCTCGGACCACTGCTCACGGAGCTGCGGCGAACAGCGAGGGACCCGGCCGCCCTCGGCGGCGCGGGTTTCATCGGGGACGACGGCGCCCCGATCCCCGGCACCGACGTGATCGCCGCCTGCGACGCGATCGTGCCGTCCATGGTCGAGCGGGATCCCGGGTGGGCGGGCTGGTGTTCCGTCCTCGTGAACGTCAACGACCTCGCGGCGATGGGTGCTTCACCGCTCGGGCTGCTCGACGCGGTGGCCGCGAAGAACGCCGCACACGCCGCGCGGATCCTCGCGGGACTGGGCCGGGCGGGGCAGGCGTACGGCGTGCCGGTCCTCGGCGGGCACACCCAACTGGGCGTCCCCGCCGCCCTGTCGGTGACAGCCCTCGGCCGCACCGACCGTCCCGTCCCGGGCGGCGGCGGGCGCCCAGGACACGCCGTACGCCTGACAGCCGACCTCGGCGGGAGCTGGCGCCCCGGCTACCGGGGCCGGCAGTGGGATTCGTCCACCCGTCGTCGTACGGACGAACTGCGCGCCATGACCGGCGCGGTGGCCGCCGCCCGGCCTGCCGCCGCCAAGGACGTCTCGATGGCGGGGATCGCCGGTACCCTCGGCATGCTCGCCGAGGCGAGCGGCTGCGGGGCCGTCCTCGACGTGGCCGCCGTGCCCCGGCCGCCGGCCGCGACGACGGGCGACTGGTTCACCTGTTTCCCCGGCTTCGCCATGCTCACCACCGACGCGCCGGGTGCCCCGCCGCTGCCCGCCGGGCCCGCGACGGGCGCCGTGTGCGGCGAGCTGACAGAAGGACAAGGCGTCGGGCTGCGCTGGCCCGACGGAGAGATCACCGAAGCGGTCACCTCATCGGTAACCGGGATGGGGAGCGCATGACCACCCTGCGAATGGCGGCCGTCGCCGCCGAGTTCGGCCGCGACCTCGAAGAGGACTTCGCGATGGTCGAGCGGTTGATCAAGGAGGCTCGGGCCGAGGGCGTCCGGTTCCTCGCCCTGCCGGAGGCCTGCCTCGGCGGCTATCTGCTGAGTCTTGATGACGACGGCGAGGTGGACGAGGGCCCGCCCGCGCTCGCCCTCGACGGGCCGGAGATCCGCCGACTGGCCTGCCTGGCCGGTGACATGACGGTCGTGGCGGGCTACTGCGAGGACGCCGGCGACGCCCGCTACAACAGCGTGGTCTGCGTCAACGGCGACGGCGTGCTCGGCAACCACCGCAAGGTCCACCAGCCGCTGAGCGAGGACGCCAGCTACGCTTCCGGCGACCGTTTTGACGCCTTCGACACCCCGGTCGGCCGGATCGGCATGATGATCTGCTACGACAAGGCGTTCCCCGAGTCGGCCCGCGCACTGGCCCTCGACGGCGCCGAGATCGGCGTGGTGGTCTCGGCCTGGCCCGGCTCACGGACCAACGCCGCCACCGACCTCGCGGACGACCGCTGGAAGCGCCGCTTCGACCTGTTCGACCGGGCCCGCGCCCTGGAGAATCAGATCGTGTGGATCTCCTCCAACCAGGCCGGTACCTTCGGATCGCTACGATTCGTCGGCAGCGCCAAGGTCGTCGACCCCGGCGGTGAGATCCTCGCGGACACCGGTGTCGAAGCCGGCCTGGCGGTCGCCGAACTCGATGTCGCCCAGGCCCTGGAGACCGCCCGCCGTTCGATGGGCCACCTGCGCGACCGGCGCCCGGAAACCTACACGTACGCAGGAGCGTCCCGCACATGAGCACGATCCGGATCGCGGCCGCCGCCGCCCACTTCGGCCGCGACCTGGAGTTCGACCTCGCGCGTATCGCCAAACTCATCGACGACGCACGCAAGTCCGGCGCCGGACTGCTCGTCCTGCCCGACGCCGCGCTCGGCGGCTACCTCGCCGACCTGCGCCACCCGGAACCGGATGCCCTGCCCCCGGCCCTGAAGCCGGACGACCCGCTGATCCTCCAAGTCGCGCGCCTGGCCGCCGAGATGGTCGTGTGCGTCGGCTACTGCGAGGACGGCGGCACCGAGCGCTTCAACGCCGCCGTATGCGTCAGCGGTGACGGCGTCCTGGGCCGCCACCGCAAGGTCCACCTCCCGGCCGGCGAGGTCACGGCTTATGCGCCCGGCGACCGCTTCAACGCCTTCGACACCCCCGTCGGCCGCATCGGCATGCTCATCGACTACGACAAGACCTTCCCCGAGTCCGCCCGCTCCCTGGCCCTGGACGGCGCCGGCATCCTCGCCTGCCTGTCCGCATGGCCCACCAGCATCACCAACCGCGCCCCGCGCATGGCCCAGGACCGCCAGGCCAAACTCTTCGACCTCTACGACCAGGCCCGCGCCGCCGAGAACCAGGTCGTCCTCGCCTCCTCCAACCAGACCGGCGCCATGGGCGGCATGCGCTTCCTCGGCCAGTCCAAGGTCGTCGGCCCCGGCGGCGACATCCTCGCCCGCACCTGGGCCAAAGCCGGCCTCGCCGTCGCCGAGATCGACGTGGCCGCCGAGATCGACCGCGCCCGCCGCATCCTGCGCCACCTCGACGAACGCCGGCCCGCCGCCTACCGGGAGACTCCCTCGTGAAGATCGCCCTGCTGAGCTACTCGACCAAACCGCGCGGCGGCGTCGTGCACACGCTTGCCCTCGCCGAGGCACTCGCCACCGCCGGACAGGACGTCACGGTCTGGTCGCTGGGCCGGGGCGGCGACGGCGGCTTCTTCCGCCCCGTGGACCCGGCTGTACGCGTACGGATCGTGCCCTTCCCGGACGGGCCGCCGGACGAGACGGTCGGCGCCCGCATTCTGCGCTCCATCGCGACCCTGCGCGCGGCCTTCGATCCGGGACCGTACGACATCGTCCACGCCCAGGACTGCATCAGCGCCAACGCGGTGGGCCGCTGCATCCGCACGGTCCACCACCTCGACCACTTCACCACCCCCGAACTGGCCGCGTGCCACGAACGCGCCATCGTGGAGCCGTACGCGCATGTGTGCGTGTCACAGTCAGTCGCCGACGAACTCGCCCGGGGCTGGGGCCTGAAGACCGAGGTCATCCCCAACGGGGTGGCGTACGAGCGCTTCGCGACCACCGTCCCGGCCGACCGAGCCCGCTGGAAGGACCAGCTGGGCAGCTATGTGCTGACCGTCGGAGGTATCGAGCCTCGCAAGGGATCACTGGACCTGCTGGAGACCTACGCGCTGCTGCGTGCCGAACACCCCGACGTGCGGCTGGTCATCGCGGGCGGTGAAACCCTCTTCGACTACCGCGACTACCGCGCCCGCTGGGAGACCCGGGCCCGCGAACTCGGCGTCGAACCCGTTGCCCTCGGACCTGTCCCCGACGACGAACTCCCCGCGCTCGTCGCGGCCGCCGATGCCTTCGCCTTCCCTTCCCTCAAAGAGGGCTTCGGGCTCGCCGCCATGGAGGCACTGGCTGCCGGGGTCCCGCTGGTCGTTCGCGACCTCCCTGTCCTGCGCGAGGTCTTCGGACCCGCTGCCCGTTTCGGCGCCACCCCGGAAGACCTGGCCGGCGAACTCGGCCAGGCCCTCACCGATCACGACCCGGCCCGACAGGCCGCCGGCCGGGCACTGGCCACCCGCCACACCTGGGACACCGCCGCGCAACGCCACCTGGACTTCTACCGCTCGCGCGCCTGATCCAGATGGAAGCGCTCGGCCCAGGGCCGACCGTGGCCCACGCGGCTTGCCATGCGCGTCGCGACACGCCCTCGATGAACCTGCACATGCTGGTCCTGGGCGAGGGCCGCGAGCGCACCGTCGACGAGTACGCGACGCCCGGTGCTCACGCGCCCTAGAACTCCACGTCGGAGCAGGCGTACCAGGCGGTGGGAGTGTTCACGTTGTTCCAGACGGCCAGGATCAGGTGGCGCCCGGACTTGTCCGGCAGTTTCCCGGCGTGGCTCTCCTTCATGTCCGGGAGCTGCCCGCCCATCGGCACCGTCAGGAACGGCTGCGGCTCCAGATCCGCGCGAGTGAGTTCGGAGCCGGGGTCCCAACCGTCCTTGGTGACGAAGTACTGGTAGTCGACGGTCGCGTGGCGCGCGGTGTGCGTCCAGGTGAAGGTGTGCTCGGCGCCCGCGGTCAGCTTGGTGGTGGGCCACGCGCCGCCCCGCGGGTCGTCGAGGGGCGCGAACGTCTCGTTGCCGCCCGCGCAGATCTGCCCGTCCTCGGGACCCGCCCCCGGGAATCCGATGGGTCCCTCGACACTCTGCGGCTCGTGCTGGATGGGACCGCAGCCGGACACGGTGCCGTCGGCGCAGTACACCTGGCGGCTGGTGGGGTCGGAGACGTAACCGTGGGCCTGTGCGGGGCCGGTGGTGACGAAGACACTCGCGCCCGCGAGACCTATGGCGGCCAGTACCGTGATGAGTCTCTTACGCATCCTACTCACTCCAGTCGTGGTGGGGGGCACGCATATGAGAAAACAGCGCTCTGGTCCAGACCAACTACGAAGCTAACCGCCCGGCTTGGTCATGTCCAGACCAATAAAGAGAGCGGTTTCACCCTGCCCCGCCAGCCTGCGCCCGCACGGCGCGTACGCCTCACGACCGCCCTCCCGGCGAGCCCCGGGACGTTCCCCAGCGGGCATCGGTGATACGCAAGGGGCGAGGCCGGGCACGGCGTTCCCGAACCGTGTTTTCGACGGTTCGTAGCGGCCCCACTTGAACGAGTTGTGTTGGTCCCACCCTCGATCAGGTGACGTTTCCGGGCTGTCCTGGGAGGGAGAGGGATCGTGTCTGGTGCCGGTCTCGATGATGTGGGCCTCGAAGGTGAGCCGGTCGACGATGGCCTGGCAGAGGCGCTTGCCGGTGGCGGCTCCGGCCAGTTCATTCACCAGGTTCGCGGCGGTGGTGTAGCGGACGCGGCCGTCGGCTTCCGCGATCGCGGTCCCGAGGCCGATCAGCAGGTGCGACTTGCCGGTGCCGGAGTCGCCGATCAGGCAGAGCGGGTTGCCGGCCTGGACCCAAGCGGGCCGCGAAGTCGAAGTCCTCGATCCGCTTCGGGAGTCCGGCGACAGGGCAGACCGCCGCTGCGGCAACGAGATGACCTGGGCGGATCCGGTTTCGGTTCCTCGATCGCCACCAGGTCGGGCGAGATGGATCCCGCATCCAGGACCGCTTTCATGCCCGCGACGACCGGCCTGCCGGGAGCCGTCGCCAGGTGACCCGGCCTGGGTGAGGAAGACGCTCTCGGCCGGGCGGTGCGCCGTGGCGACTTCGCCGAGAACCGGACCGACGACAACCTGTTCCGCTTTCCCGACGCATCAGGGTGTGAGGATCGTGACGTCGTCGTGTCACTCACAGGCGGCCATCTGCTTCACCAGGCCGGGTCCGGCAACCGTGTTGGACACGATGATCACAGCTCCTGCCCAGGGCGGTGTCCCGGTCCGGACGTTCGGCCATCAGGACACCGACCGTTACGACCGTAGTGGCGGGCCTGCCCGCCTCGGGCAATCGGCCGCCGTTCCGGCCGTCGGCGTCCGAAACGGCGTGTGAAGGACTGGGGGGCTTCCGGGGCTGCCCGGGCTCCCCGTGACGGAGCCAGGACGCATGGACCCCCGCGGCGCATCCGGGCCCTCAGTGGTTGATCGGGTGAGAGTGACGGCCCGTCGTCTCGTCGATCTCCGCGTGCGCCTTCTCCAGGAGCTGCGACGCAAGGTCCGACATGGCCCGCGCGCCCGCGATCTCCTCGCCCACCCGAAGCTGCTCCGGATCGGTCGGGTGACGCAGAGCGTGGCCCCGACCCCTCAGCTCCGAGCCGTCGGCGAGTCTGACCAGCGCCGCAGCCGTGGTACGGCTGCCCTCCTCAGTGAACTGCAACTCCACATGCCATCCCACGAGCGTGGACATGACGAATCACCTCCAGGTCCCCCCTGCACCCCCTTGCCATGCACCGCATGACACGCCCCTTTCCAGCCTGCGCCCGGCCCGGCCCCACAGCCACTCGGAGCGGGAACCGCCGTCCGGATCACCGCGAGCGGCCCTTTCCGGTGATTGCGGGACACCTCGTGAGCAGGTTGACCCCCGCGGGGGTACGGCACTCCGGCACAGGCAAACCACCCCCGGAACCGGCGAGGAGACCAGCCATGTACGCAGCGGTACGGCGCTACGAAGGCGTGACCGACCCGCCCGAGGTGGCACGCCTCGTGAGAGAGGGATTCGTACCGCTCGTGCGCCAGATCCCCGGCTTCGTGGCCTTCTACTGGATCGACGCCGGGAACGGGGTATTCGTCTCGACCAGCGTCTTCCGGGACCAGGCCGGTGCCGAGGAATCAACCCTGCGGGCATCGCACTTCGTGCGGGACAACCTCGCCTCACGGCTCCCCAACCCTCCCCAGATCACAGCCGGCAAAGTCGGGGCCTCCGCGTAGCGAGACCTGCGCCGAAAATAGCCCGGGCGACAGGCAGAGGGAACAGGGACCGGATCCGTACGGGTGCGGGGGGGCATCACCGTTACGGCACTTCAACAGAGCGCGGAACCTGACCAGTTGCCGCGGAGCTGACGGCCCCCGCCCCCCTGCGGATGTGCCGGCGCCGGACGGCCGGGCGGCCCTGCGACGGATACGGCAGACCGCCGGAGGCCTTCCCAACTCCGGGCGCCGCCGCGCCGATCCGCGTGAGATGTCCGTGTTTCCGGCATGCACAACCGGGGGTTGACCGTTTCGGGAAGTGCCTCTAAGTTGCTCCCAACCCACTGGTACATCGATTAACCACAAGATTCGCATCCTGGTTGGAGGCATCCCGCTGTGCGCTCATCCCCGAGTCGGCGCGGTTTCCTCGTGGCAGGCTCCGGCCTCGCCGCCGCTACCGCACTTCCCGCCCTGTCCGGCTGTTCCACGTTCGCCTCGGCCGATTCCGACCCCGGCACCCTGCTCGTGCACACCCAGCTCGGCACCACCGCACCGGGCTCCCCCACCTACACGGCCGCCGTCAAGGCCTTCCAGAAGGAGAACCCCGGGCTCCGGATCAAGAACCTTGTCAACGGCGACGACCTTCCCCAGGTGTACGAGACCTCCCGGCTGGCCCGCAAGGAGCCGGACGTGGTCATGGTCAACCTCTACGACAAGACGCTGGCCTGGACCGATGTCGGTGCCACCGTCGATGTGAAGGGGTATCTCGACGACTGGGGACTGCGCGAGCGCGTCCTGCCCGCCGCCCTGGCGGAGTGGACCGACAGCAAGGGCAGGCTGCGCGCCTTCCCCTACTTCGCCACCAACTGGCCCGTCGCCTACAACACGGCCCTGCTGGAGCGGGCCGGCGTCGACTCCGTGCCCACCACCGGGGACCAGCTGATCGGCGCCGCGCGCAAGCTGCGCGCCAAGGGCATCGCCCCGGTCACCGTCGGCGGCAACGACTGGACCGGCCAGAAGCTGCTGGCCCAGATCATCCAGACCTTCCTCACGCCCGACGAGGCCAGGAACGTCTACTCGACCGGTGACTTCAGCGGCAGCAGGGGCGTCCGCGAGGGCATCGACTACTTCGTCCAGCTGCGCGACGCCGGTGTCTTCGCCGACAAGGCACAGGGACTGACCTCCGACACGATGACGACGCAGTACAACACCGAGGCGGCGGCCATCCAGTCCGCGATGTCCTCGGCGCTGGCGAAGGTCGCCCCGAAGCCCGCCGGGCACACCGCGATCGGTGGCTGGCCGCTGGCCCCCGGCGCCTCGCACGACAAACCGACGATCCTGCGCTCGTACACCCTCATCGGCTTCTGGATCAGTCCCAACGGCGTCAAGAAGCTGTCCTCGGTCGAGAAGTTCCTGCGCTTCATGTACCGGCCCGAGGTGGTCTCGCGCTTCATCACCGAGAGCGGACGCGACATGGCTCTCGTGACGGACACCGTCAGCAAGCAGTTCCCGCTGGTGGCCGAGGCGCAGCGGCTCGGTGAGCGGGTCAGCCAGGTCCTGCTGCCCGATCTGTACGTCCCTCCGACGGCGACCCAGCCGCTGATCACGGCGACCAGCACCGCCTTCACCCCGGGGACGAGCGCCGCCGCCGTGCGCTCCGCCCTGGAATCCGCCTACCGCACGGCCTGATCCGCGCGCCCGAGCCCTCTGCGAGGCCCCTCATGACGTTGCTCTCGTCCGCCCCGGGCGGCGCCCCGGTCCGCCGGCCGGACCCGCCGCCGCCGTCCCCCGCCGCTCCCTCGCGCCGCAAGCAGGGCGGGGTCGTCCTGGCCGTACCGGCACTGGTCTGGTACCTCGTCTTCATGGTCGGCCCGCTGGTCGCCATCTTCGTCATCGCCGCCCTGCACTGGCCGGGCATGCTCCAGCCGGTGTCGTTCGCCGGTTCCGGCAACGTCCGCGCCGTCCTCGACGACCCGGTCTTCTGGGACGCGGTGGGCAACACGGCAGTCCAGCTCGTCGTCGCGCTGCCCGTGATGATCGTGGGCGCGTACATGCTGGGGTACTACGTCGCACAGAGGCCGCCGGGCCACCGCGCTCTGCGGTACCTGCTCTTCATCCCCGGTCTGATCTCCACCCCGGCCAAGGCGATGGTCTTCTACGCGGTCCTCTCGCCGGACGGGCTGCTCAACGGCGGTCTGGACAAGGTCGGTCTGGGTTCGCTGACGGACGCCTGGCTCGCCTCGCCGTCCACCGCCCTGTACTGCCTGATCGTCCTCGACGTGTGGAGCGGCATCGGCTTCACGGCCGTTCTGTTCGCCGCCCGGCTGGGCAGCGTGCCGGACGAGATCGGGGAGGCCGCCCAGCTGGACGGCGCCGGGCACTGGCGTGCGATGTGGCGTATCCACTTCCCCGTCATCCGGGACTTCGTGGGTGTCGTGACGATGCTTCAGTTCCTGTGGACCCTGTTCGGCTCCGCGCAGAACGTGCTGCTGCTCACCCAGGGCGGTCCGGGAAGCTCGTCGACAACGTTGTCCTTCCTTGTGTACCAGAAGGCGTTCATCGCGGCCGATCTGGGCTACAGCCAGACCGTCGGTGTGGTCCTGTTCCTGGTCGGTCTGGCCGGGCTGCTGACCATCCGTCGCGTCTTCCGCCAGAACTACTGATCGGAGCGGTTCCATGAAGTTCGGAAGGTCCTGGCTGCCGGCCCATATCCTCGCCTGGCTGTACGCGGCACTGCTGGTGGTCCCCCTCTACTACCTGCTGGTCTCGGCGTTCAAGACGAACGACCAGATCTTCGGGAGCCCGTTCGCCCTGCCGGCCTCCTTGTCCCCGCACAATTTCAGGGAGGCGTTCTCCTCCGCGGATCTGGGCACGGCCATCGTCAATTCCGCGCTGGTCACGGTGCTCGCGCTGGCTCTCACCCTGGCGCTCGCCATTCCGGCGGCCTTCGCCATCGCGCGGAGCCAGGGGCGCGTCGGCGCGTTCGTGGAGCGGGTGTTCTCGCTGGGATTCCTGGTCCCGACGTTCGCCGCGCTGTTCCCCACGTTCCTGCTCGCCGCCGCGACCGGGCTGTTCCACACCCGGGCGTTCATGGTGCTGTTCCTGCCGGCCACGGCGATGCCGCTCTCGGTCGTGATCCTGGTGCAGTTCATGCGGACCATCCCGCAGGAGATGGAGGAGGCGGCACGCCTGGACGGCGCGTCCACCTTCGCCGTCCTGCGGCACATCTACACGCCGATGTGCATGCCGGGGATCGCGACGATCCTCCTGCTGAACTTCCTGACCTTCTGGAACGAGTACCTCTACTCGCTCGTCATCATCGGACCCGACCCCGAGCAGCGCACCGTACAGGTGGCCCTGCCCACCCTGAAGTCCCTGACCGGCACCGACTACGGCATTCTGACGGCGGGCACGGTACTGACGCTGGTCCCGGTGTGGGTGGTGTACACCGTGCTCCAGAAGCGCATGCAGCAGGCTCTCGTCAGCGGGGCGGTGAAGATGTGAAGGTACGTATCGAGGAGCGTCCTGAGGACGCGGGGAACAGCGCGGGCACGTCGCCGGGGTCAGGGGCCCCGGCCGCCCGGCCCACGATCAAGGCAGTGGCCGCCGCGGCCGGGGTCTCCACCGCCGCGGTCTCCCAGGCCGTCAACGGCACCGGCCGGATCTCGGATGCCACCCGCCGCCGGGTCCTGGACGCGGCCGCCGAACTGGGCTGGTCGCCGAGCGCGTCGGCGTCGGCCCTGCGCCGTGCGCGCACCCGTACGATCGCGCTCGTCGTGCGGCGGCCCACCGATGTCCTGGGCGCGGACCCGCACTTCAGTGAGCTGATCACCGGTCTGGAGGGCGAACTGGCCCCCCGGGGCTACGGTCTGCTCCTCCATCTGGTCGCCGACATGGCCCAGGAGAGCGCGCTGTACGAACGGCTGGCCGCGGAAGGCCGGATCGACGGCGCGGTCCTGACCGACGCGCGGGCGGACGACCCCCGCCCACGGCTGCTGCGCGACCTCGGGCTGCCCGCCGTACTGCTGGGCGCGCCTGACCCGGCCTCGCCCGTGCCCGGCGTCGGCCTCGGGCAGCAGGACGCCGGTGTCCGTGAGGCCGTCGCGCACCTGCTGGAGCTCGGCCACCGGCGCCTCGCGTACATCGCGGGCCCGGCCGATCTGGTGCACACCGGTCTGCGCCGGGCCGCGTTCGAGGACGCCCTCGCCGGGGCGGGGCTGCGGCCCGCCGCCGTCCGGCACACCGATTTCACCGAGCGGGCGGCCGTCGCGGTCACCGAGGAACTGCTCGCCCTGCCCGACCGGCCGACCGCGCTGGTCTTCTCCAACGACTCCATGGCCGTCTGCGGTATCGGTACGGCCCAGCGCGGCGGGCTGCGGGTGCCCGCGGACGTGTCGGTGGTGGGGTACGACAACCTGCCGCTCGGCCGTTGGCTGCATCCCCGGCTCACCACCGTGGACCAGCAGGTGCAGCGGGTCGGTGCGGCCGCCGCCCGCACGCTGCTCGTCCGGTGCGGCGAGGACGTACCCCCGCCGGTCCTCGACGGACGCCCGTGCCTGGTCGTACGGGAGTCCACCGGCCCCGTACCGTCCGCGCCCTGAAGCATGAGCCTCCCGATCCGCAGCGCACGCGGCCCGCCGGGGCACGGCCCCCGCCCTGCCCCGCGGCTCACCCGGCCCGGCCCGAACGGGCCCCGCGCCGGCCGCACCTGCCCCACCCCCGCACTTCGAAGAGGTCAGAGAAAGACCATGCGACGCCACAGCGCCCAGCTCACCCATGACTCCGCCGTCCTGCCCTGGCTCGGCGCCAACTTCTGGTCCCGCACCGGTGGTCCGCTGATGTGGCGGAACTACGAGCCGAAGACGGTCCGCGAGGAGCTGGCCGTCCTGCGGGACCACGGGCTGAACATGACCCGGTCCTTCTTCTACTGGCCCGACTTCCACCCGGAGCCGGGGCGGATCGACGAGGAACTGTGCGACCGCTTCCGTGACTTCCTGGACGCCCACACCGAGGCGGGCATGGGGACCGTTCCCACCTTCATCGTCGGCCACATGTCGGGCGAGAACTGGGATCCCGCCTGGCGCGGGAACCGTGACCTGTACGAGGACGTGTGGCTCGTCGGGCGGCAGGCGTGGTTCGTCTCCCAGATGACCCGCCGCTTCAAGGACCATCCCGCGGTCACCGGCTGGCTGATCACCAACGAGATGCCGGGCTACGGCCGGATCTACCAGGTCGACCCGCCCTCCAGCGATGTCGTCACCGCCTGGGCGCAGTTCATGTGCGACGCGGTACGGGCGGCGGGCGGCACCCAGCCCGTGTCGCTCGGGGACGGCGCGTGGGGCATCGAGGTGACGGGCCGCGACAACGGCTTCTCGCTGCGGGACACCGCCGAGTACGTCGACTTCGTGGGACCGCACGTCTACCGCTCGGACACCGACCGGGCGCGCCAGCACTACCGTGCCGCGTTCGAGTGCGAACTCGCCGCCGTCGCCGGCCGGCCCGTCGTCCTGGAGGAGTTCGGGCTGTCGACCGACACCGTGTCCGCGGCGAACGCGGGCGTGTTCTACCGCCAGACCCTCCACAACTCGCTGCTGGGCGGGGCCACGGGGTGGATCGCCTGGAACAACACCGACTACGACGAACTGTGGGAACAGTCTCCGTACGACCACCACCCCTTCGAGATGCACTTCGGGATCACCGACCACACCGGCCGCCCGAAGGAACCGCTGCGGGAGCTGGCCGATTTCGCCGAGGTGCTGAAGCGGGTCGACTTCGCCCGCTGCCGCCGGACGGACGCCGACACCGCCCTGGTCGTGCCCGCCTTCCTGGAGCGCGGCTACCCCTACAGCCGGCCCGCCGACCGGCCGCTGATCTTCACGTCGCTGCACCAGGGATACGTGGCCGCGCGCGGCGCGGACCTGCCCGTGGCGCTCGCCCGGGAGGCGGACGGGCTGCCGGAGGACGCCGCGCTGTATCTGCTGCCCTCGACACGGCAGTTGACCACCCGTACCCGGCGGGTGCTGGAGCGGCGGGCCCGGGAGGGCGCCACGGTCTACCTGTCGTTCTGCTCGGGCGAGCACCCGGCGACGCGCGGCCCGTGGTTCCACGACCTGGACGGCCTGTTCGGCGTGGAACTCCAGCTCTCCTACGGGGTCGCCGAACCGATCGAGGACGACGTCCTGGAGATGACGTTCACCGAGGACTTCGGCTCCATAGCCGCCGGCGAGACCCTTCTCTTCCCGGTCGCCGGCAACGAGGACAGCCGCGCCTACCTGCCCGTCGTACCGGCCGGTGCGCGGGTCGTCGCCACCGACGCGCACGGCCGCCCGGCGCTGCTGTGCCACGAGACGGGCGAGGGCCGTACGGTCCTGGCCACCTACCCGCTGGAGCACATGGCCGCGCGCACGGCCCGCGCGAACCCGGAACAGACACATCGCCTGTACGCGGCGCTCGCCGAACTCGCCGGGGCCGCACGGCCGGTGACGGTCGACACGCCGTACGTCGCCGCCGACACCCTGGTCCATGAGGACGGCACCCGCTACGTGTGGCTGGTGAGCCAGTCGGACGAGGAGCTGACCGTCCGCCCGTCGGCCGACGGAGAGCTGCGCGAGCCGGCCGGCGGCGAACCGGTACGGGACGTGGTGATCGCCCCGTACGGGGTGCGCGTCCTCGAACTGCGCCGACCCGAACCGCGCTGACCGGCCGCCTGCGCGGCGGGCCCGGGGCCCGAGCTCCGGGCCCGCCGCGAACCTCTGAGCCCGCCAGGTGTGCTGCCGTAGCGGCGCACACCCCCTCCTGTTGCGTGAAAGCGAGCCATCCGATGTCCGAACCGATGTTCCGGGATCCCACGGCGCCCGTCGCCGACCGGGTGGGTGACCTGCTGGCGCGGATGACACTCACCGAGAAGGCGGGTCAGGTCAACCAGCGGATGTACGGGTGGGACGCGTACGAACGCACCCCCTCGGGCCACCGGCTGACCGGGGCGTTCCGGACGGAAGTGGCCACGTACGACGGGATGGGCGCGCTCTACGGGCTCCAGCGCGCCGACCCCTGGTCGGGCGTGACGGCGGCCACGGGCATCGGCGCGGCGGACGGTGCCCGGGTCAGCGACGACGTGCAGCGGCACGTGGTGGAGAACACCCGTCTCGGCATTCCCGTCCTGCTGGTCGAGGAGATGCCGCACGGCCTCCAGGCACTGGACGGCACGCTGCTGCCCGTCAACCTCGCCGTCGGCGCCACCTGGAACCCGGAACTGTACGAGGAGGCCGTCGCCCTCGCCGCCGCGCAGCTCCGCTCGCGCGGCGGCCATGTGGCGCTGGTGTCCGCGCTCGACCTGGTAAGGGATCCACGGTGGGGCCGCGCGGAAGAGTGCTTCGGCGAGGACCCCTACCTCGCGGCACGGTTCACCGAAGCCCTGGTACGCGGCGTCCAGGGACCGCCGGGAGAGCGCATCGAGCCGGACCGGGCCGCTGTCGTGCTCAAGCACTTCGCCGGACAGGGCGCCACGGTCGGCGGCCGAAACAGCGCGGCCACCGAACTCGGCACCCGTGAGCTGCACGAGATCCACCTGGAAGCCGCACTGGCAGGCGTCCGCGCCGGGGCAGCGGGCGTCATGGCGGCGTACAACGAATTCGACGGCCTCCCGTGTGCCGCGAACCGGGAACTGCTGACCGGAATCCTGCGCGAACGGTGGGGGTTCACCGGTCTGGTGATGGCCGACGGACTCGCGATCGACCGCCTGGTACGGCTGGCCGGGGACCCGGCGGCGGCCGGCGCGATGGCGCTGAAGGCGGGGACCGACCTGAGCCTGTGGGACGACAGCTTCCCCCGGCTGGAGCAGGCCGTGCGACGTGGACTGGTCGACGAACACACCCTCGACACCGCGGTCGGACGGGTCCTCGCCCTGAAGTTCCGGCTCGGCCTCTTCGAGCAGCCGTACACCGGGGAACGCGTCCCGCCCCCGGGCCCGGAGCACCTCAGCGAACGCATCGCCCGGGAATCCGTCACCCTGCTCGCGCACGACGGCATGACCCTCCCGCTGACCGGCAGCGTCCGGCGGGTCGCGGTCGTCGGTCCGAACGCCGACTCCGTACCCCAGCAGATCGGCGACTACACCGCACCCCAGCGGCCCGGCACAGGCATCACCGTCCTCGACGGGCTCAGGGCCGCGGCCCCGGACGGCGTGGAGGTCGTTCATGCCCGGGGCAGCGATCTCGTGGGCGGCGACCTGTCGGCCCTGCCCGCGGCGGTCGCTCTGGCCGCGGACGCCGACGTCGCGGTGGTGGTGCTCGGCGGCTCCAGCGCACGGGCGTCGGGGACACGCTTCGACGCCAACGGGGCGGCGGTCGTCTCCGTGGGGAACCCCGTGGGCATGACCTGCGGGGAGGGCGTGGACCTGGCCGAACTCGGCCTCCCCGAAGGCCAGTCGGCACTGCTCGACGCCATCACGGCCACCGGGACCCCCGTCGCCGTGGTGCTGGTCCAGGGACGACCACACGCCCTGCCGGACCTCTCCGACCGGGCCGAGGCGGTACTCAGCGCCTGGTACCCCGGCCCATGGGGCGGACGCGCGGTGGCGGACGTCCTGTTCGGCACGGCGGAACCCATCGGCCGGCTCCCCGTCTCGGTCCCCCGGTCGGCGGCGCAACTGCCCGTGTTCTACAACGGGAAGGACCACGGCTACCGCGGCTACGTCGACCAGCCCGCCACCGCGCGCCACGCGTTCGGCCACGGCATGGGCTACACGACGGTCGAGTACGGAGAACCCCGGCTCTCCCGCACTTCCGTCACGGCGGCCGAACTCGCCACGGGCACGTCCGCCAGCACAGAAGAGCCCCTTCTGTGCACGGTCGAGATCCGCAACACCGGCGACCGGTCCACCCGGGAAACAGTTCAGCTCTACGTACGCCGGGTGGTCGGCGGCACCTCATGGCCACGCGTACGGGAACTACGCGGCTTCACCCGGACCGTGCTGGAACCCGGAGAAAGAACGGAGGTCTGCTTCCGGGTGGGGGCGCAGACCCTGGCCTCCGTCACCCGCGAAGGCGAACGCGCGGTGGAACCGGGAGAGTTCGCGATCGAGACGGGCCCGTCCTCGGACCGGACCCACAGCACCCGACTCCTGGTGACCACCCCAACAACCAACGGCACGCGATAGCAGCGGCGGTCTTCAGCCCTTGCGTGCCTTGATGGCTTCGGTGAGTTGCGGGACGACCTGGAAGAGGTCGCCGACGATTCCGTAGTCGACGAGGTCGAAGATGGGCGCTTCGGCGTCCTTGTTGACCGCGACGATCGTCTTCGAGGTCTGCATGCCCGCCCGGTGCTGGATCGCACCCGAGATGCCGGAGGCGATGTAGAGCTGCGGGGAGACGGACTTGCCGGTCTGGCCGACCTGGTTGGAGTGCGGGTACCAGCCCGCGTCCACAGCGGCACGCGAAGCACCCACGGCCGCACCGAGGGAGTCCGCGAGCGCCTCGATGATCGCGAAGTTCTCGGCGCCGTTGACGCCGCGTCCGCCGGAGACGACGATCGCGGCCTCGGTCAGCTCGGGACGGCCGGTCGACTCACGCGGCGTGCGGGCGACGACCTTCGTACCGGTGGCCCCCTCGCAGAAGGTGACAGCCAGCTCCTCGACGGTGCCCGCGGCCGGGGCCGGCTCGACAGGGGCCGAGTTGGGCTTCACGGTGATGACCGGAGTGCCCCTGGTGATACGGGACTTGGTGGTGTATGCGGCGGCGAACACCGACTGCGTCGCCACCGGACCCCCGTCACCGGCCTCCAGGTCGATCGCGTCGGTGACGATGCCCGACCCGACCCGCACCGCGAGACGGGCCGCGATCTCCTTGCCCTCCGCGGAGGAGGGGACGAGGACGGCGGCCGGGGACACCTGCCCGAAGGCGGCCTGGAGGGCGTCGACCTTCGGGACGACGAGGTAGTCGGCGAACTCGGCGGCGTCGGCGGTCAGGACCTTCACCGCGCCGTGCTCCGCCAGTGTGGAGGCGGTGTCCGCGGCGCCGTTCCCGAGCGCGACGGCGACCGGGTCACCGATGCGGCGGGCCAGCGTCAGCAGCTCCAGGGTGGGCTTGCGGACGGCACCGTCCACATGATCAACATAGACGAGAACTTCAGCCATGGGAATGGATCTCCTTGCGGATTACGAAGTCTGACGGGCGGTCAGGCGGATGAGCCTTAGATGAACTTCTGGCTCGCGAGGAACTCAGCGAGCTGCTTGCCGCCCTCACCCTCGTCCTTGACTATCGTGCCCGCCGTACGGGCCGGACGCTCGGCAGCGGACTCGACCGCCGTCCAGGCACCGGCGAGACCGACCTCCTCCGCGTCGATCTCCAGGTCGGACAGATCCCAGGACTGAACCGGCTTCTTCTTCGCCGCCATGATCCCCTTGAACGAGGGGTAGCGCGCCTCGCCCGACTGATCGGTAACCGACACGACGGCCGGCAGGGAGGCTTCGAGCTGCTCGGTCGCCGCGTCACCGTCACGACGCCCCTTCACGGTGGAACCGTCGACCGACACCTCGGACAGCAGCGTCACCTGCGGCACACCCAGCCGCTCGGCCAGCAGTGCCGGGACGACACCGGCCGTGCCGTCGGTGGACGCCATGCCGGAGATCACCAGGTCGTAGCCGGCCTTCTCTATCGCCTTCGCGAGCACGAGCGAGGTGCCGATGATGTCCGTGCCGTGCAGATCGTCGTCCTCGACGTGGACCGCCTTGTCCGCCCCCATCGACAGAGCCTTGCGCAGCGCGTCCTTCGCGTCTTCCGGACCCACCGTCAGCACGGTGACCTCGGCGCCGTCCGCGTCTTCGGCAATCTGCAGCGCCTGCTCGACCGCGTACTCGTCCAGCTCGGAGAGCAGACCGTCCACATCGTCACGGTCAAGCGTCAGGTCATCGGCGAAATGCCGGTCACCCGTGGCGTCGGGCACGTACTTCACAGTGACAACGATCCTCAAGCTCACTGAACGCCCCTTTACAGTGTTCGGTACTCAGTACCTAATTATGCATACTGAGTCTCGTTCATGTGGTGGTGCCGTTGATCACACGGCAAGGATCACTCGCCACCCTCGACGAGGCGTCGCAGCGAGGGGAGCAAGGCGTCGATGTCCTGCCCGGTCCTGAACGCGACAACGGTGGTGCCGCCGGGCTCCGGCGGGGAACCGGGTGCCGGAAAGAGGGCAAGCACCTCGCGCATCGCCTCGTCCAGCTCGGCGACCGGGTCGGAGGACTCGCCCCGCAACCACCTGCGCAGCACGTGGTTGTGGGCCGCGACCACCGCCGCGGCCATGAGTTCGGCCCGTAGCGACGCCGACTCCGTCGGGTCCCCCATCCAGTCCGCGATGAACTCCCGGAACTGCCGCTGATAGCGGGCCACACTGGCGATCTCCCGGTCCCGAAGGGCCGCCACCTTGCTGGTGAGCGCGTATCGCCGCCTCGCCAGATCACCCTCATCGAGGTAGTGCAGCAGCACCAGCCGCACCGCGTCCGACACGGCGACCAGCGCGGTGCTGTGACTGGAGGTCGCCAGCCGCTCCCTGATCAGCTCAAGCAGGCGGTCGTGGTCGGGAAAGATGACGTCTTCCTTCGACCGGTAGTGCCGGAAGAACGTCGTTCGCCCGAGCCCCGCCCGCTCGGCGATGTCATCGACGGTCGTCTGCTCGTACCCGCGCTCGTCGAAGAGGGCGAACGCGGCGTCTGCCAGGCGGATCCGTGCAGGTGGCTTGCTCATGGCCGCTCATCCTTCACCGTCTCACCGCGTGAGCGCCACTTGCCCCACAGGGGGGCGGCTAGCCCGGCGAGAGGTGCAGCCCCGGCAGTGACCTCTCATTCCGCCAGTCGGCCAGGAGTCCGAAGAACTCGAAAACATCGCCGCCGAAGTTGGAGCTGAGCGGCGACCTGAGTTCGGGATGTCCCTCGCTGTTGGACCTTCCTGGAGTGCAGGCCTCCAGGAAGGCCGCGTCGTCGCGCCGCCGCTGGAGGATGATGCGGCACCACTCGTCCTCGGCCTCGGCGGTGGCCTCGACCGCGGCCATGCCTTGGCCCGCGGTCGCGGCGACAATGCGCGCGATGTGTCCGGCGTTCTCCTGGATGGAGTGGGCGAAGTTCTCGGTCACCACCGACTGGGAGTTGGGGAGGGGGATGATGAACAGGTTGGGGAACCCGTTGGTCATGACACCGTGGAGAGTCCTCGGGCCGTTGCGCCACTTCTCCCCGAGGCTCATGCCCCCGCGTCCCACCGGGTAGAACCCGATCTTGTTCACGTAGGGCGTGTTCCACTCGAACCCGGTGGCGAAGACGAGGCAGTCCGCCTCGTAGTCGCTGCCGTCGACGCGGAGCCGGTTCCCGCTGATCTCCCGCAGTCCGCCGCGTGCGGCGTCGACCAGGGTGACGTGGTTCTGCGGCACGTACAGCGTGTCGCCCTTCGTGATCTCGTGCCGCGTGGGCTCCTTGGCGACCCGCGCGTAGTACTTCTCGGCGATCTCCGCCTCGACCTCCCACTGGAGGGCGTAGCCGCTGCCGTCGAGCACGTAGTGGACCTCGTCGGCCATCTTCCAGTACTTGCCCGAGCGGCTGCCGGCGGGGATGTCGAGTTCGAACGCGTCGATCGAGAAGATGCGGGCATCGGTGCGCTCCGGTGAGGACATCACCCGCACACGGCCGAGCGGTGTGTTCTCCCAGGTGGTGTCCCCGACGCCGATGACCTTCTTGCGGTCCCCGACTCCGGGCGTCCAGATCCGGGACCAGTCCTCGCGGGGCCCGAACCTCTCCTCGCCCTCGACGGGGCCGCTGCGTCCCTGCTGCGGGAGGCCCATGAACATCCAGGTGCTCTTGGCCTTCACCACCAGGGCGGTGGCGGTCTCGTCGTAGGGGTTGAAGTGGCGGTGCACCGAGTCGGTGTGGACGAACACGAGGTCGTCCTTGGTCCAGTCGTAACGCTTGTCGTCGTGGACCTCGTAGCCACGGCCCTCCAGGATGTAGAAGGCCGCCTCGTTCTGGCAGGACCCGGGACTCGTCCGCGCTTCGGTCACTTACCTCCGCTGTCGGCCTTCACCCGCGAAGCCGTCCGTCCGACATGCGTGCGCATGATCTCCGTCGCCGCCTCCGCGTCCCGCGCGGCAACGGCATCGACGAACTGGCGGTGTTCCTTCGATCCGTACTGACCCATCTTCGGCTCCACGCTCTGCGCCTCGCGCAGACTCATGAGCAGCGGACCGTGGAAGGACTGCACGAGCATCTCGATCGCGGCGTTGTGCGTGCACGCGGCGACGCGGGTGTGGAAGGCGGCGGACATCTCCATGTCGTACGCGCCCCGCTTGACCGCTTCCGCGTGCTCGTCACACATCACACGGAGCGCGTCGAGGTCCTCCTCGGTGGCACGCTCGACGATCAGGGGGATGATCCCGAGCTCGAAGACCAGCCGCGCCTCGGTGACTTCGGACGCCGACAGCGGCGACAGCGTCAGCAGATCAGCCAGCCCCTCCCCCACCCGGCGCGACGACGGCGCCGTCACGAACGCGCCGCCCCGGGCGCCGACCCGGATCTCGACCAGCCCGCTGGTCTCCAGACTGCGCAGCGCCTCACGCACTGTCACCCGGCTGACCCCGAACTGCACGCACAGTTCTCGCTCACTGGGAAGCCGGTCACCAGGCTGCAGGCGCTCCTCCTTCAACAGCAGTTTGATCTGGTCGACGATCAGCTGGGAGACGCGACTTGAGGAAACCGCCTTGAACAGACCGCCGGACGAGGCGCTCCGCTTGGCGGAGGTCCCGACTTCGGTCTCAGGGGATTGGGACTGGCCGGGGCGTGATGACATACCCGCATTCTCCCATTGGTCAGAGGCTTCATTGACGCTATCTTACTCAATGGATTAAAGTCATACCAACAGACCCATAGCCCAACTGATTCCGGATCGGGGCGTCGATGGCGGAGCCGCCCTGGCTCCCGCTCATCGGGGCGTACGACATCCCTGCCGCCCGGCTCGCCCACGACGGCATCCCCGTGTGGCCCCGTTCGGCGCTGATCCGCCGCCGCGATCTGGCGGAGGGAATGGTGGCCGCGCTCGGCGACCGTCCCGTGGTCGTCCTGCGGTGTCACGGCCTGGTCGCCGTGGGCACGGGTGACCCCGCCCATGCGGTCGCGGAGGCCGTGACCCGGGCCCTGGCCGTCGACTCCCTGGCCCGCATGGCGCTCGCCGTGGCCTCCACGGGTGCGCCGCTGCGCCCGATCCCCGACGAGGACCTCGGCGAACTGCCGGACCTCGGCGCGGCGTTCAACGTGTCGACGATGTGGCGCCACCTCTCGGCCCGGGTCGAGGCCGAGGGTCCCGGTACACCACTGCGTACCTGACCGGCCCCGGCCACCAGGCCCCGGCCCGGACGGAAGCCAAGCGAGGGGAGACTCATGCTCGTCCTCAACAACGAGGTCACGGCCGGCGTGCTCACCATGCCCGATGTCGTACGGGCCTCGAACAGTCCTATCGGGACCTGAGCGCGGGTATCGCCGTCTGCCGTCCGCGCATCGACCTGTCCCTGCCCGTGGACGACGAGCGCGTCTACCAGTGGGGAACGATGGACGGCGGATCGGCGCGTACCGGCTACGTCGCCATCCGCATGAAGTCGGACCTGCTCACGGAGGTCACCACCGGGAGCAACCGGACCCAGGAGAAGTACTGCCTGGAACCGGGGACCTTCTGCGGGCTGGTGCTTCTGCTCGACGCGCGCACCGGTGAACCCCTCGCGCTCCTCAACGACGGGCTGTTGCAGCATCTGCGCGTGGGTGCCGACTCCGCGATCGGCGCGGACCTCGGAGCACGCGAGGACGCCCGCGTACTGGGGCTGCTCGGTTCGGGCGGCGTGGCACGCAGCCACATCGAGGCGTTCCGTACGGTCCGCCCGCTGGAACGGGTGCAGGTCTACAGCCCCACCCGAGCGAACCGGGAGCGATTCGCCGCGGAGATGCGCGAAGAGCACGGCATCGACGTGGTGGCGGTGGACGCGCCCGAGAAGGCCCATGAGGGCGCCGACATGGTGGCCGGGTGCACCGATGCGGTCGGCAGCGTCGTCCTCGGAAGCCCGCTGCGGCCGGGAACGCACATGACCCGCATCGGCGGGCGCCTGGACGCCGACGCGCTGCGGCGCGTCGATGTCTGGCTTCGGCTGGGCAGTGCCAGCGTGCCCACGTCGGCGCCGGCCTGGGCGACCGACGACGAGTACGTGACCTACCGGGCTCGGCCCGACGATCCCGTCTGGCAGCGCCACCACCATGGCAAGGAGGCCCGCCGGCCGCCGGGCACCGCCCGGACGGTGCGCCTCGACGCCGTACTCGAAGGCCGCGCCCGCGCCCGCGACGACGAGAGCCAGGTGGCCTTCTCGGAACGCGGCAACATTCAGGGAGCCCAGTTCCACGCCATCGCGGCCCTCGTCTACGAACGTGCCCGGGAGCGGGGCCTGGGCCGGGAGATCCCCCGCGAGTGGCTGCTCCAGGACATCCGCGACTGACCCCGGGGATTCGGGGCGAAGGCGCGTGCCGCACCCGGCTTCTCATCAGCGGGTGCGGCACTCGTCGCGCCACCCTGGCGCCATCGGCCGCCCTACGGCCGAGCGGACGTCCTGTCCTGGAGGACCTCGTCCATGGACTCCTCCCGCCATCGCTTCAGAAGATCGTGGAAGGCGTACGCGCCGTGGGGGTAGGCGGTCGGGCCGTTCGGCCGGCCGCGTCCCTCACCGTTGTAGTAGCCGGGTGTGCACTCGGCGTGGAACCACTCGTGATCGGGGGCGTTCCCGGCCAGAACGGCGATCCAGGCGTCCTCCGCCTCGCGAGACGGTTCGATGACGGCGCCCCTGGCTTCGGCGCCCGCGACGAGGGCCGCCGCGTGTACGGCGTGCTCGTCGAGCACGTGCGTGTAGTTGACGCTGCTTGCGCTCTGCGTGCCCCCCAACTGGATCAGGTTCGGGAAGCCGTTGCTCGTGAAGCCGTGCAGGGTCCGCGGGCCCTCCTTCTGCCAGGCGTGCCGCAGTTGGACGCCGCCCCGGCCGTGGACGGGCAGTTGGCCGGAGTGGACACCGGAGGTGCCGACGGAGAACCCGGTGGCGAGGATCAGACAGTCGAGTGCGTACTCGGTGCCGCCGACCACGACCCCGCGCTCGGTCATCCGCTCGATGCCGTGGGTGTCCGCCGTGTCGACCAGGGTGACGTTGTCGAGGTTGAACGCCTGGAGGTACAGGTCGGAGAACGTGGGGCGCTTGCAGGCGTACCGGTACCAGGGCTTGAGCTTCTCCGCCGTGTCCGCGTCGATGACGATCCGCTCGACGCGGGCGCGGATCTCGTTCATCTTGGTGCCGTCCGTGACCTCGTAGGCCGCTTCGAACGCCTTCCGGTCGGCCGGGCGGCGGAAGCTCGGCAGGAGCTTCTCCAGCAGACCGGCGGACGAGGTCCACCGGTCCGCCACGAGGTCCTCCTCTGCGGATTCGCCGGACACCACGCGCAGGAAGTTGTCGCGGCGCTCCCGTGCCCAGCCGTCGTGGTCGGCGCCGACGTCCTGCGCGGTGGTGCGGCGGTTGGCGCGCACGTCCACGGTGGAGGGGGTGCGCTGGAAGACGTAGAGATGTCCGGCGTCCTCGGCGAGCTTCGGGACGACCTGGATGCCGGTGGCGCCGGTGCCGACCACGCCCACGCGCTTGCCGGAGAGGCCGGTGAGGCCGCCGTCCGGGGTGCCACCGGTGTAGGCGTAGTCCCAGCGTGACGTATGGAAGGTGTGGCCCTTGAAGTCCTCGATCCCGGGGATGCCGGGAAGTTTCAGCTCGGACAGGGTGCCGGTGGCCGTGACGACGTACGTGGCACGGAACTCGTCGCCCCTGTCGGTCGTGACGATCCACGCCTCCGAGGTCTCGTCCCAGGTCAAGGACGTGACCGACGTGGAGAAAAGCGCGTCCGCGTAGAGGTCGAACTTCTCCGAGATCCGTACCGCGTGCCGGCGGATCTCCTCGCCGGGAGCGTACTTCCACTCCGGTACGTATCCGGTCTCGTCGAGCAGTGGAAGGTAGACGTGCGACTCGACGTCACAGTGAATGCCCGGGTACCGGTTCCAGTACCAGGTGCCTCCGAAGTCACCGCCCTTCTCCACGACGCGGACGCGCCCGATCCCCCGCTGGCGCAGCCGCGCGCCGGCGAGGATGCCGCCGAAGCCGCCGCCGACGACCGCGACGTCCACCCTGTCCCGCAGCGGCTCACGCCCAGGCGTCTCACCCGCGTACGGATCGTCGGCGTAGTAGCCGAAACGGGCGTCGGCGGCGAGGTACTGCCGAGCGCCGTCGGGGCGCACGCGCCGTTCTCGTTCGACGCGATAGCGCCGCCTCAACTCGGCGAGTTCCGTGGCGGACAACGCGTCGGAGTTCGTCATTTCGGAGTTCGTCATGTGGGGGATCCCGATCCTTCCGGTTCACGTCCAGAAAGCCGCTTGTCCGACAACTGGCGGAGCAGTCACCGGACTTGAGCAGGCATGTACTACCGTAGCAACTACCGGACAGCGTTGTCCGGTTGAGGCGGAGGAAGCATCCGCCCGCCTCGGACGGCTACCTCGGACAGAGAGAGTGACCCCATGCGACGAACCCCGATCCGATCCCTCAGCGGGCTTGCCGCGATCGGTCTGCTGACCCTCACCGGGTGCGGTACCGGCACAGGCGGAGCGGCCGGGGGCGCCGCGGCGGCCGGGAACACGGCGGCGGCCACGGGCGCGGACAGGACCATCCGGGCCCAGAAGGTCATGCGACTGACGAAGGTGCACGAAGAGACCGGCATGACCCTGCTGGAGGGTCCGACCTTCGGCGAGGACGGCAAGCTGCTCGTCGTCGATGTCACCGCACCCGCCGGCGAGCCCAAGGTGCTGAGTGTCGACACGGCGAAGAAGACATCGCGCCCGGTCCACACCGACGACCGGGGCGCCTACACGTCGGCCCAGTTCAGCCCGTACGACGGGCGCGTCTATCTCACCGACTTCTCCCAAGGCGACATCGTGAGCCTGGCCCCGGACGGCGGTGACCGGCGCACCTTCTTCTCCGGTGAGGTCGACGGAGCGCGGATGAACCCCGACGACCTCGCCTTCGACCGGGACGGCAACCTGTACATCAGCGATTCACGAGGCATGTCCGAGGGCGAGGCGACGGGGCGCGTGGTGCGGATCGACCGCGCGGGGAAGAGCGCGACCGTCCTGGCGGATGAGCTGGCAGCGCCGAACGGGATCTCTTTCGACGCGGATTACCGTGGTCTGTGGGTCAGCGAGCTCACTCAGAACCGCATCTCCTACTTCCGCCTGGACGGCAAGGGCGGGGTCACTTCCCAGCACACCGCGATCCGGGTCGACGGCGGGACGGCACAGACGGACTCGATCGCCGTGGACGCGGACGGAAACCTCTATCAGGGCCTGCACGGCCGCGCCGCGATGGTGGTCTACAACCGGCACGGTGAGCGTCTGGCCACCGTCACGGTTCCCGCCCAGGCCGGAGGGCGCGAAGCCGAAGGGCTCGAATCGGCCACCAATGTCGCGATCACGCCCGGCGGGACCAAGGCCTATATGACTGTCAGCGGCCCCGCGGGGGGCTATCTCTACTCCTTCGACGCGCTGGCGGAAGGTGTCAGGCAGTCCAACGGCGGCTGACCACACTCTTCACTAGTCGAAGGGGCGCACCGGTCCCACCTCGACACCGAGCAGCCGCCATCCCGCCAGCGCTCGGTGTTCCCGCTGCTCGCGGGTGGGGCCGGTGACGGCACCGGAGACCATGGCAACGGCGATCATGAGATCGCCTTCCGCGCCGGTCAGCGGATGGTTGTCCGGCAGGAGTGTCCGAAGGGCATGCTCGACCCGCCCTGACAGCTCGGAGGCGTACGAGAGATCGCCGGAGCGGCCGGCCAGACCATCGGCGTGCAAGATGCTGATGAAGGCGGCGGACTGGGTCTGATGCCAGGTCAGAACACCGAGCACCCCGGCGATGTCCGCCCCCCGCGCTGCCGCCGCCTGCTCGATCTGCCGGACGTTCTCGCCCAGAACCGCGGTGGCGACGGCGGCACGATCGGGAAAGTGCCGATACAGCACGGCCTGCCCCACTCCGGCTCGCCGCGCTATGGCGGACAGCGGAGCGTTCAGGCCCTGGTCCGCGTAGATCTCCCGGGCGGCGGCGACAAGAGCGGCCCGGTTGCGGGCGGCGGCCTTGCGCCCTTCGTTCGCGGGCCGCCGCTCACCAGGTGGAGGTTGCCGAGTCACCCGGAGAGAGTACCGGGCCGGGGCAATCCGGTCGGAGCGTCGACCGCACGGTGTGGGCGACGGCCTCAGGGCCTTCAGGCGCCGGCGCCGCCGTCGACCGGGACGATCGCGCCGGTGACCATCGAGGCACGGTCGCTGAGCAGCCACGCCGCCACCTCGGCCACCTCGCGGGGCTCGGCCATGCGGCCGAGCGGGGTCAGGGCGATGTTGCGCTCGATGATGCCCGGGGACACCGCCTCCCACGCGTCGATCATCTCCGTGGCGGTGCCGCCGGGCGTGATGCCGTTCACCCGGACGCCCTGACGGCCCCAGGTCACGGCCGCGGTCTCGGTGATGCTGTTGAGCGCGCGCTTCATGGCGCCGTACGCGGGGAGGGCGGGGTTCGCGCGGCGGCTGCCGATGCTCGACGTGTTGACGATCGCGCCGCCGCCGTTCTGTCGCATGAGGGCGGCCTCGGCGGTCATGGCGGTCCAGTGCGAGCGGAAGTTCACGGCGAACTGCTCGTCGATGTCCTCGTCGCTCGTGGTTTCGAGCGGGCCGGGCCGCTGGATCGCGGCGCCGTTGTTGAAGGCGCCGTCGAGCCGTCCGTGCAGCTCCTCGACGCGGCCGACCGCCGCGCGGACACTCGTACGGTCGGCGAGGTCCAGGGTTACGGCGTCGGCGACGCCTCCGTCGGCGCGTATCTCGCCGACGATCCGCCGCAGCGCGTCCGTGCCGCGGGCCGCGAGCACGACGGCGGCGCCCTCCGAGGCGAAGAGCCGGGCCGCGGCGGCGCCGATGCCGCGGCTGGCGCCCGTGATGAACACGACCTTGCCGGTGAGCAGGCCGATGGGTGCGGTGTGAGTGGTGTTGGTCATGACGACACTGTCGGGTCGGCCACCGGGCCGGATACAGGCACAGGCGGTACCAGGATCCGCTGCCGCGCGGCGTGCAGACTTGGAGTATGAACAGACAGGGACTCGGGGTGTTCCTCCGCAGCCGCCGCGAGCGGCTACGGCCGGAGGATGTGGGTCTGCCCTCCGGGCCGCGACGCCGGACACCGGGTCTTCGCCGTGAGGAGGCCGCGGTCCTCGCGCACATCTCCACGGAGTACTACGTCCGGCTCGAACAGGGCAGGGCGCCGCGGCCGTCGGGCGAGGTCCTGGCCGGGATCGCGGGAGCGCTGCGGCTCACCGACGCCGAGTCCGACCACCTCCACGTCCTCGCGGGCACCGCGCCGACCCGTAACCGCCTGCACCGGCGCGATGTCCGCCCGAGCATCCTCACGCTCCTCGACCGGCTGCCGCAGACGGCCGCCTTCGTGACGTCCGCCGTGTTCGAGGTACTCGCGTGGAACGATCTGACCGCCGCGCTCATGGAGGACTTCGGCGCGCTGGCCCCGAAGGACCGAAATCTCGCGCGCCGGGCGTTCCTTGAGCCGCCGCGACCCGGCGCGGAGCTGTACGGGATCTCCGACGCCACCGAGTTCCGGCAGCAGGTCGTCATGGAGCTCCGGGCCACCCTCGCCCGCTACCCGGCGGATCCCGCTGTGACCGGTCTCGTCGACGAACTCCGCGACGGCAGCCCCGAGTTCGCCCGGCTCTGGGCGCGGCACGACGTGCGGGCCGCGCCGATGCTCACGAAGACCTTCCGCCATCCGGTCGTCGGCGAGCTCACCGTCGACTGCGACGCGCTCACACTCACCGACCGCGACCAGCACCTCGTGCTCTACAGCGCGCCCCCGGGATCCTCCGGGGCCGAGGCCCTGGCACTTCTGAACGTGCTGGGAGCCGAGGCCGGTGACTATCTCTGACCGCCCATGCCGGCCGGCCCGATCAGCCGGCACGGAACAGCTGCGCGAACGCGCCCCCGGAACACGTCAGTTCGTCCCAGGTTCCCTCCTCCACGACCCGTCCGTCCTCCAGCACCGCGATGCGGTCGGCTCTGCGCACGGTGGCGGGGCGGTGTGCGATCACCAGGGTCGTACGGTCGGCGGAGACCCGCGCGAGGGCCGCGGCGAGTTCGGCGTCGCCCCGGTGGTCGAGATGTGCCGTGGTCTCGTCGAGGACCAGGACCCGGGGGTCGCTGAGCAGCGCCCTGGCCAGGGCCACCCGGGCCCGCTGTCCGCCGGACAGGGTGGCGCCCCGTTCGCCGACCGCGGTGCCGAGTCCCTCGGGGAGGGCGCCGACGAGGGAGTCGATGCCGCAGACACGGATCACCGTGCGCAGCTGCTCCGCGGTGGCGTCGGGGGCTCCGAGAAGCAGGTTCTCGGCGAGCGTGCCGTGGAAGAGGGGGGCCTCCTGTCCGACGACGGCGATCGCCGCACGCAGGTCCCGCTCGGACAGATCCCTCAGCTCGGCGGGGTCGGCGCCGGACTCCGGCACCAGCTCGACAGCCCCCTCGTGCGGGTCCCAGTAGCGGGCCAGCAGATGTGCGCAGGTCGTCTTGCCCGCCCCCGACGCCCCGACGAGGGCCACGGTCTCTCCGGGCCGTACCGTCAGATCGAGTCCGTCCAGCACGGCCCCGCCGCCGTATCCGAACCGCACGCCGCGCAGCCGTATCCCGAGCGGTCCGGCCGGTACGGGGCGTGGAGCCGCCGGTTCCGGCGCGCCCGCGGGTGCCCGGAGCGCGGCGCGGACCCGGACGGCCGCGGCGCGCAGCCCGCCCGCCTGGCCCAGCGTCGCCGCGGAGTCGGCGACCGGTGCCAGTGCGCCGAGGGCCAGCGCCATCGCGGCGGGTGCCCAGGCTCCTTCGAGCCGGCCGCCGTCGGCCACGTACACCGTCGCGGCGACCACGCCGATCACCGCGCCGACGACCAGCAGATCGCGCAGGCCCGCCGCGCTCGCTTCCCAGGACTGCTCGGCCCGCTGTTCCCGTGCCAGCCGGTGGCCGGATGACCGCAGACGGGCCCGCCTGCGGTCCAGGGCCCCGGCCATCAGCAGCTCGCGCAGGCCGTCGACCGTCTCGACCGTCTCGGCGGAGAGCTCGGCGAGCGCGGCCCGGGTGCGGGCTCCCCGTACGGCACGGCCGCGTCCGTCCAGGACGGGTGCCAGGGCGAGCAGCAGCGCGGCCGGCAGCACGGCGGCGAGCAGCCAGGGGTCCAGCGTGGCGAGCACCACCGCCGCCGCGCCGAACACCAGCCCGGAGGCGAGGAGTTGGGCGATGGCGTGGGCGTAGAAGAATTCAAGGGCTTCCACGTCACCGAGGGCGGTCGCCGCGAGATCGCCGCTTCGGCGGCCCGCGATCCGGGCGGGCGCGCTGCGGGCGAGCCCGTCGAAGACGCGGACCCGCAGTTCGGCGAGGACCCGGTAGGCGAGGTCGTGCGAGAGGTCCATCTCCCACCAGGTGGAGACCCCTCTGACCAGGACGAGCCCGATGAGCGCGATGACCGTGACGGTGGACGGGGGCCGGTGCTCGGTCACCGCTGTGCCCACGGCGTACGCGCCGAGGGTGACCAGGGCGACCAGCGTCGCCTGGCCGGTCAGGGCGGCCAGACAGGTGCGTACCAGCATGGCACGGTGCGCGCCGAGAACAGGCAGCAGGGAGCGCAGGGCACCGGGCCGCCGGCCGTCGTGTCCGGCCGCGCGGGATTCGTCGGGTCGCTGCTGGGTCGGTTGTTTCACGCGGCCTGTTCCTCCCGGACGGCGCCGCTGCCCGCGGCGACGAGCGAGGCGTAGACGCCTCCGCTCGCCAGCAGGCTCCGGTGATCGCCTGCCGCGACGACACGGCCCGCGTCGAGGACGACGATGTGGTCGGCGTGGCGTACGGCGTCGAGCCGGTGGGCGACGACGAGGCAGGTACGTCCACGGCTCGCCGTCAGGAGTTCCCTCACGATCCGGGCCTCGCCGCGCCGGTCGACCGCGCTCGTCGCCTCGTCCAGGACCAGGACCGGCGCGTCGGCGAGCAACGCCCGTGCGAGCGCGAGACGTTGGCGCTGCCCGCCCGAGAGTGTGGCGCCGCGTTCACCGACGAGTGTGTCGTAACCGTCCGGCAGACGGGCGATCTCCTCGTGGATGCCCGCCGTCCGTGCCGCCGCGCGCAGTTCGGCGTCCGTCGCGGAGGGCCTGGCCAGGCGCAGGTTGTCCGCCACCGAACTGTGGAAGAGATACGTCTCCTGGGACACCACGGCGATGCCCCGGCGCAGGGAGTCGAGCGCGTACGCGGCGGTGGGCGCCCCGCCGACGGTGATCTGCCCGCTGTCGGGGTCGCGTTGGCGCAGCAGCAGGCTGAGGAGAGTCGACTTGCCCGCCCCGGAAGGTCCCACGATGGCCGTGGTGCGCCCGGCGGCGACGGTGAAGCTGACCCCGTCGAGGGCGGGCAGCTCCGTGCCGGGGTGTGTGAAGTGGACGTCGTGGAAGGTGACTTGGGGGGCCGTATCCCACGTCGCGGGAGCCGTACCGTGATCGGCCACCTTGGCTTCGCCGGTGCGCAGCGCGGCGATGCCGTCGGCCGCGGAGACGCCGAGATAGCCCGCGTGCCATTCGCGGGAGAGGTCACGGACCGGCCGGAAGCACTCCGATGCCAGCAGCAGGAGGAGGTACGTTCCGACGCTGGTGGTACGCCCGGTGGTCGCGGAGGCGCACGCGACCAGGACCGCCGCTGCCGTGCCGCCCTGGACCGCGAGATCGGTGAGGCCGGTGTCGACCAGCGAGACGCGCAGCTTGGCCACGGTGGCACGGTGCAGCGCCGCCGAACGCCGCTCCAGCCGTTCCCGCGTTCGTCCGACCGCTCCGGTGGCGCGCAGCGTCGCCATCCCCTGCAACGCTTCCAGGTAGTCGGCCGCCAACGCCTCGTAGGTGTCCCAGTGTTCCCTGCCCCGGCGCGCCAGGAGCCGGTCCCACCAGCGCGGTCCGAACAGCGCGAGCAACAGCGCGGGGGCGAGGGCCGGCACGGCGAGCGGCTCCACGTGGGCGACGACGCCGAGCAGCACAAAGGGCACGGTGCACGTGATGACCAACTGCGGGAGGTAGCGCGACACATAGGAGTCCACGCCCTCCACACCGTCCACGACGGTCGCCCTGACCGCGCCCGCCCGCGCGCCGGTGACCGCGGTCGGACCCAGGCGCCCGAGGCGTGCCAGCAGGTCGTCACGGAGCCGGACCCGGACGGCCGCCCCCGCCGTCACGGCCGTCAGACGCTGCGCCCTGGCCAGGACGGCCCGTACGAGAACGACGGCGAACACCCCTCCGAGCAGCACGGGCAGTCCGTCCAGGTCGCCGCGGGCGATCCGGGACAGTACGACGGCGAGCAGGACCGCTTGCGCGAGATGGGTGAGTGTGACGGCGGCGAGCAGGGCGGTGGCGAGCGCGAGCGGCCGGGCCGCGCCGCGCGAGGCCCGTAGGAGTTCGGGGTGGAGCATCATGGGCGTTCTTCCTCGTAGGACGGAGAGTTCGGGGCGGGCGGGCCGCCGAGGGCGAGGGCGTGCACGATCCATTCGCGGCCGGGGGCCTCGCCGAGCGCGGCTCCGAGGTCGGCCTGTTGCCAGGAGCCGACGGGTCGTGCCGGCAACCCCTCGGCCACGGCGTGGACATGGGCGATTCCGGCGGCGTATCCGGCGGCGAGGTGGTCGAGTCCGATCCGGGACGCGGAGGCGTCGGAGGGACAGCCGTGGGCCAGGAGTACGGCCCCGGCATCCGCGATCCAGCGCTGTCCGGCCGCCCAGTGGGCGAGGGTGGGCCGCGCCTCTCCGGCGGCCAGGACGCTCAGGGCCGGTGCGGGTGGCACGGCGGGGCGCGGCCGTGGGCAGGCAGGTGTCCGGGCGCGGGCGGTGTCCCGGGGGGTGAGGGTGAGCAGCGCGGGCTTGGGGGCGCCGACGGCCGCGCTCCACGCGGGTCCGCCTGGCCACGCGCCGACGGCCGTGGTGAGGATCCGGGCCAGCAGGTCCTCGGGGACCGGCTGCGTGAGATCGGCCGGGTCGGCGCTCCGGCGCCCGGCCAGCACGCGGTCGGTGACGGGCGCGGGGCGGGTTACCGGCTGCCAGGTGCTTCTGGTCTGTTCGCCCGCGCCGAGGAGTTCGAGCAGCTGCCGCGTTTCGGTGAGCGCGCCGGGCGGTGCTGGGCCCGCGACCGGGGAGGGGGCGGCGGCGAGCGGCAGCGACGCCCAGAGGGACAGCGGGTCGTCGGGGCGGGCGGTCCCGTGGGGGGTGAAGTGGACGGCGGCCAGGGGCTGTTCAGGTTCGGTCCCCGGCCAGAGCGCCGTCCACTCACCCGCCCGCGGGAGTCCGGCCGCCGCCGCGAGGGCAGCACCGTCCGCGTCCAGGCAGACCGCCGTATCGGTTTCGGACGCCGCGAGCACCAGGGCCGCCACCGCGTGGCCGGCGTCCAGAAGGAGCAGGGGCCAGGCCCGGTGGCCGTAGTGGGTGAGCGTGTCGACGGCGTCGACCGTGAGTACGGCGACAACTCCTCTCGGCCCGTCGGCTGAAGCGGACGCCGGGGCCGGGCCACGGCGGTGGATCCGGTGGGTGTGCGGATCGTAGGCGTACCGCCCGGGCGGCAGCGAGCAGCCCTCTCCCACCAGCAGGTGGGCCCGGACGGGGTGCAGGGCGCCGGCGGACGGTACGGGGCGCAGCCGGCCCGCACCGCTGCCGCCGGGCACCGCAAGCGAGAGCCTCAACAGGCGGTCCAGGTCGACCCGTTCGCCGGCCGAGGACGTCTGCCCCGGTCCGCCGTATCCACCCGGACTCTCCGGCACACCCAGTGGCGCGGCGCGAGACGACGGCTCACCGGCCCAGGGGAAGGACCGGCGCGGCGCCAGGGCGGCACGGGAGGGCACACGGGCGGACCTGGCGAGGGCGAGCGCCCGACGCAGGGTCTCTCCGGCGGTGGCGGATACGGAAGCGTGAGTCATGGGCGGGGTGCCTTCACATGTGTGGTGGCGGAGCGAGCGTGAAGTCCGCCGGCTCGGTGGGTGGTTGGGTCCGCCAGCCTCTGCCGAGCGCGGCCTCGGCGAAGCGGGGCGATCCGAAGTAGCCGAAGGCGGCGGGGGCGTTGGGGATCAGACCGGAGACCAGGACGCGGGCCACGCGCAGCGAGGTCTCGGCGACGTCTTCGGTGGTGAGGTCGAAGGTCATCACCCGGTGTCCCCCGGCCGCGAGGGCGGTGTCCAGTGCCGCACGGCTCCCCCGGGCGCGGTCGGTGACGGGGACCGTGCCGAGAGCGGGTGCGGTGAACCGCCGGGCCAGGGGCGCCATCCGGTCGTCCAGCCAGACCTGCACATGGGCGCCGAGGTCGCGTACGGCGGCGAACTGCGGTCCGCAGTCGTCGAGATAGCGCCGGTCGGCCCGGTGGCCGAGGTAGAGGCCGCGGGCGAGCATGCCGGCCTCCACGGCCTGGAACACCCAGCCGTCGGCGTCCACCGCGCCCTGCGTGAACACCCAGGTGTGCACGGCCTCCAGGACCGCCTTGCGGGCCGCTTCCGCCGGGTCGTAGCGGCAGGCGAATCCGGCGGCGTGGATGCCCCGCCCGGGATCGTGGACGAGGGCAGCCATGCAGGGGGCGAACTCGGAGGGCATCTCCACGATGTGGACCTCCAGGTCCGCGCCCGCCAGGTCCTCGGCGAGGCCGGGCACGGTCGCCGGGTCGATGCCACGGGTGGGACCGTCGAGATGCCACCACAGCTCCAGGGCGTCGCGCTCCACGACTTCGAGGAGCCCGCGCTCGACGGCGTCGTCGTATCCCTGGCCGGTGGCTATCCCCGCGTAGTTGAGGTGGTGGGTGCGCGGGAGTGAACGCAGCTCGCCCTGCCGCCAGTTGAGGTGGGTCAGGGCGACGGGCGCCCAGCACTCCCGCCCGTCCTCGGTACCCGGCGTCCACAGTGCGGGTGTTCCGGCCCGGAGCGGGGCGTACGGGAATCCGTCGCGGCCGTACTGCCAGGAGGCGTACGAGGGCAGTTCACCGGGCCCGTACAGGCGCAGTCCCTCGGAGACCAGTTGGGCGGCGGTGGCGCGCCGGGGCGCTTCCGGGTGGCCGGGCGGCGGGAGTCGGTTGCCGCAGTAGCGCTCAACGGCCTCGGCGACGGCGGCGATCCGGGCGCCGTCGGGGTCACCGAACGTGGTGCCGAGAGAGACGCGGTCGGCCGGCCAGGCGCCGAGCCGGCGGGCGTCGGCGACATTGGCGGTCATGGCGACGTAGCGCGGCGGCGCGCCGTCCGGGTGCTCGACGGGTGCCACGTCACGGATGAGGCCGCAGACGGGATCGACGAGGGCGTCGATCGGCAGGGAGGTGGTCAACGGCATGTCTCCGGTACGGGCTCGACGTATTCGCGTCGGGCGGTGACGGGCAGGAGGAGGGCGCTGCCCCGGGTCAGTACGGTCCTGCGGGACCGCGCGAGGCGGGTGGCGGTCACCGGGTCCTCGCCCGTGTGCGGGTTGCGGGCGTGGGCGGGGAAGTGGTGCCCGGCGATCTCGACGCGGAGTCTGGTCCCGGCGTCGAGACGGCGGCCCAGGGTGCCGAGCGGCACGGTGATGTCGACGGTTTCGCCGGGCGGGTCGGTGCGCCGGACGATGCCGAAGGCGAGCGGGTCGGCGCGGCCGCCCGGATCGAGGGCGACGACCCGCACGGCCCAGTCGGCGCAGAGCGCGTCGGTGACAGCCCGGACTCTCGCCTCGGCGTGCCCGGCCAGATCGAGCGGGCAGGGCAGCGGGGGCGAGAGCAGCACGCAGCGGTCGGCACTATCAGGGCGATCCGGGTCAGGGCGATCCGGGTCAGGGTGATTCAGGTCAGTTGGCACCCGGACGGTGAGACCGTCGGAGCGGACAGGTCGGTCCGGGTCGGCGGTGAACTCCGCGCCGTGCAGCAGCCGCAGGCCGGTGGGGCTGCCGAAGACCAAGGCAGTGGGTCGCGGGGAGGCCGGCGCTCTGCGCGCGGTGCTCGCCAACTGCCCGGCCACGACCGCTGTTTCACGAACCGGCCCGTCGTCCGATCCCGGCACACGGCACCAACGGCCGCTGTCACCCAGCGCGATGACACCGCGTCGGGTGTGGTCGAGCCGATCCGCGAGAGCCGCCTTCGCCCACCGTACGTACAGAGCACCGAGGTTGATCCGGCCACCCGCGGCAAGCCCGGCGACCGGCGCGGCTCCCCCGGTGAGCCGGTGGCCCCACGGTCCGAGCAGCAGCCGGGACGGGCCGCCCCAGCCCCGCCACAGCGCCACCGTGTCCTCGGCGAAGGGATCACGGGTGCCGCCGACCGCGAGGAGCGGAATCCGGGCGGCCGAACCGCGCAGGACAAGCCAGCCGCGCCGGCAGTCGTCCCACACCCCGCTCCAGGAAGGGAGTTCGCGGTCCAGCCGCTCCCCCAGTCCGACGACCGGGAGGTGTTCAAGGATGCGGGGGTCCCTGGCCAGGGCCTTCTCCAGGGCGTCGGGGTCCGAGTCGCGCCGGTCGCCGTGCGCCGCCCACCAGCCGGCCCGCGCCCGGAGCCGCTCGGGCCCGGTGGCCTCGCGGGCCGTCTCGGCGAGACCGAGGGCGGGGACGGCCGCGATCACGGCATCCGGCGCGCCATCACCGTGACCTTCGCCGTGCGGAACAGCGGTCACGGCGGTCACGAGCCCGCAGTAGGCGGCGTACGAGGCTCCGGCCGCGACCACCTGACCGTCGCTCCACGCCTGGCGCCGTACCCAGGCGATGGTCGCAGCGCCGTCCTCCTCCTCATGGCTCCGATACGGGTGCCACTCCCCCTCCGAGTCGTGCCGGCCCCGCACGTCCTGGGCGACGGCGGCGAATCCGCGCGCCGCCCAGCCGCGCAGCTCGGCACGGTGGGCGGTGCGGCCGTAAGGGGTTCTGATCACAACAGCGGGGTGTGGAGAAGGCGTTGGCGGCAGACACACGTCGGTCGCCAGCCGGATGCCGTCCGGCGCCGTGACGTACAGGGTCCGGAGGGTCATGGCCGGCTGCCCGTCCGCCCGGTGGGGACGGGCATCGGAGCGACCTCGGGAACGGGCAGGACGGAGTGCTCGGTGAGGGTCAGGTCCCTCAGGTCCAGTCGCCGCAGTCTGCGCCGGGTGGGCAGGCGGGAGGCAGGGTGCCGTTCTCCGGCCGCCCAGCCGGCGAGGTCGGCGGTGAGCAGCGCGGCGATCAGCGCCGCCGCAGCCTCGGTGGGGTGCGGGCCGGTGTCCGGGGTGCGGTGGCCGGCCCAGTAGGCGGCGAGTTCACGGTGGGCGGGGGTGGCGGCGAGCCTGCGCAGGCGTACGTGGGCGGAGGTGACGTCCCCGGGGGCGGAGGCGGCGGGTTCGATCCAGCTGTGGGCGCCCTCCCGGTGACAGCGCAGCCAGCCGACGCCCAGTCCGGGCAGTCGGTCGGCCTCGTCCCAAAGCCCGGCCGGAACAGGCGAGTCGAGGCACCAGACCACCGCGGTCGGGGTGTCGGGCGCGGGGCCCGCCACGAGCCGGGTGACCTGTTCCGGTTCCGCCGCGTGGACGTCGGCGCCCTCGGCTGCGGCGAAGCGCGCGAGCGGCGCGGTGAGAACGGGGTCGCCCAGGACGAGCACCGTGCGTCCGAGCAGCGGACGTGGCGGCGGTCCCGCCGTTGCCGGAAGGGCGTAGCCCGCCTCCTCGAACGCCCCGACCAGCGGGGCGAGTTCGGCCTGCGTCCGCGTACCGTGCCCGCCCTCCCCCGTGACCAGCCGGTCCGTCAGCGCCTCGGCGTCGGCGTGACCGGTGTCGACGCGCAGGAACTCCCCGTCAGCGGTGCGGAGTACGAGGCCGGCACCGGGGACGCTGACGATCCCGGTGCCGGGAGCGAGTCGACTGCGGGTCACGGGAACCTCCGGGAATGGATCGCTGTCAGTTGGGCGTGGTCATGAACGGGACGGGCCCGCCCGGAACGGAGCCGGGCGGGCCCGTCGCGCTGCTTACGAACCTGCTGTTGCCAGCAGGGGTTGTACTACTTCTCGTCCGCGGTGGCGGCCTCGACGGTGTCGTCGAAGGGGTTCTCGACGAGGGCGTTCGAGTGGGTCGCGGAGAGGTGGGCGAGCTGGCCCTGGTCGGCGATCGGGCTGAACACCTTGTTGTGCTCCATGAGTTGCTGCCTCCATTGGTTTCGATTGGCGGTTGCGGCTGTCCTGCTCGCCGCACCACCGACACTAATGAATATGATTTTCATTCCGCAATAGCTGGGAGAGCTCGACAGGGTGATCTGGGTAACAGACCGGCCAGCCGCCCTCGTCGTCGAGGCCCACCCGGCCCCGGACACCGAGCACTTCGGCGAGCAGCGTGGGGTCGACCACCTCGTGCGGCGTGCCGTCGGCGGCCACCCGGCCCTCGCGCAGGGCGACGATCCGGTCCGCGAAGCGGGCCGCGTGGTTGAGGTCGTGGAGCACCATCACCACCGTCAGCCCGCGCTCCTCGCGCAGCCGCACCACCGTCTGGAGCACTTCCAGTTGGTGCCGCAGGTCCAGATAGGTGGTGGGCTCGTCGAGGAAGAGAACCCGGGTGTCCTGGGCCAACGCCATGGCCAGCCGCACCCGTTGGCGCTCGCCCCCGGACAGGGCGTCCACCGGGCGGTCGGCCCAGGCGGTGACCCCGACATCGGCGAGCGCCCGGACAGTCACCTCGTCGTCGCCGTCCCGGAGCATCCCGAGCGGCCCCCGCGCGGCGTAACGCCCCTGCCGAACCATCTGACGTACCGTCAGTCCCGGTACGGCCGGGGCCGATTGATGCAGCAGCGCCACGCGGCGGGCGGCGGCCCGTCTGGTCAGCCGGGCCGCCTCGTCCCCTTCCAGCAGTACGCGCCCCCCGGTCGGGGCGAGCAGCCCGGCGGCGAGTTTCAGGAAGGTGCTCTTGCCGCAGCCGTTCAGCCCGATCAGGGCCACCAGCTCGCCGGCCCCGATACGCAGGTCGACGCCGCGCAGGACATCGCGCCCCGGATACCCGAAGCTCAGGCTCTCGGCCCGGACGGAACCGGGATCCTCAGTCATCGTGTCGCCTTCTTGCCCTCTCGCGCGGCGTGTCCCCGGCGTCCCTCGCGAGGGATCGCGCCGGCCGTTCATCGCTCGTCCGTACGCCGGCGGGCCACGATCAGCAGCAGCACCGCGCCGGCGCATGTGGTCAACGCGCCCACCGGAACCGTGAGCCGGTCCGTGTCGAGCACCTCGGTCAGCGACCGGGACAGCGCCTGCGCCGCGGCGTCGGCCCCGCACACCACGACCGCCCCGAGCAGCGCCGCGCCGGGGAGCGCGATCCGCAGATCGGCGCCGAAGAGCGCCAGCGCCAGATGCGGCACCAGCAGCCCGACGAAGCCGAGCGCGCCCACCGCGGAGACCGCGCCGGCCGTCAGCGCCACCGCGCAGACCAGGGCCGCCGCCCGGCCCCGGCCGGTGTCGAGCCCGGCCGCTGCGGCCTGTTCGTCGCCGCAGCGCAGCAGCGTCAGCGGCCCGGCGAGCAGCCAGGCCGCCGCCGCCCACGCCAGGGCCCAGGGCCACAGCAGGTGCCAGTGCTGCCAGACCCGTCCCTCCGTGGAACCGATCAGCCACTGGACGACACTGCCCAGCTCCCCCGGCGCGACCAGCAGCACCATGGCGGTGCATCCGGCGAGCACGGCGGAGACGAGCACGCCGTACACCGCGGTCTGTTCGGGATCGCCCTTCTCCCGCCCGGCGAGCAGCCAGAGCAGTCCCGTTCCGGCGAAGCCGCCGAGACACGCCGCGACGACCACCGCCGTCGGGGACTCCCAGCCGGCGAGGCCGAGCCCGGTGGCTGTCACGGCGCCGAGCACCGCGCCCGGGGTGACACCGGTGACCTCGGGCCCGGCCAGCGGATTGCGCAGCGCCGACTGGAGTACGAGCCCCGCCAGCCCCAGGCTCGCGCCCGCGACCAGGGCCACCAGCAGCCGGGGCACGCGGAGTTGGAGCACGATGTGCCGGGCCATGGGGTCGCCGCCGCCGAGCAGGACGTCCCGGACATCGGCGAGGGAGAGGGCACGCCCGGCGACCAGGTCGGCGCAGCCGACCACGACGACGAGCAGCGCGAGGACCGCGATCCTGGCCGGCCCGCCGCGTACGGCGCGTAGGGCACGCCCGCTCGTCCGGTCCGCGACGACCGGCGGCGGGGACGGGGACCACGGCAGTGGCGGTGGCGCGCTCATCGTTCGGCCTTCCGCAGAAGGGGCGGTGGGCCGTCCCGTACCGGACCGGCCGCCGCCCCGTACCGCCCGGCAGGTGCCATGCGGACCCCGGTACGGACTCCCCGCCCCCGCAGCTTCAGCAGCGCGACCCCCACGGGCACGCCGACCAGCGCGGTCCAGGCGCCCACCGGGGTCTCCACCGGAGCGAGGGCGAGGCGCGCCGGCTGGTCGGCGCAGAGCACCACGACGGCACCGCACGCCGCCGACCGGACGAGCAGCCGCCCCGCGTCGCCGTCCGGCCGCAGCCGCCTGGCCAGTTGGGGTGCGAGGAAGCCGACCCAGGCCACCGGTCCGCAGACGGCCACGACCGGGGCGATCAGGACAACGGCGATGGCCAGCGCGGCAACCCTGGCGCGGCCGACCCGTACGCCCAGCGCGCGGGCGTCGTCGTCCCCGAGGCGCAGCACTCCGAGCACCGGCACGCAGAGCACGAGTGCCGGTACCGCCACCACGAGCCACGGCCAGAGACCTGTGACGTCGTCCCAGGTCCTGCCGGAGAGACTGCCCAGCAGATAGCGGTAGATGAGCTGGAGATCGAGTTGGTCGGCCAGCACCATGAGCACCAGCAGCCCCGCCTGAAGCGCTGCGGCGACAGCGGCCCCGGTGAGCAGCACCGCCGAGGGGCTGCGTCCGAATCCCGCGGCGACCAGGGTGAGCACCCCGCCGAGCGCCGCCCCGCCCAGCGCGAGGAACGGCTGCACGGCGAGCGGAACGGACAGGGTGAGCACCAGCGGAGCCGCCACACCGAGCGCCGCGCCTGAGGAGACTCCGAGCATCTCCGGGACGGCGAGCGGATTGCGCAGCGCCTCCTGGAGCACAAGTCCCGCGGCGCCCAGACAGGCCCCGGCGACAACCGCCAACACCAGCCGTGGGAAACGCAGTTGGCCGACGACGACGCCCTCAAGACCATCTGAGCCCAAGGTCTGTGCGAGCCGGTCGGGTGCCACGTACGGCGTCCCCAGGCACAGCGCGCTCACTGATCCGGCGAGGGCCGCCGTCAGCAGACAGACAACCGCGACAGGCCGGTGCGTCACCGGAGCGCGGCCGTCGCCTCGTCGAGGACCAGGCCCAGGGAGCGGGTGCCGCGCCCCTTGGCCCACACCTCGGAGTCGACCTCGATGACCTTGCCGTTCTTGACGGCTGGAATCTGGGACCAGAGGGGGTTCTTGGCGAGCTTGTCGGACAGCTTGCCGTCGGGGGCGCCGAAGGAGAGAGTCTCCACGAACAGTACGTCGACGTCGCGCGCGAGGATCTCCTCCAGGCTGTACGTGCCGTCAACTCCCCGGCTCTTCCAGGGGTAGTGGGAGATCTTCGGGAACAGCCCGGCCGCGACATCGGTCTCCGGGGTCGCGACGCCGAAGTTCTCGTCGCTGCCGAAGATGATCAGTGCGGTTGCGTCGCTCCGGTGCTTCTCGGCCTCGGCCAAGCGGGTACGGAACGTCCGCTCCGCCTTCTCCCCCTGCGCGGTGCGCCCGGTCAGCGCGGCCAGGTCGCGCAGATAGCCGACGCTGTCCTGCCAGGTGCCCGGCTGTACCGGCCAGAAGGTGGTGGCGCCCTTCAGCGCGGGCGCGAGCTTGCCGTGGGTGTCCTCAAGGCCGATCACCAGGTCCGGTTCGTAGGACAGGATCGCCTCGGCCTCAGGGCTGAGGAAACCGCCCGGCACCACCGGTATCTTCGCCGCTTGCTCCTTGCCCAGGAACTTCGGATGCGCGAGCAGTGCGGAGTTGGTGGCGGCCGGGGTCATGCCCAGCTCCGCGAGGATGTCGTCGCAGAGCGCCACCAGGCAGACGACCTTCTCCGGGGGCTTCGCCAGGGAGACGGTGATATTCCTGGCATCGGTGATCTCTCTCGCGGCCTCGATGGGCCGTACCTCGACGCTGGTACGCGAAGTGGCGCCTCTCCCCCCTTCACCTTCGGAGTCGTCGGCCGGGTCCGCGGAGCCGCAGCCGACCAGCAGACCTCCCAGGACGGCGGTGGCGACCCATCGGCGGGCTTTCAGCACGGTGCGTGGCATGGGTGGGTTCCTCAGTTCTGTCGTCGGTTCTGCCGTCGATTCCACTGTCAGTCTCGTCATGATAATCATTACCAATAACGTGCCCGACAACTGACCCCGGAACCGGAGATCGCCGTGACCCTGCCCCCACGCCTGCTGGTCGCCGACCAAGTAGCGGGCCGAACAGCCCTGTTGGACCTCCCCGACGGCACGGAACGTGCGGCTCTGAACGGTCGGCACCTCGCCGAGCACGCCGGGTTCCTCGCACTGCGCGGTGACCGGACCGCGTTCGTGGACGACCGGGCCGGTGAGTTGCTCGTACTCGATCCCTACGGTCCCGACGCGGGACGGCCCCTGGTCGAGACCGCGGTGCCGGTCGCCGTACCGGCGGAACACCTGTCGGCCGACCCGGCCGGGCGGCATCTCGCCGTCACCACGGGTCTCGGGCGCAACTGGGAGGCTTGGTCAGACCTGCTGACGGCTGTCGTCCTCGGGGCACCGGGGCACGCCGACGCCGTGCGCGTACGCACGCGGGTCGGCGAGCCGGGCGTCACCGTCGTCGGCGGCGGGGGGCCGCTGGTCGTCCTGCGCCACCGGGAACCGGGCGAGCTGACGGTTCACCGGCACAGCGACCTGATGGCCGCCGCTCCCGCCTGTCCTCCTGCCGGGGCTCTCCAGCGCATACCCCTGCCGGACCACGACGCGCACGGGGACGCTCTGGACCCGCTCACCGGACGGCTGTTCGCCGCGGCCGGCTCAGGCGTGCACCGCGCCCGCAGGGAAGGCGACAGGCTCATCACGGAGCCGCCGCTGCCCTGGGGGGCCGACGGCCGGAGCGGCGGACGAGGTTTCTATCTGCGGCTCGATCCGGTCCGGCGGACCCTGTGGTCCTGCGTACGGGGCGGGCCGGCCGATCCCGGGAAGTGGCCGGAGTGGACCAACGACGCGTGGTGGCACCAGCTCGACACCGGGAGTACGGGCCGGCTGGAACTGGGCCCCGGCCTCGTCTTCCGGCTGGCGGTGACCGCCCGCCACATCGCGTACGCCCGTGTCCACCCGGACGGTGACGAACTCGTCCTGCTCGCGGCGCCGACCGGACCCGGCGGGCGTCCGCACGTCACGGCACGGCTCCCGCTGCCGGAGATGGCGGGGGCCCCACGCCGGGGCGGTACGCCGTGGGACGGGGTCCAGCGCCGGGCGATCGCCGGCTCGCCGGGAGGCCCGCTGGTGGCCGTCTCGCGGGGCGGGCACGGCGAGATCCACCTCTTCGACGCGGACCGGGCGGTCCGGCTGACCACTCTCACCGTGCCGACACCGCTCGACGACGGGGGCCATCTCGCGCTGCTCACACCTGGCGACGGGGCACACATGGACACGGTCGGCCGGTGAACGGCCCCGTATCGCCGACGAGTTGGGGTGCCGGTAAGAATGCTGTCACCAGCCGCAAACGGCGGTGATCTTGGGAGGGCGTCACCCGTGTGGGTGAGTCCTGGGCTGTACGGCTGCGGTGGGTGAAGCTCTGCGAGGACGATCGGCGATCGTGGCCCGTACTCCGCTGGACCTGGATGAACTCGTCGAGCACTGGACGCTGTTGAAGGACGAGCAGGCGCTTGTGTCCGGCAAGCGGGGGGCGACACGGCTGGGCTTCGCCGTGCTGCTGAAGTTCTATACGCAGTACGGCCGGTTTCCCCGGAACCGGGCAGAGCTGCCGGGTGAGGCCGTGGAGTTCGTCGCCCGGCAGGTACAGGTTCCCGCCTCGGAGCTGGAGTCCTACGACTGGACGGGTCGTACGGTCGAGTACCACCGTGCGCAGGTCCGGGAGCACCTCGGCTTCCGTGAGTGCAGCGTCGCGGACGCGGAGAAGCTGACGGCGTATCTGGCCGAGCACGTCGCGCACAAGGAACGCAGGCCCGAGCAGGTCCGGGTGGAACTGTTGGCCCGCTGTCGCGAGGAGAGCATCGAGCCGCCCACGTCGGGCCGGTGCGACCGGATCGTGGGGGCCGCTCTGCGGGCGGCCGAGGAGTCGCTGACGGCCCTGATCTCCTCTCGGCTGACCGTGGAGAGCATCGAGCGGATCGTGGCTCTTGCGGCCGGTGCCGACCAGGACGACGACGGACCCGCGGGCGGCGGTACGGAGGGTGAGGACGCGCCGCCGGTGATGGCGAAGGTCAAGGAAGCGCCGGGCAACGTGAGCCTGGAAACGATACTCACCGAGATCGACAAGCTCCTGGCGGTGCGGTCGATCGGCCTGCCACCAGATTTGTTCGTCGACGTCGCGCCGAAGGTCGTGGCCGGCTGGCGGGCGCGGGCCGCGGTGGAGTCGCCTTCCCATCTGCGGACACATCCGGTGGCGCTGCGGGTCACCTTGCTGGCCGCGCTGCTGCACGAGCGGGAGCGGGAGATCACCGACACTCTGGTGGAGCTGCTGATCTCCACGGTGCACCGGATCGGGGCGCGGGCGGAGAAGAAGGTCACCGAGCAGCTGATCAACGCGTTCAAGAAGGTGTCGGGCAAGGAGAACATCCTCTTCAAGCTCGCCGAGGCGTCGCTCGGCGCCCCGGAGGGGACGGTCCGTCAGGTCGTGTTCCCGGCGGTGTCCGGGGGCGAGGCGACGCTGCGGGAGCTGGTGCACGAGTTCAAGACCCGGGGGCCGGTCTACCGGCGCACGGTGCAGACCACTTTGAAGGCGTCGTACACCAACCACTACCGGCGCGGGCTGATCAAGCTGCTGGACGTGCTGGAGTTCCGTTCCAGCAATCACGCCCACCGGCCGGTGATCGAGGCCCTGGCATTGGTGGCGCGGTACGCGAACGCGGGGAACACGACGTACTACCCACTGGGCGAGACCGTGCCGGTCCACAAGGCGATGGGCGGGGACTGGGCGGAGGTCGTCCACCGTGCCGACAAGCGGGGCCGGCGCCCCGTGGTGCGCATGGTCTACGAGGTCGTCGCCTTCCAGGCCCTGCGCGATCAGCTCAAGTGCAAGGAGATCTGGGTGGTCGGCGCCGACAAGTGGCGCAACCCGGACGAGGACCTGCCGCAGGACTTCGAGGCGAGGCGGGCGGAGAACTACCGGGAGCTGCGCAAGCCGCTGGACGCCGCGGTGTTCGTCGACGAGCTGCGCGAGCAGATGACGGCCGAGCTGACCCTGCTCAACGACGGGATGCCGAAGCTGTCCTGGCTGGACATCGCCGAGCGGAAGTCCGGGGCGATCCGGCTGACGGCGGCAGAGGCCCAGCCCGAGCCGCGCAACCTGCGCAGGATCAAGGCCGAGGTACAGAGGCGGCGGGGCATCGTGCCGCTCGTCGACATGCTGAAGGAAGCGGTGCTGCGGACCGGCTGCCTGGACGCGGTCACCTCTGTCTCCGGCGGCGGCAGCCTCTCGCCGGAGGTGCTGGCCGAACGGCTGCTGCTGGTCATCTACGCGTACGGTACGAACACCGGGATCAAGGCCGTGGCGTCCGGCGGCCACGGCCACACCGAGGACGAACTGCGCTACGTACGCCGCCGCTACCTGTCGGCGGAGGCAGCCCGCGCCATCGCCGTCCAGATCGCGAACGCCACCTTCGCCGCCCGCAGCACCGAGTTGTGGGGTCAGGGCTCGACCGCGGTCGCCTCCGACTCCACCCATGTCCGTGCCTACGACCAGAACCTCTTCACGGAGTGGCACTCGCGCTACGGCGGCCGCGGAGTGCTCATCTACTGGCACGTCGGGAAGAAGTCCCTGGCCATTCACTCCCAGCTGATCAACTGCACCGCCTCCGAGGTGGCCGCGATGATCGAAGGCGCGATGCGGCACGGCACCACCATGGACGTGGAAGCCAACTACACCGATTCGCATGGCCAGTCGGAAATCGGGTTCGGCATCACGCGGCTGCTGAACTTCGACCTGCTGCCGCGTATCAAGCGGATCAACAAGGTGAAGCTGTACCGGCCGGTGGCCGGCGAGGCGGATGCCTACCCGCAGCTGACCCCGGCGCTGACCCGCCCGATCCGCTGGGAACTCATCACCCAGCAGTACGACCAGATGATCAAGTACGCGACCGCGATCCGAACCAGGACCGCGTCCACCGAGGCGATCCTGCGGCGCTTCACCCGCAACGCCTCCCACCCCACCTACGCGGCGATGCTGGAGGTCGGCCGCGCGCAGAAGACCATCTTCGTGGCCCGCTACCTGCGGCTGAGGGACCTACAGCGGGAGATCGAGGAGGGCCTGAACGTGATGGAGTCCTCCAACGGTGCGAACTCCGTGATCGCCTACGGCAAGGGCGGGGAGATCGCCTCGAACCGGCGCGACGAGCAGGAGATGTTCGTGCTGTGCCTGCGGATTCTGCAATCGGCCCTGGTCTACGTGAACACCCTGATGCTCCAGGACGTCTTGAACGAGCCGGAGTGGGCGGACCTCCTCACGCCCGCCGACCGGCGCGGCCTGACCCCCCTGTTCTGGTCCCATGTGCGCCCGTACGGCGAGGTCACCCTCGACATGGCCGCCCGCCTCAACCTCACCGCGGTCAAGGTGCCCAGCCCTCGTACAGCGGGCGATGAGGAGCCGGCCGAGGAAGGTGCGGACGCGTAAGGGCTGTCCAGTCCCGCCACCGACGCGGTGCCGGTGACACGGGCCACCAGCTCGGCGTCTACGAACGGGCGCCGTTTGCACTGTTCGACCAGCTCAGCCAGGTACTCGCGCGAACATGCGGTCAGCCACGGCTTCCCGTCGAACTGCGGATCAGGCGCGTGGACGACCGACTGATCCGGCACCAGCGCATCATCTCGGAGTCATTGGCGACCACCGTTCCTCACAGATCACCTAGCTCAGGCAGGCGTCCGGCACCGCCCCGCCCGACCCCGTCCGTCCCCCCTTCCTGCCTCCCAGCCCCCGCCGCCGCGCGTCAAGAGCGTGAAGAACGAAGAAGAAGCAGCTCAGAGGCTTGGCGTTTCTCACCGATCAGCAAGAATCGAAATCAAGTTCTCAGATCTGGTTCTGCCCGCCGTCGACGTAGATGTTCGCGCCGACGATGTAGCTGCTCTGTCCGGAAGCTAGGAACGCCACCACTGCGGCGACCTCCTCAGGACTCCCTATGCGGCCCTTGGCCACGGTCGCGGCGACATTCTCCTTGACAGCGGACAGTGTCTCCTCGCCGCCGAGAATGTTGGCGAGTCCGGGAGTTTCCACCCCACCCGGCGACACTGCGTTGACCCTGATGCCCCGGCCTTTGAGTTCGTTGGACCATGTCCGCGCGAATGACCGGACGGCGGCCTTGGACGCCGCGTACGCACCGAACGCCTCCACGCCGTTGTCGGCGGCTGTGGAGGAGGTCAGGATGACCGAGGCGCCGTCATTGAGCAGCGGGAGCGCCTTCTGCACGGTGAACACAGTGCCCCGGACGTTGACTCCGAAGGTCTGGTCGAAGTGGTCTTCGGTGGTCTGTTCCAGCGTGACGAACGTACCGACCGCTGCGTTCGCGACGAGCACGTCCAGTCCCTGTCCCCGGGCCCGGACCGCGTCGTAGAGCCGGTCCAGGTCGGCTGCCTCGGAGATGTCGCCGGCCACCGCGGTGGCCCTGGATGCTCCGATGGTCTCGATAGCGGCGTCCAACTCGGTCTTGCGCCGGCCTGTGATGAACACGTGCGCGCCCTCGTCTGCCAGACGTGCGGCGGTGGCCAGACCGATTCCGGTGCTGCCGCCGGTGACCACAGCCGTCCTGCCCTCAAGCTGTCCCATGCGAGTGTCTCCATATCCCTCTGTGTTGACCTGCTTCGATAGCCATACTTCAGGAACACCCCGGTACGGTGCATCATGTGTAGTCCTTGTTTCTTTACGTATCGTCCAGAAGGGAGGTGGGCGTGCTCGGCTCCAGCGATCCGATCGCCGACGCCATCGGTCTTCTGCGCCCCCGCACCGTGATCGACCCCGGTCTTCATGCGGCAGGGCCGTGGGCGCTGCGCTTCGATCAGTCCTCGCATGTCAAGCTTGGTGTCGTCGCGCGCGGCGCATGCTGGCTGACCCTTGACGGGCACAAGCCCGTACTGCTGGAAGAGGGCGACTTCTACCTGCTGGGCAACCCCCCGCCTTACGTCCCGGCCAGCACACTCACCGCACCATCGCGCCCCGCGAAGCCGGTGTGGGGGAGCGCCAAGGACGGTGTCGTACGCATCGGCCCGGAGGCCGAGGAAGACACGTACCTCTGCGGCGGGCACTTCTCGTTCGAGGACACGAAGACCCCAGTCCTGACCCAAGTCCTACCGCTGCTCGTGCTTGTCCGTGCCGCAGATCCCCGCGGCAAGCTCCTGGCACATCTCAGCGAGCTCCTGGTCTCCGAGACCAGGACCGCCGCCGCCGGCAGCTCTCTCGTCCTGAACCACCTCGCACAGGTCCTGTTCGTCCACATGCTGCGCGCCCACGCCGAACAGGCCGATCAGCCCACCGGCTGGCTGGGAGCGCTCAACGACGACGGTATCGGTGCAGCCCTTCGCGCCATGCACACCGACGCAGCACACCCCTGGACACTCAAAGAGCTTGCCGGTATCAGCCACATGTCACGTTCCGCGTTCGCCTCATCCTTCAAGGGCCGGGTCGGAACCACCCCGCTGGACTATTTGATCCAGTGGAGAATGAGCCTCGCCCGCGACGCCCTGAGCCATGGCACGCGAACGATCTCCGAACTCGCGTTCATGATCGGCTACAAATCCGAGAGCGCGTTCAGCAGCGCATTCCGTCGCGTGGTCGGCTCCTCACCCAAACAATTCCGGATCAGTAGCACTGGGACCGACAACCCGAAGGTCGTACAAGCGCACGGGTGACCGAAAGGCGTCGCGCATGTTCGCGAACACAGGGCTCGTTCGCGCGGCGCTCACCTATCGACCGATTGATGAGCAAGATCGGTAAGCGGTGGTGCACGGCCGGATCGGCGCCGGATCATGCCCATAAAACGGTGTCAGAAAGTCGATGTGCTCAAGAACTTGAGGAGCACCGTTTTCTGTACGATCTGGCGGGTGCAGCCACCCCAGGACGACGACACCGCCGATCTCCTCGCTCCCGTTCCGGCCGTACGGACCGGCAGCCTCGTGGGATACGCACGCGTGTCCACCAAGGGGCAGTTGCTCGACCGGCAGATCCACGCACTCAACACAGCGGGCTGCATCCAAATCTTCTCCGACAAGAAGTCCGGCAAGAACGCCGAACGCGAGAAACTGTGGAAGGCCCTCGACTACCTGCGCGAGGGCGACACCCTCGTCGTCCCGTCACTGGACCGGCTCGGCCGTTCCATCCAGGACCTCATCGCGATCGTGTCCGGCCTGCGCAAGCGCGGCGTCGGCTTCACCTCGCTGCACGAGGCACTCGACACGACCACGCCCGGCGGGCGCCTGGTCTTCCACGTGTTCGCGGCGCTCGCGGAGTTCATCCGCGAACTCATCGTGCAGGGCACCAACGAGGGCCTGGACGCCGCCCGCGCCCGCGGCGCCCGACTCGGCCGCCCGCCGGCGATGACGGAGGAACAAGTACGTCACGCCCGCGACCTGCTCGCCCGCCCGGAGAACACCGTCACCTCGATCGCAAAGCTCCTCGGCGTCTCCAGGAACACGATCTACAACTACGTGCCCGAGCTGAAGGGCGGTCGCCTCGCACTCGCTGAGGCGACGAGCACGCCGGAACTGCCCCAACCCACCAGGTCCGAGGACTGATCACTGCCGTTTGCGGCTGGTGACAGCATTCTTACCGGCACCCCGAGTTGGACGGCCGACGGCCGGGTCGCCCCGCGCGGTGTGCGCGGGGCGACCCGGCCGTCGTGACGCCAGGCAGGCCCGAAGTGACCGACCCGGAAGCCGATCGGCAAGCCGATCAGACGAGGTCGAACCGGTCCAGGTCCGACACCTTGTGCCAGGCCGCGACGAAGTCGTTCACGAACTTCTCCTTCGCGTCGTCGCTCGCGTAGACCTCCGCGACCGCGCGCAGCTCGGAGTTGGACCCGAAGACGAGGTCGGCGCGGCTGCCGGTCCACTTGACCTCGCCGGTGGCGGTGTCGCGCGCCTCGAAGGTGTTCGCGTCCTCGGACGTCGCCGTCCACTCCGTGCCCAGGGCGAGCAGGTTGACGAAGAAGTCGTTGGTCAGCGACCCGGGGGTGTCGGTGAGGACACCGAGCGACGACTCCTGGTAAGTGGCACCCAGGACGCGGAGACCGCCCACGAGGACCGTCAGCTCGGGAGCGCTCAGGGTCAGCAGGTTCGCCCGGTCGAGCAGCAGGAACTCGGCGGGCAGCCGGTTGCCCTTCCCGAGGTAGTTGCGGAATCCGTCGGCGGCCGGCTCCAGCGCCGCGAACGACTCCACGTCCGTCTGCTCCTGCGTCGCGTCCGCGCGGCCCGGCGTGAAGGGGACCTCGACGTCGAAGCCGGCGGTCTTGGCCGCCTTCTCGACGGCCGCGGCACCGGCGAGCACGATCAGGTCGGCGAGGGAGATCCGCTTGCCGCCGCCCTGGGCGGAGTTGAACGACTCCTGGATGCCTTCGAGGGTGCCCAGCACCGTCGCCAGCCGGTCGGGGTCGTTGGCCTCCCAGCCGCGCTGCGGTTCGAGACGGATACGCGCGCCGTTGGCGCCGCCGCGCTTGTCGCTGCCGCGGAAGGACGAGGCGGACGCCCAGGCGGCGGACACGAGCTGGGACACCGGCAGGCCCGAGGCGAGGACCTGCTCCTTGAGGGAGGCGATGTCGGCGGCGTCCACGAGCTCGTGCGTCACGGCGGGCAGCGGGTCCTGCCACACCAGCGTCTCGGCGGGGACCTCGGAGCCGAGATAGCGCACGACCGGGCCCATGTCACGGTGGGTCAGCTTGAACCAGGCGCGGGCGAAGGCGTCGGCGAACTGGTCGGGGTCGGCGTGGAAACGCCGCGCGATCTCGTCGTACGCCGGGTCGACGCGCAGCGCCAGGTCGCTCGTCAGCATGGTCGGCGCGTGGGTCTTCGACGCGTCGTGCGCGTCCGGTACGGTGCCGGCCCCGCCGCCGTCCTTGGGCCGCCACTGGTTGGCGCCCGCCGGGCTCTTGAACAGCTCCCACTCGTAGCCGTAGAGGATCTCCAGGAAGCTGTTGTCCCAGGTGATCGGAGTGTTGGTCCAGATGCCCTCAAGGCCGCTGGTGATCGTGTCGCCGCCCTTGCCGGTGCCGTGGCTGTTCTTCCAGCCGAAGCCCTGCTGCTCGATCGGGGCGCCCTCGGGGTCGGCGCCGACGCTGTCCGCCGGGCCCGCGCCGTGGGTCTTGCCGAAGGTGTGGCCGCCCGCGATGAGGGCGACGGTCTCCTCGTCGTTCATCGCCATGCGCCGGAACGTCTCACGGATGTCGCGCGCCGAGGCGAGCGGGTCCGGAGTGCCGTTCGGGCCCTCCGGGTTGACGTAGATGAGGCCCATCTGGACCGCGCCGAGAGGGCTTTCCAGGTCACGGTCGCCGGTGTAGCGCTCGTCGCCGAGCCAGGTGGTCTCGGGGCCCCAGTACACGTCCTCCTCGGGCTCCCAGACGTCCGCGCGACCGCCGGCGAAGCCGAAGGTCTCGAAGCCCATGGTCTCCAGGGCGACGTTGCCGGCGAGGATCATGAGGTCGGCCCACGAGAGGCTCTGGCCGTACTTCTTCTTCACCGGCCACAGCAGGCGGCGGGCCTTGTCCAGGTTGCCGTTGTCCGGCCAGCTGTTGAGGGGGGCGAAGCGCTGCTGGCCGGCGCCGGCGCCGCCGCGGCCGTCGCTTATCCGGTACGTGCCCGCGCTGTGCCACGCCATCCGGATGATGAAGGGGCCGTAGTGGCCGAAGTCGGCGGGCCACCAGTCCTGCGAGGTCGTCAGCGCCTGCGCGATGTCCTGCTTCACGGCCGGCAGGTCGAGGGTCTTGAACGCCTCGGCGTAGTCGAACTCCTCACCGAGGGGGTTGGCCACGGCGGGGTTCTTGGCGAGGATCTTCAGGTTGAGCCGCTCCGGCCACCACCCGTGGTTTCCGCCGCCCTGGGTCGGATGAGGGGCACGTCCGTGTGCGACCGGGCAGCCGCCCTCACCCTCCGACTTCGCGTCTACGACGATTGCATCATGGTTCTCAGACATGGGAATCCTTCTGGACCTGGCGGATCACGGTGCTCGGTGCGGCCGGGAGCCGTCACACGCTGTTTCTTGGCTGTTGACCGGAACCGATCCTACGATGGACAGAGTCCAAGTCAAGAAGTGAACTAAAAGTACATCCGGTAAAAATCCGGCCAACTGGGCATCCCCGTACACGTCTCGGGATCCCGCCGACACTGAACAGGTGAACCGATATGAGCGACCTGCTGGAGCGACTGCGAGGGCGTGGCTGGCGGTTGACCTCCCAGCGCCGCGTCGTCGCGCAGGTGCTCGACGGTGACCACGTGCATCTGACGGCCGACGAGGTGCACGCGCTCGCGGCGCGGCTGCTGCCCGAGATCTCCCGGGCGACGGTCTACAACACCCTGGGCGAACTGGTCTCCCTCGGTGAGGTCATAGAGGTCTCCACCGCGGGCCGCGCGATGCGCTACGACCCCAACGCCCGCCATCCGCACCAGCACTTGGTGTGTTCCGACTGCGGTACGGTCCGCGACGTCCACCCGGGCGGCGATCCGCTGGCCGGCCTCCCCGCGGCGGAACGTTTCGGCTTCACGGTCTCCGGGGTCGAGGTCACGTACCGCGGGCTCTGCCCGTCCTGCGGTGAGACACGGCGAGGCGTGTGAGGCCCTGCGCCGTCAGCGCATCGTGGTGATCATGCCGGCGTCGATCGTGACGTCCGCGCCCGTGATGTTGGCGGCCCGTTCGCCCGCCAGGAAGGTGACCAGGTCGGCGACCTGCTCGGGGGTGGTGAAACGGCCGAGAGGTGTGTCCTCCACGGCGGAGGCCGCGACGTCCTCGGCCGGTGTGCCGGTGGCGCGCGACATCGTCTTCGCCATGCCGCTCTCGCCGAGCCACAGGTCGGTGGCCACCGGGCCGGGGCTGACGGAGACCACGCGGATGCCCTTCGGGCCCAACTCCTTCGACAGGCCCTTGGCGAGGTTCGTCAGGGCCGCCTTGACCGCCGAGTAGTCCAGCACCAGCGGGTCCGGCAGGAACGCGTTCACGGAACCCATCATCACGATCACCCCGCCGCCCCGTTCGACCATGGCCGGGACCGCCGCCCGCGTCGTACGCACCGCCGACATGAAGCCCAGCGCCCACGATCTGTTCCAGTCGTCCTCGGTGACGCTGAGGAATCCGTCGGGGCGCGGAGTCACCGCGCCGACGCCGTTGAACAGGATGTCGACGCCTCCGCGTGCGACCGCCGCCTCGACCAGGGCGGCCGGCCCGGACGGCTGGGTCAGGTCGCCCTGTACGAAGGTGGCCCTGCCCGCTTCGACCAGTTCTCCGAACCCGTCACTCAGCGATCGCGATCCCCCGACGACGTGCGCTCCGGCGCCGGTGAGAGCGCGTGTGACGGCCAGCCCGATCCCCTTGCCGGCGCCGGTCACCACGGCGGTCTTGCCACCCATCTCCATGTCCATCGCTGTACCTCCTACCTGGCGATCACGTCAGACTTGGGGTTCCGACTCCTCAAGGCGCCACAGATAGAGGCACGCGAGTGTCCGGTAGGGGCGCCACGGCTCCGCGAGGCGCTTCACGTCCGCCGGTGCCGGAAGTCCGGGCAGGTGGTGGAGCCTTCTGACCGCTTGACGGATCCCCAGGTCACCGACGGGCAGGACGTCGGGCCGGTGCAGATGCCAGATCATGAACATATGCGCCGTCCACGCCCCGATGCCCTTCACGGCGCTGAGCTCGCGGACGACGTCGTCGTCGGGGAGGTCGTGCAGACGGTCGAGTTCGAGCTCGCCGGAGAGGATGTGCTCCGCGAGCGAGCGCAGGGAGTCCGTCTTCGCGTGGGACAGGCCCGCGGCGACCCGCAGGGCGTCGGGATCGTCGTCCAGGATCTGGCGCGGTGTGGGGGGCCGGCCGTCGAAGCGCTCGATGAGTTTGCGGTAGATCGCGCGCGAGGCGAAGGCGGAGATGTTCTGGCTGGCGATCCCCCTGATGAGGACGCCGTAGCAATCCGTCGGCATCTGCGGATCGTTCGACAGCGACGGACGCGGTGGCAGAGAGGGGCGGGGGCCGCCCCTGTGCTCGATCTCGTCGATGACCGAGCCCAGTGCCGGGTCCGCGCGGCGCAGATACTCCTCCGGTCTCCTGACCGTCTGCCTGGTCATACATCCAACGTAAAGCTGTACGGGTGCCGCCGCGCGCCGGGAACGCGGCCCCTCGGGGGTGTCTCGCGTACGCCCCCCGAGGGCCGGGCCCGTCAGGCCGGCTGGTCGGCCGGCTCGGGCGAGAAGGACGCCCAGAGGTCGAGCTCGGCGGCGCGGGAGCGCAGCGACTCCCGGATGCCCTCGACGGAGTCCGTTCCGACGCCGAGCCGCAGGGGCGGCTCCTCCATCGCCGTGACGGCCATGATCGTGTCCGCCACCGACTCGGCGTTGCCGAACGCCGAGGCGGGCAACTGGGAGAAGTGCGCGAGGAACTGCCCGACCGTCGGCGCGTACGCGTCGCTCGGGGGTACGACGTCGAGGCTGGTGGCGAACTCGGTGGCGAAGAGGCCGGGTTCGACGATGGTCACCTTCGCTCCCGTGGGGGCGAGTTCATGGGCGAGTGCTTCGCCGGCCAGTTCCACGGCGGCCTTGGATGCCGAGTACAGACCCGATGAGGCCCACGCGAGCCGGCCGTTGACCGAGGAGATCTGCACGATCCGGCCACGGGACGCGCGCAGCGCCGGCAGTGTGGCGCGCAGGACCGTGAGATTGCCGAGCACGTTGGTGTCGAAGAGCGCCCGCGCCTTGTCGGCGTCGATCTGCTCGACGGCGCCGAAGAGACCGTAACCGGCGTTGTTCACCAGACGCTGCTCACGTTCCTCGCCGACCCCGGCTCACCGTCGGACGAGGCCCTGACGGTGCTGTCCGTGTGGGCGGCCGGCCACAGTGGCGGGGGCGGCGGGAAATCGCCCCGGGCGGCGCCGTACGAGTGAGCCGCGGTGGCACTCCTCGTATGAACTAAGCCAAGTCCCGGCTCTTCCTGACCCTGTCGCGGTGCGCGGCCTGCTTCGCGCGGTTGCCGCAGAGCGCCATGCTGCACCACCGGCGGGCGCGTCCCCGGGTGTGGTCGACGAACATGAGCGTGCATGCCGGACCCTCGCACGCCTTGACGTACGAGAAGTCCTCCTCGCTGAGGAATCTCGCGAGCGCCTCCCCGATGGGCAGCAGCAGCGACTCCGGCGAGCGCCAGCGGCGCACCGTCCGCAGCTCAAGACCGCCGGCGCCGGTGCCTTCCGCAACGGCGAGTTGAAGGAATCCCTCGTCCCGCGCGAGCAGCCGGTTCAGTGACGCGAGTTCGGCCACATCCTCCGCACCCAGGGGTGTGCCCCTGCGTTCGCGTACGAAGGCGCGGAACTCCTCGCGCAGGCCACGCGCCTGGGCGGCGACGCCGTCGAACTCGCCGGGCAGGGCTCGCTCGCGCAGGGATGCGAGCGTCCCGGGCGACACCAACTCCGCCTGCTCCAGCCACGCCAGCAGGCCGTCACCGTCCTCGATCCAGTCGATCGGTGTGTCGACATCCGTGGCGACGGAGTTGAGGAAGTCCAGGCCGAGCGTGTCGGCCAGGAACAGCGCCGGAGCGTCCTGGGCCATGCGGCCACCCCTTTTCCTGTCGCGCGCGAGCGCGTGGCGTCAACTCTCGAACGAGAGCGTAACCCCCTTGAGCCACGTTGACAAGTTACATCCAGAGTTCCTAACCTCACCGATGGCGGCAGACCAGTTATCACTCGGGACTACGCCGACCGCAGGATCCCCGACAAACGTCAGGGAAACACGTGGGGCCAATAACCTGCCCGCTGGCAATTGAGCAGTTACATGGAGCAGTCCTGAAACGGAGACGGCCGGGGGCCGTCGTCCGCCTCCCCGAGAAAGGTGAACGTCATGACCGACATCGCATACCGCACGGCCGACGTGGACGGCCTGAAGGTCTTCTACCGGGAGGCCGGGGCACCCGACGCGCCCACATTGCTTCTGCTGCACGGCTTCCCGTCGTCGAGCCACATGTTCCGCGACCTGATCCCGCTGCTCGCCGACCGGTTCCATATCGTGGCTCCCGATCTGCCCGGCTTCGGCAGGTCGGACATGCCCGCGCGGAACGACTTCGACTACACCTTCGAGCACCTCACCGACGTGATCGACGGCCTGACCGAGGTGCTGGGCCTGGACCGGTTCGCGCTGTACGTCTTCGACTACGGCGCGCCCGTCGGATTCCGCATCGCCACCCGGCACCCCGAGCGGATCACCGCGATCGTGTCGCAGAACGGCAACGCGTACGAGGAGGGGCTCAGCGAGAACTGGAACCCCGTGCGGGCGTACTGGAAGGACCCGTCGCCGGCCAACCGGGAAGCGATCCGGACGCTCGTACAGCCGGAGACGACGGTCTGGCAGTACGAGCACGGCGTCCCCGACACGACGCGGGTCAGTCCGGACGGATACGGCCTGGACAACCACTACCTCGCACGCGACGGCGCGCACGAGATCCAGCTCGACCTGTTCCTGGACTACGCGAGCAACGTCGCCCTGTACCCCGCGTTCCACGAGTACTTCCGGACGAACAGGCCGCGGTTCCTGGCGATGTGGGGCAGGAACGATCCGTTCTTCCTGCCCGCCGGGGCCGAAGCCTTCAAGCGTGACCTCCCCGACGCCGAGGTCCGCCTTGCCGACACCGGCCACTTCGCCCTGGAGACGCACGCCGCCGAGATCGCGACGGCGATTCGCGACTTCCTCACCAGCTAGGTGTATTGACTCGCAGGGTTGTTGACGCGGGTGATGGGTGGCTTGCCTCCGAGTGCGGTGTGGCCGCGATGGTAGTTGTAGGTGTGCAGGAAGGTGTCGAGGGCTGCGGTTCGCTGCTCGTTGGTGGTGTAGGGCTGCAGGTAGGCCCATTCGTCGAGCAGGGTGCGGTTGAAGCGTTCGACTTTGCCGTTGGTCTGGGGCCGGTAGGGGCGGGTCGGTTTTCCCGTCGCTCCCAGCTCGGCCGGGGTGGCTTTCCAGGCGAGGCCTTTGCGGTAGGCCCATGCGTTGTCGGTGAGGACGCGTTCGATGCGGGTGATGCCGTGGGCGTGGAAGAACGCGGCCGCGCGGGTGAGGAAACCGGCGCAGGTCGTGACCTTCTCGTCCGCGTGGATGAGTTCGCCGGGCCGCTCGCGTTCGTAGCGCCGGATCACGGTCCCGGTCGGGCGGTCGAGCCATGCCAGGCGGTTGAGGCCGTGACGGGTCAGGATCCGGTGGACGGTCGAGGCGGGCAGGCCCAGGACCGGGCCGATGCGGGCGGGGCCGAGCTTGCGGGAGTGCCGCAGGTCGCAGACGCGGGCCTCGACGACGGCCCGCGTGCGGTGCGGCGTCCTGTGCGGGCGGCTGGACCGGTCGTGCAGTCCGGCGTCGCCCTCCTCCCGCCACCGCCGTACCCACTTGTGAGCCGTGGGCCGCGAGACACCCGTCTCGGCCGCCACATGAGCAACCGGACGGCCCGAACAAACGCGCTCGACCAGCAACCGCCTCCCGAAAACAGTCAGCCGGGCATTACGGTGGGACACGAAGACCTCCGAGTGGTGCGGTCCTAGACAGCTCCACCACACCGGAGGTCTTCGCCATGATCAAGCCCGACCAGTGTCAACAACGCTCGTGATCAATACACCTAGATGTTGATGGTCTCCGTCTCGGCCTGACTGATGCCTCGGTAGGCAGTGACCTCGATCTCGACGAGGTACTCGCTGGCGCCGAGGGGGCTGCAGAGCACAGTGTTCGTCGCTGACGTGTTACGGAAACGTTCGCCGACGATCCGCATGACCTCGGGTGCGTGCTCGGGGTTCGGGATGGTGACGACGCGGCGGACAACATCCTTGAGGGACGAGCCGACGGCCTCGAGAGCCCGCGAGATGTTGTCAAGCACCTGGTTCGTCTGGCCCTCCACGGTGTCGGACATCTGCTGCTTCTCGTAGTTGCGGCCGGAGGTGTTCGACACAAACACCCAATCGCCGATGGCTTGAGCCCGTACGAAGCTCTCGCTGACCTCGTAACGGCTCGCGGTCCTGACCAGTTGGCGCTTCATGGTTCTCCCTATATTGGTGCGGAATCTTGTCGGGGTGGTGGTATTGGGTCAGACGCTGACGGATGCTTCGACGGCAGGGCTGAGGAATCGCTGCGGGGAGGCAAAGCCCAGTGGAGCGGATCCTGGCTTGAGGATGTCCTTCGCGACGAGCGAGCCGACCCCGGCCGACATCTTGAAACCCTTGCCGGAGAATCCGAGCGCGAGGTACGCGCCCGTGCCGGGGTCGCGGCCTATGAGCGGCACGTGATCTGCAGTGAAGAGTTCGGGGAATGCGTCACATCGCACAATGCCGGGGGCGACAAAGTCGAGGCCGGCCTCGACGGCCCTCGTCACTCGGGCACGTTCGTCAGGCTGCAGAGACTGGTCAATTGCGTCCGCAGACGCTGTGGGCCAGCTCTCAGCGAGCGCCACCTTAATTTGGGTGCCGTCGATGGACGGCGCACCGAAGATGTCGATCCCGGGAGTGACGCGCTTGAAGACCGGGAAGGCGGAGGGCAGGAACAGCTCGGGCTTCGTGGTGCCGAACCAGGTCAGCGCGATGCGGCGTACCTCGACGAGGTCAGCGAGGGGCTCGGACAAGAACGGCCCGCTCCATGCGCCGGCAGCGATGATGACGTCACCAGCGTGGAAGGCCTCGTGGTCGGTAGAGACCACAAAACCGCCGCTGGCGATGCGCGAGATCCGCAGGATCCGCCGGTACTGCCCGACCTCTCCGCCATGCGCGCGCCCGATCGCCATCGCGGTCTGCACGGCGAGGTCGGTGCGGAGGAAGCCGGCTGCGGGGTCGTAGAGGACCGTGTCATCGTCGTGGAGCCGGTGCTGCGGGTACTTCCGGCGGACGTCGTCGGTGTCCAACGGGATGCAGTCGACCCCGGCGGCTGCGGTGTTCTCGCGCAGGCTTGTCATGTAGGCGCTGTCGCCAGGGCCAATGTAGAGGCACCCGGTGCGCTCATAGACCGAGCGCCCGCTGGCCTCGTTGAGCGCGTTCCACTGCGCGAGAGCCTCGTTGAGGATCGGCTGGTAGGCGAGCCCTTCCGAGTACGCGAGGCGGAACAGCCGGGTGTCTCCTCCGACAGCTGTCCGGGAGTAGGCCGGGGTGAACTGCTCAAGGGCGAGCACAGATCCAGATCGAGAGGCAGCAAGGTGATGGAAGACCTGCGATCCGATGCTTCCTGCGCCGACGATGACGTAGTCGTAGCTTTTCAACGGGTGAGGATCCTTTCGAGGAACTTCGTGGTGCGTGGGCTGGAGGGGGCTCTGAACACCTGATTGGATGGGCCGTCCTCCACGACGGAGCCCTCCTCCATGAAGACGGTGCGGGTACACGCGTCGCGGGCGAATGCCATCTCGTGAGTGGCGACAAGCATCGTCATCTCGCGACTCGCCAGCTGCTTGAGCACTTCGATCACCTCGCCGACAAGCTCGGGATCGAGCGCACTGGTGGGCTCGTCGAAGAGCATCACGCTGGGGCTGGCTGCGAGCGCCCTGGCAATCGCGACCCGCTGCTGCTGGCCGCCCGAGAGGGTACGGGGGTAGCGCTTGGCGAAGCCGTCCATCGACACCTCGGCGAGACGTTCGAAGGCGATGCGGTCGGCCTCTGCCTTCGTCATCTTCAGTACGGTGCGCAGCGCGAGCGTCACGTTCTCAAGCACGGTCAGATTCGGAAACAGGTTGAACTGCTGGAACACCATCCCGATGGAGGTGCGCTGGTGCGCCAGCTCGCCGGGCGACAACTCGACGAAGTAGCCGCCATCAGGAGTGAGGCGTCTGCCGATCTCGCTGCCGTTGACCTTGACCGAGCCTTCGTCGACGCGCTCGAGCGTGTTGATACAGCGGAGCAGGGTCGACTTGCCAGAGCCGCTCGGCCCGATGACTGCGACAACCTCGCCGCGCTCGACGGTCATCGAGATGCCGTGCAGCACCTCGTTGCCGTGGAATCGCTTGACGACGTCGGTCAGCTCGATACGGCCGACCTGCTTGGTGGGATACGTCGTGTCGCTCATCGCTTCACCGCCTTCTCGATGCCGCGCTGAGCGACGGTCAGGGTGATGGAGAGCGCGAGGTACCAGATGCTCACCACGATCAACAGCGGGATGGTCTGGTAATTGCGTGCATAGATGGACTGGGCGCTGTAAAGCAGCTCGGTCGCCCCGATCACCGAGATCAGCGACGTGTTCTTGAGCATCGCGATCAGCTGGTTCCATGTCGGAGGGATGACGATCGGGAGCAACTGCGGGATGACCACCCGGCGCGCCCGGGTCCACCCGTCGAGGCCAAGGGCGGCTGCAGCCTCCATCTGGCCACGCTGAATGCTGTTCAGTCCCCCGCGCACGATCTCCGCCATGTAGGCGGCTTCGTTGAGGGCGAGGCCGATGATCGCGGCGGCGATCGGGACGATGATCGCGTTGAGGTCAAGCTCCGCGAACTGGGGACCGAACGGAATCCCGAGTGTGAAGTCCGGGTACAGGGCGGCGATGTTGTACCAGAAGATGAGCTGGACCAGCAGCGGGGTTCCTCGGAAGAACGCGATGTAGACCTCTGCGGCACCCGTCACGAAGCGGCTCTTCGACTTCCCCATGAAAGCGAGGATGAGCCCGACTACTACCGCGATGCCCATGCACGCGAAGGTGATCCAGACGGTGACCCAGACGCCCGTGAGGATCGTGGGATCGAACAGGTACTGGCCGACGACCTCCCACTGGAAGTTGGGGTTGGTGACCAGGCTCGTAATGATGAGCAGAGCCACGATCGTCACAACGACCTGGAAGGTCCGGAGCAGTTTCGGGATGTGGGGGCGCGTCCGCGTCGGGATGCCCGACGCGGGGGGCGGGGCATGCGAGGGAAGGGTTGGGACCTTCATATCACTGCCCCACCGGGGTCTGCTTGGTGCTGGCCACAGTCAGCGCGAGGTTGCCGATGCCCCACTTGTCGAACACCTTCTGGTAGCTGCCCTCGTCCATCAGCTTCTGGAGGGCCGCGGCGACGGCCGGGGTGAGCGGCGAGCCCTTCGGGAGGCCGACGTTGTTGTGGCTCTTCGTACCGTCGAAGATCAAGGACTCGAAGGTCGCCTTGTTCTGTGTCTGCGCGTACTGCACGACGGGGGTATCGGCGATCGCCGCGTCGACCCGGCCCGAGGAGACGGCGAGGATGCTTTCGTTATTGCTCGGGAACGCGGTCGCCTTGACCGGATTCTTGTCGGCTTCAGCGCACTTCTTGCTCGTCTCCGGCAGCGAGGTCTGCTCCTGGTACGAGCCGCTCATAGCTGCGACGCGCAGCCCGCACAAGCTCGTCTTGGCGCTGGCCTGGATGTCGTCGGGGTTGCCCTTCTTGAACAGCGCACCCTCGCCCGCGCCCATGTACTCGATCATGTCCATCTGCTCGAGGCGCTCATCGGTGCGCGACATGCTCGACACGGTCAGGTCGAAGCGACCCGACTGGAGGCCGGGGATGATCGCCTCGAACGTCGTGTCCTCGATCTTGATGTCCTTGCCGAGCTTCTTGGCGATGAGCCGAGCGATGTCCACGTTGAATCCGACCTGCTTGCCCTTGTCGTCCTTGAACCGCGACGGAGGGCTGGTCAGGTTCATCCCGAAAACGAGCTTCTGTCCGGTGTCGGCTGGCAGCAACTTGATGACGGCGCCGTCTGCCGTCGTGGTGACCAGCTCGACGGGGATGCCCAGCTTGACCGCATTCGCGGCGTCCTTTCGTGCCGGAGCCGCACTCGAGCTACAGCCCACGAGTGCGAGGGCTCCTGTCGTGAGCAGGACCAGGGAGGGGAGGGTGTTGCCGTGCCGCATGGGCGTGCCCTTTTCCTGAGCAGCTCATCGTTGAGCCGAGTGGATATTGCGGGATAGCGGGGGGAGTCCGGACTCACAGTCAGGTTGTGAGTCCGGACTCACAACGCCTAAACAGGTTATGCTTCGAGGGCGAAGTGCGCAACAGTCGGCGGCAGAAGAAGGGGGCGGGTTGTCAAGGGAAACCCCGGCCAGAGCGCCCACAGCGGCAGACGTGGCTCAGCTGGCAGGTGTATCGAAGGCGACCGCTACCCGGGCCTTGGGGGGTTACGGCAGGGTCAACGCCGAGACGCGCGAGAAGGTGCTCGCCGCTGCCCGCAACCTTGGCTATTCAGCCAACGCGGCCGCGAAGACAATGAACACGGGACGCTCGGGTTCCCTGGGGATCGTCGCTCGCGGCATTACGAACCCCGTATGGCCGGTCGCCTTCCAGGGCATGGTCGACGCCGCACGCTCCCAAGGACTCACGGTGCTCTTCGCCGGCTCGGGGTTCGACGTCACACAGGAGCGCAAGGCCATCGACCTGCTCCTCGGCAAGCAGGTTGACGGACTCATCGTGTCCGCCGCCGACCGGCACGACGCCGCCCACCTGGAGCGGGTCTCCGCCTTCGGCATGCCTCTCGTACTCTGGGAGCGCCGGGTTTCCGGCATCGACGCCCCCGTCGTGGAGTCCGACATGCGGTCTGCCAGCTCGGATCTCGCCGCGGCGCTGCTGGAACGGGGCCACCGGAGGATCGGCTTCGTCTCCTCGCTAGCACTCCCGGCGACTCGTTACACCCTCGGCGCCGATCTTCCAGCGTCGATCATCCAGGACAAGATCGAAGGCCTCCTTGCTCCGTTCACGGCTGCGGCCCTCGCCCCACCTGTCGACCTCGTGCGGTTTCCCGAGCGCAATAGCGACGCCATCGCAGCCGCGTACCACTCGCTGCTCGACGATCCTCATCCGCCGACCGCACTCATCGCCTCCGACAGCCAGGTCGCCGAGACCATGGTCGAGGTGGTGCGATCGCGCAAGCTCCGCGTGCCCGACGACGTCTCGTTGGCGATGTACGACGACCTCGCCTGGGTCCGGCTCATGGATCCGCCACTCACCGTCATCGTGGAGCCCAACTACGAGATGGGCCGGTATGCCGCCGAACTCGCCATGGAACCTGAGCGTGCCAGCGAAGAGCGCGTGTTCACGGCCCGTCTGATACTGCGACCTAGCGTGAACCTTGCCAGGACATGAGTGCCATGCACCGGACAACTAGGGTCTGTCGTTTGGATCAGGCCGGATCAGGGAGTGGGCTCTGGTGCGTGTGGTCGCAAGGCGGAGGAGGGAGACATGGCGGAGCCATGGCGACCACGACAACGGAGGGGGCACCTCCCGTGCCCCCTCGGGGGCTACGGGGGAGGGCGTGCGTGCCAGGGACCGCGAGCCCGGCAAGATCCAAACGACAGACCCTAGGGGTCTTTCCGTCGGCTCGGGTGCGGTGACTTCGGGTCGGGCCCTGTCTTGACGATGAAGTCCTGTGACCTGGGCGGCGTTGCAGTACTCTCCGTGACAGTGAGGGGGGCAATGCAGCAAAGTCGCGGGCGAGGCACAGCGTGTGCAACTGGTCGATCACCAGCGCTTGATGAGCGCGGTGGCAGTTACCCACTCCGCAGTACACGATGCCAGCAACCTGACCTGCCGTAGGGAGGGTGCGGCATCCTACGACGAGGCCCACACCGGCTCCCGTCGACGCCGTACGCTTCCACACGCAATGGCCGAGTGCTCCTTCGCGACAGGGAAGCCCGCCCCAGCGATCAGCGTTGCCTTGCCGCTCTCGAGCGCACCGTCGACGGTGCCCTGGCACGCCACCGACCACAGGGGTTTGCGGTGCCGCGGACAACGATGCCTGACGATCCGGATCGGCCAGTTGCCCTTGCCCGGGCGGCGGTATTGAACGCCAGCCGAGCTCGTACACCGCTGCAAGCACGCGCTGCTCGGTCTCGTAGCTAGCACGGCCATGACCCGGCTGAGGCTCGGATCACAGCGCCCTCCGGCGCTCCTGCTTGGTGCACCGCATTGGCCCCGGTGGCGGCTTCACCAGCACGCTGCCGGTCATGCCGACCTCAAGTTCTCGGGAGAAGCCTTGCGTTGGCCGCGTGTGAACTTTACAGTGCTCCGAACTTGTGAGTCCGGGCTCACACTGTCCGGGATGAATCCATCCCGAGCGAGGCGGTGGGTCTCGGACCTGGCGCGGGATCCGGGTGCACTGGCCCGGACGGGCGAACACACCACGGACTAGGTCGGATTGTCGGCGAGGACCGGAGATCTGCGAGCCGCCTGCATCCGCCCCGACGAGCAGGACGACTGACCGCTGCCGGCCGGTCGATGAAGGGATACGCAAATGGTATGGATCGAACTAATAGTCTTCCTAGGCGCGATCGCTATCGGAGCCCGCCTTGGCGGGATCGGACTCGGCTTCGCCGGCGGACTCGGCGTCATCCTCCTGGCGATCCTGGGCGTGAAGCCCGGCGACATGCCGTTGGATGTCATTGTCATCATGATGGCCGTCATCACGGCGGCATCAACCATGCATGCCGCTGGAGGCATGGACTACCTCGTCCATCTCACTGGCAAGCTGCTGCGTCGGTACCCACGGCGCATCAGCTATCTGGCCCCCGGTGTCACCTGGTTGCTCTCGTGCACGTCGGGCACCGCCATGTCCTCGTTCGCGGTACTCCCGGTGATCAAGGAAGTCGCTCAAGAGAACGGCATCCGGCCGGCTCGACCACTGTCGCTCGCTTCCATCAGCTCGATGGTCGCCGTTTGTGCGTCACCTGTGAGTGCGGCTGTGGTGTATTTCGGTTCGCTGCTCGATGAGACCAATACCGGCATCGATTACCTGCAGATTCTCATGATCACGATGCCCTCGACCTTCATCGCGATCATGGTCACCGCGTTCATCATGCTGCAGGTCGACAAGGCGCGCGGCACGGCGACGCTGTCCAGCATGGCCGGCTGGGCCGAGCGCAAGGCATCTCTCGACACAAGTTCGGCGATCTCTCCCGACTACGCACCGACCAAGGAGGCCAGGCGATCTGTTCTCCTGTTTGGCCTCGCGCTGATCGGCGTGGTGGTCTACTCGGTGCTCGTCAGCGATGTGGTCGGCCTGGTCTCCGAGCCTGTCATGGAACGGGATCAGGTGATTGTCGCCGCCATGCTCTTCGTCTCGGCCGCCATTGTCGTGTTTGCGAAGGCCGACGTCGAAAAGATCCTGCACACCTCGACATTCCGTTCCGGGGGCAGCACCTACATCTGCACCCTAGGCCTGGCCTGGATGGGGAACACCTTCATCTCAGCGAACAAGGACCTTGTCCTGGAGAACGCCGGCAGCACGCTCACAGCTCACCCATGGCTGCTTGCGCTCATCTTGATCATCGCCTGTACCCTGCTGTTCTCACAGGCGGTCACCACCCGTGCGCTCATGCCACTGGCGCTCACGCTCGTACCCGCATCCTCTGCCGTTGGCGCCTTCCCGGCCGTCGCCGGGATGTTCATCCTGCCGACCTACGCGACGGTGCTCGGATCACTCGGCATCGACGACACCGGCTCCACCCGCGTGGGCAAGTTCGTCGTCAACCACCCATTCCTCGTGCCCGGCGCGATCAACATGACGATTCTGCTGACCATCTCCTTCAGTCTGGCCGGAATCCTGCTGTAGCCCAACGCCACGCGAGAAAGGAGTCATCATGTCGTACCTGACTGACATCTGCGATGACCTGGCCACCAAGGAACTCACCCAGATCCCCGACACAGCAGTCAAAGCAGCGAAAATGGCGCTGGTCGACTACTTCGGGGTGGCGATCGCCGGAAGCCAGCATCCTGACACCCAACGCATCACGACACTCGCGGCGGTGAAAAACCGGACCGGTGACTCAGCTGTGCTGGGCACATCGCTCCGGGCAACACCAGAGTATGCCGCCCTTCACAACGGCACTGCGGCGCACGCGTATGACCACGACGACTTTTCGATCATCGCCCATCCCACCGCGCCTGTGGCGCCGGCGGCATTCGCGGTCGCAGAATCCCGTGGTCGATCCGGGCAAGACGCTCTGCGCGCCTATCTCCTCGCCGGTGAAATCATGTTTCGGATCGGCAGGCGATGTCTGCCCTACACCAGTGACCAGGGCTGGCACACCACCGGGGTATTCGGAGCGCTCGGCGCAAGCGTTGCCGCCGGCATCGCCGCGCAGCTGCCCACAGCACAAGTTGCCGCAGCGCTCGGCATCGCGGCCTCCGAAGCGAGTGGGCTCCGAGGCAACTTCGGGTCGCCTGTCAAGGCCTACCACTGCGGCATGGCTGCTCGGGCAGGCATCCTGAGCGCCGAACTCGCCGAGGTCGGCATGCATCCGTCCTCCACGATCATCGAGGGTGTCGACGGCTACCTGCAGCTATTCGGCGGCCTTGCGCCCGAGACCGTTACCTACTCCCCGGACGAAACCTGGAGCATTCTCGATCCGGGCATACACACCAAGCGATATGCCTGCTGCTCGAGCATGGCTCCGGCCATCGACGCACTCCTGGAATCCGACGAGGTAGCCAACCTCGACCCTGAGAACATCGTCACGATCGACGTCGGACAGAGCCCTTGGTCCTACAAGGAACTGGTCTACCCGATGCCGTCCAGCGCAGCCGAAACCAAGTTCTCCATGCAGTACGCCGTCGCCTCCGCTCTGATCTTCCGAGGCGCCACCCTCGAAGTCTTCAACGACGAGGCGTACCTCCAGCACCCCTCCGTCCGCCCCCTGATGCAACGCGTACGAACGTACGTGGACACGGAATTCGCACGTAGGGACTTCACAGCGGACGCACCAGTAAGGATCAACATCACTCTCCAGGACGGAGGTACGATCCAGCTGACGCGGGACTTCGCGAAGGGAAACACCCGCAACCCGCTCAGCGAGGACGAGGTGCACCAAAAGTTCCTCACACTCGCGGCGCCGCGACTGGGTAGCGAGCGCGCCGACCGCCTGCTGAACGGGCTGATGCGAATCGAGGACATCGAGAACCTCTCAGATCTGACCCGGATGTGACCTGCGTTGCGTGCTCGATCAGGAGATGCCAAGTGCATGCGGTGACTTGATCGAAGCCGGGCCCAGTGAGCGGGCCCTGGGCCCGGTGGCGACCACACTCAGCGCCTCCGACAGCCAGGGCACCGAGACGTGGCCAAGGTGATGTGCTTGCGCAAGTTTCGCGTGCCCAAGGACGGTCTGTTGGCGACGTACTACGTAGATGCCAGGGCGGTGTGACCTAGGTCGTTTCGTTCGGATCATCTGATCGTTGGTCTGGGTTGTCGTTGACTGACGTGAAGTGGGCGGGGATCGAGCCGTTACTTCCGGACCGGTCGCGGAAGCGGGGTGGACGGTGGCGTGACCGTCGACAGGTGATCGACGCGGTCGCGTTCATGTTCCGGACCGGCTCGCAGTGGGTGTACCTGCCGGAGCGGTACGGCAACCGGCGGGGCGTCTGCAGCCGGCTGCTGATGTGGGCCGTGGACGGCACCTGGGAAGGGGTGTTCACCGCGCTCATGGCCCAGGCCGATGCTGACGAGGACCTGAACTGGGCCGTCTCGGTGGACTCGACGATCGTGCGCGCTCACCCCTCTCGCGTCCGACGCCCACTGCCGGCCCCTTGGCCTTCGTTCTCACCGCCGGACAGGCCGGCGACGCACCCGCCTTTCCGGACGTGATGGCCCAACTCCGCGTCCCTCGCCCACGCGGGCGGCCCCGGACCAGGCCGGACACGGTTCTGGCCGACAAGCCTTCGACCGCGAGGCATACGAACAACGCAACACCGTCGAGCGATGCATCAACCGCCTGAAGCAATGGCACGGCATTGCCACCCGCTAAGAGAAAACCGCCACGATCTACCCGGCCGGACCCCACATCGCAGGCACCTTCCTGCGGTCAGCCCAATGATCCAAACGAAACGGCCTAGCCGGCCCGCCCGGAACCCGGGTCCCGGTTCACTGGACCGTCGCCCCTTCACGTGCCTGCTCCAGGCGGATCACGACGCCCTTCGACGTCGGCGTGTTGCTGACGTCGGCCACGCTGTCCAGTGGCACCAGCACATTGGTCTCCGGGTAGTACGCGGCGGCGCAGCCGACGGCGGTCGGGTAGGCGACCACGCGGAAGCCCTCGGCGCGGCGCTCGATGTCGTCGTGCCAGACGGTGACCAGGTCGACCTGGTCACCGTCGCGCAGGCCGAGCGTGTCCAGGTCGGTCTGGTTGACCATCACGATGCGGCGCGTGCCGTGGATGCCGCGGTAGCGGTCGTCCATGGTGTACGGGACGGTGTTCCACTGGTCGTGCGAGCGCAGCGTCTGCAGTACGAGATGGCCCTCGGGCGCGTCCAGCATCTCGAACGCGTTCCGGGTGAAGAGCGCCTTCCCGGCGGCGGTGGGGAAGACCCCTTCGTTCACCGGGTTCGGCAGCAGGAAGCCACCGGGCCGGATCGCCCGCGCGTTGTAGTTGTCGAATCCCGGTACCACCCGGGCGATCCGGTCCCGGATCGTTCCGTAGTCCCCCTCGAACTCCTCCCAGGGCACGGCGACCCGGTCCCCGAGCGTCATACGGGCCAGCCTGCTGAGAATCGCCACCTCGCTGAGCAGCTGTTTGGAGGCGGGCTCCAGACGTCCGTGGGAGCTGTGGACCTGGCTCATCGAGTCCTCGACGGTGATGAACTGCTCGCCGCCCGCCTGGATGTCCTTCTCGCTCCGCCCGAGCGTGGGAAGGATCAGCGCCGTGTCGCCGCAGACCGTGTGCGTACGGTTCAGCTTGGTCGAGATCTGAGCCGTGAGACGGCAGCGGCGCAGCGCCTGTTCGGTGACCGGGCTGTCGGGAGTGGCCCGTACGAAGTTGCCCGCGAGGCCGAGGAAGAACTTTACCCGCCCGTCGCGCATCGCCCTGATGGCGTCCACCGTGTCCAGCCCGTGCGCGGCGGGCGGTTCGAACGAGAACTCGCGGCCGAGGGCTTCCATGAACGGCTCGGGCATCTTCTCCCAGATCCCCATGGTCCGGTCGCCCTGTACGTTGCTGTGGCCACGCACGGGACACGGCCCGGCCCCGGGCCTGCCGATGTTGCCGCGCAGCAGCAGGAAGTTCACGATCTCCCGGATGGTGGCCACGGCGTGCTTCTGCTGGGTGAGTCCCATCGCCCAGCAGACGACGACGCGTTCGCTCCCGAGGACGGCGTCCCGCAGCCGCTCGATCCCGGCACGGCTCAGTCCGGTGGCGCCGAGGACGTCCGGCCAGGAGACGGTCGAGCGGATGTGCTCGGCGAAGTCGGAGAAGTCCTTGGTGTGCGAGTCAATGAAGGCCCGGTCGAGCACGGCGCCGGGCCTGGCGTCCTCCGCCTCCAGCAGGAGCAGATTCAGCGCCTGGAAGAGGGCGAGGTCGCCACCGAGGCGGATCTGCAGGAACTCGTCGGCGATCACGGTTCCCCGGCCCAGCACACCGCGCGGTTTCTGCGGATTCTTGAACCGCAGCAGGCCCGCCTCCGGCAGGGGGTTGATCGCGACGATACGGCCGCCCCTGAGCTTGGTCTGCTCCAGTGCGGTGAGCATCCGGGGGTGATTGCTGCCGGGGTTCTGGCCCAGGATGAGGATCAGATCGGCGTGGTGGATGTCCGACAGGCTCACACTGCCCTTGCCGGTGCCCAGCGTCTCGTACAGGGCGGCGCCGCTCGACTCGTGACACATGTTGGAACAGTCGGGGAGATTGTTGGTCCCGAAGGCGCGGGCGAACAGCTGGAGGACGAACGCCGCCTCGTTGCTCGCCCGTCCCGAGGTGTAGAAGACGGCCTCGTCGGGCGAGTCCAGGCTCCGTAGCTCGCCGGCGATCAGCCCCAGCGCCTCGTGCCAGCTGATCGGCTCGTAGTGCTCGGAGCCCGGCCGCTTCACCACGGGTTCGGTGAGCCGCCCCTGCTGGTTGAGCCACAGGTCCGATCTGGCGCCCAGTTCGGTCACCGAGTGACGACGGAAGAACTCGGGGGTGACGCGCCGTGTGGTCGCCTCGTCGTTGACGTGCTTGGCGCCGTTCTCGCAGTACTCGTTACGCTTCCGGCTCCCCGGCTCGGGGTCCGGCCAGGCGCAGCCGGGACAGTCGAAGCCCCGGACCTGGTTGAGGTTCAGCAGCGTCAGGGCGGTGTGCCGGGCGGAGGCCTCCGCGAGTGAGTAGTTGAACGCGTGAGCAACGGCGGGAACGCCCGCCGCCCATTTCTGGGGCGGAGTGATCTCAGGTTCGTTCTCGCCCGATTCCCTGGCCGGTCGCCTCTTCACCCGGATAGCCTTTCGCCTCAGCCTGTCGGCCAGTTGGGGACGTGCGGATTCTTCTGTCCTGAATTCGGCCGGACATGGCTGCCGCTGATCGCGCCGCGCCATTCTCCGGTCTCGCGCCCCTGGCCCTCGATATATTCCTTGAAGGATTTCAGGTCGTTGTGCACCCGGCGGCGCACGACGCCGAGCACGTCACCGGAGCGCTCGACGAATCCGCGCGGCGCGAAGTCGATCCGCAGCGTCACCCGCACGCGGTCCTCGGCCAGCCGGAGGAACGTCACCGTGCCCGAATGGCGGGGCCGCCCCATGCTTCGCCAGCTGACCCGGTCGTCAGGGCGCTGCTCCACGATCTCCGCGTCGAACTCGTGGGTCATCGGCCCCAGTCGGGTCACCCAGTGGGTCATCGTGGACCGCGGCCGGTCGATCCGTTCCACGCCGTCCATGAAGCGGGGAAAGCTTTCGAATTGCGTCCACTGGTTGTAGGCCACGCGGACCGGAACGTCCACGTCGGAGGAAACTTCGATGGTGCTCATGAATGTCCCGATCCCTCCGCGCCGGATGGTGGCGGTCGACCGACAAAAGCCGGACCGAAAGCCCGACAGTCAGAGAGCCTAGGGAAACGCGTCCGGGTCCGCCCCCCGAAATGCGCTGATGGTGCGGACTTCAGGCTCGGCCCGGGGCCCGCGCGGCGCCCGCGGGGTTTTCGGGTACGCCCCAGGCGACCGCGATCATCGCCATGTCGTCTCCCAGCTCGCCGCCCGCGTACGACAGCAGGTCGCCAAAGAGGTGCTGGAGCATCGCGGAGGGGCCGCCGTCCGACCACACGGCCGAGCGGCCGGCCACCGCCGCGCGTTCGGCGAGGGGGTAGAAGTCGCCCTCGCTGTCGCGCGCCTCCGAGACCCCGTCGGTGTAGAGCAGCAGAAAGTCACCACGGCGGAAGGGGAAAATCTCCTCCACGTAGGACGCCTCCCCGAGTCCGCCGAGTCCCAGGGGCGGCGCCGGTCTGCGTACGAGGAGCGGCGTCGCGGCGGCCTCATGGATCATCAGCGGCGGAGGGTGGCCCATGTTGACCACGTGGACCGCCTGCTCGTCGTCCGGGATGTCGGCCACCAGCGCCGTGACGAACCATTCGCCGCTCTCGTCCTGCGCGTGGTCGAGTTCCCCGAGACCCCAGTGGACGCTGCCTTCCAGATAGGCGGCCAGCTCCGGCAGAGGTGCCTGCCGGTGGGCGGTGGCGCGGAAGGCGCCGAGCATGATCGAGGTGCCGTTGAGGGAGGTGAGCCCCTTGCCCCGGACGTCTCCGATGAGGAAGCGGGTCGAGTGCTCGGTGCGGGTGACCGCGAACAGGTCTCCCCCGAGGCGGCTGTCCGGCTCCGCCGAGCGGTACTCGCTCGCGATGCTGAGCGGTCCCGCATGCGGCGGCAGTGGCCGCAGCAAAGCCAACTGGGTTGTTTCGGAGACCAGTTGTGCCCTGGTCAACTGCGCCTGATGTCGTTCGCGCAGATAGCAGAAGAGGGTGACGAGCGCCGAGACGACGACCAGCGAGACGACTTCCAGCACGACGCGCTCATCGCCCAGAGCCTGTTTCTCCAGGCCCGCGACGATCTGCGACAGCACTGCCAGGCCCCCGATGGCCGCCACGAGCCGGGGCCCGGCGAATGCCGCGGTGATAGTAGGCGCCACGACGAGCAGCGGGGCGACGTGGAGGTTCCGGGGCAGCCAGAGATCGATCAAGGGCACCGCGATGACGATGGTCAGCGGCACGAGAATCAGGGCCCCACCAGCGATCGGCGGGGGCCTGAAAGCCGTGAATCCGGACCAGCTACGCATATCTCCTGCATACACCATTCCCCGACGCGGCCGAACCGTCTCGCCGGGCACGGACCGAGCGCGCGAGCCCGAAGCGCGCCACCGGGTTCTAGGCTGGATCCGTAAGCGGACGCATGCGTCCGGTTGAGCGAGGTGAGAGTGATGGCGGACGAATGCCTCAGACTCTGCGCGCCGACGCGCTGGACAACCGCGAGCGCATCCTCGGCGCGGCGCGGGAACTGCTGTCGGCCGAGGGCCTGAACGTGCCGACGCGGAAGATCGCCCGGCGCGCCGGGGTGGGACCCGCGACCGTGTACCGCCGCTTCCCGACCAGACAGGACCTGATCGCCGCCGCCTTCGCCGACCAGCTGCGGGCGTGCCGCACCATCGTCGACGAGGGGGCCGCCGCACCGGACCCGTGGGAGGGGCTGTGCCTGGTGATCGAGAAGATCTGTGAGCTGCACGCACGGGACAGGGGCTTCACCGAGGCGTTCCTGTCGGCGTTCCCTGCCGCCACCGATGTCGTCGGCGGCCGGGAGTACACGGTCAGGGCTGTGGCCGAGCTGGCGCGGCGAGCGAAAGCGGCGGGGCGTCTGCGTGCCGACTTCGTGCTGGACGACCTCATCCTGATGCTGATGGCCAACAAGGGGATCCATGCCTCGACCGGCGAAGCCCAGGTCGCGGCTTCCCGGCGGTTCGCCGCGTACGTCATCGAGGCGTTCGAGGCACGCCCCCGGCAGGCGCCGCTCCCACCGGCACCACGCGATTCCAGCGGCCAGGGGGCGGCCTTGAGGTAGGAATCAGACGGCGTGATGGGCGATCAGGCTGTTGGCGCAGTCGAGCAGCGTCTGCCGTGTGGGCCGTGACTGCCAGCCGAGTACGCGGCGCGCCTTGTCCGTGCTGTGGCGGTTGCGACGTCCGAGCGCGGGGGTGATCTCGCGCAGCGACGGGTCGCGGAACCGGGCGGCGAGACGGACCGCGAAATCCGGGATCTGACGGGTGGGCACCTTGCGGCCGTCATCGCCGAGTCCCTCGCGGAGGGTACGTGCCATCTCCACCATCCAGGTGAACTCCCCCGTGGCCAGGAAGCGTTGGCCCGCCGCCTCCGGTGCGGTCATCGCCCGGACGTGAACGTCCACAAGGTCGCGGACGTCGACGATCTCCAGGCCGATCCGGGGCACTCCGGGCATCTTTCCGGTGAGCATGCGCGCGATGATGCCGACGGAGCCGATGTTGTCGGTCGTGAGGACGGGGCCGAACACCGCGCCGGGCAGGACGGTGACCAGTTCGGTGGGCCCGTCACAGCGGTCCATGAAATCCCACGCGGCGCGCTCGGCGACGGTCTTCGAACGGCGGTACGGGATGAGGGTCGGGTCGTCCGGGTCGGTCCAGAGGGTCTCGTCGGTCACGCCGGCGGTGGCGTAGGACGAGGGGCTGGCGGCGTTGGCGGCCGAGGTCATCACGACGCGCTTGACGCCCGCGTCGGTCGCCGCGCGCAGGACCCGCAGCGCGCCGTCCCGGGCCGGGGTGATCAGATCGGCCGAGGCGTCCGTGTTCGCGCCGAGGGGGGAGGCGACGTGCAGGACGTAGGTGACGTCGCGGAGGGCGTCCTCCCAGCCGTCGTCGGCGGTGAGGTCGGCGACGGCGAACGTCAGCCGTCCCGCCGGGTCGACGGCGCTCGACACCGCCTCGGTGACGGTCTTCTCGCGGTGCGTGCCGCGCACGGTGGTACGGACGTCGTAGCCGCGCCGCAGAAGCTCGGTGACGCACCAGCCTGCGATGTATCCGCTGCCGCCGGTGACCAGAACTGTCTCAGCCATGACTTCCTCCATGGTGCGGACCGTGTGACAAGATGAAGCGGAGACCCCTCCGATACGGGTCCAACATAACGGAGGGGTCTCCGGTATTCAACTCGGACGGGACGGATGACTGACACAGAGGCACCGCGACCCAGAAAGACGCGGAAGGACGCGCTCGGTAACCGGGACCGGATCCTCACCGCCGCACGCGAGGCCCTCGCCGGGTCAGGCGGGGCGTCGCTGACCGCGATCGCGAAGGCGGCGGGGGTCGGCATCGGCACGCTCTACCGCCACTTCCCCACCAGGGAAGCGCTGGTCATGGAGCTGTACGACCACGACATCCAGGAGCTCATCGACCTGGCGCCCGCGCTCGTCGCGTCGTATCCGCCGCTGGAGGCCCTGCGACGCTGGTTCGGCGAGGTGGCCCGTTACGGCAGGCTCAAGTACGGCGTCGCCGAAGTCGTCCACGCGGCGACGAACGGCGGTCTGGACGACGAGCACTACGAGCCCTTCCTCGCCGCCATCGCCGTTCTGCTCGACGCGGGCGCCGCCGACGGCTCCCTGAAGCCGGGGCTCGACCCGGAGGACGTGCTGCTCCAGCTCAGCGTGCTCTGGCGCATCGACCCGGCGCGCGACGGCGGGACACGCTCGGCCCGGATCCTCACGCTCATCACCGACGGCCTCCGGACCGCGCCGACGCCGCCGTCCGGCTGAGCCCGGGGCCGTCGCCCGGGCGCGGGCGTCGGCCCCGTACACGACCGCGTGGACCGCCTCGGCGATCCCGGCCGCGGACTGCCGAGCGTCCTCGGGCAGCGTACGGAACGGCCGGTCGTACATCGCGAGACCCCCCTGGTCGCGGTACTGGACGCTTCGAACTGCACAACGCCGCACCGCTCATGACGGTTGCGCTTCACGCTCCCGTGCGGAGAACGGCGGCCCGTGTACTGGCCGGTAGAGATCTATGCGCGGCAGGGTGTCCGCCTCTACCGTCGGGGCACCGTTCCCGGCCGGCCTTTCCGGGTCGGGCGTCCCGTCGTACTCCCCGCGCAGGAGGTCTCATGTCACCCCCCACCCCCCGTCGTATCCGAAGCAGACTCGCCGTCCTTGCCGTCGTCGCGGGCCTGGGCGCCGCCTCGTTCACCGCGCCTGACCCGGCCGTCGCCGCCGGCGACGCGGCGAGCGACGGGGACTACCTCGTCGGGCGCGGGATCGCCGACGTCACCGGTGAGGCCGCCGAGACCGGAATGATGGGGTATTCGAGCTTCGACCAGAAGACCTCGGGCATCCACCAGCGCCAGCGCTCACGCGCGTTCGTCGTCGCCGACCCGGCGACCGGGAAGCGCGTGGTGTACGTCAACGCCGACCTGGCGATGGTCTTCCAGTCCGTCCAACAGGGCGTTGTCTCACGCCTCAAGGAGCGCTACGGCAGCCTGTACGGCGACGAGAACGTGCTGCTGTCCGCCACCCACACCCACTCGGGACCGGGCGGCTACTCCCACGACGTCGCGTACAACCTCTCCGTTCTCGGCTTCCAGAGCGGCACCTACCGGGCCATCGTCGACGGCATCGTCGAGTCCGTCGTCAAGGCCCACGAGGACCTGAAGCCGGGCACCATCAGCCTGGGCACCGGCACGCTCACCAACGCCAGCGTCAACCGTTCCCGTACCGCCTTCGACCGCAATCCGGCGGCCGACCGGGCGGCGTTCCCCGGAGCCGTCGACCCCGCCATGACCGTGCTGCGGTTCCGGCAGGGCGGCAAGGAGGCCGGGGCGATCAGCTGGTTCGCCACACACAACACCTCGATCACCAACAAGAACACACTCATCAGCCCCGACAACAAGGGCTACGCCTCCTACTCCTGGGAACACGACCTGGAAGGTGTGCGCTATCTCGACAACACACCCGGGTTCGTCGCCGCCTTCCCCAACACCAACGCCGGCGACATGTCCCCCAACCTCAACCTGAAGCCGGGATCCGGCCCGACCGAGGACGAGTTCGAGAACGCGCGCGTCATCGGCGAGCGCCAGCTCGACAAGGCCCGCACGATCTACCAGGACGCGAAGCCGGTCAGCGGCGGTGTCGACTCCCGGCTCGCGTACGTCGACATGGAGAACGTGACGGTGAACGGGGCCTACACCCCGGACGGGCAGGAGCACCGCACCTGTCCCGCCGTCGTGGGCGCGTCCACTCTCGCGGGCAGTGTCGAGGACGGCCCGGCGATCCCCGGCTTCAACGAGGGCACCCGCACCCCGATCGCCTCCATCATCGACGCGCTGCACATCGACACCCCCTCGTGGCTGGCGACGTGCCAGTACCCGAAGGCGAGCCTGGTCCCCACGGGCCTGCTGAGCAACGTGTATCCGGTCACCCCGAAGATTTTGCCCCTGCAGATCATGAAGATCGGCGAGCTCCATCTCGTCGCCGCCCCGGGCGAGTTCACCATCACCTCCGGGCTCCGTGTCCGCCGCACGGTGGCGGAGCAGCTCGGTGTCCCGCTCGACCGGGTGCTGCTCCAGGGGTACGCCAACTCCTACAGCCAGTACGTGACGACACCGGAGGAGTACGACAGCCAGCAGTACGAGGGCGGCTCCACCCTCTACGGCCGCTACACGCTGCCCGCCTATCAGCAGGAGTACGCGCGGGTCGCGGCGTCCCTGCGCGAGGGCACCGAGCTCGACCGGGGTACGGCGCCGCCGGACGAGTCGGGGCGGCAGTTCAACTTCCAGACCGGTGTGGTGTACGACAACCCGCCTCCCGGCACCGCGTTCGGTGAGGTGCTGACCCCGCCGGACGCCTCGTACGCGCGCGGCCGGACCGCGACGGTCGAGTTCGCCACCGGGCACCCGAAGAACAACGTCCGCCGGGGCGGCACCTTCCTGGAGGTGCAGCGGCTGGTCGACGGCAGGTGGGTACGGACGCTGGACGACGGTGACTGGCGGACGAGGTACCGGTGGACGCGCCTCAACGGTCTCACCGGCACGTCGAAAGCCACCGTCACCTGGGACATCGGCGCGGACACCGCTCCCGGGACGTATCGGATCGTGCACCACGGCGACTCGAAGAACCTCCTTGGGAAGATCACGCCGTTCACGGGGACGTCCCCCACGTTCACCGTCAACTGAGGGCTGGTCGGCGCGGGGCCGGCGGCGGACGCGCGCTGCCGGCCCCGCGGTGGCGGCGCCCGCTGTCCGCAGGCGCGTCGCCGTTCACTCGTTCGGCCCCCGCACGGACGTATCCCCCGTGCTGACAGCACCCCCCGGTGCCCGCCGCCCGCATGATGGGCCGGTGATCAGTGTCCTCTTCGCCGTGCTGACATCGATCAGCAACGCCTGCGCCGCCGTGCTCCAGCGGCGCGCCGCCTCCACCCTGCCCGACTCCGAGGCCATGCGCCTGTCGCTGATCAAGCATCTGCTCACCCAGCGGGTGTGGCTAGCCGGTATCGCGCTGGTGATCGTGGCCGCTGTCTGCCAGGGGGTGGCGCTCGCGACCGGCCCCATCGCCGTCGTACAGCCGATCTTCGTCATCGAGCTGCCCCTGACCCTGCTGATCGCGAGTTACGCCTTCCGTTCCCGGCTGGCGCCCAGCGCCTGGTCGGGCGTGGCCGCGGTGACCATCGGCCTGGTGCTCGGCCTCGGTGCGTCCGCCCCCACCGGCGGCACCGAGACCGTGGAGGGTCTCTCCTGGGTCCCGGCCCTGATCATCACCGGGGCCTTCGAAGCGGTGGTGATCGCCACGGCGCTCCGGACGCGGGGTAACGCGCGTGCCGCGCTGCTGGGACTCGCGGCGGCCTGCGCGTACGCCCTGACCGCCGCGCTGCTCAAGGACGCCGTGGCCAGCCTCGACCAAGGAGACGGGATCCAGGCGTTCTTCACTTCCTGGCAGCTGTACGCCACCGGCGCCGCCGGAATCGGTGCGCTCTACCTCCTCCAGAACGCGCTCCAGGCAGGCTCCCTCGTCGCTTCGCAGCCGATGCTGACGCTGGGCGACGCGCTGATCAGCATCACCTACGGGGTGACGCTGTTCGGCGAGAGCGTACGTACGGGCTGGTGGCTGCTGCCCGAACTCGTCGCGGTCGCCCTCATCACGGCCGGCTGCGTCGAACTGGCGCGCTCTCCCCTGGCGTCGGGCGCCTCGCCGCGCAAACGCCGCACGCGCTGACGGATGCCGGGCAGCGCCCGGGGCGTTCAGGTGCCCTGGGCGATGTCGGTCAGAGCGTCGAGACGCGTGGGCACCCAGCCGAGTTCACGGCGGGCCCTGTCGCCGGAGAGCTGCTGGTCGAGCGCGAACGCCTCCGCGATCGGACCCATCCGCCGAACGGCCTCCTCAAGGGTCAGCGGCTCGATCTTCCCCGGGACTCCGGCGGCCCGGCTGAGAGCCTGGACGATGTCCGCCAGCAGAGGGTTCTGGCCGCCGGCACCGATGTAGACGGAACCCGCAGGGGCGTTCAGCGCCAGGACGTACAGCTCGGCGATGTCGTCCACATGGACGATGGCCCAGTGGTTGGAGCCGTCCCCGATGGAAGGCACGGCGCCGGCGGCCCGCCCCGGCTCGACGAAGTACGCCTGCGACAGCCCGCCGTGACAGCCGTAGACCAGTCCTGGCATCACCACCACGGGGCGTCCCCCGGTCTCGGCACGGGCGAGCACGCGCTTCTCGTTCTCCAGCCGCCAGGCGGTGACGGGCGGCGGGTTCATCGGGGTGTTCTCGTCCCCGGTCCCGTCGGTGTCGCCGTACACCCACGCCCCGCCGGTGTGCACGTACGGGCGGCTGCCCGCACCGTCCTGGAGTGCCTCCGCCGCGGCGCGGTCGATGCCGGCGGTGTCCTCGGTGTACTCCACCCCCAGTTGGATCACCCCGTCGGCCTCACCGGCCGCCCGCCGGAGGATGTCGGTGTCGCTCAATGACCCCGCGACCGGGGTGGCGCCCAGGTCCGACACGGTGCGCGCGGAGTGCTCGCTGCGCGCGAGCGCCGTCACCTCGATGCCGTGCCGGGTCAGGGCCCGGATGGTGGGGCGGCCGAGGTAGCCGGAGCCGCCTGTGATGAAGACCTTCATCGTCCTCACGGTCCTTTCGGATGGTGGCGGGAGATCCGCCGGTCCTCAAGGCTGAGCCGGTCGTGGAGGTCACGCCACTCGGGGAGGGCGTCGGGGCACCGGGCTGGTTCCTCCGTTCGCGGGTCCGGTGCGTGACGACGCCGGCGACAGGGAACGCTGGAGGCTGACCGCCGGGCACGGAACCACAGCACACCGGAACACGGGGGAAAGATCATGACCGCGACGACTTCCGTACGCACGCCGCGAGGACGGCGTACGAACCGGTGGCGAGCGGGCATCGCGCTCGCCGCGCTGGCAGCTCTGGCCGTGGCCGGGTGCAGCGGCTCCGACAAGACCGATGGGGCGGGCGGGACGGGTGGGGCCGACACGGCTCCCTCGGCCGAGCCCGGGACCTCGAAGTCCCCTTCCGCCCGGCCCACTTCCGCGCGGCCGTCGGTGTCGGCGGCGGACGGGAGTGACGTCGGGGCGTGCGAGGACGGCAACTGCGAGATCGCGGTGAGCGAGCCGGTGACGTTCCCGTTCAAGGGGCAGAGCGGTTCGGCGACACTGTCCGTGACCGAGATCGGCAAGAACAAGATCGAGTACACGATCAAGTCGGGCAACGGCCGGTCGAAGGGCGGGGCTACCGGCCCGGGGCAGGGCTGCATCACGGTCCTGCGCCCCAACGGCAGCGGAAACTCCTGCGGCGGACTCGGTGCGGCCGAACGGCCGGACATGCAGCCCGACGCCGTGGTGATCCAGGTGGCGACGGGCGAGAACGGTACGGCGATCGTGCACATCGTGTCCGGCTGACGCGGCATTCCGGCCGGCCCGGTCCCTTCCGCGATCGCCATGTCCCGTGATCGCGGCGTCAGTCCAGCGTCGCGTAGACGATCAGGTTGTTCACCGGGTGGCCCTCGGCGTCGAACTCACCGTCACAGGTGATCAGTCGCAGGGCGTGCTCCCGTGTCGGGCCGTAGACCTTGTCGGTGGGGAAGGAATCCTTGCTGACGCTCTCGGAGCCCGTGACGGTGAACCGCGCGGACTCCCCGAGGCTGTTGCCGACCACGATGTCCGCGCCTTTGGTGACCTTCTTGAGGTCGTGGAAGACGGCCCTGCCGAACCGGGTGTCGTTGTGGCCGATGATGACGGCGGCGCCGGCCTCACCGGGCGCGGCACCGCCGGTGTACCAGCCGGCGGTCATGCCCTTGTCGGGCGGCGGCACTTCGACCGTACCGTCGGTGTTGAGACCCAGCTCCATCAGTGAACTCCGCACGCCGATGGAGGGGATCTCTACCTCCACCGGAGCCGCGGGCCGTCCAACCGCCGCCGGAGTACGGGGAGAAGCGGATCCGGTGCGGGCGGCCGAGTCCTCGGAGGCCGTGCCGGGTACGGACGAGCAGCCGGTCAGCAGCACGGCAAGGACCGCGGGTACGACGGTGGTGAGGCGGGCGACGCGGGCAGGGGACACAGGGGGCTCCAGAACAGGACCGGTGGGACTGGGGGCCTGTCGTCGGAACGGACCCTCGGTACTTGCGAGATGGCGCCGCCCGGCGAAGGACGGCGCCACTGTCGTGCCTGGTCAGACTTGGCGCCGTCCGGCGGAGCGGCGGCGCACCACGAAGGTGCCGGCGCCCGCGAGCAGCAGCGCTCCGGCGGCCGAGCCGACGAGGGTGGTCGTTCCGCTGTCCGCGGCCGGGGCCTCGCCTGCGGCCACGCCGCCCCTCGGGGCGGGCTTCTCGCCGGCCGAGGCCCTCTTCGCGGCATCCTGCTTCGCCTTCTCGTCGGCGGTGAGTTCCCGCGGCCCGCCCTCCTTCGCGGCCTGGGCCTTCTTCTCCGCCAGGGCCTTGTCCTCCGCCGCCTTCTTCGCGTCGGTGGGCGGCTCGTCGGCCGCCGACGTGAACGGCCTCTGGGCCGCTTCGGAGGCGACGGCCGTGGAGACCGGGACGAACATCGCGCCGGCCACGACGGCCGGCAGGACGGCGAGACTCAGGTAGTGACGATGTGACATGTATAGCTCCAGTTCCAGCCCGAAATCGGTGGTACCTGGGCGCCGAATCGCGTCAGGTTCCGGGCAGGGCTCCAGGCTGTCGGCCACCTGTGAAGAAGCTGTCAGAGCGTCATGTCGATCGCATCAGGGAGCGGCGGGGCGAGCGTCCTGGCCGTCCGGGGGCGCGGCCGGCAGCCGCAGGGTGAAGACCGACCCCTGCCCCTCCGTGCTCACGACCTCCGCCGTACCGCCCTGCGCCTCCGCGAGCTTGAGCACGATCGCCAGGCCGAGGCCGCTGCCGCCGGTGCTCCGGTTGCGGGACTTCTCCGCCCGCCAGAAGCGGTCGAACACATGGGCGACGCCCTCCGCCGGGATGCCCGTGCCGGTGTCGGCCACCTCCAGCGCCACCTCGTCCCCGGCACCGGTCACGTACGAACGCAACGTCACCCGGCCCCCGGACGGCGTGTGACGTACGGCGTTGGAGACGAGATTGCTGACGGCCTGGCGCAGCCGAACGGGGTCGGCGTACAGCGACGGCCCGGGGCCGCCGGGCTCCGCCGGGGCGACCGTGAGCGCGACCCCGGCGGTCTCCGCCGGGCCCTGGTACGCCGCGACCACCTGGCCGAGGAGTTCGCCGGCGTGCACCGGCTCCGGATGCAGGCGCAGCGCGCCCGCGTCCGCCGCCCCCAGGTCCTGGAGATCGTCGATGATGTGCTGGAGCTGCACCGCCTCTTCCAGGAGGGAGGAGACGAACGCCGGGTCGGGGTCGGCCAGTCCGTCCTGTGCCGCCTCCAGCCAGCCGCGGATGTTGCTCAGCGGCGTACGCAACTCGTGGGCGACATCGCTGACCATCACCTTGCGCTGTTCTTCGAGCCGGGCGCGGTGTACGGCCATGTCGTTGAAGGCGGCGGCCAGCCGTCCGATCTCGTTGTCCGGGCCGACCGGAACCGGTGCGGAGTCCAGGCCGTCCCGCATCCGCTGTGCGGCGCCGGTGAGAGCGTGCAGGGGCCGTACGAGCCGGGCTCCGGCGATCACCGAGGCACCCACGGTGAGAGCCAGGACGAGGGCCGTGACGCCGACGATGCGTGCGGTGTTGGCCGGTGAGAGGTCGAAGCCGGGCACGCCGACGGCGTCGGTGCCGTCGATGAACAGCAGTGCGGGCGCGGCGACATAGGCCGTGAGCTGCTCGCGGCGGGCACTGCCGACGCAGGAGGCGATGGCCCGGTCGTACGCGCTGTCGTGGGCTCCGGCCACCTGGTCCTGAGGGCCGGCGGCCTCGGCCGCCCTCTTCTTGTCGGCCAGCATCTTCTCGGCGGCGGACAGTTCGGCCGGTGTTTCGCCCGGCGTTTCGGCAACGCCGGTGCCGGTGCCGGGTTTCCGCTCGGCGATCCCCGCCTGGTCGCGGCCCCGGTCCCAGGACAGGTCCAGGTTCAGGGTCACGCCCGTACGCCCCTGGCGTTTCAGGCAGGCGTCGGCCAGTTCGTCGAGCTCGTCGAGGGCCTTCTTCTCGGTCGGGGTGGTGCCCGACTCGGCTGCCAGGCACTTGAGTTCCAGGGAGCGGTCGGTGTCGTTGCTGACGAACTCGATACGGGGCCGCCCGCTCGGGCTCTCGACCATGTCTGCGGCGATGCCCACCGCGCTCAGGCACGCGACGCTCCTGGCGGTGGTCTCCCGCAGTTCGGTACGTTCCGCCGCGGGGAGCAGGAAGGGGCCCACCGCCCGTGGATCGACACGGTCCGCACCTGCGGGCACGGCCTCGGGCACCAGCACGGTGTCGACGGACAGCGGGTCGACAACCGCCGAAGCCTGGGCGGGCAGGGGCGGGACAGAGGCCGTACCGGCGGAGGAATCGCCCGCCGAGTCGAAGAGAAGGCGCCGGTCCTCGGTGGTCAGCGCGATCCGGCGTTCGGACTTGGCGGCCAGTTCGCGCACGGTGTCCTCGACTCCCGCCCAGCCGGGGTGAGTTGCCGCGTACCCCAGCAGCGTGTCGTAGATCTTCGCGTCGGAGGTGAGGTCCTGCCCCTGCTCCTGGCGGATCGCCCCGGAGGTCGTCTGGACCGCGAGCCAGGCGGTGGCGGCGACCGAGCACGAGGCCACCAGTACGGACACGGTCAGCAGTCTGCCGAGCAGACTCCTGCGAAGCGGCGGGCGCGGCCTGGCACGTGCTCGCAGACGCCGCCACCGGCGCTGCGGTCGCGGCTGCGAGAGCGGCTGTTCAGGGCCGGGCATGGCGTGCGTTCTTCGCGGGGTCCGTGAGTTTGTAGCCGACGCCGAACACCGTGAGCAGCCGGGTCGGTTTCCGCGGCGCGTGCTCGATCTTCTTGCGCAGATTCATGATGTGCACGTCGACCGTGCGATCACTGATGTACTTGTCGAAGCCATGCAGTTCCTCCAGGAGCCGCTGTCTGGTGAAGACCCGCTCGGGCTCCATGGCCATGGCGGCGAGTATGCGGAACTCGCCGGGGGTGCAGACGACCGGCGCTCCCCCGACCGACACCTCGTGCCGGGCCTGGTCGATCCTGAGCGTGCCCACGGACAGCGCCTCGTCGTCGGCGGGCGGCGCGGCAGCGCGGGCGGGACCGGTGGAACGTCGGTTGCGGCGCAGCAGTGTACGTACCCGGGCCGCCAACTCCCGTGGGCTGAACGGCTTCGTCATGTAGTCGTCCGCGCCCAGATCGAGACAGAGCAGCAGATCGTCCTCGGTGCTGCGGGCCGTCAGCATCAGCACCAGCACGTCGCGGGACTCGGCGCGCAGGATCCGTACCACGTCGAGGCCGTCGGTGCGGGGCATCATCACGTCGAGGACGAGCAGGTCGGATTCCCCGCGCCGTACCTCTTCAAGGGCCGCACGGCCGTCCCCGACGACGGTGACCGTGTGTCCCTCGTGCTCCAGGTAACGGCGCACCAACTCGGACTGTTTCACGTCGTCTTCGGCGACCACGATGTTTGCGCGCACATCGGCGATCGTAGCGACAGTGTCGCCCGCCGGGTGCCCGCGGTCAGGCGGTGCGCTCGCTCAGGGGACGGCGGCGCAGGGCCGCGTCGCGCAGGGCCGGGGACACATGCTCCTGGTCAAGGGAGCCGATCTCGGTGCCGGGCGGGACGATCCTGTCGATCTGGTCGAGGACGTCGTCGCCGAGAGCGACGTCGAGGCCGTCGAGGAGGTCGTCGAGGTGGCTCATGGTGCGCGGTCCGATGAGCGCGCTGGTCACGCCGGGGTGGGCGATGGTGAACGCCATCGCGAGGTGGGTCATCGGCATGCCCGCCTGAGCGGCGATGGGGATGAGCTGTTCGACCGCGTCGATGCGGCGCTCGTCGCTGAGGTGCTTGATCAGGCCGGCTCGGCGAAGGTGGTTCTCCTGGTTCTTGCGGACGCGGCCGGTGAGAAGCCCCTGGGCGAACGGTCCCCAGACGAGCGTTCCCATGCCGTAGCGCTGGGTGACGGGCAGTACCTCGCGCTCGATGCCGCGGTTGAGGATGGAGTACGGCGGCTGCTCGGTACGGAAGCGCTCAAGGCCGCGCCGCTCGGCCACCCACTGGGCCTCGACGATGTCGGACGCCGGCGCCGTGGACGTTCCGATGGCACGGACCTTTCCGCTGCGGATCAGGTCCGTCAGGGCGGAGAGGGTCTCCTCGACGTCGGTGGTGGGGTCGAGCCGGTGGATCTGGTAGAGGTCGATGTGGTCGGTCCGAAGGCGGCGCAGGGAGTTCTCGACGGCCTTGACGATCCAGCGGCGTGAGGTGCCCTGCTGGTTGGGGTCGTCGCCGGTCGGGCGGCCGACCTTGGTCGCCAGGCGCCTTCTCAGGCGCGTTCGCGGTGGTGGGCCGCGAGGAGGAAGAGCCAGATCTCGCTGACCGCCGGGAAGCAGGCGATGGCGTGCCTCAGCCGTTTGAGCGGGACCTCCGCGGCGACGGCGACGGTCGCCGAGTGGAGCAGTTCGCTGACCCCCGGGCCCACGAAGGTCACTCCGAGGAGGACGTCCCGGTCGAGGTCGACCACCATCCGGGCGTGGCCCTGGTAGCCGTCGGCATGGAGGTTGGCGCCCTGCGCGGCGTTGAAGTCGACGTCGACGGCCTTGACGCGGTGACCGGCGTCGGCCGCCTGCTGGGCGGTCAGACCGACCGCGGCGGCTTCGGGGTCGGTGAAGAAGACCTGGGGCACGGCGTGTTGGTCCGCGGTGGTGGCGTGGTCGCCCCACGGCGCGTCGTCCAGGGGGCGGCCGGCGGCACGCGCGCCCATGGCGTCGCCCGCGGTCCGGCCCTGGTACTTGCCCTGGTGGGTGAGAAGGGCGCGGTGGTTGACGTCGCCGAGCGCGTACAGCCACCCGCCGTCGGCGCCACGGACCAGGCACGTGGTGTCCACGTCCAGCCAGGCGCCGGGCGTGAGACCGACCGTGTCGAGGCCGATGTCGTCGGTGTTGGGCGCGCGGCCGGTGGCCAACATGACCTCGTCGCCCTCCAGTTCGCCGCCGTCGTCGAGGGTGAGCGTCACGGGCCCCCGGGGATCCGGCCGGCGCAGCGCGGTGAGCTCCACGCCGGTGCGTACGTCGACGCCGGCGTCGGTGAGGCTACCCGCGACCAGTTCGCCCGCGAAGGGTTCCATACGGGGGATGAGACGACGGCGGGCCAGCAGGGTGACCCGGGAGCCCAGCCCCTGCCAGAGGGTGGCCATCTCGACACCGACCCCGCCGCCCCCGACGATGGCGAGCCGGGCGGGCACGGCGCTGGAGTCCGTGCCCTGCCGGTTCGTCCAGGGCCGGGATTCCTCAAGGCCGGGGACGTCGGGCAGGGCAGGCCGGCTGCCGGTGGCGACGGCGACCGCGTGCCGGGCGGTGAGGGTGAGGTGTGCGCCGTCGTCGCGGGTGACCGTGACGCGGCGGGGGCCGTCGATCCGGCCGTGGCCGCGGAAGAGGTCGGCGCCCATGGACTTGACCCCTTCGGCCTGCCCGGAGTCGTCCCAGTCGGTGACGTAGCGGTTACGGCGGGCGAAGACCCGGCCCGTGTCGATCGTGCCGCTGACGGCCTGCCGCGCACCGTCGACGCGGCGGGTGTCGGAGACCGCGATCACCGGCCGCAGGAGCGCCTTGCTGGGCACGCAGGCCCAGTAGGAACACTCGCCGCCGACGAGTTCACGCTCCACGACGGCCACGGTGAGACCGGCGGCGCGGGCGCGATCGGTGACGTTCTGGCCGATGGGACCGGCGCCGAGGACGACCACGTCGTAGGTGGTACTGCCTTGGCTCTGGGTTGTCTCAGTCATTGCTCCCTCGATTCCCGACAGGGCGCGCCAACATTTCCACGGAACCACCGCTCCGAGCCCCACGCAGCTTTTCCCGGACGCGCCCGCCCACGCCGAATCCCCTGGAAGCCCGGCGGTTACGGGCTGTCGCCCTCCCAGTCCCATCGCCACGGATCACCGGCACGCGGACCGTAACCGGCGCGGCCTCCCGCGCCGTACGCTCCGATCTCCGTGACCAGCAACGCTCCCGCGCCGAGCTCGTCGTCCGTCCAGCCGGTCACATCAAGCAGCAGCCCGTCCAACGGGCCCGCGCACAGCTCCCGGTACGCGCGGCCGGGGCGTGGCCCGGGGTCGGGATCATCGTGGTCGGCGCCGTACACCCGCCGCCGTATCAGCTCGTCCATCAGTGCAGCATCCCAGCCACCACTGACAACCCCGGGTCCATACGGCCCCTCAGACCCGGGCGATGAACTTCACCTCGACCAGCAGCTCCGGGAAGGCCAGCCGTGAAGTGCCGATCATGGTGCTCGCCACCATGGGGTCCGGGCGGCCGTAGGCTTCCTTGCGGACCGGGCCCGCCGCGGCGTCGCCCGCGTCGGCGTCCACGACGTAGAGGACTTCTTCGACCACGTCGTCCAGCGATGCGCCGAAACGCCCCAGCAGCTCCGCCGCGTTGGCATAGCACTGGCGCAACTGCCTGCCCATGTTGGTGAAATCGGTGACCTGGCCGTCGTCATTGACCGGCGCGGGGGCGACGAGTTTCTTTCCGCTGTGTGCCACTTGGCCGGAGAGATAGATGGTGTCGCCGCGCTTGACCGCCTGGGCGTATCCGTAACTCTCCTCCCAGGGGACTCCGAACCTTTCGACCTTGTCCGCGTTGCTCATGGCGCTCCGATCATCAAATGGCGAGTTCCTTCAGAACGGTATTGGCAGCGGTGGGGGCGGGCCAGACCTGGTCGTGCCACTTACAGCAAGGATCGTGCCGGGCGGGCGCCAGGGCTGATCGCCTCGCGCGTGGGCTACCCTGGGCGTGGAACGCGGAGACAGGGGAGAGCAATTGCTGTCCGGAGATGCCAAGATAGTTGTCGCCATCCTTGCGGTACCGCGACTGTATGCGCTGGACGTCAGTATTCCGGCGCATGTCTTCGGTCAGCACGCCGGCTATCAGGTGATCGTGTGCGGAGAAGACGACTTCGAATCCGCCGACGCTTCGGGCGAAAGCTCGCCGTACGTCGATGTCGCCGCCGACATCAGGCCGACCCACTCGCTGGCCGATATGGAGCGCGCCGATATTGTCTTGATTCCCGGCTATGAGGACCCGCATCGCCCGATCCCGGAAAGCTATCTCAAGGCACTGCGCGCTTCCGTCGAGCGAGGTGCGCGTATCGTCGCCGTCTGTACCGGGGTTTTCGCGCTGGCGGCCACCGGGACGCTGAGCGGAAAAACAGCGACGACTTATTGGAAATATACCGATCTTCTTCGGACGACGCACCCCGGGGTCGATGTCGTCGAGAATCGGTTGTTCGTGGAGGACGGGGCGATTCTGACGTCCGCCGGCGCGGGCGCGGGACTTGATGTGTGTCTTCATGTCGTCCAGACCGACTTCGGTGTCGCCGCCGCCGACGAGGTGGCGAAGGATGTGGTCGCCACTCCCGCCCGTACCGCGAACGAGCCGCAGTACGCGGACACGATCAGCCCTTCTCGCGACGATCTGCGTGCGACACGGGACTGGGTGATCAGGAACATCGGTTCGCCGATCACGGTCCAGCAGATGGCGGACCGCAGTCTGCTTTCGCGCAGAACCTTCATCCGCCGTTTCGCACATGAGACAGGCATGCCTCCCATGCACTGGGTCGCACTGCAGAGGCTGACCGGTGCGCGACGGCTCCTTGAGGAGTCCGACTGGTCGGTGGAGAGGATCGCCGGCGCGACGGGTTTCGGCACGGCCGCGAATTTTCGGAGCATCTTCCGGCGGGAAGTGGGCGTGACCCCGACCGGCTACCGGAAGCTGCACACCCGGAGCCGTCAGCACAGTCGTTGACGTGTCGGCCCGGGCGGCGGCCGGTGTGCGGCCACCGCCCCGGAGACGCTGTCAGCCGCTCCGGCCGTCCCGATCCTCCCTGTGGACACGTGATCACCGTTGTCAGTGGTCGCCAGTAGGTTGATTCGTGTTCCGCCGTTCTGGCGGCGCCCAAGTCCCCCCTGCGAAAAAGGAGATGGTGCGGTGTCGGATTGGGAGAGGTCGAGCACGGCACGGGTGGTGCCACCCGCGCGGCCGCGCAAGCTCGCCAAGGTCCCGTTCGTCGAGCTGGCCGACGGACGTGTGCAGGGTGTGGTGTCCAGTGGGTCGGACATCGAGCGGGTCTACGTCTCGTCGGTCGCGGCCGGTACGTACGCGTTCGCGTGCAGCACCAACAACAACCGCCCCTGTGGTGGCGCGCGCGGTGGGTTCTGCAAACACATCCGGACCCTGGTCGGCGAGGCGGCGCTCCAGTACGGCACCGAGCGCGTCGCCCGTTATCTCCGGCTCGACGCCGAGGTCGAGAGGACGAGCGGAGACGCCCTCGCCATGGCCATGATCGCCACCCATCCGCCGCAAGGAGGCAACGAGGCAGCCGCTTCCGTCTTCAGCCGGTTCCTGCGGCACCTGGCGTATCTGGAACTCGCCCCGACCACCGCGCCGTTGCCGGAGATGCAGTGGTTCCCGCCCACCAGGGCGGTGGCGTGATGCGCGTCGACCTGCTCACCGAGACCGTCGCGGGGCTGGACGAGGCCCTCGCGGCTGTCGACGCCTTCGACCGGGCTCTGGTCGTCGGGCTGCTCCGCCCCCACGCCGTCCGGGCCGCCGGTCTGGCTGAGCTGGCCAACGCCGTCGCGGGGACGCCGTTGGCCGGCAGAGTCGCCGAGGCGGCCGAGAAGGCGGCGGCCGGTGCCGCCGGCGAGGACCACTTCATGGCGCTCGCCGCCGCACGCACCGCCCTCGTCGGCTCCGTCCACGACGCGCTGGCGGAACGCGTCGAGGAGGCGACCGGCCGGTCCCGCGCCGGGGAGAGCACCGCGGAGACCGTCCCGGAGCCGGCCGCGCGGCAGGCGGCGAACCTGCTTGCCGCCGCCCGTTCCTGGCTGGCCGATCTGGCGCGCTGCGGCTGGAAGGGCATCGATCACGACGTGGTCTCCGGGGCGGCGACCGTCGTCTCCGCGATGCTGCCGGATCCGGACCTGCGCCGCCTCGCGACGGTTCTCGACGGCTTCGCCGCCGAACTCGCCGCCTCTTGTCCGGGCTCCGCGCTGGATCGCGTGCCGGTGCGCCGCTGGGCCGACCTGTGGTCGCGGGCGATGGTGCTGACGGTGCCCGGCGCGGGCGGTGTTCCCGTGACCGGTACGGCCACCGGAAGGCTCCTGCCTCTGGGTGTCGACGTGCAGGAGCACGCGACCGCCGTGCAGGCCCAGGTCCACGCGGTGTTCGAGCCCGCCGACGGTGCCGCGTCGCGCCTGGTGCGCGCGAATGTCTCGGTCCCGAAGCCGGACACGGTCGTCGGTGCCGGGCTGTGGCAGCTGCTGCGACCGCACCTGTCGCTCCTGGCGGCCGTGAGCGAGAGCCGCTCGATGGATATCACCGACATGCCGGTCACCTCCGAGGGCGACCTGCTCTGGAGCGACACGCGGGCACGCGCGGTCACGCCCGCCGACCCCTTCGCCACCGCCCGCGTCGCGCTGTCCACCGCCACGGCCTCCGCGACCGCACCCCTGGACCGGCATCCCGCGCGGATCGCGGCACCGGTCTTCCTTGAGGGCTACAGCACCCAACAGGACGACGACGGGCTGACGTTCACCGTCGCGGGACATCGCCTGGCCGTGGACACCGACCGTATTCCGACGGCCGGACCGCTCACCCCCGAGGCCGTCGCCGCGTCGCAGGCGTGCGTCGGGCTGCTCCGCTGGGACGCCGGGGTGTTCGTCGTCCAGCCGCTCGCCGTCGAGACCACCGTGCGGAAGAAGCCCGTCGCGGTCCACGCCGGGGCCTGGGCGGGCGGCACGGCCGACAAGGCCGGTGCCAGGGCCGAGAAGGCCGCCACCGACGCGGGGGCGGTGCTGCGCGAGCGGGCAGGAAGGCTGTTGCGGAAATGACCGGAGACAACATCGAGGTGAGTTCGCACGACAACCGCCGCCAGGTCCTCTACTGGCGTCTCCTCGCCAACCTCTTCGACCCCGAGGAGCAGGCGGCGCTGGAGTCGGCGAGCCTCGCCGTCGTCGAGGACATCGGGCTGCCGTCGGCGTTGCTGGACCCGAAGGTCTCGGTGGGCTCGACCGTACAGCGCCACCCCGAACTGGCCGCCGAGTTCGACGGTCTGATGGTGCCAGGCACCGACGCCACCGCGGAACCCGGCGACGACGACAGCGAGGGCGCCAGCGACGACGAGCGACGCGACCGGGCCGCCGAGGTACGGCGCGCGGCGCTGGTGTCGAAGGTGCTGCTGAACATCTACGCCACCGGCTCGGGCACGGTCACCGCCGACCAGCTCTCGCGGTGGCAGTCCGACGCGGGCTGGCTGGAGCGTGCCCTGGGCTGTGAGCCCGGTGCGCTGCGCGGAGGCCGCCCCGCCCAGGGCGGCGAAGGACGCGGCGAAAGCCCGTACGGCACCGGCGGTGGTACGACACCCGACCTGAGCCGGCTGATTCCGACGATCGGTCCCGAACTGGGCGCCATCGAGGCGGACTTGGTCAGGCGGATGCGCCTGCGTGAGGTGCTCGCCGACCCGGAGCTCGCCGCGCGGCTCACCCCGAGCATGTCGCTGATCGAGCAGTTGCTGCGCGACAAGGACAATCTGTCCGGCGTGGCACTGGCCAACGCGAAGGCCCTCATCAGGCGCTTCGTCGACGAGGTCGCCGAGGTGCTGCGTACGCAGGTGGAGAAGGCCTCGGCCGGCGCTCTGGACCGCTCGGTGCCGCCCAAGCGGGTGTTCCGCAACCTCGACCTGGACCGCACGATCTGGAAGAACCTGACCAACTGGAGCCCCGAGGAGGAACGGCTCTATGTCGACCGCCTCTTCTACCGCCACACCGCGCGGAAGACGACGCCCCAGCGGCTGATCGTGGTGGTCGACCAGTCGGGTTCCATGACGGACTCGATGGTCAACTGCACGATTCTGGCGTCGATCTTCGCCGGGCTGCCGAAGGTGGACGTCCATCTGATCGCGTACGACACCCGGGCGATCGATCTGACTCCCTGGGTGAAGGACCCGTTCGAGATGCTGCTGCGCACCAAACTCGGCGGCGGCAACGACGGTCCCGTCGCGATGGCGATGGCGCTCCCGAAGATCACCGATCCCCGCGACACCGTCATGGTGTGGATCTCGGACTTCTACGAATTCGACCGCTCCCAGCCGTTGTTCGAGGGCATCGAGGCGGTCCATCGGTCCGGGGTGAAGTTCATTCCGGTCGGCTCGGTGACCAGTTCGGGCCGCCAGGAGGTCAATCCCTGGTTCCGGGAGCGCTTCAAGGCGCTCGGCACGCCGGTGATCTCCGGTCACATACGCAAGCTCGTCCACGAGCTCAAGACGTTTCTCGCTTAGAAAGGCCCTGCCATGTCTGACCTGTTGCGCGCTCCCGCCGAGATCAAGTACGCCGAGGAGCTGGACTGGCTGGAGTCGGTCGACGACGGTCCCAAGCCGTTCTCCTGGCGCCTTTCGCCGAAGATGGTCCGTCTGTTCATCCTGGGGTCCGAGCGCTCCGACGGTCTCGACCGGGAGATCCCGCAGAAGTGGTTCGGTGACCGCAGTCTGGTCGAGCGCGCCGTCGTCACGCTGGCGTCGGACCGCGGGCTGCTGCTGATCGGTGATCCGGGAACGGGGAAGAGCTGGCTGGCCGAGCTGCTGGCCGCCGCCGTCTGCCGCAGCTCGACCCTGGTGGTGCAGGGCACGGCCGGCACCACCGAGGACCACATCAAGTATTCGTGGAACGTGTCGATGGTGATCGCCAAGGGCCAGTCCCGTGAGTCGATGATCCCCTCGCCGATCATGACCGCGATGGAGACGGGCGCGATCGGCCGGTTCGAGGAGCTCACCCGTTCCACGAGCGACGTCCAGGACGCCCTGATCTCGATCCTGTCGGAGAAGTACATCTCGGTGCCCGAGCTGGACAGCGACAGCATCGTCTTCGCCAAGCCCGGATTCTCGGTCATCGCCACCGCCAACAGCCGCGACAGGGGCGTCAACGACCTGTCGTCGGCGCTCAAGCGCCGGTTCAACTTCGTCCGTATCCCGGTGGTGACGAACAGGAAGAGCGAGGCGGAGATCGTCCGCTTCCGTACGGAGGAACTGCTGCGCCGTCACCGGATCGAGCTGGACGTGCCGCCCACCCTGCTGGACGTGCTGCTCCAGAGCTTCGCCGATCTGCGCGCCTCCGCGGCCGCCGCGGGCAGCGACGACGAGAAGCTGGAGTCGGCGCTGTCGAGTGCCGAGCAGATCGGCGTACTGGAGGACGCGATCCTGCACAGCAACTTCTTCGGCGAGCGCGAGCTGACCGCGCGTGCCCTCGCCTCCTCGCTCGTGGGATCGCTGGCGCGGCGCGAGCCGGAGGACCTGGCCATCCTCAACAAGTACCTGCACGGTGTCGTGGAGCCGCGCAGCAAGGAAAAGGGCGGGTCCTGGCCGGAGTTCCTGGAGGGCGGTCGGGACGCGATCGCCACTCTCTCATGAGCCCCGTGCGGGAAGGAGCGGCCTTCGAGGCGCTGCGGACGCAGTTGCAGGAGGCGGCGACATCGCTGGCCGACGGCCCGGAGGCGCTGGAGGGCATCCTCCTGGGCATCGTCGACGACGTCGACCGCGCGGTACGCGAACCGCTGGAGATCTTTCCCGTCTGCCACCACTCGCCGGCCTCGGCGATCGCCATGGCGCGGCGGCTGCGGGAGAAGCGGCCGAAGGTCGTCTATCTGGAGCTGTGCGAGGACATGGCCCCGCTCCTGTCGGAGTTGCGCAACTGCCGGCTCCCGGTGGCGGTGCAGGCGTTCGCCAGTGAGGTCGACGGCTTCCCGGCGGAGTGGGCGCCGCTGTCGGTCGTCGCTCCGATCACGGAGGCGTCGGCCGAGTATCAGGCCATCGCCTACGCGCTGGACACACCCGGCGTGGAGCTGGTCCTCGTCGACCGCTCTTCGGACCATGTGTTCCAGTGGCAGACGGCCAAGACGGAGCCGGCGGATTCCGAAGCTCCGCAGACACCGCCGGCCGGGGAGGAGGCGGGGCTGCACGGCGACGCGGTCGGCGTGGAGATCGGGGATCTCCGCCCGCGCTTCGCCGAACTGGAAGAGCATCTGCTGCGCCACGGCCGGGTGCGGCACTGGTCGGAGTGGTGGCACCAGTACGTCGAGCTGCCGCTCGGCGACAGCGACCACGACACCTACCGGCAGGTCATGCTGCTGATCGGCAGCCTCTTCCGGCGGCTGGCGCCCGGTGACGCGGACCGGGTGCGGGTGGACGAGGACCGCGAGCGCTACATGTGGACCAGGATGCGCGGGCATCTGGCCGCGTCCGGCACCGATCCCGGGGACTGTCTCTATGTCTGCGGCGCGTTCCACGCGGCCAGCCGGGTCGCGGAGTTCGGCGTCGAGGGCACCGACACCTTCGAGATCGGCCCGCCGAGTGCGAGCGTGTGGCAGCACGGCCTGATTCCCTCCAGCCACGCGGCGATCGAGGCGCAGTTCGGCCTCGCCGCCGGTTCGGTGTCCATCGCCGCGACCCAGTGGGCGAAGAACCTCAAACGCACACGGGTCCAGCCGTTCCGGCTCGTGGGGCAGGCGGGGGCGAAGAAGGCGGCGAAGCCCGCCAAGGCCGCGGTCCCGGCCGTCCCGGAGGCCGAGGACGGCCTGTCGGACAAGCTGTCCGGGTTCCTGCGGCGCGCGCCGGTCCTCGATCCGCTGGACGAGGCCGAGTTGCTCGGCTGGTCGGTGGAGGTCGTGCGCGCGGCGCGCCGCAACGGCTATCTCGCCTCCACCGCCGACGCCATCGCCGTGTTCGAGACGTCGATCCTGCTGGCAGGTATGCGCGACCGCGCCAGGCCGACGCCGTACGACTTCCAGGACGCGGCGATCACCTGCATCGAGAAGGACTCGGTGCCGGGCCGGCGCGACGTTCGCCGGATCGTCGAGATCATGATGGGCGGCGACCGGATAGGACAGGTCGGGTACGACGCCCTGCCGCCGCTGGCGCGTGATGTCCACGACCGGCTCGCGCCGCTGAATCTCAAGCTCCAACAGCGCGGTGTGCAGCGGGCGTTGCTGGACATGGCCGCGAACCCGGAGCTGGGGCGGTGCTCCGACGTGCTGTGGATGCTGCGCCATCTGCTGCCGTGGGGCGCCGCGCGGGCGATCATGGGCGAACGGCGGCTCGGCGAGCAGCCCATCCAGGAGTCGTGGGACCTGGCGCTCGGCACGCACCAGCGGGCGCTGATCGAGCTCGGTTACGAGGGCGTCAGCATCGAGCAGGTTCTGGAGCAGCGTCTGCGCCGCCGGGCGTACGACCCGCAGGCGACCACGGCGGCGGTCCTGGAGGCCGTCGAGAACGCGACCCTGTATCTGCGCAGCCGCCGCCTCGCCGACGAACTGGGCACGCGCGCCCTGGAGGTGCTGGCGACCGAGCGGAGCGTCGACGGCGCGCCGGAGGTGCTGCGCCGGGTGCGCCGGCTGCTCGCGTACTACCGGACCAGCGAGCCGGTGCTGCCGCCGTGGATCGAGTCCTTCGTCAAGACGGGTTACGCGCACTACTGCACCCTGCTGCCGACGGCGTTCACCGACGAGGACGCGACCGTCCGGCAGGTCGCGGCGACGCTGGGCTTCCTGTTCAGCATGGAGAGTCTGGCGCTGTCCCTCGGCTGCGACCGGACGCAGTTGGAGCTCGCGTTCGCGCAGTCGCATCCGCGTGAGCCGGCCAAGCTGGCGCTGCTGTGGGCGGCTCAGGTGCAGCTCGGGCAGCTGTCCCGGGGGGAGTTGCGTACGCGGTGCGACGAGCTGCTGGGCAACCCTCTGGTGGTGCCGGCCTATCCGCGCTATCTCAGCGGGTTCCTGCACGCGCTGGAGCCGGTGCCGCAGTTGGCGGACTTCGTCGTGGAGGCGGTGTCCAACGCCTTCGCGCGGCTGCCGGATCCGGTGCTGCTGCCGTGGCTGCCGACCCTGATCGGCACGCTGCGGTCCGACGGCGCCGATCTGGCTCCGCTGCTGATCCGGGAGGCAGGACGGATCTTCCCCGGCCGGCTCGCGGCGCTGGACGAATGGGTGCCGCCCTGGCGGGAGTCGACGGAAGCGGGGGCCGCGCCCCTGTCGGCCCGCGCCGGCGGCGGGGGCGCGAGCGGCGCCGCGCTGCTGGCCGTGTACCCGGCGACGTGCGACGCGGTCGCGGATCTGCTGGGCTACGGAGGTACGTGGGAGAGGGCCGTCGTCCCCTCGGGCGCGGTGCTCACCGCCCGCCACCCCGACACGGCCACAGCGCTGGAGGTGCTGCTGGCGGGCTCATGACGGAGGCCGACGGCCTGCGGGACGCTGCCGGGCCCTGTCGGGGCCCGGCAGGATTCCCGCTTCCGGGAAGCCGTCAAGTCCGGCCCCCGAGCGTGCGCGCGAAGGAGTCGAGCGCCCGGAAGTCGGGGTCCAGCAGGCCGAGCCGTGGGTCGATGTGAAGCAGGAGCGCGGACCCCTCGTGGTGCCCGGCGACGTAGGCCCGGTCGGCGTCACCCAACTCGTCGTCGACCCATGCGAAGGGCCGGCCGGCGGCGTACGCGACGAGGTCCCGCGTCTTCCAGAACGTGTCTTCCGCTGCCGCCTCGTACCTCACCGGCCAGTCCACCGCCGGGAGTTCGGGCAGTCCGAGAACGGGCCCGATGAACTCGTTCGCCTCTGTCCCCCACGTGGTGGCCCACACCAGGTCGTACAGTCCGGCGAGCTCCCTGAGCCTTCGCCCGTGGTCGGGGTTGAGCCAGACCCGCAGGGGCCTCACGTACGCCGCCGGCATGCCCGGGTGCTGGGCGATCCAGCCCTCGGGCTTCATCCGGTGGGTCGTGTAGCCCATCGGGCGCCGATGGGGCTTGGCGGCGTACGGGTTCAACGGGCCGTCCACGTCGAGATAGAGAAGGGGGCGGCTCATCAAGGGTCCTCTCGTGGCACTCGCCAGTGCGGTGAGAGTAGCCCCGATGGGTGCGGCGATCCCGCGCATTTCCCCGGCGCCGGGTGCGGAGAACGGGCCGGGGGCGAGCGTCACGCCTCACACGCTTCCCGCGCCCCCGGCCCGCTCGGATCACGCGTTCGGGTCGAACGGGATACCGGCCGGCTTGGCCTTCACCAGGTGGCCGTTGAAGTTGCCGTCCTTGAGGCCGAAGACGGCGCTGCCGAAGTTGGCCTGGCTCAGCTTGTCGCGCAGACCGGCCGGGTAGCCCTCCCAGCCGACCAGCCTCGGGAACTGCCAGGTCCCGTAGTGGTTCTCCGGCGGGTCGTCGTTGCTGTTCGCCGCGCGGAAGGCATGCGTGCCCGCGCCGTCCTTGTGGTAGACGACCTTGGCGTGCGTCCCGTCGAACCGCATCTGGTCACGGGTGTGGATGTCGAAGTTGCCGTGGGCGGAGGTGGAGACGTACTGCACCTGGTCGTTCTGCACCCACACCACGACGTGTTCCCAGTCGTTGCGGTGCCCGCCGAGCCCGCTGCCGATCACGGCCTGGTCCTTCTCGAAGTACAGGCCGTACATGATGGCGCACCAGCCGTTGTTGCACTTGGCGCGCGAGTATCCGTTGGTGTTGTCGAGGTCCCAGGAGTCCCGGCACTGGCCGTTGAGGGCACCACTCGGGTTGAGGCCCGGGTTGATGGTGCCGTCGGGGCCGATGGCCGGGGTGGGGTAGCAGCCGTCCGTGTCGTAGTCGAACGCCGGCTGGAATGTCTGCTCCAGACCGTCCGCGTTCGCCGGAAGGGCGCCGGGGGGGATCGGCGAGCGCGCTGCCGGGAAACGCGATGACAAGCGCGAGGGCGCTGCCAAGGGTGAGTGAGACATTCCGGATGCGCGAGGTTTTCTTCACTGCGTCCTCCTGATCGACCGCAACGTGGGGGCGTCGGTCATTTTGACATGCTCGGATCAGCCTTTAGGCCGTTGTTGACATACCGAGCGTCAGGAGATGTCAGCGCGATGAAAGATCAACCAATAGCGGGTGCAGGCGAGTTGGGCCCCTCGGGGGCCCGGCGGCCGGACGCGCCGCCGGACGCGCTCCGGCTCCCCCGGCCGCCGCCGGCGCCTCGCTCGGCGCGAACCGGCGCGCGTTCGGCGCCCTTCGCATTCCCGAAGGAAGCCCTTCGGGTGAGGACGCACGGAGACGGACGGGGGAGACCGCCCTCAGGACTTCAGAGCCTGCGCGACCGACTCGGCCAACGGTGTCGTGGGCCGGCCCGCGAGACGGGAGAGGTCGCCGGTCGTACCCGCCAGGAGGCCGCGTTCGATGGCCTTGTCCACATCCACGAGGATCGCGGCCATCGGCTCGGGCACTCCGGCGCCCGTGAGAATGCCCAGCAGCGTCTCGCCGGGGACGTTGTTGTAGACGATCGTGCGGCCGGTCTGCCGCGACAGCTCCGCCGCGTACTCCGCGAAGGACCACGCCGTGTCGCCGCTGAGCTCGTACACCTTGCCGAGGTGTCCCTCACCGGTCAGTACGGTGGCCGCCGCCGCCGCGTAGTCCGCCCGGCCGGCGCTGGCGACCCGGCCCTCGCCCGCCGCGGCGACCACCGCGCCGTGCTCCAGCACGGGGGCCAGGTTCTCGGTGTAGTTCTCGGTGTACCAGCCGTTGCGCAGAAACGTGTACGGCAGCCCGGAGTCCAGGATCAGCCGCTCGGTGGCCTTGTGGTCGGCGGCCAGTTCGAAGTCGGCGTCGGGACCTCCCAGGACGCCGGTGTACACGAGTTGAGCCACGCCCGCGGCCCGCGCGGCTTCGATGACGGCGGTGTGCTGCGGTACGCGGCGCCCGGCCTCGTCGGCGGAGATGAGCAGGGCCCGGTCGCCCGCCCGGAAGGCGTCCGTCAGTGTCGCGGGGCTGTCGTAGTCGGCGATCCGCACCTCGACACCGAGCGCCGCCAGGGACGCCGCCTTCTCGCTGTCCCGCGCGACGGCGGCGATCCTGCCGGCCGGCACGTCGGCGCTCAGAAGGGATTCGATGACGAGACGGCCGAGGTGCCCGGTCGCTCCGGTGACGACGATGCTCATGAGGTTGCTACCCATTTCCTGTGATTGGCCCTGCTTGGCGCTGTTTCGTAATGCGCGAGATCAACGATATGTATCCCACTAACTCAGAGGAAGTACCCACCTTGAAGTAAGGTACCGGAATGGACGAAAGCAGCTCCCCCCCCAACGTCAACCGGCGGATGTGCCCCTCCCGGCTCGTACTGGAACACATCACGAGCCGCTGGGGTGTGCTGGTGCTGGCCGCCCTGCTGGAGCGCTCGTACCGCTTCAGCGAGCTGCGCCGCGAGATCGACGGGGTCAGCGAGAAGATGCTCGCCCAGACCCTCCAGACCCTTGAACGCGACGGCTTCGTCCACCGCGACGCCAAGCCGGTGATCCCGCCGCGCGTGGACTACTCACTGACGGACCTGGGCCGCGAGGCGGCCGAGCAGGTGTGGCGGCTGGCGCGCTGGACGGAGCGACAGGTGGACACGGTGCTCACGGCCCGCGAGGCGTACGACGAGGCGCGCACGCCCGTGCCGCGGGCCGGGACCCGCGCCGGGGCGCGGACGATCCACCAGTAGGCCGGACCGCCGGGCCAACCTCACCGGACCGCAACTCGCCCGTCGCCGAAGCGCGTTGACTCCGCGCGCCTGCTTCGCGACCGCGAACACCGCGGCCCGGCCCCGACGTTGCGTGCCCTCCCCCACCCATCGCGCACTTTATCGCCCTCTCCATCAATCCTTCACGTCTTTTGATGAATCATTAGAAAGTTCCAGAGATTCCTACCGAACCTCTGGACAGTCCCCACGCGGCGCTCTAATGTCTCGGCCCACCGAGACATGTGTTTCGTCGCGGTAACCCCGCAGCCCACCGGCGCTCACCCGAACGCCCTTGACCCCACCAGCCTTTCCACGTCTCTCCCCCCATGGCCGGGCCACCGCCCGTCACGAGGCGCCGCGCGACCGCCGTCACGGCGGTCGTCGCTCACGCACCGTGCAGCACCCCCGTCGACGACGGGGAAACCGGCCGGGTCACCGACTCTGCCGTGACCGCAGCGGAAGGGAAGCGACATGAAGATCCGTACGTTCATCGCCACGGCCTCACTGGTGGCATCCGGGAGCCTGGTGGCCTTCTCCGGCTCCGCCCAGGCCGCTCTCTACACCACCTGCGTCGGTGACGGCGGGGCCGTGACTGTCACCAACGACCTGGTCGTACCGGCCGGGAAGTCATGCACCCTCACCGGCACCAGAGTCAAGGGCACGGTGACCGTCGAGGCCGGCGCCGACCTCGTCGCCGCGGGCGCCACCTTCAACAGCGCGGTCACCGTCGAGGAGGACGCCTACCTCGACCTCACCGACACCACCGTGAAGGGCACGCTGACCACCGAGTCCGCGTTCGGCGCGCACCTGGAGAAGTCCAGCCTCAAGTCGGTCGAGACCACCGAGGGATTCCTCTACACGGTCGACTCGACCGTCGGCGGGAGCATCAACAGCGAGGCCGGCGAGCTGTACGTCTCGGGCAGCACCCTGACCGGCTCGGTGACCGGTGAGGGCAACCAGTACACCGACGTGTACGACTCCACCGTCAAGGGCGCTCTCACCGTCAACAACAACACCCTCGGCGGCGTGTTCTGCGCCGGCGAGGTGTACGGCGCCGCGAAGTACTCGGGCAACGCCGACGTTCTCCAGATCGGTGGCGAGGGCCTGCTCGGCAACTGCACGGGCGCCTCGTACTTCGGCGGCAACCTCACTGTCACCGACAACACCGCCAACGCCGTGCTCGACAACTCGATCGTGCGCGGCTCGCTCACCGCGACCGGCAACAACCCCGTCCTGGTCGTCGGCGAGTCGGCGCGTGTCCGTGGCACGGTCACCGGAGAGACCGCCGACGCCGGCGCGTCGGCCTCCCGTTCGGCCCAGAAGGCCGCGCCGCAGGACCGTGGCGCCGACCTCGCCGAGAAGGCCGCCGAGCGTGCCGCCGCCGCTCGGGCCGACGCCCACGAAGCGGGCAAGTCCAGGCTCTGACACCGGGCCGCACACGCGGCGCGGCACCCAACCGTGGCGTCTCCAGGCGCACTCCGAGGCGGCATTCCAACCGCACACCCGCACGCACCACCGTCCGTACCGCGATTCGCATCACCATCCGCACCGCCAACGGCACCCGTAGCGACACACCCGGCAGGAAACGGCGACCGCCCCCGTCGCCGTTCCTCCTCCCCCACCGCTCGGCGACCTTCCCCCTCCCGCCGGTCAACCGGCCGGAACACCCGCCGACGCGCACTCGCCACGCCGCCCCTCCGCCGTCGCGGCGCGCGCACCGCAGAGCAGCAGCTCCGGTCGCGCGCGCCCCCGGTCCTACCCTCTTCTCCTCATTCCCAGGAGTGACCGTGAGCCATATTCGCAAGTCCTTCGACCGCAGGGACTTCCTGCGCGCCACCGCGGGCACGACCGTCGCCCTCGCCGCCGCCTCCGTCGCCGGAGCCGCCACGGCGTCCGCGGCCCCGGCCCCCGCCGCCGGGCGGAGCAATCTGTCCATCCCCAAGGACCGGATCGGCATCCAGCTCTACAGCATCCGCGACAAGGTCAGCTCGCTCGGCTTCGCCGTCGTCCTCGCCGAGCTGGCGCGGATCGGCTACCAGGAGATCGAGTTCGCCGGGTACACCCAGAGCACCTCCATCCTGGGCCGGCAGATCACCCTCCCGGAGATCCGCACACTGCTCGACGACAACGGGCTGCGCGCGGTCGGGAGTCACGTCGGCATCGGCAACCTCCGCTCGAACCTCCAGGGCGAACTGGACGCCGCCGAGATCCTCGGCATGCCCCACCTGGGCACGGCCAACGCGCCGTCGAACATCAACACCGTCGCGGGCTACCGCGCCGCCGCCGACGAGTTCAACGTCTGGGGCGCCGCGGCCACCGCGCGCGGTCTGAAGCTCTACCAGCACAACCACGCGGGCGAGTTCGCGTTCGCGACGGACCAGCCGTCGGTCCGGCTGTACGACGTGTTCCTCAAGAACACCGACCCGCGCCATGTCTATCTGGAGCTGGACATCTACTGGGCGTACGTGGGCCAGTACCGCTGGCCCGGATTCGACCCGGCCGCGTACGTGCGCAACCAGCCCTACCGCTACCCGCTGTTCCACATGAAGGACGGCGACGCCAACTCGGCGAACGCCAACGGATTCGACATCGTCGAGTTCGGTGCCGGCGACCTCCCGTACGAGAAGTTCGTCCGCGACATCGGGCCGCGTGCCTCGCACGTGGGCATCTGGGAGCAGGACACCGCGCCCAACACCCTGCCCAATCCGCCGGGTTCGCTCGGCGCGGCGGAGCGCAGCTTCACGGCGCTCAAGGGACTGCTCGGCTGACCCGAGCCTCCCCCCGGACAACGGGCCAGGCGCCTCCGCGCGTTGAGGCTCCTGGCCTGTTCCGTCCACCCTGCCTCCCGCACTCCTTACCGCAAGCGACCGAGGAGACGCATCACCGTGCACCGCACACTGAGACGCCTGATGACAGGGGTCCTGCTCGTGGCACTGCCCGCGCTGGGCGGTGTGGCCGTCGCGCCCGCCGCCCAGGCGCACCCGGGCCACGAACACGCCCTGGACTGGTCGAACTACGAGAAAGTCACCCTGACGAAGGACACCGGCGAGCCGATCGACCTCGCCGTCCTCCCCGACAGCCGAGTCCTGCACACCGCCCGCAACGGCGATCTCCGGCTCACCGACCCCGGTACCGGTGTCACGAAGGTCGTCAACCACGTCGACGTCTACCAGAACTCCGAGATGGGGTTGCAGACGGTCACGCTCGACCCGGACTTCGCCACCAACAAGTGGGTCTACCTCTACTACTCGCCGCCGCTGAACACCCCGACCGGCTCCGCACCCCAGCAGCTGCCCGCCGGGCAGACCGACGCGTACTGGAAGCAGTGGGAGGGGTACGACACCCTGACCCGCTTCAAGTGGACCGGCGACAAGCTGGACCTCTCCACCGCGCAGGAGATCATCCGCGTCGACTCCAACCGTGGCCAGTGCTGCCATGTCGCGGGTGACGTGGACTTCGACAGCAAGGGCAATCTCTACCTCGCGACGGGCGGCAACACTCCCGCGTCGGGCCCGAACGTCAACGGCTACACCCCGATCAACGACGCGGCCGGCTACAACCCGGGGCTGGACGAGCGCCGTGGCGCGGGCAACACCAACGACCTGCGGGGCAAGATCCTGCGGATCGACGTCCAGGAGGACGGCAGATACCGGATCCCGGAGGGCAACCTCTTCGCGCCGGGCACGGCCAAGACGCGTCCCGAGATCTTCGTGATGGGTCTGCGCAACCCGTTCCGGCTCGCGGTCGACCAGAAGACCGACGCCGTGATGTGGGGCGACTACGGCCCCGACGCCGGTACGGCCGACCCGAACCGCGGCCCGATGGGGTACGTCGAGTGGCAGACCACGACCAAGCCCCTGAACAGCGGCTGGCCGTTCTGCACGGGTGACAACACCAAGCCCTACAGGGACTTCGACTTCGCCACCCTCACGCCCGGCCCCGCCTTCGACTGCGCGAAGCCGGTCAACGACTCCCGCTGGAACACCGGTCTGACCGAGCTGCCCGCGTCCGCGCCGGCCACGCTCTGGTACGGCGACAGGGACACCGACCAGCCGTGGCCCGAGCTGACCTCCTTCCGCGGTCCGGGCGGTCCCGGCGGCCAGGCCCCGATGGGCGGTCCGGTCTACCACTACGACGCGGACAACCCCTCGCCGGGCAAGTTCCCCGAGTACTGGGACGGCAAGGCGTTCTTCGGGGAGTTCTCCCAGGACTACGTGGCCGCGCTCACGCTCGACGGTCCCGACGGACCGGTGAGCAAGCTGGAGAACGTGCTGCCCAACAGCGAGCGTTCGCAGAACGGCATCCCGCAGTGGGACAACCCGATGGACCTGGAGTTCGGTCCTGACGGCGCGCTCTACGTGCTCGACTACGGCGACGGCTTCTTCCGGCAGAACCCCGACGCGGGTCTCTACCGGATCGACTACGCCGAGGGCAACAAGGCTCCTACCGCGGTGATCAAGGCCGACAAGACGTCCGGCCAGGCCCCGTTGGAGGTCTCCTTCAGCGCCACCGGCTCCAGCGACCCGGAGAACGGCGAGCTCACCTACCAGTGGGACCTCGACGGCGACGGCACCTTCGACGCCACCGGGCCCACGGTCGACCGTACGTATCCGGACAACGGGCAGTTCCAGGCCCGGCTCAAGGTGACCGACCCGCAAGGGAAGTCCGGGCTGACGAGCCGTCAGATCACCGTGGGCAACACGGCGCCGACGGTACGGATCACCTCGCCGCCCGACGGCGGGTTCTTCAACTGGGGCGACGCCGTGCCGTACGGCATAGCCGTCGAGGACCCGGAGGACGGCACCACGCCGGACTGCGCCAAGGTCGCGTGGACCTTCGGTCTGGGGCACAACCAGCACGGGCACCCGGTCAACAGCGGTACCGGCTGCACGGGCGGCGTCGCGACCCCGGCCGACGCGGGCCACGGTGACACCGAGAACGTCTTCGGCGTCCTCGGCATCACCTACACCGACAAGGGCGCGGGAGGCGTGCCGGCGGCGACCGGTGACGCCCAAGTGGTGCTCAACCCGGCGCTGACGCAGGGCGAGCACTACGACTCCGCGGAGGGTGTCACGATCACGGACGACACCACGGCGTCGGGACAGCGGAAGCTGACCTCCTTCGACGCGGGTGACTGGATCGCGTACGACCCGGTGTCGTTCGCCGGGATCAACGGGGTCAAGACCCGTGCGAGCGGCGCCGGTACGCTGGCGCTGCGCTGGGGCTCGGCGGACGCGGAGCCGTTCGCGACGGTGCCGGTACCGGCCGGCGAGGGCTGGCAGACCGTCACCACCGCGCTGGACAAGGCCCCTTCGGGGACCGGAGAGGTCTTCGTCACCAGCTCCGGCGGTGTCGAGCTGGACTCGCTGACCTTCCAGGGCGCGGGCGTCGCGGACAAGACCGCCCCCAAGGTCACGGCCACACTCAACCCGCCCCGGCCGAACGGTGACGACGGCTGGTACACCAGCAACGTGTCGCTCACGGTCGCGGCGACCGACAACGGAACGGTCGCCAGCCGTCAGTACTCGGTCGACGACGGAGCCACCTGGCAGTCGGCCAACGCGGCCCTCACGCTCTCCAAGGAGGGCGCCACGACGGTCCGTTACCGGGCCACCGACAACGGCGGCAACGTCTCCGATGTGGGCTCGCTCACGGTACGGATCGACCGCACCGGTCCCACGGTGACGGCCACCGGTATCGACGCCGACGGCGTCTACGGGGACTCCAAGCGGCCGACACCGGTCTTCTCTGCCACGGACGCGGTCTCCGGTGGGGCGACCGTCACGGCCACGGTCGACGGCAAGGCCGTCAACTCCGGCCAGGCGCTGGAACTGTGGCGGCTGCCGCTCGGGAACCACGACCTCACGGTCAGGGCCCGCGACAAGGCCGGCAACACCACCACCAGGACGGTGGCCTTCACCACCCGTACCTCCTACGCGGACATCCGCGCGCTGATCACCCAGCTGCGGGCCGACGGCCTGATCACGGCGCAGGGACAGCAGCGGCTGACCGTACGGCTCGGCCAGGCCGAGGCGCACGCCGACGCGGGACGCACCAGTCAGGCCGCGGCCGTACTGGAGTCGTTCGCCGGATACGCGGGCGACGCCGCCCTCGTGCCGGACAGCGCGGCGGGCGCGGCCCTCGCACGGGACGCGCGGGCCCTGAAGGGAGGCGCCATCGGCTGACGCCGGGACCGACAGGGCTGCCCCGCCTCCACGCCCCGCTCTCACCGGCGGGGCGGCTCTGTGTCCGGACTCCGCCGGGGCGCCGTTCCCCGCGCCCGTCATGACAGGTTCCGTCAACAGGGCGACAACTTTCGGCGATCTGTGAAAAAGTTACCGGGAGTCGCCCGCACCCAGGTGTCGAGAGGAAGTGAGCCCGTGAACATCGAGTACCGCGTGCTGAGTCTGCTGCGCGACAACGGCCCGCTCTCCCGCGCCCAGCTCGCGGACCGGCTGGAGGTTCCCCGTCCGCGGCTGCTCGGCGAGCTCGACCGGATGGTCGCCGCCGGGCGGGTCCGTGAGGCGGGCCCCGCCGCTTCGCGCGGCGGGCGGCGCTCCACCCTCGTACAGCTCGACCCCGGGCTGCGGTTCGCGGCCGTCGATCTGGGCGCCAGCTCCATCGACATCGAGATCACCGACGGCGCGCTCGCACCGGTGGCCGCCTGCTCCGAGCCCGCCGACATCCGTTCCGGGCCCGTCGCCGTGCTCGGCCGCGTCAGCGAGCTCCTGCGCGAGATGGCCGACGAGGGGCACTACACGCGGCTCGACGCGATCGGGATCGGACTGCCGGGACCGGTCTCGTTCCGGGAGGGCGTCCCGGTCTCGCCGCCGATCATGGTGGGCTGGAACCGTTATCCCGTACGCGACACCCTCGCCGGCGAGCACGGCTGCCCCGTCGTGGTCGACAACGACGTGAACGTGATGTCCCTCGGGGAGCAGCACAGCGGGGTCGCGAAGACCGTCGACCATCTGCTCTTCGTGAAGATAGGCAGCGGTATCGGCTCGGGCATGCAGCACCACGGCCGTATCTACCGGGGCGCGGAGGGCTGCGCCGGGGACATCGGGCATGTCCAGGTGGAGGCCGAGTCGGACGGGCCCGTCTGTTCCTGCGGGAACACCGGCTGTCTGGAGGCGTACTTCGGCGGGGTGGCGCTGGCCAGGGACGCCACGGCGGCCGCGACATCGGGCCAGTCGCCCGCTCTCGCCGAACGGCTCGCCGAGCGGGGGGAGTTGACCGCCCTGGACGTCGCGGAGTGCGCGGACGGCGGCGACAACACGAGCGTCAACCTCGTCCGGGCCGGCGGCCACCGGGTCGGGCAGGTGCTCGCCACACTGGTCAGCTTCATGAATCCGTCGATGATCGTGATCGGCGGCGGTCTGACCGGGCTCGGCTATCCGCTGCTCGCCGAGATCCGCAGCGTCGTGTACAAACGCTCGCTGCCGCTGGCCACGGGCAATCTGCCGATCGTCATGTCCGAGCTCGGCCCGCGTGCGGGGGTCGTGGGCGCGGCGCTGCTGGCGAGCGAGCTTGCGTACGGCGGGGAGTCCTACGCGGGAGCGGCCTGACCGGCCCGTCACCCGTCCGGACGCCCGCACACCGCCCGCACACCGCCCGCGTCGTCCCCCTGGCGCCTTCGAGTGGCCGCCCGTCGCGCCGTCGGTCACGATGACGGAGCCGGGCGGGGTACACGCACGGGTGGGCCCGATCGCGAGGCCACCGGAGGAGGAGAGCCGACATGATCGATTCCGTGGACATCCGCGAGTGGCGTACGCAGGCCGTCGTCGACCCCGACGGCCGCAAGATCGGTTCGCTGGAGGCGGTCTACGTCGACACCCGTACCGACGAGCCGTCCGTCGCGACGGTGCTGGTCGGCATGCCGACCCGGCACCGCCTGGTCTTCGTCCCGCTCTCGGGAGCCGTGGTGGGGCCGGGCTACGTCAGGGTCAACTACGAGAGATCGGTGGTGAAGGGCGCACCGTCCATGGGCACGGACGATGTGCTGCCCGCCGAGGACGAAAAGGCCGTCTTCTCCCACTACGACCTCCCCTACGAGCCGGGCCCCAGCGGCGAGCGCCAGCTCGCCCGCCGCTGACCGCAGCTCGCGGAAGGCCCACCGCTCAGCCGGGTAGTACCGGGGACAGGACGAATCCGCTGGTCAGACCTAGCGTGAACGCACAGCGACACACGTTCACGCCAGGCGCACCGGAGGATGACATGAGCGACAACAGCGGCAGGACGGTCCTGGTGACCGGTGGATCCGGTTTCCTCGCCACCCGATGCCTGGCGCAGGCCCTTGATCAGGGGTACCGCGTACGCACCACCGTACGGAATCCGGCGCGGGAGAGCGGTGTACGGGAACATGTCGGGGCGGCGGGCGTCACGCCCGGGGACGCGCTGTCCTTCGCCGTCGCGGATCTGACGTCGGAGGAGGGCTGGCGGGAGGCCATGGCGGGCTGCGACTACGTCCTGCATGTCGCCTCGCCCTTCCCGCCGCGACGCCCCGAGAACGAGGACGACCTGATCGTGCCCGCGCGGGAGGGGACACTCCGTGTGCTGCGCACGGCCCGCGACGCGGGTGTCCGCCGCGTGGTCGTCACCTCCTCGTTCGGCGCGGTCGGCTACGGCCACCCGCAGACCGACCGGCCCTTCACGGAGGACGACTGGACGGAGGTCGACAACGACGTCGCCCCCTACATCAAGTCCAAGACGCTGGCCGAGCGCGCGGCCTGGGACTTCATGGCCGATGAGGGTGGCGCCATGGAGCTGGCGGTCGTCAATCCCGTGGGGATCTTCGGTCCTGTGCTCGGTCCGGACCACGCGAGCTCCATCAACATCATCAGCATGCTGATGAACGGGGACCTCCCCGCCGCTCCGCGCCTGTATTTCGGGGTCGTCGACGTGCGTGACGCGGCGGACCTCCACCTCCGCGCCATGACCCGCGCCGAGGCGGCCGGCCGGCGGTTCGTCGCTTCCGCCGGGGACGCCGTGTCGATGCACGACATCGCTATGATCCTGCGCGAGCGCCTGGGCGAGGCGGCGCGGCTGGTGCCGACCGGTGTCCTGCCGGACGACGCGGTCCGCCGGGCCGCCGAGACCGACCCCGAGATGCGCGAGACCGCCGAGAACGTCGGGAAGATCCGCCATCTCAGCAGCGAGCGGGCGAGGCGCGTGCTCGGCTGGAACCCGCGCTCCAGCGCGGACACCGTCACGGCCACGGCGGAGAGTCTGCTCCGCCTCGGTCTGCTCAAGGCGGACGCGTAGCCTCCGCGCCGACGCGCAGCTTCCGCGCCGGACCCGGCCCACTCCGCCTACTCCGCCTTGACGAACGCCTTCACGGCCGTCTCCGCGGCCCGCTCCACCAGGTCGATGCCGGACTTGTACGTGCGCTGTCCGTCGGACAGGACCGCGACGAGCAGCGTGTGGCCGTCGTGCTCGACGCGCCCGATGCTGTTGACGTCCCACAGCCCCGTCGCGCTGCGCGCCAGCCAGCCGTTCTTCAGCGCCGGCCCGGCGGCGGGCCCCTTGCCGTCGTCGGCGGCGGATATCCCCCACCGCTGGTCGGGCTCGACCGTACTCATCAGCGCCCGCAGGTACGCGCGGGACTGGGCGGTCAGCGGGGAGTGGGCGTCGCCGAGGACGGCCTCCAGGAGGAGCGTCTGGTCGGCCGCCGTCGTGCGGGTCAGGCCCCAGTGGCCGTCCTTGTCGCCCTGGGTGGCCTTCAGGCCGAGACGCTTGTTGGCGGCGTTCAGGCCGTCCGTCTCACCCACGGCCTTCCAGAGCTTCTCCGTCGCGCCGTTGTCGCTGTGCCGGATCATCGCGGCGGCCAGCTTCTTCTGCGGCGCGGTGAGGGGTTCCCCGCGGTCCTGGGCGTGGAGCAGGAGCGCCGCGAGGATGTCGACCTTGACGATGCTGGCCGTGTCGTAGGCGCCGGAGCCGCCGCCGTAGACGGCCGCTCCCCCGCCGTCGAGGTCCGCGACGGCGACCGTGTAGCGTCCGTCGCTCTTCGGCAGCGCGTCCAGCGCCTCGCGCATCGCGCCCTCGACGCCGGCGTGCGCTGCGGCGGGCGCCGCGGCGGCGGCACGGGCCGGGCTGTCGGGCGTCTGCGCCGCGGCGAATGCCACGCCCGGCACCGTCACGGCGAGGGCGAGCGCGGCCACGGCGTATCGCGGCAACCTACGAATCTTGGGCATAAGCGGACATTAGGCAAAGCAGGTCGCCGCAGGCAACGTGCGTATCGTCACACCGGCGACCGCTGTCCGGCCCTGGGCCCACCGGGCCGGACAGCGGTGCACGGGCTTCTCAGCAGGTGAGATCGCGGCCCGGCGGGGTCCGCAGTACGCGTGTGAACTGCTGGTAGAGCTCGACCCGGTGTTCCATCTGCGCGGGATTGCCGCCGTTGCACTCGGCGGATCCGTTCAGGCTCCAGATCGTCTGCCCGAAGCCCTTCTTGTCGACCATCGCGTCGTGCCCGGTCATCGTGCCCGGCCCGGACTGGGTGTTCCAGTACCAGAGCGCGGTCATCCAGGCCACGGCCGGATCGGTCTCGACCAGCCACGGATTGTTGAGCAGATCGAGACCGAGCGCGTCGCCCGCCGCCTTGTAGTTGAAGTTCCAGCTCAGCATGATCGCGCCGCGCCCGTAGTAGGCGTCCCGGCCGGCCGGGCAGCCGTAGGGCTGGGTGTCGTCGCAGAAGACCGGATACATCTCGGGGTTCTGCGACACCACGTAGAACAGGCCGCCGGTCTCATGGCTGATGTTGGCGAGGAAGGCCGCCGCCTCCTGCTTGCGGGTAGTGCGGCTGCCGGTCTTCGCGAAGCCGGGGTACGCCTCCGTGGCCTCGATGAGACCGTCGTACGTGAAGAACGGGTCCCGGTCCGGGAACATCCGCTCGAACTGGGCCTCACTGACGACGAATCGCGGCTTGTGGTGCCCGCCTCGCGCCTCACCCGTCGCGCCCTGGCCGCTCGCGCTCCGGGAGGACTGCGCGGCGGCCGGCAGCGCGGCGACGAGCAGACCGCAGACCAGCAGCAGGGCGGCCATGACGGCCGTGGTGCCTCTTCTCAACACTGTTGCTTCACTCCTGAACGGTGCGTGGGGGACAGACGTTCATGGGACCGGCGCCCATCCACAACTGCCGCCCAGGGCAGTGCGGTTACGAGGACGCCGCCGCGCAGAGGCTACGGGCAGCGCACCCTCCGTGAAAAGGTCCATACCAATTCTTTGGGGAACGGAGACCACTCCGCGGCGACCCGCTCCCTCGTCCGGCCCGATCGGGAAGACACCCCCTAAGCTCGGCCAATGGCCAAGTATTTCGACGTACACCCCGAGAACCCCCAGCGCCGCACGATCACCAGCGTGGCCGAGAGCATCCGGTCCGGCGCGCTCATCGCGTACCCGACGGACTCCTGCTACGCGTTGGGCTGCCAGTTGGGCAGCCGGGACGGCATCAGCCGGATCCGGTCCATCCGGAATCTCGACGACCGTCACCACTTCACGCTGGTCTGCCAGAACTTCGCGCAGCTCGGCCAGTTGGTGCAGATCGACAACGACGTGTTCCGCGCGATCAAGGCGGCGACGCCCGGCAGTTACACGTTCATCCTGCCGGCGACCAGGGAGGTGCCGCGTCAGCTGCTGCACCCGAAGAAGAAGACGGTCGGTGTCCGTATCCCGGACCATGTCGTCGCCCAGGCGCTGCTCGCGGAGCTCGGGGAGCCGCTGCTCTCCAGCACGCTGCTGCTGCCCGACGACGGCGAGCCGATGACCCAGGGCTGGGAGATCAAGGAGCGGCTCGACCATGTGCTGGATGTCGTGGTCGACTCGGGCGACTGCGGCACCGAGCCGACCACCGTCATCGACTTCTCCGAAGGTGAGCCGGAGATCGTACGCAGGGGGGCGGGCGACCCGGCGCGGTTCGAGTAGGCGCACAGCACGGTCGCGGGCCGGGGTGGGGCGGGGCGGGGTCAGGTCTCGCGTCGCCGACCCGGTCCCGCGCCTCTACGCTGGTCTGAGGCTGTCCGGACCGTGCTCCCGACCGCGCTTGTCCAGCGTCCGGGCGGAGGAAGGAAGTCCCGCCATGGCGATCATCTCGCGCGGGTTCCACGGCCGAAGGCCGGATCCCGGCCGGAAACTGCCGCCCGGACAGTACGAGGTCCATGACTTTCCCGTCCTGTCCGCCGGACCCACACCACGCGTGACGCACGACGAGTGGGAGTTCACCCTCACCACCGAGGCGGGCGCCCGGCACACCTGGGACTGGGCACAGCTGATGGCGATGCCCGCCGAGACGCCGACGGTCGACCTGCACTGTGTGACGAAGTGGTCGAAGTTCGGGACGCACTGGGAGGGGGTCTCGCTCGACAGCCTGATGGAGGACGTCGAGACGGCCGCCGATTTCGCACTCGTCCACTCCTACGGCGGGTACACGACCAACCTCCCGCTGGAGGACCTGCTCGACGGCAAGGCGTGGATCGCCCACCGCTACGACGGTGAGGAGCTGGCCCCCGAGCACGGCGGCCCGGCGCGGCTGCTCGTCCCGCACCTGTATCTGTGGAAGTCCGCGAAGTGGGTGCGCGGGATCGAGCTGCTGCTCGACGACGAGCCGGGCTTCTGGGAGGGCCTGGGCTACCACTCGTACGGAGATCCGTGGCGCGAGCAGCGCTATCAGGGGGACTGATGGTGAGCGCACCGCTGCGCTGGCTGGTGGCCGAACTGGTCGGCCGGCGGGCGGAGTCGGCAACGGCCCGGACGCTGGTGTTCGACGTGCCCGGCTGGCCGGCGCATCTGGCGGGCCAGCACGTCGACGTACGGCTCACGGCGGAGGACGGGTACAGCACGCAGCGCAGTTACTCGGTGGCGTCCGCGCCGGACGGTGACCGCGTGGAGCTGACGGTCCAGCGCGTGGGGGACGGTGAGGTGTCGCCGTATCTGATGGATGTCATGGTCCCCGGTGACCGGGTTGAGCTGCGCGGTCCGATCGGCGGCTGGTTCGTCTGGCGGCCGGAGCAGGCCGAGCCCGTGCTGCTGGTGGGCGGCGGCTCGGGAGTGGTGCCGCTGATGTCGATGGTGCGCACGCGTGGCGCGGTGGGCGGGCGCGCGCCGTTCCGTCTGCTCTACTCCGTGCGCGAGCCGGACGATCAGCTGTATGTGCCCGAACTGCTCCGCGGGGAGCCCGGCCTCGACACGGAGTATCTCTACACACGCGCCGCGCCGCCCGGACACCACAGGCCGGTGGGCCGGCTGACGGCCGAGGATCTGGTGCGCGCGGGCTGGCCCGCCGATCAGCGCCCCCGCTGTTACGTGTGCGGGCCGACTGGCTTCGTCGAGAACGCCGCGACGCTCCTGACCGGTCTCGGCCACGACCCCGCCCGGATCAGGACCGAACGCTTCGGCCCCAGTGGAGGATGACATGAACGTCAATCGCACGCGCGACGAGGTCTCCGACGAGGCCTACCAGGACGGCAACATGCTGGGCGGCCCGCTCTCCGAGATCTTCGCGGTCGATCTGACCGGGGCCGTGGGCAGCTGCGCCGGGTGCGGCCGCCGGGGCCCGGTGGCCCAACTCCGTGTCTACGACCGGGCACCGGGTCTGGTGGCCCGGTGCCCGCGGTGCGAAGAGGTGGTGATCCGGCTGGTCCGGGGGAAGGACACCGCGTGGCTGGATCTGCACGGTGCCTCCTCGCTCACGATCCCCCTCGACCCGTCGGCGACCTGAACTTCCCGAAGCGGCCGACGGGCCGTCAGGAACCCACCCGGCGTTTGTTCCAGACGTCGAACCCGACGGCGGCCAGCAGCACCAGACCCTTGATGACCTGCTGATAGTCGGTACCGATGCCGACCAGGGACATGCCGTTGTTGAGGACACCGAGGACAAGTCCGCCGATGACGGCGCCGAACACCGTGCCGACGCCGCCGCTCATCGACGCGCCGCCGATGAACGCCGCCGCGATGGCCTCCAGTTCGAAGTTGACGCCGGCCTGCGGGACACCCGCGTTGAGGCGCGCCGCGTAGACGATCCCGGCGAGCGCGGCCAGCACGCCCATGTTGACGAAGACCAGGAAGGTGACGCGCCGGTCCTTCACGCCGGAGAGTTTCGCCGCCGCGCGGTTGCCGCCCAGCGCGTACACATGGCGGCCGACGACGGCATTGCGCATGACGTAGCCGAAACCGATGAGCAGCGCGGCGAGCAGCAGCAGGACGACGGGGACACCGCGGTAGCTGGCGAGCGTCATGGTGAAGGCGAGGACCGCCGCGGCGAGCGCCACGCACTTGGTGAGGAAGAGGTTACGGGGCAGGACCTCCAGCTCGTACTCCTTCTGGCGGCGCCGGTCCCGGACCTCCTGGAGGAGTGCGAACGCGAGCAGTGCCAGCCCCAACAGCAGCGTCAGATTGTGGTAGTTGGTGGCCGGTCCGATCTCCGGGAGGTAGCCGGTGGAGATCTTCTGGAAGCCTTCGGGGAACGGGCCGAGCGAGCGTGAGCCGAGGAAGATCTGGGTACCGCCGCGGAAGAGCAGCATCCCGGCGAGGGTGACGATGAACGAGGGGATGCCGACGTATGCGATCCAGAAGCCCTGCCAGGCGCCCGCCACCGCGCCGATGGCGAGGCCGAGTACGAGAGCGAGGACCCACGGGATGTCGTGCTCGACCATCATCACCGCGCACGCGGCGGAGACGAACGCGGCGAGGGAGCCGACGGAGAGGTCGATATGGCCGGCGATGATGACGATCATCATGCCGATGCCCAGCACCAGGATGTAGCTGTTCTGGAGAACCAGGTTGGTGACGTTGTTGGGCTTGAGAAGGACGCCGTCGGTCCATATCTGGAACAGCACGACGATCAGCGCGAGCGCGATGAGCATCCCGTACTGCCGCATGTTGCGCCGCGCCGCGTCCAGCAGCAGATCGCGGGTGGCGGAGGAGTGCGGGCGGTCGGGCCGCGGCGGGCCGCCCCGGGCCTTGTCGCCCGGGGATTTCGAGAGGTCGGTGGTGGCCGGACCCATGTCGTCTACCTCGTGTTCCTGGTCATGTGGCGCATCAGGACTTCCTGGGTCGCCTCCGCGCGTGGGATCTCGCCCGTGAGCCGGCCGGCCGCCATGGTGTAGACGCGGTCGCACATCCCGAGCAGCTCCGGGAGTTCGGAGGAGATGAAGACAACGGCCTTGCCCTGTGCGGCGAGCCGGTCGATGACGGTGTAGATCTCGTACTTGGCGCCGACATCGATCCCGCGGGTCGGCTCGTCGAGCAGGAGCACATCGGGTCCTGCGAAGATCCACTTGCTGAGGACGACCTTCTGCTGGTTGCCGCCGGAGAGCCGGCCGGTCTGCTCGAAGACGGTCGGGGCCTTGATGTTCATGCCGGTGCGGTAGGACTCGGCGACGCGGGTCTCCTCGTGCTCGTCGACGATGCCGCGCCGCGCGACCTTCGGCAGGGCGCTGAGGGTGATGTTGCGGCTGATGGTGTCGATGAGGTTGAGCCCGTACTGCTTGCGGTCCTCGGTGACGTACGCGATGCCGTGCCCCACGGCCTCGGGCACGGTTCTCGTACGGATCTCCCGGCCGTCCTTGAAGACCGTCCCGCTGATGTTGCGGCCGTAGGAGCGCCCGAAGACGCTCATCGCGAGTTCGGTGCGGCCCGCGCCCATCAGCCCCGCGATACCGACGATCTCGCCCCGGCGGACATGGATCGAGACGTTGTCGACCACCTTGCGCTGCTGGTCGATCGGGTGGTGCACGGTCCAGTCGCGGATCTCCAGCGCGGGCCGCGCCCCGGGGTCCCCGTCGTGCGGGGTGCGTTCGGGGAAGCGGTGGTCGAGGTCGCGGCCGACCATGCCGCGGATGATGCGGTCCTCGGTGGTCGAATCGGCTCTGACGTCGAGGGTTTCGATGGTGCGGCCGTCACGGAGGATCGTGACGGAGTCGGCGACCTCGGCGATCTCGTTGAGCTTGTGCGAGATGATGATGGAGGTGATGCCCTGGGCCTGCAATTCCCTTATGAGAAGTAGGAGTTGGGCGCTGTCCGAGTCGTTGAGCGCGGCGGTCGGCTCATCGAGGATGAGCAGCTTCACCTCCTTGGCGAGGGCCTTGGCGATCTCCACCAGTTGCTGCTTGCCCACACCAATGTCGGCGACCCTGGTCCCCGGGTGCTCGGTGAGCCCGACCCTCTTCAGCAGCGCGGCGGCGTGCTTCAGGGTCTCGTTCCAGCTGATGATCCCGCGCCTCGCGTGCTCGTTGCCGAGGAAGATGTTCTCGGCGATCGACAAGTACGGGACGAGGGCGAGTTCCTGATGGATGATCACGATGCCGCGGGCCTCGCTGGCCCCGATGTCCTTGAAGGCGCAGGGTGAGCCCTGGAAGAGGATCTCGCCGTCGTAACTGCCGTGCGGATGAACGCCGCTGAGGACCTTCATCAGCGTCGACTTGCCCGCTCCGTTCTCCCCGCAGATGGCGTGCACCTCCCCCGGCGCGACGGTGAGCGTGACATCGGAGAGCGCCCTCACCCCGGGGAAGGTCTTGCCGATGGAGCGCATCTCCAGGACGGGTGCGGTCACAGGTCACTCGCCTTGATGTAGCCGGAGTCGACCAGGACGGACTGATAGTTGGCCTTGTCGACGCTGACCGGGTCCAGCAGATAGGCCGGGACGACCTTGGTCTCGTTGTCGTACGTCTTCTCGTCGTTGACCTCGGGCTTCTTGTCGTTCAGTACGGCGTCGGCCATCTGCACCGCCTGCCTGGCCAGCGCGCGGGTGTCCTTGTAGACGGTCTGTGTCTGCTGCCCGGCGATGATCGACTTGACCGAGGCGACCTCTGCGTCCTGGCCGGTGACGAGCGGGTACGGCTTGGCGGCCGTGCCGTAACCGTCCGACTTCAGGGCGGACAGGATGCCGATGGAGATGCCGTCGTAGGGCGAGAGCACGGCGTCGACGTCGTCGGAGCCGTAGGACTTGGTGAGCAGGTCGTCCATCCGCCGCTGCGCGGTGCCGCCGTCCCAGCGGAGCGTGGTGACCTGGTCGAGCTGTGTCTGGCCGCTCTTGACGACGAGCTGCTTCTTGTCGATGTACGGCTTGAGGGTCTTCCAGGCGCCCTGGAAGAAGTAGCGGGTGTTGTTGTCGTCCGGCGAGCCGGCGAACAGCTCGATGTTGAACGGGCCTTCGTCGCCGGCGCCGTCCTTCAGGCCGAGCTTGTCGATGAGGTACGCCGCCTGGAGGACGCCGACCTTCTCGTTGTCGAACGAGGCGTAGTAGTCGACGTTCGGGCTGCCGAGGATGAGCCGGTCGTAGGAGATGACCTTGATGCCCTGGTCGGCTGCCTGGCCGAGGACGTCCCCCAGCGCCCGGCCGTCGATGGAGGCGACGACAAGGACGTCGACCCCCTTCGTGATCATGTTCTCGATCTGGGAGACCTGCTGGTCGACGTCGTCCTCGCCGTACTGGAGGTCGGTCTTGTAGCCGAGCTTCTTGAACTCGGCGACCATGTTGCGGCCGTCGGCGATCCAGCGTTCCGACGATTTGGTCGGCATCGCGATCCCGACGGTGGAGCCCTTGCCGCCCTTCTTCTCCTCCTTGCTCCCTCCCTCGCCGCTCTGACCGCAGGCGGTCAGCGCGAGGGCGAGCGATGTGACGACGACGGTGAGTGCGGCGCGGCTGGTGCGCATGGTCATCAGTCCTTGTCCTTAGGTGAGCGGGAAACGGTTGAGCGGGCCGGGGAGGCGGGAGCCGAGCGGCGACATGCCGCCGTCGGCGCCGTGGCGTGCGAGCAGGTCGAGTACGAGCCGGCCGCGCCGTACGCGTTCGCGGGCGGTGGCCAGGGTGAGTTCGCGCAGGTGGGCGCCGTAGGGGTAGATGCCGGGCGCCTTGGAGAGGCCGAACTTGAGGTACAGGGGCGCGCCGCGGCGGATCAGTTCGGCGGTCTCGTACATCCGGACGTAGCCGCCGAGGTCGTCGGGGGCCTCGATGTAGAGGTCCATCGGGGCGCGGCTGGCGCCGCGGATCTCGGTGAAGTGGGCGAGCGCGAGATCGGAGGGGATGTTGAGTGAGTCGGCGCCCAGGCGTTCGTAGACCGTGTACGAGGCGGGGTTGACGGGCCCGATGAGTGCCGACACCTTGAGGGTCGTGTCGGCGGGCAGGTCGCCCCGCTCCCGCAGCCGGTGCAGTGACCAGAGCACCCCCTCGTCGGCGACGAGCAGGCACTTGACGCCCAACTCCACCGCGCGCAGGGCGTCTTCGACACAGCCGGCGACGGCGTCACGGCCCCGGGCGCGCAGGCCGGCGCCGCCGGAGTCGGTGCGGGTGGCGGCGCCGGTGTCCCACGTGCCGCGTGGACCGGTGAAGAGGCACAGTTCGATGTCGCGGTCCGCGCAGGCGCCGGCCATCTCGGTGATCTCGTCGTCGGTGAGCATCCAGACGCCGCTGCCCTGGCTGATCCGGTGGACCGGCACATCGAGGCGGGCGGATTCCTTGAGGACTTCGGTGAGGGCCTCGGGGCCCTCGACGGAGGGGATCTCGGTGCGCCAGGTGCCGCCGTCGGGGAAGGTGTGCGGCGACGTGTCGGCGGGGTGGTCGTCGGGGGCGGCCAGGCCGAGGGCTGCGAGGGCCTGCCCACCGGGGCGGCGGCGGGTGCCGTGGGCTGGTGCGTCGGTCAACGGACATGTCCTTCGGTCGCCGCCTGTGGTGTCCGGCGGTGCTTGCGTTCAGGGGAGTTGAGGGTGTTGGCGGGTATCGGCGAGGTATCGGCGGGTATTGGCCGGTGTTCGAGATTTCGAACCCCGTTCGGGTCTTGCGGCAGGAGGCGGTCAGGGCGTGCCCGCCGGTGCGGTCAGGGGCGCAGCAGCACCTTCCCCGTGCCGGGGTCGCCGCCGCCGACGAGCGCGACCGCCTCGGCGTACCGCTCCAGCGGGAATTCGTGGGTGATGAGCGGGCCCGGGTCGAGCAGGCCCGCCGTGAAGGCACGTACGGCGAAGGACCAAGCGGCCGACGGGGCGCCGAAGACGCTGCGTACGGTCAGCTGGCTCACCGAGAGATGGACGGGGTCGATCCCGGTCGCACCGGCCGAGAACATCCCGGTGAGTACGACCCGGCCGCCACGCCGTGCCAGCAGGCAGGACGAGGCCGCGGTGGTGGGCGCGCCCGCCGTCTCGACCACGAGGTCGTAGTGGCCCCGGCGGCCCTCGGCCTCGGCCGGGGTGAGGACTTCGTGCGCGCCGAACTCTGGTGCGAGGGCGGCTCGTTGCTTCCGCGGCTCGATCACCGTCAGCTCGCCCGGCGCGTACGCGGCCAGGAACTGGACCGCGAGCAGTCCGAGGGTTCCCGCGCCCACGACGGCGATCCGCTCGCCGGGCTCCGGGCAGCCGGCCCGTACGGCTCCGGCGACCACGGCGGCCGGCTCCAGGAGGGCGGCGGCCCGCAGGTCGGCGTCGTCGGCCAGGGTGTGCAACAGCCGTGCGGGGACGGCGACATGGTCGGCGAACGCGCCCGGCCGGGTGAAGCCCGTCTCGTCGTAGCCGCCGGTGCACAGCGAGGTGTCGCCGGCCCGGCACCGTTCGCAGATGCCGCAGGTGCGGAAGCCCTCGGCGACGGTGCGCCTGCCGACGAGTGCCGGATCGACTCCCCCGCCGACGGCCTCGACGGTGCCGGACCATTCGTGGCCGGGCGTGACGGGGTAGCGGACATAGCCGGGGTCACGGCGGCCGTGGTACACCTCTCGGTCGCTGAGGCAGATCCCGGCGGCCGCGACCTTCACCAGCACTTCCCCGGGTCCGGGGACCGGTCGCTCACCCTCAGCGAGCCGGTGGACACCGGGCCGGTCGACGACGATCGCCCGGCTCATCGGAGCCCGGCTCATCGGGGCGCCTTGGGTGCGCGCTTCTCCCAGCCCTCGGCCCAGAGGTCGAACCGGGCCTGCTGCTGCGGGAATTCGGCCGCGGCGTCGGCGTCGAACCCGACACCGAGTCCCGGCGCGTGCGAGATCTCGAAGCAGCCCGTCTCCGGGTCGACCTCGGGCGCGCCTGTGACGATCTTCTTGATCTCCGCGTCGGCGAAGTCGTTGAAGTGCTCCAGGATCTTGAAGTTGGGTGTGCAGGCGGCCAGTTGGAGACTGGCGGCGGTCAGCACGGACCCGCCGACGTTGTGCGGGGCCACCAGCACGTAATGCGTCTCGGCGGTGGCGGCGAGCTTCCGCGCCTCCAGGATGCCGCCGATGTGGCCGACGTCCGGCTGGATGATGTCGGCGGCCTGCGAGGCGAACAGCTCACGGAACTCGATGCGGTCGTGGATGCGTTCGCCGGTCGCGACGGGGATGTCCACCTTCCCGGCGACCTTGCCGAGCGCCTGGAGATTCTCCGGCGGTACGGGCTCCTCCAGCCACGCCGGCTCGAACGGGGCCAGTTCGCGCGCCAGCCGTACCGCCGTCGCCGGGCTGAACCGTCCGTGCATCTCCAGCATCAGCTCGGTGTCGGGGCCGATCGCGTCCCGTACGGCCTCGATCAGCGACACCGCGTAGCGGGTCCCGGCCCGGTCCAGCTCGTAGTGGCCGGTACCGAACGGGTCGATCTTCAGGGCGCGGTAGCCGCGGGCCACGACCGCCTCGGCGGCCTGGTGGTACGCCTCGGGAGTGCGCTCGGTGGTGTACCAGCCGTTCGCGTACGCCTTGACGCGGTCGGTGACCTTTCCGCCGAGCAGCTGCCACACCGGGACGCCGAGGGCCTTGCCCTTGATGTCCCAGCAGGCCATCTCCACCACGGCGATGCCCGACATCACGATCTCGCCGGCCCGCCCGAAGTCGCCGTACTTCATCCGGCGGACCAGGTCCTCGACGGCGAACGGGTCGGAACCCGCGATGTGGTTGGTCTCGGCCTCGCGCAGATATCCCACCAGCGCGTCGGTCCTGCCGAGCATCCGTGTCTCGCCGACGCCGGTCAGCCCCTCGTCGGTGTGGACCAGGACGTAGGTGAGATTACGCCAGGGTGTGCCGACGACATGGGTGCTGATTCCCGTGATGCGCACTGCGGTACCCCTAGAGGTTGTTCGATATGCCGGCCGGTCGCCGCTGTTCGATATTTCGTCACGCGTTCGAAATGCTGGCGTGACCGTAAACAGCCGGACGGGGGGTGTCAATGGGGCGTGCAGCGACTAATCTTCGTTCGTCATTCCGATCAATGGCCGAAGTATCGAACAGAAGGGTGGGGTGGGCATGGGACGGCTGGTCCCCGCGGTGACGCGGGCGTTCGACATTCTCGAACTGTTCCTGGAGGGCGACGGGAAACTCTCCGCGCCGGATGTCATCCGCCGGCTGGGGCTGCCGCGCACCACCGTGCACGAACTGCTCACCACCCTCGCCGCCCGCTCGTATCTGGAGGCGATCCCCGAGCAGCCCGGTCGCTACCGCCTCGGCGTACGCGCCTACCAGCTCGGCAGCCGGTACGCGGAACAGCTCGATCTCGCCGCCGAGGGCCGGCAGATCGCCACGGACATCGCGGAGACCTGCGACGAGACCGTGCATGTCGCGATCCTCGAAGACCTCGATGTCATCTACATCGCGAAGGTGGACTCCACGCACACGGTCCGCATGGTGTCGGCCGCGGGCCGCCGGCTGCCCGCGCACTGCACCTCGGTCGGCAAGATGCTGCTCGCCTCGCTCCCGGAGCCGGAACTCGACGCCCGGCTCACCGGCGCCGAACTCACCGCCATGACCGACAACAGCATCACCGACGTGGCCGTTCTGCGGACGGCGCTCGCCGGCATCAGACGGCGCGGCATCGCAGTGGAGCACCGGGAGTCCAACTCGGATGTGAGCTGTGTGGCCGCTCCGGTCCGTGACAGGCGGGGCCAGGTCGTGGCCGCGCTCTCGATCTCCGTTCCGATGATCCGCTGGACGGAGATCCGCGAGGAGGAACTGGCCCAACTGGCCGCGAAGGGCGCGGAAGCACTGTCGGTACGGCTCGGGCACCGGGCGGGCTGACCTGCGGGGCAGCGGGGAGCCCCGGAGGACTTTCTACTGGTACGTGACAAAGTATGGACGGTCTCGACAGAAGTCTCTAGTCTTTCGCTCTACGTCGACCGGTGGTGTACGAGACAGGCCACCGGTCGAGCCGCTGAGCCGACAGAACGCCACGTACGAACCAGCATCCGCATCCGTTGCCAGACCTCCGTATCCGGTTCGAAGGGCTTGCCCCGCGGTGAACTCCGCCCCGGGGCCAGGGTGTTCTTTCTTCCCGGTGCGCGAAGTGCCAGGAGGAAGAATGGATCAAAGACCGGGCCGCCGCCTGCGCAGATCTCTGCTCAGTCTGCTCGCCGTCTCGTTCCTCGCCACCGGCCTCATGACGACCCCGGCCACCGCCGCGGATCCCGTCGCCGCCGATCCCGTCACCCGTGAAGTGCCGCCGCAGGAGCCGGGGGTCACACTGCGCGTGTTCGACGTGCAGGTACCGCTGGACAAGATCTGCGTTCTCAAACCCGGACAGACCCCGAACGTCGACAAGTTGATGCCCACGATCGACTGGTCGTCGACCGCCGACTTCGGCGGGATCGGCGACAACTTCGTGTCGCAGGTCATCGGCAACATCGACGTTCCGCAGGACGGTTCGTACGCCTTCCGGCTGACCAGCGACGACGGTTCGCGGCTGCTGATCGACGATCAGGTCGTCATCGACCACGACGGTCTGCACGGCGCCGAGCCGAAGGACGGCACGGTCACGCTGACGGCCGGTTACCACTCCCTGCGTATCGATCACTTCGACCGCACCGGCGGCCAGAACATCACCCTCGCGTGGCAGCCGCCGGGCGCCTCCGGCTTCACCGTCGTACCCAACTCCGTTCTCAGCACGGACGCCGGTGTCGTACGCGTGACGGCGCCGGGCCGCAAGGAATGCGAGGGGGTCAGGGACTCCCCCGGCGACGGGCTGCCCCTGAACGGCGTGCACCCCGGGTACACGCTGACCGACCTCCGGCCGAGCGGGTTCGAGCCGCAGGTCACCGCCATGGACTGGCTGCCCGACGGCCGGCTGGCCGTCACCACCTGGGGCGGGACCGACAACGTGACGGGCGAGGTCTACCTCCTCAGCGACGTCACGGGCAGCACGGGCCCCGACAAGGTCAAGGCCAAGAAGGTGGCCGAGGGCCTCAAGGAGCCCCAGGGCATCAAGTACGTCGACGGTTCGCTGTACGTGTCGCAGAAGAACGAGTTGACGGAGCTCCAGGACACGAACGGGGACGACGTCACCGACACCTACCGGAAGGTCGCCACCTGGCCGTACGGCGGGAACTTCCACGAGTTCGCGTTCGGGCTGCTCTACCAGGACGGCTTCTTCTATCTGAACCTGTCGGTCGCGATCAACCAGGGCGGCGCGACGACGAATCCGCAGCCCGCGAAGAACCGCGGCTCCACGATCAAGGTGAACAAGGAGACGGGCGAGGTCAGTTACATCGCCGGTGGTCTGCGTACCCCCAACGGAATCGGCTGGGGCCCCGAGGGCGACATCTTCGTGACCGACAACCAGGGCGGCTGGCTGCCCTCGTCGAAGCTGGTCCACATCAAGCAGGACCGCTTCTTCAACCACTACACCAACCCGGCCGGGCCGTTCGACGCCAAGCCGGTCACCAAGCCGGTGCTGTGGCTGCCGCAGAACGAGATCGCCAACTCCCCCAGCACACCGCTGCTGTTGAAGGAAGGCCCGTTCGCCGGGCAGATGATCTTCGGCGACGTCACGTACGGCGGCATTCAGCGCGGGTATCTGGAAAAGGTCAAGGGCGAGTACCAGGGCGCGGTCTTCCGGATGACCCAGGGGCTGGAAGCCGGTGTCAACCGGATCAGCATGGGCCCGGACGGCGCGATCTACGCCGGCGGTCTGGGCGCCGGCGGCAACTGGGGCCAGGAGGGCAAACTCTCGTACGGTCTCCAGAAGTTGACGCCCAACGGCAAGGACGCCTTCGACATTCTGGCGATGCGGGCGAAGCAGGGCGGCTTCGAGCTGGAGTACACCAAGCCGCTCTCGGCCGAGACCGTCGCCGAACTGGTCGACCGCTACGAGGTCAAGCAGTGGTACTACGCCGCGACGCCGGACTACGGCGGTCCGAAGATCGACGAGGAGACGCTGAAGGTCCAGTCGGCCACGGTGTCGGCCGACGGCAAGAAGGTCACCCTCGCGATCGACGGTCTCAAGTCCAACCGGGTGGTGCACGTGCGCTCGCCGCGGCCGTTCAGCGCCGAGGGCGGCGAGACGCTGTGGAGCACCGAAGCCTGGTACACCCTCAACTCGCTGGTCGGTGCGGAGCCGGCCAAGACGCTGTACGAGGCGGAGGAGGCGGCGCTGACCGGCGGCGCGCGGGTCGACACCGAGCACGCGGGCCACTCGGGCGGCGGCTTCGTCGACAGCTACGGGACGCAGGGCGCCACCACCACGTTCGACGTGACGACGACCAAGGCGGGCAAGTACGACGTCGGGCTGCGGTACGCCAACGGCCCGAACCCGTTCGTCGGCGACAAGACGATCAGCCTCTATCTCAACGGCCGCAAGATGAAGCAGGTGACCCTGCCCAGTACCGGCAAGTGGGACGGCTGGGCGACGGTGACCGAGACGCTGCCGCTGAGCCGCGGGGCCAACACCATCGCGTACCGGTACGACGAGGGCGACACCGGCCATGTCAATCTCGACCTGATCACCGTCCATCCCAAGGACAGCCGCGTCACGCTGTTTAACGGGAAGGACCAGTCGCAGTGGCAGCACACCAACGGCACCGACGTCCGGTGGCCGTTGACCGACGAGGGAGCGATGGAGGTCTGCTGCGGCGACATCCGCACCAAGCAGGCGTTCAAGGACTTCAAGCTGCATGTCGAGTTCCGGGTGCCGAAGCTGCCACCGGACGTGACCGGCCAGAACCGCGGGAACAGCGGTGTCTACCTCCAGGAGCGGTACGAGATCCAGATCCTGGACTCGTTCGGTGTCGAGAAGCTCGCCAACAACGAGGCGGCGGCGATCTACACCAAGAAGGCGGCGGACCACAACGCCTCGACGGCGCCGGAGACTTGGCAGACGTACGAGATCACGTTCCGGGCCGCCCGCTTCGGCGCCGACGGGAAGAAGACCGAGGACGCCCGCGTCAGCGTGGTGTGGAACGGCAAGCTCGTCCACGACAACGTCGCGGTCGACGGTCCGACCGGTAACGGCGCGCCGGAGACCACGGCGACGGGAGCCATCCGGCTCCAGGACCACGGCAACAAGGTGCGTTACCGCAACATCTGGATCGAGCCCCAGGCGTAGGACCTGTTGTAGAAGTCCCGTCTCCGGAGGTCCTCTTCCCTCTCCCCCCGGCCGGTCACGGCCGGGGGGAGAGGGCTTGTCCAGCACTTTCGTCAGGTTGACGATATAACCATCTCCTCGATATCGTCACACCGACGAGAAGAGGTCATCATGGCTGACATCACCAAGCGCCTCGGCCGGCGCCATCTCCGGTCCGCCCCCACCGCCCATATCCGTCACCACCGGCGGGGCCGGCTCGTCCACGACGGTCCCGGGATCAGCTTCTGGTTCCGGGCACTGTCCGCCGCGCTCTCCGAAGTCCCCGTCAACGACCGGGAGTTGGCGATGGCGTTCCATGCCCGCACCGCCGACTTCCAGGACGTCACCGTCCAGGCCACCGTGACGTACCGGATCAGCGATCCCGCCCTCGCCTCGGCGCGGCTCGACTTCTCCCTCGACCCGGACACGGGCGTCTGGCGGGGCGCCCCGCTCGAACAGATCGCGACCCTGCTCACCGAGACGGCCCAGCAGCACGCGCTCGACGTCCTGGCCCGTACGCCGCTGGCCGCCGCGCTGTCCGACGGAGTCGCCGCCGTACGCGACCGGATCGACGGCGGGCTGGCGGCCGAGCCCCGGCTGCCCGCGACCGGCCTGGAGGTCGTGACGGTACGGGTCGTCGCCGTCCGCCCGGAGGCGGAGGTGGAACGCGCGCTGCGCACGCCCGCGCGCGAGCAGATCCAGCAGGAGGCGGACCGGGCGACGTACGAGCGCCGCGCCGTCGCGGTGCAGCGGGAGCGGGCCATCGCGGAGAACGAACTCGCCAGCCAGATCGAACTGGCCCGCCAGGAGGAGCAGTTGGTCGAGCAGCGCGGCACCAACGCCCGACGCGAGGCCGAGGAGAGCGCGGCGGCGGATGCCGTGCGTACGGAGGCCGAGGCGGAGCGGCGCGTACGGCTGGCCACCGCCGACGCCGAAGCGGCCCGCAGGACCGGCGAGGCACGGGCGGCGGCACGGGCCGACTGGCTGCGGGTGCACGGCGAGTCGGACGAGGCGACGCTGCGCGCGCTGGCCGTCGACCGGCTCGCCGCGAATCTGCCCCGGATCGACAGCGTCACGCTCTCCCCCGACGTACTGACCGGCCTGCTGGCCACACTTGGGCGCCAGGGCGGTCAACGGCAGGGCGAGGAGCGGGGGTGACGCTCGCGCCGCGGGCGGTACTCGTCCACCGCACCACGGAGTACGAGGAGTTGCTCGCCCGGCACGGCACCCACGGTCAGGCGGCCTTCTTCCTCTCCTCCCGTGACCGGGACATCCGTGAGGTCGCCGAGCGGCACCACCGCACGCGGCAGGCGCTCACCGATGTGGCGGCCGCCGTGCCCCACCGATGGCGGCAGAGCCGCGTCGAACGCGCGGACCTGGACCGGTTCCTCTTCGGTCCGGAGGACGTCGTGGTCGTGGTCGGCCAGGACGGGCTGGTCGCGAACGCCGCCAAGTACCTCGCGGGACAACCGGTGCTGGGCATCGACACCGATCCCGGCCGGAACCCGGGCGTGCTGGTCCGCCATCGCGCCCCGGACGCGGCCACGCTCCTGAGGTCCGCCGTCACCGTACGCGGCGGGGCCGATGAACTCACCATGGTGGAAGCCGTCGCGGACGACAGCCAGCGGCTGCTCGCGCTCAACGAGATCTGCCTCGGTCCCGCGGGCCACCAGACGGTCCGCTACCGGCTGAGCTCCGACGGCCAGGTCCCGACGCCCGAGGCCCAGGCGTCGTCGGGCGTGCTCGTCGGCACCGGTACCGGCGCCACCGGCTGGCTGCGCTCCCTGTGGCAGGAACGCGGCAGCACGCTCGCACTCCCCGGACCCGCCGACCGCCGGCTGCTCTGGTTCGTACGAGAGGCCTGGCCCTCGCCGACGACCGGAACCTCGCTGGTGGCGGGCGCACTCACGCCGGGCGAACGGCTGCGCCTGACGGTCGAGTCGGACCGTCTGATCGCGTTCGGCGACGGCATGGAGTCGGACGCGCTGACGCTGACCTGGGGCCAGACGGTCCACGTCGGCGTATCGGCGACGACTCTGCGGCTGCTCTGAGGCGTGGGCCCGGACCCGGGATTCCCGGGTCCGGGCCGCCGATCAGTCACCGCGGGGATTCACTCCGCGTAGACGCTCAGTCCGGACAACTGGCCCGCCGGCCAGCCGGTGTTGCCGGTGATCTGCACCCGTACGTACCGGGCGGACGCCGGCGACGCGAGGGTGACCGTCGCCGTGTTCCCGCTCGCCGGGTCGAAGACGCGGGCCGCCGGTGCGCTCAGCGTCGCGAAGCTGGTCCCGTTCGTGGAGCCGAGGACGGACAGCGTCTGGGTGCGGGCGCCCCAGGCGGGGTTCGGCGGCAGCGACAGGACGAGCCTTCGTACCGGCAGGGCGGAGCCGAGGTCGATCTGAATCCACTGCGGGAACGCGTTGTTGGCGCCCTCCCAGTAGCTGTCCGCGTTGCCGTCGACGGCGTTGCCCGGCCCGTAGCTCTGCGTCTGGCTGCTCGCACTCGCCGCTCTGCGCAGGGCCAGGTCGCCGGTCGGCGGGTCGGGGTTCCCGCCGCCGACGACGGGCGGTGTCGGGCGGGTCGGGGTCAGCGCCAGCTGGCCCTTGAGCATCCGGCCCCCGTCTCCGGTGAGCCGCAGGTAGTAGTCCGCCGAGCAGGCCGTGCCGTCCTCGTCCAGCGCCCTGATGCCGGAACCCACCGGGACCTGGGCGGAGGTCTCGGCGGTCTTGGCGATCTGGTTGCCCTCGTTGTACTCGTCGAACATCGAGATGTAGATGCCCTGCACGCCGATCCGGCACATGTTGTAGAACTGCCGCCACATGAAGTCGCCGTGCGCCCGGTGCCCGGACTGGAGGTCGCCGGGCAGGACACAGGGCTGGTAGTCGATCCCGTTCGCGTCGCAGTGGGCCTGGTCGGGTGTGTTGACGTTGGCGTAGAAGTTGTCGGCGCCCGCGATGTCCCCGATCCGGCCGACCATCCAGGGCGAGAGCATGTCGAAGGCGAGGTACACGTCCATGTACCCGGGCCGTGAGTCCTCGATGCCCCTGCGCCAGTGCGTGGGCACGCCGCCCATCACGTAACACCCCTGCGCCTTGAACCAGTTGACGACGTCCAGACACACGGCGGCCGACCAGGTCTTGTTGGGCTCGTTGAAGCCGAAGCCCCAGATGCCGACCACCGGTTTGCCGTTCTGCCGGGCGTAGGCCGGGGACTCGGTGTTCGCCTTCATCTTGGCGAGCCAGTCCGCCTTCATCTCCGGCTGCATGTTCGTCCAGGCGGTGGCGTCGTACATGATGTAGTACTTGCGCCCGTACTTCTCCGCCGAGCTCCGTACCTTCACCGCCATGTCGTCGCGCGTGGGGCCCTCGCCGCCGTTGGGGTTGAAGCGCTGGAGGGCGGCGGTGTCGATGCCGTGCTGCCGCATCCACGAGAAGTGCGTGTCGACGGTCTGCTGGTCGTACGAGGAGAACAGCGACGCGGGCTGCCCGTTGCCGAGCGCCGGGTAGGCAGTCCGGTAGGTGTGGGTGTAGTCGCGTACGTCCGGCCAGCTCACGATCGCGGTGTTGCCCGGGGACGGGGACTGGCCCCAGTTCTGCGACCAGTGCCACCAGCCGTTGATCGGCGCGCCGTCGCCTGAGCAGGCGAACCAGCCCTGGTAGCCGACGGTGATCTTGCCGACGACGTCTCCGGGCGGAGAGGCGGCCGCCTGTGCGGTCCCGGCCTGTGCGGCCAGACCTGCCGCCGCTCCGGCGCCGGCTATCGCGGACGCGATGACGGTGCGTCTGGAAAGTGCCACGGGGTTCCTCGCAATCGGCTCTGTGTGTGGAGGTGCGGGGAAGAGCGGCATGCGGCGGCATGCGGGGTACGTCGTACGGTGCGGCCCCCAACGTAGGGACATGACTGTCCACCGGCAAGACAGGGAACTGGAAATTATTGACCGATCCGCGTCATGAACCGAAGACCGAAGGGAAATTGCCGACGATGAACGTACGGGACCCGGCAGCCTTGACTGTCAAAAAGGCGGTGCGGTCGCCGCACCCCTCTCAGTACACTCACCTCGACATCGCGCGCCGCACACACTGTCGTGGCGCGCGCTCCGTGACCAGTGAGGGGAGACCGGCCGTGCGCTACCGCACCGCTGTTGTCGTTCCCCCGGCACGGTACGAGGTGATCCTGGTGTCTCGCGGCGCCCGGCGCCGGCTGCGCGGCCGGTCCCGGACGATGTCCGCGACGAACATCTGACACGCCGTCAGTCCGTCGCGCGTGCGGCTCCGCCGGGCTTCGCCCAGGAGCGTTCTCGCGCGTCGGTGTGGTTCGTCCCGGCAATCGCGTCGCCCTTTTCCCCTGATCACCCGAAAGGCCACGGGCCGTGCGTACCGATCTGCACCGTCAACCCGGTCAACCCACCACCGCGCTCACCAACCCGCTCACCGCCGTCCGGAACCTGGGCATCCTCGCCCATGTGGACGCCGGCAAGACCACCGTCACCGAGCGGATCCTCTACCTCACCGGCACCACCCACAAGCGTGGCGAGGTCCATGACGGCACGACCGTCACGGACTTCGACTCCCAGGAGCGCGACCGCGGCATCACCATCTTCGCCGCGGCCGTCAGCTGCGCCTGGAACGGCCACCGGATCAACCTCATCGACACGCCGGGCCACGTCGACTTCGCCGACGAGGTGGAGCGTTCGCTGCGCGTACTCGACGGCGCCGTCGCGGTGTTCGACGCGGTCGCGGGGGTCGAGCCGCAGAGTGAGTCGGTGTGGCGGCAGGCGGACCGGCACGGCGTGCCCCGGATCGCGTTCGTCAACAAGCTGGACCGCGCCGGGGCCGATCTCGACGCGGCCGTCGAATCGATCCGCCGGCGGCTGCATCCGGCGCCGCTGGTGGTGCAGTTGCCGATCGGCAGCGAGGACGGCTTCACCGGTGTGGTGGACCTGCTCCGGATGCGCGCGCATCTCTGGTCGGGCGGCGCCACCGACTCCTACGAGGAGGGCCCCGTGCCCGGCTCCCTGGTGGCGGAGGCGCTGCGGCGCCGCCGGGTGCTGGAGGAGGCGGTCGCGGAGCTGCATCCTCTCGCGCTGGAAGAGTTCTGCGCGGAATCGACGCTCTCCGCAAGGACGTTGGCCACCGCGCTGCGTGACCTGACCCGTACCGGCGAGGGTGTCGTGGTGCTGTGCGGTTCGGCGTACCGCAACCGCGGGATCGAACCGCTGCTGGAGGCGGTCGTCGCCTATCTGCCGTCGCCGCTGGACGTACCGGCGGTGCGCGGCACGCTGGGCGGCGAGGAGCAGGAGCGGGCCGCCGACCCGGCGGGGCCGTTCGCGGCGCTGGTGTTCAAGGTCAACTCGACCTCCACGGGCCGGCTGACGTATCTGCGGGTCTATTCGGGAACGGTCGGAAAGGGAGAGGCGGTGCTGGACGTGGGCACGCGGCGTACGGAACGGATCAGCCGGATCCTGCGGGTCCAGGCCGATCGTCACGCGGAGGTGGACCGGGCGGTCGCCGGGGACATCGTCGCCGTGATCGGGGTGAAGGCCGCCCGCGCGGGTGCCACCCTGTGCCTGCCGTCGGCTCCCCTGGTCCTCGAACCGCCGGCGGTCGCGGATCCGGTGGTCTCCGTCGCCGTCGAGGCGCGCAGACGCACCGACATCGACCGGCTGGTGACGGCGCTGGTACGGCTGGTCGAGGAGGATCCCTCGCTGGCCGTACGGACCGACTCCGAGACCGGCCAGACGGTGCTGTCGGGAATGGGTGAGCTGCACCTGGAGGTCGCGGTGGAGAAGATCCGCCGCGCCCACGGGCTGGACGTCGGAGTCGGCCGGCCGCAGGTGGCCTACCGGGAGACGGTCGGGCGCGGGGTGTCGGGGCTGGTGTACCGGCACGTCAAACAGGACGGCGGCGCCGGGCAGTTCGCGCATGTCGTCCTCGACACCGAGCCGTTGGAGGCGGCGGCTCCGGACGACCGGGGCGGCTTCGAGTTCCGGTCGGCCGTCGTCGGCGGACGCGTGCCGCAGGAGTACGTACGGGCGGTCGAGGCCGGCTGCCGGGACGCGCTCGCCGAGGGGCCGCTCGGCGGTCACCCGGTGACCGGGGTACGGGTCACCCTGACCGACGGGGCGACCCATCCGAAGGACTCGTCGGAGATGGCGTTCCGTACGGCGGGACGGCTCGCGCTCCGCGAGGCACTGCGGGCCGGCACGATGGTGCTGCTGGAACCGGTGGTCGAGGTCACCGTGACCGTCCCCGACGACGCCGTCGGCGGGGTGCTCGGCGACCTGGCGGCCCGGCGCGGCCGGGTCTCGGGCTCGACGGCACGGGCGGGTACGGCCGTGGTCACCGCGACGGTGCCGCTGGCCGAACTGTTCGGCTACGCGACGCGGTTGCGCAGCCGCACGCGGGGCCGTGGCACGTTCACGGCCCGCCCGACGGGCTACGCCCCGGCCCCGGCCGCGCCGTCCGAACCGGCCGCGCGCCGGTAGCGCCTGAAAGCGGTGGCCCCGCCTGTACGCGGGCGGGGCCATCCTGCGTACGGGCGGGGCCGGCCTGGCCTGCGATCAGCGCACCGGCGCTCCCGGACCCAGCGGTATACCGAACGCCCACCACGCCAGGAACAGCAGCGTCCAGGCCACCGTCATCACGACGGCGAGCGGCAGCGTGTACGAGGCGAGCGTGCCGATGCCCGCGCTCTTCCGGTACCGCTGGAGGAAGCCGAGCGCCATGATGAAGTACGGGCTCATCGGGGTGATGGCCGTGGACCCGGAGTCCGCGATCCGGAACAGCGCCTGCGTCGTCTCCGCCGGCACACTCACCAGCATCAGCATCGGGACGAGCACCGGCGCCGCCAGTGCCCACATCGCCGAACCGCTGGTCACCATCACGTTCACCAGCGTCAGCAGGAGCAGGATCAGCAGGAAGACCACCACGATCGGCAGTCCGCTGGACTGGAGCGCCTCCGCCGCCCTGACCGCGAGCACATCGCCCAGGTGGGTCCAGTCGAAGTACGCGAGGAACTGGGCGATCGCGAAGAAGAGCACCAGCACGGGCGCCATCTGCTTGATGCCCTCGCCCATCAGCCTCGGTACGTCGGCGGCCTTCTTGATCGAGCCGGAGCGCAGGCCGTAGACGATGCCCACCAGTCCGAAGAGGAAGGCGACGACGGCCGCGATGCCGTCCAGGAAGGGGGATTCCACGATGCTGCCGCCGTCGCCCCGCAGCGGGGAGGAGGTCGGCAGAAGCGCCGCCGTCAGGACCACGACGGCCGCGAGCAGCGTGCACACGGCGCGGCGCAGCGCGGAGCGTTCCCGGTCGCTGAGGGTGAGTTGGCCCAGGTCGTCCAGGTCGGCGTCCGGATCGGCGTCCAGGTCGGGCCGCTTGCTGAGCACGTACTTGGTCACCAGCGTGATCACGACGGCGAGCAGGAACGAGGAGGCGATGTTGAAGAACCAGTTGCTCAGCGGCGACACGTACGCGCCGTCCCCGCCGACGATCTGCGCGGCGGCCGTGGTGATGCCCGCGAAGATGGCGTCGTTGGGCGTGGGCAGCGGGCTGGCGTCGTACCCGGAGGCGATCGCGGTGTACGCGACCACGATGCCGAGGATCGGCGAGCGGCCCACCGCGCGGAAGGCCAGACCGCCGAGCGGCACGAGGATGATGTAGGCGGCGGCGGAGGCGACATGGGCGACCGTGCCCGCGAAGGCCACGGCGAACACGACCCACGAAGCCGGTACGCGCGAGACGCCGACCCGCATCAACGCGGCGAGGAATCCGCTGCGTTCGGCGACGGCCACACCCATGATGACGACGACGATGGTCGCCATGGGCGGGAACGTGGCGAAGTTCTCGATCATCGTCGAGACCGCCATGGCGAGTCCGTCGCCGCTGAGCAGGTTCTGTACGGTGACCGTCTTGTCGTCCGCCGGGGAGACGACGGAGACGTCCGCCGCCGCGAGCACGGCGCTGATGACGGCGAGGATCCCGGACAGGATCCAGAACAGCCAGAAGGGGTGGGGAAGGGCGTTGCCTGCGCGTTCGATGACGCCCATGGCACGGATGATCAGCGGCAGCCGGGGCTCTGCGGGGGTCTCGCCCGGTGTGCCGGGGGTACCTGGTGGTGCGGGGTTCTGAGTACTCATGAGCGGCTCTCCTTACTCGGTTCCCGCTGTCAGCGGCCGGCTGATCTCGGGGTCCGGTGCTGGCGCAGGAACTGCCACATCACCTCGTGCGCCTCGATGGTCCCGGTGACGTAGCCGCCACCGCTGTAGCTGTCGGCGCCGGGCCAGGTGTGCCCGCCGTCCGTGATGGCGACATGGCGCACATCGGCGCCCCGGTCGCAGCCGGTGTAGCTGGTGATCGTGATGTCGGGCTCGATCGTGCGCGTGTGCGGCCGGGTGCGGCAGTCGTTGCGGTCGGCCCACGCGGCGGTCCAGTCCGGGATGGCGGGCAGACCGCGCTCGGTGTCCCCCGCGTAGGGGATCGTGACGTCGCCCGTGCCGTGGAAGTCGATGACGGGGACAGGCCGCGAGGGGCGGCAGTTCTCGCCGGTCCCGGGGTAGAACGCGCCGGCCACGGGGGCGATGGCGGCGATCCGGTCGGCCATCCGGCAGGCGAGCAGACCGGTGAAGCCCGCGCCGTTCGACTTGCCGGTGGCATATACGCGTCGTGAGTCGACGCAGAGGGTGGCCTGCAACTCGTCGATCAGGTCACCGGTGAAGGCGACGTCGTCGACTCCGGCCGCGGCGTACGGCGCGCCCTGCCAGGCCTGCCGGTCGCCGTCGCCGGTCCCGATGACGCCGTTGGGGTACGCGACGATCGCGGGCAGGTTCGACAGCCCGGAGAACTCCTCCGTACCGACTCCGGTGTTGCCCCTGCCGTGGAAGGCCAGCACGACGGGCCAGTCGCGGCGCGGGGTGTAGTCGGCGGGCAGATGGAGCTGGTACGTACGGGAGAGCCCGCCGCTCGCGACGGTGCGCAGTTCGCTGGTGCCCGGCTGCTGGGGCGCGGGCTGCCGGCAGCCCTTGGCCGACGCGGAGTTCGATGCGGAGGCGGTGGCCGTGGGCGCGGCGACGGTCGCCGTGACCGGCGCCAACGCCGAACCGACGAGGGCGAGTCCGGCCGCGGCCACCGAGGTACGGAACAGGGCGCGGGCACGGCCCGGAGTCGGGCGTCGGCCGCCGAACGGGGACTGCTTCATTGCAGGCTCCTTCTGCCGTACGGCGCGGGGCGCGCGTACGGCTGGGTGGAATGACGGGTGCGGGAAGTGAAGGTGGGGACGGGAGTGCGGGGACGGTGATGCGGGGGACGGAGGTACGGGAAATCAGCGCGCGGAACCACGCGCGGGGTACGGGGGGGGTGACGGGTGAGGGGCGTGCGCCGCCGGTGGCGGGGGACGGCGCACGCGGGAAGTGGTGGATGCGCGGATGTGCCGGAGGGGGCCCTTCTAGGCGTCCAGCCACTCCTTGACGAAAGACACGATGCGGGACACGGCTGTGTCCACGATCGCCTGCCCCGCGGCGGCGGTGGCCCGGCGCGGGTCGCCGAGCACGCCGATGGAGCTCAGCCGGTCGTAGCTCACCGCGAGCGCGGGGTGGCCGCGCCTGGAGAGCCGGGAGAGCGGATCGAGATCGGCGGTGGCCGTCGATCCGGGTGTGAGCAGGTCGTTGTGCACGAGATGAGGCGCGAGGTACAGCATCTGGGCCGTCTCGGCCTCACCGCTGTGTCCGTGCACCTCGCCGACGCGCATGTCCGCCACGGCCTCGGGCGCCAGCGCGGTGAGCGGCGTCCACGCGAACTCGAGGTCGGGCCGGGTGACGAGCAGGTCCTGCGCGACCGTGGACAGGGTGGCGTTGTTGCCGCCGTGGCCGGTCACGACGAGGATCTTCCGCCAGCCGTGCCGGTACAGGCTGTCGACGTACTCCCGTACGACGGCGGCGAACGTCGTCGTGGAGAGCGTCACCGTACCGGCGAACGCCAGATGGTGGGGGGAGACCCCGACCGGCAGGGAGGGGCCGATCACCGCGCGCCCGCCGAGTTCGGCGGCCACCAGGTCGACCACGGACTCCGCGCGGAGGGTGTCCGTCGCCATCGGCATCCCCGGGCCGTGCTGCTCGAAGGCGCCGGCCGGCAGGATCACGACCGGGCTGGACGTCACGGCTTCGGCCGCCTCCAGGGTCGTCATCTCGCCGAGGCGCGGGGAGTGTTGGGGGGAGGACGGTACGGGGTTCACAGCCGGCCTCCTTCCGGGAGCGCGAGACCGGCGTCCGGCTCGTCCACCGGGAAGTCGGCCGTGCGGACCGCGTCGCGGATCGCCGCCAGATGCGTACGGGTCAGCCGCTCGGCCGCCGCCGCGTCTCCGTCGCGGACCGCGTCGAGGATCTCCAGGTGCTCGGCGTGGTCCCGGGCCCGGTCGTTGTACCGGTGCCGGATCTCCACCTGGTCCCTGGCCCGGACCTGGAGCAGGGCCTCGACGGCCTCACGCAGAAGGGAGTTGCCGCTCGCCGCCGCCAGCGCCACATGGAAGTGCACGGACTGCCGCAGCGATTCCTCCGGCGGATGCAGCGCGTTGGAGGCCGCCGACTCCAAGTCCCGTACGGCTTCGGCCATCCGCACGTTCGCCGCCGCGGCCGCGACGGCCGGCTCCAGGACCAGCCGGGCCTCGACCAGCTCCAGCACCGAGGAGCGGGTGCTGCGCGGCAGATGGGGGTTGGCCATCAGCCGGCGCCCGATACCCGGGCCCACGTACGTGCCGGAACCGTGCCGGAACTCCACCACGCCGGTCGCCTCCAGCCTGCGCAGCGCCTCGCGCACCGTGGGTGTGGTGACGCCGAAGCGGCGGGCGAGGTCACGGGAGGACGCCAGGGCGTCTCCGTGACCGAGGCGTTCCGAGCGGATGATCTCGACGATGTTGTCCGCCAGGCGCTCGGACAACGACAACTCACTGCGACTCATGAAGTGAATAGATCACTTGATCTCTCGCGGTGTCAATGCTCACGACAACGACTTTTGGACGCTTCGATCATTCTCGGCCTGTGGTGGCAGCGGTATCAGTGGTAGCTTCACGCCCATGAGCGAATCCAAGGCCGCGGCCATGAGCCTGCGCTTCCCCGATCCCGGACAGCGGGCCGCGATCGTCGCCGCGGCCAAGGCCGCCGGTGTCAGCCTCCAGGAGTACATCCTGTCGGCCGCGTACGACCGCGCCACCGCCGTGGAGAACACCTTCCTCGAAGGCTTCAAGACGTCGATGGACCGCGCCGGCGACGCGTTCGACGCCGAGCCGAGCGCGATCGACCCCACGCCCGAGCAGCGCGCCGCCGACCGGCGGGCCCGGCGGGAACTCAACGAGCGCGACCGGGGCCACGCCGCGTGAGCGCGAGCGAGCCCGAGCCGAAGATCGATGTGTCCTACCTGCTGCACGCGGCCGAACTGCTGCCCCGCGACCCCCAGGTCGACGACTACGGCCCTCTCCACGCGGCGGTGGCCCGCGTCTACGCGCGCGCCATGGACCGGGACATCTACGGCTCCCCGCACCTCAAGGCCGCCGCGCTGCTCCAGACCCTCAGCCGGCTGCCCTGTCTGGAGCACTCCAACGAGGCCTTCGCCTGGCACTCCTGCGAGGCGTTCCTCTCACTGCACGGGCACCGGCTGGAGTACCCCGCGAAGGCGGCGGTCGCTCTCGTACGCGACGCCGCGTCGGGGACGGTCGGCGTCGCCGGTATCGCCCGCCTTCTGCACGGCTGGACAACCGGCTGACCCGACCCGGCGGACATTTCGGGCGTATTCTGAAGACCTCTCGTCATGTTCCTGGTGGCCCCGATTTCTCACCCTCCAGGTTCCCGAGAGCCCGGCCGGGCACCCGCGCTGGAAAGGATCGAGTCATGGCCGACGAGTCACGAGGCGACGATGTCTACCAGCCCGAGAACTCGGACGTGCAGAACGGCCCCTCCGACGATCTCGATCTGGAGAACGTGATAGACGAGCGCGGACTGGACGACATGATGACGGAGGGGTACTCCCCGCCCGAGCGTCCTCTCGGCGTCAACAAGTACGGGGTCACCGGCGAGGAGCAGCAGGAGGGCGAGACCCTGGACCAGCGGCTCGCGCAGGAGGCCCCGGACGTACGGCCGGAGGCGGGCGACGGCGTCGGTGACCTGCCCGGCGGCGAGGGCGAGCCCAGGGACACGGAGACCGGTGAGGAGCGGGCGGGCCGGCTCCAGCCGGTGGACGACATCGCTCCGCGCCGGCATTCGGACGTGTCGGCGCGCGACGTGGGTATCGACGGCGGCGCGGCGACGGCCGAGGAGGCCGCGATGCACATCTCGCCGGACGAGGAGGACGAGGCGGGCGAGAGCTAGTGGCCCGGGACCCGCTGGCGCGCTACCACGGGAAGCGCCGGTTCGACACCACCGACGAGCCGCGCGGCGAGAGCGCGGGCCCCTCCGAGGAGTTGTCCTTCGTCGTCCAGATCCATGACGCGCGCCGTATGCACTTCGACTTCCGGCTGGAGGTGGACGGCGTACTGAAGTCCTGGGCCGTGCCGAGGGGGCCGTCCACCGACCCCGGCGACAAGCGTCTGGCGGTGCCCACCGAGGACCACCCGCTGGAGTACCGGGAGTACGAGGGCGTCATCGCCTCAGGTGAGTACGGGGCGGGCCCGGTCATCGTGTGGGACCAGGGGACGTACTCGCCGATGGGTGCCGGGAGCCTGGCGGCCTTCGCCGCCGCTCTGGACAGGGGCCACGCCTCGTTCCGGCTGAACGGGCAGAAGCTGCGCGGCGCGTACGCGCTCACCCGCTTCCGTGACGGCAGGGACGGCTCGGGCGAGGCGTGGCTGCTGGTGAAGAAGTCCGGTTCCGGCAGTACGCACGGCGTCCGCGCCACCCCCGACCCACGGCGGGCCCGGTCCGCCCGCACCGGCCGGACACTGAGCCAGGTCGTCCGGAGCGCGCGGGACGACGGAGGTACGCGGGACGACCGGGGTACGCGAGGCCGGACGATGCCGGATCATGGGACCAGCCGCGTCCATCGATCCGAAGGCAACGACCATGCTTGACGCAGACCTTGACCACACAGGTCTCGACGCCGACGACGTCCGCCGCATCGCGATGTCCCTGCCGCGCAGCGTGGAGAAGGAACTCTGGTCCATCCCCACCTTCCATGTCGCGGGCCGGATGTTCGTCACGGTGCCCGACGACGGGACGTCGTTCGCCGTCCGCTGCCCCAAGTTGGAGCGTACGGAGCTGATCGCGGCGGAGCCCGAGAAGTTCTGGGTCCCGCCGCACGAGGCCAACTCCTCTTGGGTACGGGCCCGGTTGGGCGCGCTGGAGGACGAGACCGAGCTGTACGACATCCTGGTCGACTCCTGGAAGCAGGCCGCCCCGACGGATCTCGCGGAGTCCTTCGGGCGCTGACCGGCCGATGAGTTCCGGGGCTCCGGCCGGTCGTCACAGCGACGGAAGCGACAACACGAGAGCGGCCACGGCCGACACCCGAGAACAGTGGAGCCCCGCATGATCCCGAACGACGCCGGGTCCGACAGCGACCTGCCCCGGGGCGCCGAGCGCCTGGTCGAGGCCAACGGCGTACGCCTGTGCGTCCAGACCTTCGGCGATCCCGCCGACCCGACCGTCCTGCTGATCAGCGGCGCCGCGAGCTCGATGGACGGCTGGGACGAAGGGTTCTGCGCCCGGCTCGCGGCCGGCCGCCGCCATGTCGTGCGCTACGACCAGCGCGACACGGGCCGGTCCGTCGTCTCTCCGGCGGGCGCCCCGGACTACACCTTCTCGGACCTGATCGCTGACGCGGTCGGTCTGCTGGACACACTGGGCGTGGACCGGGCGCATCTGGTGGGCATCTCCATGGGCGGCGGGGTCGCGCAGTGCGTGGCCTTCGCGCATCCGGAGCGGGTCGCGACGCTCACCCTGGTCTCCACCAGCCCTGCGGGCCCTACCGGATCGGAGCTGCCGCCCCCGTCGGAGAGCATGCGCGCGGCGTTCGCCGATCCGGCACCCGAACCGGACTGGTCGGACCGCGCGGCCGTGATCGCGTATCTGGTCGCGGGCGAGCGGCTCTTCACCGGTCCGGCGCGGTTCGACGAGGAAGCGGTACGGGAGTTGTCGGGCCGGATCATCGACCGCACCACGGACATCGAGGCGGCCATGAAGAACCACTGGGCGCTCAAGGACGACGAGAACCCCATCACCGTCCGGCCGGCGGAGGTGACCGTGCCCACGCTCGTCCTGCACGGCACCGATGACCCGCTCTTCCCGCTCGGCCACGCGCGGGCGCTGGCCGAGGGAATTCCCGACGCCCGTCTGATCACCCTGGACGGGGTCGGTCATCAGGCGCCTCCGGCCCGTGTGTGGGACACGGTGATTCCCGCCGTGCTGCGCCACACGGACCGGGGCTGACGACCGGCGCGGTGAGTGGCGGGCGCGCCGGTGGGTTCAGTACGCCACCGGCTCGTCGGCCAGATAGGGCGGCGCGGGGTCGTACTGGATGTACCGGCGGACCGCGCGGGCGTGGTCGCGTCCGTGCAGCCGGCCGACCAGCCACAGGGCCATGTCGATCCCGGCCGAGACGCCCTGACTGGTGACCAGGTTCCCGTCCACGACATAGCGGGCGTCACGGACGACGGTGACATCGCCGCGGGCCTGGAGGTCGTCCTCGAAGCCGTGATGGGTGGCCACGCGTCGCCCACGGGCGGGACCGGCCTCGTGCAGCAGAAGAGCTCCTGTGCACACGCTGGTGACCCAGTCGGCGCCGGCGGCGGTCCTGCCGATCCATTCGATCAGCGCGGGGTTGTCCACCTCGCGACGGGTTCCCCGGCCGCCGGGGACGAGCAGCACGTCCAGCCGCGGGCTCTCGCCGAGCGTGTGGTCGGGTACGACCCGCATGCCTTTGCCGCACACGACCGGGTCGGGCCGCTCGGCCACCAGGACGGCCGTGTCGGCCCGGTCGCGCAGCATGGAGGAGACGGTGAACACCTCCCAGGGGCCGACGAAGTCCAGTTCCTCGGCGCCGTCGAAGATCAGCAGTCCGTACGTGGTCATGGGCGGTCCTCGTTCGTCATAAGTGGTCCTTCGTGGTCAACCGCGCCGTCGGGCATCAGGTGTCGGTGTCGCCTTCGGTCGTCCGGAAACGGTTCCGGTAGTCGGTCGGTGTCACCCCGCAGTGGCGGTGGAACGCGCGACGCAGTGATTCCGAGCTGCCGAGTCCGCAGCGGCGCGCGATCGCGGCCACCGGCTCGTCACCACCGGTCAGTGCCCGCTGGGCGGCCTCCACCCGTACGCGCTCCACGTACTCGCCGGGTCCCACCCCCAGCTCCGCGGTGAACCGGCGCTGGAGGTGACGCGGGCTCAGCCCGGCGCGGGCGGCCAGACCGGCGAGGGTGTGCGGCGAGCCGGGATCGGCGTGGACCGCGGATACGGCGGCCCGGACCGGGTCGGTGGCGGGCTGCGCGGACCACAGCGGCACACTGAACTGCGCCTGGCTGCCGGGCCTGCGCAGGAAGAGCACAAGATGCTGGGCGACGGTGTGGGCGACCTCGTGGCCGAGGTCGTCCTCGACCAGCGCGAGCGCCAGGTCCATGCCCGCGGTCACCCCGGCGGACGTCCAGACCCGCCCGTCGCGCACGAAGATCGGCCGAGTGTCCACGGTCAGCCCGGGATGCTCACGGCGCAGCTGACCGTCGCGGCTCCAGTGGGTGGTGACGCGCCGTCCGTCGAGCAGCCCGGCGGCGGCGAGCAGGAACACCCCGCTGCACACCGAGGTGACCCGGCGGGCGGTGGCGCCCGCCCCGGCGATCCACCCGACGAGGTCGGCGTTACGCGCCGCCTCGTCGACTCCTCCCCCGCCGGCGACCACCAAGGTGTCGATCCCGGCGGGATCCAGGTCCGCGATCCCGTGGTCGGCGTGCACCCGCAGACCGCCGGCCGAACGCACCGGGCCCGCGACGGGGGCAACGATCCGGCAGTCGTAGCCGGGCGCTGCCCGGTCCGCCTGCTGGAACACCTCGAAGGGACCAGAGAGGTCGAGCGACTGGAACCCCTCGAAGATCACGAAGACAACTCGTCTGTGCTGCACACCGTCCAGCCTGCGCGTCCGCCGATCGTGTCGTCAACGACGTACCGCCCACACATCACGCCATGGACCGGGCCCATCTGGTCGGGTGAACGACCCGCCAGCCTGCGGATCAAAATAATTTGATCATGTTTGAGTACTTTTCATGAGAAATCGCCTGAAACTCAGCATGTTCCTCGTCGCCACAAGCGCGGTGGTGGTGGCCGCCGGTCCGCTCCCCACCACGGTCCAGCCGGCCTCCGCCGAGACCCACTCCGCGCCGCTGCACCGCTCGGCCGCGCCGCTTCTCAACCGTTACATCGTCTCTGTCGACGCCGCCTTCGACGCGAGCAAACTGCTCAACAGGGCAGGGGTGAAGCCCCTGTTCACGTACACGAGCGTGCTGCGCGGATTCGCCGCCGAGCTGACGCCCACCCAGCTCAAGACCATCCGGGCGACTCCCGGCGTCACCGCCGTCGAGGAGGACTCCGAGATCGAGGCGCTGGAGACCGCTCCGGCGAAGAGCCTGGTGCCCGCCTCGTCCTGGGGGCTGGACCGGATCGACCAGCAGGAACTGCCGCTGGACGGCCGCTACGACGCGAAGAGCACCGGCAAGGGTGTCACCGCGTATGTCATCGACACGGGCATCGACTTCGGCCACGAGGAGTTCGAAGGGCGCGCCAGGCCCGGTTACGACGCCATCGGCGACGGCCGGCAGGGCAAGGACTGCCAGGGCCACGGCACACATGTGGCGGGCACGGTCGCCGGTCGTACGTACGGCGTGGCTCCCGAGGCCGATCTGGTCAGCGTCCGGGTCCTGGACTGCAAGGGCAAGGGCACCTGGTCGGGGATCCTCGCCGGCTTCGACTGGGTCGCCGCCAACGCCAAGCAGCCGGCCGTACTCAACGGATCGCTCGGCGGCCCGAAGTCGGTCGCCGTGAACAACGCGGCGACGGCGCTCTCGCGGCAGGGCGTCCTGCCGGTCCTCGCGGCGGGCAACGACGGGGTGGACGCCTGCTCCGTCTCACCGGCCTCCGCGGAGGGTGTCGTGACGGTCGGCTCGACCGACCGGAACGACAAGCAGTCCGGCTTCTCCAACCACGGGAAGTGCCTGTCGCTGTACGCGCCGGGGGCCGCCATCGTCTCCGCCAAGCTGGGCGGCGGCGACGTCTCGCTGAACGGTACGTCGATGGCCTCGCCGCATGTCGCCGGTGTGGCGGCGCTCTACCAGGCGGAGCACCCGGACGCGAGTCCGGAGGACCTGGCGGAATGGCTCGGCGGCTCGGCCACCGAGAACAGGCTGTCGGCCGTGACCCAGGGCTCGCCGAACCGGCTTCTGTTCACCGACGGGCTCTGACAGAAGGGCTCCGACGGGCAGGAGATCGGGCTGATGATCAGGCCGATGACCGGGTGAGTGACCAGGCCGGAGACCCACATGGCGCACGCAGAATCGTTTCTGCAACCCGCTGTTGGGAGGACGAACCGGGATGTTCGGAGAACATCCACACAGGCCGGGACAGTCTTTCGGCGACCCGTTCCACCCCCACCGCACCAATGGAGTGTCCTGTGCGACTTCGTACCAGTGTGGCTGCCGCCGTCGGCGCCCTCGCCCTCGTCATCGCCCTTCCGGCCTCGGCCGGCGCGGCCCAGGGTGACTTCACCTACCAGCACGGCACCGAGGCCGGCATCTCCGAGACCTCGGCCCTGACGGACCCGCAGAGCGGCGAGTGCATCACGCTGCCCGAGGTCGAGAACGAGACGTCGGAGCCGGCGCACAGCCCCCGCAACAACACGGACGCCACGGCGACCGTCTTCGAGGGCGCCGAGTGCGAAGGCCCCCAGTTCACCCTTCGGCCGGGCGGCGGCCACGCCTCCGAGCGGCTGATGGTCCGTTCGGTCGTCTTCAGCTGACCACCGGCCGACCGACCGGACAACTGAACCGGCGGACCCGGCAGGCCGACCGGGCCGACCGGATCCGCCGACCAGCCGCCCCGGCACGAGCGTCACCGCCCGTGCCGGGGCGGCGCCATGTCCGGCCGGTGCGGCGGGCGGAGGGGCGGGTCAGGAGTACTCCCGCTCCCTCGGCGCGAAGATCAGGTTGCGGCTCTTCTCCGGGCGGTCCCCGGTGATGGGGACGAGCCGGCCGTCCGCCTCCGAGATCCAGCGGAAGGTGTAGTCGAGACCTTCGAAGGGCTCGGTGAGCTTGCCGAGCAACGTCTTGTGCAGGGCTTCGAGAATGATGACCGGGCGATCGCGCTTGATGACGCCGCGCGCTCCGGCGAGGACGCTCGGCTCATGGCCCTCGACGTCGATCTTGATCAGGTCGACCGGGGTGTCGCCCAGGGTCTCGTCCACGGTGAGCAGATGGACGCGAGTGGTGAACGCGCTGGCCGGCGGCTTGGTGAAGTCCTCCAGCGACGAGCCGGTGGAGAGCAGGTTCGACAGCGGGAAGCGGATGTTGATGTCCGCGGTGCCGCCGTGGTCCGAGACGCCGTTCTGGTGCAGTACGAGATTCTTGAGGTTGTTCGCCCGGTGGTTGACCGCCAGCCTCGCGTGGATCGGCGGCACCGGCTCGAACGCGTGAACCGTGGCCTTGGGGGCGGAGAGGGCCGCGATCATGGCGTAGTAACCGACGTGCGCGCCGACGTCCAGGATCGTACGGCTGGTGGCGGCGAGCCGGCTCCAGTGACGCAGGCTCGACGACTCGTAACCGAAGCGGCCGTTCCAGACGGTGTCAAGGGCGACGGCCTCGTCGTTCGCGCAGAACATGACGAACGGCGGACAGTGCTCGGAGTCGATCTCGACCCAGCCGTGGTGCGGGAAGCCCTTGCGGTGCTTGGTAAGAATGTCGGAGGTGGTGACCGGCCTCACCCGCGCCGCCTCCAGCGCCGTCCGCCCGTTCGCCTCCTCCAGATCGCGAATCCGAGTGCCCACTCGCGCACCGGCCGGCCGGCCCGGCCGCGGCCTCCCGGTGCTCGCGCCTGATGAGAACTTACGGAGGATCTTCACGGGGCTCCTATATGTCGTTCAGCCGGCCGGGGGGGTAGGGCGATGTTGTCGACATCGAGTGAGCGGCGGATGTTGGTTTGATGAACGGGCGGGGAACCATCCCGTCACGACGGAGGGGCCCGCCGGCGCCGGCGGAAGGGCGCGCTGGCGGGGCGGCGGGGCACCCGAGAGCCGCTGAGTTACGTTTTCGGTATGCCCTCTGTGAATCACGCACGTTTCGGCAGGATCGGTATCTGGAGTTCGGCCCTGCACCCCTCCGACCCCGACGGCCTCGCCGCCGTCCCGGCGGCCGTCGCCGAGCTCGACGCGCTCGGCTACGGAACGGTCTGGATGGGCGGCAGCCCGTCGCTGGACCAGGTCGCTCCCGTCGTCGACGCGACCCGGCACATCACCGTCGCGACCGGCATCCTCAGTATCTGGGAACACCGGGCCCAGGCCGTCGCCGAGCAGTCGGCGCGGCTCCAGCAGGACGCCGCGGGCCGCTTCGTCCTCGGTCTCGGCGTCAGCCACGGCAGTCTCACCCCCAACTACGCTCGGCCCTATTCGGCCATGGTCGAGTACCTCGACGCACTCGACGCCGCGGCGGCCCCCGTCCCCGCGTCGGGGCGGGTACTCGCCGCACTCGGCCCGAAGATGCTGAAGCTCGCCGCCGGGCGGGCGGCGGGCGCGCATCCCTATCTCGTCACCGCGGAGCACACGGCGGAGGCCCGCGCAGCGCTGGGTCCGGACGCTCTGCTCGCGCCGGAACTCACCGTCGTACTCGACACGGACATCGACGCGGCCCGCGGCGTCGCGCGCGGGATGCTGTCGATGTATCTCCAACTGCCCAACTACACCAACAACCTGCTCCGGCTCGGCTTCACCGAGGGCGACTTCGCGGACGGCGGCAGCGACCGGCTCCTGGCCTCGCTCTTCGCGCTGGGCGACGCCGATACGGTGCGTACGCGGGTCGAGGAGTACGAGAACGCGGGCGCCGACCATCTGGCGCTTCAGGTGCTGGTCGGCGACCGGAGCAAGCATCTGCCCCTCACCGAGTGGCGCACGCTGGCCGAGGCGCTGGAGCTGACACCACGGAGCTGACGGGCGGCCGTCACAGACGAACGCCCGCCCGCGGTGCGGGCGGGCGGCTTCACGGAAGCGAAGAACGCGCCGGCTGCCATCGGCGGCCGGCGCGCACGGCCGAACAGGTCAGACGCGTTCCAGGACGACCACGGGGATCTCCCGGTCCGTCTTGGTCTCGTACTCGTCGTACGCGGGCCAGACCTCGGCCATCCGGCGCCACAGCTCCGGCCGCTCCTCGGCCGTCGCGGTGCGCGCGCGGGCGGCGAAGCGGTCGCCCTTCACCTGTACCCGGACCTCGGGGTCCGCCTGGATGTTGCGGTACCACTGCGGATCCACGTCGGCGCCGCCGTGGGAGGCGACGACCATCACGTCGTCACCGTGGTCACGGTAGATGAGGGGGGTGCTGCGCTGCTCGCCGCTCTTGCGGCCGGTGGTGGTGAGGATCAGCGTGGTCGTGCCGTTCTCCCAGATGTGTCCCACCTCGCCGTCCGTCTCCTGGTAGCGCTTCACATGCTCTTTGCCGAACAGCATCTGCCGTCTCCTTCCGAGGATCGCCTCGCCCGTGGCATCCCGCGTGGGGAGGGCCCCGGGCCCGTGCGAATCCGACCGTAGCAACGGCCGCGCGAGAGCGGCCGTTGTGCGGCGCGCGCCGCGCGCCACGTGTTCCGAGACGGGGAACGACGGCGCGGAAGAAGTTATTCCGAGACGCCCGTCCCGCGATTAGCGGGGCAGCCTGCCCAGTTGCAACGTGTCGGCGAAGGAGTCGTCGGACCTGCGCCATTTCCCGGCGCCTTCCGACGGCTTTACATATGCGTACGCGTAACGGTACTCACTCTCCTGCCTCTCCTGCGCACGCCCGTACTCGTACTCCTGCTCCCCGGCGACGGAAGTCCGCCGGTAGGCGCCGTCGTCGGCGTACACGTCCTGGATTTCCGTCTCGTCGATCAGCGAGGGGCTGGCACGGTCCATCCGCAGCGCGTCAACGGATTCCGCGAGCAGTTCGTATTCCGTGGTTTCGTCGCGTGTGGCCACTCGAATGAGATGTCCCGCCGCCAGATGTTCCGCGACCCGGTCCTGATGGGCCCGATTGTCGCGCCAGGCCCGCAACATCTGTGGTACGTCAGGGACGTTGTCCGCCAGCGGGGCGAGTGCCTCGGCGGGAAAATTGTCGTTGTCGGGGCTCGGATCGAGACGCTCCGCAATCCATGTCGCCCGGTCCCGTAACCACCACAGTGCAAGAGACAGAGTGGGGGCGCGATACGTTCCCAGGGGTACGCCTATACGCTGACCGCCACTGACTCCGTAGGCGGTGACATGGCACAGGAATTCATCATGCACGGCCGCTCTCCTCGCACCGTTCATTGGTGGCCCGGTGGCCTGGGACATATTGCAGGATACTGACGGTGCACGGCGGCAAGGGCGATTCCCGGAGAGCAGAATCAATGATCTTTGGGAGCGCCCCAACGTATTATTATGTAGTTCGCAGACTCACTGTCACGGCATCATTCTGGCCAGATTTCTTGTGCGCCAATCCCTCTTCATGGCCGAATTTCGGTTCGACCGCGGGAGTCGGGCCGCGCGGGGCGGATACCGCGATCGTTCCCAACCGCCTTGCACGGCACCGACCTTGACGTTCACTGTATGAAGTAGCAGTGGGAGACTGCGGCACAACACCACAGGGGGGCACATGGCCACGGGCAGAGACAGTGACGAGAGAGGTACGGGCGGGGGCTCCGGCTCCGAAGCCGGCAGCGACCCGGATACTTCGGCTACGGGCGCCGGCGAACCCAGCGACGCCGTACCGCCGTCGGTACCGGCGCAGCCGCTGACGCCACCGCCGCCGGCCTCACCGCCCCCGACGCGACCCGACCAGCCCCCGGTGACACCGCCGCCACCGGCCCAGCCGCCCGCCTTCGGCTTTCCGCCGCCCGCCGCTCCTCCCCAGCCCGTCGGTCCGCCGCCGGCGTCCGGTCATGTCGCCGCCGTCGCGCTCCTCAACCTGACCGGCCTGGGGCTCGGTTACGTCCTGATCCGCGACTGGCTCCGGGTCGGACTCAGCCTGGCCGCGACCGCGCTGTTCCTGCTGCTCGTGCTGCCCGCCGACACCAACGGCGCACCCGGACCGCTTGTCGCGCTGTACGCCCTGGTGCTGATCGCCGCGGCCGTCGACGGCGCGCGGCGCGCCCGAGTCCCTGTCGCACGGCCCCCGTTGGTGCTCCCCGCTCTGCGGCCCGCCCTGGCCGTCGCCGTGGCCCTGGTCCTGCTCGTGATACCCGTGGGCGGGGCCGTCGCCTACGACGCGGCCCAGGACGAGGCCGTCGAGCGGATGCTTCTCGACCGGCTCGCCGTGGCCGACAAGAAGGTCGAGGCGACGCGCGAGGGCAGCGGCACCAGCAAGGACAAGAGTGCGGGCTTCACCGCCGCCCTCACGGTCTACCGCGAACTCGGCGAGAACGAGGGGGATTCGAGGGCGGGCAAGCTCGTGCCGAAGCGGCTCACCACGTTCTACAACGCCGTGTCCGTCCCTTATACGGAGAAGAACTACTGCGACGCCGTCGACGCCCTCGCCTACCTGCGCGACGTGCCCGATTCGATCGGCGCCGACCTGCTCGGCGAGCTGGCCAAATGGCCCGACCAGCCGCTGGCCACCTCGCTCCTGGAGTGCGGGAAGCTGGGACTGGCGTCGAGCAAGCCGGTCTCCGACCGGGGTGACCTGGCCGAACTCATCTCGCTGTTCCCTGAGTCGGAGCAGGCGGCGGCGGTGAAGCCGGCCGTGACCGCCGCGATCAAGGACCGCTCCGGGAAGCTGGGCGGAACCGATCCCTGCTCGACCACCACCGAGTTGGAGAGCATCTCCACGATGGTCGGCACCTTCGAGACGGACACGGCCGCGCTCAAGAAGACCGCCGCGTCGGCCGTGGAGTCGGGGACATACGCCTGCGGTGTCGACCAGTTCAAGGACAAGGACTTCGAACTCGCCCTGGAGACGCTGACCTCGTTCAGGTCCACCTACAAGGACAGTTCACGCAGGGACAGGGCGCGGGACATCGCCATCGCCGCCGAGATCGCCACGGAACGCGGCGCGGCCGGCGACCGTCTGCCGCCCGCGAACGCGCCGGGCGGTCCCCGTCTCGAAGTGGTGATCAGCAACGACGCGTCGGACGCGGTGGAGATCCTCTACACGGGGCCCGTGACGGGCACGGTCAAGATCAAGGCGTGCGGCGGCTGTGTGAACTACTCCAGCTACGACGCCGTGGACAGGGCCTGCAAGGACTCCGGCAAGAACTACCCGAGGAAGACGCTGCGACTGCCCGTGGGTGACTACCACTTCCTCCTGAAGCACTCCGGGGACGCGGCGGACGACGTCACGAGCACGACGGACGGGATGTCGATCGATCCCGGCTACTCGTACACGTACTGCAGCTATGTCGTCGAGACCGACCCGTTGGGCTCCATCCCGCCGCTCGTCCCCGACCTCCCCGACCTGCCGGACATTCCGCTGCCGCCGCTGGAGCCGCTGCTGTCCAGGTAGGACGTGCTCACCTAGGATCTCCGGCATGGGTATGACCTGAGCACACGAACGTGGTCCGAGACCACGCCCCGGCCGCCCGGCAGCCACCGGGCCGCGTTCGTGTGCCGTCACCCAGACCCAGGAGAGACCTTCCCTCATGCGTTACGTATCGCCCTCCCCTGTCCTGAACCGCCGCGTAGAGCTGCTGCGTGAGCTCGCCGAGGCCGAACCGCGCCTGGACGGTGTGCTGTTGTACGGGTCCTGGACCCTCGGGGAGTCGGACGCGCACTCCGACATCGACGCGTATCTGTTCGTACGGGACGCGGACGCGGAGAGCTTCGACGGACGGGAGTTCGTCAGGCGGCTGGCCCCGCTGAAGCTGGCCCACACCAATATGCACGGCATCCTCGCCGTCGTCTTCGAGGACCTGATGCGCGGGGAGTTCCATGTCGACGCGGCGGGGACCGGCATCGATCTGATCTCCTCCTGGGAGGGGGCGGTGCATCTTCCCGACCCCGAGTCCGCCGTCCTGCTCGACCGAGGCGGGCGGCTGACCGCCGCGGCCCGGCGGCTCGCCGAATTCCGCCCGCCGGAGCCGGTGTCCACGGCGCAGGAGCTCTGCGACGAGCTCGCCAACTGGACGCTGATGCTGGCGCATGTGGCCGCGCGGGGCGAGACCGCCCGCGCGTACAACCTGCTGCATGCCGTCGTCTCACCGCTCCAGCTGAAGCTGTGCCGGCTGCTGCGCGGTTCCACGGCGCACTGGCTGACGCCGAGCCGCGCGCTGGAGCGGGACCTGCCGGAGGCCGACCGCGCACGCCATCTCCGCACGACCGGCGGGGCGCGGCCCGCCGAACTACGGTCGGCGGCGGTGGAGCTGGCGGTGGAGCCGGGACCTGGCGGCCGAGGCCTCGGCGCGCTGGGGCACCGGGCTGCCGCTTCAGCTGCACGACGAGATCGCGGAGTTGCTGGCCAGGGGGTGACGGGAGCGGGCGGCGTCTGACCTGGAACGGTTCAGTCCGCGCGGCAGTAGTTCTCCGAGGACTCACCCAACCTTGACACGCGTCGGCGCCGCCGCCTACCTTCTCAATGAATCGATTCATTCATCGATCTGGGATCGAAGGAAGCCTCTTGATGACGCCCTCCCCCGAAGCCGGTCAGCCCCTGCCCGCCGCCGAACTCCTCGCGCGTTCCCACCGCCTGGGCGCGGACCCGCGCAACACCAACTACGCGGGCGGCAACACCTCCGCCAAGGGCCTGGCCCCCGATCCGGTGAGCGGCGCCGACACGGAACTGATGTGGGTGAAGGGCTCCGGCGGGGATCTGGGCACCCTCACCGGGCCGGGGCTCGCGGTGCTCCGGCTCGACCGGCTGCGCGCGCTCGCCGAGGTGTATCCGGGCGTGGAGCGCGAGGACGAGATGGTCGCCGCCTTCGACTACTGCCTCCACGGCAAGGGCGGCGCGGCTCCCTCCATCGACACCGCCATGCACGGTCTGGTGGACGCCGCGCATGTCGATCATCTGCACCCCGACTCCGGCATCGCGCTCGCCTGCGCGGCCGACGGCGAGGCTCTCACGGCGGAGTGCTTCGGCGACCGGGTGGTGTGGGTGCCCTGGCGCCGTCCCGGCTTCCAACTCGGCCTGGACATAGCCGAGATGAAACGGGCCAACCCGCAGGCGATCGGCTGTGTGCTCGGCGGCCACGGCATCACCGCGTGGGGTGACACCTCGCGGGAGTGCGAGGAGAACTCGCTGAGCATCATCCGCGAGGCCGAGGAGTTCCTCGTGAAGCGAGCGGGGCCGGAGCCGTTCGGCCCCCTCCTGGAGGGGTACGGGGCGCTGCCCGACGACGAACGGCGTGCCCGCGCTGCGGAGTTGGCCCCGCTGCTGCGCGGACTGGCCTCCACGGACCGGGTCCAGGTGGGTCACTTCACCGACAGCGCGCCGGTGCTGGACTTCCTGGCCCGCGCGGAACACCCGCGGCTCGCAGCCCTCGGCACCTCCTGCCCGGACCACTTCCTGCGTACGAAGGTCCGGCCGCTGGTTCTCGATCTGCCGGCCTCCGCGCCGCTCGACGAGGTGACGGCCCGGTTCGCCCGGCTGCACGAGGAGTACCGCGCGGAGTACGCCGCCTACTACGACCGGCACGCGGACGCCGACTCGCCGGCGATGCGGGGCGCCGACCCGGCGGTCGTGCTGGTGCCGGGCGTGGGCATGTTCTCGTACGGCAAGGACAAGCAGACGGCGCGGGTGGCCGGCGAGTTCTATCTCAACGCGATCAATGTGATGCGGGGTGCCGAGGGCGTCTCCTCGTACGCGCCGATCGACGAGGCGGAGAAGTTCCGTATCGAGTACTGGGCGCTGGAGGAGGCGAAACTCCGGCGGATGCCGGCTCCGAAGCCGCTGGCGGCCCGGGTCGCGCTGGTGACCGGCGGCGGGTCGGGTATCGGGAAGGCCATCGCGCACCGGCTGGCGGCGGAGGGCGCGTGCGTCGTGGTCGCCGATGTGAACGCGGCGGGCGCGGCGGAGGTCGCGGGTGAACTGGGCGGCCCGGACCGGGCGTTGGCGGTCACCGTCGACGTGACGGACGAGGAGGCCATCGCCGCCGCCTTCCGCGAGGCCGCGCTCGCCTTCGGCGGGGTGGACCTGGTCGTCAACAACGCCGGCATCTCGATCTCGAAGCCGCTTCTGGAGACGACCGCCCGGGACTGGGACCTCCAGCACGACATCATGGCGCGCGGCTCGTTCCTGGTCTCACGGGAGGCGGCGCGCGTGATGACCCGTCAGGGGCTCGGCGGGGACATCGTCTACATCGCCTCGAAGAACGCGGTGTTCGCGGGCCCCAACAACATCGCCTACTCGGCGACGAAGGCCGACCAGGCTCATCAAGTGCGGCTGCTCGCGGCGGAGTTGGGTGAGCACGGGATCCGGGTCAACGGGGTGAACCCGGACGGGGTGGTGCGCGGGTCCGGGATCTTCGCGGCGGGCTGGGGGGCGCAGCGGGCCGCCGTGTACGGGGTGCCTGAGGAGAAGCTGGGTGAGTTCTACGCCGGGCGGACGCTGCTCAAGCGTGAGGTGCTGCCGGAGCATGTGGCGAACGCGGTGTTCGCCCTGACGGGCGGCGACCTGACGCATACGACCGGGCTGCACATTCCCGTCGACGCGGGTGTCGCCGCGGCGTTCCTGCGTTGAGGCGCTGAGAGGGAGTTGGGGGGCACCGCCGTGTCGTACGGCAGCGAAGCACAGGGGACGGAAGCGCGGGCGGCTGAGGCGCGGGCCGCCGCCCCGGGCGCGGACGCCCCGGTCTTCGTCGCCGTCGACCTCGGCGCCACCAGTGGGCGGGTGATGGCGGGGCGCGTGGGTGGGTCCGGCGGGTCCGGCCGGCCTGGCGGGTCCGATCGGGGGGCGCTCGACCTCATCGAGGTCCATCGCTTCCCGAACCGGCCGGTGCGGCTGCCGGGCAGCCTGCGCTGGGACGTGCTCTCGCTCTTCCAGGGGGTGCTCGACGGTCTCGGCCGGGCGGCCCGTACGTACGGCGGCATCGCCTCGGTCGGCATCGACAGCTGGGCGGTGGACTACGGACTGCTGGACGCGGACGGCCAGTTGCTCGGCAATCCGCACCACTACCGGGACACCCGTACCGAGGGGGTCGGTGAGCGGGTCTGGGGGACGGTCCCGGCCGGGGAGCTGTACCGGATCACCGGATTGCAGCATCTGCCGTTCAACACGGTGTTCCAGCTCGCCGCGGCCTCCGGGAGCTCTCAACTGGCGGCGGCCAGAACGCTGTTGATGATTCCCGATCTGCTGACGCACTGGCTCACTGGCAGTGTCGGGGCGGAGGCCACGAACGCGTCCACCACGGGCCTGTTCGACGCGCGCGCGGGTGACTGGTCGCACGAGCTGATGGGCCGGCTGGGCATCGACCGGAGCCTTTTCCCGGCCATCCGGCGGCCGGGGGACACGGCGGGGACGCTGCTGCCCTACGTGGCGGCCGAGACCGGGCTGCCGGAGTCCACTCCGGTCACGGCCGTGGCCTCGCACGACACGGCTTCGGCCGTGGCCGCCGTCCCCGCGACCGGGCCTGGCTTCGCGTACGTGTCGTGCGGTACGTGGTCACTGGCCGGTCTTGAACTGACCGAGCCGGTGGTCACGGAGGCTTCCAGGGCCGCGAACTTCACCAACGAGCTGGGGCTGGACGGCAGTTACCGATTCCTGCGCAACGTGATGGGGCTGTGGCTGCTGTCGGAGAGCCTGCGCACGTGGGGGGAGCGTGGGCTGCCCGCCGATCTGGCGCCGCTGATGGAAGGGGCGGCCCGGTCGCGGCCGTTCGCCGCGCTGGTCGACCCGGACGATCCGTCGTTCCTCACCCCGGGTGACATGCCGGCCCGCATCGCGGCGTACTGCGCCCGCACGGGCCAGCAGCCGCCCGCCGACCGGGCGGCGACGGTCCGTTGCGTCCTGGAGAGTCTCGCGCTGGCGCACCGCGCGACGCTGCGCGCGGCGGCCGAGCTGTCGGGCACCGACATCCGCGTGGTGCATCTGGTGGGTGGCGGCAGCCGTAACGAACTGCTCTGCCAACTGACCTCGGACGCCACGGGGTTGCCGGTGGTGGCGGGCCCGGCCGAGGCCACCGCGCTCGGCAACGTCCTCGTCCAGGCACGCGCCCAGGGCCTCGTCGGAGACCGCGCTGACATGCGCCGCCTGGTGGCACGAACGCAACGGCTGCGCCGGTACGAGCCACGCGGCGACGCGCGGGCGTGGTCGGCGGCTGCGGCGCGGATCGGACTCGACTGAGCGGACCCGGCTGAACGGGCCCGGCCGGGTGCGGGATCAGCTTTCGACGGCCCGGTCCAGCCACTCGGACAGCAGTGCGCGCTCGATGTCGGTCAGCTTCGGCAGCCGGGGCACCACGGTCCGGAACGCGACGGCGGCCGCCGTCGTGCTGTCCCCGGTGGGCGCGGGGGCGGGCTCGGCGGCGGGCTCGGGCCCGGCGGGCCGGGTGAGGATCGACCGCGTCACCATGTCGTACATCGCGTCGGCGAGGCCGGGGTCCCGCTCCTGCGGCGGCATGGCGAGCAGGGTCAGTACGGCGCCGGTGCCCGCGGCGTGGATGAGTTCCACGGCGCGGTGCTCGGCGACGCGGAGCCGGCCGGTCGCCGCGACTCGGCGTACTCGTGCGCGCAGGACCTCCAGCCCCGCGGACGTCGCCGGTGAGCGGGAGGCGCGGCCGGGGGCGACGAGCAGGCCGAACAGTGCGGCGTTGGCCAGGCCGAAGCCGATGTGCACGTCCCACCCCGCCCGCAGATCCGCGACGGGGTCGCCGCTGTCGTCGGCGAGCGCCTTCCCCGCGACGTACGCGGCGAAGACATGCTCGGCGACGGCGTCGAGCAGGCCGTCCTTGTCGCCGAACAGCCGGTAGATCGTCGGCGCCTGTACGCCGGCGGCCTGGGCGACACCACGGGTGGTGACGGCGGCCGGACCCTGTTCGCGCAGGAGCCGCGCCGCGACCTCCACGAGGTTCGCGCGCGTCTCGCTTCTGCCGGTCCCGCCCTGCTTCGTCTCCACCATGTGTTCAACGATAACGCATCGACGTTATCGATGTACTATCGTCGGAATCACTACCACGCTTCCATCGATAACAATGGCGACGACGTAAGGACACATCATGATCATCATCACCGGCGCCACCGGCCGCCTCGGCTCCAAGGTCGTCCAGCGGCTGCTCGACCGGATCCCCGGGGAGGAGGTCGGCGTCAGCGTGCGCGAGCCGGACCGCGCCGCCGGTCTTGTCGCACATGGTGTTCGCGTGCGACGCGGCGACTTCACCGACCCCGGCTCTCTCGCCGAAGCGTTCGAGGGCGCCACGCAGGTGCTCATCGTCTCGGCGGGCGTGACCGGAGACGCGGCCATCGCCCGGCACACCGCGGCGATCGACGCCGCCCGCGCGGCCGGGGCCAAGCGCGTCCTGTACACCAGCCACCAGGGTGCCGCCCCCGATTCGCTGTTCGCGCCGATGCCCGACCACGCCGCGACCGAGCGGTACCTGGCGGCGACGGGCACGCCTTTCACGTCGCTGCGGAACGGGTACTACGCGAGCACCGTCCCGCTCCTCCTGGGCCAGGCACTCGAAACGGGCGAACTCGTCGCACCCGCCGACGGGCCGGTGACATGGACCACGCACGACGACCTCGCCGAGGCGACGGCGGCCATCCTCACGGACGAAGGCCGGTTCGACGGCGCGACCCCGCCACTGACCGCGCCGGAGGCGCTCGACCTCGAAGACATCGCCGGCATCCTCACCGAACTCACCGGCCGCACCGTCCGCCGTGTCGTCGCCGACGACGAGGAATGGATGGCGGGCCTGATCGGACACGGCGTACCCGAGGACCGGGCGAACCTGCTGCTGGGCATGTTCCACGCGTCGCGCCGCGGTGAATTCGCCACCACCGGACCGGTGTTGACGGACCTGCTCGGTCGCGACGCCACGCCGATACGCTCCTTCCTCGCGGAAACCGTCACCCCGCGCTGAGCGTCCCGGCGGCGTGGGCTCTCAGTAGCCGGCGAGCGGGGCCGCCGCGTGGCTGACGGGCACGGTGTGGGTGACCCATGACGTGCCCGCGAGCAGGTGGAGGAGGAAGGACGTCGGCTCGGGCAGATAGCCGGGGACACCTTCGCGCAGGGCCAGTCCGCTCTGGAGATGGGTGCTCGGGGCGACAGCGAGGGTGCTGTTGGCGTACGTGGTCGTGACCGGGCGGTGGACATGGCCCGCGAGCACACGAGCCACGTTCGCGTGCCGTACGAGCACCTCGGCGAACGCGTCGCCGTCGGCCAGCCGCATCCCGTCCAGGAAGGGAATGCCGACAGGCACCGGCGGGTGGTGCAGACACACGAACGCCGGAACGTCCCGCCTGCGGGCCAGGACCTCGTCGAGCCAGGCGAGTTGGCCCGCGCCGAGACGTCCGCCGCCTTCGCCGGGCACGGAGGAGTCGAGGGCCACGACGGTGAGCCGGGGCAACTCGGCCGCGTAGTACGCCTCGTGGGCCCCGCCCATCAGCGCGGTCCCGCCGAACTCGTCGAGCAGTGCGGCGGGTTCGTCGTGATTGCCCGTCACCAGGAACAGCGGCAGCGGGAAGCGTCCGATCACCTCGCGCAGGACCGCGTACTCGTCCGGCGCTCCGCGCTCCACCAAGTCCCCGGTGATCACCACGCAGTCCGGCCGTGGATCGAGCACGAGTACCCGGCCGAGCGCCCGGCTCAGCCCTTCGGCCGGTGCACCGCCCCGTGGGCCGGTCCTGAGGTGCGGGTCACTGAGGTGTGCGACGGAGAGGGCCATACGCACACCCTGCCCGTGCCTGCCGAACCCCGGCGTCCGTTCCGCTTATGTCGCCGGGACAATGGCTGAGGTACGGTGCCTGTCATGGGTCCGTACTCGAACTACCGTGCAGTGGAGCCGCGTCACAGCGGTCCCCGCGGTGAGTGCGCGCCGCGCGGCCTCAGCTTTCTGCTGCGCCGCGGCCGGGTGGGATCCCCGCCCGCCTGTTGCTGTCGCTGTCGCTGACCTTCGGTAGCGCCCGCCTCCGTTCCGTCACGGTCCTGACGGCCGCTGCCCGGACGGACCCGACACCCGCGCCCCCGCGCCGCTGCGGGCCGTCCTCCTTCCCCACCGGTTCGTACTCCCGAGGAGCCTCGTGACCACCATCGCCCCCGTATCCGCGTCCAACGCTTCGGTCGTTCCCGCCCTCCGGCATCCCCATGTCCCCGCCGACGGACTGTACGAGGGGCAACGGGAGCTGCGCCGTGTTCCCGAGGGCTGGGAGGACCGGCCGTACGAACTCTTCGAGCTCGTCCCGCAGTCCGCGACGATCGGCGCCGAGATCCGGGGCCTGGATCTGTCGGTCCCGCCGTCGCCCGCGCTGCGGGACGAGCTCAACCGGGCCCTCCTGGAGTGGAAGGTCCTCTTCTTCCGGGGGCAGCGTCTGACCTCCGACGCGCAGCGCGCTTTCGCCGTCGCCTGGGGCGAGTTGGAGACCAATCCGCTGGTGGCGACGGCCGGGGACGCGAAGGACGTGGCGCGCTTCGACCGTACGGCCGTCCCGACCTTCGAGAACGTGTGGCACACGGACGTCACGTTCCGGGAGCGGCCCGCGATGGGCGCCGTACTGCAGCTGCGTGAGGTGCCGCCCGCCGGGGGCGACACCCTGTGGGCCGACATGGCGGTGGCGTACGACAATCTGCCGCGCGATGTGAAGGACCGTATCGACGGCGCCCGTGCGGTTCACGACTTCGTGCCGGGCTTCGCGCGGTACTCCCCCGCCGAGCACCTGGCCAGGTTCCAGGACGTCTTCCCGCCGGTGGAGCACCCGGTGGTGCGTACGCATCCGGAGACGGGCCGGCGGATGCTGTTCGTCAACACGTCGTTCACCACCCGGATCGTGGGGCTCCCGCGGGAGGAGAGCGACCGTCTGCTGCGGCTGCTCTTCCAGCAGGCGCATGTGCCGGAGTACCAGGTCAGGTTCCGCTGGCAGGCGGGCGACATCGCCTTCTGGGACAACCGCGCCACCCAGCACTACGCGGTCGCCGACTACGGCACGCACCGGCGGATCGCCGAACGGGTCGCCATCGCGGGCGACCGCCCGTACTGATCCGCCTCGCGTCCGATCGCCGCCCGCCGCCCGCCGCCCGCCGCCAGAGGTGCTCCGCCGGCCACGGCGACCGCTACGGCTTCTCCGTGAGACCGGCGATGCGCTCGCGGTAGGCGGCGATCTCACGATCGGTGAGGGCGAGGCGGCCGGGCCCGGCCTCGTTGGCGGCCAGGAAGGGCGCCTGCTCCATCGCGCGGTACAGCGGGCCCGGCAGATTGAGCAGAAGCTGGCCCTGCTCGGCCGTCTCGATCACCATCCACGAGTTGCGGTCGGCGGCGCCTTCGCCGACGACGTTCGGCTCGATGGTGCTGGCGGCGATGACGGTCAGGACAGGGGGGATCGGTGTCTCTTCACTCATGCCCCCTCCCTATCAGGGCGGCTCCGGCGCTGCCCAGCGATCGTGGCGCGTCACCCCTGACACAGCCCGTCCGGCCGTCCGGCCGTGCGTACGGCCGCATGCACCGACCGGGGCCGATTTGCGATGCTGGTAGGAGCCTGCCATTGAGGAGGCGGTCGCCATGCCGAGTGAGAACGCGGGCCCGGACCCCGGTGAGCAGCTGTTCGAAGAGTTTCTCGCCGAAACGCACACCGCGGCCCCGACGGAGCTGCCGGAGCTGGTGAACCGCTGCGCCACGGCGATGGGAATCGACCGGATCGTGGTCTATCTGGTCGACATCCAGCAGCGGCACCTCGTCCCGCTCACCGAGGGGATGCCCAGTCTCGACGTGGACTCCACGCCGGGCGGGCAGACGTATCGCTCCCTCAACCTGCGGATCGAGGAGTCGGAGGGCCGGGGTCTCACGGCCTGGCTGCCCTTGATCGACGGGGCGGAGCGCCTCGGCGTGCTCGGTGTGAGCGCGCCCGCCATCGACGCGGTACGCCTGCGCCGCTGCCGGATGGTCGCGGCCGTGCTGGCCATGGCTATCACGTCGAAGCGGTCGTACAGCGACAGCCTGGTGCGGCGGTCCCGCACCGAGCGGATGGAGCTGCCGGCCGAGATGCTGCGCGCCTTCCTGCCACCCCGGACCATCGGCAACGCCGACGCGCTGTCGACGGCGGTGCTGGAACCCGCGTACGAGGTCGGCGGCGACGCCTACGACCACTCGCTGACCCGGACGAGCCTGCATGTCGACATCTTCGACTCGATGGGCCACGACCTGGCGGCGGGCCTGACCACGGCCGTCGCGCTGGCGGGCTGCCGGGCCGCCCGCAGGGACGGCGGGGATCTGCTGGAACTGGTGGACACCGTCGATCAGGCGCTCGCGCGCTGGCTGCCCGACCAGTACTGCACCGGGATCGTCACCCAGCTGGATCTCGCGGGCGGTCTGTTCCGGTGGTGCAACTGCGGGCATCCTTCCCCGCTGCTGATCCGGGGGCGCTGTGTGCTCCATGGTGAGCTGGACCGTTCCCCCCAGCCGCCGATGGGACTGCGGGTGAGGTTCTGCGAGACCCTCCGGACGATCCACGAAGCACAACTGGAGCCCGGGGACCGGGTGTTGCTCTACACGGACGGCGTCGTGGAGTCGCGGCTGAGCGACCGTACGGAGTTCGGACTCGACCGTTTCACGGACTCCATCATCCGGGCGACGGCTGCCGGCGAGCTGGCTCCCGAGGCGTTGCGGCGGCTCATCCACTCGATTCTGGACGCGAGTGACAACCGGCTGCGCGACGACGCGACGCTGCTGCTGGTCGAATGGCGCCCGCCGCACGCCTGAGAGCCCCTTCGCGGGCGCGGAACGCGGCGCGGGTCCACTCGGACAACCGGTGGGCCCACGCCATGCGGTTCTTCCTGTGGCGGTCCTGGGGTCTGCCGCTCAGTGGCTGGGGCCCCGGCCGCCGCCACGTCCCCGCTCGTCCTGCCCGGGGGCGTCGAACTCGACCTGCTCCTTGCGGACGTCGGCCGAGACTTCCTTCTGCTCGGTGACCTTCTCGGTCTCCATGCGCACGCGCTCCACCGGCACGGCCTCCTTGCGGACGACCGCCTCCTCGGCGTGCAGGATCACCTCGGCCTCGGCGTTGCCCATGGGCGAGCGGCCGATGTTGCGGTCGCCCGGGTTGATGGGCTCGCGCACGATACGGACCTCCTCGTGGGTGACCGGCACGGTGGTGGTGACGTTCTCGGTCACCACGACCTTCCGGAGCCGTGCCCGGCCCGACTCGTGCTCCTCGGTGCCGACCCGCAGACGCTCCTCCGAACGCACCATTTCGTCTTCGCCGCCACCGGTGGCACCGGCGGTGGCGGCCTCGGGGGCCTCCGTACGACCGGTGGTCCCGGCCTGGGGGGTGGCCTCGGTGCGGCCCTGACCCGCTTCGCTCTTGGTTTCGCCACTCATGGTGTCCTCCCCGCCCCTGCCTTCCGTGGCCGCGGTTCCGGGTGCCTGGGTCATGCCCGGAGTCCCGCTGCGCCCGCTGGGACGGGCGAGGCCGTAGTGGTCGTACAGCTCCTGCTCCTGGGCGACGTCGAGATGCTCGTCGGCGTCCATACGGGGGGCGTCCTTGACCAGTTCCTTCGCGTGAGGGATCTGGAGACCGCTCTCGTCACGGGTCGCGCCGGCCAGCGGCACGAAGGACTCCTTCATGCCGAACATGCCGGTCTTGACGGTCACCCACTCGGCACGCCCCGTCTGGTTGTCGAGGTACGCCTGCTCGACACTGCCTATCTTCTCCCCGGCGGCGTCGTAGGCCGTCAGACCCGTGAGTTCACCCACGTGGTGGAAGACATCGTCGGCTGCCATCAGTGATCACTCCTTGGCGGCGAGCCGGCGGGGTCCGGTATCCCCGCGCGTCGGCTGACTCGCGTATTTCCATGCGGCACCTGCTGACGGCGGGCGGCAACCAGGGAAAACGCCCCTCTGGCCCGTCCGGGGGACAAAGGGGCGTCGGACGCGCCCTGCTGGGCTCGAAGCAGATCGCCGCGCGGGTTCAGCCATTCGGGTGACACCCGCCGGGGAGCGCCCGCCTGTGCTCACGCGTTGTACAGATACGACGACGGAAAGGAGCCGGATGATACCGACGAGGACGATACCGACGAATTGATCAGCCGCCTGTCGCCGCTGTCCACACGGCGGTGTCCGGGGCGATCACGCCCTCCTCCAGGCTGTCGCTGGCGAGCAGCACCTCGCCGTCCGGCAGCGGGAGAGAGCGTGCGGAGAGGTTGATCCGGCATTCGAACCGGCCCTTGCGGAAGGCCAGTTCGCCCTCCCGTGCGGGCAGCCAGCCGAACGACTCGTCGCCACGGAAGCGGGTGCGTATGGACACTGCCGTGCGGTACAGCTCAAGGAAGGAGTCGGGCCGCCCGGTCTGGGCCTCCACGGCGTGGTCGCCCCAGCCCTCCGGCTGAGGGAGCCAGCTGCCGCCGGGCCCGAAGCCGTGGCTGCTGCCCGTGCGGGTCCACGGGATGGGGATACGGCAGCCGTCGCGGCCCTTGGTGGTGCGTCCGGTCCGCTCCCACATGGGGTCGCGCAGCGCGTCGAGGGGCAGGTCGGAGACCTCGGGGAGGCCGAGTTCCTCGCCCTGGTAGAGGTAGGCGCTGCCCGGGAGTGCGAGGGTCAGGAGCGCGGCGGCCCTGGCCCTGCGGTGGCCGAGCGCGTCGTCCGGCGCGGGGTCGTTGCCGCCGCCGGACAGCCAGGCGCGGTAGTCGATGCCCTGGGGAAGGGAGTAGCGGGTGCGGTGGCGTACGACGTCGTGGTTGGAGAGCACCCAGGTGGGCAGGGTGCCGACCGCGCGGGCGCCGGTGAGGGAGGTGTCGATGACCGTCCTGAACTCCTCGGCGTCCCAGGGACAGCGCAGATGGAAGAAGTTGAACGCCTGATGGAGCTCGTCGGGGCGGGTGTAGAGGGGCAGCCGGGACGCGCTGACTCCCGCTTCGGCGACGGTGATACGGGGAGGTGCGTAGGAGTCGATGATCTTGCGCCAGGTCCGGTATATGTCGTGGACCTCGTCACGGTCCCAGAAGGGATGGTTCTCACCTTCGGGCGGGGAGTTCAGGGAGGCCGAGTCGCGTCCGCCGGTGTCCCGCAGGGGTTCCACGAGGTCCTTGCGCAGGCCGTGGGCCACGTCGATACGGAAGCCGTCGGCCCCGAGGTCGAGCCAGAAGCGGAGGATGCCCTCGAAATCGGCGAGGACGTCGGGGTTCTCCCAGTTCAGGTCGGGCTGCTCGGCGGAGAAGATGTGCATGTACCACTGGCCGTCCGGCACCCGTGTCCAGGCGCCGCCACCGAACTTCGACTTCCAGTCGGCCGGCGGCAGGCTCCCGTCCGGGCCCCGCCCCTCGCGGAAGATGAAGCGGTCCCTCGCCGGTGAGCCGGGGGGTGACGCGAGCGCCTCCACGAACCAGGGGTGCTGGTCGGAGCAGTGATTGGGCACGACATCGACGATGACCTTGAGACCGAGGCCGTGGGCGCGCCGCACGAGGCCGCGGAAGTCGTCGAGGGTGCCGTGGCGCGGGTCGACGCCCCGGTAGTCGGAGACGTCGTAGCCCGCGTCGGTCCAGGGCGAGGGGTAGAACGGGGTGAGCCAGAGGGCGTCGACGCCGAGACCGGCGAGGTGGTCGAGCCGGTCCGTGATCCCGCGGAGGTCGCCGATCCCGTCGCCGTCCGCGTCGGCGAAGCTCGGGACGTACACCTGGTAGACGACGGCTTCGCGCCACCAGTCGGGGGCGGGCCGGGACAGATGGCCGCCAGGGGTGTCGAGGGTGTTCGGGATCACGGGTGCCTCTCGTGCATGTCTTCGGGCCGGTGGTGCCAGTGGTGCGGGCGGTGCCTGGTGCGTAAGTGATGCGTGCGACGGGTGGTGTCTCGTACGGGAGACAGCCTGTCACCGGCGGGCGTCAGGCTGAAGGCCGGATCTTCGATGGTTACGGAAGGGACGTCCGGCGGAGCTCACGGACGTCGTCCCGGGGATCCGGGCCCGACACCGGGCCGGCCGCGACCTCGGGGAGTTCCGGCGGATGGCCGAGCGTGCGGGCGACGCTGCCCCGGCTCCGCCGTACAGAGCGAGCGTACACACCGGCTTCCGCCAGTCCCTCACGGTGCGGTCCGGGGCGGGCCGTCAGGCGTCCGGGCCCCGGCGGGTGCGCTGACGCTCCAGGCTGCGGCGCAGGTGATCCGTCATGGCCTCCGCCGCCCGGTCAGGGTTGCGGCGCAGGATCGCGCGCAGGATGCGGTCGTGCTCCGCGAGGGTCAGCGGGCCGGCGCCCGGGATGCCGCTGAGGCGGAAGATGTGCAGATGCGAGTGGAGCCGTTCCACCGCGTCCGCCAGCAGCGAACGGCCCGCCGCGCGCGCGATCGTGTCGTGGAAGCGCTGGTCGGCGGCAGCGAACTCGCGGTAGACGACATACCGATCGCCGGATCCCGGCCGGCCCCGCATTTCCTCCACCAGATTCTCGATGGCGTCGAGCTGCTCCTCGTCCGCGTTCACGGCGGCCAGGGCGGTCGCTCGCGGCTCCAGCAGCAGACGCATCTCGAACAGTTCCTCAAGGCCCTGCGGGGTGAGGAGCTCGGTCGCCCGGTAGCCGGCGAGCGAGCGCTTCGTGACGAGCCCGTCGGACTCCAGTCGCGCCAGCGCCTCGCGTACGGGTGTGGGTGACACCTCCAGCGTCCGGGACAGGGACTCGATGCCGACACGGGCGCCCGGCTCGATCTCGTGGTCCATGACCATCGCCTTGATGGCCTCGTACACGCTGTCGGCCAGCACCTGGCGCGGCGGTCGCGGGGCACCGGTGCCCTCCGTGCCCTCTGTCCGGCCGGAAATCGTGTCCGACAAGGTCAGGTCTCCTCATGCCGCGCGAGCTGTCCTCCGTATCCTATAGGGCTGGCCTCCACCGGGTTCGGAGTTCGACAGGGCTACTCCATGACGAAGACCTGCTCCATGCGGGTCCACCAGTCGTCCGGCCCCGCCTCGGGGACCGGCTCCTGGCAGGGATCGGTCAGCTTCCACCACTCCCGTGTCGCCTCGTCGGCGGCCATCGCCGCGAGATCGGCCGCCAGGTCGTCACCGTGGTACTCGAAGTAGGCGAAGAGCCGGTCGCCCAGCAGGTGGATCGAGTAGTTGGCGATCCGGCAGGCCCGCAGCCTGGCGAGTACGGGCTCCGGCACCGCCAGGTGAAGCTCCCGGTACTCCTCCAGCTTCTCCGGCCGCACCCTGATCACCTGTGCGATGCGCTGCATCAGCCCTCCACCACCGTCCGCCGCGGGAATCTCTACCAGCGGGAACCTATAGGAACAGCCTCACGCAGAGAAGCCCAGGAACCTGGGAAATTCCCGCCGCACAACGGTTGACGTGCGGCCGTGGCACATGGCTAACCTCCAGATGCTTCAGATTTCCTATAGGAAAATTCGGCTGCCTCTGGAGGCGTCATGGCCGCTCCCCCACCACTCCCCCGGTTCGTCAAAGCCGTCGCCGTCCTGGGCGGCATGGCCGGGCTGCTGTACGGATACGACTCCGGTGCCATCGCCACGGCCCTGCCCTTCGCCGCGGAACGGTTCGGTCTCTCCTCGACCGAACAGGGGCTGGTGACCAGCCTGATCCTGCTCGGCGCGCTGCCCGCGATCGTCGCGGGGTCCCTGGCCGCCAAACGCTTCGACCGCCGCCATCTGCTGCTCGTGGCCGGTGTCGTCTTCATTCTCGGATCGCTCGGCTGCGCGTTCTCCACCGACGTGGTGACCCTGCTGATATCCCGCTTCGTCCTGGGCCTCGCCGTCGGCCTGGCCAACATGTTCGGCCTGATCTATCTGACCGAACTGGCGCCGAAGCGCACCCGCGGGCTGATCAGCGCGCTCTACCAACTCAGCGTCAACGTGGGCATCCTGATCGCGTACGGCACCGGGGACGCCCTGCGCTCCTCCGGCTCCTGGGAGTGGATGCTCGGCCTGGGGGCGCTGCCCGCGGTCTTCTTCCTGGTCGGCATGGCCCTCAGCCCGGCGAGCCCGCGCTGGCTCATCCTGCGCGGCCGCGACGACGAGGCCCGCGCCGTCCTGCTGCGGCTGCGCACCTCCGAGAAGGAGGCCGACACCGAGGCCGGTGAGATCAGGCGGAGCCTCGGCCACCAGGAGGCCGGGCTGCGGGAGCTGCTGCACCGCTACCGCCCCGCCCTGAGCATCGGACTCGTACTGACCTTCTTCCAGGTCTTCACCGGCATCAACGCCGTCGTGTACTACGCCCCGACCGTCTTCGCCGAGGCCACCGGACACTCCGCCGACACCGGCATCATCGCCAACTACAGCGTCGGCGGCGCACTGGTCATATCGACCGCCCTGTCACTCCCGCTGATCGACCGGCTGGGCCGGGTGAAGCTGCTGGCGCTCAGTCTCGGCGGCCAGGTCCCGCCGCTGATCCTGCTCGCGCTGTTCCCGCACGCGGCGGCGCTCGACATCGTCTGCGTGTTCGTCTTCACCTTCGCGTTCGGGTTCGGACTCGGGCCCGTCTTCTGGCTCTACATCCCGGAGATCCTGCCGCTGCGGGCCCGCGCGCTGGGCATGGGCGTCGTCACCTTCACTCAGTACCTCTTCAACTTCCTCTTCTCACTGACGTTCCCGGACATCCTGGCGGCGATCGGCTTCTGGGTCTTCGGCATCTACGCCGCGATCTCGGCGGTGGGGCTCGCCTTCGTACTGACGCGCGTACCGGAGACGGCGAACCGCTCGCTGGAAGAGATCGAGGAGGACTGGCGCCGAAAGGACCGGGCCACTCCCCCGCCCGTCGCGACCGCTTCCTGAGGACCAGACGCGGCCACGCGCGACCACGCGCCACCGATAACGAAAGAAGCACCTCCATGAGCAGGATCAAGAGCGTCGACTGCGCGCTCGTCTTCATCGAGCCCGAGACACTGCGTACGGACGCCAGCCAGACGTTCGTACGCCAGGAGACCGTCCTCGTCACGATCGAGACGGACGACGGGCTGCGCGGCACCGGCTACTCCTACACCATCGGCACCGGCGGCAGCTCCGTCCTCGCCCTGCTGCGCGATCACCTCGCCGGCACATTGCCGGGCACCGACGCCCGTAACGTCGAGGCGGTCTGGGCGCGCATGCTCGCCTCGACCCGCGCGACCGCGTTCGGCGCGCTGACATCCCTGGCGCTGGCCGCCGTCGACACGGCCCTGTGGGATCTGCGCTGTCTGCGCGCGGGTGAACCGCTGTGGCGCTTGGCCGGCGGCGCGCACGAGCGGCTGCCCGTGTACGACACCGAGGGCGGCTGGCTCCATCTGCCCACCGGGGAACTGGTCGAGAACGCCAAGGCGGCCCAGGCCGCCGGGCTGCGCGGCGTGAAGCTCAAGGTCGGCAGGCCGAGCGCCGTCGAGGACGCCGAACGGCTCGCCGCCGTACGGGAGGCGACCGGGCCCGCCTTCGAGATCATGGTCGACGCCAACCGGTCACTGACCGGGGCCGAGGCGATCCGCCGGGCGCGTGCCTTCGAGCCGCTGGACATCGCCTGGTTCGAGGAGCCGCTGCCCGCCGAGGACGTCGCTGGCCATGTACGGCTCGCCCGATCGACCACCGTCCCCGTCGCCGTGGGCGAATCGATCTACAGCGTGGGCCACTTCGCCGAGTATCTGTCGGCCGGGGCGGCGGGCATCGTGCAGGTCGATGCCGCCAGGGTCGGCGGCATCACGCCCTGGCTGAAGGTCGCGCACGCCGCCGAGGCCTTCAACATCCCGGTCGCCCCGCACTTTCTGATGGAGCTTCACACGAGCCTGGCGTGTGCCGTTCCCGCCGGGATGTATGTGGAGCACATACCGCAGCTCGGCGCCATCACCCGTAGCGCGATGGTGATCGAGGACGGTTGTGTCGTGCCGCCCGAGACCCCGGGTCTCGGCATCGAGTGGGACGAGGACGCGATCGCGGATCTGCGCGTCGCCTGATCAGTCCGCCGCCGGGGCGGGGGCCTCGGCGGCGTCCGGTCCCGCGTGGGAGTAGAAGACGGACTTCTTCTGCTTGGTGCGGTGGGCCCCGGACTTGGCGACGAGCTGTTCCAGCGCGTTCCGTACGACATTGATGTCGGAGTTGCGCGCCGGGTGGTCCGCGGCCAGCTCGGCGGCGACCTCCGCGGCCGAGCGCGGCTCACCGTGCGCGGCCAGCAGTGTGCCCACCAACTGGGCGAGACTGGGCTGCTTCGCCGTACGCGGCCCCGGCACTCTCACGCTCGGCCCGGCGTCGGGGCTTGCGCCGTCGGTGAACACCCGGCGCACGCCGAGCAGCAGGGCGCGGTCCCGCTCCAGTGTCTCCAACTGGCTCTGAAGCGACTCGATCTCACCACGGAGGCGTTCCCGCTCCGCCACATTGCTTTCCAGGTCGGCGGCGACCTGGGCCTCGTACCGCGACTGGACGCTCGTGAACTCGGTGACGGCAGTGCCGGACATGAATGGCTCACTTTCTCTGTATGACGTCTGGGTGGCGCCCCCGGTTGCCCGTGATGGTACTTCTGCCGGCGTGTCCGCCCCGGAGCCGACCGTCGGGTAACACCTTGCTGAACCATGCGTGGTTGCTGGGTGGGCACGAGGGGCAAGTGCACTTTGAGCGGTGATCCCGCCGCGACAGTCGAAACGAGAGTGAGGGCCGGGATGGGTGACATGTGGGTATTCGCTGTCGAGTCGGGCCATGTGCCGGGTATGGACCTCACCGGTTACAGCGTCCATGCGACCGACGGAACGGTGGGCAGTGTGGACAGACAGTCCGAGGGCTCACCGTTCGAACACCTGGTGGTGGACACCGGGATGTGGGTCTTCGGAAAGAGTCTGGTCATTCCCGCCGGGCTGGTGACCTCGATCGATCCGGCCGCGCGGGTGATTCGCGTCGGCTGTACGAAGGCGACCGTCAAGGGTGCTCCGGTGTTCGAGCGCGATCACGACACCAGAGACCCCGCGTATCTCGGTGGCCTGAGCACCTATTACACCTCGCTGGTCACCACTTCCTGATACCTCGTCACGCACCGGTGCCCCGGCAGGACGCTGCCGGGGCACCGGCGGACACGGAGGTGTGTCCTTGGGCGAGATGTCCTCAGGCGGGGACGATGTTCTCCGCCTGGGGGCCCTTCTGACCCTGCGTGACCTCGAAGGTCACCTTCTGGCCCTCCTGGAGCTCACGGAAGCCCTGGGTGGCGATGTTGGAGTAGTGGGCGAAGACGTCGGGGCCTCCACCGTCCTGCTCAATGAATCCGAAGCCTTTTTCCGAGTTGAACCACTTGACGGTACCGCTGGCCATGTGTCCTCCAAAGGACTCATAACGGCCCCCGCACCGTGCGGGAACCGGAGGTGATCGCCCTGGTCCTCAGAGACGTTGAACAGCCGAATCGCCCGCGACTGTGATCACGGGCGACAAAGTACTTCGGAACCACGACAGCTAAAACTGACGCTACACGTCTCCTCGCTTCCAGACCACAGAAACGATCAAGCGTGACGTCCGACAACACCCGCACAGGGCAGTGACCGCACGCCGCGAGCCGCATTATGTCCTCCGGGAGAGGGAAGCGTCCGTGAATGTCCCCTCCCCGCGGGGCGTGTCGAAACTGTCGGTAGGGTGAGAGGTGATGTTCACCCCACAGGGCCCGACCCTTCGCGAACTGACCGTGCAGGCGCTCTCGTCGACCGAGCGTGGCTACGACCTGCTCGCGCCGAAGTTCGACCTGACCCCGTTCCGTACCCCGGACGGCGTGCTGGACGCCGTGGCCGACGCCCTCGGGCCCCTCGGCCCCTTCCGCGCCGGGCTGGACATCTGCTGCGGCACCGGAGCCGGTGTGGACGTCCTGCGGGAGGTGTGCGTCGAGCGGGTCACCGGTGTCGACTTCAGCGCCGGCATGCTGGCCACCGCCAGGTCCGCCGTACTGCCCAAGGGCGGGGCGGGCGGGGGCGGTTCGAGCGAGGGCGGTACCGGCGGGCCGGTCGTCGACTTCGTACGCGCCGACGCCCGCGCGCTCCCCTTCCGCCCCGCCTTCGACGTGGCGGTGAGTTTCGGCGCGTTCGGCCACTTCCTGCCGTCGGAGCGCCCCGCGCTCTTCACGCGGGTGCGTGAAGTCCTGCGGCCCGGGGGCGTCTTCGTCTTTCCCGTGCCGGCGCCGCCGCGCGTCGGTTCGCGGCTGTACTGGACGCTCTGGGGCTTCGACGCGGCGATGCGGGCGCGCAACGCGATGTGGCATCCGCCGTTCGTCATGTACTACCGCACCTTCCGGCTCGCCGACGTGATGGACGAGTTGACCCGTACGGGCTTCGAGGTGGATCTCGTCGCGCTCGACCGCCTGGGGCGGCGGCCTGACGGCAGCCCGCGCTGTCGCATGGTGGTCGCGCACCGGCCGTGAGCCCCGGCGTTACACCGCCGGGCCCGGGACTGCCGGGCGCCGCCAGGCCCAGCGGAGCATGACGAGGGAGGCGAGCGCGGCGAAGGCGCACCAGGTCGAGACGAACTCCATCCGCCAGATCACCGCGCAGATCACCGCTCCGGCGGCCACGAGGACGCCGAGCAGCCGCACCGTCCGGTCGGCCGCCAGCAGCAGCGCTCCGATGGTCGCGAGGAGGTAGCCGGCCACGGCGATCTCCGGCTGCGGCAGATGGACGGCGTATCCGATGGTGTGGCCGCGGATGTCGGCCGTCACCTCCCGGGTGGCCAGGTAGTAGGAGAGCACGCCCGAGGTGGCGACTCCGGAGGCGACGGGCACGGCCAGCCTGCGGCGGGAGCCCGGCGGCGAGGCGAGCAGTACGGCCAGGGGGATCCAGATGGCCAGCAGGGGCAGCGCGATGACGGCCCAGGCGGTGGTGGCGGGCCCCGCGCCGCCGCCGGAGTCCCATACGACGGCCTCGACGATCTGGTGGGCGCCCAGGAGCAGGGGCAGCGCGGCGAGCGGCAGATCGCGGACCCGGCGTACGCGGGCGACACAGACCGCTCCGATCGCGCTGATGAAGACACCAGCGGTGAGGTCGGCGGTCGCGCTCCAGCACATCGTGGCATCCAGGGACCGAAAGGGGCGGCGATGGTGTGATCACCGCATAACGGGTCCGATCGTACGGTTCCGGGGAGCGCCCGAGCGGGTGACACGGCTGTCAGACCCAGGCACGGAGGACCGGCGGCGGTCCGTCGGTCCTCCGTGGTGAGGCTGCGCTGTGGGTCAGATCCGGCCTCCGGTGAGCTTGGAGAGGGGGCCTCGCGGTTTGGCGGTCCGCCGCCCGAGGGCGAACGCTCCGCCGGCCAGGACGGCGACACCGGCGGCGGCTCCCGCCGCGATGGCCTTGCGGTGCTTGACGACCGTCCACACGGTGGTGGCCGTGGAGGCCGCCTTGCCCGCCGTCGACACGACGGCCTGACGGCTGCTTTCCCAGCCGGCGGTGGCCGCGCGTTTCGTCGCCTCGCCGGCCGACCGCACACCCGCTTCGGCGGACTCCTCGGCGGCCCGCACGGATGACTTGGCCTTCGAGGCCGCGAGCGCCGATTCGGTCCTGGCACGGCCGGCGGCGTCGCTGGTGGTCCGCCGCGCCTTGGCGGCTGCGGTCTTGCCCGCGCCGAGCTTCGCCGCCGTACCGTTCGCGTTTCTTTTCGCTGCGCTGTCCTCAGTCATGAGGTTCGTGTTGCCGCTCGACGCGGCCCGAAACACCGGGCTCGACCAACGTGGTCCGTCCCCGCCGGCGACGCCGCGCCAGTCGCGTATGTCCGGCGACAGGCGGACACTGGAAGGGAGGAGGCGTGTCATGCGCAAAGTAGCCGACTGCAGGGATTTCCCGAGCGAGACCAACTGCACGCTCACGATCTCCGGTGAGGAAGAGGAAGTGGTCCGCGCCGCGGGCGATCACGCGGTGAGCGTGCACGGACATGAGGACAGGCCCGAACTGCGGGAGCAGATCCGGTCCACGCTGAAGGACGAGGTCCCTCAGCACGCCTGAAGCCGAAGGGCGGATTCATGGAAGCAGACAAGGGTGACCGGCTCGTGGTGCACGGGCGGGTCGTGGGCGAGCACGACCGCGTGATGGAGGTCGTCGAGGTACTGGGACCTCCTCATTCACCGCCGTTCCGGGTGCGTGACGAGCGTGGTCATGAGCTGATCATGGTGCCGGGTCCTGATTCCCAGGTGGAGCATCCTGACGACCGGTAGCCACGCCGTCGCGACCTGGCGCCGTGGCCCGGGTTCCGGTCGGGCATTGACAGCTTCGGCTAATGCGATTAGCTTTTAGCTAACCGCATTAGCCATTTGGAGATGTCATGACCGAGTACCTCGCCGTCGACGGCGGCACCCTCGCTTACGAGGTGGCCGGCTCCGGCCCCCTGATCGTTCTCGCGCACGGCATGGGCGACAGCCGCACCGCGTACCGCGCCGTGATCCCGCGGCTGGTGGCGGCCGGCCACCGGGTCGCTGCCGTCGATCTGCGCGGCTGCGGCGAGTCCAGCGTCGGCTGGCCGGCCTGGAGCCGCACCGCCATCGCCGGCGATCTGCTCGCCGTGGTCCGCCACCTGGGCGGCCCGGCCGTTCTCGTCGGCCACTCGATCTCCGGCGGCGCCGCCACCGTCGCGGCGGCAGAGGAGCCCTCGCTGATCACCGCGGTCGTCGAGCTGGCGCCGTTCACCCGCAAGCAGTCGATCCGCATCGGCGACCTGCGGGTGAGGCGTTTCCGGCAGGGCATGCTTCGGCTGCTCGGCGCCGGGGCGTTCGGCAGCGTGCCGCTCTGGCGCTCGTACCTCGACGTCGCCTACCCCGGTACGAAGCCGGCCGACTGGCCCGAGCGGCTCGGCCGCATCGAGTCCCTGCTGCGCGAACCGGGCAGGATGAAGGCCCTCCAGGGCATGGGCCGCAGCGCCCCGACCGACGCAGGCGCACAGCTCGGCAACGTCCGCTGCCCCGTTCTGGTCGTGATGGGCACGGTCGATCCCGACTGGGCCGACCCGCACGCCGAGGGTTCGGCGATCGTCGACGCCCTGCCGTCCGGCCTCGGCCGCCTGGAGATGATCGAGGGCGCCGGGCACTACCCGCACGATCAGTTCCCCGACCAGGTCGTCTCGCTCACGCTCGACTTCCTCCGCTCGGACGCCGCGCGTGCCTAGGGCAGGACTGGACCCGGCGGCCGTGGTCGCGGCCGGTGCCGCCCTCGCCGACGAGGTGGGCCTCGCCCACCTGACGATGGGGCTGCTGGCCGAGCGGCTGGGCGTGCGTACCCCGTCCCTCTACAAGCACGTGGGCGGCCAGGAGGACCTCAACCGGCGCATCGCGGTACTGGCGTCGAGCGAGGCCGCCGACGCGGTGGGCATCGCGGTCCAGGGATACGCGGGCCGCGACGCCCTCGCGGCCGCGGCGCGCGCCTTCCGCGCCTTCGTACTGGAACACCACGGCCGGTACGCGGCGACGGTCGGCGTGGAACCGACCGGCCCCGACGATCCGATGGCCGTCGCGAGTGAGCGGCTGCTCGGCGCGTTCATGGCGGTCCTGCGCGGCTACGACATAGCGGAGTCGGACGTGAACCACGCGCTGCGTATGCTCCGCAGCCTCTGCCACGGCTTCGCCACCCTCCAGGCGGCCAACGGCTTCCAGTGGAGCACCGACATCGACGAGAGCTTCGAGTGGCTGATCTCCTTCGCCGACCGGGGCCTGCGCGCCATGTCGAAGTCCTGATACGCGACGGCGAAGCGCGGTGCGTATCAGGATCCCGACAGCGTCAGGACGACACGCGCATCAGATGGATCGCCGTGCTGGCCCAGTCACCGGCCGGCAGTTCCAGCGGCAGTCCGTGCTCGATGAGCACCGTCGCGTGGTGGCGCACCCCCGTCGCCACGTCCCGGTAGACCGCGCCCGGTTCGAGCCCGGCGAGATGGACGGGCAGCTCGGGGCGCCCCCGGCGCGGCGCCCGCTGCCAGGCGAGCACCAGGGCCTCGGCCCGGTCGGGCGACGTGTACTGCACGACCGCGGGGCCGTCGTCGACCGGCCCCCGCAGCCGGTGCTGGACACCGTGCTGGACCAGATGGCGGACCTGTTTGTACGCGCCCACGAACCCGGCCGCCTCCGCGATCTCCTCGTCCGGCCAGCGGGTCAGATCCCCGCCGACGGCCAGCACCCCGGCCATCGCGACATGGAAGCGGAAGGCCAACGGCACGGTTCGCGCGGTGAGTTCGTTGGGTACGTCGGTGACCCAGGCGGCCATGGTCGACGCCGGGTAGAGCTGGCTGTAGCCGTGCTGGATGCCGACGCGGTCGGCCGCGTCGGTGTTGTCGGACGGCCATGCCTGGTCGGTACGGGACAGGATGCCGAGGTCCACGCGCCCGCCGCCGCCGCTGCACGCCTCGATGCGCAGCGCGGGATGGTCGGCGCGCAGCCGGTCGATGACGCGGTAGAGGTTGTGCACGTACGCGCTCCACAGGCGGTCGTCGCCGTCCGGGCCGACCCCGCCGGGACCCGCCTCGCTGAAGGGGCGGTTCATGTCCCATTTCAGGAAGTCGATGCCGTTGTCCGCGACGAGTGCGGTGAGCCACTCGTACGCCCAGTCGGCGACGTCGTCCCTGGCGAAGTTGAGTACGAGCTGGTTGCGCAGTTCGGTGCGCGTACGGTGCGGGAAGTGCAGGATCCAGTCGGGGTGCGCGCGGTAGAGGTCGCTGTCGGCGTTGACCATCTCCGGCTCCACCCAGAGACCGAAGAGCATGCCGAGGCGGTGCACCTCGTCGGCGAGTGGCCCAAGTCCCTCGGGGAACCGGTCGGGTGACGGCGTCCAGTCGCCGAGTCCGGCCCGGTCGCTGCGCCGCGCACCGAACCAGCCGTCGTCCATCACGTAGAGCTCGGCGCCCAGTTGGGCGGCCCGCGCCGCCAGGGCCATCTGGCGTTTCTCATCGATGTCGAAGCCGGTGGCTTCCCAGGAGTTGTAGAGCACGGGGCGCAGCTCGCCGGGGTGTGGCAGGACATGCGCGCGGGTGTACGCGTGCCAGGCCCGGCTCGCCGCGCCGAAGCCGCCCTCGGTGTGGAGCCCGGCGAAGCGCGGTGTGATGTGCGTCTGTCCGGCGCCCAGGCGCAGGGTGGTGGAGTCGTGTCCGGCGCCGCCGGTGAAGCCGGCCCGGCCGTCGGAGGTGCGCTGGGCGGTGATGCGCCAACTGCCGCTCCAGGCGAGGGCGGCGCTCCAGACCTGGCCGCGGTCCTCGGTCGCGCCGCCGTCGTCCAGCATGACCCACGGGTTGAGGTGGTGGCTGGTGATGCCGCGCCGGCTGGTCAGCACGGTCTCGCCGAACGCCAGGCTCTCGCGGCGCAGTTGGGTCTCGGCGGCCCACTGGCCCGTGACATGGCTGAGCCGGTAGTCCGTGCGCGGCGGCAAGGTCCAGGCCGCCGAGTCGGCGCGCAGCACGACGATGTCGTCGGTGCCGGTGTTGCGCAGGGTCGTCCAGCGCTCGATCACGTCGCTGTCGTGGTGCACGCGGTAGTGCAGGGTGATGTCGAGCGGATAGTGCCTGTCGCGGAAGAGCAGGTCCAACTCGGCGGCCCCGCCGGGGGTTTCGCGGATGTCGTGGCCGAGCGCCGCCCATTCGACGGCGCGGGTGCCGTCGGCGAACCGGACCTGGAGCGAGGGCACGCCGTAGCGGGCGCCGCCGTCGACGGGCAGTTCCTCGCCGACCGGCGGGCGGCCCTCGAAGCTGTTGGCCTCGCGGTCCACCGGGTGGGGTCGCGCCGCGATCTCCCGTGCCTCGTCCAGGGTCAGCCTGGCGCCCCAGGCCACATGACGGGGCGCGCCGCTGCTGTCGGTCCGCACCGCGTAGGAGGTGTGCGGAGTGCTGAGCAACCACAGGGCGGCGTCCGGGGCGTAGGAGATCTGGGGCATGGAGATCCTCACGTTCGGGGGCAGCACTGTGACGGCTGGTAGCCAATCCCGCCCTTTGATCCGCTGTCAAGTGCCCTGCTCCGGCGAACTTTTCTCCGGAGAGGGGTTGATCAACTTCTACTTCACAGGGTTCCTGCTTTTTTTATTGACAGAGGAAATTAACTCACCTACGTTTCCGGCCATGTCAACGACCGACCAGGTGGAGGCGTTTCCGGCGGCCACACCCGCCGCCTCCTTGGTCTTCACCACCGTGCTCTCCCAGGGCCCGCTCTCGCGGGTGGAGCTCTCCCGGCGCACCGGGCTCTCGTCGGCCGCGGTCACCAAGGCCGTACGCCCGCTCATGGCGGCCGGATACTTCGTCGAGGCCGCGGACGAGAGCGCTCCGCCCGCTGTCGGCCGGCCGGCCAACCCGGTACGGGTGGACGGCGGCAGGGCTCTGTTCATCGGCGTGAAAGTGACGGCCGACGAGGTGATCGCGGTCCTGGCGGACCTCTGCTGCCGGATCCGGCTGGCCCGGCACGTACCGCTCACCAGCCGTGAGCCCGCCGCCGTGATCGCCGTGATCGCCGAGCTCACGGCCGAGTTGAGGACGGAGGCCGAGGGGTTCGGCGTCCCGGTGCAGGGTCTCGCGGTCGCCGTGTCCGGAGATGTGGACCGGGCGGCGGGAGTTGTCCGCTACTCCCCCTTCCTCGACTGGCGTGACATCGCCCTCGCCGAGCTCACGACGGCGGTGACCGGGCTGCCCGTCACGGTGGACAACGACGTACGGGCGCTGACTGTCGCCGAGCAGTGGTTCGGCGCCGGGGTGGGACTCTCCAACTTCGCGCTGGTCACCGTCGGCGCCGGGATCGGCTGCGGGCTCGTGGTCAACGGGCGGGTGGTCGCGGGGGCGCACGGCGTCGCCGGTGAGATCGGGCATCTGTCGATCGACCCGCGAGGGCCGCTCTGCCACTGCGGCAACCACGGCTGCGTGGAGGCGATCGCCTCGGACTCGGCCATCGTGCGCCGTATCCGGCGGGACACGGGCGAGCCGCTGGCCGGCCCCGCCCAAGCACTCGAACTGGCGCACGGCGGCAGCCCGGTGGCCCGCGAGGCGTACGCGGACGCGGGCGCCGCGATCGGCCGGGCGATCGGCAGCGTGGTGAATCTGCTCGGCCCCGAGCGCGTGATCATCTCGGGCGAAGGGCTCGCGGCGTACGACCTGTTCGCCGCCCAGATCAAGGAAGCGTTCTCCGCGACCGCTTTCAGTACCGCCGATCAGTGCGACGTGATCACACGTCCGCTGGCTTTCGAGGAGTGGGCGCGCGGGGCCGCGGCCACCGCGATACAGACCTTCATCGGGTCCGACACCTTCTAGGAGAAGCGATGACGCAGCAGAGCCGCATACCCGGAGCCGGTGGTCCCAGACGACGCAGCGTCGTCAACGGGCTGATGGGGGTCGGAGCGGCCGCACTCGCCGGGCCCACCCTGGCGGCATGCGGCGGCGGCCCGCCGGCCGCCGACCCGAAGACCGTGACGTTCGGCTCCAACGGCGCCGACGCCACGCCCAAGAAGGCGTACGCGGCGGTGACCGAGGCCTTCGCCAAGGACAGCGACCTGAAGGTCAAGACCAACACGGTCGACCACGACACCTTCCAGAAGAGCATCTCCAGCTATCTCCAGGGCACTCCGGACGACACCTTCACCTGGTTCGCCGGCTACCGCATGCAGTACTTCGCGGAGAAGAAGCTCGCCAGTCCCGTCGACGACGTGTGGGAGACCATCGGCTCCGGGTTCAGCGAGGCCGCGAAGCAGCTCTCCAAGGGCAGCGACGGCAAGTACTACTTCGTACCTCTCTACAACTACCCGTGGGCCGTCTTCTACCGTAAGAGCGTCTTCAAGGAGCGCGGTTACACGCCGCCCGCCACCTGGGCGCAGTTCGTCGCGCTGGCCAAGAGGATGAAGAAGGACGGGCTCTCGCCGATCGCCTCCGGATACGGCGGCGGCGACAGCTGGTCCATCCTCGGCGCCTTCGACTATCTGAACCTCCGCGCGAACGGCTACGACTTCCACATGGAGCTGATGCGCGGCGACGTCGCGTGGAGCGACCGGCGCATGAGCACCGTGCTCGACCTGTGGCGGGAGCTCGCCCCGTACTACCAGCCGGGCGCCGGCGGGCGTTCATGGCAGGACGCGGCCCAGTCGCTGCTCGACAAGAAGTCCGGCATGGCCGTCATCGGGCTCTTCCTCGGCCAGCAGATCACCGATCAGACGCTGCGCGAGGACATCGACTTCTTCCCGTTCCCGGAGATCGACCCGGCGCACGGCATGGACACCGTCGAGGCGCCGACGGACGGATTCATGCTCAGCCGCAAGCCCAAGAACGCCGAGGGCGCGCGCAAGTTCCTGGAGTTCCTGGGCAGCCCCGAGGCCGAGGGCATCTATATGAGCGTCGACCCGAGCAATGTCGCCGTCCACAGCAAGGCCGACACCAGCACGTACAACGCGCTGCAGAAGAAGTCGGCCGAGCTGATCGGCGCGGCCGAGCACATCACACAGTTCGGCGACCGGGACAGCGACCCCGGGTTCATCTCGACCGTCGTCCTGCCCGGTCTGACGCAGTGGCTCGGCCACCCGGACGACGGTGCGGCCACGCTGAAGAAGATCGAGTCGCAGCGCGCGCGCTTCTTCTCCGGCTGATCCCGTCCCCACACCCGAGCCGCCACCCGCCGACCCGCCCGAGGGACGCCCACCCCTATGACTTCCACACTCAAAGCACCGGAGGAACCGGTCGCGCCGGCCGTGCCCGCCCTGGCGGCCCGCCGGCGCAGGCCGCGCCGGCTCGGCCTGCGCGACCGGCTGTTCCTCGGCGTCATCGTCGGCGTACCGCTGCTGGCCCTGCTGATCTTCGTCTGGCTGCCCGCGCTCGCCTCGTTCGCGCTCTCCTTCACCAGTTGGGACGGCCTGTCGCTGTCCGGCATCGACTGGATCGGCTGGGCCAACTACCGTGAGATCTTCACTAATTACCCGCCGTTCTGGCCGGCCGTCCAGCACAACGTCATCTGGCTGCTGTTCACCGCTCTGCTGCCGACGCCGTTCGGCATCTTCCTCGCGTACCAGCTGGACCGGAAGATCCGCTTCACCCGGATCTACCAGACCGCGATCTTCCTGCCCATGGTGCTGTCCCTCGCGGTCGTCGGGCTGATCTGGGAGATCATCTACAACCCGGACAACGGTCTGCTCAACGGCATCATCGGCAGTGTCTCGCCCGGCACCCACATCGACTGGCTCGGCGATCCCGATCTCAATCTGTGGGCCGTGCTCGTGGCGTCCGCGTGGCGGCACACCGGCTACATCATGATCCTCTATCTGGCCGGGCTCAAAGGCTTCGACCCCGCCCTCAAGGAGGCCGCCGCGCTCGACGGCGCCAACGGGCGGCAGACCTTCCTGCGCGTGGTCTTCCCCGCGCTGAAGCCGGTCAACATCGTCATCCTCGTCGTCACGGCGATGGAGTCGCTGCGCGCCTTCGACATCGTGTACGTCCTCGGCGGCGGCATCGGCAGCAAGCCCGGTATGGAGCTGCTCTCCCTCCTGATCACCGACAACATCGTCGGCGAGACCAGCCATATCGGCTACGGCTCGGCCATCGCGGTGATCATGCTGCTGGTCTCGCTGACCGCCATCTGCACCTTCCTCGTACAGAACTTCCGCAAGGACAAGGAGGGGGAGTGACCGCGACCGCCACACCTCCGGCCGCCCGGCCACGGGCACCGCACGGCACACCTCCCGAGAAGCGCTCACGCCCGCGCCGTCAGACCGGCCGTCATCTCTTCCTCGCCGGTATCTCCCTGCTGTGGCTGGTCCCGCTGCTGTGGGCGGTCTACACCTCGCTGCGGCCGTACGAGGACACCGCGAAGAACGGTTATCTCTCCTGGCCCAGGGGTCTGAGCCTGGAGAACTTCACCGACGCCTGGGCGCAGTCGGGTCTCGCGCACTTCTTCTGGAACTCGGTGCTCGTCACCGTGCCCGCCGTGCTCGGCACCCTGTTCTTCTCCGCGGCGGTCGCCTTCTACGTGTCGCGCTTCGACTTCCGCTGGAACATCGCGCTGCTGATGCTGTTCACCGCGGGCAATCTGCTCCCCGCCCAGGTGCTCATCACCCCGCTGTACCGGCTCTATCTCCAGTGGAATCTGCCCGGCTGGATGAGCGACTCGTATCTGCTCTACAACTCCTACTGGGGCATCATCGTCATCCATATCGCCTACCAGTGCGGCTTCTGCACCTTCGTGCTGAGCAACTACATGAAGACGATCCCGAAGGAGATCACCGAAGCCGCGCTCGTGGACGGCGCGCCCGTGTGGCGGCAGTTCTTCCAGATCGTGCTGCCGCTGTGCCGCCCGGCGTTCGCCGCGCTCGCGACGCTGGAGTCGATCTGGATCTACAACGACTTCTTCTGGCCGCTCGTGCTCATCGAGACCGGTGACAAGCGTCCCGTCACCTCCGCGCTCGCAAGCCTGGAGGGGCAGTACTTCACCAATCCCAACCTCATCGCGGCCGGCGCGCTGATGACCGCGATTCCCACGCTGATCGTGTACTTCGCGCTCCAGCGCCAGTTCATCAGCGGTCTGACGATCGGCGCGGGCAAGTAGCCGCGCCCCCCTGCCATCCCCCACTCCGCCCACCCCCGCTCCTCCCCATCACGAGAAAGCAGGAGGCTCCCTCCCATGCGCCCACCCGCTCGCACCGTCGCGAGAACCATGCGCGCCGCGCTCGTCCTGGCCGTCACGGCCGGCCTGGCGGTCGCCGTGCCGGCCACGGCCCAGGCCCAACTCCCCGACCGGGCACCGGCGTCGGCCGGCCCGGCGAACGCCACGGCTACGGCCGCCACCACCACCGGCGAGAACGCCGTCGCCGAGAAGCCCTACATGGGCTGGAGCAGCTGGAGCCTCCAGACCACCTCGTATCCGGGGGTGAACCCCAACGGCAACTACAGCTATCTCACCGAAGCCAATGTGAACAAGCAGACGGACGCGCTGGCTTCGAAGCTCAAGAAGTACGGGTACGAGTACATCAACATCGACGCCGGCTGGTGGCGTGGCTGGGACTGGACACCGGAGTTCGACGAGTACGGGCGCCAGAAGACCAACACCGAGCGCTTCCCGAGCGGGATGAAGGCGGTCGCGGACCGTATCCACAGCAAGGGTCTCAAGGCCGGCATCTACCTTCCCGTGGGGCTGGAGAAGGAGGGGTACGGCGAGGGCAAGCTGAAGATCTGGAACACCGACGACTGCACCACCGGGGACATCGTCCACAGCGATCTGCGGACGACCAACGGCTGGGACAGCTCCTACAAGATCGACTTCAGCAAGCCGTGCGCACAGAAGTACATCGACTCGCAGGCGCGGCTCATCGCCGACTGGGGTTACGACTTCCTGAAGCTCGACGGTGTGGGCCCGGGATCCTTCAAGAGCGGTGACAACTACGACAACCGCACGGACGTCGCCGCCTGGCAGAAGGCCATCAAGTCCACCGGGCGGCCCATCCACCTGGAGATCTCCTGGTCGCTCGACATCAACTACGCCAAGGACTGGAAGGCCACGTCCAACGGCTGGCGCGTCGACACGGACGTCGAGTGCTACTGCAACACCCTCGTGTCGTGGGAGAACTCGGTCGAGGACCGCTGGCGTGACACGCCCGGCTGGACGCGGTACGCCGGACCCGGCGGCTGGAACGACCTCGACGCGGTCAACGTCGGCAACGCGGACATGAGCGGTCTGACCAAGGCCGAGCGGCAGAGCTACATGACGCTGTGGGCCGTCGCCAAGTCGCCGCTCTACAGCGGCGACGACCTCACCAAGCTCGACGACTACGGCCTGTCACTGCTGACCAACCGCGATGTGCTGAAGATCAACCAGCAGCCGGGGAAGCCCGCCAAGCCCATCACCTCGGTCGGTGACGAGCAGGTCTGGGCGTCCGAGAACCCCGACGGCGGCTACACCGTCGCCCTGTTCAACCAGGGTGACTCCCCCTCGCCGGTGACCGCCGACTGGCAGGCGCTGGGCTTCACCGGCCAGGCGTCCGTACGTGACGTGTGGAACCGCGAGAGCCTCGGCCGGCACAAGGACGGCATCACCCAGGCCGTACCGGCACACGGCTCGCGGCTGTTCACCGTCACCCCGCAGGGTGCCGAGCTCAAGACCGACGCGTACGAGGCGGAGTCCCCCGGCAACGTACTCACCGGCCCGGCCTCCGTCGCGGACTGCGAGGAGTGCTCGGGCACGAAGAAGGTCGGCAACCTCTACGTCGGCGGCAAGGTCCAGTTCACGGACGTCGTCGTCAAGAAGGCCGGCCGCTATCTGGTCAAGGTCGCCTACACCTCGGGCGACCCGCGGTCGATCGGCGTCTCGGCCAACGGCAAGGCCCCGGTCACGACGGCCTTCCCGGCCACCGGCGGCTGGTCCCTCGCGGACTCGATCAGCGTGCCGGTCACGCTGAAGGCGGGCAGCAACACCCTCACCTTCGACAGCGGCGACGGCTACTCGCCGGACATCGACAGGATCGACGTGCCGCGCCTCTGATCCCGGCCCGGTACGAGCGACATGGGGGCGCGTCTTCACGGGCGCGCCCCCGGCACGTGACCCGCGTACTTCCCTTCCGCAGGAATGGAGTTGTCCCGTGAACGATCAGCATCCGCACGCCTCCGCACGGTCCGGCGCCGACCCGAGCCCCGGCGACGGTCCGAGCCCCACCCGCCGTCGTGTGCTCTCCCTCGCCGCCGGCGCCGGAGCCCTCACCGCGCTCGGCGGTCTGCCCGCCTTCGCCGCCTCCGCGCCCCCGAAGCGCCCGGCGGCCTCCCCGATGCTCGCCGATGGCGAGGGGTCGACGACCCGCATGTGGTACCGCGCGCCGGCCGGGAAGTCCACGATGCTCGAACGCGCCCTGCCGGTCGGCAACGGGCGCCTCGGCGCGCTCGTCGGCAACGACCCCGGGCAGGAACTGCTCTTCGTCTCCGACGCCACCATGTGGACCGGCGGGATCAACGACGTACTGGACCAGGACGGCCAATTCCCTTACGGCCGGGCCGACTTCGGCAGCTTCACCCAACTGGCCCACGTGACCGTCGACATCCCGGACCACGATCTGGGCACGGTCAACGACTTCCGCCGTGAACTCGACATCGACCAGGGCCTGGTCACCTCCGGTTACGTCCGCTCGGGCGTCACGTACGAGCGCCGCGTCTTCGCCAGCCACCCGGACGACGCGATCGTCGTCCACTTCTCGCAGCGTGGCGGCGGCCACTACACCGGCACGATCTCGCTCGACGGCACCCACGGGGAGACGACGTCGGCGGACGGCCGGAGCGACAGTCTGTTCCTCGGGGCGGAGTTCGCCAACGGCCTGCGGTACGGCGCCGCCGTCACCGCGCGCAGCGGGAGCGGCTCGGTCAGCACGAGCGGCTCGCGGATCGTCTTCACACGGTGCGCCGATCTGACCGTCGTCATCAGCGGTGGATCGAACTACGCCCCCGACTCCGCCACCGGCTTCCGCGACCCGGATCTCGATCCGGCCGCGCTCGCCAGGACCAAGGTCCGGGACGCCGTACGGCACTCGGCCACCACGCTGCTGCACACCCATGTCGCCGACTACCGCGACCAGTTCGAGGGGATGAGCATCTCGCTCGGCCCCTCCACGGGCGAGCAGCGGGCGCTCGACACCTGGGAGCGGCTGAAGCACCGTACGCAGCAGGATGTGCCCGATCCCGAACTTGAGGCGCTGTACCTCCAGTTCGGCCGCTATCTGATGATCAGCAGCTCACGGGACGGTCTGCCCGTCGCGCTCCAGGGTCCCTGGCTGGACGGCAACGACCCGGACTGGATGGGCGACTACCACACCGACATCAACATCCAGATGAACTACTGGATGGCCGACCGCACGGCGCTCTCACGCAACTTCGACGCGTTCACCGACTACTGTCTCGCGCAGCTGCCGGTCTGGTCGGAGCTGACGCGGGCTCACTTCAACGACCCGCGCAACCGGTTCCGCAACTCCTCGGGCAAGGTCGCCGGGTGGACCGTGGCGTACTCGACGAACATCTACGGCGGACTCGGCTGGTGGTGGCACCCGCCGGGCAACGCGTGGCTGTGCAACACGCTGTGGGAGCACTACCAGTACACGCGGGACCTCGGGCATGTGAAGAAGATCTACGCGATGCTCAAGGGTGCCTGCGAGTTCTGGGAGACCCGGCTGGTGACCATGACGGTCAAGGACCCGGAGACGGGCGGGGACCGCGAGGTCCTCGTCGCCGACAACGACTGGTCCCCGGAGCACGGCCCGCAGGACGCGAAGGGCATCACCTACGCGCAGGAGGTGGTCCGCGACCTGTTCGTCAACTACCGCGAGGCCAGCGAACTCCTCGGCAGGGACGCCGCGTTCGCGAAGACCGTGGCCGGGCTCCAGGAGCGCCTCTACCTCCCGGAGGTCAGCCCGAAGACCGGCTGGCTCCAGGAGTGGATGTCCCCCGACAACCTGGGCGAGACGACGCACCGTCATCTCTCGCCGCTGATCAGCCTGTTCCCCGGTGACCGGATCCGTCCCGACGCCTCGCCCGCAGCGCTGGTGAAGGGCGCCACCGAACTGCTCACCGCCCGTGGGATGGAGAGCTTCGGCTGGGCGAACGCCTGGCGCGCCCTGTGCTGGGCGCGGCTGAAGGACGCCGACAAGGCGTACGAACTGGTCGTCAACAATCTGCGGCCGTCCGTCGACGGCACCAACGGCACCGCGATGAACCTCTTCGACATCTACGAGGTCGAGAAGGGCCGCGGGATCTTCCAGATCGAGTCCAACTTCGGCACCCCCGCCGCGATGATCGAGATGCTGCTCTACTCGCGGCCCGGCCATATCGAACTGCTTCCGGCGCTGCCGGGGGCCTGGGCGCGGTCCGGTTCGGTCACGGGCATCGGCGCGCGCGGCGGTTTCGTCGTCGATCTGACCTGGCGGGACGGGAAGGTCCGGGAAGCGAGGATCCGCAGTGTCGGCGGACGCAGGACGAAGGTCACGGCCGGCGGCGTCTCGCACGACGTGGACCTGCGTTCGGGCAGAAGCGTCACGTTGCGGCACTTCGGATGAGCGGGGCCGTACGCCGTGCCGTACGCCACGGTCTCGTCGGAGTCCTGACGCTCGCCGCGATCCTGCTCGTGCCGGCGCAGGTCCCGTCCGCCACGGCGGCCACCGGCACCACCGCCGCCGTCCCGCCCCCGCCCCCGCCCGCGCCCGCGCCCGCGAAGTCCACCGTCACCTGGGCGGCGAGCGCGGACCGGATGGGTGAGGCGGCCGGCGACCGGAGTTACCGGCTGATCGTGCGAACGAGCGTGGGCGGCAAGGGACTTCGTGTCCGGGTCTCCAACGCGTTCGGGGACCGGCCCCTGGTCGTCGGCAGCGCGTACGCCGGGCTCCGCGAGAGCGGCGCCCGGCTGCGTCCCGGCAGCAACAGGAAACTCCGCTTCGACGGGTCGGCGTCCGTGACGCTGGCGCCGGGCGAGATCCGCTACAGCGATCCGCTGCCCGGCAGGGTGGCGGCGATGAGCGATCTGGCCGTCAGTCTGTACGTGCGCGACGCGGGCGGGCCCGCCACAGGGCACGGGATGGCGCTCGCAACGTCGTACGCCACGAGTGGGGACCACGCGGCCCAGGAGCGGGACGAGGCGTACACGGAGCGGCTGGGGTCGTGGTTCTACCTCGACGCGGTCACCGTGGACGCGGACCGCGGGGCGGGCGCCGTCGTGACGCTCGGGGACTCCATCACGGACGGCTGGCAGTCCACCACCGACAAGAACCTGCGCTGGCCCGACTTCCTGGCCCGGCGGCTGGACGCCTCCGCCGGCAGCACCGTCAAGGGGGTGGCGAACGCGGGGATCTCGGGCAACCAGGTCCTGGCGGACGGGGCGGCGCAGAGCGCGCTCAAACGGCTCGACCGTGATGTGCTGTCGCTGCCCGGGGTACGGACGGTGTTCCTGTTCGAGGGCGTCAACGACATCAAGTCGCACAGCGGGGTCACCGCGGCGTCCCTGACGGCGGGCTACCGCGAGATCATCGACCGGTCGCACGCGGCGGGTCTGTGTGTCGTCGGCGCCACCGTCATGCCGTTCAAGGGCTGGTCGGAGTGGGATCCGGAAGGGGAAGCCGTACGTGCCGAGGTGAACGAGTGGATCCGCACCAGCGGGGAGGTCGACGCGGTCGTGGACTTCGACAAGGTGGTGCGCAGCCCGTACGACGCGGAGCGGATCCTGCCCATGTTCGACAACGGCGACCATCTGCATCCCAACGACAAGGGGATGCAGGCGATGGCCGACTCGGTCGCGCTGAAGTCCCTGGAGTGCGACCGCGACGCCGCGCTCAGCCGATGACGCCGGTGGGATCGGCTTCGAAGGGATCGGCTTCCGTGAGATCGGTGGCGAGAAGGTCCATCAGAAGTCCGTCGTGCCAGGTCCCGTCGGGACCGCGCTCCCGACGAGCCGGAAGCCGACCTTGCTGTAGCACCTGATCGCCGCGGCGTTGTCGGCGGCCGGGTCGATCACGACGCGGTGGTGGCCGGGGTCCCTGATCAGGTGCCTGGCCAGGGTCCGTACGGCGTCGGTGCCCACCCCGCGGCCGTGCGCGGCCGGATCGAGGTAGATGTCGATGTTCGCGTGCCGGTAGTCGGCGTCGTCCTCGGAGCCGAACTGGATGGCGCCCACGACGGCGCCGTCCAGTTCGATCACCAGTGAGGTGATGCCGGCTCGTGGAGATCCTCGGTCACCGCCGCGATCAGATCGTCACCGCCAGCGCCCTTCAGCGTGCTCACAGCGCGCCGAGGTCCGACGACAGCCACCGCTGGGGCCGCATCCGGAAGACGACCTGATCGCCGTGCTCGCCGGTCGACATGGCGACATACTCGTCGACCTTCCCGGCCGGCAGATAGCGGGACGCCAGCTCCACGATGTGGTCACGGGTGCCCGGGATCCGCTCCGTCACCGGGCCCTCGACGGAGACGTACCGCACCGTCGGCGCGGTCCGCTCGACCAGGAGCGAGAAGCGGCCCGCCGCCACGATCAGCCTGTCCTTGCGGGAGCCGGCGCCCGTCAGGATCCAGATGTCGCCGCCCGGCGCGTACTGGTACCAGACGGGGACGACGAGCGGCGCCCGGTCCTGCTCGCCTGGGTCGACGGCGAGGGACGCGATGTGCGGCTCGACGAGGAACTGTTCGCGTTCTTCTCTGCTGAGGGCCACGGGATGTCTCCTTCGTACGAAGTACGGGGGCTGTCCCGCCATCCTTACCAGCGGTGGTGGATCTCCGCACGGATTCGGCGGTCGTACAGCTCACCCACCGCGCCGAGCGTCGCGTCCGGCAGCGGCGGAAGAGAGGCCGCGGCGGCGTTGGCCCGTGCCTGCCCGACGGACCGGGCGCCGGGAATGACGCTGCTGACGCCGGGCTGCTGGACGATCCAGCGCAGCGCGGTCTGCGCCGGGGTGGCGCCCTCGGGGGCCAGGCCCGCGAACTCGGCGGCGGCGGCGAGGCCCGTGGCGTACTCGATGCCGGAGAAGGTCTCGCCCTGGTCGAACGCCTCGCCGTGCCGGTTGTAGGTGCGGTGGTCGTCGGCGGCGAAGACCGTGTCCTTCGTGTACTTGCCGGACAGCAGACCTGAGGCGAGCGGGACGCGCGCGATGATGCCGACGCCCGCCTCCCGGGCGGCGGGCAGCACCTCTTCGAGCGGCTTGAGCCGGAAGGGGTTGAGGATGATCTGTACGGAGGCGACGCCCGGCCTGGCTATCGCCGTGAGCGCCTCGGCGCAGGTCTCGACGCTCACCGCGTAGGCCGCTGTCCGCTTCTCGGCGACCAGGGTGTCGAGCGCGTCGAAGACGGCGTCGGTGGAGTAGACGGCCGTGGGCGGGCAGTGCAGCTGGACCAGGTCCAGGGTGTCCACGCCGAGGTTGGTCCGTGAACGGTCGTTCCACGTACGGAAGTTGTCCAGGCTGTAGTTCTCGGGACGCTGCTCGGCCCGGCGGCCCATCTTCGTCGCGACGAACACGTCGGCGTCGGGGCGGTCCTTCAGGAACCGGCCGATGAGCTGTTCGCTGCGGCCGTCGCCGTACACGTCGGCCGTGTCGAAGAAGGTCACGCCCGATTCGAGCGCCGCGTCGAGGACGGCGAAGGCGTCGGCCTCGTCGACGTCACCCCAGTCGGCTCCCAGCTGCCATGTGCCCAGTCCGACGACGGAGACCTCACGGCCCGTCCTGCCCAGTACGCGCTTGTCCATACGGACGATGCTACGGCGGTGTCCGCGCGGCTCGGCACGGCGGGGCAGGCGGGTGACGGGAGGCGTGGAGGCGGCCAGTGGGCGGTGGGCGGTCTCAGATCTGCTGCGTGAGATTGACGGTGTTGCCGTCCGGGTCCTTGATGTGGGCGACCCGCTGCCCCCACGGCATGTCGTTGGCGGCCCCGAGCACCTGCCCGCCGAGCTCCTCGACGCGGGGCAGCAGCTCGTCCACGTCGGAGACGGCGACGCTCAGGAGCATCCGCTGCGCCGCGCCGAGGTCGACGTCCGCGTCCGACACCAGCCCGAGATCGGAGTCGCCGACCCGCAGATTGATGAAGAACGGCGCTCCTTCGTCAGGGGTGCGCGACGTCTCCACGGCGCCGAGCAGTCCTTGGTAGAAGGCCAGCAGCCGGCCGATCGCGGGCGAGATGACCATCGGCTGAATCGTGCCGGACATAGATGTTTCCTCCTGCTGACGGCCGCTCGGCTCCCCTCGGGGGGCCTCCGGCACACGAATGATTTCCCGTTGCTGACCGGCGGCGGGCCCGCGACTCATCGGTCGTCCGCGGACTGTGACCACCGTGATCCCTACGGTGCCTTGCCCACCGAGAACACCGCGCCCGCCGGATCGGTGACGGTCGCCATGCGGGCGTACGGGGTGTCCTCGGGTTCGGTGGACGATCCGCCGGACGCGGTGGCGCGCTCCGCCACGGCGTCGGCGTCGGACACGGCGAACAGCGTCCCCCAGGCGGACGTGGGGACGTCGGAGCTGCCGATGATCCCGCCGATCTCGTGTCCGTCGGGGCGGCGCAGGAAGGTGAAGTCCAGCTCCGGCACCTCGTCGTTGCCGTCGAGCGTGAAGCCGAACAGCGCGGTGTAGAAGGCGCGGGCGGGCCCGGGGTCGGGGGTGATCAGGTCGTTGCGGACCAGCGAGTCGGGCTCGTTCACGATCTCGCTGCCGGGCCGGGAGCGGCCCTGCCAGAGCCCGAACCGGGCGCCGACCGCGTCCACCGCGACCGCCGTACGGGCGTGGTCGGCCAGATCGGCCGGTGCCTCGATCAGCCGGCCGCCCGTCTCGGTGACCCGGCGTGCCGTGTCGTCGCAGTCGTCGGTGGCGAAGTACATGGTCCACACGGCGGTGGTCCGGTCCGTGTCCGGGACGATCCCGGCGACCGGTCGGCCGCGCAGCAGACAGACGGTGCCTCCGGCGTCGCCGGTCGGGTACGGCTCGTACTCCCAGCCGAAGAGCGCCTGGTAGAAGGCGAGCGCGCCCTTGCGATCGGGGGTCCTGAGCTCCATCCAGGTGGGGGTGCCCTCGGGTTGGTTGGTGCTGAGAACGCTCATGCTGTACTCCTTCGTGAGGCGCCGGGGCGATGGCTCCAACGTAGGCACCAATCAGGACAGTAAATGTCCTGGAAACACCTGCGGATGAGCGCCGTGCACACAATCGGGCGCTCCATCATTCGGTCATGACAGGCTCATCGAGGCGGGGCCCCCTCGGTCGGACGGTTCTCGCCGTCGCCGTCGGTGCCGCGTGCACCCTCGCCCTCGCCGGCTGCGTATCCGCGCCGGACAAGAAGTCCGACGACGGGCGGACCACCGCCCGGACCGTACGGCCCGCCAGGACCGCCGTACTGCTGGGCGACACCGTGCTCGTGAACCATCCCGACGGTCGCGACGAGCCGATACTGGCGCTGGCGGTGACGGCCGTCGTCGACGAGGCGTCCCGGGGCGCGGGCGCCGGGGGCGCCGGGGGCTCGGAGAACGGCGCGGGCATGGCGAGGAAAGCGGGCGCCGCTGACGGCAGGAAGTGGATCGCCGTCCTCGCCGAGGTGAGCAACGCGGGGGCGCGGCCGTACGGATACGACGTCGGGCACAGCTTCACGGCCGTGGACGCCGGCGGCCACCGTCATGTGCCGCTGCCCGCGTCGGCCGATCTGACGGTGGGCCCGATGATGACCTGGTCCGTGCCGCTCGCCGCCGGCCGGGCGGCGCGTGGGTGGCTCGTCTTCGAACTGCCGTCGGACGCGGTGCTGACCACGCTGGAGTTCGGCCGTACACGAACCTCGGCGGCCCTGGCGGACTGGGCCCTGTGACCGGGCCGGGCAGCCTGGCCCGGCTGCTCGGCGGCCGGCTCCCGCGGGCCCGACGGGACGACCGGAACATCGCGGGAACATTCGCCGGCCGGTCGCCGTTGAGACCAGTGTGGGTGTGGACGGAACAGTGTCCCCGGGCCCCATCAAGAAATGCCCACAGGGAAGATCGTTCGGCTGAAGCCCTGTGGAGCCTATCGCCGCGAGGCGACCGCCGTCCGCACCCCGCCTGAACGGCCCCGACCGGTCTCCCCCGTCCGGTCGGGGCCTCTTTCTGTGTTCAGGTCTACTGTTCAGGAATGACTGCTGGGGCGGACGGGGCGGACGGGGCGGACGCGGAACGGCCGGGCGGTTTCGCCGCCGCGACCGGCGACGGCCCGCGACCCTCCGTACCGCCCGAGGTCCGCGCGGCCGAGATCCGGGTCGCCTTCGGCGGCCTGTCGCAGATCCGCCGGCTGACCAACACCACGGCTTCCGATCCCGGCGCCGTTCCCGCCGCGTGGGAACGTAATCAGCCGGTCCGCGCCATCGCCCTGGCCCTGGAAGCGGCCGGGATCGCGCCCTCCGCAGTCGACGGCGAAGGACGGCGTACGGCCACCGGATTCCGGGTGGCCCCGGGAGAGCGGCCGGGGACGGTACGGGTGGAATGGCTCGGCCCTCACGGGAGCGGCGCGGCCCAGGACGAGGAGAGCCGACTGACCGCGTGCGCCGCCGTGCTGGGCCCGCTGGGCTGGGAGGCGCTGCTCTACCGCGGCCCGCGCCGCCGGCGCTTCCTGGAAGTGGAACCGGCGCCCTGAGCCGGGCCCCCGGGACGGAGTTCTTCGCCTTGCGCATAGCGGGTTCACACGGTTACAGGCAGTTCCCGGAAGCAGAATCCGGGATACTCCCCATGCCATACGTAATCCGCCGGTAAATTGTTCAACGCTCGGCCCTGATTTATTCTGAACCGCAGGTCAGACACCGATCCGGAAATCGAATACTGTCATCTGGAAGACGCTCTTAACAGTTGCCTCCCGGCTCCTTACCGTGGTCCGCACATTGACTCACAAGGCGACACGGGAGCCGGAATGTCAAAGAATGCTCTTTCCCGTCGTGCAATTCTGCAACGCAGTGCGGTGGCGGGCGGTGTCCTCTCCCTGGGGCCACTGCTCGGCGGCGCGACCGAGTCTCTGGCGCAGTCCACCGGGGGGACGGCGGCAACGGCCGGCCAGGCCACGAAGGACGTCTACGGACGGATCGGCGTACGGCCGCTGATCAACGCACGCGGCACATACACGATCATCAGCGGTTCGCTGATGCTGCCCGAGGTGCGGGACGCGATAGACGCGGCGGCAAGACAGTACGTGCACCTGGACGAACTCGCCGACGCGGTGGGCAAGCGGCTGGCGGAGATCACCCGGGCCGAGCACGGCCTGGTGGCGTCCGGTTGTCATGCTGCGCTCACGCACGCCACCACGGCGTGTGTCGCGGGCGGAAACCCTGATCTGCATGTGCGGCTGCCCGACCTGACGGGCTTCCAGAAGACCGAAGTGATCATCCCCGCGCACTCGCGCAACGTCTACGAGAACGCGGTCAGCGCGGTCGGCGTGAAGGTCGTCGAGGTGTCGACACCCGACGAGCTGGAGCAGGCCATCGGCCCGCGGACCGCGCTGGTCTACATCATGGCGGGGCCGAGGGTCGACGAGAGCGAACTCCCCACGGACGTCGTCGCCGGCATCGCCGGGCCCAGGGGCGTGCCGGTGCTGGTCGACGCCGCCGCCGAGATCCTGACCATCCCCAACGTCCATCTGGAGCGCGGCGCCGACCTGGTCGCCTACAGCGGCGGCAAGGCCATCCGCGGCCCGCAGTCCGCCGGTCTGCTGCTCGGGCGGGAGGATCTCGTACGCGCCGCGTGGGTCAGCAGCGCGCCCCACCACGGCATCGGCCGTGGCTACAAGGTCGGCAAGGAAGAGGCCATGGGGATGCTGGCCGCCGTCGAGATGTGGGTGCGGCGCGACCATGACGCCGAGTACGAGCGGTGGGAGTCCTGGCTGAAGTCCATCGCGCGCAAGGTCTCCGCGATCGGCAGTGTGAAGACGGAGGTCAGCCAGCCGGACGGGCTGTCGAACCGCACGCCGTCGCTCAAGATCACCTGGAACGAGAAGAAGCTCGGCGTGTCTGGCCAGACCGTGACGGACACGCTGTACGAGGCCGAGCCCCGGATCGCGCTCAACGCGTCCGGCGGCGAGGACCCCTCGCGGACGGGCGTGTCGATCACGCCGTACATGCTCCAGCCCGGCGAGGAGAAGATCATCGCGGGCGCGCTGGTCCGGATACTCACCGACCCGCCCGAGCCGCCCCCCGCGCCGCGTCCGCCGTCGGTCGACGCGACCGGCACCTGGACGCTCGACATCGAGTACCTGGCGGGCAGTTCGAGCGCGCACCGGCTGGAACTCACGCAGGACGGGGCAGGGATCACCGGCACCCACACCGGTGAGTACGTGTCCAGGAAGGCGACCGGATCGGTCAGCGGCAAGACGGTGACCGTGCGCAGCACGCTCAGCGAATCGTCGGGTGACGCGCTCGACTTCACGTTCACGGGGACGCTCAAGGGCGACTCGATGAGCGGTGATCTCAACATGGGCGAGTACCTGAAGGCCACGTGGAAGGCCGAGCGCGGCGGCTGAGCCCCGCGTTCTCGGCCCGGCCCGGCCGGGATCTCTCCCCCGCTCCCCCATCTCAACTCTCCCCAGCAGCAAGTCCATTGACGTTCCGTGCCCACGCCTGCGCGCGCGGGCCCGGACGAAGGAGGAAGCGTGACGAACCGCAGGGACTTCATCCGCAAGGCTCCGGTGGTGGCCGCCGTGGCCGCGACCCCGGCACTGGCCGTCAAGGCCACCGAGGACCGCAAGCGCCACAAGCCCGAGAAGGAGATCCACTACCCGGGTGGCGGCGAGCCGCCGGAGAACCCGCTGTTCAGCCCGGTCGTCAGCTACGGCGACCTGGTCTTCATCTCGGGCATCGGCGCGCACTTCGAGGGCGACATCACCGCCCACACCGAGCATGTGCTCAACGAGGTGGAGAAGTACCTCGAAGCCGCCGGGTCGTCCATGGACCGGGTGCTCAAGGTCAACGTCTACCTCAACTCCCTCGACGACTACGACGGGATGAACGCGGTCTTCCTCGGCCGCTTCGGTCCCGAGCCCGGCGTCCGCACGACGATCGCCGCGCAGGCCGGTATCCCCGGGGACTCCCTCGTCGAGATCGACTGCATCGCCGTGCGATGAGCCCCACCACCGCTCGTACCACCGCCGCACACCTCACCACCGCTCGAACCACCACCGCTCGTACTTCGCGTCACCGGACGAAATTGGGGTTGGCATGACACTGAGATCACGGGCCCCCTGGGCCGTACTCCCCGCGGTTCTCACCCTCGTGGCAGGCGCGTCGGCCGCCAGCAGCGCCACCGGCCGGTCATCGGACGACCCGGCACCGGGCCCGGACGCCTCGGCGTCCGCGGTCACCTACGACCTCCTGCTGCGAAGGGGTCATGTCATCGACCCCAAGAACGACCGCGACAGGGTCATGGACATCGCCGTCAAGGACGGCTTGATAGCCGCCGTCGGATCGAAGATCGACCCGTCCCGCGCCAAGAAGACGGTCGACATCAAGGGCAAGTACCTGGCCCCCGGCTTCATTGACATGCACACCCATCTGTTCCGGGGTGACCAGGAGGCCTACGCGAACGGTGTGCTCGGTCTGCCGCCGGACGGATTCACCTTCCGGGCCGGGGTGACCACGGCGCTCGACACCGGTTCGTCCGGCGCCGAGAACTTCGAACTGTTCAAGAAGAACATCGTCGACACCTCCAAGACCCGGGTGCTGGCGATGCTGAACATCGTCGGCAAGGGCATGGCCGGCGGTGACAAGGAGCAGGACCTCGGCGACATGAGTGCGGAGGAGGCCGCCGAGGTCGCCAAGAAGTACCCCGAGATCATCAGGGGTATCAAGACGGCCCACTACAACGGTCCCTCCTGGGAGCCCGTCGAGCGCTCGATGAAGGCCGGCGAGATGGCCGGTGTGCCCGCGATGATCGACTTCGGGTCGGACAGCCCGGAGCGGAGCATCGAGGAACTGCTCACCAAGAGGCTCCGCCCGGGTGACATCTACTCCCACGTCTACTCCGGGCTGCGCCACGAGCTCGGTGACGACGGCAAGCTCAACCCGGCGCTCCAGGCGGGCCGCGACCGCGGCGTCCTCTTCGACGTCGGCCACGGCGGCGGAAGCTTCGACTGGAACGTCGCCATGGAGGGCAAGAAGGAGGGCTTCTGGCCCGACAGCATCTCCACGGACCTGCACACGGACAGCATGAACGCGGGCATGAAGGACATGTCCAACGTCATGTCCAAGTTCCTCACGATGGGCCAGCCGCTCAAGGACGTCATCGAGGAGTCCACCTGGAAGCCCGCGCAGGCGCTGGGCCGCAAGGACCTCGGCAATCTGTCCGTCGGCTCACCGGCCGACATCGCGGTCTTCGGCCTGGAGAAGGGCAGGTTCGGGTACGCGGACAGCTTCGGCCTGCGGGTCGACGGCAAGGAGAAGCTGGTCACCGAGCTGACGGTGCGCGCGGGTGAGGTCGTCTGGGACCTCAACGGCCGGACGGCGAAGCCGTGGACACCGGGCGCCGTGGGTGACAAGAGCAACGAGGAGCACGCGGCCCCGTAACCCGCCTGACGGAACGACAGAGCCGCTCCCGGCCGCGAAGGCCGGGAGCGGCTCTGTTCTGTCCCGTGCTTCCGGGATCAGGGGGAGCGTCAGGGACGGAGATGACCGGCGTGGCCGTGGACGGTCTCCCGGTCCGGGATGGGGCCCACCGCGCCGTGGCCGGTCGTGGTGAGCGCCGCCGCGATCACCGCGTAGTGTGCCGCCTCCAGCGGGGAGTCCCCGTCGAGCAGCCGCGCGGCGAAGGCGCCGTCGAAGGTGTCGCCGGCGCCGGTCGCGTCCGTGGGCACGACCGGGTGGGCCGGCACTTGGGTGGTGCGTCCCTCCGCGAAGAGCAGCACTCCCTCGGCGCCCATCTTCAGGGCGACGATCGCGGGGCCGCGCGCGGCGAACTCCCCGAGCACGTCGGCGGGTTCGTGCGCGCCGGTGAGGAGCCGGCCCTCGTCCAGGTTGGGCAGGACGATGTCGGCCAGCTCGGCGCTGCGCATGACGACGGCGCGGGCGCGGGCCGCCGGCCACAGGGCGGGCCGGTGGTTGGGGTCGTACGAGACGAGCGTGGCGTGCGCGCGGGCGGTCTCCATGGCGTGGAAGGCCGCGTCGCAGGCGGATGGGCTGATCGCCTGGGTGATGCCGCTGATGTGCAGCAGCCTGGCGGCGGCGACCGCCCGCTCCGGAACGTCCCCGGGAGTCAGGCGGCTCGCCGGTGACCCGGCGCGGCGGTAGGTGAGGCGTGCCTGCCGTCGCCGTGCCGGGTGATGAAGTAGATGCCGGTCGCGCCGCCGGGTTCGGCGACGACATGGGTGGTGTCGACGCCCTCCCGGCGCAACAGTTCGGCCAGTGCCCGGCCGAAGGCGTCGTCGCCGACGCGGGTGATGTAGCCGGTGCTCGCGCCCGAACGGCGGGCGGCGATCGCCATGTTGGAGGTGTCGCCGCCGAAGCCGGTGTGGAAGGCGGTGGAGCTTTCCAGCGCCCCCTCGGCCGCCGCGTTGAATTCGATGAGCGGCTCCCCCATGGAGAGCACCGAGGGGTCGGTGTCCGGCATCGCGTCAGATCCGGTTGTACTTGGCGAGGCCGTCGCGCAGCGATCCCGACGACAGGATCAGCGCGGTCTGTTCCTTCTCGCGGTTCTCGATGTCCTGCGCGGTGGCGAGGACTTCGCCGACGAGGTCCTTCGGGACGCGGACGACCCCGTCGCGGTCGGCGACGATGAGGTCCCCGGGGCGTACGGTCACTCCGCCCAGTACGACGGGCTCATTGAGCGAAACCGTGCGGTAGCGCCCCAGTGTGGTCGCGGGCACGGCGTGCCGGGCGTACACCGGGAAGTCGGGGAAGTCCCTGCGGATCTCGGTGACATCGCGCACCCCGCCGTCGAGGACGCAGCCCGCCAGCTTCCTGGCGACGGCGCCCGCGGTCATCAGCCCGCCCCACACGGCGACGTCGGCGGCGCCCGCGTCGATGCACACGACGCTGCCGGCCGGGGACTCGTCGATGGCGGCCAACGCGTGTACCGGCGGCTCCAGTTCGGGGTCGGGCACCTCCCGGACCGTCACCGCCGGTCCGGCCAGCGTCCTCGATCCCGGTACGACCTGGTGGACAGCTCCTTCGAGATAGCCGCGCGCGCCGTGCTGTTCGACGGCGTCCGCGACCGACGCGGTGGCAAGGGACCTGTAGGCCTCAAGGGTCGCCTCGGAGTAGCTGGTCATATGGGTTCTCCAGTCTTTTTCCCGGGGTCCGGGATCGCGGATCCCGGCTCGGTGCCGAGCGGCACCACGTGCTTCATGACGACGCCGTAGACGAGTGCGCCGAGCAGGGACACGGCGGCGGCGGTCGCCAGGGGTACGAAGTACGAGCCTCCGAAGGCGTCCAGGAGGACACCGACCACGACCGGGCTGAGCGCCCCGGCGGCGTTGGAGGCGAAGCCCTGGATGCCCGCGAGCGAACCGACGTTGGCCGGGGTCGGCGCGACGTCGGCGGGCAGCGCCCACAGGCTCGACGCGGCGAAGCACAGCGACGCCTGGGAGACGGCGAGCAGTGCGAGCGCGAGGTAGGCGCTCTCGACGAGTCCGGCGAGGACGATCACGGAGGAGAGGATCAGCCCGGTGACGATGGGGAACTTACGCGCGTACGTGACGCTGCGCCCCTGGTTGATCAGCCGGGTCTGCACCCAGCCGCCGGCCCACTGGGCGGGCATCGACACCAGTGCCGGGATCATCCCGAAGAAGCCGAGCTTGAGCAGATCGAAGTCCCGCTCGTCCACCAGGTAGGACGGGAACCAGGTGATGAAGAAGTACAGCACGAAGGAGAGACAGAAGAAGCCGAGGACCATGCCCCACACCGTGCGGTAGCGGAACAGCTCCTTCCAGGGCATGGCGGGCACCGTCGGGTCCGCCTCGTTCGCGCCGCCCGCGCGGATGTACGCGCGCTCCTCGGCGCCCAGCCTGGGGTGTTCGTCGGGGTCGCGGTAGAACTTCAGCCAGAAGGCGGTGAAGCAGAGACCGACGATCCCCGCGGCGACGAACGAGCCGCGCCAGCCGAGCCAGGCGATCACCACGGTGGTGACGGGCAGCGCGAAGGCGGTGCCCGCCCGGCCGCCGCTGTCGAAGATCGAGGCGGCCATCCCGCGTTCGCGCACCGGGAACCAGCGCGAGACGATCTGTGAACTGGACGGGTAGGCGGGCGACTCGACGGCTCCGAGCACCAGGCGTACGAGAAGGAGCACCAGGAATCCGGTGACCGCGCCGACCAGCATGGTGGCGATCGACCAGGCGGCGACGGCGAAGGCCATCATCCGGCGCGGGCCGTAGCGGTCGACCAGCCAGCCGGCGCCGGGCAGGAACGCCGCGTACGTCCAGAAGAACGCGCCGAGCAGCAGCCCGGTCGCGGTCTTGGATATGTCGAGGTCCTTGGTGATGTAGGGCAGTGCCACACCGAGGTTGGCGCGGTCCATGTAGTTGATCGTGACGGCCCCGAAGGCCAGCCAGATCATGGTCCATCTGACACGTCCCGCCGGTGTGCCCGGGACGGGTGGGGATACGGTCATGAATGCTCCTCGAACGTGCGTCGTCCGTGCACGTGAGCAGTGGCGGGAGTCATCGGTCGCCGGGGCGGGAGGTGGGGGCTCCTCTGGTTGATCCCGGTAGTGGCGTGAGCGTATGAGTCCGGTATCCCCTGCGTGAAGGGCGAGTTGCACATACGGGTATTCGGAAAACGGATTGCGTCTCATTCGCTTCGGTCGACGGACCTTGTTGCCCGCTGTCGGCTCGCGTACAGCAAGGGGCATGCTGCGACCAGAAGTTCGTCTCGAATGGTTTGTCTCATTCCTCGGAGTCATCGACACGGGGAGTTTCAGTGCCGCTGCCGAGGCCGTTCACCGCTCCCAGCCGCGGGTGAGCATGCATGTGGCAGCGCTGGAGCGGGAGGCCGGGGTGCCGCTCTTCGACCGGAGCAAGCGGCCGGTGCGGCTGACGGAGGCGGGTGAGGTGCTCGCCGGTCACGCCCGCGCGATTCTGTACCGGCTCGGGACGGCGGAGGAGGCGATGGCCACCCGTCGCGATTCGGCCAGGGGTGTCGTGACGCTGGGGAGCTATCCGAGTGCCAGCGCCGCGTTCGTGCCCGGTCTGCTGGAGCATCTCGCGGTAAGCCGGCCGTCCATCAAGGTGGTGCTCGTCGAACGGTCGACGCTGGAGCTTGACTCGGCGCTCTCGCACGGCGAAATAGACATCTACCTGCGGCCCATGGCCCCGCCTGTCGGTGACACGGTGCGGCTGCGGGCGCTCTGGCAGGAGTCCCTCGCGGTCGTCCTGCCGCTCGGGCACCCGCTGGACGAGCTGCCGGACCCGCTTCCCGTCTCGGCCGTCGCGGCCTATCCGCTGATCACCATCGGGCGGCTCGGCTCACCGGACGTGCCCGGTTTCGAGACATACAAGGTCTTCCGGGAGCAGGGTTTCGAGCCGGAGGCCGTACAGGCGACGAACCAGCCGCAGACGCTCGTCTCGCTCGTCCGCAGCCGGCTCGGGGTGGGGGTCACCAACCATCTCGCGGTGTCGACGGCGGACACCAGGGACGTGACGATCCGGCGTCTCGACGCCGCGTGCGGGCGCCGGGTCGCGGTGCACTGGGATGCCAATCGGCCGCTGATTCCGGCGGCGCGTACGCTGTTGAGGGAAATCCTCGAAGCGCCCATTCCGGCCGGTACTCAGCGGCTGACGTAATCCACGCGGGCCGCGCCGGTCAATTCGGATATCGAAGGCGGGGTATTCGGAGAACGAATAACGGGATGCGGGCCGGCACGCGTTTCAACGGCCCGCTTTCACCGCCCTGGTTTCACCGCCCCGCTTTCGCGGTACGCCCGCACTCGGCTTCCTCGCCCCACGGCCACCGCGGCATCGGCAGTTTCCCGATGACCTCGCGCACGGCCTCGACGGCGGGTGAGACGACCGGTCCGGCGCGCCACCAGGCGGCGACGGCGCGCTCGCACTGCGGATCGGCGATGGGGACCAGTGCCACGCCCTCGGTGTTCGCGGTCGTCATGGCGAGGCTGTTGGTGATGCCGACGCCAAGTCCGTGGCGTACGAGGGAGATGAGGGTCTGCGGCTGGTTCGTCTGGGCCGCGATGACCGGGTTGAGTCCGGCGTTGGCGAAGGCGAGGTTGGTCTCGTACTGGCGGGCCTGGCCCTCGCCGCTCTCGCCGATGCTGATCACCGGGAGCATCGCGGTCTGCGCGAGGCGTACGGACCCGACGCGCGCGAGCGGATGGTCGGCGCGGAAGACGGCGACGAGGGGCTCGCGCCAGAGCACCCGGCTGGCGACCAGATCGGAGTTGATGAGCGGATGGAGGGGGCGTATCGCGAGGTCGAGGTCGCCGCTCACGAGATCGGTGCCGAGCGCGACGCTGGGTCCCTCGCGCAGCACGAGCCGCACCTGGGGGTGGGTGATCCGCAGGGCGCGTACGGCCAGTGGATAGAGGTACGAGGCAGCGCTCGGGTATGCCCCGAGTCTGACCTGTCCGGAAATCGTCCCTCCGGTGAGGTCGGCCAGGACATTGAGCCGGCGCAGGATCTCCTCGGCGTGCGGCAGCAGCCCGCGGCCCTCGGGAGTGAGGACGGCGGGCTGCACGGAGCGGTCGAGCAGCCGGGTGCCGAGGAGCCGTTCCAGCTCCGCGACATGGCTGCTGACTCTGGGTTGTGAGCGGTAGAGGGCCTTCGCAGCGGCGGAGAATCCGCCGTGGTGGGCCACGGCCACAAAGCTGGCGATCCAGTCGATCCGGTAGTGGTAGACGCTCCCGATGTCCATTGAGTCCCCGTCCCTTCACCTAGGTCTTCACCTAGGCAGGGGAGCCTACCTCGCAGGTCACGGGGGCTATGGAGGGTTTGTTCAGCGAATGAACCGATTCACGTAGTCGGCGCCGAGACCATTTTCCGTGTAGTGGGCACGACACATGTCGATCTTTGTGAAGGTGTCCTCGTAGCCGGTCTGGACCCCGTTGTCGTCGACATACGCCATCGCCCCGGTGATGTTGAAGAACGTGATCATCTCGTCGCAGTCCGCCGGCACGGCCAGCGTATGGATCTCGCCCGGGGGCTCGTAGACGAAGTGTCCTGCCTCGGCGACCCAGTCGTGCTCGTGGTAGTGCCACTTGCCCTTGATGACGTAGCCGAAGACGACTCCGGGGTGCCGGTGGCGTGAAACGATCCCCGCCGCCGTGACCTTGAGGAGATTGCACCACTGGCCGGTGACGGTGTTGAACATCAGCGGGCGGAACCAGACGTGGGGAGCCTGCGGCACCCAGATCCGGTCGTCGTCGGGCAGGGCGGCGACGGCGATCTCCTCCGGGACCATGGTGGACAGGGGGATCACGGGGCCTTGCGGGTCGGTCATCTTCTCTCCTCCTGGGGGTGGGGAGCCGGCAGTTCAGGCGGCGAGATATCCGCCGTCGACGGGGAGTACGGCTCCGGTGACGAACCGCGCGTCCTCGCCGCAGAGGAACGTCACGGCGCCGGCCACGTCGGCCGGCTCGCCCCAACGCCCCAGCGGGGTCCGGTCGATGATCCGCCGGGCCACCTCGTCGTCGGCCCGCAGGTCCGCCGTCAGGGCCGTACGGATCCATCCCGGCGCCACCGCGTTGACGCGGATGCCGTCCCCCGCCCAGGCGACGGCGAGCGCCTTGGTGAGCTGGGTGATACCGCCCTTGCTGGCCGTGTAGGCGGGCACCCGGGGGCCGCCGAAGAAGCTCAGCATGGAGGCGACGTTGACGACGCAGCCGCCCGAGCGGCGCAGCAGGTCGTGCGAGGCGACGCAGGCGCGCATGGTGCCGGTGAGGTTGACGTCGACGACATGGGCGAAGACCTCGGGTTCGTACTCGCGGCCCCGGGCGATCACACCGGCCGCGTTGACGAGGACGTCGAGCCGCTCGATTCCGCCGAGGAGGTCTTCGAGTGCGCGGTCCTGAGTCAGGTCCATCTCGACGCGGCGGACCGATTCGGGCAGCCTCCCGGCCGCGCCGCCGGCGTCGAGCCCGGCGGCGATAACGCGGGCGCCCGCGGTGGCGAAGCGCTCGGCGACGGCGGCGCCGATACCGCTGGTGCCGCCGGTGACGACGACCGTGCGCCGGTCCCCGGTCGGGGCGCGCGACGTGTCGTGCGCCCTGTCGCGCTCTCCGTCGTGACCCACCGGTCGCGCAAGGTGCTCCTCGCTCACTGCCATTCCCTCCGCACGGAAACACGACGTTACGGATCCGATTCCAACAGCTTTCGCGGCGCGGAGCCTTCGATCATGCGGGAGGAGGATGACCCCCATTCGATTCCGCCGGTCCGGTCCGGCCCGGGAACGCGAACCGCCCCGGACACCGTGGGTGATCGGTGTCCGGGGCGGGTGGCCACGGCGGGGTCGCCGGGCATCGGGGGCCGGGTCAGCCCCGGTACTGCGCCAGTACGCGGGTGAAGTCCCACGCCGCCTGGCCGACGCCGGAGCAGGTGTCGGCGCCGCCGCCGGTGCACGGCCGGTCGCGGTTGACCGACCAGAAGGTCAGCCGGGCGAGGTGACGCTGCTGCGCGTAGGCGAGGATCGTGCGGAAGTCGGCGACGGTGATGGTCTCGCCGACATCCGTGACGCCGTTCATCGAGGAGATGCCTGTCTTGCGGTAGGCCTCGTCGTCGCCGTAGCCGTAGGCGTTCTTGACCGCGGTCTTCAGGCCCTCGGCCGCGCGGACGGACAGCGCGCCCATGTTCTGGCCGTTGCCGCCGAAGTTGAACGGCATGATCGTCCAGCTGTCGACCGTGAGGCCGGAGGAGGCCGCGCGGTTGATCAGGCTGGTGTCGGGGCCGTTCTGGCCGGTGCCGAACGTGATGTAGATCTTGATGCCTGGGTTGTTGGCCCGGATCGTCCTGAGCGCGTCGACGGTGCGCTGCTGGACGGTGGGGCTGTCGTACGCGGCGGCCTCGATGTCGATGTCGATCGCCTTCAGACCGTACGCGTTGATGACCTTCTGGTACGCGGCGGCCAGCTCACCCGCGCTGCCGCAGGAGCTCTCCAGCTTGTTGCCGCTCCAGCCGCCGAAGGACGGGATGACGTCGCCGCCGCCCGCGCGCACGGTGTTGATCGTCTGCTGGTCCACTCCCCCGGTCAGCGGCCGGCCGCCGTCCCACTGCGGGTCGCAGTACCCGTTGCTGAGGACGAAGGCGAGGGTGAACCACTTGACGCCGGTGGCGTTCTGGACGGTGGCGGGGCTGGGCGGGCTGCCCCAGCCGTTGTAGATGTACGGCGCGACGGCCATGGGCGCGCCGCCGGGGTCGGGGTTCCCGCCGCCGCCGGAGGGCGCGGTCCACTTCTGGTTCGCGGCGCCGGTGCAGGTCCACAGCTGGAGCCTGGTGCCGTTGGCCGAGGTGTTGCCGGTGACGTCCAGGCACTTGTCCGCCTGGGTGTTGACGATGTCGCGGGCCGCCGAGACGGTCCACTTCTGGTTCGCGGCGCCGGTGCACGACCAGAGCTGGAGGACGGAACCGTTCACCGTGCCGTTGTCCTTGACGTCCAGACACTTGCCCAGCGCGCGGATGGTGCCGTCGGAGGCGACGTCCCACTGCTGGGCGCCGCTGCCGTTGCAGTCGTACAGCTGGACGGCGGCGCCGTTGGCGGAGCTCGCGCCCGCCACGTCCACGCACTTGCCGCCGAGACCGGTGATGGTGCCGACGGCCGCGGCTGCCGCCGTCGCCGGTGTCACGGTCATGGTCGAGGCGACGGCCACCAGGGGCATGGCCAGCAGGGCCAGGGGTCTGAGGTGCTTCCAGGGCTTGAACGAGGCGGTCATGCGAGGTCACCGTCCACTTCTGGTGGGGCGGCTCACCGGGTCCGCCCGGTGGCCGGTTCGCCCCCGGGCGCCGGACAGGGCGGGAGGAGCCCTGTCCGGCGCCCGGGAACGGAGCACTGAGCCCGTCCGGCCACGGGGACCTGCGAACAGACCGGTGTTCTAGTCGCTGACGCGTACGTAGTCGACGACCAGTTGCTGCGGGAAGACCGTGCTGCCGTCGGGGTCGCCGGGCCAGTAGCCGCCGACCGCGAGGTTGAGGATGAGGAAGAACGGTTTGTTGAACACCCACTCGCGGCCGCCGAGATCGGCGGGCGTACGAGTCTGGTAGACCTGCCCGTCCACCGACCACTTGATGGAGTCCGGCGCCCAGTCGACCGCGAAGGTGTGGAAGTTGTCCGCGAACGCCTCGCCGTTCGGCAGGCTGTAGCCGGCGCCGATGCCGCCCTCGCCGGAGTAACCGGGGCCGTGCAGCGTGCCGTGGACGGTGTTCGGCTCGAAGCCGACGTTCTCCATGATGTCGATCTCGCCGCTGTTGGGCCAGCCGACGTCACCCATGTTGCTGCCGAGCATCCAGAACGCGGGCCAGATGCCCTGCCCGCGCGGGATCTTCATGCGGGCCTCGACCCGGCCGTACGCCGAGTCGAACTTGCCCGAGGTGTTCAGCCGGGACGAGGTGTACTCGCACGTCCCGTACCAGCACTGGTAGTTGCCGGGGTTCTCCTTGCGGGCGGTGATGACGAGATTGCCCTGCCCGTCGAGTTGGGCGTTGTTGTTCCCGGACGTGTAGTACTGCCGCTCGTGGTTGTTGACGTTGTCGCCGGTCTCGATCTGCCACTTGCTTCCGTCGACACCGGACCCGGCGGGACCGTCGAACTCGTCGGCGAACTTGATCGCTGCGGGGGCCGCGGCGGCGTGGGGGCCGTCGGTGGCGGAGGCTCCGGCGGGCACGGCGGCCACGGCTCCGGAGGTGCACAGAAGTGCGAGGGTGTACAGCGCCGTTCGGCGCCGCCAGGACATGCTCACGGTCATCACATCGCTTTGCGTGGGGGGCATGCGTATGACAGGTGCTGCTGAGAGACGAAGCGCCGGTGGCACTTATTTCAATGCTTGATTCAAGGCAGCCACGCGGCCTCCGTCAAGGAGTTGGTATGGACCAAAATTATCAGCGGTGTGTTTTCAGGCCACCCATGTGAACGCGCAGCCCAGGACGGGCCAGGTCAACGGCCAACGTCGGCAGACTTCTTGACCTGCACATGATGGTCGCGGAGCATTCACCCCGGCGTCACAGGTGCTGTGGAAGGCTCCTGCGGAAACGTCACATCGCGATGATCGCCGTGCGCAGCGCCTCACCCGTCGGTTCTACGCGCGGTGATCTCCTGATCGAGAGGACACTCCCCACATGTCCCGTCGTCACCATCCCGCCGTGCGGCCGGTGCTGGCCCTGTGCGCCGCCGCCGCGGTGCTCGCCGGCAGCGCGGGCGCCGCCCCGGCCGCCACACCCCCGGCGACCGCGTCGGGCACCACCGCCGCCGGCACCCCGGCCGCGACCGGAATCGCCGCACTGGACGACACGTACTACCAGGGCGCGATCGGCAAGACCGGCCCCGCGCTCAAGACCGCGCTGCACGGCATCATCAGCGACCAGACGAAGCTGTCGTACAGCGCCGTCTGGGAAGCCCTCAAGGTCACCGACCAGGACCCGGCCAACTCCGCCAACGTCATCCTCCTCTACACCGGAGCCTCACGGTCCAAGTCGCAGAACGGCGGCGACGTCGGCGACTGGAACCGCGAGCACGTATGGGCCCAGTCCCACGGCGACTTCGGTACGTCGCAGGGCCCCGGCACCGACGTCCACCACCTGCGCCCCGAGGATGTCCAGGTCAACGGCATCCGCGGGAACAAGGACTTCGACAACGGCGGCAGCCCGGTCAGCGGCGCTCCCGGGAACCTCACCGACAGCGACTCCTACGAGCCGCGCGACGCGGTCAAGGGCGATGTCGCCCGCATGATCCTCTACATGGCCGTCCGCTACGAGGGCAACGACAGCTTCGCCGACCTCGAACCGAACGACCGCGTCAACAACGGCTCGGCCCCCGCGATGGGACGGCTGTCCGTGCTGAAGCAGTGGAACGACGAGGACCCGCCGGACGCCTTCGAGAAGCGCCGCAACGACCTCATATACAGCCAGTTCCAGCACAACCGGAACCCGTTCATCGACCACCCCGAATGGGCCGAGTCCATCTGGTGACACCGCCAGGCGACACGGCGCGGCCTCCCCGGGGGTGATCACCCCGGCTGCCAGAGTGGGCGGCGTCAACTCCAAGCGCCCCCATCGGGGAATGCTGACCGAAGCCCCCGGCCGCGGATGCCCGAGTCCGCGACCGGGGGCTTCGGTCTGCCCGGCGCACTCCGCAGACAGCCCCTGGAGGTCGTCCGTGACACACGTCCCGGCCACCGATGTGATCACCGACGCGCTGGTGGAGCTCCAGCGGCGGGTCGCCACCCTGGAGGAGGGTGAAGTCGCCTCGTACATCCCGCAGTTGGCCACGGCCGACCCGAGTACCTTCGGCATCGCGCTGACCAGCATGGGCGGCAACCACTACTGGTCGGGCGGCGTCGACACGCCCTTCACCCTCCAGTCGGTGTCGAAACCGTTCGTCTACGCCCTGGTCCTGGCGGAGCTGGGCCTGGACGAGGTGACCCGCTGGGTCGGCGCCGAGCCCAGCGGCGAGGCGTACAACGCGATCAGTCTGGAGCCCAGCACGGGGCGGCCGGCGAACGCGATGATCAACGCGGGGGCGATCGTCACGACCGCGCTGGTGCCGGGAACGGACGAGGACGAGCGGTTCGAGCGGATCCTCGACTGTCTCGGCCGGTTCGCCGGACGCCGGCTGGACGTGGACGAGAGGGTCCGCGCCTCGGAGTCCGAGACCGGCGACCGCAACCGGGCCCTGGCGTATCTGATGCGCGGCGCGGGATCGCTGCCCGGCAGCCCGGCGGGCGTGGAGACGTACTTCCGTCAGTGCTCGGTGCGTGTGACGACGGTCGATCTGGCGGTGATGGCCGCGACGCTGGCCAACGGCGGCGTCAACCCCTCCACCGGCGAGACGGTGGTGCCCGAACCGGTGGCGGTGCAGGTCCTCGCGGTGATGGCCTCCTGCGGGATGTACAACGCGTCGGGCGACTGGCTGCTGCGCGTCGGACTGCCCGCGAAGAGCGGTGTGTCGGGCGGGCTGATCGCCGCCAGCCCGGCGCGGTTCGGTCTCGCGGTGCACAGCCCGCCGCTGGACGCCACGGGCACCCCGGTACGGGGCGTGGCCGTGCTGCGCGAGCTGTCGGCGCGGTTCGGGCTGCATCTGATGCGCCGCTCCTCGCGTACGGCCCCGACAGTGAAGCTCGCGGAGACCGCCCGGACGGCGCCGTCCGACCGCCCGCGCAGCGAGGCCGAGCGCGAGGTGATCGAGCGCGCGGGCGACAACGTGGCGATCGTGGCCGCCCAGGGGATCCTCGACTTCACGGAGTCGGAGCGGCTGCTGCACGAACTGGGCAACGTCGTGCCCGGGGAGCCCGGTTGGGTGGTGCTCGATCTGGAGGACGTCTCGGAGATCAGGCCGTTCGCAGAGATCATGCTGCGGGAGGCGCTGACCAGGCTGGCATCACAGGGGCATCAGGTGACGGTGGTCGGCGATCTGGCACCGCATGCCGACGAGGGCAGCCGGGCGGGTGGCGAGGGCGCGTGGCGGCAAGTGCCCTCCAGGGAGACGGCGGTGGCGCGGTGCGAGGACGCGCTGCTCTCCGCGGGCATCAACCGGCAGCAGGGACCGGCGAGTTGGGACGGGGACGACGAGGCTCGGCCGAACAGCGGGGGCGGGTGAGCCATCTTCTGGACAGATGTCTATAGTTCACGGACATCTGTCCAGAAGAATGACCCCTGAGGATGCCCCCGTGACTACCGCCGCCCAGATCCTGGTCGCCCTCGTGGCCGCCTTCCACGTCTACGCCATGGTGCTGGAGATGTTCCTCTGGGAGCGCGGCCCCGGCCTGAGCCTGTCCGGCTTCGACGCGGAGATGGCCCGAGCCACCGCGCCCCTGGCCGCCAACCAGGGTCTCTACAACGGATTCCTGGCGGCGGGCCTGGTCTGGGGTCTGATCGCGGCCGACCCGACGGGGCGTCACGCGCAGATATTCTTCCTGAGCTGTGTGGTCGTCGCCGGGGTGTACGGCGCGGCCACGGCGAACCGCCGCATCCTCTTCGTCCAGGCACTGCCGGGCGCCGTCGCGCTGGCCGTCGTACTGGCGGCAGGATGACGGGCGATCCGCGCGCGGCCCGGACCCGGGCCGCCCTGCGGCAGGCGCTCCTCGACGAGTGCGCGGAGCGTCCGCTCGAACAGGTCGGCGTAACCGCGCTGGTACGCAGGGCGGGGGTCGGCCGGGCCACGTTCTATCTGCACTACGCGGACCTCGGGGCCCTCGCCGTCGACGCGTGCGCCACGGTCGTCCGGGACGCCGTGGACGCGCTGCACGCCTGGCGCGGTCTGCCGGACCCCGCTTCGCCGCCACCCGATCTGACGGCGTTCTTCACCGGTCTCGTACCCCACGCCGGCCTGTACCGCACGCTGCTGCGCCCCGGCGGAAGCGGCCCGCTCGGCGAGTTGCTCCACCGGGAGCTGCGGGAGCGCAGCCGCACCGAACGGGCCCTGGCGGGCGCGCCCGAGCCGGAGTTGATCGCCTCGGCGGTCGCCGCGTCGTTCGCCGGCGTACTCGCGGACTGGCTGCACGGCCTGATCGACGCACCGCCGGAGGCGGTCGCCGGACAGGTGTGGCGACTGCTCGTCGTGCTCCACCGTGCCCCCACGCGCTGACGGAGCGGCATTTCGGCAGGGCCGGTTTTCCTGCCGAACCGCCTCTGGTAGCAGGCTTTTCACGGTCGACCGGGTGCTGTCCCCAAAAGGCCCATAGTGTGTCACTCTGAAAGTGAGGCGCCTACCAGGGGGTGGTATGTGACCGCTGTTCATGAGCAGTACGCGACTGAGATGCGGCAGCAGTTCGGGTATCTGGCGACCTGGTTGCCGGGAACGCGCATCTCCGTGGGAGATGTCGGTGTGTTGCGCGGCAGCCGCTTCGAGCCATACACCACTCTCGCCGGTTTGCGTGTTGACTTCGGGATGCGCCCCGTGGGCACACCCGGTGATCTCGAATACGCGTCCGCCGGACAGGTGGAGGTCGAATGGCACGGCCAGGCCGGCCTGCTCGCCGGTTCCATGGCGGGCGCTCAGACGCGGGTCACCGTTTCGTTCAAGCGTTCACATGCCACGTTCTTTCAGGCGAGTCGGGCGGTGACGAGCGCCATCTCCGATCTGCCCGCGGTGGAGCGTGCGCTGATCGGGCTGGGCGGAGACTGGCAGCGGGAGTGGGTCGTGGTGACCGAGGTGGTGAAGGCCCGGTCGGCGGTGGTGGTGGTTTCCAGCCGGAGGGGTGGCCGCCTCGATCTGCGCGTACAGGGCGGTGAGCCGGGTGCGTCCCTGGCGGAGCTGGCGTCGCGGGTGCAGGTGAACTCCGAGGCGGGGATCGCTGCGCGGGTGGTGTCGCCCACGGGGCTGACTCCGCTGTTCAGGGTCTGCCAGTTGCGTGGCGGCCGAGTACGGAGGATGTCGTTGGTGTATCGGGGAGGGAGGGAGGAAGACAGCCCGATTCGTCCGCCGGAACCCGGGTCTCGGCTCACCGAACCCGGCGAGTCGGGCGGTCACCGTGACGGCGTGTGACGTCCGCCCTCCGGATGCCGGCGTCCGAGAAGCGGTCGGACAGGCTCTCCTGTCCCGGCGCTGTGTCGGGCTCCTGCGGGCGGCGGGCGTGCCGACGGGGCGCGATCTTCTCTCGCATGCCCTGTCCGAGTTCCTGGCCGGTTCCGCGTCCGGTCCCGCGCCGACCGCGGACGAGGGAAGCGCCGGCGCGAGGACGGTGGCCCTGCCGCTGACGATCGCCGGCCGCGGTGTCGTGGCGATCGTCGGGCGCGACGGGAGCGGCCGTACCCGGTGCTGGTCGATGCTGCCGGTCGCGGACGGTCGGTTCGTCCACGGTACGGACAACGCGGTCTTCGGTCGGTGGGACGCGTTGCTGGCGGTGCGGCCGTCAGGTGACTGGACCGTGGTGCCCGGCCATGGCGGCGAGATCATTCCCGGACGTCTCGACGACCATGTCGAGCGTTTGCGCGCGGTTGCCCTGGGCGAGATCCGGGGGCCGGTGCAGATGGATTTCGATGTGAGCATGGCCTGCCCATCGGCCTGTTCCTTCTGCTTCTCCGCCTCCTACCGGCTGACACGCAAGGAAGGGCGAATCCTTGACGGCGACGTGATGCTGGCGCTGATCCGGCGGTGGGCGGCAGACGGAGTGCGGGTCGTCCGATTCGACGGCGGTGGCGACCCGTTGACACATCCGCGACTGCCGGAGGCGATCTCTCTGTGCGCGGAGAAGGACCTGCGCACCGCGGTGCTGACAGCCGGCGATCTGTTGTCGGATTCGCTGCTTCCGACGCTCCTGGCAGCCCGCACCTATCTGCGGATCAGTCTCAACGCGGCACGTGACAGTACGAGATGGCAGCTCCACGGGCAGCGTCTGGGGCGCTTCCCGGTGAGTTCGATTCTGGGTGTGGTCGGCAGGCTGGTGAGGTTACGGGAGAGGGAATTCGGCCAGGACGCGGCTCAGCTGATGCCGCTGGGCGCGACATCGATGATCCATCCCGGCAACGCGGCCGAGACGGCGGAGATCGCCCGGCTGGCCCGCGACACCGGATTCGATCACATCTCGTTCCGAGTGGTGCTCGGCAACGACCACAAGGTGCACTTCAGCGAGGACCAACTCGCCTCCTTGCGTGCCCAGTTCGCGGAGATCCGCGCCTCCGTCACGGGCACCGGATTCCAGGCGTTCCTGCCGACCCGCGATCTGACCGACACCGGATACGTGCCCAGCAGATTCTTCAAAGTTTGCCGTGCCTCGACCCACCGCGCGGTCGTCGAGGTCGGCAGCCGGCCCGACCGTGCCGCCGTCGTGCCCTGCGGCCGTTATCGCGGCGAGGGCTACCGCGCCGAGGAACCGGACAGACCACGGGTGATGTTCGGCGAGCTGGACGCCTCGACGACAGTCGCCGATGTCCACGCCTCACCCCACGGCAGAAAGCTGCTGGCCACGTTCCCGGACGCCTGTGGAGACTGCATCGACCGCTCGGCCAACGCCATGCTGGAGCGGATGTCGGAACTGTTGCGGGAGAATCCCGGCACGGAGTTCCATCCCCTGCGTACTTCCGGAGCCGTCGAGGACACCTCCTATGCGTGAATATCTTGACTTCCGGGTGGAGATCACGGCATTCGACGACACCGCCTGGGCCGTGCAGGCGTCGTGCCCCGTCGGTGAGACCCGCAGCACCACCGCGGTCTCCGTCGACCGGAGACGGATCGACAAGCTGGTGGCCGAGCTCGACGGCCGCAGGATCTCGGCCGGTGCCTGTTTCGAACTGGGCACACTGCTCGGCGGGATTCTCCTGCCGGGCGAGGTCCTCGATCTGTTCCGTGCCGCGTTTCCAGGTGAGTCGGACGCCACCGCCGGTATCCGGCTCCGGCTCGTCGTACGCGAAACCTGGGCGGCCAGCCTGCCATGGGAGTTCGCCCACGTTCCGCTGCGCGCCGACGACGATGCCCTGGTCCCGTATCTGGCGCTCCACCCGGCGGTGTCGATCATGCGGCACGAGGCGATGCCTTCGCCTCAGCCCGTCCTGGAGGGCACCGACGGCGCGGCGCTGAGTGTGCTGTCCGCCTCCGCGAGACAGCTGCCGGGGCTGCCCGCTCTCGCCGCCGCCGATCTGGGCTCCCAGGGACCGGCCGGGAACACGCGCCTGCGCGTGGAGCGACTGCCCGATCCCGTCACGGCCGCCGCACTGGAATCCGCCCTGTGCACCTCCTACGATGTCTTCCACTTCGCCGGGCACTCGATGCACCGCTCTCGTCTGGACGGCAGCGACATGGTGGGACTGGCAATCGCGGACGACGGCGGGCGTGAAGCCCTCCTGTCCGGCGAGAAGCTGGCCGTACTGCTGAAGGCGGCCAAGGTGAAGATCGCGGTGATCAACACCTGCAATCCCACGGAAGGTCTGGGCGCGCACCGTCTGGGGCTGGGAACCCTCCTGGTGGAAGCCGGTGTTCCGGCGGTGGTGGTCATGCAGCTGCCGGTCGAGGACGCCCATGCCGCCGCGTTCAGCCGCGCCTTCTACACGGCACTGGCCGCCGGTGCCTCGCTGGACGAGGCCGTCTCCGACGGCAGACGGAGAATCTCCGCGTCGGGGATCCTGCCGGACTGGGGGGCGCCGGTGGTCTTCTGCCGCTCGATCCACAACACGTTCTTCACCCGTGCCGCGGCCCCGGCCGCCGACGCCACGGATCACACCGCCTCCTATCGCGCCGGCCACGGCGGGCCGAGGCCGGCCGGTGACAGCACCCGTATCTGGCAGGCGCTGCACCAACTGTGCGAGGAATGGGAGCCGTCGGATTCGCTGGACGAGCGGACCGAGATCACTCGCGTGACCGCGCTGCGGGAGGCCGCGGCGAGCGAACCCGGGGCGTCGGCGGCAGCGCTGATCAGGGTTCTCGCCGAGGCGTACCCGTCGGCGATCGGCGAGGGGGAACTGCTGCTGAGACTCGACGTGGCCCACCGGCGGCGTCTGTCGGCGCTGGTACGGGAAGCCAACCAGGCGCTCACGGCCAGGAACCGGGACGAACTCTCACGCTTCTCCATCACCGGCGTCAAGGACACCGAGCAGGGCTACTGTCTGCGGCGCCGCCCGGTGACAGATCTGATCGAACGCTCCCCGGCCGCGCACGCGAAACTCGACTACCATCTGCGGCTCGCCTTCGGTCTCTACGACGTGGGCGACTACAGACAGAGCATCGCGCACCTCGTGGACCGGCTCGAATCGTCCCAGCGCAATCACGGGCTCCTCACGGTGCCCGAACACTCGCTCCTCTTCTACTACTTGTCCAAGTCGCTGCTGAAGCTCAACCGGTACGAGGAACTTCTCGTGGTCCTCGAAGGCCCGTACCGCAACCTGTCGCAGAGTGTGCTCGCGGACCTGGAGGTGGAGCGCCTGCACATCGCCGGGGTCCGTCATCGGCAGCTGGGTGAACTGGGCCCCGCCCAGACGTGTTTCGAGGCTGCCATCGCGACTCTGGAGCCTTCGCTCAGGGCGGCGCGTGAGCCTGCCGTCCTGTGCGGCCTGGGCGACAGCTGGGTGCTTCTCGCCCAATGCCGCCTGGAGCAGGCCCTGTCACCGTCTCCGCCTGAGCTGGTACGCAACGCCGCTCTGCGATCGGCCCATGAGGCGCTGCGGAACGGGAGCGCCCAGTTCGCCGAACTGCGCGGGGTCACGGGAGTCGGCACCCACTACGAGGGCCGGCTGAACGGCACGGCCGCCTTCGCCACCGTCGTCAGCAGCCTGGTGAACCTGCAGGCAGTGACTCAGACCATGTGGGACAAGGCCGTTGAGAGCGCACGGGGCGGGTTCACTCCCGAGCGGGACCGCAAGCCGTTCGGCATCGTGGCGGGTAAATTCGCGCTCAGCAGCGTTCTGCTGGCCCAGGCCCGCTGGCACTGTCTGGCGCGGGCGGGATCGGGCGAATCCCGAGCACGGGAGTGCGTCTCACAGGCGTTCGCTCTCCTGACGTCCCTGCGGACCGACCACATGGACACCAAACGCGTTCATCTTGGCCATCAGTTCGAGATACCGAAGATCGAACTCGCGACACGGACGTCGGAGGAGCTCGACTCGTGCGAGAAACTGGCCGACGTCGGTCTATGGAAAGGGATCGTCTCCCGTGAGGCGATCTGGAGTCCCCTCGTATGACAGAGAAGAGAGACAGACCAATGCCTTCACACACCGGATACGGGACCATGCTCTCCACCGAAAAGCGGTCATCCTATTCCCTCTACATGGCCGCGGCATTTGCGTTTGTCTTCTCCCCGGACGGCAAAATGCTGCTCCTCAAAGAGAATGAGAAGAAGCGAAAGTACATGTGGGATCTGCCCGGTGGCACTCTCACCGATCGCGAGGCCCCGTTGAGCGGTCTGCACCGCGAGGTACGGGAAGAGACCGGTCTGAGTGTCACCGTGCTGTCCCAGAGCTGCTGGCTCAAGTGGGACCACCACCAGAGCGGCAACCCCATCCTCGTCGCCTTCTATCTCGCCGGCACCGATTCCCGGGAGGTGACGGTCTCGGAGGAGCACACCGCGTACCGGTGGGTGACACCCGCGGAGTACACCAGGGAACGGCTCCGGGTCTCGGCCGAGGAGTCCATCGTCGCCGACTGCTTCGCCCGCTACCGGGAAATCACCGCAGGTGGGTGAGGAGAATCCCGCGCGTATCACCGTGCTCGGCGATGTGAACCTGGAGGTCACCGGAGTCATCGCCCCCCGTTTCGGCGCACTGACGGGCGATCATCTCACCTCGGCACCGCTCAAGGTGCATGTGGGAGGCACGGCCGCCAACTTCGCGATCGCCGCGCGAGCCCATTTCCGCAGGGTCCGGCTGGTGGGAGTGGTGGGCACCGACGAACAGGGTTCCTGGGCGGAGTCCGCGCTGCGCTCCTGCGGCGTAGACACCCGCCTGTTCCGCAGTCCCGGCCGTCCCACGGGCACCGTCGTGGCGATCCGCGACGGGGGGACCCAGCAAGGCAGCCGACTGATGATCGCCAGCCCCGGCAGTGCGAACTCGGCACTCACCTCTGACCACATAGCGAGCAACGGCGATGTCCTGGCGGACACCGACTTCATCGTCGCCGACGGCTACAGTCTGCTCTCCGAACCCCGCCGGAGCGCGGTCCTCGAAGCCATGCGCCGCGGCTCACGGGCCGGCGCGCATGTCGTACTCGATCTGGTGCCGCATCACCTTGAGACCCTGATCAGCCACGAGGAACTGCGTGTCTGGCTGACCTACGCGTCCATCGTCGTCTGCGAAGCGGCGACGGCACGCGGCCTTCTCGGCCTGCCCCTGCCGAGCGGGCCTCTCCAACTGCCGGCGGCCAGGGAAACCGCGGAACAGCTGGCGAGGGCGTTTCCCGGGCGCGCTTTCCTTCTGCGCTTCGGCTTCGCCAACATCGACCAATCGCTGATACGGCATCCCGACGGGGAGAGCACGCATCATTTCACCGGGTTCTCCGAAGCGACGGACACCTATGCCTTCGGAGACCGGCTCACCGCGCGTGAGATAGCCGATCACTTCACGGACCACCACCGCACGGCAGAGCAGGAGGAAAGGAGGGAGGACCGGCCTCCCCAGCCCACGCACTAGAGTCGACGGTCCCCAGTCGGTGTCGGTCCTTCGGTCACGGTAGGTCACGTGTCCGGCCTGTGGCATATGCCGGAAGCACCACCGAATCGAGTGTTGCCGAATCCCTTACGAGCCGTAGCGGCCTGTGCAACAGTCGTAACGATCCATCCTTCAGACCTGGCAGTGCCACGCCTGTATCGGAGTTCGAGATGCCGTCCCATCTGTTCGCGGACCCCCCCACGCCGCAGCCACCGGAGCGGGACGTGGTCGAGTCGCTCATCACACGCACCCGCAGGCTGCGCGGCGACGTGGACGCCGTGCGCAGGGACGGCGTGGCCGACGAGCACGACACGCAGTGGCGCTGGCAGCGCGCGCTCTGTGACCTGGCGGTTCATCAACTGGACGATCTCGGCTCCCACTTGGGGCAGCTCAAGAACGGACTGCCCGACGACGAGCCGGAATCGCCCGCCACGGAGGCGGCGGACGCGTCGGCGCCCGGCGACAGGAACGGTTCGCCACTGAGCAGGGTCGGCACCGCCGAGTGGAATCTCCTCACCGACGAGGTCACCTGGTCCCCGGAGCTGTACGAGATCTTCGGCCGGAAGCCCGGGGCTGGCCCGATGACCCTGGACGAACTGCCGTCCGTGATGGTCGCCGAGGACCAGAGCCTGCTCCAGACGCTGGTGACCGAGTGTCTTGTCGACGGCAGGCCCATCGACAGCGAGTTCCGTATCGTCAGGCCCGACCGGCAGGTGCGCACGCTGCACATGATGGGCGAGCCCGTGCTCGACTCCGACGGCTGCGCTGCCTCCATGTGGGCGGTGCTGCGCGACGTCAGCGAGTTACGCCGCAGCCGGCGCGCCGTCCACGAGTGCGGTGACTCGCTCCGGCGCAAGGAACGGAGCGCCAGGACCGAACAGCGGCTCGTGGTCGAGTTGCAGGAGGCCGTGCTGCCGTCGTGGCGCGGGGCCCTCCAGTCCCCGCAGAGCGAGCCGGGCACACTGGACCTGGCGGGCCACTATCTGCCGCCGGCCGGCGGCGGACTGGTCGGCGGCGACTGGTTCGACGCGCTCAAACTCCCCGACGGGAACACCCTGTTGACGGTCGGCGATCTCACCGGCCATGGGGTGACGGCCGCCTCCACGATGGCGATGCTCCTCGGCGCCCAGCGCGGTATGGCGGTGGCGGGTGTCGAGCCCGGCGCGTTGCTGGGCCATCTCAATCAACTGCTCGACGCGGCCGAGCAGCCGGCGCTCGGCAGCGCGGTCTGCTGCCGCTACCGCGCCGAGACCCGCACCCTCGTCTGGGCGCAGGCGGGAAACCCCGCCCCGCTGCTGTTCCGCGACGGGACGGGGCGCACGCTGACTCCGCTGGACGGTGTCCTGCTCGGCGCGACATCGGGCGCCGCGTACGAACAGGCCGAGATCCAGTTGCTGCCCGGTGATCTGCTGGTGCTGCACACCGGCAGGCTGACGGACCGGACCGGCGTCGACCGGCTCCTGGCGCTCGGGCCCCGGCTGACCGGGGCACGTGACGCGCAGGACAGTGTCAGGACGGTCGTCGAGGAGTTCGGCGAGACCGGACGCGACGACGACGCCTGTGTACTGGTGGCCAGGATCGGCCCGGAGTCCTAGATCTCCGAGCTTCGGCCCGGAGTCCTAGATCTCCGAGCTCCTCGACTCCTTCTCCGTACGCGGCGGCAGGACCGCGTCGATCTCCTCGCGCAGCTCCTGGATGGAGGCGTGCGTCGTGTACTGACCCGTGAGCCGGTACATCTCCCGCAGCCGGTCCCAGGTGCGGTGCGACGAGGTCTCCCCCATCGACACCAGCGCCAACCGCGCGTAACGGTCGGCCTGTTCGGGATCGTCCGCGATGAAGCAGGCCGAGGCCAGGGAGAGATAGTCGAAGATCATCGACCGCTGGCGGCCGTTCTGACGCAGCTCGATCGCCCGCTTGGCATGCCGTTGAGCTATGGCCGCCGCCGCCGGCTCATGATCGGCGAGCGTACGGTAGGCCAGCGCCTCCATGCCGTGCAGATCCGCCTCGTCGAACATCTGCATCCAACTCGGCGGCGGCACGTCGCCCTTGTCCGAGACGAACAGGTCCTCCGCGTCGCCCAGGGTCCTGCGCATGGCCTGGCCGCGCCCCATCGACGCCTGTGCCCAGGCCTCGATCGTGCAGAGCATCGCCCGGGTACGGGGCAGCACCTCGTCCCCGGAACCGGACTTGGCCAGTTTCATCAGGTCGAGCGCCTCGTCCGGCCGCCCCAGATGGACCATCTGACGGGCCGCCCTGGAGAGCGCCTCGCCCGCGCGCGGACGGTCGCCGCCCTCGCGCGCCGCGTGGGTGGCGATGACGAAGTACTTCTGGGCGGTGGGTTCGAGGCCGACGTCGTGCGACATCCAGCCGGCGAGCACCGCCAGGTTGGCGGCGACGCCCCACAGGCGCCGCTGGAGATGAGGGGGGTGGCGGTACGAGAGCATGCCGCCCACCTCGTTGAGCTGGCCCACCACCGCCTTGCGCTGGAGGCCGCCTCCCCGGTCGGCGTCCCAGGCCCGGAACACGTCGACCGAGTGTTCCAGCGCGTCGATCTCCTGGGACCCGATGGGGGCGGCCTCGTAGCGGTCGTACCCAGCGGGGTCGGCGTGCAGGGGATCGGCGCTGCGGGGAGCGTCGGCGGTCAGTGCGGGGTCGGAGTGCAGCCAGTCGTACATGGAACTGGTGAGTGCGGTGCCTGCGGTGAGCACGGCGCCCGCGCCCACCAAGCCGCGTCGGTTGAGCATGAGGTCCATTCCCGTGAATTCGGTGAGGACCACGGCCGTCCGGTCGGGCGCCCAAGGCAGGCCGTCGGGGTTCGATGCGTTCCCGGCGTCCCGTCGTCTCCCCGCGCGTCCGTGTCGTACGAACCCGAGGTCCTCGATGGTCACGACACGGCCGAGCCGCTCGGTGAACAGAGACGCCATCACCCTCGGTACCGGATCGCGTGGGATCTCGCCCATGTCGATCCAGCGTCTGACCCGCGAGGTGTCGGTGGCCAGTTGCGGGTGGCCGAGGGCCGCCGCCTCTCTGTTCACCAGCCGCGCGAGTTCGCCCTTGGACCAGCCGGCGAGGCCGAACAGGTCCGACAGGCGGGCGTTGGGTTCTCCGGTCACGTCAAGCCCCCAGGTTCTCGGCTGAGTTGACAGTAACCCCCTGTCAGATGCCTGGCGACTAATCGCCAGGCTTCGCCAGGGTGCGCTACGTGGTGTGCCACCCGTGACCGGGTGTCGTGTAGGAACGCGCCACCCCGCCCCGGGGGTTCCGATCACATTCCCCAGGGTGCGGAAGGACCGCCGGGACGGGTGGCGCGGAATTCGTCGGTACACGAAGGGATCCGTTGGCCCATGTACACAACGTCGTCGTACACAGCATCGTCCTCCGTGACCGTCCCGCCCCGTCAGCAGCGGCCTCCCGCCGCCGGCGGCGGACCGTATCTCGACCCCACCCATGCCGGCCGGACCAGGCGTCCGGTGGCCACGGCCGGCGGGCCGCTCGGCGGGCGACTGGATCTGTCGGGCCCGCAGGGCGCGCAGTTGAGGATGGCCGTCGCCGCGGTGCACCGGATCTGTCCGGAGTTCAACCCGGTGCAGGTGCTGCGGCGCAGCGGCCGCTCGGTGCTGCTGGTCGGGACGACCGGGCGGACGACCGCGGTGGCCAAGTGTCTGGTGGACCAGTCACCCGCGTGGGCCGAGAGCTTCCGGCACGAGATAGCCACTTACCGCTCGTTCGTGCGGCACCGTCCGCCGGTACGGGCCCCCCGGCTGATCGCCGCCGATCCCGACAACTGCACGCTGGTGGTCGAGCGGATGCCGGGCCGGGCAGCGGCCCTGTCGCGGCACCCCGTCGAGGCTCCCCCGCGCGCCGACGTACGGGCCGTGCTGGGCGCGGTGACCCGGCTCAACACCTGGCGTCCGCCTGGCGACATGTTCGTCGCCGGTCTCGACTACGCGTCGCGGATCACCCGTTACCACGAGCTCGGTCTCTTCACCGACCGGGACCTGGGGGATCTCCAGACGCTGCTGCGTGGTCTGGGGCGCCCGGGCATGCGGCAGTTCTGCCACGGTGACGCGCTGCTCTCCAACATGCTGCTGTCACCGGCGGGGGCGGTGCTGGTCGACTGGGAGCACGCGGGCTGGTATCTGCCCGGGTACGACCTGGCGACGCTGTGGATGGTGCTCGGGAACAACCCGCTGGCACGCCAGCAGATCAGCAAGCTCGCGCAGGTCAGGAGTACGGCGGACCGGGACGCATTCCTGGTCAATCTGATGCTGGTGCTGACCGGGGAGATCCGTAAGTACGAGACGGCGGTGCAGCGCACCATGCGCGAGGCGCCCGCCGCCGGGGCGAGCCGGCCCGCGCAGGGTGCGGCGCCGACGGGCGAGGAGCAGCGGCTGCTGCTGCGGCGGCTGCACGAGGACTGTGCGATGGCCCGCCGTGCCGTGCGGGCCGCGGTCGGGACCCGCTGATCTCCGGCAGGTCTCCGGCTGATCCGCGTGGCCGGGCCGTTGGAGCGGCGCGTCGCGCGCCCGGTGCCGACACACCGGGCGCGCGACGTGCGTCTTCGGGTTCCTCGGGACCGTCGGTCCCTACGGTCCGGCGAACTCGACCGTGTCCACGTCGAACGAATTGTTCTGCGGTGACGTGAAGACGAGATAGAGCTTGTGAGTGCCCGGGTGGGCCTTCACCGGTACCGGATCGGTCGGCTGATACACGTCCCAGTCCCCGGTGTTGGGGATCGGGGTGGTGGCGAGCAGTTCGCCGTCCGGCGCGCCGGCGCGCAGTTCGATCGCGCCGACTCCGTACGGGGACGAGATCTGGTAGCGCACCGAGTCGATGCCTTCCACGCTCATCGGTTCGAAGGCCACCCAGTCGCCGTTGCTGATGTCACCGATGCGTTTGCCGTTGGCGGCGCCCGCCTGGTCGACGACGCGTGTGCCCGACTGGTCGTCGTAGTACTCGGCCTGCTTGAGCTTCGGTTGCAGGACGGCACGCCCGTAGCCGGTGAGCGCCGGTGCCCCGGCCCCGCCGCCGTCGGTGTACTTGGCGTTGAGTACGTAGGTGAGGTCGGCGCCCTCGGGATGGCCGCCGAGGTCACCGGTGTCGACGGTGCCCTCGCACCCGGGGATGTCGTTGGTGGGGTGCTCGTGCTCGTCGTGCCCGAGTGCCGGGTTGATGGTGACCTTGGAGCAGTCGACGGTCCCGTCCTCCGGATCGGTGACGGTGATCTTGTACGGGATCTGGTCGCCGAACTCGATGAGTTTGCCGTTGACGGGGATGTCGATGGTGACCTTCGGGGTGGTGTTGCCCGCGGTGATGGGCACGTTGGCGAAGCCGGACTTCCCGGTGGAGTCGGTGACCTTCAGCTGGGCGCTGAACTCGCCCGCCTGGGTGTAGGTGTGGGTGGCGTTCTCGTCGGTGGAGTCGTAGGTGCCGTCTCCGTCGAAGTCCCACTCGTAGGTCAGCGCGTCGCCGTCCGGATCGGCGCTGCCCGCGCTGGAGAAGTCCACTTCGAGCGGGAGCGGTCCGTCGGTGACGGAGGCGGCTGCCTTGGCGACGGGGCTCCGGCGCCCCTGGGCGTAGTCGATGCGGTAGAGCCCGGAGTCGTTGTTGCCGCCGCCGAACTCGCTGCCCCACTCCAGGACGTAGAGCGAACCGTCGGGCCCGAACGTCATGTCCATGGGGCTCTTGAACGCCACCGAGTCCATGAAGTCGTTGACCTTGAGGAGCTTCTCGTCCTTGTCGAAGCGGACTTCCTTGATGTAGTTGCGTGACCACTCGTAGAGGAAGCTCGCGCCGTCGAAGTACTCGGGGAACTTCGTCTCCGAGGGGTTGTCGGCGTCGTAGCGGTAGACCGGTCCGCCCATCGGGGCCGAGCCGCCCTCGCCCATCTCCGGGAACCGCTCGGACACGCCGTAGCCGTACCAGAGTTCGGGCTGCTGGATCGGCGGCAATTTGGTGAGGCCCGTGTTGTTGGGCGAGGGGTTCGTCGGGTTGGCGCAGTCGAACTTCGCGCCGATCTCCTCGGTGTCCGGGTTGTACGGCGCGTACGCCTGGTTGTCGCCGTGGCAGAACGGCCAGCCGAGGTTCGCCGGCTTCTTGAGGACGTTGTACTCGACCAGGCCCTCGGGGCCCCGGTCGGTGGTGGGCAGTCCGCGGTCCGGGCCGTAGTCGGCGACGTGCACGTAGCCCGTCTCCCGGTCGACGGTGAAGCGGAACGGGTTGCGGAAGCCCATCGCGTAGATCTCGGGACGGGTCTTGGCGGTGCCCTTGGCGAAGAGGTTGCCCTTGGGGATGGTGTAGCCGCCGCTGCTCTTGGGCTTGATACGCAGCAGCTTGCCGCGGAGGTCGTTGGTGTTGCCCGCGGTGCGCGCGGCGTCGAGCATCTCTTTGCCGGGCCGCCAGTCGATGGGGGCGTAGCCCTGCCAGTCGGGGTCGAGGTTGGGCGGTACGTCGTCGCCGACGCCGAGGTACAGGGTGCCGTCGGGGCCGAACTCGACCGCGCCGCCGGTGTGTCCGGGCTCGGTGAAGGTGCGGGAGCGGTAGGCGGGGACGTCGAGGAGCTTCTTCTCGCTGTTCAGGTCGAGGGTGTTGCCTTTGAGGGTGAAGCGGGAGAGCCGGTTGACGTCCTTGGTCTCGGCGGCCGGCGCGTAGTAGAGATAGATCCAGTTGTTCTTCGCGAAGTCGGGGTCGAGTTCCATGCCGACGAGGCCGTCCTCGCCGCCGGTGTAGACGTCGAGCTTGCCCGCGGTGACGGTGGAGTGGGAGGCGGGGTCGAAGATCTTCAGTTCGCCGCCCCGCTGCGCGTAGACGGCACGGCCGTCGTCCGCGACATCGAGCTCCATCGGGTCGGCGGTGTTGTCGTCGAGGGTGACCTTCTCGTAGGCGCCCCAGTCGGTGCCGCCGCAGTCGCCGGGCTTCTGGCCCGCCGCCCACTGGAGTCCGCCGACGACGTGGTCGCGGAAGGCCTCTTCGTCGTAGGCGGGGGCGTCATGGCCCATGGCGGTGGCCCAGACCTTGCCGCCCTCGGTACTGCGGCACCAGGAGATGGGGTGGTCGGCGCCCATGGCGTCGGGGCCGGGGTTGTATGTCGTCTCGTCTGCGGTGACCAGGACATGGACGTCACCGCGGGGGTTCTCGTCGAAGTTGTACCACTCCTCCGGGCGCTCCCAGCGCTCGGGCAGTCCCTTGGTGGAGGGGTGGACCTGGTCGGCGACCTTGGCCGTGCCCTGGAGCACGCCGGGCGAGTGAGTGGGCATGTGGGCGCCGCCGTTGATGGTCTCGTCCCACCAGGGGAAGGCCTCCTCGACGCCCATGTCGAGGGTGTTGTGGATGGCGACGATGCCCTTGCCGCTCTGGACGAACGTCTTCATGGCCTGGCGCTGGTCCTCGGTGTCCCAGACCATGCCGGAGTTCTGGAGCATCACGATCGCGTCGTACTGCGCGAGGTTGTCGTCGCTGAAGACGGTGGGGTCGTCGCTCTGGACGATCTCGAAGCCGTTCTCGGCGGCCTCCTCCTCGAACATCGTGATGCCGTTCGGGATGGATCCGTGGACGTAGCCGACGGCGCGGGTGAAGAGCAGGGCCTTGAAGGCGGGATCCTTCTCGGCGGCTCCGGCGCCGGTGGGCAGGGCGGTCAGGGCGAGCAGCAGGGCGCCGACCGCGGCGACGAACGCTCTTCGGAGCGCTCTCCCACGCCGTTTCCCGCCACGGTCTCCGGGCTGCCCTCTGCCATGGTCACTGTCATGCGCATGCCATTTCATCTTCCGATCCTCTCTGGGGGGATGGAGCGGTCGGTCGGTTCCCGGCCCGCCGGGCGGTGCTCAGCCGCCGGCGAGAACCCGGCGCAGGAACGCCAGACCGTCGGTGGCGAGCGAATCCTGACTGGCCGCGAGCGGACGCCAGACGGAGGCTGCGACCGCGATCGCGTCGTTGTGCGCGGTGAAGGACTCGATGCAGAGCGGCCCCCGGTAGCCGCCGTTCGCGAGCGCGGTCAGAAAGCCGGGCCAGTCGAGATGGTCGGCGCCGGGCGCGCCCCGGTCGTTGGCGCACACCTGGACATGGACGACTCGGTCCCCCGCCTCCCGTACGGCGCCGGGCAGACCGCGCTCCTCGATGTTCTGGTGGTAGACGTCGAGCGCGATGCCGATGCCCGCCGGGTCCAGGCCGGTCATGGCTTCCAGGCACTGGGCGACGGTGTTGAGCAGACTCGTCTCGTACCGGTTCAGCGGCTCGACGGCGATCGTCACCCCCGCCTGCCGTGCGTGCGCGACGACGGGCGCGATGTGCTCACGCCACTCTGCCCAGGCCGCCGCCCGCTCGCCGTCCGTCATGCGCCAGGAGCGCCCGACGGCCGTGTAGACCGGTCCTGCCACGACGGGCGCCCCGATCGCGTGGGCGGCGTCGACACAGCGCCGCAGATAGTCCCGCGTGGTGCGTACGGTCGCGGGATCGGTCGCCACGAGATCGCGGCCCGGCGGCATGACGGCGACGACGGCGGCCGGGGCGAGCCCGGTCGCGTCCAGCAGCTTCGACGCGGCGGCGGGCTCCCAGTCGTCGGCCGTCTCCAGCGGGAGTTCGACGCAGTCGAAGCCCCAGGCGGCCAGTCGTGGCAGCGTTCGGGCCAGGGCTTCCCCGTCGACCGGTGAGTGCCAGATCCATGGGTTGGCGCCGAGCGCGAACGGCGGGAGTGCGGGTGACGTCCCGGCCCGCGCCGTCACTTGCCGCCCCAGTCCTTCGGGAAGCCGGGCATCGACTCGCACCCGCACATCGCGTAATGCAGCGGCGGCATACCGGGCTTGAGATAGTCCGCGAGATTCTCCTGGGTGATGGTGGGCTGCGGCAGCTTCCACTCCTTGGGCACCTTCTGGCCCTTGAGGATGTTCAGCGCGGCGATCACCGGCGTACGCCACTGGAAGGTCGGGTACGCGGGGGCTATCGCCGTGAGGTCCTTGTCCTGCCACGCCTGGAGGAAGTCCTGCTGGTCCTCGCCGGTGATGGGCGGTACGTCCTTGCCCGCGTCCTCGAATGCCTCGACGGCGGCGACGGCCGTGGCCCCGGAGTCCATCCACACACCGTCGATGTCGCCGTGCCGGGTGAGCGCGTCGGTCACGATCGACTTGGCCTTCGCGGGGTCACCGTCGGTGAACTTCACGTCCACGACGTCGAGTTCACTCTTGTCGAAGGCGACCTTCGCCGCCGACCAGCGGGTCTCCAGGACGTCCACGCCGGGCGAGATGCGCAGCGCGAGGATCTTGCCCTTCGGCTTGACCTTCTCGACGAGGAAGTCGGCCGCCACCGCGCCGTACGCGTAGCCGCCGATCGGGTTGACGAAGGTGACGGCGCAGTCGGTCTCCACGCCCCGGTCGAAGACGACGACCGGCAGCTTGCCGCAGGCCTGCTTCACGGCGGGGGTGAGGGTGGCCGTCGTGTTCGGCGAGACGATCAGCGCGTCGCAGCCGCGGGCGGACAGCTCCTGGATGTCGGAGATCTGCTTGTCGTCCTTGCCCTGGGCGTCCAGGACGGTGAACTTGGTGATCTCCTTGTGGAGTTTCACCTCGGCGCGCATGTTCTTCAGCCCCACCTGCCGCCAGGGGTTGAAGACACCGGCGTTGGAGAAGCAGAGTTCGATGCCGCCCGGGTCGGCCGTCTTGTACTGGGAGGTGTCGACCATCTGCGGGTTGAGCATCTGCTCCCACGGTTTGCCAGCCGGCCCCTCGGGCGTCTCGCCGGCAAGGGCCAACTGGCGGTCGTACTCCGCCTGTTCGAAGAACGTGGACTGTTTCCCGGTGCCCGCGTCCGCCGTGCTCCCGCTGCCCGACGCGGCCGGCGGAGACTCGGGGGGCGCGTCGCTCGTGCAGGAGGTGACGAGTACGGCGCCGAGCAGCGCCGCGCCCGCGGCGAGCGCGCGTCCGCGGACGGTACGGATGAGGGTCATGAGGGTGTTCCTCCCGAGGGGTGCGTACCGGTGGGGTGCGTACGGTCCGGTGGTGCGTGGCCTGGTGGCCCGCTGCCGAGTGGCGTACGACGGCGGCGCAGCCGGGACCAGTCGGCGGCTCCGAGGCCGACCGCGGCGATGACGATGACACCTTGGACGGTGGACTCCAGGGCTCCGGACACGCCTTGGAGGTTGAGCAGGGTGAACAGTGCCTGGAGGGAGAAGGCACCGGCCATGGCGGCGACCACCGAGCCCCGGCCGCCGCCGAGGACCACTCCGCCGAGGACGACGGCGGTGATGGCCTCGAACTCGTAACCCCTGCCCGCCTGTGCGGAGACTCCGGAGAACCCTCCGACGAGGACGGCGGCGAGCGCCGCGGCTGCGCCGGAGAGGATGAAGGCGACGGTCCGCACGCGGATCACCCGCACACCGGCGAGGGCGGCGGCGCGGTCGCTGTCGCCGGTGGCGACGAGCGCACGTCCGAAGTCGGAGCGCATCACGAGGACGGCGACCGTCCCGGCGACCAGACAGGCGACGACCGCCCAGGGCAGCCAGCCGAAGGCGGTGCCGCGGCCCAACTGGCGGAACGCGGTGGGCAGTACGCCCTGGGGTGAGCCTCCGGTCCAGAAGAAGACGGCGCCTTCGAGGATGAGCATCATGCCGAGGGTGGTGATGAACGACGGCACCCGAAGGACGGTGGTGATCAGTCCGCTGACGAGCCCGGCCAGAGCGCCTGCGACGAGCAGGACAGCGGTGACCACCAGCCAGTGGGCGTCGGGGAAGGAGCCGTACAGCTCGGCGGCGACGACCACGCCCGCGGTGACGATCGCTCCGACGGAGAGGTCGAACTCCCCGCAGACGATGACCAGATACTGCCCGGCGGCCAGGATCACCAGCGGCGCGGCGCGCTTGACGAAGGAGAGGAAGCTGTCGGGCTCGTAGAAGCCCGGGTCGGTGATCAGCAGCGCGACGAGCAGCACGGCGAGGAGCGCGTAGACGGGGATTCCGGTGCCGAGCGCGCGGACGATCCGGGTGCCGGCGGCGCCCGTCGGGGCTCTGTCCTTCGCCGGCTCGGCCGGGTTCGGGGTCTTGGTCGGGGCGCTCATGCGCTGCCCCCTCCCTTCCGGGCCTTCGGTGCCTTCGGGGTCCTTCCGGGTCTGGCGTAGATGGCGACGGCGGCGATGATGACGACGCCGCGTACGACGTTCTTGAAGAACGGGTCCACGGAGAGCTGGTTGAACACGCTGTCGAGCACGGCGAGGACGAACACGCCGCCGAGGGTGCCCGCCACTCCCCCTCGGCCGCCCGCGAGCGCCGTGCCGCCGAGGACCACGGCGGCGATCGACTCCAGGTCGTAGCGTGCCTCGGTGCCCGCCCACGGGGCGCCCGCGCCGAGCCGCGCCGCGAGGAAGAGCGCGGCGGCGCCGACGCAGAGCGAGCACAGGACATGGGCGATCACGACGGTGCGCCCGGTGCGTACGCCGGAGAGCCGGGCGGCGTGTTCGTCGCCGCCGGTGGCGTACATGTGGTGGCCGAGTCGGGTACGGCGGGTGATGAGCCACATGACGGCCGCCACGGCGATGAGGAGGAACACCGAGACGGGTACGGGGCCGATACGGTCGTAGCCGAGGCGCTGGAAGGAGACGGGCACCTCACCGGCGGGTCCGGTGTAGTTGTCCTCGATCCAGCCGCGCAGGATGAACGCCATGCCGAGGGTGGCGATGAACGCGTTGACCTTGAGACCGGTGACGATCAGCCCGTTGGCGAGTCCGACGGCGACGGACAGGGTGAGGACGGCGATCACGGCGGTGACGACACCGCCGCTCGCCATGGTCTCGGCGGCGACGAGCGTGCCGAGACTGATGAGGTAGGCGACGGAGAGGTCGAGCGAGCCGGTGAGGATGACGGCGGACTGGCCGACGGCGACCAGGCCGAGCGCCACGCAGTTCTGGAGGATCGCGACGGCGTTGGTGGTGGTGAGGAAGTTCCCGCCCTGGGCGGCGACGACGATCCAGCCGAGGACGGTCACGGCGAGTGCGGCGAGCCAGACGCCGACGACGGGATCGAAGGACCGGCGCACCGAGCGCAGCGCCCTGTTCTTGGACAACGATGTCCGCTTCGAGGGGGGTCCGGACGGGGCGGGAGCCGATTCGACGGTGGTCATGCGGCGCCCTCCCGCGGGGCGTCCGTGGCACCGGCGGAGCGGTCCGAGCCGGCCGTCGCGAGGCGCATGATGCTCTCCTCGGCGGCCCCTGCGGGCAGTTCACCGACGAGGCGGCCTTCGGACATCACATGGATCCGGTCGCTCATCCCGATCAGCTCCGGCAGTTCGGAGGAGATGATCAGCACGGCGAGGCCCTCGCGGGCGAGTTCGCGTACGAGGGTGTGGATGGCGGCCTTGGCCCCGACGTCGACACCCCGGGTGGGCTCGTCGAAGAGCAGCACCTGGGGACCGGCCGCCAGCCATTTGGCGATGACGACCTTCTGCTGGTTGCCGCCGGAGAGGTACTGGGCCTGCTGGTCCTCGCCGCGCGACTGGAGCCGTACGCGTTCCAGGAGTGCGGTGACCTCCCGTCCTGCCGGGGGTCTGCCCCGTACCGCGACGGCCCTGGTGACCAGCAGCGCGTTGTCCCGCACCGACTGGCGCAGGGCCAGCCCCTCGCCCTTGCGGTCCTCGGTGACCAGGGCGATGCCCGCGCGGATGGCCTGGCGCGGTCTCGTCGGCCGCAGGGGCCTGCCGCCGACGGTCATGGCGCCGGTGGTGAAGGGTGCGGCTCCGAAGAGGGCGCGGGCCAGCGCCGTACGCCCCGCGCCTTGCAGGCCCGCGATGCCCACGACCTCGCCGGCGCGCAGGGTGAGGTCGATGTCCCTGAGGCGGGCGTTGCCGCCGCCGGTGACGGTGAGCCGTACGTCGCCGATCTCGTCGTGGGCCGCCCTCGGCGGGTAGTAGGCGGTCAGATCGCGGCCGACCATCGCGCGGACAATGTCGTCCGGCGTGGTGTCGGCGGTGCGGACGGTGGTGACATGGCGGCCGTCCTTGAGGACGGTGACGCGTGCCGAGAGGTCGAAGACCTCCTTGAGGCGGTGCGAGATGTAGAGGATGCCGAGGCCGCGCGCGGTCAGCCGGCGGACCAGGGCCGACAGGAGCGCGACCTCGTGTTCGGCGAGCGGCGCAGTTGGCTCGTCCATGACAAGCACACGCACGTCGGAGGCGAGCGCCTTGACGATCTCGACCGTCTGCTGCCGGGCGACGGACAGCTCGCGGACGAGCGTGCGCGGGGTGATGCCCGTCTCGTCGATCTCGGCGAGGAGTTCGGCGGTGCGCCGCTCCATGGCCGCGCGGTCCACAAGGCCGCGGCGGGTCGGCTCCCGGCCGAGGAAAACGTTCTCGGCGACGGTGCGGTGGGCGAGGAGCGCGAACTCCTGGTGGATGATGCCGATCCCGGCGGCCTGCGCCTGCCCGGGGTGGCTGAAGGTGTGCGCCGTTCCGTCGAGCGTGATCGTGCCGGTGTCGGGGGTGTGTTCGCCGGCCAGGACCTTCATCAGGGTGGATTTCCCGGCGCCGTTCTCGCCCACCAGGGCGTGGACCTCGCCGGGTTGAAGGTCGAGTCCCACGTCATGGAGCACACGCACCCCGAGAAAGCTCTTGGACACGCCCTGCATCGTCAGCATCCCCTGGCTCCTCGATGGCTCCTCGGTCGCGGTCTGCTGTGCAATGTCGTGACTGGGCTTTGACCTGTCAAGAGTCCAAGCGCCGTTCATTTCAGCGGAGTTGACGGATACTTTGGACGGATGGCGAATCAATGGTGTCTTGTGAGCAGCGAAAGTCCTCCATAAGGTGATGGCATGTCTGCGCTGCCGGATAACAGCAGTTACGCCCTCTCCCACACACCGGGCGAGGTGCTCACGCTGATCAGTTCCGGAGCCGCGGCGACGCGCGCGGATCTCTCCCGGATGACGGGGCTCGCGCGCTCGACGGTCTCCCAGCGCGTGGACGCGCTCATCGCGCACGGCTTCGTGGACGAGTCGGGGCCGGAGGCCGGTGGCTCGACGGGCGGCAGGCCGCCGCGCAGGCTCCGGCTCCGTACCCGCGAGCACGCGGTGGCGGGCGTGGACCTCGGCGCGTCGCACTGCCGGGTGGCGCTGATGGACATCGGCGGTACGACCCTGGCCATCCAGGAGGATCCGCTGTCGATCGGGGACGGCCCCGACTCCGTCCTGCGCCATGTGGAACGAACGCTGCACACCCTGCTGGAGAAGGCGGGGCGCGAGCCGCGCACGCTGCGGTCCATCGGAGTGGGGGTGCCGGGTCCTGTCGAGTTCTCGACGGGGCGCCCGGTCGACCCGCCGATCATGCCGGGCTGGCACCAGTATCCGATTCCCGAGTTCTTCGCCTCCCGCTTCGGCGCGCGGGCCCTCGTCGACAACGACGTGAATGTGATGGCCCTGGCCGAGCAGCGGCGGGCGTTCCCCGACACCCGCTTCCTGCTGTACATCAAGGTGGGTACGGGCATCGGCTGCGGCATCGTCGCGGACGGCAGGCTGCACCGGGGCGCGCAGGGCAGTGCGGGCGACATCGGGCACATCAAGGTCGGCGAGCAGGAGGACGCCTGCCGGTGCGGCAACTTCGGCTGTCTGGAGGCGGTGGCCGGCGGCGCCTCGATCGCGGCCAGGCTCGCGAGCCTGGGGCTCGACGCCGCGTCGGGCAGTGATGTCGTACGCCTGGTGAAGTCCGGCAACAGGGACGCGCTGCGCATGGTCCGCGAGGCGGGCCGCGCGGTCGGCGAGGTGCTGGCCGGGCTGGTGAACTTCTTCAACCCCGACACCGTCGTGCTGGGCGGCGCGCTGGCGGCCGTGCACGACCAGTTGCTCGCGGGCGTACGGGAGGCGGTGTACCGGCGGTCGCATCCGCTGGCCACGCAGGTACTGCGGATAGAGCCGAGCCGTACGGGTGAGAACGCGGCGGCGGTCGGGGCCGGAATCCTGGCGATCGAGCACGCCCTGTCGCCGTCGCAGGTGGACCGGCAGCTGGCGCGCGACAGCACCTCGTGAGCGGGGGCCATCCGTTCAGGCAATGGCACCTGACGGGGCGTCAAGTACAGGAAACGTCAAGGCCGGGCCAACAACGTTCCAGGCCGGGCGAGTCCGCTCATTGGTTCACACCACTGACGCGCCGCAGGCCCATGGCCTGCGGCCCTCGAAACTCCGCGACACGCGCGCTGACGTGCGAAATCCCTGCCGCCACGCCTGATTGACGGATCGCCTTCAAGCCGATACCCCTTAGGCCCTGTGCCCCCGCACGATCTGCCATGTGCCGGGCACAGCCCCGCGGGCGCTACGCGCACCATGTCACTGGAGGCCGCATTGCAAGGTTCCGCCCCCACATCCGTCAGAACCGGCCGCGGACGCGCGACGCGCACGGCGGGCGCCGTCGCCTCGGCCGCCCTGCTGCTGCCGCTGGTGTCGGCCGCCCCCTCCGCCACCGCCGAACAGCCCACCGCCGGCTCGCTCCAGCGTGACTTCGCCGCGGCGGCGGACCGGTACGACGTACCCCCGAGCGTCCTGCTCGGTGTCTCCTACCTCCAGTCGCGGTGGGACACGCACAGCGGCGCGCCGAGCGTGACCGGCGGCTACGGCCCCATGCATCTCACCGACGCCAGGACCGCCATCGCCGAGGCGCCCCATCATTCACACGGCACGGAGGACGCCCGCGGCGACACCTCGCGCGCGGTGCGGACCGGCGCGCCGGACGAGGTCCGCGAGGCCGTCGTACCCGAGAACTCCCAACTCCCGGCGCGGCTGCGCACCGTGGACCGGGCGGCGAAGCTCACCGGGCAGTCCGCCGAGCGGCTCAGGCAGGACCCCGCCGCCAACATCCGCGGCGGCGCGGCCCTGCTGGCCGACGCCCAGCGTGAGCTCGGCAGGCCGCCGAGCGCCGACCCGGCCGACTGGTACGGCGCCGTCGCCCGGTTCTCCGGCGCCGACGACTCCGCCACCGCAGCGACGTACGCGAACGACGTGTACGCGGTGATCAGGGACGGCCAGGCGCGTACGACCGACAGCGGGCAGCGGGTGGCGCTGCCGGCCGCGCCCGGTGTCGCCCCCGACACCTCGCAGGTCTCCGCGCTCGGGCTGCGCAGGGCCGACGCCGGGCAGACCGAGTGCCCGCGCACCGTGGCCTGCGAGTGGATCCCGGCGCCGTACGAGGAGTTCGGCGAGGGCGACTACGGCAACCACGACAAGGCCGAGCGGCCCAAGGCCGGGTCGCCGTCCATCGACTCGATCGTCATCCATGACACCGAGGCGACCTGGGACACCACGCTCCAGCTGGTCCAGGACCCGACGTATGTCTCCTGGCACTACTCGCTGCGCTCGTCCGACGGGCACATCGCGCAGCACGTCCCGCTGAAGGACGTCGGCTGGCACGCGGGCAACTGGTACGTCAACGCGACCTCGGTGGGCCTGGAGCACGAAGGTTTCCTCGTCTCCCCCGACGCCTGGTACACCGAGGCGATGTACCGGACGTCGTCACGGCTGGTGCGTTACCTCGCCGACCGTTACGACATCCCTCTGGACCGGCAGCACATCATCGGCCACGACAACGTGCCCGGCACGACCGCCGCGACCATCGCCGGGATGCACACCGACCCGGGTCCGTACTGGGACTGGGCGCACTACTTCGAGCTGCTGGGCAAGCCTTTCAAGGCGGCCGGCGGGCGGCACGCGAACGCGGTGACGATCCGGCCCGAATACGCGTCGAACCAGCCCGTCTACACGGGCTGTGTGACGGCCGGTCAGGCGTGCGCCCCGCACGGCTCGGGAGCGGTACGGCTGCACACGGCGCCGGACGCCTCGTCCCCGCTGGTCAAGGACATCGGTCTGCGGCCGGACGGCGGGGACTCCACGACCGGCGTCAGCGACCTGGGCGCACGCGCCTCGACGGGCCAGCAGTACGCGGTCGCCGGGCGCGAGGGCGACTGGACGGCGATCTGGTACCTCGGCCAGAAGGCCTGGTTCCACAATCCGCGTACGGCTCGCACGGCCGTGAGCGCCGATGAGCGGGTGCTGACGCCGAAGGCCGGTCTCGCGGAGGTCCCGGTGTACGGCAGGGCCTACCCGGAGGCGGCGGCGTACCCGGCCGGCATCCCGGTGCAGGCGATCTCACCGTTCCCGTACAAGCTCCTCGCGGGCCAGAAGTACGTGGTCGGTGACCGGGTGCCGGGCGCGTACTACTTCGCGCCCACCTTCGACACGACGGGTCACCGCGTGGTGAGCGGCACGGAGCAGTACTACGAGATCCAGTTCGGGCACCGGGTCGCCTATGTGAAGGCGTCCGATGTCCGGGTACTGCCCTCGGGCCGCTGAGAGCCTGACAGGCTCCGAGACGCGGCTCTCGTAGGGCGACGGGCGCCACCGGCCTGTGGGGGACCGGTGGCGCCCGCCTTGTTCTCGCACAGGCGGCCGTGGCCCCGTCAGTAGCGCAGCATCGCCGCGATCCGGCCGTGCCCCGCGAGCACGTCGTCGTCGAGGAACACGACCTGCGCGCCGCCGTCCAGGGCCGACTCGACCAGCTCGTCCACGATGTCGTCCTGCACCTCACGGCCGAGGGCGGCCTCGTCCTCCCCGTCGACCGGGATCAGATGCCCGTCGCCGACCCTGGCGGAGCGCTGGAAGTGCTCCTCCACCGCCACCAGGCCGGCCCGCCGCCCGCGTACCGCCTCCCACACCTCGTCCAGGCCTGCGGCGAAGGTGCGCCTGCCTCTGGCGTCGCCGAGCTTGGCCAGGACCTCGGTCTCCTCGCTGCGCGCGTACTGCCTGACGACGGGCTGGATCGCCTTCCACAGCACGGGGGCGGGGCCGTCGGTGAGACCGCCCTTGGCCAGCCGGCCGGCCGCCGACCTGGCGGTGGAGCCCGCGTCCTCCAGCAGGGCGAGCGCGGGGGCGACGCCGACCAGATGGAACGGGCCCGGTCGCGTGGCGAGCACGGCCGTGAGGGCGTCGTCGACGGACCGCAGGAACTTGCGGGTCTCCTCGTCGGTGAAGGTGCTCGGCGTGTCGCCGATCCGTTCCTCGCGCTCGACGTCCCACGTCTCCTCGGGCGCGGTCATGGGGAAGCCGTCGGCACGGTGCTCGTGCAGGGACTCGCCGTCGCCGCTCCACAGGGTCGCGCGGTCCGCGGCCACACTCAACACCCAGTAGCGGTGCCTCTGGGCGGTGGCGGCCACCAGGTTCCGGGTGAGATAGGTGTCGCTGATGACCACCGACTCGGGTGTCTCGCGGGGCAGGTACCAGACCTGGTGTTCGTCGGCGTCGGCGAGGATCAGCAGTCCGTCGCGCTTGTGGCGCAGGTCGACCTCGGCCCCTGCCTGGTTGAGCTGAGACTTCACGGCGAGGCAGGCCGCCTTCGAGATGTCCGGGTCGGCCTCCATGCGGTGCACGGCGTCGGCGAGGACGTTGCGCAGCCGCACCGGGTCGCCGTCGTTCCGCGGATCGCGCCGATGGGTGGGGATCGTCAGGGACACCGCCGGGTAGGTCCGCGGCTTCCGCAGCCTGCGCAGGACCTCGGGCGTCAGATCGTTACTGTCCATGCTGCCCCTTCGCTCGGCGGAGGTCCGCACCGGCGAACGGCCGGTATGGAGTACCCCGGACCTGTTTCCATGGTGCGGGATCCGGGCGCCATCCGCAGGGGCGCGGAGCGCTCGAATCTCGGCGGGGCTCCGCCCGGCTGCCGCCGCTGCCGGACGAAGCCCCCAGGGGATGTCCTTCCTCCCCCTCGTGCCGCGCCCGTCAGTGCCGGCCGCGGCCCGCTGTGAATTCGTACACCTGTCCGGCGGTGGCGCGGAACGTCTTCTCGCCGCCGGGCAGCAGGGTGCTGCGCAGGGTCAGATTGCCGGTACGGCTCGCCGTCAGCACGATCCGGCTCGCCTTGCCGCCGGCCCACGTGATGTCCAGCGTGGCGCCCCCGCGTGCCCGCAGCCCGGTGACCGAGCCGTCGGGCCAGGACGCGGGCAGGGCCGGCAGGACCTCGATCGGGCCGTGCTGGCTCTGGAGCAGCATCTCGGCGACACCGGAGGAGGCGCCGAAGTTGCCGTCGATCTGGAACGGCGGGTGGGTGTCCCAGAGGTTCGGCAGGGTCGAGCTCTTCAGCTGCTCGGTGAGCATCTTGTGCGCGTGGTCGCCGTCGCGCAGCCGCGCCCAGAAGTTGATCTTCCAGGCCTTGCTCCAGCCCGTGCCGCCGTCACCACGCGCGGTGAGCGAGACCTTGGCGGCGTCGGCCCACTCGGTGCCGACCTCGATCTGCCGGCCCGGGTGCAGGCCGAAGAGGTGCGAGACATGCCGGTGGTCGTTGTTCGGGTCGTCCAGGTCCTCCTTCCACTCCTGGAGCTGTCCCCAGGACCCGATGCGCAGCCCGGGGTCCAGGTCGCGCAGCGCCAGCCGGAGCCGCCTGCGGAAACGGGGGTCGTCGCCCAGGGTCTCCGACGCCTCCAGCGTGTTGGTGAGGAGGTCGTGCACGATCTGCTGCGACATCGCCGCACCGGCCGTGAAGTCGCCGTTCTCGGGCGAGTAGCTGGGGTTGACGACGAGCTTGCCGTCGCGCGGGTCGGTCCGCAGGAAGCCGAGCCAGAACTCGGCGGTCTCCTTCATCACCGGGAAGGCGGTGGAGCGCAGATAGTCCGTCGACGCGTTGAACCGGTAGTGGTCGTACATCTGCTGGGTGAGCCAGGCGCCGGCCTCGGGGAACCAGAACGACTGCGGGTACTGGTGCAGGCCCGTGAAGCCGTACGGATTGGTCTCGTTGTTCACCACCCAGCCGGCCGTCTCGAAGATCTCCCGCGCGGTGGTGCGGCCCGGCTCGCGCATCGAGTCGACGTACTTGTCGTACGGCACGGTGGTCTCGGCGAGGTTGGTGACCTCGGCGAGCCAGTAGTTCATCTGGAGGTTGATGTTGACGTGATAGTCCGCGTCCCAGGGCGGGTTGGTGACGTTGTTCCACACGCCCTGGAGGTTCGCGGGCAGCGACCCGGCCCGTGACGAGGCGATGAGGAGATAGCGGCCGTACTGGAAGTACAGCGCTTCGAGCGCCTTGTCGGCGGTGCCGGTGCCACCGGTGTACTGGGCGAGCAGCTGGTCGGTCGGCAGGTCGGGCAGCTGCTGGCCGATGTCGAGCGACACCCGGTCGAACAGCCCCTGGTAGTCCTCGACATGCTCGGTGCGCAGGTCGTCGTAGGACCGGCCGGCCGCCCGGTCCACGGCGTCGGTGACCGCGCCGTGCGGGTCGTCGGTGCGGTAGTCGGGGTAGGTGTCGGCGTAGTCGGTACCGGCCGCGAGGACGAACCACGCGCTGTCGGCACCGCTGACGGTGAGGGTGCCGTTCCCGGCGGTGACGGTGCCTCCTTCCGTACGTACGCGGATCTGGCCCTCGAAGAGCAGCCCGTTGTTCTGGAGCTTGCCCCGGATCGTGAGCCGGTCGCCGCTCGCCGTGGCCGTGAAGTCCTTGCGGGGGGAGGTGTAGCGGAGGGTGAAGCCGATCTTGCCCGGCTGGTCGGCGGCGAACCGGCCGGCGATGACCTTGCCGGGGTGGGAGGCGAAGAACTCCCGTGTGTACGTGGCGCCTTGGTGGTCGTACGAGACCGAGGCGAGGGCCGTGCCGATGTCCAGGGCACGCCGGTAGGAGGAGTCGGGGGCCCCGGGCGCTCCGGGGACGTCGATCAGCAGGTCGCCGAAGACGTTGTAGGAGCCGAAGTTGTGCTTGGGCTGGCCCAGCTCGGCCGCGACGGCCTCCGGGGTCATGGACCCTTCGGCGTCGATCCGGTCCTGAACCGCGCGCAGCACTCCGGGCCGCGGGCTGGTCCAGTTGCCGTGGTCGTAGTCCGGGGCGCCGGGGCCGCCGGTCCAGAGCGTCTTCTCGTTGAGGACAAGTCGCTCGGAGGCGAGCGTTCCGTAGATGCCGGCGCCGAGTGCGCCGCTGCCGATGGGCAGGCTTTCGCGCTCCCAGTCGGCGGCGGGCTTCGCGTACCAGAGCGTCAATTCATCGGAGGGGTCGGCTGCTGCCGCTCTACCGGCCAGAGCAGGAACACCCAGCGCGAGAGCACTGGTTACGCCGAGTGCGGACTTCATCGTGGTTCTGCGGGTGATGCCCTGAGTCATGCGGCAGACGTTAAAAGTCCGATGACTGAATTGGCAAGGCACATGACAAAACCTCGCGGCAGGCATTTTTCCGGCCGCGAGGTGATGGGGTGACGCGCGCCGAGGGTGCGCCGCGTCCGGGGTGTCGGGAGGGTGTCGGGAGGGCTGTCGGCCCCGCCCTGCTCAGCCCTGCTGGAAGAGCTCCGCCGGCAGTGGCTTCAGCAGCGCGTAGAGGTCATCGGTGATCGGCCGGTCCCAGCTCGCGATGGTGACGAGCACGTTGTCGCTGCGGTCGAACTGCACGCAGGCGATACGGCTTTCGGAGAGCTTCAGCCGGCGCACGATCAGCAGGTTGTCGCCCTGCATCACCGGTACGTCCTCCGTACTGACGACGTCGACGTGCTCCTCGTTCTCCAGGGCGATCAGCAGTTGCGCGACCTCGAAGGGGATCTGCCCGTCCTCCAGCTCACGGGCCGGCGAACCCTCGGGCAGATTGCCGATGATCATCGCCGGGCCGCGTCCGCCGAACAGGTCGTACCGCAGGAAGACCCCCTGACAGCTGCCGTCGGGGGCGGGCAGCAGGCCGGCGCCCAGATTTCCGGGCCAGTCACCCGGGTCCATGGCCAGGACGTCGAAGTCCGGGCCCGCGGGTGTGGCGGAGCTGCGGCGGCGGAGGAAGGACATGCGGCAATGGTACGTCTCCGCGGGACCCCGGCGACGCGGGACCCTGGAGCTCGCCGGGGCGGGAGGCGGGGCGCGGTCAGGTGAGGTCGAACTCCCCTTCGCGGGCGTTGATTACGAAGGCCCGCCACTCCGCGGGGCTGAAGATCAGTGAGGGATTCTCCGGTTTACCGCCGTTACGCATGGCGATGAAGCCTTCCACGAAGGCGATCTGGACGTCTCCCGTGCCCTGGCTGCTCGAACGCCAGTCGGCGTTGCTCAGATCCAGCTCCGGCTTGTCCCAGCCCGCCAACGGCTGCTGGGTGGTGGTGCTGTCAGCCACGTCCCGCTCCTCCCGGTTCGTCGTCCGGGGCCAGCCTATCGATCGTTCCCGGTCCCGGACAGGCCATTGCACGGGCGGTCCCCAACCCCCTTGGAGGGGTGGGTGGTTGGTATGCGAACGGGCCGCCCGGCAGTTCTCGGATCCGGATCCGGGAGCCGCCCCGAGCCTTGACGGGCGCCGGGAGGGCTGGATTACTGAGCGGGAAAGAAGATCAACCGAATGATCGGTCGAGCGGTCCATCTGTCGGTGCGGAAGAGTTCGGGGAGTCAGCCATGACGGTTCAGCTGGACGCCGGGGAGCGGCTCGGCCGGGACGAGCTCGAAGCGTTGCAGCTCACCCGGTTGCGGGCGACGCTGCGGCATGCCTACGAGAACGTGTCCTTCTACCGCGAGTCGTTCGACGCCGCCGGGCTGCGGCCCGACGACTGCCGCTCGCTGGCCGACCTCGCCCGCTTTCCCCTCACCGCCAAGTCCGATCTGCGGGACAACTATCCCTTCGGGATGTTCGCCGTCGACCAGGCGGACGTCCGGCGCGTCCACGCGTCCAGCGGCACCACCGGCCGCCCGACCGTCGTCGGCTACACACAAGGCGATCTGGACACCTGGGCGGACGTTGTGGCCCGCTCGATCCGGGCGGCCGGCGGCCGGCCCGGTCACAAGGTCCATGTGGCGTACGGATACGGCCTGTTCACCGGCGGTCTGGGCGCGCACTACGGGGCCGAGCGGCTCGGCTGCACCGTCATCCCCGCGTCCGGCGGCATGACCGCGCGGCAGGTCCAGCTGATCACCGACTTCCGGCCCGAGATCATCATGGTGACCCCCTCGTACATGCTGACGCTGCTGGACGAGTTCGAGCGCCAGGGTGTCGATCCCCGCGCGACCTCCCTGAAGGTCGGCATCTTCGGCGCCGAGCCGTGGACCGAGGCGATGCGGCGGGAGATCGAGGAGCGGTTCGCGATCGACGCGGTGGACATATACGGCCTCTCCGAGGTCATCGGCCCCGGCGTGGCGCAGGAGTGCGTCGAGACGAAGGACGGGCTCCACATCTGGGAGGACCACTTCTATCCGGAGGTCGTCGACCCGTTCACCGGTGAGGTGCTGCCCGACGGCGAGGAGGGCGAGCTGGTCTTCACCTCCCTCACCAAGGAGGCGATGCCGGTGATCCGCTACCGCACGCGCGATCTGACGCGGCTGCTGCCGGGCACGGCCCGGGTGTTCCGGCGGATGGAGAAGGTCACCGGGCGCACCGACGACATGGTGATCCTGCGCGGGGTGAATCTGTTCCCGACCCAGATCGAGGAGATCGTGCTGCGTACGGCGGGGGTCGCCCCGCACTTCCAGCTGCGGCTCACCCGCGAGGGCCGGCTGGACGCCATGACGGTGCGGGCCGAGGCGCGGACGGGGGCGACGCCTGAGCAGCGTACGGCCGCCGCGCGGGCGATCGAGACGGCGGTGAAGGACGGGATCGGGGTCTCGGTGGCGGTCGAGGTGGTGGATCCGGAGACGCTGGAGCGTTCGGTGGGCAAGATCCGGCGGATCGTGGACCTCAGGACGCCGTCAACGTGACCGGACGGGTGCGCGGCCCGGCGGCCGTACACCCGTCCTGAATCGCCCGATCACCGGACGGACCCATCAGGCCCGTCCGGCGATCGAGGTCACCACACGTCAGACGCGCGCCATCGGCTTGTTCCAGTCCGGGTCGGAGTCCGGACCCGTGCTCGCCCGCTGGTCGAGCGTCTTGCGGAGCTGGTCGCCCTCCACGTCGACGTTCGGCAGCAGCCGGTCGAGCCAGCGCGGCAGCCACCAGGCCTTGGTGCCGAGCAGCGCGAGCACCGCGGGCACGATGGCCATCCGGACCACGAAGGCGTCGAAGAACACCGCGACGGCCAGCGAGAAGCCGATCAGCTTGATCATGGACTCGCCCGAGCCGGCGAAGCCCGCGAAGACCGCCATCATGATGATCGCGGCGGCGGTGACGACGCGCGCCCCGTGCCGGAAGCCGGTCTCGACGGCCTCGCGCGGCTGCTCCCCGTGGACGTACGCCTCACGCATCCGCGTGACCAGGAAGACCTCGTAGTCCATGGCGAGACCGAAGACCGTACCCACCATGAAGATCGGCACCATCGACATGACCGGGCCGGTCTGCTCGATACCGAAGAAGTCCGAGAGCCAGCCCCACTGGAAGACCGCGACCACGGCGCCGAGCGCGGCGACGACCGACAGGAGGAAGCCGAGGGCGGCCTTGAGCGGTACGAGGATCGACCGGAAGATCAGCATCAGCAGGAGGAACGCGAGACCCACGACGACCGCCAGGTAGGGCAGCAGGGCGTCGTTCATCTTCTGCGAGAAGTCGGTGTTCAGCGCGGTGGCGCCGGTGACCAGGACCTTCACCCCGGTCCCGGAGGCGACCTCACCGCCCGCGTCACGGACCGCGTGGACCAGGTTCTCGGTGTCCACGGACGAGGGACGGTCCTTCGGGACCGCGGTGATCATCGCCGTGTCGCCGGCCTCGTTGAAGGTGGCGGGGGTGACGGCGACGACGCCCTTGACGCCCTTCACCGCGTCGGAGACCTGGCCGACCGCCCGCTCGGCGTCGTCGTCGCCCTTGACGTCCACGACGACCACCAGCGGGCCGTTGAAGCCGGGCCCGAAGGAGTCCGAGAGGATGTCGTACGCCTTGCGCTGCGTGGTGCTGGTCGGCTGCGAGCCGTTGTCGGGCAGACCCATCTCCAGCTGCGCCGCGGGGATGGCGGCGACACCGAGGCCGACGACTCCCACGAGGACCACGACGGCGGGACGGCGCAGGACGAAACGGGCCCAGCGGGTGCCCATGTTGGGCTTGCCGGGGACGGTCGCGGCCCGCTCGCGCTCCTGCTTCCTGCGCGCCTTCTTGCCCAGCACCCGCTTGCCCGCGAAGCCCAGCACGGCCGGGACGAGGGTGAGCGCGACGAGTACGGCGACGACGACCGTGCCGGCCGCCGCGAGGCCCATCTTGGTGAGCATCGGGATGTTGACGACGGCGAGCCCGACAAGAGCGATGACGACGGTGAGACCCGCGAAGAACACGGCGGATCCCGCCGTGCCGGCCGCCCGTCCGGCGGCTTCCTGGGGTTCGTGCCCGTCCGCCAGCTCCGACCGGTAGCGGGAGACGATGAACAGGGCGTAGTCGATGCCGACGGCCAGACCGATCATCATCGCGAGAACGCTGGTGGTGGAGTCGAAGTCCATCGCGCCCGCCAGCGAGGCGATGACGGAGACACTGATCCCGACGCCGATGAGCGCGGTGACCAGCGGCAGTCCCGCCGCGATGAGCGAACCGAAGGTGATGACGAGTACGACGGCGGCGATGGCGACGCCGATGATTTCGGTGGCTCCGGCGGCCGGGATGGCCTGGAGCGCGTCACCGCCGATCTCGACCGTCAGACCGCTCTTCCTCGCGTCGGCCCCGATGTCCTCCAGCGAGGTGCGGGTGTCGTCGGTCAGCTCCAGCGTGGTGACCTTGTACGAGACCGCGACATAGGCCGTCGAACCGTCCTGGGAGATGGCGTTGGCCTTGTACGGGTCGGTGACCGTCCCGACCTGGTCCGAACCGGCCGGCAGCGCCTTGACGACCTCCTCGACCGTGGCCTTGTTCTCGGGGGAGGCCATCGTCTGGCCGTCCGGCGCCTTGAAGACCACCCGGGCGACCGCTCCGTCGACGCTGCTGCCGGGGAAGCGCTCATCGATCAGGTCGAAGGCCTTCTGGGCCTCCGTCCCGGGAATGGAGAAGCTGGATCCCGCGGAGGCGGCGGACGCGGCGCCCACGCCGGAGAGGGCCAGCAGCGCCACCCATACGAGGGCGACGTAGATCCGGCGCCGGAACGCCAACCGTCCGAGTTTGTAGAGGAACGTGGCCACGAGACGTACTCCCGGTCTGGGGGGGATCAGGACATGGGGAAAGGGCTCGGCGCGTGTCGGCGCCGTGCCGTGGGGTGAGATCGGCCGCGGGTCGGAGGGGCGGAGCACCAGCGCCGTGCCTCGCCTCTCCGGTCGGACACTCTCTGTGCCACGACATGAGAAGTTACGCAGAATCAGACGGCGGCACATTGGGCGTACGACCCAGATCCGGGGTGTTGCTGAGTACACCCCTACTGCCGCCCCGCATTAGGGGTGGTCAACCGGCGGCCCCGGCAACTGTGCGCGCGAGTACGAAAGTTGACCAGTGAGCGCGGGTCCGGGGCCCGAGCCGGACGACAGGTCCTACGGGCTCACCGCGAGGAAGACGAACGCCGCGAACACCGCCATGTGGACACCGCCTTGAAGCAGCGTCGCCCGCCCCGGCACGACGGTGAGCGCGCCCACGACCACGGTGAGCGCGAGCAGCACCATATGGGTGGCGTTCAGGCCGAGGACCAGCGGTCCTTCCAGCCAGATGGTGGCGAGCGCGATGGCCGGGATCGTCAGGCCGATGCTGGCCATGGCCGAGCCGAGCGCCAGGTTGAAGCTGGTCTGCACCCGCTCGCGGCGCGCGGCCCGGACGGCGGCCAGGGTCTCGGGCGCCAGGACGAGCAGGGCGATGATCACACCCACCACGGCGTGCGGCATCCCGGCCGCCTCCACACCCGACTCGATGGTGGGCGACACCGCTTTCGCGTCGCCGACGACGGCGATCAGCGCCACGAGGAGGAGCACCAGGCTCAGTGTCGTCGCCCGCCGTGTCGGCACGGGCGCGTGATCCTCCACCTCCTTGATCTCGCCCTCCTGGGTGACGGGCAGGAAGTAGTCGCGGTGACGGACCGTCTGCATGGCGACGAAGAGGAAGTAGAGCCCGAGGGAGGCGATGGCCGCGAACGTGAGCTGCGCCGTGGAGAACTCGGGCCCCGGTTTGCTCGTCGTGAAGGTCGGAAACACCAGGCTGAGCGTGGCGAGTGTGGCGACCGTGGCCAGCGCGCCGCCCGAGCCCTCGGCGTTGAAGACGGCGACCCGGGTGCGGATGGCGGCGACGATGAGGGAGAGGCCCAGGATTCCGTTGCAGGTGATCATCACGGCGGCGAAGACGGTGTCCCTGGCGAGGGTCCCGCTCTTGGCGCCGCCGTCGACCATCAGGGTGACGATGAGCGCCACTTCGATGACGGTGACGGCGACGGCGAGCACGAGTGAGCCGAACGGCTCGCCGACCCGCGCCGCGACGACCTCGGCGTGGTGGACGGCGGCGAGTACGGCGCCCCCGAGGAGCAGGGCCACCAGGGCGACCGCGTAGCCGGGCAGATCGCGTCCCCAGCCGAGTACGAGCGCGACCAGGGCGAGCAGCGGTGCGACCACGGTCCAGCGGGACCACAGAGAACGGATCCCGTAGCGCGTCGTCATACGCCTCACGCTGCCAGAGGTCCCCGGCACCCGCGCGGTGAGCCGCACCGTCGTCGCCCGTACGGCACCAGGGCAGTAACCTCGGGCGGCGGACAGTTTCGGACGGAGCGTCAGAGGGGTGCCGGATGAGCGCGGACGCGGCGGCGGGTGACGGGATCAGCCGGCGGAGGCTCGGCCGGGGCATGCTGGCCCTCGGAGGCGCGCTGGCCCTGGCGCCGGTACCGTTCGCCGACGCGGCCACCGCCATGGGAGCGGGCGCCGGGTCGCCCGGCCCCGCGGGCTCCGGCTCCGGGCGGCCGTCCCCGACGCTGCGACGGGGCTCCCCCGAGCGCGCCGGGCTGCTGCCGGGGCCGCTGGAGCGGCTCGTGACCGATGCCGAGCGGTTCCTGGCGCCTTCGCCCGCGCACCCCTGGTACGCGGGCGCCGTCCTGCTCGCCGGGCGCGGTGGCACCGTCGCCCTGCACCGGCCCATCGGCAGGGCGGTGCGCTACTCGGCGTACGACGAGGCGACCGACACCGGCGTCGAGTTGCCGGCCGGCGAGCAGATCGCGATGGCCGAGGACACCGTCTTCGACCTGGCGTCCGTCTCCAAGCTCTTCACCTCGATCCTCGCCGTGCAGCAGATCGAGCGCGGGACGCTGGACCTGGAGGAGCGCGTCGCGTCGTACCTTCCCGACTTCGGCCGCGCGGGCAAACAGGACATCACGGTCCGTCAACTGCTCACGCACACCTCGGGTTTCGTCTCCTGGCTGCCGCTCTACAAGGAGCCGACACGGGAGGGAAAGCTCCAACTGCTGTGGGACGAGGCACCCACGAGCCCGCCGGGCGGTGTCTACCGGTACTCGGACCTCAATCTGATCTCCCTTCAGCTCGTCCTGGAGAAGGTCACCGGCCGCGCGCTGGACGTCCTGCTGCGCGAGGAGATCACCGCGCCCCTCGGCCTGCACCGCACCCGCTTCAACCCTCCCGCGTCCTGGCGGCCGAAGATCGCGGCCACGGAGGACATGCGGCAGCCGTGGTCGGGGCTCGACCGCGGTCTCGTGTGGGGCGAGGTGCACGACGAGAACGCGTACGGCTTCGGCGGGGTCGCCGGTCACGCCGGTGTCTTCTCGTGCGCGTGGGACCTGGCGGTCCTGGGCCGTACGCTCCTGAACGGCGGCGCGTACGGCCGGGCGAGGATCCTGCGTCCGGCGTCGGTGGAGCTGATGTTCACCGACTTCAACACCGGCTTCCCCGGTGACGCGCACGGTCTGGGCTTCGAGCTCTACCAGCACTGGTACATGGGGGCCATGGCCACGCCGCGTACGGCGGGGCACACCGGCTTCACCGGGACCAGTCTCGTGCTCGACCCGACGACCGACTCCTTCCTTGTCGTGCTCGGCAACTCCGTGCATCCGGTGCGCAGTTGGCGCTCGGGCAGCGCGCCGAGGGTCGCCGCCGCCGACCATCTGGCGCGCGCCGTGCCCGTCGCCCCCGAGGAGGGCCGGACCGCGTGGTTCTCGGGCATGGCCGCAGGCGCCACCGCCACGCTCACGCTGCCCGAGCTGCGCCTCGCCACCGGGCGGGGGCGGGTGCGCTGCTCGCTGTGGTGGGACACGGAGCCGGAGAGCGGCGTCCTGGTCCTGGAGGCGGCCGACGGCTCCGCGGGCGCGGAGTGGGTGCCCGTACCGTTCACGACGACGCGGCCTGGTGCGCGGGCGGGCACCCCGCGTCCCACGGGCTCGGTCTCGGGCTGGTCGGGGCGCGTGTGGTACCGGCTCCACGCCGACCTCGCCGCCTGGCGGGGGCGCGACGTGCGGCTGCGCTGGCGGTACGCGACCGGCGGCGCGTACGTCGGCCGGGGGGCGTATGTGGACGGGCTCCGGGTCGAGGACGGCGACCGAACGGTGTTCGACGACTCGCGGCACGGGGACGCGGCGCGGGTCGAGTTGGACGGCTGGAGCGTGTCGGCGGACTGAGGCGGGACGCGCCCCTCGTACGAGGGTCCAGGGGCCACGCACTAGGGTTTCCGGATGAACGCGACCACCAGCTTCAGCGACCCGTTCCTCCGGCTGACCGAGCGGCACGCCGCCTGGGGCGCCCAACAGCTCGAAGCCTTCACCGAGTTCATGCCGGCCGGTCCGTGGACCGCCGATCTCGACCAGCGTCTCTACCGCCAGGCGGGCCGCGATCTGCGTATCTCGGTGCTCGGCAGTTTCGACATCTCGGAGGAGTCCTGGCTGTGGGGTTGGGCGAACCCCGGCTTCGGCCGGTCACCCGTCGTCGGCGCGGCGAACGGGATACGGCGGCTGGGTGAGGCCCACGGCATCCCCGAGTTCACCACCGACCTGGTCGACCTGTCGGCGTTCGAGGACCCCGGGTTCGCGGTGGAGACCCTCGCGTTCGGGGCGATGGGCGCGCTCGGCGCGGCCGGTTACCTCGGCGTCCAGGCCTCCCCCGAGGGCCGTCTGTACATGGTGCCGGACGACCCGCAGGTGCCGCGTGCCGTGCCCGACGGCATCACGCTGCCGCGGGTCCTGCTGACGGGCGCGAACCTGCTCGCGGGGAGTTCGGCCCGCACCGTGGTGAGCGGGTACTTCGGCCATCACGGGCTGACGCAGCGTCAGGAGGCGGACCGGGTGAGCGCCGATCTGCCCGGCGGTGCCACGGCCCACGTCCTGTTCGACAACGTCGGCCGCATCGCCTCGATCGAGATGAAGAACGTCTCCGGGTAGGCGTCCGCACCAGGTTGGTGTGTCACTCGCGCGCCGACAGCGGCCTGGCGATGTCCTCCAGCGATCTGCCCTCGGCGGCGACGGCGAAGAGCACGGCGACCACACCGGCGGCGACCATCAGCGAGGCGCCGACACAGAAGGCGATGACGGCGTCCCCGACGACCCCGCTGTCGGTGAGGCTCGCGAACAGCAGCGGCCCGGAGATTCCGCCCGCCGCCGTACCGATGGCGTAGAAGAACGCGATCGCCATGGCGCGTGTCTCCATGGGGAAGATCTCGCTGACGGTCAGATAGGCGGAGCTGGCCCCGGCGGACGCGAAGAAGAGCACCACGGCCCAACAGACGGTCATGGTGGCCGCGTTGAGCCAGCCCTCGTTGAAGAACCAGGCGGTGAGAAAGAGCAGCAGCCCCGAGATGATGTACGTCCCCGCGATCATCGGCCTGCGGCCCACGGTGTCGAACAGCCGCCCGAGCAGCAGGGGTCCGAGGAAGTTGCCCAGTGCGATGGCGGCGAAGTAGTAACCGGTCGAACCGCTGGACACGCCGAAGAAGTTCACCAGGATGGTGCCGAAGCCGAAGGTGATGGCGTTGTAGAGGAACGCCTGGCCGACGAAGAGCGAGAAGCCGAGCGTCGCGCGCTCGGGGTAGACCCGGAAGAGCGTCTTCGCGATCTCGACGAAGCCGATACTCCTGCGCTGTTCGACGGTGAGGGACCCGCGGGGCTCCGGCAGCTTCTTCCCGGTCTCCCGTTCGATCTCGCGCTCCGCGCCGGAGACGATCTCCTCGGCCCTCTCGTCGTGTCCGTGGATGAACATCCACCGCGGGCTCTCCGGGACATGCCGGCGGACCAGCAGGATGACCAGCCCGAGGACGACTCCTAGCGCGAAGGTCAGCCGCCAGCCGACATCCTTGGGAAAGACGCTCGTGTTCAGCGCGAGGACGGAGAGCAGGGCCCCGGCCATGGCACCGAGCCAGAAGCTGCCGTTGATGACGAGATCGACGCGGCCCCGGTACTTGCTGGGGATGAGCTCGACGATGGCGGAGTTGATGGCCGCGTACTCGCCGCCGATGCCGAATCCGGTGAGGAAGCGGAAGGCGGCGAACCACCACACGTTGAAGGAGAGGGCGGTCAGCGCGGTCGCGATCAGATAGACCGCGAGCGTGACGATGAGGAGCTTCTTGCGGCCGAACCGGTCGGTGAGCCAGCCGAAGAAGAGCGCCCCCGAGCAGGCGCCGGCCACATAGAGGGCCGCGGCCAGACCGGTGACCTCCGAGTCGGTGACCGGCAGGCCGCTGCCGTCCTCGGAGAGACGGCTCGCGATGCTGCCGACGACGGTGACTTCGAGCCCGTCCAGGATCCATACGGTGCCGAGGCCGATCACGATCATCCAGTGCCGGCGCGACCAGGGCAGCCGGTCGAGTCGCGCCGGGACTTTCGTGGTGACCGTCCCGATGGCCGGGCCCCCGCTCTGGCTCATGCTCCGCCTCCTCGCCGGCGCCGCTGACGCGCCGACTCCGTGTACCCGGGGCCCAAAGGAGACAAACGGGACGTCAGCCGTACGGCTCAAGGGCCCTACGCACCGACGGACGGAGCCCGGCCCGACTCCAGCACGGCCATCGCGGCGTTGTGTCCTGGCACGCCGCTGACACCGCCGCCACGCACGGCGCCCGCCCCGCACAGCAGCACGTTCGCGTGGGCGGTCTCCACGCCCCACCGGCCCGTGTCGGCGGTGGCGTAGGGGAACGCGAGATCACGGTGGAAGATGTGGCCGCCGGGCAGGCGCAGTTCACGTTCGAGGTCGACGGGTGTCTTCGCCTCGATACAGGGCCGCCCCTCCGCGTCCACGGCCAGACAGTCGGCGATCGGCTCGGCCAGATGGGCGTCGAGCTGCTCCAGAGTCGCCTTGAGCAGTTCGTCGCGGACGGTGTCGTTGGCGTCGGCGAACAGCCGCGCGGGTGTGTGCAGTCCAAAGAGGGTGAGGGTCTGGTAGCCCTGCTCGGCCAGCTCGGGGGCCAGGATCGACGGGTCGGTCAGCGAGTGGCAGTAAATCTCGGAGGGCGGCGCCGACGGCAGCCCGCCGCCGGCCGCCTCCTCGTACGCCGTCGCCAACTGCCGGTAGCCCTCGGCGATATGGAACGTCCCGGCGAACGCCTCGCGCGGGTCGACGCTCCGGTCGCGCAGCCGCGGGAGCCGGCGCAGCAGCATGTTCACCTTCAGTTGGGCGCCCTCGGCGGGCGGGGCGGGCGGCGCGTCGCCGAGGAGGGTGGCGAGCGCCTGCGGGGACGCGTTCACCAGGACGTGGCGGGCCGCGACGCTTCCGGTGTCGCCCGCCTCCGTACGGAAGGCGACCTCGGCGTGGCTGCCGTCCGTCTCGACGCGGGTCGCCTCGTGGCCGGTGACGATCTCCGCGCCGGCCGCGCGTGCGGCGACGGCGAGGGCGTCAGTGAGCGCGCCCATACCGCCGACCGGCACGTCCCAGTCACCGGTGCCGCCGCCGACGACGTGGTAGAGGAAGCAGCGGTTCTGCACGAGGGACGGGTCGTGGGCGTCGGCGAAGGTGCCGATCAGCGCGTCGGTGAGGACGACACCGCGTACGAGGTCGTCGGCGAACCGGTCCTCGATCGCGACACCGATCGGTTCCTCGAAGAGCATGCGCCAGGCGGCCTCGTCGTCGATCCGGGCGCGCAACTCGGCGCGCGCGGGCAGCGGTTCGGTGAGGGTCGGGAAGACGCGCCCGGCGACGCGGAGGGTCGAGGCGTAGAAGTCCTGCCAGGCCGCGTACTCGGCGTCGCCTCCGGTCAGCCCGGCGAACGACTCCCTCGTACGGTCGGCCCCGCCGCCCACGAGCAGTCCGGTCGGCCGCCCGCCGCGCTCGACGGGTGTGTACGAGGCGACGGTCCGCTTCCGTACGGCGAACCGCAGCCCGAGCTCGTCCACGATCTTCCGGGGCAGCAGCGACACGAGATACGAGTAGCGGGAGAGACGCGCGTCGACACCGGCGAAGGGCCGGGTGGAGACGGCGGCCCCGCCGGTGTGTCCAAGACGCTCCAGTACGAGAACGGAGCGCCCGGCCCCGGCGAGATAGGCGGCGGCGACGAGTCCGTTGTGACCGCCGCCGACGATCACGGCGTCGTAGGAGGCGCGGGCGGGAGAGGCGAGTGCGGGCATGGCTCTTGGTAACACGTCCCGGGCCCCGACGGGACCCCGCCCCGGTCCGACCGGCGGACGGGGCGGGACACGGGCCGGGCCTCTGGAACACCGCTCTGGGGCCTCGTCCAGAAGGCAGACCCTAGTGCCGCCCCGCCTCGCGCTGCTGTCGTAGGGCCGCCACCCGGCGGTAGAGTTCCACGGCCTCGCCGCCCCTGCCCAGTTGTTCGAGGCAGTGCGCCTCGTCGTTGCGGCTGGCCAGGGCGTCAGGGTGGTCCGGGCCGAGCACCCGCTCGCGGGACTCCGCCACACTGCGGTAGACCGCAAGGGCGTCGGGCCAGCGGCTCAGCCAGCCCAGGCCGACGGCGACCTCGCGGCGGCTGACCAGGGTGTCCGGGTGGTCGGGGCCGAGCACCCGTTCGCGGATCGCGCACACGTCGCGGGACTCCGCGAGGGCTTCCTCCCAGCGGGCGAGCCGGCCGAGGTTCACCCCCAGGCCGTGGCGGGCGCGCAGCGTCTCGGGGTCGGTGGGGCCGTGCACCCGGGTTCGGTCGTCCACGAGGCCCCGGTACAGCTCCAGGGCCTCGGCGCTGCGGCCGAGCCGGCCCAGGCTTATGCCGACCTCGTAGCGCGCCGCCAGGCTGTCGGGGTGGTCGCCGCCGAGCGCGTGGGTGCGGCCGGCCGCGACCTCGCGGTACGTCTGGAGCGCCTCCGTCCAGCGGCCGAGCATGCCGAGCGCGTACGCGACCTCGTACCGCGTCACCAGCGTGTCGGGGTGGTTGGCGCCCAGCACCCTGCCGCGCGCCTCCGCCACCTCCAGCGCCATCCGGAAGGAGTCCTCGATCCGGCCGAGCCGGCTGAGGTTGAACGCGAGGTTGTGGCGGCAGCGCAGGGTGTCGGGATGGTCGGCCCCCATGGTCCGTTCACGGGAGGCGAGCACCGCCGCGTACACCTCGTGCGCCTCGAAGTGCCTGCCGAGCTGACCCAGGACGTACGCCGTCTCCTGGCGCGCGGCCAGGGTCTCCGGGTGGTCGGGACCGAGGGCCCGTTCGCGGCCCTCCGTGACCCGGACGAACTCCCGCAGCGCGTCCGACGTGCGGCCGGTCCGGCTGAGGGTGAAGCCGACCTCGTAGCGGCTGCCGAGGGTGTCGGGATGGTCGGGTCCGAGCATGTGCTCCCGCTCGGCCGCGACCGAGCGGTGCACCTCGCCCGCCTCGTCCCAGCGGCCGAGCCTGCCCAGGCTGAGGCCCGCGCTGTGCCGGCTGTTGAGCACGGCGATCTGCTCCGGCGATGGCGTGGGGCGTTCAGGCGGCGCGTACCCGCCCGCGGAGGTCCCCGCCGGTCCCGACGGCGTGGTCCATTCGCCGGTGAGTCCCGCCGTGTGGTCGGGCGGCGTGGTGCGCAGGGCGGAGGAGCCGGTCGCCTTGTGACCGACGGTCATGCCGTACGTCCAGGAGGGCAGCCGGGCGGCTCGCGGGTCCCGACCGCCCGCGGCGTGCCCGTGGGACGTGGAGCCGGCGGCCGACGGCGGGTGGGCGAGCATGGGCGACAGAGCCGACCGGTGGCTCTCCCGGCCCTCGCGTCCGTAACGGCCGTAGCGTCCCGGCGCTTCGGGGTGCTCGGAGATGGACCGGGCGGCGATGATCCGGTGCCGCAGCGCGGTCGCGTCCGACGGACGCTCATCGGGCGTCTTGGCCAGCAGGTCGAGGACGATCGTGTCGAGGAACTCCGGCAGTTCGGACCGGTGGCTCCGCAACGGCCGGGGCGCGGTGTCCCTGTGCCCGACCAGGACGGCCCACGCGTCGTCCAGGTCGAAGGGCGGGACGCCGGTGGCGATCTCGTACAGCACACAGCCGAGCGAGTACAGATCGCTGCGATGGTCTATGTGCCCGCCGCCAATCTGCTCGGGCGACATGTAGTGCGGTGTGCCCATCGCGATGCCGGTGCCGGTGAGCTTGGACGTGAAGCCGATGTCGTGGCCGAGTCTGGCGATGCCGAAGTCGCAGATCTTCACCGCGCCGTCGGTCAGCCGCACGATGTTGGCGGGCTTCAAGTCCCGGTGCACGATGCCCTGTTCGTGTGTGTACGCGAGCGCGTCCGCGACCTGCTCCGCGATGTCGACGACGTCCGGCACCGCGAGCGGACCCTGTCTGTTGTCCTCCAGGAGCTGGCTGAGGTTACGCCCTTCGAGCAGCTCCATCACGAGATACAGCACACCGTCGTGCTCGCCGAAGTCGTGGACGACCGTGACGCCCCGGTGCTGGAGGGCCGCCGCGACGCGCGCCTCCCGGCGGAACCGTTCGCGCAGCACCCGGGTGAAGGACTGATCCTGCTGCGGGCCGAGCGGCTTGAGGCATTTGACGGCGACGTGCCGGCCCAGCGATTCGTCCTGGGCCCGCCACACCTCGCCCATGCCACCGCGCCCGATCAGATCGAGCAGCCGGTACCGGCCCTGGATCAGACTGGTTTCCGCCATCGCCTGCTGTCGCCCCCGTCACCTCGCTGCGCCCTCCCCGGCCCGTCCAGTATGGCCGCCTGTCTGCGGAGTTTGGCAGCCTGTCGCCCGAGTTCGCGTGGGCGGGGCCGGGTCTCACGTCCCAGCCTGGCCATCGCGCCTCTGATGTGGCCCGGTGGGATGCGCCGGCGCAGCCACCCCGGGACGGCCCGCAGGACCGCCCCGGTGACGACCAGTCGGCGGGTCACCCGCCGTGGATCGGGGGCCGCTCTGCCGTACAACTCGTGGGCGTAGCCCGGCAGTGAGTCGTACGCGAGGGCCGACGCGTGCCGCCACAGCACCGCGCGGGCGGGGACGAGCAGCGGATGGACGGGCGGACGGCGCAGGAAGTCGTCCACCTCGCGCGCCTCCGGGCCGGCGGCCAGCTCCGGTCGTACCCGTTCGAAGTACGCGGCGAGTTCGGCCCTGTTGGCGGGCACGAGCGCCGGGTCGAGGCCCACGAGGCGGGCGCCTTCGCGGTGTTCGTCGATGTAGAGGTCGGCCTGGGCGTCGGTGACCGGGAGGCCGGAGCGGCGCAGGAGGTGCAGGTAGGAGTCGACCTCGGCGCAGTGCACCCAGAGCAGCAGGTCCGGTTCGTCGACGCCGTAACGCTCACCTGTCACGGGGTCGGTGACCTTGAGGTGGGTGTGGATGCGGCGGACGCGGGCACCGGCCTTCTCGGCGGCTTCGGTGGTGCCGTAGCTGATGGTGCCGACGAAGTTGGCCGTGCGCTTCAGCCGCCCCCAGGCGCCCTTCCTGAAGTCGCTGTTCTGTATGACGCCGCGTACGGCGCGCGGATGCAGGGCCTGGAGGTAGAACGCACGGACGCCGGCGATCCACATCATCGGGTCGCCGTGCAGCTGCCAGGTGACGGAGTTGGGGCCGAAGAGCCCGGGGTCGGCGCGTGCGCGGTGGGCGCCGGCGTCACTGTCCCCGTGGCTCACGCTCGCTCACCCCTCCGCCGTCTGTCGGCCGGACCGCCCAGGTTAGGGCCTCTGGTGACAGACCCTAGCTCTCCCGCGCCCCGCCGCCCGGCGCGGGGCCGCGCGGATTGGAAGGGCGCGCGGGCACGAGGCGTTGCAGGATGGCCGCATGCTGCTGGCCACGCTCGCTCAGGTCTCACGGGAGGTCGCGGCCACGTCGGCGCGGTCCCGGAAGATCGCCCTGCTGGCCGAGCTCTTCCGCGCGGCCGGGCCCGCCGACGTGCCTGTCGTCATCCCGTGGCTGGCGGGCCGGCTTCCCCAGGGGCGGATCGGTGTCGGCCGGCACGCGCTGAAGGACCCCGTACCGGCGGCGGACACGGCCACGCTGACCATCCATGAGGCGGACCGGGCGGTCACCGCGCTCGCCGCCGTCGCCGGTCCCGGCTCGCAGGCCGAGCGCAGACGGCTGGTCCAGTCCCTGCTGGGCGCGGCGACGGAGGAGGAACAGCGGTTCCTGATCGCGCTGCTCTTCGGTGAGGTGCGCCAGGGCGCGCTGGACGCCGTCGCCGGGGAGGCGCTCGCGCAGGCGACGGAGGCGCCGCCCGCGGCCGTCCGGCGGGCGGTGATGCTGGCCGGGTCGCTCCAGAGCGTCGCGGAGCGGCTGCTGGCGGACGGTCCCGGGGCGCTGGAGGAGTTCCGGCTGACCGTGGGCCGGCCGGTGCTGCCGATGCTCGCGCAGACGGCGGGGAGCGTGGCCGAGGCCGTGGAGCGGCTCGCGCCGTGCGCCGTGGAGGAGAAGCTGGACGGGATCCGCGTACAGGTCCACCGGGAGGGTGACGCGGTACGCGTCTACACCCGCACTCTCGACGACATCACCGACCGGCTGCCGGAGGTGACCGCCGCGGCGCTCGCTCTGGACGGTGACCGCTTCATCCTGGACGGGGAGGTCATCGCCCTGGACACGGACGGCAGGCCCCGCGCGTTCCAGGAGGTCGCGGGGCGGGTCGGCTCGCGCACGGACGTACGGGCGGCGGCCGTCGCGCTGCCGCTGTCGCCGGTCTTCTTCGACGTGCTCGCCGCCGACGGTGACGAGCTGCTGGACCTGTCGTACGCCGAGCGCCGTACGACCCTGGACCGGCTGGTCCCGGCGCCGATGCGGGTGCGGCGGGTCGTGGTGCCGGGGCCGGACGCCGCCGAGGCGGTGGAGTTCCTGCGCATCACGCTGGAACGGGGCCACGAGGGCGTCGTGATCAAGGCACTCGACACCCCGTACAGCGCGGGCCGGCGCGGGGCCGGATGGGTGAAGGTCAAACCGGTCCACACGCTGGATCTCGTGGTGCTGGCCGCCGAGTGGGGGCACGGCAGGCGCACCGGCCGCCTGTCGAATCTGCATCTGGGCGCCCGGCGGCCGGACGGCTCGTTCGTGATGCTGGGCAAGACGTTCAAGGGTCTGACGGACGCGATGCTGAAGTGGCAGACGGCGCGTCTGCGGGAGATGGCGGTGGACGACGACGGTTTCACCGTGCGGGTGCGTCCTGAGCTGGTGGTGGAGATCGCCTACGACGGGCTCCAGCGCTCGTCCCGCTATCCGGCGGGAGTGACGCTGCGGTTCGCGCGGGTGCTGCGCCACCGCGAGGACAAACCGGCGTCGGAGGCGGACACGCTGGAGACGGTGCTGGGGGCGCACGGCCCGCCGGGTGCCTAGGGCGTGTCCGCCGGGTTGCGCGGCCTGGCAAGAGACCGCGCAACCCCAACGCGGTGGCGGCTACTGACCCGCGCCGCGCTCCACGACCGTGGCGAGAACGGACGGCAGCGGGTACCAGTCCGCCGAAGCGATGCTCGCGTGCTTGCGCGCCAGCATCGCGACGCGGTCGCGCGCCTGCGCCTCGGTCGGGTTCGTGCCGTCGATCGCGGGCGCCACCGCGTGGGCGTCCGTCATGACGACCAGGTAGTGCCGCTGGTCGTACCAGGCGGTGTCGAAGCCCTCGGCGGCGTAGACGGACGCCGAGCCGTCGAAGACGACGAACCACGGCCGGAGCGAGGCGTCCGGGTACCGGGTACGGGGGTCCCCGGCGGCGGCGCCGAGTACGGCGGGGAAGGCCGCCGCCTCGCCGAGCCGGCCGGCGGCGGCGAGGTCCCGCAGGTGGGTCGCGTACTCGCGGTCGGTCCACAGGGTGTCGAGGGGGTTCTGCTGCTCGACGGTGCCGGGGATCAGCTCGAATATGAACTTGCCCGCGAGCGCGGAGCGCGCCGGCCAGCCGCGTTCCTGGACGGCGGTGTCGAGGTTCGCGCTGCCGCCCACGAGGTCCGCGGGACGGAAGAGCGCGTCGCCGAGCGTGGAGCCGAGGAGCGCGTCGAGCGCGGCGGGGCCGCGTCCGGCCTGGCCCTGGAAGCCGTCCTTGAACTCGACCTTGACGAGGATCGGCCGGTGGCCGGGGTTGGCGTCGTGCCAGGCCTTCATGTCCTTGAGGCAGCCGGGCAGCCCCTGGTCGCGTGACTTGGTGCGCAGTTCACCGGCGTTGGCGGCGTTCACGCAGTTGCTGTTGCTGCCGAGCGGGTTGCTGTGCGAGACCCGCCAGGAGGCGCCGAACACATTGGTCCACACGTCGAGTTCGAGCATCCCGGCACCGGAGTCCAGCGCGTCCGCGAAGTACGGGAAGGTCGTCTTCTCGTACGCGTTGTGGACCCCGACCCCGGTGGAAGAGGAGTACGGCAGCTGGTCGTCGGCGGCCGCGGTGCCCGCCTGGCTCAGAGCACCCACCAGGGCCAGCGCCCCGGCCGCGCTCGCGGCAACTGTCGTACGCATGAGTCTTCCCATGTTCCCGGCCTTCCGGTCAGACGAGTGAAGTGACGGGAACAGTAGGGCAGTCGCGTGACGTACGGGGGGACGGAGGCTTACGTGAAGCGGCGCTGTTCGCAGTACGGCGGGAACAGACGCATCCGTGGCCGATATCCGCGCGGCCCGCCCCGCCGGAGCCTCAGGGCACGGAGGGCCGGGGCGGCGTCGACTGACGGCCCATCAGTTCGGCCAGACCCCGCCGGGTGGCCGCCAGCACGACACGGTCCTCCGCTCGCAGCACGTACCCCGGGTGCAGCTCCCACACCAGGCCGGCGGTCCGGTCCTCGTCGTGGTCGCGCCGGGTGTCGGCGAGATCGGGCAGCCGGTCCCCCGGCGCCGCCGTGTCCAGCGCGATGATCCGCCAGGCGCCCGGCCTGAACACCTCGGCGACGGTGCGCCCTTCGAGCCTCGGGTGTCCCGCCACGTCGATGGCCGCGACCAGCAGCACCTTGCGCTCGACCGGGATCGCACCCAGGATCTGACGCCCCATCATGGCGATGGCGAAGGCCGGCGCCGCGAGCGTGGAGACGCTGCGGCTGCGGGTGAGGGCCCGGGGGTGGGCCGCGCGCAGCGTCCGGTAGACGGCGGTGGCGAACTCGTCGTCGTACAGCCGCAGGGCGACGCGCAGGTCCGGTTTGACGGAGCGCGCGTACAGGGCCGCTTCGAGGTTGGTGACGTCGACGCTGGTGAGCGCGAGAAGGGCGTGCGCCCGGTGCACCTTGGCCGCCTCCAGGACGCCCTCCTGCGTCACGTCGCCGACCACCGTCGGCACCCGCAGGCTCCGTGCGAGAGCGATGCCCCGGGCCTCGGGGTCCTCCTCCACACACACCACGGGTATGTCGAGTTCACGCAGCCGCACCAGCACCCTGCTGCCGATCTTGCCGAGGCCGAGGAGCACGATGTGGCCGGAGAGTCCGCGGGGCGGCCTGCGCAGGGCGGAGGCGTTGCGGAACGTACCCAGCGCTTCGAGCACGGCGGCCAGCAGGACCGGAAGCAGCAGCAACCCGGCCACTCCGGACAGGAGTTGGACCACCTGCCGGTCCAGGTCCTCGCCGGTGGCGGGGTCCCCGATGCCGAACAGGTCGAGCAGGACGATGTACGTCGCGTGCAGCGGGTGGTCGTCGGTGGTGAGCCAGGAGACGACGGCCAGGGCCAGTACGGCGGCGGCGATGCCCGCGAACGACCAGCGCAGCCGGGGCGAGAAGAGCGAGCCCAGCGGGGCGCCGCGCCCCATGGTCCGCCGCCGGGACAGCGTCTCGCCCTCGTGGGAGACGGCCTCCAGGACCACGGTCCCCCGGCCGGTGGCCGCCGCGGTGCTGGCGTCGTCGGGCAGCAGCCGGGGCCCGTCGTGGCCGCTGCTGTCCGAACCCTCCGCGCCCGCCGGGTCGTTGGTCGTGGACGACAGCAGGGCGAGGGTGCACAGACCGGGGTCGGCGACCTCGCCGGGGCCCGGCGGATTGCGCTCCACGGCCCGCAGCATCAGCCCGTCGGCACGGACGATCTTGCTGGTGCCGGCGACGGCGGTGGCGGCCAGCGCGGGGGCGGCGGTGTCGGCGTCCGAGAGCACGGTGGTGGACGCGTCGAGCGCGGCGATGTCGAGACCGGGGACGGCGACGGCCGCCGCCTGGTCGAGCAGGTCTTCGAGATGCTGGCCGAGCTTGCGGTTGTAGAGCCGGATGACCAGGCGCAGTTGGGGGTTGAGACGCCGTGCGGCGAGGGCGGTCCTGATGTTGACCTCGTCGTCGTCGTGGACGAGCGCGAGCGCCGCCGCCTCGGCCACTCCCGCCTCGACGAGGACCTCGGTGTCGAGCTCCGCGGCCTCCATGAGCCGCGGGAGCGCGGGATCGCCCGTCCTGCCGTCGGGAGCGCCGGTCGTGGGGCCGTACGTGCGGGCCATGACCGCCGACACCCGGCCGATGAGGGCGGACGCCCTGCCACGGCCGGTGAGCGGCGCGGGGTCCCGGCGTTCCGCGCGTACCGGCGGGACGACGAGGGTCACCTGTTCTCCGTAGACCTCACGAAGTTCACCGGCCAGCCGGTGGCCGAGCGCGTCGTCGCCACACACGATCATGTGGCCGGTCTGCGAGCCGTGTTGGCCCTGGGGCGGAACTTGCGGCAGTGACGTCACAGGCACAGTGTGCCCAACGGAAGGTCGGGGAAGGCAAGTTCGGGCCGGTCAGCGCGTCGGGGACCGAATACGCGGCCCGCGAGGCGCGGCCCGCGGCGATCAGCGCCGGACGGCCCGCAGGACGACGAACTTCGGATCGCTCGCCATCACGTCGCAGTTGCCGAACAGCCGCCGCAGCTTCGCGTGGTAGCCGAGATGCCTGTTGCCGACGACCCAGAGCTCGCCGCCGGGGCGCAGCGCCTCCCGGGACCCGGTGAACATCCGCCAGGCGGTCGCATCTGTGGTCGCCTGATGGCTGTGGAACGGCGGGTTGCTGAGTACGAGATCCGCCGACCCGGCCGCCACGGTGGCCAGGGCGTCACCGACGACGAACTCCACCGGATTGTCGGTGTCGACGTTCTTGCGGAAGGTCGCCTCGGCGGACGCCACGGCCGAGAAGGACTCGTCGATGAACGTCAGCCGGGCCTCCGGATTGGCCACGGCGACGGCCGTGCCGACCACGCCGTTCCCGCAGCCGAGGTCGACGACATGCTCCCGGCCGCGCCGCTGGGGCAGATTGCGCAGGAAGAACCTCGTACCGATGTCGAGCCGTTCGGCGCAGAAGATCCCGGCGTGGTTGGTGACGCTCAGCCCCGAGGCGGCGCCGGCGCCCTCGGGCACGGTGTACGAGATCGGCCAGGGGCTCGCCGCCGCGCGGCCTGCGGACCGGTCCCGGACACGGTCGGCGGCAGGCGCGCAGAAGATCAGTCGCGCCTTCTTCACGGCGAGCGAGGTCCGGGTGGGGCCGAGGATCTGCTCGAAGAGTCTCAGCGTGGAGGTGTGGATCTCGGTGACCTTGCCGGCGCCGACGACAACGGTCTCCGGAGTCAGGGCGGGCGCCAGCCGGTGCAGCTGGTCCTCCAGGAGCGAGAGGCTCTTGGGCACCCGGATCAGCAGGACGTCGATTCGCTCGGGCGGTGTGTCCCGTGCCGACAGGAGCCGTACGGCGCCGGCGTCGATGCCGTTGCGCAGCAGGTTGGCACCGGTCGCCCGCTGGGTGAGGTACGAGTCGGTGATCTGTACGGGGCGGTGCGGGGCGAGCGCGGTGGCGAGCGCGCCCCACCGGTCGCCGACGACGGCCACGGTGCCGGACAGATCAAGGCCGGCCTCCGCCTCGGCCCCGGCCAGATGCCGCAGCAGATACTCGTCGGCCGCGTCCCAGGCCCGGAGCGTGTCGCGGGGCCGCTCGGGAAAGCGGTCAAGGTCGAGATCGCCCCAGGGCGTCGTCAAACGGTTCATCGTCCACTCAGGCTAACCGAGCGGACGGACCGCTCCCGCGTCGGCGTAACCCGCTGAACTGCCGTTCAGCCGTTCCCGTCCGTACGCTCCCGGTCCTGCGCCGCCTGTTCCCTGGCCATCTCACGGGCCCTCTGGAGCGCCGCCCTGGCCTGCCGCACGGTCAGTACGGCGGCGAACTCGGACCGCGCGATGTCCAGGACGACGTCCGCGTCGGCGGGCGGTTCCGGATGGTTGCGCAGGGCGATGTCGGCGGCGGCCAGCGCGAGGATGTCGTCGTCCGGCGACGCGTCCGGCTGGGACATGCTCCGCATGACCTGGTGCCAGAGCCCGCTCATGGCCTCACGCTCCCTCGTCCGCGTACGGGGCCGTCTCCCGGCCCGGTGGGACGACCCCCGGCGGGATGACCGATCGTGGCGAGCACGTGGTGGATCATCTCGTCCGCCACGACCTCACGCGGCACCGTTCCGCCGCTGCGGGCCCAGTGCGCCATCAGTTCGTTGATGGCGCCGATCAGGGCGACCATCGCCAGGGTGTAGTCGCGCGGCACCGCCTCGCCGCGCCCGACGGCGCGGTCCGCCTCGCCGGTCAGGAAGTCCGTCCACAGACTGCGCCAGACCACCCGGTGGTCCTCCACCGCTCGGTTCACCCCGATCACCTCGACGAAGGCGACCTTCGCGGAGGCCGGATCGGCGGTCACGGCGCCCACGTACGCGCGCCCCAGCGCGGTCACCCTCGTCCGGGTGTCGGCCGTGTCCATCCCGGGATCACCGAGGGCGGCGAGAGTCGCCTCCATACCGGCCCGCGCGACCTCGTTGTGCAGCGCGATCAGCAGCGCCTCGCGCCCTTCGAACTCCTCGTAGAACGCGCGGATCGACACATGCGCCGTGGCGCAGATCCGCTCGATCGAGGTGCCCACGTAGCCGCGGGTCGTGAAGAGGTCGGTCGCCGTCGTCAGCAGCCGCTCACGGCGCAGCGCTTTGCGCGTGTGTCCGGCGCCGGTCTCCGCCTCGCGTAAACCGTCCGTGCCGTGCGCGGAGTCACCAGTCGATTCCATCCGCTCTCCCCGTATCAAGCCATGCCCGAATCACGCCGTGCGTCCGTGGCGAAGTCACCGGTAAGAGTGCTTATCGAGCATGGCACGCACGGTGTGTCCGCCGTTCGGGTTCCGCGAAATCCCGGGCCGAATCCGGCGGTTCACTTCCGCCCGGTTCGCCACAACCGCCACGACCGCCCCAGCCGCCTCACCGGCACCGCTGCCTCGTCGGCACAGCCGCCTCACCGCACCGGCGCCGTAACCCGAGTGCCCGCCCGGCAACCCGACTGGCGGGCACGAGCGCGCCCCCGGAGTGCGCTGACAATTCCTCACTTCTAGCGTCGGGATCGCTGTGTGGCGCGTTCGGCGTTTCCCGCCGTGGCACGCCTCCGACGTCCGGGACCCTCATGAGCGGAGATCCGATGCGCACGACAGCCAGGGCCTGTCTGACGGGCCCTACGGCCTCGGCCGCGGTCGCGGGCGCCGCCGTCCTCGTTCTCGGGGCGGGACCGGCCGCGTTCGCCGGTGACAAGGCGGAGTTCGACTTCAGCGTGGCCCCCGAGGCGGTCGCACCCGGTGACGAGGTGACGATCCGGAGCAGCGGGTGCGAGGCGTCCACCGTGACCGTGTCGTCGGGAGTGTTCGAGACCGTCACCCTGACCGAGGGCGAGGAGAAGTCGGCCACGGTCTTCGACGACGTGAAGCCCGAGGCCGAGTACGAGATCACCTTCGACTGCGACGGTGTGATCCGCTCGGTACCGTTGATGATCAAGTCCGGCACGACCGGCACAACCGGCATCGCCGACAAGCCCGGAAAGGCGAACAAGCCGGACAGGCCCGGGAAGCCCGGCAAGCCGCCGCACTCGCCGGCGCCGCTCGACCCGCTCGATCCCCTGGAACCGCTGCGGCCGGAGCACCCGAGCCCCCCGGAGCCCCGGCCTCACGAGACCCATGCGGACGGCGCGCACAAGGGCGTGAAGGCCGGCATCGGTGGCAGCACCGACGGCGGTCGGAACACGGCGGGTCTCGCGGTCGGCGGCGCGGTCATCGCGCTCGCGGTCGGCGGCGCGGTCCGTCTCGTCCGCAGCCGGCCGGCGTGATGACGGAAACGGAAAGGCTCCGGGCCTCCCGGTGGTCGACGGTCGTGCTGCTGCTGCTCGTCGGCATCTTCGTGGTGCGGCTCAGCAGCGAGAGCCGGCTCGTACTCCCGCCGCAGCCCACCGGCGCGGGACCCGCCGTGTCCGACGCCGGCCCGGACTCGCGTGCGGACGCCGTCCCGATGCCGCGTCCGGCCGGAACGGCCGCGAGGGCCGCGCCTCCCCTGCCGGGCTCCACGGCGACCCGGATCCGTATCCCCTCGGTACGCGTCGACGCGCCCCTGACCCGCGTGTCGCTGGACGCCGATGGCTGGATCGAGGCGCCGCCGCCCGCCAGACCCGAACTGGCGGGCCACTTCCGGGGGTCGGTGACACCCGGCGAGCAGGGCACATCGGTGATCGTGGGTCATGTCGACACCGGCGAAGGCCCCGCCGTCTTCTACGACTTGGGCCGGCTCGCCAGGGACAGCCGCGTCGAGGTGACGCGCGCCGACGGCACCACGGCCGTGTTCACCGTGTACGGCGTGAAGGGCTTCAGCAAGCGGGACTTCCCGGCGAAGAGCGTCTACCGCCCGACCGGGGCGCCGGAACTGCGCCTGATCACCTGCGGCGGCGCGTTCACCGAGAAGACCGGGTATCAGGGCAACGTCGTCGCCTTCGCCCGGCTCACCGAGACCCGCAAGGCGGCCTGACCGGCGGCGCCACGGAAAACCCGGTTGCGGCGCCGGTGGCGCTCCGCTGAGGTGGGCCGATGGACACCGAAGCGGTACGCGCGCTGTTCGACCGCCAGATGCGCAGAGAAGCCCCGGCCGACAGCCCCGGGGCCGTGGTCGAACGGGTCGGCGCCGTGGTCCGCCAGACGGCGGCCCCCGCAGGCGGAGCCGGACCGGACTCGGAGCAGGAGTCGGACGGCGGCTGGAACGGGGTCCTGTGGTCGGATCTGGACGAAGGCTCGGCGGATACCGCGATCGCCGAGCAGATACGTCATTTCACCTCCCTCGGCCTGGAGTTCGAGTGGAAGCTCTACTCCCACGACGCGCCCCACGACCTCGCGGGCCGGCTGGCCGCCGCCGGGTTCACGCCCGAGCCGCCGGAGACGCTGATGATCGCCGAGGCGGCCGGCCTGCCGACCGATGTCGCGGTGCCCGAGGGGGTGCGGCTGGTCGCGGTGACCGACGCGGCGGGCGTGGAGTTGATGGCCGAGGTCCACGAGCGGGCGTTCGGTACGGACCGTACCCACATCCGCGAGCGGCTGCTGGCCCAGCTCGCCGCCGCACCGGGGAGCGTCGCCGCCGCCCTCGCCATGGCCGGTGACACGCCGGTGAGCGCCGCGCGGATGGAGCTGCCGGCCGGCACGGAGTTCGCGGGCCTCTGGGGCGGCGGCACCGTCCCCGGCTGGCGCGGCCGGGGTCTCTACCGCGCCCTGGTCGCCTTCCGTACGGGCCTGGCGGCCGAGCGCGGCTACCGCTACCTCCAGGTCGACGCGTCGAGCCAGAGCCGCCCCATCCTGCGGCGGCTCGGTTTCGAGGAGCTGAGCACGACCACGCCGTACGTCCACACACCCTGACCCACCGCGCCGGGCCACCATCAGACATCGCGGCGGCGCAGCGCCCCGACGGCGACCAGGAGCAGCGCCGCCGTACAGCCGGCCACCAGCCACAGCGACGGCCAGGGCCCCAGGCTGCCGACGGTTTCGGCTGTCGCGTCCGAGGTCTGCGTCAGCTTCTCCAGTGCGGCGGTCGGCGACAGACCGGCGATCCAGCGCCGCGCCTCCCCGAAGAGCGGACCGAAGAGGGACGGCAGCAGGAGCAGGCCGATGACGGTGGTGACGGCGCCCGCCGAGTGCCGTACGAGCGTACCGACGGCCAGGCCCAGCAACCCTGCCACGGCCAAGGAGCCCGCGATGCCGAAGAGGGCCGGCAGCGGCTCCCCGGTCGCGTACCGGGCGGGCAGGAGCGCGTCACCGGCCAGGACGGCGAGCGAGCAGGAGACCAGGGCGATCGCGTACATCAGACCGGCGACGAGTGCCGCCTTGGCGGCGACGACCGTGCCCCGGCTCGGGCTGGCCGCGAGGGTCGTACGGATGGTGCCGCTGCCGTACTCGCCGGTGATGGTCATCGCGCCGACGACCGCGGCGAGCATCTGCGCGACGACGGCCAGGGTGAGGCTGCCGCCGATGACCGTGTCGTCGTCCTGGAGGCTCCCGGACACGGCGACGAACACCGCCCCGGCGACAGGGACCACGGCGGTGGCGACCGTCGTCCGGACCGTGGAGCGCACACTGCGGAATTTGATCCACTCGGCGGCGAGTGCCTGCCGGAATCCGGCCCGCGCGGCAAGACTGTCGTTCGTCATCGGACCGCCTCCGCCCCGGTCGTGGCCTCGCCGGCGCGGTATTCGGCCGAGTCGCCCGCCAGCGCCGTGTAGACCTCCTCCAACGTGGAGCGCGCCGGGGTGAGTTCATGGACGGCGAGACCGTGGTCGCGCGCCAGGTCGCCGATGGCGGTGGCATCGGTGCCGTCGACCCGCCAGCCACCGCCGGGGTCCAGCCGTACGCCCCATCCCCTGGCCTCCAGCAGCGCCCGCAGCCTCTCGGGCTCCGGGGAGCGGACGAGCGTGTGGGACCGGGAGTTGGCGGTGATGAAGTCGCGCATCGTGGTGTCGGCGATGAGCCTGCCGCGACCGATCACGACGAGATGGTCGGCGGTCAGTTCCATCTCGCTCATCAGATGGCTGGAGAGGAAGACCGTACGGCCTTGCGCGGCAAGGGACTTCATCAGTCCGCGGATCCAGCGGACGCCTTCGGTGTCGAGGCCGTTGACCGGTTCGTCCAGGATGAGCACCTCGGGGTCACCGATCAGCGCGGCGGCGATCCCGAGCGAGAAGCCCTTGGTCCGGGTGCGAGCGGTGTCGGCGGGCAGGCCGACGAGGTCCAGTACGTCGTCGACGCGGCGTCCCGGGATGCCGTTGCTCGCCGCGAGGGCGGCGAGGTGCTGGTGCGCCGAACGGCCGCCGTGCACGCCCTTGGCGTCCAGAAGTGAGCCGACGGTACGCAGAGGCGCGGCGAGCTCCGCGTAGCGCTTGCCCGCGACGGTGACACGGCCTGCGGTCGGGGTGTCGAGCCCGAGGATCAGCCTCATGGTGGTCGACTTGCCCGCCCCGTTCGGGCCGAGAAAGCCGGTCACCCTGCCGGGCCGCACGGTGAACGACAGCTTGTCGACGGCGTTCCCGCCGCCGTATCGCTTGGTGAGTTCCGTTGCTTCGATCATGCTTCCGACGCTACGGAGAGGGGCGCCAGCCGGCATCCGTCACCCGGAGTCGGTGGCTACTCCGGTTCACGGACGGCTTCCTTGCCCGAGTCACGCACCTGGCGCATCGCCTTCCTGGAGATCTCCGGCCGCGCGTCGAGCGCGTCCAGGGCCACGCCCGCCTGCACGGTCATCGCCGTCACCGTATGGGCGACGATGTCGTGCAGTTCGCGCGCGATACGTACCCGCTCCTCATGGACCCGACGCGCCGCCTCCCGCTCGCGGTCCTCCTCGGCGCGCGCCGCCCTGGCCTCGTACTCGTGCAGCAACTCCCGCCGCGTACGGACCGCTTCGCCGAGCAGCACGGGTACGACGTGCCCCACCAGCAGCGCCACGGTGCCCGATACGACGGCGGCCACCGCCCCGGTCCACACCGTGCGCCGCCGGTCACCCTGGACGGCCACGGTGTAGAGCGCCACGATCACCGGCAGATTCAGCAGCTCACCGATGTGCCCGTACAGCGCCCAGCCGGCGCAGGCGGCACCCGTGACCGTGACGACGAGCATGGGCCTGCGGCGCCTGGCGACCAGCGCGATCAGCGACGAGCAGCCAGGTGAACCAGTCGGCCTGCCGGTACTCGGGATCGTTCACGGCGGCGTCGGCCGCCGTGAACAGGCCCACGCATGCCGCCACCAGCAGATCGGAGGCGAGCGGCGGCACCGCCCTGACACGGAAAAGCAGACGTTCGAGGGTCATCTCCCGGTTCACGCCATTCACGCTAGGCGGCTCCGGCGTGCCCCGCATACGCCCCTGGGAGTAGCCGCAGGGTGAAGAACCGGAGAATATTCCCCGATCGCGGCTCCGGGAAAATTCTCCGGCGGCCCCGCTTGATTTTCCGGTGCGCGGCCCGGGATCGACAAGACGTCCCGTACTCATGTGCATGCACCGTGCTACTGTAGTCGTCAGTTGCAGTTGTGGTTCCCGAAGACTTCAAGTGCTCTCGCCGACTTTATGTGCCGGTGGGCGCGCTTTTGTATTTCCGGTGCTTTTCCGGACGGGGTAATCATTCTGAGGCGACGCGGGGTTCGCACAGTGCGGGCCCCCGGGCAGCATTGCCCCGAAGGAGATAAAAATGGCCAGTGGCACTGTCAAGTGGTTCAACTCGGAAAAGGGTTTCGGCTTCATCGAGCAGGATGGCGGCGGCGCCGACGTCTTCGCCCACTACTCGAACATCGCCGCCCAGGGCTTCCGTGAGCTCCAGGAAGGCCAGAAGGTGACCTTCGACGTCACGCAGGGCCAGAAGGGCCCGCAGGCGGAGAACATCGTTCCCGCCTGACGTTGAGGCGTTAGACGTAGCTGGGGCCCGCTCCTCGCGATGCGGGCCCCGGCTGCGTTGCTTTTTCTCCGGGGCCCGCCCGGTGCGCGTGACACATCGAAGTGTGGCGCGGGACCAGGTTTCTCCTCGCTGTCCTGACGGCCGGCCGACAAATCTCCACCGATGTCGGCCCCGCACCGGACTGCCGGGCCCCCGCCGGTGGGCGACCCGTCGCCCAGCGGCTCACGCCCGGTCCGCTCCGGGCAATTCTCGGGTGCCGATTCACGGTGTTTCACGTCCCGGCACTGTTCTGTTTTTGTTTTCCCCCGGCTCGTTCTTGCGATTCCTTGCGCGGTCATTCTGCCAAGAGTTCCTCGATACGTGCCGCATCGAGAGAGGTTCAGCATGAACCGCACGCCTCGCACGAACGACCGTTACTCACGTACCCGCTCCGGTGGCTCCGGCGGTGGCGGCGGCCGCTTCCGCCCCGGGTCATCGGGCTCCGGCGGCCGGTCCGGTTCCTCCGGCCGGTCGGGCGGCGGCTACGGCCGCCGTCCCGCCGCCGTCCAGGGCGAGTTCGCCCTGCCGGTCACCGTCACCCCCGCCCTGCCCGCCGTGTCGACCTTCGCCGAGCTGGACATGCCGTCGCCGGTGATGACGACGCTCACCGGCCTCGGCGTCACCGAGCCGTTCCCGATCCAAGCGGCGACGCTGCCCAACTCGCTCGCGGGACGCGACGTCCTCGGGCGCGGGCGCACCGGCTCCGGCAAGACCCTCGCCTTCGGCCTGGCGCTCCTCGTGCGCACCGCGGGACAGCGTGCCCAGCCGAAGCAGCCGCTGGCACTCGTTCTCGTACCGACCCGGGAGCTGGCCCAGCAGGTCACCGACGCGCTGACGCCGTACGCGCGTTCACTGAAGCTGCGGCTCGCCACCGTCGTCGGCGGGATGTCGATCGGCCGCCAGGCCGGAGCGCTCCGTGTCGGCGCGGAGGTCGTCGTCGCGACCCCGGGGCGGCTCAAGGACCTCATCGAACGCGGCGACTGCCGGCTGGACCGGGTCGCCATCACCGTCCTCGACGAGGCCGACCAGATGGCCGACATGGGCTTCATGCCGCAGGTGACCGAACTCCTCGACCAGGTACGGCCCGAGGGCCAGCGGATGCTGTTCTCCGCGACGCTGGACCGCAACGTCGACCTGCTGGTCCGCCGCTATCTGAACGACCCGGTGGTCCACTCCGTCGACGCCGCCGTCGGCACGGTCACCACCATGGAGCACCACGTCCTGCATGTGCAGAACGCCGACAAGTACGCGACCACCACGGAGATCGCGGCACGCGACGGCCGGGTGCTGATGTTCCTGGACACCAAGCACGCCGTCGACCGGCTGACCGAGCACCTGCTGAACAGTGGCGTACGCGCCGCCGCGCTGCACGGCGGCAAGTCGCAGCCCCAGCGCACCAGGACGCTCGCCAGGTTCAAGACGGGTCATGTCACGGTGCTCGTGGCGACGAACGTCGCCGCGCGCGGCATTCACATCGACAATCTCGACCTCGTCGTGAACGTCGACCCGCCGAGCGACCACAAGGACTATCTGCACCGGGGCGGCCGTACCGCGCGCGCCGGGGAGTCCGGCAGCGTCGTCACGCTCGTCCTGCCCAACCAGCGTCGCGAGATGACGCGCCTGATGGCCGACGCGGGCATCGTCCCGCAGGTCGCGCAGGTGCACTCCGGCGAGGCCGAGCTGAGCCGGATCACCGGGGCGCAGGCGCCCTCGGGTGTCCCCGTGGTCATCTCCGCGCCCGTCTCGGAGCGCGCCAAGGGCGGTTCGGGCAGCCGTGGCCGCAGCCGGCCGGTCCAGAGCCGCAGGTCATCGGGGGCCGGTGGCTCGGGTGGCCGGTCGGGCGGCGCGCGCCAGTCGTCGTCGCGCAGCTGGTCCGCGTAGGTCCGGTCCGCACAGGAAAAGGGCCCGGTCACCGGTCGGTGACGGGGCCCTCTCCGTGTGCCGTGGGCGTGATCCGCTCAGTCCCGCTCGGGGCTGCCGATCATCGCCGACGCCTTCTCCAGCGGGCTGGGTTCCTCCACCGGGCTGGGGGCGGGAGCGCCGCTGTGGCAGGTGAAGCCGAGACGGGTGAGTGCGCGGGTCACCTCGGAGGCGGAGAAGTCACGCCGGTCCTGGCGGGTGATCACCTCGCCCACCTGCTTCACCGGGTACGTACGGCGGCCGATGACAACGGACTCGCCCGTGATCGGCTCGGGCTTGATGCCCTTCATCGCCAGCTGCACCTCGCTCTTGACCAGATCGAAGGGAAAACGGGCGATGACGCAGCGCATAGTGCCTCGGCAGGGAGAAGGGAGAATACGGAGCGTTCAGCATCCCACACCGAACGCCCGCCGGGAACCGAGACGTCTCCCGCCCGCCTGGGCGAATGTTCAAAAGCATAAGTAAGCGCCGGAATCCGATTCCCGGAAAATGGAAGGGAAACGGGGGCCGTCAACGCCAGGAGTTCGCATGACCGCGTACGTCATCACCGTCCCGGGCACCTTCCTGCGCACGCTCGACGCCGACTCCCGCGCGGCGCTGCTGCGGGCGCTCCTGCCCGCGGACCCGCAGCACACGGCTCTGGGCGAGGCCGAGGAACTGGACAGGCTGACGGTCAACGAGGGCGGCACGTTCAGCATCCGGCTGGAGATCGAGGCGGACAACAGGCGCAGTGCCGAGGCCGAGGCGAAGGAGGTCGCGGTCGCCGCGCTGACCGAGGCCGGCTTCTCGACGGACGACGCACCGCTGGGCGCGGCGTTCGTCACGGGCATCGACAGCGAGTACTGATCGCGGGGCGGGGGCCCGGAGCCTGTTTCGCCAGGTCCTAGGCGGCGGATCGTGCCTCGCGCAGGGAGTCCTCGACGATGTCGTCGTCCAGTGAGGCGCGGACCAGCGCGGCGGCGAGGGTGGCGGGGCCTTCGTCCCCGGCCAGGCGGGCGAGGCGGGAGGCGTCGTTGCCGAGGCCGAGACGTTCGGCGCCGTGCAGCGCCTTGGTGTCGAAGTAGGGCACCACCTCGGGCCAGACGGCCTGGACCTCGCGCAGGAAGATGTCCGCCCCGACAGGGCCGATCCCCGGCATGTCCTGAAGGAGGTGGCGCAGGATCGGCACGTCTCCGTCGGCCTCGGCGCGCATACGGCGCAGGTCGCCGTGCCACCGCCGGATCAACAGCTCGGCCCCGTCCGCGAGCCGGGTGGCGGTGCTCTCGTCGTAACGCCGGTAACCACCCTTGCCGAGGGCGTCGACGCGCTGCTGCCAGGTCGCGTCCAGCATCCGGCGGGGGTTGCGCATCCCCGCGTCGCGCAGGGCGCGCAGCGTGGCGACGGCGGTGCCGGCCCGGATCGGGGCGCTCAACAGGAGGGCGAGGACGAGCAGTTGGTACAGGGGCTGGGGGGTGTCACGCAGTCTGATGCCGGCGTCAGCGGCGTAGGTGCCGCCGTGGGTGTGGAGCAGTGCGTCTACGACGGTGCGCTGTTTCATCGGAACCTCAGGGGGGTCGTCCGTGCCCCGCGCGGCGGGCCGGTGTTGGTACGGCCCATGGTGGAGCGCGGGGTTCCGTAGGCGCGTCGCCGGGCGGAGCGCCGTACGGCTTCCGCGCGGGCCTTGGCGACATCCGCGCGGGCGTTGGCGGCGCGGATCTCCGCGGCGCGGCTGTCTTTGACGGGGATGCCGGGGACGTCCTCGGCGGGGATGTCTTCGGCGAGAGGGGCGTCTTTCGTATCCGATTCCGCGGGCGGTGAGTCCCTGGCCTCCTCCGATGGGGTGTCCGTCTCACCCTCGGCCGGCAGTGGCGCCCGCAGATGTGGCAACAGGAATTCCTCCATACGTCCGAGCCCTACCGTGATCAGCAGCATCAGGGCCGGAAACACCAGAGAGATCAGTACGGTCGGCAGCAGCCCCATAACCCAGTCCCTTTCTCTTCCCGGCCTTGAGCGCGACCGGATTGAGCGGTGCCGGCGGGAAAGCGCCGACCTGAGATGCGCGTGGAACACGCGGACAGTCGCTTGCGGGCAGTGCTTCGCACACGTATGCCGGGCGGGTGCCACGTCTGTTGGAGTTCACACTGACGTGCCTGATTCGCACTATTGAGAAGCCTATGGCGTCCGCACGGACCTCGCTCGTCGGCTCCCGTACGGCCCAGTCCGAGTTGACACACGGCGCGGCTGCCCTGCCGTATCCATGCGCTGCCGTACTCAGGAAACGCCGATCGGCTGCTCTGTCCAGATGACCTTGCCCTGGCCGCTGTACCGGGTGCCCCAGCGCTCGGCGAACTGGGCGACGAGGAAGAGTCCGCGGCCCCCCTCGTCGGTGCCCGCCGCCTGGCGCAGATGCGGGGAGGTGCTGCTGTGGTCGGACACCTCGCAGATCAGGCTGCGGTCGCGGATCAGCCGTACCCGGATGGGCCCGGAGGCGTAGCGGATCGCGTTGGTGACCAGTTCGCTGAGGATCAGCTCGGTGGTGAACGCCTCTTCGACCAGGCCCCACTCCGTCAGTCTGCGCGTGACGTCGGCCCGCAGTCTGCCCACGGCGGCGGGGTCGGCGGGGATCTCCCAGTCGGCGACGTGCTCGTTGTCCAGTACGCGTGTACGGGCGATCAGCAGGGCGATGTCGTCGCGCGGGGTCTCGGGCAGCAGTGCCTGGAGGACCGCGTCGCAGGCCTGCTCGGGGGTCCGGTCGGCCTGGGCGGCGAGCGTGCGGCGTAGCAGCGTCAGTCCCTCGTCGATGTCGCGCTGCCGGTCCTCGACGAGACCGTCGGTGTAGAGCACGAGTCGGCTGTTCTCCGGCAGGTGGACGTCGAGGGTCTCGAAAGGCAGTCCGCCGAGCCCCAGCGGCGGGCCGCCGGGCACCTCGGCGAACACCGCCGTGCCGTCCTCGTGGACGATGACGGGTTGGAGGTGGCCGGCCCGCGCCATGGAGCAGTTCCCGGAGACGGGATCATAGATCGCGTACAGGCAGGTGACGCCGGTGACTCCGGCGCCGGCCACCCCTGCGGCCTCGTCCTGGTCGATACGGGTGACCAACTCGTCCAGGTGCCACAGGAGTTCGTCGGGCGGCAGGTCCAGGGTGGAGAAGTTGTGGACGGCGGTGCGCAGTCGGCCCATGGTGGCGGCGGCGTGCAGACCGTGACCGACGACGTCACCGACGACCAGCGCCACCCGGGCGCCGGGCAGCGGGATGATGTCGAACCAGTCGCCGCCGACGCCTCCGAGACCGCCGAGACCGGCCTGGGCGGGCAGATAGCGGTAGGCGACGTCGATGGCGTTCTGGTCGGGCAGGCCGCGCGGGAGCAGGCTGCGCTGGAGGGTGACGGCCATGGTGTGCTCGCGCGAGTAGCGGCGGGCGTTGTCGACGCTGACCGCCGCCCTGGCGACCAGTTCCTCGGCGACCGACAGGTCCTCGCCCTCGAACGCCTCGGCCCGCGCGGCCCGCCAGAAGGTCGCGACGCCGAGGATGACACCCCGGGCCTGCATGGGCACGGTGATCATCGAGTGGATGCCCTCTTCGTCCACGAGCCTCCTGGCACGTTCGGGCTGTGCTTTGTGCCAGCCGGAGAACGCGGCGAGATTCGCGACCAGGATGGGCTCGCCGTTCATGATGGCGTCGCTCATCGGGGTGTGGGGGGCGAAGTGGATCAGCTCGCCGAGCGGGTACAGCGAGGTCTCCACGTCCGGGCCGCTGAACGCGGTGCGGCGCATCTCCAGCACGACGGTGGTCGGCTCCTCGCCGCGCAGGACGGCCTCGGCCAGGTCGACGCTCGCGAAGTCGGCGAAATTGGCGGCGGCGAATTCGGCCAGTTCCTCGCAGGTGCGGACGACGTCCAGGGTCGTACCAATCTCCGTACCGGCGTCGTAGAGCAGCCGCAGCCGTTCCCGGGCCACGTCGGCCTTTCCGGTGAGCGCCTGGAGTTCGGTGGTGTCACGCAGGGTGGTCACGCTGCCGGGCGGGCCGCCGTCCTGGTCCGTGGGCCGCTGGCTGATGGCGAGCATCCGCTGGCCGACGGGATGGACCTCGTCGGTCGCCGTCCGGCCGGAGCCCAGCAGCGTCCGGGTGTCCGGGTCGAGACCCAGGTCGGTGATCACGCGGCCCTCCACGTCCTTCGGCAGGTCGAGCAGTCTGCGGGCCTCGTCGTTGGCGAGCAGCAGTCTGCTGTCGCTGCCGACGATGATGACTCCTTCGCGTACGGCGTGCAGAACCGCGTCGTGGTGCTCGTACATCCGGGTCATCTCGGAGGGTCCGAGTCCGTGTGTCTGACGGCGGAGCCGTCTGCTCACCAGGGCCGTGCCGCCCAGGGCCAGGAGGAGCACACCGCCCGCGGAGCCGAACAGCAGGGGGAGCTCCTCGTCGACCACGGAGCTCACATGTTTGATGGTGATGCCCGCGGAGACGAGCCCGACCACCTTGCCGCGCGAGTCGTAGACGGGGACGACCGCGGACACGAGGGGGCCGATGGTACCGGTGGCCTTTTCCGTCACGACATGCCCTTTGAGGGCGGGCTTCCACGTGCCGACGAACATCTTGCCGACCCGGTTGGGAATCGGGTGGGTGTAGCGGATTCCGTGGGTGTTGAGGACGACGACGAAGTCCACGCCGGAGCGTTCCCTGGCCAGCTCGGCGGGTCGGCGCAGGACCTCCGCCGGGTTGGGGTTCTTGAGCGCGGCCTGGATGCCCGGAGAGTTCGCGAAGGTTTCGGCCACGGCCACGGAGCGGTTGCGGGCCTCGCGCTCACTGTCCGAGCGGCCCTGGAGTACAAGCGCGGCGGAGGCGGCGGCGACGAGCAGAACGACGATCGCCACCTGAAGGAGAAAGACCTGGCCTGCGACTGTCCTCATCTTCAGAACGGAGCGCCGGCGGCCGTCGCGTCCGGCCATGAACCCTTTCTACACCTCTCTCAGATGGTGGGCGAGCCGCGAGGGCGGGCAGGCGGTCTTGACCCCGCACCTGGTCCGATGAACCATTTTGCGGGTTCGCGAGTGATGTGTGTGACACGAGTTCACCGGCCGATGTGGCCGGTGAACAGATTATGGGGGTTCACAGGTGTCCCGTCGGCCCGTTCTCGCGATTTCGATCGCCGCTGGTGCGCTGCTGCTGACCTGTCTGCCGAGTGCCGCCGCCGAGCGGCCGGGCAGCGCGGGGCCCGGCGGCGAGCGGCTCACCATCGGCACGCTGTCGACCAGGCCCTCGGTGGTCACCGGCGGTGACGTACTGGTGCGGGTCGGGGTCCCGCGGGGCCTGGATCCCGACGACGTACGGATCACCCGCGACGGCACGGACGTCACGGACGCGTTCACGGGGGAGGCCTCCGCGCCCGGGACCCTGACCGGTCTGGTGACCTCCCTGCGCGAAGGCACCAACCGGCTCGTCGCGACCGTCCCCGGCCGGCCCGGCGCGCGGGCCGCGCTGAAGGTTCGGGACCATCCCCCGACAGGGCCGGTCATCAGCGGTCCGCACGAGAGCCCGTTCATGTGCGGTACGGAGTCGTTCAAACTGGTCGACGGCTCCACACTGGGGCCGCCGCTGGACGAGGACTGCTCGGTGACCACCCGGGTGGACCACGCGTACCGCTCCACCGACGGGACCGTGAAGCCGCTGGCCGATCCGGCGAGCCGCCCGGCGGACCTCGCGACGACCACCACGAGCACCGGTGCCCGCGTGCCGTTCCTCATCCGGATCGAGACGGGCACGCTCAACCGGGGCGTGTTCCAGATATCCATGCTGGCCGACCCCGCCGCGCCGGAGCCGACCCGGGCGCGGCCGTCCGAGGGGTGGAACGGGCGGCTGATGTACACGTTCGGTGGCGGCTGCCGGGGCGGCTGGTACACACAGGGCACGAACACCGGCGGCGTACTGGACACCGAGATGCTGGGCCGCGGGTATGCCGTCGCCTCCTCGTCCCTCAACGTCTTCGGGAACAACTGCAACGACCTGCTGGCCTCCGAGACCACGATGATGGTCAAGGAGCACTTCGTGGAGCGGTACGGCGTCCCGCGCTTCACCATCGGCTGGGGGTGCTCCGGCGGCTCGTACCAGAGCTATCAGACCGCCGACAACTACCCGGGTCTGCTCGACGGCATCATCGTCGGGTGCAGCTTCCCCGACGTGACGTCGGCGACCAACACGACACTGCTGGACTCCCGGCTGCTCGACCACTACTTCGCCGAGTCCGCGCCGGACGGGTTCAGCGCCGAGCAGCAGAGGGCGGTCGCCGGTTTCCGCGAGCGGGCGAGCATCCCGAACCTGAGCGACGGCGCGAAGCGCCTCGACCCGGACGCGGAGTTCCCCGCCGCGCTGCCCGAGGACCGGCGCTACGACGCGCGCACCAATCCCGACGGGGCGCGGGGCACGGTCTTCGACCACACCGTGAACGTGTACGGGACCGACCCGGGCACCGGCGCCGCGCTGCGCCCGCTGGACAACGTGGGTGTGCAGTACGGCCTCGACGCGCTGAACGAGGGCGTGATCGACAAGCGGCAGTTCATCGACCTCAACTCCCGCGTCGGGGGCATCGACCGGGACGCCGAGTTCACCGCGGGGCGGACGGCCGCCGACGCCGCGGCGACCGGGGCGGCGTACGGCACGGGCCGCATCCTGTGGGGCGGCGCCGGTCTGGCCACCACACCGGTCATCGACCACCGCTCCTACACCGACGATCTGCCCGGGGGCGACATCCACATGGCGGTGCACGGGTTCTCCACCCGTGCCCGGCTGATCGCGGCCAACGGCGACGCGGACAACCAGGTGATGCTCGCGGAGGACAACCGCCACGGGTTCAGCCTCAAGAGCCCCGCGCTGCGGCACGCCCTCACGGAGATGGACAGCTGGCTGACGTCACTGACGGCGTACGGCTCGCGAGCGGCGTGGACGCCCCGGGACGTCGTGGCGCACAAGCCGGCGGGGCTGACCGACGCGTGCTGGACGAGGGACGCGGAGCCCCGGAAGATCGAGCAGCGCCTCGGCTACGACAACGCGGGCGAGTGCGGCGCGCTCTACCCGGCTTTTCCGACCCCGAGGCTGGTCGCGGGGGCCCCGCTCGCGGACGATGTGATCGCGTGTCGCCGCGAGGCGGTGGATCCGGCCGACTACGCGGTGACGTTCACCGACGGTGAACTCGCGGAGCTGCGTGCGGTGTTCGCGAGCGGGGTCTGTGACTGGAGCAGGAGTGGTCGGGGGCAGCGTCCGCCCGCGGACACCTGGCAGAGGCTTTCGGCGAAGGGTGGGGAGCGATGAGTCCGGCGACGACGAGCACGCGGACCGGGCGGCGGATCGAGGTCGCCGTACGGGAACGGGCCACGCTGGGTGAGGGTCCCGCATGGGATCCGGCGGCCGGGCGGCTGATCTGGGTGGACATCCTCTCCGCACGGATTCACACCTTCGACCCGTCCGACGGCCGCCGTACGGTGATGGCCGCCGAGCAGCATGTCGGTGCCGCGCTCCCCCGGGCCGGGGGCGGGCTGGTGGTCAACCTCCGTGACGGCATCGGTCTGTACGGCCCCGGCGGCGACTTCTCGTGGCTGGTGCACGACCCGGTGCCCGGCCGCCGGGGCAACGACGCGGCCGTCGCGCCCGACGGCGCGCTGTGGGCGGGCAGCATGCGCTACGACGAGACGCCGGGCGGCGGGACGCTGATCCGGGTGGGACGCGCCCCCTCGGCCCCGGGCGAGTCCGCGCCGGTCGTCACCGACACGTGGCCCGTCACCGTCGGCAACGGCACCGGCTGGAGTCCGGACGGGCGGACGATGTACTACATCGACACTCCCACCGGCCGGATCGACCGGTTCCGGGCCGACACGCACTCCCCCGGCGAACCGCTGGCCGACCAGGGCCCGTTGGCGACGATCGAGCCCGGCGCCGGGCACCCGGACGGACTGACCGTCGACGCGGACGGCTGCGTCTGGGTCGCGTTGTGGGACGGCGCGGCGATCCGCCGCTACACGCCGGACGGCGAGTTGGACCGTACCGTCGAACTGCCCGTACTCCGGCCCACGTCGTGTGCGTTCGGCGGTCCCGGGCTGCGCGACCTCTACATCACCACGGCCCGCGTCGGAGTGGCCGGCCCGCACCCGCTGACCGGCTCGCTCCTCGTCCTGCCGGACGCGGGGCAGGGCGTCCCCGGCACGCCGTTCGCCGGCTGAGGCGGGCGGCCCGGGAGCGGGTTGCACGGCCGCGAGGGGGCGGGATTTGCTTGGCGCATGCAGCGACCGGTCTCCTCCACCCCGTCATCCGCGGCGCTCGACCACCGCTACCGGGGTGAACATCCCGTACGGACTCTTGGCTATCTCTTCCGTCCCGACCGTCCTCGTCTCGCGCTCGCCGTCCTCGCGTTCATCGGGAAGCACAGCCCGATCTGGCTGCTTCCCCTCATCACCGCCAACATCATCGACACCGTCGTGCAGCACGGCCCGGTCTCCGGCATCTGGATCAACGCGGGCGTGCTGCTCGTGCTCCTGATCCTCAACGGAGCAGATGGTGCAGCAGTCCTCGGACATGGGGCTGGCCGCCGTCATCACGCTCGTCGGCGGTCTCGTCGTGATCGGGGTGCGCGTACCGTCGTTCCTCCCCGTCTTCCTGCTCGTCGTCCCGGCCGCCGGTTTCCTGATCGTGCGGCTGCGCGGACGACTCCACAGCCACAACGCCGCGTTCCGCCACGAGGTGGAGCGGATGTCGTCGCGCGTCAGCGAGATGACCTCGCTGATCCCGATCACGCGTGCGCACGGTCTCGAAGGCGCGGCGATGGTCCGTATCGACGGCTCGCTGCGGCAGGTGCTCGCGGCCGGGGTGCGGCTCGATCTGCTCAACGGGCGCTTCGGCGCGCTCGCGTGGATTCTGCTCAACTCCCTCGGCGTGGCGTGTCTCGCGGGCTCGGCGCTCGTCGCGTACCACGGTCTGCTGCCCATCACGGCGGGCGACGTCGTCATGCTGAGCGCCTTCTTCACCACCCTGACCTCCTCGATGGTGCCCCTGCTCGGGCTGGCGCCCGTCATCAGCAAGGGACTTGAGTCCGTTCGGTCGGCGGGCGAGGTCCTCCAGGCTCCCGACCTGGAGAGCAACACGGGCAAGGAGCAGGTCGGTTCGGTGGCCGGACGGATCGATTTCGAGGGCGTCGGTTTCCAGTACGAGGGATCGCCCGACACCGCGGTGGCCGACTTCACCCTCTCCGCGAGGCCGGGTCGGACCATCGCCCTGGTCGGCGCGTCCGGCGCGGGCAAGTCGACCGTACTCAACCTCCTCATCGGCTTCATCCGCCCCACCTCCGGGCGCATCCTGCTGGACGGCACGGACATGGCCTCCCTCGACCTGCGCAGCTACCGCCGGTTCCTGTCCGTCGTACCGCAGGAGTCGATCCTGTTCGAGGGCACGATCCGGGAGAACGTCACCTACGGTCTCGACGGCATGGACGAGGCGACCGTGCGGCGGGCGCTGCGGGACGCGAACGCCCTCGAATTCGTCGACCGGCTGCCGGACGGTCTGGACACCGTCGTCGGACAGCGCGGCGCGCGCCTGTCCGGTGGGCAGAAGCAGCGGCTCGCGATCGCCCGCGCGCTGATACGCGACCCCCGGGTGCTCGTCCTGGACGAGGCCACATCCGCCCTCGACACCCGCTCGGAGGCGCTGGTGCAGGAGGCGCTGGCGCGGCTGGTCGACGGCCGTACCGTCTTCGTCGTCGCCCACCGGCTCTCCACGATCCGGGGCGCGGACACCATCGTGGTGATGGAGCACGGCCGGATCGCGGAGGTCGGTACGCACGAGTCCCTGATGACGAGCGGCGGGGTGTACGCGGGCCTCCAACCGGCGCACCGCGCCTCCTAGGAGGTGTCCGGCCGCCCCGGGCCGCCCCTAACGGGTGATCAGCTGTGCCGACAGGGGCACCGCGCACCACTTCCCGGGGAGCCTCCCCCCGTAGCCCCTGACACGGAGAGAGGCGAGGCCCGATGAACAGCCTCCTGGACACACTGCCCGCCGACGAGCGGGGCAGGCTGGGCGCCGCCCGGTCCGGCGCGCTGCTGGCGTCCGCGCCGATGCTCGCCACGCTGACCGACCGGCGGCTGTTCGGCGACGGCTGGATCTTCGAGCGCAAACTGGACGGCGTCCGGGTGCTCGCCGTGCGCGACGCCTCGGGTGTACGGCTGCTGTCGCGCACCGGACGCCGCCTCGACGCGACGTACCCGGAGATCGTCGACGCCCTCGCCGCGCAGGAATGCGCCGACTTCACGGTGGACGGGGAGGTCGTCGCGTACTCACACGGCCGTACCGACTTCGCCAGGCTCCAGCAGCGGATGGGCATCAGCGACGCCCGCCGGGCGCGGGCCAGCGGGGTGGCGGTCACGTACTACCTGTTCGATCTGCTGCGGCTCGACGGCGCCGATCTCACCGCGATCTCGCTGCGCTCGCGCAAGTCGCTGCTGCGCAGGGCGCTGACCTACCGGGCGCCACTGCGTTTCACCCCGCACCGCAACGCGGGCGGTCAGGAACTGCTGGACCAGGCGTGCGCCGACGGCTGGGAGGGGCTGATCGCGAAGCGGGCGGCGGGCCGGTACGAACCGCGGCGCTCGACGGGGTGGCTGAAGCTCAAGTGCGAGCGGGGGCAGGAGTTCGTCATCGGCGGCTACACGGAGCCGTCCCGCTCCCGTGTCGGCTTCGGCGCGCTGCTTCTCGGCCACTACGAGGACGGGCGGCTCCGGTACGCGGGCAAGGTGGGGACGGGCTACGACCGCGCGACGCTCCTGGACCTCCGCAGACGGCTCGACGAGGCCGCGACGCCCCGCTCGCCGTTCGCCGACGTGGTCAGGGAGCGGGCTCCGCACTGGTCGGAGCCCCGGCTCGTCGCCCAGATCGCGTTCACCGAGTGGACACGGGACGGGATGCTGCGGCACCCGCGTTTCCTGGGGCTGCGGGACGACAAGAAGCCGACGGACGTGGTGCGGGAGAGACCGGCGTGAGGGTAACGGGCCTTCCCTACAGTGCCCGTGACCAGTTCCCCTGTATGAGAACAACGACGCGACCCGTGACCGCGACGAAGGGCGGAGACACCCTCATGGCAAACCCCGGCTCCCGCATACCGCGTTTCCATCTCGCCATGCCCGTGGACGATCTCGCCGCCGCCCGCCGCTTCTACGGCGGCGTACTCGGCCTGGCGGAAGGCCGCAGCTCGGCGACCTGGGTGGACTGGAATCTCCACGGCCACCAGTTCGTGACGCATCTGGCTCCTGGCCGCGGCGAGGGCGTACGCAACGAGGTCGACGGGCACGAGGTGCCCGTACCGCACTTCGGGCTGCTGCTGACTCCGCCGGAATTCCACGAGCTGGCCGACCGGCTCCGTGCGGCGGGGACGGCGTTCGTCATCGAGCCGTACGTGCGTTTCGAGGGGATGCCCGGCGAGCAGTGGACGATGTTCCTGCTCGATCCCGCGGGCAACGCGCTGGAGTTCAAGGCGTTCGCGGACGACGCACAGGTCTTCGCGGTCTGAGTCCGGCAGGCGGGGCGGAACAACGGTGTCCCCGATCTCCGGAGGGACCGGTGACGGTCCGGGCCGGTGATCGGGGACGAACGATCAGAGCGCTGGGGCGTGTCTACCGCTCGCTGCGGACCGGCAGCTTCCAGCCCGGCCGGACGAAGTGGCACGTGTATCCGTCGGGGTAGCGGACCAGATAGTCCTGGTGCTCGGGCTCCGCCTCCCAGAAGGGGCCCTCCGCGGCCACCTCGGTGACGACCTTCCCCGGCCAGAGGCCGGAGGCCTCGACGTCGGCGATGGTGTCCTCGGCGACGCGCTTCTGCTCGTCGCCGGCGTAGTAGATGGCCGACCGGTAGCTGAGGCCGATGTCGTTGCCCTGACGGTTGAGCGTCGTGGGGTCGTGGATCTGGAAGAAGTACTCCAGGATCTGGCGGTAGCTGGTCTTCTCGGGGTCGAAGACGATCTCGATGCCCTCGGCGTGCGTTCCGTGATTGCGGTACGTCGCGTTCGGGACGTCGCCCCCGGTGTAACCGACCCGGGTGGAGATCACCCCCGGCAGACCGCGAATCAGATCCTGCATGCCCCAGAAGCAGCCGCCCGCGAGGACCGCCTTCTCTGTAGCCGTATCCGTAGCCATTTTTTAGTCCCTCCTCTGCCACACACGCTACTGCTCCGACGTGGGCGGAGGCGCCTCGCACCGAGGGGGAGGCGGGGCATCACGCGCTGTGCAGCCGTGCGTCCAGCTCGGTGGCGGACAGCTGTGCGGTGTAGACGCCAGTGCCGGGCTGGTGCTTGCGGCCTCCCCCGCCGAGGTGACCGGCGTTGACCGGGTCGAAGCCGATGTCGCGGATCAGTCCGGCCACGACCGCCACGGCCTCCTCGTCCTCGCCGGAGATCGGGATGGCCAGGCGTTCGGGGTCGCCCTTGGGGCGGCCACGGTCGCGCAGGGCGTCCCAGTAGATCGCGTTGAACGCCTTGACCAGGTTCGAGTCCGTCGCGTTCCGGAGCTTCTCGCTGGAGGTGGTGGAGTCGTCGTCCAGGTCGGGCTCGTGGCCGTCCCGGTCCGGGTAGTAGTTGCACGTGTCCACGACGACCTTGTCGCGCAGCTCGGCGACGGGCAGATCGCCGATGTGCCCGTACGGGATCGACACGACGACCACCTGGCCGAACCGGGCCGCTTCCGCGGCCGTGACCGCCCGGACGGAGCCGTCCATGCCTGCGACCAGCTCCGCCAGCGTCTCGGGGCCGCGCGAGTTCGCGAGGGCGACCTCGTGGCCGATGGCGGCGAAGTGCCGGGCGAGTGTGGAGCCGATACGGCCAGCTCCGATGATTCCGATACGCATGGTGCCTCTCCTGCCTGCGGGGTCGTGGGCCCGTGGTCCCGCTCGTACGGGTCGCCTCCATGGGTAGCCGAATGGCGCCGCCCCAAACTTGCCGGAACGCGGACCCGGACTCACCCTGAGGCTGCGGGCCGCACCCGGTGCCGGCGGCGACCGCCCGTGTGCGGGCGCCGCGCGGGTCCTCGTCGGCGCCCCCGTTCGCGTTCCGCCCGCGGATCCGGGGCCGGGCGCCGGGACCAGTGACGTCCGGAGAGGATCACGCCATGCACCACGACGAGATGATCGGCAAGATTCAGGCGCTCGCCCAGCTGCCGGACCGTGGATCCACCGAGCGGGCGACCCAGGCGGTGCTGCGGACACTGGGCGAACGGCTGCCGGCGGGGCTCGCCGAGCACGTCGCGGCGCAGCTGCCGCCGGAGCTGGCCGCCGACCTGCGGCGGCCGGCGGAGTTCGCCGTCGCGGAGGGGCGGGACGCGGGCTCCGGCGAACGGTTCGACCTGGTCGCCTTCACGGGCCGGATCGCGGACCGGGCGGGGACCACGGATGACGCGGCCCTCCGCGAGGCGGCGGCCGTGCTGGAGGTGCTGGACGCCGCTCTCGCCCCCGAGCTGATGAACAAGATCGCCGCCGCGCTGCCGGTCGACATCGGCGCGCTGCTGCCGGCCGGGCGTACCACCGGCGACGTGGGCTGAGGCGCACTCCGAGAAGCAAGACCCGAAAGGAAGGCATGTCGTGGCCGATCACGAGCGTGAACCCGTGCTGGTGGCGGACGCCGGGTCCTCCAGCGTGCACCTGACCGTCTTCGCGAACGACGGCACGGCACTCGCCTCGTACGACGACACGTCGGCGCCGGGCGACAACATGGCCGGGCAACTCCGCGACCTGCTCCGCTACGCGCCCGCGCCCACGGCGGTCGGACACCGGATCGTGCACGGCGGCCCGGAACTGCGGCACCACACCCTGGTCGACGACGACGTCAGGGACGCCCTCCAGCGCACGTCCGACCTCGCTCCCTCCCATGTGCCGCCGGCCCTGCGCGTACTCGACGCGGCCCGTGAGCTGCTGCCCAACGTGCCGCACATCGCCTGCTTCGACACCGTCTTCCACGCCGGTCTGCCCGCGGCGGCCCGGGAGTTCGCCGTACCCGAGACCTGGCGCGGCGAGTTCGGTGTGCGGCGTTACGGCTTCCACGGTCTGTCCTACGCGTGGGCGCTGGCCCGCACCGCCGAACTGCTCGGGCGGCGGCCGAAGAGCCTGCGGATCGTCATCGCCCACCTCGGCGGCGGCTGCTCGGCGTGCGCGGTGCGTGACGGCGCGAGCGTCGACACCACCATGGGTTTCACTCCCCTGGACGGCCTGGTGATGAGCCATCGCAGCGGCGCCGTCGACCCGGGAGCCCTGACCTGGCTCCAGACCCGGCACGGGCTGTCGGCACGGGACATCGACGACGCCCTCGACCACCGTTCGGGCCTGCTGGCCCTCTCCGGTACGTCCGGGGACACCCGCGACCTGGTACGCGCCCGTGCGACCGGCGACGAGCGGGCGGCGCTGGCGCTGGACGTCTTCACGCACCACTGCCGCAGCGGCATCGCGGCGATGGCCGCGTCCCTGGACCGTATCGACGCGCTGGTCTTCACCGGCGGGATCGGCGAGGACCAGCCGGAGGTGCGCGAGGAGATCTGCGCGGGGCTGGGCATCCTGGGCGTCGCGGGCGGCCTGCTGGTGCCGCCGGAGGACGACGAGGCGCCCGCGTATCTGGTCAGCGCGCCGGAGGCGGAGGTCCCGGTGATCGTCGTACCGACGGGCGAGACACGCCAGATCGACAAGGAGACGCGCACGCTGCTGAGCGCTCGCTGAGGTGGCGCTCCCCGTCTGCTGCCTCTACTGCCGTAGCGGACTCTCCGGGCTGGGGGCGAGCCCGCCGCGGAACGGGGCGCGTTCATCGAGAGCCTGGCTGGGAGTCGCCGTCGGGGCACGGGGGACGGACCCGCGGGTGGGGGTGGTCTCGCGGGTGCGGGCGCTCGGGGCGGGCGCGCTCTCCGGGGGGCCGGTCGTTCCGCTGGGACGTGGGGTGACCTGTGGTGGGGCCGGGTCCGGCGAGGTACGCGTCGCCGGCGGCGGGGCGAGCGGGACCGTCGGGGACGCCGGGCCGTCGGACGTCGTCGCGAGGTGGAGCGGCAGGGCGACGAGGGCGAGGGCGGCGCACGAGAGGCCGGCCCCGGCGGCGGTCCGGAGCAGCCGGCGGCGGGCGGCGCTGCGGCGGATCGTCTCGTAGCGGCGGGGCGGTGGGCCGAGGGAGTCGGACGTGGGCCGCAGGATGACGGCGATGGGGTCGTCGGGGTCGAACTCCGGCCCGTCGTCAGCGCGTGTGGTCAAGGCTTCTCCTCAGGTGGGCGCGGAGCAGTTCGCGGGCCGCGTGGAGGTCGGCCTTGACGGTTCCTTCCTTGCGCCCGGTCAGCACGGACACCTCCCGGATCGGCATGTCGGCGTAGTAGTGCAACAGGATCGGGACGCGCAGTCGTTCCGGGAGTGACTGTACGAGCAGACGTACCGAAGGATCCGCCTGCTCGGTGTGCGGGCTGACCGCGGCTTCGGAGGTGACGCGGCGGATGGCCTTGCGTTCGCGCTCCAGTTTGCGCCAGTGGTCCCGTACGAGGTTGGCCGCGGTGACGTAGAGGAAGCCGCGCGGCTCCTGCACGGATGTCCACCGCGCCCAGAGCCGGGTGAACGCCTCGGAGGCGATCTCGTGCGCCGTCTCGTCGTCGTCGACCAGACGGCGGCACCAGCCGGCGAGGCGCGGGTAGAGGGCGGCGAACAGGTCGGACGCTGCCTTGTCGCGGGACCGTTTCAACGCTCTCCATGGTCGTGGCCGCAGTGGGGGGCTGGCAGGGCCCACCGGCCCGGCCCCATAGGTGAGGAGTCCGGACCGAGGGCGTACGTTCCCTCGGCCCGGGATCCGGTGGCGCGTCAGGGGCCGTTCGCGGAGGTCATCGTGGCGAAGACGATCACGTTGCCGAGATAGCCGTCACCGGTGCGGGGCCCACCGCAGGTGATGAGCCGCAGCTCCGGGCGGTCCACGTCCCCGTACACGTCGTCCGCCGGGAAGTCCGCCTTGGCGACCTTCCGTACGGAGCTGACGGCGAACTCCGCCGCCGCGCCGTTCTCCAGGCGCGCCGTGACCGTGTCGCCCCGGCGCAGCCGGGCGAGGTCCCGGAAGACCCCGTCGCCGTAGGAACCGACCGTGACATGGCCGATGACCACCGACGGGCCGACCTGACCGGGCGTCGGCGAGTGCCGGTACCAGCCCGCGCGGTCGTCCGCCGTGATCGGGGGCACCCGCATGGTGCCGTCCGAGGCCAGCCCCAGCCCCATGACCGGGGTGTCGACCCCGATGGCCGGGATCAGCAGCCGGACGGGGACGGAGCGCGCGAGGGCCTTCGCGGCGGGAGGTGGTGTGCCGCCGGAGCGATCCTCGTCCGTGGCGGCCCGGTCCGCACCGGGGCCGCCGCAGCCCACGAGCAGCGAGGCCAGCGCGGCGGCGGTGAAGGCACGCCTGGAGGGCGGGGTCACGCCCCGGTCGCTCGCCGACGACGTACGACGTAGACCGCCGCACCGCCCGCGACGAGAGCCGCGGCGCCGGTCCCGATCAGGGCGCTGTCGGTACCGGACTGCGAGGCAGCGGGCGCCACTCCGGTGTTGGGCGCGCCCTCCGGTACGACGGCGACCTGGCTGGGGGTCCTGGCCGGGGCGGGGACCGCCTGCGACGGCTCGGCGGGGGCGGGGGTGGCGTCCCGGGTCGGGCGGGTGCTGGGGACCGGGGTCGGAGCCGCGTCGTCGGCGAAGGCGGGCACGGTGCCCGCCAGCACGGCGGTGCTCGCAAGTGCCATGGCACTGAGGACGGTTCGGCGCATGAGTCGCTCTCTTTCGTCGTCCGCCCGGACGGGGATTCGGCGGGCGGGCCTACAGATCGGGAGGAGAGACGAGGCGGGGACGGGGCGGGTTGTAAAGGACTGGCAAAGCCACGGTGGGCCGCCCGGCGGGGGGCTTCGCGAAGACCCGTGGCCACGCGTCTTCTTGGCGTCCGGACCTCGACGTTCGTGGTGATGTCGTGTTGCGGCCGTCCGGCTCACGACGCCTGGCACGCGCCCTCGCGGAGTCGCCTGAGTCGCCGGAGCACGTCCCGTACGAGAGCGATCCGAAGGATCCGGCCGGATCGTGATCCAGCACTATCGCACCGCGCGGGCTCTTCGGCTCCGCCGCGCGATCGCAGACGCCGACGAGCCATCACCCGCCTGAGGGGAGGGCGGTGCCCCCTCACTGGGGCGGACGCCCGCCGGGGGTGAGCCCCGCCCTGCGCGCGGACAACCGCCAAGGGTGACCCCCGCAGGCGGGCAACGCCACTCCCACCAACACGCCCTCGGCGGACGAGCCGCGCGCCGCCCCCAGGCCCCATAGGCCCCGCACCCCGACAGGTTTCTTCCCGACATGTACACCGTCGCCGTCCTCGCTCTCGATCAGGTCGTCCCCTTCTACCTGGCCACCCCGATCGAGGTCTTCGCCCGGACCCGGCTCGCACCGGGCAGCCGCGGCTACCAGGTGCGCGTGTGTGCCAAGCAACCGGACGTCGACGCGGGCTCCTTCACCTTGCGGGCCCCCTGGGGCTGGACGGGCTCAAGGGCGCGGACACGGTCGTCGTGCCCGGGACCGCCGACCCCGTCGCGGCTCTCACCCCCGCCGCGCGCGGCACCCGTATCGCGTCCATCTGGGCCGCGGCCGGTCAACTGGCCGCCGCACACCCGGACAACAACGGGCAGTTGCTCACCTCCGCCGGCGCCGCCGACGCGGCGCGCCTCTCCACGGTCCCGCTCGAACGGGAGGGCGGCCAGGCGCAGTTCATCGTCCACGACCACCCGCCCGGCGGACGCTCCGTTTTCGATCCGGTCCGTTCCCGCCGGTCCCGTTCCGATCTCACCCCCGCCGGCGCTCCCGCTTCAGTTCACGGTCGATGGCCCACGCGTCGGCGACCGGCCCGACGTGGCCGAGCTTGTCGGGGTTGAGGATGGTGCGGATCGTCTGGATCTGCCCGTCGAGGACGTCCAGGGCCAGGATATGGAGCACCTTGCCGTCCCGGTCGCGGAAGATCGCACCTGGCTGACCGTTGACCTCCTGCGGCTCGAACGTCACGTCGATCCGGCTCAGCAAGGGGAAGACCGTGCTCAGCACCCGCGCCACCCTCTCCGCGCCCACGAGAGCCTTGGCCAGCTGCGGAGCCTTTCCTCCGCCGTCGCCGACCAGCTGCACGTCCGCCGCCAGCAGATCCCGCAGCCCGACCACGTCGCCGTCCTTCAGCGCGTCGAAGAACCGTGCCGCCAGCTTCTGACGTTCCTCGCGGTCCGCCTCGAACCGCGGGCGCCCGGCCTCCATGTGCCGCCGCGCCCGGACCAGCAGTTGCCGGCACGCCGCCTCCGAGCGCCCCACCGCCCCGGCGATCTCGTCGAACCCGAAGGCGAACACCTCCCGCATCAGGAAGACCGCCCGCTCCAGCGGGGTGAGCCGCTCCAACAGCAGCAGCGCCGCGATCGACACCGAGTCGGCCAGCTCCACCGACCGCGCCGGATCCTCGTACGGATCGCTGAGCAGCGGCTCGGGGAACCACGGGCCCACGTACTGCTCCCGCCGTACGCGCGCGGAACGCAGCACATCGATCGAGATCCGGGTCACCACGGCCGACAGAAATGCCTTGGCCGACGTGGGCCGGGTCGCCGAGCCGTCGAAGCGCAGCCATGTCTCCTGCACCGCGTCCTCGGCCTCACTCACGCTGCCCAGGATCCGGTAGGCGATCGAGAACAGCAGCGGGCGCAGCTCCTCGAACTCGTCGACCTTGCTCACGCCGACTCCTCTCCGGCCGCCGCCGCCATCCGGTCGAGCTGCCCGGCCCGGTAGTCGGCCAGCGGCTGCTGGGTGATGACGTTGAGCCGGTTCACCGTGTTCATGAAGGACACCAGGATCACCAGGGCGGTGAGCTGCTCCTCGTCGTAGTGCTTGGCGGCGTACTCCCACGTCTCGTCGCTGACCCCGCCCGCCGCGTCCGCGACCCTGGTCCCCTCCTCCGCGAGCGCCAGCGCGGCCCGCTCGGCGTCGGTGAACAGCGAGCCGGCCTCCCGCCAGGCCGCGACCAGGTTCAGCCGCACGGCGGTCTCGCCGAGGGCGACGGCCTCCTTGACGTGCATGTCGATGCAGACGGCGCAGCCGTTGATCTGGCTCACGCGAAGCGCCACGAGCTCCTGTGTCGCGGCGGGCAGCGCCGACGCCTTGAGCCCCATGCCCACCGACATGAAGGTCTTGGAGATCTTGCCGACGGTGGGGCTGGCGAAGAAGTTCAGTCGGGCGTTTCCGGCGTTCATGGTGTGCTCCTCTGCGGTCGTCGTCAGTGGTTACACCCTCTGGGACGAGACAGCCCGGCCCCCTGTGACACGGCCGGGTGACACCATCCGCGCGCCGCCGGCCGGCGCGCCCGTGAACCAGTGGATCACGGGTCAGCGGATCACCTTGAACCGCAGGTGGGTGGCGTGGGTGGTCCCGACCGCCTGCGTACGCTCCGGCTGGTGCCGGCCGCCCAGGTGCTCGAACAGCCGCGTGCCACCGCCGAGCAGGACCGGCGCCAGATGGATCTGGATCTCGTCCAGCAGACCGGCGGCAAGGCACTGCTGGGCGACGCTCGCCCCGTGCACGCCGACCGTCCTGTCCCCCGCCGCCGCCCGCGCCCTCGTACGAGCAGCCGCCCCCGCCTACGCCCCCAGGCCCCGACCGCGGCTCTCTCAGGCTCCGGCCCGTGTCCGCCTGCGTCGACTCCACCCGCGGCGCCACACTGCCGGGATGACCCTTGATACCGCCGCCATCGCGAGCGCTTTCGACCTGGGCGCGCCACTTGGAGACTGGCGTCCTCTCATCAACGGCGACCGCCCGTCCGACAGCCGGCTACTGACCACGTCCGGTGGACGGTGGGTGGTGAAAAAGGACCGGCTGCTCGGTGACTGGAAGCGCAGGCACGCGCGACGGGCGCATCGGCTCGAAAGTGCGGCGCTGGAGGCCGGTGTTCCGATGCCCCGGCCGGTCGAACCTCCGTCCCCGGCAATCGGCTACTGGCACAACCCGGCGGGCGAGGAACTGGTGCGGGTGAGTGAGTGGATCGAGGGACATGACCTTCGGCAGCCCGACGGGAACCCCGCGCGCGGACACTTCACACTTTCCGGAAGCCGCGGAGTGGATGGGGACGGTCCTGATCGGCGAGGCGCGACGAGAACACCACTGGGCTGTCCTGGTCCATGGGGACACCTCACAAGCCAACGCGCTACGCACACCGACGGGATACGCCTTGATCGACTGGGACGGCGTCACAGCGGAAGTGCCTTGGCGAGAGGCTGTGAATGTGGCCTTCCGGTTCGCCACCCCGTTCAACGGGCCTGTGGCCGAGGGCGATCCGAGGGTGGTGCGCCCGTTGATCGAGGGCTATCTCGGCCAAGGAGCCCCGAGCGGCCCGGCCGATGTCTCGGCGTTCGCCGGAGAGTTGGGCGGCGCTGCTCCGGTGACCGGCTCACGGCCGCGTGCCCGGCGGGGCCTGGTGGTCGTGGGGAAGGTCGTGGGTCAGGGTGGGGACCGGGCGGGGGATGGTGCCGTAGTCGAGGTCCGGGTCGACCGGGAGGCGGTTGATGACCGCCTCCAGCCGGGCCGGGAGGGTCGGGCGGGTGCCGGAGCGGCACTGGGTGAGCAGTTGGTGGCGGATGCTCTCCGGCAGCAGCGGGCGGGCGGGCGGAGTCGGCGTGGTGTCGGCCGGGGCGGTGTCCAGTCTTCGGGCCTCCGCGCGCCAGTGCCTGGCGTCACTGAACTCCGCGCGCCGCCCGTGCGCGAGGGAGAGACAGAAGGCGGCGGTCCGGTTGCCGCCGCCGGCGGCGAACTGCCACCAGAACTGGGCCGCGTCATGGTCCCGGGCCAGATGGAGCAGCGCGGCGAAGACGACCGCGCCCTCGGGGTCGGGCCGGTCGTCATCCGCCAGCCGTTCCAACGCCGCTGCCGCCTGCGGGGTGTCGACGATGAGGGCGACCGCCAGGTCGAGATCCCGGGCGGCCTGCTCGTGGGCGGCGACAGGACGCCGCGCATCGGGGCCGTCGCCGGTATCCGGGGAGCCGGCCTTGGTGTCGACGCGCTGCCGGGCGGCCTCGGTGTCGTAGTCCGTGTAGGTGTCCGCGAGGACTTCCGCCTGGTTCAGCAGGTCGCTGATGGAAGCGTGGTCGTTGGTGCGCACGTCTAGTCTTCCGTCTCGGTCGGGCCGGTCTTGATGTTGAGCTCGCGCGCCAGGCGCCGTCGGGCGTGCCGTACATGGGAGCGTACGGTGGCGAGTTCGATGCCGAGATACTCCGCGACGTGCCCCTCGTCCATGCCTAGGACGAACCGCAGGACGATGACGTCGTACTGGCGCTCGGGCAGACCGGCGATGGCCGCGTACAGGCCGAGTTCGCCCGCCAGGACGGCGAACTCGTCGCGCGGCTCGTGCAGGAGGAGTTTCCCGATGGCCGCGTGGAAGGCCGCGGTGCCCACCAGGAGGGGTTCGAGCCCGCGTTCGTCCAGCCAGCGGTGGATCTCCTCCTTCAGCAGCGACCACGCGTACTGGGGCACCGACTCCTGTGCCAGGACGTACTTCCAGTCGCTCTTCAGACGCGCGCACGCGGCGTCCACGACGGTCTCGGCCGCGGGCCGGCCGCCGACCTGGGTGTGGGCGTAACGCATCCACAGTTTGCGGTGGTAGTCGTGGAAGGCGTCGAAGGTCAGACCCAGCACCCCCCGTCGGGCGTCCCAGGGAGCGCTCGCGCTGTTACCCCGTGTCCTGGGCGAAGAAGCCGCCATCACATCCCGTTCTCGGCGCGCGGCGCCGTGGCCGGCAGGCAGCGGTTACGGGTGCGTATGGCGCCGGGGAGGATCCGGGCGGCGGTTCCCCGGTCCACCGGATCTTCCAGATCGAGTTCCACAAAAGTCCTTGAGCGACTGGGCGCCGCGCCGCTCCACGGCGGAGGGCGTCGGCGGAGACGTGCTGTCTCATGAGTCAGCCAACCGGAGGACGGGCCTTCCTGTGCAGCCCATCCCCCAAAGATTCTCACAGACAGCAATAGTATGACTACTAAAGCGTTCGGGTGGCGGTCCCGGCGGTGCATTCCCCATTCGTCCGAGCCCGGCGGCGAACGCCTTCGCAGAACGGCTTCCGCTTCCACGGTTGTCACCTGCGGGCGGTGGGAAGTGAACTGCGATGGCGAAGGGGGGTGTTCACGCGGGCGCGCACCCGGCGCACAATCAGACGACCACGATCAGACGACGCAGAACCCCCCGGGAGCCTGGCATGGCGGACGACAGCACGGTGGACCTGAAGCTGGATCAGGCGCACTCGGCCCGTATGTACGACTACTACCTCGGCGGCACCACCAACTTCCCCGCCGACCGGGAAGCCGCCGGCAAGGCTCTGGCCGCCTTCCCCTCCCTTCTGGCCACCGCCCGGATCAACCGGCGTTTCATGCGCCGCTCCACGCGGTTCCTCGCACAGCAGGGCATGACCCAGTTCTTCGACATCGGCACCGGCATCCCCACCTCCCCCAACCTCCACGAGGTCGCGCAGGAGGTCACCCCCTCGTCGCGTGTCGTCTACACCGACAACGACCCGATCGTCCTCGCCCACGCCCGTGCCCTGCTCCACAGCCATGCCGACGGCCACACCGCCTACGCCCACGCCGACGCCACCGACCCCACAGGACTCCTGGCGACACCCGAGATATCGGACACCCTCGACTTCACGCGGCCCATCGCCCTGAGCCTCAACGCGCTGCTCCACTTCATCACCGACGACCTTGTCGACGGGGGCGCCCACGGCATCGTCGAACACCTCAAGGCGGCGCTCCCCAAGGGAAGCACCCTCACCATCACCCATGTCACCCCCGACTTCGACCCCGAAGGCATCGCCCGCCTCACGGGCGCGTACCGCGCCGCGGGCACCCCGGGACAGGCACGCTCCCAGGCGGACATCGCCCGCCTCTTCGACGGCTGGGACCTTCTCGACCCGGGCCTCGTCCCCTCCCAGCGCTGGCGCCCCGACCTTGAGGACCAGGCCGAGAACGTCACGGACGCGGAAGCCGCCTGCTACGCGGGAATCGCCCGTAAGCCGTGACCGGCCGGCCTGCCGGCGGACGCCGACCGCCGAGCGGCAGGAATCCGCTACTCGTCGGCCCCCGGAGTGATGAAGCCCGACTCGTACGCCGTGATCACCGCCTGGATACGGTCCCGCGCGCCGAGCTTCGCGAGCACCCCGCTCACATGCGTCTTCACCGTCTCGGTGCCCAGATGCAGCCGCGCGGCGATCTCCGCGTTCGTCAGGCCGCGGGCCACGAGCCGCAGGACCTGGCCCTCGCGTCCGGTGAGCGCCGCCTTCTCCAGTGCGCGCCGTGAGGATTCGTCGCCGTGCGCGGCGGCGAGGGAGCGCAGCGCGGGCGGAAAGAGCAGCGACTCGCCCTCCGCGACGATCCGCACCGCGTGCACGATCTCGCTGGGCCGGGCGCGCTTGAGCAGGAACCCGTCGGCGCCGGCGCGCAGCGCCTCGTAGACGTACTCGTCCTCCTCGAACGTCGTGATGACGAGGATCCTCGGAGGGTCGGCGACCGTCCGCAGCACCGCCCGGGTCGCCTCGATGCCGTCCATCAGCGGCATACGTACGTCCATGGCGACGACGTCCGGCCGCAACTTCCTCAGCAAGGGGATGACGGCGGCGCCGTCCGCCGCCTCGCCGACGACCTCGATGTCGGGCTGCGCCTCAAGGATGGCGCGCAGCCCGGCACGTACGAGGGCGTCGTCGTCGACGAGCAGAACGGTGATCGGCATGCGGGTCACCGTAGCGGCAGGGTGACTCGGACCCGCCACTCTCCCCCGTGCGGCCCGTACTCGGCCACCCCGCCGAGCAGTACGGCCCGTTCGTGGAGCCCGCGCAGCCCGGAGCCCCCGTCGCGGAAGTCGCCCGGCTCTGCGGGCAGTTTGTTCCGCACCTCCAGTTCCAGCCGGCCGTCGCGGACCGCGGTCCGTACGGTCACCGGCACCGGACCCGCGTGCCGCAGCACATTGGTGAGGCACTCCTGGAGCATCCGGTAGCCCTCACGCGAGACCGGTCCGGGCAGGGCCTCGACGTCCCCTTCCGTCTCCGTGGTCACATCGGCCCCGGCCCCGCGCGCCGACTCCACCAGCCGTCCGGCACGGGCGAGCGTGAACCGCTGCTCCGCCGGGTTGCCGTCCTCGCGCAACAGCCTCAGCACCCGGTCCAGTTCGGACAGGGCCTCGCGCCCCGTGTCCTCGATGGCGGCCAGCGCCCGGTCGGTGAACTCCGGCGTCCCGGCCGCGCGCGCCGCGCCCGCCTGCACCACGGCGATGGTGAGCGCGTGCCCGATGGTGTCGTGCAACTCGCGGGCGATCCGGGTGCGTTCCTGCAACCGCTCGGTACGCTCCTCCAGTTCCGCGAACCGCTCCGCGGGGGACGGACCGAGCAGCCGGGGCGCGAGCGCGGCCATCAGCGCACCGGACGCCCAGGTGAGGGCGATCAACGCGGCGCCTGTCACCGGGGCGAGCAGCGGGTACCACCAGTTCCACTCCCCCGGCAGCCGCACCGCGGGCCCGAACGGTGGCCACAGGGACGGCGTCAGCAGACCCAGCACCAGCACGGCGCCGTTGATGGTGACCGTGGTGACCCCGAAGCCGAGCCACAGCCGCAGCGTCATCCATTCGAAGACCCGCCAGCGGTCGCCCCACGAGGCCGAGGGCGAACCGGCGATCCCGAGGTCCTGTCGCCGAGCCGGCGCCGTCGGCCTGGGAAAGAGCAGCAGTTGCGCCTGCATCGTCTCGGCCACCCGCATACCGGGGACACACGCGGCGATCGCGACCAGCGGCAGAGGCACGAACGGCAGCAGCCATATGGAGGCGCCGTCACCGTCCAGCCCCGGGTAGACCAGTCCGACGATCGGCGCCGCCACCGCGCCGATGAACAGGTGCAGCCACCGGGTGTAGGTGACCGTACGTATCGCGGGCCGCGACAGCCGGATCAGACGCCTCATGGGGTCCATCGTCGCAGCGGCGTGCGGCGGGTGGCTCCCCCACGTGGGGGAGCACGCTCCCGCCGCCGGGGGAGTTCTCTCCCGCAGCCGGGGGAAGCGGTCGCCCCTCTTCGGACGGCACCGTGGTGGCCATGACAGCGATCGATGTGAAGGACCTGACCAAGGTCTACCCGCGGGTACGTGCGGTGGACCGCCTCACCTTCTCGGTCCGGCCCGGCCAGGTCACCGGGTTCCTCGGCCCCAACGGTGCGGGCAAGTCGACCACCATGCGCCTCGTGCTCGGCCTGGACCGCCCCACCTCCGGCACGGCGGTGATCGGTGGCCGCCCGTTCACCGAACTCGATGAGCCGCTGCGGCACGTGGGCGCCCTCCTGGACGCCCAGGCACCGCACGGGTCCCGCACCGCCCGCGCCCACCTCCTCGCGCTCGCCGCGAGCAATCGCATCCCCGGCAGGCGGGTGGACGAGGTCCTCGAACAGACGGGCATCGCGAGCGTGGGCTCCCGCCGGGTGAAGACGTTCTCCCTCGGCATGCGCCAGCGCCTGGGCGTCGCGGCGGCCCTGCTCGGCGACCCCGAGGTGCTGCTGCTCGACGAACCGTCGAACGGCCTCGACCCCGAGGGCATCATCTGGATCCGCGAGCTGATGCGCGGCCTCGCGGCGGAGAACCGCACCGTGCTGGTCTCCAGCCATCTGATGGGCGAGACAGCCTCCTTCGCCGACCATCTGATCGTCCTCGGCAAGGGAAGGCTGCTGGCGGACACACCGACGAAGGACTTCATCGCGTCCCGCGTGAAGCCGCGTGTCCGCGTCCGTACGACGGAGCCCGCACGGCTGCGCGAGGTACTGCTGCGGCACGGCCACGTCCCCGTCGAGTCGGACGACGGCCGCGTACTGATCGAGAACGCCGAGATCCACGACATCGGCCTCCTGGCCGCCGGGGAAGGCATCGTCCTTCTCGAACTCGCCGCCGAGGAGGCCACGTTGGAGCAGGCGTACCTCGATCTCACCTCCGGTGAAACGGAGTTCTCCGCGTCGGCCCCGACCGGGCCCTCTCCAACGACCCCGACCTCGAACCCGACCTCGACCCCGCAGGAGGCCTGACCATGTCCACCTCAGCCGTGCTCCGCTCCGAGTGGATCAAAATCAGGAGTCTGCGCGGGACCGCCTGGTCCCTCCTGGCCGGCTTCGTACTGACGGTCGGCTTCGGGGTGGCGGCCAACGCGGGTACCGGCGATTCCGAGGCGGACAGCGCCGAGTTCGACGCGCTCTACTCTGTGTTCATCGGTCTCAACCTGGGCCAGATCGCGGCGATCGCCTTCGGCACGATGGCGATGTCGTCCGAGTACCAGGGGGGAGCCATCCGCGCCTCGCTGACGGCGGTGCCGAAGCGGGGTCTGTTCTACGCGGCGAAGCTCGCGAACGTGGCAGGTCTGGCGCTGGCGCTCGGCCTGGTGACCACGCTCGTCTCGTTCCTGGCGGGAAGCGCCTTCATGGGCGACGCGGCGCCGGACCCGGGCGACGGAGACGCGGTGCGCGCCATCGTGGGCGGAGCGGTGTACCTCACGCTGATGGCGGTCTTCGCGGCCGGTCTGACGGCGGTGCTGCGCAGCGGGGTCGCCGTCCTGAGCATCGTGATCCCGTTCACCCTCGTTCTCTCCATGGTCCTCGGTGAGGCATCGGGTTCCGTCGCCGACTATCTCCCGGACCGCGCCGGCCAGCAGGTCCTGTACGCGGACCCGCCGGGCGACCTGGCGCCGCTGGCGGGCCTGGCGGTGACGGCGCTGTGGGCGGTCGCGGCGATGCTGGCGGGCTGGTGGTTCCTGCGGCGCAGGGATGCGTAGGTCCTGTCCGACTGGCAGAACCTCGCCCGCGCGACCGGGTGAACGGCCGTGCGGGCGAGGCAGGTTACGTGAGGCCGACTACTTGGGGGCGGTCACTTCGTGCGGTACGCGTCGATGACCGCCTGGTCGAACGAGTTCCCCTTACGGTCCGTCACGCGGGCCCCGAAGGAAACGGATCCGCCGGCCGTCCCCCGCACGGTGCCCGGGACGGTCTGCACGCCTCATGGACACCAGCGAGCGATCGACGCACCGGATACCCGACTCACCCCAGAACTCCCCCTGCCGGACGGCTATTTGCCGCCACCCACCGCCCGCCCCCACCCAGAACTGCTCCCCAGCACACCCGGCGGCCTAGTGGGTGTCTTCCTGCGCGTCCGAGTAGTCCAGGAGGTCCTGGTAGGTCTGGCCCTCGGGGCGGTAGAAGCGACGGCTGTCCCACTCCGCGCCGAGCGACGATTCGGCGATCAGGCGTGAGACGTCAGCGCGGCCGACAAGGGCCGGTGATTGACGACGACCGCGTCGACCTCGCCCTGCTCGTTTCGGTGCATTGTCGCGGTGGCCTTGATCGGCCGTCCGTCGACGACCGCCGTGTACTCCTCCACATGGTAGGAGTCGGCGTCGAAGCTGAATCTGTCCACCCGGTCGCGGTAGAACCCACTGACAACCCCGAGTTGGGCCCGCACGGCGTCGCACCCCTGGAGCACACCGTTCATCACCGCGCCCTCAAGCGTGACATCGTCGGCCAAGTTGTCCGTGAACGACACCATGACGGTCCCCTCTCATCCAAAACACGCCCCGGCGGGAGGCCCGGATCAGTCGGCTCTCCATGAACCGGGCCACCCGCCATCAGGGCTACTAGTGCTTGTAGATGTTTACGGGGTTGTGGATCTTGCCGACGTTGAAGCCGATCAGTCCGCCGCAGGCGAGGAGACAGAAGCCGGGCTTCGGCGGATTGGGCGGCGTCGGGGTGGACGTGATCTGGACGGTCGTGGTGTTGTTCGAGGCGTCGCACTCATCGTTGCCGTTGTAGGCCGCCGTGATGATGTGCGAGCCGACGGTGGTGAACGAGCCACTGTAGCTGGCCAGGCCGTTGGCGTTCACCGGCACGGTGTCGAGCAGGTCGCTTCCGTCGAAGAACGTCACGCCGAGCCCGCCCGAGGGGTCGCCAGTACAGTCGATCGTCGCCGCCAGCTGTACCGCGTCGCCCACCTCGGCGGACTGCGGAGTGGCGGTCACCGTGGTGCTCGACGGCGCGGCCCAGGCGGGCGAGGCCAGCCCCAGCACGGCCGCCATGGCGGTGGCGACGACAAGTCTTCCTCTGCGTGGTGTGATCCTCACCGGTTCTGCTCCTTGCTCTATGGCCAGGCCCGCAGGGTGCGGGTGCCGTTGAGCTTCACGCTATGGGGGCCCCTTTTGCGTTCCAGGGAGGCGGCGCCCACGAGTAGCCTGACTGGACCCCGGCGCGTGTCAGATGCCTGGCGGGGGCACCCGGGTGTAGGTCAGCCCGGGGCTGGTGCCGCCGACCGTCGTGACGGTCACAGCCACCGGACCCGCTGGTCCCGCGGGTGCGACCGCCGTGACCTGGGTGCCCGACACGACGGTGAACGAGACGGGCGTGCCCCCGAAGGTGACGGCCGAGGCGGTGGACAGGTTCGTACCGGTGAGGGTGACCACGGTCCCCGCGGACGTCGGACCACTGCTGGGCACCAGTGACGTCAGGGTGGGCGCGGCGACATAACTGAAGGCGACGGGATTGCTCGTGCCTCCCGGGGTGACCACCGTGATCGGTGAACTCCCCGTCCCCGGCGGTGCGGTGGCCGTGATCTGCGTCGCCGACACCACGGTGAAGGAGGTGGCGTTGGTGACGCCGAACCGTACGGCGGTGGCGTTGAGTAGATCGCTCCCGGTCAGGGTGACCACCACACCGCCGGCCGTCGGACCCTGGGAGGGGCTGGCACTGGTGAGGATGGGGACCCCGGCGTAGAAGAAGAAGGCGTCGGGGGCGCTGGTGCCTCCCGGTGTCGTGACGGCCACCACCGCGGCGCCGACACCGCCGGGGGGTGTCACGGCGGTGATCTGGGTGGCCGAGTTCACCGTGAACGACGTCGCGGGGACTCCGCCGAAGGTGACCGACGAGGCTCCGGTGAACCCGGTTCCCGTGAGGGTGACATTGGTGCCACCCGCCGTCGGGCCGCTGCTGGGCGACACACCGGTGACCACCGGCACCTGTGACACCACATAGGTGAATGTCACCGAGTTGCTGTTGCCGGTCGGATGGAGGACGATCACCGCCGCAGCGCCCGCGGCACGGGGCGGGCTCACCGTCGTGATCTGGGTGGCCGAGTTGACCACGAAGGAGGGGGCGTTGGTACTGCCGAACCGTACGCCGGTGGACCCCGTCATTCCGGTGCCGGTGAGGGTGACGGTGGTGCCCCCGGTGGTGGGTCCTTGCGAGGGATTGATGGTGTTGATCGTAGGCGGCATGAGGATGCTCCTATGGCAGCCAGGGCGAAGCCCGGGGTGACGCGGATGTCCGGTCCGGGCCGGGGAAACCGCCCAGTCTGGGGCTTCAGCGGATGAGGGCCGTCCGCCCACCGAGGATCGCGTGGCCGGACGGCGGACAGACGAGAACCACTGCTGGGACAGCGGTGGTCAAGGAGAGCTGCCGCCCGGTGAGAACCGGGCGGCAGCGGGGGTGGCGGTCAGATACCGGGAGGCGTCACGTAGGTGAACGCGCCGGCGGCCGTGTCGGAACCGGCCGGGTTGGTCACCACCACGTCGACCGCTCCGGCGGCGCCGGGCGGGGTGACTGCCGAGATCGTGGTGGAGTTCACCAGGGTGAACGGTGCCGGGTTGCCGTCGAAGGTGACCGACCCGGTGGTGCCGAGGTTGGTGCCGATGATGGTCACACCGGTACCACCGGTGGTCGGTCCTGAGGTGGGCGTCACCGAGGTCACTGTGGGGACGTCCACGTAGGTGTAGGACAGACCGTTGTTCGTGCCGCCCGCGGTGGTCACGCTCACTCCCACAGGGCCCGCTGCCACGCCCGCGGGCACGACAACGGTGATCTGGGTGTCGGAGATGACCGTCGGCGTCGCGGAATTGACGCCGAACGACACACTGGTGGCCGTCGCCAGCCCGACACCGTTGATCGTGACCGTGTTACCGCCCACGAGGGGGCCGGACGTCGGCCCGAGCGAGGACTTGAACGGCGCTCCGACGTAGAAGAACGGAATCGGGTTGCTCGTGCCACCCGGGGTGGTCACGGTCAGCCCGACACTGCCGGCGCCCGAGGGCGACACGGCCGTGACCTGGGTCGGCGAGACGTTGGTGACGCTGGTGCCCGGCTTGGTGCCGAAGGTTACGGCGGTGGTGCCGGACAGGTTCGTACCGGTGATCGTCACCAGCGTGCCGCCGCCGGTGGATCCCTGGTTCGGAGAGATGGGCATGGTGAGACTCCTCGCTGACAGGACGGGACAGAGGACACAGCCGAACCTGGGGACCGCCGGGCCGCCTTTCACGGAAGACCCGTACGGGAGGACGGACGGCTGAGCCGTGCCGCCGGTCAATGGAGTTCCCTCGTAGCCACACAAAGGAAGAACCGGCGGACGCCGCCCTTTACCGTGATCCCCGGTTATGGGATGGGCGGCCCACCGGTTCGCTGTTTCAAGTACCCCACAGGGAGGAATCTCTGACAAGGCGCCAGTCACCACACGTGGATGGTTGGGCGGGTCGCGGCGGGCGCCCGCGTACCACCGCCGTACCACCGGGGTACGCCCTCCCGGCGGCATATGCCCTCCCGCGGCGTATGCCCTCGGCCTTTCCCCGGTCAGCCCGGAAAACAGACCAGTCGGCACCGCTGAAGCGGCGCCGACTGGCTTTCCAACCTCCACCGGGTGCCCATCGCAGCCCAGGCTGACCTGCACCTTCCCCACGTGTGGAAGGGACAGACCATCCCGGCACCACGCATCCCGAGTGGTTTGGGCTGCCCTTGGTTGGAATGGGTTCAGTAACGCAGGAACCCGGCATATGCCACAAGTTCCAGCTCACCGAGTCACCCGATCGGAGTAGCATGTGGAATGGTGGACTCGGCTCCTGGGGCCTTTTCACCAGTTCAGAGGTCGTCCACGTCGACCAGTCCGTCCTGGACGGCGCGGGCCACCAGGCTGGCCTTCGTCCGGGCGGGGCGGCCGACGTTCGCGTATTTGATACGCACCCGGTCCAGGTACGAGTTGACCGTCCCCGTGGAGATGCCGAGGCGCTGCGCGACGAGTTCCTTCGACTCCGACTGGAACCACTCGATGAGTACGTTCTCCTCGCGTACGGAGAGCTGGGGGCGGTCGGCGCGGGCGTTCGTTCCCAGTGCGCCGGCCAGCGCGGGCGGCATGTAGGGCCGTTCGTCGGCCGCCGCCAAAGTCGCCTCGACCAGGTGCTGTTGGCCCTCACTCTTGGTCAGAAAGGTCGCGGCTCCCAGGTCCAGGCAGTTGAGCGCGGTCTTCTCGTCGTCGCGCATCGAGTAGACGACCACCTGCCGCCCGGCGTCGACGAGCCGTCGCAGGCTGCCGAACGCGGGTCCGCCCTGGCCCAGTTGCAGATCCAGGACGACGACATCGGCCGTACTGCCCGGCGCGGTCCAGGCTTCCTGTACGGAGGCACCGGCCGCGACCACGGTGATGGGCCGCCGGGACGCGGCGTACCACACCTCGATGCCGGAGAGGATGGCGGGATGGTCGTCCACGACGACCACGCTGACCGGTCCGTTGTCACTCATGTCGGGTCAACTCCTGGAGTTCTGTGGGTCGTCGCCAGACAGCCTCCACCCACAGGCTTCCGTCCCGCGTCGTTCTGGCCACGGTCACGCCGGCGTCCGCGGCATGCCCGTGGGCCCGAGGTGGCTCTTCCGTGTGACGGCAGTCGGCGCGGTCCTCGCTGATCACGCTCACCCGTACCGAGGAGGGCGTCGACACGACGGTCACCCGCGCGATCGAGCGTGTACGGCTGAGAGTCACCGCCACCGGGTCGATCAACTCCCTGCGTATCCGCACGGGCACCTCGCCCTGCCGGCCCCGTACGGCAAGACTTATCGTCGCGCCCCGGTGCTCGGCCACCTCGACGCACGCCCGCAACTCGTTGAGCAGCGGGTCGGAGACGGCGTCGCTCTCCGCGAACAGGCGGCGCATACGGGCGGCTTCGACACCGCATCGCAGCCTGACCTCCTCGTCGTGCGGGCTCAGCGTACCGTGACCGAGGCCCACGAGCAGCGGCACCGTCGTCGCCGTCAGCGCCCGGTAGCGCTCCTTGTGATCACGCTGCATGTCCTCATGGATACGTTCCCGGGTGCGCAGTTCCTCCTCACGCGCCGCCGCGGTCCCCGCCGCCGGGGCCGCGTCGTGGAGCAGGTGCATCAGTACACCGACGGAGAGCTGGAAGCCGCAGGTGGAGACGGCGGCGATCCCCATCACCGCGGTGTCCGCGGCGGTCGGCGCCCCCAACAGGAACACGGCGGTCACGTTGATCGCGATGTGCGCCCCGAGGAACGCCGCGAACACCCTGATCCGCAGGTCCGCCAGCAGGAACAGGGCGTGCCAGCCGACCAGTCCGTACGACCAGTCCTCTGCGCCTGTCAGCCGCTCCGGCGGGAGCGTGAACGCGCACGCCGCGGAGACGCCGAGTACCGAGGCCACGCCCCATCCACGCACGGCAGGCGGCAGCCGCCTGCCACGCAGCAGATAGGTGGCCCCGACGACCGCGACGACGATGAGGCAGACGAACGCCACGGTCTGCACCCACGCGGGGCGGTACACCTCCTGGTAGGCGGTGAGCTGCCGCAGGGAGAGCACGAACTGCGACAGCAGGCTGATGAGCAGCGCGGCCAGTTGGGCCCCGTGCAGCAACTGCCCACGGATGAGGCGGACGACGGCCGCGTGCTGCGCCGGTGCGGGGAGCTGGTGTGCCCGCGGCTCGCCCTTCAGCCGCGCGTCGTCCCACGGCTGTTGGGTCCCGGCCCGCCAGTGCCACCGCACGAGGGTCCCGCTGCCCGGTTCTGAGGTGATCGTGGCGGAGCCGCCGACCGCGTGCATCCTGCCGACGATGGAGTTGGAGATGCCCCGGCGCCGCGCGGGGACGGAGCCCGGGTCGAACCCCCGTCCCGCGTCGGACAGTTCGACGACGGCGCCGCCCTGCTCCGCCCTTGCCCTGAGCTCCGCCTCCCGGACTCCGGCGTGGCGTGCCACGTTGGTGACGGCCTCCCGTACCCCGTTGAATATCGCGAGTCCGGGGCCGGACGGAACCGTGAGCGGACCGTCGATGCGCGTCTTGAGCCGCACCAGTGCCTGCTCCTCGCCCTCGCGCGCACCGGGCACGCAGCGGAGAAGCTCCGCGAGGTCGACGCTCCCCGTCTCGAACCCCGGCATGGCCGACAGCGCCTCCAGGTCCTCCCTGGCCCGGGGGGACAGCCAGGACCAGTCCCGGCCGTCGCCCTGGGAGACCATCAGCAGCGTCGCGCTCGCCGTGTCGTGCAGAGTCGCCAGGTACTCCCGCTCGGTGGCCCTCCGGGCGGCGGCGACATCGGCCTCGCGGCGCGACGCCGCCCAGGCCGCGGCCGACCGGTCGGCCGCCCTCGCGCGGGTCCGGACGATCAGGTACGCGGCCCTGGACAGGCCCGCCACCACAAGCAGCTTCACCAGTGCGGTCAGCTCCGGGCCGTGGCCGGGCGAGGAGAGGACGTCGCCGAGCGCGCAGGCGACAGCTCCCAGTGCGGCCAGGGTGGCGCCGACCATGGGGCGCACCGCCCACTCCTGCTGGAAGGTGATGACGCAGATGCCGAGAATCGCCTCGACCATCACATCCGCGCCGCCGCCGCCGAGCACCGGCTGGGACAGCCCCGTCAGCACCACCACCAACGCGTCCAGCGTCCACCGCCAGGCGAACGGGAGCGGGTGGCGCAGCCCGTGGAGCCGTACGGCGCAGGCGAGCAGGGCGGTCAGCAGCAGGGACAGCGCCAGGGGATTCGTCGCCGCGTCCGCGGCGACGATGCCCAGCGCACTGCACAGAAACACCACGGTGGACCGGAGCCACAACCCGTACCGCTCGACGGTCACGTCGAACAGGTGCTCGCTGGATCTGGGGCCCGCCATCGACTCGACGTCTCGATCCGCGTTGCCGCCGCGTCCCCCATGCCACATGAGGGTAAGGCTAGTTGACCAATGAACAAGACAAAGCACCTTAATAGGATGATAAGGGTCCTTATGGTGCGCACGATCGCCGTTCCATGTGGGTCGAACGACCGGCACACCTGTCGGCCGGGCCGCGTTATGGTGCCCCGAGCAAGGCGGACGAGCGGTAAATGAACGTGGAGCACACAGGGTGACAGTCGGCCTGACCATGAGGATCCCTCCAGCGAAGCTCAAAGACCTGGAGTCGGGAGGCCCACCTCCAGTTGTCCGGAACGTGGTCAATCTCGAAGAATCGAGAACGCTCCGTTCTGTCGCATATGTGGAGCGCCAACTTCCGTCAGGCGGCCTGCCCGCCTACCTCGCGGCGCACAAGACCGGCGCTCGTTCGTTCATCCTGTGGGGCGACGAGAACCGTGGCGGTGTGGTGGCCACAGTGGTGACACTGTCGGCCCGCGACGGGGTGGCGACCTACCAGGTGCTCGGCGCCGGCGGTGAGGTCATCGGCACCGTCGTACGCGAGAAGGCGCTCAGGGGCAGAGGCATACGGACCCGCTGGACGGTGGCACAGCCCGGTCTCCCCGAAGCGGTGGGGTACAAGGGCCGGATCTTCTGGTGGCTCGTCTGCTGGCCGCTCTCCCCGCTGCTGCCCTTCCTCATCCTCGGGGCGCTGTTCAACAACGGTGACATCCCCCGCGCCCCACGGCGCATCAGATGGCGCGCCGGCGGCCGGCTGCTCCTGGACTACCGACCGTTCAGGGAGCAGCTCGAACTGAGCGCGCCCGAGCTGGACTGGCGGGTGGGGGCGGCTCTGGTGGCCCTGCTGCATTCCTACGACGGCTGGCTCCGCACCCCCTGGGACGCTCGCAAGGTGTGACCGCCGGGCGGCGTGGAAGATCCACCGGACAGCACCTGGGGCCTGGCACGGTTTCCGGGCCCCACACCGTCCGCGCGTCAGGCTTCACGATCATGCCCGCCTCTTCGATACCGGGTTCGCCCGGCCAGGGAACAAGCCCCGGGCCGGGACCAGTACTGACGCTGGAGGCGCCACAGCGGGAAGCTGTGGGCACGAGCGTTCCGCCAGGCTCCTGCCAGCCCCGGCGCTCTACTACGCGGTGACCGTGAGGAGAGGGCGCCAGAGCCGAGGCGGGCGGGGCGTGTCAGAGGCTGAACACGAGTTCGGCTTGGTCGCGCTTGATGGTGTGCAGATCCCAGTAGGCGGGAGAGATCTGCTCGGGCTTGGCCGTCGGGAAGCCGGGGACGACCGACATGCCGATCGACACGTCGATGCCGACATGTGCGACCTGGATGCCGGTGCCGTCCAGTTCCTTGTGGAGGTTGATCGCCCAGTTGCGCAGGGCTGCCGCGACAGCGTTGACGTTGGCGACTGCCGGGACAGGGTCGATGGAGCCCGCGCCGGTGGTGTAGAGGAGAGTGCCTGCGCCGGCCTCGCGCATGGCGGGCAGCACCACCTGGGTAGCGGCGATGGCGCCGTAGAGCTGGAACTCCATCTCGTGCTGCAAGTGGGACGGGTCCGTCCTGGTGGGGGTCGTCAGGGGTTGTGGATCCGAACGACCCGACCGGGGAGTACTCCAGGACGTCGATGCCGCCGAACTGCGCGGCGGCGTCCTTGAGGGCCTGGGTGAGGGCGTCGCGGTCGAGTACGTCCGCGGGGAACGCGGCGGCGTTGATGCCCTCGGCGACGAGCTGTGCCGCCAGGCCGTCGAGCTTGACGCGGTTGCGTGAGATCAAGGCGACGTCGAAGCCCTGGGTACCGAGGCCACCCTGCGATAGGCCCGGTGCTTCGCAACCCCCGAGAAGCCGCAGACGAGTCCAGCGAGAAGTGGAAGTGCTGTACAGCGGCGACGCCGAACCCCCGGGGGGGCGGCGCCGTCGGCGGTCAGTCGGCTGCTGACCGTTCGGTGTCCGGGGCGGCTTCCTGGGTGGCGGCCCAGGTGGCGAGGAGGCGCAGTCCTTCTTCGGAGGGTGAGCCGGGTTCGGCCGTGTAGATGGTGAGGGTGAGACCGTGAGCAGCGGCCATCTCCAAACCTTCGAAGGCGAGGGAGAGGTCGCCGACGGCGTGGTGGTGGAAGTGTTTGGTGCCGGTGCCGTGGTGACGGACGTTGTGCGCGCCCCACCGGGTGCGGAAGGCGTCACTGCGGGTGCACAGCTCTCCGACGAGATCGTGCAGGTCCTTGTCGTGGGGGTTGCGGCCGGCTTCCGCACGCACGATGGCGACGGTGATGTCGGCGAAGGCGTCCCAGTCGGGGTAGAAGCGGCGGGAGGCGGGGTCGAGGAAGGTGAAGCGGGCCAGGTTCTGCTGGTTGCCGGGCGTGGCGTAGACGTCGGTGTAGAAGGCGCGGAAGAGCTGGTTGGCGGCGAGGATGTCCATCCGGCCGTTGCGGACGAACGCCGGCCCGGCGGTGATCGCGTCCAGGGTCCATTGCAGGCTGCGGTGCGGGGTCCACTGCCGGGTGGTGGCACGGCGGTGGGGGCGGGTGAGGGCGTCGGAGCCGTCGGCGGCCCGGGCCAGGTTCAGCAGGTGGGCGCGTTCGGCGTCATCGAGCTGCAGGGCGCGGGCGAGGGCCTTGAGGACAGCCGGGGAGACTCCGGCGAGGTTGCCGCGCTCCAGCTTGGAGTAGTACTCGACGCTCATGTCGGCGAGGGCCGCGACCTCGCTGCGGCGCAGGCCCGGCACCCGGCGACGGGATCCGGAGGGCAGTCCGGCCCGGTCGGGGGTGATCTTCGCGCGCCGCGAGGTGAGGAACTCGCGGGCCTCCTCACGGTTGTCCATGTCTTCGACGGTACGTCCCGCACGCGGCCCCAGGGATGTACTGCCAGTACATCCCTTGTCAGTGCCTCGCTACGCCTGTGAAGAGTGGGTTACCTGGACGGCGTGGTGCTTCTCGTGCCGGTCACGAAGGCGGCAAAGGCAGGGCCCCACACCCGGCTCGGGCGGTCCGGCACCCGTGCTTCGGGTCCGCACTCTGTACCCGGTACGCAAAGGGACCCCTCATGCGCGGCGCAGTGATCCACGCCCCCGGCGACATCCGCTTCGAGACTCTGGAGGACCCGAAGATCGAGCACCCGACCGATGCGATCATCCGCACGGCCGTGACGTGCGTGTGCGGCTCGGACCTGTGGCCGTACCGCGGTGCGGAGCCCACCGAGCACGCCCACCCGATGGGCCACGAGTACGTCGGCTTCGTGGAAGAGGTCGGGCCGGAGGTCACCTCGGTCAAGCCCGGCCAGTTCGTCATAGGCTCGTTCGCGACCTCGGACAACGTCTGTGCGAACTGCCACAACGGGTTCCAGTCGAGCTGTCTGAACCGCGAGTTCATGTCCACCTGCCAGGCCGACTACGTGAGGATCCCCAACGCCCAGGGCACCCTGGTCGCCACCGACGGTGTGCCGGACGAACGGTTCTGGCCGGGGCTGTTGGCCGTGTCGGACGTGATGGGCACCGGCTGGTGGGCCGCGGACGCGGCCGAGGTCAAGCCGGGCTCGACGGCCGTGGTGGTCGGTGACGGTGCGGTCGGCCTGTGCGCGGTGATCGCCGCGAAGGAACTGGGGGCGGAGCGGATCATCGTCATGTCCCGCCACGGGTCCCGGCAGAAGCTCGCCCGTGAGTTCGGGGCGACCGACATCGTCGCCGAGCGTGGTGAGGAAGGTGTTGCCCGGATCAAGGAGATGACCGGCGGGATCGGCGGGGACAGTGTCCTGGAGTGCGTGGGCACCGCCCAGTCCATGCGGCAGGCCCTGCACTCCACGCGGCCGGGTGGCAACGTCGGCTTCGTGGGCGTCCCCCATGAGGTTGCGCTTGACGGGCAGGAGCTGTTCTTCTCCCACGTCGGGGTGCGCGGTGGCCCCGCCCCTGTACGCCGCTACCTGCCCGACCTCATCGACCGCGTCCTTGCCGGTGCGATCGACCCGGGCAAGGTCTTCGATCTCACCCTCCCCCTGGACCAGGTCGCCGAAGGCTACAAGGCCATGGACGAACGCCGCGCCATCAAGACCCTCCTCACCCCCTGACCTCCCCCGTCAACCGTACGAGGAGCATCCGTGCAGATCACCCGCAGCTCGATCGACACCGTCAAGGGGCCGGCGGACTGGTTCACCGGCGACGTCTACATCGACGCCGTCGCCGCGGCGCCCGCCCCGTCCCGGGTCACCGCCAACCTGGTGCACTTCATGCCCGGTGCCCGCACCCACTGGCACCGCCACCCGCTGGGCCAGACCGTCTTCGTCACCGAAGGGGTCGGTCTGTGCCGGCGCCGGGGCGGACCGGTGGAAGTCATCCGGCCCGGCGACCGCGTCCTGTTCGAGGCCGACGAGGAGCACTGGCACGGTGCCGCGCCGAACCGGCTGATGGTCCATTTGGCCATCAACGAGGGCGACGACGACCACGACGTCGTGCACTGGCTGAACCCCGTCACCGACGAGGAGTACGCCACCGCCCCGGCCACCGGCTGAACCCGGGCACGCCGAGCCCATGCCCGACCCGCGGGACGGCACCCCATGACCTTCACCCTTCGCCGGGCCCTGACCGCCACCACCACCGGAGTACTGCTGCCGGCCGCGACCGCCTGCTCCGACGACTCACCCGCCCAACAGGCCCTCGCCACCGCCTCGCATCATCGTCGGCGTCGGAGCAGTCGCCGGCCTCGGCGTCGGCGAGCCCGTCCGGATCAGACAGGAGCACTCCGATGGACATCCGCGTCACCATCGACGGGCAGCCCGTTGCCGCAGGTGAGGTGCTGGGGCGGATCGGTGTCGGCTGCCCGACCAGGGACAGCGATGCGCAAACGCCGCCGGAGGCCCGATCCTGTGTCACCGTTCGCTGTGACTTCTTCGCGGTACCCGCTCAGATCGGTCAACGGCGCACTCGATAGCGCAGGTGAAGCACCCGGTTGCCCTGAATCACCACGTCAGGATCCTCCAACAGGTGCTGCGCGTGGACCGACCCGAAGTAGCGCTTGCCGGACCCGAATACGACGGGTACGACGTCCATGCGCACCTCGTCGATCAGGCCCGCGGCAAGCACCTGGCCACCGACGTCGCCAGCGGCGACCTCGACCATGCGGTCACCCGCAAGCTCCTGCGCCTTGGCCACGGCTGCCTCGACGCCGTCGACGAAGTGAAACGGCGCCTTCGGGTCCCAGCCCTCGGGGATCGGCCGGTGCGACACGACGACCACGTGGTCGATCCCGCCCGGAGGCTTTCCGTCCCAGCCGTCCGTCAGGTCGAAGACGTGGCGGCCGACGATCGTGACTCCGATCTGGTCCCAGTACGGCCGGATGTAGTCGTAGGACGTCTGCGACACCTTCAGCTCGCCGCTTTCGTCCAACGGGACGTCACCGCTGGACAACCAGTCGAACAGCGGTCCGGGCTGGTCATTCTCGTCCGCGACGAAGCCGTCCAGCGCGTGGCCGGGACGTTCGCGCGGGAACCGCCGGCTGGGCAACCAGCGGCTCGCCACCAGCCGCCTCGGTTGTGGTGCGGTGGTCACCGGATGAACACCACCCAGGTCTCTCCTCCATGCCGCAATCCCCGAATTCCTTGGCAGCCTCGCCGCCTCCGCCGTTCTCGTCATCGCCCTCTGGTCGGGCTGGCGCTGCCGTGAAGCCCTCGCGCTAAAGCGCGCCACCGCAAGTACCACCACCGTGCCGTGATTCGAGCAACGCCCGGCGGGCGGTCGGGGCCCACACCGCCCTGCCTTGCGCAGCGCCTGCCGGGCGTTCTGCGGATGCCGATGACTGTCGATGACCACTGGGTCAGCAGGGTCGAATCGAATAGGTCAGGAGGGTTGCACGAGCCCGCCTCGAGTGACTCGCCCGCGAGCTGTCGCGCGGCCGGAAAGGTCACGCGCGCCCGTGCGCCAGCTCGCGCCATCGGCGGTCGCCGAGACCACCAGCCCCTGGTGGTCCAACAGCGGGGACACCAGTCGGTAGTCGATCGAGACCCGTCGGTCCGCTCCCCGCTCGCGCGCGGCCTCGGCCATCGCGATCGCCTGCAGCGGACCGTGCGTCACAAGCCCGGCGTACCCCTCGACCTCGCGCGCGTAGTCACGGTCGTAATGGATGCGATGGGCGTTGTAGGTCAGGGCGGAGAACCGGAACAGCAGCGCCGGATCGATCGGCAGACGCCACTCCCCTGGCTCCAGTCCGATGTCCTCGACCTGTTCGACCGGCGCCGGGGCACTCGGCGCCACTGCGTCGCGGTAGACGATGTCCTGCTCCTCCACCACGACGGGTGAGTCGTCCTGCTCGATCGTGTGGCGGACCACGACGAAGGTCAGCCGTCCGCTGCGGCCGCTCTTGTCGGTCGACGACACGATCTCGGTGCGCCGGGTCGTCAGGACGCCGAGGCGCAGCGGCGCGAGGCTCGTGGCCCGTCCGCCTGCCCACATGCGACGCCGCCCCGGCTCCGGCGGCGCCGGAATAACGCCTCTGACGGGGTGGCCGTCGGTGCCGAGATCTGCCTGGGCCGGCCGCTCGAGGAGGTACAGCCAGTGCCACAGCAGCGGCAGACCGTCGCGATCGAAGTCAGGCTCACCAACCTCCAGCAGGCGGGTCAGCGCGAGCGCGGGCTCTGGCCGGAGCACCTCGCGGCGTTCGATGTGGGTCGGGTGCTCGCTCACGCGGAGACCTCGGTACGCCCGGTTGCGAACTCGGCGCGTAGCGCCGCGTTGTGCTCACCAAGGCGCGGGACGTCACCCATGCGCGACTCCTGACCGTCCACTGACACCGGCGGCAGCATCGCGGAAATCACGCCACCCGGGGTCCGAACCTCGCGCCATCGGTCGCGAGCCTGGAGCTGTGGGTGGGCCATAAGCTCGGAGGGTGCCCGCAAGCGCGCGCAGGCGATGCCCGCCGCGTCGAGGCGCGCGACGATCTCCTCGGCATCGATACCGGCGAAGGCCTCGGCGACAACCGGAGTGATCTGCTCGTCGTTCTCCACGCGCTCGGGATTGCCGACGAACCTCGGGTCCGTGACGAGCTCCGGCCGGTGCAGGACATCGGTGCAGAGCCTCGCCCACTCGCGGTCGTTCTGGACCCCGAGGAACACGAGGTTTCCATCGCCGGCGGGGTAGGGGCCGTACGGTGCGATCGAGGCGTGCTTCGCGCCAGTGCGACGCGTCTCGGTGCCTCCGTGCACCGCGTGATAAGCGGGCTGGCTCATCCACTCGCCCAGCGCATCGATCATCGCGACCTCGATCGTGGCGCCGATTCCTTGCGTCGCACGCCGCAGCAGTGCGGCGAGAACGCCAGAGTACGCGTACATCCCCGTAGCGATGTCGGCGACCGAAGTGCCGACCTTGCTGGGGGTGTCGGGCGTACCTGTGGCAATCAGCAGCCCGGTCTCGCACTGCACCAACAGGTCGTAGGCCTTCTTGCTCCGGTACGGCCCCGCGGTGCCGTACCCCGAGATCGAGCAGTGGATCAGCTCCGGGCGCTGTGCTCGGAGGCTCGCCGCGTCCAGGCCGAGACGTTCCACGGCACCCGGCACAAGGTTTTGCACGACGACGTCGGCCGAGGCGATCATGGCGTCGAGCACAGCGCGGTCCCCGGGCGCCTTGATGTCGAGCTCGATCGACTCCTTGCCGCGGTTGAGCCACACGAAGTAGCTGGAGTCTCCGTGCACGGTGCGGTCGTAGCCGCGGGCGAAGTCGCCCGCGCCGGGTCGCTCGACCTTGATGACGCGGGCGCCGAGGTCGGCGAGATGCCGGGTCGCGAACGGTGCGGCCACGGCCTGCTCGAGCGACACGACGGTGAGTCCCTCCAGAGGAAGCATGCGGGATCCCCTCCTGCTCAGTCCCGCAGGATCGCGCGTGCGCGATCGATCACGGGCTTGTCGATCATGTGACCATCGGGACCGGTGGCCACGCCTCCACCTGCGGCCGCGGCTGCCTCGACGACGCCGCGAGCCCACGCCAGCTGCTCTGCGGTCGGCGCGAACACCCGCGCCACCGCCTCCAGCTGGGCAGGATGGATGCAGAGCTTCCCGCCGAACCCGAGCGCGCGGGACCGTCGGGCCTCTGCGGCGACGAGGTCTGCCGCGACGTCGTCGTCGTGCCATGGCGTGCCGGTCGCGTTGACCCGCACCCAGGCCCGGCCTGCGTTCGAGAGCCACGCCGCAGCCGACCCAGGGGCCGAGTCCTTGGCATCGACACCGACGGCGTCCTCGAGGTCGAGGATCACGGCGTCGGCACCGGAGGCCGCGGCGCCGGCGAACCGCTGTGGGGTCGTGGCGGGGACGAACAGCCACGTGCGGTTGCTCACGCCCATCAGGCCGGGTTCCGTTTGACGAGTTGGCGGGCGATGACGTTCTTCTGGATCTCGTTGGTACCCTCGCCGACAATCATGAGCGGCGCGTCCCGGAAGTACCGCTCCACGTCGTACTCGGTGGAGTAGCCGTAACCACCGTGAATGCGCACCGCGTCGAGGGCGATCTTCATGGCCACCTCGGATGCGAAGAGCTTGGCCATGCCGGCCTCCATGTCGGAGCGCTCACCGGAGTCGAAGCGCCGCGCTGCGTACTGCACGAGCTGACGGGCCGCGGTCAGCTGCGTGGCCATGTCGGCCAGGTAGTTGCCGATCGACTGGTGCTCCCAGATCTGCTTGCCGAAGCTCTCGCGCTCCTGGCTGTAGCGCAGCGCGTCCTCGAGGGCCGCGGCGCCGACGCCCAGCGCACGCGAGGCAACCTGGATGCGACCGATTTCGAGACCACGCATCATCTGCGCGAACCCTTGGCCCTCCTCGGTCCCGAGCAGGCTGCTCTGCCGGGTACGGTACCCGTCGAAGGAGAGCCCGCAGCTCTCGACTCCCTTGTAGCCGAGCTTCGGCAGATCACGGGAGACCTCGAAGCCCGGCCCCTTTTCGACCAGCAGGATGCTGATGCCCCGGTGCACGGGCTCCGCGTCCGGGTCTGTGCGACACAGGAGCGCCACGAGCTGGGAGCGCCGCGCGTTCGTGATCCAGGTCTTGGAGCCGTTGACGACGTAGTCGTCGCCCTCCTTGCGGGCCGTCGTGCGCATGGCCTGCAGGTCAGAACCCCCTCCCGGCTCGGTCAGCGCCATCGTCGCGCGGATCTCACCGGTCGCCATGCGCGGCAGGTAGTGGTCCTTCTGCTCCTGCGTGCCGTGGTCGATCAGGAGCTTCGCCACGACGCTGTGGCCGCCCATCGCACCGGCGAGGCTCATCCATCCGCGGGCGAGCTCCTCGGTGACCGCGGCGTAGCACGGCGCGCTCACCCCGGCGTCGTTCCACGGCTCGGGGATGGCCAGGCCGTAGATGCCCATCTGCTTCATCTGGTCGATGAGCTTCCCGGGGTAGGTGTTGGCGTGCTCCAGTTCCTGGACCACGGGTTTGACCTCGCGGTCGACCCAGTCGCGGACCAGGGCGACAATCGCGGTCTCCTCCGCGTCGAGCTCGTACGAGGCGATCATCGCGACGCACCCGTCAGGCGACGGTGGGTCAGCAGCGAGGAGACCGCCACCGCGACGATGACGGCGCCGCCGTTGAACGCGGGCTCGACCCAGTCGGCCGCTCCCGCGAGGGTCAAGCCGTTGATGCTGATGGCGACGAAGAACACGCCGACGAGAGTGCCCGCGACGGTATAGCGCCCCGGGCAGATGGTGGTCGACCCCAGGAAGATCGCAGCGAGCGCCGGAAGCAGGTAGCCCACCCCGACCCCGGAGGCCGCGCTACCGGTCCGGGCAAGGAGCAGAGCACCCGCCAGGCCGGCGAGCGCGCCCGAGGCGACGAAGGCCAGAGCGACCGTGCGCTGGACCGGCAGGCCCACGAGGTGTGCCGCCGTCTCGTTGACACCCACCGACAACAGACGCCGCCCGAAGATCGTCAGCCCGAGGAGGAAGGACACCGCCAGTGCGGCCACGATGACGAGGTACACCGGCCGCGGGACGCCGAACCACAGGCCGTTGCCGAAGTTCGTGAGGGTCACGGGGACGCCGACGATGGTCTGATGGCCGGACCACGCGGACGCCACGCCCCCGAGCAGGGTGGCCATGCCGAGGGTGATGACGAGCGAGTTGGCCCGGAAGTACGCGATGAGGATCCCGTTCGCCAGCCCAACCAGCGCACCGATCGTCACGGCGATGACCACGCCGACGAGGATCGGCAGCTCCATCGAGGTGGTCGCCTTGGCCGCGGCGATCGACGTCAGTGCCACGATCGCTCCTACCGAGAGGTCGAAGCGGTGCGCCACCAAGGGGATCAGGGCGGCGAGCGCCGCCAGGATCAGCACCGAGTCGTTGGCCACGATGTTGCGGAAATTCGACACCGTGGGGAACGTCGCCGACGTGGCAGGGTTGAGGGCGAAGTAGATCGCGACGCCCAGCAGCAGCATCACGAGTCCGAAACGCTCGGTCAGGCGCAGGAGCGACGGGCGCCATCCATTCGTTGTCGTCACGGCGTTGTCCTCGGCGGGTGGCTTCCCGGTCGGCATCTCGAGGGTGGTACGGGCGTGCTGGGATGTCATGTCGATGCCTTTTCGTGCGGGTAGACGTTGTCGAAGATCCATGTGCGGGTGATATCCGGACCCGAGGCCTCGCTTGTGATGCGGCCGTCGGCAAGCACGAGCACCCGGTCGGCGAGATGGAGCAACTCATCGAGGTCGGACGTCGCAAGGAGCACTCCCGCACCGCCGGCGACGGCCGCGTCGATCTGGGCGTAGATGTCGGCCCGTGCACCGACGTCGACCCCCTGCGTCGGCTCGTCCAGGAGGAGGACGACCGGGGCGGACCTCATCGCCCGCGCCATCACGGCCTTCTGCTGGTTCCCGCCCGACAACCGGGCGATCGGTGCGTCCGCCGTTCCCTTGATGCCGTAAGTGTCGATGTCGCGCTCGGCATCCCCGCGCTCGTCGGTGCGCCGCAACCAGCCACCGCGCCGGTACCGGCCGATCGTCGACGCCGAGAGGTTCTCGGTCACCGACAGGGACAGGAACGCACCGTCGCGCGCCCGTTCCTCGGGGACGAGCGCGAGGCCACGCGAGATCGCCTCGGCGACGTGCCCGGACCGGAGCCGTCGGCCGCTCACTGAGACCGAGCCTCCCCGCGGCTTGACTGCTCCCATGACGTTCTGCATCACGCTGGTCCGGCCGCTGCCGACCAACCCGGCCAGGGCCACGACCTCCCCGGCGCGGATATCGAAGGTGACGTTCTCCAGGGGACCACCCCGCAGGCCTTCGACCGAGAGCACGGCCGGTCCGAAGGAAGTCCGCGGCCGGCGCTGTCGCTCCGCGGGCGCGTGTCCTGCTATGTGCGCCACCAGACTCTCGCGATCGTGCTGGGCCGCGGGGCGGGTGTCGACGTGGCGGCCGTCGCGCAGCACCGTCACGGTGTCGGCATAGCCGAGAACCTCGTCGAGCCGGTGCGTGACGTAGAGGATGCTCTGGCCCCGACTGCTGTAGGCCCGCAGCCGCTGAAGCAGGCCGTCCACCTCGTCGGCGGGCAGGCGCGTCGTCGGCTCGTCCAGGACGAGCAAACCGACGCCGCCGGAGTCGCGGTCGCGCAGGCAGCGCGCCACCGCGATGAGCGTCTGGTCGGCAGGTCGCAGGTCACGCACGAGGGACCGCGCGTGGACAGGGATCTCGAGCGCGTCCAGCAGTAGCTGGACCGATCGGCGTGCCTCGGACCAGTCGATGCCGCCGAGCCGCCGGGGGAAAGGACTGCCGGCGAGGACGTTCTCTGTCACGGTCAGCTCCGGGAACAAGCCGAGGTCCTGGTGGACGAACCTGATGCCTGCCTCCCGGGACCAGCGCGGCGTCAGCTGCTCGACGTCGAAGCTCTCGTCACCCAGGTGGAGCGACCCACACCGGTCGGCGCTGTAGACGCCGGCGAGGATCTTGATGAGCGTGGACTTCCCTGAGCCGTTGCCGCCTACGAGTGCGTGGAAGTGGCCGGGCGCGACCGAGAAGCTGACGTCCGCGAGGGCTCGCGTGCCGGGGAAGGTCTTGGAGAGGTGTGCGAGCGCCAGAGCGCTCGCCCGCCTCCCGGAGGTGGCGTCGACCACTCAGTCCACTCCCCAGATCTTCTTGTAGTTCTCCTGGTAGCCCGACGATGCCGGGTTGCCGTCGTACACGTCGCCGTCGGGGAGGTGCTCGGCGTCCATGCTGCCGATGCCCATGCCCGAATCGACCGGCTCTTCGCCGGCGAAGAGCCGGTTCAGGCCGTCCGCCGCAGCCCAGCCGGTCCAGGTGAGCGGCCGGCCGACCGCGTAGGACTGCGTCCCGTTGCGAATCAGGGTGATCGACGAGGCAACACCCTCGTTGCCCGCGAGCAGTAGGTCCTCACGCCCGCCCTGGCGCGCTTGGTCGACAGCCGCCCCCACTCCGAGGGTGATCGCCGAGTCGGCGGGAACCATGACGACGTCCGCGTTCGGGAACTGCTGGAGCGCGGCGGCGGCCTTGCCCTGGAGCTTCCCGCCGAACAGGTCAACAGAAGTGAACGTCACCTCGTGGACCACGCATCCGTCGCACTCAGCGAGGCGGCCGGCCTGGGCGTCTCCGACCATCCGGAGGGTGGCATTGTCGTCCTGGCGCATCAGGATGACCTCCGCCGTGCCGTCGGTCTCGGCGATGCCCCAGTCGGCGATCGTGGGGCCGACGAAGGTGCTCATGTAGTCCTCGTACGAGATCAGGTCCTGGTTGAACCGTAGGTACTCGTCGAACAGGGGCTTGCCACCGTCGCTGAACTTGTCGTCGCAGTCGAGCGCGTTGCCGCCGTAAACCTTGACGCCGGCTGCCTGCACCACCTCGATCGAGGCCTTGACCACGGAGCAATCGACGCCGAACAAGGCGACGGCATCGACGTTCGCAGCCGCAGCGGCCCGCAGTTGGGAGTTGTAGACCGCCGGGTCAACCTTGCCGTCGACCAGCTTGGCCTCCCACCCGAGCGCCTTCGAGGCCTCGACGAATCCTTGGGCCGGCACGACGCAGCCGGCCGCCTGGGTGCTGCAGGCGAGCGCCCACACGGTCTTGCCGGCCTGCGCCTCGGGACCGTCGGTCGGCAGGGCACGATCGGTGCCGGCGAAGGCCTGCTCCGTCGAGGCCTTCGCCTGCTTGATGACGTCGTCGCTGGTCGACCCGGTGGGACCGTCCGACGACGAGCTGCCACACGCCGACAGCGTGAGCGCCAGCAGCGCCCCGCACACCGCCGCGATGCGAGTTCTCGTCATACCTGCTCCTCCCTCAGTTTCACGTCGGCGCGGACCAGGTGTCCGCCCCGTCCTGCGGCAGTTGGATGACCACACGAGTCGCTCGGGGGAGCCACTCGCGGGCTACGGAACTGCGCTAACGATCACGATCGATCGAGTGACCCAGCCCACACTGGGTACTGCCATCGGTATCGTAAGCACACCTCTGGTACCGGTCAAGGCTGTCGTCGTTTTTTACGCGGCGGCGGATGCCGTCCACTGAAGGTTGCCGGCGGCGTGATGGCCGGAGAGGTGTACGGGGGCAGGGGACCGGTGGCTTCAAAGTCGGCGTCGGTGAGTTCGCCGGGACCGTCGCGTTCGGTGAGCCAGGACGCCAGTCCGCGTCCGAGTCGGCGGGAACGGTGACTGCCGGGGACGGTCCGGCGGCCGGACACTGGAGGCGGATCGCGCCGCGAGAGTCGGGGCCCTGTTTCAGTTTGAGGTGGTACGGCTCGCGGGCCTCGATCATCTCGCGGAGTACGTCGCCGCGAAGCCGGACACCGTCGTCGGTGGCACCGCTGGTGGCGTGGCAGAACAGGGAGTCGTCGACGAGAGGCGCCTGGTGCCAACTGCCTTGCAGGCCACGCTTTTTGACCTTGTAGTCCAGGGCGAGGCGGTAGCCGAGCCGACGGACGGGAGTCTGGAAAGAGGGTGGGCTGCAGCCGGTGTAGGCGACGGTGGCCCGGCCGGTGTAGTACGCCGACAGGAGCAGACCGGCCAGCACTACGCGAAGCCTGGGGAACGCCGGAGCGGTCCAGGAGCGTCAGCAGTTGGCCGACCTTGGAGTCGGGGATCCTCATCGCTCCGCTCAGTGGCGGCTTGCCAAGTCCTGGCTGATCGAGGCCGCCGCGGCCGGCACCACCCGGATCCGGGTCAAGATGGCCGGCGCGGTCGTCGCCGACGAAGCCCACTCGGTGCAACCGGGCACCGGCGCCTGGTCCCACTTCGGCCGCCAGGCCACCTGATCTCCGGACCGGGCAACACCCAACCATCAGCAGCAGAAAGGCAGTTCCCCCCCCCATGGCCACAACCGTCGTCGACCCGCCCGAGCTGATCCCCGCACCTTCCCCCGTCCCACCCGCGCCCCTGGCGCCGCCGATCTCAGCCGAGCTGGACGCGGTGCTGCGACGGATGCGCTTCCCCTACCTCCGCGCGGCGGCCCCCGACGTGCTCGCCACCGCCCGCGCGCAACGCTGGGACCCCGCCGAGGTCCTGCGGATCCTGCTGGAGGCCGAGGCCCACGGCCGTGACGAGGCCACCCGCCGCAACCACCACCGCCAGGCCGGCCTGCCCTCCGGCAAGACCTTCGAGTCCTGGAAGGAGGCCGACTCCTCGATCCCGCTGCCAACTCAGCACGCGCCGATGACCCTGGAATGGATCGGCCGCGCGGAGAATCTGGCTGTCGCCGGGCCGTCCGGGGCAGGCAAGAGCCATCTCGCCGAGGCCCTGGCCCACAAGGCCATCGGAGCCGGAATGCAGGTCTCCTGGTTCACCCTGGAGTCGCTGACCGCACATCTGGGGCGGGCCACCGTCGACAACACCGTCACCAAGGCCGTCGCGAAGATCACCCGAAGCGATTCGATCGTCGTCGACGACATCGGCATGCTCCCGTCCGGACAGGCCGCCGCCGAGGCGTTATACCGCGTCATCGATACCGCCTACGAACGTCGCTCCATGATCGTGAGCGAGCGGCCGCTGGCGTCAGGGCGGTCCGATTACTGCTTCCTGGCCGTCCCCGCTCTCCCGGAACTCGTCGAACAGCCGGAAGAACGCCTCCAGAGGCGGCTCATCGGGCAGATTCTGCTCGATCGCACTGGCCCAGCCCCGCACCGTTGACCAGCGGTACTTCCGGTTCAGCCACCGGGCGAACGGTCCGCAGGAGTGGAAGGTGTCGAACTCCTCGTCCAGCGCGTGGACCTGAAGCGCGACGGAGTACCCGAACAGCATCGTGGCCAGCTCCTGCACCGATCCACCATGGACCCACATCCCGGGCCGCAGTCGCACTTGCTCCACAAAGTCGACGACGCCGTGCCACTCGGCTATGGGCCTGGCCCGCACATTCCGATCGGCTGACACCCAGCCACCCTATGCCCACGCAGTCTCATCGTTGAGCTGCACGGGCGACGATTTGTCATACCGGACAGGGAGATCAGCTGTCCTCACACAGAACCCTGAACTGTCCGCTCACCCAGATGTCCCACTGTCCGTGGACAACACAGCTTGCACCCCGAACTGCCGCCACGCGCATACGTGCCTGTGACGACAGTGTCGCCGGTCTGCAGGAGGCGGGGCCGTTTCGGGGAACGATCACCAGGTGCCCGGGAAGGACCTTGAGCGGGCCGGAGAGCCACAGGTGAGCGCCACTCGTGAACACCCCAGTCCGGCGTGCCGGTGCCGCCTGTCGAGCGGCTGCACGATCGCGGCTCAGGCCAGGCCGCGGCGGCAGAACCGCCCGAACAACTCAAGTGCGTCGCCGCGGGTGGCGCCCACCCGATCGAGCACATCGGGGTCCCGCAGATGACGGATCACGGCGCCGAGCATCTCGGCCCACAAGGCCGGCGACCCACCGGTGACCTCTCCCCGCTCCATCGCCTTTCGCACGATCGTCTCCAGCTCCCGAATCGCGATCTCCTGATGGCGGTCGTAGACGTGGCTCGTAGGCAGATAGTTCTCGACGTCGTGCACGAACTGACGGCTGGCTCGACGATTGCGCTCAACGGAGGCTGACAGGTAGGCCTCGATCTGGTCGTGCACATTCGCTGTGCCGTGGGCGCGGCGCAGCGCCTCCTTGCCCATCGAGTTGAAGTAGCGGTCGACGACGCCGACCACGACCTCTTCCTTGCTCTGCCCCAGGTGATAGATCGTGCGACGGGAGGTGCGAGCGAGGGCGGCCATGTCACCAATCGTGAGATGGCGGAAGCCCTCAGCGAGGAAGGCCTCCTCAAGGGCGTTGAGCACGTCGGACTGCCGCCCGGAAAGGGCGTTCGACCTGACGTCTGGCATGGTCCCCCTCACTTCACTGCGTCGTCGCCGGGACCAGGCCCTGGGCCGGCCCGATTCACGGTACTCCGAGGTTGCGAACGATACCGCTTCCTGGGCCTGGAGTTGTGGTCGGGCGGCCGCACCGTCAGTCGATGCCGTGCGCCGCACCCTCCCGGAGATCGTCGAACCGGCAGCCCGTGCGGTCGCGGACCTCCTCCAGCGTCACCTCGGGGGCGAGCTCGACCAGCGCCAGACCTGCCTGCGTCACGTCGAAGATGGCCAGGTCGGTGACGACCCGGTCCACGACACTGCGGCCGGTCAGGGGCAGGTCGCAGGTCTCGACGATCTTCGGCCGGCCGTCCTTCGTCGTGTGGTCGGTCAGGACGACGACCCGCCGGGCCCCCGCCACGAGGTCCATCGCGCCGCCCATGCCCTTGACGAGCACACCGGGGATCGTCCAGTTGGCGAGGTCGCCCGACCCCGACACCTGCATGGCCCCGAGGATCGCCAGGTCGATGTGGCCGCCGCGAATCATCGCGAAGGACTGGTCGGACCCGAAGAAGCTGCCACCCGGCTCGATCGTGACCGTCTGCTTACCAGCGTTGATGAGGTCGGCGTCCTCGCCGCCCTCGGCCGGGAACTCCCCCATGCCCAGCATGCCGTTCTCGCTTTGCAGGGTCACCCGGATGCCCGCCGGCACGTGATTCGCCACCAACGTCGGAATGCCGATCCCGAGATTGACATACGCGCCGTCGACCAGCTCGCGCGCCGCGACGGCGGCCATCTGCTCACGCCTCCACATGGGCGCCTCCTTCGGACTGCCGCGGCCGCGTCGTCCGTTGCTCGATCTCCGGCGCTCGCGCCGACGCGACGACCACCTCGTCGACGTAGATCCCCGGCGTCTGCACGAGGTCGGGGTCGAGGTACTCCTCCACCACCCGGTCGACCTCCGCGAGCGTGACCCGCCCCGCGGTGGCGACGACGGGATTGAAGTTCCGCGCTGTCATCCGATACGTCAAGTTGCCCGCCGCGTCCGCGTGGTGGGCGCGCACGAGCGCGAGGTCCGCGACGATCGCGTGCTCCAGGATCACGGTACGGCCGCCCATCCGCGTGGTCGGCTTGCCCTCGGCGACGATCGTGTGGGCTCCGGTCGGGGTGTAGAAAGCGGGAATCCCCGCCCCGCCCGCGCGGAGCCGTTCGGCCAGGGTGCCCTGCGGGGTGAACTCGATCTCAAGCTGCCCGTCGAGGTACTGCTGGGCGAACTGGCGGTTCTCACCGACGTAGGACGCCACGACCTTGCGGACCTGCCGACCCTCCAGGAGCACGCCGAGACCCTTGCCGTCGGTACCCATGTTGTTGGAGACGATCGTCAGGTCGGTCACGCCCGAGTCACGGACCGCCTCGATCAGGTCGAACGGGTTGCCACAGAGGCCGAAACCCCCGACGGCGATCGTCATGCCGTCGAACACGTGACGAGCCACGAGCTCGCGCGCCGTCGTCACCTCGGTCCCCCCTCGTCGGTGGCGCTCGGCGGCAGCACGACCACCCCCGCCTCAAGATGACTCCGGACCTCGGCTGCCTGGAGGCCGAGCTCCCCCAGCAGCGCCAGGCCGTCGCTACCGACGACGGGTGCCGGGCGCGGCTCGGCGGCAGGTGTTCCTGCGAAGCGAGGCACGGGTCGCGCCATGTGACCGCCGCCGAGCGAGGTATAGGTCTGCCGTTCGACGTGGTGCGGGTGCAGTGGCGCTTCACCGATCGACAGGACCGGGGTGACGCAGGCCGAGCTCGTGGCGAACACTTCGGCCCACTCATCACGCGGCCTCGAACCGAAGATCGCCTGCAGGCGGTTCACCATGGACGGCCATCGCGAGCGATCGTCCTGGGCCGCGAAGTCCGGGTCGTCGCCCAGGTCAAGCCCTTCGAGCAGGCTCGCGTAGAACTGCGGCTCGATGCAGCCGACCGCCACGTGCCGACCATCGCCGCACGCGTACGTCCGGTAGTAGGGAGCCCCACCGTCGAGGTGGTTCACCCCACGCTCGTCGACCCATCGCCCCTCGGCGAGGTACCCGTGGAGCATCGCCATGAGGGCCGCCGAGCCGTCGATCATCGCGGCGTCGACGACCTGCCCTCGCCCTGTGGTGCGAGCGCTGACGACGGCCGCGAGGACGCCGTAGGCCAACAGCATGCCGCCACCGCCGAAGTCGCCAACAAGGTTGAGTGGCACCACTGGGTCCCCGTCGGCGGGACCGATCGCATGGAGAGCGCCGGTCAGGGCGATGTAGTTGATGTCGTGCCCGGGAAGCTGTGCCCAGGGACCGTCCTGCCCCCAACCGGTCATCCGGCCATACACGACGTGCGGCGCCTCGCGCGAGACGTCGTCAGGCCCAAGGCCCAAGCGTTCGGCCACCCCTGGGCGGAAGCCCTCGACGGCGACGTCGCTGGTCGCGACCAGCCGCATCGCGATCGCGCGGCCCTCCGGAGACTTGAGATCGAGCGCGATCGAGCGGCGATTGCGGTGCATCACCGGGTGGAGCTCGGCTCCCGGCCGGTCGATCCTGATGACGTCGGCACCGAGGTCGGCGAGCATCATGCACGCGAACGGCGCCGGTCCGATCCCGCCGAGCTCGACGACACGCACGCCGTCCAGCGGCCCCGCGCTCATCGACCGCTCCACACGGGGCTTCGCTTCTCGGCAAAGGCACGGGCGCCCTCCTGGGCGTCCGCCGACTCCGTCACCGGGCGCGCTATCTCGAGCTGACGCTCGTACGCCTCTTCGTGGCTCCACGAGGACGACGCCGCGACGATCTGCTTGCTGGCACGAAGCGCCAGCGGGCCGTTGGCGGCGACGCGGTCTGCCAAGCGCCGGGCGACCGCCAGTGCCTCACCGTCCGGCGCCACCGCGTTGACCAGCCCCACCTCGTGGGCGCGACGAGCGCCGACCATGTCGCCGGTCAGGATCCACTCCATTGCGACCTGGTACGGGATCCGCGACGGCAGCTTGAGGAGCGCGCCGCCCACGGCGACCAGTCCGCGCTTGACCTCTGGCACCCCGAAGCGTGCGGACTCGGCCGCGACAACCAGGTCGCAGGCGAGCACGAGCTCGCAGCCGCCGGCGACGGCGGCACCTTCGACGGCGGCTATCACGGGGATGGCAGGAGGGCGGGCGGTGAATCCGGCGAACCCGCGGCCCGGGATCGAGGACTTCTCGCCACGGACAAAGGCCTTCAGGTCCATGCCCGAGCAGAAGCTGCCGCCGGTACCGGTGAGGATGGCTGCGCGGAGGTCGCTGCGCTCGTCCAGGTGGTCGACGATCTCGGCGAGAGCTCCCGCCATCGAGGCGTCGACGGCGTTGCGCACCGCGGGACGGTTGAGGGTGATCGTCGCGACACCGTCGGTCTCCTCGAACAAGACCGGGGCGCCGGCGGCGCTCATCGGGCCGCCATCCGGATGGCGCCGTCGAGGCGGATGACCTCGCCGTTCAGGTAGCGGTTGCGGAGTAGCTGGTCGGCGAGCGAGGCGTACTCCTCCGGGTCACCGAGGCGCTTCGGGAAGGTGACCGATTCCGCGAGGCCGTCGCGGATGTCCTGGGAGAACCGGGCCAGCAGCGGGGTATCGAAGATGCCAGGAGCGATGGTGTTGACGCGGATGCCGAGGTCGGCGAGGTCACGAGCGGCGCACAGGGTCATGCCGACGACGCCGGACTTCGCGGCGGCGTAGGCGATCTGTCCGACTTGCCCGTCCCAGGCGGCGACCGACGCGGTCATGACGATCGACCCGCGTTCGCCTTCGTCGGGGTCGTTCGTGGCCATGCGTGCGGCCGTCAGCCGCAGGGCGTTGAAGGTGCCCACCAGATTCAGCCTCAGGGCGGTCTCGAACTGGTCCAGCGGGAATGGCGTCCCGGCACGGTCCACGATCCTGCGGGGGAAACCCTTCCCCGGACAGTGGACCAGCCCGCGGATCGTGCCGCGTTCGGAGGCGTGGTCGAGCACCTGGCCGAGGTCGCTCTCCGAGCAGACGTCGCCGCGGACGAACGTCACGCGCTCACCGAGCTGTGCGCGCAGCTCGCTCTCGTCGGCGTCGACCAGGTCGGTCACCACGACGGACACGTCGCGCTCCGCCAAGAGCTTCGCCGTGGCGCCGCCGAGTCCGCCGGCACCTCCGGTCACCACGTACACCGATGGGGTGTCTGTCATTGACACGTCCTTCCGACGATGAAGAGCACGCCGACGCAGATCCTTGCGGGGGTCGTCAGCGATCCGAGCGGCGCCGAGAGCGCCACCGCCGTTCCACCGCGCACACCGCGGACCAGCGCGTGGTGCTGGTAACAGTTCTGGTACTATAGATGCTTCTCTGGTACCGCGCAAGTGAATGCGCTCACCACCGCCGGCTCCCGGCGACGCCCGATCGACCGGGGGGGGGAGGAGGTCACCCGCGGCATCCGTCGTCGGCCGCGGCGCCGGGGCGTCAGCGTTTCCTTGCACGGCGCTGCTGCCAGGCGGCCATCTCGCCGAAGAGGTCGATGCCGTCCTCCTGCGGGGTGTCCACCGCAGCCTGCCGGTAGGCCTGGTAAGTCGTGACGACGATGCGTTCGGCCTGCGGCCAGGAGGCGTAGCGGTCCAGATCCATCCGGTCAGCGGTCTCGCGCCACGGTCGGCCCGCCTCCACCCCGTCGGCGATGCGGTCCTTGACGTGGGCCAGGTAGCCCCGCATCTCCGCGATCCCGTCGACGTCGGTGAGCGGTCCGTGACCGGGCACCACGACCGTCGGATCGAGCGCGGCCATCCGGTCGCAGGCACGCAGCCAGTTCGTGAGCGAGCCGGCCCACATGATGGGCGTCCCACCGATGAAGAGGAGGTCGCCGGCAAAGATCACCCCGGCATCTGGCACGTGGGCGATGGCGTCACCGGCAGTGTGCGCCGGGCCCAGCCGCAACAGGTCGACATCGCGACCGCCGACTGTCACTGTCAGGGAGTCGTCGAAGACCGTGTCGGCGTTTCGCAGAGTGATGCCGGTGAAGTCGAACGCTCCGAAACAGCTCCGCAGGAAGGGCGACAGGACCGGTCCGAAGTCCGATGTCGCCAGCATGTGGAGCCGTTCGGGGGTCGTGCCGTGCTGGATCTCGTGGTCGGTCTCGCTCGTCGCGTACACCGTGACCGTGTCGTCGAGGAGTTGGTTGCCGAAGCAGTGGTCGCCGTTGGCGTGGGTGTTCAGGACGCCCTGGATCGGCGTGGCGGCAGTCAGGTCCGCCATGGCGTCCAGCATCTCGGTCGTGAGGGGGAGGTCGAAGAGGGTGTCGATGAGGAAGCTCTGCCCCTCGCCCTGCACCAGCCCCGCGTTGCTCATGCCCCACCCGCCGTCGGGCAGCAGCCAGGCCCGGATTCCGGCGGCGATCTCGTGCAGGCCGCGCGTGTAGGTGTTCGTCATGACAGGTTCCTCGTGTCGGTCGGGATCAGTAGCCCCTCGAGAGCGGGTGAGGGCGGGCGCCGTCGACGATGCGCTGATGCGTGCGTCCGAGGGCGCGACCGCTGAGTGAGACGGTGTCGCCTGGCTTCAGCCATCCCTCGTAGGTCTCCGGGTCACCGACGAGGTGCTCCAGCAGGCAACCGCCGGGGATCGTGCCGGACCCGATGACGTCGCCGGGGATCAAACGGGTGCCGCGCGACACGAACGACACGATCTCTCCGAAGGTCCAGTCCATCGCACCGGTCGTCCCGCGGGCGATCTCGACGCCGTTGACCTCGACCGCCACCTCGAGGTCGAGGCGACCGTCGACGAGCCGGTTCGCGACTTCGTCGGCCGTCACGAGCCACGGACCGAACGTCATGCCGGAGTCCTTGCCTTTGCCCTGACCGATGCCGAGCGCCATGTCGGTCTGCTGCAGATCCCGGGCGGTCCAGTCGCAGAAGAGCATGTAGCCCGCGATCGCGTCCTGGGCGGCGACAGCATCCAGGTCCGAGCCGGGCGTGCCGATGACTGCTGCGACTTCGAGCTCGAAGTCGAACCAGCGTGAGCCCGGCGCGATCGCGACGTCGTCGCGAGCGCCGAAGAGGGTGGCCGGATTGGCGAAGTAGAAGGCGGGAACGCGGCTCCAGACCTCGCCGAGTTCCGGGTCACGGCCGTAGGCCCTTCGGCACCCGCGGACATGGTCGAGGAAGCCGACCGTGTCGCGCACGGAGGGCGGCTGCGGGATCGGGGAGTGCAGCACCGTCGACTCGAGTGGGACGACGGTCGCGGGCGCTCGCCGCACCGTCTCGGCGATGCGCTCCATCTCGACCTGGCCTGCGGAGATCACGTCGATCAGCGTGCGGTCGTCGTCCAGGACATGCACCGCGTCGTCGACGACCAGACCGACCTGCGGACCGTGCCCGCGCCGGCATGTCACCCACCGCATGTCGTCTCCCGGGGTTCGCTGTCCCAGCGCGCGAAAGGAGGCCGCCGACGGGTCATGACCGCGAGCCCGTCGCTGCGGTCGCGGCGCCCCACCACTCGGGCTGCGGAGGCATCATGCCTCCGTACGCCTGCGACTCGTTCACGATGTGGATGCCCGACTCCCGCAGGCCTCGGATCGCCTTCTCGACGAGGTCAGCACGCATCGCGCCGTCCCGCTTCACGACCTCACCGCCGACGAGAACGGTGTCGACGTCGGAGGTTCGAGCGCTCATGACGATCGCACCCATCGGGTCGACGGCTGGTGTCAGGTTCAGGGATGTGTTGCGGATGAAGAGGAGATCGGCGGCCTTGCCGACGTCGATCGAACCGCACTCGTCCTCCAGGCCCAGACCGATGGCTCCGCCGAGCGTCGCGAAGTACAGCACGTCGGCAGCACGCAACTCGAGGCCGCCCATGTCGTAAATGCCTTTCTCCTCCAGCGCGCGCTGATTGGCCCGGGCACGCTCCCCCGCCAGCATCAGGCGCATAGTCGTGAACATGTCGGGAGAGTTGTTCGACTGGATGTCCGCACCCAGCCCCGCCACGACACCTACGCGGTCGGCGACGGCGGCGATCGGGAACCCCATCCCCATATTGAGCTCGGTCTCGGGGGTGGAGGAGACCTTGGCCCCATGATCGGCCAGGATCGCGAAGTCCTCGGCGTCGGAGGTGTTGCAGTGCGAGTGGAGCTGGTGCGACCAGAGCAGCCCAGCCTCGGCCAGCTGCTTGATCTCCGACCGGTATCCGGGCTTCCACCGGGCGTTGGTGTGAGTGTGGATCAGGCAATCCAGCTCGCGCCCGAGCACCATTTCCTGGGCGGCCTGCTCGATGCCGTTCAGGCTCAGCTCGGTCGGGGCGATCCCGAAGCGCACCCGCCCGCCGCTGGTCTCGAACAACGATGAACGCACGCGTCGCGCGTCCTCGAGACGGGACTCGACAGACGTGAAGTACGGATTCGCCGTGTGGGGGTCATAGAGCCCGTAGCACCACACGCCACGGATTCCCGACTCGTTGATGGCCGCCACGCCCGCGTCGGCGTGCTCAGGGGTCAAGATGCTGTGGGAGTAGTCGACCGAGCAGGTCGTGCCGGAGTCGAGCAGCCCCACGGCCGCACCGAGCGTCCCGTTGTATATGTCGACCGCGCGGTGCACGCCGGAGTGGTTGCGCCGGATCGTCCACACGTAGTCCGACAGCGTGAAGTCCACCGTGAGGCCGCGCATCGTCGCCTGCCACATGTGGTGGTGCGCGTCCACGAACCCCGGGATGATCCAAGCCCAGGACGCATCGACGACATCGGCACTTTCGGGCGTGGACCCGAGGTTCTCGGCAAGCTGGCTGATCCGGCCGTCGACGACCTCGACGTCGACTCGCTGGAAGCTGCCGTCGCGGGGGTCGCCCACCAAGACCAACGCGCCCGTGTAGATCGTTCGAGTGCCCACAAATCTTCCTTCCGCTCGGTCGGCCGAGTGCCGACCAACCACTGGACGGTATTATAACGACCTGTATAGTACCGGTCATGGTACCAATGTTTGTGTCCGGGGTCACCCCTGGCGAGGGCGCCGCGCAGGCGCTGCCGACACCGACCACCCGCCCCTTCTGGGACGCCGCGACCGAGGGCCGCCTGGCGGTCCAGCAGTGCGGGTCGTGTGAAACGCACTTCTTCTACCCCCGCATCGCGTGCCCGTCCTGCGGCTCCCGCGAGGTGTCGTGGGTTGACGTGAGCGGACGCGCGACGTTGCTGAGCTATGTCATCAACCACCTCCCCGCCCCCGGATTCGAAGCAGTCGGTCCGCACGTCATCGCGATCGTCCAACTGGAGGAAGGGCCGACCATGATGACGAACATCATCGGGAGCGACGCTGTGCCCGACCAGCTGGTCATCGACATGCCGCTGCAGGTCGCCTTCGAGGACCGGCGCGGCCAGGTGGTCCCGGTGTTCGCCCCCCGAGAGGGGCACGCCGCGTGAGTCGCCCCGTGGCCGCCATCGCCGGCGCCGCCGAAACGAGCCTCGGACGACTGCCCGCCATGTCCGAGTTGGACCTCCACGTCGATGCCGCGCTGCTCGCTCTCGCCGACGCCGGCCTGAGCCTCGACGATGTCGACGGCATCACGAGCGCCGTGCACAACCCGGTCGAGATCGCTCACGCGTTGGGAGTCCGTCCGACGTGGTTCGACGGCACGAGTGTGGGCGGGACGTCGTTTCTGGTGCACGTGCGTCACGCTGCTGCCGCGATCGCTGCTGGACAGGCCGAAGTCGTCCTCGTGCTGCACGGCGAATCTCGTCGGTCGGTGGTCGGGCGCCATCCGCGTCCGATGCCGGCCGACGGGATGCTCGGTCAGTTCGAGCTACCGTTCGGCGTCTACGGCCCTCCCACGATGTTCACGCTCCCTTACCTCCGCTACGCCCACGAGACGGGGACGACGCTCGAGCAGCTGGCCTCCGTGCCGGCTCGGCAGAGCGAGTGGTCGCACGGAAATCCCCGAGCGGCCCGCCCCTCTCTCGCGAGCGTCGACGAGGTCTTGGCATCGACGCCGATCGCCTGGCCGTTCACCAAGCTCATGTGCTGCATGGTGAGCGACGGAGGCGGTGGGCTGGTCGTCACGTCGGCAGAGCGCGCCCGCGAACTGCGCCGCACCCCCGTCTATCTGTGGGGGTCGGGCGAGGCGGCCGACAGCCCTTTGGTGTCGCAGATGCCTGACCTCACGCGCGCCGAGACGTTCGAGCGGTCGGCCACGGCTGCCTTCACCGAGGCGCGCATCAGCCACAACGACGTGGATCACCTGATGGTCTACGACGCGTTCGCACACGTGCCGCTGTACGGCCTCGAGGCACTCGGTTTCGTCGGGCGTGGGGAGGCCGGCGCGTTCGTCGCCGACGGTAACACCGCCCCGGGCGGGCACCTGCCGATGAACACCAACGGCGGCGGCCTTCGCTACACCCACACCGGCATGTACGGGATGTTCGCGATCCAGGAGGCCGTCCGCCAGCTCCGGGGCGAGGCGTTCGCCCAGGTACCCGACGTGGAGGTCAGTGTGGTCCAGGGTGTTGGACACTTCTTCTCGGAGGCAGCGACGTTGGTGCTCTCGAACCAGGAGGTGTCGGCATGACAGCACCGGCGGACGCGCCTGCTCGGGGCTTCTTCGAGATCGCGGCCGGCGACCGCGACTCCGTCGCGTTGCGGCTTGGGTCCGAGACCGTCACGCGGGGCGACCTGCTCGATGACGCCCACCGTTGGTCCCGTCTGCTGCGGGACGACCTGGATCTGCAGCGCGGCGAGACCGTGGCCCTCGTCCTGAAGAACGGTGCGACCTTCATCGCCGCACAGCTCGCGGCGGAGCAGATCGGCCTGTACCTCGTGCCAGTCAACTGGCACCTGACCGCCTCCGAGGCCGCCTACCTGATCGGGGATTCCGGGGCTCGCGCCGTGGTGACCGAGTCTGCCCTCGAGTCGCTTGCCGTCGAAGGGGCTCGCCTGGGTGGCGGCCTCGCCCCCGACCGCGTCGTCGTGGTCGGAGGCGCGTCGGACGGACTCTCGGCCGAGAACCTGCTCGCACGGCATCCTGCCTCCGCGCCGATACAGCGGAGCGCAGGCTCGGTGCAGTACTACAGTTCCGGGACGAGCGGGCGCCCCAAGGGTGTCCGTCGGGCGCTGCCGAAGACGACCCCCGACGAGGCTGCCGATGCCCGAGCTCGGCAGCGGTTCGCGCAGTACGACACCGACACCGTGCTCCCCCAGGTGCACCTGGTGGTCGCCCCGCTCTACCACCCGGCACCGAATCTGAACGCGCTCTGCGCCCTGCACCTGGGGCAGGAGCTCGTCATCACCACACGGTTCGACGCGGCTGAGACGCTCTCGCTCATCGACCGATTCGGGGTCACGACCACGTTCATGGTCCCGGTCATGTTTCATCGGCTTCTCGACCTCGACGAGTCGATCCGCGACTCCTTCTCAGGCCGCTCGCTCCAGCTGGTCACCCACGCTGGAGCACCGTGCCCGCCGGAGCTGAAGCAGCAGATGATCCAGTGGTGGGGTCCGGTGCTCACCGAGTACTACGGGTGCACGGAGTTCGGCATCGCCACGATCATCACTTCCGAGGAGGCGTTGAAGAAGCCAGGCTCCGCAGGCCGCGCGGCACCCGGCATCCAGCTCCAGATCCGCGGGAGCGACGGACGGCCGCTCCCCGCAGGCGAGCCCGGCACCATCTACGTCAGCGGTGGCTTCGATTTCACCTACAGCGGTGCGGCCGGAGACTTGATCCCCGCCGGGGCATCGGATGCCCACGACCCGTTCCGGACCGCGGGCGACATCGGCCACCTCGACGAGGACGGCTATCTCTACGTCGGCGACCGACGCTCCGATCTGATCCTCTCGGGGGGCGTCAACATCTACCCGGCCGAGGTGGAAGCCGCCCTCGTGACGGAGCCGTCGGTCGCCGATGCCGTGGTTATCGGCGTACAGGATGACGAATGGGGGCAGCGCGTCGTCGCCGTCGTGCAGCTGAAGGGCGGCGAGGAGGGCGGCGAGCCGGCCGCCACCCGCCTGCGCAGTCACCTGGCCGACCGTCTGGCGCGGTTCAAGACACCGCGCGAGTTCCACTTCGTCGACTCCGTCGGCCGCAGCAGCACCGGGAAGATCAACCGCCCACAGATCGCCGCGCTGGTCGCACAGCGGCGCCCGGGCTCCTAAGACGTCGTTTCTTATGGCTTGATCGTTTGTTGAGCCGTGCATGACAGACTTGGTTGAGCGGTTGGTGCGGGATGAGTTGTGGGTGTTGTTCCGTCGGGCGGTGCCGCCGACAGAGGTGATACGTCCGCAGGGTAGTGGCCGGGCTCGGGCGGGTGATCGTGAAGTGCTGGCGGCGATCCTGTTCGTGGCCAGGTCGGGCTGCACCTGGCGGCAGTTGCCGCCGGTGTCCGGGCTGGCCTGGCCCACGGTCTGCCATCGCTTCGCGCAGTGGTCGCAAGCGCGGGTGTGGGCGCGGCCGCACCGTGTTGTCCTTGACGAACTCGGCGCCCGGGGCGAACTGGACTGGTCGCGCTGCCGACCGTGGCAAGCTGGGATCGAAGATCCACCTGATCACCGACCGGAACGGACTGCCGCTGTCGCTGGGCATCTGAGGCGCCAACATGCACGACAGCCAGGGCCCGGAGCCGCCCGTGCGCGGGATCCCGCCGATCCGCTCCCGCCGTGGACCCCGCCGTCGGCGGCCCGGCAAACCGCATGCCGACAAGGGCCACGACCACAACCACCTCCGCCGATGGATCCGTCAGCGGGGCATCACCCACCGCATCGCCCGCAAAGGCGTCGAGAGCTCACAGCGGCACGGCCGCCACCGACGGGTCATCGAACGAACCGTCTCGTGGCTGGCCGACTGCCGACACCTCCACCGGCGCTGCGAATACAAAGCCGAGCACTTCCTCGCCTTCGTCGGTATCGCAGCCACCCTTATCTGCCACCGCCGCCTCACCAAATGAAACAGCGTCTTAAGAGCGTCACCACGAGCGATGCCACTCCCTGGGACCGCACACCCGAAACACCACTCGGCCCCCGCAACCACCGTCCACGCCCCGGGCGGTGAAGCCCGATCGGTGCCACGCTGCTGTAGGAATGCCTCGTAGTGGGCAGCAAGACTCATGAGCGCTCCTTTCGCAGTTCCTTGCGAGCCAGTGCGGCGAACAGGGCGACCGCGTCATTCGCCGCAGTGTCGACTATCCAGAACAACTACTACCGCTCCCCCTCTCGCCGGCAGCGGACCGAAACTTCGGGCAGTAACCCTTGTTCCTGTCGAGGCACGCCGAGTTCGGCGCGGTGGCGGTCGGCCATGGCACAGCCGACCACCTCGCGGGTGGCCAGGACCAGAGCTGATCCCGAGTTCCCGGGCGACCGCAGTGACCGTCTTCCCTGTGGAGTCGACGAGCGCGATGGCGTCCCGCTTGAACTCCTCGGTGTACCGCTTCGTCTGTACAAGGGGAAGCTTCACCAGGAACCCACCCTGTCCGTCGCTCAGTTCCGGGTCTTGTTGCTCTCGACCCATCGGGCGGTGGCCTCGTTGGAGGCCCGCAGATGCGCGGTCATCCGCTTGCGGGCCAATCGCGGGTTGTGGTCGACGATGGCCGCGGCCACGCCCTCGTGCTGCTGGAGGTTCCTGCGCAGGAGGCGGGAGTTGTCGGCGTAGGCGCCGTAGGAGAGGTTGTGCGGAAGGCGCCGCCTGAGCTCGGCGATGGTGAGGGCGAGCTGCCGGTTGCACGACGCCTCGACGATCACCGAGTGGAACTCGTGGTTGGAATCGGCCCAGCGCTGCGCTTGGGTGCGTTGGTCTCCTTCGCTCGCGCCCAGTTGCTGTATGGCTTCGCCGAAGCCCTTCCAGGCGTCGAGCATGCGCTTGAGCTGCGCGTCGTTGATCCGTTCGGTCGCCAGCTCGGCCGCATAGCCTTCCAGCTCGGCACGGACGGCGCCGATCTCGCGGATGTCCTTGCCGGAGTGCCCGTTGACGCGAGCGCCGCGGTGCGGGTCGATGGTGACGACGCCTTGTGAGTGGAGGATCCTCAGGGCCTCCCGCACCGGGGTACGGCTGACGCCGAACTCCTCGGCCAGGGCGCCGTGCCGCAGCCAGGCGCCGATCGGGATCTCGCCGGCGAGGATTCGTCGCTGCAGCACCGCGACGATGTGGTCACTGATCGGTTCGGCCCCCTGGTTCACAGCGAGGTTCGTGGGCAAAACAGTCATGACGTTTCCTCGGAGGGACGGCGGCTTCCAGCACACAACGATACCAATACGGCACCGCGAACGGTGACCCCTATTGCATCTGGTTCTGGCCAAATGAGATGCGACCTTCCGGTCACGGGAGGTGGCCGTCAGGGCGCGCTCTCCAAGGCATGCCCGGCCTTGTCGTGATGCCGGCCGTGACCACGCCCGCCTCGGGCCGCGCGCGGGATCAGCAGCGCCAGGAACGCCGCGGCGACGAGCGAGACCGCGAGCACGAGGAGTCCGTTCGCGTAGCCGGCCTCCCGCGGCAGTCCGTCCGCGCGCGGGCCGGCGGTCACGATACCGGCCATCACGGCGGTGCCGAGGGATCCGCCGATCGTGCGGACGTTGGCGTTGACGCCGCTGGCCGCGCCGGTCTGCTCCCGGGGCACCGCCGCGACGACGAGGTTGGACAGGCAGGCCAGCACGAGACCCGTGCCCGCCCCCATGACCGCGTTCGCGGCGTAGTGCATCCACTTCTCGTCGTGGGCGAGCGCGAGCGCCGCGGTGGCCGCCGCGGAGATGAGGCAGCCCACCACCACGATGGTCCTGGGCCCGGCCGACCTGACGAGCGTGCCGGAGAGCAGCCCGGCGCAGAACATCGTGACGGCCATCGGCAGCAGCATGATCCCGGACTCGGTGATCGAGGCTCCGAGCCCGTATCCGGTGGCCTGGGGGGTCTGGGCGAACTGGGGAAGGAAGGCGTACGCCGCGTACATCCCGAACCCGACGAGGAGGCTGACCGCGTTGGTCGTCCACACTGCGGGCAGCCGCATCATGGCCGGGTCGATGAGCGCCGACGACGAACGCCGTTCCACGGCGATCCATGACGCACCGAGCACGACGGCGCCGAGCAGCAGCGCCAGAGTGGGGGCGGACGCCCAGCCCCAGGCGTTCCCCTGACTCACGGCGATCAGCAGGCTGGCCAGCCAGCCCGACAGCAGGAGAGCGGGCGCCGCGCTGATCCTGCCGGCTCGTCGGCCGGGTGAGTCGGGGACGACCACGTGGGCGAGCGCCGCGGTGACGCCCGTGACGAGCGCGGGCAGCCAGAAGAGCCAGCGGTGGCCCAGGGCGTTCACGATCGGGCCGGCCAGGACGATGCCGATGCCGCCACCGACGGCGCCGAGTGAGGCCAGCAGGCCAATGGCACCCGGAACCCGTCTCGCCGGCAGCTCGTCGCGGACGATCCCGAACGCCAGCGGCAGCACCCCGCCGCCGACACCCTGGATCACCCGGCCGGCGATCATGACCTCGATGCTGCCGGCCAGGCCCGCCACGAGCGACCCGACGGAGAGTCCCGCGAGCGCGCCGACCAGCATGCGCCGCTTGCCGATCCGGTCGCCGATGCGGCCGATGAGGGGAGTGCAGATCGAAGCCGACAGCAGGTAGGCGGTCATGACCCAGGTGACGGTCCGCTGGTCGGTGCCAAGCTCGGTCCGCAGCTCTGACAGGACGGGCGTCACCAGCGACTGGAGCAGCGCGAAGCTCGTGACGGACACCGTGAGAACCGCGAGGGTGGTGCGATGACGGGTGCTCCGTGCTCTCCTCACGGGCGCCGGCTCGCGGGTCCGGTCCGTGTCGGCACGTGACGGCGCTCGGCGAGGGCCCGCATGCTCAGTCGTCGGTGCCGGAGGCGGCCACCGTGTGCGGCCGGGTCGTCGTACCCCGTCCGTTGGTCTCCGACTTGCGTCCCTCTGACGGGGACTCCTCGCCGATCAGCTCGATGATGTAGTGGGTCACCGGGTGGTCCTCGAGGTTCCGGATGCGGTGCGGGGGAAGGGGCCCGCCGCGTCCAACAGTCTTGAAGAACACGAACCCCCGCTCCGCGTGCTGGGAGATGGGCCAGTCGTCCTGGCCGTGCTCCTGAGCCTCCGCACGGCCCGCGTTCGGCCACAGGATCAGGTGGTCGTGCTGGTGCTCGTGGAAGTCGAACATGCCACCGGCCTCGAGGTTCATGGCCCAGACCCGCACGCGGTCGTTCTCGAAGACCAGCTCGTCGCCAGGTGTGGTGGGAAATCCGGAGACCGAGTGCCGGTCTGGGGTCGCGGTCATGTGTCCCTCTCTGGAGGTGTGAGGCCGGCCGATGCCGGGGTTGCGCGATGAGTATCGGACGCGCCTATTATTGCATCCAATCTGCGTCAGTATAGATGCAGACTTGATGAGGGGACAAGACGTGACCAGTAGCGCCAGCCAGGCCTTCCAAGCCCGTCCGGACCTGACGGGTTCCTTCGGCATGTGCGCCTCCACCCACTGGCTCGCCTCGTCGTCCGCGCAGGCGGTTCTCGAGCGGGGCGGCAACGCCTTCGACGCGGCGTTCGCCGCGGCGTTCGTGCTCCACGTGGTCGAGCCCCACCTCAACGGGCCGGGTGGCGACCTCGTCGCGCTGATCGCTCCCGCCGGCTCGCCGCCGCGGGTCCTGGTGGGTCAGGGACCGGCGCCGAAGGGAGCCTCGATCGATCACTTCGCCGCCGAGGGCCTGGACGGGGTGCCGGGGGCGGGTGCGCTCGCGGCGGCGGTCCCCGGCGCCGTCGACGCGTGGCTGCTGATGCTGCGCGACCACGGCACGTGGGAGCTCGCCGATCTCCTTGAGTACGCCGTTCACTACGCCGGTTCCGGGCACCAGCTCATCGGCCGCGCGGCGGAGACGATCGCGGCCGTGGCGCCGCTGTTCCGCGAGAGCTGGCCCTCGTCGGCCGCGCTCTGGCTGACGGACGGGGCCGCTCCGGGGGCCGGTGACCTCGTCCGCAACGCGGACTACGCGGCCACGCTCGCCCGGCTCGTGGCAGAGTCGTCGAGCCGGGCCGGCGAGCGGGCCGGCCGCGCCGCCCGTATCGATGCCGCCCGCGCGATCTGGCGATCGGGGTTCGTGGCCGAGACGATCGACGGCTTCGTCCGGTCGACGCCGCACCTGCACTCGTCGGGAACAGTGCACCGTGGAGTCCTCACCCTGGATGACATGGCCGGCTTCCGGGCCACTTACGAGGACCCGGTCGTCGGTTCGTTCCGGGGCACGCAGGTGCTCAAGGCGGGTCCGTGGTCGCAGGGGCCGGTGCTGCTCCAGACGCTGGCCATTCTCGACGGATTCAATGACGCCGAGCTGGATCTCACGACCGATGCCGGAGTCCACCACGTGCTCGAAGCCCTCAAGCTGGCGATGGCCGACCGCGAGGCCTACTACGGCGAGGGGCTGTCGGCGCACGATCTGGACGATCTGCTGTCGGCCGAGTACGCGAAGGAGCGCCGGTCGCTGATCGGGCCGACGGCGTCGGACCGGATCCGGCCGGGCCGGCCGGCGGGCAGGGGCGAGCCGGCGCTCGTCTCGTTCACGACGACGGACGAGACGGCGGCAGGGCCGGCGGGCGTGGGTGAGCCGACTGTCTCCCTCTCGGCTTCCCTGCCGGGCGACACCTGCCATCTGGACGTCATCGACCGGTGGGGGAACGCCGTCTCCGCGACCGCGTCGGGCGGCTGGCTACAGTCCTCGCCGACCGTCCCCGGCCTGGGTTTCGCGCTCGGCACCCGGCTGCAGATGTGCTGGCTGGACGAGGGCAGTCCGTCGGCGCTGCGCGCCGGACACCGGCCGCGGACGACGCTGACCCCCACGATGCTGGTGCGCGACGGCGCCGTCGTGAGCGCCCTGGGCACGCCGGGCGGTGACCAGCAGGACCAGTGGCAGGCCGTCTACCTGGTCAACACGCTGGTGGGCGGCCTGAGTCCACAGCAGGCGATCGAGGCTCCGGCCTTCCACACGACGAGCTTCCCCAGCAGCTTCTGGCCACGCACCTGGACGCCCGCAGGCGCCGTGGTCGAGGACCGGCTGGGCGACGACCTGATCGAAGCCCTGGTCCGTCGCGGGCATGTCGTGACGCGCGCCGGCGAGTGGTCCCTCGGGCGCCTTTCTTCGGTCAGCCGGGAGCCGTCGACCGGGCTGCTGACCGCTGCGGCGAACCCTCGTGGCGCCCAGGGGTACAGCGTCGGCCGGTGAGCGGACGGGTCGCGCGGGGGCCGCGCGGCACCCCATGGAAACAGTTTGTTTCGTCTGTTCCGTTCCTTGGAATTGGATGCAATACTCCCCACATTGCTTTTGACCCAGGCCCGAAACCGGCGTAGCTGGTCAGTCCCCGAAGGAACCGAATGATGAATACGTCAAGGAGCAGGACCACCTGGCGACCAGGTGTCGTCCTCGTGGTCGCGCTCGTCTCTGTGCTTGCCGCAGCGTGCTCGTCCTCGGGGACGAGTGGCGAGGCCGACGACGAGCTGAAGATCATCGTCCCGTCGGCGCCCGCGTCGTGGGACACCCGGCAAACAGCCTCGCAGACGCTGGCCGCGCAGCTACTGGTCAACGAGCCGCTGATGACCTACCAGAGTGATGGCTCAGTGGTTCCCAACCTCGCCAGCTCGGCGACCAACCCGTCGCGCACGGTCTACGAGTACACGCTCCGGAAGGGCGTGACGTTCTCCGACGGCAGCCCGCTCACCGTCGACGACGTCAAGTTCTCGTACGAGCTGCACAGCGCCGACGACTCCACGTCGTACACCGCGGCCGCGTGGTCGCAGGTCGACAGCATTGAGATCAGCGGCACCGACAAGATCGTGATCACCCTGGCGGCACCGGACCCGCAGTTCCGCTACACGATCGCCAAGGTCGGCATCGTCAGCAAGGCGTATTACGAGAAGCACGGAGACACCGTCGGCACCCCCGACGTGCCGCAGATCGGCACCGGCCCGTATGTGTTCGACCGGTTCGCCCCCCAGTCCAAGACCACCCTCGTCGCCAACGCCGACTACCGAGGCGACCCGCCGCGCTTCAGCAGCATCACGATGGAGGTGGCCAAGGACGACGCGGCGCGCGTGGTCGCGCTCCAGACCGGGGAGTTCGACGGGGTCGTGAACCCGCCGCTGAGCCAGATCGGGTCGTTCGAGGACCTCGACGGGTTCACCGGGCAGGAAGCGTCGGACCTGGCCATCTACCGGGTCAACTTCGACACCGAGAAGCCCCCGTTCGACGACGTCCACGTGCGCCGGGCCATCATGCACGCGATCAACCGTCCGGCACTGGTCGACGGCGTCTTCGGCGGCCGGGCCGCGCTCGCCTCGACGCTGGTCCCCGAGCCGATCATGGCCGCAGCCGGTGATCCCACCGAGGTCAAGCAGGCCTACGCGGCGCTGGAGTCCGGTCTGGCGTTCGACCTCGACGCCGCTCGTGCGGAGCTGGCGCAGTCGAGCCGGCCGGACGGTTTCGCCGTCGAGATCCCGGTCGACCAGGGCGATCCGAGCCAGTCGCTCATCGCCCAGACCATGGGACAGGACCTCGCTGAGATCGGCGTGACGGTGAAGGTCAAGGCGCTCGACCAGCAGGGTCACGGTAACGCTGTCTACTTCAAGCACACCGCGGACGGACTGTCGGTCGACTCGTGGAACGGTGGCACGCCCGATCCGCTCAACATCCCGAAGAACGTCCTCACCCCCGGCCTGTTCGGCAACGCGGCGCGATACGACAACTCCGAGGTCACGGCGCTGCTCAGCGACTACCAGAAGCTCGACATCGAGGACCCGACCCGGGTCCCGGTGCTGATGGAGGCGCTGTCCACCACCGCCACCGACCTGCCGATGGTGCCGCTGCTCACCCCGAAGGTCTACGCCTTCTTCCGGGACGGCATGGCGCTGGAGGACTTCGACACCTTCTGGTACATGACCCGCTGGACCGAGAACCTCACGTCATGAGCCAGGACCTCATGACTCCGGCAGTCGCCCCCCAGCGGTGGGTGATCCCACCGCTGGCGCGGATGATCCTGCAACGGCTGGCCGCGGCGATGGTCGTGCTGTTCGTCGTCACGATCCTGATCTTCGCCTTCATCCACGCGGCTCCGGGCGGGCCGGAGCAGGCGATCGGAGGGCGGGAGGCCACTCCCGAGCTCCTGGAGGCGATCCGCGACGCAAACCACCTCAACGACCCTCTGTGGCAGCAGTACGTCAGCTTCGTGACGTCCCTGCTGCAGGGCGACCTCGGCACGTCGTACACGCGCCGCGAGCCCGTCTCGACCTCGATCGCGACGGCGGCGGGGGTGACGATCCCGCTGCTCCTCGCCACGTGGGTGCTGTCGACCGTCATCGGCGGGATGCTCGGTCTCTACACGGCGCGCCGCCAGGGCAGCCGTGCCGACCGGGCCGTCATCGGGTTCACCGTCGTCGGCGCGAGCTCACCCGTCTTCGCGACCGGTGTCCTGCTGTCGTACGTCTTCGGGGTGGAGCTCGGCTGGTTGCCCACCCTGGGCGCCGGGGAGGGCGGACTGGACACCGTCACGCACCTGATCCTGCCGGTGCTCACGACGACCATCGTGCTGATGGCCTCCACCACCCGCTTCGCCCGGATCCGGTTCGGGCAGGTCCTCGAAGAGGACCAGGTGACGTTCGCCCGGTCCAGAGGGCTCTCGTCGCGCTACATCATCCGCACGATCGTGCTGAAGAACTCCGGCGTCCAGATGATCACCCTGGCCGGCGCGGTCCTCGTCGCCATGACGGGCGGACTGGTCGTCGTGGAGCAGGTGTACGGCCTGCAGGGCATCGGCACGCTGCTGATCACCGGCATCACGATGCGCGACATCCCGGTCGTGCAGGGCGTGACGCTCGTGGTCGCCGTGATGGTCGTGGTCATCAACCTCGTCGTCGACATCCTGTGCTTCGTCATCGATCCCCGGCTGCGCAAAGGTCTGGAGACTCCCTCATGACCAACGCCAATGTGTTGACCGGCGGACGGGTCTCCCCGTGGCGCCGTTCGGCTGGACGACTCAAGCTCCCGGTCACGGTGGGCATCTCGATCGTGTTCATGGCCCTCGCGGTGATCTGCGTGATCGCCCCGTTCGTGGCGCCGCACGATCCGGCGTTCATCGATCCGGCGAAGTCGTTCCAGGGACCGAGCCTCGACCACCTCCTCGGCACCGACCAGCTCGGCCGCGACATCGCCTCAAGGATCATCGCGGGCGCCCGGACCGCGGTCCTCGCGCCGCTTGCCATCGCGGCGGGCGCGGTGCTGATCAGCACTGTCCTCGCGGTGCTGGCCGGATACGCCGGCGGACGGGTCGACGCGGTGATCGGACGAGTGAACGACGTCCTCTACTCGATCCCGTCGTTGACCGTCGCGATCGTCATCGTCGGTGTCGTCGGCGGAGGCTTCACGCTGTCGATCGCGGTGCTGACGGTGTTCGGCCTGCCGAGCAACATCCGCCTCCTGCGCGCCGCGGTCCTCGAACGGGTGAACCTCCCGTACATCGAGGCCGCCAAGATGTCCGGGATCTCGACCCCCAGGATCCTCCTGACGCAGCTGGTGCCGGCGATCAGCCCGCTCATCGTGACCTCGTTCTTCCTCCAGGTCACCTTCGCGATCGTCGAGCTGTCGTCGCTGTCGTTCCTCGGGCTCGGAGTCGCGCCCGGCTCTCCCGACTGGGGTCTGATGCTGGCCGAGAACCGGTCCGCGCTCTCGTCGAACGTCTGGGCGGCGGCCGGACCAGGACTGTCCCTTGTCGCCCTCGCGGTCTCCGCCAACCTGATCGGGGACTGGCTCTACACGAAGTACGAGAAGGCGGGTCGGTCACGATGAACAAAGTGCGGAGCACGACTCCGGCGGTCCCGGCCATCCGGTCCACGGGCCTGAGCGTCGTCGGCCATCGAGCCGGCCGGCCGGTGTCGATCACCGACGACGTGAGCGTCCAGGTCGGTGCCGGCGAGTCCATCGCAATCGTCGGAGAGTCCGGCAGCGGCAAGTCCATCACGGCACGGGCCATACTCGACCTGCTGCCGCGAGGGCTGGACGCGAAAGGCGCGGTCGAGCTCAACGGCGAGCTCCTGGTCGACCTGAGCCGCCGGGAGGCGCAGCGGATGCGCGGCGGCGAGCTGGCGTTCGTGATGCAGGACCCCTTCACGATGCTGAACCCCATCAGCCGTTGCGGCGAGCAGATCACGGCCAAGCTGCGCGGCGAGAACGGGAGGCGCCTCTCGTCACGGGCGAGGAAGGAGCAGGCGCGGGCCCGCCTGGCCGAGGTGGGCATCGCCGACCCGGCCGTCGCCGACCGGTATCCGTTCGAGCTGTCGGGCGGCATGCGCCAGCGCGTCGCGATCGCCGCGGCCATCGCCGAGAACCCTCGGGTCCTCATCGCCGACGAGCCCACGACCGCGCTCGACGTCACCACGCAGAAGGAGATCCTGGAGCTGCTCAGCAGACTCCGCGACACGCACGGGCTGGGCCTCATCCTGATCACCCATGACCTGCGCGTCGCATTCTCGGTCTGCGACCGCGTCTACGTCATGTACGCCGGCGAGATCATCGAGACCGGCCGGCCCGACGACCTGGTCGCGGCTCCGCGACATCCCTACACCGCCAACCTGATCCAGGCCGACCCCCCGATCGACCGCCGCCTGGCGAGCCTGGCGAACATCCCGGGCTCCGTCCCTGCGCCGGGCTCGTGGCCGCCGGGCTGCCGGTTCGCCCCGCGATGTCAGTGGGCCGCGCCGGAGTGCGCGGCCGCGCACCCGCCCCTGGAGGCCGCCGGCTCCGGTCATGGCGTGCGGTGCGCCCGCGCCGGCGAGATCGCACCGGACCTGGTCGCGGCCCTGCGCCGGGACCGGCGGGCGGTCGTCACGCCTGCGCGTGCCGACGACGGATCGGCGCCGATCATCAGCACCCGGGGCGCCCGGCGCAGCTACGGCGACAAGGTCGCCGTAGCGGGCGCGGACGTGGACGTCTTCCGGGGCGAGAGCGTCGGGCTGGTCGGTGAATCCGGCTCCGGGAAGACCACGCTGGCGCGCATGATGGTGGGGCTCACCCGGCCCACGTCCGGCGCGATCCGCGTGGCCGGTGTCGACCTCGCCGCCGCGCGGGTCTCCAAGGCCGGCTGGAACACGGTCCGGTCCACGGTCCAGATGGCGTTCCAGGACCCCTACTCGACGCTGAACCCCCAGCGCTCGGTCGGCTCGGCCCTGCGCGACGGTCTCCGGCTGACCGACAAGGCGGACGTCCCGCGCCGTATCGACGAGCTGCTCGAACGCGTGGGCCTGGCAGCCGGCTATGCCCGCCGCATGCCGGCGCAGCTTTCGGGCGGCGAACGGCAACGCGTCGCGATCGCCCGTGCGCTGGCTCGCGACCCCCAAGTGGTGGTGTGCGACGAGGTGGTGTCCGCGCTCGACGTATCCGTCCAGGCGCACATCCTCAACCTGCTGAGGGAATTGCAGGCCGACCTCGGCCTCGCGTACGTGTTCATCACCCATGACCTCGCGGTGGTACGGCAGGTCACCGACCGCGTCTACGTGCTCAAGGACGGCGCGATCGTCGAGCACGCCGCCACCGAGACGGTCCTCGACGACCCTCAGCACCCCTACACGCAGCGGCTCATCGCCTCGATCCCGCACGTCGAGTCGATGACCCGCTGATGGCACCCACACCAGAAAAACAACAGAGAGGTCAGCCATGACAGTTCAGACGCCACCGCAAGTCGTCGTCGGCGCGATGCAGGTCGCGTACACCGAGTCGGGCACAGGCGAGCCGCTGATACTGGTGCACGGCGGCGAGAGCGACCGCACCCAGTTCACCGCCCTGCGGCCGTTCCTGGGAGCCGGCATCCGCGCCATCTCCTACGACCAGCGTGACACCGGCGACACGGTCAACCCCGGCGACCCGTACACGATCGACGATCTGGGCACGGACCTGGCCGACCTGGTCGGCGCTCTCGGATACGAGCGTGCGCACCTCTTCGGCACGTCGTACGGCGGCATCGTCGCCATGCACGCGGCACTGGGTCATCCGGAGCGGTTCGCCAGCCTCTCGCTGGCCGCCTGCGCGCCGAACGCCGACTTCGGCGGGCCGGGGATGGCGACCCTGCTCCAGCTCGATCCGGAGGAGCGGCGCGGGTTCATGGTCGACATGCTCATCACGCCCCGCGGCCAGGCCGACGACCCGGGCCTGCTCGACCGCGCCCGAAGCGTCCTGGCTCCCCGGACGCCCGAGCAGAACGCCCGGCGCATGGCGGCTGTCTCGACGCACGACGTCCTCGATGCGCTGGCCGGCCTCAGCGTGCCGACCCTGCTGATCCATGGCACCGACGATCCGCTGATCCGCGTCGAGGCGGCCGAGGAGATGGCCCGGCGGATCCCCGGCTCGCGCCTGGAGCTGATCGACGGCGGACGCCATGGGATCGCCACCGAGTTCCCGCAGTTGGTGGCGGGGGTCGTTCGAGAGTTCGTGCACGGACGGCCCGCCGGCCGATGACCCCCCGACCGCCGATCGCCACCTCGACCATCTCACGGAGCAGACGATGAATCACGCAGCACCTCGAACAGCCCTGATCTCGGGCGCCAGCATCGCCGGCCCGGCGCTGGCGTTCTGGCTGCACCGCTACGGCTTCGACGTCACGGTGGTGGAGCGCTCGGCGGCCGTGCGGGGCGGCGGGTACAACATCGACATCCGCGGAGCCGCGGTCGACGTCGTCAAGCGCATGGGGATCTACGACGAACTGAAGGCCGTGCGAACCCCGCCGCAGACCATCACCTTCGTCGACAAGGACGGTCGCGAGATCGCGTCGATCAACACCGTGGACTACGTGAGCCAGGTCAACCCTGAGGACCTCGAGATCGCCCGGGGCGAGGTCACCACCGTCCTGTACGCCCACACCCGCGACGACGTGGAGTACGTCTTCAACGACTCGATCGCCACCCTCGACACGCACGACAGCGGGGTCGACGTGACGTTCACGCGAGGAGCTCCGCGCACCTTCGACATCGTCGTCGGGGCCGATGGCATCCACTCGAACACCCGCCGGCTGGTGTTCGGCGAGGAGAGCCGGTTCAGCCGCTACCTCGGTTACACCGTGGCGATCTTCACCGTCGACGGGTTCAGGGCGGAGCCCCAGCGGTCCACGATGTACAACGTCCCCGGACTGACAGCGGCGTTCGGCCGGACGACGCCCGGCGGGCCCGGGCAGGCATTCCTCGCCTTCCGGCAGGACGACCCCGACGCCCTGCGAGAGACCGACTTCGACGGGCAGTGCGACCTCGTGGCACGCGCCTACCGGAACGAGGGCTGGCGGATCCCCGAGATCGTGACGGCAATGCGGTCCACCGACGACCTCTACTTCGACAGCGTCGGGCAGATCCGGATGGACGAGTGGAGCAAGGACCGGGTGGCGCTTGTCGGCGACTCGTGTTTCGCACCGGCGTTCCTGTCCGGCCAGGGCACGAGCATGGCGCTGATCGGCTCGTACTGCCTGGCCACGGCCCTGGCGAACAACGCCGACCACACCGCGGCCTTCGCCGAGTACGACCGCGCCTGCCGGGCCTTCATGGTGAAGTCCCAGGACCTGGCGCTGAGCGGATCGCTGACGGTGCTGCCGGCCACCGAGGAGGCCCTGCTCCGGCGCAACGAGGTGTTGCGGGGGCTGTCCAGCCGCAGGCCCGGCGGCGGCGACCTGGGGGCGGCGACGCGCGAGGCCTCCAACGCGATCACCCTGCCGGAGGTCGCGGACGCCGCCGACCGCGCCAGCGGTTGAGGCCGGCGGCGTCGACGCCCATGGCGCTGTTCCCGACCGGCGGCGCCTCGGCCCTGCTCGGGGCTTGCCCGGGCGCTCGATGCCGCTGGTCTGCCACCGTTCCTGCCAGGTCTTTCCCGGCTGGTCCCCCACCCGGTCAAGCACCATGACGATGCCGTGCTTGTGGTTCCGGGCCGGGAAGCGCTGCTGAGCGGCCATCGCGCGGGTGAGTTGAGGCTCCATTCCAGCGGCCGGAGTGCTATGGAGCGTCGGGGACGTCCGGGCGATCGGTGGGGCCAGGGTGCCCACCGGGCTGAAGCAACCCCGCTTCGAAGACGGCGATGACGAGTTGCCCCCGGTCACCGGCTTCCAGTTTGCGCATGGCGCGGTTGACGTGGGTCTTGGCGGTCAGCGGTGAGATGAACAAGTGGGCGGCGATCTCGCTGTTGGTGAGCCCCTGGGCCACGAGGACGGCGACTTCGCGCTCTCGATGGGTGAGGGCGGCCGCCCGGCGGACCCGCTCGGCGTTCGTCTCGGGTGTCGCGTGAGCTGCGGCCGTCTCCGGTTGTGCGGTGTGTCTTACGAGGGCGCGCGCAGCGGCAGGGGAGAGAGTTGATCCGCCCTCGGCCACGTCGTGGGCGGCGGCCAGGAGTTCGGAGGGTTCGGCGGCCTTGCCGAGGAAGCCGTCGGCGCCGGCCCGGATGGCAGCGACGACGTGGGCGTTGGAGTCGAAGGTCGTCAGTACGAGGATGGGGACCCGGGAGGTGTCGGGATCGGCCCGGATCCGGCGGACGGCTTCGACTCCGTCGACTCGGGGCATCCGAAGGTCCATGACCACCAGATCAGGGCGATGGCGCCTGGTCAGCCGGACGGCTTGGGCACCGTCCTCGGCCTCGTCCACGACCGTGATGGTGGGATCTGTCTCCAGCAGGGCACGCAGGCCGGAGCGGATCATGGCCTGGTCGTCGGCCAGCACAATGCGGATCATGGCTGTTCACCTGTGATGTCGGGGGGAACACCGACCGGGTTCTGCCCCTCCGTGACGTCGAGCGGAAGTACGACACGGACGCGGTGGACTCCCTCGAGGTGGGTCACGTCCAGCTGCCCGCCCGCCGCGAGAACGCGCTCGCGCATCCCGATCAGCCCGAAGCCGCCGGCGCTGCGTGCCGCGTGTGAAGAAACCCGGTTGGTCACGAGGAGCGCCAGTTGGCCGTTGTCGACGTTCAGCGTGAGGCTCGCTCGTCCGTCGCCGTGCTTGTGAGCGTTGGTCAGTGCTTCCTGTATGACCCGGTAGAGGCCCAGATCGACAGCCGGCGGCAGCGAGGGGGGCAGCGTGGCGATCACGTCGCGGATGCCGGACGTGCCGGTTCGGGAGCCGACCTGTTCCTCGACGTCTTCGTCGAGTACAAGTCCGGCCCGCTGGACCCGGTCCAGCAGGTCCGGGATGCCGGCGGCACCGCGCATCGGCGCGTCGAGCACACCGTCGGAGCCGATCTCCTGGGTACGCAGGACTCGCAGGACGTCCTGCAGTTCGTGCAGCACCTCGCGGACCGAGGACTGCGCCTCAGCGAGGGCGGTCCCGGCCACTTTGGGATCGGTGTGGAGCGTGGTACGGGCCAGACCGGTGTGCACCCCGATCACCGCGATGTGGTGGGCGACGCTGTCGTGCAGATCGTGAGCAATCCGCAGGCGCTCGGCCATTACCCGATGCGTGATCTCCTGTTCTTGGCGCAGGCGTTCACGGCGATTCCATTCCGCGCGCGCCGCCGTGTAGTGACGCTGGGTCTGGAGGTAGAGACCCGTTCCCGCGGTGGCGGCGGTGAGCCCGAGCAACCCGAACTGCGCGGGCGCGAACCATACACCGTCACCTGTGGGCGCGAGGGCCTCGGCGCACATCACGGCGGCCATCAGACCGGCTGTCGCGAGCACCTCACCGCGGGGCCGGCTGAGGGCCAAGCGGAACAGCAGAAGGTGCGGGACCATCCACATGCCCCACGGGTGCGGGTCAATGGCCAGGGCCGCGGTGAGGAGAACAGCGGCCGCGGCGCTGGTGCGGGCGTAGCGGGCGGGTAAAGCCAGGCCGACTGATCCGGCACCGAGGAGGGAGAGGGCGAGCGGAGAGGCTCCGGTTGCGATCTCGGCGGCGGCGACGGTGATCTGAAGTACCAGCCCGAAGGCGGTGGCACCCCACCACAGTGGGTCCGGGCGCCGGGCCGGGTCCGTACGCGTCATGTCGCCCTCCCCCGCCCTCATCGGTCGTTCCGGCAGATGGTCACGACGATACCGGGACCGAAGAGGCCTCTTCCGGCTTCGCCGGGGCATGGGAGCCGTCGTGGTCGATGGTCGGCAATAGCCGGTCGAGCCGGCCGGGCAGCCACCACGCACGCTTCCCGGCCAGCACCAGTACGGCCGGGACAAGCACCATCCGAACGATCAGCGCGTCGGCCAGCACCCCGATCGTCAGGGCCAGCGACATGGAGGCAACCAGGGTCAGCGCCCCGCTGAGGAGGAAGCCGGCGAAGACAGCCGCCATGATCACCGCGGCGGCGACGACGATGACGGCCGCCCGGCGGAAGCCGTCGACCACGGCATCGACGGGTGAGAGTCCCCGACGGTATGCCTCCTGAATGCGGGAAACCATGAACACCTGGTAGTCCATTGCCAGCCCGAACAGTACGCCGGTGACGATGAGGGGCAGCATCGCTGACAGCGGGCGGGCCTCGGCCAGTTGCACCAGATTGCCGGCCCAGCCCCACTGGAACACGGCGGTGGTCACCCCCAGAGCGGCGCCGAGGGAAAGGAGGAATCCCAGCGTTGCCAGCAGCGGGACCAGCAGCGACCGGAACACGAGTACGAGCAGGAGCAGTGAGAGGCCCACGACGCAGAAGAGATAGACGATGAGCCCGGTGCTGAGCTGGTCGGTGGCATCGATGTCGACGGCGACGGCACCGGTGACCGAGACGGTGGCCGCGTTCTGGCCACCCTGCGTCTTCCTGATCCGGTCGGCAAGTTCCCCCGTTCCCGGGTCTGTTGGACCGTATCGGGAGACGACTTGGATATAGGCATCCGTGTCGTCCTCGTCGGCCACGGCGGATGACACGGAGGCCACTGCGGGGTCGGTGCGCAGCGCTTTCGCCGTCTCATCAGCCGTGCGGGCTGCGCCGTCTCCTTCGACCAGCAGAATCAGTGGATCCTGGGACCCTGCACCGAAGGCGTCGGTCACCAACGTGTACGCGGCCCTGCGAGTGTCCTTGGGATCCTCACCGCCCGGTACCAGCAGCTCGGTCGACATCGACACAACGGGAATGCTCAGCACACCGAGCAGGGCGATCCCGCCGAGCAGCCCAGCGAGCGGTCGACCGGTGACAAAATGCGCCCAGGAGGCTACGAGGCGCCCTGGGCTGTGCGTGAACTCGCGGGGATGGGCCGGTCGCTGTTGGGCGCGCTGCTCGCGGCGGGGAAGAAGTCGGTGTCCCAGAGTACTCAGGACGGCCGGCAGCAGGGTGATGGCGACGGCGATGGCGACCGCCACCGCGAAGGCACCTGCCAGGCCCATCTCGGTGATGAAGGGGATGCCGACGACGGTGAGTCCGGCCAGGGCGACGAAAACGGTCGCTCCTGCGAAGACCACCGCTGTCCCGGCAGTCGCCGCGGCCCGGGCCGCGGCGTCCGGCACCGTAAGACCCGCCCGGAGTTCATCACGGAAGCGGGCCATGATGAACAGGCTGTAGTCGATACCGACCGCCAGGCCCAGCATCACCGCGAGGATCGGGGTGGTGCTCTCGATGCCGGAGCCCAGCGCCGAGTACCCCAGGATGCCCAGCACTCCGACGGCCACGCCGATAAGCGCGCTTCCCATGGTGGCGCCGGCGGCAGTGAGCGTGCCGTAGGTCAGCACAAGGACGAGCAGCGCGACGAGCGCGCCGACGATCTCGGTCGGCCCGAGGAGCTCCGGCTCGCCGCTCGCGAGCTCGCCTCCGATCTCCACCTGGAGGCCGACCGCCCGAGCCGGTTCGCCCGCCGCCAACAGCTCCCTGGTCATGGTTTCGGCTCGCGCGTCGTCCAGGCCGACAGCGGCCAGCATCGACACGGCGACCCGGCCGTCCGGCGACACCGTCTCAGCAGCCCCCGCGTGTTCCCCGCGCTCTCCGGACTTCGCGGGTGCCGAGAAGGGATCACTCGCGGCAGTGATACCGGGCACTTTCCCTGCGGCGACGACCGAGGCGCTGATCGCGCGGGAAGCCACCGGATCGGACACATTCCCCCCCTGCCGTGCGGCGAACACGAGTTGCAGCGACGCCTCGCCTTTGGCCTCAGCGGTCTCGGGGAATTGCCGGTGAAGCGTATCGAGGGCGGTCGCCGACTCCGAGCCGGGAATCTCAAAGCCCGAGTCGGAGGACTTCACCCCGCCCAGAGTGAGCGCGAAGACGGCACCCAGTATCACCAGCCACGCGGCAGCCACAGCTCCCCGGTTCCGGGCGCTGAACGCGCCGATTCTCTCCAGTACAGCTGACATAGGACATCCTCGCGACAGACGACGGCCGCGCGCTGACGGCAGTCGGACACGCGGTGATGGACGCTGCCCAGCTTTGTCGCGACCGTGAAGACGATCGTCGCGCTCCCGCAGTACAAGGGAACGCGCGGGTACTGCGCTCGCGGTAAAAGCGTCTCGATCCGGCTCTGAACCGTTCCAGGACGCTGAAGGTGCCTCTTTCGCTGCCCGCGAGGTACCTCCGGGATGACGCGCAGGCATCGTCGGCCCCATCGCCGCCCTGGCCCGCGAGCACGTCGCAGCCGACGAAGGTGACATGCTGCCCGCGGTCAGATCACGCTTCACCGCCACGCACCCGGCCGCTGCCCTGAACTCGGCCCAGCCGCCGCTCTCGCCCAAGGTGAGCACCGGTGTTCCAGTTGATCGACGAGCAGAGCACACATGTGATTCGCCTCTCCGATACGCCCTCACCTCCCGTCTCAGCGAGGCCCTAGGGCGTGTTTGAGAAGTAGCGTCGTCCGCCCACTGGGCGGGGCCCACGGCGTCTGGTGCGTGCGATCGCAAGGCGGAGGATCAGCCCCGTAGATGGACCGGACGTACTTGGATGACTCCGACAACGCGGCGAGCGCGCGTGCCAACGTCGTGGGCCAGACGGGACTTCTAAAACACGCCCCAGCCGCTGAAGGGAACGCCTACTCAGCGGATGACGTCTCAGGCCCACTGCTCCAAGCCCGAACTCACCCGCAGATTCTCATTCCGTGTGGGTCAAGGGGTCCCAGCAGGCCGACGAGCAGTTGGAGCCGTTCGGCGTCAGGGCTGTCGTCGGCGGCGGTGCAGACGATGAGGGCGGGGCCGGGGTTGCCCGGTATCGGGTAGGCGTCCCAGTCCAGGTTCAGGTCGCCGACCCGGGGGTGGTTGAGGCGCATTTGGCCGCGAGTCGGTTCCTTCACGTCGTGGAGGGCCCACTGGGCAGCGAACTCGTCGCTGTGGACGGCCAGCTCACCCACCAACTCGACCGCGCGCGGGTGACCGGGGTCGGCGGCGACCTGTATCCGCAGCATTCCGATCAGCTCGGCGACGGTGGCTGCGCGGTTCGGGCACGCCCGGTCGGCCTCGGGGTGCAGGAACAGCGCCAGCAGGTTCCGCTCCCTCTGCGGCTGCCGGGTGAACTCACCCAGCAGGGCACCGCCGAGCGGGTTCCAGGCCAGCACATCCAGGAAACGGCCGACGACCAGAGCGGGCGAAGTCATGCCGCGCAGCAGCCGCAGCGTGGTGTCCGGTACCTCCTCGGGCTCGTACGAATGCGGCAGACGGGCCGGTGTACGTGCGGCGGCGGCCAGGCTGTGCAGGTGGCGGGTCTCCTCGGCGGAGAAGTTGAGGGCGCGCGCGAGGGCATCCAAGACCTGTTCGGAGGGCCGTACGTCGCGTCCCTGCTCCATGCGCTGGTAGTAGTCCGAGCTCACCCCCGCCAGCAGGGCCAGTTCCTCCCGCCGCAACCCGGCGACGCGCCGCCGCGGGCCGGGCTCCAGTCCCACGTCCTGTGGTCGCAGCCGGGTTCGGCGGGTGCGCAGGAACTGGGCGAGTTCGCGTCGGGGGTCGTGGCTCATGGCGTGGGAGGAGTCGGTCACGGCGCCAGTATGCCGCCGGTGCGGCCCGCGAGGGTGGGTCTGTCAGACCCATGACAAGGGGAACGACCGTTATGCCGTGCGAAGCGTCCAGCATCGGACGCACCACAGCCGGTCACGGAAGGACAGCGACATGAAGGCCGTTCAGATCACGAGTTTCGGTGCGGCGGACGTACTGCGGATCAATGACGTGGATCGTCCCGCTCCTCGCGCCGGTGAGGTACTGGTGTCGGTGGAGGCGTCCAGCGTGAACGGGCACGATGTGATCGTCCGTGCGGGAGAGTTGAAGATGGTGTCGGGACGCCGGTTCCCGATCGGTGTGGGACTGGACTTCGCGGGCACCATCACCGCGACCGGCGCCGATGTGGCGGGATTCAGGGCAGGGGAGCAGGTGTGGGGCATGGTGCATCCCCGGCAGCGGCACTCCGTCGCCGGGGCGGCCGAGTACGTCGTCGTCTCCGCGGACCGTATCGCCCACGCCCCGGCGGACCTCTCGTCGGTCGAGGCGGCAGCCCTGGTGGTGGCGGGTTCCACGGCGCTGATCGCGCTGCGCGACAGCGTGCACCTCACGAGCGGGGAACGGATCCTGGTACGGGGTGCGGCCGGCGGAGTCGGCACGGCCGCCGTGCAGTTGGCACACGCCATGGGCAGCCATGTGACCGCGCTGGCCCGCGACCGCCACGCCGAGCTCCTGACCGACCTCGGCGCCGACGAGGTCCTCGACTACGGTTCCACCACCTCGGACCGGATCGGGCCGTTCGACGTCATCGTGGACACCGTCGGCACGGAACTGCACTGCTACCGGAGCCGGTTGGCCAAGGGCGGCCGGATGGTCACCGTCGGACTGTCCCCGTCGGCCCTGGCCGCGATCGCCGCGTCGAGCGTGCACGGTTCCCGCCGCATCCGCACCTTCAGCGCCAACCCCGAAACCCCCCTGCTGCGCGACCTGGCCGACCAGGTCACCTCCGGCTCGCTGCGCCCGGTGATCGACAGCGTGTATCCGCTCGCGGACATCGCCGCGGCGCACGAGGCGTTCGAGCACGGCGGCGTCGTGGGCAAGCACGTGGTGACAGTGCCGCGCGACTCCGTCTGACGGGCCGGTCAGTGGGGCGTGGTGCGCAGGTCGATGCCGCGGATCCGGGCACACGGACAGTCGACTCACAGCCGGTCAAGGACGTCACCGGGGTTGAGGAACATCGGGGTGTTCCTGGACAACTCGACCGACGTGCCGGCCGAAGTCGTCGACTACCTCGCCGAGCAGCTCGGCATCAAGGACACGGAGTTCGCCGAGGCGGAAGCCGAGTTGCGGGTGTGGGTCGACGCGCGGGCCTGGACGACCGGTGAGGGCCCGAAGGCGCTGTTCGAAGCGGCGGTGGGGTGCTGGGGTTCGCGTACGCGCCGCAGCTGGCGGACCTGCCGGACCAGAAGATGTGGCGCGTCGACCGCACCGCCGACTGCGGCGCCTTCACTGACGCTGCCCGTGGTCGGGTGGACCTCGCCCACATCGAGCGGCGGTGGGAGGACATCCTGCGGATCATCGGCTCCATCCACACCGGCGCCCTGCGCGCCTACGACGTCATCCGCATGCTGTCCCGGGACGGGCGGTCGACCCCGCTGGGTGACGCGATCGCGCACAGATCGGCGCCCTCGGCCTGGTCCTCAACGCCGTCGTCCTCTGCCCGGCGGCCCCCGTCCCCTGCGGGACCCGCACACCGTTGACGACGAGTGAAGAATGTCCCGCCGAGTTCGTCGTCGCCGTGACCCTGGTGACCAAGGCCAGCGGGTACAGCTCGTTCTGAGGGAAGGGCCGGCCTGCGCAGATCAGCCGGTTTTGATCGTTCCGACATCATCACGGCTGCGGCCCCGCCAGGTACCACGCCACGGAAATCTTGTCCGCCGTCTCGGGCCCGCCATCGGCCGTTACGTCGGGCAGGCCTCTCCGCACCCGTGCACTGGATCTGGCATCGACCCAGGTCAGCGCTTCCCTCCGGAGGAGATGCACCGATCTATCTCTTCTGCCACCTTGCAGCACAGCACCCCAGGTGGAGAGCCCGTGGCCAGTCGCCGCCGACGCCCTCGCCGGGGCCTTCGTCGTTCGGCGGGACGGATCAGCCGCCCAGGTCTACGGGTCGGCCCGGATCACTGGTCCACTCGAAGAGCGAACCGTCGTAGATCGCCACGGCGGGCTGCCCGACGACGTACGCGGCGAAGGCCACGAGGGAGGCGGCGATGCCGCCGCCGCAGTATGTGATCGGGCGACCTGACCGCAGCAGACTGGTCGTGTCCAGCTTTTCGCGGAGTACCGCTGGGGGAAGAAACGTGCCAGTTGCCGGGTCGAGCAGGGAATCGAAGGGCAGGTTCTCGCTGCCAGGGATACGGCCCCGGCGGGGATACGGATTGACTTCCTGCTCGCCGCGGAAGGTCGCGGGGTCCAGGGCGTTGACCAGACACACGGCTTCCTGATCGCGGGTGGCGACTTCCTCCGTGCCCGCAGCCAGCGCGGGGCGGAAATGGGCGGTGAAGCGGCCGGGGTCGGGGATCCGTGGCCCTGACTCGACGGTCAGCCCTGCTGTTGTCCACGCGCGCTTTCCCCCGTCGAGTACGGAGACGTTGTCGTGGCCGAATACCCGAAACAGCCACCACAGGCGTGTTGCCCAGGCTCCGCCCGAGTCATGGACGACCACACGCGAGGAGTTGCCGATGCCGAGGCGGCCGGCCTGCTCGGCGAAATACTCACCGGTGGGAAGCGTGCAGTCGAATGTCGCGTCCGGAGCCGACAGCGCGCCCGGAACGTCAGCGAAGACGGCGCCGGGGATATGGGCTTCCTCGTACGCCTCGCGCATGGGAGTAGCCATGTAGCTGCCGGTCGATTCGTCGAGTACCAACGACGTCGAGGCGTCCAGGACCCGCAGCCGCGGGTCGTGCAGGGCCTCGGAAAGCTGTTCGGCACTGAGTAGAGCGGGATGCTCTGGTGTGGTCATGGGTGTTTCCTCTCCTCCGTGGTTCGTGCCCGCGACGCTGACGGTGGGCTGGTCAGGAGAGGTTGCCGTCACAGAGGGCCTGGTAGATGGCGGTGGTGTAGGCCGCGGCCCGCTGTGATCCGAGGATGTCGGCCCCCATATTGTTCATGACATAGCTGATCGTCATGCGCCGGTCGAGGTCCATGATCGCCATCGAGCCGCCCCAGCCACCCCAGAAGGCGATGCGGCCGTCAGGGATCCAGGACAGGGTGCGCCGGTCGGGCAACGCGTATCCGATGCCCCATCGCAGATGCAGTCCGCTGACGAGGTCCGCACCGTTGGACTGCTCATTGAAGATGAGTCCGACGGTGTCGGGCTTGAGGAGCTGACCGTGCGCCGAGGCGCCTGCACGGGTGATGGGGGCGAGAATCTCGGCGATCGCCAGAGCGTTCCCGTGTCCGTTGGCCGCGCCGAGGTCGGCTGCGCGCCAGGCTGGGGTGTTGGCCGCGCCGGCTTCGAATGAGGGACCGGTGAAGGTCCTGTAGGCGACGGTGTCGTGATCGAGCGTCGAGGGATCGAAGTCGAGTGTCGGTGCGATGACGTCGGCGACTCGTTCGACGTCGGCGCCGCGCAGCCCGATCTGGAAATCGGCGCCGCTCGGCTGGACGATGTGCTGGTGCACGAATTCGCGCAGCGACTGGCCGGTCAGGCGGTGGATCAGCTCGCCTGTCAGATGGCCGTAGTTGAGGACGTGGTAGCCGGAAGCCGTGCCGGGCTCCCACCAAGGCTTTTGAGAAGCCATCCGGGCGGCCGCCGCGCGCACGTCGTACAGGTCCTCAAGCCGCGCGGGGTGATCCAGGCCGGACACGCCCGAGGTGTGTGACAGCAGATGCCGCACCTCGACATCCTGCTTGCCGTTCGCGGCGAACTCGGGCCAGTAGCGGGCGACCGGCGCGTAGACGTCCAGTTCGCCGGCGTCCACGAGCAGCAGGGCGGCAAGGCTGGTCACGGTCTTTGTGATCGACCACACGTTGGTGATCGTGTCGCGTCGCCAGGGCTGCGTGCGTGCTGCATCGCGATGGCCGCCCCACAGGTCCACCACCTGTTGGCCGTCGACATCGACGACCAGCGACAGGCCCACCTCGGCGCCGCTGCGCAGCTGGTCCTCCACGGCGTAGCGGACGGATTCGAACGTTGGGCTGACGGTTCCGTTCAGTTCGGTCATGCCGACATCGTCAAACCTTGACGCTGGTGTCAAGGTCAAGCGGTAGTGTGCTGATATGCGTATTGGCGAGCTGGCTGCCCAAGCAGGTGCCTCTCCGCGACAGGTGCGGTTCTACGAGGCAAAGGGCTTGATCACCTCGACCCGTGGGCCCAACAACTATCGCGACTACAGCGAAGCGGCCCTGGGCCGCGTCCAGCAGATCCGCGAACTGCTGAACGCCGGCCTGTCGACGCAGGCAATCCGCGGGATCCTGCCCTGTCTGGAATCTCCGCGCGATCCGATCGTCTTTGAAGGCGTCACATCGGAGACGGTGGCGGCACTCGAACGCGAACGTGACAGGCTGACCGAACGCATCGACATCCTGGCCCGCAACCGTGACGCGATCGCCGACTACCTCACCGAACTCCGAGTGCGCGCGAACTGATGACCCACGTTTCTCTGTCGGTGATCACGCCCAGATGGTTCTGTCGACCTTCTGGTCGCGGACTCCCGCTGACCGCCCCAGGTCACCGCCTGGTGTCGCCGGGCGCGAGCAGACCGGTCACCTCGGCGACGGCATCCGGAGAGGCTCGAAATAGCGGCGGACGTTCTCCGGCTTCCGATGCCTCGACTTCGCCATCAGCATCAGCAGGGATGCGCCCTGCTCGCCGAGATGGGTCAGGCCGGAGTGCCGCCACTCGTGCAGATCCCAACCCGTACCCGGCCCGCGCCCAGTGGTGTGTTCGTCCAGCAGAACGCGGGCCTGGCCGTACGACAGCCGGACGAGCCCCGGTGCCTGGGCACCGTCGCGCGGGCTGACGACCAATGAGCGTCACGATGCCTCTGGGAGCGTCGTTTCAGCGTCAGGATATCGCCCGGAACGCCCACGGCGCACATAGCGCACACCCCGCGAACCCGCAGGTCAGACGGCCTCTGCGGCCGGTTCAAGGGTCGCCACGCACTCCACGTGGTGCGTCATCGGAATCAGCTGGAGTCGAACGCGGCCATCGTGCGCTTCTCCGCGAATCAACCTGCATCAAACTGCAAAGAATCAAACCACCACCTACAGACCACTCGATGACCGCGCGCCAGGCTTCACGACCACGCCTGCCTCTTCGATACTGAGTGCGCCGGGCACGGGGAAGGATCGGACCGAAGGCAGCCTGACGCCCCATCAGGAAAGTCGGCATGAAGTCAGCAACACCCCCGCCGGGGAGCGCCATCGACCGTCACAGACCGCCAGGGCGTACAGCCCACGACACATCGGTTGACCAGGTAGAACCCAGCTCAGAAGCCTGGGTGGTAATCGTTCGAGGAGGATCCGTTGAGAATGCTCATCAATGTCCCGGAGACCGTGGTCGCCGATGGTCTGCGGGGGATGGCCGCCGCGCACCCCGAGCTGTCCGTCGATGTGGACAACCGTGTGATCGTACGCCGTGACGCCCCCGTCGAGGGAAAGGTGGGGCTCGTCTCGGGCGGTGGTTCCGGGCACGAGCCGCTGCACGGCGGGTTCGTGGGGCCCGGGATGCTCTCCGCCGCCTGCCCGGGTGAGGTCTTCACCAGTCCCGTGCCCGATCAGATGGTGCGGGCCGCCGCCGCTGTCGACGGTGGCGCGGGTGTGCTGTTCATCGTCAAGAACTACACCGGGGACGTCCTCAACTTCGACATGGCCGCCGAGCTGGCCGAGGACGAGGGCATCCGGGTCGGCAAGGTGCTGGTCAACGACGACGTCGCCGTGACGGACAGTCTCTTCACCGCGGGCCGGCGCGGTACGGGTGCCACCCTCTTCGTCGAGAAGATCGCCGGCGCCGCCGCCGAGGAGGGCGCGACGCTGGAGCGGGTCGAGGCGATCGGGCGGCAGGTGAACGAGAGCTCGCGCAGCTTCGGTGTAGCCCTCAGCGCCGTGACCACTCCGTCCAAGGGCAGCCCGACCTTCGACCTGCCGGACGGCGAGCTGGAGCTGGGCATCGGTATCCACGGCGAGCCGGGGCGTGAGCGGCGCGCGATGATGACGTCGCGTGAGATCGCCGACTTCTCCGTCGACGCGGTCCTGGAGGATCTGCGCCCGTCCGGTCCGGTGATCGCGCTGGTCAACGGCATGGGTGCGACGCCGCTGCTGGAGCTGTACGGCTTCAACGCCGAAGTGCAGCGGGTGCTGGCCGAGCGGGGCGTCGCGGTGGCCCGTACGCTCGTCGGCAACTACGTGACCTCGCTCGACATGGCCGGGTGCTCGGTGACGCTCTGTCAGGTCGACGAGGATCTGCTGCGGCTCTGGGACGCGCCGGTGCGGACGCCCGCACTGCGCTGGGGTCGTTAGGTCCGTCTCCGGTGGATCTCCGCCGGCCCGGACCTCACCCGGCGGGCGGGCACATCCGACACGTACGCCCGACGCTCTTCGAGGAGACCTTGTGTCCGACCAGGATTCCGAGCCGGTGCTCGACGTCGAATTCTTCCGCCGCTGGCTCACGACGGCGGCCGCTTCCGTGGAACGGGAGGCGGACCATCTCACCGAGCTCGACTCGGCGATCGGCGACGCCGACCACGGCAGCAATCTGCAGCGCGGCTTCCGGGCCGTGACCGCGGAGCTGGAGAAGGCGTCGCCGGCCACGCCCGGCGCCGTACTGATCCTCGCGGGGCGGCAGTTGATCTCCACGGTGGGCGGGGCCTCGGGTCCGCTGTACGGGACGCTGCTGCGGCGTACGGGCAAGGCGCTCGACGACTCGGCCGAGGTCACGCCCGCCCAGCTGGCCGAGGCGCTGGGCGCCGGGGTCGCAGCCGTGGCGCAGCTGGGCGGCGCGAAGGCCGGGGACAAGACGATGATCGACGCGCTGGAGCCCGCGGTGGCGGCGCTCGGCACCTCCTTCGCGGCCGCGGCGGCAGCCGCCGAGGACGGCGCCGTGGCCACGGTGCCGATACTGGCCCGCAAGGGCCGGGCCAGCTATCTCGGTGAGCGCAGCATCGGGCATCAGGACCCGGGGGCCACGTCCTCGGCGCTGCTGATCGCGGCTCTCGCGGCGACGGCGGGCGAATGAGTACCGAGAAGCACGTCGGCGTCGTGCTCGTGTCGCACAGCCGGGCGGTCGCGGAGTCCGTCGCGGAACTGGCCGTCGGGCTCGCGGGCGGTGGAACGACCGCTCCGGTGGCCGCCGCCGGCGGCACTCCGGACGGCGGGCTCGGGACGAGTTCCGAACTGATCGCGGGGGCGGCGGCCCGGGTGGACCGGGGCGCGGGCGTAGCCCTGCTGGTCGATCTCGGCAGTGCCGTGCTGACGGTCAAGTCGCTGGTGGCCGAGGGCGACGAACTGCCGGAGGGCGCACGGCTGCTGGACGCGCCCTTCCTGGAAGGCGCGGTCGCGGCCGTGGTGACGGCGTCGGCGGGCGCGGACCTGGACGCGGTCGAGGCGGCGGCCGTGGAGGCGTACAGCTACCGCAAGGTCTGAAGCCGCCGGGCCTCGGAACGGTACGCGGGGAGAGACGGGCCACACTTTGTGCAACTGGTTGCATAAAGCGTGGTGGGCGGGCTACTACTGGAGCGCAGCCGTCGCGCGAGGAGCCCCGCATGAACCCGTACCCGACCCCGTACCCCCATCTGCTCAGCCCTCTCGACCTGGGGTTCGTGACCCTGCCCAACCGGGTGCTGATGGGGTCGATGCATGTCGGCCTCGAAGAGGCCGAGAACGGCTTCGCCCGCATGGCCGCCTTCTACGCCGCCCGCGCACGAGGCGGCGTCGGTCTGATGGTGACCGGCGGCATCGCGCCCAACGACCGGGGACGGCCCTACGAGGGCGGCGCCCGGCTCACGACCGAGGCGGAGGCCGAGCGGCACCGGCAGGTGACCTCGGCGGTGCACGCGGCGGGCGGCCGGATCGCGATGCAGATCCTGCACTTCGGGCGGTACGCCTACCACCCGGACCTGGTGGCGCCGAGCGCGCTCCAGGCTCCCATCAGCCCCCATGTCCCGCACGCCCTCACCGACGACGAGGTGACGGAGACGGTCGAGGACTTCGTACGGGCGGCGGAGCTGGCGCGGCTGGCCGGGTACGACGGCGTCGAGGTCATGGGTTCCGAGGGCTATCTCATCAACGAGTTCATCGCCGCGCGGACCAATCTGCGCGAGGACCGGTGGGGCGGTACCTACGAGAACCGGATCCGCTTCCCGGTGGAGATCGTCCGCCGTATCCGCGAGCGCGTCGGTCCCGACTTCATCCTCATCTACCGCCTGTCGATGCTCGATCTGGTGCCGGGCGGGTCCTCGCTCGGCGAAGTCGTCACGCTGGCAAAGGAGATCGAGGCAGCGGGCGCCACGCTGATCAACACCGGGATCGGCTGGCACGAGGCGCGCATCCCGACGATCGCGGCGTCCGTCCCGCGCGGCGCGTACACCTGGGTGACCAAGGCGCTGATGGGGTCCGTCTCCGTACCGCTGATCACCAGCAACCGCGTCAACACACCAGAGGTGGCCGAGCAGTTGCTCGCCGACGGGCGCGCGGACATGGTCTCGATGGCCCGCCCCTTCCTGGCCGATCCGGACTTCGTCGCCAAGACGCGTGACGGGCGGGCCGACACGATCAACACTTGTATCGGCTGCAACCAGGCCTGCCTCGACCACACGTTCAGCGGGAGGATCACCTCCTGTCTGGTCAATCCGCGGGCCTGCCACGAGACCGAGCTGGTCCTCTCCCCCACCCGGCGTGCCAAGCGGGTCGCGGTCGTCGGGGCCGGTCCCGCCGGGCTCGCGTGCGCCGTGTCCGCAGCCGAACGGGGGCACCACGTCACGCTGTTCGAGGCGGCGGACGAGATCGGCGGGCAGCTCAACGTCGCCAAACGGGTCCCCGGCAAGGAGGAGTTCGACGAGACGCTGCGCTACTTCCGTGGCCGGCTCGCGCGGCTCTCGGTCAACGTACGGCTCAACACCCCTGCCACGGTGGGTGAGTTGGTGAACGGTACGGCCGGATACGACGAGATCGTCGTGGCGACCGGTGTCACACCGCGTACACCCCGGATCCCCGGCATCGACCATCCGCGCGTGCTCAGCTACCTCGACGTACTACGCGGCGGCGCCGCCGTCGGCGAGCGCGTCGCGATCATCGGGGCGGGCGGCATCGGCTTCGACGTGGCCGAATTCCTCACCGACAGCGGCGAGCGGGCGAGCCTGGACCCGGACGTCTACTTCCGGCGGTGGGGAGTCGACCCCGACTACCGCTTCCCCGGCGGACTCGGAGAACCCGTACGGACGAAGCCGCCGCGGACGGTCCACCTGATCCAGCGAAAAACGGGAAAGGTCGGCGCCGGGCTCGGCAGGACCACCGGGTGGATCCACCGCACCGAACTGCGCCACCGGGGAGTCACCATGATCGCGGGCGCCGTCTACGACCGGATCGACGACGAGGGGCTGCGTCTGACGGTCGACGGCACCCCCGCTCTCCTGCGCGTGGACACGGTCGTGCTGTGCGCGGGGCAGGAACCACGGCGCGAGCTGTACGACGCGCTCCGCGCGGCCGGCGCCTCCGCGCATCTCATCGGCGGGGCGGACGTCGCCGCCGAACTGGACGCCAAGAGCGCCATCGACCAGGGGACGCGGCTGGCCGCCACGATCTGAATCGATGGCCGGAACTTTTAGGATGCGCTCATGTCCCTCCCGCACGCCATCCTCACCGCCCTCCTCGAAAGACCCTCGTCGGGCCTGGAGCTCGCCCGGCGCTTCGACCGCTCGATCGGTTACTTCTGGTCGGCGACGCATCAGCAGATCTACCGGGAGCTGGGGCGGCTCGAACAGTCGGGCTGCATCCGCGCCCTGGACTCCGCGCAGCCCGCCCGGGGCCGGAAGAAGGAGTACGAGGTGCTGCCGGCCGGCCGCGCCGAGCTGGCCGGGTGGGTGTCGGGCAGAGAGGATCCGAGGCCCGTCCGCGACCCGTTGCTGCTCAGGATGAGGGCGGCGGCGGTGGTCGGCACCGACGGACTGCCCGACGAGCTGCGCCGCCATCTCGCGCTCCATGAGCGGCAGTTGGCCGAGTACACGGACATCGAGGCGCGGGACTTCGCGCTGAACGGTGAAGTGACCGGACAGGCCGGGGAGATGACGGAACCGGCGAGGCCGACGGAGGCGGACCGGCTGCGGCATCTGGTCCTGCGCGCCGGGATCGACCTGGAGCGTATGTGGGTCGAGTGGCTCACCGAGGCGCTGCGCGGGGCGAGCGCGGCACCGGCGACGTCCGCGACACCCACCGGATCCGACGGCGCGTAACCGGCGTTCGGCGCCAGGCCCCACGCTCCTCGGGCCCCCGCGGTTCGTCCGGCACCGTTCTCGCGCTCCGACATACTGGACCCTCGCGATCAACTGCCGTACGGAACCGGAGGCATGGCCATGGACGACGACCCCGACGGCCGGGAATCCGGCCCCGAGGACCGGACACCTCCCCACCCGCGCACCGGCGGGCCCGCGCGCCACGCCGTGGTGATCGGCGGCAGCATCGCCGGGCTACTCGCGGCGCACGTACTCGCCGCGCACGCCGACCGCGTGACGATCGTCGAACGCGACCGTTTCCCCGACGGGGCACGGCCACGCTCCGGTGTCCCTCAGGGCAGCCACACCCATGTACTGCTCGGCGGCGGCCAGTTGGCGCTGGACACCCTTCTGCCGGGCGTCGTCGCCGAGTTGCGGGAACACGGCGCGCCCCGGGTGGGGATGCCGAGGGACATGGTCCAGTGGCAGGCGGGCGCGTGGTACCGCCGTACGCCCTCCACCGACCATCTCCTCACCCCCACCCGCCCGCTGCTCGAATGGGTCGTACGGCGCAGGGTCCTGGCGGATCCGCGGATCAGCACCGTGGAGCGTACGGAGGTCGTGGGTCTGCTCGGCAACGCGTACCGGACGACCGGCGTACTGCTCCGGGAGCGTGGAGCGGGCACGCGCGGAGCCGACACGGCCGGAGCCGACACGCACGGAGCCGACACGCACGGAGTCGGCGCGAAGGAGAGAACCGGGAACGCGGCGAAGAACGGAACCCCGTCCCGTGGCGGCGTCGTCACCCGCGCGCTGGCCGCCGATCTGGTCGTGGACGCGTCCGGCCGCGGTTCGCGGGCACCCGCCTGGCTCTCGGCCGTCGGCGCCGAGCCGCCCCCGGAAGAGACCCTCGACAGCGGACTCGTCTACGCCACCCGCGCCTACCGCCCCGGCAAGGACGACGGCACCACCGACACCATCGGGTACTACGTGGTCCCCAACCCCGCCCAGTTGTCCGGCGGAGTCGCGCTGCCGATCGAGGACGGCCGCTATCTCGTCACGTTCTCGGGGCTGCACGGCAGTGAACCCCCTTCGAACGAGGAGGAGTTCGCCGACTTCGCCGCGTCGCTCCCGCATCCGTTCCTGCACGACTGGCTGATGCGGGCCGAGCCGGACTCGCCCGTGCGCTCCTTCCGCAACATGGCGAACGTACGCCGCCGGTACGACTGTCCGGGCCGCCGCCCGGCGGGCTTCCTCTCGACGGGCGACGCGCTGTGCGCCTTCAACCCCGTCTACGGGCAGGGCATGACCGTGGCCGCGCTCAACGCCGTCGCGCTGGGCGAGGCGCTGGGCGACCGGCGCCGTACGCCCACGACCCTGCGCGTGCAGCGGGCGATCCTCGCCTCCTCGCGGCAGGCCTGGGACATCTCGGCCGGGGCGGACAAGAAGATGCCGGGAGTCGTCGGCAACGCGACCGGCACGAGCGCGGCCGACCGGCCGTCGAACTGGTACCTGACACGTGTGCAACGGCGGGCGGGCGGCGATCCGGTGGTCGGTACGGCGTTCCGTGCGGTGCTGAACCTCAAGGCTCCGCTGAGTGCGCTGTTCGCGCCGCGTGTCGCCCGCGCCGTGCTGTTCGGTCCTGTGCCACACACACCGGCCGGGCCGCCGATGTGGCGGGAGTCCGAAGGCGAGCCCCGGGACACCTGATAACTTCTACATCACTGTAGAAACAGCTACTGTCCGCGCCGGCCTTCCCCCCGGCACGGGCGGCCCGAGACATACGGAGCACTCATGGCCCTGTGGGATCGCATCAAGGAATCCGCCCAGACGATGCAGACCCAGCTGGAGGCGAAGAAGAACGACCTCAAGAGCGGCGCCTTCCGCGACGCCAGCATGGCGATGTGCGCCCTGGTCGCGGCGGCCGACGGTTCCATCGACCCGGCCGAGCGTCAGCGCGTCACGCAGCTGATCACCGGGAACGACGTGCTGCGGAACTTCCCGCCCGCCGATCTGCAGAGGCGCTTCGACGAGTACCTGAACAAGCTCCTCGCCGACCCGGCGATCGGCAAGATCGATGTGCTCCAGGAAGTCGCCAAGGCGAAGAAGAAGCCGGCCGAGGCGCGTGCCGTCGTCCAGATCGGCATCATCATCGGCGGCGCCGACGGCAACTTCGACGCGCAGGAGCGGGCCGTCGTACGCGAGGCGTGCCTGGCGCTCGACCTCCAGCCGCAGGAGTTCGACGTCTAGCAAGTCCTGGGCAACCGGGAGACGGGCCACGTACCGTCATCCGTCGCCGGACGGTCCGCACCCGCGGCCCGTCCGGCGTTTTCGTTCGCGTCACCCGTTTCTCAGAGCGGGCCGGCCGTCTTCAGCACGAGAAAGAGCGTGACCGTCGCGTTCGCCGACGAGAGCGCCGATCCGAGCGTCCCGGCCGCCGCCGCCCAGGCCGCCAGACCCACCGCGGTGAAGACCGGCGGCCAGCTGACGGCCGAGGGCGCCGGTTCGAGCAGCGCGGCCACCCGGCGCGGCACCGGTCCCGGCGCGGCGAAGGCCGCCGGGACCGGGGTGGGGGCGCCGCGCGAGACGAGGGCGGCCTTGCCGATGGCCCGTGCCACGACCCGCCGCTCGCCCGTCACCCGGGCCGCCTCCTCGTCCGCCCACCGTTCCGTCGTGTAGGTCACGGCCGAACGCAGCGGCAGCAGCAGCGGGTTGGCCCGCGCGGCGAAGCGGACGGCGAGCAGATAGCGGTGGTGGTGCCCGGCGAGATGCGCGCGTTCATGGGCGACGAGCGCCGCGCGTTCGCTCGCGTCCAGACACGCGAGCATGGCCGTGGAGACGACGATCCGGCCGCCCGAGACCCGGTCGCGCGCGGACGTGCGCGCGCCGGGGAGCGCGTACGCGTAGGCGGCCTCGTCGGTCAGTACGGCGAGTTCACCGTCCGGCACTCCGGCCAGCGCGTGCTCCGCCCGGTGGCGGACACGGCGGTGCCTGCGGGCGGCGGTCGACCACGACACGGCCACGGCGAGCAGCGCGACGACGGCCCCCTTCCCGGCTGCTTCCTCGTACGGCGCCGTCGGCGGACCCTCCTCCTCGGCCCAGGCGTCGCCCCACCCGTCGGGCAGCGGATGGCCGGGCAGTTGCACCGTACCGACGACCACCAGCAGCCCCAGGCACACCGTGCTGCACAGCGCCAGTACGGCGGCCAGCGCCGACAACAGCCGGGTGGCGAGCCGGGGATGGAGATGCCGCTCCGCCAGGCGCGCGATCGGCAGCGCGGTCAGGGGCAGCAACAGCGGCAGCAGGACGAACACGCCCATCCCGTCAGTCCTCCGCCCCGTCCTCGGGAAGATTGAGGAGGTCCCGCAGCAGCCGCTCGTCGTCGGGCGAGAGCGCGGTGACGAAGCGGGCCAGTACGGCTTCGCGGTCCGACTCGGCGTCAAGTACGCGGCGCATCCGCAGGGCGGCCAGCCCCGCCTCGTCGGAGGTCGCGCACCATTCGAAGAACCTGCCCACGCGCTCACGGGTGACGGCCCGTTTGGCCTGGAGTCTGGTGAGGATCGTCATGACCGTCGTGTACGCCAGGTCCCCGCCGAGCTGGTCGAGCACCCAGCCCGCGTTGACCGGTCCCGGCGCCTGCCGCAGCACGGCGAGCACCTGGGCCTCCAGCTCGCCCTGGCCGCGCCGACGCGGGCGCCCGTCCGCGTCCGCGTGGCCGGGAACGTCCCCGGCCGCGTCCCCGGCGCGCCGGTCACCGCCCCGGCCGCCGTCCCCACCGACTTGTGCCCTCACACCGTCTCCCTCCAGCACCGACGTGTGGCCTGGGGCCATCCGGCGCAGCTCCGGCGTGGCCCCGGCGTGGCGGCTTCGCCGCCCCGTACACGCTTCTACAGTGTTGTGGATTTTGAATGCGGTCACCAGTTCAACTCAGGAGGAGCAGCGTGGGAGTTTCCCTGTCCAAAGGCGGCAATGTCTCCCTCACCAAGGAGGCGCCGGGGCTGACAGCCGTCCTGGTCGGTCTCGGGTGGGACGTCCGCACCACGACCGGCACCGACTACGACCTGGACGCCAGTGCCCTGCTGGTCAACGAGGCCGGGAAGGTCGGCACGGACCAGAACTTCGTGTTCTACAACAACCTCAGGAGCCCTGACGGTTCGGTCGAGCACACGGGTGACAACCTGACCGGTGAGGGCGAGGGTGACGACGAGGTCGTCAAGGTGAACCTGGCCGGTGTCCCCGCCGATGTCTCCAGGATCGTCTTTCCGGTGTCGATCCATGACGCCCAAGCCCGCGGCCACAGCTTCGGCCAGGTCCGCAACGCCTTCATCCGTGTGGTGAACCAGTCCGGCGGAACCGAGATCGCGCGCTACGACCTGAGCGAGGACGCGTCCACCGAGACCGCGATGGTCTTCGGCGAGTTGTACCGCAGCGGCGCCGAGTGGAAGTTCCGCGCCGTCGGCCAGGGTTACGCGAGTGGCCTGTCCGGCATCGCCGCCGACTTCGGTGTCGGTGTCTGAGCCTTCGGTGTCCGAGCCCGGCGGTGGCCAGGTCCGACGGTGACTGAGTCCGGCGGCTCGTGATCGTGCCCGCCCTCCCGCCGGCACGCACGAAGGGGCGTGGGCGCGTGACGCGCATTCCACGCCCCTTCGGCGTGTGCGGACCTCGGGTGGCGGTCCTCAGCCGTGCGAATGAGCCGTGTCGGCCGGTCCGGCGGCGGCCGGCGCCTCCGGCGTGACGATCTCCTCGGAGACAGGTGCCGGCGGCCGGGGCTTACGGGTGAGGCGCCGGGCCAGCGGTTCGGTCCAACGGGCGGCCAGCGGGCCGAGTATGACCAGGATCAGTACGTACGCGGTGGCCAGCGGCCCGATCCGGGGTTCCACACCGACGGCCAGCCCCGCGATGACGATGGAGAACTCCCCGCGTGCCACGAGGGTGCCGCCCGTCCGCCAGCGGCCCGCCGTCTTGACTCCCGCTCTGCCCGCCGCGTACCAGCCCGTGGCAATCTTCGTCAGCGCGCTGACGACGGCCAGGATCAGGGCGGGGACGAGCACGGGCGGGATGTCGGCCGGATCGGTGTTCAGACCGAAGAACACGAAGAAGACGGCGGCGAAGAGATCGCGCAGCGGCGCGAGCAGGTTGTGCGCGCCCTCGGCCACTTCCCCCGACAGCGCGATGCCGACGAGGAACGCGCCGACCGCGGCCGAGACTTGAAGCTCCTGGGCGACACCCGCGACCAGTACCGTCAGACCGAGGACGACGAGCAGCAGCATCTCCGGGTTGTCGGAGGAGACCGCGCGGCTGATCAGCCGGCCGTGGCGCAGGGCGACGTACAGCACGATGCCCACACTGCCGAGGGAGATGAGCAGCGTGAGGCTGCCGCCCGCGAGGCTCAGTCCGGCCAACAGGGCGGTGAGCAGCGGCAGATAGACGGCCATGGCGAGATCTTCGATGACCAGGACGCCGAGGATGACGGGGGTTTCGCGGTTGCCGAGCCTGCCGAGGTCGCCGAGTACCTTGGCGATGACGCCGGACGACGAGATCCAGGTGACGCCCGCGAGCGCGACGGCGGCGACCGCGCCCCAGCCGAGCAGGAGCGCGGCGATCGCGCCGGGCAGCGCGTTCAGTACGAAGTCGACGATGCCGGAGGGGTACTGGGTCTTGAGGTTGGTGACGAGTTCGGAGGCGCTGTACTCCAGCCCGAGCAGGAGCAGGAGCAGGATGACTCCTATCTCGGCGCCCGTGGCGAAGAACTCCTCACTGGCCGCCATGGGGATGAGCCCGCCGTGGCCGAAGGCGAGTCCCGCCAGCAGGTAGAGCGGGATGGGCGAGAAGCCCACCCTCCCGGCGAGCCGGCCGAGCAGGCCCAGGCCGAGGATGACGGCCCCGAGTTCGATGAGCAGCGCGGTCGTGTCGTGCACGGGCGATTATCCTCCGGTGATCAGTTCGGCGACGGCGTCCACGCCTTCCCTGGTGCCGACGACGACGAGCGTGTCCCCCAGTGCGAAGCGGAAGTCCGGGGTGGGCGAGGGGACGGCGTCGGTCCGGCGCAGCACGGCGACGATGGACGCGCCGGTGCGGGTACGGGCCTGGGTGGAGCCGAGCGTGCGTCCTGCGAAGGGGGAGCGTTTGGTGACCGGGATGTGTTCGGTGACGAGGTCGATCTCCAGATGCTGGTGCAGATGCCCGACCGGGTCGGGCATCAGGAGTTTGGAGAGCGCCGTCGCCTCGTACGGGGCGAGCGGGGTGGAGTCCTTGCAGTTGTCGTCGTCGTCGGGGTCGTGGAAGGCGACGATGCGGCGCCCGTCCTGGTGCACCACGACCGAGATGTGGCGGCCCGAGTCGGTGTTGAGGTCGTAGCGGGTACCGACCCCGGGCAGGGCGGTCTTGCTGACGTGAGCGGTGTGCTCCATGGGAAGGCGCTCCATGCGGAATGCGTCGGAGGTGTGCGGGCGCGGGGCCCCTGGTGAGGCAATTCTCCGCCATGCGGCGCGGCGGGGGCCCGTCAGTTCCGGGCGGCCGGCCGGGTCGTTAAGGGGGGTAGGGTGCGCTCGCCCATGAGCTGCCCCTCCGCCTCGACCACCGATCGGCAATGAGCAGCCCAGCACTCAACCGAGCGACGGCAACTCGTCAGCCATTTTAACGTAAAACAAAATGGGTCGATTGTTGGCATTAGAGGGTGTATTGACGCATATGCAGGGGTGTCCGGAGCGCCTACGAGGCGCGCCGGCCCCGTCAGGACGGCGGCGGAGTGCCGCGCCGGATCTGCTCCCGGTTCGGGTCGAAGAGGTGCCCCGCCGCACCGGACACGACGAGCCCGCCCGCGAGAAGGAGCCCGTGTCCCAGCGCGATCCCCGCCCCGAGCAGCGCGAGACCGACGGCGAGCGTCAGCCACGCGGTGCCGCGCCGGTACTCGCGGGGGCGGCAGGGGCGCCCCCGTGCGAAGTCGGCGGCGAAGCGCGGATCGTCGTGCCGCAGCCGGTCGGCGAGGCCGTCGAGCTGCCGGTCTTCGTCGTGGGCGTGCATGGAACCTCCACCCCCGGATCGGTGCGAATGATCGGCGGCACCGGGCCGGCGCCGCGTCCTGGCGGCCGGGGTCACACCAGGACGAAGTAGCGCAGCCACACGTACGCCGCGGCGATCACGGTGGTGACCGCCGTGACGACCAGTCCGTAGCGGCTGAATGTCCAGAACGAGATGTGGTGGCCCTCCCGCTCGGCGATGCCGACGACCACGACGTTCGCCGACGAGGCGATGATCGTCGCGTTGCCGCCGAGGTCCGCGCCGAGCGCGAAGGACCACCAGAGCATGCCCGCCTCGCCCGTGCCGCCCGCCGAGGCGACGATCTCGGAGACGATCGGGCTGACGGAGGCGACGAACGGGATGTTGTCGATGAAGGCCGAGGGGACGACCGACCCGAAGACCAACGCCATGGAGGTGCCGAGGAGTTCACCCTCGGTGGCCTCCGCCGCCAGCTCCCCCAGGTCTCCGATGACCCCGATCTGCACCATCGCGCCGACCATCACGAACAGTCCGGTGAAGAACGCCAGCGTCTCCCACTCCACGTCGCGCGCCACCTCCTCGGCGTCGAGCCGCGAGAGGGCGAGAAGGACGAGCCCGCCGGTGATCGCGACGACCGAGGGTTCGATATGGAACGTGGTGTGCAGGACGAACCCGGCCATCACGGCCAGCAGGACGATCCCGCTCAGCTTGAGCAGCCGGGGGTCCTTGATGGCGGCCCGTTCGTCCATCTCCATCACGGACTTGGCCCGCTCGGGGTCGTAGCGGAACGCCTTGCGGAACATCACCCGGCTCATCAGGACGAAGACCACCATCAGCACCACCACGATCGGCGTCATGTGCAGCAGGAAGTCGTTGAAGGAGAGGCCCGCGCGCGAGCCGATGATGATGTTGGGCGGGTCACCGATCAGGGTGGCGGCGCCGCTGATGTTGCACGCCATCACCTCGGCGATCAGATACGGGACGACCGGCAGGCCGAGCTTGTTGCAGACGAGGATCGTCACGGGTGCGATCAGCAGGACGGTCGTCACGTTGTCGAGCCACGGGGAGAGCACCGCGGTGGCCAGGATCAGCAGCACCATCAGCCGGTAGGGCTTGCCGCGGGCCCGTTTGGCCGCCCAGATCGCGATGAACTCGAAGACTCCGGTCCGCTTGAGCACCGAGACGATCAGCATCATGCCGAGGAGCAGGAAGATGACGTTCCAGTCGATGCCCGCCTCTTCGGAGAAGAAGGCGTGCTCGGCGTCGGTCACCCCGAGCGCCAGCATGATCACCGCACCGCCGAGGGCGGCCTTCACACGGTGGACCCACTCGGTGGCGATCAGGACGTAGACACCCGCGAACACCCCGACGGCCAGCCAGGCCGTGATGCCCATCTCCGCTTCCCCTCGGTGCGCCGCGCCGTCACCGGGCGGCCGGCTTCCCGACCGCTCCTGTACCCGCCGGATGTGTCTGTCCACGATCACCCGGCGCCGGGCACCGTCACCATCGGTGCCGACACCCATATCCGGGGGTGTGGGACATGTACTCGGGGGTCAGGGACATGCATGTCGTACCGGGTGGCGGGGACTCGTCGCGGGCAGGGGCGATAGTGGGAGGTCCACCCCGAGGAGGCCGTACTCCGTGTCCCTGTTCTGGCGCATCTTCCTGCTCAACGCCGCCGTGCTGTTCGCGGCGACCGCGCTGCTGCTGCTCGGTCCCGTCACGGTCTCCACACCGGTCCTGCTCACCGAGGCGATGATCATGGCCGCAGGTCTGGTCGCCATGCTGATCGCGAACGCCGCGCTGCTGCGGATCGGACTCGGCCCGCTGCAACGGCTCACCCGTGCGATGACCACCACCGATCTGCTGCGTCCCGGCCCCCGGCCGGCCGTCTCGGGACACGGGGAGATCGCCGAACTGATCAGGACGTTCAACAGGATGCTGGACCGGCTGGAGGCCGAACGCGCGGCCAGCAGCGCGCTCGCGCTCTCCGCGCAGGAGGCCGAACGCCACAGGATCGCCCAGGAGTTGCACGACGAGATCGGCCAGACCCTGACCGCCGTGCTGCTTGAGATCAGGCGCGTCGCCGACCGTGCGCCCGAGCCGCTGCGGGACGAACTGCACCAGGTGCAGGAGACCACCAGGGACAGCCTGGACGAGATCCGCAGGATCGCCCGCCGGCTGCGCCCCGGGGTGCTGGAGGAACTGGGGCTGATCAGCGCGCTGAAGGCGCTGGCGAACGAGAGCACGACTCATAGCGGACTCACCGTCAGGCACAGCTTCGACGGCGATCTTCCACCGCTGGACCACGAGGTCGAGCTGGTGCTCTACCGGGTCGCCCAGGAAGGCCTCACCAACATCATCCGGCACGCCGGCGCCCGGCAGGTCGGCGTGGCGCTGCACCACGGCCCGCTCGGAGTCGAACTGTCGGTCATGGACGACGGACGCGGAATCGGTACGGCCCCGGAGGGCGCGGGCATCCGGGGCATGCGCGAGCGCGCGCTGCTGATCGGCGCGGAGGTGTCGGTGGGCGACGCGCCCGGCGGAGGTACGGAGGTACGGCTGCACGTCCCCGCCACTCAGATCCGACCGGCCACCCGCCGCACGAACAGGAGCGACTGACGATGACCGCCCATCCGGACCGCGGAACCAGCCCCGCCCCGGCCTCCGGGCCGGTGCGGACCCGCATCCTGCTCGCCGACGACCACGCCCTCGTACGGCGCGGGGTGCGGCTGATCCTCGACGCGGAGCCGGACCTGACCGTCGTCGCGGAGGCGGGCGACGGCGCGGAGGCCATCGAGATGGCCCGCGAGCACCGCCCCGATCTGGCCATTCTCGATATCGCGATGCCGAGGCTGACCGGGCTCCAGGCCGCCCGCGAGCTCTCCAGGCTGCTGCCGGGGACGCGCATCCTGATCCTCACGATGTACGACAACGAGCAGTACTTCTTCGAGGCGCTGAAGTCCGGCGCGAGCGGCTACGTCCTCAAGTCGGTGGCGGATCGCGACCTGTTGGAGGCGTGTCGCGCGGCGATGCGCGACGAGCCGTTCCTCTATCCCGGCGCCGTCACCGCGCTCATCCGCAACTACCTGGACCGGGTGCGCCGGGGAGAGAACATCCCGGAGAACGCCGTGACCGTGCGGGAGGAGGAGATCCTCAAACTCGTCGCCGAGGGGCACTCGTCGAAGGAGATCGCCGATCTGCTCGTCATCAGCGCCAAGACGGTCGAGCGCCATCGGGCCAATCTGCTCCAGAAGTTGGGGCTCAAGGACCGCGTGGAACTGACCAGATACGCCATCAGGGCCGGCCTCATCGAGCCCTGACCGGCGTACGGGGGGAGTTCCGGCGCCGTCCGCCGGGCAGGGTCACAGTCAGACACCGCACCACGAGAGCGGAATGAGGCGAGCCATGTCCCACAGCAGCTGGGAGTTCACGGACGACCGCGGCCATCTCACCGTCGCACCCCACCGCCCGGAACGGGTGGTCGCCTACATCCAGGCGGGCGCGACCCTGTGGGACCACGGCCTGCGGCCCCTGGGGATCTTCGGATCCCACCACGACGGAGACACCCCCGACCCCGCGAAGGCGGGCGCACTGCCGCTCGACCGCACCCTCGACTTCGGCGGTGGCTCCTCGGTCGATCCGGACGCCGTCCTCGCCGCCGAACCGGATCTGCTGGTGGCCGTCAGCTACGGCGGCGGCCAGATCTACGGCATCGATCCGGAGGCGGCCAAGCATCTGGAGGAGCAGGTCGGTGTGATCGTCATCGACGTCGGCAAGGACCGGCCGCTGGACGGGACAAGAGACCGGTTCACGGCACTCGCCCGCTCCCTCGGCGCGCCGCACGAGCCCGACACACAGGATCTGGAGTGGGCGGAGGCCCGGCTCCGTACGCTCACCGCACGCCCCGCAGCGGCCCGGGTGCTCGCCCTGTCGGCCGCCGGGCCCGGCTCCGTACATCTCGCGCGGCCCGGCACCTGGCCCGACCTGCGGGCGCTGACGGCGCTCGGCGTCGATCTGCTCGATCCCGGGGAGGGAGCGGGCGTCAACTGGCGTACGACCGACTGGGAGCAGGCGCTGGCGCTCGATCCGGATGTCGTGCTCGGCGACATCCGGGCGAACGCGGCCACGCCCGGAGCGCTCAGGGGTGACAGCCACTGGCGTGCGCTCCAGGAGCGGGCACGCACCGTGGCCTGGAATCCGGAGGCGCCGTGCAGCCACCAGGGGCACGCGCGCTTCGTGGACGCGGTGGCGGCGGCGCTGTAAAGACGGGCGGGGGCCGTGCGGGCGCCGTGTCGGTCGAGTGACCGGGTCAGATGAGGGCGGCGCCCTCCCGGTCAGGCGGCTCGGCCCGACGGGGCGAACTCGCACCACACGGCCTTGCCGTCCCCGCGTGGCTCGACCCCCCAGCGCGCCGCCACGGCGTCGATCATCAGCAGCCCGCGTCCCGACGTCGCCGCCTCGCCCGGCCACCGCCGCCGTGGCCAGGCGCTGGAGCGGTCCTTCACCCAGAGCCGTACCCGACGGACAGGACCGGGCACGACCTCCAGCGTGAGGACGGCGCCTCCCTCGGTGTGCAGCAGCACGTTCACCAGCATCTCCCCGGCGGCCAGTTGCACGTCGTCGACCAGGGCGGGCATGTGCCAGTCCACGAGCGCCTGGCGCAGCACGGCGCGGGTCTCGATCAGGCCCTCCGGGTCGGCCTGGTGGATGTACTGGTGGATTCGCGGCGCCTGGTGGGTGCCGGGGTCGGGCGCCCGGTGCACGACGAGGAGCGCGACGTCGTCGCCGGTCGCCCAGCGCTGCCACAGCCGGTCGGGGAGATGGTCGGCGAGGGGGCCCGCCCCGCCGGGCCCGGTGCGCACGGCGTGGGCGAGTTCCCCCATGCCGTCCGTGATGTCGAGTCCCGGCTCCTCCACGAGACCGTCGGTGCACAGCACGAACGTCTCGCCGGGCACCAGGTCGAGCCGGGTCTCGGGGAAGTCCTCCTGCCCGAACTCGGTGGCGAGGCCCAGGGGCAGTCCGCCGCTCAGATGGGGCCAGCCGGTTCTGCCGTCGGTGTGCCGGACGAGCGGGCCGAGGTGTCCGGCGCGTACGGCACGTACCTCTCCGGTGGAGAGGTCGAGCTCGGCGTACGTACAGGTGGCGAAGCGCTCGGTGTCCAGCTCCACGAGAAACCGGGAGGCCCGCGCGAGGACGGTCGCCGGTGGATGGCCCTCGCCGGCGAAGGCGCGCAGGGCTATCCGCAGCTGGCCCATGATCGCGGCGGCGTGTGTGTCATGTCCCTGGACGTCGCCCACGACGACGCCGACCCGTCCGCCCGGCAGGGCGATCACGTCGTACCAGTCGCCGCCGACCTCCCTGCCGCTCCAGGCGGCGTGGTAGCGCACCGCGATCTCGGCGCCCGTGAAGGCCGGGATGTCGCGGGGCAGCATGGACGCCTGGAGTCCGGTGGCGAACTCCCGCTCCTGGTCGAAGAGGATCGCGCGCTGGAGCGACTGGGCGACGACGCCCGCAAGGCCGAGACAGATGTCGCGGTCCTCGGCCGTGAAGCGGGTGCGACCGCGGTAGAAGAGCGCGAGGCCGCCGACGGAGCGCGCCTGGGCGACGAGCGGGAGGAAGGCCGCCGCGTCGAACCCCTGGCCACCGGCGTACGGGCCGAGCCGGGTCGGGTCGTCGGCGGGTTCGGGGAATCCGAGGGCCTCGCCGAGTCCGGGGAGCGAGGTGGAGAAGCGGGCCCGCCGGGTGAGGGCCGCCTCGGCGAGCGGCGTGGAACCGGCCAGCGGGGCGGCGGGCATCTCCCCCGGCACGTCCAGGGAGTCTCCGGCCAGGGCGACGAGTCTCACCGAGCCGCCGTCGACGATGCCGATCGCCAGCCCGTCGGCGACGAAGCGTTCCAGGCCGCCGCTCTCGCTCAGCACGTCGATGACATCCTCGACGGTGACCGCGCGGGACAGGGCCTCGGTGATGCCCTGGAGGATCGTGGTCAGCTGCCGCCGGTCGGCCTCCTCGGGGCTGACCTCGGCGAACTCCGTCAGCTCGGTGCTCGCGTTGCGGATGATACCGACGATGCGGTGCGGGGTCCCCCGGTCGTCGCGCAGAATCCGGGCCCGCACATGGGTCCACTGGCGGAGTCCGTTACGGCGGTTGACCTGGAAGTACGCGCCGTAGGACGAGCGGCCCAGGCGGATCGCCCGGTCCACCGTGGAGTCGAGGCGCAGGCCGTCCTCCACGGGGAGCCGGGGGCGCAGGGATTCGGGGTCTCCGTCGTACTCCCCCGCGCGCAGGTCGAACACGGCCTGCCCCGCCGCATCGAGTTCCAGGGTCCTGTGCGCCAGGTCCCAGTCGAAGCTGCCCATACGGTTCAGGGCAAGCCGCTCGTCCGCACCGATGGCCGGGCGGTTCCGTCCTGCCATGTGCCCGCTCCGGAAGTAGAGATGATGCAAGAAGCGTAGCTTTCATTGCATCTCATCGCATAACGGTCCTGGCGGGCCTCTTCGGCAGGTTTCAGCCCCGTGCCGCCTGTGCCAGATGTTCCCGCGCCCACTCCTCGAAGGTGGTGAGAGGAAGGCCGAGGTCCCGCGCGAATTCCGGGCGGGCGGGCTGCGGGTGCTCGTTGATGTGCGACTGCCCGAATCCCATGTCGGGCATTCCGGCGGCGGTCGCCTCCTCCTTGCCCATGTCGGGCGCCGCCAGCTCGGTGCCCAGGTGACGGGAGAGGATCCCGGCGATGTCGGTCATCGTCAGATGGTCACTGGCCAGCTCAAGCTCGACACGGTTGAACCTCTCGGGCTCGGTGACGGCGGCGGCCGCCGCCCTGCCGATGTCCTTGACCGCGACGAGAGACAGCCAGGTCCCGGGCTTCAGAAGGGTCACGAGGCCCCCCTCGACTCCGCGCGGGAACACGATCTCCTCGGAGGGGTGCAGGTTCTCCATGAAGTAGCCCGGCTTGATGAGCGTCCAGTGCGTGAAGCCGGCCTCGCGCACGCGGTCCTGGATCCCGGCCTTCGCGGTGTAGTAGGGCTCCATCCAGGCCCAGGCGCCCTTCACCCAGCGGGTGTGCTGCCCGGCGCCGGAGACGGAGGTGTGCACGAACTGCGGGACTCCGGCGGCCCTCGCCGCCTCGATCAGATTGACGGCCTGTACGACCTCGCCCTCGAAGGCGCGTCCGTTCACGTCGGGCATCTGGACCGAGAAGACGGCGCGTGCCCCTTCGGCGGCGCGGGTCAGGGAGCCGGGGTCGTAGAGGTCGCCGGTGACCAGTTCGGCGCCGAGCGCTTCGACGGCCTTCGCCCGGTCGGTCGCGGGGTCACGGACCAGCGCCCGGACGGGAACGCCCGCCGCGAGCAGGGCACGGGTGGTGGCGCCGCCCTGCCGGCCGGTGGCGCCGGCGACCAGGACGGGTGCGGATTCAGTGGTCATGGTGGTCCTCGGGGTGGTGGCACGGATAAATGGCGTGGCCCGCCACTTACCTTCGGGTACGATACGGAGGACCCCGCCACTTAGCAAGCTCGGAGATGCCGCATGACCGTCCAGCGCGCGGACGCCCGGCGCAACTACGCGCGGATCCTCGCGGTGGCCGAGCAGGAGGTCGCCGAGCACGGCGCCGACGCCTCCCTGGAACAGATCGCCCGCACCGCGGGAGTCGGATCGGCCACCGTGCGCAGGCACTTCCCGGGCCGGCGCGCGATGCTGCAGGCGGTGTTCAACGAGCGGATCGAGGCCCTGTGCGCCCGCGCCGATTCGCTGGCCGGGAAGGACGACGCGCGGGCCGCGCTGCTGGACTGGCTGGGCGCGCTCACCACGTACGCCGCCTCCGCGCGCGGCATGGCCGGCCTGCTGATCCAGGACGGAACGGACCCGGACGACCCGGCTCATGTGAACGCCTGCTCGGTGAAGCTCGGAGGGGCGGCCGAACCGCTGCTGCGAAACGCCGCGCGGGCCGGTGCGGTGGCGCCGGACGTGACCGTCGCCGATCTCGTCACCCTGGTCACCGGCATCGCCCTGGCCACGGAACAGCACCCGGACCCCATCGCCGAGGCGCACCGTCTGCTGAAGCTGACCGTGGCGGGAATCAGCCCGCGGAGCTGAGCGGGAGACCCGGGGGCCTCCCCGACAGCGGCTTCGCCCTCGTCGTGTCATGCACCTGGACACGGTGAGGGCGCCGTGCTGTGATGCCAACTGCCGTTCTTTCCAACGTTGTACAGACTTCGTCGATGCTCGTGGACGGGAGACCCGATGACGCTCGACCGACGACATTTCCTCGGCACCGGCGCCCTCGCGATCGGTGGTGCGGGCCTGCTGGGGCCACTGGCCCCGACCGCCGCGGCCGTGCCGGCGGCGCGCGGCGGCTGGTACACGCCGAACATCGCGCCGCTCGCCCCCACCGTCTTCCAGAAGCTGCCGCTGGGCAGCGTCACCCCGCGCGGCTGGCTCACCGGCCAGCTGCGCCTGCTGCTCGACGGACTGTTCGGCCGGTACGCCGAGGTCTCGCACTTCCTGCGGTTCGACGACTCCGGCTGGGTGCACCCCGAGAAGAACGGCTGGGAGGAAGTCACCTACTGGCTGCGCGGTTACGTGGACCTGGCCGCCCTCACCGGTGACGCGGCGGCCCTCGCCACCGCCCGCCGCTGGATCGACGCGATCATCGCCACCCGGCAGCCCGACGGCTTCTTCGGGCCCACCCGGCTGCGTACGGCCCTGAACGGGGGACCGGACTTCTGGCCGTATCTGCCGCTCCTTCAGGCGCTGCGCTCGCACGAGGAGTTCACCGGGGACGAGCGCATCGTGCCGTTCGCCGTCCCCTTCCTGCGCTACATGAACGCGCAGGGGCCCGGCGCCTTCAACTCCAGCTGGGTGTCCAAGCGTTGGGGCGACGGTCTCGACATCGCGTTCTGGCTCTACAACCGCACCGGCGAGTCCTTCCTGCTCGAACTCGCCGACAAGATGCACACCCACGGCGCCAACTGGGTCGACAACTTCCCGGACCTGCACAACGTCAACATCGCGCAGGGCTTCCGCGAGCCCGCCCAGTACGCGCTGCGCTCCGGCTCGGCGGAGCTGTCCCGTGCCACGTACCGGAGTTACGACTCCGTCATGGGCACCTACGGCCAGTTCCCCGGCGGCGGTTTCGCCGGTGACGAGAACTCCCGCCCCGGCTTCGGCGATCCCCGCCAGGGCTTCGAGACCTGCGGCACCGTCGAGTTCATGGCCAGCCACGAGCTGCTCACCCGGATCACCGGCGACCCCGTCTGGGCCGACCGGTGCGAGGAGCTGGCCTTCAACCTGCTGCCCGCGGCGACCGATCCGCTGGGCAGGGGCATCCACTACGTCACCAGCGCCAACAGCGTCGAACTCGACAACACCGCCAAGAACCAGGGCCAGTACCAGAACGGCTTCGCCATGCAGGCGTACAAGCCGGGCATCGACACCTACCGCTGCTGTCCGCACAACTACGGCATGGGCTGGCCCTACTTCACCGAGGAGCTGTGGCTGGCCACCCCCGACCGGGGGCTCGCGGCCGCGATGTACGCGCCGAGCCAGGTGCGCGCGAAGGTCGCCGACGGGACCGAGGTCACCGTCACCGAGTCCACCGACTACCCGTTCAAGGAGACCGTCACCCTCACCGTCGGCACGCCCCGGCGCGTCACCTTCCCGCTCTACCTGCGGATTCCCGGCTGGTGCCAGGACCCCCAACTGACCGTCGCCGGACGGCGCGTGGCCCTGCCGGGCGACGGGCCGCGGTTCGTCAAGGTCGAGCGCGAGTGGCGCGGCGGTGAGCGGGTGACCCTGCGGCTGCCGCAGCGCACCACCGTACGGACCTGGGACGACAACCACGGTTCCGTCAGCGTGGACCACGGGCCGCTCACGTACTCCCTCAAGATCGGCGAGCGGTACGAACGGTTCGCGGGCACCGAGGACTTCCCCGAACTCTCCGTGCACCCCACCACCCCGTGGAACGTCGGCCTCGCGCCCGACCCGCTCCGCGGGCTGCGGTTCACGGCCGACAGCGGACCGCTCGCCGCGAATCCCTTCACCCACGAAGGCACACCCGTACGGATCACCACGTCGGCGCGCCGCATCGAGGAGTGGGTGGCCGACGACCAGCGTGTCGTCGCTCCTCTCCAGGACAGCCCGGCCCGCAGCACCGCGCCGCCCGAGCAGGTGACGCTCGTCCCGATGGGCGCGGCCCGGCTGCGGATCACCGCGTTCCCGACCGCGTCACCCGCCGGGCGGGCCTGGACGCCGGAGCCGCCGTTCCGGCGCGTGCGGAACAAGCACAGCGGCAAGGTGCTCGCCGTGGACGGGATGTCCCTGGACTCGGGCGGGCGCGTCGTGCAGTTCGACAACACGGGGACGGCGGACCACGCCTGGCAGTTGGCGCCGGCGGGCGGCGGCTGGTTCCTGATCCGCAACGGCAACAGCGGGAAGATCATCGGGGCCGAGGGCGGATCGACGGCGAACAGCGCGCGTGTTGTCCAGTTCGCGGACGACGGGAGCGGTGACCATCTCTGGCAGCTGGTCGACCGGGGCGAGGGCTGGTCGCTGATCCTCAACCGGCACAGCGGGAAGGTTCTGGGTGTCGACGGGATGTCCACGGCCAACAGCGCGCAGGTGGTGCAGTTCGAGGACAACGGTACGGACGACCATCTCTGGCAGCTGATCTGAGACGGCGCCCCTCCGGTCGGGATGACCGCCGGCGCGACAACTCGGCGCCGGCGGTCACTTGTTGTTCGCAACGGAACCCGTGACGGCCCATCTGTTCACAACTCTTGACGTGTACGAAACAGCGGAGCAGCATCAGCCGTGCATCCAGAGAGCGCTCTCTCATGATTCACGGAGGGCTCTCCGGGTGTTCCCCCCACCGTTCACGACTCAGGAGAGATGCCCGTGCACGCTCCCCCCATCGGCTCTCCGGCGCTCCACGGCGCCTCACCGCCCTCCCGCCGGGGCCTCGCGGCGACGCTCGCCGCCACCCTGGCCGCGACCCTGCTGGCCTTCGTCCCGAGCGGTCCCGCGCATGCCGACCCGATCGAGGGCGGCGGCGATCTCGGCCCCAACGTGATCGTGTTCGACCCCTCGACGCCCGACATCCAGGGCAAACTCGACGAGGTCTTCAAGCAGCAGGAGTCGGCCCAGTTCGGCGCCGGCCGCTACCAGTTCCTGTTCAAGCCGGGGACATACAACGGGCTCAACGCCCAACTCGGCTTCTACACCTCGGTGTCGGGCCTCGGGCTCTCGCCGGACGATGTGAACATCAACGGCGACGTGACCGTGGACGCCGGCTGGTTCGACGGCAACGCCACGCAAAACTTCTGGCGTTCGGCCGAGAACCTGTCGCTCAATCCGGTGAACGGGACGAACCGCTGGGCCGTCTCGCAGGCCGCGCCGTTCCGCCGTATGCACGTCAAGGGCGGGCTCAACCTGGCTCCCGACGGCTACGGCTGGGCCAGCGGCGGCTATATCGCCGACAGCAAGATCGACGGCAGCGTGGGCCCGTACTCCCAGCAGCAGTGGTACACCCGTGACAGCTCGGTCGGCGGCTGGCAGAACGCCGTGTGGAACATGACGTTCTCCGGTGTGGAGGGCGCGCCCGCGCAGAGCTTCCCCGACCCGCCGTACACCACGCTGGAGACCACCCCCACCTCCCGCGAGAAGCCGTTCCTCTATCTGGACGGCGCCGACTACAAGGTGTTCGTGCCCGAGAAACGCACCAACGCGCGCGGGGTGACCTGGGACAGCGGCGCGCCTGCGGGCTCGTCGATCGGTCTGGACCAGTTCTACGTGGTCAAGCCGGGCGCGACGGCGCAGACCATCAACGCGGCGCTCGACCAGGGCCTCAATCTGCTGTTCACGCCCGGCGTGTACCACGTGGACGAGACGATCGACGTCAACCGCGCGGACACGGTCGTCCTGGGGCTCGGACTCGCCACGATCATCCCCGACAACGGGGTGACGGCGATGAAGGTCGCCGATGTGGACGGGGTGAAGCTGGCCGGTTTCCTGATCGACGCCGGACCGGTCAACTCCGAGACTCTGCTGGAGGTCGGGCCCGAGGGATCGTCGGCCGACCACGCCGCCAATCCGACCACTGTCCAGGACGTCTTCATCCGCATCGGCGGAGCCGGTCCCGGCAAGGCGACCACCAGCATGGTGATCAACAGCGACGACACCATCGTCGACCACACCTGGGTGTGGCGGGCGGACCATGGTGACGGGGTCGGCTGGGAGACCAACAGGGCCGACTTCGGCGTACGGGTGAACGGCGACGACGTCCTGGCCACCGGGCTGTTCGTCGAACACTTCAACAAGTACGACGTCGAGTGGTACGGCGAGCGCGGCCGGACGATCTTCTTCCAGAACGAGAAGGCGTACGACGCGCCCAACCAGGCGGCGATCCAGAACGGCGACACCAAGGGTTACGCCGCCTACAGGGTCGACGACTCGGTCGAACAGCACGAGGGCTGGGGCATGGGCAGCTACTGCTACTACAACGTCGATCCGACGATCCAGCAGCACAACGGATTCGCGGCTCCGGTCAAACCGGGCGTGAAGTTCCACCATCTGCTGGTGGTCTCGCTCGGCGGGCAGGGCCAGTACGAACGGGTGATCAACGACATCGGCGAACCCACGTCGGGGACGTCGACCGTCCCCTCGGTCGTGGTCCAGTTCCCCTGACCCGACGGCCGTCCTGAGGCGCCGGACCGACGGCGTCCCCGGGCAGTGCCCGGCCTCCTGAGAGGCCGGGCACTGTCATGTGCCGGGGCCACGGCGGTCCGTGCCGGGTCAGTGCCTGCCGCCACGCAGCTTGCCGAACAGGCGGCGGGCCTGCTCGCGCTTCCTCGGGTCCGACGAGGCCGCGCGCGCCTGACCTATCACGCGCCGCCCCTGCGGGCTACGGGTGAAGGCCTTGATGCGGTCGATGATTCCGGGCATGCCGTCTCCTGCGCTTTCGATGACACCGACGGCCCCGTCGCGGGGCCTCGGGCTACGTCTACCCCCTGCAACGCATGGAGACCCCCATTACGTTCCCATTACCTCCTCTTTGCCTTTGGGATGGCGCGCCCGGCCCGCCTTCCGCTCCCCGATATGCCGTCCTCCGATGGCGCCCCGGCCCGACCCCGCCCAGACTGACGTGATGTCAGGGAAGCGAAGCGCCGGACTCCTGCTCTACCGGATCACGGAGTCCGGCGGCACCGACGTGCTCATCGGGCACATGGGCGGCCCGTTCTGGGCGGGCCGCACACGGGCCGCGTGGTCGATCCCCAAGGGCGAGTACGGCCCCGACGAGACGCCGGAGCACGCGGCGGCCCGGGAGTTCGAGGAGGAAGTGGGGCATCCCGCGCCCGACGGGCCCCGGGTACCGCTGGGCGAGACCCGCCAGTCGGGCGGCAAGACGGTCACCGTATGGGCGATCGAGGCGGACTTCGACCCCGCCGTCGCCGTGTCCGGCACGTTCACCATGGAGTGGCCTCGGGGCTCGGGCGTGGAGCGGGAGTTCCCGGAGCTGGACCGGCTCGCCTGGTTCCCGCTGGACGAGGCCGTGGAGCTGCTGGTGTCGGGACAGCGGATCTTCCTCGGCCGGCTGGCCGGGCACATAGCGAACCGCGCGGACGACGAGGCCTGATCCGCGGGACACGGTCCCGGACGACGCGCCCGATCCACGGGACACGCCCCAGGTGCTTGGGAGAAGTGGCCCGGCCGCGCGAAGATCCGGCGGTCCGAGTAGCCGGGCGTCCGGAGCACCGGGCGTCCGGCAGCCGAGAGAAATCCGTCCGGAAAGGGATACGCCCCCATGCACCACAGATCGCACGTGTACGCCGCCGTCGGCGCGGTACTGCTCATGGCATCGGCCCTGCCCGCCACCGCTCACCCCGCCGCCGCGCTCGACACCTCGCATCTGCCGCCGCCTGCCGCGCCACGGGCCGGGGCGCCCGGCCCGCCGGCCGCCAAAAGCTCCTTCCGGTCGGAGAGTCCGGTCACGGCCGACGCCCTGCGGGCAAAGCTCCAGGACTGCGCGCCCGTCTCGAAGGGCCGGTACCGGACCGACCAGGACAAGCCCGCCAGTGTCCCCGTGTGCGGCAAGAAGGGCGCCGTCTTCTGGAAGGCCGACCTGGACATCGACTGCGACGGCCAGGTCACGACCCGCTGCAACAGGACGACCGACCCCTGGTTCCACGGGGACACCGCCTTCCACCAGTCCGACGGCAAGCCGCTGAACGCGGAGAAACTCCCGTATGTCGTGGTGCCCGCGCCCAGCGGCATCTGGGACTACACCGCGTCCGGCATCCGGGGCGGCGGTGTCGCCGCGCTCGTGCACAAGGACCGGGTGGAGTACGCGGTGGTGGGCGACACCGGACCCGCCGGGATCATCGGGGAGGCGTCGTACGCCGCCGCGCAGTCGCTCGGGGTCGACCCCGATCCCTCGCGCGGCGGCGTCGCGTCGGGGGTGACGTACATCCTGTTCAAGGACTCCAGGGTCACGCCGATCGAGAGCCGGTCGTCGGCGGTGGAGCTGGGCGGCGAACTGGCCAGGAAGTTCCTTCAGGAGAACTGACGGAACGTCCCCCGGCACGAACGTCCTCGGTACGGAGGCGAAGTCGGCGCCGCCTCCGTACCGAGGACGTGATCCTTCACGTGTCGCAGGCCGCGGGTCGCGGGGCGCGGGTCGCGGGGCGCGGGTCGCCCTAGACGATGCCCTCGGAGATCTCCGACTGCTCGCGCGCGCTGCCGTACGACTGCGGGGTGCTGTACGAGCCCCGCGCCGCGTACCACCAGGCAGTGGCAAGCGCCAGCACGACCGCGAGCGCGACCACCGCGTAGTTCATGGTGTCGGTGGTCACCGGGTTCTTCTGGGGCAGGCAGAAGATCACGGTCACGATCACGACCCAGGCGACGGCGATCCAGCCGATCGGCTTGCTCCAGCGGCCGAGTGTCCAGGGGCCGGGCTGGAAGCGGTCGCCGGCGCGCAGCTTGAGATAGATCGGGATCGCGTAGGCGGGTGTGATGCCGATGACGTTGATCGCGGTCACGGCGCCGTACGCGGTCGGCGAGTACAGCGAGGGCAGGGCGAGCACGCAGGCGAAGCCGACCGACAGCCACACCGCGGGCACCGGGGTCTGCGTGCGGCTGCTGACGCGCCGCCACAGCGCCGATCCGGGCAGGGCGTTGTCACGGCTGAAGGCGAACACCATACGGCTGGCGGCGGCGACTTCCGCGTTGCCGCAGAAGAGCTGCGCCATGATCACGACCAGCAGGAGCGCACTGGCGCCGTTGGTACCGAGGACGTCGATGAAGATCTGCGCGGGTGGCACGGCGGCGCCGCTCGTGTCCGCGTAGTCCTGGATGGCGAAGGTCAGACCGGCGAGGAGGGCGAAGCCGGCGATCCAGGAGACCCAGATGGCGCGCACGATGCCGCGCGCGGCGGAGACGGAGGCGTTGGACGTCTCCTCGGAGAGATGGGCCGACGCGTCGTAGCCGCAGAAGGTGTACTGGGCGAGCAGCAGACCGATCGCGGCGACATAGATCGGGTTCTGCCAGCCGGTCTCGTTGACGAATTCCGTGAACACGAATTCGGGCGACTGGTGATTCTTGGGGACGACTGCGAGGATACCGACGATCAACGCCACACCGCCGAGGTGCCACCAGACGCTGATCGAGTTGAGGACGCTGACCAGCCGGACGCCGAAGAGGTTCAGTGTCGCGTGCAGCAGCAGGATGCACATGAATATGATCATGGTCCAGCCGGGTGTCGCCTCGAATCCCCACTGGAGGTTGAGGAACGCGCCGGTGAACAGGGCCGCGCCGTAGTCGATCCCGGCGATCGCACCCAGCAGTCCGAGCAGGTTCAACCAGCCCGTGTACCAGCCCCACTTACGTCCGCCGAGCCGGTCGGCCATGTAGTAGAGCGCGCCCGACGTGGGATAGGCGCTGGTCACCTCCGCCAGCGCCATGCCTATGCAGAGCACGAAGAGACCGACACCGACCCAGCCCCACAGCATCACGGCGGGGCCGCCGGTGATGAGCCCGAAGCCGTACAGGGTCATGCATCCCGACAGGATCGAGATCACCGAGAAGCTGATGGCGAAGTTCCCGAAACCGCCCATCCTGCGGGCGAGTACGGGCTGATAGCCGAGTTCCCTCAGCCGTTCTTCCTCGTCTTGCCGCGGAACCGGATCCGACTTCGACCAGGCCGGTGGGGAGACGGACATGGCAGTACCTCCCGGTACGGAGAAATCAAGGAGAGTGGGCAATGTGCGGTGGTGGCCTGGCGGGGCCGGGGGAGCGGGAGCCGATGCGAAGAGCGGTACTAGGAATCCGATTTCCGTTCACGGTCGGCGGCGAAGCAGCGGGCGCGGGCGCGGGTGAACACCTCCTCGGCCTGTGTGGTGTCGTCGGGCCCCCGGGCCCGGTAGGCCCAGGGCACGGGGGTGTAGTACGGCCCCAGGGCCTTGAACACCCTGGCCGCCTCCGACAGTTGGAGAGACCCCCACAGGGCGTGCGCCAGATGGTTGAGGTCCAGCAGCGAGTTCTCGGTGGGCACCGACTTGTCGAACCAGATGTGCAGGGCCCGCAGCGCGTCCCGGGTGGCGTCCTCGGTGACCCAGTGCAGGTCCAGCGCCTTCTCGTTGCCGCGCTCCCTGCGGTACCGCTCGACCCGTACGAAGAGCGGGAGAGCCTGGAGCGCCGAGCCCTCGGGGGCGGACGAGGCCGCCCACTGGACGAAGTTGACCGCCTCGGACAGCGAGCCGTCGGCCCTGCGGGCGTACACGAACTGAAGCATCCGGTGGTACGCCTCGCGGTTGCACGGGTCGCGCTTGTCCGCCTCGGCGAGCAGGGCCCAGGGGCCGGGGAAGAGCATCGGCCCCGGTGGTGCCAGCCGGTTCTCCTCCATCCGCTGCTTGCCGTCGAGTTGGGCGAGCGCGAGCAGACAGACCCACGGGACGGGGTCGGCGGGTACGAGCCGCGCGGCGCTGTCGCACGCCTCCCACGCCTGGCGCCACAGATCGGTCGTGCGCGCGTGGCCCTCGCGGTGCGCACGCAGGGCGCGCTCCACCGTCACGCGCGTCCGCATGACGACGGCGTCCGTATTGTCGGGCTCCTCGGCCAGCCAGGTGTGCACGGTGTCCGAGCCAGCGGCGACGGTGGCGAGCACCTGCGTACGCTGGGTCCACAAGGCCCAGCCACGCGTGCCGGCGAGCAGCTCACGCATCGACAGCCAGCGGCCGGTTCGCAATTCCTGTACGGCCTCCCGGAGTTCACTGTCGTGGCCCGCCGGGTGGTAGAGCGGACGAAAGCGATCGCTCACGTACCCTCCGCCCGATACTCCCGCAACTCCGCCTCTTTCCGGAGCAGTTCGAATCCCCGTGCCTATCAAGGCACTTGAGAATCACCCTACTCAGTGATAATTACTCCGCTGTTATTCGGCGATCAGTGTAGGGGCCAACGCAAGGGCCCCAGGAACACTTTGCTGATCTTAAGCAACCCTGAGTGCATGTCGTGACCTTGACGTGCAAGACCGGGCTGCAGCACCCTTTCGCTCAGTGATCGGACGATCACCGTACTCCGACCGAAGAACGTGACATGCCGCCTGCTCAGCACTCCCCCGGCAGCACTGCCGTGGACCCGGCCTCGCGGCCGGTTCTCGCCGTCGACCAGGGCACCTCCTCCGCCAAAGCCCTGGTGATCTGCCCGGAGCGCGGGGTGATCGGCAGCGGTACGGCGCCGGCGCCTCCGCGCTACGCCTCCGGCGGAGTGGTCGAGGCCGATCCCGCGCTGCTGCTCTCCTCGGTCGTCGAAGCGGGGCGCCGGGCGCTCGCCGAGGCCGGCGAACCCGTCGCTGCCGTCGGGCTGGCCAACCAGGGCGAGACCGTACTCGCGTGGGACCCGGACACCGGCGCGCCGCTCACCGACGCGATCGTCTGGCAGGACCGGCGCGCCGCCTCCGTCTGTGCTGAACTCGCCCCGCACGCGGACCTGTTGAGAGAACTGACGGGGCTGCCGCTGGAGCCGTACTTCGCCGCGCCGAAGATGGCGTGGATCCGCCGGAACCTGACCCGCGACGGTGTCGTCACGACCTCCGACTCCTGGCTCGTCCACCGGCTGACCGGGGAGTTCGTCACCGACGCGGCGACCGCGGGGCGTACCCAGCTGCTCGACCTCGACACCGCCGAGTGGTCCCCCGCCGCACTCGGCGTCTTCGGGATGAGCGACGAGCGGCTGCCCCACGTCGTGGACGCGGCCGGTCAGTTCGGTGTCACGACGGCCTTCGGGGACCCGATTCCGCTGACGGGCCTGCTGGTCGACCAGCAGGCCGCGCTGCTGGCCCAGTCGGTGACCGAGCCGGGGACGGCCAAGTGCACCTACGGCACGGGGGCGTTCCTCCTCGCGCAGACCGGCGACCGCCCGCTGCGCAGCCGCACCGGTCTGGTCGGCTGTGTGGCCTGGCGGCTCGGCGGCCGGACGAGCTACTGCCTCGACGGGCAGGTCTACACGGCGGCGTCGGCCGTGCGGTGGCTGAGCGATCTCGGCGTGATCTCCGGCGCCGAAGACCTCGACCGGGTGGGCTCGTCCGTCGCGGACAGCGGGGGCGTGACCTTCGTACCGTCGCTCGCCGGACTCGCCGCGCCGTGGTGGCGCGGGGACGCGAAGGGGTCGATGACCGGGCTCGGCCTGGAGACCGGCCCCGGGCATCTGGTGCGGGCGCTGTGCGAGGGCATCGCGGCGCAGGTCGTGGGGCTGGCGGACGCGGTGGCCGAGGACACGGGCACCCCGCTCACGTCGCTGCGGGTCGACGGCGGGCTGACCGGGTCGGAGCTGCTGATGCAGACACAGGCGGATCTGCTTCAACTGCCCGTCGAGGTCTCCCCGTTGCCCGACGCGACCGCGCTGGGGGTGGGTGCCGTCGCCCGGCTCGGGCTCGACCCAGGCATGAGCGTGGAGCGGGCCGCGCCCCGGTGGCGGCCCAAGGAGGTCTTCGAGCCGAGGATCGGCGCGGCCGAGGCCGCCGAGCGGCTGGGCGTCTTCCGTGCGGAGGTGGCGGCGATCGTCGCCCGTACGCCATCCGCCGGACAGACGGCCGCCTCACTGGCGAACACCGGCGCCGGTACGGTCACGTCATGACCGTCACCGTGTCCGGGCCGCTGCCGGACGAGGTGTACGACGTGGTGGTCGTGGGCGCGGGGGTCGTCGGCGCGGCGATCGCCCGCGAGCTGGCCCGGTACCGGCTGCGTACGGCCCTGGTCGAGGCGTCCGGGGATGTCGGCGACGGTACGTCGAAGGCCAACACGGCCATCCTGCACACCGGTTTCGACGCGGTGCCGGGGTCGCTCGAAGCCCGGCTCGTGCGTGAGGGCAGGGACCGGCTCGCCTCGTACGCCGAGGAGTGCGGCATCCCCGTCGAGCCGATCGGCGCGCTGCTCGTGGCCTGGGACGAGGAACAGCTCGCCGCCCTGCCGGCGCTCGCCCGCAAGGCCGCGCGTAATGGATACCGGCGTACCCGTACGGTCGCCGCCGACGAACTCCGCAGCCGCGAGCCTCATCTGGGCAGCGGCGCGTCGGGCGCGCTCGAAGTTCCGGGCGAGAGCATCATCTGCCCGTGGACGACGACGCTCGCGTACGCGACGCAGGCGGTACGGAGCGGGGTCGACCTGCATCTCAACTGCCGGGTGACCGGTGTGGGCGAGTCCGCGGCCCGCTCACCGCGTCTCCTCACCACCGGGCGGGGGCCGTTGCGCACCAAGTGGCTGGTCAACGCGGCGGGGCTGTACGCCGACGAGTTCGACAGGCTGCTGGGCCACACCGACTTCTCGGTGACGCCCCGGCGCGGTCAGCTCATCGTCTTCGACAAGCTCGCCCGCCAGTTGGTGAGTCACATCCTGCTGCCGGTGCCGACGGCGCTCGGAAAGGGAGTCCTGGTGTCGCCGACCGTGTACGGCAATGTGATGCTCGGTCCGACCGCCGAGGACCTGGACGACAAAGAGGCGACCGGTTCGACGGCCGAGGGTCTGGCGTTCCTCCGGGAGAGGGGCCGGCGGATCATGCCGGAGCTCCTCGACGAAGAGGTCACCGCCGTGTACGCGGGGCTGCGCGCGGCCACCGGGCAGGACGACTACGCGATCCGTTCGCACCCGGAGCAGGGTTACGTCACGGTGGGCGGGATCCGGTCGACGGGGCTGACCGCTTCGATGGCGATCGCTGCCCACGTGGTGGAGCTGCTGACGGAGGCCGGTGCCAAGGTGGGGACGGCGAGGGATCTCGTACCGGTGACGATGCCGAATCTCGGTGAGGCGTCCCCCCGTCCGTATCAGCGCGCCGATCTGATCGCGGCCGATCCCGCGTACGGGGCGCTCGTGTGCCACTGCGAGCGGGTCTCGCGGGGCGAGATCCGTGACGCGCTCGCCGCCGACATCCCGCCGTCCTCGCCGGAGGGGTTGCGGCGGCGCACCCGGGCGCTGGGCGGCCGGTGCCAGGGGTTCTACTGCGGGGCCGCGGTGCGTGCCCTGCTCGACGCGTCGGGCGCCGACGCGTGGTCGTCGTCGTCCCTCAGGGAGGCCGCACGGTGAGCAGCGAACTGTCCTCGTCCACACCGGAATCCGCTTCTGAATCCGCGTCCGGATCCTCGGCGGAGCACGCGCCGGGAGCCGCTTCGGGATCCGTACCACCCCCCGTACCCGGCAGGCGGGAGCGGGCTGTCGACGTCCTGGTGGTCGGCGCGGGCCCCGCCGGTCTGGCGCTGTCGTCGCGGCTGGCCGCCAGTGGCATCAGCGTCGAGACCGTCGACCGTGAGGACCAGCCGGGCGGTGTCCCCCGGCACTGCTTCCACTCCGGATTCGGACTGCGTGATCTGCGCCGGCGGATGACGGGCCCCGCGTACGCGCGCCACTGGGCGGACGCCGCTGTCCGGGCGGGGGCGGTCCTGCGCACGGGCGTCACGGTCACCGGCTGGAGCGAAGGACCGCCGGCGGACCCGCTCGCCGTCGACGTCACGAGCCCCGCCGGGCTGGAGCGGATCACCGCACGGGCCGTCGTCCTGGCCACCGGCGCGCGCGAACGCCCGCGCAGCGCACGGCTGGTGCCGGGCACCCGGCCGGCGGGGGTGTTCACGACCGGCGAGCTCCAGCAGGCGGTCCATCTCCACCACCGTCCTGTCGGGCGCCGCGCCGTCGTGGTGGGCGCCGAGCAGGTCAGCTACGCCGCCGTGCGGACGCTGCGGGACGCCGGTGTCGAGGTGGTGGCCATGGTCACGGAACTGCCGTACCACCAGGCCTCCCCCGCCACCGCGCTCGACGCCCGCCTCCGCCACGGCGTCCCGCTGCTCGTCGACGCCCGCGTGAGCGAACTGCTCGGCCGGGGGCGGCTCACGGGGGTGGCGCTGCGGCACCGGGACGGCCGGGGCACGACCGTCGCGTGCGACACGGTGGTGTTCACCGGCGACTGGATCCCCGACCACGAACTCGCGCGCCGGGGCGGCATCACGCTCGACCGGGCGAGCCGGGGCCCGTCCGTCGACGGCTCGTTCCGCACGGACCGGGCCGGGGTCTTCGCCGTCGGCAATCTGCTGCACGCGGTCGAGCCCGCGAGCACGGCCGCGCGGGAGGGGCTGCTGGCCGCCGAGCCGGTGCTGCGCCATCTGGCGGGCGGGACACGCCCGTTGGCGTGGATCCCCGTCCAGGTCGAGGAGCCCCTGTTGTGGGTCGCGCCCAACCGGCTCGACCCGGCCGATCCGCGCGTCGAGGCGGGCGGCTTCGTCCTCCGTACGGAGGGCAGGCTCGGCCCCTGGTCGTCGCTGGTCGTCCGGCGCGACGGGCGAGTGCTGCACCGGCAGCGGATGGTACGGGGCGCGGTGCCGGGCAGGACGGTGCGCCTGTCCGCCGCCTGGACGGCGAAGGTGCGGGCGGAGGTGACGGCGGCGGTGAGGGACCCGGACGGCGGCCCCGTACGGATCTCCGTGGAGCGCTGAACCCGCCGCGGCGAAGAGACCGCTCGCCGGTGGGACCGCGCCCGAAAAGGGGCGGCCCCACCGGCAGGTGGTGGAGTTACTCTCCCCGTGACATCACTTCTTCCTGGGCACGAACATCTTGATGTCGGTCAGGCTCGCGCTGCCCTCGTACACGTTGGTGTAGAGGTCTCCGATGACAAAGGAGTCCGGGTAGGCGGAACCCGCGGGCCACTGGTCGGGCCAGGTCGAGCTGCCGTTGTTGTCGTTCTGCACGAGGGTGTTGTTGAAACGCCCGTCGTACTCGCCCGGCTTGACGTTGTAGTGCCAGATCGGGTCGTCGTCGACGACGAACGGCCGGTGGAAGCGCAGTGTCTGCTGCCCGGCGCGCGCGAAGTTGCCGCCGGCCTCCAGCGTGTAGCCGGTGGCGTCGCGCTCGATCGCGAACGTGTAGTCCTGGTTCGGCATCAGCTCCGGCTGGAGTTCGGCCGCCGACGAGAGCTGCTGCTCGGCGACGCCGTCCGAGCAACTGGTCATGAACCACTGCGAGTTGCCCGCGAGACCGCCCTTGCCCGGGGTCCAGTTGGGCAGCCCGCTGATCCACATGTTGACCGTGTTGAAGCTGCTGTCCTTGTAGTCGTAGTACGTGCCGTCCGCGGAGTTGCAGACCCGGCCGCCGGTGCCCGTGCCGACCCGGTCGGGGTGCTGGGCGAAGGAGTCCATCAGGACCTTGCGGCGGTAGTGCCAGAAGTGGTTGTTACGGGGCGCCGGGTCGGCGAAGTCCACGATCGACAGATAGTGGAAGCCGTTGTAGCCGTACTTGCCGGCCCGGACGTCCTGCCACTCGCAGTACGGCGCCGACGCGTCGCCCTCCCAGCCTGGGCTGTTGGAGCCCTCGCCCCACGGGTGCTGCGTCTTGCAGCCGTCCTTGCTGTACCCGTTGGTGCGGTTGTCGTAGTCGATGGTGCCGTCGCGCTTCCCGCCGAAGTCGAGTGTCTTGAGCTTGTACTCGATGCGGTACTGGTCCGGCAGGGCCTCGGTGGGGCGGAAGATGGCACCGCCGGTGTGGTCGGGCACCTTGAGCTCGGCGACGGTCCTGCCGGCCGCCCTGCCGTTGGTGATGGACGGCGCCTTCTCGATGCGGCCGTCCTTGTTCCAGTCGCGCGCGGAGAGGGAGGCGGTGAGCCAGCCGCCGTCACCGACCTTGAACTCCTTGCGGTAGGTGTCGAAGGAGCTGAACGCGGTGTTCCACGCGGGCCCGTAGTCGTTGGCGTACCACTGGCCGTTGTCTTCCATGATGGTGTCGAACGGCTCGCTGTACGTCTCACGGGTCCAGGGCGTGCGGGCCGGGTCGAGCTTGTTGGAGAAGTTCTCCTGGTGGAGCAGCTTCCAGGCGGGTGCCTTGGGGGGCTTCGGGGGTTCGCCCGGCTTGCCGGGCCGGTCCGCGGCCGTCGCCTTGCCCGTCCCGTCGTCCGGGGCCGCGTTCGCGGACCCGAGCGAGAGCGGGACGACGAGGGCGCCGCAGAGCAGCGCCGTCATGGCGTAGGCGGGCTTACTCCGGGGCAGTGACCGGGTGCGGCCGGTCCCTCTCGCCGGGGAATTCGTGCGGGTGCGGCTCATCAGAAGTTGCCCTCCGGGTCGTAGTACTTCTTCGCGTTCTCCTTGGTGACGCGCGGCGAGTCCACGACCGTGTCCTTCTCGGGCTTCTTGCCGTCGAGGATCTCCACGGTCCTGTCCAGACCGAGACTGCCGATCACATCGGCGTCGTTGAGGCCGGTGACCAGGTAGTTGGTCCCGTCGAGGATGGCCTTCAGCGCCTCGGCCTGGCCGTCGACGCCGGCCAGCACGATCTTGTCGGCGAGGTCGGCGTCCTTGACGGCGCGCTGCGCGCCCAGGCACATGGCGTCGTTCTCGCAGAAGACGGCGTCGATGTCGTCGTGGGCGGCGAGCAGGCTCTCCATGACGGTCAGTCCGCCGTCGGAGCTCCAGTTGCCGTAGTCGGGTGCCTCGACCAGTTCGATTCCCGACGCGCCTTCGAGGGCGCCCTTCACCCCGTCCGTACGCGCCTTGCCGATGGTGTTGTCGGCGGGTCCGCCCTTGATCAGGGCGACCTTTCCGCCGTCCGGCAGCCGCTCGACGAGGTATTCGCCGTTCTGCTTGCCGATCGCCTCGTTGTCGGGGCCGACCCAGCTCGCGTACTCGCCCGTCTGGAACTTCCGGTCGACGAGGACGGCGGGCTTGCCCGCCGCCCTGAGGGAGTTGAGGACGGCGGGCGCCGACTCCAGCGGTCCGCCGGAGATGATGACGGCGTCGACGTCCTTGCTGAGCAGGTCCTCCACGTTGGAGGCGAGTTTGGCGGCGTCACCGCCCGCGTCCGTACTGAGGATCTCGACGTCCTTCTTCTTGGCCTGCGCCTTGATGGCCTTGTCCATGCCGTTGAAGTAGGGGCCGCCGAGGGTGAAGTTGGCGACGCCGACGGTGTAGGAGCCGTCGCCCTTCTCGCCGCCGGACCCGGAGCCGGAAGAGCAGCCGGTGAGAGCCGCGGTCAGAACTCCGGCCACCAGCACACCGGTTGCTCGTTTCGTGATCATGATGTACTTGCCCTTTCGGGATTCGGATCGTTCCCGGCCGCCGTACGGAAGCGGCCGGTGCGCTGGATGAGAATGACGGCGATGATGATCAGGCCCTTGAGCACCTGCTGCCAGAAGCTCTGTACGTCGTAGAGGTTGAGCAGGTTGTTGATCAGCGCGAGTACGAGCACACCGGCGAAGGTGGCGCGTACGGAGCCCTTGCCGCCGGCCAGGCTCGCTCCGCCGATGACGCAGGCGGCTATCGCGTCGAGTTCGAACGCGGTGCCGACGCTGGGCTGGGCGATCCCGACCCGGCTGGCGAGGATGACGCCCGCGAGTCCGGCGCAGGCGCCGGAGATCGTGTAGGCGAGGACGATATGGCGCCGGACGCCGATGCCCGCGAGCCGTACGGTCTCCGCGCTGCCGCCGATGGCGACCAGTGAGCGGCCGGCCGGAGTGCGGCTGAGGAAGATGCCGCCGAGCAGGAAGACCCCCAGCATGATGAGGGTGGAGACGGGCAGCGGTCCGATCACGGCGGAGCCGAGTTCGAAGAAGCCGGTCTTCTCGGGTGCGACGGGTGTCTCGGAGTAGACGAAGGCGAGGCCTCTGATGGTGGTGAGCGCGGCCAGCGTCACGACGAAGGGCGCCAGTTGGAAGCGCGCCACGAGCGCGCCGTTGACGAGTCCGAAGCCGATGCCGGACGCGACGCCGACCGCCATGGCGACCGGCACCGGCAGGCCGGACGAGAGCCCGGCGGCGACGATCCCGGAGAAGGCGACGACGGAGCCGACGGAGAGATCGATGCCGCCGGTGAGGATCACGGCGAGCATCCCGTAGGCGAGCAGGCCGGTGGTGACCATCTGCTTGAGCAGATTGGTGATGTTGCCCTCGGTCAGGAAGGCCTCGGTGGTGGTACCGGCGACCACGACGAAGATCACGAGGAGCGCGGCGAGTCCGGTCTCGACGGTGATGTCGTGGCCGGCGACGGTCAGCCGCGGCAGCCGGAGCCCTCGTGGCGGCGGCGGTCCGGGGTCGCCGGGCCCGGTGGACTTGGTGAGCTGTTCGGTCATGCTGCGTGTCCGATCGCGTGGGCGAGGACCGTGTCCTCGGTCGTACCTTCCGAAGGGAGTTCCGCGGCGATCCGCCCCTCGTGCATCACCAGCACCCGGTCGGTGGCGCCGAGCACCTCGGTGAGGTCGGAGGAGATCAGCAGGATGGCCATGCCGTCGCGGGCGAGTTCGTCGAGCATCCGGTAGATCTCGGCGCGGGTGGCCATGTCGACGCCGCGGGTGGGCTCGTCGAGCAGCAGCACGCGCGGCTCGGTGAGGAGCCACTTGGCGAGGACGGCCTTCTGCTGGTTGCCGCCACTGAGGGTGCGTACGGGCAGCTTCGCCGAGTGCGCGGGCCTGATGTCCAGCCGCTCGACCATGGAGACGACATCACGCCGGCGTCTCGCGGTGTCGAGCAGCGGGCCGCGCGTGGTGGTGCGCAGCGTGGTGAGGCCGATGTTCTCGGCGGTGGTGAGGCCGAGTACGAGTCCGGTGCGCTTGCGGTCCTCGGTGACGAGCGCGAGTCCGGCGGCGATGGCCTCGCGGGGGCCCCGGAACCGTACGGCGTCGTTGCCGGGCGCGCGGACGGCGCCGGCTGTGGCGGGTTCGGCGCCGAAGACACAGCGGGCGAGTTCACTGCGGCCCGAGCCGACAAGACCGAACAGGCCGGTGATCTGGCCCGCGCGCAGGGAGAAGGAGATGTCGCTGAACTCCCCTGTGCGGCTGAGCCCCGAGACGTCGAGAAGGCTGTCGCCGTCGGCGGGGCGGCGCGCCGGGTAGAGCTGTCCGGCGGGCCGGCCGGCCATCAGCCGGATGAGTTCGTTCTCGTCGGTGCGGTCGGGGGTGGTCTCGGCGACCACCCGGCCGTCCTTGATCACCACGATGGACGTGGCGAGTTCGGTGACCTCGGCGAGCCGGTGGGAGACGTACACGATGAGGACGCCGCGTTCCTGGAGCCGGTGTATCAGCGCGAACAGCGCTTCCAGGTCGCTGCCCGCGACGACGGCCGACGGTTCATCGAGGACCAGGACCCTGGGCTCGCCGCCCTCGCTGACGAGGGCCTTGGCTATCTCGACCATCTGCTGTCTGGCGACGGTGAGGCGGCCGGCCTTGACCCGGGGGTCGATGGCGCCGTAGCCGATGCCGTCCAGCAGGGCGCGGGCCCGCCGGTGCGCGGCCTTCCAGTCGATGAGGCCGCCGAGGCGCCGCGGGAAGTGGCCCATGAGGAGGTTCTCGGTGACGGACAGCTCGGGTACCAGGGTCAGTTCCTGGTGGACGGTGCGGATGCCGTGCGTGTGCGCGTCGTGCGGTGAGCGCAACTCGACCGTCTCGCCGTCGAGTTGGAGCTCTCCGGCGCTCATCCGCTCGGCGCCGGCGAGGATCTTGATGAGCGTGGACTTGCCCGCACCGTTGGCGCCGACGACGGCGAGTACCTCACCGGCCCGGCCGGTGAGGTCCACCCCGTGCAGCACCTGTGTGGGGCCGTACGATTTGCGCACCCCGCGTATCCGCAGGACCGGCCGGGTCGGCGTACTCACCCGAAGGCCTCCATCACGATGATCGTCTTCTGCCGGGTGAACTCCAGGGCCGTGTCGTGCAGTCCCTCGGCCGAGCCACCGGTGTCCTTCGGACCGCCGAAGGGCAGGTTCTCGGCGCGCAGCGCGGTCGACCCGTTGATGACGACGCCGCCGACATCCAGGCGTCCCGCGAGGGTGAAGGCACGCTGGATGTCGCGGGTGAAAACGGCCGCCTGAAGGCCGTACGGGGAGGAGTTGGCCATCCGTACGGCGTCGAGCGGGTCGGTGAAGCGGGCGACCGGTGCGACGGGGCCGAAGATCTCGTCGGCGAACGCGGCGCTGTCATCGGGGACATCGACCAGGACGGCAGGGTCGTAGAAGGCGCCCCGGCGACCGCCGCCGGCCGCCTTGCGCGCGCCGTCGGCGACGAGGGCGGCGACCGCCGACTCGACGCGCTCGGCGGCCTCTTCACTGATCAGCGGACCGACATCGTTGCCATCGGCCAATTGGTCCCCGACGCTGAGCTTGGCGGCGCCCGCGAGCAGAGCCTCGACAAAGCTGTCGTGCACACCGTCCTGGACGTAGACGCGCTTCACGGCGCAGCAGATCTGGCCGTTGCCGCGGGCGAGCCGGCCGAGGACCACGGCCTCGGCCGCCGCCTCGACGTCGGCGTCGTCGCAGACGATCAGGGCGTCGTTGCCGCCGAGTTCGAGATGGACCTTCTTCAGGGTGTCGGCGGCGCGGCGGGCGATCTCGCGGCCCGCGGCGGTGCTGCCGGTGAGGCTGACGGCGGCGACGCCAGGGCGCGAGGCGAGTTCCTGGGAGATGTGCACGCCGCCGGTGAGGAGTTGGTGGGCGCCTGCGGGGGCGCCCGCCCGCTCGACAAGTTCGCCGATCCGCACCACGGCGAGCGGGCAGCGCACGGGCGGGTGGACCAGGACGGCGTTGCCGGCGGCGAGGGCGGCCGCCGCCTTGTGGGCGTACAGCTCGACCGGGTAGTTGAACGGCACAAGGGCGGCGACCGGACCCAGCGGCTCGCGGACGGTGACGGCGAGGTGCCTCTCCAGGCCGGGGACGGCGTCGAGCGGAATCTGACGGCCGAAGAGGCGGGTGGCCTCGCCGGCGAAGCCGCGGAAGATCCGTACCGCGGCGCGGACTTCCTCCACCGTCTGGAAGAACGGCTTGCCGTTTTCGGCGGCAAGGAGCCGTGCCAGGTCGTCGGTTTCGGCCTCGATCAGGTCGGCGACGGAGCGGAGAAGCCGTGCGCGTGCGTGGGCGGGCATCGCGGCCATCGCCCGTTGTCCGTCCACCGCGGCGGCAAGGGCGGCGGTGACGCGTTCCGGGCCGAAGTCCTCGATTTCGCCCAGCAGTTCGCCGGTTCCTGGATTACGTACGGGCAGCGGTGCGGTTCGGGTGGACATGCGGCGCTTACTCCCGGGGGCAGGGCTCGGCAGAAGTGCGTTCGACACTTCGAACATGTGGAGGCGATGTTGACGCACCCCCATTAATTCGTCAACACGTCTTACAAAATAGGGAAGCGCTTTCCGGGTGAGGACCTCGAACCGCGCGGCGTCCGTCCCCACCGTCCGCCCACAGGCCCCTGACCGCCCGCTTCCCCGTCCGGTGAACGGCGGATGAGCGGATTCCGCACGCGGCGAGTGGGGCCGGCGAACGTTTGCGGTTGCGAGTGATCCCTGTGCGGTGTTCGGCGCCGGGAGTTGCGGCCTCGTTCACACCCGGGCCACGCCGGGTCCCCAGCATCGGAAGAGAAGCGGGACCTGGGGCGTGTCTTTCGGATCAGGCCCGCTCCCTGATCCGGCCCGATCCGAAAGACACGCCCCCGCCTCGGTGTCTCGCCGCCGCGACGTACGCACTCCAGGAGAGCGCTCCATGTCACGCATCCGCTCCGCAGTCACCGCTGTCGACCGCCGTTCCTTCCTCGCCGTGGCCGGCGCCGTCGGCCTGTCGGCCGGTATCGGCGCGGCGGTCGGCGCCACCGGCGGCTCCGGCAGCGCCTCCGCCGCCCCCGCGCCCACCGGGCCCGGCACCACCGGTCCCGCCACCCCCACAGCCACCCCGACCCCCACACCCACCGGCCCGTCGGCCGACCGCACCACGCTCCACTCGCTCGCCGCACCCCGCGACCGGAGCGCCGCCTTCCGGCGGATCGGGGACGGTCCCGGCTGGCGCAGGGTCGTCCGCGAACAGTTCGCTTCCGCCAAGTCCGGCCGCGAGGACCGCCGTAAGGTACTCAGCTCCTTCGTCCAGCTGACCGACCTCCATGTGACGGACGTCCAGCACCCGGTGCGCACCGAGTACGTGCGCAGCGAGTCGCCGGGCGCCTGGCGCCCCCACGAGGCGCTGTCGGTGGCCGGAGCCGTCTCCCTCATCGAGCAGGTCAACGCGCTGGGCACCGGCCCCGCGACCGGGGCCCCGCTGGCCTTCGCCATGACGACCGGCGACAACACGGACAACAACTCGCTGTGCGAACTCGACTGGTACCTCACCCTGATGAGCGGCGGGCTCGTCACCCCCAACAGCGGTGATCCGGGGGCGTACGAGGGCGTGCAGAACTCGGGCCTTCGGATGTACTGGCACCCGGAGGACGGCGCGCCCGACTCCGACAAGCGCCTGGGCTACCCCCGTATCGACGGATTCCTGGAAGCGGCGCTGCGCCCGGTGCGCAGTCCGGGCCTGGCCCTCCCCTGGTACTCGACCGTCGGCAACCACGACAGCCTCGCCAGCGGCGCCTACGCGGACCGGACCGGCTTCCTCGCCGAATTCGCGGTCGGTACCCGTAAGTTGTACGACCTTCCGGACCAGGACGCGGCGGCGCTGCTCGCCCAGATCTCGCAGGGCGACACCGCGAACGGCGGCCCCCTGATCTCGCTGCTGCGCCGCGAGAAGCGGCGTATGCGGACGATCACCGCCGACCCGCGCCGCGCGCCGTTCACCCCGCTGCAGTACCTGACGGCGCATCTGGACTCGGCGCACACCGGCGCGGGGCCGGTCGGCCACGGCTACACGAAGGCCAACCTGGCATCGGCGAGCCTCGACTACACGTTCTCCATGGGGGCGAACGTGACCGGGGTCAGCCTCGACACCACGGACCACGGGGGCCACTTCACGGGCTCGGTCGGTACGGGGCAGCTCAACTGGCTGGAAGGGATCCTCAAGGAGCACAGCGACGGGTACGTGGTCCTGTTCACGCACCACAACAGCTGGACGATGGGCAACAGGCGCCCCGACCCCGCGCGGCCCGGCGAGGCGCGGCACGGCGGCGACGAGGTCGTGGCCCTGCTGCGGCGCCACCGTTCCGCGGTGGCCTGGATCAACGGGCACAGCCACCGCAACGTGGTGCTGCCCCACGGTTCGTTCTGGGAGATCTCCACCGCCTCGCACATCGACTTCCCGCAGCAGGCGCGCGTGGTCGAGATCGCGGACAACAGGGACGGCACGCTCTCGCTCTTCACCACGCTGATCGAGTCGGCGGCGCCGCGCGAGACCGATTTCACGGATCTCTCGCAGTCGGGCCTGGCCTCGCTCTACCGGGAGCTGGCGCTCAACGCGCAGGGGAGCCGGCAGGATCTGGCGGGCCTGTCGGACGCGCGCAACACAGAGCTGCTCCTGCGTCGCTGACAATCATATAATCCAAGGTTCATGAGTTTCCCCTCCTTACAATCAAACCGCCAACCAACGACACAAGCACCGAATCAACAACTTTCAGCCCAACTCGCCACGCGTCCCGCACAGGCCCGGACCAGGCCGTTACGGACACACACCGCGATCAGGGCGACACAAGGAGCGACCAAAACCTGTCAGAGAGCGGGCGGAGCACCCCTGGCGTGAGCGAGACTCACGTCCGTTGTCCGAGACATCGACCCCAGGGAGTGTTCGAAATGCGGAGCATCGCAAGGGCTGCGGCCTGTGGAGCCGTACTGGCGCTCGGCGGTCTGTGCTTCACCGGCACGGCCGGCGCCCTGCCGGCACCGGCCGGAGGAGCACCCGCCGAAGAAGCATCCATCGGAGGCGTGCGGGCTCCGGCCGGCACCTCGCCGACCGGAGCGGAGAGCCTGTACGCGCCGTCGGCGCTGGTGCTGACCGTCACTGACGGTGCCGACCAGAAGACCGGGACGGTACGGCGTGCCGTCACTCTCAGTTGCGCGCCCACCCCGTCGGGCAGCCACCCGGACGCGGTGGCCGCCTGCTCCGAACTCAAGAAGAACGGCGCCAAGTTCGACGCCATCACCAACTCCGGTACGAGCCGCGTCTGCACGAAGGAGTGGGAACCGGTCACCGTGACGGCCGACGGCGCGTGGGAGGGGCAGCGCGTGGACTACACCCACACCTTCTCGAACTCGTGTGCCATGAACGGGGGCAGAGGCGCCGTCTTCACCTTCTGAGGCGGGCGGAGGGCCACGGTTGAGCGGTGACCGGAGGCGGCCGGGGCAGGGGATTCTCCCGCCCCGGCCGTCCCGCGTCCGGGCACCCTTCGGCGCCCCGGGTCTTCACATCCATGGCCTCCGGAAGTGAGGACAACTGACTGGATCCGGACAGGATGTCCCAATACCGGCCCTGAAGACGCCCTGAACTCAGCTTTTCGACAACGGACTTGAGGAGTTCTCGCGGCGCGGTCCGGGCCCTGCGAGCGCTGTCGGCCCAGGTCCGGAGGATGGCAGAGCCCCCTCCGCCTGACGGTCCGTCATATATGACTTTCCGTGCTGAGACCATTACATCTTCGCCACGTATTGTTACCTCCGTGACAGAAACGCACTCGTGGGGCAGTGGAGGAGAATCATGCGACCGTTCGCTCTGAACTACGCTTTCCCGGCGGAGAGCTCACCGGTCGTCGGACCTTTCACCTACGACTCCACGCTCCAGCTGAACGTCCTGCCGGACGGACGTCCCGCGATAGCCGACCGTGCGCTGCTGCGGGCCGCCGGGTCCACGACCTCGACGGCCGGCTCCAAGACGCACTTCGACGACTGACCACCCTGGCTACCCGATGACTGTGCTGATCCTCACCGCCGAGCAGGACGTCACCGCCGACATGGTCGTGGCCGAGCTGCACGAGCGCGGCACACCTCTGGTGCGCTTCGACCCCGCCGATCTGCCGGGCGAGGCGGCGATGTCCGCCGAGTACGTCAGCGGCGACTTCCGCGGCCATCTGTCGGCGGGCGGGCGCCTGTTGAGCATGGACGGGCTGCGCGCGATATGGGTGCGGCGGCCGGGCGTGAGCGCGGCCCACGTGCCCAACCCGTCCGCCTGGCTCACCGCGGAGTCCGCGCACGCCTTCTTCGGCATGCTGTACTCCACGACGGCGCGCTGGATGAACCATCCGCAGGCCGCGGCCCAGGCGCGCCTCAAACCCTGGCAGTTGCGGGTCGCGCACCAGAGCGGGTTCGCCGTACCGCCGACCCTTGTCACCACCTTTCCCCGTATCGCCCGGCTCTTCGCCGCCGAGCACCGGGACATCGTGGTCAAGTCGATCACCGGCCCGCCGCCCGGCGACCCCCCGGTCTCGCTGCCGACCACCCGGGTGGGGCCCGGTGCCGACTTCGAGTCGGTCGCCGCCGGGCCCACCCTGCTCCAGCGCTACATATCCAAGCGGGCCGACATCCGGCTCACGTGCGTGGGGCACCAGTTGTTCGCCGCGCGGAAGGCCGCCGACCCCGGGCAGGTGGACGGCCGGTACGGCGCGACCGGCCACCGCTGGGAGCCCGTCGAGGTGCCCGACCGCATCACACGAGCGGTGTACGGCTACATGCGCGTCGCCCATCTCGCTTACGGGGCCTTCGACTTCGCGGAGGACACCGACGGCACGTGGTGGTTTCTCGAATGCAACCAGGGCGGCCAGTTCGGTTTCGTAGAGCTGGAGACGAGCCAGCCGATCGCCGAGGCCGTGGCCGCCTGGCTCGCCACACCACCACCTGTCTAGGGGGTGTCTTGCCGGTCAGGCCTGATCGGCAAGACACCCCCTGGACAGGTGTCTTGTCGATCTTCCCGGATCAGGCCCTCAACCTCTGACGGAGAATCCTCGCAGGCCCGGGGCGCGTCCGGGCGCCCGGCCGACGGACGAAGGGGTCCCGTGTCGACCGGGACCCGCCGTCGGCCGTAGAGTTGCCGATGCGGTGCAACTGCGAAGCCCTTGGTACGGTGCGGCCCTTCGGGGCTTCTTCGGCGACCCTTTTCGCCGGTTACCCGCGGTATTTCGCCCGACCGGAATTGGACCGCGGCGGCACAAATCCTTGCCCAACCCGTTCCTCAACGGCCAATCGAATAGCGGCGGTTGGAGATCTCTTGTTTCAAACACACGGGCTGTGCAATGGTGAACGCGCTCAGTCGGCAGCAATGCCGAGAGTGCTCAGCCGTTCGATTCCGCGACGGTCGGCCGTCCGTAAAAGCTCCTCCGGCCGTCACTGTTCGCCCCTTTACGCCCGTAGGTCATTTTCCCGGAGGCATCACCACCGTCCATAGGTACGAACCAATCGGACCACCCCCTTTTTCAGTCGGCCTGAAATCACTGCCGCCACCCTCGCGTCAAGGGACTGGACACCCCCCACTCAGTGCCCTGGAAGGCAGGACCTCTGTGCAGGATCCTCGTATGTCCAGTACCACCCCGCCTCCTCCGGCCGGCCCGCCGGGGCACCGCTCCGAAGGCTCGGACGCGGATCTCGTCGCCGCGCTGAGGACCCGCGAGAGCGACCAGGAGGACCACGCCACCGCGCTGTTGCTCGCCCGGCACTGGCAGGCACTCCTCGACTACGCGGAGATCCGCTCCCCCTCGGCGGACGCCGCGTCGATGCTCGCCACCGCGGCCTTCGGCAAAGTCCTCGACACCCTGCGCGGCGCCGGCCCCGTCCCGGCACTGCGGCCCGAATTCCTTCTGGCCGCCCGGCACACGGCCAATGTCTGGGCGGAGGGGCAGCGGACCGATACCGTCTGGGAGCACCACGCCCGCCCGGCCGACACCGGCCCGGGGGGCGCCGACGAGCCGGCACCCCCGGAGAATCGGCGGCTGGCCTTCCACGCGTTCCAGGCAATGCCCACACCCTCGCGGTACCTGCTCTGGCATACGGCGGTCGAGGCGGAGCCCATAACCGTACCGGCCGGTCTGCTCGGTATTGATCCGGAAAGCGCGCGCACCGAACTCGAACAGTCGGGTGAACTCTTCCGGTCCGGCTGTGTACGCGCGCATATCCAACTCGCGCCGGACAAGGAATGCCGCCACTACAACCGCCTGTTGGACGTGTCCCTGCGGCGCGGCGGTGCTTTGCTCCCGGACATCCAGCAGCATCTGGCGTTCTGCGCGTACTGCGCCTACGCCGCCGAGCAGTTCGTCCAGGCCGAGAGCCGGCCCGGCGTCCTGCTCGCCGAGGCGCTCCTCGGCCCGCACGGCAGGCGCTACCTCGACTCGCGGCCCGGCAGGCGCCGCGGCGCGCGGGCCGCGCGCGTACGGGGCCGGGCACGCCACTCGCTGGGCGGGCGCCCGCGGGTGCTGCCCCGGGTCACGGTGCTGGGCAAGCGGGTGCTGACCACCCCGGGCAGACCGAGGACCGTACTGCTCAGCGGGCTCAGCCTGGTGACCGTGAGCCTGCTCGCCGTGACCGTGTCCAGCCTCACCGCCGGTGAGAGCGGCGGCGAGGCGGCGGGACCCTCCGCGCCCATCGGGTCGGGCACCGCCACGACGTCACCGGACCCGGGCTCGCAGGGCGTCTCCGGTCCCGGCCAGCGGCCGCCGACGGGCGGGGACGGCATCCCGCCGGGCCCGCTGAGTACGGCGCTGCGCAGCGCGGACGCCGATCTCTGCCTCGATCTCCGGGACACCCGGCCGACCGCCGGCTCCGAGGCGACGCTGGCGATCTGCTCCTCGTCCGCGCGGACCCAGTTGTGGATGTACGAGGAGGACGGGCTGCTGCGCAACGGCGCCGACCAGGACCTGTGCCTCAACTCCCGTACGGTGGACGGCTCTCTGATCCTCTCGCCCTGCACCGACCCGCCCGCCGAGAACGCCACCGACGTGCGCTACGACCTGACGGTGCAGGGGCATGTGATCCCCCGGTGGGACGACTCACTGGCCGTGGTCCCGACAACTCCCGTGGCGGGTACGTCCGTCGTCACCAAGACCCGTGACGAGTCCACACTCCAGAACTGGTCGACCGGCGCGGCGCCGGACAGCCCCAGATCGCTGCCGGTCGTGGGCGGCCGGGAGGCGGCGCCGTCGGCCGACACCAAGTCGGCACTTCGCAACACGAGCAGGTCGGCGCAGTCCCCTGAGGTGAGCGGCGGGCACGGCGACAACGGCGGTGACCGTGGCTGCGAGGCGCCGGGGCTCGCCAAGGAACGGCACGTACCGGAGGGCAACCATTACGGGCGCGCGGACAACGATGTCCCCACCGGCAACGGAAACGGCCGTCCCGGGCAGGGCCAAGACGGCAAGGGACAGGGGCGTTGCGACGACGTCCCGTACGGCGGCTGACGGACCGGGGTCACGGTCGAAGGGACACATGTGACGGGGGCTCATGTGACGCCGGTCCCGTGCCCCATCAGCAGCCCCACGTCCAGCGCCGCCACGGCGACCGCCCCGACGAAAGGCGCCTTCTCGTGGCGGCGGCCGAGCAGCAGTCCGGCCACCGCGATCACCCCGGCGGCGAGCGGCACGAGCACGGCACCCACGCCTGCCCGGCCCTGCGGGCCCAGCGTCAGCACCACCGATGCCGCGACCAGCGGGACGGGCAGCAGCAACCGGGTGCCGGTGGCGCCGAGTCGGTGCGGCAGCCCCCGTACACCGGTGGCCAGGTCACCGCGGATGTCGGGCAGGACGTCCGCCAGATGCGCCCCCACACCGAGCAACGCGCCGCCGGTGACGGCCCACCAGGCCGGCCACGGGGTGCCCGGCAGACTCAGTGAGACGAGGGCCGGCAGGCTCGCGAATCCGATCGCGTACGGCAGCCAGGACAGCGCGGTGGCCTTGAGCCGCAGGTTGTATCCCCACGCGGCGGCCACCGCGATCAGATGCGCGGTACCGGCGAGCGCGCCGCAGGCCAGCGAGAGCGGCACGCAGAGCGCGAGCGCGCCGAACGCCGCTGCCCACACCGTCCCTTGGCCGACCGTCCCCACGACGACGGGCTTGTCCTTTCGGCCGTTGACGGTGTCGCGCAGGGCGTCGTACGCGTCGTTGCACCACCCCACGGAGAGCTGACCGGTCAGCACCGCGACCGTGAGCAGCAGGCAACGGGCCGCGCCGTGGCCCGCGGTGGCGGCGAGCGCGAGGGTGAGCGTCGTGACGGCGACCACCGGGCCCGGATGGCAGGACAGCGCCAGGGCCCTTCCGGCGCTCAGCGGCCGGGCCCGCCACGGGGGTTGGGCGTCGCCGGTCCCGGCCTCGCGCGTACTGGTTCCGGGGTCCACATCGGCGTTCACGCGCCGATCGTAGGCGCGCGGACCGCGGCGGCGTGGCAGCCGGACGGGCGACTTACGGTGTCTCATCCCTTCCCGCGGCTGTTGGGACGGTTATGACATCCCCAGGCTGGAAGCGATGACCCGAATCGCCGCCGTGCACGGCGTCCTCGCCCCGTACCGCAACACCCAGTCCGAGATCGCCGACATGGTGGCGCGCACCTGTCTGCCGGCCGGTACCGACCGGCAGGTCCTCGACCGGCTGCACGAGAGCGCGCGGGTCCGCACGCGCCACATGTCCCTGCCGCTGGACGACTACATCAAGATCGACGGTTTCGGCGCCGCCAACGACGTGTTCATCGAGCTCGCCGGTGATCTGGGCGCCGAGGCCGTGCGCGGGGCGCTCGGTGCGGCGGGGCTCCGGCCCGAGGACGTGGACCTGCTGATCTTCACCTCGGTCACCGGCGTGGCCGCGCCCTCCGTGGACGCGCGCCTTGTCGGGCGGCTGGGGCTGCGCCCCGATGTGAAGCGGGTGCCGATGTTCGGACTGGGCTGCGTCGCGGGAGCGGCGGGCCTCGCGCGGCTCCACGACTATCTGCGGGGCTGGCCCGAACAGGTGGCCGTACTGCTCTCGGTCGAACTGTGCTCGCTCACCTTCCAGCGCGACGACGCGTCGTTGGCGAATCTGGTGGCGACCGGGCTGTTCGGCGACGGCGCGGGGGCGCTCGTGGCGGTGGGCGAGGACTTTCCCGGGCAGGGGCGGCGGGGTCTGTCGGGTCCCTCGGTCGCCGGTGCGCCGGAGGTCGGTCCGTCGGTGGTCGGTCCGTCGGTGGTCGCCACGCGGAGCCGGATGTATCCGGACACCGGCCATGTCATGGGGTGGTCCGTCACGGGGTCCGGCTTCCGGGTCGTCCTCGATTCGTCGGTGCCCGAAGTCGTCCGCCGCTTCCTCCCCGACGACGTACGCGCGTTCCTCGCCGAGCACGGTCTGACGCCCGCCGACATCACCGGGTGGGTCTGCCACCCCGGCGGCCCCAAGGTCCTTGAGGCCATCGCCGAGGCGCTGGAGCTGCGCGAGGGCGCGCTCGACGTCACCTGGCGCTCGCTGTCCGAGGTGGGGAACCTCTCGTCCTCGTCCGTCCTGCACGTTCTGCGCGACACCCTCGCCGGGCAGCCCCCGGAGCCGGGCAGCCCCGGTCTGATGATGGCGATGGGTCCCGGTTTCTGCTGCGAACTCGTGCTGCTTCGCTGGTGAGTTGGAGAACACATGTGGTGGTACACGGCACTCGTGCTCGCCGTCGGGTGCGAGCGCGTCGCCGAACTCGTCGTCGCCCGGCGCAATGCCCGCTGGAGCCTGGAGCGCGGAGGTACGGAGACCGGACGCGGGCACTACCCGGCCATGGTCGCCCTGCACACCGCTCTGCTGGCCGGCGCGCTCGCCGAAACGGCCCTGGCCGGGCGGTCGTTCGTGCCCGCGTTCGGCTGGACGATGGTGGGTGTCGTCGTCGCGGCGCAGGCGCTGCGCTGGTGGTGCATCGGGACTCTGGGACCCCGGTGGAACACCAGGGTGATCGTCGTGCCCGGCCTGCCCCTGGTGTCCGGCGGGCCCTACCGGCTGCTGCGGCATCCGAACTACGTCGCCGTCGTCGCGGAGGGGCTGGCGCTGCCGCTGGTGCACGGTGCGTGGGTCACGGCCACCGTCTTCACCGGGCTCAACGCGGCCTTGATGGTGGTCCGGATCCGGTGCGAGAACGTGGCGCTCGGGACGGCACCGGCGGGCGCGCCCGCGTGATCGACGTCCTGATCGCCGGTGGCGGCCCCGCCGGTCTCGCCGCCGGGATCCACGCCGCCCGCGCGGGGCTGCGGGCCGTGGTGGTGGAACCGCGTACGACCCCGGTGGACAAGGCGTGCGGCGAAGGCATCATGCCCGGGGGCGTGGCGGCGCTGCGGGCGATGGGCGTCGAGGTGTCGGGGCGTGAACTGCGCGGTATCCGCTACCGGGACGGCGAGCGTGGCGCCGAGGCGCGTTTCCGGGACGGTACGGGCCGGGGCGTACGCCGTACCGAACTCCACGCCGCGTTACGGCGCCGGGCGGACGCGCTGGGAGTGGAGACGGTCCGGGGCAAGGTCGGAGAAGTACGGCAGAGCGCCGACCGGGTGTACGCCGGGGGCCGGACCGCGCGGTGGCTGATCGCCGCCGACGGGCTGCACTCGCCGATCCGCCGGGGCCTCGGCCTGGATCGGCCGGACCGGGCCCCGTCCCGCTACGGGCTCCGGCGACACTTCCATGTAGAGCCGTGGTCGGACTTCGTGGAGGTCCACTGGTCGCGGCACGGAGAGGCGTATGTGACGCCCGTCGGGGACGATCTGGTCGGCGTGGCCGTGCTGAGCCGCGAGCGTCGGGGTTACGGCGAACACCTCGCCCAGTTCCCCGAGTTGGCCCCGCTGCTGGGGGAACGGCCCGCGAGCGGCGTACGCGGCGCGGGCCCGCTGCGGCAGCGGGTGAGCAGTCCGCTGGCCGGACGGGTACTGCTGGTGGGCGACGCCGCCGGTTACGTGGACGCGCTGACCGGGGAGGGGGTCGCCCTGGCCCTCTCCACGGCGGGGGCGGCGGTGCGCGCGCTGGCGCAGGGCCGGCCGCGGACATACCCCGCGGCCTGGTCGAAGCTGACGAGACGCCACCGCCTTCTTACGGAGGGCCTGTTGTACGCCACCCGAAGCCCGGGCGCGGCCCGCCTGATCGTCCCCACGGCGGCCCGCCTCCCCTCGGTCTTCGCGGCGGCGGTGCACGCGTTGCAGTAGACCGGCTTGTCCCGCGCCCTCACCTGCGGCTGCCTGCCTGCCTTCAGGGAGCACGCACGACGGCCCGTCGAAGCCGGACCGCGTGACACGTGGGAGGGGCCGCGTGGGCCGTCGTCAGACATCCAAAACGGCATCGCCGCTCGGCTCTGCCTCTTAAGGAGGCGAGGGCCGGTTTGCCTGCCATCAGGCATCCAGAACCGCCGCGCCGCGCGACGCCCGGGCGGCCTTCGGCCGGCTCGCCGACCGGCCCCGCCTCCTGAAGAGGCGACAGCCGGGCCATACCCGGCGCCCGCTCACTCCCTCACACGCCCGCGCCCGGGTCGAACCATGTCGGCTCGTCCGCGAGGGCCTGTTTGATGCGGAACTTGGCGAGCTCCCCCAGCTCCGGCAGCGCGTCCACCGGGAACCAGGCGACCTCCAGGGACTCCTCGTCGTTGACCCTGGCCTCCCCGCCCGTCGCGCGGCAGCGCATCGTGATGTCCATGTACTGGCACTGATCCCCGTTGGGGTACGTGATCGGCTCCGGCAGTGCCTGGACGAGGACGACGCGCTCGGCCGTGCAGCGCACGGCGGTCTCCTCGTACACCTCGCGCTCCGCCGTCAACGCGGGCTGCTCCCCCGGCTCCGGGATCCCGCCGATGATCGACCAGTTGCCCGTGTCGGCGCGCCTGCCCAGCAGCACCCGCCCGTCGTCGTCGAAGACGATCGCGCTGACTCCCGGCAGGAGCAGCAGCTGGTGCCCGGCGGTGGCACGGATGTCTTGGATGAAGTCTGGCGTTCCCATGCCGCGACCCTATGCGGACGCTCCCGGGTCCGCGCCCCGTCCCGTCCCGTCCAGCTTCAGCCGATGTCGGGGCGCCGGCGGGCGCGGACGGCCCGGGTGCCCGCCCAGCCGAGACCGCCGATGGCGACCGCGACCAGCAGTGCCTCGGGCAGCGTGCCCATCCTGGTGGCGGGCGTCTGCGAGGAGCGCAGCGGCATCTCCCGTACGAGCGCGTCCGGGGTGAACATCTTCGTCTCGTCGACGACCTTGCCGTCCGGCATGATCATCGCGCTGACGCCGCTGGTGACGGGTACGACGACGGCCCGGCTGTGCTCGACGGCCCGCACACGGGACATCGCCAGCTGCTGATAGGTCATCTCGGTGCGCCCGAAGGTGGCGTTGTTGCTCGGGACAGTGATCATCTGCGCCCCGTGGGTGACGGTGTCACGGACCGCCCAGTCGAAGGCCGCCTCGTAGCAGGTGGCCAGACCGACCTTCGTCCCGGCCAGGTCGAACACCCCCACCTTGTCCCCCGGCCCGAAGTCGCGCCGCACCCGGTCGACGTCGGAGCTGAAGATCCGTACGAAGGAACGCATCGGGATGTACTCGCCGAACGGCTGGACATGGCGCTTGTCGTATGTCGCGACGGGACCCTTCTCGGGATCCCACTCGATCAGGGAGTTGCGCAGTTTGCCCGTGTCGGGCGAGAGCACCGAGCCGACCACCGTCGGCACGCCTATGGCCTTGACCGCGTCGTCGATGACCAGACGCGCGTCGCCGTTGCGGAAGGGGTCGAGGTCCGAGGAGTTCTCGGGCCACAGGACGAAGTCAGGCCGCGGCTCCTGGCCGGCCTTCACGTCGGCGGCCAACTGCTCCGTGCGTTTGGCGTGGTTGTCCAGCACCGCTCGGCGCTGGGCGTTGAAGTCGAGGCCCAGGCGCGGCACGTTGCCCTGGATCGCGGCGACGGTCGCGGTGCCGTCCTCGGCTGAGTCGTCCACGAGGGGCAGCGCGGCGAGGGCACCGGCGACGGGGACCAGGACGGACAGCGCGGCGACGGCGACGGCGGCCCGCGGAACCGGCCGCACCGAGCCTGCGGCGCGACGGGCGAGGACCTGACGCACCACCTCGTACAGACCGAAGCCGCACAGCACGACGGCGAAGCCCAGCACCGGGGTGCCGCCCACCGCCGCGAGCGGCAGGAACACACCGTCCGCCTGGCCGAAGGCGATCTTGCCCCAGGGGAAGCCGCCGAACGGCACGCGGGCACGCGCGGCCTCGCCGAGGATCCATACGGCGGCAGCGAGCACCGGCCATGCGGGCAGCCGCGACACGGCGGCGATCCCCACGCCGACGGCGCCGATGAACACCGCGGACACGGCGGCCAGCGCCACCCACGGCAGCGGGCCCACCTCCTCGCCCGTCCACTTCAGGAGCGGCAGCAGGAACCCGAGACCGGCGAGGAAGCCGAGTCCGAACCCGGCACGCGGGCGGCGGTCCCGCAGCGTCCAGCCGAGCAGGGCGAATCCGGGCAGCGCCAGCCACCACAGCGGCCGGGGCGGGAAGCTCGCGAAGAGCAGCAGCCCGGACAGCACCGCGGCGCCGGGCCGTACGAACCGGCGCGGCCACCGCCTGCCGCCGGGCGCGGGGGCGGGCTCGGCGGGTTCGACGGGGGTGATGGTGGTGCTCACCCGGCGGAGTCTACGGTGGCGGCCCCGAAGGGCGGCAGTCCGCCCTGTACGCGGGGGCTCCGGCGGGGGCCGCCACCCCAGTTCGTACCGCAACGTTTCCGCGCCAGATCTCCACATTCCCCCTCCCTTGCGATTACCGTGTGCGCAGCCCTGGAGCGGCTGTGCGATGCCCCGGCCGGTCCGGCTCCAGGGGTGTCTCGGGTCGGGGGGTCTACGGGATGGCTGTACCGGAAAGCCGGTCCGCCACGCGCGAGCACAGCGGTACCTCCGACGTCGTCGGCACCGCGGTGTTCGCCGGCTGCGCGGTGTGGGCCCTGGTCAGCGCGGCCGGCCGGGAGGGCAGGCCCGAGGGCGTGCTGCTGGCCGTGCTCGCGGTCGCAGCCGGTTACACCTGCGGGCGCATCTCGGGAACTCTCGCGCCGGTAGCCACCGCCGGCACGCTGGCCCTCGCCGCGTATGTCCTGGCCGTGGCCGCCCGTCACGACGTACCGGGCGACACCGCGGAGAGCGCCGCGCCGCCGGGTGACACGGGCGCGGTCGCCGCACTGCTGGTCCTGGCCGTGGGAGGCGCCTGCTGCGCGGCAGCGGCCTCGGGGGCGACGAGGCAGCGGAACTCGCTGCTCGTGGCGGCGGGGGTCGCCGCCCTCAGTGGTCCCGTGCTCGGTTCCGTGGCGGGGATGGTGGCGGCCGTCGGGGTGCTGCTGTGCTCACTCGCCGCGGCGAGGATGCGCCACCGGTTGCTGGGGCTGGCAGGTTTCGCCGGCGCGACGTGTCTGATGGTGGGCGTCTCGTGGGCGGTGGCCGTAAAGGCGCTGCCCGAAGGGCTGGCGGCGGCGCTGGAGGGGCAGCTCACGGCGCACCGCGTTCTTCTGTGGGAGGACGCGGTGGATCTCGTACGGGCCAATCCGCTGCTGGGCGCGGGGCCCGACCGGTTCGGCGATCTGAGTCCGACGGCGCTGGAGTCGCTGAACTCGGACGGCAAGCCGCACTCGGCGCTGTTCCAACTGGCGGCGGAGCAGGGTGTGGCGGGGGTTCTGCTGCTGGGGGCGGCCTTCGGCTGGCTTCTGTACGCCTTGTGGCGCTCACCGCGCGCGACTCCCGTCGTACTGACCGCCGGAGCCGCGCTGACGGCGCTGGCAGCTGTGGCGACCGTGGGCAACGCGCTGAGTTTCACACCGGTGACGGCGGGCGCGGGCCTCCTCGCTGGCCTGGCGACGGCGCGGTCGCCCGACGGGGCGATACCGGGAGAAGAACCCGTCTGATGCCCGCCGCCCCGCCCTACGGGCGGACAACGCCACTTCACGCCCTCGGGTCAGGACTCCGCAGGACCGCCGATGGCCCTTCCGTCACCCCTCGCCGTACCGAGGTGCGACTTGCGGAGTGTCACCTTTCCCGTGGTCGCCGTGCGGAGCCGGTCGCGGATGACGCCGACGGCCGCCTCCGCGTCGTCGACGGTCACCGTGAACGTCCTGCCGTCGCCCAGGCTCAGCACGAGCCCTTCGCCGCGCCGTACCACCACCGCCGTGCCCTGCTCGGGTCGCCAGCGGTAGCCCCAGCCGCCCCACTGGCGTGGCGTGACGCTGGGCTCGAAGTCGGCGCCGGTCACATGGGCGAGTGGGATACGGCGGCGTGGCAGCCCGGCGTGGCCGCAACGCACCTCCAGGTGCTCGTGGTCGACCTTGACCGCCACGTGCACGAAGGCGACCGTGCCGCAGAGGATCAGCAGTCCGGCGGCCACACAGCCGATCACCGAGGCGGCGAGCGCGATGATGCCGTTGTCCCAGGAGGACTGGACGGCCAGCTCTATGCCGAGCACGAGACACGCGACGCCCACCACGGCGAACAGCCACTGAATGCGGTTGTGCGCTCGGCCGGTCCAGATTTCGGGGAGGGGCACTGTGCCAGGCCCCCCTCGCCGGGGGTGCTCCGTCATGGTTGCAGCGTACTCACGATCCGCCGGACGGGCACCGCCGCTGCGGACAGGGAAATGCTGACGCTCCCATGGCATCGCCCCGCCGGAGCCCCGCCGTGACAACCCCCACAGCGGTCTCCCTCCGCCGCCCCGGCATTAGTGCACGCGCGTGACAGCGGCGAGCAGCCGGCCCTCCGCGTAGGTCAGGGCGGCGTCCCGCAGCGAGGCGCGCCGGCCGCTCAGCAGGACCGTCAGCTCGCCGGGCTCGGCGACGGCGGCGGCAGCGGCCCCGGCCGCGGGTGCCGCGACGTCTCCGAGGCGGCGGAGCGCCTGCGCGGCGACGGCACCGGCCGAGCCGTGCAGCGTCACCTCCGGCAGGCCGGGGTGACGCAAGGCCGCGCGGATGCGTCCGGCGACGAGTTCGTAATGGGTGCAGCCCAGGACGACGGTCCTTACCTCACGGGGTGTGCGGATCGCCGCTGCCTCGACGGCGCGGTCGATGCCCGTCTCGTCGGCGTGCTCCACCGCGTCCGCGAGCCCCGGGCACGGCACCTCGGTGACGTCGACCGAGGCGGCGAAGGTACGGATGAGGTCGCGCTGGTAGGGGCTGCCCGTGGTGGCGGGGGTGGCCCAGATCGCGACGGGCCCGCCACCGGCCGCCGCCGGCTTGATCGCGGGAACCGTGCCGATGACGGGGAGTCCGGGCTCCAGGGCCGCGCGCAGCGCGGGCAGGGCGTGCACCGACGCGGTGTTGCACGCGACGATCAGCGCGTCGGGCCGGTGCGCGGCGGCGGCGCGGGCGACGGTGAGCGCGCGCTGGACGACATCGTCCGGCGTACGCGGTCCCCACGGCATGCCGACGGGGTCGGAGGAGAGCACGAGACCGGCGTCCGGCCGGAGCCGGCGCAGTGCGGCGGCCGCGGCGAGCAGCCCGAGACCGGAGTCAATCAACGCGATCTTCACCCGGTCACCATAGACGACCGCTCTTGCGGTCCCGCCGATGTGGGGCAGACTGCCGCGAATGAGCGCCATTGCCTGGATCGCCGCGGCCTCTCTCGCCGCGTGGGGCTTTCTGCTGCTGGGTCAGGGGTTCTTCTGGCGTACGGATCAGCGGCTGCCGCCGCGTGAGGCTCCGCCCGTCTGGCCGTCCGTCGCCGTGGTCGTGCCCGCGCGCGACGAGGCGGAGATGCTGCCGGTGAGTCTGCCGTCGCTGCTGGCCCAGGACTATCCGGGGCGGGCGGAGATCTTCCTCGTCGACGATTCCAGCACCGACGGTACGGGCGCCCTGGCCCGGGAGTTGGCCGGCCGGTTCGGCGGACTTCCCCTGACGGTGGTCTCCCCGCCGGAGCCGGCGCCCGGTTGGACGGGAAAGCTGTGGGCGCTGCGTCACGGCATCGAACAGGCGCGGGTGGGCGAGCCCGACTACCTCCTTCTTACGGATGCCGACATCGCGCATGAGCCGGACAGTCTGCGTGAGCTGGTGGCCGCCGCGCGGACGAACGGTCTCGACCTGGTCTCCCAGATGGCCCGGCTCCGGGTGGCGAGCGCGTGGGAGCGGCTGATCGTGCCCGCCTTCGTCTACTTCTTCGCTCAGCTGTATCCGTTCCGCCGGGTCAACAGGCCGCGTGCCCGGACGGCCGCTGCGGCGGGCGGCTGTGTGCTGCTGCGGACGGAGATGGCCGTACGGGCGCGGATCCCCGACTCCATCCGGCAGGCCGTGATCGACGACGTGTCGCTGGCCCGCACGGTGCAGGGGGCCGGGGGCCGGATCTGGCTCGGTCTCGCGGAGCGGGTGGACAGCGTGCGCCCGTATCCGCGGCTGACCGACCTGTGGCGGATGGTGGCGCGCAGCGCGTACGCCCAACTCCTGCACAGTCCGGTGCTGCTGGCCGGCACGGTGGCCGGGCTCGGTGTCGTCTATCTGGCGCCGCCCGTGGGGGTGTACGCGGGCCTGTCGGGCGGTGACACGCCGGCCGGTCTGCTGGGCGGCGCCGCGTGGGCGGTGATGGCCGGCACGTACCTGCCGATCCTGCGCTACTACCGGCAGTCGCTCTGGCTCGCTCCCCTGCTGCCCTTCACCGCCCTGCTCTACCTCCTGATGACCGTCGATTCGGCCCTGCGGCACTACCGGGGCCGCGGTGCGGCCTGGAAGGGGCGTACGTACGCCCGTCCGAAGGCCGCACCGGAGCGTTGACCCGATCGGCGCCGGGACCGGGTCACTTACGGCCGGGCGTCCAGTTCATGCCCCAGCCGTAGGCGTAGTCGATGGTGCGCTGCGGGCTGACGCCGCGTTCCGGCACGAGGAATCGCGCTTCGCGCTGGACGAGGAGATCGGAGCCGGTATTGGTGATCAATGCCAGCGAGCAGACGGTGGAGGGAACTGTGCACTCGCCGAGCGAGAAGTCGATCGGGGCGCCGTTCTGCGGCTGGAGGGTGACCGTCGCGTCGAGATCGGCGAAGCTGCGCGCGCCTTCGTAGATCGTCACGAAGATGACGACGCGGCGCAGTTGGTGCTTGTGGTCGAGGTTGATGCTGAGATTCTCGCCGTTCGCCGAACCTCCGGTGCGGTCGTCGCCGTCGAGATGGATGAACGGCGGCTGGTGAAGCGCTCCGAAGGCATTACCGAGTGCCTGGACGACGCCTTTGCGGCCGTCGGTCAGTTCATAGAGCGCGCACAGGTCGAGGTCGAGATCGCCGTGCATGGCGACGGCGCGGCCCAGCTTGGCGCCCCAGCCCTTGAACTGCTTGCGCACCTGCCAGGTGAGGTTGACGCGCATCTCACCGGAGTTACCGCCCTGCTTGGACAGGGAGACGGACGGTGCGTCCTTGGTCAGCGTGACCTTGCTGAGCCGCACGGGCGCCGGGGCGGCGGCGGGGGGAGCGGGCGGCGCCGGCGGTGCGGGGGGTGTGTACCTGGGCGGGGCGGGGGCCGCGGCCGGAGCCGGCCTGGCGGGGGCCACGGGCGCCGCGGCCGCCCGCTGCGGCTCGTCGACGCTGATGCCGAAGTCCGTTGCCAGGCCTTCGAGTCCACTGCTGTAGCCCTGGCCGACCGAGCGGAACTTCCAGGCGCCCTGGCGGCGGTAGAGCTCGCCGAGGACGAACGCCGTCTCGACGGTCGCGTCCTGGCTGTCGTACCGCGCGATCTCGGCGCCCGACGTCGCGTCGAGGACGCGTACGTACAGACCGGGCACCTGCCCGAAGTTGCCGCCGTCCGCCGACGCGGAGACGACGATCCGATCGATGTCGGCCTCCACGCGCGCCAGGTCGACGGACACGGTGTCCGTCACCGTGCCGGGGCCGGTGCCTTTTCCGTCGTACCGCACCGCGCCCGACGCGTGCGACGGCTGGTTGTAGAAAACGAAGTCCGCGTCCGAACGGACCTTTCCGGCCTTCAGCAGGAGTGCCGAGGCGTCGACGTCCGGCGTCCCGGGCGCTGAACGCCATCCCAATTCGACACGCACGCTCGGTGCCGAGACCGGAACATTGGCTCCTTTAAGCATGGACATGCTCGCCCCCATCGAGAGTCGGTTGACCCAGAGTTTTCCGTTGCGCCAAACCTAATCGCTGAAGCGGCCATCGCGCCCGCGCGGACCGACGAGTAACCCCTCTGGAGCTTGCCCTTTACACGATCACAACGCGGCCGGACGACCGATTTTCCCAAGTTCGCTCGCATTGGGGATCCGAAGTGGCCCAGAGCTCCCGAAAGAACCCACTAATCGGACTCCCCAACCGGCACATCGTGGGCTTAACTTATGTTCCATGACCTCCCCCCGCGCCACCTACGGCGGCGGTTACTACACCGCGCCGTCGTTCCCGGACACCCCGATCTACGACTCACTGGTCGCGGAGCGGGGCACGCCTCAGATCGCCCCGATCCGAGTGCCTTCCGCCTACGACACCGGCAGCAGCTATCAGAGCAACAGCTATCTGCCGGCGCTGCCTTCGGCGCTACCCGCCCTCCCGGCAGCTCCTTCGCAGCCCACACCGTCGTACGGCGGCTACCAGCCGCAGCCGGCGCAGCACCCCGTGCCGCTGCAGCACGCACCGGCGCCCTACATTCCGCAGCAGGCTCCGCCGCCCCGCGGCTATCAGGGCGCCGAGCAGCCCTACCCGGCCCAGCAGCAGCCACAGCAGCCGCGTCCTCAGCAGCCCCGGCCGCCGCAGCAGCAGCAACGGCCGGCCTCACCGACGGGGTACGAGGCCATGCGGCCCGCCGCACCGCGGCCGGCGCCCGCGCCGGCGCAGCAGTACGACGACCCCTACAACCGGCCCTACCAGAGCCGGGGTTACTGACACCGGAGCGGCCCTGGGCGGCCGCCAGGGGAGGGAGCAGGGCAGGGCGCAGGCATCACCCGGGGGTGGAGGTCCGGCTGCCAACTCGCCCGCGCGCCACCGCCGACCCGATCCGACCCGTCGAACCGAGGGGTGATTTCGCTCTCCCTTCGGGCCTTTTGTGCGTGCGGAGCCTCCCACGGGGCTAAGACGGACAACGGAAGGGGAACGGACGGAACCGGAAGGGGCGCGGCACGATGCGAGCGGTCGTGGGACTGCGACGCTGGCGGCACAACCCGCTGCGTAGAAAGACCGATCTTGTCGAGGCATGGGTGGCGCTCGCCGCCCTCCTCCTGATGATCCTCGCCGTGCCGGCGATCGGCTGCATCTCGGGCTCCCTCACCGACGGCGCGTTCCGCCGGACGATCCAGGCCCAGCACGAGGAACGCCATCGCACACAGGCCCTGGTGCTCCGCCATGCCTCCGCGCCCGCCCGGGTGACGTTCGACCCCGAGACCTCGGCCGCGCGCGACACCGGCCGGCCCGTGATCGCCAAGTGGACGGCACAGGACGGCAGTCGGCGGACCGGCGTCGTCCGTTCGGCGCCGGCGCGCATCCGGCCGGGCGAGACCTTCCCGGTCTGGACGGACGGCGAAGGGCGGCTCGCCGGGCGTCCGCTGGACCTCACCACCGCCCGTACGCACGCCGTGCTGGCGGGCCTCGGGGTCGCCGCTGTCGCCGCCGGTCTGGTCGAGGCCGGCAGGCGGCTGATCGTGTGGAAACTGAATCAGCGCCGGTACGCGCGCCTCGACATCGCCTGGGCCAAGGCCGGTCCCGACTGGGGCCGTACGGGCGCGGGCAGCTGAACACGGAGGCCAGGCGGCACTTCGCCCGGTGGCCCGAACCACCGCGGGAACCGCTCTTGGGTCAACTCACCGGTGCCGCGCGCGCTACGGTGGTGCGACCCGGTCCTCTGTGACGGCCGGGACATCTTCGAACCGACCCGGAAGCGGGTCCGGTCGGCACAGACGCGCAGGCGCACAAGGTGGGGACAGAACAACACCATGGCACAGGGCACCGTCCAGGTGACGCACACCGGCACCTCGCGTTGGCGCCGCCGTACCGGCGAATACGCCTCTCTCGCCGCGGCCTTGGAGGCCGCGAGCGACGGAGACATACTCACCGTCGCGCCGGGCACCTACCGGGAGAATCTCGTCGTCACGCGCGCCGTCACACTGCGCGGGCCCGAGGGCTCGGCGGGCTCGGTGCGGATCGCGCCGCCGGACGGCGTGCCGCTGACGGTGCGCGCCTCGGCGACCGTCCACGACCTGCATGTGGAGGGCCAGGACACGACCGCACCCGCGCTGCTCGTGGAGGACGGCACCCCGGAGCTGACGGATCTGCGGGTCGTCACCCGCTCTGCCGCCGGAATAGAGGTGCGCGGCGCCGCGCGCCCCACCGTCCGCCGCTGCACCGTCGACAATCCCGCCGGGGTCGGTGTGGCCGTACTCGACGGCGCCGGCGGGGTCTTCGAGGACTGCGAGGTGGTCGCTGCCGGGCAGTCGGGCGTCTCCGTACGCGGCGGAGCGCACCCCCGGCTCGAACGGTGCCGGATCCACCACGCGTCGGGCGGCGGACTGACCGTCACCGGTGAGGGCAGCGGTCTGGAGGCCATCGGCTGCGAGGTGTACGAGATCAAGGGCACCGGTGTGCAGATCGCCTCGCGCGCCGCCGCCCATCTCACCGACTCCAGCGTCCACCGCACGTCGGCGGACGGCATCACGCTCGACACGGACGCGGTGCTGACGCTCTCCGACTGCGACATCCACGACATCCCGGAGAACGCGGTCGATCTGCGCTCCCGCTCCGTACTGACGCTGACCCGCTCCACGGTGCGGCGCTTCGGCCGCAACGGTCTGTCGGTCTGGGACCCGGGCACCCGGGTGGACGCCAACCAGTGCGAGATACACGACAGTACGGGCGACTACCCGGCGGTCTGGGTGAGCGACGGGGCGACGGTGGTCCTCGACTCGTGCCGCGTGCACGACGTACCGGACGCGCTGTTCGTCCTCGACCGGGGATCGCGCGCGGACGTCGTGGACAGCGACCTCTCCCAGGTGCGTAACACCGCCGTCTCGGTGAGCGACGGCGCGACGGCTCAGCTCGACGACTGCCGGATCAGGGAGGCGGCCACCGGCGCGTGGTTCCGTGACCACGGCAGCGGCGGCACGCTCAACTCCTGCACCATCGACGGTGCGCAGACCGGTGTCATCGTCACCAAGGGCGCCGACCCCACCATCGAGCGCTGCACGATCACCTCGCCCGCCGAGGCCGGTTTCTACGTCTCCGCCGAGGGGCGGGGCACGTTCCACGACTGCCGGGTGACGGGCAGCGGCGGTTACGGCTTCCATGTGATGGACGGCTGCCGTACGACGCTGACGCGCTGCCGCACCGAGCGCTGCGCGCGCGGGGGTTACGAGTTCCCCGACAGCGCCGCGCCGGGCGCCGATGGCCCCGGGGCCGGGCCGACCGTGGAGGACTGCACCAGCGACGAGAGCGGTGTGCTGGTCGCCGCCCCGCAGCCGGCCGCCGTGCTGACTGCCACCCAGACGACCGGGCTGCTGGGCGCGGTCCCGGCGCAGAGCGCCACGCCCGCGCCGGACGCGCCCCCGGCCGAGCCGGTACGGGAACCGGGCAAGGTCCTCGGTGAACTCGACGCTCTGGTGGGCCTGGAGAGCGTCAAGCGCGAGGTCCGCGCCCTGACCAACATGATCGAGGTCGGCAGGCGCAGGCAGCAGGCCGGGCTCAAGGCCGCGTCCGCCCGCCGCCATCTGGTCTTCACCGGCTCCCCCGGTACCGGCAAGACGACGGTGGCCCGGCTGTACGGCGAGATCCTGGCCTCGCTCGGGGTGCTGGAGCGGGGTCATCTCGTGGAGGTCTCCCGGGTGGACCTGGTCGGTGAGCACATCGGCTCCACCGCGATCCGTACGCAGGAGGCCTTCGACCGGGCCCGTGGCGGTGTGCTGTTCATCGACGAGGCGTACGCGCTGTCGCCCGAGGACTCGGGGCGCGACTTCGGGCGTGAGGCGATCGACACGCTGGTGAAGCTGATGGAGGACCACCGGGACGCGGTGGTGGTGATCGTCGCCGGGTACACGGTGGAGATGGAGCGCTTCCTCGCGGTCAACCCCGGTGTGGCGTCCCGTTTCTCACGCACCATCACCTTCAGCGACTACGAGGCGGACGAGCTGCTGCGGATCGTGGAGCAGCAGGCCGATGAGCACGAGTACCGGCTGGGCGCGGGCACCGCCGAGGCGCTGCTCAAGTACTTCGCCGTCCTGCCCAAGGGGCCGGCGTTCGGCAACGGCCGCACTGCGCGCCAGACGTTCGAGTCGATGGTGGAGCAGCACGCGAGCAGGGTCGCCCAGTTGCCGGAGACCAGCACGGACGACCTGACGCTCCTCTACGCGGACGATCTGCCCGAACTCCCCTGACTCCGGGCGCCCTTCCCCTGCCGGTCCTTCGCCACGCCGTCGCGCTGCGCGGGCAGTGCGGGCGGCAGCCGGTCGAGCAGCGCCGCGCGCTCCTCGGCGAATACGGGATCGGCCTGGTACTTGGAGTGGCCGAGGATCGGCTCGGGCAGCGGGTGGCGCTCCGTACGGCCGTAGGCGAGCGGGTCCTTGAGCGGCCCCCGGTCCACGGCCGGTCCTTCGCCCTCGCCGTCGGCGTCCAGCCGGACCGGGCCGCCGATCGGGTCGGTGGCGCGCCACAGATTGCGCCAGCAGTGCACCCCCCTGTCCAGATCACCGAGGGGCGCGGCACCGAAGTAGGCGGGGAACCAGCGGCCGTACAGCCGCTCCAGCGGTGAGCCGTACGTCAGCAGCGCCACTTGTTGGCGTGTGCCCTCGCGCAGCTGCCAGACGGCGGCGGCGGCCAGCACGCTGCCCTGCGAATGGCCTGAGATGACGAGGCGTCCGCCGGTGCGGGCCGTCCATGAGGCCATCCGCCAGGTGAGGTCGGGTACGGCGCGTTCCGCGTAGCACGGCGGCGCGAAGGGGTGCGAGGCGCGCGGCCAGAAGGTGCCGACGTCCCAGAGGATGCCGATGGTGCGCCGGGCGGAGGCGTCGCGGTAGGCGCGGCGGCCCCAGGTCACGAAGAGGATGAAGCCGAAGCCGATCAGCCAGGAGCCGAGCGCCTGCGCGGTGTCGGCGATCGACTGGATCAGCGCGGGTCCGCCCTCGGCGGCCCGGCCCGGCACGTCCCCGCTCAGCCAGGCGCCGACGACGGCGCCCGCGCCGAGCAGGAGTGTGGCGCCGGAGACGATTCCGACCAACCAGGGTGCGGCGTCGGTGAGTTGGGCGCGGGCACGGGTGCCGGCGATCCGGCGGCTGCGGACGGAGTCCGGGGTGACCTTCGCGTCCGGCGACCCGTACTCCGCCTCCACGACCGGCGCGAGGCGGCGGCCGGTGAGCACGGTGCGTACGGCGAGGACGACGACCGGGATCACCAGGAGCACCAGCAGGACGGGGATGACGGCCGCCTGCCAGCTCAGCAGCACCGGCGGTCCGACGATCGCCCCCTCCCCCATGCCCGGTGTCCCCGACCCGTCGAGCCAGTCGCCGACCCGCTGGGCCACGCCACCGGTCATCACCCCGGCCAGGGCGCAGGCCAGCATGGCGACGGCGGGCCCGCCGAGGCCGGACAGCGCGATCCTGGTGTGCGGGGCGCGCCGGTGCAGGGAGAAGGCCGCCGCCGCGAGAGCGACGACGAGGACGCCCTGGGCGATCATCAGCACCGGGAAGGTGACGGCGCCGGGCAGAGTGCCGGAGGAGACCCAGTCGGGGCGGGACCAGGCCGCGTACACCACCGCCACGCCGACCAGGGCGAGAGAGACGGCGGGCAGCCGGCTGATGAGCGCCTTGTCGAGCGTGCCGTCGCGTTTGCGCTCGCTGCGGCCCCTGCTGCACACCACCCAGAGCACAACGAGCGCACCGGCGACGAGAGTTGCCTGGAGCAGCCAGCCGGCCACCTCCCGGGTGGCATCGGCGGCGCCACGGTCGTAGCGGGCGGTGGCGCCGGTGACCGCGCCCGCGACGGTGAGGAATCCGGCGGCGGTGTGCGCGGCGCGCAGGCGGGCGACGAGCCGGCGGCCGTACCAGAACCCGGGCCTGGCGAGCGCGGGCCGGTAGGCGTCCCTGGCCTCCGTGGTGCCGGGGGCGCCGGGGGTGTTGACGACCTCCGTGTCCGGCTCCGGCCGGCTTCCGTCCTGGCCAGCGTCGGTCGGCGGGCGCTGGGCCTCGTACGCGCTCCAGGTCCGGTTGGACAGATACCACAGGAGGCCCACCAGCGCGGTCGGTACCAGAGCGGCCAGCGCCAGCCGGCGGCCGGGCTGCGCCCACCAGCCGTCCCCCGTGGCGGACAGGAAGCCCAGCCAGGACCGCTCGTCCGCGCAGCCGGCGGAGCCCGCGCACTGCCAGGCCACCAGGTCGATGGCGACCTCGCAGGCGGCGGCGGTCAGCAGCACGGTGAGCGTGAGGGCGAGCAGCCGCACGAGCACCCCGTACAGCCGCTGGGTCCGGCCGAGTCCGTTGGTCGCCGGGCGCATCCAGTGCGCGAGGTTGACGACCATGAAGGGAAGCAGCAGCAGCCACAGGGCGCGACTGGCGTTGCCGGAGGTGAGGTTGGACCAGCAGTACGCCTCGGGCACGGGCCCGTTCTCGTACCGCTCGGGGTGGGCCTCGGCGTCCTCGTCGTCGGGGCGCCGGTAGATGGCCGCCGTCTCGTCGCCGGTGATCCGGACCGTGTTCGGATCGGAGAGCATCTCCTGCGGGGTGGCGCCGCCGACGCCGTGGACCAGCAGTTCGAGCGCGGCGCCGCCGCTGGGGTCGGCGGTGGGCTCAGAGGACACGTCGATGACTCGCTCTCAGGTGATGTCCGGCGGGGGTGATGTCCGGCGGGCGGTGTCCGCCCCAAGGGGTGTCCCCGGGCCGGGGCGGGCCGACACCTGCGTACGGGGCCCAACAGCGTGGGAGGATGAGGAGCCCTGATGATCAGCTGAGTACGGCGCCCGCGCACGACGCCGACGTGGAAGGACAGGCCCCGGTGGTGAGCGACAACCAGAATCTCCTCGCGGAACAGCGACGGGCCCTGATCCTCGACGAGGTGCGCCGGCGCGGCGGTATCCGCGTCAACGAGCTGACGCGCAAGCTCAACGTCTCCGACATGACGGTCCGCAGGGACCTCGACGCGCTCGCCCGGCTCGGCGTCATCGAGAAGGTGCACGGCGGCGCCGTCCCCGTGGTCGAGGCGAGCACCCACGAGCCGGGCTTCGAGGCCAAGTCGGAGCTTGAGCTGAGCGCCAAGGAGGACATCGCGCGGGCAGCGGCCGCCATGGCGGTGCCCGGCCGGGCGATCGCCCTGTCCGGCGGTACGACCACGTACGCGCTGGCGCATCATCTGCTGGACGTGCCCGATCTGACGGTCGTGACGAATTCCGTGCGGGTCGCTGACGTGTTCCATGCCGCGCAGCCGGCGGGTACGTCGGGCGGTCACCGCGCGGGCGCGGCCACCGTCGTGCTCACGGGAGGGGTCCGTACGCCCTCGGACTCGCTGGTCGGCCCGGTCGCCGACCAGGCGATCCGCTCGCTCCACTTCGACGTGCTCTTCCTGGGGGTGCACGGGATCTCCGCCGAGGCCGGTCTGTCCACGCCGAATCTGGCCGAGGCGGAGACGAACCGCCGTTTCGTGCGGTCGGCGCGCCGGGTGGTGGTCGTGGCCGACCACACCAAGTGGGGGACGGTGGGCCTGAGTTCGTTCGCGACGCTGGACCAGGTCGACACCCTTGTCACGGACGCGGGGCTGTCGCCCGAGGTGCGCGAGGAGATCACGGAGCATCTCCCCGGGCTGGTGGTCGCCGGGGAGCCGGCGGACCGGTGACCGTCTTCCGGGTCGCCCGCCGTACGTCCCTGCCGGCCGACGAGGCCTGGCGACGGATCACCGACTGGCCGGCGCACGGCCGCCGGGTGCCGCTGACGCGGACGCTCGTGCGGACACCGGGGCCGACGGCCGCGGGAACGGTGTTCGTGGCGCGTACAGGGGTCGGGCGCGTGCGGTTCGACGACCTGATGGAGGTCGTCCGCTGGGAGCCGCCGGCGGCGGGGAGCCCCGGGCACTGCCGGCTGGAGAAGCGCGGCCGGGTGATCACGGGGTGGGCCGAGATCGAGGTCATGGAGACGGAAACCGGCACAGGGACGGATGCCTCGTCGGAGGCCGGCGGGCGCACACTGGTGCGCTGGTCGGAGGAGCTGCGCGTCGGCTTCCTCCCCCGCTTCCTCGATCGCCTGACCGCGCGGGCGGGACGTGTCGTCTTCGGCCGGGTGGTCGACGGGCTGCTGCGCGGCGGGGCCTCCGGGCCCTGAGTGCTGACCGAGCATAGGCTCCGGCCCTACGACCGTCCGTCGATCTCCCTGGGGCGTGATGTTCATGGCAGTCCGTCAGCTGCGTTCCGTCGACGCCGGGTTCGCGGAGTCCGCACCCCTGCGGCTGGTGTTCAGCGGTGAGATGAGCACGCCGCCCGGCGCCGTGTACCGGGCACTGGCCGAGGAGACCGAGGCGTGGCCCCGGTGGTTCACGCCCGCGACCGCGGCGCGGCAGACGCCCATGCCCGGTCCGCCGGCCGGTCCTGAGGACTGGCGGCTGACTCCCGCCGGTACCGGTACGCGCGTGAGCTGGACGTTCGCGGCGGACGGCAGCAAGCCCTTTTTCTTCTACCTGCGGGCGTTCCGCCCGGGTATGGCGCGCGCGTTCACCGTGTCCTTGCGCCGGCTGACCTGGGCCACCTACACCGGCCAGACGCCCGTCCGCAGGAAGTCCTCGATCGTGCCGGTGTACGGCGCGATGTCGATGCCCTGTGCGGCCAGCCAGTCGTCGGAGTAGTACTTGTCGAGATAGCGCTCGCCCGGGTCGCAGATCAGCGTCACCACACTGCCCTTGCGGCCGTCGGCCACCATCTCGGAGACGATCTTCAGCGCGCTCCACAGCCCGGTGCCCGTCGAACCGCCCGCCTTGCGGCCGATGTTGCGCTCCAGCAGGCGTACGGCGGCGATGCTCGCCGCGTCCGGCACCTTCATCATCCGGTCGATGGCTCCGGTCACGAAGCTCGGTTCCATCCGAGGTCTGCCGATGCCCTCGATCCGGGAGCCCCGGTCGGCGCACGCCTGGGGGTCGCGGCGTGTCCAGCCGTCGAAGAAGCAGGAGTTCTCCGGGTCCGGGACGCAGATCATGGTGTCGTACTGCATGTAGCGCACGTAGCGGGCGATGGTCGCCGACGTGCCGCCGGTGCCCGCGGTCGCCACGATCCACGCCGGCTCCGGATAGCGCTCCAACCGCAGTTGCTGGTACATCGATTCGGCGATGTTGTTGTTGCCCCGCCAGTCGGTGGCCCGCTCCGCGTACGTGAACTGGTCCATGTAGTGCCCGCCGGTCTCGGCCGCGAGGTTCGCCGACTCCTCGTACATCCTGCGCGAGTCGTCCACGAAGTGGCAGCGCCCGCCGTGGAATTCGATGAGGCGGCACTTCTCGGGGCTGGTGGTGCGCGGCATGACCGCGATGAACGGGACGCCGATCAGCTTCGCGAAGTACGCCTCCGAGACCGCGGTCGAGCCGCTGGACGCCTCGATGACGGGCTTTCCGGGGCGGATCCAGCCGTTGCAGAGCCCGTACAGGAACAGCGAGCGGGCGAGGCGGTGTTTGAGGCTCCCGGTCGGGTGGGTGGACTCGTCCTTCAGATACAGGTCGATGCCCCACCGCTCCGGCAGCGGGAAGAGCAGGAGGTGGGTGTCGGCCGAGCGGTTGGCGTCGGCCTGGACCTTGCGTACGGCCTCTTTGAGCCAGACCCGGTACGCGGGGTCGCCGCGGTTCACGTCGATGGTCTGCTGCCGCTCCGTCATGCGCGCCGTCCTTCGTCCCGCCGGTGCCCGTCCCGGCGCAACAGTAAGCCCTCGACCTGCGCAAACGGTGCCTTTGGGTATCCATAGCCGCGCCTTGGACACGGGTCCGCCGGGCGGCGGGCGGCAGTTCGGGCCGGCTGTCGACCCGCCATCGATGTGGCGTCGATATGCTGTTGATGTGTACTCGGTGTGTCGCCTCCGAGCTCGGGGGAAGTCGCTCTGGCGTCCACGCGTCGAGTTGTGCAGACTTCACTGCAGGGAGCAGCACGAAGGGGGCGGATCAGCCATGGCGGAGCCGGAGTTCAGTGCCAGCGGCGTCGAGATAGAGCGCTGGCCCCGCTCGCTCACCAAAGCGGGCCGGGTACTCATCCAGGACGGCAGACTGGCGCTTCTGACCAGCTACGGGCGGGTCATCGACAGCGCGCCACTGCGGGCGGTGCACGCGGGCAAGCCGTGGTTCCGGGGTGACGACAGCACGGTGGCGACCGTGAACGGCACGCGCTACCGGCTGACCATGGGCGGGGACGGCCGGCGGCCGGAAGGCCGGCTGCTGGCGGGGCGCTTCCTGGAGACCGTACGCAGGGCGGGTACGGCGAAGACCTGACACCGGGCGCCGCGAGTTGCGGTCCCGTAGCACCTGGTTCACTCTGGTGTAATCACTCAGGGTGAATCGGTGGTGACGCTGCGATCCAGCCCCGCCGGGCACGACAGCAGCGAGCCTCGCGAGTGAGCTGCTGGATTTGATCTCATGCCTTCTTCCGGACCTCAATCGGGGAGTCGCAGCCGTGATCAGCCAGCCGAACAGGCAGTGCACGGTGGAGCTCCAGGCCCTGCCGTCGCGGATCCGCCAGGTCCGCAGAATCGTTTCCGCGCAATTGCGCTACTGGCAGCTCGACCCACTCATCGACCAAGCCGCGCTCGGCGTGACCGAGCTGCTGACCAACGTCCACCGGCACGCACAGCCGGACAAGATGTGCACCGTCGACATCAGACTGCTGCTCGACCGGCTCACGGTCTCGGTCCATGACCACGACCCACGCCTGCCGACCATCAGAGAGGCCGATCCGCTCGATGTGTGCGGGCGCGGACTCGCCCTCATCGAGGCGGTCAGCGAGAGCTGGGGGGTGCGCGCGGAGGGTGACACGGGAAAGGTCATCTGGTTCACGCTGCCCGCCCCGTCGGGCGCCGCTCCGCCGTGGCACCGGCTGTACGGCGCCACGACCGACGGACCCTTCTCGCCGGGTTCCTCGGCGGGCGGCCCCTTCACGGGCTTCCGGACCGTGACCGGGAAACGCGAACATACCGCCGCCCGGTCGGCCGTCGTCGGCTGACCGGGCGGGGGCGCGCCACGCCCTGCCGAGCGTCACCGCGTCACTCGGTGGCGATGGCCCGCAGTACGTCCAGCCGTGCCGCCCTGTGCGCGGGCCGCCAGCCGGCGACGGCTCCGGCCGTGACGCCGACCACCCCCACGATCACCAGCTGCGCCGGCGGCACGGCGAAGGCGAAGGGGGTGTCTCCCGCGCCCTCGGCCGCCTTGACGACGACCCAGCCGAGCAGCCCGCCGAGTGCCAGTCCGCCCGCCGTACCGAAGGCGGCCACCAGCACCGACTCCCAGCGGACCATCGCCCGCAGTTGCGCTCTGGTCTGGCCGACCGCGCGCAACAGGCCCAGTTCCCTGGTGCGTTCGTGGACGGCGAGGGTGAGGGTGTTGGCGATGCCCAGGAGCGCGATGACCACGGCGAGGGCGAGCAGCGCGTAGATCAGAGTGAGCATCATGTCGATGGCTCCCGCGGAGGTCTCGGCGTACTCGTCGCGCGTCTGGACGTCCGGGTTGCCGAACGGCGCCGCCGCCTTCTCCACGGCGGCCGTCGCCTCGGCGGCGGGCACGCCGTCCGCGAAGGTGACGGAGACGAGGGTGTCGGCGTCCTGGGTACGGTGCGGGGCCCAGGCCGCGCGGGTGATGACGTAGTCGCCGGCGAGTTCCGACCGCTCGTAGACAGCCCTGACCGTGAAGGTCTCCTTCCGGCCGTCGGTGAAGGTGAGTTGGGTCGTACCGCCGGTCCGCAGATTCCGGTCGTCGGCCTGCGGGCGCGACACGGCGATGCCGTTGGTGCCGAATCCGTCGAACGAGCCGTCCACTGACCCGAGATCGAAGCCCGTGGCGAGTGCGACCGGGTCGGTGACGGTCAGCTGACGGCCGTCCCCGTCGACCTCGGCCACTCCCCTGCCGAGCCCCACGGCCGAGTCCACTTCGGGGAGTTCGGCCAGGGCGGGCGTGAGGCCGGGGCTCAGTCCGCTGCCGCCTCCGCCGAAGGCCGGCACGCTGATCGCGAGGTCTCCCGCGAAGGAACGGGACACCGTCTGGTCCATCGTCGACTTCAGCGAGGCGCCGAAGACCGTGAACAGGGACACCACGGCGACACCGATCATCAGCGCGGTGGCGGTCGCCGCCGTGCGCTTGGGGCTGCGCAGGGCGTTGCGCTTGGCCAGGGCGCCCGGGACACCGCGCAGCCGGTCCAGCGGCCGGCCCAGGAGCCGTACGGCGTAGGAGGAGGCCACCGGGCCGAGCACCACAAAGGCGGCGAGGGCGAGGACGGCTCCCGTTCCGGCGAGCGGGAGGGACGGTGCGGCGAAGACGCCGGCCAGGATCGTGCCGATCCCGGCCAGGCCCAGCGCCGTACCGACGACCACCCTGGTCCGGGAGGCGCCCGAGCCGTCCACGGCCGTCTCGCGCAGCGCGGCCAGCGGTGCCGTGCGTCCCGCCCGTACGGCGGGCAGGAGCGCCGAGCCGAGACAGACGATCAGGCCGACGGCGAGCGGCAGCAGCAGCGAGAGCGCGCTGATCACCAACGGCCCCTCGGGGAAGGGGAATCCGATGACCGGGAACAGTGCCCGCAGCCCTGCGGCGATGCCGATCCCGCCGAGCAGCCCCACGGCCGAAGCGACCAGCGCGACGACGCTCGCCTCGGCGAGCGTGGCGCCCACGACCTGGCGGCGGGAGGCGCCGAGCGCGCGCAGCAGCGCGTTCTCGCGGGTGCGCTGGGCCACCACGATGGCGAAGGTGTTGTGGATGGAGAAGGTCGCGACGAGCAGCACGATGCCGGAGAAGACGAGAAGGAGCGTCGTGAACAGGCTCAGGAACTCGCCGGAGATCATTTCCTGGTTCTCGTCGGCGGACTCCTGTCCGGTGATCGCCTCCACGCCGGACGGCAGGACCGTCCGCAGGGAGTCGACCAGTTCCTCCTGGCCGGTGCCGGGACCGGCACGCACCTGGATGCTCGCCGCCTCGCCGGGCCTCGGCGTGAGGTACTTCTCCGCGTCGGCCCTGGTCATGCCTGTGTAGGTGACCTGGGCCATGCCGTCCTCGCCGCCGAAGGTCGCCAGGCCGACGACCGTCACCCGTACGGGGTCGGGGGCGCGGAGCACGGTGGTGTCGCCGATCCTCAGCCCGCCGGCCTCGGCGGCGCCCCGGTTGAGGACGACCTCACCGCTCTTCTCCGGCAGCCGGCCGTCGGCGAGCTGGTACGGGTTGAGCCGGTCGTCGTCGATCCAGTTGCCGGCGACGGTGGGCGGGCCCTGGCCGCCGACGGGCTCGCCGTCGGAGCCGACCAGTTGTCCGGCGCCTTCGATCTTGGGCGCGACGGCCGCGACGCCGGGAACCCGCTCGATCGTCTCGATCAGGCCGGTGTCGACCGGCTCACGGGTGCCGAGCGCGTCGCCGGGCACCGTCACCGCGTCGGCGCTGCGGACGACGGCGTCGGTGCCGCCCGCCGCGTCGCCGAACATGGTGTCGAAGCTGCCGCGCAGGGTGTCGCCCATGACGAGGGTGCCCGTCAGGAAGGCCACGCCGAGCAGGACGGCGGTGAAGGTGCCGGCGAAGCGCCGCTTGTGCGCGCGGAGCGAGGAGACGCTGATACGCCACGAGGCGCGGGTCCCGCTCATGACCGCGCCCCCGGGCCGCCGCCCGCGGACGTACCGCCGACGGGCGCGCCGGACGTCCTGGTGTCGAAGGCCTTCAGCCGGTCGAGCACCCGCTCGGCCGTCGGGTCGGGCATCCGGTCCACGAGGCGTCCGTCGGCGAGGAAGACGACCTCGTCCGCGTGGGCGGCGGCGACCGGGTCGTGCGTGACCATGACGACGGTGCGGTTCGTACGGCGCACGGTGCTGCCCAGCAGCCGCAGAACCTCCTCGCCGGAGCGCGAGTCGAGATTGCCGGTGGGCTCGTCCGCGAAGACGACGTCGGGGCTGCCCGCGAAGGCGCGGGCGACCGCGACGCGCTGCTGCTGGCCGCCGGACAGTTCGCTGGGGCGGTGGTGCAGGCGGTCACGCAGACCGACGACGTCGATGAGGGCGTCGTACCACTCGTCGTCCCGCGCGGCTCCGGCGAGGTCCATCGGGAGGGTGATGTTCTCGGCGACGGTCAGGGTCGGGATGAGGTTGAAGGCCTGGAAGACGAAGCCGACGCGCTCGCGGCGCAGCAGTGTCAGTCTGCGGTCGTCCAGCGTGCTCAGGTCGGTGTCGCCGATGAGCGCGGAGCCGGCGGTGAGGGTGTCGAGTCCGGCCGCGCAGTGCATGAGCGTGGACTTGCCGGAGCCCGACGGTCCCATGATCGCGGTGAAGCGGCCGGCCGGGAAGCCGACGCTCACCCCGTCCAGGGCCCGCACCTCCGTGTCGCCCCCGCCGTAGACCTTCACGGCGTCGACGACCCGGGCGGCGTACGCGGTGACGGTGGCCGCCGTGGTGGTGGTCGCGGGGGTGGTCGCGGGGGTGGTCGTCACGCCGCACCGCCCTTGCCCGTACGGCCGAACTGCTCGTCCAGGACGGAGAGCCGGCGCCAGTACTCGTCCTCGTCGATCTCACCGGAGGCGAACCGCCGGCCCAGCATCGCGATCGGCGACTGTGCGTCCGGCGTGTCCCGAGGGTCCCGGGCGTCGCGTACGTCCCGGCCGAAGCCGCCGGACTGCCAGGGGGGTCCGCCCCGGCGTCCGCGCCGGACGGTACGGCGCAGGAGGGTGATGCCACCGACGATCACGGCTGCCCAGATGAGCGGGAACAGCAGGATCCAGGGGCCGGGTCCGCCACTGTGCGCAAGGGTGTTCATCCCGATCAACTCCTCGGTTCGCGACTGTCGCGATGTGCTCTGTCGCTTCCGAGAGTCGCGCCGGGAGGGGGTCGGAGTCGTCGTACGGCCAGCGGCAGTACGGGTACCTCCCGGGGAGTACGCGGGCCCGTCGCGGCTGCTCCCCGCGACGGCCGCCGGGGCGGGTTCAGCTCTCGTCGAGGTCCTTCAGGCGGCGGAACACCCGGCCTTCGTGGGCGAGGCGGCCGACCAGCGCGCCTCCGTAGACGACGAATCCGACGCCGACGAGCCAGGACTGGACGACCAGGACAGTGCCGAACGGGCCGTACGTGACGGCGCTGGAGGCGATCAGCGGCGAGAAGACGAGCTGCGAGAAACCCCGCAGGCCGAGCATGCCCAGTGCGGTGGCCGCGGCGCCCGGCAGCAGCGCGATCCAGCGGACCCGCCCGCCCAGCAGCAGGCGCTGGGCGATCAAGAAGAACAGGAACGTGCCGATGACGTCCAGCACGACGACCACCAGGGCGCCGATGACGGGGTCGCCGGGGCTGGGGGTGTTGGTGAAGCCGAGCAGCGCGAGGACCAGCAGGGCGAGGAAGACGACATGGCGCCACATGGTGTGCCAGCGGGCGGTGGGCAGGTCCCAGACCTTCTCGTAACCGGTCTGGACGGCGGAGCCGAAGGTCAGTCCGAAGACGGCGAGCGCGGCGAGACCGAAGGCGGTGGTGCGCTGGAGCGCCGTGTCGGGCACCCCGAACAATTTCTCGACCTGCGTCTGCGACTCGTGGGTGACGCCGATGGCCTGGCCGAGCCAGCGCGCGAAGCCCTGGCCGCTCGACGGTTCGGCCGCCGCGACCAGAACCAGCACAGGGACGAGGGTGAGGAAGCCGAGCGCCGCGAAACCCATGGCCCGGTGCATCAGCTCCATGTCGCGCCCCCGGCTCCAGGCGAGCCCGAGCGGTGAGGCACGCAGCCACCGGTCGAGGCGCCGGAACCAGCGCGGCGGGGGCGGCGCGGCGGGTTCCGCGCCGGACGGCTTCTCGGTCATAGGTGGTGACCTACCCGCGATGGGGTGGTGAACCGTCTGTGGTGCGGCCGGACGGGTGGCGGGCGGCGCGGGGGCTCCGGGCCCGGGTGTCCCTGCGGGCACGGGGGCTTCGGGACGTGGTCGTCCGGGCCCGCACCGGCTTCGCGGGGCCGCTCAGGTCAGTGCGGCCAGCGGGTCGTCCAGGACCGGCTGCCAAGCCAGTTCGGCGGCGCCCACCAGGCTGTTGTGGTCGAGCGTGCACGCGAGGATCGGCACGCTTCCGCTGCGGCCCCACAGACTGCGGTCGGCGACGACGGCGCGCAGCCGGGCGGGGTCCGCGTCGAGCAGTTCGCGGTGCAGACCGCCGAGGATGACGCGGTCCGGGTTGAGGATGTTCACGAGTCCGGCGAGCCCGAGGCCGAGCCGGTCGATCAACTCCTCGGCCGCCGCCCGTACGGTCCGGTCGGCGTACTCCGTACGGAGCAGGTCACGCGACTGCTCAAGCAGCGACACCTCGGGGCCGGGGTCCCGGCCGGCCGCGTCGAGGAACGCCAGCGGGTCGGTCTCGACGTCGAGACAGCCCCGGCTGCCGCAATGGCAGGGCCTGCCCTCGGGGTTGACGGTCAGATGGCCGACTTCCAGCGCCAGTCCCGAACTGCCCGTGTGCAGACGGCCGTCCACGACGAGCGCGCCGCCGACGCCGCGATGTCCCGTGGCGACGCAGAGAAGTTGGGTGGCCCCCCGGCCCGCGCCGTGCCGGTGTTCGGCGAGGGCGGCCAGGTTGACGTCGTTGCCGGTGAAGGCGGGACCCTCGATTCCCGCGGCGCGTACCTGCTCGATGAAGAGGTCGCGTACGGGGGCGCCCGCCGGCCAGGCGATGTGCAGCGGGTTGAGCGCGGTGCCTTCCGGTTCGGCGACCGCCGAGGGGACGGCGAGACCGGCGCCGACGCAGCGCCGGCCGCTCTCGCGCAGCAGGGCGGCGCCCTCGGCGACAACCTCGCCGAGCACCTGGGCGGGGTCGGAGGAGACGGTGACGCAGCCGGGCGCGGTGGCGACCGTACGGCCGCCGAGGGCGACGAGCGCGGCGCGGAAACCGTCGGCGTGGACCTGGGCGGCGAGGACGACGGGGCCGGTGTCGTCCACGGCGAGGCGGTGCGAGGGGCGGCCCTGGGAACCGGCTGCGGCGCCGGGGCGGGAGTCGACCCGGATCAGGCCGAGCGCTTCCAGTTCGGCGGCGACGGCGCCGGCGGTCGCGCGGGTGACGCCCAGCTCCGTGGTGAGCACGGCGCGGGTGGGCGCGCGGCCCGTGTGGACCAGTTCCAGGGCGGGGCCCAGCGCACTGCGGCCTCTCTCCAGTCGAGTTCTGGTCGTCGTTGCCTTGCCGTTCATATGGGTGAGTCTCCCATGATCCCGGCTGTGAACCGCCGCCTTGTACGGAACGGCCCGCAGGGGGTGTCCTGCCGGGCTCGCGGCCCGATCGACAAGACACCTCCCAGCCCCTATCCTTCTTTTGTGCCGAACCTAAACAAACTCCGGACGGCCCTGTCGGGGGGTCGTGGCGGAGATCCCGCCGCCGACGCCTCACTCTCCAGCCTCACGCCCCTCCGTATCACTCTGACCGTGTTCTTCGCCCTGGACGGCTTCCTCTTCGCCGGCTGGGTCGTCCGTATCCCAGCCATCAAGGAGCAGACCGGCGCGTCGGCGAGCGACCTCGGTCTGGCCCTCCTCGGCGTCTCCGCCGGGGCCGTGGTCACGATGATGTTCACGGGGCGGATGTGCCGTCGCTTCGGCAGCCACCCGGTGACGGTGGTCAGCTCGCTGCTGCTGGCGCTGAGCATCGCGCTGCCCGCGCGGACGCACTCGGTTCTGACGCTCGGCCTGGTCCTGCTCGTTTTCGGTGCCGCGTACGGCTCGCTCAACGTCTCGATGAACAGCGCGGCCGTCGATCTCGTCGCCGCGCTGCGCCGTCCCGTGATGTCCAGCTTCCACGCCGCGTTCAGCCTGGGCGGCATGGCGGGCGCGGGACTCGGCGGGCTGGTGGCCGGCAGTCTCTCCGCGTCGGCGCATCTCCTCGCCCTCACGGGCGTCGGCCTCCTCGTCACGGCGCTCGCCGGACCCTCGCTGCTGCGCCACACGGCTCCCCCGGCCGGCGCCCGGGGCCCCGCTGCCGCGAGGGAGAGCGCAAAGGCTCCCCGGCGACTCGACCGGCGTACCCGCGGGCTGGTCGTCCTCTTCGGGGTGATCGCGCTGTGCACCGCCTACGGGGAAGGCGCTCTCGCCGACTGGGGTGCCCTGCACCTCGCCCAGGACCTGCACGCCAACGCCGGGCTCGCCGCCGCCGGTTACTCGCTCTTCGCGCTCGCCATGACGATCGGACGCCTGTCCGGTACGGCTCTGCTCGAACGCCTCGGCCAGACCCGCACCCTGGTCACCGGCGGTGTGCTCGCCGCGCTCGGCATGCTCCTCGGCGCACTCGCGCCGACGACCTGGCTCGCACTGCTCGGCTTCGCGATCACCGGACTCGGCCTCGCCAACATCTTCCCGGTGGCCGTGGCCAGGGCCGGTGCGCTCGCGGGTCCGAGCGGGGTCGCCGCCGCGTCCACGCTCGGGTACGGCGGCATGCTGCTGGGACCGCCGGCGATCGGCTTCCTCGCGGACTGGTTCTCCCTGCCCGTCGCGCTCACCACCGTCGCCCTGCTGGCCGGCGCGGCGGCGCTCATCGCGTACTCGGCGCGCGGCGTCTCGGCGCCTGCCCCCGCGGACGTATCCGCCGGCCGGATCCGGGCAGGCGTCCCCGCGGACGTACCGGCCCGTTCGGCGTACCAAGAAGGATGAGTAGCCGTACTCAGGCACATCAGTTCGGTCCGTCCCACGATGGAGGCAGCCAACCGACACGGGAGAACGCACCATGAAGTCAGGACGCCTGAACGCACTGGCCCGGCTCGCCCAGGGCCCCGCCCGACTGATCTACGGCAACCGGGCCTCGCAGATCTATCTCGCCGTGGTGGCCGCGACAGCGGTTTTCGTGGCCGTCGACACGCTGTTCGTGCACCACGACGACGCGTCGCTCGCGGGCGTGTGGCTGTTCTTCCTCGCGGCGCCCACCGTCTTCCTCTTCTTCGCCGGCGGATCGCTGATCGGCGAGTCGTTCGCCTCGTCGTCCGCGTTCGGCTATGTGGCGCTCATCGCCTCCGTACTCATACAGGCGGCGGCCCTCGGGGCGTTCGTCCGCGTGCTGAGCGACAGGACCGGCCAGGCGCGCGCTCCCCGCGAGGCCTGACGGGCGGCCGTCAGCCGAGCCAGCCGGGCCGTACCAGCCCCGACTCGTAGGCCCTGACGACCAGTTGGGCCCGGTCGCGGGCGCCGAGCTTCACCATCGTGCGGCTCACATGGGTCTTGGCGGTGAGCGGGCTGACCACCAGCCTGCGGGCGATCTCCTCGTTCGAGAGCCCGATCCCGACGAGGGCCATCACCTCCCGCTCCCGCTCGGTGAGTTCACCGAGACCGTCCAGGGCGGCCGGCGCCTTGGAGCGCGAGGCGAACTCCGCGATCAGCCGCCGCGTCACACCGGGCGACAGCAGCGCGTCGCCGTCCACCACCGCCCTTACGGCGCGCAGCAGTTCCTCCGGCTCGGTGTCCTTGACGAGAAAGCCCGACGCGCCCGAACGGAGTGCCTCGAAGACGTACTCGTCGAGTTCGAAGGTGGTGAGCATGACCACCTTCACCTGGTCGAGTCCGCCGTCCCCGGTGATCCCGCGAGTGGCGTCGAGTCCGTCCATCACCGGCATCCGGATGTCCATCAGGACGACGTCCGGGGCGAGTTCGCGTACCTTGCGCAGCGCCTCCTCCCCGTCGGCGGCCTCACCGGCGACCTCGATGTCCGGCTGGGCGTCGAGCAGCGCGCGGAAGCCTGCCCGTACCAGTGACTGGTCGTCGGCGAGCAGGACACGGATCACGGTGTCTCCTTCGGCTTCAGGGGAAGGGAGGCCCGTACGCGGAAACCCCCGTCCGGGCGTGGGCCCGCCTCGATGGTGCCACCGAGGGCCGCCGCGCGCTCCCGCATCCCGACCAGTCCGTTGCCGCCGCCGCCGGCCTCGTCGCCGGTCGCGGGGCCCGCGTCGTCGATACGGAGGGTGAGCCGGCCGGCGCCGTAGCCGATCCGGACATGTGCGGTACGGGAGCCCGAGTGGCGCACCACGTTGGTGAGGGCCTCCTGGACGATACGGAAGGCGGCCAGGTCGGCGCCGGGCGACAGCGCGACGCGGTCACCCTCGGTTTCGAGTTCGACGCTCAGCCCGGCGCCGGCGGCCTGCTCGACCAGTTCGGGGAGCCGGTCGAGTCCCGGCGCGGGGGTACGCGGGGCGTCGCCGGAGGTCCTGAGCGTGTCGAGAACCTGCCGTACCTCACCCAGTGCTTCCTTGCTCGCGGCCTTGATGGTGGTGAGCGCGGTGCGGGCCTGTTCCGGGTCGGAGTCGATGAGCGCGAGTCCCACGCCCGCCTGGACGTTGATGACGGAGATGGAGTGGGCGAGGACGTCGTGGAGTTCACGCGCGATACGCAGCCGCTCCTCGTCGGCACGGCGCGCCTCGGCGGCGGCTCGCTCCCGCCGGTCGTGGATCCACTGCTCCCGGCGCACCCTGACGAGCTCGGAGCCGACGAGCACGGCCGCGACCCAGGCGGCGACGCCCACTTCGGGCCCCCAGGCGGCGCCGGCGTCGCCGCTCGGAGGCAGATGGGGGTAGAGCACATGGCCGACCAGCAGTTGGCTCGCCCAGAGGAGACCGATCGCCCACCAGGCCGCTCTTCGGTGTCCTGAGACGATCGCGGCGAAGCAGGCGACCGCGACGGTGAGGAAGATCGGGCCGTAGGCGTAGCCGGCGCCGAGGTAGAGCATCGCGGAGAGAGCGACGCCGAAGACGCAGAGCACCGGGTAGCGGTAGCGCACGACGAGCAGTGCGGGGCCGATGAGCAGCAGGGCGCGGGCGAACGCGTCGAGCTGTTCGCGCTCCGGCTGGCCCCGGGCGGCGAAGCCCGAGCCGATCGAGACGAAGACGGCGATCAGCACGCTGCTGAACCAGGGCAGCCGCCACAGCTTCCGGCCCCCGGCCGGGCCGTCCCCCGCCCCGTCGGCGCCCGGCACGTGCCCGCCCCTGAGCCAGGGGGGACCGAATCCGACGCGCCTGATCTGCTCTTCCATATCTGTCACGCTAAACCGGCCACCGGGCCCCGGGCGTCCGCCCGGCGGCGCGATCGCGCGTACTCCTCGTGGAGTACGGCGCGGGCGGACCGGTGGCGTTCCCCCCATGCCGCCCGGCACGCGCCCGACGCGGTCCGCCCCGCCCGGACCGGCCGTGTCTTCGAAGACACGGCCCAGGGGGAGTCCGGGCAGCCCAAGCCCTACGGCGTGACCGCGCCGTCCTTCGGGTCCTTGTCGCGGTCCTCGTCGTCCCGTGCCCGGTCGGGCTCCTGGTCCCCGCTCTTCTCCGTGGCCGGGGCGGTGCCCGCCTTCGGGCGGTCCAGGAGGTCCAGCGCGCGCCGGGCCAGCGGATGGGTCCGTACGAGACCACCCAGCGAGGTCGCCCCGCGCGTGATGTCGGCGAACGCCTTCCACGCGGGCCGGAATCCGGTGATCGCCGCGTGCAGCACCCCCGGCCTGCGTTCGAAGACGGAGAGCATCCGGCGGCCGACGCTCATCTCGACACCGAGACCCGCCTTGATCGCGAACGCGTAGTTCAGCGCCTGCCGACGGGCGTCCACCGCGTCGTGCGCCTCCGAGATCCGTACCGCCCACTCCCCCGCGAGCCGCCCCGAGCGCAGTGCGAAGGAGATCCCCTCCCTGGTCCACGGCTCCAGCAGACCCGCCGCGTCACCGCAGACCAGCACCCGGCCGCGCGAGAGCGGCGAGTCGTCGCTGCGGCAGCGCGTCAGATGGCCCGACGAGATCGAGGGCTCGAAGCCCGCCAGCCCCTGCTTGGCGACGAAGTCCTCCAGATAGCGCTTCGTCGCCGCGCCGTCGCCGCGCGCCGAGATGACACCCACGGTGAGCGTGTCGCCCTTGGGGAAGACCCAGCCGTAACTCCCCGGCAGCGGGCCCCAGTCGATGAGAACCCGCCCCGCCCAGTCCTCGGCGACCGTCGGCGGCACCGGGATCTCCAGCTCCAGACCGAGGTCCACCTGGTCGAGCTTCACCCCGACATGAGCGCCTATCCGGCCCGCACTGCCGTCGGCGCCGACGACCGCGCGCGCCAGGACCGTCTCACCGTCGGACAGGACCACGGCGACCGTACGGCGGTCGGGCACGGCCGGGCCGTGCTGCTGGACCCGCGAGACCGACGCGCCGGTACGGAGCACGGCGCCCGCCTTCTGCGCGTGCTCGACCAGACTGGCGTCGAACTCGGGCCTGTTGATCAGCCCGAAGAGCATGCGCCGGGAGCGCCGGGTACGGGCCAGCCGGCCGTTCATCGAGAACGTGACCGCGTGCACCCGGTCGCGCAGGGGCAGTTCGAAGCCGGGGGGCAGCGAATCCCGCGAGGGGCCGATGATGCCGCCTCCGCAGGTCTTGTAGCGGGGCAACTCCGCCTTCTCCAGGAGCAGCACCCGACGGCCCGCGACCGCCGCCGCGTAGGCCGCGGACGCTCCCGCCGGGCCCGCGCCGACCACGACGACATCCCACACCGACCGGTCGTGCTCACCCGCCGGACCCGCCTCGGGACCGGTCCCGGGCGCGCTTCCAGATTCACTTCCGGCGTCTGCGTTCTCGCTGCTCACGATGTGCTTCTGCTCCTGATCCGACCGGTGGCCTAAGGGGTGTCGCACGGCATCCTACGGCGCCTGTGGGCCCGGTCCGTTGTGGCAGGATCGGCCCTGTCTTCGACACCCACACAAACACACAACGTCGCACCCGCCAGGAGCGTGCCCATGTCCGTCACTCCGATCGCCGAAACCGTCGCTTCGCTGATGCCCCGGGCACGGGCGGAACTGGCGGAGCTGGTGGCCTTCCGGTCGGTGGCGGATCCCGCGCAGTTCCCGCGCGGCGAGTGCGAGGCCGCCGCCGCGTGGGTGGCGGACGCCCTGCGGGCCGAGGGGTTCCGGGACGTCTCAGTGCTGGACACCCCGGACGGTTCGCAGTCCGTCTACGGCTTCCTGCCCGGCCCCGAAGGCGCCCCGACCGTGCTGCTGTACGCGCATTACGACGTGCAGCCGCCGCTCGACGAGAGCGCCTGGGTCACCCCGCCGTTCGAGCTCACCGAACGGGACGGCCGCTGGTACGGACGCGGGGCCGCCGACTGCAAGGGCGGCTTTGTGATGCATCTGCTCGCGCTGCGCGCGCTCAAGGCCGCCGACGGCGTGCCGGTGAGCGTGAAGGTGGTGGTGGAGGGTTCGGAGGAGCAGGGCACCGGCGGTCTGGAACGGTACGCCGAGGAGCACCCGGAGCTGCTGGCCGCGGACACGATCGTCATCGGCGACACGGGCAACTTCCGGGTCGGGCTGCCGACGGTCACGGCGACGCTGCGCGGGATGACCATGCTGCGCGTGCGGATCGACGCCCTCGAAGGCAACCTGCACTCGGGCCAGTTCGGCGGCGCGGCACCCGACGCGCTCGCCGCGCTCATCCAGCTGCTTGCCTCGTTGCGGGCGGAGGACGGTTCGACGACCGTGGACGGTCTGGCGGCCGACGCCGACTGGGACGGACTCGACTATCCCGAGGCCGACTTCGTCAAGGACGCCAAGGTCCTGGAGGGTGTCGGGCTGATCGGCCGGGGCAGCGTCGCCGACCGGGTCTGGGCCCGGCCCGCCGTCACCGTGATCGGCATCGACTGCCCGCCGGTGGTTGGCGCGACCCCGTCGCTTCAGGCGAGCGCCCGCGCCCAGATCAGCCTGCGGGTGCCGCCGGGCCAGGACGCCGACGAGGCGACCAAGCTGCTCACCGCGCACCTGCACGCGCACACCCCGTGGGGAGCCAGGGTCTCGGTCGAGCAGGTCGGGCAGGGCCAGCCGTTCCGCGCGGACACCGACAGCCCCGCGTACGCCTCGATGGCCGAGGCGATGCGCGTCGCCTATCCGGGCGAGGAGATGCAGACCGCCGGTATGGGCGGCTCCATCCCGCTCTGCAACACGCTGGCCTCGCTGTACCCGGCCGCGGAGATCCTGCTGATCGGGCTCAGCGAGCCGGAGGCGCAGATCCACGCGGTCAACGAGAGTGTGTCTCCCGAGGAGTTGGAGCGCCTGTCGGTGGCCGAGGCGCACTTCCTGGTCAACTTCGCGCGCTCCAAACGCGGCTGAGCCCCGCCGGGCCCGACGGGACAGCATGACAGGAGGTTCACCCGGGCTTTCTGCGTAAAGCGGAAATCGCCGTCAGCGAAGTGGCACGCGCGGCCGTTCCGCACTGCATACATTCGAGGCATGGATCTCGTTGCGATCAGTCCCCGGCTGCATATGCTCCGTTTCCCCATCGGTCAGGCGTACTTGTGGCAGGACGAGAACGAGCTGACTCTCATCGATTCCGGTCATGTCTACGCGGGACCGGAGATCGAGCACGCCATTCGCGATCTCGGTCTCACCCCCGCGAATCTGCGCCGTGTCGTCCTCACCCACTGCCACCGCGACCATGTGGGTTCGGCGCAGGAGCTGGCCGGGCGGTACGGCGCCGAGGTGATGGCGCACCGGCTCGACGCCCCGATCATCCGCGGCGAGTGGCCGGTGCCCGACCCGCTGCTCCTCGACTGGGAGATCCCGCTGTACGAGCACGGGCTGACCGTGCCGCCCGCGCCGCCCACCCGGGTGGACCGCGAGTTGGAGGACGGCGACGAGCTGCCCTTCGGCGACGGCGCGCGGGTGGTGCATGTCCCGGGGCACACGTACGGATCCATCGCCGTCCATCTGCCGTACCACGGTGTGCTGTTCACGGGTGACGCCGTGGCCGCCGCCGAACGCCGCGTGATGCTCGGCGTGTTCAACGTCAACCGTGAGAGCGCGAAGCGGTCCATGATCCGCCTCGCGGCGCTCGGACCCTCGACGGTCTGTTTCGGCCACGGCGATCCGCTCGTCACGGACGGGACCACGGACGCCGCCGCCGTGCTGTACGCGTCAGCCGACCGGGACACCGGCCTCCAGATTGAGCACGGTCCGCCGCTCCCGGGCCCTTAGGGCCCACCGCAGCCGCTCATAGCGGGCGGGCGGCAGCATCGACGCCGCCTCGTCCTCGGTGACGAAACGCCAGCCGCGCAGCTCGGAGCCGGGCAGCAGCAGTCTTCCGGCGTCCTGGTCCGGCAGCCGGCCGCCGTCGAAGATCAGCCGCAGCCCGCCGAAGCCGGGCGGTCTCGGCGGCTCCCAGTCCACCACCAACAGCCTGGGTACGTCGGCGAGTTCTATCCCGATCTCCTCGGTGACCTCGCGCATCCCGGCCCGCGCGGGCGCCTCGCCGCTCTCGACCACCCCGCCGGGGAATTCCCAGCCCGGCTTGTAGGTGGGGTCGACGAGCAGCACGCGGTCCCGCTCGTCGAAGAGGAGCACCCCCGCCGCGACCGTCTCCGCCGTGGGCTCGGGTGTCTGCACGATCTCGCACAGCCCCGCCGAGCCCGTGTGCACCGCCTCGGCGACGACCGCCGCGCTCTGTGCCGGTGTGAGCCCTCCGGTGTCGACGACCAGGGCGTCGGCCGTGAGCCAGCCGAGCGCGGCGCCGTAGGGCTCGATGTGTTCGTACGCCCACTGCCGGGCGCGCTCGGTCCCGGCGGGGTCCTCGCCGGCCGCCTCCTCCCGTGTACGGTCCGCTATCCGGCCGCGCAAAATCGTTTCGTCCAAGGTCAGGAGCACATGCCGGACGGGAATGCGGCGGGCTGCCAGACCGCCGAATATCTCGTCCCTGTACTCCTGCCGCAGCAGCGTCATCGGGACGACGAGCACGCCGCCGACGTCGGCGAGCAGCGCGGCGGCGGTGTCCACGACCAGGCGCCGCCAGATGGGCAGGTCCTGATAGTCACTCACTTCGGCGAGTCTCTTCTGCGGCAGCAGCTCCCGCAGCCCGGAACCGATCAGCCCGGGGTCGTACAGGGTGCTGTTAGGGATCATGTCGATCAGCTCGCGCGCCGTACTGGTCTTGCCCGCTCCGAACGCACCGTTGATCCAGACGATCACGGTTCCCCCTCTTCCGTAGCCCCATGTGGATTGCCCGCAACACCCCGCAGTGGAAACACGTGGCCGATTCCGGCGGCCCCGTCGACACCCGGCTGTTGCCGGTTCGTGGCCTCATCGCCACCTCTTACGGAAGCCGTGGCGCGCCCTGTCGCACGGAGCGTTTTCGGCCGGAGCCGTCACACATGCGGACAGAAGGTCGTTCAGGACGAATGTGGCCGAGGGGGTTCGCGATGCACCGTGACGTACTGGAGAGGTTCCCTGCGGGGCATCCACGAGGGAGCCCTTTCGGGCCCCGGTCTCAGCCCTTGCTGGATCCGAGGGTGAGTCCGGCGATGAAGTGCCGCTGGAGCAGCAGGAAGACGATGATCGTCGGCAGCGCGACGATGATCGAGCCCGCAGCCAACAGGTTGTAGTCGGTGAAAAACTGACCGCGCAGATTGTTGAGCGCAGAGGTCACCGGCAGTTTGTCGCCGTCGGAGATGAAGACCAGCGCCCACAGGAAGTCGTTGTACATCCAGGTGAACTGGAGTGTGCCGAGGGCCGCGAGGGCCGGCCTGCACAGCGGCAGGGTGATCCGCCAGTACTGCGCCCAGACGCCCGCGCCGTCGACGATCGCCGCCTCCAGGATCTCGATCGGCAGCGTGCGCATGAAGTTGGCCAGGACGAAGACGCAGAAGCCCATCTGGAAGCCGACCTGGACGGCGACGACGGCCCAGTACGAGTCGTACATCGTCATCGAGTCGGACATCCAGTACGGCAGCGGGATGCGGTTGAACAGCACGTACAGCGGCGTGATGATCACCTGCTGCGGCAGCAGATTGCCCGCCGTGAACAGCATCAGGAGCACGATCGATCCGCGCATTCTCAGCCGCGCCACGGCGAAGGCGACGAACGAGGCGAGGAAGAGCGCGAGCAGTACACCGGGGACGGCGATGAGCAGCGTGTTGACGAAATACTTCGTCAACCCGGAATCGGTGAACGCCTGCCGGTAGTAGTCGAAGGACAGCTTGTCGGGCAGCGAGAAGTAGCCACGCTCGGCCGTCTCGTCGTACGGCCTGAGCGAGGCGTACGCGGCCAGCAGCAGGGGCGCGAGGAACGCCAGCGAGACGGCCATCAGGAAGGCGTGCACGCCGAACCGGCCGGGGGTGGCGCGGCGCCGGCGGGCGGGCGGACCCGACGACGCGGGAGAGCCGGTGGCGGCAGGTGTGGACGCGGGCGGGCCCGGCGTCGCGGTGTCGGCGTGGACGCTCATCGGGTCTTCTCCCCTCGGATCTCCTGGACCAGATACGTCACGACGAAGCCCATGGAGACGACGAGCAGGACGACGGCGATGGCCGATCCGAAGCCGATCCGGCTCGCCTCTCCGATGATGTTGTCCGTCACGAGCACCGAGAGCAGTTCAAGTCCGTTTCTGCCCTTGTTGACGGCGTAGACGATGTCGAAGGCGCGCAGCCCCTCGATGACCGTGATCACGCCGACGATGACGTTCACCGGCCGCATGGCGGGGAAGACCACTCGGAAAAATGTCTGAGTCTCGCTCGCGCCGTCGATGGCCGCGGCCTCCTTGAGAGAGGCGTCGACGGCCTTGAGGCCCGCCAGATAGAGGATCATCACATAGCCGGTGTGCCGCCAGGCCGCGGCCAGCAGGACCATCCAGATGTTGAGGTCCGGATCGCCGAGCCAGTCGGTGGGATTCTCGGTGTCGCCGAGGATCGCGTTGAGCGCGCCCTGGTCGCGGGAGAAGACGAGTTGGGCGATGAAGCCGACGATGGCGAGCGAGAGCACGACCGGCAGATAGATCGTTGACTGGTAGAAGCGGCTGAAGCGCACGCCCCGGTCGATGAGTACGGCGAGGAGCAGCCCGAACGGGGTGGCGACCAGGCCGAGAAAGCCCAGCCACAGGAGGTTGTGCTGGACGGCGGGCCAGAACTGCGGGTAGTTGGTGAACAGGTTCTCGTAGTTCTCGGTACCGACCCACTCGATGTCGCTGATCCCGTCCCAGCTGGAGAAGGACAGCACGATCGAGGCGACGGTCGGGCCCCACACGATGACCAGATCGAGCAGGAGAGGTACTCCCAGCAGCACGCAGAGGACGGCACGGTCCCGGGCTGAGAACCGCCGGGGGCCGCGCCGCCGGGTGCGTCGCGTCGTGAAGAACGCCACGGATCAGCTGCCGTCGGACGCGAAGAGAGTCTTCTTCTGCCGTTCGATCCCGTTGACCAGCCCGTCCACGTCGTCCGGCTCGTTGATGAAGCTCTGGATGGCCTGGATCATCACCGTCGAGGCGAAGTCGGGCCGGGTGTCGCGGTCCATGAACTGCGATATCTGCTTCGAACCCGCGATCAGGTCCACCGCCTTCTTCTGCAGCGGTGAGTACTTGGAGATGTCGGCGTCCTCGCTGACCGCGACATTGTTGGGATCACCGGCGAGATAGACGTCCTCGGCCTCGCCGGTGGCCAGCCAGGACAGCAGGTCCCTGGCGCTCTCCATGGTCCGGTCGTTCTTCAGGCTCTTGGAGTTCTTCGCCAGCAGGAATCCGTCGATGGGCGCCTCGACCGCGTCCTGGCCGTGCTCCGGGTTGATCTCGGGGAACGCGAAGAAGTCGATGTCGTCCTGCTCGTCCTCGGCGAACTGCTGGCCGGGGTGCGGGAGTCCGAAGACGGCCATCCCCGTCTCGCCCTTCTGGAGGCTGGTCGCCGCCTCCTGCCAGGTACGGCCGTTGGCACCCGGCTGGCAGTAGGGGAGGATGCTCCGCCAGGTGTCGAAGACATCCTTGACGCGCTTGTCGGTCCAGGCTTCCTCGCCCGCCATCAGCGACTTGTGGAACTCGTAACCGTTACTGCGCATGTTGATGTAGTCGAAAGTGCCCATCGCGGGCCAGCCGTCCTTGTCGCAGAACGCGATCGGGGTCAGCTTGTCCTTGCGCATCCGCTTGGCGAGCGCCAGGTACTCGTCCAGGGTGCGCGGGGCCTCGTAGCCGCGCTCCTCGAAGACGCTCTTCCGATGGAAGACCGCCCACGGATAGTAGTAGTACGGCGTGAGGTACTGCTTGTCGTCCGAGCCGGTCGACTGGGCCTTCAGCGCCTCGGAGAAGCCGGTGTAGTCGCCCCACAGATCGCTGATGTCGTGCAGCAGCCCCTTCTCCGCGAAGAACTGCATCCGGTAGCCGGCGAACCACATGAAGACGTCGTCCGGCTTGCTCTGCAGATAGCGGCTGATGTTCTCCTGGAAGCTGTTGTGGTCAACGGTGTTGACGTCGACCTTCCGCTTCTCCTTGGACTGCTTCTCGTACGCCGCGAAGGCCTGGGCGAACGCCTTCTTGGGGACCGGGTCGGAGGAGTTCGAACCCATCGTGACGGTCTTTCCGTCACCGCCCGGACCGCCGCCGCACGCGGCGAGCAGCGACGGCAGTGCGATCGCACCCGCCCCGGCCGCCGCACCACGCAGTAGATTTCGCCGGGAGATCCGGTGCCCGGCCAGACTCGCCGGTACCACCGAACCGTTGAACGGAGACTGAGACATGTCCCCCTCCTCAGGGGTGCGACCCAACACAACCGAACGCGAGGGTTGGATCTCACTCCCCTGAGAGGGAGTCGTCAAGGGTTCTGACGGGATATCGAACAACCGTTACCCGGTCTCTTCCAACAGAGCCGAACAGGCTCTACCGCAAACGCGCGCAATGACACATTCGCGAAGACCGGTACGGGCAGCGAGATCTGACGGCCCGTCAACTCTCCATCCGGCGACCGTCAGAGACTTGTCGGGGCGGTCATCGCCGAGTTGTTGTCGCTCGAAGCGGCGGGCCCGCGCCCCAGCGACGCCGCCGCCGCGGCGCCCACGAGACCCGCGTTCGTACCGGTCAACGCCGGTGCCACGGTGAGGTTCTGGACGAACGAGAGCGTCGCGTACTCGCGCAGCGAACGGCGCAGCGGCAGGAAGAGCACATCGCCCGCGTTCGCCACTCCCCCGCCGACGACCGCGATCCCGATGTCCGCGAGCGTCGCCGTCGCCGCGATCCCGGCGGCCAGTGCCTGCGCGGCCCGTTCGAAGGAGGCGATGGCGACCGCGTCGCCCGCGCGCGCCGCAGCGGCGACGGCCGCCGCCGAGGTGTCACCGTCCGGACCGGGGCGCCAGCCGCCCTCCAGGGCGCGACGGGCGATGTTGGGGCCGCTGGCGATGCGTTCGACGCAGCCGCGTCCGCCGCATGGGCAGAGATCACCGTCGAGATCCACACTGATGTGGCCGATATGGCCAGCGTTCCCGGAGGGGCCGGGGTGGAGCTTGCCGCCGAGCACCAGACCGCCGCCGACACCGGTGGAGACCACCATGCACAGGGCGTTGTCGTAGCCGCGAGCCGCGCCCTGCCAGTGCTCGGCCGCCGTCATGGCGACGCCGTCACCCACGAGTGTCACCGGCAGTCCGCCGGTGGCCCGCCGGACGCGCTCGACCAGGGGGAAGCCGCGCCAGCCGGGGACGTTCACCGGGCTGACCGTGCCGGCCGCCGCGTCCACGGGGCCCGCGCTGCCGATACCGACAGCTGTCGCACGCGCCCAGAGCGGGGACGCGCCGATCTCTTCCAGCACCTCCGTCACCGCGCGCATCACCGACTCACCGTCCTCGGCCGCCGGGGTCGGCCGCCGGGACCGTACGAGGATCCTCCCGTCACCGTCCACCAACGCGCCGGCGATCTTGGTGCCGCCGATGTCGAGAGCGGCGACTAGCTCGGTATGCATCTGTGTGGGTTCTCCAGTGGACGAGAGGGTCCCCGCGGGCGGGGGTGGTGGGGACGCGCGGGGGACCTGCGGGTTCATGGAACAGTCTCCATTCACCTGACAACGTTGTCCAGGGCCTATGCTCAACGCCACAAGTCTTGAACGCAACCGAACGACGACAGGACAGCGCACAGTGGCCGACACCAACCGTCACTCCGAGCCCCGCTACGGTAATCGGCCCACCATGAAAGATGTGGCAGCGCGGGCCGGTGTCGGGCTCAAGACGGTGTCCCGAGTGGTCAACGCGGAGCCCGGCGTGACGCCGGACACCGAGCGGCGCGTCCAGGAGGCCATCGACGCGCTGGGCTTCCGGCGCAACGACTCGGCGCGCGTGCTGCGCAAGGGCCGTACCGCCAGCATCGGTCTGGTGCTGGAGGATCTCGCCGACCCGTTCTACGGCCCGCTGAACCGCGCGGTCGAGGAGGTCGCCCGCGCCCACGGCGCGCTGCTGATCAACGGGTCGAGCGCCGAGGACCCGGACCGCGAGCAGGAGCTGGTGCTCGCCCTCTGCGCGCGCCGCGTGGACGGCCTGATCATCATTCCCGCGGGTCACGACCACCGTTATCTGGAGCCGGAGATCAAGGCCGGGGTCGCGACGGTCTTCGTCGACCGGCCCGCGGGGAAGATCAACGCGGACGCCGTGCTCTCCGACAGCTTCGGCGGCGCGCGCTCGGGCACCGCCCATCTGGTCGCGCACGGCCACCGCCGGATCGGCTTCATCGGTGACCAGCCCCGGATCCACACGGCGGTGGAGCGCCTGCGCGGCTACCGGGCCGCGATGGCGGAGGCCGGACTGCCCGTGGACGACTCGTGGGTGTCGCTGGGCACGACAGTTCCTGAGCGGGTGCACGACGCCGTCGTGTCGATACTGAAGGCCCCCGAGCCGGTCACGGCGATCCTCACCGGCAACAACCGTGTCACCGTCACGGTCGTAAGGGCGCTCGCCGCGCACGAGCGGCCTGTCGCCCTCGTCGGCTTCGACGACATCGAGCTGGCCGACCTGCTGGACCCCGGGGTCACCGTCATCGCGCAGGACGCCGCCACCCTCGGGCGTACGGCGGCGGAGCGGCTCTTCCGCCGGCTGGACGGGGCGGCCGATGCCCCGAACCAGGTGGTGGTGCCGACCAGGCTGATCGCGCGCGGCTCGGGCGAGCTGCCGCCGTCAGCAGACCGGTAGGCCCGGCAGCGGCTGGTCGTTGTCGCCGCCCGAGATGTAGACGTCGCTGACGAAGACGTTCGTATTGCCGTTGTCGTCGTCGGTCTTGGCCCACCAGATGTTGGTCCACTGTCCTGACGTCTCACGGCGGCCCAGATTCCGCTGGCAGTAGAAGTAGTTGGTGCCCGCGTTGAGCACGCCGGCCTGGGCGCCGTCCGCGGTGTACGAGTTGGCCTGGCGCCAGACCTGGCAGTTGTACTTGCCGCCGCCGATCGGGTGGCACACCGGCGCCGGGTCAGGGTCCGTACCGCCTCCGCCACCGCCCGTGCTCTCGCCGCCGGATCCCGGACGTCCGCCGTCGGTGTCGGCCTCGGCGTCGCCCTTGCCCTTGCCGTCCGGATCCGAGTCGTCGGTGCCGCCGCCGGGCGCGGGCGACTTCTTGTCGTCCTTCGGGGGCTTCGACGCCTTGTCGCCCTGCTCCTTCGGCTTCGCGCTCGGGCTCTTGTCGCCGGACGTGGCGGCGCCCGGGTCGAGGACCCGGCCGTCGGGGCCCTCGTCCGGCTCCGTCGGCCCGTCCCCGGCCACGTTCTCGCCGGCGGTGGAGCCGCCGCGGTCGACGAGCACGTACGTCACGCCGCCTCCGGCGAGCAGGACGGCCGCGACTCCGGCGGCGACGAGCATGCGCGACTTCTTGGCTCGCCGTCCGCCGGGGCCGTCGGCTGGGACGGCACGGTGCCGGGAGGTGACGGAGGTGACGGAGGTGACGGAGGGGCCGGACGGGCCGGACGGGCCGGACGGTGCGGCCGAGGGACCCGCCGTTGGGGGTGGGCCGAACCCCTCCGGGCGGTGCGGCACCGGGTTGATCTCGGTCGGCACCCGGGGCGCATGGGCGGGAGCGGCGCCGTGCTCCCCCAGTCCGATCGGCGCGGTGATCGCACCGCTGTCGCCCGCGACCGCCGCGAGCAGCCGCGCCGCCGTCTCCGCGTCCGGCCGCAGCGCCGGGTCCTTGTGCATCAGCTGCTGGAGTACGGCGCCGAGAGGGCCCGCGCGCCGGGCCTCGGGCAGCGGGTCGACCACGATCGCGGTGAGCGTCGACCAGGTCGACGTACGGCGGAAGGGCGAGTTGCCCTCGACGGCGGCGTACAGCGTCGCGCCGAGCGCCCAGACGTCGGACGCCGGTCCCGGCTCCTGGCCCTGGGCGCGCTCGGGCGCCAAGTAGTCGAGCGAGCCGACGAGTTCACCGCTGCGGGTGAGGTGGGTGCTGGAGCCGTCGCCGGGATCGTCCATCGCGGCGATGCCGAAGTCGGTGAGGACCACGCGCCCGCCCGCCTCCAGCAGCACATTGCCGGGCTTGACGTCGCGGTGCAGCACGCCGGCGCGGTGGGCGGCGCCGAGCGCCTCCATCACCTTGGCGCCGATACGGGCCGCCTCGCGCGGGTCCATCACACCGTGCCGGGTGAGGACATCGTCGAGCGAGGGGCCGTCGATCAGCTCCATGACGATGACGGGACGGCCACCCTCGTCGGCGACGTCGTGGACGGCCACCACACCGGGGTGCTTGATCCGGGCGGCGGCACGTGCCTCGCGCCGCATCCGTACGCGCAGGTCGGCGAGTTCGGACCCGCCGGCATCGGTATAGGTACGCAGTTCCTTGACGGCGACCTCGCGGCCGAGCACCTCGTCCATGGCGCGCCACACAACACCCATGCCGCCCCGCCCCAGTTGGGCGAGCACCCGATAGCGGCCGGCGAGCAGTCTGCCCGCTTCCTCGCCGCGGCCGTATTCCCCCGTAGACACCACTTGCCCCTTGCCTCGCGTGTTGCTGTCGCACGTCGCTGGTTCCGGTCACCCGTACGGGACCGTGGTCGCGGTCCTCGTCGGGGTGGACGACAGCCTAAGGGGCGGCAGTTTCAGGTGGGACAGGCCGGTGTGCGCGGGGGCAGCGGGCCCGGGTCAGGGGGCGGAGACCGTGAGGGCCGCGCGGCGCGGGGTCGCGAAGCCTTCCAGACCGGCGCGGGTGAGGCCGGTGAGGCCGGTGACCTCGTCGGCGTCGAGGGCTCCGCAGTCGAGTCCGCGCAGGAGGTAGCCGCTGAGAGCCTTGGCGGTGGCCGGCTCGTCCATCACGTCGCCCCCGGCCTTCGCCACGTACGCGGCGAGTCGCGCGGCGGCGGGCTCCAGGCCCTCGCGGTAGAAGGCGTAGACCGCGGCGTAGCGCGTGGGCAGATGGCCGGGGTGCATGTCCCAGCCCTGGTAGTAGGCGCGGGCGAGGGCGCGGCGGGTGAGCCCGTGGTGAAGGCGCCAGGCCTCGTGGACCTGGCTGGTGGGGCCGACGGGCAGGACGTTGGTGGAGCCGTCGCAGACCCGTACGCCGGTGCCTGCGGCGGCGACCTGCATGACGGCCTTGGCGTGGTCGGCGGCCGGGTGGTCGCTGGACTGGTAGGCGGCGCTGACCCCGACGCAGGCGCTGTAGTCGAAGGTGCCGTAGTGCAGTCCGGTGGCACGGCCGTCCGCGGCGACGATCATCCGGGCGACGGCTGCGGTGCCGTCGGCGGCGAGGATGGACTGGCTGGTCTCGATCTGGATCTCGAAGCCGATCCGGCCGGGCCGCAGCCCGCGCGCCTTCTCGAACTCCGCCGCCAACCGGGCCATCGCGGTGACCTGTTCGGGATAGGTGACCTTCGGCAGGGTGAGGACGAGCCCTTCGGGAAGGCCGCCGGCCTCCATCAGTCCGCTGAGGAAGATGTCGAGGGTCCGGATGGCCCGGTCCCGTACGGACGCCTCCAGGCACTTCATCCTGATGCCCATGTACGGGGCGGCGGTGCCGTCCTCGTACGCCTGGTGGACGAGGCGCGCGGCTCGCGCGGCGGCGATGTCCTCCTCCTCGTCGGAGTGCGCCCCGTAGCCGTCCTCGAAGTCGATCCGCAGGTCCTCGACGGGCTCGCGCTCCAGCTTGGCCCGCACCCGCTCGTACACCGGACCGGCCAGTTCGTCCGAGAGGCCGAGGGCGCGGGCCAAGGAGGCGGCGTCGGGGGCGTGTTCGTCGAGGGCGGCGAGGGCCTGGTCGCCCCAGGAACGGACGGTGCCCGCGTCGAAGGCGTCGGCGGGGACATAGACGGTGTGCACGGGCTGGCGGGTGCCGGGGTCTCCCGGGTAGCGGCGGGCGAGTTCCGCGTCGACCGGTGCGAGCGAGGCGCCGATGCTCGCCCCGACCGCGTCCGCGAGGCTCGTCGCGACCTTCTCCTGCTGGCCCTGACCCATTCCCACGCCTCCATGCACCGCGTTGAGTTTTCCGCTATACGGAATTCATCATCCGCATGGTGAAGTTAATCTCCCGATCCGGGCTGCGTCAATGGTCGCCCGGGACGAGCCGGTAAGCGAGTGCGCGGCGCGCAGGGGCCGCGCGGTGGATCACCCACCGCGCGGCCCCTGTGTGCCTCCGGAACGTACGAGCCGTCCTCGGCTCAGCCCTTGCGTGCCTTGATGGCTTCGGTGAGTTGCGGGACGACCTGGAAGAGGTCGCCGACGATTCCGTAGTCGACGAGGTCGAAGATGGGCGCTTCGGCGTCCTTGTTGACCGCGACGATCGTCTTCGAGGTCTGCATGCCCGCCCGGTGCTGGATCGCACCGGAGATGCCGGAGGCGATGTAGAGCTGCGGGGAGACGGACTTGCCGGTCTGGCCGACCTGGTTGGAGTGCGGGTACCAGCCCGCGTCCACAGCGGCACGCGAAGCACCCACGGCCGCGCCGAGGGAGTCCGCCAGCGCCTCGATGATCGCGAAGTTCTCCGCGCCGTTGACACCACGTCCGCCGGAGACCACGATCGCGGCCTCGGTCAGCTCGGGACGGCCGGTCGACTCACGCGGCGTACGGGCGACGACCTTCGTACCGGTGGCCCCCTCACAGAAGGTGACAGCCAGCTCCTCGACGGTGCCCGCGGCCGGGGCCGGCTCGACAGGGGCCGAGTTGGGCTTCACGGTGATGACCGGAGTGCCCCTGGTGATACGGGACTTGGTGGTGTAGGCGGCGGCGAACACCGACTGCGTCGCCACCGGACCCCCGTCACCGGCCTCCAGGTCGATCGCGTCGGTGACGATGCCCGACCCGACCCGCACCGCGAGGCGGGCCGCGATCTCCTTGCCCTCGGCGGAGGAGGGGACGAGGACGGCGGCCGGGGACACCTGCGCGTACGCGGCCTGGAGGGCGTCGACCTTCGGGACGACGAGGTAGTCGGCGAACTCGGCGGCGTCGGCGGTCAGGACCTTCACCGCGCCGTGCTCCGCCAGTGTGGAGGCGGTGTCCGCCGCGCCGTTCCCCAGCGCGACGGCGACCGGGTCACCGAGACGGCGGGCCAGCGTCAGCAGCTCCAGGGTGGGCTTGCGGACGGCACCGTCCACATGATCGACATAGACGAGAACTTCAGCCATGGGAATGGATCTCCTGCGAATGCGTGTGCGTGAAGGAACCGGGACCGGCGAGAGGGGCGGTGGACCGCACCCGTCAGATGAACTTCTGGCTGACGAGGTACTCGGCCAGCTGGTCGCCGCCCTTGCCCTCGTCGTTGACGATCGTGCCCGCCGTGCGTGCCGGGCGTTCCGTGGCGGAGTCGACGGCCGTCCACGCGCCTTCGAGACCGACGTCCCCGGCCTCGATCTCCAGGTCCCCCAGGTCCAGGGACTGAACCGGCTTCTTCTTCGCCGCCATGATCCCCTTGAACGAGGGGTAGCGCGCCTCGCCCGACTGATCGGTAACCGACACGACGGCCGGCAGGGAGGCTTCGAGCTGCTCGGTCGCCGCGTCACCGTCACGGCGACCCTTCACGGTGGAGCCGTCGACCGACACCTCGGACAGCAGCGTCACCTGCGGCACACCCAGCCGCTCCGAGAGCATCGCGGGCAGGACGCCCATCGTGCCGTCGGTGGAGGCCATGCCACAGATCACCAGGTCGTAACCGGTCTTCTCGACCGCCTTCGCCAGAACCAGCGACGTGCCGAGCGCGTCCGTGCCGTGCAGATCGTCGTCCTCGACGTGGACCGCCTTGTCCGCCCCCATCGACAGCGCCTTGCGCAGCGCGTCCTTCGCGTCCTCGGGACCCACCGTCAGCACGGTGACCTCCGCGTCACCATCGTGCTCACCCGCGATCCGCAGCGCCTGCTCGACCGCGTACTCGTCCAGCTCGGACAGCAGACCGTCCACATCGTCACGGTCAAGCGTCAGGTCATCGGCGAAATGCCGGTCACCCGTGGCGTCGGGCACGTACTTCACACAGACAACGATCCTCAAGCTCACGCCGGCTCTCCTACTGCATCGTCATTTCTGGGCTGCGTTGTTGCTCGCAGCATAGGCGCCTGATGGGGGGTTTTCCGGTCAGGTCGACCCGCGCACCGACCATAATATTACTCGCCAGTACATCCAGCTCATGCCCGGTGAGCAAGCGCTTTGAACTGTGACCTTCCCAACGCCCGCCGGTCCGGCGGCCCGACGCACACCGGCCGTCGGCCGGAGCGTGTCACCCGCCGGAGGTCTCGCCCGGGGTCCCGCCGGAGACGGCCGCGCCCAGCGCGGCGATCACATCGGCCTTACGGGGTACCCCCGCGGCCCTCCGTACGATCCGGCCCGCCGCGTCGAGGACGAGCACCGTGGGGGTCTTGAGGATGCCGAGTTCGCGTACCAACTCCAGGCGGTCCTCCGCGTCGACCTCCACATGGGCGACGCCGTCGACCATGCCGGTCACCTCGGCGAGCGTGCGCCTGGTCGCGCGGCACGGCAGGCAGAACGCGGTGGAGAACTGGACCAGTGTGGCGCGCTCCCCCAACTCCGCGCCCAACAGCGCGGCGTCGAGCCGCTGTTCGCCCTTTTCCCCGCGCACCTTGAGCCTCCACCCGCCATGGGTCCGTTCGTCACCCCTCCCACGGGGCAGCGTTCGCACGGCGGCAGGATATTCCGCGGCGCCGCGCTGAGCTGCGGCAAACGCCCGGATCAACCAGGAATGACGTGATGAGAATCTCGCTCCGCGCCGTCGACAGGACTGGCCACAAGGCCTCGTTTGGGGCACGATCTGCCCAATGCCGAAAACCTACGGCTGCGTAGCTTCCGTCGGGAGAACCCTCCCCGGGAACAGAAGGGTCTCCTCCAGATGGCAGAGCTCGTCTATCGGCCGGTCATCGGCGCCGCCCGCACGATGTTCAAGGCGCTGGACCTCAGGATCGAGACTCAGGGCTCCGAGAACATCCCGCGTACCGGCGGCGCGGTTCTCGTCAGCAACCACATCAGCTATCTGGACTTCATCTTCACCGGCCTCACCGCACTCCCCCAGAAGCGCCTCGTCCGCTTCATGGCGAAGGAATCGGTCTTCCGGCACAAGGTCGGGGGGCCGCTCATGCGCGGCATGAAACACATCCCCGTGGACCGTACGCAGGGCGAGACGGCCTACTCGCACGCGCTCGACTCGCTGCGCGCCGGCGAGATCATCGGCGTGTTCCCCGAGGCGACGATCTCGCAGTCCTTCACGCTCAAGTCCTTCAAGTCCGGCGCGGCGCGCCTGGCGCAGGAGGCCGGCGTGCCGCTGATCCCGATGGCGCTGTGGGGCACCCAGCGGCTCTGGACCAAGGGGCGTCCGCGTAACTTCCGGCGCAGCCACATCCCCGTGACGATGCGGGTCGGCGAGCCGGTGGAGGCCCCGACCGACCAGTACGCGGGTGCGATCACCCGGCGGCTGCGCGAGCGGGTGCAGGAGCTGCTCGAAGCCGCGCAGCGGGCCTATCCGGTACGGCCCAGGGACGCGGGCGACACCTGGTGGGTACCGGCGCATCTGGGCGGTACGGCCCCGACGCCGGCCGAGGCCCGCGAAGCCGGCTGAGCCTCGCGGACCCCGCGGGCGCCACCACCGAAACGTCACTGCACGGCTCGTCGCCCAACTGACGCTCTGTCAGGTCGGCTCAGAGCGCCGGGCGCACGGTGATCCGTACGCCGGGGCTCAACTTCTCCAGCGATTCGGCGAGTTCGGTGCCCGCAGCGTCGAGTTCCGCGCCGGTCATGGGGGCCAGACCCTCCAGCAGGAAGACGGCGTTCACCGACTCCTCCGTGAGCCGGGTGCGCACACCCTGGCGCCAGTTCCAGCGCCGGCAGGTCACACCCTCGTCGTCACGCCACACGACCTCGCCCGCGTCCGGGTGCTCGACGGCCGGCTCCCCGCCCGCGGCGGTGTGGAACGGCTCGTCGCCGGTGGCCCGTACGAGCCGCATGGCGCCCGTGATCCGGTCGGTGTCCTCGCCGCCGACGGGGATCAGATGGGCCACGCTGATCGCGTTGTAGAGATCCACGAGCAGATTGATCCGGGGCAGACCGCCGTCGGCGAGCGCCCGCCTGGCCAGGGCCTCGGCGGAGTTGCGCGTACGGTTCGGCTTGCCGCCGAAGGCCGTGTACGCCGCGCGCCAGGCCACCATGTGCGGGTCCTCGTGCGGGGCGCGCCCGTCGAGGCGGGCGGCGAGCCGCCGGGCCGCGTCGTCCAGCAGCGCCGAACCGGCCTCGTTGCTGGGGCCGTTGACCAGGCCGTGGGCCTCGACGGCGAGCGGGGTGAAGCCGGGGGCGAGGGTGCGCACCTCGTCCGACACGGTGAGCGTCAGGGTCATCGTCTGCCTTGCCTCGGGACGTACGGAAACGGTGCATCACAGCACACCGCGAGGTCTACTGTAATGCACCACTCCGGAGCGAGGCCCCGGTCGCCGGTTACCTGGCCATCTCTTCCTTGACCGCCTGGACGAACGCGTCGACGTCGTCCTCGGTGGTGTCGAAGGCGCACATCCAGCGCACGTCACCGGCGGCCTTGTCCCAGAAGTAGAAGCGGAACCGCTTCTGGAGCCGCTCCCCCACCTCGCGCGGCAGCCGGGCGAAGACGGCGTTGGCCTGGACGGGGTGCAGGATCTCGACCCCATCGACCGAGCGCACGCCGTCGGCGAGCCGCTGGGCCATGGCGTTGCTGTGCCGGGCGTTGCGCAGCCACAGATCGCCGGCCAGCAGCGCCTCCAGCTGGACGGAGACGAACCGCATCTTGGAGCTGAGCTGCATCGACAGCTTGCGCAGCCGCTTCATCGCGCGCACCGCGTCCGGATCGATCACGACGACGGCCTCGCCGAAGATCGCGCCGTTCTTCGTGCCGCCGTAACTCAGCACGTCCACGCCCACGGTGTTGGTGAAGGTGCGCATCGGTACGTCGAGGGAGGCGGCGGCGTTGGATATCCGGGCCCCGTCGAGATGGACCTTCATGCCCCGCTCGTGGGCGTGCTCGCACAGGGCACGGATCTCGGCCGGAGTGTAGACGGTGCCCAGTTCGGTGTTCTGGGTGATCGACACGACCTGCGGCATGGCCCGGTGCTCGTCCTCGTACCCCCAGGCCTGGCGGTCGACCAGCTCAGGGGTGAGCTTGCCGTCGGGGGTGGGCACGGGCAGCAGCTTGAGGCCGCCGACCCGCTCGGGCGCCCCGCCCTCGTCCATGTTGATGTGCGCGGACTCGGCGCAGATCACCGCGGACCAGCGGTCGGTCATCGACTGGAGCGCGACGACGTTCGCGCCGGTTCCGTTGAAGACCGGGAAAGCCTCGGCGGTGGGGCCGAAGTGGCTGTGCATGACGCGCTGGAGGTGGTCGGTGTAGTCGTCCTCGCCGTACGCGACCTGGTGGCCGCCGTTGGCGAGGGCGAGGGCCGCAAGCACCTCGGGGTGGGCGCCCGCGTAATTGTCGCTGGCGAACCCGCGCACGGCGGGGTCGTGGTGGGCGCGCGCCGCGGTCTTGCGGGACGTCATGACTCGGGGCTCAGCCACAGGCGGCTTCCGTTCACTTCACCGGCGGGCCGCTCCCAGACCCCGGCGATGGCGTCGGCCAGGTCTCCGGCGTCCGTGAAGCCCGCGAACTTCGCATTCGGGCGCTCGGCGCGCATCGCGTCGTGCACCAGTGCCTTGATGACCAGGATCGCAGCCGCCGCACGAGGCCCTTCGTCGCCCCCGGCCTTGCGGAAGTCGTCGGCGAGCGCCAGCGTCCAGGCTTCGGCAGCCGCCTTGGCGGACGCGTAGGCGGCGTTGCCGGCCGTGGGTTTGCTCGCTCCGGCGGCGCTGACCAGCACATAGCGGCCGCGGTCGCTGCGCAGCAGAGCTTCGTGGAAGGCGAGTGAGGTGTGCTGGACCGTGCGGATCAGCAGCTTCTCCAGCAGGTCCCAGTCGGCGAGGTCGGTGTCGGCGAAGGTCTTGCCGCCGCGCCAGCCGCCGACGAGATGGACGAGCCCGTCGATCCGGCCCCGTCCCGCGTCCTTCTCGGTCTTCGCCGCCCAGGCGCGGGTGGCCGCCAGGTCCAGGAGGTCGACGGTCTCACCGGTGACGGTGGCGCCGCCGCGGGCGCGGCGGGCGGCGTCGACCGCCTCGGCGAGGCTCGCCTCGTCCGCGTCGGCGCCGACGACAGTCGCGCCGGCCGAGGCCAGGCGCAGGAGGGCCGCGCGCCCGGCGGGGCCGCCCGCTCCGGCGACCGCCACGACGGCGCCGTCCAGCGGGCCGCCCGCTCCGGTGGTTGTGCTCATGGTCGTCTTCTCCGTCATCCCGGTGTTCCCCGTCTCCGCGCGTCGTCGCTCATGCCGTGGCCGGCCAGGCCCTCGCGGGCGCCGTGCTCCCGCAGACAGCAGTGTCGTACGAACTCACGCGGCTCGCTTCTCGGTGCTCGTGGCCCGGATGCCCTGGGTCGAGGCGATCACGGTCTTGAGCTTCTTGCCCAGCGCCTCGTAGAACATGCTGAGCGGAAACTCGTCGGGAAGCACGTCGTCGACCAGCTTGCGCGGGGGCAGATCCAGGTCGAGGGCGTCCGGGCCCTTGGCCCAGCGGGATCCGGGGTGCGGGGCCAGATAGGTGGAGACGAGGTCGTAGGCGGCGAGCCAGTGGACCAGCTTGGGGCGGTCGATACCGGCCCGGTAGAGGGCCTCGATCTCGGCGAGCAGCCGCTGGGTGACCTGCGGGGCCCGCTCCCAGTCGATGCGCAGGGTGTTGTCGGTCCAGCGCACCACGTCGTGCTTGTGGAGGTAGGAGAAGAGCAGCTGGCCGCCGAGGCCGTCGTAGTTGCGCTGACGGGCACCGGTGACGGGGAAGCGGAACATCCGGTCGAAGAGCACCGCGTACTGCACATCGCGGCCCTGCGGCACACCGTCGGCCGCCAGCGTCACGGCCTCGCGGAAGGCGGTGAGGTCGCAGCGCAGCTCCTCCAGGCCGTACATCCAGAACGGCTGCCGCTGCTTGATCATGAAGGGGTCGAACGGCAGGTCACCATGGCTGTGGGTGCGGTCGTGGATCATGTCCCAGAGGACGAACGCCTGCTGGCAGCGGTCCTGGTCGCCGACCATCTCCCGGATGTCGTCGGGAAGTTCGACCCCGAGGATGTCGACGGCGGCCTCGGTGACGCGGCGGAACCTGGCTGCCTCGCGGTCGCAGAAGATGCCGCCCCAGCTGAACCGCTCGGGGGCCTCGCGGACCGCGATCGTCTCGGGGAAGAGGACCGCGGAGTTGGTGTCGTAACCGGCGGTGAAGTCCTCGAAGGTGATGCCGCAGAAGAGGGGATTGTCGTAGCGGGTGCGCTCCAGCTCGGCCAGCCACTCGGGCCAGACCATGCGCAGGACGACGGCCTCCAGATTGCGGTCCGGGTTGCCGTTCTGCGTGTACATGGGGAAGACGACCAGGTGCTGCCGCCGGTCCGCGCGGTCGGCCGCGGGCCGGAAGGCGAGCAGCGAGTCCAAGAAGTCGGGCACGTCGAAGGCGCTGTCGGCCCATTTGCGGAGGTCCGCGACGAGCGCCTCGTGGTAGGCGGCGTCGTGCGGAAGCAGGGGTGAGAGGTGCTCGACGGCGGCGGTCACGCGGTCGAGCGTGACCTCGACGAGGGCGCGCGCGGGCGCGTCGTCGGCGTCGAAATCGATGGAGCCGTCCTTGGACTGCCAGGGGCGGATCTCCTCGACGGCATTCTTGAGCTCGGTCCACGCGGGGTGCTCGACCACCCGCTCGCCGTCGGCCGAGGGCCCTCCGGTCCGGTCCTGCACAAGAATTTCCGTCATGTCACACCCTCCACGGGAGAAGCTGGCGTCAAAGCACCGTATCGGTCTTTGATTCTCCCGTACAAGGTCGGCCGAGACAAATTATCCTGCCATGCCTCGGGTTTACGGGCGATTTTCCCGCCGTACGCGCTGTGGACAGCAGGCATCTCCACTTGCGCCTCACGCACGGGTCCATACCGGCGTACGGACCGTTAGGCTGCCGCCGTGCCGCGTGGGGCACCAGCGCCGCGCGGGAGCCGCCGACGACGGAAGCGAGTCAGCCTTGACTTTCCTCACCATCGGTCATCGTGGAGTGATGGGTGTCGAGCCCGAGAACACCCTGCGCTCCTTTCTGCACGCCGAGCGGGCCGGCATGGACGCGATCGAGCTCGACCTTCATCTGAGCAAGGACGGCGCCCTCGTCGTCATGCACGACGCGGAGCTGGACCGGACGACGGACGGCACGGGCCCGATCGCCGACCGGACCCTCGCCGAGCTGCGGGAGCTCGACGCGGGGCGGGGCGAGCGGGTGCCGGTGTTCGACGAGGTCCTGGACGCGGTGGGCTCACCGCTCCAGGCGGAGATCAAGGATGTGGCGGCGGCGCGGGCGCTGGCCGATGTCATGCGCGAGAGGCAGCTGGTGGGACGGGTCGAGGTGTCCTCGTTCCACGACGAGGCCGTCGCCGAGATCTCCGCCCTGGTGCCGGGCGTACGCACGGTGCTGATCGCCAGCCGCTGGGGCGGCGACGTGGTGGACCGGGCGGTCGCGGTGGGCGCGGACTCGCTCGCGCTGAACATCCGGCGGCTGACGCTGGAGGTCGTCGAGCGCGCGCACGCGGCGGGGCTCGGGGTGATCGGCTGGGTGGTGAACACCCCGGACCACCTGCGGCTGGCCCGGGCGCTCGGGCTGGACGGCGCGACCACCGACTTCCCGGAGATCCGCCGTACCGGCCGTTTCACGGCCTGACACGCGGAGCCGGGACGCCAGACCTTTCGGCCGTACCGGGGGGGGGTGGCACTCGGGTCTGGCGTCCCGGCGGTTCACGGGTAGCTGATGCCGGTCAGTTCCTCGGCGGCGGCCCACAGCTTCTTCCCGGACGCGGGGTCGGCTGCCTGCGGGGCGGGCTCCGTCGTGGCGACCGGGCCGCGCATCTCCTTGAAGCCGGACGGCCCGTAGAACTGGCCGCCGCGCACGCCGGGCGCCGTCGCGGCGTGCAGTTGTGACCTCGCGCCCTCGTGGACCGAGGCGAACGCCCGCTGCGTCGCCCGGTCGACGGCCCGCGAGATCGCCCACTGGTCCTCGAACGCCCTCGGGCTGAGGTTGGTGCGGCAGATCCCGGGGTGGGCGACGACGCTGAGGACGGGTGAGCCCGCCTTCTCCAGCCGACGGTGGAGTTCCAACCCGTAAACGGTGCAGGCCAGCTTGGAACGGGCGTACGCGCGGCGGGGTTTGAAGTTGTTCCGCGACATCAGGTCGTCGAAGTCGAGACGGGCGATGCGGTGGGAGGTCGAACTGATGCTGACCACACGGGGGGCTTCCGCCCGGCTGAGGTTGCCGAGCAGCAGGCCGGTGAGCGCGAAATGGCCCAGCGTGTTGACGCCGAAGTGGGTCTCGAACCCGTCGCCGGTGGTGCGGGCCGGGCCGAGATGGAGTACACCGGCGTTGTTGACCAGCAGGTCGATCGCCGGGAAGTCGTCGTTCATCCCCTTCGCGAAGGCGCGCACCGACTCAAGGGAGGCCAGGTCGAGTTGGCGCGTCTCGATCCTGACGTCCGGTAAGGCCCGCCGGATCTCCGCGGCTTCCCTCGCACCGGCACCCTCACGGCGTACGGCCATCACGACGTGCGCCCCGCTGCGGGCGAGCTCGGTCGCGGTGACCAGGCCCAGTCCGGAGTTGGCGCCGGTCACGACGGCGACCCGGCCACTCTGGTCGGGGATGTCACGTTCAGTCCATTCGGTCATGGCCGATGCTCCCGGGAAATGAGGTGTGCACGGCTGGGGATGGTGTGCACGGCTGCCCGGGGCCAACCGTAGGAGCGGACCGGCGGCGCGCGGTCGCACTCGTTTCCCTAGGAGTGCCAGACCTACCTTCGGCCCGTGCCGTACCCGCACACTGTCCGTATGGCTGCCGACCACTCGTTCGCCCGTGAACTCGGTGACTTCCTCCGCGCCCGCCGCGGCCGGCTGCGCCCGCGGGACGTCGGTCTTGAGCCGGGCCCCCGGCGCAAGGTCACCGGGCTCAGGCGGGAGGAGATCGCGCTGCTGGCGGGACTGAGCACCGACTACTACCAGCGCATGGAGCAGGGCCGCGACGTACGCCCCTCCGACAACGTCCTCGACGACCTCGCCACCGCGCTGAACCTGGACGACGACGAACGCCGGCATCTGTTCGCGCTCGCCCAGGCAGCACGCCGCCCGCAGCGCGTACGCAGGCGCCGTGCCCCCGAACGCGTACCGGACGGCACCCGGCAGCTGCTGGCCACCATCAACACCCCCGCCGTGGTGCTCGGCCTGCACCTCGACCTGCTCGCCTGGAACACGCTCGCCGAGGAGCTGTTCGGCGACCCGGGCCAGCAGCCGCCGGAGCACCGGAACATGCTCACCTCGCTGTTCCACGACCCCGAGACCCGGATGCGCTGCCCCGACTGGGAAGCCACCGCGCTCCAGTACATCGGAATGCTGCGCACCGCCGTCGTCACCGACCCGACGCACCCGCGGGCCACCATGCTCATCGGTGAACTCAGCATCCGCAGCGCGGACTTCCGGCGGCTCTGGGCCCGGCACGAGGTGCGCGAGACGGTGCAGGGGACGAAGCTGTTCCGGCATCCTCAGGTCGGCGAGATCACCGTCGAGTGGGGCAGCTACCCGCTGCCCGGCAGTCCCGGACCCGTCATGTTCGTCTACACCGCCGAGCCCGGCAGCCCGGACGCCGAACGGCTGCAACTGCTGGCATCCCTGCGTGCCGCCCGTACCGGGAGTGAGGGGCGCGCTGTGGTGGAAGGAGCGGTCGACGGAGCGTTCAGAAGTCCTGGTCCAGTGGCTTGACCAGCAGCTCGAACGCCAGGTCGGGGCGTTGCGGGATACCGAAGCGCTCGTCGCCGTACGGGAAGGGCAGCAGCTGTCCCGTACGACGGTAGCCGCGGCGCTCGTACCAGGCGATCAGGTCCTCGCGCTGGACGATCACGGTCATGTGCATCTCGCCCACGCCCCAGTCCGCGCGGGCGCGGCGCTCCGCCTCGGCGAGGACGCGCTTGCCGAGACCGCCGCCCTGCGCGCCGGGGTCGACGGCGAACATGCCGAAGTACGCGGCGGGGCCGCGGTGCTCCAGCTGGCAGCAGGCGACCAGCACGCCGTCGGCCTCGACGATCAGGAGCCGGCTGCCGTCGGCCTCGATCACATCGAGGACGCCCTGCTCGTCGGTGCGCTGCCCCTCCAGCAGGTCGGCCTCGGAGGTCCAGGAGGCGCGGGCGCTCTCACCGCGGTAGGCGGACTCGATGAGTGCCACGAGCGGCTTGACGTCTGCTGCGGTGGCGTCCCGGTAGGTGAGCCGGCCGGGAGCGGGGCGCGGTGCGGTGTCCATGGTGCGCGTTCTCCGAATCTCCGCCGCGGGCGGGCGGCGCGCCCGAGCCTAACCCCACGTCCCGGGGGAGCGGGTCGCAGGGTCGGCTTCCTCTCCCCGGCCTCGGCCGGGGGGCTCCTGCGGTACCGCGGGGCGAAGCCCAGCAGCTTCGCCCAGGCCGCCACACTCGCCATGAACATCAGCAGCCACGCCTTCGGTGTGCGGGAAGCGGCCGTTTCAAGCCTGCCGTACTCGACGTCTTCCCCGGTACCGTCGTGGCGGACGACGGCGCGCTGTCCCCGCACGAGACGCCCGGTCACGGAGTCGGCTTCGACGAGGCCGCGGCACGCCGGCATCCGGTACCCGAGCCGCCGGAACACGACCACTGGGCCCTGCTGCGCAACACCGACGGGAGCGTGCAACGACCATGACAGCCACCGACCCGGGCCCGAAGCCCGCCCCCGGCTCCCGGCGCGCGCTGGTCGTCCGTGGCGGCTGGGAAGGCCACGAGCCCGTCAGGATCACGGATCTCTTCCTGCCTTTCCTCAAGGAGAACGGCTTCGCGGTCGAGACGGCCGACACCCTGGACGTCTACACCGACGCCGCGCTCCTCGCCGCCACCGACCTCGTCGTCCAGTGCTGGACCATGGGCGAGATCAATGACGAGCAGTGCGCCGGGCTCACCGCGGCCGTCCACGCCGGCACGGGCTTCGCCGGCTGGCACGGCGGGATCGTCGATTCCTTCCGCGGCGACGTGAACTACCAACTCCTCACCGGCGGCCAGTTCTTGATGCATCCGGCGGGCTTCTCCGACCACCCGGTGCGGATCGTGCCGGAGCGGGCGGACCATCCGATCGTGACCGGTCTGGCCGACTTCGACGTCCACACCGAGCGCTACTGGACGGCCACCGACCCGCTGATCGACGTGCTCGCGACGATCGGGTTCGAGGCGGACGAGATCCGCTCGCGGCCGGTCACCATGCCCGCCGTGTGGACCAGGACCCGGGCGGCGGGCCGTGTCTTCGTCTCCACGATCGGCCACAAACCGGACGACTTCGACGTGCCCGAGGTACGGACGCTGACCGAGAGGGGGCTGCTGTGGGCGAGCCGCTGAGGGTCGGCATGGTCGGCGCGGGAAAGATCAGCGGCGAGTATCTGAAGACGCTGGAACGGCTGGACGACGTCCGGCTCACCGCAGTGACCGACCTGGACGCGGACCGCGCCGAGGCGGTCGCCGCGCGGATCCCGGGCGTCGCCGTCGCCGCCTCGGTCGCCGAACTGGTCGCGCGCCCGGACGTCGACGCCGTACTGAACCTGACCCTGCCCGCCGTACACGCGGAGGTGGCGCGCGCCGCGCTCGACGCGGGAAAGCATGTCTACGGCGAGAAGCCGCTGGCCATGACCCGCGAGGAGGCCGACGCGCTCCTCGCGGCGGCGGCCGGGCGCGGACTGCGGATCGGCTGCGCCCCGGACACCGTGCTCGGTACGGGAGTTCAGACCGCGCGCGGGGCGGTCGACGACGGGCTCATCGGCGCCCCGGTCGCGGCCACCGCGTTCATGACCACACCGGGGCATGAACGCTGGCACCCCGCCCCCGAGTTCTACTACCAGGACGGCGGCGGGCCGCTGCTCGACATGGGCCCGTACTACCTCTCCGCGCTCGTTCATCTGCTCGGGCCCGTCAGCCGGGTCACCGGAGCCGCGTCCATGCCGCGCGCCGAGCGGACCATCGGCAGCGGACCGCGCGCCGGCGAGCGCTTCGGCTCCGAGGTGGACACCCATGTCACCGGGCTTCTGGAGCACGTGGGCGGCGCGCTGACCACGCTGGTCATGAGCTTCGACATCCATGCCGCGCGGCTGCCGCGCATCGAGGTGCACGGCACCGACGGCTCGCTCTCGGTCCCCGACCCCAACGGCTTCGACGGTCCGGTCGAGTTGCACCGCGCCGGGGGTGAGTGGGAGCGGCTACCGGTGTCGGGCGGCTACCGCGACGCCGGGCGCGGGACCGGTCTCGCCGATCTGGCGGCCGCGCTCGCCGATGACCGGCCGCACCGGGCGTCCGGCGAACTCGCCCGCCATGTCCTCGACGTGATGCTGACGACGCTCGACGCGGCGCGCGAGGGTGTCTGGCTGCCGGTGCGCAGCGACTGCGCGAGGCCCGAGGCCGTAAGGCCGTAAGGCCGTAGCGCGGGATCCCCCACACGGACGGCAGGAAGGCGGCGGCCTTCCTGCCGTTCTTCGCCGCGCTTCCCGGCCCTCGGCCGCCTTTCTCGACGGATATGTTCCGCTGCTCGAATCGTCAGGGCAATTAATGTCCAGGAGTAGAACTTTCCGGGCGGGAATTCGACTGACAATTCAATCGCACGGCCCTCACCACCAGGAACTCAGAAGTAATCGGGACAGGCGTTGACTTGATAACACTCTTGGTTTTACATGGCGGACATCAGCGGGACAGGAAGGGCCGCCCATGCATGACCGAACGAAGTCCGGAGAGGCGCGCATAGCCCATTTCCTCGACCGTCGGCTGCGCCCCGCGCTCCACACCGGGCGGCTCCCCATGGAGGTCGGGGCCTGGCACATCCCGGGCGAGCCGGTCCCCGTCGACGTGGCGCTCCGCACCGGGTACACACCGTTCGTCGTCGGCGAGAGCTGGGGCGGCGGCCCCTGGTCAACCCGCTGGTTCCGCTTCACCGCCGATGTGCCCGAGCGCTGGGCGGGCCGCCGTGTCGAGGCGGTCATCGACCTCGGCGGCGACCGGGCCGAGGGGCTGGTCCACGACGAGCACGGCACACCGCTCCAGGGCCTGCACCCGCACAACAGCACCGTGACGGTCGCGGCCCAGGCACGCGGCGGCGAGTCCGTGCGGCTGCTCGTCGAGGCCGCGGCCAATCCCGCGATCGACGCGTCCACGGGCGCGGGGGCCCACTTCGGCGATCCGGTCACCGCCGGCGACGAGCCTCTCCACCGGCTGCTCCGCGCCGACCTCGCCGTCCGGGACGAGAACATCTGGCAGCTCATCCACGACATCGACGTCCTGGAGGGTCTGATGCGGGCGCTGCCCGCCGGGCTGCCGCGCCGCCACGAGATCCTGCGGGCGCTGGACCGGGCGGTCGACGCGGTCGACCCCCGTGACATCCCGGGAACGGCCGCCCGCGCGCGGGACATCCTCGGGCCGGTCCTGGCCCGGCGCGCGCACGAGTCCGCGCACACCGTCGCCGCTGTGGGGCACGCCGCCACGGGATCGGCCCGGCTGCGGCCGATGCGCGAGAGCGTACGGGCGAGCGCCCGCGCCCTCAGCAGCATGGCGACGCTCGCCGACGAGTACCCGGAGCTGGTGTTCGCCGCCTCGTCCGCGCAGCAGCACGCCTGGATGAAGGATCAGCACCCGCATGTCTTCGAGCGCATACGCAAGGCCGTCGCGCGGGGCAACTGGGTCCCGGTGGGCGGGATGTGGGTGGAGCCGGACCCGAATCTGCCCGGCGGGGAGTCGCTGGCCCGGCAGTTCACGCACGGCCGCCGCTTCTACCGGGAAGAACTCGGTCTGGACGCGGGCGGCGTCTGGCTGCCCGGCCCCGGCGGCATGAGCGCCGCACTCCCCCAGCTCGCCGTGCTCGCGGGGGCGCACTGGGCGCTCGGCCACACACTCGCCGCACACGACGCCAACTCCCTTCCGCACCATACCTTCTGGTGGGAGGGCGTCGACGGCAGCCGGATCTTCACGCACTGTCCGCCGGCCGGTCCCGGCCACGCGGCGCTCACGGGGCCCGAGTTGGCCGACGCGGTCACGGCGTACGCGGAGAGGGGCGGCGGCAGCCGTTCGCTGATGCCCTTCGGGGGGGCAGCAGGGGGACGGGGACGCGGACCGCGAGAGCGGGGGGCCCACCCGCGAGACGCTGGAACGCGCCCGCAGGCTGGCCGACCTGGAGGGCTCGCCTCGGGTCGGGGTCCAGCACCCCGCGCACTTCTTCCGGGACGCGCTGGAGGAGTACCCGCACGCCCCGGTGTGGCGCGGCGAGCTGTACGCGCAGACGCACCACGGCGCGTACACCAGTCAGGCCCGCAGCAAGCGAGGCAACCGCCGCAGTGAATCCCTGCTTCGCGAGGCCGAGTTGTGGTCGGCGACGGCGGCCGTACGGGACGGGGTGCCGTATCCGTACGAGGAGTTGGACGCCCTGTGGAAGCGGGCCCTGCTGCTCCAGAGCCGGGACATCCTGCCGGGCGGGGCGATCGCCTGGGGGCACGAGGAGGCCGAGCAGACGTACCGGAGTGTGCACCGCAGACTTCAGGCCCTGATCCGGCGCTCGGCGGGCGGGCCGGACGGGGGCACGGTCCTCAACGCCGGTCCGCGCGCCCGCCGCGAGGTGGTCGTGCTCGACCGGGACCTGCTGACGGGCGCGGTGGACGCGGGTCAGCAACTGTCAGGCGGGCGGCTCGCCGTCCTGGCCGAGGCTCCCGCGCTCGGCCGGGGCACGGCCGGGCTGCCGCTCGGCGGCACGGCGCCGGTGACGGTCACCGCCGCCCGCGACGACCGGGGCGGCGGGCATCTGCTGGACAACGGGCTGCTGCGGGTCCCTATCGACCCTGCGGGCCTCGTACGCTCCGTACTCGACCTGACGACCGACCGCGAGGCCGTCGCGCCCGGCTGCTCGGGCAATCTGCTCCAACTGCACCGGGACGACCCGGCCCGCTGGAGCGCGTCCGCCCTCGACGCCGCCCCGCACGGCGACACCGCCCACGGCGCCGCCGGCAGTGGTACCCGGCGTGATCTCGACACCGCGTCGTCGGTCGAAGTGACCGACAGCGGACCGCTGTTGGCGGGGGTACGGGTGGCGCGCGGCACCGGCAGGTCCACCATCACGCAGTGGCTGACACTCACGGCGGGCAGCCGCGCGCTGAGCATCGACACGGACGTCGACTGGCGCGAACAGGACACGCTCCTCAAGGCCGTCTGGCCGGACGACGTCGCCGACTTCTACCTGTCCGAGATCGCGCGTACGGTCAACGAGTTCCCGACCGCCCGCAGGCTGCGCCGTGTCGAGGTGGAGCCGTCCCTACTGAGCGCGGGAGCCGCCGCCGCGGGGGCGGCCTCCACGATCTTCCACGCGACGTTCACGCCGAGGCTGCGGGGGCGGGAGACGCGGGCACGGCAGCTGCCCACGAGCTGACCCGGCCCACCCGGCACATCTGAACGGCCTGAGCGACCTGCCCGGCCTGAACGCGTACGGGCCGCCGGGAAGATCCCGGCGGCCCGTACGACCGCTGTCATCGGCGGTTCTCATCGCTCGCCGGACGGCCCGGCGAGCGCGCTACCTCGGCGGTGTCGGCCGGGTCGCGGTGAGCCCGATCTGCTTCTTGAGCATCCGGCCGCCGTCACCGGTGAGCCGCAGGTAGTAGTCCGACGAGCAGGCCGTGCCGTCCTCGTCGAGGGCCCAGATGCCGGAGCCGGACGGAACCTGCGAGCCGTTCTCGGCGGTCTTGGCGATCTGGTTCCCCTCGTTGTACTCGTCGAACATGGAGATGTAGATCCCCGCGACGTTGAGCCGGCACATGTTGTAGAACTGCCGCCACATGAAGTCGCCGTGCGCGCGATGCCTGGACTGGAGGTCGCCCGGCATCACACAGGGCTGGTAGTCGATACCGCTCGCGTCGCAGTCCGCCTGGTCGGGGGTGTTGACGTCCCGGTAGAACTGATCGGCCTGGGCGACGGTGCCCATCCGCCCGACCATCCACGGTGAGATCATGTTGAACGCGTGGTAGACGCCGGAGAAGCCGGGCCGGGAGTCGCTGTTGCCGTTGCGCCAGTGGGTGGGGACGCCGCCGATGACGTAACAGCCCTGCCCCTTGAACCAGTTGATGACGTCCAGGCACTCCGGGGGCGCGAACGGGCGCTTGTCGTCGGCGAAGCCGAAGCCCCAGATACAGACGACGGGCTTGCCGTTCTGCCTGGCGTACATGCTCGAAGACGTGTACGCCTTCATCTTGTTGGTCCAGTCCTGCTTGATCTCCGACTGCATGGCCCGCCAGTCGGTGACGTCGTACATGATGTAGAACTTCCGGCCGTTCGCCTCGGCCGACTGGCGCACCTTGCTCGCCATCGCGTCCCGGATCGGGCCTTCGCCGCCCATGGGATTGAACCGCTGGAGCGCGGCGGTGTCGCAGTTGTTCTCGCGCATCCACCGGAAGTGGGTGTCGGCGGTCTGCTGGTCGTGCGAGGAGAACAGCGAGGCCGGCTGGCCATTGTTCAGATTCGGATACGCCGTGGGGAAAGTACGGGTGTACTCCCGCACATCCGGCCACGACTTGATGGTGGTATTGCTGAGCGACGGCGGCTGCCCGCCGTTCTGGCTCCAGTGCCACCAGCTGTCGATGGGGGAACCGTCGCCCTTGCAGGCGAACCAGCCCTGATACCCGACGCTGATTTTGCCGACCACGTCGCCAGGGGGACTCGCGGCGGGTGCCGCCTGCGCCCTGCCTCGCGGCTCGGTCGCGGCACTGGCCTGCCGACTGCCGAGGACACCACCGGCCGCTGCTGTGCCGGCCAGTGCCGACGCCATGACGGCGCGTCTTGAAATACTCACGGAGTATTTCCTCCCACTAGAAATCTGCCTGAAAATACACGGATCCACGGGGGTGGGGGGAATTACAGGCGGCGGCAGCCCGCCCGCCTCCGCGGCTCACCATCCGAAAGTATCCGTGTTCCGAGGATCACCACAAGGTCTCGGCAGAGGCTTTGTCCAGACCAATTCAAGGCGTTGTGTCAGCCTATTTTCTTTACGTTTTCCGTTTCCAGCGGAATGCGAAAAGCACGTGGTTTCCACATCCCCCGACCGGTGACCGTGCCGCCGGCCGTGTCCCCCCGGTGCGCTCCCCCCGTGTCTCTCTGCGCTCGCGTGCGCCTCGAACGACTGGGGCATTTCACCGTTGACACCGTTTGTGCGGACATCGTTGGATCATGGCGAGGGGGAGGTGCGCGGTGCACGGACCGGCGACCGCCGGCTGGCTGGTCGTGGCGCTCTGCGCGGCGACCGGGACGTACTGCCTGCTCAGAGCGCGGGGCGGCGGGGGCGCGGGGCGCGGCACGGCGGGCGGCGAGGCGCTGATGGGGTTCGGGATGGCGGCGATGGCCGTTCCGGCGGCGGTGATCAGCCCGCCGCGCTGGATCTGGCTGCTCTACGCGACGGTGTTCGGCGTCGCCGCGCTGCGCGCCCTGGGCCCGGCCCGGGGGACCTCGCACCATCTGCACCATCTCGTGGGGATGCTCGCCATGGTCTACATGTCGGTGGCGATGGCGCTGCTCCCGGGCGGCACGCACGGCGGGCACCACGCGGGCGGCACCCCCCTGGCCACGGGCGTGCTGCTGATCTACTACGCGGGGTTCGTGCTGTGGACGGGCGCGCGGCTGCTCCCGTTGCAGAGCGTGACAGCGCCGGAGCGCGCGGACCCGGTCGTTCCGGAGGCCGGCGGAGCGCCGTCGGCGGTCGGCGGAGCCGGTCGTGGGACCGTCGGTGGAGCGGCGACGGGTGTGGTGACGGAGGCGGCGACCGGTATCCGGGGCGACCGGCCCGAGCTGGCCCTGGCCTGCCGGCTCTCCATGGGCATCGCGATGCTGGCGATGCTGCTCACGCTCTGACGTACGCCGCCGCTCCGACGTACGCCGCGCGGGGCGCCACGCTCCGTACACACGCCGCACCCACGCCGCGCGAACCGCCCTGCCACCGTGTCCTGCGTCACTTGCCGCCCGCGGCCGGCCCCATGAGCGGCACCGCGCTCATAAACTGACACCCATGATGGTCTCCCTCGTGCTGCTGACGCTCGGTGCGCTGGCCGCGGTGGTCGCCCCGCGACTGCTGGCCCGTACCGAATGGCCCGAGCGCGAGCCGGTGGTGGCCCTCTGGGTCTGGCAGTGCGTGGTGGCCGCCGTACTGCTCTGCTTCGCCCTCGCCATGACCTTCAGCGCCGCGGCGGCCTGGCTGGCCGTACGGGGCCATGTCTTCGCCCCGGCCCCGAGCGGGGTCGTCGAGGCGTACGCGCTCGGCGCACACCGGCCCTGGTCCGCGGCGCTGGCCGTGCTCCTGGCGGCCGGCGGAGTGTGGACGGGCGCGATGCTCACGCGCGAGATCCACCGGGCGCGCACGCGCCGCAAGCAGCGCCGCAGCGAACTGCTCGTCCGTTCACCGCTGTTGCCCGGCGAGGAGTCCGGCGGCGGCCCACTGGTGGTCCTTGAGGGCGAGCGTCCCGGCGCCTGGTGGCTGCCGGGCGCGGCACCGCAGCTGGTCATCACCACGGCCGCCCTGCGGCGGCTCAAGGGCCGCCAGCTCGACGCCGTGCTGGCCCACGAGCAGGGCCACGCCCGCGCCCGCCACGACTGGTTGCTGCACTGCTCGTCGGCGCTCGCCAACGGCTTCCCGCAGATCCCGGTCTTCGCGGCGTTCCAGGCCGAGATGCACCGCCTGGTGGAGCTGGCCGCCGACGATGTCGCCTCGCGCCGTTTCGGCCGGCTGACGATCGCGCTCGCCCTGGTCGAACTGAACGAGGACCGTGGGGTGTTCGGCCCCTGCCCGACGCCCGACACCGAACTGCCGCGCCGGGTGGACCGGCTGCTGTCCCCCCTCCCCCGGCTCACCGCGGGCCGCCGGCTGCGGCTGACGGCGGCTGCCGCGCTGGTGCCCGCGGTTCCGCTCGTGGTCGCGTTCATTCCCGCGCTGCGCACGCTGGGATAGTTTTGCGGGGCCGTCGTCAGTAAGGATCAGCGCATGCAATCCCCCGCGGTGCCCCCGCCGTCACGGCCCGCCCCGCCGTCACCGCCCACACCCCGGGGAGCCGTGACCCCGGCCCGTCTCGCCGTCGTCCTGGGGGTGGCCTCCCTGACGCTGCTGGCGCTCGTCGCCGCCGGGTGGGGTCCGCTGTTCTCCCTCGACCGGACGGTCTCCGTGGACCTGCACCGGTGGGCGGTGGCCGACCCCGGTCTCACCCACGCGAACCGGATTCTCACCGACTGGGTGTGGGACCCCTGGACCATGCGCGTCCTGACGGCCGTCGCCTTCTTCCTTCTCTGGTTCAACGGCTCGCGCCTCCTGGCCTGTTGGGTCGCCCTGACGTCTCTGGTCGGCGCCCTGGTGTCGCAGGGCGTGAAGGCCGCGGTCGGGCGCGAGCGCCCGACCTGGCCCGACCCGCTCGACTCGGCGCACTACGCGGCGTTCCCCTCGGGCCACGCGATGACCGCAACCGTCACCGTCGGGATACTCCTGTGGCTGCTGCGGCAGCACGGCCTGAGCGGCCCGCCGTGGTCGGTCGCGGTGGTGGTCGGGGTCGTGTCGGTGTTCGGCTCCGGGTTCAACCGCGTCTGGCTGGGGGTGCACTGGAGTTCGGACGTGGTGGGCGGGTGGCTGTTCGGGGCGTGTCTGGTCGCCGTATCCGTCGCCACGTACGAAGGACGGGCCTTGTCCCGGTGGCGGTGACCCGGCAAGGATCGGGGCCATGAAGATCAAGGGTGTGCTTTTCGACTTCTCAGGGACACTGTTCCGTATCGAATCGGCCGGCTCCTGGCTCCGGGCCGTACTCGACGAGTTGAGTGTTCCGGTGCCGCCCGAGGAGGTCCGGCGGTACGCGGTTCGGCTGGCCGTCGCGGGCGCCCTGCCCGGCGGGTCGTCGCCGCAGCAACTGCCGCCGGATCTGGCCGGGCTGTGGGCCACGCGCGACGAGAGCGCCGAGCGGCACAGGGCCGTGTACACCGGCCTCGCCCGGCAGGTGGACCTCCCCGACCCCCGGTTGTACGACGCGCTCTACGAACGGCACCGGACGCCGGACGCCTGGCGGCCGTACGCGGACACCGCGGAGGTGCTCGGCACCCTGAAGCGTGAGGGCATCGGCGTCGGTGTCATCAGCAACATCGGCTGGGATCTGCGTCCGGTCTTCCGCGCCCACGGCCTGGACGACTTCGTGGACGCCTATGTGCTGTCGTACGAGCACGGCGTCCAGAAACCCGACCCGCGGCTCTTCGGCGCGGCCTGCGAGGCCATCGGGCAGGATCCGCACGACGTGCTGATGGTCGGGGACGACCGGGAGGCGGACGGCGGGGCGGCCGAACTGGGCTGCGCCGTCCACTTCGTGGACCATCTGCCGGTGGAGGAGCGCCCGGCGGGCCTGCGCCCGGTTCTCGCCCTCACCCGCTGAGAAGCGTCCCCGGAGCCTGTCCGCGAGAACAGCCACGGTCCCGGGTCCGGGACCACTTCACGGGGCGGTGTCCGGCGTTGCTCGCCCCGGAGGTGGTGCCGGCGACGGCGGCAGCCGTCGCGGGCGGGCTCCGCCGTCGGAGCCGGGGGCGCGGGGGTCCACGCGAGGGTTCAAACGGATGGCCGAAGTTGGTTACTTGACCGGACCATGCCATCCCGCCACGATGTGCGCGAACAATCAGGTCCTGTCCGGTGAACAGGACCTGGCCGCCCACGTCCCACCCGGCGCGGCCGAACCCCCCACACCCCCCACCCAGGAGAAACACCATGCGACTTCGCATACGCGAGAGCAGATCGAAGGCCGCCGCCCTCGCGGTCCTGCTGGCGCTCGCCGTGGCAGTCCCGTTCACGGCCGAGGCCGCTCCCCCGGCGCCTGCCGCGAAGGCCGCGCCCGGGGCCGGAACCGTCGACGAAGAGCGGATCCGGCAGTACGAGATCCCGGGCGCCGCCGACGCAGCGGCCCGTACCGCCATCGCCGCCACCGGCGTGTCGGTGGACGAGGCGGGCGCGCGCTCGACGGTCGTCAGCGCCACCGACTCCCAGGCGAAGCGGCTGCGCGCGCTCGGCCACCGGCTCGACCCGCTGCCCGCGCCGCCCGCCAGAACGAACGGCAAGGCCGTGGAGCCGTTCGACTTCCCCTCGGCCGACTCGCGCTATCACAACTACGCCGAGATGAACGCCGAGATCGACCAGCGGATCGCCGCCCACCCCAACCTGATCAGCAAGCGCGTCATCGGCAAGAGCTACGAGGGCCGGGACATCGTCGCGGTCAAGATCAGCGACAACGTGGCGACGGACGAGAACGAGCCCGAGGTGCTCTTCACGCACCACCAGCACGCCCGCGAGCATCTGACCGTCGAGATGGCGCTGTATCTGATCCGGGAGCTGGGTGACACCTACGGCACCGACTCACGGGTCACCAACGCCCTGAACAACCGCGAGATCTGGATCGTCCCGGACGTCAACCCGGACGGCGGCGAGTACGACATCGCCACCGGCTCCTACCGCAGCTGGCGCAAGAACCGCCAGCCCAACTCCGGTTCCTCGGCGATCGGTACGGACCTCAACCGCAACTGGGCCTTCCAGTGGGGCTGTTGCGGCGGCTCCTCCACCAGCCCCGGCTCGGAGACGTACCGCGGCGCGCGCGCCGAGTCCGCGCCTGAGGTCAAGGTGGTCGCGGACTTCGCGCGCAGCCGGGTCGTCGGCGGCAAGCAGCAGCTCAAGGCGGCCATCGACTTCCACACGTACAGCGAACTGGTGCTGTGGCCGTACGGCTACACGAACGCCGACACCGCTCCCGGTATGACGCTCGACGACCGGAACGCCTTCGCCGCCGTCGGCGGGAAGATGGCGGCGAGCAACGGCTACACCGCGGAGCAGGCGAGCGACCTGTACATCACGGACGGGTCGATCGACGACTGGCTGTGGGGCAGCCAGAAGGTGTTCGCGTACACATTCGAGATGTACCCGGGCAGTTCCGGCGGCGGCGGCTTCTACCCGCCCGACGAGGTGATCGAGCGGGAGACGAGCCGCAACCGCGACGCGGTCCTGCAACTGCTGGAGAACGCCGACTGCATGTACCGCTCCATCGGCAAGGAGTCGCAGTACTGCGCCTCCTGAGAGGGCGATCCTCTCGTTGAGACGGCCGCGCCCCGCGACTGGGGCGCGGCCGTTGTCGTCGGCGGCACTGCCGCGGTCAGGCGAAGTCGTCGTGGTCCGCGAGGACTTCGCCGATCACCTGACGGTTGACGGCGGCCAACTCCTCGTTCGTGTCGATGGTCTCGGACAGGACCAGGAGTGCCTTCCACAGCGCCCATCCTCGGGCGCGTGCCCAGGCACCGTCGTCCTGACCGACCGCCCGCCGGAACGCCTCCCGGCCGGCGCCCGAGAACATCCCCCACGCGATCACCAGATCGCAGGCGGGGTCCCCGATCCCCGCAGTACCGAAGTCGATGACGGCGGTCAGCTTCCCGTCCGCGACCAGCAGGTTGCCGGAGGCGATGTCGCCGTGGAACCACACGGGCGCCCCGTGCCACTCGGCGGCGAGCGCCGCTTCCCACACGGCGGCAGCGCGGTCGGTGTCCACATGGCCCTTGAGCGCGGCCAGGCAGCGGCGCGTCTCCTCGTCGTAGTGGGCGGGCGGCGCTCCACGGTAGAAGCTGTGCTCGCCCGCGACCGGTCCGTCCGTGGCATCGCAGCGCTGGAGGGCCAGCAGGAACTCGGCCACCTCGACGGCGAACCGGGGCATGTCCCCGATACGGTCGCGCCGCGCCGTCTCGCCGTTCAGCCAGCCGCGCACCGACCAGGGAAAGGGATAACCCTCACCGGCGGCTCCCTGGCCGAGCACGGTCGGCACGGCGACGGGCAGCGAGGGCGCCAGCCGGGGCAGCCAGCGGTTCTCCTTGGCGACGGCGGGAACATAGCCGGCGGCCGTGGGCAGCCGGACCGTCATGCCGTCGCCGAGCCGGTAGGTCCTGTTGTCCCACCCGTCGACCTCCACGGGTGTCACGGGCAGTCCGCTCCACCGGGGGAACTGCGCGGCGATCAGACGTTTCACCAGGGCGGCGTCGATACCGGCGCGGCCGTCGCGGGGAGTGGGGGCCATCCCACGATCATCGGCCCACGCGATCACGCGAGGCAACGCATTTACCCGCGGCGCCGCCCGACGCGCTCCCGCGTACACCGGCGGCAGGAGGCGGTTGCCGCGACGTACACCGGCAGATGTACCGGCCGGGCCTCCGCGTACCCCACCAGCACGCACCCTCGGAGCAAACGCGGACATAGACCCCTGGGTCCAATCGCGCCGCAGGCACAATGAAGCAATGCCCCACCTCGATGTCACCCGCCTCCGCCTGCCCGGAGGGCCGCGTGCCGACAGGGCACTCGCCCTGGGCGTGCTGGCGCTGACAGGGGTGGCCGAGGGGCAGCGGCTGGGTCCCGACTGACACGGGACCGCGTCACTGATCGCCTCCTGGGTCGTCGCGACGACGGTGTGCTCGGCGCTCCTGCTGCGCCGCCGGTACCCGGTGCCGGTGGGCTGGTTCATGGTGACCGGCACGGGTGTCTACTACCTGCTGAGCACGATCGACGGCCCGCTCGTCGTGGTCCCGATCGCCGTGCTGTACACGCTGGCGGCCCAGGGGCGGCTCCAGGCGTCGGTCGCCATGGCGGCGGCGATGGTCATCGGGGTGGGCGCGGGGGCTCTGGCCGGCACCGGTGACGTCGAGGGCACGGCGGTCTTCATGCTGACCGGCTGGCTGGTCGCGGTGGTGGCCCTGGGCGCGATGCGTCACGGCCGGGTCGCCTACGCCGAGGAGGAGGCCAGGCTGCGAGCGACGCAGGAGCGGCTGCGTATCGCCCGCGAACTGCACGACGTGATCGGCCACAGCATGTCGATGATCCACGTGCAGGCGTCCGCCGCCCTGCACCGGCTGCCGAAGGACCCCGGGCAGGCGGAGGACGCGCTGACCGTCATCAAGCAGGGCAGCACGGAGGGCCTGCGAGAACTGCGGGCCACCCTCGGGGTGCTGCGCCAGGTCGACGAGGAGGCTCCCACCACTCCTTCACCAGGGCTGTCCAGGGTCGGCACCCTGGTCTCCTCAGCCGCTCGGGCGGGCCAGGACGTACGCGTCGAGCAGAGCGGGGCCCGCTTCTCGCTGCCGGCGGCGGTGGACCTCGCCGCCTATCGCATCGTGCAGGAATCCCTGACCAACGCCGTCAAGCACAGCGAGGCCCGGCACATCGTCATCCGGCTCCACTACGGCGAAAGGAAGCTGGTGCTCAGTGTCCAGGACGACGGGCGGGGTCCGGCTCTCGCCGGGCGTGCCGGGGGAAGCGGGATCGCGGGCATGCTGGAACGCGCCCGATCGCTGGGCGGAACACTGAGCGCCGAGCCGGGCAGCGCGGGCGGGTTCGTCGTCCGGGCGCAGCTGCCGTTCACCGAGCACCACGAGCCGATCGGCGGAGAAGTTGATGATCAGGATCCTGCTGGTCGATGACCAGCGCCTCGTTCGCGCGGGGATCCGCGGCATCCTCGACGACGAGGACGACCTGCGGGTGGTCGCCGAGGCGGCCGACGGGCACGCCGCCCTCGCCGCCTGCCGCGAACTGCGCCCCGACGTGGTGCTGATGGACATCCGCATGCCCGGCATGGACGGGCTCGAAGCCGCTCGCCGCCTTGCCGGCGACGAGCGGTTAGGGCGTGTTTGAGAAGTAGCGTCGTCCGCCCATCGGGCGGGGCCCACGGCGTCTGGTGCGTGCGATCGCAAGGCGGAGGATCAGCCCCGTAGATGGACCGGACGTACTTGGATGACTCCGACAACGCGGCGAGCGCGCGTGCCAGGCGTCGTGGGCCAGACGGGACTTCTCAAACACGCCCTGGCCGCGGTGAAGGTGGTCATGCTGACGACCTTCGACCTCGACGAGTACGTGTACGGGGCCCTGCGCGCCGGCGCCACGGGCTTTCTGGTCAAGGACACCGAACCGGCTGAACTCCTGCACGCGGTACGGGTGGCTGCGCTAGGTGACGCCCTCATCAGCCCCTCCGTCACCCGCCGGCTCATCGCGGAATTCGCCAGCCGGCCTGACCATGCCCGTAAACCCGACCACCGCCTCGACGCCCTGACCGGCCGCGAACGTGAGGTCATGCGACTGGTCGCCGCCGGACGCACCAACGACGAGATCGCCGCACAGCTCGTGGTCTCCCCGCTGACCGCGAAGACCCATGTCAGCCGCATCATGGCCAAACTCGGAGCCCGGGACAGATCCCAGGTCGTGGTCATGGCGTACGAGTACCGCATGGTCAGCCCCGGTTGGCTCACGGTCTGAGCAACTCCCGGGAGCCCGTCAAAGGTCGCGGAAGCCGCGGATCAGGTCGACGGCCTTCTCGGCGATCATGATGGTGGGCGCGTTGGTGTTGCCGCTGGTGACGGACGGCATCACCGAGGCGTCGACGACCCGGAGTCCGGCCACCCCCCGTACGCGCAGCTCGGGGTCCACCACGGCGGCCTCGCCGTCGCCCATCGCGCAGGTGCCCACCGGGTGGTAGCTGGTGCCGCTCCAGCCGCGGACGTGGTCGGCCAGTGCCGCGTCGTCCAGCGCCGCGAGGTCGGCGCTCGCCGGGAGATAGGGGCGGCCCAGGAACGAGGCCAGCGGCTCGTGTTGACCGATCTCGATGACGGCGCGCAGACCCCGGACAAGTGTGGACACGTCCTCGGGGTCGGTGAAGTACCGCGGATCGATCAGCGGTTCCGCGGCCGGATCGGCGGAGGCGAGCGTCAGCCGCCCGCGGCTGCCCGGCTGGAGCGCCGTGGCGTTCATCGTGAACACCGGCCGGCCCGGCATCTCGTCCCCGCTCAGGACGAACGCGGTCGGGCCGCCGGTCAGTTGCGTGTCCGGCCGGGACGCACCGGATGTGACCGACAAGTAGCCCATCGCTTCGGAGTAGTTGGAAGAGAACGGCCCTTCGCCGGTGTCGGCCCACGTCTGGAGATTCTCCGGGGTCAGCAGGTCGACGATCACGTCGGTGGTGTCCCGGGTCTCCCACACGACCGGGGCAAGGACATGGTCGTGAAGGTTGCCGCCCACGCCGGGCAGCGGAACCGCGACATCGATACCGTGCTCCCGGAGCGCGTCGGCGGGGCCGATGCCGGACAGCATCAACAGTTGGGGCGAATTGACCGCGCCGCCGCTCAGCACGACCTCCGACTCGGCGCGGGCGAACCGGTCGGCGCCGTCGTGGACGTACGTCACCCCGACCGCCCTGCCGCCCTCAAGCACCACCTTCGTCGCCGGCGCCCCTGTGCGAAGGGTCAGATTCTCCCGGTCGAGCGCCGGCCGCAGGTAGGCGTCGGCGGCCGACCACCGCCGGCCGTCCCGACAGGTCACCTGTGTGAGCCCCGCGCCGTGCGGGGAGGTGCCGGAGAGGTCGTCGACGCGTTCCAGCCCCCAGTCCACGGCGGCGTCCACCCAGGCCCGCGACAGCTCGTGCGAGTAGGGCCGGTCCTCGACGTTCAAGGGCCCCGTGGTCCCGTGGGCCGGCGGACCGTGCCGGTTGTTCCGCTCCGCCCGTACGAAATAGGGCTTGACGTCCTCGAAGCCCCAGCCGGTGGCATGGTGCTCGTCCCGCCAGCCGTCGTAGTCCTCGCGCTGGCCGCGGGCGTAGATCATCACGTTGGTCGACGAGGAGCCTCCGACGGTCTTCCCTCGCGGCCAGTAGAACGTCCGGCCTGCCGCCTCCTGCTCGACCGTCCGGTAGTCCCAGTCGACCTCCGAGTGGAACAGCAGCCCGAGTCCGGCCGGTGCCTTGATGTTCGGATCGGTGTCCTGGCCGCCCGCCTCCAGGAGCAGCACCCGGGCCGCCGGATCCTCCGTCAACCGGGACGCGAGGACGCACCCGGCGCTGCCGGCCCCGACGACGACGTAGTCGAACGCTTCAGATGACGGCATCTTTTCTCCTCGAAGAGAAGTAAGTGCACGTTTTGCTCGATTTTACGCCAACCCGGTCACCGCTGTGTCGAACGGCCCGTCTCCAGCAGCCGTCTCCAGCAGCAGGAGTGCGATGTCATCGCTCTTCCCCTCCGTCATCGTCGCCTCGGCGTCCTTGACGAGCCGGTCGCACAGGCTGCCCAACGGGCCGGGCGGCGCCAGCGCGATGCGACGTGCGAGGTCGTCGACGGAGTCACCCAGGTCCGTGCCGGACCGTTCGACGAGGCCGTCGGTGTAGAACGCCAGGAGACTGTCGGGCGGCAGGGCGATCTCGGTCGTGGTGAACGCGGCGTCGGATTCGACACCGAGGAGCAGACCGGGCGGAAGTCTCAGCACCTCCGTGCGGCCGTCGGGCCCTCGCAGGATCGGCGGCAGATGGCCGGCGGCGGACAGCAGCGCACGCCCGCGCCGCAGGTCTATGTGGGCGTAGAGACAGCTGACGAACAGTTCTGTACTGAGGTCCTGCAGAAGGCGGTTGGTGCGCGCGAGGACTTCGTCGGGTGGCGCGCCGACCTGCGCGTGGGTGTGCACGGCGGTCCGCACCTGTCCCATCAGGGCTGCCGCCTGCACACTGTGCCCCTGCACGTCCCCGACGACGGCGGCGACGTTCGCGTCGTCCAGCCGGATCAGGTCGTAGAAGTCTCCGCCGACATCCAGGGAGCCCACGGCCGGCCGGTAGCGGGCCGCGGTGCGCAGATTCCCGACGCGCGGCAGGAAGCTGGGCAGCAGGCCCGCCTGCAGGCCACGGGCCGCTCCCGCATGGAGGTCGTAGAGGCGTGCCCGCTCCAGTGCCTGGGCGATCAGCCCGGCCAGGGACACGAGTTCGGCGCGCTCGTTGGGTACGAACATCTGGGGACGCTCGTATCCGAGGACGCAGGCGCCGATCGTCCGGCCGGAGACCGTCAGCGGCAGATAGGCGAGAGCGCCCGCGCGCCCGTACGCCTCGATGCCCGGATAGGTCTCCAGCAGATCGGAGCTGTCGGAATGGAACGCGGGGGCCCCGCCTTCGATGATGCGCGTTCCTTCGGTCCGGGAGCTCATGGGAAGACCGTCGAAGTCGTCGGCCATGGGAGAGAGGAAACCGCGGGAGTCGATCACTCGCAGCCGGCCCTCCTCCGCGGTGATCAGCGCGAACCCCTGGATGCCGAGGACGGGCATCATCTGCTCGTTGAGGAAGTCGGCGATCTCCTGGACGGTCTTCGCCTCGGCGAGAGCCGAGGCCAGATGCAGCAGATGGAACAGGGTGCCGGCATGGGCGGGACCGGCGGAGGCGGTATCCGTGGAGATCGCCCCGGCTTCGGCGGGGAAATCAAGAGGATCCACGCTGACGGTGACCCCCGAGTCATCGGCGTGCATCGTCACCGACAGCCAGTGGCCCGCCGGATGGCGGACCCTGAAACCGGAGGGGAGACGGCTGAAGACCGCCGCCAGATAGGCGTTCTCGAAGGCGGGATCGTGCAGCCAGGAGATCGCCTCGAAAGGATTCCGGTCCAGCAGTTCGCCACGATCCAGTTCGAGGAGTTCGGCGGCCCGGTCGTTGATGAATGTCAGGTGCCCGTTCAGGTCGAGCTCGGCGATGCCGCCGGGAAGCCGGTCGACGACGCGGGCACGCGCGTCGGGGTTTCGGGGCGGAAGGTCCAGCGCGAGGGGGTCCGACCTCGGCAGCAGGGGGTCTCCGGCCTCCGCGGCCCGCCGAAGCGCCTTCGCCGCGCGCCGGCAGGAGGTGTCCACCTCGCGTTCTTCCGCGGCGGAGAGTTCCGGCGAGTGGGTGCCCGGCCACAGCACCAGCACAGCGCCCCAGCCCACGCCCCGGTCGACCAGCGGCGCGACGTACATGGCGACGTCGTACGGAAAGGACAGAGCCGTACGCGGAAAGCGACGCGCGAGTTCCTGCTGGTTGCCGATCCACACCGGCCGCCCGGAAATGACCGCCTCGGTCACCGGCACCTTCGCCACCCGTGCCACCCGGGACCAGGACCTGGCCAGGCCCGCCGTCACGCCCCTGACGACGGTCATACGGACGAGCAGTTCCTCCGGGACATCCAGATAGCCCGCCACTATGTGCGCGCCGGCCGAGACGGCGATCCGTTCGACCTCGTGGTCGAAGATGCGACTCGCCTCTTCGCGGCGCGCAGTTCCCTCGTTGCCGGACACTGACCCACCGCCTTTCGCCGATTACAGAAAGGCATGAACGATGACCGCACCCACTCATCGGGGGCCGTTCGTTCCGCCCTCTTGTCGAGGATGCCACTTACGTCCTCGGGTCGCCGGACAGGACCTGGGGTCTGTCGTTCGGATCAGGCCCTAACGCCGCTCGGCGGCGACGGCCTCCCGTACGGCGGGGACGACCTCATCGGCGAAACGGCGCAGCAGGTCGGCCGAGTGGACGCGGTAGAGGAGGAACGTGCTCATTCCCTGGGTGAGGGCGAGTGCGGTCAGCTGCTCGACCCATGTCCTCGGAGGGCCCTCCAGGAATCCGGAGCCGTTGGAGAAGCTTCCCTTGATGTTGTATCCGCGGCGTACGGCGCCCGGTGACCGCCCGGCTTCCTCAGTTGCTGGGCACCGGTCGCCAGTCCCAGTTCGAACCGGCCGCCGCTGATGATGTCGAGGGTCGCGGCCGTGCGGGCCACCATGGCGGGCGGGCGCCACGGCGTCCTCGGGCCGGTCCTCCACTTCCAGCAGTGCCCCGAAGGCGAGGTCGTGTCCGTAGTCGCTCATCGCTGGTTCTCCTGGCTCGAAGGGGGGGTCGCCGCCCGAAAAGGCACCGCATTTCCAGGATGGGAGATTTTCGGGCAATCCGGTGCGAAGCGTAGATCACGCCTTACCACCGGGGAGCGGAACAACCCCGAGCCGCGTGGTGCGTCGCCGAGCCCGAGTACGCCGGAGAAGGCTGACGCCCAGACGCCTTCGAGGGGCGTGACATCCCGCCCGACCAGCCGTTAAGTCAACTATGCGTACTTCTCCTTCGAGCAGACGGCCCCTCATCGGCGCCGTCACCTCGCTCCTCCTGCTCGCCATCACGGCCGTGGCGGGCCCCACCCCTGCGGCCACCGCCGAGAGCCGCCCGGCGCCTTCGGCGGACCCCGGGGCGATCCGCGACTGGAACGCCATCGCCACCGACACCATCAACGACAACCTCGGCGCCACCCACCCCTCCGGGCAGGCCGCCATCTGGCACGGCTTCGTCTCGGCCGCCGTCTACAACGCCGTGGTCGGCATCCAGGGCGACTACGCCCCGTACAAGTGGCGGGCGCGCGGACCCTCCACCGCGTCGCCCGAGGCCGCGGCCGTGACCGCCGCGCACCGCGTACTGCTCACGTACTTCCCCGCCTCCCGGGCGCGCCTCGACAGCGCGTACGCCGGCTCCCTCGCCAAGATCCCCGAGGGCAGCGCGAAGAGCCAGGGCGTGGCGTTCGGGAAACGCGCCGCCGACCACCTCGTCGAACTACGCGAAGGAGACGGCCGGTTCGCGCCGGTGAAGTTCACCGCCACGCCCGCGCCCGGCGTCTGGCGGCCAACCCCGCCCGCGCGTCTGCCGTTCCTGGACACCTGGCTCGGCGAACTGCGCCCCCTGACGCTCACCTCACCGGATCAGTTCCGTCCCGGCAAGCCGCCCGCCCTGTCCTCGGCCCGCTACGCCCGGGACGTGAACGAGGTGAAGAGCATGGGGGCGAAGACCGGCTCGGCCCGTACCGCGCACCAGACCGAGACCGCCCTGTTCTTCGGGGGCAACCTGGTGGTGCAACTCCAGTCGGCGTTCCGGGACTACACCGCCCGTCACCACTTCCGCATCGCGGAGACAGCACGCATGTTCGCCGCGGCGAACGCGTCGGCGACCGACGCCGCCATCGCCGCGTGGGACGCCAAACTCCACCACGGATTCTGGCGGCCGATCACCGCCGTCCAACTGGCCGACACCGACGGCAACCCCGCGACCGACGCCGACCCGGACTGGGAGCCGCTGCTCGTCACGCCACCGCACCCCGACTACATCAGCGGCCACGCCGCGCTCGCCGGCGCCGTGACCAGGACCCTGACCGGGATCCTCGGCACCACCCGCATCGACCTCACCATTCCCTCCGAGGGCACCGGCACCACACGGCACTACGAATACGCCGACCAGCTCAACGAGGACATGATCAACGCCCGCGTCTGGGCCGGCATCCACTTCCGGACAGCGGACATCACCGGATGCCGCACCGGCAGCCGCGTCGGCGCCTGGACGCTCGCCCACCACTTCCAACCACTGGGCGCGGCACGCCCCCAGACGTCAGACGACTAGGGCTTGATCGCCAGGCCGGTCCACAGACTGACTTCGGCGTCCGTTGGCGTGCCCGTCGTGTCGGCACTCACGTCCGCCACGTCGGGACGCCAGCGGTGGCCGACGGTGATACCGGGATCGAGCAGTTCGAGACCGTCGAAGAAGCGGGCGACGTCCTTCTGCGAGCGGAACTGCACGGGCGTCCCGGCGTTGGTGTAGATGTCGGTGACCCTCTGCCAGGTGGGCGGGTCGAAGTCGGGCGTGCAGTGGCTGAGGGCCAGGGCGCTGCCCGAGGGGAAGACGTCCAGCAGCCGGCTGACGATTCCGTACGGGTCCTGGGCGTCGGTGACGAAGTGCATGAGGGCGTTCAGCGACAGCCCCACGGGCCGGCTCAGATCCAGCACCTCGGTGAGTTCGGGGGCGTCGAGAAGAGACTGCGGGTCGTTGACGTCCGCCTCTATGTACGTGGTGCGGCCCTGGCGCGTGCTCCGCATCAGGCGCTCGGCGTACTTGAGGACGAGCGGGTCGTTGTCGGCGTAGACAACCCGGGCGTCGGGGACGACGGCCTGCGCCACCTGGTGCAGGTTCGGCTCGGTCGGGATGCCGGTACCGATGTCGAGCCACTGCCGGATGCCGTGCTCACGCGCGAGGACGCGGGTGGCCCGGTGCATGAAGGCGCGGTTCTCCCGTGCGCACACGAAGATGCCGGGATACGCGCCCGCCACCATCTCGGCGGCCTGCTTGTCGACGTCGAAGTGGTCCTTGCCGCCCAGGTAGTAGTCGTACATGCGGGCGGAGTGCGGCCTGCTGGTGTCGATGTCCCGCGCGGCATGCGAGTTGGTCATTCTGTCCCCTCAGTGATGGGCGTGTGGTACCGGGCAGGCCGCGGCCGGGGCCGATGCGGATCCTTCCCGCTGGTGTCCTGGTTCAGCCGACCGCCAGGTGATCGGCGAGCCCCTTCTTGACTCCCGCGACGAACGCGGCGATCTCCTGCGGCGTGTAGATCAGTGCGGGACCGGCCGGATCCGTCGACTGCCGCAGTGCCACACGGCCGTCGGAGAGTTGCTTGGTCTCCACGCACTGGCCTCCGTTGGGTCCACTCCAGGGGCACTCCCAGCCGTGCTCACCGAGGTCCAGCGCCGGCATCCCGTTGTAGACACTTCCATCCGTGATGGTCATGAGTACTCCTTGCGCATGCGGTTGAGAAGCGCCTTGCTGGTCGCGGACGACGTCAGCAGGGACATCCGGTTGTGCGCCTCCAGATGAGCCGCGACATCGGAACGCTGATCCAGATACATGGAGCCGGAGAGGATCTCGCTGTAGACGATGTCGGGCAGTTCCGGCTCCTCGAACCGGAAGTAGGTGAAAGGCGCGCACGCCCCCACGTGGGCACCCGCGGTGAACGGCACGACGTCGACGCTGACGTGCTCCAGTTCCGAGACCTCCAGGAGGCGCTCGATCTGTCCGCGCATGACCTCCGCGCCGGCCACCACCCGGTGCAGAACGGCCTCTTCCATGACCACCCACAGCGTGGGCGCGCCGTCCTTCTCCAGGAGACCCTGCCGGCGCGTCCTCAGGTCGACGCGCCGTTCGAGGTCTTCCTCGCTCTCGTTGGGGAAACCCCCGCGCAGTACGCCACGGGCGTACGGGTAGGTCTGGAGCAGCCCCGTGACGTAGTGGGGCTCGTAGGTGCGCAGCATCTGGGCACCGGTCTCCAGACTGACGTACGCGGTGAACCAGTTGGGCAGCACATCGCGGTACGCGTGCCACCAGCCGGGCTCGTTGGCCTGCTCGGCGAGGGTGATGAACTCGTCTATCTCCTGCTGCTGGGCCCCGTAGGTCTGGAGCAGCTTCTCCACGTAGAGAGGCTTGAGGGGGACCTCCGCCTTCTCCAGACGGCGGATGCTCAACGGCTTCATACGCAGGGTCTTGGCCGCGTCGTCCAATGACACGCCCGCGCCCAGCCGCATGTCCTGCAGCCGCCGGCCGAGGATCATGCGCAGAACCGTGGGTGCACCGGTACTCGTACCCGGACGAGCTTCGCTCAACGCCCTACCTCCTGAGGGTCCGTCACTCGTAGGAGTCTGTCAGCGACTTGGGGGTGCCGCCAGACAGATTTACCCTCCTGAAATTATCAGGGAGGCGGTTGCAGCGTGAAGCCGTCTGCGAGCATAGTTATCTACGTGAGTGATCCCGCCGTAAGGGCATCCCTCGTCAACACCCTTTGCTGTCTCTGGAGTTGGCGCCCTTTGGCGTGTCCGGTCCCGGAGTCCGTCCCGGAACACCCCTGTCCGGCAGGCCTGTTGCTCACCCCCCGCGTCTCATGACTGCGCCCGCCCCGACGGAAGGCGACAAACGTGTCCCCCCGCACGACTCGCTCCCCCCAGCTCCTGGACGTCGCGAGCCCGGATCGTTCGCACTGGCTCGAACTTCCGGCAGACCGTTCCAGTGTCCGAGTGGCACGGCACTCGATGAGCGCGAGACTGACCGCCTGGCGATTGCCTGACGGAGTGTGCGCGGACGCCATCCTGCTCATGTCCGAACTGGCCACCAACGCCGTACGCCACACGCCGAGTACCCGGATCCTGTGCGGCATCGGTCTCGTGACCGACCGGTGTCTCCGCCTGGAGGTGCACGACCACGACTACGCGGGCGGCAGGCTCCGGCCACGCGGTCCGGGCCCCGACGACGAGTCGGGACGCGGACTGTTCCTCGTGGAGGAGCTCGCCGACGCGTGGGGTGCCGACCACTCGGCGCTCACCGGTGGAAAAGCGGTGTGGGCGACCCTGAAGACCTGCCTCTGAACACGGCTGAGGGCCGGACGGCACCCCCTGCCGTCCGGCCCTCTTCGCCGGGCCCTGTGGCCCGGACACGCGCTACCCGCGAATGGCGATCGTGGCGTCGAGTTCCACCAGCGCGCCCTGGGGCAGCACATGGGACGGCAAGGCCGTCCGGGCGTGGCGGCCCGCGTCGCCCAGGACGTCGAGCAACAGCCGCGACGCCCCGTCGATCACCGACGGCTGGTCCACGAAGGTGGGCGAACTCGCCGCCCAGGCATTGAGCTTCAGTATCCGCTCCACCTTGTCGAGGCCGACCGCGTCGTCCACGCGCGCCAGGAGATTGAGCGCGGCGGTTCTCGCGGCGGTCACCCCGTCGGCCACGGTGGCGTCTTCTCCCAGACGGCCCCGCAGGGTCTCGCCCGAGCCGGTACGTGAGATCTGCCCGGAGACGAAGAGCAGATTCCCCCAACGGGTGGTCGCCTCATAGGCGTAGCGGGGCGGGCCGAGCACTGGAAGCTCGATGGACAGCGCCTTGAGGCGCTCCTGCACGTCGGTCATGTCACATCCCGGTTCTCGATCGGTCCGGCCGTCATCGCATGCTCACGATGTAGGTACGGTCGCGCCCGATGTACCAGAGGTCCTCGGTGCCGATCGCCGCGTTCTCGTAGCGCCAGGGGATCTCGGCGGCACCGTACGAACCGACTCCGAGTACATGCTTGTAGCCGGGCCGGAGTTCGTTGGCGAACGACTCCTGCTTGCCCATGAGGTGGCCGACGTTGCGCTTGCGGTACTCCGTGTTGAAGTCGACGTCGGTCCCGAGCATCCCGATCCGGACCATCCGGTCCAGGTGCGGCGCCAGGTAGCGCAGGGTGCCCTCGTGCACGTCCTCGCACACCACGCCGGGCTTGAGCTGCCCGATGATGCCCTCACGCACCACGTCGAAGAAGAACTCGTACGCCTCCTTCGCCGCCGCGGTGCGGGGCAGCGAGCGGGCCATGTCGGAGGTGGCGACGTTGACCCCGTCGAACACGACGCGCACTCCTGCGTCGAGCTGGATGCAGGTCGTCTCGTCGTTGATCGGGTAGTCGACCGGCGGGCCGGGGAAGAGCATCCGGTTCGACGAGTGGAGGTTGGTGAAGTACGGCTCGATACCGAAGGGGATCTCGTTCACCGTACGGAACTCGGCGACCTTCTTGACGTACACCGCGTTGATGTCGAGCTCGGTGAACGAGCGGCCGGCGTCGAGGCCCGCCTCCGCCCAGGCCAGCGCCTCCTCGATGGCGAACACACTCGCCCGCGCGGCGACGACCTGGAAGGCGAGGTCCTCGTGGTCACGGATGTCCCGCCAGTGGCCGAGGTCCGCCGAGACCGGGACCGGCTCCAGGCCCTCGCGCTCCAGCTCGCGGGCCAGACCGGCGCTGATCCACTCCTCCTCGACCCCGGTCCGTACGCCGTCGGTCAGCGCCCGGACAGCGGCGGCGATGGACGGGAAGCGGCCGACGGCCGTCCCGGAGACCCCGGGGGTTCCATCGGGCGCCAGCACGATCAGCTTCTCCGGACCGGCCAGCCACAGCCCGACCGCGCCGTCCGGCTGCGGGAACCCGGTCGCCTCGGTGAAGTTGGGGGGCGCGGCGAGAAGCAGCGCGTCGAGAGAGCGGTCCCCGGCCAGCGTCTTCAGCGCCGAGAACCTGCTGTCATCGCCGGTGGTGAACTCCTCCGCCAGGCCGGTGAGATGCTCGACGTTCTCGATGAGCCGGCGCGCGGTGAGGACGCCCGTCTCGCGCCACTCCACGAACCTCGCCAGGACCTCTCCGAGATCGAGCTCGTAGGCGGTGACCGGGGTGGGGTCCTGGTCGGCGACGACCAACTCGACGGAGCCGGACAGCGTGAGGTGGTGGCTGTAGACGACGTCGGCGGCGAGGTGCACCGCGGCGCCGTCGGCGAGTTCCCGCACCAGGCTCGTCAGGGACTCCGCGGCGGGAGTGTCGGCGACGATTCGCGGGTCGATCGTGACCCAGGGGGCGTAGAACCTGATCTGCTCCTTCGGGACCCCGGCGGAGAGGGCGTTGCCCTGCTCCTGCTGGCGTACCAGCAGGTACTGCTGGTCGTCCTTCCGCGCGATCAGCGGCGCGACGAAGGGGTAGGAGTCGAGGCGGATCGCGGAGAACAGGAGGCTCTTGCGCGCGTTGAGTCCGTAGGCCGCTTCGACCTGCGAGGCGTCTGCGGTGAGGCTCAGCATGGGTACTCCTTGCTATTCATGTCGGTGTCGGTGTCCGGGCCGGCGGCGGTCAGCTGATTCCGGTCACGACTCCGATGTGGGACTCGATTTCCGTGGTGTAGTCGGAGAAGGCCGTGGAGAACCGGTGCTCCTTGCCCCGGGGCCGCGGGAGGTCGACCGCGATGTCGGCGACGATCCGGCCGGGGCGGTCGCCGATGACGACCACCCGGTCGCCGAGCCAGACCGCCTCGGGGATGCTGTGCGTCACGAACAGGACGCTGCATCCCGTGGTCTGCCAGATGCGCTGGATCTCGAAGTTCATCGAGTCGCGGGTCATGGCGTCGAGCGCGCCGAAGGGCTCGTCCATGAGCAGCAGCGAGGGGTGGGAGACGAGCGCGCGGCAGATGGCCACGCGTTGCTGCATACCGCCGCTGAGCTCGTAGGAGTACTGCTTGGTCTTGTTGCCCAGACCCACCATGTCGAGCAGTTCCTGGGCGTAGCGGCGCGATTCGTCGGTGCGGGCGCCGCGGAACTCCAGGGGCAGCAGCACGTTGTCGAGGTTGTTGCGCCACGGCAGGAGCACGGGGCTCTGGAACACCATCGCGATGTCCTCGATCCCGTCGCGGATCGGCCGTCCCTTGACCAGGATCTCGCCCTCGGTGGGCTCCTGGAGGCCGGAGACCGTCTTGAGCAGCGTGGTCTTGCCGCTGCCCGACTGTCCGACGATCGAGACGAACTGGCCCGGCTTCACATGGAAGTCCAGCCCTTTGAGCACTGTGTTGGCCTGACCGTTCCGGGAACGGTAGGTCTTGCTCACGTTGTTGACCGAGATGGCGTACTCGTTGTTCAGCTGACTGTTCATGTGACTCTCCGTCCGGCCGTCACGGGGCCTGAATGGTCTCTGTGGAGTTCAGCGGCGTGAGGTACGCGTTGCTGTACACGTCCTCGGGGGTGAGGTTGCTGCCCTGCTTCAGGCCGAGGAACTTCCGGGCGACGTCGATGATTTTCTGGACTCCCGCGTCGTCCATGACGCCGTACTGGTTCACCGACTCACCGGTGCCCCGGTTGAGAGCGCACTGAGCGTTGATCGCGAGGGTGATGGTCTTGGTCTCGTAGCCCGAGACCTGTTTCTGGAAGTCCTTCGCGGCGTCGGCCGGGTGGCCGCACGCCCACAGGAATCCCTTCTGCATCGCCCGGTTGAACCGCCGGATCTGATCGGGATCCTTCTTGAGCTTCTCGTCGGAGGCGACGATCCCGTTGCCGTAGAGGTCGATGCCCAGGTCGGACCACTTCAGTACGACGGCCTTCCGGCCGAGTGCGTCGATGGCCGGCTGGTCGGAGACGTACAGGGCGAGGTTGGCGTCCCACTGGCCGGCGAGCAGTCCGGGGATCTTCGACGCGCTGGATGCGGGGACGACGGTGACATCGCCTTCCTTGAGCCCCAGCTTGCTCATCGCGAACGGCCACATCGCGGTCATCGCACCGCCGCCCTCGGTGGCGACGGTCTTGCCCCGGAGGTCGTCCCATCCCTTGATCCCGGTGCCCGCGAGGCCGACGACCGCGTAGGCGGACCTGGCCTGCAGGAGGTTGACCTGCTTGACCTTGACGCCCCTGCCCTGGGCGGTGACGGTGGCGCCGAAGTCGGCCCAGCCGGCGTCGACCTTGCCGGTGACGACGGAGGTGACCGTGTTGGTCGAACCGGACCCCGGCATGACCGTGACGTCGAGGCCCTCCTCCTTGAAGAAACCGCGCTCGATGGCGGAGATGAACGGGGCATGCTTCGGCAGGTACCCCACGTCGAGCATGAGGGTCATCGAGTTCTTCCCGCCGCTGCTCACACAGCCCGACAAGGTCGTGAGGAGCACCATCCCTGTGATCGCGGAGATCCCGCGGATCGAGTTACGCATTCGAGTCTCCGATCCCGCGCTCACTTCGCGTGGTTCTTCCACGGGGCCAGCTTCCGTCCCGCGAAGTCGACGATGAAGAACAACGCGAGGGCGATGGCGGCGAGCACGATGAAGGCCGCGAACATCGACGGGAGGTCGACCTGGCTGTTGGCGAGCAGGATGACGTATCCCAGCCCCTTGGAGCCGGCGATGAACTCACCGACGACCGCTCCACCCACAGCGAGCGAGATGGAGATCTTCGCTCCGGAGAAGATCGAGGGGATCGCGTAGATGAAGTCGATCTTCATCATCTTCTTCCACGACGACGCCTTGTTGATCCGCGCGAGTTCCTGCAGCTCGTGGGGCACCGCGCTCAGGCCGTCGTAGGTGTTGATCACCAGGGGGAAGAAGGCGATGGCCATCGCGACGAACGCCTTCGACTCGAAGCCGAACCCGAACCACACGATGAACAGCGGTGCGAGCGCCACCTTGGGGATGGTGTCGATCGCGATGAGCGCGGGGTAGAGGAAGCTGCGCACGGTGCTTGAGTAATGCAGCGCCGCGCCGCACAGGACCCCGAGCGCGGTGCCGAGCGCGAAGCCGGCGAGCGCCTCCTGCAAGGTGACGAAGGTGTTGCTCGCGAAGTACTCGGGCCGGTCGATCAGCTCCGCGAAGGCCGCGAGAGGCCCGACGGCCAGGTACTCCGGCGGGTCGAAGACGACCACCAGGAGCTGCCAGACGACGAAGAGTCCGACGATCCCGGCGATCGCTTTGGCACCGACCGCGATCGAGTCACGGCTGAGCATTCTCGGCTTGGCTGCCGTCGGGTCACCGAGTGCTGACTCGGACGAGGTCCGACGCAGGTCCGCCGGACCGGCTTCACTGACTTCAGGAGTGGCCATCGCGGAATCTCCCGTCAAAGGGCGCGCCGTGCGCGGACTGGACCGCGGCTGTCGGCCGGGGGTGTGTACGCCAACAGGAATCTGTGGCGGGGAGGGGCGACGCGGCCGGGATCCGGCGCGCCGATATGGACGGCGAGAGCCATCGACGTGTCATTGCGTCCTCACATCATTGGAAGGGTTGCCACTGGGCAGTCGCGGGTGTGGCCGGCGTGGCCGGACCTCGGCCAGGTGGACACGTGCCTCACCTGGCCCACCGGTCAGCCGGCGCTGTCGAGGGCGCGGGTGTCTCGACCGGGTTCACCGTCGAGCCGGCGCCATACACCGAGCGGATTTTCGTCACGAAGCTCAGCAGGCAACAGCGCGGTCGGCACGTCCTGGTAGGCAACGGGGCGCAGGAAGCGCTCGATCGCGAGCGTTCCCACGGAAGTGCTGCGAGGGTCGGTCGTGGCCGGGAACGGCCCGCCGTGCACCATCGCGTGTCCGACCTCGACCCCGGTGGGCCAGCCGTCGAACAGGACGCGGCCCGCCCGCTCCTCCAGGAGCGGCAGCAAGGTCGCGGCGAGTGGATGATCGGCCTCGTCGGCGTGCACGGTCGCGGTGAGCTGGCCTTCCAGCGCCTCGACCGCTGCCATCAGCTCGGAGGCGTCCGCGCAGCGGACGATCAGGGACGTCGCGCCGAAGACCTCGGTCTGCAGCCGCGGGTCGGCGGCGAACCGGGCGCCGTCGACGGTCAGCAGCCGGGCTCGGCCGCGAGCCGCGCTGCGGGGCCGGCCGCCGTGTGCGGACTCCTCGACGCCCTCCCGGGCCGCGAGGGCGTCACCGGTGGCGGCGTAGTGCTCGGCGATGCCCGTGGTGAGCATGGTGGCTCCGGCGTCGGCGGCGACGGCTTCGGCCGCGGCCTTCGTGAACGCGTCGAGGCCAGGTCCTTCGACGGCCAGCACCAGACCGGGGTTGGTGCAGAACTGTCCGGCGCCGAGTGTCAGCGATCCGGCGAAGGCGGCACCCAGCTCGGCGCCACGGGATTCGAGCGCCGAGGGCAGCGGCAGCACTGGATTGATGCTGCTCATCTCCGCGTACACGGGGATCGGTACCGGCCGGGCCGCGGCCATGGCCGCGATCGCCAGCCCGCCCGCGCGGGACCCGGTGAAGCCCACGGCACGGATCCGCGGGTCCTTGACGAGCCGGGCGCCCACGTCAGTCCCACCGCCGACGAGCTGGGAGAACACGCCCTCGGGCATACCCGTGTCGGCCGCCGCTTCGGCGATCGTCCGCGCCACCAGCTCCGCGGTACCCAGATGCGCCTGATGCGCCTTGACGACGACCGGGCACCCCGCGGCCAGCGCCGACGCCGTGTCGCCCCCCGCGGTGGAGAAAGCCAGCGGGAAGTTGCTCGCCCCGAACACCGCGACCGGGCCGAGCGCGATCCGGCGTTGCCGGATGTCGGCGCGTGGGAGCGGTTCACGGTCGGGCCGTGCCGGGTCGATACGAGCGCCCTGCCAGGTCCCGCCCCGCAGCTCGGCGGCGAACAGGCGCAGCTGACCGCTGGTGCGGCCCACTTCGCCGGTGAGCCGGGGACGGGGCAGCGCGGTCTCGGTGTGGGCGCGCTCCACCAGCGGATCCCGGCGCTCGTCGAGCAGCTCGGCGATGCGGTCGAGGAATCCGGCGCGCCGCTCGGCGCCGGCGGCGCGGAAAGCCGGGAAAGCCTGCTTCGCCAGCGCGCAGGCCCGCTCGACGTGCTCGGCCGATGCCGTGCGGTAGCCGGGGTCGAGAGCCGCGCCGGTGCGGGGATCGACGGACCGGATCTCCTCACCCGTACCGATGACGGGTTCAGCTCCGATGACCATGGCGCCGGTGGGGCCGGTCGGGGGGAGAGCGGACACGGGTGTCTCCTTGCACTTCGACAGTTCGGTGGCGTCAGGCGGTGGCGGCGGCCGTGGCGGTACGCGACGCCGCGATGACACCGGCCAGCAGCTCACGCTCGGCTTCGTCGAGGTCGGTCAGCGGCGGCCGTACCGGACCTGCGGGATGTCCGGTCAGATCCATGCCGGCCTTGACGATGCTCACCGCGTAGCCCGCCTTACGGTCGCGGATCGCGGTGTAGGGCAGCACGACCTCGTCGAGCAGCCGGCGCACCTTCGTACGGTCCCCCGCTCGCACGGCGCCGTAGAAGGCCAGGGCGAATTCGGGCAGGAAGTTGAAGATCGCCGAACTGTAGGTCGTGACACCCAACTCCAGGTACGGCAGCGCGAACGCCTCCGCCGTCGGCAGCCCGCCGATGAAGACCAGGCGGTCGCCGAGGCGTGAGTGGATCCGCGTGATCTCCTCCAGGTCGCCGACACCATCCTTGAAACCGATCAGATTCGGACAGTTATCGGCAAGCGTGGCCACTGTGTTGGATGTGTACACCGCATTCGCGCGGCTGTAAACCACCACACCCAGCGAAGTGGCTTCGCAGACCGCGCGCACATGCGCGGTGAGGCCGTCCGGTGAGGCCTCGGTGAGGTAGGGCGGGAACAGCAGCAGGCCGTCGGCGCCCGCCGCCTCTGCATCGCGGGCCATCTCGACCGCTTGCGCGGTGCCGTGGCCGGCCGGAGCGATGATCGGAGTGCCCTTGGGCGCGCTGTCGACAGCGGCTCGGACCACGGTGCCGACTTCCTGGGGGGTCAGGGAGAAGAACTCGCCCGTACCGCCGGCGGCGAACAGGCCGGCGATCTCGTGCTTGCCCAGGCGGACGATGTTCTCCCGGTAGGCGGGCTCGTCGAACGCCAGGTCGCGGGTGAAGTGGGTGACGGGAAACGACAGCAGCCCGGATCCGAGGCGTTCGGCAAGCTCGGTTTGGGTGAAGGCGGGCATCGGTGTTTCCTCTCGGGGGTGGCTTTTGAGACATCGACTGGGATGAACCATAGGAACCAAAACGATGCACGTCCAACACTTCTTGGGGATCGACTGATACCTATAATGGATCGATGTTTACCCTGAGTCAGCTTGAAAGCTTTGTCGCTGTCGCCGAGACACTGCACTACGGCCGCGCGGCGGAGCGGCTGTCGATGACCCAGCCCCCGCTGTCCCGGCGGATCCAACTGCTGGAACGCGAGCTGGACGTCGAGTTGTTCGACCGGATCGGCCGTTCCGTCCGGCTCACCGCGGCGGGCCGGGCGTTCCTGAGCGACGCCCGGCGCATCCTCGGTCTGTCCGAACACGCGGCCCTGTCGGTCCGCAGGGTGCCGTCAGGCGAAATCGGGACAGTGGCACTGGGTTTCACGGCATCGTCGGCGCACTCGGTGCTCGACGCCATCGTCGGCGGCATCCACGCCCAGCTGCCGGGCGTGGATCTGGTGCTGCGCGAACGGGTCTCCGGCACACAGATGGAGGAGCTGCGCTCCGGACAACTGGACCTGGGCCTGGTCCGTCCGCCCGTCCCCGGGACCGGGCTCGATCACCGCCCGCTGCACCGGGAGGGCCTGCTGGCCGCGATCCCCGCCGGGCACCCACTCGCCGCGCCGGACCGGGTGCCGCACGTGCGCGACCTCGACGGCGAGCCGTTCGTCATGTACTCACCGGCCGAGGCCAGATACTTCTACGAGGTGCTGGTCGGCGTGTTCCGCGGTGCCGGGATCGCGCCCCGGTACGTCCACCACCTCAGCCAGGTGCACACGATCCTGGCGCTGGTACGAGCAGGGCTGGGGCTCGCGCTGGTACCCCGGGCGGCCGAGGCGCTCGGGCTGGACGGAGTCGTGCTGCGCCCGGTGACGGGAATCGAGGGCGAGCCGGTCGAACTCGTCGTCGCCTGGCGCGCGAACGACGACAACCCGGCTCTGCACGCGGTCCGGGACCTGGTGATCGACCTGGCCGGCCGGGGGCTCTCCTGACAGCCACGTACGAGCCGTCGCTACAGCGGCGGCCTGGCCTGCGCCTGCCCCGCCTGGAGGTCGGCGAGCAACTCGGCCTGCCCCGCGAGCACACCCTGGAGGATGGTCCGCGCGACCCGGAGCAGCTCGGCGATGTGCGGGCTGGTCAGCGAGTAGTACACGGTGGAGCCCTCCTTGCGGGTCACCACCAGGTTCGCCCGGCGCAGCACCGCGAGCTGCTGCGACAGATGCGCCGGCTCGATCCCCACCTCGGGCAGCATCTCCGCGACCGCGTACTCGCGCTCGCTCAGCAGCTCCAGTACGCGGATGCGCGCGGGGTGACCGAGCGTTTTGAAGAACTCGGCCTTCATCTGGTACAGCGGCGTACTCATCGTGGCGCTACCTCCCCGATACAGCGGTACGGCCCCACCGGCCGGCCCTCGGCGCACCGCATCCACGGTGAGAACCTCAACAATTGCCGAGATTAGCAACTCGTGCGCAGGCGTCACCCGGCAGTGCTCAGCCGACCCTTTCCCCGGTTTCCTCGCCGGCCGGCCGGGACTTCCGGGCGGGGAGGGGCGGCATCACGCCGGCGCCCTCCAGGTGGTCCCGGGCGCCCCGGATCGCCTCGGGCGTGCTGGCGTACTCGCCCCCCTCCGTCCGCAGCATCTCCAACGCGCCCACGGAGTCCAGGACTTGGCGCTGGCCGGCACGTATCCCGGAGGTCATCACCACCACACCGCGCCGGTTGAGCTTTTCCACCACGTCCTTGAGGACGAGGGCGCCGGTGGCGTCGATGGTCGTCACTCTCGACATACGCAGAATGACCACGCGGACATCGGCGACCTCGGCCAGCTCCAGCAGGAACCGGTGCGCGGCGGCGAAGAACAGCGGCCCGTCGATCCGGTACGCCACGATGTGCTCGGCCAGCAGCGCGTGTTCCTCGGCGCTGTGGTCACCGCGGTCGAGGGGCACCTGGTCCAGGCGGGCCTGCATGGCCACCGCGCGCAGCGCCAGGGCTCCCGCGACCACCAGACCGATGAGCACCGCGTACACGAGGTCGAGTGCGAGCGTGGCAGCGGCCGTCACCACCAGGATCAGGGCGTCGGAACGGGTGGCCCCGGCCATCGCCCGCAGCGAGCCGACCTCGACCATGCGGATGGCGGTGGCCAGCAGCACACCGGCCAGAGCGGCGAGCGGAATCCGGGAGACCAGGGGCGCCGCCGCGAAGACGATCACCGCCAGGATCGCGGCGTGGGTGAGCGAGGCGAGCCGGGAACTGGCGCCCGTACGGACGTTGACCGCGGTCCGCGCGATCGCGCCGGTCGCCGGTACGCCCCCGAAGAGGGGAGCGGCCATGTTGGCGAGACCCTGGCCGAACAACTCCCGGTCGGGGTCGTGCTTCTGACCCACCGTCATACCGTCGGCCACCGATGCCGACAGCAGCGATTCCAGGGCAGCCAGTGCGGCGACCGCCACCGCCGGGGCGAGCAGGGAGCTGAGAGCGCCGGGGTCCAGGAAGGAGAGGGACGGGGCGGGCAGCCCGGAAGGAAGGTCGCCGATCGGCCTGGCCGCGTCGAGCCCGGCGGCCTGGGCGACGACGGTGGCCGCGATCACCGCGAGGATGGAGAAGGGGATCGTGGGCCGCAGGCGGGCGCCCAGCAGCATGACGGCGGCGACCGCCAGGGCGAAGGCGACGCTGGTCCAGTTCGGGTTCCCGGCGAACTCCCGCAGGGCGCGCCCGGTGACGACGAGCACCCGGTCGCCCTCCGGCTGGGGCACGCCCAGGGCGTTCGGGACCTGCTGGAGTCCGATGACGCACGCGATGCCGAGGGTGAAGCCCTCGACGACCGGCGCGGGCACGTACCGCATGTACTTCCCGGCCCTCAGCACCGCCAGCGCGACGAGCATGCATCCGGCCATCAGCCCGACGGTCAGCACCCCGGACGGGCCGTGCGCGGCGACGATCGGTGCCAGCACCACCGTCATCGCGCCGGTCGGACCGGACACCTGGAGATTGGAACCGCCGAAGACGGCGGCGAGCGCCCCCGCGACGACCGCGGTCGCCAGCCCCGCCTCGGCTCCGAGGCCGGAGGAGACGCCGAAGCCGAGCGCGAGCGGCAGTGCCACGATCGCGACCGTGAGCCCGGCCAGCAGGTCCCGGCGCGGGTCGCGGCGCGTCTCCGCCAGATCGGTACGGCCGGGCAGCAGCGCGACGAGCCGGGCACCGACCCGGCCGAGCGGCATCCTCATCGCGCGGTGACCTCGGTTTCCCGCAGCTCCGCCAGCAGCTCGTGCTGTCCGGCGATCATCTCGGTCAGGATCCGGCGCGCGGCGCGCATCAGCTCGGCGACGTCACCGCCGGCGAGCGCGTAGACCACCGTCGAGCCCTCGCGCCGGAAGGTGACGATGCCCGACCGCCGCAGTACCGCGAGCTGCTGGGACAGGCTGGAGGGCTCCACCTCGACCGCGGCCAACAGCTCACGCACCGGCGCGGGCCCGTCCTGCAGCAGCTCCAGCACCTGTATCCGCACCGGATGCCCCAGCATCCGGAAGAACTCTGCCTTGGCCTGATACAGCGGAACGGACACGGCCCCTCGACTTCCCCTACCGATCGCGAATGCAGCCAACACAGCAACAAAGCATCTATTGAATTGCGAAATTTTGCAATTCAGCATCAGAGGGCGGCCGTGACTGCTTTCGCGACGACGGTGGTGTGCGCCTCACACCGGGCGCTTCGCTGTCCGTCTTGGACGATCCCCCGCGTCGCCGTCGAGTTCAACTTGCCGCGCGTGTCGTGCGATTGTCTCGCGCATGTGTACGGGAACGCGGCTGATCATCCGGATCGGGTACGCCGGTATCCCTCGGACATGACGGACGCGGAGTGGGCGGCGGTGCGCCCGCTGTTGCCGGTGCCGGCCTGGCTGGAGGGGAAGGGCGGGCAGCCCGAGGGTTACTGCCACCGCTCGATGCTGGATGCGATCCGTTACCTGGTCGCGGGCGGGATCTCCTGGCGTGCAATGCCCGCGGACTTCCCCGCCTGGGGCCGGGTCTGTGCCTTCTTCCGCCGGTGGCGTGAGCACGGGCTGGCCGCGGAGTTCCACGACCGGATGCGTGGCCGGGTCAGGGAGCGCGAGGGCCGGGAGGCGGAACCTTCGGCGGGGATCATCGACGCGCGGTCGGTGCGGGTCTCGGCGTCCGTGCCGGCTGCCTCAAGCGGGTACGACGGCGGGAAGAAGGTGCCGGGCCGCAAACGGCACATCGTGACCGACACGCTCGGCCTGCTGCTGGTCGTCGCGGTGACCGCCGCGAACGCGGGCGACCGGGATGCGGCCCTGCCCCTGCAGGAGCGGCTGCGCACGCGGCACCGGGAGATCACCCTGGTCTGAGCGGACGGCGGTTACACCGGCGGCCTTGTCCACTGGTGCCGTCAGAAACTCGCGCTTGCCCTGGAGGTCGTCAAGCGCACCGACAACATGGAAGGGTTCGTGGTGCTTCCCCGCAGGTGGGTGGTGGAGCGCACGTTCGCATGGCTGACGCATTCTCGCCGTCTGGCCCGCGACTACGAAACCCTGACCGCCACCAGCGAGGCGATGATCCAGTGGTCGATGATCACGCGGATGAGCCGCCGCCTGGCCCGGCCACGGATTTGCGGCCGGCGCTGAACGTCCCCGACGCCTCCTGGAGCAACCACCCGCGCTCCGCCAGGCGCCTCGCCTTCGACCGCACCCCCTCGACCTTCGCCGGGGTCGGCTCCAGCCCCAGCACCACCGCGATCTCCTTGGCCCGCACCGGCTCTTGGCCCGGCCGTTCCGCCAGCATGCCCAGGATCCGCTGGTAGTCCGGCGCGAGAACCGTCGCAGGCAGCCCTTCCTGCCAGGACGGCACCGTCGTTCCCGGCAACGGCGCGGGCACCGGCACAGGTTCTGCCTCCGTCTCGATCACGGCGGTGGTCTCGGCAGCGGACACCGCCAGGGCCTCGACGAGTTCCTCCCGCGCGATCACCCGCCGGTCCAGCTCGATCTCGGCCGCCTCCAGCACGGCAGCCGCCCGGGCCGCCGCCTCCCGCAGATCTTCGACTCGCTCGCGAGCAGCCACTTCCCGTGTCTCCAGCAATCCCAGCATCGACGCCACCGCGCACCCCTAACCGAACAAGCGGAACAGAACGTCGAAACTCTCCCTCACCCCGGCCGAAACCATGCCTGACCAGCAAGAATCAAACGATCACGTTCGGTTGAGATACGGCTTCTGAAGACTGATCAGCCCGACCACTTGAGACGGGTCCGCCGCGGCTACTTCACCCACCGGACCGTGCAGCGTTTGAGGACATCAGGCTCCATGACCAGTTTCGTGTTGCCCCGCTTGAGCTGGGCGTTCTCCCGCCGCAGCCGCTCCAGTTTGTCACTCCCGCCGGTCAGTGCCGTCCCTGTCCGGCGGGCGCGGGAGACCCAGCTCGCCAGGGTGGTCTCATGGCTCAGACGGCCCTACGCGACGTGCTTCGGTCGCCTCACCAGCGAGAGCCCCACTTCTGGCGCGTCAACGCGCCCGGCCGGCCCGACGGTTGGCCGCGTGGCCAACGCGTGACCAACAGCAGCCAGAAACAGGCAGAAACACCCAGATGGAGTCCGAACTAGGCGGTCGGCGAGAACCTCTATTTGGACCACAAACTACCTGTTCAGAGGCCCTTCGTGCATCAGTCAGGCCAGGGGTGGCGGCCCCGGCCACACGCGACGCGCAGGTGTACGCAGCAGGGATCCGGGAGCCCGGTGGTCTCCTCCCGCCAGGTCCGGGCAGCCGTCGGTGGGCGGCATCTCCAGGTCGAGTACTGCGATGTCGGGGGTGGTGCGGGCGGGCCAGCCGTTGCCCTTCGGGAGTGTCAGCCTCGGCGACCACCGTCAGATCGTCCTCCATCCCGGGCGGGCCGCCGAGGCGCTTCGGAGGAGGTCTTCGTCGTCGGCAAGCAGCAGCCGGATCATGTCGCCTCCCCCTTCTCTCCGGCTGCGGAGCGCACGCGTCGCCCCCGGAGTTTACGAACTCAGCTGAGCACCGGACAGGCGCGCAACTCAACGACGGGCGGAGCCGGGCATGGACCGTATCGACGCGACGCAGATTCCCGAGCCCGGCCTGGTCGTTCTGGACCTCACCGCTCACGACGAGGCGACCGCGCACGCCGTGATGGCAGCACTGGAACAGACGTGGGCCACCTCCGGCATCACGCCCGTACGACGGGAGCCCGGGGTGCCGGGAGTCCGCGCCCGCATCCACGCGGACATCAGGCACACCGACAACCCAGCCCTCCGACGTGTTCTACGGGGCGGGGGTGTAGACGACGGCCGTGTTCTCGCACGGCCCGTCGGAGAGGACCTTCAGCGCCTCCAGCTCGCGCTTGTCAACGCTCAGGCCCCAGCGGAGCTTGGTGGCGACCCACTCCCCCACGTAGCGGCACTGCTGCCCGGCGGCCGGCGGCAGTCAGTCGGCCGGGTCCTTGTCCGCCTTCGACCTGTTGGTCCGTGCGGTGACCGCGCCCAGCGACGTCTCCGCGTCCTGGTCGTTGGCGTACGCCTCACGGCGCTGAGCGGTCCACGCGGAGGCGCCGGAGTCCCACGCCACTCCAGCGCCTCCGCGAGGAGAACCTCGCTGCGCGTGTGGCACCCGTCGGCCGGGTCTAGGGCGTGTTTGAGAAGTCCCGTCTGGCCCACGACGCCTGGCACGCGCGCTCGCCGCGTTGTCGGAGTCATCCAAGTACGTCCAGTACGAGGCTGATCCTCCGCCTTGCGATCGCACGCACCAGACGCCGTGGGCCCCGCCCGATGGGCGGACGACGCTACTTCTAAAACACGCCCTAGGCCGACGTTCCAGTGCCGGAAGGACGTGCGCTGATAGCCGTTCCGGCTCTCCACCGCCTCGGGCAACTTCCCCACGGCATCTGACAACACCAGCACATCGGCCTGTGCCGGGGTGGCGGAGAGAAGGGGGACGAGGACAGCGGAGAGCGCGAGGCCGCGCAGCAGGTTCTTGATCACAACCGGCAGTGATACCGGCCCGGGTCGGTCATCGGGCCGATCGGCGTGCCCGCTCCCCCGTACGGACGCAGACTTTCACCGCAGAAACGATCGCCTCACGCCGGTGCGCGTCCCGCATGCGCCCAGGCGGGTTGGCGCGCTGCTCTCAGCAACCCTCTTAGCTCATCGCCGAGCTATACAGAGCTCCTTGGAGCAGAGCGGAAGCCAAGAGGAAGTCACTCGCTGAAGTCTGAGCTCAGGATGTTCCAAGGATGTGTCAGCCAGTGCACCTGCCAGCCCGACCGGAGGCACCATGCTCACAGCGCCCGCCCGCTCAGCCGTCTTCTCAAGAGCCTGAGTGCGGTTCCTGCCCTGCGGAACTACCCGCCAACGAGGATGGGCCGGCTGTGTGCCGCGCTCGTCCTGCAGCCGCTCCCGAAACTGGCCCCGCCCGCCGCGTCTGACCGTCGCCGGCGGGCGAAGTGACCCTGATCGGGACCAGTCAGCAGCCGTTGAGGACGGACGACAAGGAGCTCTCCGTCGAGTCGACGGTTATGGCGGCGACCTCCCGCACCACGGCCAGTACGAGTTCGGCATTCAGCATCTGACCACGGCCTACGCCTACGCCAAGGCATGCTCCGACGCCGCGCAACGCCTCCTCCGACGAGTCCGGCCGAGCCATGCCCCGCTGCACATCAACACGGTGCACCTTGTCGACGTCACTGCGAATCCGCAGGCCAAGACGATCACCTGGGAAAGAGTGACGCGGGTCCCTCTCGGCACGGCTCTCTGACTCCCCGGAGACACCCAGAGCCTCCGCGCAGTGGGCCAGGCAGCAGAAGGACAAGATCGTGAGACAGAATGCCGGGCCATCCGAATGAGACAGCGCGAGAACACGCAGGTCGTCACGACGGAACGGGACATTCCAATTGCGGACCTACAGCCATGAACGCGTTCAGGCGTTCCTCCTGCGGTCCGCTGCGCACATCGAACGGAAAGCCTTCGGCCGACAGCCGCTCCAGTTCCGCATCGTTGCCCTGAAGGCCCAGGATGACCGCACCGTCGGCAAGGCGCAGCCGATTGGTGCCGTCGCCGTAGATCGTCCGGCTGCCGTCGGCTTGCTGGGTGGACGCGAACAGCACCAGGTCGTGACCCGCCTCGACGGCGGCCTCCTCGATCCCCCTGAGGAACGCGTGGTAGTAGTCACTCACGGCCACAGGAAAGACCGGTACGAAGGTATGCACGCCGATGAGCCCGTTGCGCCCACCGCGCAGTGCTCGGCCGGCCGCGTGGGCGACGTAGCCGAGCTCGCGCATCGCGGCACGCACTTTTTCCTGCGTGGCCTTGGCGATCCCGCCCTCGTCCGCTTTGCCACTGACCACCATCGACACCGCAGCTTGAGACACGCCCGTAATCCGTGCGATGTCACGCTGGTTCACCCTGCGGCCTTGGGCGGGCACGACTGACTCCGTCGTCTGATACGTATAAGTAGAAAAAGCATGATGTTGTGCCCCGGTCAACAGCACGGACACCGGCTCACTTAACACGACTCGGATATCACGCAACGTCACCATGACGGACGGCTGCGCCAGGGAACTCGCCTCGTAGCGCAGTTGGTAGGTACGCAGGCCCTCGCCGTTCATCCGGTAGCTGGTGATCGTGGACAAGAACCGATCCTTGATCTCTACAATGCGTCGGCGCTCCTTCCCGTCGATGTCGCTGATCCACTGCTCGATGTGTTCCGGGAGCTTGAAGGCCAACTCGTAGGAGCCGGGCGCCTCGACCGGCGCCAGGGTCCACTCCGCCACCGCCCCGCTGCCGCGCCTCTTGATGCGCACCGCATGATCGGGTCTGGCCTCCGCGTACCGGACAGCAGGAGTACTGGTACGGCTATCCGGCGATCACCCTGCCCATGCGGGACGGCGGTGGCCGGGGGCGTCGTACCGCAATGGAGCTGGCCCCGCTGCTCATCCAGCAGATGGAACTCGCGCCGGACGAGGAGGGCCGGGACGTGCTCCGGCCGAGCGGTGTGCCCTCTTTGCACACCGGTGCCGTCTCGGAACTGCTGGACGCGGGCGACGCGGCCGACCTCGTCTCGCACTGGCAGCCGGCCTGGCAGGAGGACAACGACGCGCAGACGCTGTGCGCCGTACGGGAGTTGCTGGAGGAGCTGGGGCTGCCGGAGCTGGAGCCGCTCGACCCGTCCGCGCTCAGCGAGCGGACGGTGACGCAGGCGCTGCGGCCCGGCGCGCACAACGCGGCCGTACTGCTGGCGCCTTCGGGCGTGGAGGCCATCGCCACGCAGGCCCTGGTGGACAACCTGCTCCAGATGTCGACGCGGACTGAGCAGATCCCGGGCACCACGCTGGACGCTGAGCGGCGGTGCGGACAGGGCTCGGGCCGCGTCCGCCGCCGTGGTGGCTCCGGGGCCGTGCAACGAGAGCCAGGAGCTGGTGATTTCCTCGGCGATCAGCCGTTGACGGTGGTGACCGGGCCGCACGGGACGGGCAAGAGCGAGGTTGTCACAGCCGTCGCCACCACCTGTGTCGGACGCCGTTGATTCGGAATTGAGATTGAAACGTTCAATCCTTCGCTCCACTCCAAGGTGTTGACCTCGTGTGCAAGTGGCCCTAGCTTCCCTGAAGCACAGTTGAAACCTTTCATCACATCGCCCGACGGCAGACGAAGGGGTCTCGATGAGCGACGACAATGGCACACAGGTCTCGCGCAGGCGAATGCTTCAGTTGGCCGCGCTGGCCGCGGCGAGTACCGGTGCGGTCGGCTTCTGGCAGCCGGTCCATGCCGCGACGCCCGGCGGTTCGGGGGGCTATTCCGCAGTCCGGTTCGCACGGCCGGGCACCGGCAGCATGCCGATGGTCCTGTGGTTCTGGAACGGTGCCGTGACGCGCGAGCTGGTGGATGAGAGCCTGGCGGACCTGCGCGACAAGGGCGTGACCGAGGTGCTGGTCTTCCCGTTCGACACCCCGGCGCTCAAGCCGTCGTTCTTCACCGAGGCGTGGTTCGACCTCATCGGGTACACGCTGCGTGAGGCGAAGCGGCACCGGATGGTGGTGTGGCTGTTCAACGACGACTTCTTTCCCAGCGGCCGGGCCGGCGGGCTGGTGGTCAACGGCGGCACGGTCGGCGACCGCACCTACCGGCCACGCCCCGATCTGCGGGCCAAGTGCGTGGTCAGAAGCATCATGGAGATCACCGGCGGGACCGCGGTAAAGCTCACGGGCCAAGGGCTCGCGGTGGCCGACGGGTGGCTGATCGTGGATGCCGCCGCCTACGACGGTGTGCGAGTACTCAAGGAGGGCACCGCCTGGGGCGATTACACGGTCACCGCGAGAATCTGGGTCGAGCGGGCCACCGCGGGTCTGATGGTGCGTTGTGCGGATCAAAAGAACGGCTATCTGGCGGACCTGCGCTCGGACGGTGGGGTCGACCTATGGCGGCAGAAGGACGGCGCCTTCACGCTGCTGCACCAGGGCAAGGCCCAGCCCGCGTTCGATGCGGACGCCGAGCACGAATTGGCCGTAACCGTGCTGGGCGACACCATCACCCCGGCGCTGGACGGCACAGTGCTCACCTCGGTGACCGACACGACGTTCGCCACCGGCACGGTCGGGGTGCGGGCCACCGCCACGCAGCGCTCGTCGTGGGACAACCTGAGCGTCGCCGGCCCCACCGGTGCGGAGTTGTTCGCCTCCGGCTTCGACACCCCCGACAGCGTCGACGCCTTCAAGACCCCCGACGACCTCGGCGCGCCCGTCGCCGCCGCGGCCCGGCCCGCCGGTGCCGGTGCCGGGACGACCGCCAAGATGATCGATCTGACCGAGGCCGTCCAGGGCTCCGGGGTGTGGCAGGCGCCCGCGGGCAAGTGGCAGGTGGACGTCTACAGCCTCCGGCTGCTGGCCGATGCCAGCGGTCCGTGGCGCAACTACCTCGATCTCCTCGACGACGAGGCAGTGAAGTTGTACCTGGACATTGTGCCGGGTGAATACGTGCGCAGGTTCGGCTGGGCCGTGGGCGACGTGCTGCGCGGCTTCGCCGACGACGAACCGTTCGTGGCCTCCGCGGACGCGGCCTGGGCACGGGTACCGTGGTCACCAAGCCTGCCCGGGGAGATCAAGAAACTGAGCCCGAAGGCCGGTGTGGGGGTGGTGCTGTCCGCGGTCCACGACGACCTCGGGGATGACGGCGGCGAACTGCGCGGGGTGTTCTGGCGCGCCGTATCCAACCGGTTCGCCGACGCCTACTACCGGGGCATGGGCACGTGGACGGGTGAGCACGGGCTCCAGGTCATCTCCAACCCGCTGTGGGACGAGTACGGCCCGGCCGAGCAGATCAGGAGCACCGGAAATCTCAACACCGCCCACCAGTGGGTCCAGATACCGGGTACCGATCTCATCTTCGACCACTACCAGCGCGGCTACCATCGGATCCTGCCGCGCTGGCCGGCCAGCACCGCCCATCAACGAGGGCTGGAGCGCGTATACCTGGAGGCCATGGGCGGCGCCGGCTGGCAGGTCACACCGGCCTTCACTCGCGAGGTGATCGGGGCGTTCGCCGTCCGCGGCATCAACCAGGTCCTGCTGCACGCCCGCTTCTCCGACTCCGGCAACCTCGTCTACCCGCCGCCGTTCCAGCCGGCCAATCCCTGGTGGGACCTGTCCGCGCCGCTGAATGACTGGATCGGCCGAGTGGTGGAGGCGACCCGGGCCACCGCCACCGCCCGCACCGCGCTCATCCAACCCCAGCGCGCTGCCGAGTGTTTCCAGGACACCCCAGGGCAGGACGACATCAACGAGGCGTTCATCGCCGCGGCCCACGCCCTCGAAGACGTCCAGGTCGACTTCGACTTCCTCGACGAAGGCGCGCTGGACGGCGACCCGGCCCTGATCGAGCACGCACACCCGCGCCGCTCCCGTCTGGTTGTCGGAGCTCAGCAGTACGCCATCGTCGTGCTGCCGTACACCCCGATGCTGTCCCTCGGCGCGGTCAGGACGCTCACCGACTTCGTGGACGGCGGCGGAATCCTCGTCGCGGTGGGCGAGTTGCCCGAGCGTGAGCCCTCCGGCCGCACCGACCGGCTCGCCCGTGCCCTGGGCAGGCTCTTCACCAGTCCCCGGGCACACCGGGCCACCGACCCGGCCAAGGCGGCCGAAGTGGTCGCGGCATCCGGCGGCGCCGCAGCCACGCTGTCCCCCGCCACCTCCGACGTGCGGGCACTGCGCCTGAAGCGCGCGGGCGAGCCGGCCTTCTTCGTCACCAACGAGAGCGACAAGGCCATCGAGGTCACAGCGACCTTCCCGGCACTCGGGGCACCGCAGATCTGGGACCCGGACACCGGTGAGGCCACCCCCGCCGGCGTCTGGCGCAAGGAGGAGTCGGGCACGGCCGTCCCGCTCCGGTTGGAGACCAAGGCGACACTCCTGGTCGTCTTCCGCACCACCGGTGGCGAACCCGCGCACGCCATCGAGGCCAACGCGCCCGTGGAGAAGGTGACCGTTGACCACGACACCGTGACCGCCACCGTGCGGGTCTCCTCCGCGACCACCGTCCGCGTCACCGCCGTCGACGGCAATCGGCGATACACGGGTACCCACACCAGCAGCGACCCACTGACCGCGATGCCGCTGGACGGCGAATGGAGCTTCCGCTTCGACCGCGACGGCACCGAGAGCATCAGCCGCCCGCTGGGCCCGTGGACCGACCTGGATGCCTCCCACTCCGGCTCCGCCGTCTACCAGCGGGATGTCACCCTCGGGGCGCGGGACCTCGCCGGACGCCGCTGGCAGCTCGACCTCGGCCAGGTCCGCGACGTCGCCGAGGTCACCGTCAACGGCGGACGACTGCCCAGCCGGCTTTGGCCGCCCTACCGTCTCGACGTCACCGACGTCCTGCGCACCGGCACCAACACCATCCGGGTCCGCGTCACCAACACGGGCGCCAACGCCCGCGGAGACACGCTCCCCTCCGGCCTCCTCGGACCGGCCTTCCTGCGCCCCGAACGCCTCATACACATCCACCTGTCCCGCCAGCCACACCGGTCACACTGACGGGACATGGCGTGTGCCCCGTCCGGAGCCCTGATGGCGAACGAGTCGGCCTGTGGCCTGGGCCACTGGTGCTCGGCGTTGTCTTCTTCCTCGCCGGGCAGCAGGGCCCGGCCGGGGCGTTTGCGGTGCGGGATGACGAGGCCGGTGATGATGTAAGCGCCGTCGGCGGGGACGGTCACGCCCTGGCACTGCTGGGCCAGGCCGGATTCCCGCCAGGCTTTGGCATCCGCGGTGTTGCCGGGCACCGGACGGGCCGCGGCGATCACCAGCTTCGTGTCGGCGTCGATGATGACCTGCACGTTCGCAGAAAACCGGTAGTTGCGTGAGGACGCTCCGGTCGTTCGGTCACGGACCGGGACGAGGGTGCCGTCCACAATCCACAGCCGCTCGGACTGTCGCATCCTCAGCCCGGCGAATGTCTCCACCCACGCCGGCTCAGCCCTCAACACCCCACGCACACAAGTGAAATGCCCCAATCGCAGCCTTCTGCCACACGCTTCAGGGAGGGTATCGAGTCGTGATCAACTTTCAGGACCCGTGCTCTGGGCGGGGCCTGGACTGGTAGATCATCTTGCGTGACGCGAGTGCAACTGACGGGCGCGGAACGGAGGTTCATCGAGCCGTACCTGCCGATCGGCGAGTACGGACCGTAGCCTGAGCGGCTACGGCAGCAGAGGGCGTGATCTGGCGGTTCAGGACTGGCGGGCAGTGGCGGGAGATGCCGCAGCAGTTCGGTGCCTGGTCGACCGTCTCCAACCGCTTCCGGCAGTGGCGTGATGCCGGCCCGTTCGGGGCAACATCAGCAACCAGCAGCTCCGCGCAGAGCGTCGCCCGCCCTCGACGCCTCATCGATATACGCGACTCTTGCCGGGCCTGATCTGCCCAACAGGTCACCTGACAGCCCATCAGAACGAGCGTCATCTCAGCGTCAAGATATCGCCCGTAACGCACACACCACACATCATGCGGAGGCACAAAACCGCAGCTCAGGAGCTTTTCGCGGCCGGTTCAAGGATCGCCACGCACTCCACGTGGTGCGTCATCGGAAATACGTCACATTCAGTGAGGGATGGAAAAGCCCCAGGTCAGGTGGCATGTATTCAACCCGGGAAGGGTGCGTCAGGGCCTCTGAGCGTCAAACGAGCGTCACGGCCGAGGATCGGGTTCGCGTTCGCGTTCGGCGAGATGCGGGGACGGCAGTGGCTGGCACTCCTGTCCGGATGGGAGCACGCATGCAGGCTGGAGCGCGTCCTTATCGGCTGGCTGGCGCGCCCATAGTCCACTGCGGTGGAACGGCGTTTACGACCTTCCGATCGAGACCGCGTGCCAGCCTGCCCAGGGTGCCATAAAGCGGAGTGGTGCCACTCGAATGTCTACGAGAAGACACACAGATCATCGACAGAAGTCGCGAAGCGCGATTCACGTGAAATATGCGACTGGTACTCCTTGAAGTCGACGCCCTGTCTTGTACGGGACTGTGTGGCGACCGGGCCGCCCACCAAGCAGGGAGCCGCCACCAACTCCACCGGATGTTGGTGGGTCGGGCCCCGGGTGAGGGCGGGCGTGGCGGCGCTGGGGGGATCGGCCGTCAGGGTGGGGCTACAGATAGCCGGATATGACCGTGCCGTCGGTGAGGGGGATGTACACCACCCCTCCGGCGGCCAGGCATTCACCGTTCGGTACGGGGTCCGCGTCCTCAGCCGTGGACGCGAGGCCACGGTGCACGGCGATCGTGTCTTCTCCTTCTCCTGACTTCGCCGCGTACGAGTGAACGTTCAGCCCGTCGGCGAGAATGATTCGGGTGCCGGCGAAATAAAGCGATCCCGCCTGGCGGTTCCTGGACCACGCCTCTTTGGTCCACACGCGCTTGGCGGACCGGAGATCGTAGAGGTACACGTTCTTGAAGTCCGTCAACGCCAGCAGACCGTCTCTGTTGACCGCCGGGGCCGCCGAGAGGTGGATTCCCCTTCCGATCAGGCGGAGTTCGCGCAGGGTGTGCGCGTCCAGGACGCGCACGCCACCCGGTTCGTCCCCGCTGCAGAGCACCTGGCCGTCCCGCACCTGAACTTCGCCGCACCACACCTTGTCGTTGGTGGCGGGCTTGTGGCCCGTGCGAGCGTCGAAGGACATGAGTCCCGCCCGTCTCGGCACGTACACACGGCCGCCGGCCGTCACCGGCTGCTGAGGGCCGCCCGAAAGGGGAACACGCCACAGCTCCTTCCGGTCGCCGTCGAGCCTCTGCGCGACAAGCAGACCTGGCCCCTCTTCGCCCTCTGCGCTCATCTCCCTGTCCACGTAGACGGAGTACATGACGCCGTCCACGGTGTCCGCGCCTCTCAGGACGTACGCGCCCACCGCCGGCTCCCGGTGCCAGGCCCGATCGCCGCTTTCGACGGCGTAACCGTCGATGCCCGCCGGACCGTTGGTGTGGACGACACCACCGACGACGGCGAGGTTCGGACCCGCGGTGGGCGGTTGCGGTCCGGACGCGGGGTGGGACCAGCGCGTGTCGCCGTTCTCCGCGTCCAGCGCCGTCAGTGCGCCGCGGTACCCGGCGCAGATCAGCGTCGTACCGGTCAGGGCACAAGGGCCGGTCACGGAGGGCGCCTTGATCGCCCATGGGGACCAGTTGGGAGGGTGGGCGTCGCGTGAGGTCGCGGTGGCGCCGAGGTCGCGGGCGTGTCCCTCTCCGGCGTAGGGAGCCATGTACACCTGAGCGGCGGCCTTGGGCTTCCCGGCGCTGCCTCTGTTCCCGTCGTCACCGCTCCCGGCGTTCAGGAGGACGGTCACCGACACGCTCACAAGGAGTATCGCCGCCGCCGCGGGCAGGCTCCGGCGCCAACGGGGACGGACATGGATCTCGGACTCGTTCGACCCGGGTGGCCGATTGGGGCCGTCCGTCAGCGTCGGTGAGGGCAGAACGCGGGGGCCGGTGTCCTGGGTGAGCAGATCCGCTCCCGCATGCGCCCCCAGGCGCCGAGCCGTTCTGTCCTGCTCGGCGATCAGCGACAGCACCGGACCGGGCCACTCGAACGCGCCCTTCGGCGGCGGACCGAGCTGCTCGGCCACCCAGTTCGGGGTGGGCCGTTGCGCGGGGTCCGGCCGCAGGCACGCGGCGACGACCGGTCGCAGCGGTTCCGGCACCTCGCCGAGATTCGCGTCCCCCAGCCGGATGTGGTGGAACAGCACCCCCCGGTCGGCGTAGTTGAACGGACCCTGCCCGGTCGCCGCGAAGCACAACACGGAACCGAGGGAGAACACATCGGTCGCCGGCACCACCGTCCGTTGGTCGTCGATGTGCTCGGGCGACATGAACAGCAGCGTGCCGAGGAGCGTGCCCGGCACGGTGAGCGCGGACGCGCCGACGGACCGGGCGATGCCGAAGTCGATGAGTTTGGGGCCGTACGCCGAGAGCAGCACGTTTTCCGGCTTCAGATCGCGGTGCAGCAACCCGGCGCCGTGGACGGCGACCAGCGCCCCGGCGAGTGCGGCGCCCAATTGACGTACCGAGGACACGTCCAGAGGCCCGCAGTCCGCCACGGCCTCGGCGAGAGACGGGCCGGGTACGTACTCGGTGGCCAGCCACGCGCTCTCGTCGTCGGCCCGGCCTTCGACGAGAGCGGCGGTGTACGGACTGCGTACGGACTTGGCCGCCGCTATCTCCCGGGCGAAGCGCTTGCGGGCCGACGGGTGCGGGTCCATGTCCGCGCGGATCGTCTTGATGGCGACCATGTGGCTCGGATCGGCGGTGGCGACCGCGGCGGAGCAGGCCAGATGCACTTCTCCGAACCCGCCTTCGCCGAGTCGGCCCAGGAGGCGGTACGGGCCGATGTGCCGGGCCGGCCCACCCGGTTCCAACGGTCTCAGCACGACGCCCCCCTCAGCCCGGCAGGGCGACGGAGGCGACCGCCCCCTTGTCGTAGACCACGAAGGCGACGCCGCCCAGCGGAAGCAGCACCGGCGGACGGATCTCCATGGACGGCAGGATGTTTCTGTACGGGTCCTGGGGCTCCTCGGGCCGCGGGCCGGGAGCGCCGGGTACCGGAAGCACGCGCTCCTTGCCCGGCCGGCCGGCCTTCCCCAGCGGTATGACGTGGAGTTCCGAGTAGTCCGCGTACACCAGAGAATCGCCGGCGATCATCGCGTCGGAGAACGCCTCTGTCCGCGCGTTCTCAAGACCGCTGGGCACGACGGGAAAGCGTCCCCGTTCCTTCCCCGTCCGCTGGTCGAGCACGATCAGTCCCGCCGACGGAGTGTTGTCGTCGTCATCGAGCGGACTGAGGCTTTCGGGGTCGTAGACCACGGCGACACGGTGGTCCACGGCTGTCAGTCCGGCGACTCCCCCCTTGTCGATGCCTCGGGGAGTCGGCAGACGACCCGCGGGAGCGAGGGTCGCCGCGTCCAGCCGGAGCAGGTGCAGGGTCGAGGTCGGGGAGGCCGGGTCCGCGTTGGAGGTTTCCCAGTACGAGCAGAACGCGGTCGGTCCCGTTATCCGCAGGGAGTCACAGCCTTTCGCCCGGCCCTGTACCTGACCGCGTTGTTCACCGGTCCGCGCGTCGTACGAGACGATGCCGCCGTCGCCGAGCGCGTAGACGCGCCCGTCGGCGTAGGCGACCGGCTCGAAGTCCCGTAGGTGAGCACGCGCGTAGTCCTGATTGTTCAGAACCTTGCTCCACAGCTTCCGGCCGTCGGCCAGGGCGAAGGCGGTGAGGCCGAGATTCTTGCCGAGGACCGTCGCCGCGAAGACCAGGCCGTCGCCGACGAGCGGGCGGGAGGAGAATCCGAGGGGGCCTGCCGCTTCCTTCTCCCAGCGGATTTCGCCGGTTCGCGCGCGGCGTACCTGTAGCCATCCGTCCGTGCTCAGGACGACGTCCTTACCGTGGACGGTCGGCTGCGTGCTACGGGCGGCGAAGGTGACGTACCCGGTCGGGCTGGTGTCTGTCTGCGAACTCGCGTCGTACCGGCCGATGTTCCACAGCTTTCGGCCGGTGCCGGAGTCGAGCGTCTCGTACGTGCCGTCCGTCAGCCGGCACACCAGGACCGATCTCCCGGCGGCGCAGCCCATGGCGGGGCCGGACAGTTTGCCTTGCCAGGGCCGCCAGTCGCCGGGGCGCCCGTCCGTGATCTGTGGGACGGCGCCGGACGAATCGGCCCCGCCGCGGTCGTCGATTCCCATGACGGCGGCGCCGGTTGCCGGTTGGGGGGTGGTCGGAGCCGTGTTCGCCGCTCGGCTCACCGGGCGGGAGAGGTACGTGCCGAGTCCCACGCCCGTGCCGAGCACGGCGGCCAGGGCCAGGGCCAGGGCGATCCGACGGCGTTGGCCGGGCGACTCCCCACGGCGCCGCTTCGGCTGCCCGGCCGCCGGATCGGTACTCGCGCGATCCGTGCTCGCCCGATCGGCCGTCGCATCGGCCGTCGGCGGCGGCGCGAGGAGTGGTCTGCCGGTGGCGCTGAGCGCCATGGCATCCTGTCGGCACTCCTCGATGAAGGTCCGTAACCCAGCCGGCCACTGCGAGGCCGTCCGGGAACTCAGCCGCTCCCGCAGCAGATCCGGCGGGGGCCGCCGGGCCGGATCCGGGCTCAGGCACTCCTCAAGGATCTCCCGCAGACCGTCCGGCACGGATTCGAGGGAGGCGTCCGCAGTGGAAATGCGGTGCTGTACGACCTGAACGGGTCCCGCCCCGAACGGTTTCCTTCCCGACGCCGCGTAGCACAGCACTGCGGCGAGACTGAAGACATCGGACGCGGCGGTCACGGCACGGCTGCCCCTGAGATGCTCCGGAGACATGAAGTCCGGCGTACCGACCACCAGGTCTGGCTCGGTGTCGGTGCCGCTCCCCTGGGCACGGGCGGCGAGACCCAGGTCGATGAGGCGGGCACGGTCGAGACCGAGCAGGACATTCCCGGGCTTGATGTCCCGGTGGACGATCCCAGCCGCGTGCAGCCCGCTCAACGCCCCGGCGAGGTGGGCGCCCAGCCTGCGGACGGCGTCCTGTGGCAGCGGCCCCCCGCGCCGGACCGCCTCGGCGAGGGTGGGGCCCGCGACGTACTCGACAGCCATCCAGGGCACGTCGGCGTCCGCGTCGACATCGACCGGTGTGACGGTGTATGGGCTGTCAACGGTGCCGGCCAGGGCCGCCTCACGGCGGAACCGGCGGCGGAACGAAGGGTCGTCGGCCAGGTCACGGCGTACGGTTTTCACCGCCACCAGTCTGTCCACCGGAGCACCGGGCGACGGGGTGGCCAGGTAGACATCCCCCATACCTCCGGCCCCGATCCGCGCCAGAACGGTGAAGGGCCCGATCCGCCTCGGTGACACGTCGCTCAGTGCTCGCAGCAACCGTGTTGTCCTCTCACCTCGGCACACCCCCCATATCCTCGCACGGCACACCCAACGCCCGTCAGGCGTAGTGGATTTGGCGGATCACCCTGCCCCGTGCACGCCGCGCGGGGTCTGGCGGGAAGGAGGCGCGGCGTTTTGGCGGAGCGCCGCCTCATCGCCTCGCCCAGACGGCTCGGCGTGGGGAAGAATGGGCAGAATGGCTGACAGCAGTGTGTGGTTCGGGGTCCTCGGGGCGCTGGGAGGCGCCGGCGTCGCGGGACTGGCGGCGGTCTACGGGCCCTTGCGGCTGCACCGCAGGCAGGTCGAACAGAAGGACGCCGAGAAGCTGGCCCTCTGGCGGGAGGGCGAGACCGCCCGGCTGCTCCTCGTCAGGGTGACCGGCCGCGCGTGGATCGACGCGCTGGAGCGGACCGTCCAGGACCTCGAGGCCGGTCGGCCGATGGACCTCGAACGGTACGACGACGTGATCGCCCAAGTCAGTACGGAAGCCCACAAGGCCGGGATCTCGCTGGCCTTCAGCGGTGCCTGGGTGGATTCCATGGAAACGTTGTCGCAGTCCGTTCCCATTCCCCCGGGCGTGGCGGAGGGTGACATACAGGCGGCCGAGGCCCGCGCCCGGCTCCTGGCCGCCCTGCGCGAGGCGACCCGGGTGGTACGCGCGGAGATCCTGCGGCGGACCGTACGGCCGCCCGAGGCGGAGGAGAACGAGGTCAGTCAGGAGGTGGCCGACGCAATGGAGCGGTCCAGGGTGGCGCGTGCCACGCTGAACGACGTCCTGTCCGACGAGATCAGCCACGTCACCGAGATATCACCCCGTCCATAGAAGCCCGCGACCTGGGCGCCACGCCGGGGCCAGTCGGGAACGTCGGTCTGTCGGGAACGCCAATCCGGCCGGAACGTGAACCCGGCCGGAAGCCCCTCGGGCAGGGCCCCGGCCGACCCGGGTGCCCGGCTACGGGGTGGTCGCCTGCGTCGCGTCGGCGAAGCGGGCGGTCAGCCAGACCGGGGCCACAATGGCCAAGCCCACCACGACAGCGTGCGCGCCCGCGTCGAAGGCCGCGCGTACCTCTTCCGGTGTCGCGTAGCCGCGTTCCGCTACGAGCGGCGTACCGGTCGGCTGGACGCACACGTTCCTCAGCCCGCGCCTGCTCGATCTGCCGTCGGCCGTCGTACGCGACGGGCGCCTCGCGCCGGACGGGCCGACGCTCAAGGCCCTCGTGGTCGACGGCGACGTCATGGTCGGCCGGGAGCACACGCTGGAGCTGGGCGTCGCCGAGAAGCTGCTCTCGTACGCGAAGGCCGGCCTGCCCATCATCCTCATCGGCGACTGGTCCAACGCCCGCGTCCCCGGCATCTCCCGCCCCGGCGGCGACGCGCGGCTGCGTCAACTCCTTGCGGACCTGGGCAAGTTGAAGTCGGTCCACATCGTGGCCGACCGCCCCAACGTGCCCGAGGCCATCGCCGCGCTCGGGCTGCGCCGCGACGTCGAGTACGCCCAGTCGTCCATGCTGCTGCACAGCCACCGCGCGACCGTCGAGGCCGACTGGTTCTATTTCGCCAACGACGCGGTGAGCAAGAAGGGTTCGACCGGTACCCGCATCACCCATGACGTCACGCTCACCACCAGGGTCAAGGGCGCGGTCCCGCGCCGCCTCGACCCGTGGACGGGCACGCTCACCCCGATCGCCCTGTACACCCGCACCGGCGACGGCCGCATCCGCCTCACCGTGGACCTCGAGCCCGGTGCGGTCACCGTCGTCGTGCCGGCCCGGCCCACCCGGGACACCCCCCGACGGCACGCCACCGCCACGCAGGCCGACTCCCTCCACGTGCGCGATGGGGGCCGCCTCGAAATGCGCGCCGCGGCCGCCGGAACGTACACCACCACGTTCGACGACGGGCGGATGACGAACACTGTCATCGGCGCGCTACCGCAGCCCGTCGCGCTGACCTCCTGGACGCTGACCGTCGACGACTGGCGCCCCGGGGCGAGCGCCACCGAGACGGCCCACGAGCAGCACGTCGTCCAACTGGACGCCCTCGCGCCCTGGTCGAAGATCCCCGGCCTGGAAGACGTCTCCGGTGTGGGCCGCTACCGCACCACCGTCGTCCTGGGCGACGACTGGTCCGAAGAGCACGGCGCGCTGCTTCACCTGGGCGGCGTCTTCGATACGTTCCGCGTACTCGTCAACGGCCGCGAGCTGCCACCGCTGGACCAGCTCGCCCGGGTCGCCGACCTCGGCACCCGGCTGCGGCGGGGCGCCAACACCATCGAGGCGGAGGTGGCGACGACCCTCCTGAACCGGCTGCGGGTCGCCCGCCCGTCAGTGTTCGGGGCCGGCAAACGGCAGGACTACGGGCTCATCGGCCCGGTACGGATCGTGCCGTACGGGCGGGGCACCGTGCAGGCGTAACAGGGCGCCCCGCACCGGAAAGACCATCGGCGGCCTGGTCGGGTGACCAGGCCGCCGATGGTCTTTCGGACGATCGCGCGCTCTTCAGACAGCTCCTCGCGCCGCTCTCAAGCCAGGTTCGACTTGCGGACCACCAACTCCGCTTGCAGCACGATACGTTGGTGGCGGTGCTCGCCCGCGTGGGCGTCGGTCTCCTGCAGCAGCATCTGGGCGGCCAGGGTGCCCGTGGTGCAGGCCGGCCGGCGAACCGACGTCGGCGGCACGGTGGCGGCCATCACGCTGCGGACCCCGGCGGTGGCGGTCACCGGCGCCCACAGGCGGGGCTGCCGTAGCGCACGCTCGGCGGCCCGGCGAGCGACGACTCCGGCTGCCCCGCGACCGCCACCGCGATGCCCTACTTCCAGTGGGACAACCGCGGCGACGGCGCGATGCGGGTACGGATGCCGCTGCGCGACCGACGGTCCGCTTCCGGCTCCGTGTGACGTGACGTTCCGCCGCTTCCCCGGGTCAGCGACCCGTCTTCGCGGCGGTCAGACGGTACCGGCCGCCCCGGCGAGTGTCGAAGGACACCACGCACTCCTCGGGGCGGTCGGCCCCGGCGCCCTCGACGTCCACCGGGTGCGGGGTGCGGACACGCACCGGGTTGCCGAGCAGGGAGCGGATCTCGACGTGCGTGATCCCGTCGGCCGTCCACGCGAGGTCGACCTCGAAGCCACCGCGGGAGCGCAGTCCGCGGAAGGATCCGGTGGGCCATGCCTCGGGCAGCGCCGGCAGGAGGTCAATCTCGTCGGCGTGGCTCTGCAGCAGCATCTCGGTGATGCCGGAGACGCCGCCGAAGTTGCCGTCGATCTGGAACGGCGGGTGCAGGTCGAAGAGGTTGGGGGCCGTGCGCGCCGGGGTGAGCAGGTCCGACAGGTGCTTGTAGGCGCGCGCCGGTTCCAGCAGTCTGGCCCACATGTTGATCTTCCAGGCGAGGGACCAGCCCTGCCCCGCCGTTCCCCGCAGCTCCAGGCTCTTCACCGCCGCCGCGGCGAGTTCCGGGGTCGTGCGCGGGTTGATCTGCCCGCTCGGGAACACCCCGTACAGGTGGGAGACATGGCGGCTCCGCACCAGCGCCGCCTCCTCCCAGTCCTCCAGCCACTCCTGGATCTGGCCGAGGTAGCCGATCCGCGTGGGCGCGAGGCGGTCGCGGATCTCGGAGACCCGTTCGACGAAGCCGGCATCACGGTGCAGCACCTTCGCGGCCTGCCGGTAGGCGTCGAACAGGTCGCGCAGGAGCTGCATGTCCATGGTGGGGCCGACGCAGATACTGACGCTTTCGCCCTCGTCCTGGTGGTGGGTGACCTCTGGGGACTGTGAGGGGTTGGTGACGAGCCATCCGGTCTTCGCGTCCACGACCAGCGTGTCGAGGAAGAACTCCACCGCGCCCTTGATCACCGGATAGTTGCGGATCAGAGCGCCCGTTTCACCGGTGAAGCGGTAGTGGTCCCAGAGCATCACGCACAGCCAGGCGCCTCCGGTCGGCCACATGCCGTACTGCGCGGCGTCCACCGGCGCGGTTCCCCGCCAGCCGTCCGTGTTGTGGTGCAACACCCAGCCCGGCGCGTCGTACATCGCCTTGGCGGTGCGGGTGCCGGACTCCGCCAGCTCGTGGACCATCTGCACGGCGGGGTCCCAGCACTCCGCCAGGTTGGCGGGCCCCGCGGGCCAGTAGTTCATCTCGAAGTTGATGTTGACGGTGTACTTGGATTCCCAGGCCGGGTTCAGGCTGTCGTTCCACAGGCCCTGGAGGTTGGCGGGCTGCCCCGGCGACCGGGAGCAGGAGGCCAGCAGGTAGCGGCCGTACTGGAAGTAGAGGGCGGCCAACTGCGGGTCCTTGCCGTCGGCGAAGAGCGGGATGCGCTGGTCGGTGGGCAGGCCGGCGCGCTCCGACGGGCCCAGGTCGATGCCGACCCGGGAGAACAGCCGCCGGTAGTCGGCCACGTGCCTGGTGCGCAGGTGCTCGTACCTTCGCTTCGCGGCCGGGTCGAGGTGGCGGCGGGCTCTGGCCTTCGGGTCGGCGCCGGCATCGAGGTAGTTGCGGTAGCTGGTCGCCATGGCGACCAGCAGGGTGACCGAGTCGGCGCCCTCGACGGTCAGCGCCCCCTGGTCGGTGGAGACCCGTCCGCCCTCGGCCTCGGCACGGGCCAGTGCGCGGAAGTGCACGGAACCGGGCAGGCCGTACCAGTCGCCGCTGACTCCATCGAGCGCGACGGTGTGCGCGTCCACCGCGGAGTCGGTCGACCGTTGGGGGGTGGTGAAGCGAGTGGTGAACCCGATACTCCCTGGAGTGTCCGTGGTCATCCGCACGACGACGACCTGGTCGGGGGTGCTGGCGAAGACCTCGCGCACATGGCGTACGCCGCCGCGCGTGTAGCTGGTGCGGGCGACCGCGGTCTCCAGGTCCAGCTCACGTTCGTAGTCGGTCACCTCGCCGGTTCCGGTGAAGGCGAGTTCGAGATCGCCGAGCACCTGGTAGGCAACCTGCTCCGAGGGGCTGCCGATGAACTTGGTGTCGATCAGCCGCTGCGCCTGGTTCCACTTCTCCTCCACGACCAGGCGGCGGATCTCGTCCAGGTGCTCCCCTGCGCCGGGACGGATGTAATCGTGCGGACCGCCGGCCCACACGCTGTCCTCGTTGAGCTGGAGCCGTTCGGTGTCCGTTCCGCCGAAGACCATGGCGCCGATCCGGCCGTTGCCGACCGGCAGTGCCTCCAGCCACTCCGCCGCCGGGGCCTGGTACCACAACCGCATCGGGTGAGTTCCGGTCCCGGTGGCCGACGGCGCGGTGGTGTCCGCCGCACCGATTGCCGCCTGCGCGACTCCGGTACTCAGCGCGGTCGCCGCCGCGGATGCTCCGGCCACGGCCAGGACGTGTCGTCGGGACAGCTCAGACATGGTGTGCCTCCAGGTGCGTCGTGCGGGCAGTTGGAGCGCAGGCCCCGCAGCGCACCCGTGACCGGGTGCGGCGCCTGCGCGATGTGCCGGGCGTGGTCGTGGTGGTTGCGGCGCCGGTCGCCTCCGCCGGAGCGGTCGCCGCGGCGGTCTCGCCGGTGGTCATCGCCAATTCCCTTCGCGGTACCAGGTGTCGAGCGCGGCGAACAGTGTCCGGTGCAGGGGGTCGCGCTGCCAGGCCCTCGCGCAGCAGCAGCGACGCGTGTTCCTGGAAGGCGAGACAGCCAGCCGGCGCGGTCGCAGCCAGGCGCGCTCCACGGTGTTCAGGGTGTCTGCGGCAGAAGCCCTGCCAATGGCTGTCGCTCCGCCGGTCGGGCGTCGGGTCGGGTCGGGCCAGTTCCTCCAGCGGGGCGTAGATGCGTGGGTGGTCCCAGGTCAGCCCGCGCCGTTCGGTGGTGTCGGTGCGCACCGCAGCCGGGGTGGTCGTCGCGTTCCCGCCTCCTTCTCTGCTGGTCGTGCGCTAGGCCGTGTTTCAGGGCAGGCGGGACTTCTAAAACACGGCCTAAAGCGTGTTGCAGAACGACAGAACGATCTCCCGCGGACGCTTCGCGACGCATGCCAAGACGGTGGAAACGGGGGTGCAATCGGGCAGTCGATCTTGCCGCGGGTGGCTGGATCTGAGCGTGATCGCGGTTCTGCAACACGCTTTAGGGCCGGACGGCGCTGCGGGCACGAGCTCCTCGGGGTTCGGGTGAGGTGGGCGCGCAACCGGTCCCGGCCGTGGCACGGGGCCGGACCGTGTCCGGCGGCGTGGGCGTGCGGATCGGTGGGGCGGCGGCGCGAGTGCGTCGCCCCACCGATCCCCGGGGGGGTACGGGCCGGTCCGGCCGGTCGTCTCCGGCTCCGGCGGCCGGGCCCGTACCTCTCGTGGAGGTGTCCGGTCAGCGACTGGTCACTGGGTGTCGCCCTCGGGCAGCGGGTACGGGAAGGAGGCGGTGACGCCGATCTTGTCGTACTCCATCCTGGAGGCGTCGTAGTCCGCTTCCCAGTTGGCGTTCTCGACCTCGTTGCACTGGTAGCTCTGGTACTTCTGGTCCGTGACCTGGCCGACTTCGATGTCCTCGAAGCTGAAGCCGCAACCGCCGGCGTCCATGTGCACACCCCGGGTGCCGCTGTCCGGCATGGAGGCGTCCGGGAGCACGTCTCCGATGACGACCTGTCGCACGTGGTTGTCGATCGTGTGCGGCTCGACGTTGCTGACGCCATAGGTGTAGAAGGCGCCCATGTCACCGCTGTCCAGGCCGGCTTCTTCGATGCGCAGGTACTCGAAGGTGTTGTTCCGGGCGTAGTTGTCCGCGGGCGCGACCTCCGGCCGTACTTCGAGGCTCACGCCGTAGCGGGCGCTGTGCTTGATGTGGCTGTGACTGATCGTGTTGTTGCCGGTGCCGACGAGTTCGATGCCGGAGGCATCGCCGGGCACCAGTTCGCCGTAGTGGGTGATGTAGTTGTTGGTCAGCAGGTGGCCGTTGGAGGTGCTGCCCTCGCCTGGGTACGGTCCCTCGATCTTGATGCCGTCGCCGCCGATGTTCTCCAGCAGGCTGTCGCGGACCGTCAGCCCGTCGTTGGCGAACAGGGCGTACACCGCGTGGTACCCGGTGTCGGACAGGTGCAGCCGGGACAGGGTGATGTCCTTGCTGTTGGTCACGGTGACGGCACCGAAGCGGTTGCGCGGCATCTCGATCTGCCGGTCGTACTCGGGGTATTTCTGCGGCTCTCCGGAGTCGCCGTCACTGATCCAGCCGTAGCGGTACCAGTCGACGAAGTCGGTGTACTGGAGGGAGAGTCCGTCGAGGCTGATGTCCTTCACCCGGCGGTCCGGGTCGGCGCCGGCCAGGTTGAACAGGGTCTTCACCGTGGGCCGCAGTACGACGGCGTCGTCGATGTCGCCGCGCGGCTTGTAGTAGAGGTGCCCCTTCTTGAAGTCCATGTAGTACTCGCCCGCCTGGTCCAGGAAGTCGAGCGAGTTCTGCAGAAAGTACCTTGATCCGCCCCGGGAGTTGATGAGCGCGTACCGGGTCCAGTACTTGAGCGTCATCTGGTTCTTCACCGGGTTCCAGTCCCGGATCGGGACGGTGTCGGTGAACCAGCTCCAGCTGCCGCCCGACCAGACGACGGCCTGGGCGTTGGAGAGGTCCCACTTCGCGTCCCACTCACCGGGGTTGGAGTAGAGCCACTGGCGCACGGCCTCCTTCTCCGGCTCCTTGAGTACGGAGGTCATGTAGGGCGCCCACGCGTCGTCGGCCTTGCGGTTGGGGTAGCGGGCTGTGGTGGCGCGCTTGCCGTCCTCGAAGAGGGTGTAGAAGGGCTTGTCCGTTCCGACGTCGGCGCGGTAGACGCCGTCCTTGTACTCCTCCCAGCCGGTGACCGGAGCGGCGCCCATCACCCGGGCCTTGCCCGCGCCGTCGTAGGAGCGGTAGACGACCTTGTGTCCGCCGGCGCCCGAGTCGCGGTCGTCGAAGTCGATGGTCCTGCTCACCGGATAGTCACCGGCGCGCAGGTTGACGTGGATGTCGCACGCCATCCGGCCGGCGCGGTTGAGTCCCTTGTCGCGGATGTGGTCGCGTGCGCCCTCGACGGTCTTGAACGGCCGGCTCTTGGTGCCCTTGGCCTTGTCGCTCCCGTCGGGTGCGACGAAGAGCTCGGTCGCCTTGCACTCGGCCGGTTTCGCGTTCGCGTCGGGGACGTTCAGCGTCGTCCCGCTGACCAGCAGGGCGCCGGCCGCGAGCAGCAGTGGAAGTCTTGACCTTCGTCGCACGAAAGTGGTGATGGACATGGAGCCTCCTTGCCACGCGTGTGGCGTGGCTTCGTCGTTCGGCCGTGGACGCGTGGACGACAGGTGAGGGCAGAGGTGGGTGCCGGACCGGCACATGCTCGTGTGCGGCGGAGACGATGCCCGCGTACGTCGTCGGGGCACCACGTTCGGCCTGTCGTCGCTCGCGGTCACCGGTGAGCAGGCGCGCTCGGCCCGGCGCGCGGGCACGTCATGGACGCGGGAGAGAATCCGGCCGGTTGTGCGCGAGTACGGCGGTGCCGTCGCGCGGGCCGTCCGTCATTGCCGGGGGCCGCCGGCCCCGTCGGTCGGTGCCAGGTCTTCCGGGCTCGGGGGCCCGGTCCGGAAAGGGTGTTCAGGAGTGGACGAACGAGGTGGCGCGGGCTCTGTCGGCCTCACTCCCCCGGTCCGTCGATCACGCAACGTTTCCTCCTCGGCGGGCATCGGTGAGCACGATCCAGTGGGTCACTGATCGAGCACGACAAGTAAGGTGTTCGCCCCCGGGCCCCGTCAATACGCGGGCGTGAACAATAAGTTGATGCATGGGGGGCAGGCGCCGTCCCTGCCCTCCGAGTCATAAATCCACGCTTCCATGGAGTGGCGACGCCATGAAAATTCCCGATCCGTCGGCGTTTCCGCAGCTCAGCCGGGAGGACCGGGCGGCTCTCTCGGACTACTCGCGTCGGCCGCCCGGGGCGCTCCGGCTGCGCGGCAGCATCGTCCTGGCCTGCGCCGAGGGTCTGACCAACGCGGAGGTGTCCCAGCGGCTGCAGGTCAGTCCGGCCACGGTGGCGAAGTGGCGTGGGCGCTTTCTGCGGCTGGGTACGGCCGGGCTGAGCGACGCGCCCCGGCCGGGTCGACCGCGCAGCGTCACCAGGCAGGAGGCGGAGGCGCACATCGCCGGGCTGCTGGCACGGGCCGGGAAGGGCGCGCCGATGCCCTCCACCCGCTCGCTGGCGCAGGCGCTGGGCCTGTCACAGTCCACGGTGGCGCGCATCTGGCGCGAACAGGCGGCCGAGCTCCCCGAACCACCGGAGCCACACCCCCGGCACCAGCGCCCGCGGGTGTCGGAGACCGGCAGGTCTGCGCCGCTACCCGCCCGCAGACCGCGCCAGTTGCTCTCCGACCACGTCTACACCCTGCTGCGCGAGTGGATCGTCGGCGGTGAACTCGTACCGGGCCAGCGCCTGGTGGAGTCGGAGATCGCCCGACGAGTCGGCACCAGCCACGCTCCGCCCCGCGAGGCGATCAAGCGCCTGGCGTACGAAGGGCTGGTCATCTCCCAGCCGCACCGGGGCAGTTACGTCGCACGGATCTCCGAGCGGCAGGCACAAGATGTACGCGACATACGGGTCATGTTCGAGGAGTACGTGGCCCGCCGCACGGCAGGCCACCTGGACGCCGAGCACACCAGAGTGCTGGCGCAGGACGTGGCGCTCCTGCGTCACGCGGCGGACAAGGGCGACATCGCGGGCTTCCGCAGCGCCGACATGTCGTTTCACCGGCATGTCTGCGAGGCCGCGCGCAACGACGCGTTGATCCGCCTGTGGCGCATGATCGAGTCCAGCCTGTGGGATCTGCATGTGCTGGGCGACCCGCGTTACGTCGGCGGCTGGGGCGCCCTGGCCGAGCACCACGCGGAGCTGCTGGACGTCCTGCGCTCCGGGGATCCCGATGTCGCGGGTCCGATGTTCGCCGCCCACGCGGCGGGTGAGGTGGACGGCCACCTCTCCGATCCGGCAGGGGCGGCCCCGGAGGATTCCTCCGGGCAGTGAGGCGAGGGGACCCGTCCCGGCGTTCGGGCTCTCCGGAGCGCCACGCGGACGGGTACGCGCAGGTCAACGAGCGGGGGACCGCGCCGATTCCGCGGATCACGCACGGCCGAAGCGTGCCAATTCGCCCACCCCGCGCGCCGCATCCGGATGTTAACGGGGGACTTCCAGGTCGTCACTTGTATGATACGTTACGACTGTTGAGGGCGCGGTCCGGGTCCCCGGCGGCGTGCCACGCCGTTCCCCGCCCCGACGAAGAGTCACCGCGGAACATCCAGCAAGGTGCGGTCGTCGACCGCGAGCCACGCGTCCCGACGCGCTCCCCCATGGCCCGCGATCGTGACTCGCTCCCGAGACCTACCCGAGCCAGGGACGTACCGGCCACCTCGGCGGCGTCCCGGAGGCGACATCACCTCCGCCCGGGACGGCGAACGAGGACGCAGAGGGGGAGCACATCAAGATCACCGGATACCGGACCCTCCGGACCGTGCACAACTGGGGCCGCCCCGTCGGAGACGCGAACGGCTTCGTCGCGAACGGAATCACCGAAGTCCCGGTCCTGCTGGTCGACACCGACGCCGGTCTCACCGGTGTGGGGCTCGGCGCCCATGCCGCGGCGGAAAGTATCTTCCCCGCCGTCGAGGGCCACGATCCGCGCGCTGTCACCGCGCTCTACGACCGGATGCTGGCCCACACGTTCAAGAGCGGTCACGGCGGCGCCGTCTTCGGCACCATCGGCGCCTTCGACATGGCGCTCTGGGACCTCAAGGCGAAGATGGCCGAGGAGCCCCTGTGGCGCACGCTCGGCGCCGCCGACCGCTTCGTGCCCGGTTATGCCTCGGGCCTCGACATCGCGCTCGGGGACGACGAACTGGTGGCGCTGTACGCGGACTGGGCGGAACGCGGCTTCACCAGCGCCAAGATCAAGGGTGGTCTCGACCCGGACAGCGACATCCGCCGGCTGACCGCGGTGGCGGAGGTACTGCGCGACAACACCCGTTCCCCCGCCCTGATGCTGGACGTCAACGAGACCTGGGGCAGGCACCAGGCGGTCCGCCTCCTCGCCCGTATCGAGGACCAGGTCGAGATCGCCTGGATCGAGGAGCCGGTGCGCCGTTGGGACGTGGCGGGCAACCGCGCCGTGGGCCGTGCGGCCCGCACCGCCGTCGCCTCTGGCGAGAACCTGACCGGCCTCGAACAGTTCCGCCCCCTGCTGGCCGCGGACGCCGTCCAGGTGGTGCAGACCGGCAGCGTCTGGGGCATCACCCACTTCCTGCGCGTCGCCGTCCTGGCGCACGGCCAGGATCTGCCGGTCAGCCCGGTCGGCTACGAAGGCAACCCGCTCGCCCACGCCGCCGCTGCGGCACCCAACCATCTGGTCACCGAGGTGCAGGACACCTCCACCCCCGTGGGCCTCACGGTCGACCAGGTGATCGCGGACGACGGCATCGTCCTCGGTGACTCCCCCGGCCTCGGCATCTCGGTGGACGAAGCGGCCCTCGCGCGCCTGGACGGGACAGCCGGGTGGTCCCAGCCCGCCGGGCCGCACGTACGGCCGGTCGCCGCCGGTCTGCGTCTCGTGGCCGAGTCCGGCTCTGACGGCCGCCGCGCCCGTGCCGACGCCGAACGCCCGACGCGCGGCGGGCAGAGCGAGAGGGAGGCGTCCCCGTGACGCGACCACGTGCCGTGCTGTCCATGAACCCCCCGCGGCTGGCCCGGTCCCTTTTCGACGAGGACGCACTCGCCCGCCTGCACCGTGCCGCCGACATCGACACGGATCTCGTTCTCACGGAGCTGGACTCCGCGCGTTCCCGGGACGCGCTGGCCGGGGTCGACATCCTGGTCGCGGGCTGGAACGCGCCCGTCGTCCGGGTCGCCCACCTGCCGTACACCGCGCGGCTGCGGGCCGTGATCTACGCGGGTGGGGTCGCCGCGACCTGTCTGGAGGACCCCGCGGCGTTCGCCGCCCGTGGAGTGGTCGCGGCCAACGCCCGCGTCGCCAACTCCTGGCCCGTGGCCGAGTACGCGCTCGCCATGATCCTGCTGGCCGGGAAGCGCGTCCTGCCGGCGGGACGCGCCTACCGGCGGACCCGGACTCCGCCGGACAACTTCGCCGTGCCCGAGGGGTTCGGCAACTACCGGCAGACCGTGGGCATCGTCGGCGCCTCCGCAGTGGGCCGCACGGTCCTCGACCTGCTGCGCCCCTTCGACCTGGACGTGCTCCTGTACGACCCTACGCTCGCGCCGGAGGAGGCCGCCGGCCTCGGCGCGCGGCCGGTGGAGCTCGACGAACTCATGAGGAGCAGCCAGGTGATCTCACTGCACCAGCCCCTGACGCCCACGACGCGGGGGCAGATCAACGGGGGGCGGCTCGCCCTGATGCGCGACGGAGCGACGCTGGTGAACACGGCACGCGGCGCCGTCGTCGACCAGGAGGCGCTGACCGCCGAACTGCGCACCGGCCGGATCGACGCCGTGCTCGACGTCACCGACCCGGAGCCGCCCGCTGCCGACAGCGAACTGTGGACGCTCGACAACGTCCTGCTCACCCCGCACACAGCCGGTTCCATGGGGGGTGAGCTGCACCGCATCGGCGACGCCGTCGCCGGCGAGGTGGAGCGGTTCGCCGCGGGACTCCCCTTCGCCCATCCCGAGGACCTGACGTTCTCGGCGCGTACGAGGGTCCGGTGAGCCGGATGCGTACCCGCGTCTGCCCGCGCTCCCCCGTGCTGACCGAACTCGGCCTCGGAGCGGCCCAGCTGGGGAACCTCGCTCGCGTGACCAGCGACGAGGACGCCCGGGGCGCCGTCGACTCGGCCTGGGAAAGCGGTGTCCGGTACTTCGACACGGCTCCGCACTACGGACTCGGGCTCTCCGAACGCCGCCTGGGTGCCGCGCTCGCGCGGCGGCCCCGCGAGGAGTACACCGTCTCCACCAAGGTGGGGCGGCTGCTGGAGCCGAGTCCGGAGACCGCGCATCTCCTCGACGACGGCGGATTCGCAGTGCCCGCGGCGTTCCGCCGGAGCTGGGACTTCAGCAGGGACGGAGTCCTGCGCTCGCTGGAGGGCAGCCTGGAACGCCTCGGCCTCGACCACATCGACGTCGTCTACCTCCACGACCCGGACGAACACTGGCAGGCGGCGTCCACCACGGGCTTCGACGCCCTCGTGGAACTCCGGGACCAAGGTGTGGTGAAGGCGGTGGGCGCGGGCATGAACCAGGCCGCGATGCTCACGGAGTTCGTCCGCCACTGCGACACCGACATCGTCATGGTGGCCGGCCGTCACACCCTGCTCGACCACTCCGCCCAGGCCGAACTGCTGCCGCTCGCCCGGGAGCGCGGCGTGGGCGTCGTCGCTGCGGCGGTCTACAACTCCGGGCTGCTCGCGGCGCCGCGTCCGCCGGCCGGCGCCGGCTACGACTACCGGCCCGCCTCCCCCGAACTGACCCGCCGTGCCACCGCCATTGCTGACGTCTGCGAACGCCACGGCATCACCCTGCCGGAGGCCGCCCTCGCCTACCCCCTGCTCCATCCCGGGGTCACGTCGGTGGTGCTCGGCGCCCGGGACGCCGGCCAGTCCCGGACCAACGCCGACCGGCTGACGGCCTGCGTACCCGACGCGCTCTGGGACGAACTGACCGCGCTCGGACTACTTCCCGAAGGCCCTCCGACGCCGACCCGCGCGGCCGTGTGAACCACCCCGGAAGGAACGCCATGGAACACCGCACGACCAGGCCGGACACGGCCGCGCTGGCCGGCTGGCTGCACAGCTGGGTGACGGACGAAGGGGCGATCAACGGCTTCCACAACCACAGCGTGTGGGGGACGAATCCGTTCACCTTCCTCGACTTCACCAGCGGACACACCACCTTCGCGGGTCCGGCCGTCGGCGCCTTCGCCCAGGCGTTGGCCGAGCAGCCCGACGAGCGGGGCGTCGACCTGCTGCGGCGGCTGCTTCGCTACCAGTCGACCGAGTTGCAGGCCGACGGCCAGTACCAGCACATCGGCTTCCAGGTCGGCGAGTCGGCCACCACCGGGCTCATCCACAACGCCGTCGGCAGCCTCGGCATGCTCCTCGCGCTGAAGCACGCCCGTCATCTGCTGCCCGCCGACGAAGTGAGCGGCGTGCTGGCCGCCGTCCGGCGCAACCTGGACGCCTGCGAGATGTACGGGGGCGGCCGGGCCGGCGAGGACGGCACCTGCAACCAGGAGTACGCACGGGTCTGGGTCAAACAGCTCTACACCGAACTGGCCGACGACAAGACCTACGCGGGCCAGATACCCGAGGATCTCGCCACTCTGATCGGCCTCTTCCACCACCGGGGGGTGCCCGACGCGGAGAGCGCCGGAACTTTCCGTACGGTGCGTGACCGCACCGAGGGCGGCATCCTGGAGCCGGCCGAGTACTACGGCCTCATGATCGTCCCTCTGGTGCTCGGCTACCGCGCCTACGGCGACCCGGGCCTGCTGGCCGAGGCGAAGCGCCTGTGCCGGCACGTCGTACGTTCCGCCTGGACCGACGCCACGGGCGCCACCCGCTACCACCGTTACTGGTACGTGCGGGACGGCCGTTCCCTGAAGACGGACACGCCCATGCTGATCGCGGGCATGGGACTCACCCTCTACGGCATCCACGAGGTGCTGGCCGAGGAACCGGACGCCGAGCTGACAGCCTTCACCGAGGCGTGTTTGGCGACCTACACCCACTACCAGACGCCCGGCGGCTACTTCGCCTCCGCCAGCGGCTGGCACACCGAGGCCGACATCGCGCCCAGCACCGCCTGGCACGCCCACGACCTGATGTTCCTGATGGCCGAACTGGGTCCGGGCGACGGGTTCTGGGACAAGGTGTTCGCCCCCAGGGAGCGGCAGTCGGTGCTGATCAGCGACCGTGCCTTCTGGGCCGAGTCAGGTGTCCATTGGTGCGTACGCTCCCCGCTCACCGCGGGGGACCTGCACCTCTACGGCCGCAAGGACATGGACACGTTCGCCCGGGAGTTCTTCTCCTGGACCGACCGCGAGCCGCTGCCCGAGAACCTTCACTACCCGCGCGTTCCCGAGTTCTTCGTCGCCAACGACGGTATCTACCGTGTCGACAGCGAGGAAGCCCCCACCGACATCACGGCCGTGGGCCCCCTGCCCTACCGGGGCCGACTGTGACGCCGGACCGCACGTCCCACCCCTCACTGTCCGGTGAATGCTGATCCCCAGTTTCCCCGAAGGAAAAGAGAGACGACAATGATGTCTGCCAACAGAGGGAGCACGGCGCGCCTCGCCTCCCTCGCCGCCATGGTTCCGCTGACGCTCCTCGCGGCCTGCTCCTCGGGTACCGGCCAGTCCGGCGGCGAGGACGGCGAGATCCGGATGATGGTCAACCTGACCGACAACCTGGACCAGGCCTACTGGGAGAAGCTGGTCAAGCCGTTCGAGGACGAGACCGGTCTGAAGGTGAAGATCGAGGGGCCGACCGGCAAGTCCGTGGCCGAGTCCTTCCCCCAGCAGCTGGCCGCGGGGACCGCGCCCGACGTCATCCAGTCGATCTTCCCCGACGACGACACGGCGCCCGAACTGCTCGACCTGACCGACGAGGACTGGGCCAAGGACACCCCGATGTTCGACGAGTACGCCCTCGGCGACGCGCACTACGCGGTCGGTGTCGGCACCCAGACGCAGTCGCTCGTCTACTACAACAAGACCGCCTTCGAGAAGGCCGGCATCAAGGAGACCCCCACGACCTGGGACGGCCTGGCGGACGACATGGCCGCGCTGAAGAAGGCCGGTTACACGCCGATGCAGACCGCCGGGGACTACATGACCGGTCTCCAGCTCCAGCAGGTCTACCACCCCACGCTCAACCAGGCGCATCCGAAGTGGCAGAGCGCCGTCAAGGACGGAGAACTCGCCGTCGGCGACGCCTACGAGCCGGCGTTCCAGAAGTACGCGCGGTGGATAGACGCCGGCTACATAGCCAAGAGCGACGTCGGTCTCAACCCCTCGCAGGCGGACGGCAACTTCGTCGCGGGCAAGGTGGGCCTCTACACCAACGGCAGTTGGTTCGCCGCCACGCTCGACAAGGCCGGAAAGCTTCCCTTCGAGGTGGGCGTGTTCTCCCCGCCGGTCGAGGACGGCGAGAGTCACCCGGGTCCGCAGGGCGCCACCATGGCCAACCCTTACATGGTGAGCAAGGACGCCACCGACGCGGACGGCGCCAAACAACTGGTGGAGTACCTGGTCACGGACCCGGCTGCCGTGGAGACTCAGCTCGGCTCCGACGGAGTGTTCCGCCAGGGCTCCGAGGTCGAGCAGACCGGTGTCGACGCCCAGATCCAGGGTGTTCTCGACGACGCTCCCGAACTGGTCGCCGTCGGCGAGGGCCAGGGCAATGTCCGGCTGCCCGTGACGGGCTTCAACCCGAAGTTCACCGAGGTCGCGCAGAGCCTCTACACGGGAGCGAGCCCGGCGGACGCCGCCAAGGCCATCGACCAGTGGGTCGACGAGAACCGCTGACCATGGCACTGAAATCCATTTCGAGGCCGCGGAGATGGCGCGACGCCGGCGCTGCCGTCAGCATGGTCGTCCCCGCGGTGCTCATCTACGCCGCTCTGCTGGTCGTCCCGGTGGTCTACGCCGTCTACTACAGCTTCACCGAGTACAACGGATTCCCCAGCCGGGTCCCCGAGTTCGTCGGTCTGGAGAACTACCGGCACATCTTCGACTCCGACGACATGACGCGCACCATGGTGGTCACCGCCGTGGTGGCCGTGGTGGGCGCGATCGTGGTGAACCTCGCGGCTCTGGGGCTCGCGCTGCTCCTGCAACGCACCAACCGGTTCAACACCTTCGGCCGCGTGGTCATGTTCTATCCGCACGTGCTCAGCGCGTTGGTCGTCGGCTTCCTGTGGCAGGCCATCCTCGGGCCGCAGGGCGTGGTCAACACCATGCTGGAGAAGGTCGGCACCGACAGCCTGCCCTTCCTCAGCGACCCCGACTGGGCACTCTGGTCGATGATCACCGTCATCGCCTGGTCCCTGTTCGGCGTCCAGCTGATCCTCTATCTGGCAGGCCTCCAGGCCGTGTCGGCGGACCTGCTGGAGGCGGCGAGGCTCGACGGCGCGGGCAGATGGCAGACGTTCCGTGCCGTCACCTGGCCCTCGCTCGCCTCCACGGTGACGGTCGCCGTGCTCACCTCGGGCATCTCGCTCCTCAAGACGTACGACGTCGTGGTGTCGCTGACCGGAGGCGGCCCCGCGGGGTCCACCAAGACCCTCGCCTACTCGATCCTCGCGGTCTCGTTCCCGCAGCGGGACATCGGCCTCGCATCGGCGCAGGCCGTGCTGCTGATCCTCGCGGCCGCGGTCCTGTCCCTCACGGTCCTCGTCCTGCGCAGGCGCGCCGAGGACGACGCGGAGTCCATCGGATGAAGAAGACACTCAACTCGGCGGCCACCGTGCGAGTGGTGTTCATCACCCTGGTGTCCCTCGGCATGCTCGTGCCGATGTACATCCTGGTGGTCAACGCCTTCAAGAGCCAGCAGGACATCCTCGCCAACCCCTTCACGCTGGACTTCGGCTCCCTCACGTTCCAGTACCTCGCGGACGCCTGGAACAACCCGGACTTCAGCATCCTGAACGGGTACGGCACCACCATCGCCCTGGTGCTCTGCGTGAACGCGCTCGCGATGGGCGTGTGCGCGCCGGCGGCGTACGTACTGGCACGCACGCCGAGACTGATCTCCAGGATTCTTCTGTTCTTCTTCATCGCGGGCATGTTCATCCCGACCCAGGTGATCCTGGTGCCGGTCATCTTCGTGCTGCGCGCGGTCGGTCTGATGGGGACCATGCCGGGGCTCGTCCTGTTCATGACGGCCACCACCGTCCCGTTCACGCTGTTCGTCCTCTTCGGCTACATCAGGATGCTGCCCAGGTCGCTGGACGAGGCGGCCGCCATCGACGGGGCCGGCAGGTACTACACCCTGTGGCGGATCATCGTCCCGCTGATGCGGCCGATCCTGGCCACCGTGTTCATCCTCAACTCCCTGAGCGTCTGGAACGACTTCGCCAGCCCGCAGATGATCCTCGGCCCCGGCAGCGGCGTCTACACGGTGACCACCGGTGTGTACGCGGCCGTCGGCCAGTACTCCACGGACTACACCAAGGTGTTCCCGACACTGCTGCTCGCGGTCATCCCGATCCTGGTGATCTTCGTCGTGATGCAGCGTCACGTCATGAGCGGTCTCGCGGCGGGAGCCGTCAAGGGCTAGGCCGTGTCCACGAAGTCCCCGCCAAGGAGCCATCGCCATGTCCGCACCCCGGACGCCCCGCCGCGTCGGGTCCGTGATCCATCTGCGTCCTGAACAGGAGGCGAGGTACCGGGAGTTGCACCGGAACGTCCCCGTGCAGGTGCTGGACACTCTGTCGCGCGCCCACATCACCTCGTACTCCATCTTCCTGCGTGACCACACACTGTTCGCGTACTACGAGTACACCGGCGACGACTACGAGGCCGACATGGCCGCCGTCGCCGCGGATCCGGCCACCCGGGAGTGGTGGGCGCTGACCGACCCCTGCCAGCGGCCCCTCGACTCGGCGGAGCCCAGCGAGCGCTGGGTGAACGCCGAGGAGGTGTTCCACCTGGACTGAATTCCGGCCCTGTTTCCTGCCGTCCCCACCCTTGTGCCCGCCCCCACAGGTCCCCTACTGTGCACATGTCATACATGTGCTATCTGCCCTGTGGCCTTCGTCCCGGGCGGCTCACGGGCCCGCGCGTCGCGGCCGTGCCAGGAACATGGCATCCAACGAAAGGCTTCTCCATGGTGAGAACTGGGAGACGACGGGCGCGGATCGTGACGGCCTCCGTCGTGCTGGCGCTGATGACGAGCCTCGGCGGGCCGGCGGCCGGCCCGGCGTCGGCGGCCCCGGCAGCGGCCACCTCCTCCGCGGACCTGACGGTCCACGTATCGGCCTCCGACGGCGACGACGGCAACAGCGGCGCCAAGAACGCTCCGTTGAAGACGATCGCCGCCGCGCGGGACGCCCTGGCCGGCCGCACCTCCGCCGAGGAGCGCGGCACGGTGTACATCCGGGGAGGCACGTACGTCCTCGACGACACCATCCGGCTGGAGGGACCGGAGAACTCGTGGGTCACGTACGCCGCCTACCGGGGCGAGAAGGTCACGATCACCGGGTCGCACGAGCTTCCGGCCGAGGGGTGGAAGAAGCTCACCGACTTCTCCGACGAGACGCTCGCCGAGGCGCAGTACTCCTCCAACAGCCGCCTGGACACCCCTGAGTCGCGCGAGGGTGTGTATGTGTACGACCTGGGTGCGCACGGCATCGACCCTGGCACTCTCTACAAGAACGGTTTCAACTGGGTCCAGCAGCCTTTCGCCCCGGAACTCGTGGTGAACGGCGGAACCCAGGTTCTCGCCGAGTACCCGAACGGCAACGGCTGTTCCACGAAGGAAACCGACTGCCACCTGTGGGGCACGGGCGCCAAGTGGGGCGCCGCCGGACCCAGGGACCTGATGAACGTGGACCTGGACGCCCGCTTCGGTCCGGAGAGCGCCTGGAACGGCTCCGGCACTACCCCCCGAGCCCAGTTCGAAGACAAGAAGCAGCAGCTCCCGGCCGGCGAGAGCCGGGACACCTGGACCCCGGAGGAGATGCGTCGCATGACACCGTCGGTCTTCACCGTCGGCGGGCGCGCGGCGGAGGCGGACCGCTACCGGCGGTGGGCACCCGAGGCGGTGCCGACGGTGGACGACCTCGGTACCCGCGGTTTCGGCGACTACAAGGACGTGCCGGTCCAGTTGGACCCGTGGTGGATCGAGGACATCGACAACACCAAGTCCGAGACCGAGGGCTGGATCTCCGGCTATCTCGGCAACAACTACGCCAACGACATGCTGCGCATCCTGTCGTGGAGCGGCGACACGCTGTACGCCAAGTACCCCTCCATGTACATCCCGCAGGACTCCTGGACCAAGGTCAAGGTGCTCAACGTCCTGTCGGAGATGGACACGGCCGGTGAGTACTACATCGACCGCTACAACGACAACGACGTCCTCTACTACCGTCCCCAGGGCGGCACCGTCGAGGGCATGACCGCCACGCTGCAGACGTTCGACAAGAACTTCCTGCTGCTGGACTCCACCCAGGGGGTGACGGTGCGCGGCCTGTCGATGACCGGGTCGCTCATCAGCGGGGTGCAACTGCTGGACGCCGTCGGGACCCTCATCGACGGGGTCGACATCTCCAACGTCAGCATGGACGCGATCCGGATCGGCCGTACGACGGACACGATCACCAGCATGCCCGACTACGAGACCCTGCAGGGCGGACGCGACAACGTCGTGCAGAACTCCTATCTGCACGACCTCGGCGGCGGAGGCGTACTGCTCGGCGGCGGCGACCGCGCCACCCTGCGGCGCGGGAACAACGTCGCCCGCCACAACGAGATCGCGCGCTTCTCCAAACTCGCCACATACACCCCGGCCGGCTATCTGTACGGGGTCGGCAACTCGTTCGAGTACAACTACGTCCACGACGCGCCGCACATGGCGGTGCAGATCATGGGCAACGACATGCGAGTCAATCACAACCACTTCTACGACGTGGTGAAGAACGCCGGCGACATGGGCGTCATCTACGCGGGACGTGACTTCACCTATCTCGGCAACGAGATCGGCTACAACCACTTCGAGAAGATCGGCGGCTCCAACGACGCGCTGTACATGGACGACGGGGCGACCGGCGTCAGGTTCCACCACAACGTGGTGAACGGCTCCAACTCCGGCGTCAACCTCAACTCCGGCCACAGCAACACCGTCAACGACAACGTCTTCATCGGCGTGAAGCACGCCGGCCACGGCGGGATCTACCACAAGAACGGCGAGACGCGGCTGCCGCTGGCCAACAGCTGGGTGCTGGAGAGCCGTTACAACGCGTTCCTCGACGTTCGCGAGGGTGAGAAGTACAGCGCGACCCCGGAGTCCGTCGCCACCTGGCACGAGCACTACGTGGACGGGAAGCAGAGGTACTCCGACGGCACCCCGATCACGTACCCGGAGATCACCGACTGGTTCATCCCGCGGGTGACGGAGACGGGCGAGGTGTGCACCAGCGCCACGTACTCGACGAGCGGCACCAACGGCTGCAGCCGGGCGACGGTGTGGGAGGACCCCGATTCGGTCTGGGTGCCGTCCCGGGTCGAGATCGACCACGCGGTGACCATCGGCTCCGCAGGCCCGGCCGGGTTCGTCGAGACGAACGCGACGTTCTCCGAGCCGACGTCCGTGTTCAACATCTCCCGCTGGAGCGACAAGGTCAACACCATTGGCCTGTCGGCCACTTCGGTGGCGGAGACGGGTCTGGACCTGGACACCCTGAAGTTCTCCGGCTCCGGCACGGTCGCCCAGTCGTACGGATCCGGGTGGATCGCGGAGTGGAACCGCGGGGTCACCGCAGAGGGGATCGGGCGTCCGCACCGCGGCGACGCCAAGGCTCTGTGGAGCACGGTCGACCGGGCGGAGAAGGCGCTCGCCGACGAGCCGGGCGGGAATGGCCCGCCGCTTATGAGGGCCGTCGCCGCCGCGACCGACGCCGGCGAGGCGACCGACGCCTCCCAGAAGCGGATAGACGCCGCCGACACGGCGCTGCGGGGCGTGATCGACACGTACCGGTCGACCCGCTGGTCCGCTTCCAAGACCTACGGCGCGGGTGACACCGTCTTCCGCGATGGCCGGGCGTACGGCGCCCTGTGGTACGCACGCGGCGAGGAGCCGGGCACGTCCGTCACCGGCGCCTGGGCAGAGGTCGGAAAGCCCGTGTCGTGCGCGGGCACCACGGTGCCGGCGTGGACGGCTTCCTCGGTCCACCGCGCCGGTGACACGGTCGCGCACGACGGGCGCCTGTGGGCGGCGAAGTGGTGGACACGGAACGAGACTCCGGGTGAGGCGAACGGCCCCTGGACGAGCGGGGGCGCCTGCGGGGCCGGGCGTTAGGGCGTCTTGCGAAAGTAGCGCCGTCCGCCCGGAGGGCGGGGCCGACGGCGTCTGGTGCGTGCGATCGCAAGGCGGAGGATCAGCCCCGTAGATGGACCGGACGTACTCGGGAGCCTTCGAGAACGCTGCCAACGCGGCGAGCGTGCGTGCCAGGCGTCGTGGGCCAGACGGGACTTTCGCAACACGCCCTAAAGCGTGTTGCAGAACCGCGATCACGCTCAGATCCAGCCACCCGCGGCAAGATCGACTGCCCGATTGCACCCCCGTTTCCACCGTCTTGGCATGCGTCGCGAAGCGTCCGCGGGAGATCGTTCTGTCGTTCTGCAACACGCTTTAGTAGGCCCCCGACCGGGCCGGGGCATCCGCCGCGCGGCGGGTGCCCCGGCTTTCTCACGCCTCCGTCGTGTCTTGCGGGCGACGGCGCTCCCACGACGACGTGATGTGGAGGCGCATCGCCTCCGCCGCACCCTCGGCGTCCCTGGCGAGCACGGCCGCCGCGACCCGGGCGTGCGCCTCGTGGGTGAGGTCGATGTCCTCGCGCGTCGGATCACCGCTGTACTGGGGCGACCGGACCGCCTTCCCCTGGATGCTATAGACGATCGCCCGCCCGAACGCGTCCTGCGACGCCCGGTGGATGATCTCGTGGAACTCGATGTCCGCCCGCGAATAGGCCGTGGGATCGTCCCGCAGAGAGGCCAGTTCGTCGAGCTTGGCCGACAGCGCCGCCGCCTGGGCGTCGTCGATGCACCGGGCCGCGCGGGCGGCCATCGCGCATTCCAGCGTCGTCCTGATCTCGATGAGGTTGTCCAGGAAGACCAGGCGGTCCTTCCGCTGGAAGAGCGCGTCGAGGACGAGCGGGTCGAGCAGGCTCCACTGCTCCTGGTCGAGCACAACGGTGCCCCAGCCCTGCCGAGTTGCGACCAGCCCCTTCTCGGCGAGCGCCGTAGTCGCCTCGCGGATCACGGTGCGGCTCACTTCGTACTCCTCGCACAGATCACCCGCCGACGGGAGCGCCGTCCCCGGGGGGTACTCCCCCAGCACGATGGCCGTCGCGAGGCTCTGGACGACCGCTGCGGCGAGCGGTGGCCGACGCCGTCGATGGCGGGGCACTGCAACGGTGTCCGCGGATGGCTTACTCATCTGGTCAGAGACTCCCAAGGTGTGTGCAGGTTGCCCGGCCCGCGCTGTCCGACGCTCCAAGGCTAGCGGAACATGCTAGAGTCATCACTCGTATCACAAGTTATGACTGACCGGTCGCGGGAGGAGCGAGGGCGCGTACGCCACCCCGGCGGCCGGGCGCCCGCGGGCGCTCCCTGCCCCGTCGCTCCCGGCAGGTACCCGCACGCATCCGGTCGGACCTCCCACGGCACGCGCCGCACATGGTGACGGTGCTGACGCGCGCAGACCAAGGAGAAGCGATGCGAATCACCGGATACCGGTCCCTTGCCACGGTGCACAAGTGGGGACGGCCGGTGGGCGACGTGAACGGCGTCGTCGCAGGCGGGATCACCGAGGTACCCGTGGTGCTGCTGGAGACCGACGAGGGTCTCACCGGCGTCGGCCTCGGAAGTCACCCCGATGTGCACCGTGTGTTCCCCGCGCTCGAGGGCCAGGATCCGCGGGCGGTCACCTCGCTGTACGACAGAATGCTCTCCTACGTCTTCAAGTCCGGTCACGGCGGCCATGTGTTCGGGACCATCGGTGCGCTCGACATGGCGCTCTGGGACCTCAAGGCGAAGATCGCTCAGGAGTCGCTCTGGCGGACGCTGGGAGCCGCCGACCGCTTCGTGCCAGGCTACGCCTCGGGCCTGGACTACGCACTCACCGACGACGAGCTGGTGGCGTTCTACGAGCGGTGGGTCGAACGAGGCTTCTCGGGGGCGAAGGTCAAGGGTGGGCTGGACATCGACCGGGACGTGCGGCGCCTCACCGCCGTCCGTGACGTTCTGCGGGTCAACAGCGAACGCCCCGCCCTGATGTACGACGTCAACGAGTCCTGGGGAGCCCACCAGGCCGTGCGCCTCGCCCGCTCCGTCGAGGACCGCGTCGACCTCACCTGGATCGAGGAACCGGTCCGGCGGTGGGACGCCGCCGGACACCGCGCCGTCGCGGCGGGCATCCGCGCCGCCGTCGCAACGGGCGAGAACCTGACGGGTCTTGAGCACTACCGGGCGCTGCTCGACGCCGAGGCGGTGGGGGTCGTGCAAACCGGGAGCGTGTGGGGCATCACCCACTTCCTGCGGGTCTCGACGCTCGCGTACGGCCACAGCCTGCCGGTGAGCCCGGTGGGGTACAACGGGAACCCGATGGCGCACGCGGCCGCGGCCGTGCCCAACCATCTGGTCACCGAGGTACAGGACTTGAACTTCCCGGTCGGCCTGCGGGTGGACCAGGAGATCGCCGACGGCGGGATCGTCCTCGGCGACTCGCCGGGACTGGGCATCGAGGTGGACGAGAAGGAGATCGCCGCACAGTCCGTGTCCGGCCGGTGGTCCGTCCCGGGTGGTCCGCACGTACGCCCGGCCGACGCCGGACTGCGGCTCGCACCCGCGCAGGGCGGGACCACGGGGCACATCGCCGGAGGCCGGCGCCGGCACGAGGAGATCGCCAAGTGACCGCGCGCAGGGCCCTGGTGGTCCGTGGAGGCTGGGAGGGACACGATCCGGTCGGCTGCACCGGGTTGTTCGTGCCCCGGCTGGAGCGCGCCGGGTTCGACATCACGGTCGCCGAGGATCTCGCGGTCTACGAGGACGCGGCGCTGCTCGCCGCCACCGACCTGATCGTGCACTCGTGGTCAGGGGGCGAGCTGAGCCCGCTCCAGGAGGCCACGTTGGTCTCGGCCGTGGAGGCGGGCACGGGGTTCGCCGGCTGGCACGGCGGCGTCATCGGGGCGAACGTCGGCAACGCGCGGTACCTGCGGATGGTCGGAGGACGGTTCCTCTGGCACCCGGAGGGCTTTCAGGACTTCACCGTACGGATCGCCCCGTCGCCGGTGCGGGACGCGGCGATCACCGCGGGCGTCGGGGACTACGACGTCGTCACCGAGCACTACTGGGTACTGACGGACGGACTCAACACCGTGCTGGCGAGTTCGGTGCTCCACCCCACCGGGGACCAGTGGGACGAGCCGGTCGAGTTCCCCGTGGTGTGGACCCGGCGCTGGGGAGCGGGAAAGGTCTTCGTGTGCACCCTCGGCCACCGCGTCGCGGACCTCGAAGTGCCGCAGACGGCGACGATCGTCGAGCGGGGTCTGGAGTGGGCGGCCCGCTGAACGTCCCGGGGCCGGACCGGCGCGTGCGACCCGGCCCGGTCAGGAGCTTTCGCGGACGACGACCCGGTAGCCGACGTCCCGGTGCGGGACGTCGACCGTGGCGCCGCGCATCCGGGCCAGCAGCAGCTCGGCCCCCAACTCCCCCGTGCGAGCGCCGGGTACGGCGACCGTCGTCAGCGCCGGTACGAGATGGCGGGCGAACTCGAAGTCGCCGAACCCGGCCAGCGCGAGCCTGCCGGGTACGTCGATCCCCCTGCGTACACACGCCAAAAGGGCCCCGGCGGCGAACACGTCGCTGGAGAACATCACCGCGTCGGAGTCCGGATACCTCTCAAGGGCCAGGTCCAGCAGCGCGACCCCGGTGTCCATGGTGACCGCCTCGGGACCCGCGTCGACGGTGCGCGGGGCGGCGCCCAGCAGTTGGCGTACCGCAGTCGTGTACCCGTCGAGGCGTTCCGCCGCCCGCGGGTCGCCGGAGGTGTGTCGCCCCGCGAACGTGATCCTGCGCCGGCCACGCTCCGCCAGGTGGGCCACCATCGCCGACGCAGCCGCCTCGTTCGAGAAACCGACCAGCAGATCCAGTGGATCGTCCGACCAGCCCCACGTCTCGACGACCGGCACCCCCGCCGCCCGCACCAGGGCACGGGTGCCCGGGGTGTGGTCGGTGCCGACCACCAGCAGTCCGTCCGGCCGTCGGCCGAGGAAGCTGCGCAGCACCTCTTCCTCGTGCTCCGGCCGGTAGTCGGTCGTCCCGACGAAGATCTGGTAGCCGTGGGCGGCCAGGGCGGTCGAGAAGGCGTGGACGGTGTCGGCGAAGACCGACGCGTTGATCTGCGGCACCAGGACGGCGACCGTGCGGCTGCGGTTCGACGCCAGATTGCTGGCGGCCAGGTTGGGCACATAACCGGTCGTCGCGATGGCCGCCTCGACCATGGCCCGGGTCGCGTCCGACACCAACAGGGGATCGCGTACGACGCGGGAGACCGTCTGGGCGGACACCCCGGCCGCGGCCGCCACGTCCGCCAGAGTCACCGAACGGGTCGCGGAACGCTTGCGGGGGCGGCGGGGATCGGGAGTCACACCGGAGACGATATCCAGCGTTCCGCCCACCGCCCCGTCCGCCCGGCCGGGGACACCGGCCGTGGGACCTGTCGTCACAGTGCTCCCCGAGCGGACAGCGACCGCATCAGATCGGCGAGGCCGAAGGTCCACGGCTCGCACGCCTCGCTGGCCCTGATCCGGTTGACGAGCGCGCCGAGCCGGGGAGTCGCGACCGTGACCAGGTCACCGTCGTGATGGGTGAATCCCTGGCCCGGGGCGTCGCGGTCCTCCACCGGGGCGAACATCGTGCCGAGGTAGAGCACCGCGCCGTCGGGGTACCGGTGATGCGGTCCGACCAACTGGGCTGCGAGGTCGAGGGGGTCGCGGCTGATGAGAGACATCGAGGACACCGCGTCGAGCCGGTGGCCGTCCTCACCTTCGACGGTCAAGGTGACGGTCGCCTCCCGCACGTCCCCGATCCCGAAGCCGTCCTCGAACAGCCGCACGAAGGGACCGAGTGCCGCCGAGGCGTTGTTGTCCTTCGCCTGGGGCAGCAGCAGTGCGGAACGGCCTTCCACGTCACGGAGGTTCACGTCGTTCCCGAGCGTCGCGCCGACGACCTCGCCCGTGGAGGAGACGACGATCACCACTTCCGGCTCTGGGTTGTTCCACCGCGACGAGGAGCGCACCCCCGCGTCGGTGGCGCTGCCGACGGCGGCCAGTACGGGGGCCTTGGTGAAGATCTCCGCATCGGGTCCGATGCCGACCTCCAGGTACTGGCTCCAGACCCCCTGGGCGACCAGGAGTTGCTTCAACGCCTCGGCCTCCTCGGAGCCGGGCCGCAGCGAGGCGATGTCGTCCCCGATGAGCCCGCGGATCCGCTCGCGCGCCTCGGCGGCCCCGGAGGCGTCGCCGCGGACCCGCTCCTCGATCACGCGTTCCAGCATCGACACCACGAAGGTGACCCCTGCGGCCTTGACCGCCTGGAGGTCCACCGGGGCGAGCAGCCAGGGCAGTGCCGGATTCCGTGTGTCGGGCGGCGTGTTGGCGAGCAGTTCGTCGAGTCCGGTGATCCTCTCACCGTCGGCCGCGCGCAACTGACCCGCGGGGTCCGGTGTTTCGCAGAGGTCGCGCACGGTCGGGAAGGTCGCGGTCAGGTCGTGCACACCGGTGTCGCGGACGGTGACGACGGAGGGGCCGAGACCGGGCCGCCAGATCCGGCCGACGAGCGCCCCTTCGGTTCCGTCGGCAGGAAGGGTGGTCGCGGCGTCGGGCCACTGGTTCATGTCGGTCCTCTCAGCGTTTACGGAATACGGGCGGGCGTTTCTCGGCGAACGCGCGGCGGCCTTCGGAAGCGTCCTCGGTGGCGAAGCAGATCGTCTGCAGGTCCCGCTCGTAGGCGAGAGCCTGGTCCTCGGGCAGGTTTCCGGCTGCCCGCAGGTTGATCTTCGCCGTTTCGGCCGCCACGGGGGCCCGGGAGGCGATCACTCGGGCCAGGGCACGGGCCCGGTCGAGGAGTTCCCCGGGGGCGACCACTTCACTCACGAGATGCCAGGCCAACGCCCGTGCGGCGTCGATTCGTTCGCCGGTGAGCAGCATCAGGGCGGCGTTGCCGGGGCCTGCCGCGCGGTTGAGGAAGGCGGCCATGCCGCCGCCCCCGATCCAGCCGAGCGTGATCTCGGGCGCACCGAAGGACGCCGTGCGCGAGGCGATGCGGATGTCGCAGGAGAGTGCGGTCTCCAGCCCGCCGCCGAGCGCATAGCCGCCGACCGCCGCGATGGTCGGGGTGCGGGCCTCGCGGATGGCGTCGCAGTAGTCGACGCGGTTGCGGAACTCCCACGGCGTGCGGTAGCCGTCGAGTTCGCGGATGTCCGACCCTGCGCTGAAGGCACGCCCGCCGGCGCCGGTCACGACCACGGCGCGTACGTCGTCCGTCGTGTCACACCATTCGACGGCACGGACCAGTGCCCGGGACATCTCGGGGGTTACGGCGTTCAGCTTCTCGGGCCGGTTCAGGGTGAGGGTCGCGACGCGGTCGGCGACTTCCAGCAGTACGTGCCCGGTGCCGAGGTCGGGCGGGGTGCTCGTGGTGGGGTCTGTCATGTTCGTCCTTCCTCCGCCGCCCGGCTCGCCCGGTACAGCGTGCGCATCCGTTCGAGCGCCGCCCGGTGGCCGGTCTCGTTGGCGAGTGCGTCCCGGACGACGGCCGAGGCCGCGGTCTGGAAGCCGATGTAGCCGGCGTACCGGGGGCGAACCCACGCCTGTTCGCAGGTGGCGGTGGTACGTCGGTAGAAGTCCGCGCCGGCGATCGACGTATCGGTCCACGCGGAACGCGCACTGGGCTGCCCGTTGTGCCGGGGCAGGAATTCGCGCTGGGCGGGAGAAGACATCAACCACCGCATGTGGTCGAGGAGGTCGGCGCTGGGAGTGCACCGGGAGCTGACGGCGAGCCCGGTGCCGCCGAGGGTGGAGCCCGGCAGTCCGCCGGGTCGCGCCGTCGGCGCGTCGGTGAACGCCAGCCGGTCGGCGTAGGTGACGTAGCCGTATACCAGCGGGCAGTGCGCGAGCCGGTCGGTTCGCGACATCAACTCCAGCAGCCCGATCGGGTTGAGGGTGCGCGTCTCGGCCGGTGCGAGGGAGTCGACATCGGCCAGGAGGTCGAGGACCGCCAGTCCCGTTTCGTCGCCGATCAGTTCGTCGGGGTGGGCGGCGGGCTCCTCGCCGAGGGCGACCGCGACGGAGGCGAAGGTGAGGAACGCATGCGGCCCGGCGAGCGACAGGGCCACCGGCGCGCGGCGCGCGAGGTCGCGCACCTCGTCCCAGATGGCGGGCGGCTCACCGGCGAGGTCGGTCCGGGTGGCGGCGACCTGGGTGGCCGCGTCCAGCGGGAGGGCCCACTGGACGCCTTCCATGGCGTACGAGCGCATGGTGGAACCGATCGACCGGGCGCGCCAGCGGTGCAGTTCCTCGGAGGTGAACAGATCGTCCAGCGGCACCAGGCAGCCGGCGGCAAGGGCTTCGCCGAGGTGCGGGTGGTCGAGCACGACGAGGTCGTAGCGGGCACAGAGATCGTCGAGGGGGTGGGACTCGAAGCCTTCGAGCGGCTGGACGGACCAGTGCACGAGGTCACCGGCCGATGCGGCGAGGGCGTCGTATCCGCGCGGGTGGTCCCACGTCAGTCCGGCGTAGGTCACGAGGTCTCCGCGACGGTGCCGGAGGTGAAGAGCGCCTCGATCGCCGCGTCGTCGAGACCGGCCTCGCCGAGGATCTCGCGGGTGTGTTCACCGGTGAGCGGGGCGCCCCGGTGAATGCGTGGCGGGGTCGCCGAGAACTTGTACGGGAATCCGGGCACCTTGACGCGGCCCTCGGTGGGGTGGTCGTAGGTGACGAAGGTGCCGTTGTGCCGGATCTGCGGGTCGTCGACCAGGTCCGCGTAGCCGTAGACCGGACCGGCCCAGATACCGGCGGCCCTGAAGGCGTCCAGCCAGTGGAGCGAGGACCTGTTGAGCAGCCGGGCCGCGGTGCGGGCGAAGATCTCGTCGCGGTGGGTCCAGCCGTGCTTCTCGTCCTCCATGGACAGAAAGCTCTCCTCGCCGATGGTCTCTCCCAGAGTCCTCAGCGACGGGAACGCGAGGACGATGAAGCCGTCCGCGGTCCGGAAGGCGCCGTATGGCGCGCGGATGTAGACGTGCGCGTGCGGTTCCTCGGAGCGGGACTGGTCCAGGGAGCCGACGGTGTGCACCGAAAGCTCCTGCATCTGCAGGGTCGTGATCGCGTCGAGCATGTTGACCGTCACGAGCTGGCCCACGCCGGTGCGTTCACGGTGCAGCAGCGCGGCGAGTACGCCCTCGAACGCGGTGGACGCGGTGACGGCGTCGACGAGGTACTGGCCGGCGGCGCGCGGCGCCTCCCCGGCGTGGCCGGTGGAGAGCATCGCCCCGGACATCGCCTGGAGCAACAGGTCCTGTCCCGGGCGCTGCGCGTACGGTCCGTCCTCGCCGTAGCCGGAGATGGAGACGTACACGAGGGAGGGGTTGATCGCGGCCAACGAGGCGTAGTCGACGCCGAGACGGGCGGCGACGCCGGGCCGGTAGTTCTGCAGGAAGACGTCCGCGTCGGCCACGAGCCGGCGCAACACGTCCTTGCCCGCAGGGTCCTTGAGGTCGACGGCGAGCGAGCGTTTGTTGCGGTTGAGCGACAGGAAGGAGACGTTGATCCGGTTGCCGCCCGCACCGCCGGCGGCCGCGTGGCGCTGCCACTCGCCGGTGACCGGCTCGACCTTGACCACATCGGCGCCGAGGTCGCCGAGCCGCTGCGCCGCGAAGGGGCCGGCCATGGCGATCGAGCAGTCGAGGACCCGGTACCCGGCGAGTATGCCGGGCTTGTCGCGCGTGCTCATGGGACTCCTTGGAGGAGGGGTGGAGGAAGGGGGCGCGGAACCTGTCGCGTCGTGCGGGCTTTCGTCGTGCGGGTTCTCGTCGTTCCGTCGTTGCGAACTCTGTTGTTAGCGCTACCGGTAGCGCTAACATTTACGCTAAGCGGGCACGGCTCGCAGTGTCAACGCCCCGATCCGCCCCCTCGGCGCCCGGTCGACACCGGGAAGATGGGAACCACCGATGAAACGACCGCAAGCCGCACTCGTGACCGGCGCCGGCGGCGCCCTGGGCCGGGCCACGGCCTTCCGGCTGGCCGCCGACGGATTCGGTGTCGCCGTGCTCGACCACGACGCGGACCCGTTGGAGCGGACCGTGGAGCAGGTGCGGAAGGCCGGTTCCCCGGTGCTGGCACTCACCACCGACCTGCGCGACGCCGCAGCGATCGCAGCGGCCGTCGACCGGACCGCCACCGAGCTGGGCACCCTGCGCGTCCTGGTCAACAACGCCGCTGTGTACCCGAGCCGACCCTTCCTGGAGGTGCCGCTCGCCGAGTACGAGGAGGTCGTGGCGGTAAACCAGCGCGCCTACTGGGTCGCCGCACAGGCCGCGGCGCGCCACATGGCCACAACGGGTGGCGGGGCGATCGTCAACGTCGCGTCGATCACCGTGCACGGCGGCTGGGACTCACTCGCCGCCTACGTCTCCACCAAGGGCGCCGCCGTCGCCTTCACGCGTGCCCTCGCCCGCGAACTGGGCCCCCAGGAGATCCGGGTCAACTGCGTCTCCCCCGGCGCCTTCCCCACGGCAGCCGAGGAGATCCACGAGAACCCAGAGGTGTACACACGGCACGTGCTCGACCACCAGGCGCTGAAGAGGCGTGGCCGGCCCGACGAACTGGCCTCCGTGGTCTCCTTCCTCGCGGGACCCGACTCCACTTTCATCACCGGCCAGTGTGTCGAGGTCAACGGAGGGTGGGTGATGTCGTGAACCTCAACGGACACGACTACGACCGCGGTTCCCTCGCCCGGCTCGCCGGCGATCTCGGCGCGGCCGGCGGCGTGCGGTCCGTCGTCCTGGACGACGGCTCCGAACGCGGCATCCGCACGCTGGAGTTCCGTACCGGCGCCGGTCTCAACTTCGACGTACTGGTGGACCGGGCCATGGACCTGGGCGGTGCGGAGTTCGAGGGACGCGGCTTCGGCTGGCGCTCGGCGACCGGTTTCCGCCACCCCGGGCTGCACGAGTACCGCGACGACGAAGGGCTGTCGATCATGCGCAGCTTCTCCGGGCTGCTGCTCACCGCCGGCCTCGACCACACACTCTTCGGAGCCGAGGTGGACGCTTCCCAGTACCGCTATCCGCCCCGCCGCACGGTCTCCAACGGACTGCACGGGCGCGTCGCGAACCTGCCGGCCCGGCTCACCGGGTACGGCGAGCGGTGGGAGGGCGACGACCGCTGCGTCCTGTGGGCGGAGGGCGAGGTGCGCCAGGCGGCGATCTTCGGTGAGCACCTGCGACTCACCCGCCGCATCGAGGCCGACCTCGGCGGCACGGAGATCCGGCTGATCGACCGGGTGCGCAACGCGGGCTTCGACCTCACACCCCACATGTACCTGTACCACATCAACATCGGCTGGCCGTTCCTGGAGGAGGGCGCGCGCTACGAAATCCCCGTGCGCCGCACGCTGTGGCAGAGCGACAGCGTCGCGGAGCAGGGTGTCTCCCACACGGACATGCCCGGTCCGCTGAGCGGGTTCGTGGAACAGGTCTACGAGCACGAGCCGGTACCGGACGCCGACGGTCTGGTCCGGCCCCGGCTGGTCAACGACCGCCTGGGCATGTACTTCGAGCTGGAGTACGACCCTGAACAGTTCCCCGCCTACTTCCAGTGGATGCACCTGCGCGAGGGCGCGTACGCGGTGGGCTTCGAACCGTCCACACACCACGTCGCGGGGGAGACCGCCGCGCGGGAGGACGGGTCCATGACGTTCCTGGAACCCGGCGAGGAGCGCCTGTACACGACGATGTTCCGGGTGGGCCGGAACGGCTGACCCGGAGGACCGGGCCGCTCGGTGCCGCATCCGGTGTGGCACCGAGTGGCTGTCCCACACAGCGGACCCGGCCACGCGGCTCCCGCCACGCGCCGACTCGTTCCAGGTGACCGGTTTCCCGGGTGGCACCATCTCGGTCGATTTGCCCGAGTACGCCAGCGGCTCGGCCGTCCATCGCGGGGACCGCCGTTTCACGTACGCCTCGCATGCCGACGATCCGCCGCCTGGTGGCCGCACAGGCGGACCGCCAAGGCGGATGTGCAAGGTACCCCTGGCGGGTCCGACGGTCGGACCCACTCCGAGTGAGAACGAGTTGTGCGCACCGAGTGAGGCCTGGAGGAAACCCGCGGGTGGGCAGGCGTCCGGCAACAGCGGCGATCCGGGCGACGTGGATGATTCAGCTCGTCCGGTAGCGAGTGGCGAGGTCGGGGCCTCGAGTCCGAGCGGGACGAACTGGCGGGGAAGCGCTCGTTCGTCGGGCTGGTGGAACTGGTATGCGAGCACCGGTTCGCAGCGAGATTCGGACCGTACGGCAGCAGCAAGTCGTCGCTGCGGAAGCCCGGCCCGGCTCCGGCCGTAGCGCGGACCGGCCCGTTCACCGCTGCCCACCTGCGTCCTCGGCCGCGACCGAGGGGAATGGGGCTCGCAATCAACGCCGCAACGCCGGACGCGCGTTGGCCCGGTGTCCTGGATCTGGTGCGAAAGCACCCCTGGGCGTCGATCCGGATCTTCGTTCTGGTCGCAGCCGTCGTACGGCAGGAGAAGCGCGCCGTCGTCGGCGACCCACCGCCGCCCGCCCCGGTGGTCGTCGCCGACCGGGTGGTCGACCGGGGGCAGGTGAACGACATCCGAGGCAGCGTCGTGTGGCCGCGGCGGGGATGTTGGGATCACAACCTCGTTGTCCGGTGCGGGCGGCTTCGGGAAGACGAAGCCGGCCGAGGTCGTGTTCTCCCAAGATCCGGACCATACCCGGGCCAACGTCTGCCCGTATCCCTTCACGCTGCGCATTTGCGCTGGTCAGTGCCCCATACTGGCCCATCGCAGCAGGTCACAGACCAGGCGAATCTCTTCCGGGACATCTGATCAGCCGGGATCGGCACCTATACGCTCCAGCGTCAACTGCCTTTGCAACCTGTCGGCAATTGCCACCTCGACAGGACCTGACTTGCCCAACAAATCGACTGACACCCCATCGGAACGAACGTCTGATCAGCGTCAAGCTATCGCCCGTAACGCCCACAACGCACATAATGCGTACGCATCAAACCGTAGGTCAGAAGCCCTTCGAGACCTGCTCCAGGATCGCCACGCACTCCACAGGTGCGTCATCGGAACACTTGCAAGTCGGCAAATCGGCAAGTCGCGCGCCGCGGCCTCGCTCTGACCGGGAGGGGCACTAACGGCTAGGAACCGAAAATCGTGCACGTGACGCCCGACCAGGACGGCAGGTAGTGACTGACAGAACCCTCCCTCAAGATTGAGCGCGAAAGATCGCTAGGTCCGAAAGGTCACGCGCCCGACCTGCGGCAAAGCCCGGACGCAGTCGATCAGCGGCCCCTTCGCTCCACGGCACTGCTGAGGCGCCCTGCTGCCTGACAATGAGTCCGGTCGGCAGTGTCGGATCACTGCCTTCGGGGTGTCTCTGAATTATCTGAGGGAGCGTCAGTTAAGTCAGCAACCGGTCAGCACGGGTACGATCAAGGGCGACCAGAGATAGTCAAACTTGCACACCCGCTCTGATCGCTTCTCTGTGCTGACCTGCGAGTTCGCAGGTCAGCACAGAGAAGCGGCGAGCGCGCCGTCTGTCTTGGACGATCCCCCGCGTCGCCCAAGACAGACAGCCTCGTCCCACGCCGACCAGGCCCGACGGATCGGGCGGCGGGGGCATGCTGAGTATACTGGCTAGGAGCCAGTCAACGCAGGAGTCCAGCATGTCCCCGCGAAGCGCATCGGTCAATGAAGAACTTCGTCGGCGTTCCCGCGAGCGGCTTCTACAGGCCACCGTCGATCTTGTCGAGGAGCGCGGATTCGACGGGACGACCCTGGCCGACATCGCCGACCGGGCCGGTGCGGCACGCGGACTGGTCTCGTACTACTTCCCCGGCAAGCGCCAGATGTTCCAGTCGGCCGTGCACCGGCTGATGCACCAGACGCTCCAGGCGGCCCTGGAGCGCGAGCCCCGCACGGACGACGGCCATGAGCTGCTGGCGCGTGCCATCGACTCCGTCCTCGGTCTCACGGTCGACCATCCGGTCCTGATGCGGGCCCATATGGCGGGCATACTCCAGGCCGAGGGCTTCGTCCAGTGCTCCGAACAGCAGCGCCTCGCTGAGCTGTTGCGCGAGACGATGGTGCGTTACGGGTCGGACGACGTGGACCGCGACTACCCGTTGCTGCGTGCGCTGATGATGGGCGCCGTGTTCGCGATTCTGCTGCCGGGGGCGGGTATGCCGCTGGTCAGCCTGCGGGACGAGTTGTTCCAGCGGTTCGGTCTTGATCCGGCCTACCACGCTCCGCCGGGCGGGGAGCCCGCCCGGCGGAGCGTCTGACTGCCGGTCCGGCCGGCCGCGTCAGCGGCCGGCCGCTCCGGTCAGCGGCGGAAGTCCTCGAAGTAGTCAGGCTGCGTCTGGACGTTGAGCTCGTCCATCCGCACCTTCTTCGCCTCGTCCGTCCGGCGGTCGTCGAGCTTGATGACGTCCAGACCCTTGGCGATGTCGTTCGAGTAGATGTAGCCGTTGTAGTAGTACGCCGACCAGGGGCCGGCCGTGGTGACCTGGTCGAGGGTGACCGGGCCGCGCTCGAAGTAGCCGATCTCCTTCGGCTTCGACGAGTCGGTGAAGTCCCAGACCGAGATGCCGCCCTGGTACCAGGCCTGGACCATGATGTCCTTGCCCTTGACCGGAATCAGCGAGCCGTTGTGCGCCACGCACACCTCGGCGTCCGCCTGCGGACGGTCGATCTTGAAGTAGCTCTTGAAGACCAGCTTCCGCTTGTCGCCCTTGCCGACGATGTCGTAGATGCCGTCCGCGCCGCGCTTCGGACCGATCTCCTCGTTGCAGGTGGCCGCTCCGCCGCCGCCGAGCTCGTCGGTGAAGACGACCTTGTTGGCGCCCTGGTTGAACGTCGCGGAGTGCCAGAAGGCGAAGTTGACGTTGTCCTGGACGCGGTCGATGATCCTCGGCGCCTCCGGGTCCTTGATGTCGAACAGGATGCCGTCACCCATGCACGCACCGGCGGCGAGGTCCTTGGAGGGAAGCACCGTGATGTCGTGGCAGCCGGTGGTGGCCGAGACGCCCGGGTTGGTGGGCGCGCCGGGGTTGCCGCCGTCCGGGAAGAGCACCGGGAAGTCGACGATCTTCGACTTCTCGGGCGCCTTGCGGGGCACCTTGATGATGCTGATCCCGTCGTGCGGCGGCTGGCAGTCCGGGAACGTGGTGCTGGGCGAGTACGAGGAGACGTACACGTACACGTTCTTGCCCTCGGGCACGAGCGTGTGCGTGTGCGAGCCGCACGCGGTCTCGATGGCAGCGACGTACTCGGGGTTGCGCTTGTCGCTGATGTCGAAGATCTTCATGCCCTCCCAGGAGGACTTCTCCGTCGCCGGCGCCGAGACGCTGGAGCAGGAGTTGTCACTGCGCGAGGCGTCCGTCGACAGGAAGAGCAGGTCTCCCGAGACGGATATGTCGTTCTGACCGCCGGGGCACAGGACCTGCGCGACCGTCTTGGGCTTCGACGGCTTGCTGATGTCGAAGATCCGGAAGCCGTCGTAGTTCCCGGAGAAGGCGTACTTCCCCTGGAACGCGATGTCCGAGTTGGTCCCCTTCAGGTGCTCCTTGGGGACGTTGGCGACGTGTGACATGTTGTCACTGTGGATGATCTCGTCCACGCCGGGTATGTCGTTGTTCTCGATGGCCTTCCTGGCCTCGGCCTGCTGGCTCTTGGAAGTCTCTTCCTTGGCCGGCTTGTCACCGGGGTCCGGTGTCGCGACCGCCGGTCCGGCGGCCAGCAGCGTGGCGAAGAGCCCGGCGGCAGCGGCTGCCGCCACGCCCAGACGTCTGCGCCGCACGCGGGTGGTGTGCAACGAAGTCACTGCGTCCTCCCTTGTATCCGTTCCCAGTTGAACGGCTTACGGACGTCGGCAGTATCGTCCTTCACATGTACATCTCAACAGATGGCAACCTAGATGTAATGAAAGTTTTTGATCACTGGCGTCCGGAAGCGTGTTAGGAAAGTCCCTGACAACGTGCCCGATACACGTGAAGTACCACAGGAGGTCACTGTGTTGATCCGGACCAGGAGACCGCGTGTCCTCCGGCCTGTCGTGGCAGCGGTGGCCATGGCCGCTCTACTCGCCCTGGGAGCCTGCGACTCGGGCGACGACGGCAAGAAGAGCGAGACCGGGAACGAGACCAAGAGCGACGCCACGGGCCAGGTGGTCGCCCCGGGCAAGCCGGGTGAGAAGTCCAGGACCCTCTCCCCCGAGGAGGCGGCGAAGGAGATCCCGGACAACACGCCCAACGCGTCGGACTTCGGCTACGCGACGATGATGATCCAGCACCACAGCCAGGCGCTGGTGATGACCGAACTCGCCCCGGACCGCGCCGGATCCGGTCAGGTCAAGCGGCTCGCCGAGCGCATCTCCGCGTCGCAGGAACCGGAGATCGGCGCCATGGAGGGCTGGCTGAAGCTCAACGGCGGCGAGGAGAAGGCGAAGAAGGAAGGCGACCACGACCACGGCGCGATGGACATGCCGGGCATGGCCACCGACGCCCAACTGGCGAAGTTGCGGGCGGCGGAGGGGAAGGCGTTCGACGACCTCTTCATCAGCCTGATGGTCACCCACCACCAGGGTGCGGTCACGATGGCGACCGAGGCCCTCTCCGGGGGCAACAACGTCCAACTCGAAGAGATGGCAAGCGATGTGATCGCGCAGCAGACGTCCGAGATCAACCGGATGCGCTCGCTGTGACGCACGTCCGGCGCCGTCTTCGGCGTCCTGTGCCGGGTCGCGTCAGCGGCGGCGGTGACGCGGCGTCAGATAGCCGTCGTCGCGGGCGCTCGCGATGACGCTGAGCGACTTGCGGCGCCCGTACCCGGTCGCGCACATCACCGCGAGGACCGGGTCCTGGCCCAACTGCTGTGCCCTGCGGTACGTCTCCGCCACACCGCGCCGGTCCGCGCGGTCGGACGACACGGAGTCGTCGGCGCGGTGCCGGCCGCCGGGCGCGGGCTCGTCCTCCAGAAGCTCCGCGTCGGCTCCCGACGGGCCGCCCTCGTACTCGTAGCCCTCGCCCTCCGCCGTCACGGCCACCGCCGGTTCCGCGGTGCTGGACGCGGGCCTCACCGCCGGCTTCGGCGCCGGCCTCGCCGCCGCCACGTCGCCCTCGACCGGGCCGGCCTCCACATGATGCTGTCCCGCCACCACGCGGCAGGCGTACTCGACGGGTGCCTCGATCCAGGCGCGCAGCTCCGTCAGGTCGTCCAGCGGCAGCGGCGGATCGGCCTGCGCGTCCTCGACGGCGACGACGCCGTCCCGCAGGACGGCGAGTACGTCGACGCGCGCCCCGTCGGCGAACGTCAGCCGGATGTCGACCCAGGGCGGTACCAGTTCGTGTCTCGGAAGCTCGCACCGGCCGCCCGGCAGGGTGTCGCAGGTGACCGTGCCGTACCCCTGCACCTCCCACCGGGGCCAGACAGGCGTCGCGGGCTCAGCGGCGGAAGTCATCTCAGGTTCTGACACATTCACCACTTAATCAGGCAATTCTTCCCCTCTCCCGTGGCACACTCGCCCTCGGCGCGCATCGCACTCGGTCAGCGCACTGGCGTACCCCCACCGGGCGCGGCGCCCGCGACGCGACGGTTCCGCGTACTCCTCAGCGCCGCGCGCCGGTGCGATGCTGGAGGTCTCCTGCCGGAAGGAGTGCGCCGTGCCGCGCGTCGCCGTCGTCGGATCGGGCCCCAGCGGGGTCTACACCGCCCAGGCCCTCGTCCAGCAGCCGTCGGTGCCCGGCGTCCTGGTGGATGTCCTGGACCGGCTCCCCGCCCCGTACGGGCTGGTGCGCTACGGCGTCGCGCCCGACCACGAGAAGATCAAGTCGCTCCAGAACACGCTGCGTTCGGTGCTGGAGCACGAACGCGTCCGCTTCCTGGGGAACGTCGAGATCGGCGCGGAGGGCCTCACACCCGAACGACTCCTCGGGCTCTACCACGCGGTCGTCTACTGCGTCGGCGCCGCCCGCGACCGGCGGCTCGGCATCCCGGGCGAGGAGCTGGCCGGCAGCCACTCGGCGACGGACTTCGTGTCCTGGTACAGCGCGCACCCGGACGCCGTGCCGGGCGGCTTCGGGCTCGGCGCGCGGTCGGTCGTGGTGATCGGCGTGGGCAATGTCGCCGTCGACGTGGCGCGCGTCCTGGCCCGTGGGGCGGAGGACTTCCGGCCGACGGACGTACCGCACCCGGCGCTCGGCGCGCTGGCAGGGAGCGCGGTCAGGGACGTGCACATGGTGGGTCGGCGGGGCCCGTCGCAGGCGAAGTTCACCACGAAGGAACTGCGTGAACTGGGCGCGCTGCCCTCGGCCGAGGTGCGCGTGGAGCCCGCCGACCTGGAGCTCGATCCGGCGTACGCCCCGGCCCCGGCTGACCGCACCGGGTCCGGGCCGCCCACGCCCGCCGCGCAGCCACTGGCGGCCGTCAACAGGCGCAACGTGGACGTCGTACGCGGCTGGGCCGACGCGCCTGACCAGGGCCGGGCGCGCCGGATCCACCTGCGGTTCTTCCTGCGCCCGGTGAAGCTGCTCGGGACCGACGACGGACGGGTGACGGCCGTACGGTTCGAGCGCACCGCTCCCGACGGGCAGGGCGGGGTGCGGGGCACGGGGGCGTACGAGGACATCGAGGCTGGGCTCGTCCTGCGGGCGGTCGGCTACCGGGGGGTGCCGATCGCCGGGCTGCCCTTCGACGAGGCGACGGGCACGGTGCCGCACCGGGCGGGCCGGGTGCTGAGGGACGGGGCGGCGTCGCCCGGCGAGTATGTGGCGGGGTGGATCAAGCGCGGGCCGACGGGGGTGATCGGCACCAATCGCGCGTGCGCGAAGGAGACGGTCGCCTCGCTCCTCGCGGACGCGCCCGCGCTGGGCGCGCGCCGGATCGCCGGGGACCCGCTCGACGCGCTCCGCGCGGCCGGGCACCACCCGGTGGAATGGCCGGGCTGGCTGGCCATCGAGGACGCGGAGGCGGCGCTGGGCGCGGAGCTGGGGCGGCGGTCGGTGAAGATCCCGGACTGGGAGGGTCTGCTGGCGGCGGCGCGCGGGGAGCGGGGGCCGTCGGGTACGTAGCCGCCCCACGGCCGGGAGCGGACTGCTAGGATGCGTTGTCGATCAAGCCTCTTGTCTGTGCGGATTCCGATCCGCCGGGGAGGCTTTTTTCGTGCCCGGATCCGGGTCGTGCCCGGACAGCCCGCCCGCCCTTCCTTCCTACAGAGGAGATCCATGTCCGACACGCGTGACCGCCCCGCGACGGCCGCAGGTACCTGGCGGCTCGGCGATCTGACCGTCAACCGCGTCGGGTTCGGCGCCATGCGCCTGACCGGCGGTGTTCCCTTCGGTCCCGGCGGCGGGCGGAGCGACCGCGAGAAATCGACAGCCGTACTGAGGCAGGCCGTCGAGCTCGGCGTGAACCACATCGACACCGCCGCGTTCTACTTCTCCGCGACGCGCTCCGCCAACGAGCTGATCAACACCGCGCTCGCGCCGTACCCCGACGATCTGGTCATCACCAGCAAGGTCTGGCCGGGCCGGGACACCTCGGGCGAGTGGTGGTGGGCCGAGCCGGGGCAGTTGCGCGGTCAGGTCGAGGAGAACCTGCGCCAGCTCGGCCGTGATCACCTGGACGTGGTGAATCTGCGTCTGCCGCAGAGCTGGGCGACCCGCTCGGTGGCCGAGCACTTCGGCGCGCTGGCCGAGCTGCGGGACGCCGGGCTCGTCCGTCATCTCGGCGTCTCGAACGTGACCTCCGAGCAGCTGGCCGAGGCCCGGGCCATCGCGCCGGTGGTCTGTGTGCAGAACTCCTACAGCGTGGACGCGCCGGGCGCGGAGCAGAAGCTCCTGCGGGAGTGCGGTGACCTGGGGATCGCCTACGTACCGTTCTTCGCCATCGCGGGCAGCGGGCGCGAGTCGGGCGCCGGCGCGACGGACGACGAAGCGGTGCTCGCCGTCGCGCGGGCGCACGGCGCCTCGCCCGCGCAGATACGGCTGGCGTGGACGCTGGCCCAGGGCCCGCACGTACTGGCCATCCCCGGGACAAGCGACCCGAAGCACCTCGCGGAGAACGTGGCGGCGGGCGCGCTCCGGCTCTCGGACGAGGAGGTGGCACGCCTGGGGACGGTCGGCCGGGCCGACGGCTGAGCCGAAGGCCGCGCGTCGGCCTCCTGGCCTTCGGCCCGGGGGGGCGGCGTCGTCCGGAGGTGCGTTGTCAGTGGGTGGGTGCAGACTGTCCGGAGTCTGGGACAACGGCGTCTTCGGAGGTATCCGCCATGACCAACGACGTACTGCTCACCGTGGGCACACGCAAGGGACTCTTCATCGGCCGCAGGCGCGGCGGGCGGTGGGAGTTCGACGGACCGCACTTCAACGCGCAGGCGGTCTACTCGATCGGGATCGACACCCGGCACGCCGTACCGCGCCTGCTGGTCGGCGGGGACAGCGCGCACTGGGGCCCGTCCGTGTTCCACTCCGACGATCTCGGCGCGAGCTGGAGCGAGCCGAGCGAACCGGCCGTGAAGTTCCCCAAGGACACCGGCGCGTCGCTGGAGCGGGTCTGGCAGCTGCATCCGGCGGGGCCCGCCGCGCCGGACGTCGTGTACGCGGGCTCCGAGCCGGCCGCCCTGTTCCGTTCCGACGACAGGGGCGAGACCTTCGAGCTGGTCCGGCCGCTGTGGGAGCACCCGACGCGTTCGCAGTGGGTGCCGGGCGGTGGCGGCGAGGCGGTGCACACGGTGGTGACCGACCCCAGGGACGCGGACGCGGTGACGGTCGCGGTGTCGACCGCGGGAGTGTTCCGCTCACGGGACGGCGGCGCGAGCTGGGCGCCCTCCAACAAGGGCGTGTCGGCGGTCTTCCTGCCCGATCCCGACCCGGAGTTCGGCCAGTGCGTCCACAAGATCGCCCGGGACGCGGTCGATCCGGACCGGCTCTACCTCCAGAACCACTGGGGCGTGTTCCGCAGCGACGACGCGGGCGCCAACTGGAAGGACATCGGCTCCGGTCTGCCGTCCGACTTCGGCTTCGCCGTCGCGGCCCATCCGCACCGGGCCGACGTGGCGTACGTCTTCCCGATCCAGGCCGACTCCGACCGGGTCCCCGCCGGCCGGCGCTGCCGGATCTACCGTACGAGCGACGCGGGCGAGACCTGGGACGCCCTGACCACGGGGCTGCCGGACGGCGACCACTTCGGGACGGTGCTGCGCGACGCGCTGTGCACGGACGACGCGGACCCGGCCGGTGTCTACTTCGGCAACCGCAACGGCGAGGTCTACGCGAGCGCGGACGACGGCGACACCTGGCAGCAACTCGCCTCGCACCTTCCCGACGTGCTGTGTGTCCGGGCGGCGGTCCTTGGCTGATTCGTTGATCATGGTCTGCGGCACGTGCTGATCTAAGGTGATCCAGAAGGCGTTTCGGGTCAATTGCACCTTATTGCGCGGTGGTGCGCCAAAGGATCACGGTGAAGCACATGACGGTCAATGAGGAACCGAGCGTGAGCACGCGCGAGATGTACATGGTGCACACCATGCTCCGGCGGGAGTTCTCGCTGCTTCCGGCCCTGGTGCGCGAGGTCGGGGCCGGTGATCGGGAGCGGGTGGGAGTCGTCGCCGGGCACGCCGAACTGGTGGCTTCGGTGCTCCATCACCATCATGCCGCTGAGGACGCGTACCTCTGGCCGGTCCTGCTGGAGCGCGGTCCCGAGGAGATCGCACCGGTGGTCCACTCGATGGAGGAGCAACACGCGGGCATCGCCCGGCTCTACACGGAGGCGACCACCCTCCTGGACAAGTGGCGTCACAGCGCGGCCGCGGGTCCGCGCGACGCGCTGGCGGGCACCTTCGAAGGGCTGCTTCCCCCGCTGTACGAGCACCTGGGCGACGAGGAGCGGCGCGTCCTTCCGCTGATCGACAGGTACATCACGCTCGACGAGTGGGACCGGAGTGTTCAGGAGGGCGGCAAGGACACACCTCAGGAGCTGCTTCCTCTCATGTTCGGCATGATGATGTACGAAGGCGATCCCGGGATTGTCGCGCGGGCGGTGGCCAACATGCCGCCGGAGGTGCGGCCTGTCATCGAGCAGGCGGCCGGAGAGGCGTTCCGAGCCCATTCGCAGCGTGTGCACGGCACCACCACCCCGCGTCGCAGCACGGTTTGATCAGGCTCCCAACGGTCCATGCACGTGATCAGTCCAGCTGCGGGCGCAGTCGGGACCAGGGGTGCTCCGCCTCACGTTGGGCCGACAGGGCGAGGAGGGTCGCCTCGTCGTGTGGCCGGCCGACCAGTTGTGCGCCGAGCGGGAGGCCGTCGTCGGTGCGGGCGGCCGGTACCACGGCCGCCGGGTTGCCCGACAGGTTCCACAGTGTCACGAACGCGGTGTAGCGCTGCGCCCCCAGCAGCGTGGCCAGCCAGCCGCGCTCTGAGCATCCCGGTGCGGTCGGTCAGTGGCGGCTCGACGCGCACGACCTCGTGTCCCAACTCGGCGATGGTGTCGGCCATACCGCGGACCGCGTGCTCGACGCGTGAAACGAGGCGGCCACCGACCGGCCAGGGGCGCAGCGACAGCCCGACCCGGAGCCGGCCCGGCCCGGTCGCGGCGGCCTCGGCGAACGTACGGTCCGGCGGCCGCGCGATGCGCCGGTCACCCGGCGCCGGGCCGTGCAGCACGTCTAGCAGGAGCGCGGAATCCGACACGGTCCTGGTCAAGCGCCGTCAACTGATCGCGCACGCTGGAGAAACACAGGTCCGTCGGGGGCATGCTTGGTGCCTCGTAGATCGTGCGGTGGTAATGCGGGGGCGACGGTCAGCCGCTCGTGACGAGTTCGCGGACGGCGGGCGCGACTTCAGCGGCGAAGCGGCGCAGGAAGTCGGGTGAGCCGACCCGGTACAGGAAGAACGTGTCGATCTGTCCGGTCAGTACGAGCTCGGCCAGTTGCCGCGCCCAGACAGCGGGCGGTCCCTGGAGGAAGCCGGGGCCGGTACCGAACTCGCCCTCGATGTTGTAGCCGCGACGGATACTCCGCGGTGACCGGCCGGCGGCCTCCGCGGCCTCGTTGATGATCCGGTTGGCGTCGGGCAGCGCCTCCGGGGGAAAGAAGGGCGAGCTGGGGATCCACCCGTCGCCGATGGCACCTACGACACGGAGCATGCGGGGCCGGTAGGCGCCGAACCAGATACTGACCTGGTGCACCGGCGCGGGGCCGGGCCGAGCGCCGCCGAGCCGGTAGTGCGTGCCCCGGAACTCGACGTCCGCCTTGGACGCCCACAGCGCACGGATGATGTGCGTGGCCTCCTCCAGCGCCTCGATGGACTGCCCGGCGGTGCGCGGGGGGCCGCCCTCCGCGACGATGGACTCCCACATCTGCTGCGCCCCGCTTCCGAGCCCCAGCTCGAACCTGCCGCCGCTGAGGATGTCCAGGGTGGCGGCGGTACGGGCGATCATGGCGGGCGGCCGAAGCGGCAGATTGAGCAGGTTCGGCATCACCGTGATCCGCCGCGTCCTGGCCACCATGGCCGACAGCAGCGCGACGGTGTCCAGACGCTCGGGCCAGTACGGGTGGTCGGACAACGAGACGACGTCGTAACCGAGTTGCTCCATGAGCTCCGCCCAGCCGACCACATCCTGCGGGCGGTCGGCCGTCGGCTCCAACAGCGCGCCGAATCTCACCTCGGTCATCACGCCACCGCTCCGCGAGCGCCGATCCGCGCCGGGGTGGCGGTGCCGTACACCTGCCGCGCGTGTGCCGCGTAGGACTGCGGAGCCAGGTCCCCGATCACGCCACTGATCTCGGGCGGCATCTGGGCGATGATGTCCCGCACCGTGCCGGGATCGGCCTCGTACGCCATCATCCCGAAGATCAGCGGAATCCGCTCCGGCGCGACGTCGCCTGCGCTGTCGGCGATCATCCGGCCCCACTCGGCCGCGGTGATGTGTTTCTCGATCAGAGGAAGCGCGAGGTCCTCCTCGACGGCGAGGTGCTCGACGAGGTGCTCGTGCAGACGGCTCACCACGTCGGCGAGGGCCTCGCCCTGTGCCGCGTCGGCGGTGCCCCGCCACCGTGCGAGCCCGGCACGGACCTCGTCCAGCAGCGCACCGATGGCCGCGTGCTGCTCCTCCATCACCCGCACCACCGGTTCGGCCTCCGTACCCGCCCGCTCGGCCAGCCGTGGCCACACGTGTTCGTCCTCGGCGACGTGGTGGTGGTGCAGGCTGTTGTCGACGACCTGGAAGTGGTCGGCCACGGTCGCGGCACGCTTGACGTCGCCGCCCGGCACACCGCGGACAAGCGCCGGGGCGAGTCCGATCTCGCGCCGGAACATGGTGTGCGCCATATACATGTCGCGGACGTCAGCCAGGGGTTCGTTGATCATGGGTCGCTTTCCTGAGTTTCTCTGTACGGCTTCTTCAGTACGGCTTCTTCAGGCATAACCCTAGCCACCGTGCCGCGCCGCGAAAAGAAAAGGTCCGGGATGCGAATCCGGTTATCCACGAAGCGTACGCAGCGGCTTTATTCCATATTTCGCCTCGTGCGCGGCGGCGAATCGGCCCGGGTGCGCGAAGCCCCAACCGCGGGCGATCGAGGCGACCGAGTCGACATACGGATCGGCGCTGCGGAGTTCTTCGTGCGCCCGGCGCAGGCGGACATCGCGCAGGTACTCCATCGGCGACATGCCCAGATGCCGCTGAAATGCCTTCTGCAGGGTGCGCGCGCTCACGCCGCAGTGCTCGGCGAGAACCGACAGCGTCAGCGGGGTCCGTGCGTCCGCCTCGATGACGTCGATGGCGGTGCGGACCGCCGCCGGCCGCGCCGGCGCCACCGACGCGGTGAGCGCCTCGGTGTGCGTGTGGGCCGCCGCGAGCAGGAAGCCGTTGATCACGCTCTCCGCCAGCGGGGCAGCGACCAGCGGCTGTGTCAGCAGGTTGTCCGGAGCGCCCGCGAGCTGTCGGTTGACCGAATAGAGCAGGTCGGCCCAGCCGCGCCCGTAGCCGTCGGCGGTGTCCATGACCGGGCCGAAGCGGGCTCGGCTGGACACGCGGTCGCCGATGAGTCTGGCCAGAGCGGTGTCCAGCGCCGACGCGTCAATGCGGACGCACAACGCTCGGTAGCCCGCCGGCCAGCGGCCGGAGAACGACCCGCCACCCGGCTGGTACACGACCGACGACGCGCGGCTGACCAGCGTGCGCACACCACGGTGCCGCGACTCGAATCGCCCTTGAATCGGCAGCTGAACATAAAATCCGGTGCCGATATCTTCGCACTCAAGCCGCAGCTCGTCCTGAAATATCACCTCGCCGATCTGGACAGGACCGAGATCGGCGGATCTGTAACTCGACACCGTGACTTCGTCCTGCGGCACGGAATCGATCGTCAAGGAGTCAACGAGCATTTCCGAATTCCTCCGAAACCAGCTGTCCGTCGGCAGCCATGAGTCGATGGACTGTTGTCGTGCCGCCGTGACAGCAGCCAGGACGGCGACACATGTTCACCGTTCAACCATCCTAGGTCAACATGCCTCCCGATGGCCTGGTTCTTGTGCACGGGACCAGTAGCAATGGGGTCGGCAGCTGGGGACCCGTGATCGAGCAGCTCGCGGCCGAGCACACGGCGGTCCCTGGGGGCGGCAATCGCGATCAGGGTGACCACACGCCACCCCCAGCAGGGTGCGGGGCCTCGCGACCGTCGTCGGCTGCGCACGTCTGCGCACCACGCTGCGGCTCAACCCCGAACACTCCGCCGAGTTCGTCGACGGCATCCCGGCGCCCGTCTGGCCGAAGTCACCGGCGGACACGTTTCCATGCTGGAAGATCCCGCGCAGACCCAGGAAGCTCTCCTCGGCTTCCTCAGGGACCTTTCCTGACCACGTTCCTCAACTGCGTCATGCCCTAAGGCAGTTGCCAGTCCACCGGCTGGGCACCCTGCCCGGTGAGAAGGTCGTTGGCCCGGCTGAACGGCCGCGAGCCGAAGAAGCCCCGGTCCGCCGACATCGGAGACGGATGCGCGGATTCAATCGCCGGAAGATCCCCCAGCAGCGGCCGCAGATTGCGCGCGTCACGCCCCCACAGGATCGACACCAGCGGCTTGCCGCGCCCCACCAACGCCCGGATCGCCTGCTCCGTAACCTCTTCCCAGCCCTTGCCCCGGTGCGCGGCGGGCTTGCGCGGGGCCGTCGTGAGCGCCCTGTTGAGCAACAGCACGCCCTGCCGTGTCCAGGGAGTCAGGTCACCGTTGGAGGGTCTTGGCGTACCGATGTCGCGATGCATCTCCAGGAAGATGTTCTCCAGGCTGCCCGGGAGGTTACGCACGTCGGGGGCCACAGAGAAGCTGAGTCCGACGGCCATCCCCGGTGTGGGGTACGGGTCCTGTCCGACGATCAGGACTCGGACATCGTCGAAGGGCTGCTGAAACGCGCGGAGCACGTTCGCGCCGGCGGGCAGATACGTCCGGCCGGCTGCGATCTCGGCCCGGAGGAAGTCCCCCATGGCGCCGACGCGTTCAGCTACTGGTTCGAGAGCTGTCGCCCATCCGGGTTCAACAAGCTCGTGCAAGGGTCGTGGTGCCACGGCCGATCACTCTACTGGGTTACGAAGAGGAGAAGTCCCTCGAACGGGGCCACCCCTCCAAGGCGCTAGTCTTCCTCGACGTCGAGATCGTCAGGCCGTTCGAGCGGATCTCGCAGCTGATCGGCAGGAAGGAGGGGAGTTCGTTGCGTCCGGTGACCGATTCACTGACTCACCGTCATCACGTCCGCTCAGCCCTTCGTTCCGAAGCCCTTCGTTCCGAACACACGGACAGCGTCTTCCGTGAGACGCACGCGGACATCGCGGCGCCCCTGCCGTCCAACGGGGATCTGACGCCATGAGCTGGGTGCTCGGTGTCGACTCGGGCGGGTCCGGGCTGCGGATCGCCCTCGGGTCGGTGAACGAGGCCGCAGCCGCGTCGGCGGAGGGCGGCGCGGCGGTCAGGACGGTGGGTGGCGCCGCGTCCGCCGGGCCGGTCCGCACCGGGGCTTCCGGGATCGATCCGGACCATTTGCTGGAGCAGTTGCTGCCCGCCGCGCGGACGCTGCTCGCGCGCGAGGGCGCGGCGGCTCCCGTGGCCGTCGCGATCGGCGCCGCGGGCATGGCGTCGCTCGGTGACGGACTGCGCGCCGACCTGCCTGCGGCGCTGGAAAACGCCCTGGGAGCACGGCGGTTGGCGCTCGCCGCCGACGCCGTCACCGCGTACGCGGGGGCGCTCGGCCAGCGTCCGGGCGCCGTCGTCGCCGCCGGTACGGGCATGATCGCGCTGGGCACCGATCTGACGGGCTGGCGGCGCGCGGACGGCTGGGGGCATCTGCTCGGCGACTGCGGCGGCGGTGCCTGGATCGGCCGGGCGGGGCTGGAGGCGGCGATGCGCGCGTACGACGGGCGGCGCGGCGGTTCGGCCGCACTGCTGTCCCGGACGGAAGCCGTGTTCGGCCCCGCGCCGGAGATGCCGGGGCGGGTCTATCCGCGTACCGACCGGCCCGCCGTGCTCGCCTCGTTCGCCCCCGAGGTGGCCCGCTGCGCGGCCGACGACCCGGTGGCCGCGGGGATCCTCGCCGAGGCCGCGCGGCACATCGCCGACGCGGCCGTCGCCGCGTGTCCGCCGGCGGAGGGGTGCGAAGTGGCCCTGACGGGTGGGCTGTTCAAGATGGGTGACCCACTGCTCGTACCGCTGCGGGCGGAGTTGGCCGACCGGCTGCCGCACGCGAGGCCGGTGTCGGCGGAGGGAGACCCGCTGGCGGGGGCCCTGCGGATCGCGGCGGCCCTCGCGACCGGTTCGCTCCGACTGCCGTGCGACGGGCGGATGTTGTCCGTCCCGACAGAGCGGGACGAATGAGGGTTAAGCACCATAGCGAAGAAATAAGGACAGATGACGCACGACCGGACCCTCCCCGAACAGCCGACCCCACAAAACCAGTAGCATTCGGCGCCATGAGCTCCCCCACTGGGCCGGCACCCGGCCTGCCTGTACGAATGCCTCGACCCCGACAGTCGGGGCGGCACCGTCGACCCGAACCCGTGGCGGCGCCCGAGGGCGCGCCCACGCTTGTGCTGGCCATGCCCGGCATCCCCGGTGCCGAGGTGCGGAACCTCGGCGAGGAGGTCGTCAGCATCGCGCGTTCCGAGCTGCCGGGCCTGGACGCCCGCATCGGCTATCTGGACGGCGACGACGACGAGTACCCCGCGCTGGGCACCGTCCTGGCGCAGACCTCCGAGCAGCGTGTCGAGCGCTACGAGCAGGCGAAGGCCGCCGGCCGTGAGGTCACCGAGCCCGAGGGCATCTCGGCCGTTGTCGTGCCGCTGCTCGCGGGTCCCGACAACTCCCTGGTCAGGCGGATACGTCAGGCCGTGGTGGACAGCAAGGCCGTGGCGGAGATGACCGAGGTCCTCGGTCCGCACCCGTTGCTCGCCGAGGCGCTGCACGTGCGTCTGTCGGAGGCCGGGCTCGCCCGTGCCGACCGCGCGAGGCTCTTCACGGTGGCGACGGCCGCCGACGGCATCATCCTCGCCACGGTGGGCGGCGAGGAGGCCGTCCAGGCGGCCGGGATCACCGGGATGCTGCTGGCCGCGCGCCTCGCCGTGCCGGTGATGGCGGCGGCGCTCGACGACGAGGGCGCGGTCGCCGCCATCGCCGAGCAGCTGCGCGAGTCCGGCTCCACGCAGCTTGCGCTCGCCCCGTACCTGATCGGACCCGAGCTCCCCGAGGGGCTGCTCGACATCGCTCTCAAGGAGGCCGACTGCGCCTCTTCCGAGCCGCTCGGCGCGTATCCGGCCGTCGGCAAGCTGGTGCTCTCGCAGTACACGAGCGCGCTGGGCATCTCGGCGCAGACGCAGAACTCCCCGGCGTCCTGAACTCCGCGACTCCGCTTCCGCCCGGTGGCCGCCGGACGGCCTGATCTCTCAGCCCGTCCGGCGCCGGGCACCGGCGCCGCCCGGCGGCGGTGTCAGCCGAAGATCACACAGGAGGCCGCGGGCGCCTCGAACGAGCCCGCACGGGACGGCACACCGGTCACCGGGTCGATGTCGAACCAGGTCACATCGCCGGAGTGCTCGTTCGACACGTAGAGCCTGCGGCCCGCCGGGTCCAGCGCGAGATCGCGCGGCCAGCGTCCCCCGCAGTCCACGGTCGTGACCAGAACGGCCTTCTCACGCGTCTCGTCGAGCGTCAGAACGGCGATGGAGTCGTGCCCGCGCACCGCTGCCCACAGGTGCCTGCCGTCGCGTGAGACGACGATCTCGGAGGCGTGGCTCGCCACTTCGACACCGTCGGGGAGGACGGGCGCCTCGCCGGCCGGCTCCAGCGTGCCTTTGTCCGCGTCCCAGCGGCAGACCGTGAGGGTCGTCTCCAACTCGTTGAGTATGTACGCGTGCGTGCCCGCCGGGTGGAAGACGAGATGGCGCGGTCCGGTGCCGGGGCGCAGCACGGTCTCGCCGTGCGGGTCGATGTCTCCGCTGCCGGGGTCGACGGAGCTGATCCGTACGGAGTCGGTGCCCAGGTCGACGGCGAGCAGCCACTGGCCGCTCGGGTCGGGCAGCACCTGGTGGGCGTGCGGCCCTTCCTGCCGGTCGGAACGCGGTCCGGTGCCTTCGTGCTGGAGGATTCCGGCCGCGGCGCCGAGTGTGCCGTCGGGGCGGACGGGCAGCGTGGTGACGCTGCCGGAGCCGTAGTTGGCGGTCACCAGGTGCCCGGCGGTGAGGGTGAGATGGGTGGGGCCCGATCCGCAGACCGGCACCGGTTCGCCCAGCAGGCGCGGCGCCGACGCGCCGCCCGACGCGCGCGGGACGACGTCGAAGGCCGCCGCCGCTCCTTCCTCTCCTTCGGAGACGGCGTAGAGCACGGAGCCGTCGGCCGCGAGGGTCAGATAGGAGGGGTCGGCCAGTTCGTCGGTCGCGCCGATCTCCGTCAGCGAGCCGGTGTCCGCGTCCACGGTGGCGGCGATGATGCCGCGACCGCCCGCCGAGGTGAACGACCCGATGTAGGCCCGTCCTTCGCTCCTGCCGTCGCGCCTGTCGCCCACTGTCCGTCCCCTTGTCGCTCGATCGTTCTGTGCGTCCGTGAGTGGTGCGCGGTGCCCCGCTCACGTGTCCGGCCGACGGTAGCAGGCGGTCTAGACCAGCTGCCCGTGTCGGGTGCTGCCGCCTGGACTACCCATTCCGGTAGCCGGTTCACCCTTTTGGACGCACCAGAGGCAGATCGGCCCTCAGACGGCGTGCGCGGGGAGCGCGACGCCGGTCAGGCGCTCCGCCTCCGCCCACAGACGGGCGTTGACCGACGCGTCGAGCGCCCTGCGGGTCATCCGTGCGGTGGTGGCGGGACCGACGAGGCCGAAGCGCCCGCCGGGGCCGTAGTAGCCGGCCGCGACGGCGTCGGGGCTGGTCGCGGCGTAGAGCAGCGGTTCGGTGCCCGGCTCCACCCCCTGCGAGGGCAGGAAGTCCATCTTGGTGAGCAGAGTCGTACCGAGGGACCTCTTGCCGGTACCGAGACTCGCGCCCGCCGTCTGGAGGTTGGTACGGGTGAAGCCGGGGTGCGCGCCGGTGCTCAGCAGATTCCAGCCGCGCTCCGCCGCGATACGGGCCAGTTCCCTGGTCATGATCATGTCGGCGAGCTTGGACTGGGCGTACGACCCGTTCGAGCTGTACCTCCGGCTCTTCCACTGGAGGTCGGCGAAGTCGATCCTGCCGAAGCTCGCCGTACCACTGCTCATGGTGGCCACACGCGGGGATCCGGCGGCGAGCAGCAGCGGGAGGAGCCGTACGGTCAGGGCGAACGGGCCGAGGAAGTTGCTGCCCATCTGGAGCTCGAAGCCGTCGGTCGTCTCGATGCGCGAGGGCGGGGCCATCACTCCGGCGTTGTTGACCAGCAGGTCGAGCGGGGTGCCGTCGGCGATGAGACCGTCGGCGAACTCTTCGACGGAGGCGAGGTCCGCGAGGTCGACGCGGCGCACGTCGAGCTTGGCGTTCGGATGGCGCGCCAGGATCTCGTCACGGGCGCTCTCGCCCTTGGCGACCGTACGGACGGCCATCACGACATGCGCGCCGGCGGCGGCGAGACGGCGGACAGCTTCCTTGCCGGTGCCGCTGTTGGCGCCGGTGACGACGGCGTACTTGCCGGTCTGATCAGGAACGATGTACATGATGACTCCTTGAGGTGCAGCAGGGCGGCGACCCCATATAAGACCGCCGGTCTCTTCAATTCCGAAGATAGCAGACCAGCGGTCCGATAACAACAGACCGGGGGTCTGTAGACTTGGCCCATGGCACACACCTTCCAGCGCGCACGCAGCGAGGAGCAGCGCGCCCAGCGCCGCCGGGCGATCCTCGACACGGCGGCATCGATGCTCACCGAGATGCCGGTGTCCCAGGTGAGCCTCAACGAGCTGAGCCGGCGGGTCGGGCTGGCGAAGTCCAACGTCCTGCGCTACTTCGAGTCCCGGGAGGCCGTCCTCCTCGACCTGCTCGACGTCGCGTGGCGCGAGTGGACGGAGTATCTGGAGGGGGCGCTCGCCTCGGACATCGACGCCCGCGCGCCACTGCGCGAGCGGGGCGACCAGGTGGCTGCCGTGCTCGCCGCCTCGCTGGCGGACCGCCCGGTCCTGTGCGATCTCACCAGCTCGCAGGCGGCGGTCCTGGAACGCAACGTCTCGCCCGACGTCGCGGCCGAGTTCAAGCGCACCGCCATCGCGAACGTGGGCAAACTGGCGGCTCTGGTCCGCGCCCATGTGCCCGAGCTGAGCGAGCAGGACGCGCCGCGGTTCGCCGCCTACTGCGTCCTGACCGCCGGCGCGATCTGGACCCACACCCAGCCGTCGGCGGCGATGCTGGCGGCCTACGAGGCCGATCCGTCGCTCGCGGCCATGCGGATCGACTTCGCGCCGTCGCTGCGGGAGGTGCTGGAAGTCGGGCTCTCGGGGCTGCTGGCCCGTGCGTCAGGCTGAGAGCGGACCCGAGGCGCCGATCTCGTACTGCGTGATCTCCATTCTGAGCACGACGGGGGACGGCTGTGACTCCCGCGCCGTACGGGCCAGATGGGCCGCCAGGTGTTCCTGCGACTCCCACCGCTCGTACACGTTGACGCGGCCCGGCTCGACCGGGTCGGCGGCCACCACGTAGTCGAGACAGCCGGGTTCGGCCCGCGCCCGCAGCTGCGCCGCCTCGAAGCCCGCGAGGAACGCCTCACGGTCGTCGGGATCGACGTAACCTTTGCCGGCGACGATCAGCATGGTGGCCTCCGTGGTGTTCCGGGTGGTGTGTGAGCCGTGCGGAGCCGGCCAGGCGGGGCGCCCGGTGTGCGGGCTTGGCATGCTGGGGCCATGAGCACCGCGCGCACCCCCTCCTCCGTCCGCGTCGTCTTCGACCTCGACGGCACCCTCGTGGACAGCGAGCCGAACTACTACGAGGCCGGCCGTCGACTGCTCGCACAGCACGGTGTACCCGACTTCACCTGGGAGCACCACACCCGGTACATCGGCATCAGCACCCGCGAGACGCTTCAGGCGCTGCGCGCGGAGTACGGGCTCGACACACCGGTGGACGAGTTGCTGGCCGTGAAGGACCGCGTCTATGTGGAGCTGGCACGCGCGTCGACCGAGGTCTTTCCCGAGATGCGGAAGTTCGTGGAGCAGTTGCACGCACAAGGGGTGCCCATGGCGGTCGCCTCCGGCTCGTCGCGTGCCGCCATCGAGGCCGTGCTCGACGGCACGGGGCTCGGTCCGTACTTCGCTCTGTACGTCTCCGCCGAGGAGGTCCCGCACGGCAAGCCCGAGCCCGACGTCTTCCTGGAGGCGGCGCGGCGCCTGGGCGCGGACCCGGCCGACTGCGTGGTGCTGGAGGACGCGGCCCCGGGCGTGGCGGCGGCACGCGCGGCCGGTATGCGGTGTGTCGCCGTCCCGTACGTGCGGGACACGGCCGGTGATCCGGCCTTCCGCGGGGCGGAGTTGCTGTTCGCGCGCGGCCAGAGCGAGTTCACGGCGCGGGCGGCGTACGCCTGGCTGACCGGGACGGAGCAGGGCCGGCGGTAGCCGCCGGCCCGGGTGAATCGGGCGGTACGCGCTACGCGATCACCTGGACGTCAGCCGCTTCAGGCCGTCCCGTCGGCGGCGGCCCGCAGGGCGGCCAGGTCGATCTTCTTCATGCCGAGCATCGCCTTCATCGCCCGCTGGCCACGCTCCTGGTCCGGGTCGTTCAGCACCTCCTCCATCCCGGCGGGCGCGACCTGCCAGGAGAGGCCGAACTTGTCCTTCAGCCAGCCGCAGGGGCCTTCCGAGCCGCCCTCGGAGAGCTTGTACCAGTAGTAGTCGACCTCTTCCTGGTCGGCGCACTCGATCAGGAACGAGACGGCCTCGTCGAAGGTGAACTGCGGGCCGCCGTTGATCCCCGTGTAGCGGTGGCCGTCGAGCTCGAAATCGACGGTGAGTACGGTGCCGGCCGGCCCGGGACCGGCCTCGCCGTAGTGGGTGATACCTGTGATCTTGGAGTTCGGGAAGATCCCGATGTAGTACTCGGCGGCGTCCTTCGCCTGCCCGTCGAACCAGAGATTGGGGGTGATCTTCGGCATCGCTGTCTCCCGTTGTCGTCGCCGTTCGCCGCCTCTACGGCTCGGGCGCTTCCTTCTCCTCTTCTGACTGTGACACCGGCCGGAACTCATCGCAGAAGCAGCCCGGATCAAGGCTTTCGGCGCCCCGGACCGCTCAGACGGCCGCGAGGGAGATCTCCGTCGACTTGACCAGCGCGGTGACGCCGGTCCCGGGGGTGAGCCCCAGCTCCTCCACCGCTTCCCTGGTGATCACGGCGGTCAGCTCGGTCTCCCCCACCGTCAGCTTGACGTTCGCCAGGCTGGTGCCGAGAACGATCTCGGTGATCTTGCCGGCCAGCCGGTTGCGGATGCTCAGGCCGTCGATCGGCCCGGTGGCCAGGGAGACCTCGGTGGCCTTGGCCAGGACGCGCACCGCCGTGCCCACCGCGATGCCGAGCTCCTGGACGGCCTCCAGCGTGATGGCGGCGGTGACGTCCTCCCCACCCGCCAGATGGACCCTGACCGTGGCCATGACCTCCCCGGGAATGACCCCCGTGACGGTGCCGGGGAGCTGGTTGCGGATGCTCAGTTGCATGGGAGGTTCGGCCTCTCGCTGGTGGGGCGTGGAGCGGACAGAAGTAAGGCCATTGAAAAGGATGAGCAAAGGCGAACCACCCATTGAATCCGGTATCGCAGAATTTGCCATGTTTTCGGACGAGTAAGGCTGAGCTAACTTAGGCTCGCCTCACCCCTGGGGCCATGACGAAACACCGCAAACACCGTCCTCAGCCGCTGGAGCCCGCATGCGTCCCGTCCGCCTCTCCCTGGTCACCGCCCTCGCGGCGGTCGCCGCCCTCACCACCGTCACGGCGTGCGCCGAGAAGAGCGACGCCGGAGGGGACGGGGCCATCAAGGTCACGGCGACCGACACCTCCTGCGAGGTGTCGAAGAAGGAGTTCCCCGCCGGTCACCTTCAACTGGCCGTGGAGAACAAGGGCTCGAAGGTCACCGAGGTCTATGTCCTGTTCCCCGACGACCGGATCGTCACCGAGCGCGAGAACATCGGCGCGGGCACCAAGGCCAACATCACCGCGGAGATCAAGGCCGGCGACTACGAGATCGCCTGCAAGCCGGGCATGAAGGGCAAGGGCATCCGGCAGCAGGTCAAGGCGACCGGCGGCGGGAAGACCGCGAAGCGGGACCCGAAGCTGGACGCCGCGGTCGCGGCGTACCGGCAGTACACGCTGGAGCAGGCCGAGCAGACCCTGCCGAAGGCGAAGGTCTTCGCGGACGCGGTGAAGGCCGGTGACATCGAGGCCGCGAAGAAGGCGTACGCCGACTCCCGTATCGGCTGGGAGCGCACCGAGCCGGTGGCCGAGTCCTTCGGCGACATCGACCCGAAGGTCGACCTCCGCGCGGACGGCCTCGAAGACGGCCAGGACCCCGAGACGGACTGGACCGGCTGGCACCGCCTGGAGAAGGCGCTGTGGCAGGACAAGAAGATCACCCCGCGCGACAAGGAACTCGCGGATCTGCTGATCACCGATCTGACCGCCTGGCAGAAGAAGGTCGGTACGGCGGAGATAACCCCGACGTCCATGGCGAACGGCGCCAAGGAACTGCTCGACGAGGTCGCCGCGGGCAAGGTCACCGGCGAGGAGGAGCGGTACAGCCACACCGACCTGGTCGACTTCAAGGCCAACGTCGAGGGCGCCGAGAAGTCGTACGCGCTGCTGAAGCCGGTCGCCTCGAAGAACGACGCGAAGCTGACCGGTGAACTAGACACCCAGTTCGCGGCGTTGAACACGCTGCTCGACAAGTACCGTGAGGACAGGACGAGTTACGTCTTCACCTCGTACGACAAGGTCGGCGAGCCGGAGCGCAAGGAGCTGTCCGACGCGGTGAACGCGCTGGCCGAGCCGCTGTCGAAGCTCGCCGCCGCGGTCGTGAAGTAGTGGCGCGGGACATGACCGACGAGACAGAGCCGGGCGCACCGGCGGGCGAACCCCGTACGCCGTCCCGCCGTTCGGTGATCGGCTGGGGCGGTGCGGGGCTCGCGCTCGGCGCCGGGGTGACCGGCGGTACGGCCGTCGCCCTGCGCGATACGGACGGGTCGGAGCCGGCCGGGTCGGCGGGCGCGGCCGTCCCCTTCCACGGCGCGCACCAGGCCGGGATCGCCACCGCGGTGCCCGACCGGCTGCACTTCGCGGCCTTCGACGTGACCACCGGCGACCGGGCGGAGCTGGTCCAGCTCCTGAAGGACTGGACGGCGGCGGCCGCGTTGATGACCGAGGGACGCGCGGTCGGCGAGGGCGCGTTCGGCGGGCTGCCGGAGGCACCGCCCGACGACACGGGCGAGGCGATCGGCCTCAGACCGTCCAGGCTGACGCTGACCATCGGTTTCGGTCCTTCCCTGTTCACGGGGGACGGCAAGGCCCGCGGGGACCGTTTCGGCCTGGCGAGGCGGAGGCCCGAGGCGCTGGTGGAGCTGCCGAAGTTCCCCGGCGACAATCTCGACCCGGCGCGCAGCGGCGGCGACCTGTGCGTGCAGGCGTGCGCCGACGATCCGCAGGTCGCGGTGCACGCCATCCGTAACCTCGCCCGCATCGGGTTCGGCCGGATCGCGATCCGCTGGTCGCAGCTCGGCTTCGGCAAGACGTCGTCCACCACGCCCGACGCGCAGACTCCGCGCAATCTCTTCGGCTTCAAGGACGGCACCCGCAATGTCGCGGGCACCGACGCCGCCGCGCTCGACCGGCACGTGTGGGTGCCGGCCGAGGCGGGACCCGCCTGGCTGGCCGGCGGCTCGTACCTGGTGGCGCGCCGGATCGCGATGCGGATCGAGTCCTGGGACCGCACCTCCCTGAAGGAGCAGGAGGACATCTTCGGACGGGACAAGGGCGAGGGCGCGCCGGTCGGCAAGGCGAAGGAGCACGACGAGCCGTTCCTCAAGTCGATGCTGCCGACCTCGCACGTACGGCTCGCGCACCCCGACTCCAACAGCGGGGCGCGGATGCTGCGGCGCGGCTACTCCTACACCGACGGTACGGACGGGCTGGGCCGGCTGGACGCGGGCCTGTTCTTCCTGGCGTACCAGCACGACGTACGGGAGGCGTTCATCCCCGTACAGCGGAGTCTGTCGCGCGCCGACGCGCTCAACGAGTACATCCAGCACGTGGGTTCGGCGGTCTTCGCCGTGCCGCCGGGCGTCCGGGACTCCGGCGACTGGTGGGGACGGGAGCTGTTCTCATGACCCGCGCGCTCGTGACCGGCACAGTGACATCGGCGGAAGGACGGCCGGCATGTTCGGCAACTATCTGATCGGTCTGCGCGAGGGGCTGGAGGCCAGTCTGGTCGTCTGCATCCTCGTCGCGTATCTGGTCAAGACCGACCGCCGCGACGCGCTGCGGCCGGTGTGGACCGGTATCGGTATCGCCTGCGCGGTCTCGCTCTCGTTCGGCGCCGCGCTCGAATTCGGCTCCCAGGAGCTGACGTTCGAGGCGCAGGAGCTGCTCGGCGGGTCACTGTCGATCACCGCGGTGGGGCTGGTGACCTGGATGGTCTTCTGGATGCGGCGTACGGCGCGGCATCTCAAGCGCGACCTGCACGGCAAGCTCGACGCGGCGCTGCGGATGGGTACGGGGGCGCTGGTCGCGACCGCGCTGCTGGCCGTGGGGCGGGAGGGTCTTGAGACGGCGCTGTTCGTGTGGGCGTCGGTACGGGCGGGTGGTGAGGGCAGGTCGGGGCCGCTGATCGGCGTGCTGCTCGGGATCGCCAGCGCGATCGTGCTGGGCTGGCTCTTCTACCGGGGCGCGCTGAGGATCAACTTGGCGAGGTTCTTCACCTGGACCGGCTCGATGCTGGTGATCGTGGCGGCGGGCGTCCTCGCGTACGGCTTCCACGACCTCCAGGAGGCGCGCTTCATCGGCGGCCTCCAGAACAAGGCGTTCGACATCACCAGCACGGTCCCGCCGGACAGTTGGTACGGCACGCTGCTGAAGGGCGTCTTCAACTTCCAGCCCGATCCGACCGTCGTGCAGGTGTCGGTGTGGGCGCTGTATCTGATCCCGACGATGTTCTTCTTCCTGGCGCCGCAGCGTACGAAGGCCGGGCCACCTCCGCCTCCCGCTGCCGCGCCGGAGTCGGAGCCTTCCGCGAAGACGGGGTAGCCGGGCCGGGTGGTGGGCGGCGCCCCGCCCACCACCACCGTTTCAGGATTCGAGCCAGCCGTGGGAGCGCGCCAGCTCGATCACCGACATACGCACCCGCTTGATCTGATCACCCGTCAGACTCCCGTCGGCCTGGAGCAGCGCCTCGGTCAGCTCGTTCCGCAGCTCGACCTGGGACAGCACGTCCGAGTAGTCGCCGTGCGGATCCGCGGGGCCCGTACCCGACGAACTCCGCTGCGGCGCGGGCGCGTTCACCAGCCTGATCTGTGACGCCTTGGGACCCTTGTCCCCCATCTCCAGGAAGTACTCGACCTCACTGCCCGCCTTGTACTGGTACTTCTCGTCCAGCAGATCGTTGGCGTGCATGAACACGTCCTCGTCCCCCTCGCTCGGGACGATGAACCCGTACCCGCGAACCTCGTCGAACCTCAGCACTCGACCTACGTGCAACACAGCCCCTGCCTCCACAGCCTGCCCACTTCCTCGGCCACCTCTGCCGGGGCCCACAGCGAACCCCCGAGCAACCTCTCATATCCGCCCGCCTGCGAGAATCCGTCTTCGGCAGATCAATTCGAGTCGGGGGCACGATGGGCACGGTGGTGCGGGTACCACAGACCCGGGACATGATCGGGGAAGAGCTTTCCGGGGACGAGGCGTGGGCGGCACTGCGCACGTACGGCGGGGGCAAGCTGCTGCACGACGCGTTCGTGCGGTTCCGTTACGCGGACAGGTTCAGCATCGCCAGGGCGCTGGCCTTCCAGTTCGTCCTGGCGCTGGTGCCGTTCAGCATCGCGCTGGTGGGCGTCGCGACCTCCCTTCATACGGAGAGCGTGGGCCGCGTCGTGGAGTTGACGCTCACCGGGATCGCGCCGGGGCCCAGCGCGGATCTGATCCGGACCTCCCTCGGGCGCGCCGAAGGCGGCGCCTCGGGTCCCGGTGGTGAGCTGGCCGTGTGGCTCGGGCTGGGGTTCGCGACGCTGAATCTGGCGTCGGCGATGGCGCAGATCGAGCGGGGCGCGAACCGTATCTACGGCGTTGAGCGGGACCGCCCGTTCCACGCGAAGTACGGGCGCGCGCTGGCGCTCGCGGTGTCGGCGGGGCTGCCGCTGGTGGGCGGGTTTCTCATTCTGGTGGGCGGCAAGGCCGTCGGCGGCGCACTCGCGGAGACGTTCCAGTGGGGCGAGTCGGCGCGGGACGTCTGGGGGTGGCTGCGGATTCCGGTGGGCATCTCGCTGACGTGGCTGGCTTCGGCGGTGCTGTTCCGCCGGGCCCCGCGCCGCGATCAGCCGGGTTATACGTGGCTGGCGTTCGGCTCCGCGGTACATCTGCTGCTGTGGGTCGGCGCGACGTGGCTGCTGACTCTGTACGTCAGCTACAGCGGGTCCTTCGGCTCCGTGTACGGGCCGCTGACCGCGTTCGTCGCGCTGCTGCTCTGGTCCCAGCTGGCGGGCATATCCCTCCTCCTGGGGCTGTCTCTGGCCGCGCAGCTGGAGTCGGCGCGGGCCGGGCAGCACGACCCGATACATCCCGATCCGGGCCACGGCGGTGATCCGGACCACGTCTGAGGGGCGGCCCCGGCGGGCCGCCCGTGCTCAGTGCGACTCGCGTGACACCTCGTGGCCGCTCGACCCGACGAGGAAGTCGAGGTCGACGCCGGTGTCGGCCTGCATGACATGGTCGACATAGAGACGTTCCCAGCCGCGCGCCGGGGCGGCGAAGGCGCCGGTCATCTCCTCGGCGGGGCGCCGCAGTTCGAGCTCCGCGGCGGGGATGTCCACGTCCAGACGGCGCCCGGCGACATCCAGCTCGATCCAGTCCCCCGTGCGCAGAAGTCCCAGCGGGCCGCCCGCCGCGGCCTCGGGCGCCACATGCAGTACGACCGTGCCGTACGCCGTCCCGCTCATCCGGCCGTCGCAGATCCGCACCATGTCACGCACGCCCCGCTCCAGCAGCTTGGTGGGCAGCGGCAGGTTCGCCACCTCGGGCATGCCCGGGTAGCCCTTGGGGCCGCAGCCCCGGAGCACGAGCACCGATGTCGCGTCGACGTCGAGGTCCGGGTCGTCGATACGGGCGTGCATGTCCTCGATGCTGTCGAAGACGACGGCCCGGCCCCGGTGGTTCAGCAGCTCGGGCGAGGCGGCCGCGGGTTTGATGACGGCGCCCGAGGGGGCCAGGTTCCCGCGCAGCACGGCGATGCCCGCGTCGGCCTGGAGGGGTTCGGCACGCCGGTGGATGACGGAGTCGTCCCAGATCCGCGCCCCGTCCAGATGGTCCACCAGCGGTGTGCCGGTGACGGTGAGCGCCGCCGGATCGAGCAGGTCCCGCACCTCGTTCAGAACGGCGAGCAGACCGCCGGCCCGGTGGAAGTCCTCCATGAGATGACGTCCGGCGGGCTGGAGGTCGACCAGGAGCGGTACGCCCGCGCCGGTGCGGTCGAAGTCGTCGAGCGTGAGGTCGATACCGAGCCGTCCGGCTATCGCGAGCAGATGCACGACGGCGTTGGTCGAGCCGCCGACGGCGGCCAGGGCGACTATCGCGTTGAGGAAGGACCCCTTGGTCAGTGTGGTGCTGGGGCGGCGGCCATCGGCGACCATCTCCACGACGAGCCGTCCCGTGCCATGGGCACTCTCCAGCAGCCGGCTGTCGGGGGCGGGGATGCCGGCGACGCCGGGGACGGTGGTGCCCAGTGCCTCCGCGACGCACGCCATGGTCGAGGCGGTGCCCATGGTGTTGCAGTGGCCCCGGCTGCGGATCATCGAGGACTCGGAGCGCAGGAACTCCTCCTCGGAGAGCGTTCCCGCCCGCACTTCCTCGCTGAGTTTCCACACGTCCGTGCCGCAGCCCAGCGGCTTGCCCCGGAACGTGCCGGTCAGCATCGGACCGCCGGGCACGACGACGGCGGGCAGGTCGACGGAGGCCGCGGCCATCAGCAGGGACGGGATGGTCTTGTCGCAGCCGCCGAGCAGCACCACTCCGTCGACGGGGTTGGCCCGCAGCATCTCCTCGGTCGCCATCGCCGCCATGTTCCGCCACAGCATGGCCGTGGGCCGTACCAGCGTCTCGCCGAGGGAGACGACCGGGAGATTCATCGGGACGCCGCCGGCCTCCCAGATGCCCTGCTTGACGCTCTCCGCGACCTCACCGAGGTGGGCGTTGCAGGGCGTCAGATCGGAGGCGGTGTTGGCGATCGCGATGTGGGGTCGTCCGTCGAAGGCGTGCGCGGGCAGTCCCCGGCGCATCCACGCCCGGTGGATGTAGGCGTTCCGGTCCGTTCCCGCGTACCACTGAGAGCTGCGCTGCTCCGGCATGGCTGGCACCCTAACTTTCCGGAGCCGTACCGGGGAAGGGCGCCCCCGCCCTCCCACCCGCCGTCCGGCCCGCCCGTCAGGAGGTCGCCCTTGCGTGCTTTTGTCATCACCGGTCCCGGCAGGTGCGGGGTGCGGGACGTCGAACCGCCGGTCGCCGCGCCCGGCGAGGTCGTCGTCGATGTGGACCGGGTGGGTGTCTGCGGCACGGACATCGAGTTCTACACCGGCGAGATGAGCTATCTGCACGACGGGCACGCCTCGTATCCGATCCGGATCGGCCATGAGTGGTGCGGCACCGTCTCGGCCGTGGGCGAGGGTGTCGGACCGGACTGGCTCGGGCGGCGTACCACCGGGGACACCATGCTCGGCTGCGGGCACTGCCGGCGGTGCGCCGGCGGGCTGCACCATGTGTGCGAGGACCGTTACGAGTTGGGCATCCGGCACGGCCGGCCGGGTGCGCTCGCCGAACAGGTCGCCGTCCCCGTCTCGTCTCTGCACGCGCTGCCGGACAGTGTCGACGCGACGGCGGGCGCGCTGGTCGAGCCGGGCGGCAACGCGCTGCGCGCCGTCGAGGCGGCCGCACTGTCCCGCGGCGACCGGCTGCTGGTGCTCGGTCCGGGCACCATCGGTCTGCTCGCCGCGCGGTTCGCGCTCGCGCGGGGCGCGGAAGTGCATGTACAGGGGCTCGACGAGGCGTCCCTGGACTTCGCCCGCTCCGTGGGAGCGCACGGCGCGTGGACCGCCGACGGGCTTCCCGATCTGCCCTTCGACGCCGTGATCGACGCGTCGAACGCCGCTCATCTTCCGGCGCGGGCACTGGAGTTGGTCGAACCGGGCAAGCGCGTGGTCTACATCGGTCTGGCGAGCGGGCCGAGCCGGATCGACACCCGCGCGCTGGTGCTCAAGGACGTCACCGCCGTGGGCATCCTGAGCGCGTCGCCCGCCCTCGCCCGCACCATCGGGCACTACGCGTCGGGCGCGGTCGATCCGCGTCCGCTGGTCGCGGGCACGGTGGCGCTGGAGTCGCTGGCGGAGGTACTGGCGGGCGCCCGGCCCGAGGGAGCCGGCCCGGGACCCAAAATCCACGTCGATCCCCGGCTGTGAGACGCCGGGGAAACCTGTTGCGCGTCAAGCCCGTTCGATACGGACCTGGTGCCGGCCCCGCGGACCGGCCGGGCGGCGGCGGACCAAGTCTCGTCCGCCACCGTCCCGCTCGTGCTCGTGCTCGTGTCTCTTGGTGGTGTCTCTTGCTCGTGTCTCTTGGTGGTGTCTCTTGCTCGTGTCTCTATGTGCTGAACGCGTGCCTGCTTCTCGCGTTCGTCGCGTCCGTGGTCAGACGTTGACGCCGAAGTCGGCCGCGATACCGGCCAGTCCGGAGGCGTAGCCCTGGCCGACGGCGCGGAACTTCCACTCCGCACCGTGCCGGTAGAGCTCACCGAAGACCATCGCGGTCTCGGTGGAGGCGTCTTCCGTGAGGTCGTAGCGCGCGAGTTCGGCGCCACCGGCCTGGTTCACCACGCGGATGAACGCGTTGCGGACCTGGCCGAAGCTCTGGCCGCGGGAGCCCGCCTCGTGGATCGAGACCGGGAAGACGATCTTGTCGACATCGGCGGGAACGCCGGCGAGGTTGACCTTCAGCGACTCGTCGTCGCCCTCGCCCTCACCGGTGAGGTTGTCACCGGTGTGCTCGACCGAACCGTCAGGGCTCGTCAGGTTGTTGTAGAAGATGAAGTGCTGGTCGGAGAGCACCCGGCCGGCGCTGTTCACGAGCAGCGCGCTCGCGTCGAGGTCGAAGTCCGCACCGGTCGTACTGCGCGCGTCCCAGCCGAGGCCGACGAGCACCGCGGTCAGGCCGGGAGCCTCCTTGCTCAGCGAAACGTTGCCACCCTTGCCCAGGGAAACGCCCACGATCTCCTCCTGCTGTTCGTGACTGAAAAGTGGATCAAAATCTATAACACCGTACGACCGACGGTCCCGGTATCGACCAGGCTCGTACGGTTCGTTGCCCTGCTTTGGGACTGAAGTGGCTGAAGCGGGGCAGGCGGTGGCATGAACAGACGAAGAGCCGGCTCCCAGGAGCCGCTGCGGGGGAACGGATCGAACCATGGACGGGCAGGTGGAGGAGACCGAGGACCGCTGCCCGGCCACGGGGCGGGTGCTCAGGCGGGGCGCGGTGTTCGACGGGGACTCCGGGATGATCGGCGAGGCGCGCCGCTTCACGGCCGGCGTCCTCGGGAGCGTACGGACGGACCAGGGCCTGACCGTGCCGTCGCGCGTGATCGACACGGCGCAGCTGGTCGTCAGTGAGCTGGTGACCAACGCGTGCAAGTACGCGCCCGGCCCCTGCCTCCTCGATCTGGTCTTCGACGGGGACGTCGTGGAGATCACCGTGTGGGACACCGACTCCACGCTGCCGGTGCCGCGCGCGGCCGAACCGGGCCGGATCGGGCAGCACGGGCTGGAGATCGTCATCTCGCTCTGCGAGGGATACGACGTCCGCCGGGAGCCCGTGGGCAAGCGCATCAAGGTCCGCCTCGCGGCCCGGACCGACGGCCGCGTGTAGGCCCTCGTCCGCCCTCGCCGGACCCCGGCCCGAACCCCGGCCCGGACCCCGGTCCTGGGTCGCCTCACCTGGCCGAAGCTGTTCGAGTGGTCCCCGGCGGGAGTCGTTTCCGGGGCATTCCCGACGGATACCCGAGGGTGGTGCCAAATACCTCGGAAGTACTTCTCCATGTCAACGGGACTCCCCGCCGACTGACGCTCGACAACCGGACCACCGTGCTCGACACGCTGCGCGAGCACCTGGATCTCACCGGCCCCAAGAAGGGCTGCGACCACGGCCAGTGCGGCGCCTGCACCGTTCTCGTGGACGGCCGCCGCACCAACAGCTGCCTGCTTCTGGCCGTCGCGCAGAGCGGCGCCCGTATCACCACGATCGAGGGCCTGGCGGACGGCGCGAACACCCCCGGCGGCGGTGCGGACGAGCTGCCCCGGCCGCACCCGATGCAACAGGCGTTCCTCGACCACGACGGCTTCCAGTGCGGCTACTGCACCCCGGGCCAGATCTGCTCGGCGGTCGGTGTCATCGCCGAGGCGGCCGGCGGACACCCCTCGCACGTCACCGGCGCGGACGGCCCGCCGCCCGGCGAACCGGTGCCGCTCACCCCCGACGAGATCCGCGAACGGATGAGCGGCAACATCTGCCGCTGCGCCGCGTACCCGAACATCCTCGCCGCCGTCCAGGACGTCGCGGGTACGACGCCGCGGACGAGTACGACGATCAGTTCAAGCACGTCGAGCAGCACGACCTGGGCCGGCAGTACGAGCAAGGCGGACATGACCTCATGAAGTCCTTCACCTACGAACGCGCCACCGACCCCGCCCAGGCCGTCGCCCTCCTCGCCCGCGACCCGGCCGCCCGCTTCCTCGGCGGCGGCACCAATCTCGTCGACCTGATGAAGCTCGGGGTCGAGACCCCCGGCCACCTGGTCGACGTCGCCCGGCTGCCGCTCGACCACGTCGACGCGACCGACGACGGCGGCCTGCTCATCGGCGCCACCGTGCGCAACAGCGACCTGGCCGCCGACCCGGCCGTCCGCACACGTTTCCCGGTGCTGTCGCAGGCACTGCTCGCGGGCGCCTCCGGGCAGCTTCGCAACGCGGCCACCGCCGGCGGCAATCTGCTCCAGCGCACCCGCTGCGCGTACTTCCAGGACGTCACCAAGCCGTGCAACAAGCGGGAGCCGGGCACCGGTTGTCCGGCCAGGGAGGGCGCCCACCGCGATCTCGCCGTGCTGGGGCACTCCGAGGCGTGCGTGGCGACGCACCCCTCCGACATGGCCGTCGCGCTTGCCGCGCTCGACGCCGATGTCCAGCTGCTGGGGCCGGACGGCGAACGCACCGTGGCGCTCACCGACTTCCACCGGCTGCCCGGCGACCACCCCGAGAAGGACACCGTGATCCGGCCGGGCGAACTCATCACCGGCATCCGGGTCCCCGGGGCGACCGCCGGGCTGCCGTCCGCCTACCGCAAGGCCCGGGACCGTGCCTCGTACGCCTTCGCGCTGGCATCGGCCGCCGTGGTGCTCGACGTGCGCGACGGTGTCGTGGGGGATGTACGGCTCGCCTTCGGCGGGCTGGCCCACAAGCCCTGGCGGGCCACGACCGCCGAGGCCACACTGCGCGGCGAGCCGGCCACGCCCGAGTCCTTCGGGCACGCGGTGGACGCCGAACTCGCCGCCGCCCGGCCCCTGCGGGACAACGGCTTCAAGGTCCCCATGGCCCGCAATCTCGCCGTCCGCCTGCTCACCGAGCTGGCCGACCCCACGGCGACCGCCACCGACCCCACCGACCCCCGCCACACCGACCCCCGCGGAGGAGACCGATGACGACCAGCCGCGAACGCGCCCTGGGCTCCGCCGCCGTCCGGATCGAGGGCCTGGCCAAGGTCGGCGGTACGGCCAGGTACTCCGCCGAGCACACCCCGCCCGGCTGCCTCTACGCGTGGGTGGTGCCCGCGGCCGTGGCCAAGGGCCGGATCACGTCCATCGACACGGCCGCCGCCCTCGCCGAGCCCGGGGCCGTCGCCGTACTGACCCATGAGAACGCGCAGCACGTCAGTGCCCCCGACGACGCGACGCTGGGCATGCTGCGGGACGACCGTGTGCCGCACCGCGGCTGGATCATCGCGGTCGCCGTGGGCGAGACGCTGGAGGCGGCACGCGCCACGGCCGATGCCGTGCGGGTCTCCTACGCGGCCGAGGAGCACGACGTCGTCCTCACCGCCGACCACCCCGGTCTCTACGCCCCGGAGGTGGCCAACGGCGGCTATCCCGGCACCCGGGAGCGCGGTGACTTCGACACCGTCTACGCCGCCGCCCCGGTGACCGTGGACGTCACGTACTCCATGGACCCGACGCACAACCACCCCATGGAGCCGCACGCCTCCGTCGCCCAGTGGCACGACGGGCGGCTGACCGTGTACGACTCCAGCCAGGGATCGAGCGTCGTGCGCGAGACGCTGGCCTCGCTCTTCTCCCTCGACCCGGCGCAGGTCACGGTCATCAGCGATCACGTGGGCGGCGGCTTCGGTTCAAAGGGGACGCCGCGCCCGCAGCCGGTGCTGGCCGCGTTGGCGGCCCGGCACGTCGGGCGCCCGGTCAAGCTGGCGCTGCACCGCTCCCAGCTCGCGGCGGTCGTGGGGCACCGGCCGCCGACCATCCAGCGCGTACGGTTCGGCGCCGACCAGGACGGGGTGATCAGCGCGCTGGCGCACGAGATGGTCTCGTACACGTCCACGGTCAAGGAGTTCGTGGAGCAGGCCGCCACGTCCGCCCGCACCATGTACACCTCGCCGCACAGCCGCACCGTCCATCGCGTCACCGCGCTCGATGTGCCGACTCCGTCGTGGATGCGCGCGCCGGGCGAGGCGCCGGGCATGTACGCGCTGGAGTCGGCGATGGACGAGCTGGCCCTGGCCGTCGGGGTGGACCCGGTGGAGCTGCGGGTGCGCAACGACCCGTCCCACGAGCCGGATTCGGGCCGTCCCTACAGCAGCCGCCATCTCGTGGAGTGTCTGCGCGAGGGGGCCAGGCGGTTCGGCTGGGGCGACCGCGATCCGCGTGCCGGGCTGCGGAGGGAAGGCCGGTTCCTGGTCGGCAGCGGTGTCGCATCGGCCTCGTATCCGGTGTTCATCCTGCCCTCCACCGCCGAGGCGCGCGCCGACGCGAACGGCGGTTTCCTGGTACGGGTCAACGCCACGGACATCGGTACGGGAGCCCGTACCGTGCTCGCCCAGATCGCCGCCGACGCGCTCCACGCGCCCTTCGAGCGGGTCCGGATCGTGATCGGCGACAGCGATCTGCCGACCGCCCCGCTGGCGGGCGGTTCAGCGGGCACCGGCTCGTGGGGCTGGTCCGTCGACAAGGCGTGCCGTGCGCTGCGTGCGCGTATCGACGAGGTGGGCGGCACCGTGCCTTCCGAGGGGCTGTCGGCGAGCGCCGACACCACGGAGGACGTCGCGGCCGGGACGGAGTTCGCCCGCCACGCCTACGGCGCGCACTTCGCCGAGGTGCAGGTGGACACGGACACGGCCGAGATCCGGGTCAGGCGGATGCTCGGGGTCTACGCCGCCGGCCGCATCCTCAACCCCCGTACGGCGCGCTCCCAGTTCATCGGCGGGATGACGATGGGGCTGGGGATGGCGCTGATGGAGGGGGCGACGATCGACCCTGTCGCCGGCGACTTCGTGGAGCGCGACCTCGCCTCGTACCACGTCCCCGCCCACGCGGACGTGCGCTCCCTGGAGGCGTACTGGATCGAGGAGGACGACCGGCACCTCAATCCGATGGGCAGCAAGGGCATCGGCGAGATCGGGATCGTCGGCACGGCCGCGGCGATCGGCAACGCGGTGCGTCACGCGACCGGGGTGCGCCTGCGCGAACTGCCGATGCTGCCGGACAGGCTGCTGCCGCATCTCGGGTGACGGACACGGGCGGACATGGGCGGAACGGGCGGTTGATGCCGCCCCCGCACCCGTCAGAGGCTGTCCGCGGGTGGTGCGACCGCCCTGCGCGGCTGTACGCCCAGATCGATGTCGGCGTCGCAGTTGGCCGGCTTCATGGTCCCGTCCGTGCCCCGCAGCAGCACCGGCCGGCTGCCCTCGGCGTCCCGTGCGAACGCGACGGTGCAGATCACCTGCCGTACCGCCGTGTCGTCGAGGCCGCTGAGCGCGAGAGGCAGTATGGCGAGCGTCCGGTCATCCTTGGTCAGCTCCACCCGGGGCGACTCGCCACCGCCGTCGCCGGGCAGGTCGGGAAGATCGGGCAGACCGTCGGTGAGCCCGACCTCGCGCTCATTCGGGAGCAGTCCGCCGAAGAGCGCCACCAGGGCCTTGGTCCCCGCCGTCGCCGGATCCGCCGTCGGCTGGTCCGACAGGTTCGCCGGGTCCTGCGGGGGTACGTACGCGCCGGGCCGGGCCACGGGCATCAGCGCTCCTTCCGAGCGGAAGAAGAGCAGCGTCCGGTCCTCACGGCTCGGGAACACCTGGATGGTGGCGGGCCCGCCCGCGTCGATCGCGTCGGTCGACTGGATGTCGCAGCCGGTGAGTTGCAGCGTGAGAAGGAGAACCGCCCCGGACACAAGGGGAGTTGAGCCGCGCAGGCGGCGCCACGAGCGGGTCACGCGGTCCCCTCCCCCGCGTTCAGGGGTATCTCGACGGTGAAGACCGCGCCGGTCGCCGCGTCCGGGTCTCCCGTGCTGTCCCGGGGCGCGTTGGCGGCGTGGATGGTGCCGCCGTGCAGCCGTACGTTCTCCTGGGTGATCGCGAGTCCCAGCCCGCTGCCCGTCGAACGGGTCCGGGCCGCCTCCGCCTTGTAGAAGCGGTCGAAGATGTGCGGCAGCGCCTCGGGCCGGATGCCGGGTCCCCGGTCGGCGACCTCCATCACGAGCAGGCCCGTACCGTCGTCGCTCGTCCTCGTGCGCAGCCGTACGGTGACGCCCGTGCCGCCGTGCCGCAGCGCGTTGCCGACGAGGTTGGCGACGACGATGTCGAACCGGCGCGGGTCGAGCCGGGCGCGAATGCCACCGGGCAGTTCGGTGCGTACCTGGCCGGTCCAGTGCCTGCTCTCCAGGGTCTTGGCGATGGTCTCGGCCGCGTCGACCTCGTCGGTGTTCAACTCGGCGGCGCGCGCGTCGAATCGGGAGATCTCCAGCAGGTCGTCGACGAGTACGGCGAGCTTTCCGGTCTCCGCGCTGATCAGCCGTACCGCCTGCGCTGTGTCGGGGTCGAGCCGGCCCGCGTCCTCGTCGAGCACCTCGGTCACGGCGAGCATCCCGGCGAGCGGGGTGCGCAGTTCGTGCGAGACGTCGGCGGCGAAGCGCCGGGCGCGTGCCTCGGCGCGCTGGAGTTCGTCCACGGACCGCTCGATCTCACCGGCGGACTCGTTGAACGTGCGGGCCAGATCGGCGAGTTCGTCACTGCCCCGGACCGGGATACGGGTGTCGAACCGGCCGCTGCCCATGCTGCGGGCGGCCCGCCGCAGCTCGCGGACCGGGCGCAGGACGCTCCGGGCGGCGAGCAGCGCGGGCAGCAGCGCGATCGCGAGTCCCGGCACCGCGCCGTCCCTGGCGGCGGTGATCAGCGCGTCGACCTGCGTCTGTTCCTGGTCCATGCGCATCACCGCGTACAGGACGAGCCCCGTGGACAGGACACCACCGACCCCGACCTTGAAGACGGTGGGCATGGCGATCGTCAGATACGGCACACCGTCCTTGACGACCCGTTCGAAGCTGCCGTGCGGATAGCCGGTGGCCTTGCGGCGCAGTTCGGGGGTGATCACGGTGGAGGTGGGGCTGGTCCCGGAGGAGGCCCGGAGTGTGCCGTACTCGGCGAAGACGATCCAGGTGTGCGGTTTGCCCTTGCGGGCGATGTCGCGCAGGACTTCCGACAGCCCGTCCGGGTCCTCCACGGGCAGCCCGACACCGATCTGCTGGACCTGTTCACGGAAGGACGAGACGGCGGTGTCCTGCGCCGTCCTGAGGACACTGCTGCGCGCCTCCCGGAAGGTGAGGGTGGCGGTGGTGCCCGCGCTGACGACGGCCACGAGCAGGAAGGCCAGCACCAGACGGGTGCGCAGCTTGAAGGGGGTGGCGGGCCGGCCGGGCCCGATGCCTTTCACAGCGGTCCGAAGCGGTAGCCGAAGCCGCGCAGGGTCTGGATGTACCGGGGGTTGCCAGGCGCCGACTCGATCTTGTTGCGCAGCCGCCGGACGCACGCGTCGACCAGCCGGGCGTCGCCGTGGTAGCTGTGCTCCCATACGTGTTCCAGCAGTTGCTGCCGGCTGAACACCTGCTCGGGCGCCGCGCTCAGATGCAGCAGCAGACGCATCTCGGAGGGGGCGAGCGCGAGCCGCTGCCCCGACTTGGTGACGGTGAGGCCGGTGCGGTCGATGGCGAGTTCGTCGTGGAACTCGACGGCGGGCCGCCCGTTGCCCGGCTCGTCGATGCGCCGCAGCACGGCCCGGATGCGGGCCTCGATCACTTCCGTACGGGCGGGTTTGACGATGTAGTCGTCGGCGCCCGCCTCCAGGCCCACGACGACGTCGAAGTCGTCGCCGCGCGCGGTGAGCATGATGATCGGCAACTGGCTGTTCTCACGCACCCGGCGGCAGACCTGGACGCCGTTCACGCCGGGCAGCATGAGGTCCAGCAGGAGCAGATCGGGGCGGAACTCGTCCAGGGCGGCGAGGCCGGCCTCGCCGGTGGCGGCGGTCCGCACCTCGTGACCCCGGCGGCGCAGGCCCAGTTCGACCCCTTCGCGTACGGAGGGGTCGTCTTCTATGAGGAGCACGCGTGGCATAGGCGGATTGTCCCAGGGGTTCTCAGCGCCGGGTGGGGCGTCGGACGAGGCGGCGGGTGAGGCCGGTGAGCAGGTGGTCGAGTTCCGTGAGCCGGAGCGGGCGGGCGAGGAGGACGAAGACCAGGCCGACCGCGGCAACGCCCGCGGCGCAGGCGGCGACCGCGCCCGCCGGCATCGCGCGGGCGGCAGCGAGGTGGCCGACGAAGGCGGCCGGTACGGCGGCGGTGAGCAGGCGCGCGTGGGCGGCGACGGATGCGGACCGTACGGACACGGCGGCGGGCACGGCGGGCGTGAGCCGGCGGTGCAGGACCAGCGCCGTCAGCACCCATCCCGCCAGCAGGGCCACCGAGTAGGCGCCGGCCATCCCGGTCACGGCCCACCGGGCCGGCAGCAGCGCGTACGCGGCCAGCGACAGACCGGCGTTGAGTCCGGCGATCACCAGGTTGAGAAGGAAGGGGGTGCGGGTGTCGGAGAGCGCGTAGAAGGCGCGGGAGAGGACGTACTGCCCGGAGAAGGCGACAAGTCCGGGCGCGAACGCCATCAGGATCCCGGCCATCACCGCGATGTCGCGCGCGTCGGTCCGCCCGTACTGGAACACGGCCGCCATCAGCGGCTGTGCGAGGGCCAGCAGGAGGCACGCGGCCGGTACGACCGCCGCCGCGCTGCTCCGCAGGGCGTACGAGACGTCGCGTCGCAGGCCGTCCCGGTCACCGTCGGCCGCGGCCCGGCTCATCCGTGGCATCAGTGCCGTGACCAGCGAGACGGTGACGATGCCGTGCGGTACGGCCCAGAGCAGATAGGCGTTGTTGTACGCGCTGAAGCCCGCGCCGCCGTCGATGCCCTCGCCCGCCGCCCGGCCGCCGGCGAGGGTCGCCAGCCGGGTCACCACCCAGTACGCGCCCTGGTTGGTGAGCACGAGCAGCACCAGCCAGCCCGCGGCGCGCAGCGGTCTGGTCAGTCCGCTGCCGCGCCAGTCGAAGCGGGGCCGCCAGCGGAACCGGGCCGCGCGCAGGACGGGCAGGAGCGCCAGCGCCTGTACGGCGATGCCCGCCGTGGTGCCCCAGCCGAGGAGCGCGGTTTCGGCGCCGGTGAGTTCGGAGCCGTCGCCCGTCGCGAGGTAGAGGCCGAACACCGCGATGACGACGACGTTGTTGAGGACGGGCGTCCACATCATCGAGCCGAACCGGCCCCGGGCGTTGAGCACTTGACCGAGCAGCGTGAAGATCCCGAGGAAGAAGATCTGCGGCAGACAGTAGCGGGCGAACGCGACGGTCATCGTGGCCTGTTCACCGGTGTAGCCGGTGTACGCGTCGACGAGCGCGGGCGCGGCCCATACGGCGCACGCGGTGATCGCGAGCAGGGCGACGACGCAGACGGTGAGCAGCCGGTCGGTGTACGCGGCGCCGCCGTCCTCGTGCTCCCTGGCCGCGCGGACCAGTTCGGGGACGAACACGGCGTTCAGGGCGCCGCCGATGAGCAGTGTGTAGACAATGGTGGGGACGGAGTTGGCGACGGCGTAACCGTCGGCGGTGAGCCCGACGCCGAGTGCGGCGGCGACCACGGCCGACCGGACGAATCCGGCGGCGCGTGACACCACGGACCCGGCCGCCATGATCACGCCGCTGCGGGCGACGGACGGCTCGCCCGGCTCGGCGGAAGGCGCGGGTTCGCCCGGCTTCGCGACGGATGTGGCGCTCATCGGCGGGCCAGGTAGGCCTGGAAGGCGCGGTACAGCGCGTGGTTGGTCGTCCCGGCCAACGGTCTCTCCCACTCCCCCAAGGTCTCGACGACCTGTCCCCCGGTGCCGAGTTTCCAGCGCAGCAGCCCGAAGGAACGATCCGCCGGATCGAGAGTGGAGGGTACCCCGCGCATGTCGTACACCTCCGCGCCGGCCGCGTGGGCGTCGAGGATCATCCGCCACTGGAGGGCGTTCGACGGGCGGACCTCCCGCCGGTGGTCGGCGGAGGCCCCCGTCTGGTACCAGACCCGCCGCCCGACGGTGATCATGGTGTGCGCGGCGAGTATCTCGCCCTCGTGACGGGCGAGATAGAGCTTCATCCGGCCGGGCTCCTCCGCGTTGAGCGCGGCGTACTGGCGCTCGTAGTACGCCTGCGAGCGGCCGAGCCGGAAGCCGTCACGCTCTTCGGTGAGGCACAACAGCCGGTAGAATTCGGGTAGTTCGGCCGCGCTGCCCACGGACACCTCCACCCCTGCCTTCTGTGCGCGGCGCACGTTGCGCCGCCACTCCTGGTTGAGTCCCGACCAGAGGTCGTCGGTGCCGCGGCCGGCGAGCGGCACCTGGAAGACATGGCGGGGCTGCGCGTCCCCGCCGCCCCCCGTGTCGTCGCCGCAGCGCTGCCAGCCCCGGGCCCGCAGCCGTTCGGCGACCGCCGTACCGAGCGGGTCGACCTCGCAGTCGAGGACATCGGCGAGCCGCATACCGGTTCCGGTCCGCGACTTCAGCGGGCCGGGGTGCCAGCGGCGGTGCGCGGGCGTGGGCCCGATCCGTACGGCGAAGGCGCCGGCGCCCTTGAGATACCGCAGCAGGGGTGTGAGCCAGCCGTCGATGTCCGGATCGGTCCAGTCGGTGACCGGCCCGTCGGGCAGATACGCGAAATACCGCCGGGTGCCCGGAAACTGACGCAGCAGCACCAGCGCCACGCCGGTGAGCCCCCCGGCTCCCGGCGCGGCTCCGCCCGCCGGTTCGCCCACCGGTTCGGAAGCTGATCCGGAAGCCGGTCCCCAGCCCAGCAGCAGTGGCCGCCAGCCGTCCTTGACCTCGGCCCACGAGGGGCACTGCAGGAATCCGGGACCGAGGGCCGCCCCCGTACGGGAGGCGAGGAACGCGCGGTACGCCTGTGCGGTGACGGGTCGCGGCCATAGGTCCCGGCCGCCTTGGCTCTGCCCGGTCCGGCCGGCCGTCACAAGGAGCGCTGCCACAGTGTGAGCCTCTCTTCCACCCCGACCTGTCCGCGGGGACGCCGAGGATGCTCACAGCGGTCCGTGACCGCTCCACGGGCCGAATGTGACGGGACGACGACCGTTCGCCATCAGTGGCTGTCACATTGTCCGCACGCCTCTCACCTGCGTGTTTCACCTGCCTAGAGTCGCGCTGTCCCACTGCCTTCCGACGGAGGTCTCCGTTGCGTCAGCCACCGCACCCACGCCACCGGTCCGTACGCCTCGCGCTCGCACCGGCCGTACTCATCTCGCTCACCGCCTGTTCGTCCGCCGCCGCGGGCGGTACGCCGGACGCCGCCGACGGCAAGGCCGGCCGTGCCGCCGAGAGCCCGGCCACCGTCACCGTCACCCCGCGCGGACAGGGCGCCGAGGCGGGGCACCCGGTGAAGGTCACCGCCCACGGCGGCACGCTCACGTCCGTCACGGTCACCGACGACCGGGGCCGGACCCTCAAGGGCTCGCTGGAGCCGAAGAACATGGTCTGGGTCTCCGACCGCAAGGCGGTGCCCGGGGCCTCGTACACCGTCAGGGCGGCGACCCGGACGAAGGGCGGTACGACGGGAACGGCGGAGGCGGCGTTCGGCACCGCCGACGCGAGCAAGGTCAACAAGACGGACTGGCGGCCGGGCGCGGGGGCCACGGTCGGCGTCGCGCAGCCGGTCTCGCTCGTCTTCGACAACCCGGTCGCGAACAAGGCCGAGGTGGAGAAGCAGTTGAGGATCACCACCTCCAACGACACCGAGGGTTCCTGGGGTTGGGTACGGGACTGGTCGGGCCGGGACCGGGTGGACTGGCGGCCGAAGACGTACTGGCGCCCCGGTACGAAGGTCACGCTGCGGGCGGAGCTGAACGGCACGGACTCCGGGACCGGCGGCTGGTTCGTACGGGACTACTCGACCACGTTCACCATCGGCCCCCGCCAGGTGGTCAAGGTCGATCTGGACCGCCACCGCCTCACCTTCGAACGGGACGGCGAGTCCGTACGCGAGATCCCGGTCTCCGGCGGCACCCCCGGCGGGGACAAACGGTCCTGGCGCGGCACGGCGGTGCTGATGGCCAAGGAGGGCACGATCAACATGAACTCCGAGACCGTGGGCCTCGGTGACGCCTACGACAAGATGGTCGACCAGTCGATGCGGCTGACCTGGTCGGGCATGTACGCGCACGCGGCGCCCTGGAACTCGCGCTACATGGGTGTCGCGAACCGCAGTTCGGGCTGTATCGGGATGAATTCGACCGACGCCGCCTGGGTCTACGGGCAGGTGCGCGTGGGCGATCCGTTCGAGATCAAGGGCGCCGACACCAAGGGCACGGTCGAGGCGGGCAACGGCTTCGGGGCCTGGAATCTGTCGTGGGCGGAGTGGCGGGAGCGGAGCGCCCTGGACTGAGCGCGGGGAGAAGCCGGCTGAGCGTGCGGGTTGCCGGGCTTTCGGTGTAGGGGGCAGTGGTGGTTGTTCTCGACGGGCCCTGCCTCCGTTCACCCGGCGTTCGGTTTGTTCTCCGAGACTCTGCGGTTGGCACCCCCCGCCGGAAGTAGAACGAAAGGCTTCACACCGTGAAGGACAAGAACACCGAAGACCCCGAGCGCTCGGCGCTCTCGCGGCGTCGCCTGGTCAAGTTCGCGGGCGTCGGTGCGACGCTCGCCGCCGCTGCCCCCATCGTTGGCGCCGGCGTCGCTTTCGGCAACGAGGACGACGACGACAACCGCAAGTCCGGCCAGTCCGGTGACTCCCGCAGACGCTCCTGGCGCGCCGGTGACCACCACGTGCACTCGGAGTACAGCGGTTCGTTCGACACGACGAAGAACCCGCCCGTGTTCAAGAAGGGCGCCGACGCCGTCTACCCGATCGTGACCAACGCGATCATGGCGAAGAACTTCGGCCTCAGCTGGGCCATGTGCACGGACCACGGCGGTCCGACGCACTCCAAGGTCAACCTGGAGCAGGCCTACCCCGACCTGCTGCGCTCGCGCGTGCTCGTCCCCGAGGTGCTCCAGTTCTGGGGCATGGAGTTCGACGCCCCGGCGCTCGACCACCACACGCTGATGATCCCGCACCACACCGACGAGGCGCAGCAGCTGTTCGAGCTGGAGTCGCGCTTCGCCAAGCTCGACGCGTTCCCCTCCGACCCTGGCCGTGACACCGAGGCCAAGATGGTGGAGTTCCTGAAGGCGGCGAAGGACATGCGCCGCAAGCCGCTGGTGATCGCCCACCACGCCTCGCGCTCGGCGCCCGGCCTGGGCGTCTACGGCCAGGACACCCCCCGCGAGTTCCGCAACGGCAACGACGCCGCCCCCGACATCTACGTCGGCTTCGAGGGCGCGCCCGGCCACCAGGCAGGACCGCTCAACGGCGGCGCCCGCGGCGGGTACGGCAACTACCCGACGCACGGCGGCTTCGACCAGATGACCGCGCGTGTCGGCGGCCTGTGGGACGCGCTGCTCGGCGAGGGCCGGCGCTGGTGGATCACGGCGACGTCCGACTCGCACGTGCACTGGACGCGTGGCGGCTCCGACTTCTGGCCGGGCGAGTACAGCAAGACCCACGTGCTGGCGCGGCAGGACTACGCCGACATCATGGACGGTCTGCGCAACGGCCGGATCTGGGTCGGCACCGGCGACCTCATCCGGACGCTGGACGTCACGGCGAGCAACCGCGGCAACGAGGCGTCCGTGGGCGAGTCGATCACGATCGACAACCGGGGCCGTACGGACGTCGAGATCGAGATCCGGTTCCGCCCGCTCAACGGCAAGAACGCCAACGGCGACCGTCCCGAGGTCCGTCGTGTCGACCTGATCACCGGCAAGATCACCGGCAAGGCCGACAACCGCGACTCCGACACCAACCCGACCACCAAGGTCGTGGCGCGGTTCGGCAAGCGCGACTGGCGCAAGCAGGGTGACGAGTACGTCATCAAGCACACCCTGCGCGACGTGGACGGCGACATGTACGCCCGCGTCCGCGGCACCAGCACGGACGAGGCCGAGCCGCTCGCGGACGGCCTGGAGAGCCCGTGGGAAGACCTGTGGTTCTACTCGAACCCGGTCTTCGTCAAGGTCCGCTAGTTTCACCGGAATCGCCTGATTCACCGGTCGCCGGACGGGCGGAGTTCAGCCCGTCCGGCGATCGCGCGTCAACCCGTGGAGCCTTAGGGCCAGTTGGATCTCCAGGGAGCGGGCCGGGGAGTTCCAGTCCTCGCCGAGCAGCCGGCCGACCCGTTCGAGCCGCTGCACCACCGTGTTCACGTGGACGTGCAGCGCGGTCTTCGTCCGGGTGAGGCTCGCCCCTTCGGCGAAGTACGCGTCGAGCGTCCCCACCAGGTCGGTGCCGCGCTCGGTGTCGTAGTCGAGTACGGGGCCGAGCGTGGCCGTCACGTAACCGCCGAGGTCCGGCCGGTCGCCCAGCAGTACGCCCACGAAGCCGAGGTCGTCGCTCGCCCCGCCGTGCCCGGTGTGGCCCAGGGCCCGCAGGGCGGAGAGGCAGCGGCACGCCTCGGTGTGGGTGGTGGGCAGTTCGGCGGGACCGGCGGCCGGGCCGGCGGCGCCGACGGTCACCGGGGAGCCGATCGCCTGGCCGAGTTCGGCGGCGAGCCTTCGCGCGCCGGCTCCTGGTGTGTCGGTGGGCGCGACCAGCACCACATGGCCCTGGTGGATTCCGGCCAGACCCCTGTCCGCCTGCGCGTGCCTGGCGGCCACGGCCAGCAGCCGGTGCCGGTCCGCCGTCTCGCTCTCCGCGACGAACACACAGTGTCTGCGGGCCAGGTTGACGCCGAGGCGCCGGGCCCGCGCCGACAGCGCGCCCGGATCGCCGGAGCGCGAGAGCAGGTCACCCAGCAGTTCGCCGCGTACCCGGTCCTCCGCCTCGGCGACCGAGCGGCGCAGCAGCAGAAGCAGCGCGGTGACGACCCCGGCACGTTCGAACAGCAGCCGGTCGACGTCCGCGAGGTCCGCGTGCCCGGTGAGGGCGATGCTGCCGAGGAGTTCGGGACCGGCCAGGACCGCGCAGACCCAGGTGCCGCCCAGCGGGACCGCCCGGCCGCTGGCCCTGGAGGCTGCGACGGCCGGGGCGGGTGGGGCGAGCGACTCGGCGCGGGCGCGGGCGAGTTCGGCGCCGTTCGCGTCGTGGATGAGGATTCCGCCGTCGAGGATGTCGGCGATGGCCTCGGCCACGTCGTCGGCTCCGCCGCCCCGCAGGACGAGATCGGTGAGCTGGTCGTGCGCCTGCTCGGCGCGGCGCATCTCGCCGCTGTGCGTTCTGATCGTCTCCGAGGCCGAGTTGAGGTCGACCAGCGCGGCCCGGGTCTCCTCCAGCAGCCGCGCGCCGTCGATGGCGATGGCGGCGTGGTCGGCCAGCGAGGAGAGGAGGGCGACCTCCTCGGCGGCGAACTCACGCGGCGCGCGGTCGGCCGCGTACAGCACTCCGATGACCCGGGCGCCGACCCGCAGCGGCACCCCGAGAATCGCGCGCAGGCCCTCGTCGAGCACGGCGCTGTCGATGGTGGTGGTGTGGTGGAAACGCGTGTCGCGCTGGTAGTCGCCGGTGGCGTACGGGCGGGCGGTCTGTGCGACGAGTCCGCCGAGCCCCTCGCCCATCCCGAGCCGCACCTGCTGGAACGCGGCGGCCACCGACCCGTCGGTCACCCGCATGTACGTGTCGCCGGCCGCTTCGTCGTTCAGGGACAGATAGGTGACGTCCGTACCGAGCAGCAGCTTGGCCCGGTGCACGATGGCCCGCAGCACCGCGTCCAGGTCGCGGAGCGCGGCCAGGTCGCTCGCGGTGTCGAAGAGCGCGGTGAGCTGGGCCTCGCGGCGCCGGTGCTGGCTGAGGGTGCGCCTGATCCGCAGGGCGACATCGGTCGCCTCGGTGATCGCGGCCAGTTCACCGCCCCGCACGCCCGCCTCACGGGCGTCGGCGGCGGGGCGGGCGAACTCCTCCGTGGGCGCTCCCCGCGCCAGCAGATCGAGCAGCCGGCGCAGGGCGGCCACGGAGTTCCGGGTGCCTGGAGCTGTCACGTCGGCGAGCATACGGTGATCACCTCCAGGTGGGCACGGGTGCGACGGGGCCGGTACGGGCCCGGTCGCGGTCGCGAGGGCGGGGCCGGGGTCAACCGCCCAGCCGGGCCGAGTCCTTGACGGTCTCGGTGTTCCCTGTGCGGTTCACGGCGGGGGCCCCCGCGGGCGGCGCGGGAACGGAACCGACCAGACCGTCCTTGGTCAGATCGCGGCCCCTGGTCTCCTTCGCCACCCAGACGGTCACGACGGTGACGAGCGCGGCGGCGCTGAGATAGAGGGACACCGGCACGGACGAGTCGTAGTCCTTCAGCAGTTCGACGGCGATGAGCGGCGCGAGCGCGCCACCGACGATCGAGGCGAGCTGGGAGCCCATCGAGGCGCCGGAGTAACGGACCCTGGTGTCGAACATCTCGGAGATGAAGGCCGCCTGCGGCCCGTACATCGCCCCGTGGAAGAGCAGGCCCACCGTGACGGCGAGGGCGATGACCGGGAACGATTCGGTGTCCAGCAGGGCGAAGAAGGCGAACGCCCAGCCCACCATGCCGACCGCGCCGATCTGGGTGACCGGTCGGCGGCCGAGCCGGTCGGAGAGCGCGCCCCACATCGGGATGGTGACGAAGTGCACCGCCGAGCCGATGAGAACCGCGTTGAGGGCGTCGCTCTTGGGCAGTTCCAGATGCACGGTGACATAGACGAGCACGAAGGCGGTGAGGATGTAGTACGAGACGTTCTCGCCGAACCGGGTGCCGATCGCGACCAGCACCTCACGCCAGCTCTTGCGGAACACCTGGACGACGGGGGCCTCTTCCTTGACCGCCGGGACACCGCCCTCGCCGCCCTCGCCGCCCTTGGCAGTCGTCCCCGCCGCCCGCGCCGCCTCCTCGGCCGCCTTCCGCTGAGCTTCCAGGAAGACCGGCGACTCCTCGACCGAGATGCGGATCCACAAGCCGATCATGACCAGCACACCGGAGAGCAGGAACGGGACGCGCCAGCCCCACGCGAGGAACGCCTCGTCGGACTGGATCGCGGCGAGCAGCGCCAGCACACCGGTGGCCAGGAGGTTGCCGCCGGGGGCGCCCGCCTGCGGCCAGGAGGCCCAGAAACCACGGCGCTTGTCGCCGCCGTGCTCGGAGACGATCAGGATCGCACCGCCCCACTCACCGCCGAGGGCGAAGCCCTGGACGAGCCGCAGCACGGTCAGCAGGATCGGCGCGCCGACGCCGATGGTCGCGTGGGTGGGCAGCAGACCCATGGCGAAGGTGGCGCCGCCCATCAGCAGGAGGCTGAACACCAGGAGCTTCTTGCGGCCGATCTTGTCCCCGTAGTGACCGAAGACGATGCCGCCGAGGGGACGGGCGGCGAAGCCGACGGCGTAGGTGAGGAAGGCGAGCAGCGTGCCGACGAGGGGGTCGCTGCTCGGGAAGAACAGGGTGTTGAAGACCAGCGCGGCGGCGGAGCCGTAGAGGAAGAAGTCGTACCACTCGATGGTGGTGCCGACGAGGCTGGCCGCCACGATGCGGCCGATGTTGGCCCGGCGGGGTTGTGGGGAGCTGGAGACGCTCATGGTGAAGTCACCGCGTTTCGTTGGGCGGTCAGGGACGGGGGTGCGGGTGGCGCGAAGGGAACTGGAGCGGGTCGGGCGGGTGGGGGCGGGCGTGGGAGCCGGCGACCGCGGGGAGACGGCCGCCGCGCCGGATCAGCCGGCTCCCCACCCGCCGTCGAGGGGGAAGGAGGAGCCGGTGATGTAACCGGTGTCGGGGCCGCAGAGCCAGAGGCAGACCGCGGCCACCTCCGCCGGCTCGATCAGCCGTTTGATCGCGGAACGGTCCAGCAGTACGTCCCTGACGACGTCGTCCGGGGCGATTCCGTGGGCCGTGGCCTGGGCGGCGATCTGCCCTTCCACGAGCGGAGTCCGTACGTAGCCGGGGTTGACGCAGTTGCTGGTCACACCGTGCGGGGCGCCTTCGAGAGCCGCCACCTTGCTCAGCCCCTCCAAGCCGTGCTTGGCGGCGACGTAGGCGGACTTGAAGGCGCTGGCGCGCAGTCCGTGGATGCTGGAGATGTTGACCACGCGGCCCCAGCCGCCCGCGTACATGTGCGGCAGGCAGTGGCGCATCAGCAGGAACGGGGCCGTGAGCATCACCTTCTGGATCAGCTCGAACCTGTCGGGCGGGAACTCCTCGATCGGGGCGACGTGTTGCAGCCCGGCGTTGTTGACCAGGATGTCCACGTCCGCCGGGAGCCGGCCGATCGCCCCGGCGTCGGCGAGGTCCACGGCATGGCTCACACCGCCGGTCCCGGCGGCGACGGACTTGGCCGCGTCGGCGTCGCGGTCGACGATGTGCACCAGCGCCCCGGCTCCGGCGAGTGCCTCGGCGCAGGCCCGTCCGATGCCACTGCCGCCGCCGGTCACCAGCGCGGTACGACCCTGGAGCTCCCTGCCGTCCGCGCGCGGTGCGGAGGGGCCGGGGGCTGCGTGACTTGGGCTCTTCATGGCCGGAACGGTAGAGACACCTGACCGGACATCCCATGTGACGGTTCGCCACAGTGGATGCCGATCAGGTGTCGACGGTCACCACTCGCGTTACCGAGAGCGGCGGTTCGCCACTCTGCGTTGTTCCGCACTCACCGGTCGAGCGGGCACCGGTTGAGCGACTCGGCCGGATCCGCTCCTTCGGGCATCGGCAGCGTACGGCTCGACGGCGGGCGCCGGCCGTCGTCCAGCCAGCGCTCCAGCGCGGTGACGGCGGAACGGTGACACGGCACCAGCGGGCGGAGCCGGTCGGGGAAGGTGTCGAAGAGCGAGTCGACGTGCGTGCCGCCCTCGACCCGGTAGTAGCGGTGCAGCGAACCCCGGCCCTCGCGGCGCACCATCTTCGCGTACGCGTCCGAGGTCTTGGAGATGGGCAGCAGCACGTCGAGGGTGCCGTGGAAGCTGATCAGCGGTTTGCCGATCCGGCCGGTCAGTTCGATCTTCCCGATCGCCTCGCGGACCGCGCCCGGCCGGGCGGTGTAGTCGTAGTCGGCGTCGCAGGCGGGTGTTCCCGGGGCGCAGAAGGGCGTTCCGGCCTCGGTGGCGCCGTCGTAGTCCGGGTCCAGTTCCTCGCGGTAGATGCGCTGGGTGAGATCCCAGTAGTACTGGTGGTGGTACGGCCAGAGGAATTCCGAGCCGGCCGGGAATCCGGCTGCCACGATCTCCCGGTGTGCCGCGCCGGCGCCCGCGCCGCCGGCCGCATAAGTGGGATACGCGCGCAGGGTGGGGGGCAGGAAGGTGAGGGGATTGGGGTCTTCCGTACGCCAGAGAGTGCCCTCCCAGTCGACGCCGCCGTCGTACAGCTCGGGGTGGTTCTCCAACTGCCACCGCACCAGATAGCCGCCGTTGGACATGCCCATCGCGAGTGTGCGGGACACGGGCCTTTGATAGCGCTGGGTGGTCACCTTCCGTGCCGCGACGGCGAGTTGGGTGACCCGACTGTTCCATTCGGCGAGGGCGTCGCCGGGCGCCGAGCCGTCGCGGTGGAAGGCGGCGCCGGTGTTGCCCTTGTCGGTGGCGGCGAAGGCGTAGCCGCGGGCGAGCACCCAGTCACCGAAGGCCCGGTCGTTGGCGTACTGCTCGCGGACACCGGGCGATCCGGCGATCACGAGACCGCCGTTCCAGCGGTCGGGCAGCCGGATCACGAACTGGGAGTCGTGGTTCCAGCCGTGGTTGGTGTTGGTGGTGGAGGAGTCGGGAAAGTAGCCGTCGATCTGGATGCCCGGGACGCCGCTCGGGGTGGCGAGGTCCTTCGGCGTCAGCCCCGACCAGTCGGCCTCGTCGGTGTGGCCCGAGGCGACGGTGCCCGCGGTGGTCAACTCGCCCAGGCAGGCGGCCCGCTGGTGTTCGGCGCCGGGTACGTCGAGCGCGTTCATCCGGGCGCAGTGGCCGGGCGGCCGGCCGGTGTCCGTGACGGCGGACGGGACCGCGGACGGGACGGCGGACGCCGGGATCGCGGGGGCGGAGACCGCCACCATCACGGCCGCCACGGCGACGCACGCGGCGTGCAAGCGCCGAACTGCCCCGGTGGACAGGGCCGTCGGGGCGGGTGGAACGTTCTGCGGGACAACTGGCATGGGTCATCACTCCGTTGCGGGGACACGGCACACGACATGTACGGGGCGGCGGGACGCTACCCGCCCGTCAGGGGCAGCGAGCGTCGGCGAGGGCGTAATAACCCGTCGGTGACTCCTTCAGCGTGCGGCTGACGAACGTGTTGTTGAGGCCCATGTTCTGGTTCGAGCCCTTGGCGTACACGTATCCCCCGCTGGTGGTCGCCCGGCCGGAGCGCACATGCTCGTAGTTGCTCGACGTCCAACAGGCCGCCGTCGCCCCGGTGGTACCGGCCGTGACCTGTGCCGAGCGGGCGCCTTCGACCCCGTCGGCGCCGTGCGCCGCGACGCTGTACGCGTGCGTGGCGCCGGCGCCCAGACCGCTGTCGGTGTACCTCGGCTCGGCCGGCCGGCCCACGCGCGTGCCGTCGCGGTAGACCGCGTAGCCGGTCGCGCCCGCCACCGGCTCCCACTCCAGCGCGATGGAGGAGCCGGTCACGCCCGTGGACCGCAGTCCGGCCGGGGCGGGCAGACCGCCGGGGTCCGGCGCGGCCGTGTCGAGTCCGAAGAAGCGGGTGACCCAGTGGCTGGAGCAGATCGAGTCGATGAAGTGGGCGGTGCCGGTCGCCCCGCACTGCTCCGCCCCGGTGCCGGGGTCGACGGGCGTGCCGTGACCGATGTTCGGCACCCGGTTGACCTCGACGGCGACGGTGCCGTCCCCGGCCAGATACTCGTCCCTGCGCGTGCCGTTGGGTCCGATGGTGGAGCTGCGGTCGGGCGTCTGGTCCAGGCCGTGCACCTGGGTCCACTGGTCGCGCAGTTCGTCCGCGTTCCTCGGGACGACGGTGGGGTCGTTGTCGCCCTGCCACACGGAGACCTTCGGCCATGGGCCGGTGTAGCCGGGGTAGGCGTTCCGTGCGCGCTGCGCCCAGTCCTGGGGCGTACGGTCGACGCCGGGACTCATGCAGGTGAAGGCCGCGAGGACGTCCGTGGCGCACTCGTACGGCAGCCCGGCCATCACGGCACCGGCCTTGAAGACGTCGGGGTACGCGGCGAGCATGACCGCGGTCATGCCCCCGCCGGCCGACAGTCCGGTGACGTTGACCCGGCCGGCGTCGGCGCCGTACGACGACACGGCGTGGGCGACCATCTGCCGGATGGACGCGGCCTCGCCCTGGCCGCGCCGGATGTCGGCGGCCTGGAACCAGTTGAAGCACTTGTTGGCGTTGTTGACGGACGTCGTCTCGGCGAGGACCAGCAGGAAGCCGTACCGGTCGGCGTAAGTGGTCAGGCCCGAGTTGTCGGCGTAGATCTGGGCGGACTGGGTGCAGCCGTGCAGCGCGACCACCACGGGCGCGTTCGCCGGCAGGGACGAGGGCCGGTAGACGTACATGTTCAGGCCGCCGGGGTTGGCCCCGAAACTCGTCACCCGCTCAAGGGCGACGGCCGCCTGTGCCTGGGGCGCGGGCGGGAGCAGCGCGATTCCGGTGGCGAGGGTGAGGGCGGCGGCGACGCGCCCGAGGACGCGGCGCAGGCGCCCCCGGCGACGTACGTGGGTGGGTGTCGGCTGATCCGGACGGGGCGGCGATACGTGGGACAACGTGACCTCCGGCGGCAAGGGCCCGGCCGCCGGCCCTCGGGGAGGACGGTGGCCGGAGTGGGGTGCGGTCACAGTAGGAGCGCGTGGTGCGGCACGGAATGTGGCGCCGCTCCACAACCCGGCCGCCACAGGGGGGCCGCCACCTGTTGCGGGGAGCACGGCCGCGGTGCTACGGCACGCCGCCCGGCTCTCAACCACCCACCGTCCGGGCGGTGTTCGAGCACGGTGTGTGACAGATGGGGTACGGCTCTGCCACGAGATCGTCAACGGGACGAGGGCTCCCGTACGTTGCTGCCTAGGATCGCCGAAGAGGCATGTCAGCGGATGGATCGTATGGGGGACTCGTGGTCGTGACAGGCCGATTGGCGCGCCTTGGCTGTGCCGTCGGGGTGTGCGTCGTACTCGCCGGCTGCACCTCCGACGGAGGCGACGAACCGCGGGAATCGGCGTCGGCGAAGAAGAACGGCGCCTCGGCGTCCCCGTCTCCCTCCCCGACCGAAGTCGTCGACATCTCCCCCGCCCGGCTCCCGAACACCCGGGCACAGGCGGACGTCCTGATCCGGGACGTCCTCCCCGGCCCTTCCGACTTCGGCCCCGGCGCCGTACGCAGGACTCCGTACGAGAGCGATCCGCTCCGCTGGCCGGTCCTCGGCGACGAGTGCGTCTGGGAGCAGCGGGCGCTCCCGAAGGGGGTGCTCGCCACGCTGACCCGCTCCTACGAGGTACCGGCGGGCGACGGCAGGGGCCCGCTCCGGCTGAGCGCCGTCGTCACGGTGCACCGCACTCCCGAGCAGGCCGACTGGGAGAACGCCGAGGTCCTGGAAGAGATGATGCGCTGCCCCGAACAGATGCTGCGCTCCGACGAGTTGATCACGAACCTGAGGAACGTCCCCGCCTCCTTCGGCGAGTCGGGGAACGAGTTCGCCGAGGACTCCCTCACCGAGCTGGGCAGCTATACGAGTACCGCGAAGGGACTGGGCGGCACCAACCCGTACATCTGGGAGCAGACCCGCATCGGCCAGTTCACCCTCGCCGTCTCCGCCAAGGGCGCCAAGGGCTGGTCCCAGGCGGACCTGTTCGACCGGCTGCGGGATCCGCACGTCGGCATGCGCTCCCGCCTGCGGACCGCGATCGAGCGCGACCCGTCCGGGCCGGGTGGCGACACGAAGGGTGACACCAAGGGCAATACGAGGGGCGACCGCCGATGACCGAGAAGCTCACCCCCACCGACCCGGCGCAGATCGGCGGGCACCGGCTGCTCGCCCGGCTCGGCGCGGGCGGCATGGGCGTCGTCTATCTCGGGCGCGCCGAGTCGGGGGAACTGGCCGCCGTCAAGGTCATTCTCCCCGAGTACGCCGACCAGCCCGAGTTCCGTGCCCGCTTCCGCCGCGAGGTCACCGCCGCCCGGCGCGTGGACAGCCCCTGGGCCGTGTCCGTCACCGGCGCCGACCCGGACGCGTCCGCGCCCTGGCTGGCCACCGCGTTCGTTCCCGGCCCCTCGCTCGCCGAGACCGTCGCGGCCTGCGGCCCGCTGCCGTCGCGCGGTGTACGCGTCCTCGGCCGGATGCTGGCCCGCGCCCTGACCACCGTGCACGAGGCGGGACTTGTGCACCGCGACGTCAAGCCGGGCAACGTGCTGCTCACCGTCGACGGCCCCCGCCTCATCGACTTCGGCATCGCCCACGCCACCGAGGAGACGGCGCTCACCTCGGCCGACATGGTCATCGGCACACCCGGCTTCCTCGCCCCGGAACAGGCGCGGGCCCGGCCCGCCTCGCCCGCGAGCGACGTCTTCGCCCTCGGCTGTCTCCTCGCGTACGCGGCCACCGGGCGCCCGCCCTTCGGGTCCGGCGCCGTGGACGCGCTCCTCTACCGCACAGTGCACGACGAACCCGACCTCGACGGCGTCCCCGAGGACACGCGCGGCCTTCTGGAACGCTGCCTCGCCAAGGACCCGGACGAACGGCCCACCGCCCGCGAGGTGGACGAGGCGCTGGTCGAGGAGACACCCCAGGACTCGGTCGACTGGCTGCCCGACGCGGTGGTACGGCTCATCGCGGAGCGTTCCGCCGCGATGCTCGCCCTCCCGGACATCGAGGCGACGGCCGTCGACGCGAAGGCGGAGGGGGCGGACGGGGCTGAGGGAGCCGCGAGGGCTGAAAGAGAGCCCGAGGACGCGGCGCCGACGCCACGTGCCGACGGCCGCCGCCGTTTCCTGCTGCTCGGCGGCGCCGCCCTGCTGGCCGCCGGTGGCGGTGGCGCCCTCTGGGCCGCCCAGCGCGACGACGGTACGCCGCCGGCCGCCGCACCCCCCGTCCGCCGCTGGATCCTCGGCGTCCAGGCCGACCTGACGGGCCCTCAGAAAGCTGTCGGGCAGGGCCAGGAGCGCGGGGTACGGCTGGCCGTGGAGCAGTTCAACTCCCGTGCGGACAAGCCCTTCACGCTCACTCTCAAGTCGGTCGACGACCGGGGCGACGCGACGCGCGCGGCCAAGGTGGCCCGTACTCTCGCCGCCGACCGCGATCTGCTCGCCGTCATCGGCTCGACCGGGGACGAGACCACCGGGGCGAGCCTCGGCGGCTACGACGAACGGCAGATCCCCCAGCTCACGGCCTCATCCGCGCAGAGCCCGTACGGCACGTCGGACCCCCGTCACTTCCTCCAGGCCGTACCCTCCTACACCCATCTGCCCGCGACGGCCGCCTTCTCGCTCCGGGCCCAGGGCGCCCGGCGGGTGGGCGTACTGATCGACCGCGGCGGCGGCATGCCCGCCTGGCAGCTCGGCAACACGATGTTCCAGAACCTCGGCGTCCTCAAGATCGCCGGTGAGCCGCGCGTCGCGCCACGGCTGGCCGAGGACCTCACGCCGGTTATCGCCGAGATGGTCGCGAACAAGCCGGACGCCTTCGTCTTCACGGGCACCCCCGCGCGGGCCGCCGCCGTCGCACGCGCCCTCGCGGCGACGGACTTCGACGGCCCGCGCGTGCTCGGCTATCCGGCGGCGGACAAGGAGTTCCTGACGGCAGCGGGCGCCGCCGCCGACGGCTGGCAGGTCTTCGCGCCGTACATCGACCCGTCGGCCGCCCCTGTCCGCGCCTTCGCCAGGGCCTACCGGAAGCGGTACGGCTCCGCGCCTCCGTACTGGGCGGCCGAGGCGTACGACGTCGCCCGCATGGTCATCACCCGCCTCACCGAGGCCGGCGGAAGGCCCTCGCAGCAGGAGCTGTTCGACCTGCTGCTGAAGGACGAGTACAAGGGCGTCGTCCGGTCGTACACCTTCGACAAGGAGTACCGCTGGCTGGAGAGTTACGAGATCTTCCGGTACGAGGTGAAGGGCGGCCGGTACTCCTACGCGGGCAAGGTCGGCCTCTGATGCGCCCCCTGGCGGCCGACGACCCCGAGGACATCGGCGGACACCGGCTGCTCACCCGGCTCGGCGCGGGCGGCATGGGCGTCGTCTACCTCGCCCGTACGGGGGGCGGTGCGCTCGTCGCGCTCAAGACGATCCACGCGCAGCACGCGGCGGACCCCGCCTTCCGCACCCGGTTCCGGCGCGAGGTGACGGCGGTGCGGGGTCTGACCGGGCGCTGGCTGGTGCCGGTCGTGGCCGCCGACGCGGAGGCCCGGGAGCCCTGGCTGGCCACGGAGTTCGTGCCGGGTCCCTCGCTGGTCGAGGCCGTCGACGGCTTCGGTGTGCTGCCCGTCGCCGCCGTACGGACCCTGGGATCCCGGCTGGCCGAGGCGCTGACCGCCGTACACGACGCGGGACTCGTGCACCGCGACGTGAAACCCGGCAACGTGCTCCTCGCTCTCGACGGCCCCCGCCTCATCGACTTCGGCATCGCCTACGCCGGGGGCGCCACCGTGCTCACCGCGCCCGACGCCGTCGTCGGGACGCCCGGCTTCCTCGCGCCGGAGCAGGCGCGGGCCCGCGCGGGGGAGGTCGGACCGGCGAGCGACGTCTTCTCGCTGGGCTGCGTGCTGGCGTACGCGGCCTCCGGCCGGCGCCCGTTCGGCGGCGGGAACGCGGCGGGTGTCCTCTTCCGCACGGTGCACGAGGAGCCGGACCTGGCGGAGGTGCCCGGCGAACTGGAGACACTGATCCGGGCGTGCCTGGCCAAGGACCCGGCCGAACGGCCGACGGTCAGGGAGGTCGCGGCCACGCTCGACGACCCGCGCGTCTCGCTCGCGCGGAACATCTCCGGGGGCCGGGACGAGGGCTGGCTGCCGACCGCGCTCCTGCGCGTGGTCGCCGAACGCTCCGCGCGGGCGCTGGACGTGCCCACGCCCCGGCGAGCTATAAGGCCGGAGACGGGCGACGACGCGCCTGGCGCGGGGGATTCGACGTCCTCCGGTCCACAGGACGCCCGCCCGCCGACCCGGCGGCGGGTCCTGCTGATGGGGGGCGCGGCGGCTTCCGTGGTCGCCGTCGGCGGCGGGGTCACCGCGTATCTGACGGCGGGGCGAGGGAGCGACGGCGGGGCGGGGGGTTCGAGGGGCTCCGGCGGTGGCCTGCCCGTGCACACGCTCGGCTTCCAGGCGGACTTGAGCGGCTCGGACAAGGCGGGCGGCGTGGCGCAGGAGCGCGGGGCGCGGCTCGCCGTGGAACAGCACAACAAGCGTGCGGGGATCACTTTCCGCCTCGCCCTCAACACCGTTGACGACCGGGGCGATGCGGCTGGTGGCGACGAGGCGGCCCGGGGTCTCACCGAGGCGGGGGTGAGCGCGGTGCTCGGCCTCGGCAAGGCGGCCTCGGCGCTCGCCGCCGCTCCGGTCTACGAGGAGGCCCGCACGGCGATGGTGCTGATCTCCGCAGACGGCGCCGAACTCACTGGGTCCGAACCGGACTTGAGCACGGTGCGTGTCACCCGGGGTCCCGAATCGACGCTGGCCGTGCCACTGGTGTCGTATCTGTCGTCATTGCCGAAGGTCGACCGCACCGCTGTCATCGACGACCTGGAAGCGGGCCAAACAGGCTCGGACCTCACCACCTTGGTCAGGCGGTCGCCGCCCGGCGGGGGCGAGACAAGCGTCCATTCCGTCGAGGCCGACAGCAACGACTTCGCTGCCGCCGTGCGCGACGCCCTCGCGGCGAAGGCGCAGGCCGTCGTCTTCAGCGGCACATCGCCGGAGCGCGCCGCACGCTGCGCCCGCGCGCTCGCCGAGGCGGGCTTCACCGGGCCCCGGGTGGGCATCTGGCACAGCATGGGCCCGGCCTTCCTCCAGCAGGCCGGAACCGTGGGCAGGGGCTGGGTGTTCGCCGCCCCCTTCACCGACCCCGACAGCGTGTCCGGCACCTTCAGGGCCGCGTACCGGAAGAAGTACGGTACGGGACCCGGGCGTTGGTCCCCGGAGGCGTACGACGCCGTGGGACTTCTCGCCCGTACGCTCAGGAATCTGGGCGGGACGGCCGACATCGAACCGGGTGCGGTGGCCCAGCGCCTCTTCGACGCCGAGTACGGCGCGTACAAGGGAATCGCCAAAACCCTCCGCTTCACCACGGACGGCACCAACGCCCTGAAGGCGGAGGAGCCCGTGTACTCCCTGTTCCAGGCGGAGGAGCAGGGCTTCCGCCTTCTGGACCGGTAGGACGCGATCGACCAACTGTGCGGTCGTTTATGGCGTTTCGTCGGCCGTCGCCGTAGGTACGTATGCGGGGTGCGGGGCGGTGCGGTGCGAGATCGAGGCGGTCGACGTCATGTGCGGATCCTCAGATACGGCCGACGACGGCCAACCGGTGTTCACGGCGGACTTCTCGTCGGAGGACCAGTGGGTGGCCGGCCACTCGTGGGCCTATCCCGGCGGCGGCCCGACCAACCCGGGTGACAACAAACTGGATTACCTCACCCCGGACCCCGCGTACAGCAGAAGCGGTGTCTTCCGCGCGACGCGGAGGCCCCAAGGCACCTGGTACACCGGGCTGTTGACCACCGAGGGCAGCCCGGACGGCTTCATGCTCCGTACGGGAGACGTCCTGGAAGCCCGGGTCCGTCTCCCCCACGAGCAGGGGGCCTGGCCGGCGATCTGGACCTGGCTGGACGGTGGGAACGAGATCGACGTGTTCGAGTACCACCCGGACAACCCGGATCTGCTTGAGCTTTCGAACCACGTGAACGGCGGCCAACGCTACTACCGCGACCGGGCGATCCGCCCCGGCGCCTGGGTGGACTTCGAAGTCCGCCTCGGGGCCCGCTCGGTCGACTGGCACATCAACGGCACGCGCGCGTTCGCCGACCGCACGGGTGTGGGCCGGGACTGGCGGGCCCATCTGATCGTGAACCTCTCGGTCTGCGCGGGCCGTTACCACCCACGCCCGGATCCGGCCACGAAGGAGATGTCCTACGAGGTGGCCGAACTCCTCGTGTACCGCCCCTGATTCACGGTCAGTCGCCGTCAGTCGCCGAAGAGGCCGCCGAGAAGCCCGCCGAGCGGGTCGGGGTCCTCCGACGGGGGTTCACTGGGCTCGCCGGACGGTGTCGGTGTGCCGGTGTCGGCGCTCGGTGACGGCGGGGTCGTGGTCCCGGGGGCGCTCGGGCTCCCCGACGTCGCGGAGGGCGATACGGCGCCGGTCTCCGACGGGAGCGGCTCGGCCGAACCGCTGCCACCGGACCGCGCACCGGCCGTGGACTCCACGGCTTCCACGCTCCGCCTGGTCTCACCCGGCCCCGGTCCACCGCTCCGCCCTGGTCCGCCCTCCGGCGCGCCCGACACCGAATCCACGGGAGCGGGCGTGGTGTTGGCCGGATCCTGACCGTCGCTCTCGGCGACCCCGGGTATGGACAACCAGGGCGGCGCCGAACCTCCACCGATCACGGCAGCCCCAAGGACAACGGCACAACAGACACCGACACCACCCAAAACCCACCCGACCCGCCGCGCGCGCTTCCGGGGAGGGTGGGACGTGTCGTCGTACGCAGGGGCCGCCACGGGCTCCGCGGACACGGCTTTGATCTCGCCGACGGCGGTCACGGTGGCAGCGGCCTCGGCCGTGGTCGCAGCCGGGGCGGGCCCGAGCCCGGTCGCACCGCCCGACTCGCTCCCGCTCGCTGCCGCGACCGAGGGCCCGGACTCCGCCGAACCCACGGGAGCGGCCTCAGCCCCGTTCGCCACGACGGACGAACCCGGCTCCACCGGCCCCGCAGGCACAGCCACGCTCTCGACCGTAGCGGTCACGGAGGAGGCAGGCGCACCCACAGACGCCGGCTCGACGGGTCCGGGCCCACCCACTCCGCCCGACTCGCTCCCGCTCGCTGTCGCGACCGAGAGCCCGGACTCCGCCCCGCTCGGCAACTCGCCATCGCCCCGCGCCCGTTCATCGCCTTCCGCCTCAGCAACCGGCACCGGTTCGCTCGGTGTCCCCGGATCCTCGTGGTGCTGAGTCGCCTCCGCAGCCATCCCGGCGACCACCCGTTCCAGCCGGCCGAGTCGGTCGCTCAGGTCCGACTCCTCCCGCTCGGTATCGCCGTCTGCTCGGTGCTCTTCCACAACCGCCCCGCTCAGTGCTTCCCAGTCGTACGACGGACATCCAGCATCGCCGATGAGACTAGTACTACCGCATCAACGGCCACCTCCCCGAGTGGACGACAGGAACCAGGCCCGGCGCTACGGACTCGGCCGCCCCCGGAGCCCACCGGCAGCACGCGGATCACGGCTGCGCAGCGCGTCGATCGCGATGCGCGCCGTCGTTCCGATGACCGCGTCCGCCGCGGGCAGCGCGGCGGCCGGGCTGGCCGCGCGGGTGAACACCGCGACGGCGTAGCGGCCGTGGTCGGGGTACTCGATGACGCCCACCTCATTGCGGAGGGTCGGCGCGCTGCCCGTCTTGCCCGCGACGTGGACCTCGTCGAAGGGGAAGCCGGACGCCAGCCGGTGGGGCCACACCTGGAGGCCGAGCAGGCGGCGTACGGCAGCGCCGTGTTCGGGGCCGCACGCCTCGTCGCGCCAGATCGCGCCGAGCAGCCGGGTCATGTCGCGCGCGGTGCTCCGGTTCGTACGCGCCGGGTCGAGCGCGCGCAGGCGGGCCAGGACCTGGGGGTCGGCCAGGGCCTGCGAGCCGCCGTGGCCGGCGTCCTCCCTGATGGTGGTGAGGAACTCGCGGAAGGTCTGGACGGCGCGGGTACGGGTGAGCCCGAGGCGCTCGGTGGTGGCATTGACCGCGTCGAGGCCGACGCGCGCCAGGAGGAGTTCGGCCGCGGTGTTGTCGCTGACGGCCATCATCAGATAGGCCGCGTCGCGCAGGGAGAGCCGTGCCGGATCGAGCATCGCGGAGAGTCCGGTGGGTCCCGCCGTGCGGTCGCCGGCGGGTGACTCGGCCTGCTCCGTCAGGGCCAAGTGCCCCGCTTCCGCGTGCTGATGGAGCGTGACGAGCAGCGGTAGCTTGTGGACGCTCGCGGTCACCACGGGCTGGTCGGCGCCCACGCCGATCTGGACGCCGGAGTCGATGTCCACGGCGTGCAGCCAGCCGGTGACACCGGCTTCGGCGAAGGCTGCGCGAATGCGGTCGCGTGCGTGGGTGCGGGCGGGGGGCTCGGTCATATCCAGTACTCCGCCGCCGGGCGCAGATGCAGCGGACCGGTGGACAGGTCGGGGTCGGCGGCGGTACGGCCCAGGGCGTCGGTGACGGTGTCGGCGAAGGCCCGTACGGCGGCGTCGCCCCGCCCCTTGGGCCAGGCGGCCGAGTGGCGCCGGGCCAGCGGGGCGCCGGTCAGCGGCCGCCAGCTGAGGTCCGCGTCTCCGGCGTGGTGGGCGTCGCGTGGGCCGAAGGCGACGGCGCGGCTGGACAGGAGCAGCCCGCGTATGAAGCTCGGCCCCTGGCCGTGCCTGACGGCCGCGGGGGTGTAGCCGTGCCGCGCGCACGTGGTCAGGAGGTCGTCGTGGACGGCCGGTGCGTGGGCGCGCGGGAAGAGGATCAGGTCGTATCCGGTGAGTGCCGCGAGCGGGACCGTTTCGAGGCGCGCCTCAGGGGCGTCGTGCGGCAGCAGGACGCCGAGTTCGTGGCGCAGGACGGGGCCCAGCTCCAGCCCGGACACGTCGCAGGGATGGTGGATGAGCCCGACGTCGAGTTCGTGCGAGGCGAGCCGGGTGAGCTGCTCGGACGTCTGCGACTCGTGCAGTTCCAGCTCCACCCCCTGCGCGCGCTCCTGGAATCCGGCCAGGATCGCCGCCACGGTCTCCCCCGTGATGTCGGGCGGCAGCGCGGCGCGCAGCAGCCCGCTGTGGCCGTCCTGGATACGGCGGGCCGTGGCCATCAACGCCTCGGAGTGGGCCAGCAACTGGCGTGCCTCGTCCAGAAGGAGCGCGCCTGACTTGGTGATCGCGACCTGTCTGCTGGAGCGCTCGAAGAGACGTACGCCGAGTTCTCGTTCCAGCCGCTGGATGCGCTGCGACAGGGGTGGCTGGGCGACACCGAGTCGCTGGGCGGCGCGGCCGAAATGTAACTCTTCCGCAACAGCCACAAAGCACTGGAGGTGCCGTATCAGGTCCACGACCAGCGATCATATCGATGGTTGATCGATCCATGAGCGATATCGGTCTTGGACGTGAACGGACGGCCGTTGATCTCCTCGGGGCGTAGGAGGTACGGACCACCAGGCTCCCGCCTCCGTGTGAAGCGCCCGGTCACAGCCCCGCCCCGAAGGGAAGCCGCCACCGTATGTCCAGCCCCGCCCGTACTCGTATCCAGGTCCCCCGCCGTGCGGCACTCGCCGCCCTCACCGGCCTCGCCACGATCCCCCTCGTCGGGTGCGGCAACGGCTCCTCCGACAACGGATCTCCGTCCCGTTCCGGCTCCACACCCTCGAAGTCGGGCCCGGCCCCGTCCGGAAGCACCTCCACGACCGACCCGAGGACGGCGCGCGCGTTCGCCGGGCTTGAGCGGAAGTTCGACGCGCGGCTCGGTGTCTACGCGATCGACACGGGCAGCGGCCGGTCCATCACCCATCGGCCCGACGAACGCTTCGCGTACGCCTCCACCTGCAAGGCGCTGCTCGCCGCCGTGATGCTGGACAGGAACTCCCTCAGACAACTCGACCGCCTGGTCCGGTACGACCGCGACGCTCTCGAAGGTCATTCGCCGATCACCGAGCGGCATCTCGCCACGGGTCTGACCCTGCGAGAGCTGTGCGACGCGGCGGTCCGCTACAGCGACAACGGTGCGGCCAACCTCCTCTTCGACGAGATCGGCGGCCCCAAGAGCCTCGAAAGGGCCCTGGTCGGCATCGGCGACCGCGTCACCCGGTGCGACCGCTACGAGGTCGAGCTCAGCGACGCCGTCCCCGGCGATCTCCGTGACACCAGCACCGCCCGCGCGCTGGCCACCGACCTGCGTACGTACGTCCTCGGCGACACCCTCCCCGCCGGCAAACGGGCCGTGCTGACGGACTGGCTCAAGCGCAACACCACCGGCGACACGGTGATCCGCGCGGGCACCCCCAAGGGCTGGCAGGTCGGTGACAAGACCGGCACCGGAGGCTACGGCACGCGTAACGACATCGCCATCGTCTGGCCGCCCAAGGCCGATCCGATCGCCATCGCGGTCCTGTCCCGCCGCGATGTCAAGGACGCCGAGCCCGACGACGCCCTCATCGCCGAGGCCGCCGAAGTGGCCCTCGGCGTCTTCGCCTAGGGCGTGTTTTAGAAGTCCCGTCTGGCCCACGACGCCTGGCACGCACGCTCGCCGCGTTGTCGGAGTCATCCAAGTACGTCCGGTCCATCTACGGGGCTGATCCTCCGCCTTGCGATCGCACGCACCAGACGCCGTGGGCCCCGCCCAGTGGGCGGACGACGCTACTTCTCAAACACGCCCTAGGACCACTCACCCCGTCGCGGGTACATGCTCCGGCGCCGCGAGCCGGCGCGCCTCGATCGACTCGACGCGTGCCGCCTGGGTTGCGGTCAGCACGTCGCACACCCAGTCCCAGTGCAGCGCCACGAGGTCGCCGGGAGCCGGCCCGGCGATCAGCGAGCGGCCTCCCGTCGACCAGCGGACGGACTCATCGCGGGGCGGGCCGGGCGTCAGGGCCGTCCCCGTCCAGGTCAGGGGGCGGGACTCGACCGTGGCCGTTTCGCCGGAGACCGAGCGGACCACGCCCGTCCTGATTCGGCACCGGTCGAGGACCGACAGCGCCGTCGGATTGCCGGATGCGCGCAGCAGCTCCGCCCAGGGGTAGACGTCGAAGACCTGGAAACTGTGATGGGCGACCGCGCGGTCGGCGGCGGCGCGCCAGGTGCCGCCCTGCTGGCCGCGGAAGCGGTCGCGCATCCGGGCCAGCAGGGCCGCCGGGTCGGCCAGGTCCAGGAGGTCGTTGCCGATCCAGTACGCCTCGACCACGCGCTCGTCGAGCGGGTCGTCGATGCCCGCCGTCTCGGCGAGGAATTCGAGATAGCACCAGGCCCCGTCGAACTGGCGGGCGCCGCGCTCGATGCCATCGGGGTCGGCGGGGCGGAGCAGCGCCGCGGAGTCCGCCGGGCCGCAGTAGCCGAGCTCGTTGGGCGGGTAGGCGTACCGCGCGAAGAGGATCGCGCCGCGCTCACTCATCGCTCACTCGTCCCTCGCTCATTCAGCAGATCCTCGGGAGCTGTTCGCCGACGGGGAGAGGGACGACCCGCGAGCCGCCGAGCCCGGTTCTGGCCACCACCATGCCGGGGTGTTCGGGCACGCAGGTGCCGATCCGGCGGGCCGCGCCGCCCAGAGGGTGCGCCTGGAGGGCCGCGAGGACCTCGTCGGAGCGGTCGCCCGGCACGATCGCGATCAACTTGCCCTCGTTCGCGACCTGGAGCGGGTCGAGCCCGAGCAGGCTGCACGCGTCGCGCACGGTGCCGGGCACGGGCAGGTCCCGCTCGACGAGTTCGACGCCGACGCCCGATGCGGTGGCGATCTCGTTCAGCGAGGCGGCGACGCCACCGCGTGTGGGGTCGCGCAGAACGTGCACGTCGGTGCCGGTGGCGAGCATCGCGGCGACGAGACCGTGCAGGGGCGCGGTGTCGCTCTCGACCGTCGTACCGAAGTCCAGGCCGTCCCGGCAGCTCATGACCGCCACGCCGTGGACGCCGATGTCGCCGCTGATCAGTACGGCGTCCCCGGGCTCGGCCCGGCGCGGGCCGATGTCGACACCCGCGGGGATCACCCCGATCCCGGAGGTGTTGACGTAGACACCGTCCCCGCTGCCGCTGTCGACGACCTTGGTGTCGCCGGTGACCAGCCTGACCCCGGCGGCTCGCGCCGCCGCGCCCATGTCCTGGGCGATCCGGCCGAGTTCGGTGAGCGCGGTGCCTTCCTGGAGGATGAACGCGGACGACATGAAGAGCGGTGTGGCTCCCGACATCGCCAGGTCGTTGACGGTGCCGTTGACGGCGAGGTCCCCGATGGAGCCGCCTGGGAAGAACATCGGTCTGACCACGAACGAGTCGGTGGAGAAGGCGAGCCGGGTGCCGCCACCGACGGTGAGCACGGCCGAGTCGCCCAGTTCGGGCGCGGCGGCGGAGCCGTAGGCGGGGAGGAACAGGTGCTCGACCAGCTCGGCGGACATCGCACCGCCGCCGCCGTGGCCCATGACGACCGCCGGGGTCGCGCGGAGGGGAACGGGGCAGGTCCAGCTCTCGAAGTCGAGGCCATTGCCGGCGGCGCCGGTCGCCGGGGCGGTCACAGGCGCGGGGACGTGGTTCGTCGTCTCAGTCACTTCGCATCGACCAGTTCGAGCCGGCGGTAGGTGAAGTACGCGGCGCACGCGCCTTCGGAGGACACCATCGTGGCGCCGAGCGGGTTCCTGGGGGTGCACTCCTTGCCGAAGGCCGCGCACTCGTGGGGCTTGATCAGCCCCTGGAGCACATCGCCCGACCGGCACAGCGACGACTCGGCGGTACGGATGCCGGCCACGTCGAACCGGCGTTCGGCGTCGAACTCCGCGTACTTCTCGGACAGTCGCCATCCGCTGCCCGGGATCATTCCGATACCGCGCCATGTCCGGTCGGTGATCTCGAAGACGTCCCGCAGCATCTCCATGGCGGGGAGGTTGCCCTCGTCACGCACGGCGCGGGGGTAGGCGTTCTCCACCTCGTGGCGGCCCTGTTCGAGCTGGAGAATCGTGCGGCGGACCCCTTCGAGGATGTCGAGCGGCTCGAATCCCGTGACCACGATGGGGACTTGGTACTTCTTCGCCAGCGGCGGGTACTCGGAGGTCCCCATCACACTGCACACGTGCCCGGCGGCGAGGAACGCCTGCACCCGGCAGGCGGGTGACTCCATGATGGCCGCGATGGCGGGCGGTACGAGCACGTGCGAGACGAGCAGGGAGAAGTTCCGTACGCCGAGCCGCCGTGCCTGATGGACCGTCATGGCGTTGGCGGGGGCGGTCGTCTCGAAGCCGATGCCGAAGAAGACGACTTCCTTGCCCGGGTTCTCACGGGCCAGTTTGAGCGCGTCGAGCGGGGAGTACACAACGCGTACGTCACCGCCCGCGCTCTTCACCGAGAACAGGTCCCGGTCACTGCCCGGCACCCGCAGCATGTCGCCGAAGGAGCAGAAGATGACACCGGGGCGGGCGGCGATCGCCAGCGCCCGGTCGATGATCTCCAAGGGGGTCACGCAGACCGGGCAGCCCGGCCCGTGGATCATCTCGACCCCGTCGGGCAGGAGTTGGTCGATGCCGTGCCGGATGATCGAGTGTGTCTGGCCGCCGCAGACCTCCATCATGGCCCAGGGGCGGGTGGTGGCCGCGTGGATCTGGTCGACCAGCCGCTTGGCGAGGTCCGGGTCGCTGAACTCGTCGAGGTACTTCACTTGACCGTGCCTTCCGCTGATTCGGGCTGTCCGGCCGCGCGTTCGAAACCGTCGCCGAACTCCTCCTCCAGGAGCCCGAGTCGCTCGAAGTTCGCGAGTGTCCGCAAGGCCGACTCCTCGTCGAGCCGCTGGATGGCGAATCCGACGTGGACGACGACGTACTCGCCGATCTCCGCGTCGGGGATGTACTGGAGGCAGACCTCCTTACGTACGCCGCCGAAGTCGACCTGGGCCATCAGGGCGCCGTCGACCTCGGACGTGCTGAGCACCCGCCCGGGGACTGCCAGACACATGGTGTCTCTTCCTTCTCTCTGGATGGGGTGATCTGACGTGGAGTCAGCCGGACGCCGCGATCAGCAGCTGGCCGAAGGCGATTCCGCCGTCGTTGGGCGGCAGCAGACGGGGACGGAGGACGGTGAAGTTCTCCGCTCTCAGCGCCTGTTGAGTCGATTCGAGCAGTAGGGCGTTCTGGAAGACCCCGCCGCCGAGAGCCACCACGCCGAGCCCCGTACGGTCCCGGCACAGCTGCGCCAGCTCGACGGTGAGGGCGGCGACGGCGGCGTGGAAGCGGGCGGCGATCAGCTCCGGCGGAAGGCCCGCACGTACGTCGCGGACCACCGCGCGGATCACCGGAGCGGGGTCGGCGACGAGAGGCTCATCGGCACCCGGTTCGGCCGGCACATCGAGCGCGAAGACGTAGCCGCCGCTCGCGGCGTCGTCCGGCGCCGATCTGGCCAGGCCCTCCAGCGCGATCGCCGCCTCAGCCTCGTACGCCGCCTCGTGCCGTACGCCCGCCAGTGAGGCCACCGCGTCGAAGAGCCGGCCCATGCTCGACGTCGGCACACAGCCGAAGTCCGTCGCGAACTGATGGGCCAGCACGTCGCGTTCCTTGGCCGGGCACGCAGCGACGGCGGGCAGTTTCTCGTCCCAGGCGATCCCGGCGGCGTGCAGATGCGCGAGAGCCATCCGGTAGGGCCGCCGCACGCTGGCGTCGCCGCCCGCGAGCGGTACGTACGCCAGGTGCGCCGCCCTGCGGTACGACTTGTAGTCGGCGATCAGCGTCTCGCCTCCCCACACCGCCCCGTCGGGGCCGTGGCCGGTGCCGTCGTAGGCGAAGCCGATGACGCTCTCGCCGGGTCCGATTCCGTGCTCGCCGAGCACGGACGCGATGTGCGCGTGGTGGTGCTGCACGGTGCGTACGGCCCGGCCCTTGGCATGCGTGCGGGCCCAGGCGCCGGAGCGGTAGCCGGGGTGGGCGTCGGCCACGAGCTGTCCGGGTTCGACACCGGTCAGCAGGCCCAGATGGGCCGCCGTGCCGGTCAGCGCGTCGACCGTGGAGAGGTCGTCCAGGTCGCCGATGTGCTGGCTGACCCAGGCGTAGCCGCCCTCGCCGAGCGCGCAGGTGTTCTTCAGGTCGGCGCCGGTGGCGAGCAGCGGCGGGATGTCGAAGGGCAGAGCCAGGGGCAGCGGGGCGTACCCGCGCGATCTGCGCACGGGCAGCTCGGCGCCCGCGACGAACCGGCTGACGGAGTCGTCGCACGGCACCCGGATGGGGCGGTCGTGCCGCAGCCAGGCGTCCACCAGCGGCGCGAGTTCGGTCAGCGCCTTCGTGTCGTCGGTGACGATCGGCTCGCCGGAGCGGTTGCCGGAGGTCATCACCAGCGCGTCGGGGCCGGGGGCGTCGTCGCCGATGCCGAAGAGGAGGACGTGCAGGGGGGTGTACGGGAGGAGCACGCCGAGGTCCGGACTGCCGGGCGCCACGGCGTCCGCGAGACCGGCGCCGGCAGCGGTCTCGCGGCGCGGCAGCAGCACGATCGGCGCCCGGGGGCCGGCGAGGAGCGCCCGTTCGTCGTCCGTCACCGTCACCAGCTCTTCGGCGGCGCCGAGGTTCGCGACCATGACGGCGAAGGGCTTGCCGCCGCGGTGCTTACGGCTCCGCAGTTCGGAGACGGCCGCCTCGTCGCGGGCGTCGCAGGCGAGGTGGTAGCCGCCCAGACCCTTGATAGCGACAATCTTTCCCTCGGCGAGCAACCGCCGTGCCACGCGCAGCGCCTGCTCTCCCTCGCGGACCACCTTGCCGTTCGCGCCCACGAGTTCGAGACGCGGACCGCAGGCGTGACAGGAGATCGGCTGGGCGTGGAAGCGGCGATCGCGCGGATCGCCGTACTCCGCCCGGCAGTTGTCGCACATCTCGAACGCCGCCATGGTCGTCGCCGCGCGGTCGTAGGGCATCCCGGTGACGATGGTGAAGCGCGGGCCGCAGTGGGTGCAGGTGATGAAGGGGTGGCGGTGGCGCCGGTCGGCCGGGTCGCGCAGTTCGGCCAGACAGTCCCGGCAGACCGCGGTGTCGGGCGAGACCAGGGTGCGGACGCGGCCGGCGGCGCGGGAGTCGGCGATGACGAACTCCGCTCCCCCGGTGGGCGGCTGGTCCGTCTCGGTCACGGACTCCACAGCGGCCGGCGGGGGCGGGCCTGCCCGCAGCCTGCGGCCGAACTCGGCGACGGATTGAGGATCGCCCTCCACCTCGGCGACAACGCCGGAGCCGGTGTTGGCCACGGACCCGGTGAGCGCGAGTTCGGAGGCGGTGACGTAGACGAACGGGCGGAAGCCCACTCCCTGGACGACACCCCGCACCTCGAACCGGCGCCGGACAAAGGGCTGTTGGGCTTCGACTGCCGCCGGCTCCTCGGCGCCGCTGCCCATCAGCTGGAGTCCGGACAGCGCTTCGGCCGCCTTCGCCTCGTCGATGATCTCCATCGCGAAGCCCATGTGCAGCAGGACCCAGTCACCGGCGGCCGGGGGCGAGTCGAGCATGCCGACGTTGATACGGCGCCGGGCACCCTCCACGTCGACAAGGGCGAGCTGGTCCGCGTACCCCTCGACGATCTCCACGACTCGCCCGGGGATGCCGAGACACATGATCAGGACCTCCGGGTCCGGGCGGGTTCTGGGGCGGGCGCGGCGGCGAGCAGCCGCCGGACCAGCGCACGCACCTCCGCCGCCGCTTCGGGTACGGCGGCGGCGACGGCCTCACTGAGGCCGATGCCCTCCTCGACGTCGGCGGGGGTGCATCCCACAACGTGGGTGTGCGGAAGCGTACCGCCCAGTTGGCCCAGATTTGCCAGGACAGATACCGGATTCATGCCGTGTGCGTCGAATTCACCAGTCCCGAGGTCGTCCGGACCGACCTCCAGAACGGTCAGCTCGCCGGGCGCGCCGCCCCCGGGGCAGGCGTCTACCAGCACGAGGGCGTCGTACCCGTCGAGCAGGTCGTACGCGAGGTGCATGCCCCGGATGCCGTAGTCGACGACCCGGACGCCGTCGGGGAGCGGCGGCTCCCCGGGTCCGGTGAGACGCCGTACGACCTCCGGCCCGAAACCGTCGTCGCCGAGAAAGAGATTGCCGACACCGGCGACGAGCACCCCGCAGCTCATCTCAGGTCAGTTCCCGCCGGACTGGAGGTTCGGCGAGTCCGGGTCGATGGGCCCGCCGGGTTTCACGGAGGTGTCCGACTTCTTGTCGGAGCGGCCGGACGGGCGGTCGGAGGGGCCGGCGGACGGCTGGTCCGAGCCGGTGTCGCGCGAGCCCTTCGGGCCCCGCTCCTCCTGTGGTTCCTCGTCGTGGCGGCCACGTGCTGCGTCAGTCATCGGATGCCCTTCTCACTCGCGCCGGCGCTCACATCGAGCGCATGCGGACGTATCTGCGGAGGTCGGGAAGTGATCGCACGCCGGCGGCGACGGCGACCACCGCCACGGCCGCGGCCACACCCGTGGTGATCATTCCGAGGGTTCTCACGAGGGGTACTCCTTCCGGTGTTCCGGTGAACGGGGACTGTCGGTGGTGCCGGGGGTGCCGGAGATGCCGCTGTCCCGGCGGGGCTCGCCGGCGGGCAGCGGTTCCAGTTCGTCGGGGGCGAAGTAGAAGTACCGGCCGTACCAGTCGTGCATGTCGGCCGCCGGGTCGTCGACCAGGACGAGGGCGATGTGCACACCGCCGTCGACGTCCGAGAGCACGGCGGTCACCCGTGCCACCTGCCCGGCGAAGAAGAGGTCCTGCGCGTCGGCGCGGCGGGAGGGATGTACGCGGACGAGGCTGCCCTTGGTGACCGGGACCCCCTCGATCACCACGACGTCGGACTCCGGCGACACGGCGGCGTCGGCCGCCGGGTCCCACCAGGGCTCGCCGCCGGTGTCGAAGGCGGCAGGCTCGGCGTCCCGCAGGTCGGTGAGGGGGCGCACGGCGCTGGCGCCGGCTCGCGCCGCCGGGCTGCGGGGGTCGCGGAGAAGGCCGTGGAGTCGCTGGAGGTCCGCCGCCGACATCGTGTCGCAGCGCTCGATGATCTCGCGGGCCAGGGGGTCGGTGGCCCGCGCCTCCGCCTTCTCCTCCTCCGTCATGGTCATCACGCGCAGGGTGAGGATCTCGTCGATCTCGGTGGAGTCGAAGAGGGCGCCGGGGCTCTGCTCGGCGATCTCCGGGTGGTCGTAGAGGATGATCGGCGCGGCCAGCACCACGTCCGTGGAGCCCTTCGCTCCGGCCAGCACCGGCCAGCACCTGCGCTGTTGGCACCGGGCGGCAGCCGCGGCGGCCTCGTCCGGGGGCTCGCGGAGGGAGACGAAATCCGCGCCGTGGGCCTGGAGGAGCAGGTGCGTGCCGATCAGCGAGACGCGGATCGCGGCGTCCTTGTCGGCGGCGGTCCCCGCGTGCTCGTTCGCCACGGACACGGACAGCCGGAGGTAGCCGTCGTCCCGGGTCGTACGGGTGCGGACGCGGGCGGTCAGCGGTTCGCGGCGCCGTACGACGCGGCCGACGGTCACACCCCGCTCGTCGGTCAGAGGCTCGGTCTCCTCGCCGCCGGGGACCGTACGCGTCTCGTCCGTCAAGCCGCCGTCGCCGGTCAACGGGACTGTACCTAGATCGAGTTCGCACTCGACCGCCTCGTCCCAGCTGAGCACGGGCACGCCGGCCACATCGAGTTCGGCGACGGGGGTGTACTCGCCGCCCTCGTCGAGCCGCCGCACCTCACGCACCTGGAGCTGGAGGAACCTGAGCCGGACGCTCACCCCCGCGCCGGTGGCCGGCGCCTCGCCGGGGACGGTGAGCAGGCACTGCGTCGCCATGTCCGGGTCCTCGGCGAAGCTCCCCGGCGCCGCGTCGGGCGGGCCGAGGACGCCGAACTGCCAGCGGGACCGGTTCTTGTGGGAACTCGCCCGGTACGGGTAGAGCAAGTACCCCTCGTACAGGACCGCGTCGGCGATCGTACGGACGTGGTCGAGGCCCGCAGGGGCTTCGGGCGTCAGAGAGGTCATGTGACCACCTCGCCGATCTCGTCGGCGGCGTCGCGGGCCCGCGTGTCCGCCAGCAACGTGGTCACCGTCTCGTCCCAGCTGATCAGTCCGCGCCGCTCACGGAAGTCCGCGAGGCGGGCGAGGATGTCGTGATCGACCCTGATCCAGCCGGAGTTGGGGAAGTGGAATGCGATCATCTGCCGCCAGACGGCCACCGGCAGCTGGTACCGCGCCTCGCAGTCCCAGGGCACCTGCCGTACGCCGAAGCCCGAACCGCCCCCGCCCTCGCCGCCCTTGGTGAAGACGGTGCCGGAGAAGAGCAGGCTGACCGGCACCGTCCCGTCCCCGAGGGCGTGCAGATAACGCGAGCCGATGACGTCGAAGTCATAGGTGCAGGGCAGCGCGAGGTCGACCTCGGTGGAGCCGGTGAAACCCTGCACGGTCGTGTGGCACTGCATCCACTGGAACGGCCGCAGCGTCTCGGACCAGCGCTCGCGTTCCCCGAACAGGCCGCGCAGGGCGTCCTGTTCGGCCGGTCCGTAGTGGCGGCGCTGCGGATCGATACGGACCAGACAGCGCAGCACCATCGCGTGGATCCGCTCGTCCGTGCCGTCCTCGATCCGCAGGCGCGCCGTGAGTTGGGGCGTGGCGGTGTACGGCTCCGCGACGATGTCCCGTACGGAGAATTCCAGGCCGGCGGCCGTGGCGCCGCTCATGAGGACCCGCCGACGGTCGAGGCGGTGTCCTCCGTCGTCGCGGAGGAGCCCACGGCCGCCGGCACGGGGCCCGCGGCGCGGCTGCGGCTCTCGACCCGCTCGAAGAAGGCGTCCATCGCGGCGTGTACCTCCTGGCCGCCGTCGAAGCCGCGCCACAACGTGCGCAGGCGGCCGACCAGTTCGTAGCACGCGTCGATCGGCACCAGATGGCAGGACGCGACCGGCTCACGGCCCCCGCCGGCCGCGCTGCGGCGCACGAGCAGCGCCTCCACATCCGGGCGGAGCACGGCCAGTTCGGGATTGGACTCGACGATGGTCGCCCACGCGTCGAGGGGCAGCTCCGACTCGGTGGCCCCGGCCGGGCCGGGGTAGAACGCGATGGTGCGTTCCTGCACGGAGTTGCGGAACAGGAAGGCCAGCCCGACCGGGATCTGGAGCTCGTCCCAGGTGCGCGCGTCCAACGGGAGCCCGTCGAAGCGCAGATAGCGGTCGGGGACCGCGCGGTAGCGCAGCCGCGCGCTCTCGTCGGTGAAGAGGAGACAGCAGGCCCGGCAGCCGCACATCAGGCCCCGGCTCTCCAGATTCACCACATGCCGGTGCTCGTCGCCGATGGGCGCGGCGCACATCTCGCACCGCTCACCGGCGGCCGGGCCCGGCCGGTTGCGGCTGACCCGCAGCAGCGCGGCGACGGGCGACACGGCGCGGCCCTGGGGTGCGCTCATGTCGTGACCACGGCCGGGGCCGGTACGGCGACCGAGACGGAAGCCCCGTCCGCCAGCAGCGGCAACGGGTCCAGATGCGCCCCGTCGGCCGCCGCGTCCAGACAGGCACCGGCCCGCCGTACGTCGTAGTGCGCGCGGCAGGCGGAGCAGCGCAGCACCCCGTCACCCGGGCCGCCCCCGAGCCGCCTGGCGAGCGTGGCGCCCTCCATCGGGCGTTCGCACCGGGCGCACCGGTCGCGGAAGGCGAACAGGTCGGGGCCGATCCGGCAGGCCACGACGGGCAGCCCGCCGGCGGTGAAGCGCTCGACGCCGCCTGACTCCAGGGCGAGCAGGGAGGGGACCGGTTCCCAGGTCGCGCCGGCATCACCGGAGCCGGAATCGGCAGCGGCATCGGGACCGGGATCGGCAGCGGCGCCGGGTTCCGCGTCGTGCAGCCGGGTGAAGAGGGCGTCGACCGGTACCAGTGGGCCCGTGGCCCCGGCGGCGGCCTCCTCGGCGGCCTCGACCTCGATCGTGGTGATCTCCGGTGCCGCCGCCTCGATCGCGCCCCGTACGGCGAGTTCCAGGGTGGCCGAGGAGGACGGGCAGCCGTCGCAACTGCCCAACAGCCGCAGTTTCACGGCTCCTTCGTCCGTGACGCCCAGCAACTCCACGTCACCGCCGTGCGAACCGAGATAGGGCCGTACGCTGTCCAGCGCCTTCTCGACCCGCGTCGCCACGCTGTACGGGTGCAGTCCGTGCACCAGCAGCACGCTCGCCACCAGGTCGTCGGCGGCGATGGCCGCCAGGGTCTCGTCGTCCAGCCGCCCCCGCTCGTGGACGAGTTCGAGGAGGCGTTCGAGGCCGGCGCCGTAGAAGTCGGTGACGAGCCGCACCAGTTCCTCGCTGCGCTCGCGCGCCACGACGCCGCCGGCCGCGCTCGCGGCGATCAGGGTGTCGATACGCTCCCCGGTCGCCCGCCATGCCTCGGACCCAAGAGGCTGTTCCTCGTGCCCCTGCGGCACCTCAAGCACATCTCCCATGTCACTCACTGCCTGCGGACTGCGTGGGCGAGTGCAGCAGTTCGAGCTTCTTGCCCTCACCGAGATACATGTGCACGCCGCAGGGCAGACAGGGGTCGAAGCTGCGGACCGTACGCATGATGTCGATGCCCTTGAAGTTCTCCCGGTCGTTCTCCTCGAAGATCGGCTGGCCCTGCACCGCGTCCTCGTAGGGCCCCGGCGTCCCGTAGGTGTCGCGCGGGCTCGCGTTCCACGGGGTCGGCGGGTACGGGTGGTAGTTGGCGATCTTGCCGTCCCTGATCACCATGTGGTGCGAGAGGACACCGCGTACGGCCTCGGTGAAGCCGCAGCCGATGCCCTCCTCCGGGACCTCGAACTTCTCCCATGTCTTGGTGCGGCCGGCCCGGATCTCCACGAGCGCCTTCTCGGCGAAGTGCAGGGCGCAGGCCGCCGCGTACGCCTGGAAGTAGGTCCGGGCCCGGTTGCGCTCGATGGTGTTGCTCCAGCGCGGGATGTGCCACTCCAGCTCGACCGGGCCCTTGAGCGCGGTCTTGGGGAGGTTGATCTTCACGCTCTTGCCGGTGGCCTGGATGTAGCCGATGTCGACGAGACCGGCCAGCGCGGTGACCCACAGCCGGGCGAGCGGGCCGCCGCCGGTGTCGAGCGCGAGGTAGTCCTTGCCGTCGAACCAGCGCGGCGACATGACCCAGCTGTACTTGTCGCCCAGATCACGCTTCTGCGGCTGCGGGTTGGTGTGCTGGTTCCACGGGTGGCGGCGGTCGACCGGGTTGCCGAGCGGGTCCTGGGTCACGAACATCTCCTGCTCGTCCCAGTCGTTGTAGTACGACGAGCCGAGCAGGATGCGGATGCCGAGGTTGATCTTCACCAGGTCGGTGGTGACGAGCTTGCCGTCCACGACGATGCCCGGGGTCACATACATCTTCCGACCCCAGTCGGTCATGTCCTTGTACTCGAAGTTGCAGTGCTCCGGATCCTGGAAGGAGCCCCAGCAGCCCAGCAGGATACGGCGGTTGCCGACCTGCTCGTAGCCGGGCAGCGCCTCGTAGAAGAAGTCGAAGAGGTCGTCGTGCATGGGCACGACCTTCTTCATGAACTCCACGTAGCGCTGGAGCCTGGTGATGTAGTCCGTCATGAGCTGGATGGTCGCCACCGTGCCCACCCCGCCGGGGTAGAGCGTGGAGGGGTGCACATGGCGGCCCTCCATGAGACAGAACATCTCGCGGGTCATCCGGCTGACCTGAAGGGCCTCGCGGTAGAACTCGCCCGTGAAGGGGTTCAGTGACCGCATGATGTCGCCGATGGTCTTGTACCCGTGGTCCCCGCCGTGCGGTGATTCGGTGCGGTTGGCCAGTTCGAGTACGCCGGGATTGGTCTCGGCGACCATTTTCTCGCAGTAGTCGACCCCGACCAGATTCTCCTGGAAGATGTTGTGGTCGAACATGTACTCGGCGGCCTCGCCGAGATTCACGATCCACTCACCCAGATGCGGGGGCTTCACGCCGTACGCCATGTTCTGCGCGTAGCAGGAACAGGTGGCGTGGTTGTCACCGCAGATTCCGCAGATCCGGCTGGTGATGAAGTGGGCGTCGCGCGGGTCCTTGCCCTTCATGAAGACCGAATAGCCGCGGAAGATCGAGCTGGTGCTGTGGCACTCGGCGACGACCCGCTGTTTGAAGTCGATCTTCGTGTAGATACCCAGACTCCCGACGATGCGGGTGATGGGATCCCACGCCATCTCCACCAGTTCGTCGGTGCCCTGGCTCGTCGCCGTCATGAGGCCGCCTCTTCTTTCCGTTTCGGTTTCATCGAGCGGTGAGTTACCAGGTGCGGGCGGCGCCGGTGGTGAGTTCCTTGCCGCGCCTGCGCCATTTTGGTTCGCGGTCGAGCGTGTGGGTGGTGATCTGACGCAGGCGCCGCATCGTCGCCCCGTACATACCGACGGAATTCGTGGAGAGTTTCCCGCCCGGGGGCTCGTCCATGAACGGCATGAATTTGTCGGGGAATCCGGGCATGGTGCAGCCGATGCAGATCCCGCCGACGTTGGGACAGCCGCCGATGCCGTTCATCCAGCCGCGTTTGGGCACGTTGCACTTCACGGCGGGGCCCCAGCAGCCCAGTTTGACGATGCACTTGGGCGAGCCGTACTCGGTGGCGAAGTCGGCCTGCTCGAAGTAGCCGGCCCGGTCGCAGCCCTCGTGCACGGTCTGGCCGAAGAGCCAGGTCGGCCGCAGTTCGTCGTCGAGGGGGATCATCGGGGCCTGGTCGGTGGCCATGTAGAGCAGATAGGTGAGCGTCTCGGAGAGGTTGTCCGGCTGGATGGGGCAGCCGGGGACGCACACGATGGGGATCCCGGCCTTGGACTTCCACTTCCAGCCCAGATAGTCGGGGACTCCCATGGCACCGGTGGGGTTGCCCGCCATGGCGTGGATTCCGCCGTACGTGGCGCAGGTGCCGGCCGCGACGATCGCGGTGGCCTTGGGCGCCAGCCGGTCGAGCCACTCGCTGGTGGTCATCGGCTGTCCGGTCGCGGGGTCGTTGCCGAAGCCCGACCAGTAACCCTCGGCCTTCAGCTTCTCGTTGGGAATCGAGCCTTCGACGACCAGGACGAAAGGCTCCAGTTCACCGCGGTCCGCCTTGAAGAACCACTCCAGGAAATCGTCGGTGCCGCCGTTCGGACCGCACTCGAAATCAATCAGCGGCCAGTGCACGGCGATCTGCGGCAGACCGGGCAGCGCGCCGAGCGCGATCTCCTCGATGCTGGGCTGGGTCGCGGCGGTCAGCGCGACCGAATCCCCGTCACAGCTCAGTCCGGCATTGATCCAGAGCACATGGATCAGTGTGTCCTCGGCCTTTTTCGCCGCTTCTGTCGGCATAGCACCGCTGCCTTCCGGGATTGGCCCACCCGATACCCATGAATCCCATGGGTGTGGCGTCGCTCACATTGCTACCATCTAGGATCCGGCTGAGGGTTCTGTCAACACGGGTTTGGTCCGGGCGGCCCTGGTCTTGCGCCCGGAATTCCTGAGCCAATTGGGTGACTTCGGGAAGGCCGTCAGCCGGTGCATGAATTGTCGATCACACAGAGCATTGTCGACGCGGTATGTGAGCGCGCGGCGGGAAGACCGGTACGCGCGGTCAGTGTCCGGGTGGGAATGCTGACCGCCGTGGTGCCCGACTCGATGCGTTTCTGCTTCGACCTGACCACGGCGGGCACGGTCGCGGAAGGCGCGGCGCTCGAAATCGAGCAGCCGCCGGGAACCGCGCGGTGCCGGGCGTGTTCAGAGGACTTCGCCCTGGCGGATCTTGTATTGCTGTGTCCGTGCGGGAGCGCCGATGTCGAGATCACGTCGGGGCGGGAACTCCAGATCGTCTCCATGAGAGTGGGCTGACCTATGTGCGGTACATGCGGTTGCTCGGGCGGCGGCGAAGGGGGGACCGGGACCGTCGGGACACGGATCGCCGTACCCCACGCGCATCCGCACGACGGCGATCACGTTCACCCGGTCGCGATCCGCGGGACAGCCGGCGGCGGCGAGACCATCACCCTCGAACAGCGGGTCCTGGCGAAGAACGAGGACCTGGCCGCCCGTAACCGCTCCTGGCTCGCCGAACAGGGCATCGTGGCGGTGAACATGATGAGTTCGCCGGGCGCCGGCAAGACCACCCTCCTCGAACGCACCATCCGGGACTTCGCCGGGCTGCGCCCGGTCGCGGTCATCGAGGGCGACCAGGAGACGATGCTCGACGCCGACCGGATCAAGCGCGCGGGCAGCACCGTCGTCCAGGTGAACACCGGCGCGGGATGCCACCTGGACGCGGAGATGATGCGGGACGCGCTCACCACCCTCGCGCCGGTGTCCGGGTCACTGGTCCTGGTCGAGAACGTCGGGAATCTGGTCTGCCCCGCCCTCTTCGACCTCGGCGAGCGCAGCAGGGTGGTGATCATCTCGGTGACCGAGGGTACGGACAAGCCCCTCAAGTACCCCTATATGTTCGCCGCCGCGGACCTGGTGATCATCAACAAGATCGACCTCCTGCCGTACGTCGACTTCGACGTCGCCCGCTGCGAGGAGTACGCCCGTTCCGTCAACCCCGCTCTGCGGTCGCTGGCCGTGTCGGCGACCACCGGAGAGGGCATGCGCGACTGGTACGACTGGGTGGCCGGGCAGTACTGAGCCGCGCCGGCCACCCCTCCCCCGGATTTCTACCGGGCCCGGACCACGACCTCCGTCAGGGACAGCGGATTCGTCGTGGACGCCAGTTGCACCCGTACGTAACGGCCCTGCGCCCCGCCTAGTTCGACGGCGGTGGGGCGCTGCGCCTGGTCCTTCAGATGGACGGCCGTCACACCGGGCGCGGTGCGCGCCTCCTCCAGTGAGCCGGCCGTGAACGGGGTGTCGGAGACCAGCACCCAGTAGTCGGCGAGGCGTTCGGCGCAGCAGTCGGTGCGGTTCCAGATCTCGACGGTGTCGATGGTGTGCGACCGCTCCAGATCCACCTGCCACCAGGCCTGGTTGGACGGCTCCGCCGTGTGGGTGGTGGTGTTGTCGCGCAGGTAGTCCCCTGCCGTGTCGCCGTCGACCGCGCGGCTCGGAACCCCGTCCCACGCGGTGCTCGACTGGGTCGCCGTCCTGCCGTGCGCCACGTTGGGCAGGACGACGTCGACGTCGCCCGTGAGTTGCAGGACCCGTCGTCCGCCGCCCGTCACGACGGTTTCGAGGGTGGCCGGGCCGGTCGCGGAGTCGGCGGGCACCGACACCGGGGCCGTGACGGTGTGCGTACGGCCCTGCTTCAGACCGCTGAACTTCGCCTCCCCACCAGTGGTCCAGCCCGTGGGCGACCGCAGCGCGAGGGTGCCGCGCGCCGGGTCCTGGCCGAGGTTCGTCACATGGACCGGGACGTCGGTCACCGTGCCGACCGTGAGCCGCTCCGGCGCCTGGGCCCAGGAGACGACGCTTCCGGTGGGTGCGACGAGCACGGCGTCGAGGCTCAGCCCGAGGTCCTCGCCGGCGTGTGCGGGCCGCGCGAGGGTGAGGGTTACGGGCGTGACCTGGCCGGGTCGTACGGAGAAGGGGCCGATTGCCTCGCGGGTCAGCTCCTCGCCCTTGACCAGCCGGGTCCGCTCACCGACCTGGACACGGTAGAGGGCGTCGGGGCGGGCCTCTCCCCGTACCGCCAGCGACACCTGCCCGGCGCGGTCGGCGGTGACGTATCCGGTGTGGCGCACGGTGGTCCGCCGGGTGCTGCCGTAGCTGCCCTCGTCGGCGTAGCTGTAGCCGTCCTCGAAGTCCTGGGCACCGAGGACCACGGCTCCGTTGCCGCCGGAGTCGGCGCTGCCCAGGGAGACGGTGTTCTCGGGGATGACGCGGAGCTCGCCGCCGAGTTCGACCTTGATCACGGGGAGCACGGTGTCGCGTGGCGTTTCGGGCAGGGTGACGACGAGGTCGTCACCGTCCAGGCGCCAGTCGAGCCGCCCGGCCGCGCCGTCCTCGCCGACCTTTCGTACGGAGGTGGCCAGGCCCGGCAGACGCAGCTCGCCCGATTCCGGCCAGTCGGTCACATGCAGGAACAGGTCGCGGTCCTTGACCGTCACCTCGCCCCACGGCCGGCCACCGAACCGGGTGGCGGAGGCGTCGAGCACGGCGTCGGGGTGGCGGTCGAGCCAGTCGCCCATCCCGCGCAGCACGTCGGCCTCGAACTCGACCACCGAACCGTCGCCGCGCGGGCCGATGTTGAGGAGATAGTTGCCGCCACGGGCCCGTACTCCGGTGAGTCCGACGACGAGATCCCGGATCTTGCCCGGCAGGTCGTCACGGACCTGCCAGCTGCGGTAGCCCCAGGTGTCGTGGTAGATCGACGCGGGGGTCTGCCAGGCGCCGTCGAGCGCGACGGAGGGAATCTCGTTGTCGCCGAGCGTGCGGAAGTCGCCCTTGTTGTTCCACACCCGGCTGTTGACCGCGGCTTTCGGCTGGAGTTCGCGGACGATGCCGGCGAACTCCTCGCTCTGCGCGTCGGTGGGTGACGACATGTCGAACCACACTTCGGCGATGTCGCCGTAGTTGGTCATCAGCTCGCGAATCTGCGCCTTGATCACGGGTTCCATCGAGGCGGGGATCGGATTGTTGTTGCCGCCGTCGAATTCATGGCCCTGGTGCCAGTCCACGAGGGAGAAGTAGAAGCCGAACTTCAGTCCCTGGCTCCGGCATTCGTCGGCGAGCGCCTTCAGCGGGTCCTTGCCGTAGGGGGTCGCGTCGGTGACGTCGTAGTCGGTGGTGGCGGTGTCGAACATGGAGAAGCCGTCGTGGTGCTTGCTGGTGATGACGACGTAGCGCATGCCGGCCTGCTTGGCGAGCGAGCAGATCCCGGCGGGGTCGAAGCGGTCGGGCCGGAAGCGGGCGGCCACGTCCAGATACTCCTCCTCGGAGATGTCGGCCCACATCTGGATCTGCTCGCTGTACCCGGAGGTGACCGGCTCGCCCTCCCAGACGCCGCCCAGCTCGGAGAAGAGACCCCAGTGGATGAACATTCCGAACTGGAGCCGCTGCCAGGCCGCGATGTCCCTGTCGGCGCTGAGATCGATGGCGCCGGGTATGCCACGCGGGGTTTGTCCGTCGGGTCGGTCCGCCGGGGTGGCGACCGCCGCGGGAGGGCTGGTCGCCTCCGCCCCGACGGCGAGCAGCAACGCGAGCAACACACCGATCACCTTGCGCATTCCGACACTCCTCCGCGAGCGATCCTATGGATACATCCGACCCTGAAGCCCCAATCGGGCACTTTGCGCCCACATTTGACCGCCTGCCAGGTCAACACATCGGATGTTAGAGGCGAGTCGACGCCACGTCACCCCCTCCGACACCGCTCGTCCCCCGGGAATCACCCGCGAGGGAAATGGGCAGGCGGTAGAGGGAAGGCGGTATACGAAGGCGCCTCACACATTGCGCCGTAAGGGTGACAGCCGGGGTCAGTGGAACCGGTCCGAACCGGTCCGGGCAGCGCGTCGGCCGCCGCCCGGCCGATCGACTCGGGTAACCATGAATCAGCCCCACGACCGAGACCAGCCAGGAGCAGCCATGACCACGGAGCAGGAAGCAATCGACGCCATCCACCACGCGTTCGGCGACAGCGCGCACGCCGAAGTGGCCACCTTCCCTGCGGGCAACGTGTCGATCACCCTCACCAAGGGGGAGCACGCGGCGACGATCGACGGACACCCGGAGAGCGGCTGGGGCTGGACCGTCGACCCCGGCGACGACGAGGGATTCAGCGGGCACGAGAACACCGCGGACACGCTGGACGAGGCGCTCGCCGACGTTCGCGCCTCTCTCATCTGACCGGTCCGGGCCCCGGACAGCGGGCCGTTTTCCTGATCATCGGGGGGAGTAGGGTCGAGGCCGAGGATCCGGCGGGCGGCCGGAACACCTCTCTTCCCACGAAGTGAGAGACCCATGGCCACCGCTGTGAACCAATCGTCCGTCGATGTCCCCACCCCGGACGGAACCGCCGACGCCTACCTGGTCCACCCCGAGTCCCCCGGCCCGCATCCGGCCGTGCTGCTCTACATGGACGCCTTCGGGCCGCGCCCGGGTCTCAAGGCCATGGCGGACCGGATCGCGGCAGCGGGCTACACCGTCCTGCTCCCCAACATCCTCTACCGCGCCGGACGCGCCCCGTTGGTCGAACTGCCCGACTTCATCACTCCGGAACGACGCTCGGAGCTCTTCGAGACCATCCTCCCCGCCGCCCAGAGTCTGACTCCGGAGCTTGCCGCACGGGACGCCGGCGCCTTCCTCGACTGGCTGGCGGCCAGCCCTCTCGCCAACGACGGACCGGTCGGTGTCACCGGCTACTGCATGGGCGCCGGTTTCGCGCTGCGCGCCGCAGCGGCGTATCCGGAGCGGGTCGCGGCCATGGCGGGTTTCCACGGCGCGTACCTCGCCAGTGAGGCACCCGACAGCCCGCACCTCGGCGCCGGCCGGATCACCGCCGAGCTCTACTTCGGCCACGCCGACCAGGACGCCTCGCTTCCCCCGGAGCAGATCGACCGGCTCGAAAAGGCGCTCACCAACGCCGGTGTCCGCCATCACGCCGCGGTCTACGCGGGGGCCCGGCACGGCTTCACGCAGGTGGACACCGCGTCGTACGACGCCGAGGCGGCGGAGCGCCACTGGACGGCGCTCCTCGACCTCTTCGGACGCAACCTCTGAGCGGTCAGCAGGTCTGGCGGAGATAGCCGTCGGCGCCGGCGGGGACGACGTCCAGGTCACGGCGGACGATGCTGAGGCTGTCCTGCCAGCCCGCGCACGCGGTCGCGAGCCCCTTCGCCGTGTACTCGATGACGATCACGTCGTCACCGAAGTGCTCGGTGAAGGAGTCGCACTCATCGAACTCCCCGCACTCCTCCACGACGGCGAAGTCGAGCCCGGTCTCGTCACGGAACTCGGCGAGATCGGCGGTGTTCTTCTGCCCGATCGCCAGGCCCTTGTCGTGCGCGTGCCCGGAGAGCAGGGTGATGAAGGCCATGGCGGCGGAGGAGCCGAACCGGCCCTGACTGCGTTCGTAACTGTCGTAGTTGTCGGGCTCCACGGCCTGGAAGCCGTTCTCCGCGCAGCCGTCGATCCAGCCGTTCACCTTGGCCGCGATGCGCTCGCGCTTGCCCGGGGTGCTGACGTCCAGGATGGCCTCGTCCCACTCCTCGTCGATGATGACGTCGCCGTTGTCGTCGCGGAGCAGGAGATCGGGCTCCCACGCGTCCAGTTCGTCGGGCTGGACCTGGAAGGCGTTGACGTAACAGATGGTGTAGAGCCCGGGGGCCGGGGAGTCCTCGCGGTCACGGCTGACCACGCTCACCCCGGCGGGCGGCGGGTAGCCGCCGCCGATCTGGTAGTCGAACCCGGCGTGGGGCGGTGGCGGGGACGCTTCGGCGGCCGGCGAACCCGCGGAGGACGAAACGAGGAAGGGCGTGATCAACGCGACGGTGAGGGCCACGACCGCGTAGATCGAGCGGGTCTTCACCCTGGCAGCAGTTGGTCCGGTCACAAGAATCTGGCCTAACGGGATCAGGAGGGATATGGTCACCGCGATGACTACCTATTCTGCCGTCAGATTGGGGGTCCCGACCGCGCAAGGTGAGTGCTGATGCTCACTGAGACCGCGAACGGGATTTCCCGCCCTTCCTTCTGGCCGCGCGTGCGTGAGTTCGCCGTGCCGCCTTCCATGATCGAGACCGCGACCGCCCGCCGTCATGTCGGCGACTGGGCCGGCGCGTGCGCAGCCGCACGTGTCGATGTCGATCTCGACCTACGTTCCGTGGCACGTGCCCATGGCCGCGAACTCGCTGCCCGACTCCGTGCCGATCTCCGCCACTTGGCGCCCGACCTACTGCGCTGGCACCTGCCGAGAATCGCTCCCGACGGGCTGCTGCGCCCCGGTCTCACCGTCGCCCTGGCGCGTTACGGCGACGGGCCCGGCGGTCCGGACCGCGCCGCCCCCGTAGCCCCCGTGTACCTCGTGGCCCGGACTCCGCCCGCCTGGGCGGATGCCGGGCAGCGGATCAGCCTGGCGCTGTGGGACAGGTCCTACGCCGATACCGGCGCCCGCCGCCATCCGCATCCCCATCCCGACCGGCGGTTCCGGCTCGATCTGCACCGCCATCTGTGGGACGCGCGCCGGACCGAGGAGCTCCGGACCCGATCGGGGGCGGATTCGCCCTCGGGCGAGGGCGGTTCCGTGCTGGATCCGGCCCTGCTGGAGGCCCTGCCGACAGGGCGCCGTTGTGCCGTTGACAGGTGGGCGGCCGAGGCCGGGATCCTGCTCCGGGCCGAGGGGCGGTCCGCCGGTGCCTTCGCCGTACGGCTCGGGGCGCGGCAGCGGCTGGAGTTGGAGCTCGTCGCGGACGGGCACGGCGCCTGCCCGCCGGTCCTGCGGATCGCGGAGCGCGGCAGGACGGGCTCCGCTCCGGCGCCGCCGCTCCTGCCCGACGCCGCGACCTGGACACTGCCCGATCTGGAGCTGGTCCGCACGGGTGCGATCAACGTCGAGCGGCTGCACCCGCTGGTCGCATCGGCGCTCGTACCTGGCTGTTCGCCGACCGGTCCTGCGCCGCTTCCGGAGCGGTCGGGACAGCCGCATCTCGTGGAGTGCCGGGGAGCGCGCCATCGGATCGGCCTGGTCGACGGCGTGCTGTCCGCGCTGGACCATGACCCGGACGAGATCCGGCGGGAGGAGTTGCTGGCCGCGCTGACGGGCACTCCGCTCGCCTGTCTGCGGGCCGTCGACGAGGCGCACCGGAGCCCGGACTGCCTCACCGGGGTCCGCGAACGCCTGGACCACGGTGATGCCGCCGGTGCGCTGGCCGTCGTCGAGGGCCTGCTGGGCCCCGACGCGGTGCTGCGCGGCGGCGCCCTGCGGGACGAGCTGGAGGCCGCCGCCGAACGGCGGATCACCTACGGCCTGTTCAGGGCGGGCATGGTCGGTCCCGGTCCGGGATCCGGCCGCCATCTGCCGCGTACCAAGCGTCCGCCTGAGCTCCGTTCGCACCCGCGCGTCGCAACCGCTCGCTGATCCCGGCACCGGCCGGCACCGACCGGCGATGCCGCACGCCTGCCGACACGGCGGGGACGTCCGTCGCCCGCACGCACACCCTTTGACCGGCCAACGAACCCAATGGTGATGACACTTGACCACTCACGCCCCTTTCGCCCCCACCGACGCCCCCACCGATGCCTCCGCCAAAGCCCCCGCGCCTGACTCCCAACTCGATGTCGCGGGTCAGCTGTTGGCGCTGCTGCGCGACACGACCACCGAACCGCGCCCGGACAATCAGTTGGAGGCCCTGACCCTCGCCGTCGCCGCCGACCTGCCCGTCCTGCTGTGGGGTGAGCCGGGGATCGGCAAGACCGCCGCCCTGACACAGCTCGCCGCGTCGCTGGACCTGCCCCTGACGACGGTGATCGCGAGCGTGCACGAGCCGTCCGACTTCTCGGGGCTGCCTGTCGTCGGGGACGATCCCGCGGCGCAGGGTGTCCCGATGGCCCCGCCCGACTGGGCCGTCCGCCTCGTACGGGCGGGGCGCGGGCTGCTGTTCCTGGACGAGTTGTCCACGGCGCCGCCCGCCGTACAGGCCGCCCTGCTCCGCCTCGTACTCGAACGGCGGATCGGCGCGCTCCAACTCCCGCCGGACGTAAGGATCGTGGCCGCCGCCAATCCGCGCTCGTCGGCGGCCGACGGGTGGGAGCTGAGCCCGCCGCTGGCCAACCGGTTCGTTCATCTTCAGTGGACCCATGACCACGAGGTCGTCGTAAGGGGCCTCGGTGGGACCTGGCCCGTGGCGACGCTGCCGCGGCTGGATCGCGAGCGGCTGGCCGAGGCCGTCGGCTTCGCGCGCCGTGCCGTGTGCGGGCTGCTCTCCGCCCGAGCCGGGCTCGTGCACCGGCTGCCCAGCAACGAGACGCGCCGGGGCGGCGCCTGGCCGTCGCCCCGCAGCTGGGAGATGTCGCTGCGGCTGATCGCCTTCGCCACCGCGGCCGGTTCGTCGCGGGACGTACTCTCGCTACTCGTCAGGGGCACCGTGGGGGACGGACCGGGGCTGGAACTGCTCGCCAGTCTCGACCGGATGGATCTCCCGGACCCGGAGACGGTTCTCGCCGACCCGGCGGGCGCCGCCCTGCCCGAGCGCGGTGATCTGCGGCAGGCCGTGCTCGACGGTGTGGTGCGGGCCGTCCGCGAGCGTCCGGAGAAGTCCCGCTGGGACGCGGCGTGGGCGGTTCTGGTCCGGGCGATGGAGACCGGGGCGCCGGACCTGGTGGTCGTCCCCGCGACCACCCTCGCCTCGCTGCGCCGCGAGGAGTGGGACGTTCCGGCGTCGATCGACCGGCTCGCCGGGGCGGTGTCGCTCTCCCGGCGGGCGGACCGGGCGGCAGCCCGTACGGCGTCCGTCGCGAAGGCCGGCCGATGACCGCGCACACGGTCACGGACTCCGCCGTGGACGCGCCGGGAGCGCTGGATCTCGACAAGCTCTTCGCCGCCCGGCTGCACGCCGTCCGGGTGCGGCCCTTCATGGCCACGGCGCTGTTCGCCCTGCATGTGGTGGAGTCGCGGCGGGTGCCGACGATGGCCGTCGACCGGCACTGGCGGTGTTACGTCTCGCCGGCGTTCGTGGCCCGGACGCCGGTGAAGGAACTGGCCGGGGTCTGGGTGCACGAGGTGTCGCACCTGCTCCGCGACCACCACGGCCGAAGTGACCGGTTCGCGCGGGCCCGCGGGCTGACCGGCCCGGCGGAACGGCTGCGGATGAACATCGCGGCGGACTGCGAGATCAACGACGACGTGTTCGGCGAGGGGCTGGCGCGGCCCAGAGACGCCGTCGGTCCGGGTGTACTGGGGCTGCCCGCAGGCGAGTTGATGGAGGAGTATCTGCTCCGGTTCCGGCTGGGCCCGCATACGCAGAGCTTGGCCTGGCTGGACTGCGGCAGTGGCGCCGACGGGCTGGCACGGGAGTGGGATCTCGGGCCCGACGGCGCGCACGGTCTCAGCGCACAGGAGCGGGACGCGGTCCGGTTCCGGGTGGCGCAGGGCATCAACGCCCGTCCCGGGAGTGCCCCGAAGGGGTGGCAGCGGTGGGCGGATGAGGCGTTCCATCCGACGCAGCCGTGGCGGGAGTTGCTGGGTGCGGCGGTCCGCTCGGCGGCCTCCGGTTCCGGTGTGGGCGAGGACTACACGTACGGCCGGCCATCGCGCCGTTCGGCCGGGCTGCCCGGCGTCGTACTGCCGAGCCTGCGGCGCAGGCCGCCGCGGGTCGCGGTGATCATCGACACGTCCGGGTCGGTGAGCGACTCCGAACTGGGCAGCGCGCTGAACGAGGTCACCGCCATCTCCCGTGCCGTGGGCGGCCGTCGGGATCTGATCTCCGTCCTGCCCTGCGACGCGTCGGCCGAGATCGTGCATCCGCTGTGCCGGGCCGCGGGGATCCCGCTGATGGGAGGCGGGGGTACGGATCTGCGTACGGGCTTCGCCAGGGCGCTCAGGAAGGGGCCCCGGCCCGATGTGATCGTGGTCCTGACGGACGGTCAGACGCCGTGGCCGGACAGCCGGCCGCCGTGCCGGACGGTGGTGGGCCTGTTCGACCGGGAGTCCTCCTCCCGGTCCCGGGCCGAGGACGATCCCGATTACGTACCGGACGCGCCGCCCGAGTGGGCACGGGTGGTCTCCATCGGGCCGTCGTCCGGAGCCCGGTGAGCGAGTCGGTCAGTAGCGGGTGTTGAGCTGATCCAGTACCAGCGGCGCGGGGGGCGGCAGGGTTCCGCGTGGTCGGCCCTCAGGGACTGGAGGAGGTGGGCGACCAGCCGCCGGGACGCCGCCAGTGAGACCTGCCGGTTCTCGCCGACGATGCCGCTGTTGGCGAGGAGCAGGAGGGGGAGGTCGCTGTGGTCGACACCGTCCGTCCTCTCGGCGACATAGCCGCCGCCCACCGCGCCCTGGAGGCGGGCGGCGTCCGTGGAAAGCATGTCGTCCAAGTGGTGTGACACGGAAGGCGGCTCACTCGGAGAGGCGCACCGTCGCGATCTCCCAGGCGCGCAGGGGGATGCGGACCGTTCCGGCATCGACGAGCGGTTCGTCAGCGGGAGCCGCCCGCTCCGCGCGGCTGTCGTCGTCGCCCAGAAGGCCGACGCGGCGGGCGCCCCGGAAGGCGCCGCGTACGACCGCCGTGGCCGGCTCGGGCGAGGCGGCGACCAGACGCAGTTCCAGCTCTCCGTCGCGGCGGCGAAGGCTGGTCATGACCGCGCCCTCGACCGACAGGCCCTCGTGCAACGCGGGCGCGGCTTCGCGCGGCCCCGTGCCGTGCGTCGCATGGAGCGGATGGCGGAAGTGTTCGCCCGCCTCGGCGAGATTCGCCTCGTGCCAGTCGCCCGTGTGCGGCAGCACCGCGAACGAGACGGTGCTCGTTCCGGTCATCTGGGCCGCCGGGATGGGGAGTTGTGGCCCGGCGGGCTCCGCGCGGTAGGGGTGGATGTTACGGCTGAGCCAGCCCGTGCTGCGCAGCACCGTCAACGCGAGTTCGTCGTCCAGGAGTTCGTACTCGCAGGCCTGGGTCAGCAGCAGACCCGCACCGCCCGCGTCCACGAACCCGTGCGCGGGGAACGTCGGGACGGGGCGCTCGCTGAAACCGCCCTCCGCCGTACGCCCCCGCTCCACCACCGCGAACTGCCCCTCGGCGTAGGACGAGTTGGCGGGGCGGGCCAGCGGCACATGGCAGCGCACCCGATGGTCGAGCGAGGCGTTGTCCAGGGTCAGGTCGAGGCGGACGAAGGGCTCCCCCACCCGCAGTTCGACGTCCAGCCGGACGCTGCCCGGCCGGGTCGTCGCCGTCCGGCGGTCGGCGGTCCGGTCGACGGCCTCCGGCCAGTCGTACCCGCGCTCCACCGTGAGCGAGGCGCGGAGCGGACCGCCGACCGCCGTGCCGACGCGCAGTGAGCGGGGGGTCTCGACGAGCCGGTCGGTGCCGGGCGGGGCGTAGTTGTAGCTGTCGCCGCGGTCGCCTCCATCGACGATGCGGCCGACACCGTCGAGTACGGTCCCGTCGGCGGACACGACGCGGAGCGTGCCGTCGTCCAGGGCCGTGACGGTGACGAGGCCGTTGGACAAGGTCCGGCCCTGGGCCCGTACGGGGCTTCCCCCTGCCGGGTCGCCGGCCCGCTCGACCGGCTGTCCGCCCGGTACCGGCCGCAGCGACGTCCAGCCGAGCGCCGGCACCCGGGCCAGACAGGTGACCGTACGGTGGGCGGCCCGGGTGATGCGGACCGTCCAGTCACCGGTCGCGCCGCTCACGGCGGCGCGGACGGCCTCCACGTCGAACGGTGTGTCGCCGCCGTGCCGGGCCACGCCGAATTCCAGTACGCGCCGCTCGTCGTCGCAGGTCCAGTGAGTGATCTCGCTGCCGAAGAGCTCCCGCCCGTGGACGCGTGGCAGGAACGCGGGCAGTTCCTCACCGGGCAGGGCCTCCGAGAGCAGGAGCTGTTCCGCGCGCAGGTCGGTCTGGGCGGGCAGCCTGCTGCCGTCGGGCAGTTCGACGGCGATCTCCTCCCACTCGTCCGGGACTTCGAGATCGACGGTGACCAGGTCTTCCCGCGCGGCCGGGGTGGGATTCAGTACGAGTACGGCGTCCCGCGACACCTGCCGCGCGAGGCCGCCGGCCACCCTGTCCCGTACGGCCTGACCGAGGTGTCCGGCCTCACTGATACGGGCGAACACCTGGGTGGCCGTCTCGTCCACCCCGCATCCGGTGACCGAGTCGTGGCCGGAGGCGTCGATCAGCCGCCACCACGCCAGGTCGAGGAACTTCTCGGGCCACTCGGCCGACCAGAGCGCGGCGAAGGGCTCCGCGTAGCGTTCGACGAGACGCTCCGAGCGGGCCAGCGCCTGCTTCAGATGAGGGCGCACCGAGAGCACACCGGGCAGGATGTTGGCGTTGGCGTGGCTGCGCAGTTCACCCTCCACGACGGGCAACGACCGGTCGTGCGCGTCGCGTTCACCGATGTAATCGGCCAGGGTGGTGATCGTCACGTCGACGTCCGCCGGATCCAGGTCGGCGACCAGCTTGACCAGGGAGCCGACGGGGGCCGAGTGGTCGGTGCCGTACATCGCGAGGACCGGGTCGGCGCCGAAGGCGGGGGTCAGCCGCCTGCCGAGATCGGCCATGCGGCCTGCGAAGTGTCCGGGGTCGGAGAAGACATAGGCGGCGTTGCCGTAGCCGCCCGCGAGATATTCGGTACGTACGGAGCTGCCGTCGGGTGCCTGCCAGCGGAAGGCGTGGCCGGGTACGCCCGCGGGCACGCCGCGCCACACACAGGCGTGGTCGAGACCGGCGGCGGAGAGGATCTGCGGCATCTGCGCGCAGTGGCCGAACATGTCGGGGAGATAGCCGACGGGCATCGGGCTGCCGAGTTCCGTGGCGCGGCGGTGGCCGAGTTCCAGGTTGCGGATGATGTTCTCGCCCGAGCAGAGGAATTCGTCCAGGAGGATCTGCCAGGGGCCGACGGCCAGTTGGCCGCGCCGGACCAGCCGGAGCACGCGGTCGCGGTGTTCCGGGCGGACCTCCAGGTAGTCGTCCACGGCGGCCATCTGTCCGTCGAGGGTGAAGCGGAACCGTTCGTCGGCCTCCGCCCGGTCCAGGACCTCGTCCAGCAGATCGACCAGCCGCAGCCGGAAGCGCTGGAAGGGCTCGTACCATTCGCGGTCCCAGTGGGTGTGCGGGACCAGCGACACGGCGGGGGCGGGAGCGTGGGCGCGGGCGGTCATCGGGACGGTGTCTCCTCTGCGGCTGAAGTACCCGCCTGGGTCGCGGTCTGTGGGGTGAAGGTGAGCGTCAGGGAGGCGCGCTCCGGCCGGAGCCGGTACTCCGGCAGAACACCGGGGCCGCAGGACGCGGACCCGAGTCCGTGCTGCGCGAGGTCGAGGTTGAGCACGATCGTGTCGCCCGGTTCGAGGTCGGTGGTGTGGGCCGCGGCGTCGAGTTGCTCCGATGTCCAGCGGCGGGCGGTGAAGGCGAAGGACTGGTCCCCTTCGACGCGCAGGCCCGTGCCGTCGTCGGCCGTCAGCCGCAGCCATCGCAGGTCGAGGCGGTTCCCGTTCTCCTGGGGGAAGACATACGGCGTCTGAAGGGCGTCGACGGTGCTGGTGAAGCGGCCGATCCTGGCTGCCTGCCGGCTGTCGGCGTACGCCTCCCCCGGTCCGCGCCCGAACCACTCGGCGGCGCCGAGGGCGGCGGGCAGGGCCATGCGCAGACCGAGCCTGGGCAGGGTGCACGGCCAGGTGCCCTCAGGCTCGACGTCCAGGTCCAGTCGCAGGCGCTGTCCGTCGGCGCTCCAGCGGTAGTCGGCCCGCATGCCGAAGCCGAGACCCGGCGGGGCGACGCGGGTGCGTACGAGGAGGGCGTCGCCGAGCGGTTCGACGGCCACGACGCGGTGCCGCAACCGGTGCAGGCCGGCGGCCCGCCACCGGGCTTCCTCGGGGTCGTCGGAGCCGCGGTCGTTGTCGGTGGGCGCCCGCCACAGGTCGAGCTGCGGGCCTTCGACGGGCAGGCCGCCGAGTGCGGTCAATCGCCCGGTCACCGGGTCGAACACGCCGGGTCCCAGGCGCAGTTCGGTGTCCGTCACCTCCGGAGCCGTACCGGCGGCGGGGGCGGTGGACACCGGCCTCGGTGCGACGGGTATCTGCCCCCAGGCCACCACGTGGCCTGCCCGCGCCCATGAGGTGTCGGCGGCGAGCGCGGCCCGTACGGTGAGCCAGCTCTCCCCGCCGGTGGCGGGGAGTTCGGGCAGAGACAGGTCGGCGCCGGCGCCCGCCGCGACCGGCGGCACGGTGAGCGCGCCGTGCGCGACCTCGGTTCCCTCCTCCTCCAGGACCCAGGCGAAGTCGAGATGCGCCGTCGAGAGGATGTCGTAGTGGTTGGTGACGCGCGGTACGCCGTCGACGGCCGTGATCCGCACCGGTTCGAAGACCTTCGCGAACTCCGCGAGAGCGGGTGACGGTGTGCGGTCGGGGTGGAGAAGTCCGTCGATGACGAAGTTGCCGTCGTGGAGGGGCTCGCCGAAGTCGCCGCCGTACGCGAAGTAGGCGCGCCCTTCGGTGTCGCGTTGCGCGATGCCGTGGTCGAGCCACTCCCACACGAAGCCGCCCTGGCAGCGCGGATGGCGTTCGAACAGGTCGCGGTACTCCAGCAGACCGCCCGGCCCGTTGCCCATCGCGTGGCCGAACTCGCAGAGGACGAAGGGCCGTTCGCGGACGCGTTCATGCCCTTCGATGCCCTGCCCGATACGGTCCACCTCCTCGTGGGTGGCGTACATCCTGCTGTACACATCGGTGTAGGAGCAGTCGGTGTCGCCCTCGTAGTGCACGGGGCGGGTGGGGTCGCGCCGGTGGGTCCACTCGGCGGCGGCGGCGAGGTTACGGCCGGTGCCGGCCTCGTTGCCGAGTGACCACATGACGACCGAGGGGTGGTTCTTGTCCCGCTCGACCATGCGGCGCATACGGTCCAGATACGCGTCCGTCCATTGGGGGTCGTCGCTGGGATTGCCCTGCCAGTCGAGTTCGGAGAAGCCGTGCGTCTCCAGGTCGCTCTCGTCGACGACCCAGAGGCCGTAGGTGTCGCAGAGGTCCAGGAACGCGGAGTCGGGCGGATAGTGGCTGGTGCGGACGGCGTTGACGTTGTGCCGTTTCATCAGCTCGATGTCGGCGACGGCGAACTCGCGGGGCACGACGCGTCCCGACTCCGGGTGGAATTCATGGCGGTTGACGCCCCGGAAGACGATCCGGCGGCCGTTCACCGTGAGTTGGCCGTCCTCGACGGCGACGGTACGGAAGCCGATACGTACCGGTACGCGCTCGGTGCCGGTGTGGACCTCGCCCTCGTACAGCCGTGGCTCCTCGGCGCTCCACGGCTCCACGCCGGCGACCTCGGCCGGCTCACCCGCGGGCAGCCCGGCGATGCCGAGTTCGGGAACGCTGACGCGTACGCCGCTGTCGGCGTCGACCCGGAGCGTGCCTCGTCCGGTGAGGTGGTCGTATCCGGCGTCGAGCGTGAAGTCCCGTACCCCGCCCGCCGGCCGGGCGAGCAGGGTGACGTCGCGGAAGATGCCGGACAGCCACCACATGTCCTGGTCCTCCAGGTAGCTGCCCGCCGACCACTGGTGGACACGGACGGCGAGGAGATTGCCGCGCCGTCGCAGCAGTGGGCCGACGTCGAACTCCGTCGGCAGCCTGCTGCCCTTGGTCACGCCCAGTTCGATGCCGTTGAGCCAGACGCGCCCGCAGGAGTCGATGCCGTCGAAGCGCAGCACGGCGGGCTCGTCCGGCCAGTCGTCGGGCAGGTCGAAGGCCAGCCGGTGGTCGCCCGTCGGGTTCTCGGTGGGCACATGGGGCGGGTCTACGGGGAAGGGGTAGCGGACGTTGGTGTAGGCGGGGGCGCCGTGGCCGGCCAACTGCCAGTGGCCGGGGACCTGGAGGTCCCCCCAGCCACCGTCGTCGAAGTCGTCCCGTTCGATGCCGTCCGGCGCCGCGTCGACCGCCGGTGAGAGCAGGAACCGCCAACTGCCGCCCAGGCTGAGCGCGGGCGCGTCGGAGCGGAAGGCGGACCGGGGTGCCGACGAGCCGTGGCCGGGGGCCGGGTCTTCGACGTACGAGGAGGGCAATGGATTCCCTTCAGCCCTTGAGGGCGCCGGCGGCGATGTTGCGGATGAAGTGCCGGGCGCCGAAGAGGAAGATGATGATCAGCGGGACGATGGCCACCAGCGTGCCCGCCATGACCACGCTGTAATCGGTGACATAGAGGCCGTTGAGCTGTGCGAGCGCGAGTTGGAGCGTGATGTGGCGGGAGTCGATGAGGACGACCAGTGGCCACAGGAAGTCGTTCCACACGTTGACGAAGGTGAAGATGCCGAGGAACGCGAGCGCCGGGCGCAGTACCGGCAGTCCGACGTACAGATAGGTGCGGAAGAAGCCGCAGCCGTCGATCCGCGCCGCGTCGAGCAGTTCGTCCGGCAGGGCGCCGGCCGCGTACTGGCGCATCCAGAAGATGCCGAAGGCGTTGGCCGCGGCGGGCACGATCAGCGCCTTCAGGCTTCCCACCCAGCCGAGGTCGGCCATCAGGGAGAACTGCGGGATGGCGGCGAGCTGGGTGGGCACCACGAAGGTGGCCAGGAGGATCCCGAAGAGGATCTTGCTGCCGGGGAAGGTGTACTTGGCGAAGGTGAAGGCGGCGAGCGAGTCGAAGAACAGCACGGCTACGGTCGTCACGATCGCGACGACGAGCGTGTTGAGCAGCGACCCGAAGAAGTCGATCTTCGAGAAGACCTCGCCGATGTTGTGGAAGAGCTGGTCGCCGAAGACGAGCTTCGGGGGGCTTGAGTAGATGTCCGGCGTGGTGTTGGACGCCATCACGGCGAGCCAGTAGTAGGGGAAGAGGGTGATCGCCGCGCCGACGAGGAGCGCTGTGTACGTCAGGACACGTCCGCGGGTAGTCATCGCACGTTCTCCTTGATGGTGACCTGGCCTCGCTCGGGGCGTTGCACAAGCCGCCAGTTGAGGATGGAGAACAGCACGACGACGACGAAGATGCCCCAGGCGATGGCGGCGCCGTAGCCGAAGTCGTTGTCCGCGAAGGCGGTTCCGTAGAAGTAGAGGACCATCGTCAGTCCCGCCCCGCCGGGCCCGCCGCGGTCGCCGAGCAGCACCTGTGACTCGGTGAAGATCTGGAGGCCGCCGATGGCGGACATCACCAGCGAGAACAGGAGCACAGGCCGCAGGAGCGGCAGGGTGATCCGGAAGAACGTCTGTACGGGGCTCGCGCCGTCGACGCGCGCCGCCTCGTAGACGTCGGTGGGCAGGGCCTGGAGTCCGGCGAGGAAGATGATGGCGTTGTAGCCCGTCCAGCGCCAGATGATCATGATGGCGATGGCGCACCGGATGCCCCAGGGGTCGGTCAGCCAGGGGACATGGCCGAAGCCGAAGAGGTCGAGGATCCAGTTGAGGATGCCGAACTCACCGCTGAAGATCGAGCCGAAGACCAGCGACATGGCCACGATCGAGGTCACGTTGGGCATGAAGTACGCGACGCGCAGCACGCCCTTGAAGCGCACCGAGGAGTTCAGACCGAGTGCGATGAGCAGGGCGAGCACGGTCATCGGGACCGTCGACATCACCCAGATGATCAGGGTGTTGGCTATCGAGTCCCAGAACTGGCTGTCGGTGAGCAGATAGCGGAAGTTCTCCAGGCCGACGAACTTCGTCGGTCCTACGCCGTCCCAGCGCTGGAGCGACAGATAGAGCGAGTAGAACACCGGGTAGAGGCCGAAGACGGCGAAGAGCAGGAAGAACGGGGAGACGGCGGCGTACTGCGGCAGATGACGCCACCGCCTGCGGCGCCGGGCGGCCTCCTCCGCCGGTGACCGCGGGGCGGTCGCCGGCGCGTCGAGTTCGGACGTCGCGGTCATGAGAGCACACCCTGTCGGCGCAGAAGTCGTTCGATCCGGTTCCGGGCGTCCTTCCAGGCGCGCTCCGGATCCTTGCCGCCGAGTTCGACGTTCGTGAGCTCGTCGGTGTAGGTGTCGCTGATGGTGATGTCCCAGGGGCTGAAGTAGGCGTACCGCACCTGGTCGGCGATGTCGGCGAAGACCTTCACGGCGGACTGGCCGCCGAAGAACGTGTCCGGGGCGGTGATCCGTTCGTCCTCGGCCGCGGCCGGGCTGGAGGGGAAGAGGCCGATCTCGGCGTAGTTGGAGGCCTGGTTCGCCGGGTTCTGCAGCCAGCTGATGATGTCGAACGCCGCTTGCGGGTCGGGGCAGGCGGCGGTGATGGCGAGGAAGGAACCGCCCTGGTTGCCGGGTCCGCCGGGCGGTGCGCAGACCCGCCACTTGCCGGCGGTGCCGGGAGCCGACTGCTTGATCTCGCCGGTGATCCAGGAGGCGTTGACGAGACTGACCTCCTGGCCGGTGTTCCAGGCCGCGTGCCGGTCCACGGACTGGCCGCTGGCCGTCTGCGACCCGCCGAACCCGGCGGTGAGGCGCCGCCGGAACGCCTCGACCGAGCGGTCCCAGGCGAGCCTGACGTGGGCCTGGTCGTCCAGGTAGCTGTTCTCGGGGGTGAAGTACTTCCGCTGCTCCTGGGCCATCGAGTACGTGAAGACCGTCTTGGTGTCGGTGATCAGATAGCGGCCGGGAAGCTTCTTCCGGATCTGCTCGCCGAAGGTGAAGTACTTCTCCCAGGTGGGTACGGCCGCCGCGACGTCGTCCGGTTCGCTGGGCAGGCCGGCCTTCTCGAAGATGTCGTGCCGGTAGTAGAGAGCCGCTGGGCCGATGTCGATGGGGAAACCCAGCTGGAATCCGTCGGAGGTGGCGCCCGCCTGCCACTTCCACGGCAGATAGCCTTGCGCCAGCTCACGCGCCCCGTGGTCGTTCATGTTCACGAAGCGGTCGCTGTCGCTGAAGTACCGCGAGATGTTGTCGCCGATCATGGTGATGTCGGGCAGATAGGCACCGCCGGCGAGCGCGGCGAGCAGCCGCTGTGTGAGGTCGCCGCTCACCTGCGAGGGGACGAACTTGTCGGCCGCGAAGCGCTTCCTGGCGGCCTTGAGCACGTTCTCGGAGAAGCCGTTGTACGTGTACCAGAAGGTGAGGTGACCGGGGTTCGCGGTCGTGGGGCTTGAGCATCCACCGGCTCCGAACGCGGCGGCGCCGAGAGCGGTCGCGCCTGCCAGGAGCCTTCGTCGAGTCAGCGTCATTGAGGACCCTTCCAAGGCCCGTGAACGTTCCCGTGAACGTTCACGAATTGCCGGGAAGTCTCTGGCGGAGTACGCCGATGTGTCAAGAGGCCGCACGTCGGCGACCTGTGGAGAGCGATTCGGGGTCGGTTCGGGGGTTACGTTCCGGGGCCGAAGCCGGTACCGGGGCCGGGCCCGCTCACCCGGGCCCGCTCACCCGGACTCGCGCAGCCGCAACTCCGCGCGGACGACCAGCTCGTCGGGAGCGAGCGGGCCGCTGCCGGTCAGCAGGCGGGCGGCCTGCTCGACGGCGAGCGCCCCGAGCCCGCGCGTGTCCAGTGCCACGGTGGAGAGCGGCGGCTCGACGAGCGTACCGAGGCGCAGCCCGTCGAAACCGATCACGGCGAGCTCCCCGGGGACGCTCCGGCCGAGGCGGCGCGCGGCCCGCAGCGCGCCGATGGCGATGATGTCGTTGAAGGTGAACACGGCGGTCACGTCGGGGTGTTCGGCCAGGAGCGTCTCCAGCGCGCTCTCGCCGCCCTCGACGCTCTGGTCCGCCCTGCACACCGGCCCTTCGTCCAGCCCGCAGGCCGCCGTCGCGGCCGCGAACCAGGCGTGCCGGACGCTCGGTTCGGCCCGGCCCGCGTGGTCGAGCATGCCGATGCGCCGGTGGCCGTTCGCCACCAGGTGGGTGATCGCCGCCTGGACGCCGGCCTCGCCGTCGATCCGGATCGCGCTGAACCGGTCGCTGCGCCGCTCACGGTCGATGAGCACGACCGGGACGCCGCGCGTCAGCTTCTCGATCTCTTCCTCGGACCGGCTGAAGTACCCGACGACGGCGTCCACTTGTGAGGCGATGACCTGGAGGGTGCCGCGTTCCTCCTCGGCGCTGTCGGCGGTGTCGTACACGAGGACGTGCCAGCCATGGGCCCGCGCGGCTTCCAGTGCCGCCGCCGCGACCTCGGTGAAGAACGGGTTGAGCAGGTCGGGAATGACCAGCCCGACGCTGATGGTGTCCTGTCTGACCAGGCCCCTGGCGAACCGGCTCGGGCGGTAGCCCAGCGCGAGGGCGGCGTCGAGCACCCGCTGCTTGGTGGAGCCGTGGATCTCGCCCTTGTCGTTCAGGGCCCGTGACACGGTCTGCCGGGACACCCCGGCGGACCGGGCGACATCGTGGATCGTCACCCTGCGGGATTCGGTCCCCGACGACGCCATCACTCACCTCCGCGCAGCTGTCGGCACCGGCGCACCGACAGGGATCCGAGTATGCCTCGGCCGGGTGCGGCGGCGCATACGGCTGTCGTCCGGCCGCCATACATGGGATCACTGTCCGCCATCAACCGCAGGTTGATGCACCGCACGCATATTGACAGGGCCATAGGCCCGACGTTCTTATGTGGACCCCAGCCTGTTCGAATTCGTTCACTTCCGTTCGTCTGTGTTGATCCACGCTCCCCTCTCCCCCATGGAGCCTCTCGTGCGCCTGCACAGCACCCGCCCGCCGTCGCGGAAGATCCTGCTGACCCTGGCCGTCGTTCTGTCACTGACGGCCCCGGCCCCGGCGGTGTTCGCGGCCGGTGCCGATCCGTCGAGCGCCGGGACCGCCACCACTCCGGCGGCCGAGACGGTCGTCGATGTCACCGCCTTCGGCGCCGACCCGACGGGCCGGCGGGACAGCGCCGGCGCGGTGGCGAAGGCCATGCGACAGGCCAAGCGGGTCAAGGGCCCGGTCCGCGTCCTGTTTCCGCGCGGCACCTATCAGCTCTACCCCGAGCACGCCGAACGCCGTGAGCTGTACGTCTCCAACACCGTTGGCGCCGACCAGACTTACCGGGACAAGCGGATCGGCATCCTGGCCGAGGACATGCGCGACGTCACGATCGACGGGGACGGCTCGCACCTGCTGTTCCACGGGCTGATGACCACCTTCGCGGTCATCCGCTCGCACGACGTCAAGGATGTGCTGATCAGCCGCAACACCTTCCTGCGGCCGGCCGGTCCGGTGATCCTCGTGGAGCCCACGAACCAGGTCGTGGACCCGGCGAGGCCGGTGCACCACAACATCCGGGTGCGGGACAACACCTTCCGGACCGGAGACGTACGGCTGCTCGACGCGAAGAGCGTCAGCGGTATCTCCTTCGAACGCAACACGGTCTCCCGCCTGGACCGCGACACCGCCTTCGCCGCCGAGACGGCGGACCCCTGCCCCGCCCCGGGCGCCACCACCCAGGTGCGCGCCGTGCCGAAGGCGTCGGCGTACACCACCTCGCTGTTCGCCTACCGGGGTTCGTCGGACGCCGTGATCGAGGACAACCGCTTCGACAACGGTCTGAATCTGCGGGCCGATCTGAACGCCACCGACGCGGCCGAGGTCACCGGCGACGAAGTGGCCCTGGACGCCGACAACATCCTGCCGCTGCTGCCCTCGACCCGCTGGACCAGCGGCGACCCGGCGGTCGCCACCGTCGACCGGAGCGGCAGGGTCACCGCGAAGCGGGTCGGCGGGACGACCATCACTCCCACGACGAGCAGTCGGCTGGGGCCCGTCGCCGGCATCCCGGTCACGCTCACCGTGGGCGCCGACCCCACCTCGCCCGACTGCGCGTAGGGCCTGCCCGGCGCGTCAGGCCAGGAGTTCGAGCGTGTCGATCAACCGGTTCGAGAAGCCCCACTCGTTGTCGTACCAGGCGACCACCTTGATGTGACGGCCGTCGACGCGGGTGAGGGCCGAGTCGAAGATCGCCGAGGCGGGGTTGCCCGTGATGTCGGACGACACGAGGGCGTCCTCCGAGTATTCGATGATGCCGGCCAGCGCTCCTTCGGATGCCGTGCGGTACGCGGCCAGCACATCGTCGCGTGACACGTCGCGGGCGACGGTCGTGTTGAGTTCCACGATCGAGCCCACCGGCACCGGCACGCGGATCGAGTCGCCCGACAGCTTGCCGTCGAGGTTCGGCAGGACCAGGCCGATCGCCTTGGCGGCGCCCGTCGTGGTCGGCACGATGTTGACCGCGGCGGCGCGGGCCCGGCGGGCGTCGCGGTGGGGAGCGTCCTGGAGGTTCTGCTCCTGGGTGTAGGCGTGCACCGTCGTCATGAAGCCGTGCTCGATGCCGGCGAGGTCGTCGAGGACCGCGGCCAGCGGCGCGAGGGCGTTGGTCGTGCACGAGGCGTTCGAGATGATCGTGTGCGTGGCCGGGTCGTACGCGTCGGTGTTGACTCCGAACGCGATCGTGGCGTCGGCGCCGGCCGACGGGGCGCTCACCAGCACCTTCTTGGCGCCCGCTGCGAGGTGGGCGCGGGATGCCTCGGCCGAGGTGAAACGGCCGGTCGACTCCAGGACGATGTCGACGCCGAGTTCCGCCCAGGGCAGCCGGGCCGGTTCGCGCTCGGCGAGAACGGCGATACGACGGCCGTCCACGACGAGGGCGTTCCCGTCGACGGTCACCGGGCGGCCGAGCCGGCCGGCCGTGGTGTCGAAGGCGAGCAGGCGCGCGAGGTCGGTGGGCTCGGTGAGGTCGTTGACGGCGACGACTTCGAGGTCGCTGTCCCGTTCGAGCAGTACGCGCAGCGCGTTGCGTCCGATGCGGCCGAATCCGTTGATGGCGATGCGAGTCATAAGAGATGTCCCTTCGGTTTCCCTCCAGGTTCGCGCGGGGCGTCCGCCCGTGACTGCGGCGTGAACGCCATGGTTCGTAAGGATCACGCCAACGGGGGTGCGGCGGGCGGGCCGCCTGGGCTACTCGCCCTGGGCAAAGGTCCGCCGGTACGCGCTCGGTGTGGTGCCGAGCGTGCTCTGGAAGTGCAGCCGCAGGTTCGCACCGGTGCCGAGACCGACGTCGGTGGCGATCTGCTCGATGCTCAGCTCGGAGCGTTCGAGCAATTCGCGGGCCGCATCGATCCGCGCGCGCATCACCCACCGCATCGGCGTGTACCCGGTGTCCTCGACGAAGCGCCGCGCCAACGTGCGCGGCGACACCGCCGCGTGCTGGGCGAGCACGTCGAGGGTGAGGTGTTTGCCGAGCCGGCGCAGGGCCCACTCGCGGGTGGCGGCGAATCGCTCGCCCAGCGGCTCGGGCACCCGGCGCGGCACGTACTGCGCCTGCCCGCCGCTGCGGTAGGGGGCCGCGACCAGGCGCCGGGCCGCGTGGTTGGACGCGGCCACCCCGAGGTCGGAACGCAGGATGTGCAGGCACAGGTCGATGCCCGACGCGGCACCGGCCGACGTCAGCACGCTGCCCTCGTCCACGAACAGCACGTTCTCGTCGACCCGGACGAGCGGGTGCTTGGCCGCGAGCGCCCGCGTGTAGTGCCAGTGGGTCGTGGCGCGTCTGCCGTCGAGCAGCCCGGTGGCGGCGAGCGCGAAGGCACCCGTGGAGATGGCGGCGAGCCGCGCGCCCCTCTGGTGGGCCGCGATCAGCGCGTCGACGACCGGGGGCGGCGGATCCTCGCGGTCGGGGAAGCGGTAGCCGGGGATGAAGACGATGTCGGCCCACGCGAGTGCGTCGAGGCCGTCCGCGACGTGGTACGAGAGCCCGTCGCCACCGGTCACGAGACCGGGCGCCGCGCCGCACACCCGTACCTCGTAGGGCATGCTCTCGCGGGTCGTGAACACCTGCGCGGGAATGCCGACGTCGAGCGGCTTCGCACCTTCCAGCACGAGGACGGCGACACGTTGCGGGCGGGGGGACGGCACGGCCCCCAGAGTACGCGGCACCTTCCGGACCTGGGCGGACACGGCCTCGTCGCCCGCGGCCGAGCCGCACCGGGCAGGGTGGACACCTGCCCGCGACTTGAGGAGTTTCCGGAGATGACCACACCTTCACCCCGTGAGACGGCACATCCCGTCGGGCGGGACCCGTCGGGTCCCCCGCGAGATCCGGGGGCGGGCCGCACCTGTCGGATCCATGTGTTCGACGTGGCGTCCCTCTCGGCCACCGTCATCGCCGAGTTCGACCGGATGTCCTTCGAGGCGCCCAACTGGGGAGCCGACGGCGGCACGCTCTATCTGAATGGGGACGGCGCGCTCTGGGCCTTCTCCCTCGACTCCCCGCTCGCACCGCGTCGTGTCGCGTACGAGGGGCTGCCGGCTCTCAACAACGACCATGTCCTCGATCCGCGCGGTGAGGCCGTCTTCATGTCCGCGACGGACGGGCACATCTACCACGGGCCGCTGGCCGGCGGCGGCCACCGCCGCGTCACGGACGAGCAGGGGGTCCAGCACTTCCTGCACGGGGTTTCGCCGGACGGGAAGCGGCTCGGCTTCGTACGGATCGACGGGGCCGGCGGTCCGGGCAGGCTCGCTCTGATCGACTCGGACGGCGGTCCGGTCACGGTGGTGGACACGGGCGGTGGCCATGTGGACGGTCCCGAATGGTCTCCCGACGGTGAATGGATCTACTTCAACACCGAGCGCTGGGCGGCGATACCCGGACACGCCCAACTGGCCAGGGTGCCGAGCGAGGACCCGTCCCCGGAGAAGGTCGAGCGGCTGCTCTCGACCGACACCGTGGACTGGTTCCCGCATCTCGCACCGGACGGCCGTCTTGCCGTCTGTCTGCGGTATCCGGCGGGGACGGTCGGCCATCCCGCTGACCTCGACGTGGAGTTGGTCCTCGTCGGTACCTCCGACTGGTCCGCGCCCTTGGCACGCGTGCCGCTGTTCGGCGGTCAGGGCACGATCAACGTCAACAGCTGGAGTCCCGACTCCCGGCGGTTCGCTTTCGTTTCGTATCCGGTGGCCGGCGGCGCGCCCGCCCGCTCAGCCTAGGAAGCTCAGCCGTACCTTCCGGTCCGGGTTGTCGGTGTTCGTGTCGACCAGACAGACCGACTGCCAGGTGCCCAGCTCCAGGCGGCCTGCGAGCACCGGCAGCGTCGCGTGGGGCGGCACCAGGGCCGGGAGGACATGGTCGCGGCCGTGGCCCGGGGAGCCGTGGCGGTGCTGCCAGCGGTTGTCCGCCGGGAGCAGGGTGTGCAGCGCGGCGAGCAGGTCGTCGTCGCTGCCCGCACCCGTCTCGATGAGGGCCACGCCGGCCGTGGCGTGCGGGACGAAGACATGCAGGAGGCCGTCGCGGCCGGCGGCGGTCTCGCGGAGGAACCGTTCGCACAGGTGCGTCAGGTCCGTCACGGTCTCGTCGGTGCCGGTGGCGACGTTCACGATCCTGGTGGTGAAGGCGTCGGGCATGGCTCCATCCTGCCGCCTCACGGGCGGGTGTGCGTGCGGGATGATCCGCGCAACCCCGGCTGTTGGCAGAAGCGTGAACGATTCCGGGGTGGCAGAGGCACGGGACATACGGGACGTGGACGTCGTGGTCATCGGCGCGGGGCAGGCCGGCCTGTCCAGCGCCTACCATCTGCGGCGCTCCGGGCTCGTGCCCGACCGGGACTTCGTCACGCTCGACCACTCCCCTCGGCCCGGCGGCGCCTGGCAGTTCCGCTGGCCCTCACTCACGTACGAGAAGATCCACGGGATGCACGCGCTGCCCGGCATGGAGCTGACCGGCGCCGATGGGAGCCGTCCTTCGTCCGAGGTGATCGGTGAGTACTTCACCGCGTACGAGGACCGCTTCGGCCTGCGCGTCCGGCGGCCGGTGGATGTGGCGGCCGTACGTGCGGGCGACGGCGGGCGGCTGCGGGTCGAGACGTCGGAGGGTGTCTGGTCGACGCGGGCGCTGATCAATGCCACGGGCACCTGGGACCGGCCCTTCTGGCCGCGTTACCCCGGGCAGGAGACTTTCCGTGGCCGCCAGCTGCACACGTCCGGCTACCCCGGGCCCGCCGCGTTCGCCGGGCTGCGGGTGGTCGTCGTCGGGGGCGGGGCATCGGGGACACAGCACTTGATGGAGATCGCGGACGTGGCCGCGGAGACGACATGGGTCACGCGCCGGCCGCCGGTCTTCCGGGAGGGGCCGTTCGGCGAGGAACAGGGCCGGGCCGCCGTCGCGCTGGTGGACGAGCGGGTACGGGCGGGGCTGCCGCCGCAGAGTGTGGTCTCGGTGACCGGGCTGCCGGTGAACGAGGCGATCAGCCGGGCGCGCGAGCGGGGTGTGCTCGACCGGCTGCCGATGTTCGACCGGATCACCCCGTCGGGTGTGGTCTGGGACGACGGACGGCATGCCGACGCGGACGTGATCCTCTGGGCCACCGGTTTCCGTCCGGCGATCGACCATCTGGCACCGCTGGGACTGCGGGAGCCGGGCGGCGGTATCCGGGTCGAGGACACGCGTGCGGTACGGGACGAGCGGGTCCATCTGGTCGGGTACGGGCCTTCGGCCTCCACGATCGGCGCCAATCGTGCGGGGCGTGCGGCCGTACGCGACATCCGGGCGCTGCTGGAGCACGAGCCCGTCCTCGTCTGAACAGGCGGGCTACGGCGTGGCGGAGCTTCTGTTCGCGTTGAACTCCGCCACGTTGCTCCGGTGTTCCGCGTAGTCGGCGGTGAAGCGGGTGTCCCCCGGTGCCACGGTCACGAAGTAGAGCCAGTCGCCCCGTGTCGGGCTGATCGCCGCCTTCATCGCCATCTCCCCCGGATTGCCGATCGGCGTGGGCGGCAGACCTCTCAACTCGTAGGTGTTGTAAGGACTTTCGGTCTTCGTGTCGGAGTGCGTGGTGTCCAACGTGCTGCGGTTCAGGGCGTAGTTGAGGGTCGAGTCCATCTGGAGGGGCATGTCCCGCGCCAGTCGGTTGTGTACGACGCGCGCCACCCGGCCCATGTCGGCGGCCGTGTCGGCCTCGGCCTGCACGATGCTGGCGATCGTCACCGTCTGATAGACCGTCATGCCGTTGCGCCGCGCGCCCTCGGTGATGCGCTCGGCGCCGAAGCGCTCCTGTGCCGTGTCGACCATGTAGCCGAGGAGGCCGGCCGGGGTCGCTCCGGCCTCGACCGGATAGGTGGCCGGGAAGAGATATCCCTCCGGGTTGCGGCGGGCGGCGCCGGGCAGTTGGAGCCCCGCGCCGGTCGCCGCCTTCGCGGCCGTACCGGACGGGACACCGAGAACCTTGTCGACGGAGGCGTACACCTCGGTGGCCCGTCGTCCCTCCGGGACGAGCAGCGACACCGTCTTCTTCTCCTCGGCGGGTGGTTCCCCGGTCGTCAGCAGCACCGGCACGAGCACGGCCACCGCGACGGCCACCACCGCCGCCGTGATCAGGACCAGTCGGCCACGGCGCGTCAGTCGGGGCCTCCGCCCGGATGCCGCGCGTGGGGGCTCGTTCGTCATGCGGGCACGCTAACCCGGACAAAGCGCGCAGGTCGGTCAGGCCGCGCTGGCGCGCGCGTTCTCGGACGCCGCCTGCGCCGTCGACAGCCTGCCGTCCCTGCGGACGAGTGCCGCGTACCGGCCGTCGTGGTCGATCAGTTCCTCGTGCGTGCCGCGCTCGGCTATTCGCCCGGCGTCGAGGACGACGATCTGGTCGGCGTCCCGCACCGTGGAGAGCCTGTGCGCGATGGTGATGGTCGTACGGCCCTCGGAGAGCGCGTCGATGGCCTGCTGAACCGCGTGTTCCGTACGGGTGTCGAGCGCGCTCGTCGCCTCGTCGAGCACCAGGACCGGCGGGTCGCGCAGGATGGTGCGGGCTATCGCGAGGCGCTGTTTCTCGCCACCGGAGAACCGGTATCCGCGCTCGCCGACCAGCGTGTCGTACCCGTCGGGCAGTGAGGCGATGTGGTCGTGGATCTGCGCCGCCCTGGCCGCCGTCTCGATCTCCTCGTCCGTCGCGTCCGGCTTCGCGAAGCGCAGGTTGTCGGCGACCGAGGCGTGGAAGAGATACGTCTCCTGCGAGACGACACCCACCGCGCGGGCAAGGGTGGCGAAGCTCAGGTCGCGTACGTCGACCCCGTCGAGCAGGACCCGGCCGCCCGTCACGTCGTACAGACGCGGCACGAGATAGCTGAGGGTCGACTTGCCCGATCCGGTCGGGCCGACGACAGCGAGGCTGCCGCCCGCCGGAACGGTCAGGTCGACTCCCTGGAGGGTCTTGCCGTCTTTCTCGTCGTAACTGAAGTCGACGCCGTCGAAGCGCACTTCGCCCCGGACCTTGTCCAGCGGGACCGGCTTCTCGGGTTCGGTGATGTCCACCGGCAGGTCGAGATATTCGAAGATGCGCTGGAAGAGCGCGAGCGACGTCTGCATCTGCACGCCGGTGGCGAGCAGGCTCACGGCCGGGCGGAAGAGGCCCTGCTGGAGGGAGACGAAGGCGACGAGCGTGCCGATGGAGACGCCGGTGCCGCCGGAGTGGAGGACGAAACCGGCCGCCCAGTAGATGACCGCCGGCATGGCGGCCATGACGATGCCGATGACGGACATCCGCCACCGCCCCGCCATGTTCGACCGCACTTCGAGGTCGACGAGCTGCTCGGACTCCTCGGCGAAGGACTTGGTGAGCGAGTCGGCGCGACCCATCGTGCGGCCGAGGAGGATGCCGCTCACGGACAGCGACTCGGTGACCGTGGCGGCCATCGTCGCCATCTGCTTCTGCCGCTGGAGGGTGATCTTCTTGCGCTCACGCCCGACGAGACGGCTGATCCATACGAACACCGGCAGCAGGAGCAGCGAGACGACCGTCAGCCGCCAGTCCAGCGCGAGCATCGCGACGACGGTGGCGATGACGGCGGTGAGGTTGGAGACGAGCGAGGTGGCGGTGGAGGTGACCGTCGCCTGCATGCCGCCGATGTCGTTGGCGATCCGGGACTGGACCTCGCCGGTGCGGGTGCGGGTGAAGAACGCGAGCGGCATGCGCTGCAGCTGCGCGTAGACGGCCGTGCGCAGATCGTGCATCACGCGCTGGCCGACCGTCGTGGAGATGAGGGTCTGGATGACGCCGAAGACACTGCTGAGGACGGCGGTGAGGATCATGCCGAGGGCCAGCAGGCTGAGCAGCCCGGTGCGGCCCTGCGGGATCGCGGTGTCGAGGATCTCGCGCAGCATGAAGGGCGAGGCGACGGCCACGAGGGACGAGGCACCGACGAGCAGGCCGACGACGGCGAGCCTGCCGCGGTAGGGGCGGAAGAGCCGGAAGATGCGGCGCAGCTGGGCCGGCGGCTCGGGCTGCGCCGGCTCCAGGGTGCGGGCCGAGGGCTTCCAGGTCGACAGTTCGGACTTCATGGGCTCCTTCGAAGGATTCGGGAGTTCAGGAGTTACGGGAGTTTCAGGAAGTACAGGAAATGCTTGAAGAGCATAGCTCACTGTTACCTAGCTTCACAATGCACTAGGTCCTGTTATTATTCCGCCATGAGCACCCCCGACGCCGACGGCCTGCTGGCCGAACAGCTCCTGAGGCTGACCCGCAGGCTCCACCGCATCCAGAAGCGCCATCTGGAGCCGATCGGGATCACCCCCGCGCAGTCCCGTCTGCTGCGCACGGTCGCCTTTTACGACAGTCCGCCGCGCATGGCGGATCTCGCCGAGCGTCTGGAAGTGGTGCCCCGCGCCGTGACGAGCCTGGTCGACGGCCTGGAGTCGAGCGGCTGCGTCCGCCGCGCCCCGGACCCGGCCAACCGCCGGGTGATCCGGATCGAGCTCACCGACACCGGTCGCGGCGTGCTGCGGGCGCTGCGCGACGCGCGCAAGAAGGCCGCCGAGGACATCCTGGCCCCGCTGACGGCGGATCAGCGCGCCACGCTCGGCGTGCTGTTGTCCGCGCTGGTGGGCGGGCCGGTGGACGGCGTACCGGACCGGCGCTGCTGAGCCGGTTCGCCGAACGGGGCCGACGGGCCTGGCTGTTGGTCCCCTTGCGCATCACCAGCCCCACCGACCAAGGTCCTCCCCGAGGTTCAATTCCGCCGCGCACGTCAGCTCCTTTGGAGGCTTCATGAACGACGCAGCACCGCAGAACCCCGGCGAGAACGACGCGGACAACGACGCGAACGACCACATGGACAACGACAACGGCGGCTCGATGAGCCGCCGTTCCGCTCTCAGGACGACGGCGGGCGTCGCCGGCGCCGGCCTCGGACTCACCGCCCTGGGCACCGGCACCGCCGCCGCGGAGCCCACGCCGGCGGCCGGAGCGGGAGCGGCCGCACAGGCCGCCGCCCCCGACGGCGACGGATCCGCCGTCCCCGAGCGCCAGGGCCGCACGATGGCCGGTGTGCCCTTCGAAGGCCGCTCGACGGTCCGCGTCGGCATCATCGGCCTCGGCAACCGCGGCGGCAGCATGATCGATCTGTTCCTCGCGGTGCCCGGCGTCCAGGTCGTCGCCCTGTGCGACACGGTGCGGGACAAGGCGCTCGGCGCTGCCGCCAAGGTCGTCAAGGCCGGGCAGCCGGCGCCCGCCGTCTACACGAAGGACGAGCACGACTACGAACAGCTCTGCGCGCGCGGCGACGTCGACTTCGTCTACGTGGCCACTCCGTGGGACTTCCACTTCGAGATGGCCAGGACCGCCATGCTGGCCGGCAAGCACGTCGGCGTGGAGTGTCCGATCGCGATGCGGCTCGACGAGCTGTGGAAGCTGGTCGACCTCTCCGAGCGCACCCGGCGCCACTGCATGCAGCTGGAGAACTGCGTGTACGGCAAGAACGAGATGCGCGTCCTGCGGATGGCGCACGCGGGCCTGTTCGGCGATCTGCTGCACGGCGCCGGCGCGTACAACCACGACCTGCGCGGCCTGATGTTCGACCCGGACTACTACGAAGGCCCCTGGCGCCGGCTGTGGCACACCAGGCTCCGCGGCGACCTCTATCCGAACCACGGCTTCGGCCCCGTCGCCAACTATCTGGACATCAACCGCGGTGACCGCGCCGTCAGCATCACCAGCATCGGTACGCCCGCGCTCTCCCTCGCCCAGTACCGCGAGGAGAACATGCCGCCGGGCGACGCCAGCTGGAAGGAGAGTTACGTCAACAGCGACCGGACGATCAGTCTGGTGCAGACGGCCAAGGGCCGGGTGGTCCGGCTGGAGCACGACGTCTCGACGCCTCACCCGTACAGCCGTATCAACAGTCTCGGCGGCACGAGGGGCGTGTTCGAGGACTACCCCGAGCGCATCCACATCGAGCCGGATCACGCGAACGACGAGTGGGGCGACTTCGGCGCGTACGCCGAGTGGGACCACTGGCTGTGGAAGGAGCACGCGAATCCGCCGGGCGGGCACGGCGGGATGGACTACATCATGGTCTTCAGGCTGATGCAGTGCGTCCGGCTCGGTCTGGTGCCCGACTTCGACGTCTACGACGCGGCGACCTGGACCGCCCCCGTGCCGCTCAGCCACGCGTCCATCAAGGCGGGCGGCCGGCCGCAGCAGGTTCCTGACTTCACCCGCGGCGAGTGGAAGAAGTCCCGCCCCGGTACGGATTCGGAGAAGCCTCCCGAGGAGTCGTGGCCGAGAAGCGAATAATCGATTGCCCCGGACCGTGCCGTAAGCACAACCTTGGACGGTTTGGGCCACTCCACGACTCACTGGGACGTCATGCAGATTCGCGATCTTCCGTACTCCGATCCGGGGAGACCCGACGCCCGGTCAGGACCGCGCTTCCTGTACTGGCTCGGGCGCAGACAGCTGCGTGGCCAGCTCAAATCGCTCTCCTGGGGGCTGCTGCACCAGCTGGGCGTGGCGGGGCTGCCGCTGGGCGCCGGGCTCGCCGTACAGGCCGTCGTGGACCGCTCGGGCGGGCGGCTCGCGCTGGCCGGTCTGGTCATCGCCCTCTTCGGGTGCGCGATCACTCTCGGCGACACGATGCTGCACCGGGCGGCGGTGACCAACTGGATCACCGCCGCGTCCCGTGTACAGCAGCTGCTGGCCCGCAAGACCGCGGAGCTGGGGTCGGCGCTGACCCGCCGGGTCGCGGCCGGCGAGGTGGTCGCCGTCTCGACGGGTGACGTCGAGAAGATCGGCTGGTTCGTCGAGGCGCTGTCGCGCTTCCTGGCGGCCGCCATCGCGGTCGTCGTGGTGTGCGTCGGCCTCGTGCTGTATCTGCCGTCGATCGGCGCGGTCGTGGCCATCGGGGTGCCGGTGCTCGCCCTGGCCGTACTGCCGCTGCTCCCCCGGGCCACGCAGCGCGCCGACATCCAGCGCGAGAAGGCGGGCCGGGCGACCGAGCTGGCCGCAGACACCGTGGCGGGGCTGCGGGTGCTGCGCGGCATCGGCGGCGAGGAGCTGTTCCTCACGCGCTACCGGGAAGCCTCCCAGGAGGTCCGCGGGGCAGCCGTCCGCAGCGCCCGCATGTGGGCGCTGATCTCCTCCATCCAGGTCTTCCTGCCGGGAATCCTGCTGATCACCGTGGTCTGGTACGGCGCGGTCCTCGCGGGCGACGGCCGGATCTCGGTCGGCGAACTGGTCACCGTCTACAGCGCGGTCACCCTTCTCCTCTTTCCGCTCAGGCACTTCGAGGAGATCGCGATGGCGTACTCCTTCTCGCGTCCCTCGGCGAAGCGCGCTGCCCGTGTGCTGCGGCTGGAGCGGACCTCTTACGACGACGAGCGCGGCGGTCTGGACGACGCCCGGCCCACCGGCGACCTCTTCGACCCGGCCACCGGCATGCTCGCCCCGGCCGGACAGCTGACCGCCGTCGTGTGCGGCGATCCCGACGCGGCCGGGCGACTGGCCGAACGGCTGGGCGGACACGCCACCGAGGAGGAGAAGAGCGCTTCCGTGCTGCTCGGTCCGGTGGCGCTCGACGACCTTCCGCTGGACTCGGCGCGCGCTTCCGTCCTCGTACAGGACAAGGATCCGGTGCTGCTGTCCGGGACACTCACGGAGCTGCTGGACGTGCCCGCGTCCCACGCCGTGAAGCCCCGGGACGCGCTGGACGCCGCGCAGTGCGACGACGTGCTCGCCGCGCTGGTCCAGGCGTCGGTGGACGGCAGCGGCGATCCGCTGCGCTCACGCATCACCGAGCGCGGCCGGTCGCTCTCCGGCGGGCAGCGCCAGCGGCTCGCGCTCGCCCGCTCGCTCGTCGCCGACCCCGAGGTGCTCGTCCTCGACGAGCCCACGTCGGCCGTCGACTCGCATACGGAGGCGCGGATCGCGGCGGGTGTACGGCGGCTTCGGAGCGGCCGTACGACCGTCGTGTTCGCGTCGTCGCCGCTGCTGCTCGACCAGGCGGACACCGTGGTGTTCGTCCACGACGGGAAGGTCGCGGCCGTGGGGTCGCACCGGGAACTGCTGCGGGACGACCCGCGCTATCTGAGCGTCGTCACACGCCGGACGGACGAGGAGGCCGACGCGGCGGCGGGGGCCGGGTCCGGCGAGGACGCGCAGGTGCCGACACCGCTGAAGACACACGAACAACTGGCAGAGATCGAGGAATCCGCATGATCGGCGTGGCACCACCGGAGTACGACCCGGCGGCCCCTGAGTCGGCCACGACCCTGCCCGTCGCCCGCCCGGCGACCGTGCGGAACTATGTGATGGAGCTGCTGCGGCGGCACCGCAAGGCGTTCGTCCTGCTCGTCGCAGCCAACGCGGTCGCGGTGATCGCCTCCATGGCGGGGCCGTATCTGCTCGGCGGCGTCGTGGAGGATCTGTCCGAGGGGGCCAAGGGAGCGGGGGAACTCCATCTGGAGCGCACCGCCGCCGTCTTCGCGGGCGCGCTGATCATCCAGACCGTCTTCACCCGGATGATGCGGCTGCGCGCCGCGATGCTCGGTGAGGAGATGCTGGCCGACCTGCGCGAGGACTTCCTCGTACGGTCGGTACGGCTGCCGCCGGGCGTCCTGGAGCGGGCGGGCACCGGCGACCTGCTGTCCCGTATCACCACCGACATCGACCGGCTCGCCAACGCCATGCGCGAAGCCGTACCGCAGCTCACGATCGGCCTCGTGTGGGCCGCGCTGCTGATCGGCGCGCTGGGCGTCACCGCGCCGCCGCTGGCGCTCGCGGTGGTGGTGGCGCTGCCGCTGCTGGTCGTGGGCTGCCGCTGGTACTTCAGGCGGGCGCCGGCGGCGTACCGCTCGGAGGCGGCCGGTTACGCGGCGGTGGCCGCCGTACTCGCCGAGACGATCGACGCCGGGCGGACGGTCGAGGCGCACCGCCTCGGCCGCCGCCGGGTGGCGCTGTCCGACCAGCGCGTCAAGGAGTGGACGGCATGGGAGCGGTACACGCTCTATCTGCGCTCGGTGCTCTTCCCCGTCATCAACCTCACCCACGTCACGATCTTCGCGGCGACGCTGGTGGGCGGCGGTGTCTTCGTGCTCCAGGGCTGGATCACCGTCGGACAGCTGACGACCGGCGCGCTGTTCGCGCAGATGCTGGTCGACCCGGTGGGTCTGATCCTGCGCTGGTACGACGAGCTCCAGGTGGCGCAGGTGTCCATCGCCCGGCTCGTCGGCGTACGCGAGATCGAGCCCGACGACGGTGACGAGAAGGTCGTGCCGGACGGCCGCGACGTCAGCGCCGACCAGGTCAACTTCGGTTACCTCGAAGGCGTCGACGTACTCCACGAGGTGACGCTGGACGTCGCGCCGGGCACCCGCGTCGCGCTGGTCGGACCGTCCGGCGCGGGCAAGTCCACGCTGGGGCGGCTGCTCGCCGGGATCTACGGGCCGCGCACGGGCCGGATCACTCTCGGCAAGGCCGAGCTGTCGCGGATGCCCGCAGAGCGGGTACGGAGTCATGTCGCGCTGGTCAACCAGGAGCACCACGTCTTCGTGGGCTCGTTGCGCGACAATCTGCGGCTCGCCCGCGCGGACGCGGCGGACACCGAACTGTGGGCGTCGCTCGGGGCGGTCGACGCGGACGGCTGGGCCCGCGCGCTCGACGACGGACTCGACACCGAGGTCGGCTCCGGCGGGGCGACGCTCACACCGGCGCAGGCACAGCAGATCGCGCTGGCGAGACTGGTGCTGGCCGACCCGCACACGCTGGTCCTGGACGAGGCGACGTCACTGCTCGACCCGCGCGCGGCCCGGCATCTGGAGCGGTCACTGGCGAAGGTCCTGGACGGCCGTACGGTCGTGGCCATCGCGCACCGTCTGCACACGGCGCACGACGCGGACGTGATCGCCGTGGTCGAGGAGGGCCGGATCAGCGAACTGGGCAGTCACGACGAACTGGTGGCGGCTGACGGCGCGTACGCGGCGCTGTGGCGCTCCTGGCACGACTGAGCACACGGCCGGGGCCGCGTCTTCGATGACGCGGGCCGGTGGGCACGGGTCGACGGGCGCGGGCCGGCTATATCCTCGTCACCAAGTGAAGTACGCGAACTCAGCGTGATGACGGGGGACTTGATGCGGAGGCCGGGCAGCAAGGTGATCGACGACAGGGACACTCCTCGTACCGGGGACCGCCGTTGAAGCTCTCCCAGGAGCAGACCGTGCAGGCGGTCAACGGTTTCGCCTACGGCTGTATCGGCGCGGACATCCATGTGTTCGGCGACGGCGTGCCGTTGTACGTCCTTCAGCAGTGGTGCCCCGAGCCCCGGCCGGACCCGTCCTGGCTGCTGGACCTGCCCAGCCGTATGTTGAACGCGCGGTACGAGGTCGTCGGCTTCACCGGGCGCGAGGACGCGCTGTCCGGCCTTCGCCGCTGGCGCGACGGCGGGCCACGCCTCGCTGTCCGGTGGCTGCACGCTCCGGGCGGCCAGGGCAAGAGCCGACTGGCGGCGCGGTTCGCGAGGGAGTCCGCAGCGGCCGACTGGACCGTGGCGACCGCCGCACGCGGACCCGGCGTCGCCCACCCCCCGCCCGGGAGCCAGGACCTGCGCACCGACACCCGCCCCGGTGTCCTCCTGGTCGTCGACTACGCCGACCGGTGGCCGGTGGCCCATCTGACGTGGCTGCTCAGCAACACCCTTCTGCACCAGGTGACCGACCAGGCGCGGGTTCTGCTGCTGGCCCGCAGCCGGGACTCCTGGCCCGCCGTGCGCGCCTCCGTCGCCGACCTCCGGGCCGATGTGTCGACATACGCCCTGCCGCCCCTGAGCCACGGCGGCGGCAACGTCGGCGAGGGCGAGCGTCATGGCATGTTCCTCGCCGCGCGCGACGCCTTCGCGGACCTCTACGGCATGCCCGCGAACGACATCCAGCCGCCGGGCGAACTGAGCGGACCGGACTTCGGGCTGACGCTCGCGGTCCATCTGGCCGCGCTCGCGGCCGTGGACCGCCACGCCCACACCGCGGCCGCGGCCACCGCACCGGACATGACCGGTCTGACCGCCTATCTGCTGGACAGGGAACGCCGCCACTGGCACACGTTGCACGAGACGGGGGCGCTCGGTTCCAGCACGGCGGAGATCTCCCGCACGGCGTTCGTCGCGGCGCTCACCGGACCGCTCCCCTACCGGGAAGCGAAGGGGGCACTGGAGAGCGCCGGACTCGGCGCCGACGCGGACCGTCTGCTCACCGACCACGCGTACTGCTATCCGCCCGGCGCCTCCGACACCGTCCTGGAGCCTCTCTACCCCGACCGCCTCGCCGAGGACTTTCTCGCGCTGTCCCTCCCGGGCCACCGACTGACCGACCACGCCGCCGATCCATGGGCCGCCGGCATGCCTGAACTCCTGCTGCCCGCCCTGCCCGGCGGTGACGGGGAGGAGTCCGACTCCCTGCCGCCCTACGCCCCCCGCGCCCTCGCCTTCCTCACCGCCGCCAGCCACCGCTGGCCCCATCTGCTCACCACGCTGGAAGCCCTCTACGCGCGCCTGCCGGACGATGTCGGTGAGAGCGGCGAACTCGCGGCGGCTGCGGCCGACCTCACCGAACGCCTCGCCCCTCGGCGCCTGTCGGCCTCCGCCGATCCCGGTGAACAGGCCCGGATCCACCGCGAGTTGGGGCAGCGACTCGACCAGGCTCGCCGGGCCGAGAAGGCCGCCCCCGCTTTCGCGGAGGCGGTACGGCTGTATCGGGAGGTCGCCGCCTCGAACCCATCGGACTTCGAAGCCCTCTTCGCGGAGGCGTCGTTCGAACTGGCCATGGCTCTGGTGTTCGCCGACCTTGAGCCGTGGGCGCGGGACCCCTTGGCGAATCCCGCGGCCGACGCGGCGCGGGTCGATCAGGCAGCGGCCGCGTTCCGGGAAGCCATCGAGCTCTTCCGCCGACTGGCGGCGGTGAGCCCCGCCGAACACCAGGGGAACCTGGTGGCGGCACTGACTGCGTCCGCCTTCCTCGTTCCCCGGCTCGGACCGTCCGACGCGGCGGTGGGAGCGGCGCTGGAGGCGGTCGAGCTGACCCGCCGGCTGGCGGACGCGGATCCCGGAGAATGGGCTCACCAGTTGCCCTATGTGCTGGTGACCTCCGCCACGGCCCTGGCCGGACAACAGTCCGGGCAGGCAAGGGCGCTGGCCGACGAGGCGGTCGGGATCGCCCGCCGACTGGCCACCGAGGCTCCGGACGACCATGTGCGGGACCTGGTCTTCGCGCTCTCCACCCAGGGTGCGGTGCTGCTCAGACTGGAGCGGGCCGAGGAAGCCATCGACGTACTCAGCGAGGCCGCCGAGCTGAGCCGCCGAAACCCGGAAGCGGGCGGGGACAAGGATCCCTGGTTCGGGGTCATGGCCCATGCGATGAGCTTCGTGTGGGTACAGGAACGGGCCACCGGGGCGGCGACGGGACGCGGCATGGCTGTGCAGGTGCTGGGGCGCCTGGCCCACGGCAACACCTCCGGGCGCGCGTCCGCGCTGCTGAGGGCCCTGATGGCCCTCCGCGGCATGCTCGACGCGTCGGCGAACACGGAGGATGTGCTCAGCCTGCACCGCAGCATCGTCCACCTCCTCAGAACCTCGGACGAGATTTCCTACGCGGGGGACGACGACCTCATCGGCCGTTCCGACATCAACGGCGTGCTGGTCGAAGCGAGCGTCCTTCTGGCGAGGGCGGGCCGGTGGGACGAAGCCGTGGCGTATCTGGACGAGGCGGCACGGGAGACATGGGCCGACGGAACGAGGCCCCTCAACGCGAGCCTGGCGGGCGCGCTCACCTCGATGACCGCGGAACTCGCCGGACTGGATCCCTCCGAGGGCGGCAACCCCTACCACCGGATGGCCCGGCCCCAGGCCGTGCGCGTCATGAAGCGGATCGCCGAGACGTACCGCCGCCTGGTGCGGCGCGACCCCGCCGCGCACGAGCTCGGTCTCGCCGTCACGGCGAGGTTCCTGTCCCAGTCGCTGTGGGAACTGGGACGCCGGCGGGAATCCGTCGACGCGGGCCAGGAATCGGTACGCGTCTGGCGGCGCTGCGCCGCCCGGGAGGGCAGTGCCGAACACCGCTACCAACTCGGCCTCGCCCTGCGCTACCTCGCGGACAAACTCACCGGCACCGACCGGGCCGCGGAAGCGGCCGACGCGGCGCGGGAGGCCGCCACGCTCTGGCGCGCCCTGGCGGCCGAATCCCCCTCCCACTACCGCGGCGTCGCCGCGGCGCTCTATCTCGTCGCCGACAACCTGCGGTGGCTGCGCCCGGCCGAGGCCCTCAGGGCCGCGGAGGAGTCCGCCGACCTGCTCGCGCGCTTCCCCGCCGACGACGCCGCCGAGCAGCGCTCCACCCTGGCCACGGTCAATGGCCTCGTCGCCATGATCAGAGAAGACCTGCGCGAGTAGTCCGGGAGAACAGCCGGAAAGGCCGCGTCGGCGTGACCGCGCGCTGTACGCCCCGGGATCACGCTGTGGGACTCCTGCCTGCTCACGTACTGTGAGTACGGCGCCCGCCCGTCAGATCACGTTCAGCGCCGCCGCGCCGCCCACCCCGCCGAGCAGCATGAACAGCGGCATCAGCACCTTCAGCTCCACCCAGCTCCCGGCCCTGAAACGGATGGCCTTCGGCGGGCCGATCGGGTACCAGCGCTTGCGGCCCACCGGGATCGGCCACAGGATCGGGCAGCCCGACACCGTCAGCGCGTCGCCGATGTCGTGCACCAGCGCGCCCAGGACGATCGGCAGCCCCAGCCACAGATACTCCTGGCCGGGGGCCGTGAAGAGCCAGTCCGCGCCGTTGCCCGGTTTGTCCAGCACACCGGCCAGGATCCACGCGCTCGTCGCGCCGAGCAGCCAGACGAGCACGTCGCTGGAGACCCGCGCCGCCCGCCAGAGCAGCCCCTCGACGGCGAGCACCATATGGATGAAGAGCAGTGCGAGCACCGCCCAGCGCCCGCCGAGTATCGCCATCGCGGAGGCGCCGCCGCCGATCAGGACGGCCCAGAGCCAGGTGTGGGTGAGAGTGCGGTGGCCGCCGGTCCTGCGGGCGTCCGCCGGTTTCTTTGTCGCCTTGTAGACGGCGAACGACAGCTTGTCGACAATTTCGCACACCGCCTTGGACACCGGTCCGAACGCCCGCGAGATCGTCGCCGACTTGTGGTCCAGGTCGGGGGCGAGCGCCGCCCCCGCGCAGATCAGCGCACCCACGACCAGCACCGGCCAGGGCATGGCGCGGTCCGCCGCCGCGGCGGCGGCTCCCACCCCCAGCCAGGCCGCCGCTCCCGACAGGGAGTGCGCCGGCCCCATCATGGTCGTCCCCGCATGATCGTTCCCCGCCCCGTCGTCGCTGTGGTGGTACGTACGATGGGCCCACCACCGTTGCGGTTGGGGGGTGTCTTTCGGGTCTTGCCGGGCTCGCGAGCCCTGGTGCGCACACTCGCCGCGTTGTCGTCAGTCGCCGACACTCCGCGTCGACTCCCTCCTCCGCCTTGCGACCGCACGCACCAGACCCCGCTCCCTGATCCGGCCTGACCCAAAAGACACCCCCCAAGGCCCAGTTGACAGAGCAGCGTACCGGTAGTGATCTTCCGCCGATCGTCCGGTTCCCGCTTCCGGGCGCAAGGCAGGCAAGATGGGGGCGTGACCCTTATCGATCAGCTGCCGCCGGATGCCGACCCCGATGCCCTCTTCGAGGCCTTCTCGTCATGGGCCGAGGGCGAGGGCATCACGCTCTATCCGGCTCAGGAGGAGGCGCTGATCGAGGTCGTCTCCGGGGCCAACGTGATCGTTTCCACCCCCACCGGCTCCGGAAAGAGCCTGATCGCGGCGGGTGCGCACTTCACGGCGCTGGCCGAGGACAAGGTCACCTTCTACACCGCCCCGATCAAGGCGCTGGTGTCGGAGAAGTTCTTCGACCTGTGCAAGCTCTTCGGTACGGAGAACGTCGGCATGCTCACCGGCGACGCGTCCGTGAACGCCGACGCGCCGGTCATCTGCTGCACGGCGGAGGTGCTGGCCTCCATCGCGCTGCGCGACGGCAAGCAGGCCGATATCGGCCAGGTCGTGATGGACGAGTTCCACTTCTACGCGGAGCCGGACCGGGGCTGGGCCTGGCAGATCCCGCTCCTGGAGCTCCCGCAGGCGCAGTTCATCCTGATGTCGGCGACGCTCGGCGACGTGTCGCGGTTCGAGGAGGACCTGACCCGCCGTACGGGCCGGCCGACCTCCGTGGTCCGCTCGGCGACGCGCCCGGTGCCGCTGAGCTACGAGTACCGGCTCACCCCGATCACCGAGACGCTGACCGAACTGCTGGAGACCCGTCAGGCGCCGGTCTACATCGTGCACTTCACACAGGCGGCGGCCGTCGAGCGCGCGCAGTCGCTGATGAGCATCAACATGTGCACGCGTGAGGAGAAGGACCGGATCGCCGACCTGATCGGCAACTTCCGGTTCACCACCAAGTTCGGCCGCAATCTCTCCCGTTACGTACGCCACGGCATCGGGGTGCACCACGCCGGAATGCTGCCGAAGTACCGCCGACTCGTCGAAAAGCTGGCGCAGGCCGGTCTGTTGAAGGTGATCTGCGGTACGGACACGCTGGGCGTCGGCGTCAACGTCCCCATCCGTACGGTGCTGTTCACGGCTCTCACCAAGTACGACGGCACGCGCGTACGCACCCTGCGCGCCCGTGAGTTCCACCAGATCGCGGGCCGCGCGGGCCGGGCCGGTTTCGACACGGCGGGCTTCGTCGTCGCGCAGGCACCCGAGCATGTCGTGGAGAACGAGAAGGCGCTCGCCAAGGCGGGCGACGACCCGAAGAAGCGCCGCAAGGTGGTCCGCAAGAAGGCCCCCGAGGGCTTCGTCGCCTGGTCGGAGACGACGTTCGACAAGCTCATCACCTCCGACCCGGAGCCGCTGACCTCCCGCTTCCGGGTCACCCACACCATGCTGCTGTCGGTCATCGCGCGGCCGGGCAACGCCTTCGAGGCGATGCGCCGTCTTCTGGAGGACAACCACGAGCCGCGCAAACAGCAGCTGCGGCACATCAGGCGCGCGATCGCCATCTACCGCTCCCTGCTGGACGGTGGTGTGGTCGAGCGGCTTGAGACCCCGGACGCCGAGGGCCGCATCATCCGGCTCACCGTCGACCTCCAGCAGAACTTCGCGCTCAACCAGCCGCTGTCGACCTTCGCGCTGGCCGCGTTCGAACTGCTGGACCCGGCCTCGCCCTCGTACGCGCTGGACATGGTCTCCGTCGTGGAGTCGACGCTGGACGATCCCCGGCAGATCCTCGCCGCGCAGCAGAACAAGGTCCGTGGCGAGGCGATCGGGCAGATGAAGGCCGACGGCGTCGAGTACGAGGAACGGATGGAGCGGCTCCAGGAGTTCACCTATCCGAAGCCCCTCGAAGAGCTGCTGTGGCACGCGTACGAGGTCTACCGCACCAGCCATCCATGGGTCGGTGACCACCCGGTGTCGCCGAAGTCCGTGATCCGTGACATGTACGAACGGGCCATGACCTTCACGGAGTTCACCTCCCACTACGAGCTGGCGCGCACCGAGGGCATCGTGCTGCGGTATCTCGCGGGCGCGTACAAGGCGTTCGAGCACACCATCCCCGACGACCTCAAGTCGGAGGACCTGGAGGACCTGATCGCCTGGCTCGGCGAGATGGTGCGTCAGGTCGACTCCAGCCTTCTGGACGAGTGGGAGCAGCTGGCCAATCCGGAGGTGGAGACCGCCGAGGAGGCGCGGGAGAAGGCCGACCAGGTCAAGCCGGTCACCGCGAACGGCCGTGCCTTCCGGGTCCTGGTGCGCAACGCGATGTTCCGCAGGGTGGAGCTGGCGGCGCTCGACAGGGTGAACGAGCTGGGCGAGCTGGACGCCGAATCGGGCTGGGACGCGGACGCCTGGGGCGAGGCGATGGACGGCTACTGGGACGAGTACGAGGAGCTGGGCACCGGCCCCGACGCGCGGGGTCCGAAGCTGCTCGGTATCGAGGAGGACCCGGCCCACGGCCTGTGGCGGGTCCGGCAGTCGTTCGCCGATCCGAACGGCGACCATGACTGGGGCATCAGCGCGGAGGTCGATCTCGCCGCGTCCGACGAGGAGGGCCGGGCCGTGGTCCGCGTCACCTCGGTGGGACAGCTGTCGGGCGTCTGAGAACCCCTCCCCCGCCGAACGAGATCTGTGGAGAACGAGAACCATGACGAATCCCGCCGAGCGGCTGGTCGATCTGCTCGATCTGGAGCGGATCGAGGTCAACATCTTCCGCGGGCGCAGCCCGCACGAATCGCTGCAACGGGTCTTCGGCGGCCAGGTCGCCGGCCAGGCGCTGGTCGCGGCCGGGCGCACCACGGAGAACGACCGGCCGGTCAACTCGCTGCACGCCTACTTCCTGCGGCCGGGCACGCCCGGCGTGCCGATCGTCTACCAGGTGGAGCGGGTGCGCGACGGCCGGTCGTTCACCACGCGCCGGGTCACGGCGGTGCAGGAGGGGCGGACGATCTTCAATCTGACGGCGTCCTTCCACCACCCGGAGGAGGGCGGCTTCGAGCACCAGCTGCCACCGCGTCTCGACTTCCCGGACCCCGAGTCGCTGCCGACGGTGGCCGACGAGGTCCGTGAGCATCTGGGCGGGCTGCCCGAGGCGTTCGAGCGGATGGCGCGCCGTCAGCCGTTCGACATCCGCTACGCGGACCGGCTGCGCTGGACGGCGGAGGAGATCCGTGAGGCCGATCCGCGCAGCGCGGTGTGGATGCGGGCGGTGGGCCCGCTGGGCGACGACCCGTTGGTGCACACCTGCGCGCTGACGTACGCGAGCGACATGACGTTGCTGGACGCGGTCCGTATCCCCGTCGAGCCGCTGTGGGGGCCGCGCGGGTACGACATGGCGTCGCTGGACCACGCGATGTGGTTCCACCGGCCGTTCCGGGCGGACGAGTGGTTCCTGTACGACCAGGAGTCGCCCATCGCGACCGGCGGGCGGGGTCTGGCCCGGGGCCGTATCTACGACCGCTCGGGCCGGCTTCTGGTCTCAGTCGTCCAGGAGGGGTTGTTCCGCAAGCTCGGCGGGTGAAGCGCGACAATGGTGGGGATCGCGTGGACCGACTGCTCCTAGGAGATCTTGATGACTGTGTACGACATCCCGCTGCGCACCCTCAGCGGTGAGCCCACATCCCTGGCCGCGTACAAGGGCCGCGCGGTGCTGGTGGTGAACGTAGCGTCGAAGTGCGGTCTCACTCCGCAGTACGAGGGCCTGGAGCGGCTCCAGCAGACGTACGGCGACCGGGGCCTCACGGTGGTGGGCGTGCCCTGCAACCAGTTCGCGGGCCAGGAGCCGGGCAGCGCCGAGGAGATCGAGACGTTCTGCTCGACGACGTACGGCGTGAGCTTCCCGCTGCTGGAGAAGTCCGAGGTCAACGGCGACAACCGGCACCCGCTGTACGCGGCGCTGACCGAGCGGGCCGACGCCGAGGGCGAGGCGGGTGACGTGCAGTGGAACTTCGAGAAGTTCCTGATCTCCCCGGAGGGTGAGGTCGTGGGCCGTATCCGTCCCCGTACGGAGCCCGAGGCCCCTGAGGTCATCGCGGCGATCGAGGCCCAACTCCCGGCGTAGCACTCACTTCCGAGACCGATGCCCGGCCCGTGACCGTGGGGCCGGGCATCGGTGTTCCCGGAGCGAGGGGCCTACGAGAATCGGTGCGACTCCGGGACAGAGCATTACCCCCGGAAAGTCTCTCCCGCCCCGGGGAATCGGTCTTCCGTCCGAGGAAGACGCGTAGGTGAAATACCGGCGTGTTGGCGGCTCATTCCCTCTCGCCCGATTGCGTTTCCCGATCGCCGATTGTGTCCGCGCAACGGATGTTTCACTGTCGTCCCAGCTCAGCGCCTATGTGACGGCAATTCATTGACCCTGTCGCGGCCATTTCCGTTCACCGGCCGTACACGGATGGCTGTTGCACTCGCCTCCCGGCGGCATTCGCCGGAACACGAAGAGGGAGCGCGTATCCGTGAGCCGTATTCAACTGGAAGGACTGACCCGGCGTTTCGGTTCGGTGACCGCGGTCAACGACGTCTGGCTCGACGCGGCCGACGGTGAGTTCGTGGTCCTGTTGGGACCGAGCGGCTGTGGCAAGTCGACTCTGCTGCGGATGATCGCGGGCCTGCTGCCGCCGACCGGCGGCCGCGTGCTGCTCGACGACCGCGACATCACCCACACCCCGCCGCAACGTCGCGATCTGGCCATGGTGTTCCAGAGCTACGCGCTCTATCCGCATCTCTCGGTCGCGCGGAACATCGGATTCCCTCTTCGGGCGCAAGGACGGTCCAAGGCGCAGATCCGGGCCAAGGTGAACGAGGTCGCCACGGTCCTCGACCTCGACGGCCTGCTGGACCGCAGGCCCAGGGAGCTCTCCGGCGGCCAGCGCCAGCGGGTGGCGCTGGGCCGTGCGCTGGTGCGCGATCCCGGCGCGTTCCTGATGGACGAACCGCTGTCCAATCTGGACTCGAAGCTGCGGTCCACCACCCGCGCCGAGATCTCCGCTCTGCACCGGCGGTTGGGTGCGACGTTCGTCTATGTCACGCACGACCAGGTCGAAGCCATGACCATGGCGACCCAGATCGTCCTGCTGAACGACGGCGGGGTGGAGCAGGTGGGCACCCCGGAGCAGGTCTACGACGAACCCGCTTCGGCGTTCGTCGCGGGGTTCCTCGGCTCGCCTGCGATGAACCTCCTCGATGCGACCGTACACGCGGTCGACGGTGTGCTGTCCGTGCGCGGCGCCGGCATCGACCTGCCGCTCGGGATCGACGCCGGCATTCCCGAGCGCCCGGTGACCCTGGGCGTGCGGCCGGAACACCTCACCGTGAGGGCCCCGGGGGACACCGGTATCCGCGGCGTCGTGCGCGCCGTGGAGAACCTCGGCAGCGAGGAAGTCGCACACCTCCTGGCGGGTGAGTCGCGACTGTGCCTGCGCGGACCACGGCCACTGGGGCTCCGCGTGGGCGACCCGGTTCATCTCACCGCCGAGCCCCGGCATCTGCATCTCTTCGACCCGGCGAGCGGGCGCCGCCTGACCTGGCGGGCCGCCCCTGTCACCACCACCCCTGTCTGACCCCCGATTTCCCCTCCCACGAAAGGGCAACCACACATGAGAACGAAGAAAACGTTGCTTGCGGGCGCCGTATCGGCGCTTGTGGTCACACTGACCGCCACGGGCTGCGGCCTGGGCAGCGGCACACCCGAAAAGGCGGCGCCCGTGAAGCGGGTTCCCGAGCTCAAGGCGGGCCAGAAGGTCTCCATCGTGCTGGAGAGCTACAACTTCGGCCAGGCGGGAGCGTGGACGGACACGTTCAACGAGCTGATCGCCAAGTTCGAGCAGGCGCACCCGAACATCGAGGTGACGGGGCAGAAGCCGCAGGGAAACAGCGCGAACCCGGCTTCGGACACGGTGACGAGCCTCCAGAGCCAGCTCGCGACCGGTCATCCGCCCGACGTCGCGCAACTCGGCTTCAGTGATCTCGACTTCACCGTGAACCAGCTCAAAGCCGCACCCCTGGACGACCTGTTCGGCAAGGACGCGGTGCGGAAGAACTTCGACGGAGCCACATACCCGTACGCCAAGAACGCGCGGACACTCGGTGATTGGAAGGGCAAGACGTACGGCGTGCCGTTCGTGTTCTCCACACCGGTCCTCTACTACAACGCCGCGCTGTTCACCGCCGCGGGACTGGACCCGGCCAAGCCGCCGGCGACGTGGGCCGAGGTCGAGCGGGCCGCGCTGGCGATCAAGAAGAAGACCGGCAAGGACGGCGCTTATGTGGATTGCCTGACCAAGTCCGCGAAGGACTGGTGCTTCCAGTCCCTGGTGCGCTCGAACGGCGGTCGTGTCATCTCCGAGGACCGCACGTCGCTGCGGTTCGCCGAACCCGCCGCGGTCGAGACTGTCCGGACCATGCGGGGCATGGTGCGCTCGGGTGCGATGCCCAACCGCACCCAGATGCAGGCCGTCGAGGGCTTCACGCGGGGCGACCTCGGCATGATCCTCGAGTCCAGCGCCGTGCAGGGAACCTTCGAGAAGGGCGCCAAGGACAAGTGGGAGCTGCGGTCCGCCGCGATGCCCGCGTTCGCGGGCAAGCCCGTGGTGCCGACCAACTCCGGCGCGTCGCTGTTCGTTCTCGCCAAGGACCCGGCAAGGCAGCGGGCCGCGTGGGAACTGATCAAGTTCCTGACGAGCGAAGAGGCCTACACCACGATATCGACCAAGATCGGCTACCTGCCACTGCGCACCGAGCTGGTGAACGATCCGGCCGCACTGAAGCCGTGGGCGGACAAGAACCCGCTGATCAAGCCGAACCTGGAGCAGTTCGCCCGGATGGAGCCCTGGGTGTCGTTCCCCGGCGCGAGCTACGTACAGGTCCGCGACGGCATGATGGAGGCCGTCGAGAACTCGGTGTTCCAGGGTGCGGACGCGGCGACCACGCTGCGGGCCAAGCAGGAAGAGGCCGCGAAGCTGATCCCGGGCGGCGGACGGTGAATGACGACAACCGGCCCGACCTGACTCTGATCCAACTGTCCGACACCCACATCATGCCGGAGGGACAGCTGCTGCACGGCACCGTCGACACGATGGCCAACCTGGTGGCCGCGGTCGAGGCGGTGGAGGCATCCGGTCTCCCCGTAGCGGCGTTCGTGCTCAGCGGCGATCTGACCGACAGCGGCAAGGCGGCCGCGTACCGACGGCTGCGTTCGGTCGTCGAGCCCGCCGCGGCACGGCTCGGCGCCGAGGTGGTCTACGCGCCGGGCAATCACGACGAGCGGGCCGCGTTCCGGAGCGAACTGCTGGACGAGCGGCCGTCGACCGCGGAATACGACGTGGTGCGGATGATCGGCGGACTGCGGGTCGTCGTGCTCGACAGCACCGAACCCGGCCGTCACGACGGGCATGTGTCACGGTCCCAGTTGGACTGGCTGGCCGACGTGCTCGCCGAGCCGGCACCGCTCGGCAGTCTGCTGGTGACCCACCACCCACCGCTGCCCTCCCCCGTCCCGACGGTGCACCTGCTGCGGATGCGCGAGGCCGACCGGCTGGCCGCCGTACTGGCGGGCACCGACGTACGGATGGTGGTCACCGGGCACGCGCACCACACCGGATGCGGTGCGCTGTCCCGGATCCCGGTGTGGATCGGGCCCGCGACGGCCTACGGCGTGACGGTGGTCCCGCCGAAGGGCAGGCTCCGTGCCGACGCCGACACCGCGTTCAGCCGCATCGACGTCTTCGGTGAGCACGTGGTCGCGACCGCGGTGCCGATGTCGCGGGCCGCCTCGGTGTACGACGTCGACGAGGCGGACCGGCTCCGGTACATCCGGGAGGTCGTCGGAACATGGTGAGCGGAGAGTTCACCGAAGTCGCCGTGGTACGGCCGCGGGTCCCCGCGGCCGTACCTGCCGCCCGGCCCGCGTGGTGGCGCCGGGCGGCCCGCGCCGCGCCGCCGTATCTCTATCTCGCGCCCGCGTTGGTGATGCTGGTGGTGTGGACCTATCGGCCGCTGGCGCAGACCGTGCAGTTGTCGTTCCACTCGTGGAACCTGCTGCCGACCTCACCCATGGCCGATGTGGGCCTGGCCAACTACGAACGGCTGCTCTCCACTCCGGACCTGGGTGATTCGGTGTGGCGCACGGTGCTGGTCATCCTGGGCCTGCTGCCGTTCACGGTGTTCGTCCCGGTTCTGGTCAGCCTGTTGTCGCGGCGGGTCAAGGGCCGGGCGGGCGCGGCGTACCGGGCGATGGTGTTCGCGCCGATGCTGGTGGCTCCGGTCGCGGGCGCGGCTGTGTGGCAGTGGCTTCTCGACCCGGACGCCGGGGTGGTCAACTCGGCGCTGGGCACGCGGATCAACTGGCTGCACGACGCGGGGCCGGCACAGCTCGCGATCATCCTGATCACCGGCTGGCACCTTGTCGGGTTCGCGGTGCTGGTGGTGTCGGCCGGCCTGACCGGGATCAACCCCGACTACGCCGAGGCCGCACAGGTGGACGGTGCCTCGCGGGGACAGATACTGCGGTGGATCACCCTGCCGATGCTGTCGCCGACGTTGGCGTTCCTGCTCCTGATGACGGTGCTTCTGTCGGCCCAGTGGACGTTCCCGCTGATCGACACACTCACCCAGGGCGGGCCGGCCGGGTCGACCACGACCGTCTACTACCTGTTGTGGGACTACGGATTCCACAGCTACGACGCGGGGCTCGGGGCCGCCGCGGGCGTGATCTTCTTCATCGGTTTCGTCCTGGTCGCCGCCGTGCTGGTGCGGCTGTCGGACCGGCTGAGCCACTACGACGACTGACGAGGCGGACGATGACAGTCCACACCGAACCCGAAGAGCCGCTCCGCGACCGGGGGACGGCGCGTAAGGCCGTCGGGCACGTCGTGCTCGGGCTGATGAGCCTGGGGTGCCTGTTCCCGATCTACTGGCTGTACGCGACCTCGGTGCGCGCTCCCGGCGACGTGCATTCCCTGTCGCTGCTGCCGTGGCCCCTGTCACTGGCCAACTACGCCGACGCGTTGAACAAGACCGACATGTTCGCGATGCTGGTGAACACCATGATCATCGCCGTGCTGACCGCGCTGGGCCAGTTGTTGACCGGGCTGCTCGCCGCGTACGCGTTCGCGGCGTGGCGGTTCAGGTTCGAGCGTCTGCTGTACCTGGCGTTCGTCGGCACCTGGCTGGTCCCGTTCCAGGTGACGATGCTGCCCAATTACGTGTTGCTCTCGCGGCTGGGCCTGCTCAACACCCTGGCCGGGGTGATCGTGCCGAACCTGTGCTCGGCGCTGGGCGTGCTGATGCTGCGGCAGCACCTGATGGGCTTTCCGAAGGAGTTGCTCGACGCGGCCAGGATGGACGGCCGGGGTTCCTGGAGCACGTTGTGGACCGTCGTGGTCCCGACGCTGCGGCCGGTGCTGGCCGCGCTGGGAATACTGCTGGCCATCACCGCGTGGAACGAGTACTTCTGGCCCGCGATGGTGATGCAGCGCAGCAATGCCGTGGTGCAACTGGGCCTGCGCAGCTTCATGGGCACCGAGGGCAACGACTGGGGGCCGCTGATGGCTGCTTCCGGAATGGCGTGTCTGCCGGTGTTCGCGCTGTACCTGTTCCTTCAGCGGCACATCGTCAACGCTTTCGTCCGATCTGGACTGAAGTAGTCATCTCCCGTCCTCGATACGGGCAGTGGGCAGGCAGTCGACGAACGGTTCCACCAACGAGGCGCGGTCGCCCACGGTCCACACCGCGTACAGGTCCACCGTGGGGACAGGATCGTAGAGCCGCACCACGGCGGTCCCCGGACCGCCGGGTGCGGCCCCGGTCGATTGCCCGCGCGACTCGGAGGCGAAGCCGACCAACGGTCGGATGGAAGCGAGAATGGCCGTGGCACCGGGGTCGTCGACCTCCTCCGCCACGGTGAGCTGAATGCCGCTGCGCTCGGCGGCGGAGAAGATCACGTCGTACATCGCCGTGGACTGTGCCCGGTCGAACAGGATGCAGGACTCGCCCGCCAGCTCGCCGAACGCCATCCGGTCGCGTCCGGCCCACCGGTGCCTGCTGCCGACGACGGCGACGAGCGGGACCCGCAGCAGGTGCCGGTGGCAGAGGCGGGTGGCGGTCGGCTTGCCGTAGACCATGGCCACGTCGATGCGGTCCTGTGTGAGGGCGGTGAGCTGCGGGCCGGTGCGCATCTCCCGCATCTCCACGTCGATCGCGGGATACCGCTCGGCGAGAGTGGCGAGGGTGTCGGGGAGAACGCGCTGGCCGGCGGGGAAGTTGTAACCGACCCGGACGGTGCCCGCCCGGCCGGCCGCGGCAGCCCTGGCGGTCTGGCCCGCCCGCTGGACCCGGGAGACGATGTCGCTCGCCTCCTCGCGAAACACCACCCCGGCGGGCGTCAACCGCACTTCGTGGGAGTTCCGGGAGACCAGTTCGACCCCGATCGAGCGTTCCAGCCGCTGCAGGTGCTGGCTCAGCGACGGCTGCGCCAGATGCAGCCGTGCGGCGGCCCTGCCGAAATGCAGTTCCTCGGCGATCGCGAGGAACGACACCAGGTGACGCAGTTCCATTGCTCGACCTCCCTCGGGCGCTCAGTGTCGTCGCGCCACCGTGCGCCCAGGTGAACACGCGGCGACAGACTCGTCACTCCCGCTGAACAGGCTCGCCGGGGGCCTTGCCCGACTTCTTCGATGTCGAGCGCCGATCACGATGGCCGATCGGGCGATCGGTGATCGCTCCTTGCCGACGACAAGCGGGCGGTCAGAACATCGACACGACGAGGGAGTGCGCATGGGCGGGATCACAGTGGTGTGGTGCGACTTCGGTGGCGTTCTCACGCCACCGATCGACGAAGCGTTCGCCCGCGTGGTCGCGGCCGCCGCGGTGCCGGCGAGGGAGTTGCGTGCGGCTTCCGAGACCGTCGCCGCGGACATGGGACTCACCGGTGTGGCACCCCTCGAACTCGGCCTGCTCAGCCAGGCCGAGTGGGGCCGCCGCGTCACCGCCGCCCTGGCGCCCCGGTGGCGTCCCCGCGTCGACCTCGGCCGATTCGGGGACTACTTCTATGCCGACCGCGAGCTGAACCTCGCGCTGTTCGACCACCTCGTGCGACTGCGCGGCCAGGGGGTGCGGCTCGGCCTGCTGACCAACAGCGTCCGCGAGTGGGAACCGCACCGGGCGGCCATGCTGGCCGCCGCAGGTCGCTCCGCCGCCGTGTTCGACGCCGTGGTGCGCTCGCACGAGGTCGGCGTCGCCAAACCGGACGAGGCGATGTTCAGTCTCGCCGAGGCTGTCTTCGGCACACCGCCCGAGCAGTGCCTGCTGATCGATGACACGGCGGCCAACTGCGCGGCCTCCCGCCGCCGCGGCTGGACTGCCGTCGCACACCTCGACACCGAACGCACCGTCGCGGCCCTCGCCCGACGCGTACCGCGGAGACGGTGATCACCTCCTAGGAGCGCGATACCGCCTCCGGCTCGCCACAGAGGCCATGGGCGCGAAGACCGGCATCACCACCCGTCCATGACTTCATCACGTTTTCGCCACAACGGGCCCGATGTCCCTACAAGGGGGCAAGTCGCCTCGCTACGGTCATCCCCTCACGAAGCCGCCCTTGGGGGACACATGAGTTTTTCGCCACCTGCCGCGCCCGGTCCCAACCCGTACGTCGGGCCGCCGACACCGCCGCCCGGCCGTCCGAAGTGGACACGGAAGCGGGTGCTGTTTCCCGTGGTCGCGGTGCTGTTCTTCCTGGGCGTCGGCATCGGCTCCTCGGGCGACACGACACGGACGGAGAACACGGCCGACGCGAAGCCGGGTGCCACGGCGACGGTGACCGCCACCGCGACGGCCACCCCCGAACCCGCGGCGACGGAGACGGTGACGGCCACCCCGAAGCCCGCGCCGACCGTCACCGAGACGAAGACCGTCAAGGTCACCGGCGCGCCCGCCGCGGACGACGACAACGGCGACAGCGGCGGGTCGACCGGCTCGGGAGGCTCGGACACGGGCGGCTCCGGAGGCGGCTCCACGTACTACGCCAACTGCACGGCCGTCCGGGCCGCAGGCGCCGCCCCCATCCGCAGGGGCGACCCCGGCTACGGCTCGCATCTGGACCGCGACGGCGACGGCATCGCCTGCGAGTGAGCCGCCAGGGCCGGCCGATCGAGAAGACAGGCTCTAGCGGATCGGCATCCCCGACAGCGTGCGCGCGATGACCAGGCGCTGGATCTCGCTGGTGCCCTCGAAGATCGTGTAGATCGCGCTGTCGCGGTGCATCCGCTCCACCGGGTACTCCCGTGTGAAGCCGTTGCCGCCGAGGATCTGCACCGCCCGCGCGGTGACCTCCTTCGCCGTCTCGCTCGCGTACAGCTTCGACATGGAGCCCTCCGCCGCGGTGAAGGGCTTGCCCGTGGCCGCCATCCAGGAGGCGCGCCAGACGAGCAGCCGGGCGGCGTCGATCCGGGTGCGCATGTCGACGAGCTGGAACGCGATGCCCTGGTTGTCGATGATCGGGCGGCCGAACTGGCTGCGGGTCTTGGCGTAGTCGAGCGCCACCTCGTACGCCGCTCGTGCCGTGCCCACCGCCATCGCGCCGACCGCCGGGCGTGAGGCCTCGAAGGTCGCCATGGCCGCGTTCTTCACCCGCTCACCGCCGCTGGTCCCCGACCCGTCGGCCCCCGCCCGCGCCTCGCGGGCGCGGGCCAGCCGCTCGTCCAGCTTCTCCTTGCCGCCCAGCAGGCAGTGGCCCGGGACGCGGACGTCCTCCAGGACGACCTCGGCCGTGTGCGAGGCGCGGATGCCGTGCTTCTTGAACTTCTGCCCCTGGGAGAGACCGGGCGTCGCGGGCGGGACGATGAAGGACGCGTGCCCCTTGGAGCCGGCCTCCGGGTCCACCACGGCGACCACGACATGCACATTGGCGATACCGCCGTTGGTCGCCCAGGTCTTGGTCCCGTTGAGGACCCACTCGTCCTTCGCCTCGTCGTAGACCGCGCGGGTGCGCATCGCGGCGACGTCCGATCCGGCGTCGGGCTCGGAGGAGCAGAACGCGGCGACCTTCACGTCGTCCGCGTCGCCGTACATCTGCGGTATCCAGGTGCCTATCTGCTCCTCGGTGCCGTTGGCGAGCACACCGACGGCGGCGAGTCCGGTGCCGACGATCGACAGGGCGATGCCCGCGTCACCCCAGAACAGTTCCTCCATCACCATCGGGATGGAGAGGCCCGTGGGGTCGAAATACTGCTGTGCGTAGAAGTCGAGGGAATAGACACCGACCTTGGCGGCTTCCTGGATGACGGGCCAGGGAGTCTCCTCCCGCTCGTCCCACTCGGCGGCGGCCGGGCGGATGACATCGGCGGCGAACCCGTGCAGCCAGTCGCGTACCTGCTTCTGGTCATCGTTGAGTTCGAACGTGAACTCGGCCATCGTCATCCTCCAGCACTGCTGTTACTTACGGTAACAACAGTCTGTTACCGGCAAGTAGAGGATGTCAACCTGCGGCAGGCTGATCTGCGGGGGTGGTGGCCTTGGTGTTACGTTGCCGGGGCGTCACGGAATCGCACGGGCGGGGAGACACCCATGGGGACCACACAGCAGGCCGACCAGCACCGTTCCGCCCATCAGCGGCGCCGCCAACTCCTGGAGGCCGCCGACCGGGTGGTGCTGCGTGACGGGCCGAAGGCCTCCATGAACGCGATCGCGGCCGAGGCCGGCATCACCAAGCCGATCCTCTACCGCCACTTCGGCGACAAGGGCGGGCTCTACCGCGCCCTGGCGAAGCGTCATACGGACGCGCTGCTCAGCGCGTTGAAGGCGGCGCTGGACGCCCCCGCCGACCGCCGCGAGCGGGTGGAGGCCACGCTCGACACGTATCTCGCGGCGATCGAGGCACGCCCGCAGGTGTACCGGTTCCTGATGCACCCCGCCGAGGACAGCCAACTCCCCGAGCAGGGCTTCGACGTGGGCCGGCACTCCGCGCCGCTGCTGCGCCGGCTCGGCGAGGAGTTGGCCATCGTCATCGAGGAGCGGGTCGACCTCGGCCCGGAGAGCGCCCAGTTGGCCCGCGTCTGGGGCCATGGGATCGTCGGCATGATGCACGCGGCGGGTGACTGGTGGCTCGGCGAACGCCCTTGCTCCCGCGCCCAGTTGGTGAGCAGCCTGGCGGATCTGCTGTGGGGCAGGCTGTCGGCGGTGGCCGACCGGGCGGGCAGCCCGGGGCTCTGAGCACGCCCCGGGCTCCGAGCACGCCCGGCCGACGGTACGACGGGGTACGGCGTCAGCTCCAGGACGCGCGCCGCGCCGCCCGCAGCAGCCTGGCCCGCCGCAGACCCGTCAGCCGGTCCGCGTAGACAAGCCCCTCCAGATGGTCGCACTCGTGCTGGAGACAGCGCCCGAAGAACCCGGTGCCGGCGATCCGCACGGGCACGCCGTCCACCGTCACGCCCTCCACCACCGCGTGGTCGAACCGCTCCGTGCCCGCTTCGAGTCCGGGCAGCGAGAGGCAGCCCTCGGGCCCTCGTACGGTGACCCCGTCCGCCTCCACGAGGCGGGGATTGACGACGTGTCCGAGGTGGCGGACGTCCTCGTCGTCGGGGCAGTCGTACACGAACACCTGTAGCGGTACGCCGATCTGGTTCGCCGCGAGACCGACCCCGCTCGCCCGGTACATCGTCGCGAACAAGTCGTCGACCAGCCGCGCGAGTTGTGGCCCGAAGTCCGTGACGGGCCCACAGGGTGCGTGCAGGACCGGGTCGCCGAGCAGCCGCAGAGGACGGACCCGTCCGGCGCTGCCGGGGATCGGCCGGTTTCGCATGGTCTTGACGCTCCGTCCCGGCCGACCGCCGGCGCACCGGCCGTCGGTGGGTGCCGGGTTCGCTCGTCGCCGTCGCGCCAGGGTACGTCGTCGCCCGGGGCGAGAGCCTCACGGGTGTGCCGTCACGTTTACCTGAACGTGATGTGCCACATGTCTGGTTTTCATCGCTCGCCTGTGTCACCTTCGGCGCCGACCGCGCGCTCGTCGCCAAGCACGCCGCCGGGGTCGACAGGTCGACATGGGCGTCCCGGGCCATGACTTCGGCGGCTTCCGGGGCTGGGTGCGCACCTTCGGAGCCTCGCGCGTGTGCGCGCGGGCCGCGGTGGACGCGCTGCTGGGCACGCGATGACGGCGGGCCGTCCGGAACAGGGGCCGGAAGGCACCGGCGGGCGGCTGTTCACCGGCGGCAGGCTCGTCACGCCCGACGCCGGTGTCCTGGACGGGTGGCTCCTCGTACGGGACGGCCGTATCCACTCGGTGGGTACGGGCGCCCCGCCCGGCGGGCCCGCGAGCGTAGTGGATCTGGGCGGCCGGACCGTCGTGCCGGGGTTCGTGGACCCGCACTGCCACGGCGGCGCCGGGCACTCGGTCTACACAGGGGATCCCGCCGCCGTACGGGGGGCGGCGGCGGGTCATCTCGCGCGGGGTACGACCACGATGCTGGCGTCCGTCGCGACGGTCGAGCCGGCTGCGATGGAGACAGCCGTACGCGCGGTCGCGTCGGTCATCGACGACGGGTCGGCGCCCAGTCTGGCCGGCACCCATTTCGAGGGCCCGTTCCTGTCGCCCCTGCGGCGCGGCGCGCAGACCCGCTCCGCGCTGCGCGACCCCGACCCGGACCTGCTGGCACGACTGATCGACGCGGCGGGCGGGCACGCGGTGTCGATGACCGTGGCGCCGGAACTGCCGGGCGCGCCGGAGCTGATCCGCGCATACGCGGACGCGCTGGTCTGCTGTCTGGGTCACACCGACGCGGACGCGGACCGGTTCGCGCGGGCCGCCGATCTCGGTGCCCGCGCGGTGACGCATCTCTTCAACGCGATGCCGCCGCCGCACCACCGGGAGCCGGGCCCGGTCGCCGCCGCGCTGCTGGACCGGCGGCTGGTCTGCGAACTCGTCCTGGACGGGCACCATCTGGCCGACGACACCGTCCGGCTGGCCCACCGGGTGGCGGGGCCCGACCGGCTGATGCTGGTCAGTGACGCGATGCCGGCGGCGGGCATGCCGGACGGGGAGTACGCCTTCGCGGACCGCGAGGTGACCGTCGCGGACGGGGTGGCCACGCTGCGTGGCACCGACACGCTCGCCGGGTCGACGCTGTTCGTGGCGGAGGCGTTCCGCAGAGCCGTGACGACGGTGGGCATCCCGCTGCCGGACGCGGTCCGGATGACGTCCGGCACCGCCGCCCGGCTGCTCGGTCTGAGCGACCGGGGCGAACTGCGGCCGGGCCTGCGGGCGGACCTGGTGGAGCTCGGCCCGGACCTGCGACCCGCCCGCGTATGGCTCGGCGGTGTGGAGGTGGGGTGAACATCCGGTTCAAGACCTGGTCGTCGGCGCGGATGTGACGGACCGTCGGGGATCGGCCGAGGCGTCGGGCCGTCCGGTGTGGTCCACCGCCGCCGGGCACGGCCCGACGGCACACCGCGCGGCGGCAGGACCGGCGGGAATGGGGCCGTACGCCGTGCGAACACCGGGCGCCGCCGGGAAAACGCCCAGCTCTCCGGGCCGGGAACCGCCGCACCGCGGCCCCCGGCGGCTCTCCGGCGCGCCCGCCCTGCGGCTTCGTTCAGGCGTACGTGTGACAACGATCGGTCCCTTCGCAGGTGCCGTGGTTCGGGCCTGTGCGCGTATCTCGATAGGCTGAGCCCGGACCGACGCGAGGAGGATCAAGGACGATGGCAGGCAACACGGACCCGCTGTCGCCACGGGCCAAGCTGGCCGTGACGGCAGGCAAGGCCGCAGCGGCGGTGTCGCGCGCTGCGGGACGCGGCAGCGGATCGGTGATCGGCGGCAAGGTGGCGTTGCGGCTCGACCCGGATCTGCTGGCGGCTCTCGCACAGCATCTGGACGTCGTGCTCGTGTCGGCGACGAACGGCAAGACGACCACGACACGGCTGATCGCCGAGGCCCTGCGGGCCAGCGGCCCCGTGGTGTCGAACGCGCTGGGCGCGAACATGCCGGCCGGCATCACCTCCGCCCTCGCCGGCGGTTCGGACGCCAAGTACGGCGTGATCGAGGTCGACGAGAAGTACCTCGCCGGTGTCGCGCGCGACACCACGCCCAAGGCGATCGCCCTGCTCAACCTCTCCCGCGACCAGCTCGACCGCGCCGCCGAGACCCGCATGCTCGCCGAGCACTGGCGTGAGGGCCTGGCCGGTACGAAGGCCGTGGTCATCGCCAACGCCGATGACCCGCTGGTCGTCTGGGCCGCCTCGTCGTCCCCGAACGTGGTGTGGGTCGCCGCCGGACAGGAGTGGAAGGACGACGCCTGGTCCTGCCCCGCGTGCGGCGGTGTGATGCAGCGGCCCGGCGACGACTGGTTCTGCGGCCAGTGCGGCTTCCGCCGGCCCGCGCCGAGCTGGGCACTGCACGGCGAGCACGTCCTGGACCCGCACGGCTCCGCCTGGCCGATCCACCTCCAGCTGCCGGGCCGCGCGAACCGCGCGAACGCCGCCACCTCCGCCGCCGTCGCGGCCACGTTCGGCGTGCCCCCGCAGGTCGCCCTGGAGCGGATGTACCAGGTGCAGGCCGTCGCCGGCCGGTACGACGTGGTGTCCTTCCTCGGCCGTGACCTGCGGCTGCTGCTGGCGAAGAACCCGGCGGGCTGGCTGGAGACGTTCTCGCTCATCGACCCGCCGCCCACTCCCGTCATCCTCGCGGTCAACGCCCGCGGCGCCGACGGCACGGACACGTCCTGGCTGTGGGACGTCGACTACACCCGGCTGGCCGGTCACCCGATCTTCGTCATCGGCGACCGCAAGCTGGACCTGGCGGTGCGTCTTGAGGTCGCGAACCTGGACTTCCGGGTGTGCGCGACCGCCGACGAGGCCGTGCAGATGGCACCCCCCGGACGCATCGAGGCGATCGCGAACTACACGTCCTTCCAGGACCTGCGCCGCCGTGTCGGCAACTGAGACAGATGAAGTCGGAGAGGGAGGAGCGAAGAATGAGTGACAACAGTCTGCGGCTGGTGTGGATCTACCCGGACCTGCTGAGCACCTACGGCGACCAGGGCAACGCCCTGGTGGTGGAGCGCCGCGCCCGGCAGCGGGGTCTCGACGTCACGCGCGTGGACGTCCGCAGCGACCAGGCCGTACCGACCTCGGGCGACATCTATCTCATCGGCGGCGGCGAGGACCGGCCGCAGCGGCTCGCCGCCGAGCGGCTGCGCCGTGACGGCGGTCTCAACCGGGCGGTGTCCAACGGCGCGATCGTGTTCTCGGTCTGCGCCGGCTACCAGATCCTGGGCCACGAGTTCGTCAACGACCTGGGCGAGCGCGAGGGCGGTCTCGGGCTGCTCGACGTGATCTCCACCCGTGGCGAGGGCGCGCGCTGCGTCGGAGACGTACTGGGCGACATCGACCCCCACCTGGGGCTGCCGCCGCTGACCGGTTTCGAGAACCACCAGGGCATCACCCATCTCGGCCCGAGCGCCCGGCCGTTCGCGCGGGTCTCGCTCGGCGGGGGCAACGGCACGGGTGACGGCACGGAGGGCGCGTACAACGACACGGTCTTCGGTACGTACATGCACGGCCCGGTCCTGGCCCGGAATCCGCTGATCGCCGATCTGCTGCTGAAGCTGGCGCTCGACGTCAACGCGCTCCCGCCGGCCGACGACCGCTGGTACGAGGCGCTGCGCGCCGAGCGGATCGCCGCCGCGACGCAGCCGGCCTGACGTCTTCCGTTCAACCGAGGGGTGTCCAGCAGTCGGACGCCTGGTTCGGCCCCGCCACTCCGCGCCGGTAGGGTGGCGGGGATTCAGCCGGACGACGGGGTCCGGCCGTCGGCCCACGTTGCAAAGGTTCTCCGGGCAATGCGAATTGGTGTGCTCACCTCCGGCGGCGACTGCCCCGGTCTCAATGCGGTGATCCGGTCCGTGGTGCACCGCGCCGTCGTCGACCACGGTGACGAGGTCATCGGCTTCCATGACGGGTGGAAGGGTCTGCTGGAGTGCGACTACCGCAAGCTCGACCTCGACGCGGTCGGCGGCATCCTGGCCCGTGGCGGCACGATCCTCGGTTCCTCCCGGGTCCAGCCCGCGCATCTGCGTGACGGTGTGGAGCGCGCGAAGGGGCATGTGGCCGACCTGGGTCTCGACGCGATCATCCCGATCGGCGGCGAGGGCACGCTGAAGGCCGCCAACCTCCTCTCCGAGGCGGGGCTGCCGATCGTCGGCGTACCGAAGACCATCGACAACGACATCTCCTCCACGGATGTGACCTTCGGCTTCGACACCGCCGTCGGTGTCGCCACGGACGCGCTGGACCGGCTGAAGACCACCGCCGAGTCCCACCAGCGCGTCCTGATCGTGGAGGTCATGGGGCGGCAGACGGGCTGGATCGCGCTGCACTCGGGCATGGCCGCCGGTGCGCACGCCATCGTCGTCCCCGAGCGGCCCTTCGACATCGGGGAGCTGACCGAGCTGGTCGGCAAGCGGTTCTCGGCGGGCAAGCGGTTCGCGATCGTGGTGGTCGCCGAGGGCGCCAAGCCCCGTGAGGGCTCGATGGAGTTCGACGCGGGCGGCAAGGACATCTACGGGCACCAGCGCTTCGCGGGCGTCGCCAGGCAGCTTTCCGTCGAGCTGGAGGAGCGTCTGGGCAAGGAGGCGCGGCCGGTGATCCTGGGCCACGTCCAGCGCGGCGGGACGCCGACCGCGTACGACAGGGTGCTGGCGACCCGCTTCGGCTGGCACGCGGTGGAGGCGGCGCACCGCGGCGAGTTCGGCATGATGACGGCGCTGCGCGGCACGGACATCCTGATGGTGCCGCTCGCGGAGGCCGTCGAGACGCTGAAGACGGTGCCGGCCGAGCGCTACGCCGAGGCGGAGTGCGTGCTCTGAGGCGCTGAGCCTTCGCGTCCGCGGCTGAACCGCCCGCGTTCGTACGACGAACCGCCCCCGGCCGCGAACGGCGCCGGGGGCGGTTCTACTCTGGTCCCGGGTGCGGACACATCGCCCCATTCGGGATCGTCGCGGTGGGAGAGCACGTATGGATCACGGCGAGCACGGCACGACCATGGATCTGCCGCCGTTCACGCTGGGCCGCGCGCTGGAGTTCTCGCTCGACACCTTCTTCCTGGTCGGATGTCTGCTGGCGCTGGCGCTGTACGGGTGGGGCGTCCTGCGGCTGCGCGCCAGGGGCGACAGCTGGTCGCCGGGCCGCACTGTCCCCTTCGTGCTCGGCGTGCTGAGTGTGGCCCTGGTGATGTGCACCGCGCTGAACGACTACGGCATGGTCATGTTCAGCGTGCACATGGTCCAGCACATGGTGATCAGCATGGTCTCCCCGATCCTGCTGCTCCTGGGCGCGCCGGTGACCCTGGCGCTGCGGGCGCTGCCGGTCGCGGGCCGGGGCCGCAAGGGGCCGCGTGAGCTGCTGCTGGCGCTGCTGCACAGCCGGTTCCTGCGGTTCGTGTCGCATCCCGCCTTCACGATCCCGCTGTTCATCGCGAGCCTCTACGGTCTCTACTTCACCTCGCTCTTCGACTTCCTCATGGAGTCGAAGCCGGGGCACATCGCGATGATGGTGCACTTCCTGGCCGTCGGGCTGGTCTTCTTCTGGCCGATCATGGGCGTGGACCCGGGGCCGCACCGGCCCGGTTATCTGATGCGGATGCTGGAGCTGTTCGCCGGGATGCCGTTCCACGCGTTCTTCGGGATCGCGCTGATGATGGCGAGCGAGCCGATGGTGCGGGCGTACGAGAATCCCCCGGCGTCCCTGGGCATCGACGCGCTCGCCGACCAGAACGCCGCCGGCGGCATCGCCTGGGCGTTCAGCGAGATCCCGTCCGTGCTCGTGCTGATCGCGCTGGTGTACCAGTGGTACCGGTCCGACCAGCGCCAGGCGAAGCGCTCGGACCGGGCCGCCGACCGGGACGGTGACAAGGAGCTGGCCGCGTACAACGCCTACCTCGCGTCGTTGCAGACACGCGGACGGTAGCGCGGAAGCCACCTTTCGGGTGACGATGGTCCTTACGGCCACGGTCACGGCCGCTGAGGAGGTCGCCCATGTCCGGGTCCGGATCCACGAAGGCGATGGGGGTCATCACCGTCGGCGCGCTGGTGGTCGTGACGGCCTACACGGCGGCGCTGGGGAGCAGCGGCTGGCTCTGGTTCGGGTGGGTGGTACTGGTGCTGGTGACGCTCGCGATGGTCGCCGCCGGCGGCAACTGACGCGGGCCGCCGGCCGTCGGTCGGCCGCGGTCAGCCGGTCACTCGGTCACCGGTGAGAGACCCGGCTCGAGTGTGCGCATCTCGTCCAGGTCCGCGAGTCGGCGCAGGGTGCTGGTGAGCACTTTGGGGCTGACCCCCTGGAGCCGCCGCTGGAGGGCGCCGAAGCGCTGCGGGCCCTCTTCGAGGGCACCGATGGCGAGGGCGGCCCAAAGCAGTGCCCCTTGCGGGAAAGCAGTACCCGGGGAGTACTTTCGCGGTGTCGAAGATCCACCGACCGGGACCGGCGTCCTCGGCGCTCCCCCGGCACGCACTCTTTCAGGAGACTTCACCGACATGAGCAGTGAGCCGACCATGCGCGCGATCATCCAGAACTCCCTCGGCGGGCCCGAGGTGCTGCGCCTCTCCGACCGCCCGCGGCCCCGCCCGGTCCCGACCGAGGTGCTGGTACGGGTGCACGCGGCCGGCGTGAACCCGGTCGACTGGAAGTCGCGCGAGAGCGGCGGCATGGCCGGTCTCCTCGGCGCTCCCCCGTTCGTCCTGGGCTGGGACGTGTCCGGTGTGGTGGAGGAGGTCGGCTTCGGTGTGCACACGCTGAAGGTGGGCGACGAGGTGTACGGGATGCCCTGGTTCCCGCGGCCCGCGTCCGCGTACGCCGAGTATGTGACCGCGCCCTCACGGCAGTTCGCGCTCAAGCCCCGCACGCTCGACCACAACACGGCCGCCGCCGTGCCGCTCGCAGGCCTGACGGCCTGGCAGTCGCTGGTGGACGCGGCGCACGTGGAAGCAGGGCAGCGGGTGCTGATCCACGCGGCGGCGGGCGGCGTGGGGCATCTGGCGGTGCAGTTCGCGAAGCACCTCGGGGCGTATGTCATCGGGACGGCGAGCGCCGCGAAGCACGACTGGCTGCGCGAACTGGGCGCGGACGAGGTCGTGGACTACACCCGGGTCCGCTTCGAGGAGGCCGTGAGCGACGTCGACGTCGTCATCGACCTGGTGGGCGAGGGGCACGACGCGACGACCAGCCGCTCGCTGGAGACCCTGCGGCCGGGCGGCACGATCGTCGCCGTCCCGTCCGGCGTCGCGCCGGAACTGCTCGACACCGCGCGGGCGCGGGGGCTGAACGCGACCGCCTTCCTGGTGGAGCCGGACGGCGTCTCCCTCACCCGCATCGCCGGACTGATCGACGAGGGCGTCGTACGCGTCGAGGTGGAGGGCGTCCTGCCGCTGGCGGACGCGGCCGAGGCACACCGGCGGGTCCAGGAGGGACGGACGCGCGGGAAGATCGTGCTGAGCGTCACCTCCTGACGGGCCGTCAGCGCAGCAGGGGCAGTTTGCCGACGAGCTTGCCGATCCGGTTGCGCGGGCCGACGAGGCCGACCGCGAGATAGGTCAGATCCTCGTGCTTGGTACCGGCGAGCAGGCCGAGGTACTCGTCGTAGATCCGGGACGTCTGCGCGGGCTCCGGCATGTCGACCACGAAGACGTCCTCCTTGGCGGTCGCCTTCTCCCGCAGGGCGTGGAGGGTGGCGGCGTCGGCGGCCAGGACGGAACAGCCCGCCCAGGGCAGCCCCGGGTGCAGCTGCCCCGAGCCGTCCCGGCCGTCGCCCCCTAGCAGGTCGGGCAGGGCCCTGCCGACGGCGGCGGCCGTACAGACCGCCGCGTTCACCGCGCGCCCGGCGGGCAGGGACTCGTCGATGACGACGACCCACTTGAGCGGGGCCTGGCGGGTGGAGAGGCCGGTCGTCGCGTCGTGAGCGAGCTGAGAGATGTCGTTCTGAACGGTCATGCCTCAGAACGGTAGGCAGTCATGCGTACGATGGGGAGTTCCGGCGCACTTCGTACGTCCGAGGGGCAGAAACATGGAACTTGATGCGCTCGACTGGGCTCTGCTGCGGGAGCTCCAGCACGATGCACGGCAGACCAACCGCGATCTCGCCGCCAAGACCGGCGTCTCCCCCTCCACCTCGCTGGAGCGGGTCAAGATCCTCCGCGAGCGGGGCGTGATCGACGGGTTCCACGCGTCGCTCGACCTGGAGTCGGTGGGCCGCCCCGTACAGGCGCTGATCTCCGTACGGATCAGACCGCCGTCCCGGCCCGTGATCGAGGGGTTCCGCGAGTGGGCGGCGGGGCTGCCGGAGACCATCGGGCTGTTCGTGACATCGGGCCCGCACGATTTCCTCCTGCATGTGGCCGTCCCCGACGTCGACGGGCTGTACGCCTTCGTCATCGACCGTCTCACCGAGCGCCGCGAGGTCGCGGACGTGCAGACGACGATGGTCTACGAGCACGTCCAGTCGCGGTCGATCTCGCGGCCGGCCGAGGAGAGCCGGCGGCGGGGTGCGGGACGACGGAAGCGGTGAGCGGGCCATTTTGGAAATGGGAACCATTATCGTATGATGTGCTCATGGCACACAACGAACTCCGTCCGGTCATCAAGCTCCGCTCCACCGCGGGCACCGGCCACACGTATGTCACCCGCAAGAACCGCCGCAGCGACGCGGACCGTCTGGTCCTGCGCAAGTACGACCCGGTCGCCCGTCGGCACGTCGACTTCCGCGAAGAGCGCTGACCACTGATCACGAGGGGCTTCCCGCCCGAGGCGGGAAGCCCCTCTTCGTCAGTTGGCGGTGTCCGCCTTCACCGGTGCCTGTCCGTTCACGTTGGGCGCCGCCTCCCGGCTCTGCTCCGCCGGTGCCCGGGTCGAACCGCCCCGGTGCTGGAGCGAGTTGAGGATGGTCATGCCCTGGCCGACGAGCCCCGCCGCCATCTCGTTGACACCGTCGGTGCCGTTGAGGACGGTGAGGTTGGAGTCCGCCAGGCCCTTCGCCGCCGCGTCGGCGAGCTCCGGGAGCACCTCCACGACACGGTTGGCCGCGAGAAGCTCCTGGTTCCCCTCCCGCAGCGAGAGGGCGCGCGCGGTGTTCGCGTCGGCCTGCGCCTGCGCGAGCGTCCGCTGACGGTACGCCTCCGCGTCCGCCGGGCGCCTGACCTCCGCCTCCAGCCGCTGGGCCGCCAGCATCGCCTGCCGCTCGGCCAGCGCCGTCTGCTCCTCGATGACGTCCTGCGACGCCTTCGCCTGAGCGAGCGGTCCGGCCTGGGAGGCGCGGGCCCGTACCTGCTCCGTCTCGGCCTGGAAGCCGGCGCGCTTGATCGAGGTGTCCCTCTCGTACTCGGCCTTCAGCGCCTCCGCCTGCTGCTCGCGCTCGGCGGCCTCCTGGTCGGCCCTGGCCGCGGCGATACGGGCCTGGCTCGCGACAGCCGCGGCGTGCGGCGCCGCCAGGTTGTTGATGTAGCCGGTGGCGTCCTCGATCTCCTGGATCTGGAGGGCGTCGACGACGATGCCGAGCTTCTCCATCTCGCTGTGGCTGGCCGCCTTCACCTCCTGGGCGACCCGGTCCCGCTCGCGGATGATCTGCTCGACGGTCAGTCCACCGACGATGGACCGCAGGTGACCGGCGAAGATCCGGCCCACCAGCTCCTCCATCCGGTCCTGCTCGGCGAGGAAACGCCGGGCCGCGTTGGCGATCGACACCGCGTCGTCACCGACCTTGAAGACGGTCACCGCGCGCACCGTCAGCCGGATGCCCTGCTGGGTGACACAGTCCTCGGCTATCTCCGCCTCCCGCAACGCCAGGGACAGCATGCGGGCCTTCTGCTTGATGGGTAGAACGAAACTGCCGTGACCGGTGACTATCCGGAACTGGGTGTCCTGGACCTGCCGTTTGGAACCGGAGATGAGCATCGCCTCGTTCGGTGCTGGAACGCGCCAGAACAACATGAGGGAACTCCTGTCCTCACTGCACACTCGCACTCATACGCCGTGATCGGTCTCGGTGGGCTTCCGGGCTTCAGTCGGGAAGGGGCTCCACCATCACCGAGCGGGCCGAGACACGGTCGGTCACCAGGACCCGTACGTTCGTGGCGATCGGCCGGTCGCACCAGGCCGCGTAGGCTTCGGAACCGCCGCGTACGGCCACCAGTACTTCTCCGGGGCCGTCCGGCGGGATCGGGACCGTGATGCGTCCGACCGCTCCCACCGGGCTCTGCGCGGAGTCATCTGTGACGGACATGAATCGTTGCCCTCACCTCCAGCGCTCAGCACGCCCCCGGTAATCTCAGGCTACTCCGGGGCCGCGCGGATGGCCGGTCAAGGATGTGTCGACGGGCGGTCGGCCGGACCCGCGGGCCGGGCGGACCGGTGATCCGGGTCAGTACAGACGTCTGCCCCGGGGACGGAAGATCAGCAGATACGCCGTGGCCACGACGGCGATCGCCTCGACCACGACGGTGGCCTGCTTCTCGCCGAACCAGATCGGTTCGTACATGTTCGGGAACGGGCCGAGGACGCCGACGTTCACGTACCGGTACACGAGCAGGAGCGCGAGTCCGCCCGCCGCCACCGCCCAGGCGTAGGCGTCGCCCAGGAACCGGCGCCAGACGAGGACGAGCAGCGCGGCCAGCGCGGAGAGGCCCGCCTCGATCCGGAAGAGGTCGCCCTGGCTGATGTCCTCGCTGATGCCGTCGTACTGGGGCGCGAGATCCGCGTGGTAATACGCGTCGAGGGCCAGGGCCGCCGCCGCGAGCACCCGGACCACACCCCGCACGATGCGGCCCGCGCCGCCCCTGCGCCGGGGCGCGGCGTGCGCGGGGGTCTGTGATGACATGGAGGTCTCCATTCGCGCCCCCGGGGACGGAGCCGCCTGCCGGGCTCCGAGTGGTCATGGACCGGAGCTGCCGGCGATCAGTAACCGCCGCCGCCGCTGCTGTTCCCGGAGTTCTTGGTGATCTTCTTGCCGTCGGGGCCCATGACGTACCACTTGGCGCCGAACGCGTTGAGGCCCTGCCCGTTGGTCTGGCCGGCCTTCGTGTCGTCGGCGAAGTGGTAGAGCGGGCGTCCGTTGTAGGTCACCTGCATGCTGCCGTCGTCGCGCTTGGTGGTCTTCAGCAGATTGCCCTTGACCCCGCTGCCCGCGGCCGGCGTCGTCTTGACGGTGAACGGCGGCCACTGCTGGGCACACGCGCCGTTGCACATCGACTTGTTCTTCGTGTCCTTGTCGAACTCGTAGAGCGTCATGCCCTTGTTGTCGACGAGAATCTTGCCGAGGGAGTTGTTGTTCTTGACGTCGACATTCGGGGTCGCTGACGACGACACCGCCGGGACCACCTCGGCCTCACGCCTGTCCGCCTGGCTGCCGGTGTCGGTGTCGGCGGCGCTGCCGTTGTCGCCACCGCCGTCCGAACAGCCGGCCGCCGCGGTGGCGAGCAGCAGGGCGGAGGCCAGCGCGGTGACTGTCCTGGTGTGCCGTCTCATCAGGGACTCCTCGATCGTCGGCCGCCCGCGCGGGCAGCACGCGGCCCGCCCGATCGGGGCCGCTCGCCCCAAGTGCACAGCAGGGCCGAGGGACCGGCCACCTGGGCTGGGCCGTCGGAGTGCGGCCCGGCCGGGACCGAGGAGTACCGAGGAGTTGGGGTGGGGACGGGGCGCCCGAGGCGTCCGGTCAGGCTTCCTCGAAGTAGGCGTCGAGCACCGCGTCGAGGTCGGCCGTCCACTTCTTGAGGCTGCTCCGCGAGGGTGCGTCGACCTCCGACTGGTAGTGACGGCGGCCGGTGGTGTGCAGGGTCACGGTGAACCGGCGGGTGAACCTGGGGGTCTCGATCTCCACGGCGCCGATCTCGTCCCAGCCGAACTCCGCCTCGGTCTCGTCGAGCCGGAGGCGGACGCCGGTGCGGTCGGCGGTCATCGAGGCGCGGCGGTCGCTGATGTCGAAGACGGGACCGTCCTTGTCGACGTCGGCGTCGGTGTCGGTGTCGCCGTCCTCCGGGGCGTCCTTGTTGAAGGAGACCGCCGCGTCCGTGTCGTCCGCGTCGTCCGCCTTGTCGTCGGTCTCCGCTTCGGGGTCGGCGACGGCCGGTGCCTTGGAGGTCTCGGCCTCCTCGGTCGGCTCTTCGGCCTTCTCCTCGTCGGCGGCCTCCTGAGGAACGTCCTTGGCTGCGTCGTCAGCCTCCTCTACGAGGCGGGGTGCCATGAGCCCAGGGATGAATCCGGGATCGGTTCCCGCGGCGGGTACGGGCTGGATTATCGGATCGATGCGCTCCACGGCTGGCAGTATGGCCGATAAACCTGTGCGAGGAACACTCGGTAGGCGCAGGACCGGCCAATTGCGGTGAATGTGACGAGTCGCATGCCGTTTGAGGGCGAGTACCGGCCTATTCCCGACATGGACCCCGATGACGGGGGTCGAGAGCGTCGGCCGGTACGACGAGGCCGTGTGAGGAACTCCAAGCCCGTGCCGTACGGCGGGACATGACGGCCCGCGAGGTGGCCGACGAGGGTCCCCGGCCGGGCGTAGGGGGCGGATGCCGGGGGTTCGAGGCTCGCGCCCATGTGCCGAGGCGCCGACGGCGCGCGATCCGACCTGGGCGCGAGCCTGGCCATGCGGATACGCCCCCTACTCACCCCCTATTTATTTACCCCTATTTCCCAACCCCTATTTCGGTTCCGCTTGCGGCCGCGGTCCATCCTGACGGGCACGTTCCGGTCTTGGGGAGCGAAGGAGGGTGGCCGATCCCCGCCCGGTCTCGCGGCTCCGCAGCGGTCGCCCGGCCCGGCGGCGGAGCCCGGATCCGACAGCCCACCTGCGGGGCGCTGTTCGGGGGCGCCGAACTCGGCGAGTTCAACAACGCCGATGCGCTATGTTTTCACCACGGGAGCGCCCTCGCCCGAACGGGCCGTCCCGTCGCCCGCAAGTACCCGCACGTGACCGGTATCCCCTGCCCGGGGTGGACTATGGCGCGAGGGAAAAGGCGTGACTATTGTTTTTCAACAGCAAGGTAAACAGCCCCGCCGCGCGCCGCTCGCGCCCCCGCGCGCCTGCTATCTTCAATTCCGCGCCGCCCAGCCGCCGTCGGCCTTGCGCCCACCGCACTATCCGCCGCAAACGGAATGCCGGGGCTCGCGCACTTCTCCGACCAGGGCATACAGCCGGGCATCTTAAGGCCAACAGCCGTTCATCCCGTGCGCACAAAAGGTCCGTCCGCCGCACGCTTCGCTCCGCCATCGTCGTGCGGGAAAAGCGCGCGGGGATGTCCGGACCCTAGGCGAGCCGATTTGCCAAGGGAGCACGCTCGGCGCGTTTGTGCGCGGGGCGATTCGGCCGCGCGCCGCTCGGGGTCCACCAGGACCACACCCCCGGGACCTGAGCCCCTCCCGCCGCCTCACCAGGGCGTTCACACGGTCACCGCGCGGACCGCGGTGGATTCACGGGGTCTTCAACTCCCGTTCTCCGTACCGGGAGTCAGTCGTCCCCCGAGTCCGCCGGCCGCTCCGCGCGATCCTGTCGGCCCCGTCGCGGCGGTCTCCGTACGTACGCACCGGGAGCCGCGTCGCGGCTGCACCACTCGGGCCCTGCGAACTCACCGGTAACACCGACTTCACCTATCCGCGTGATGAACACGTCACGGCCGGAACCCTTCGCGTATGGATTCCGTCTAGGTCGCCGGGGGCAGATCGTCGCTGGTCTTCAGGGTTTTGGCCGAAAGCAAGCCGACGCGCTTGAATCGGCGACGGAAGCGTTTTTTGGTAACCGCGACCGACGGTGAGGACCGTATCGTAGTACAGGCAGTCCGTGAAGCGGCCGACTCCGGGTGTCGGCACCCGCCCAATTCGCCCCGTACAGCAGCAGACCCGGCTCTGCGGACCCTCGAAAGTTCCCCTACGGGCCGGTAATCGCCGCCAAGGTTACTAGGAGATTTCGCACAGCGGCACTTACCACTCCCTAGCGCGACAGCGCTTATCCTATCGCCGGGTGGTGACCGAATACGGTCACTATGCTTCTCATATTGACGACTGGGTTCCGTTTCTGGGTGCGCCGGAAACAGAGACCAGCCTGCACGACCAAAAGGTGTAAACAGGGGGGGAAGGCTCGTAGTGTTGAAGGAACGGGACAAGATACTCGAACAGCTCGACGATCTGCTGATCCAGTCCACGCGAGGCAGGGGGGCCATCGCCGCGATCAGCGGTTCGACCGCGGTCGGGAAGACCACGACACTCAACGCACTGGCGGAGCGGGCGACTTCGGCGGGCACCATCGTGCTCAGCGTGGTGAGTTCACCCCACGAGCGCGAGGTTCCGTACAGCGCCCTCGCCCAGCTCCTGCACTCGATCGAAACGCAGTGCATCGCCACCGAGGGTCCGGGCAACGGGGGCCCGCGCACTCTCCGTACCGGCAGGGCGGCCGATGTGGCCGCCGCGCTCGCCCCGCCCGGGGCCCACGACGACCCGCTGGCCGTCGCCCGGCGGACCTACCAGGTCATCGCCGAACTGACCACCTGGCACCCCGTGCTCATCACGGTGGACGACATCCAGCACACCGACACCGCCACCCTGACCTGCCTGCGCCACCTGGCGCAGCGGCTGACCCAGCTCTCGCTCACGCTGGTCTTCACGCACGGTGTCTCCGTCGACGAGCAGCCGGCTCGGGTCCTGGACGACCTGCTGTACCGGACCAGCGCGCGCCACTTCCATCTGGAGCCGCTCACGCGCGTGGACCTCATGGGGCTGGCCGCGAGCCGGCTCCCGGTCCTGCCGTCGGACCGGCTCGTCGTGGAGATCCACCGGCTGAGCGGTGGAAACCCGCTGCTCGCGCTGGCGCTCATCGAGGAGCACCGGCTGCGCGCGGCGTCCGAGTCCGCCCCGGGGCCGGTCCCGCAGCAGACCGAGGGCCCCGGCCGCCAGACGACCACCGAGGGCGGGGCGTCGATCGGCCCCGTCTTCTATCAGGCGGTCCTCGCCTATCTGCACCGGCTCGGTCCGCGCGCGGTCCGGGTCGCCCGGTGTGTCGCCCTGCTGGACGAGGCGACCACACCTCTTCTGCTCAGCCGCCTGAGCGGTATCGACCCCGAACTGCTGAAACGTTATATACGGCTGTTCACCAGCATGGGGGTGCTGGAGGGCGCGCGGCTGCGGCACGCGGGCGTGCGGCAGGCGGTCCTCGGTGAGATGCCGCACGGCGAGGCGACCCAGCAGCGCTACCGCGCCGCCTGCCTGTTGAACGAGGGCGGGGCGCCGCCGCAGGCAGTCGCCATGCATCTGCTCAACGTCGGCCCGCTGCACGACGGATGGGTGCTGCCCGTCCTGCAGGAGGCCGCGTCGCACGCCATGGAGGACGGGGACGTACCGCAGGGCATCCGGTATCTGGAGCTGGCCTGCGAGTGCTCGTCGGACGAGGGACAGCGGCTGTCGGCCAAGTCCCTCTACGCGTTCGGCCAGTGGCAGCTCAGGCCCGCGGAGTCCGGCCCGCACTTCCGCGCGCTCAAGGGCCCCATCCTCGAAGGGAAGCTCGCGGGCAACGACGCCCTGTGGGTCGCCGAGGGGATGCTGTTCCACCTCAACTTCGACGAGGCACTGGAAGTTGTCGACCACGTCAACACCGGCGACGAGGACCTGTCGAACGCGCTGCACAGCACCCGGATGCTGATGGCCGCCGAGGTCCCCGGTCTGCTCGAACGACTGAGCCGTCCGCTCCCGGCCACCACCGCCCCGGCGACGTCCCACGCGGAATTAAGGGCACGCCACGCCCTCGCCCTCGTCCTTGAGAACGGCGCCGACAAATACGCCGTCGCCCTGGCGGAGCAGGTGTTCCAGGGCAGCCAGAGCCGGTCGACATCGAGACTCAGCGGTCTGCCGAAGGCGCTGCTGGCCCTGTGCTACGCAGATCAACTCGACGCCGCCGCCACGTGGTACGAGCTGGTCGCGGCCGAGATGGAAGGACATGAGGCCCCCGGCTGGCGCGCCCAGATCGAAAGCGTCGGCGCGCTCCTCTCACTGCGGCGCGGACGGCTGGCGGACGCCGTACGCCAGGCGGAGACGGCGTACGCCCGGCTGTCCGGGCCGAGGTGGAACGTCAGCAGCGCGCTGGCGCTGACCGTGCTCGTCGAGGCCCACACCGCCATGGGCAACCACCAGGCCGCGGCGAAGCACTTGGCGGCCGAGCCGCCGCCGGCGCTCTTCCTCACCCGGGCGGGGCTGCACTACCTGTACGCGCGCGGCCGTCACCACCTCGCGACGGGCAACACGTATCTCGCGCTGTCGGACTTCCAGGAGTGCGGCACGCTGATGCGGCGCTGGGACATCGACACCCCCGCCCTGGCGCCCTGGCGGCTCGGAGAGGCCGAGGTGTGGCTGCGGCTGGGCGACCGGGAGCAGGCGGCCCGGCTCGTCGAGAAGCAGCTCGCCAATCCCGACAACGGGCTCACCCGCTCGCGCGGGATGACCCTGCACACCCTGGCGCTGGTCCAGGCGACCGCGAAGCAGCCCTCGATCCTGCGGGACGCCTTCCGGCTGCTGGAGGCGAGCGGCGCGCGTTACGAGGCGGCGGCTGTCCTGGCCGATCTCAGCCGCGCCTACCAGCAGTTGGGCGACAAGCGGGCGCGGCCGACCGCGCGGCGCGCGTGGCGGCTCGCCAAGAGCTGCCAGGCGGAGTCGCTCTGCCAGGCGCTGCTTCCGACGTCCATGCCGCAGAACATGGACACCAGGCCGGCCGAGGGGTCCCGCGGTCCCGACCGGGTGGCCCAGGACAGTTTCGGCACCCTCAGCGAGTCCGAACGACGCGTCGCGATGCTGGCCGCGCAGGGGTACGCCAACCGTGAGATCGCCGAGAGGCTGTTCATCACGGTCAGCACCGTGGAACAGCATCTGACCCGCGTCTACCGCAAGATGGGCATCAGGAACCGCGAGCAGCTCCTCCAGGGAGCACACGCGGTCAGCTACGAGTCCGTCTGATCCGTATCCCCCCAAGGGGCCCCGTCCGCCTGCCCGTTCTCCAACGGGCGGGCGGACTTGTGTTTGTACGGAGGGCCGGGAGACGGACGTCTCCAGGGGTACCCCCTGACAACGCCGTCCTAGGGGGCTCTACGGGTAGCTGGGGGCGAGCGGGGGAGATGATGATCGTTCCCTCAAGACGAACGCCTGCCCGGCGTTTTCGAAGCGCGCGATGAGGGAGGCACTCGCCATCATGTCGAGTGATCTTGTTCACGGTACGGATGCAATCGCTATCACCGGCATGTCATGCCGCCTCCCCCAGGCACCCGACGCCAGCGCCTTCTGGGAGCTGCTGCGGTCGGGCCGGAGTGCGATCGGCGAGGTACCACAGGACCGTTGGAACCCGGACGAGGTGCTGCCGGACTCGCCTGAGCGGCACCGCGCCGCGCTGCGTCACGGCGGGTTCCTCGACCGCGTGGACCAGTTCGACGCGGCGTTCTTCGGGATATCGCCGCGCGAGGCCGTGGCGATCGACCCCCAGCAGCGGCTCTTCGCCGAGCTGGCCTGGGAGGCCCTGGAGGACGCGGGCATCGTCCCGGAGACGCTGCGGTCCACCGCGACCGCCGTCATCGTCGGCGCGATAGCCGGTGACTACGCGGCGCTGGCCCACCGGGGCGGCGCGATCACCCAGCACTCGCTGCCGGGTCTGAACCGCGGCGTCATCGCCAACCGCGTGTCGTACGCGCTGGGCCTCAACGGCCCGAGCATGGCGGTCGATTCGGCCCAGTCGTCGTCGCTCGTGGCGGTGCACCTGGCGGTCGAGAGCCTGCGCAAGGGCGAGGCCACCCTGGCCCTGGCGGGCGGTGTGGCGCTGAACTTCGCGCCCGAGAGCGCCGAAGTCGCCGGGATGTTCGGCGGGTTGTCGCCCGACGGACGCTGCTTCACCTTCGACGCGCGGGCCAACGGCTACGTACGCGGTGAGGGCGGCGGCGTCGTCGTACTGAAGCGGCTCGCTGACGCGGTGCGCGACGGCGACACGGTCTACGGCGTCATCCGCGGCAGCGCGGTCAACAACGACGGCTCCACCGACGGACTCACCGTGCCCAGCGCCGAGGCGCAGGCGACGGTGCTGCGCCAGGCGTGCGAGGACGCGGGTGTGGACCCGGCCGAGGTCCGTTACGTGGAACTCCACGGCACGGGCACCCCGACCGGCGACCCGCTGGAGGCGGCCGGCATCGGCGCCACGTACGGCACCGCGCGCCCCGCGGGCGAACCCGTTCTCGTCGGCTCGGCCAAGACCAACGTCGGGCACCTGGAAGGCGCGGCGGGCATCGTCGGTCTGATCAAGACGGCGCTGAGCATCCGGCACCGGGAGATCCCGGCGAGCCTCAACTACGAGACGCCGAACCCGCGTATCGATCCCGACGCACTCAATCTGCGTGTCCAGACCGCGTCCGGCCCCTGGCCGGACGCGCCTCTGCTTGCCGGTGTGAGCTCCTTCGGCGTGGGCGGTACGAACTGCCACGTCGTCCTCGCCGAGGCGCCCGAGCCTGCCGTTCCCGAGGCCGCGCCGCAGGGCGACGAGCCGAAGTTGGAGCTGGCCCCGTGGCTGGTCTCCGGGCGTACGGAGGCCGCTCTGCGCGCCCAGGCCGGGCGGCTGCTGGAGCGGCGGACCGGGGACGCGGACGCGTTCGACATCGGCCGGTCGCTGGCCGGTACCCGTACCCACTTCGAGCACCGCGCCGTCGCCCTCGGGCTCGACCACGACGCCCAGTTGGCGGCGTTGAAGTCCGGCGCCGAGGTGCCGGGGCTCGTCACCGGGGTGACCGGTGAGCACGGGAAGACCGCGCTGGTCTTCCCGGGGCAGGGCTCGCAGTGGGAAGGCATGGCACGCGAGCTGATGCGCACGTCGGCGGTCTTCCGCGCGTCGATCGAGGCGTGCCACGAAGCCCTCGCCCCGTACGTCGACTGGTCGCTGCTGGACACACTCACCGCCGAGTCCGGCGCGGCGGCCCTCGACCGCGCGGACGTCGTCCAGCCCGTGCTGTTCGCGGTGATGGTCTCGCTCGCCCGGGTGTGGGAGTCGCTGGGCGTACGGCCCGACGCGGTCATCGGTCACTCGCAGGGCGAGATCGCCGCGGCGCACATCGCGGGCGCGCTCGACCTGGCGGACGCCGCCAGGATCGTGGCCCTGCGCAGCCAGACGATCATGACGCTCTCGGGCACCGGGGCGATGGCGTCGGTGCCGCTGGCGGCCGACCGGGTCGCCGAGTACATCGAGCCCTTCGGCGACAGGCTGAGCGTCGCCGTGGTCAACGGGCCCACCACCACGGTCGTGGCCGGAACCCCTGACGCGGTCGCCGAGCTGCTGGCCCGCTGCGAGAGCGACGGGATTCGCGCGAAGGCCGTCTCCGCCGTGGACTTCGCCTCCCACTCGCCGCACATGGACGCCATCAAGGACCGGCTCCTTGAGCAGTTCGCCGGAGTGACGCCGCGTTCGTGCGACATCGCCTTCTACTCGACGGTGACCGCGGGCGCGATCGACACGGCCGGGCTCGACGCCGATTACTGGTTCTCCAACCTCCGCCGGCCCGTTCTCTTCGAGTCGACCCTCCGGGCCATGGCCGAGGACGGCTTCGGCACGTTCGTGGAGTCGAGCCCGCACCCCGTCCTCACGGTCGGACTGCGTGCGACGCTGCCGGACGCGGTGGTCGTGGACTCGCTGCGCCGCAACGAGACTCCGTGGCCGCAGCTGCTGACTTCGCTGGCGGAGCTGCACGTTCGCGGTCTGCCCGTGGACTGGTCCGCCGTCTTCGCCGGTCGGGCGCCGGGCCGGGTGGCGCTGCCGACGTACGCGTTCCAGCGCGAGAGCTACTGGCCGGACGTCTCGACCGCGTTCGAGCCCGGCACACGTGGCACCGCCCAACTCCCGGAAGCGGCACGCGAGGAGACCCCCGCGGCGGCCGGCTCCTCGTGGTCGCAGCGGATCGCCGGACTGCCGGCCGACGAGCGCACCCGGGTGGCGCTGGAGCTGGTGCGGCTGCGTACGGCGATCGTGCTCGGCCATCTGAGCACGGACACGGTGGAGGTCGGCCAGGCCTTCCGTGAGCTGGGCATGGACTCCACAATGGCGGTCCAGCTCCGGCAGAACCTCGTGGACGTCACCGGTCTCGCGCTGCCGGAGACCGTCGTCTTCGACCACCCGAGCCCGTCGCGGCTGGCCCGGCGGCTGATCGAACTGGCCCTGGGCGACGACTCGTCGTCGGCCGCGTCCGTGCTGTCGCGGTCGGGTTCTGTGCTGGACGCCGACGACCCGATCGTGATCGTCGGCATGGCCTGCCGCTACCCCGGCGGCGCCGGCACCCCGGACGAGCTGTGGCGGCTCGTGGACAACGGTGTGAGCGCGATCTCGGGCTTCCCCACCGACCGTGGCTGGGATCTGGAAGCCCTGTACGACCCCGAGCCCGGGGTGCGCGGCAAGACGTACACGCGGCACGGCGGATTCCTCGACGAGGCCGCCGAGTTCGACACCGAGTTCTTCGGCATCAGCCCGCGCGAGGCCACGGCGATGGACCCGCAGCAGCGGGTGCTCCTCCAGGTCACCTGGGAGGCGCTGGAGCGCGCCGGGATCGACCCGGACGGTCTGCAGGGCAGCAGCACCGGTGTGTTCGTGGGCGCGATGTCGCAGGAGTACGGCCCCCGGCTGCACGAGGGCGACGACGGTCTCGGCGGATATCTGCTCACCGGCAACACCGCGAGTGTCGTCTCCGGGCGTATCTCGTACACCTTCGGCCTTGAGGGTCCGGCGGTCACGGTCGACACGGCGTGCTCGTCGTCGCTCGTCGCGATGCACCAGGCGGCGCAGGCGCTGCGCGCCGGTGACTGCTCGCTGGCCCTGGCGGGCGGCGTCGCGGTCATGGCGACCCCCGGCATGTTCGTGGAGTTCGGTCAGCAGCGCGGGCTTGCGCCCGACGGCCGGTGCAAGTCGTTCGCGGGCGCCGCCGACGGCACGATCTGGGCCGAGGGCGCGGGCATGGTCCTGCTGGAGCGTCTGTCGGACGCGAAGGCCAACGGACACACGGTCCTCGCGGTCATCCGCGGCTCCGCGGTCAACCAGGACGGCGCCAGCAACGGTCTGACCGCTCCGAACGGTCCGTCCCAGCAGCGGGTCATCAACGCGGCGCTGGCCGGCGCGGGGCTGACCGGCGACCAGGTCGACGCGGTCGAGGCCCATGGCACGGGAACGCCGCTCGGTGACCCGATCGAGGCCCAGGCGCTTCTCGCCACGTACGGCCAGAACCGTGAAGAGCCCCTGTGGCTGGGGTCGTTGAAGTCCAACATCGGGCACACGCAGGCCGCCGCCGGTATCGGCGGAGTCATCAAGATGATCCAGGCCATGCGCCACGGCACCCTGCCGCGGACCATCAACGTCGACGAGCCCAGCCCGCACATCGACTGGACGTCCGGCAACGTACAGCTCCTCACCGAGGCGCGTGCCTGGCCCGAGACGGATCATCCCCGCCGGGCCGCCGTCTCCTCCTTCGGCATCAGCGGCACCAACGCCCACCTGATCATCGAGCAGCCCCCGGTCACACCGGAGCCCGCCGAGGACGAGCAGGAGCAGGACGCGCCCCAGGCGGGCCTCGTGCCGTGGTTCCTGTCCGCCAAGACGGAACAGTCTCTCCGTGACCAGGCGCGGCAGTTGCTCGACCACGTGACCGCGCAGCCCGATCTCCACCCCGCGCACATCGGTCAGGCGCTCACTTCCACCCGCGCGCGTTTCCAGCACCGGGCCGTGGTGATCGGTGAGGGCCGCGACGAACTCCTCGCGGGTCTGCGCTCGTTGAGCAACGGTGAGACCTCCCGCGAGGTCGTCACCGGAACGGCGCGGGAAGGCACGACCGCCTTCCTGTTCACCGGGCAGGGCTCGCAGCGGGCCGGTATGGGCCGGGAGTTGTACGACACGTACCCGGTGTTCCGGGACACGTTCGACGAGGTCTGCGCCACCCTCGACCGGCATCTGGACGCCGAAGTACCGGTCAAGGACGTCGTGTTCGCGGACGACCCGGAACTGCTGAACCAGACCCGCTACACACAGTCCGCGCTCTTCGCCATCGAGACCGCGCTCTACCGCCTGGTCGAGTCCTTCGGGCTCACCCCGCACCACCTGGCCGGCCACTCCATCGGTGAGATCACCGCCGCACACGTAGCCGGCATCTTCACCCTCAACGACGCGTGCCGACTCGTCGCCGCCCGTGGGTCGTTGATGCAGGCCCTGCCCGCCAACGGCGCCATGATCTCGCTCCGCACCACCGAGGAACAGGTACTCCCACTCCTCGAAGGCCACGAACACCACGTCACCATCGCCGCCGTCAACGGCCCCAACTCGATCGTCATCTCCGGCGACGAAAAGGCCGCCACCCAGATCGCCGACTCCCTCGCCAAGACCGGGGTCAAGACGAAGCGGCTGACGGTCTCCCACGCCTTCCACTCACCCCACATGGACCCCATGCTGGACGAGTTCGAACGCGTCGCCGCCGACCTGACGTACCACACCCCGCTGATTCCGGTCGTCTCCGCCGTCACCGGCGAACTCGCCGATCACCACATCACCACCGCGCGGTACTGGGTCCAGCACGTCCGCGACGCCGTACGCTTCGCCGACACCATCCGCACCCTCGACGGGCTCGGCACCCGCCACTACCTCGAACTCGGACCCGACCCGGTTCTCACCACTCTGGTCAACGAGACCCTCACCAAGTCCCGTAACAGCACCAGCCCCGTGGCCGTCCTCCGCAAGGGACACTCCGAGGCCACCACGCTCCTCACCGCCCTCGCCACCGCGCACGCGGCCGGCGCCCCCGCGAACCTCACCACCCATCTCCCGAGCGCCGACAGCCACCCCGACCTCCCCACGTACCCCTTCCAGCGCCAGCGCTACTGGCTCACGGCCACGGCCGCCACAGGGGACGTGAGTTCGGCGGGACTGACCGCCACCGGGCACCCGGTGCTCACCACCGCCGCCGAGCTGCCCGACCCGGGCGGCCTCCTGCTGACCGGCCGGGTCAACGCCTCCGCGCCTCCGTGGGCTGCCGACCACGCCGTCTTCGGCACCCCGGTCATGCCGGGTGTCGCCTTCGTCGACATGCTGCTGCACGCCGCGGCCCTGGTGGGACGCCCCCGTATCGAGGAGCTCACCCACCATGTCTTCCTGGCTCTGCCGGAGCACGGCGCCCTTCAGCTGAGGGTCGTCGTCCGGCCGGCGGACGACTCCGGGCGCCGGAGCTTCGCCGTCCACTCGCGGCCCGAGGACGCCCCGCTGGGCGCCGACTGGACCTGCCACGCCACCGGTGCGCTCGGCACGGCCCCCGCCGTACCGCCGGCCATCCCGGCGGCGGACGCGGTCTGGCCCCCGGCCTCCGCCGAGGCGCTGGACACCGACGGCTTCTACCGGCACGTCGCCGAGGCCGGATTCGGTTACGCCGGGGTCTTCCAGGGGCTCGGCGCCGCCTGGGAGGACGGCGACACGCTGTACGCCGAGGTGGCCCTGCCCGCGGGGACCGCCCCTGGCTCGTACGGCGTCCACCCCGGTCTGCTCGACTCCGCGCTCCACCCGATCGCGCTGGCCTCGACCCGGACGGACGGCACGCTCCTGGTGCCGTTCTCCTGGAGCGGTGTGGCCCTCCACGCCAACGGCGCCCGTGCCCTGCGGGTCCAGCTCGTACGCACGACGCCCGAGACGGTCGCCCTGACGGTGACGGACCCGTCCGGTGCGCCGGTCCTGACGGTGGACTCGCTCGCCATGCGCGGGGTCAGCTCCGAGCAGCTCGAAGCTGCCAGGCCCGACCGCGACGGCGCGCTCCACGAGGTCGCCTGGCGCGCGGTACCCGCGCCGCCGCGCGCGGCGGCGCGCCCCGACGGCGCCGGCTGGGCCGTGGTGGGAGACACCCGTAATCCGCGGGTCGCCGCTGTGCTGGCGGCGCTCGGTTCCGCGGCCGATTCGTACCCGGACGCCGATGCGCTGCGCGCTTCGCTGCGGGCCGGCGCGGCCCGGCCGTCGACGGTCGTCGCCCGCTTCACCGCCGACGGCGCCGAACCGGTCGAGGCGGCACACGCACAGACCCGCAAGGCCCTTGACCTGCTCCAGGCGGTCCTGGCCGACGGAGCGCCGGACTCGCGTCTGGTGGTCCTCACCGAGAACGCGCGGTCCACCGGGACCGGCGACGCGTCGGCCGACCTCGCCGGAGCGGCGGTCTGGGGTCTGATCCGGTCGTCCCAGTCCGAGCACCCGGACCGGTTCACGCTCGTCGACGTCGACGGCTCGCGGGCCTCCGACGAGGCAATCGTGGCCGCCCTCTCCACCGGAGAGCGCCAACTGGCCCTGCGCGAGGGGCGGTTCTTCGTGCCGCGCCTCGCCCGTCTGACGCCGGGCGCGATTCCCGCGACGTTCGACGCGCGGCGCACCGTACTCATCACCGGCGGCACCGGCGCCCTCGGCTCGATCCTCGCCCGGCACCTGGTCACCCGGCACGGCGTCAGGAAGCTGCTGCTGACGAGCCGGAGCGGCCGTACGGACAGCGCGCTCACCGCGGAGCTGGCCGGACTCGGCGCCGAGGTCACGGTCGCCGCCTGCGACGCGGCCGACCGGCAGTCGCTCGAAGCGCTGCTCGCGGGGCTGCCCGCGGAGCACCCGCTGGGTGCGGTGGTCCACTGCGCCGGTGTCCTGGACGACGGTGTGGTCACGGAACTCACCCCGGACCGGCTGGACGCGGTACTCCGCCCGAAGGTCGAGGGCGCGTGGAACCTGCACGAGCTGACCCAGGACCTGGACCTGGACGCCTTCGTCATGTTCTCGTCGGTGGTCGGTGTCCTGGGCTCCCCCGGACAGGCCAACTACGCCGCCGCCAACTCCTTCCTGGACCAGCTCGCCGAACACCGCCGGTCCGCCGGACTCCCCGCGAAGTCCCTCGCCTGGGGCCTGTGGGAAGCCGGTATGGCCGACACCCTGGACGAGCAGGACCGGGCGCGTATGAACCGCGGCGGACTGGCGCCGATGCCCACCGAGCGGGCGCTCGGGCTCTTCGACTCGGCCCTCGCGACGGCGCGAGCCGTGCTCGTGCCCGCCGGGGTCGATGTCTCCGGCGCACGCTCGCAGCGGGCCTCGATGCTGTCCCCGCTGCTCGCCGAACTGCTTCCGGCCCAGGCACCGCCCGCCGAGCGCGGCGGTGAGGAGGTGGACGAGTCCTCGCTGCGCCGGCAGCTGGCCGGCCGGTCCGAGGACGAGCAGCGCGAACTCCTCCTGGAGGTCCTGCGCAAGCACGTCGCGGCCGTCCTGGGCCACAGCTCGCCGCTGGTCATCGACCCCGAGAGCTCGTTCAAGGACCTCGGCTTCGACTCGCTCGCCGGTATCGAACTCCTCATGGTGCTCGGCGAGTCGCTGGGACTGCACCTGCCGTCCACGATGCTGTTCGACCACCCGACGCCCGAGGCGCTGATCACGCACCTCAGGGACGAACTGGTCGACGACGAGGCCGTGTTGCCGCAGGACGCGGTGGAGACCGCCGTCGTACCGGTGGTCCCGCGTGACGACGACGACCCGATCGCCGTGGTCGGTATGGGCTGCCGCTACCCCGGTGGCGCCACCACGCCGGACGAGCTGTGGCGGCTGGTCACCGAGGGGGTGGACGCCATCGGCTCCTTCCCCGTCAACCGCGGCTGGGATCTTGAGGAGTTGTTCGACCCGGACCCCGACGTGCGCGGAAGGACCTATGCCCGTACGGGTGGGTTCCTGTACGACGCCGACCGGTTCGACCCCGAGTTCTTCGGGATCAGCCCCCGTGAGGCTCTCGCGCTCGACCCGCAGCAGCGGCTCCTCCTGGAGACGACGTGGGAGACGTTCGAGAACGCGGGTATCCGCCCCGACGCCCTGCGCGGCAAGCCCGTCGGTGTCTTCGCCGGTGTCGTCACCCAGGAGTACGGCTCCCTCGTCCACAAGGGCAGCGAGCCTGTCGACGGGTTCCTGCTGACGGGTACGACGGCGAGTGTCGCCTCCGGGCGAGTCGCCTACACGCTGGGTCTGGAAGGCCCGGCGGTCACCGTCGACACGGCGTGCTCGTCGTCGCTCGTCGCGATGCACCTGGCGTGCCAGTCGCTGCGGAACGGCGAGTCCACGATGGCTCTCGCCGGTGGCGCGACGGTCATGGCCAACCCGGGCATGTTCCTGGAGTTCAGCCGCCAGCGCGGGCTTGCGCCCGACGGCCGGTGCAAGTCGTTCGCCGGTGCCGCCGACGGCACCATCTGGGCCGAGGGCGCTGGCATGGTGCTCCTTGAGCGTCTGTCGGACGCGAAGGCCAACGGACACACGGTGCTCGCCGTGATCCGCGGCTCCGCGGTCAACCAGGACGGCGCGAGCAACGGTCTGACCGCCCCGAACGGTCCCTCTCAGCAGCGCGTCATCAAGGCCGCGCTCACCGGCGCGGGTCTGACCGCCGACCAGGTCGACGCGGTCGAGGCCCACGGCACCGGAACGCCGCTGGGCGACCCGATCGAGGCCCAGGCGCTTCTTGCCACGTACGGCCAGAACCGTGAAGAGCCGCTCTGGCTCGGTTCGTTGAAGTCCAACATCGGCCATGCCCAGGCCGCCGCCGGTATCGGCGGAGTCATCAAGATGATCCAGGCCATGCGCCACGGCACCCTGCCGCGGACGCTCCACGTGGACGAGCCCAGCCCGCACATCGACTGGGAGTCGGGCAATGTGCGGCTTCTGACCGAGGCCCGCGACTGGCCGGAGACCGGCCAGCCGCGCCGCTCCGCCGTCTCCTCCTTCGGCATCAGCGGCACCAACGCCCATGTCATCCTCGAACAGGCCCCGGTCACACCGGAGTCCACCGAGGACGACCAGGAGCAGGACGGCCCCCAGGCCGCCCTCATCCCGTGGCTTCTCTCCGCCAAGACGGAGCAGGCTCTCCGCGACCAGGCGCAGCAGCTGCGTACGTACCTCGAACTCAACCCCGAGGTGCGCCCGGACCGGGTCGCCCACGCACTCGCCACCACCCGGGCCCAGTTCCCGTACCGGGCCGTGGTGTTCGGCAACGAGCACGAGGCGTTCGACCGCGTGCTGGGCGCGCTCACCCTCGGTGAGCCGTCCCCGGCGCTGGTCCGTGGCACGCCTCACCCCGGCAAGACCGCGTTCCTCTTCACGGGACAGGGCGCGCAACGGCCCGGTATGGGCCGGGAGTTGTACGACACGTACCCGGTCTTCCGGGACACGTTCGACGAGGTCTGCACCACCCTCGACCAGCACCTGAACGCCGAAGTACCGGTCAAGGACGTCGTCTTCGCCGACGATCCCACCCTGCTCAACCAGACCCGCTACACACAGTCCGCGCTCTTCGCCATCGAGACCGCGCTCTACCGTCTGGTCGAGTCGTTCGGCGTGACGCCGCAGTACCTGGCCGGCCACTCGATCGGTGAGATCGCAGCCGCGCACGTCGCGGGCATCTTCTCCCTCGATGACGCGTGCCGACTCGTCGCCGCCCGTGGGTCGTTGATGCAGGCCCTGCCCGCCAACGGCGCCATGATCTCGCTCCGCGCCACCGAGGGACAGATCGTTCCCCTCCTCGAAGGCCATGAGGACGAGGTCACGATCGCGGCAGTGAACGGGCCCAGCTCGATCGTCATCTCGGGTGACGAAGAGGCCGCCACTCGGATCGCCGACTCGCTCGCCGAGACCGGGGTCAAGACACGGCGGCTGACGGTCTCCCACGCGTTCCACTCGCCCCACATGGAGCCCATGCTGGACGAGTTCGAACTCGTCGCGGGGGAGCTGATCTACCACACCCCGACGATCCCGATCGTCTCCGCCCTCAGCGGCGAGCTGGCCGATCACTACATCACCACCCCGCAGTACTGGGTCCAGCACGTCAGGGAGGCCGTCCGCTTCGCCGACGCGATCACGACCCTCGACCGGCTCGGGACCCGGCACTACCTCGAACTCGGCCCCGACCCCGTCCTGACCGCCATGGCGCAGGACTCCGTGCCGGACGACGTCGACGCCGTCCATGTCGCCACCCTGCACCGCGACCGGGACGAGAACCAGAGCTTCCTCACCGCTCTGGCCGCCGCACACGCCAACGGCACGCAGGTCCGCTGGACCCCCGTGATCGGCGAGGGTCCGGCCCCCGCCCCGGGCCTGCCCACCTACCCCTTCCAGCGCCAGCACTACTGGCTGGAGCCGGCGAAGCCCACCTCGGGCGCCGACGGTCTGGGGCTGACGGCCACCAGTCACCCTGTGCTGACCACGCTGGCCGAACTCCCGGACGGCGGCGGACACTTGTTCACCGGCCGTGTCTCCGGGAACGACCCGGACTGGGTGGCTGAGCACATCATCTTCGGGACGATGATCGTCCCCGGTGTGGCCTTCGTGGACCTCCTGCTCCACGCGGCACGCCATGTGGACTGCGAGCACATCGAGGAACTGACCCACCATGTGTTCCTCGCCGTGCCGGAGCGCGCCGCCCTCCAGCTGAGGCTTCTCGTCGAGCCGGCGGACAACTCGGGTCACCGGTCGTTCGCGTTCTACTCCCGGCCGGAGGACGTTCCGGTCGAGACCGACTGGACCCTCCACGCCACGGGTGTGCTGGGGGCCGAACGCAGGGAAGTCCCCGCGGGTGCGGACTCGCTCAGGAACGAGGTCTGGCCGCCGGAGATCACGGACACCATGGAGGAGATGGACGTGGCGGAGTTCTACCGCCGCGTCACGGACGGGGGCTTCGGCTACGGGCCGCTGTTCCGCGGGCTCAAGAAGGCCTGGCAGGACGGCGACACGACGTACGCGGAAGTCTCCCTGCCCACCGGATCGGATCCCGGTGACTACGGCATCCACCCGGGTCTGCTCGACTCGGCCCTCCAGCCGGCCGCGCTGATCATGGGCGAGACCGAGGCGGACGACTCGATCCGGGTGCCGTTCTCCTGGGCCGGTGTGTCCCTCCACGCGACGGGGGCCGGCTCGCTGCGGATCCGTCACACCTGGACCACACCCGACACCGCGTCACTGGTCATCGCCGACCAGACGGGGACGCCGGTCATGACGATCGACTCCCTCGCGATGCGGACGGTCGGCGCCGACCAGCTCGCCGCCACCCGTGCGGCGGACGCCGGAGAGCTCTACAAGGTCGACTGGACCGACGTCCAGGCGGTCGAGGACAAGACACAGAGCGCCGGCGCCAAGTGGGCCGTGGTCGCCGATCCGGGCAACGCCCAGGTCACCGGGGCACTCTCGCCGCTCGGCGCGGCGGTCGAGGTGGCGCCCGACGCCATCACGCTTCCGACGACGCCCGGGGACGACACCAGCAGGCCGGACGTGGTCTTCACCTGGTGCGTCTCCGAGCCCGGCGCCGACCCGGCGCGGACCGCCCGCTCTTTCACGCACCGCGTACTCGGCCTCGTCCAGACGATCCTGGCCGACGAACGGCCGGACTCCCGGCTGGTGGTCCTCACCAAGGGCGCGATGTCCACGGGGACCGGCGGCCGGACCGACCTGGCCGGAGCGGCGGTCTGGGGACTGATCCGCACCGCGCAGACGGAACACCCCGACCGGTTCACCCTGATCGACCTCGACGGTTCGGATTCGTCCCTGCGGGCCCTTTCGGCCGCTCTCGCCACCGACGAGCCCCAACTGGCCGTGCGCGACGGCCGGCTTCTCGCCCCTCGCCTCGCCCGTGCCGGCGCGAACTCCGCCGGCTCCGACGCCACGTCCGACTCCGCGCCGACCGCGTCCACGGCGCCGTTCGACCCGGAGAAGACGGTCCTCATCACCGGCGGCACCGGCGCGCTGGGCACGCTCCTCGCCCGGCACCTGGTCACCGAACACGGTGTGAAGAAGCTGCTGCTCACGAGCAGGCGCGGACGTACGGCAGGCAGCACGATCACCGAAGAGCTGGCCGAACTCGGCGCCGAGGTCACGATCGCGGCCTGCGACACGGCCGACCGGGAGTCGCTGGAGACACTGCTGGCGAGCCTGCCCGACGAGCACCCGCTCGGCGCGGTGGTCCACTGCGCCGGCACTCTGGACGACGGCATCGTCACGGCGCTGACCCCGGAGCGGCTGGACGGGGTGCTCCGCCCGAAGGTGGACGGCGCGTGGAACCTGCACGAGCTGACCCGCGACCTGGAGCTGAACGCCTTCGTCATGTTCTCGTCGGTGGTCGGAGTCCTGGGCTCTCCCGGACAGTCCAACTACGCGGCGGCGAACGTCTTCCTCGATGAACTCGCCGAGCACCGCCGGTCCGCCGGACTCCCCGCCAAGTCCCTCGCGTGGGGCCTGTGGGAGAGCGGTATGGCCGACACCCTCGATGAGCAGGACCAGGCGCGCATGAACCGCGGCGGCCTGCTGCCGATGCCCGCCGACCAGGCACTCGGGCACTTCGACGCGGCGCTCGAAGCCGATCAGGTCGTGGTCGTCCCGGCCAAGCTCGACCTGGCCGGGCTGCGGGCCCGCGCCGCGACGACCCCCGTCGCGCCGGTCTTCCGGGGCCTGGTCCGTACGCCGCTGCGCAGCGCCGCCCAGTCGGCGGGCGCCGGGGCGGAGGTCGGAGCCCTCGGGCAGGCGATCGCCGGCCGTCCGGAGGCCGAGCAGGACAAGATCATCCTTGACTTCCTGCGCAACCACGTGGCCACCGTCCTCGGACATGGATCGCCCAACTCGATCGACCCGGTGCACTCGTTCAAGGAGCTCGGGTTCGACTCGCTCAGCTCGGTGGAGTTGCGCAACTCGCTCAACAAGGCGTCCGGGATGCGACTCCCGTCCACGCTGCTCTTCGACTACCCCACCCCCACGGTGCTGGCCGGCTACATCCGGAGCCAGCTCGTGGGCAGCGGGCAGGCCGAGGCGGGCACGCAGGTGGCGCGCCGCACCACCCGAAGCGCGTCGTCGCGGAGCGACGCGGCCGACCCGATCGTGATCGTGGGTATGGGCTGCCGCTTCCCCGGCGCGGACACGCCCGAGGCCCTGTGGCAGCTGGTCGTGGACGAGCGTGACGCCGTGGGTGCCTTCCCGGACAACCGTGGCTGGGACATCGAGAACCTCTTCGACGCCGACCCGGACGTACGCGGGAAGTCGTACGCCAGTGAGGGCGGGTTCCTGTACGACGCCGACCGGTTCGACCCCGAGTTCTTCGGGATCAGCCCCCGTGAGGCTCTCGCGCTCGACCCGCAGCAGCGGCTGCTGCTTGAGACGACGTGGGAGACGTTCGAGAACGCGGGCATCCGCCCCGACGCCCTGCGCGGAAAGCCGGTCGGCGTCTTCGCCGGTGTCGCGGCCGCGGAGTACGTCTCGCTCACCCACCAGGGTGCCGAACCGGTCGAGGGTTACCTGCTGACGGGTACGACGTCGAGCGTGGCCTCGGGACGTATCTCGTACACGCTGGGTCTGGAAGGCCCGGCCGTCACCGTCGACACCGCGTGCTCGTCGTCGCTCGTCGCGATGCACCTGGCCTGCCAGTCGCTGCGGAACGGCGAATCGACCATGGCCCTGGCCGGTGGCGCCACGATCATGGCCAACCCCGGCATGTTCATGGAGTTCAGCCGCCAGCGCGGGCTTGCGCCCGACAGCCGCGCCAAGTCGTACGCGGGCGCCGCCGACGGCACCATCTGGGCCGAGGGCGCGGGCATGGTCCTGCTGGAGCGTCTGTCGGACGCCAAGGCCAACGGACACACGGTCCTCGCCGTCATCCGCGGCTCCGCCGTCAACCAGGACGGCGCCAGCAACGGTCTCACCGCCCCGAACGGTCCGTCCCAGCAGCGGGTCATCAACGCCGCTCTCGCCGGCGCCGGGCTCAGCCCCGACCAGGTCGACGCGGTCGAAGGACACGGCACCGGAACGCCGCTCGGTGACCCCATCGAGGCCCAGGCGCTTCTCGCCACCTACGGCCAGAACCGTGAAGAGCCCCTGTGGCTCGGTTCGTTGAAGTCCAACATCGGGCACGCCCAGGCCGCCGCCGGTATCGGCGGAGTCATCAAGATGATCCAGGCCATGCGCCACGGGACACTCCCCCGGACGCTCCACGTGGACGAGCCGAGCCCCCAGATCGACTGGGAGTCGGGCAATGTGCAGCTCCTCACGGAGGCGCGCGCCTGGCCCGAGACCGACCACCCGCGCCGCTCGGCCGTCTCCTCCTTCGGCATCAGCGGCACCAACGCCCACCTCATCCTTGAGGAAGCGCCCACCGCGACCCACCCGGAGCCGGTGCGTGACACCGAGCCGACGGTCGGCACGGTGCCCTGGTTCCTGTCCGCCAAGACCGAACAGGCGCTCCGCGACCAGGCGCTCCAGTTGAGCGAGTACCTCGAAAGCGACACCGAGGCACGCCCGGACCAGGTCGCCCACGCGCTCGCCTCGACACGGTCCCAGTTCCAGCACCGTGCGGTGGTCGTCGGTGACGGTCGTGACGAACTCCTCGCGGGTCTGCGCTCGTTGAGCGACGGCGAGACCTCTCGCACCGTCGTCACCGGAACGGCACGCCCGGGGGGCACCGCGTTCCTCTTCACGGGACAGGGTGCGCAGCGGGCCGGTATGGGCCGGGAGTTGTACGACGCGTACCCGGTGTTCCGGGAGGCGTTCGACGAGGTGTGCACCACGCTCGACCGGCATCTGGACGCCGAAGTACCCGTCAAGGACGTCGTGTTCGCGGACGACCCGGAGCTGCTGAACCAGACCCGGTACACACAGTCCGCGCTCTTCGCCATCGAGACCGCGCTGTACAGACTGGTGGAATCGTTCGGCGTCACACCGCACCACCTGGCCGGGCACTCCATCGGTGAGATCGCAGCCGCCCATGTCGCGGGCATCTTCACCCTCAACGACGCCAGCCGACTCGTGGCGGCTCGTGGGTCACTCATGCAGGCCCTCCCGGGCAACGGCGCCATGATCTCGCTCCGCGCCACCGAGGAGCAGGTCCTCCCGCTCCTCGAAGGCCACGAGCACCACGTCACCATCGCCGCCGTCAACGGCCCCAACTCGATCGTCATCTCCGGCGACGAGGAAGCGGCCACCCAGATCGCCGCGACCCTCGCCGAAACCGGGGTCAAGACACGGCGCTTGACGGTGTCCCACGCGTTCCACTCCCCTCACATGGACCCCATGCTTGCGGAGTTCGAACGCGTCGCCGGGGACCTGACGTACCACACCCCGACCATCCCGGTCGTCTCCGCCGTCACCGGCGAGATCGCCGATCACCACATCACCACCGCGCGGTACTGGGTCCAGCACGTCCGCGACGCCGTACGCTTCGCCGACACCATCCGCACCCTCGACGGGCTCGGCACCCGCCACTACCTCGAACTCGGACCCGACCCCGTCCTCACCACTCTGGTCAACGAGACCCTCAGCGCCACCGACGGCACCCACACCGCCACACCCACGGCCGTACTGCGCAAGGGACACTCCGAGGCCGGCACGCTCCTCGCCGCCCTCGCCACCGCGCACACGGCCGGCGCCCCCGCCGACCTCACCGCTCATCTCCCGGCCCGCCAAACCCACCCGAACCTGCCCACCTACCCCTTCCAGCGCCAGCGCTACTGGCTGGACCAGGCAAGTCCCGCCGCCAAGGCCCAGAACAGCTCGGGGCATCCCCTCCTCACGGCGGCGATTCCGCTCCCCGACGGGGAAGGCGCGGTGTTCACCGGCCGGGTCTCGCTCAAGGCGCAGCCCTGGCTGCGGGACCACGTCGTGCACGGAACGGTCGTGCTGCCGGGTGTCGCCTTCGTGGATCTCCTGCTGCACGCCGGCGGGTACGTCGACTGCGACCAGATCGAAGAGCTCACGCACCACGCGTTCCTGGCCGTGCCCGAGCAGGGTGGCCGGGAGCTGCGAGTGACCGTGGGTGCCGCGGACGAGGGCGGGCGGCGACCGTTCTCCCTCTACTCCGCGCCGGAGAGCGAGGTCGCCGAGGAGTCGGCCGAGTGGACGCGCCACGCAAGTGGCTTCCTCACCGGGGCGGCGCCTGAGCCCGACTTCGATCTGACGGTGTGGCCGCCCGCCGAGGGCGAGGCCGTCGAGATGGAGGAGTTCTACCGCGGCTTCATCGGGCGCGGATACGACTACGGGCCGCTGTTCCAGGGCTTCAAGGCGGGCTGGCGGGTCGGCGAGACCCTCTACGCGGAGATCGCGCTGCCGGAGGGCACGGACCCCGAGGCGTACGGGATTCACCCCGCGCTCCTCGACTCGGCACTGCACCCGCTGATGCTGTTCTGGTACGGCTCGGACGCCGTGCGGCTGCCCTTCTCCTGGAGCGGTGTGGCTCTGCACGCCTTCGGCCCGTCCCGGCTGCGGGTGCGGCTGACCCGCTCCGAGCGGGATCTGATGTCGCTGGCCGTCGCCGATCCCACCGGCGCTCCTGTGCTGACCATCACGGGTCTGTCCATGCGTGAGGTGGCCTCCGACCAGGTCGCCGCCGCCCGTGCCCAGCAGAGCAACGCCCTGTACGAGATGGGCTGGAGCCCCCTCGCCGCGCCGGCGTCGGCCGACGCCGGACGGTGGGCCGGACTCGGCCTGACGGATCTGACCGCGGCGCTCCGCGAGGCCGGGACCGACGTGGTGGACCACTCCACTCTCGCCACGCTGAGCGGGCCCGCGTCGAACGGTGCCCGGCCGCCACGGATCGTGCTGGCCGGACCCGGCCGCTTCGACGGCGACGACCTGGCGGCGCACACCCACACCTCGGTGGACGAACTGGTCAAGCTGATCCGGGACTTCGTCTCGGACGACGCCCTCACCGACTCGCGGCTGGTGGTGGTGACCCGGAACGCGGTGGCCACGGCCGACGGCGAGCAGGTGCCCGACCCGGCCGGGACCGCGGTATGGGGTCTGATGCGGACGGCGGGGTCGGAGTATCCCGACCGGTTCGTGGTCGTCGACATCGACGGCTCGGACGCCACACTCGCCGCCCTCCCGGCGGCGCTCGCCACGGGAGAGCCGCAACTGGCCATCCGTGAGGGCGAGTTGCGCGTACCGCGACTGGTGCACGCGACGCTGCCCACGCAGGAGGACGGCGGGGACGCCGAAGTCACCGGTGCCGGGTTCGCCCCCGAGGGGACCGTACTCATCACCGGCGGCACCGGAACCCTCGGCGGCCTGCTCGCCCGGCACCTGGTCGAGCGGCACGGCGTACGTCATCTGCTCCTGACGAGCCGGCGTGGCCCGGCCGCGGACGGGGCGGCGGAGCTGACCGCGGAGCTGAAGGCGCTGGGCGCCGAGGTCAGCGTCGCTTCCTGCGACACGGCGGTCGCCGAGGAGGCGGCCGGGCTTCTGAAGTCGATTCCCGACACGCACCCGCTGACCGGTGTGTTCCACACGGCCGGTGTCCTCGACGACGCGGCGCTCGCCTCGCTGACGCCGGAGCGGCTGTCGGCGGTGATGCGGCCGAAGGTCGACGGGGCCTACCACCTGCACCAGCTGACCGAGACCATGGACCTGGCGGCGTTCGTCCTGTTCTCCTCCGCGGCCGGCGCGATCGGCAACCCCGGTCAGGCCAACTACGCGGCGGCGAACACCTTCCTGGACGGGCTCGCCTCCCACCGCCGGGGACGGGGCCTGCCGGCCCTCTCACTGGCCTGGGGCCTGTGGGCGCAGACCAGTGAGCTGACGGCGGGTCTGGACCCGGTCGGACGGGCGCGGCTTGACCGCGGCGGCATCGGCGCGATGCCCACGGCACAGGCGCTCGCCCTGCTCGATGTGGCGCTCGCCTCGGACCGGACGCTGCTGGTGCCCGCCAAGCTCAACCTCGCCCGGCTGGGCGACGGCGACGCCCCGGTCCCGCCGGTCCTGCACGGACTGGTCCGCCCCCGCGGGCGGCGTGCCGCGGCCCAGGACGGCGCCACGGCGCCGAACGCGCTGAGGCAGCGGCTCGCCTCCCAGGACGAGGCCGCGCAGTTGGACATCCTGCTCACCTACATCCACGGCCAGGTCGCCGCGGTCCTCGGCCACGGTTCGCCGGACGCCATCGACCCCGACAGCGGGTTCCTGGACATGGGGCTCGACTCGCTCACCACGGTCGAGTTCCGGAACAATCTCAACCAGGCCACCGGCCTGCGGCTGCCTCCCACGACGCTGTTCGACTACCCCACACCGGTTCAGCTCGCCACCATGCTCCGCGCGGAGCTGGCACCCGAGGGGACCGAGAGCACCCCGGACGAGGTCCCGCAGGCGCTGGTCGCCGAGCTGGACAGGCTGGAGGGCAGTCTCGGGACCGTGGCGCCCGGCGCCCGTACCGCGGTCGTGGCACGGATGCAGGCTCTCCTGCAGAAGCTGGACGGCCTGGACGACGCCGAACGGCAGGGAACGAACGTCGCGATCGAGAGCGCGACGGACGACGATCTCTTCGACTTCATCGACAACGAGCTGGGGCTCTCATGACTCGGCACACGACTCGGCAAAGGAGCGGCGTCGCATCATGAACGAGGACAAGCTGCGCGAGTACCTCAAGCGGGTGACCGCTGATCTTCAGCGGACCCGTCAGCGGCTGGCCGAGGTGGAGTCGCGGGACAGCGAGCCCATCGCGGTCGTGGGCATGGCCTGCCGGTTCCCCGGCGGGGCCGGTACGCCCGAGGAGCTGTGGGAGCTGGTCGCGGAGGGCCGGGACGCGGTCGGTCCGTTCCCGGACAACCGGGGCTGGGACCTGGAGGAGCTGTACGACGCCGATCCGAACGCGTCCGGGAAGACGTACGCCCGTGAGGGCGGCTTCATCTACGACGCGGACCGGTTCGACTCCGACTTCTTCGGCATCAGCCCGCGTGAGGCCCTGGCCCTCGACCCTCAGCAGCGGCTGCTGCTGGAGATCACGTGGGAGACCCTGGAGAGCGCCGGGCTGGCGCCGGCCGAGCTGCGTGGCAGCCGTACCGGGGTGTTCAGCGGGGTCTCCGGGCACGAGTACGCGTCGCTGATCCACCAGGGTCCCGAGGATGTCGAGGGTCACCTGCTGACCGGCAACACCCTCAGCGTGGCCTCCGGGCGGATCGCGTACACGCTCGGTCTGGAGGGCCCGGCGGTCACGGTCGACACGGCGTGTTCCTCCTCGCTGGTGGCCCTTCACCTGGCCTGCCAGTCGCTGCGGAACGGCGAGTCCAGCATGGCCCTGGCCAGTGGCGCCGCGGTGATGCCGACGCCGGGGATGTTCGTGGAGTTCAGCCGTCAGCGCGGGCTTGCGCCCGACGGCCGGTGCAAGTCGTTCGCGGGCGCCGCCGACGGCACGATCTGGGCCGAGGGCGCGGGTGTGGTGCTGCTGGAGCGTCTGTCGGACGCCGAGGCCAACGGGCACCGTGTGCTGGCCGTCATCCGTGGCTCGGCGGTCAACCAGGACGGCAAGAGCAGCCAGTTGAGCGCGCCCAACGGGCCGGCCCAGCAGCGGGTCATCCAGGCGGCGCTGGCCGTCGCGGGGCTGACCCCCGACCAGGTCGACGCGGTCGAGGGTCATGGCACGGGAACGCCCCTCGGTGACCCGATCGAGGCCCAGGCGCTTCTCGCCACGTACGGCCAGAGCCATGGGGCCGAACAGCCCCTGTGGCTGGGGTCGTTGAAGTCGAACATCGGGCACGCCCAGGCCGCCGCCGGCATCGGCGGGGTCATCAAGATGATCCAGGCCATGCGCCACGGGACGCTGCCCCGCACGCTCCACGTGGACGAGCCCAGTCCGCAGATCGACTGGACCACCGGCAACGTGCGGCTTCTGACCGAGGCGCGTGCCTGGCCGAAGACCGACCACCCGCGCCGCTCGGCCGTCTCCTCCTTCGGCATCAGCGGCACCAACGCCCACCTGATCCTTGAGGAAGCTCCCGCTCCGGCCGATCAGGCGCCCGGCACGACGCCGGAGGCCACCACGGTCCCCTGGCTCCTGTCGGCCAAGACCGAACAGGGCCTGCGCGACCAGGCGCAGCGCCTGGTCGACCATGTCACCGAGCACCCGGATCTGCGGCCCGCCGACATCGCGTACTCCCTGGTCGCCACGCGTACCACCTTCGAGCACCAGGCCGCCGTGGTCGGCGCCACCCGGGACGAGCTGGTCGAGAGTCTGCGGACGCTCGCTCAGGACTCCGGCGCCGCTTCCCTCCAGGGGCACTCCCGCTCGAAGAAGGTCGCCTTCCTCTTCACCGGCCAGGGTGCCCAGCACCCGGGCATGGGACGGGGGCTCTACGACGCGTACCCGGTCTTCCGGGAGGCGTTCGACGAGGTGTGCGCGAATCTGGACCGGCATCTGAAGGCCGAAGTCCCGGTCAAGGAGGTCGTCTTCGCCGACGACCCCACGCTGCTCAACCAGACCCGGTACACCCAGCCCGCCCTCTTCGCCTTCCAGACGGCCCTCACCCGGCTCCTGGCCGCCGACTTCGGCGTCACCCCGACGCATCTCATCGGTCATTCGATCGGTGAGATAGCCGCGGCCCACACGGCGGGGATCCTCTCCCTGGACGACGCCTGCCGGCTGGTCGCCGCGCGCGGCTCGCTGATGCAGGCCCTGCCCGGCGGCGGCGCCATGCTCGCCGTCGAGGCGACCGAGGAGGAGGTGGTCCCGCACCTCACCGAGCGGGTGGGCATCGCCGCCGTCAACGGCACCCGTTCCGTCGTCGTCTCCGGCGACGAGGAGGACGTCGACACCATCGGCCTGGAGTTCACGGCGCAGGGGCGGCGCACCCGCCGGCTGACCGTGAGCCATGCCTTTCACTCCCCGCACATGGATCCGATACTCGGGGACTTCCACGACATCGCCGGGACGCTCACGTACCACGCGCCCCGTATCCCCCTCGTCTCCACCGTGACCGGCCGTCCGGCGGGCTCCGAGATCATCGGCGCCGCCTACTGGACCGATCACATCCGCAACACCACCCGGTTCCTCGACGGGCTCAACCAGCTCCAGGAGCAGGGCATCACCACCTTCCTGGAGATCGGCCCGGACGGCGTACTCACCGCGCTCACCCGCTCGGCGCTGCCGAACGCCACCGCCGTACCGCTGCTGCGGCCGAACCTTCCCGAGCCCGCCACCCTCCTGGGCGGTCTCGTCCAGGCCCATGTGTGCGGTACGGCCGTCGACTGGAAAGGGTTCCTGGCGGGGCGCGGTGCCCGGGCGGTCAGCCTTCCCACGTACGCCTTCCAGCGCCGCCGCCACTGGCTGGAGGTGCCCGACCCGGCCGGCTCGGCCGCGGGTCTCGGCCTGGAGCCCGCCTCGCATCCGCTGCTGGCCACGGCCACCGAACTCCCGGACGGTACGCGCCTGTTCACCGGCCGGGTGACGCTGGCGGGCCACGCGTGGCTCGCCGACCACACCGTCATGGGGACCGTCATCCTCCCGGGCACAGCCTTCGTCGAACTCGCGCTGCACGCGGCGCGGACGGTGGGTCTGGACGAGATCGCGGAGCTCGTCCTGAACGCGCCCATCACCTTCGGGACGCAGTCAGCCGCTCTTGTCCAGGTGATCGTGGGACCTGACGACCGGTCGGCGGGCCGCTCGCTCGTCATCAGGTCACGCTCGGAGGAGGACCACTCCTGGACCGACAACGCGACGGGCACCCTGAGCGCCCTCACAGCGGTGGCCTGACCTCAAAGCCTGCGACCGGCAGCCGTCCACGATGCCCGAAAGGGCGTGGGCGGCTGCCGGTCTTTGTGTCGCGCTCAGGTCCTCCACCCCCGGGCACGAAAACGTCCTCCCTCCCCGCGAGCCGCGGGGAGGGAGGACGTCGGAGAGGTCGGTCAGGCGAAGCGGAGGGGGCTGAACGGCGCCGCCGATTCGTGCGGCGTGGTGTCCGTCAGGTACGAGGCCATGATCGAGGCCGTGATGGGAGTGAGCTGCACACCCATCCGGAAGTGGCCGGAGGCCATGTACACGTCCGGAACCACGGTCGGGCCCATGACCGGGAGCCCGTCGGGCGACGCGGGCCGCAGCCCGGCGCTGATCTCCGCGAAGCGCAGGGAGCCGGCGCCGGGGATGACCTTGGTGACGCGGGCCAGCAGGCTCTGGGTGCCCTCGGCGGTGACGGTCTCGTCGTAACCGGCCTCTTCGTACGTGGAGCCGATGACGAGCTCGCCGTCCAGGCGGGGCACCAGGTAGAGGGAAGCGCCGCCCGTGGACAGGGCCCGGGAGGTGAGGTTGAGCAGCGGCGTGTCGGAGTGCAGACGCAGGATCTGGCCCTTGACGGGACGGATCTCCGGGATCGCGCCCTCGGGCAGGCCCTCGATCTGGTGCGTCCAGCAGCCGGCGGCCAGCACGACGCGGTCGAAGGGGACCTTGTCGCCGTTGTCGAGGACGACGGTGTGGTCCTCGACGCGGGTGGCGCCCCTGCGGATGACGGTGCCGCCCAGGGCCTCGATCGCGGTGATCAGCGCGGGCTGGAGGACGCGCGGGTCGACGGCGCCGTCGTCCGGCATCAGCACGCCGGCGAGCACGGGCCCGAAGGCCGGCTGAAGCTTGGCGCACTCCTCGGGGGTGAGGCGTTCGGTGCGGATGCCGAGCGACTCCTGGAAGGCGTGCTGCTGGTCGAGGTCGCGCAGGGCGTCCTCGTCGAACGCGGCGTCCAGTACGCCGTCCCGGCGGAAGCCGGAGGGGGCGAACTCCTCCAGCTCGGCGAAGAAGGACGGGATGAGGTCGCGGGAAGCCAGGCAGAGGCGCAGCAGCTCCTCCTGGTCGTAGAGCTGTCCGCTGTGACCGGGGAGCATGCCGGCGGAGGCGTGGGACGCCTTGGTGCCGGGGGCCGGGTCGATCACCGTGACGGAGACGCCCTCACGCGCGGCGCGCCACGCGGTGGCCAGGCCGATGACGCCGCCGCCGACGACAACAGTTTTCATGAATTGCTCTCCTGGAGAAGTCGACGCAGATGGGAGGCCAGACCTGCGGGTGTCGGATGGTCGAAGACGAGGGTCGCGGGAAGCCGCAGCCCGGTGGCGGCCGCCAGATGGCGGCTGAGTTCGAGGTTGCCGATGGAGTCCAGGCCGATCTCGCCGAACTCCCGCTCGGGGTCGATGTCGTCGGCGCTGTCGTAGCCGAGGACGGTGGCGGCCACGGCGCGGACGAACTCCACCGCAGCGGCCTCGCGTTCGTCGTCGGGCAGGTCGGCGAGACGGCTGACCAGCGTGTCGGTCACGGCGTGCTTGCCGGTACGGGCGGGCGCCAGCTCTTCCAGGACGGGCGGGATGTCGCCGGTGAGGCCCGCCTCGTTGAGCCGGACCGGCGAGAGGACCGCGTCGTCGCCGGCGAGGGCCACGTCGAAGAGGGCCAGGCCCTGGTCGTACCCGAGGGGGGCGAAGCCGGAGCGCTTCATGCGGTTGCGGTCGGCGGCCGACAGGTCGGAGCCCATGCCGCCCTCGCTCTCCCACAGGCCCCAGGCGAGGGACACGCCCTGGAGGCCGTGGGTGCGGCGGTGGTGCGCGAGCGCGTCGAGTACGGCGTTGGCGGCGGCGTAGTTGGCCTGTCCGGCGTTGCCGGCCAGCCCCGCCACGGACGAGAACATCACGAACACGCAGTCCGGGTCCCGGATCAGCTCGTGCAGATGCAGCGCGGCGTCGACCTTGGGGCGCAGGACCTTGTCGAGTCCGCGCGGGGTGAGGGTGCCGACCGCGGCGTCGGCGAGCACACCGGCGGTGTGGATGACGGCGGACGGCGCGGGGATGTCGGCCAGCGCGCGCTCCAGCGACGGCCGGTCGGCGGCGTCGCAGGCGACGACGTCGGCGCGGGCGCCCAACTCGTTGAGTTCGGCGACGAGTTCGGCGGCGCCGGGGGCGTCGGGGCCGCGGCGGCTGAGCAGCACGAGGTGTTTGACGTCGTGGCGGGTGACCAGATGCCGGGCGAACAGACGGCCCAGCGCTCCGGTGCCGCCGGTGATCACCACGGTGCCGGTGAGGCTCTTACGGCCCTGCGGGGGCGGGGACCGTACGAGGCGGGGCCGCAGCAGCGCGCCCTGGCGTACGGCGAGTTGCGGCTCGTCGGAGGCCACGGCGGCGACCAGGGCGCGGCCGGAGTTCCCGGGGTCGTCCACGTCGACGAGGACGAAGCGGCCGGGGTGTTCGGACTGGGCGCTGCGCAGCAGACCCCAGACGGCGGCGCCCGACACGTCGGACAGGTCCTCCCCCGCGCGGGCGGCGACGGCTCCGCTGCTGACGAGGACGAGCCGGGACTTGGCCAGGCGGTCGTCGGCCAGCCACTCCTGTACGAGCATCAGGGCGCGCTGGGCGGCCGAGCGCACCGGCGAGTCCTCGTCCGTGCAGGAGACGACGACCACGTCGGGCACCGAAGTGCCCTCGCGCAGCACGGAGTCGAGCTCGCGCAGCGAGGGGTAGGAGTCGAACGAGCGGCGGGTGGCCTTGAGCGCGCCGGTGAGTCCGATGCGGTCGGTGCCGAGGAATCCCCAGTGCCGCTGGTCGGCGTGGTCGGGCTGCTGGACGACGGATTTCCAGGCGACGCGGAGCAGTTGGGTGCGCTGCGCGGCGGCGTCGAGCTGGTCGGCGGTGACGGCGCGCCTGACGAGGGTGCCGACCGTGGCGACGGGTTCGCCGTCGTGGCCGGTGAGCGCCAGTGAGACGCCGCCGTCGCCGGGGACGGTGTGGATACGGACGGCGCGGACGCCCGCCCGGTGGACGCGTATCCCCCGCAGCGCGAAGGGCAGGAACGTCCGGTCGTCGCGTTCGAGGTCCGGCACCAGCGCGGCCTGGAGCGCGGTGTCGAGCAGCGCCGGGTGGATGAGGTAGTCGTCGCTGCCTGCCGCGCTGTCGAGCGCGGAGTCGGCGTAGACCTCGTCGCCGTGCGACCACACCGACCGCAGGCCCCGGAACGCGGGCCCGTACTGGAGCCCGCGGTCGGCGAAGCGGCTGTAGAGGTGCTCGATGTCGACCTCCAGGACTCCGTCAGGAAGCCCGGGGCGTTCTGCTTTGCTCATTGTCGCTTCCTTCGCGAAGTCCGGACGGGGGTCAGATCACGGGCGGGTTGGTGACAGCGGCGGTGACCTCGCCGTTGCTCTCGCCACCGTGCTCGTCGGCGTAGTGGCAGCGGGTCCGCAGGATCACCAGGGCTTCGCGCAGGTCGTTGGCGTCCCACTCGGCGATGTCGACGATCTCGATCTCGCCCTTGAAGCGGCGCCCGCGCATGGCCTTGCGGAAGGTGCTCTTGAAGTCGGTGATGAACACGTCGGCGAGCTGCCGGGTCCAGAACTGGTCCAGCGTCCACCGGGAGAAGGGCTCGACCAGCGATTCCTTCACCGACTTGGCCATCAGGTAGTAGGCCATCTGGTTGAAGCAGATGTTGAACTCGACCGAGTTGAAGTGCCCGGTGTCGTCGATGTAGCAGGACTCGGGGATCTCGAAGGTGCACGCGGCGGTCAGTCGTCCGCCGTCGCGGGGGTCGCCCGCCGAGGTGACGGTGGCCGAGGTGAGGTACTCGCACCGCTTGGCCCGGTAGGGGGTCAGCACACGGTGGAGCAGTTCCTCGTCGGTGGCGAACACGCTCCGGTCGGTGTCGTCGAGCAGCTGGGTCATGAGGATTCTCCTGATCGTCGCGCGGTGCGGAGCAGTTCGGCCAGGTCCATGTTCTGGATCGCCGCGGTGCGGTCCTCGGTGGGCTCGGCCGGCTCCGGCTCGGGTTCCGGTTCGTTGATCGCCATTTCCTCAAGGAGGTGCCTGGTGAGGACGAGCGCCGTCGGGTGGTCGAAGACGATCGTCGCGGACAGGCGTTCCCCGACGGCCTCACCGAGGCCGTTGCGGAACCGCACGGCGGCGAGTGAGTCGAAGCCCATGTCGCGGAACGACCGTTCGGCGTCGACCTCGTCGGCGTCGGCGAAGCCGAGGGTGGCGGCGGCCTGTGCGCGGACCACGTCGAGCAGCGCCTGTTCGCGGCGGGTCGGCGTCAGCCGGGCCAGCCGGTCGCGCAGGCTCTCGGCGGGCTCCGCCGTCGGCGCGGCGACGTCGACGACGCGGCGGGCCGGGCCGCGTACCAGATCACGCATCAGATACGGCACGTCGGCGCGGCTCTGGCCGCTCAGGTCGAGCCGGACAGGGGCCAGGAAGGCCCTGTCGAGCGCTCCGGCGGCGTCGAGCATCGCCAGGCCATCCTGGGAGGCGATGGGCAGGACGCCGTCGTTCTGCATGACGGCCACGTCGGCCTCGGCCAGTTCGCCGGTCATGCCGCTGGCCTCCTCCCACAGTCCCCAGGCGAGCGACTGCGCGGGCAGCCCGTTCGCGCGCCGGTGCGCGGCGAGGCCGTCGAGGAAGGTGTTCGCGGCGGCGTAGTTGCCCTGGCCCGCGCCTCCGGTCACACCGGCGGCTGACGAGAAGAGGACGAACGCCGACAGGTCCTGGTCCGCGGTGAGTTCGTGCAGGTTCAGCGCCGCGTCGACCTTGGGACGCATCACCGCGGCCAGCCTCGAAGGCGTCAGCGAGGAGATGATCCCGTCGTCGAGGACGCCCGCGGTGTGGACCACTCCGGCGACGGTGCGGTCCTTCAGTACGGCGGCCAGCGCGTCGCGGTCGGCGGTGTCGCAGGCGACCACCTCGACCTGGGCGCCCAACCCGGTGAGTTCGGAGATGAGTTCGGCGGCGCCGGGTGCGGCCGGGCCGCGCCGGCTGGTGAGCAGCAGGTCGGTGACGCCGTGGGTGGTGACCAGGTGCCGGGCGACGAGGCTGCCCAGGGTGCCGGTGCCGCCGGTGATCAGTACGGTGCCGGGCCGGCCGCCGAAGACGGTGGCGGCGGTGCCCCGGTCGCCGGTGACCCGGGCGAGACGGGGGCGGAGGATCACATCGTCACGGATGGCGAGCTGTGCCTCGCCGGTGGCGACCGACGGGCCGAGGTCGATGGCGGTGTCGTCGGCGCCCGGATCCAGGTCGATCAGGACGACGCGACCGGGGTTCTCCGTCTGGGCGCTGCGGACGAGGCCCCAGACCGCCGCTCCGGCGAGATCGGTGACGTCCTCGCCGCCGGCGGAGACGGCTCCCCGGGTGACGACGGCCAGTACGGCGTCCTCGGCCCCGTCCTCCAGCCAGGACCGGAGGACACCGAGTGCCGTGGCGGTCTCGGTGTGGACCGCTTCGGCGGTGTCGCCGCCCACGCAGCGGTGCACGACTGTGCGGGGGCCTGACTCGCCCGGTGCGGCAGGGGCCCAGACGAGCTCGAACAGCGAGTCGTCGTACGCGCCTGGCTGGGTGAGCCCGCCGGCGGCCACCGGCCGCAGGACGAGCGACTCGACGGACGCGACGGGGCGGCCCGCGGTGTCGGTGAGGCGCAGCGCCACCTCGTCCTCGCCCAGGCGGGTCATCCGCAGCCTGAGCGCCGCGGCGCCCGACGCGTGCAGGTCGACCCGGGTCCAGGCGAACGGCAGTGTGACGCGTTCGGCGTCGGTGGCCAGCAGCGCGGTGGCGTGCAGGGCGGCGTCGAGTACGGCCGGGTGCAGCCCGAACCGCTGAGCCTCGCCGGCCGCCCGCTCGGGCAGCGCGATGTCCGCGAACACCTCGTCACCGGAGCGCCAGGCGGCGCGCATTCCCTGGAACACCTCGCCGTAGACGAGTCCGTCCGCGGAGATGGGCTCGTAGAAGCCGGTGAGGTCGAGGGGTTCGGCGCCCGGCGGGGGCCAGGCGGCCGGCTCGGGGGCCGGTTCGGCAGCGGCGTCGGCAAGGGTGCCCTGGGCGTGCCGGGTCCAGACGACGTCGACGGGGGCGTTCTCGGGCCGCGAGTGGATGGACACGGTGCGCAGGTCGGCGTCCACGACGACCTGGATGGCCACGCCGCCGCGTTCGGGCACGGCGAGGGGCGCCTCCAGGGTCAGCTCCTCCACACGGCCCCGGCCGACCTCGTCGCCGGCCCGGACGGCCAGTTCCACGAAGCCCGATCCGGGGAACAGCACGGTGCCGCCGACGACATGGTCCGCGAGCCACGGCTGTGCCGAGAGCGAGAGCCGTCCGGTGAGCAGCACTCCCCCGGCGCCGGCGAGCGGCACCGCCGCGCCGAGCAGCGGGTGGTCGGCGGGCAGCTGTCCGATGCCGAGCGCGTCACTGGGCTGCTCGGTCATGTGGAGCCAGTAACGCTTGCGCTGGAAGGGGTAGGTGGGCAGGTCGGCGCGGACGGCCCCGGTTCCGACGAACCGGCTCTCCCAGTCGACGGCCGCGCCCCGTACGTACGCCTCGGCCAGTGAGGTGAGGAACTGCCGCGGGCTGCCGGAGTCGCGGCGCAGTGTGCCGACGAGCGTGGCGGCGATCCCGGCCGACTCGGCGGTCTCGTCGAGTCCGGTGAGCAGGCCCGGGTGCGGGCTGGCCTCGACGAAGATCTCGAAGCCGTCGGCCAGCAGCGCCCGGGTGGTCTCCTCGAACCGGACGGTCTTGCGCAGGTTCTCGTACCAGTACTGGGCGTCGAGGCTCTCGGTGTCCAGCGGTCCCGCGGTGACGGTGGAGTAGAACGGGACGGACGAGGTACGCGGCTCCAGTCCGGTCAGTTCGGTGAGCAGCCGCTCGCGGATCTCCTCCACGAACACCGAGTGGGAGGCGTAGTCCACGGGGATCCGGCGGGCCTGGACGCCGTCGGTGTCCAGACGGGCGCGCAGTTCGTCGAGGGCTTCCGGGCTGCCGCACACGACGACGGAGCCGGGGCCGTTGACGACGGCCAGCTGGAGGCGGCCGTCCCATTCGGCGAGGTACGTGGCGGCGTTGTCGGAGGACAGGGCGACCGACATCATGCCGCCGCGGCCCGCGAGGTCCTGGCGGATGACCTGGCTGCGCAGGGCGACGACGCGGGCGCCGTCCTCCAGGGACAGGGCGCCGGCGACACAGGCGGCGGCGATCTCGCCCTGCGAGTGGCCGACGACGGCGGCCGGTTCGACGCCGGCGGCGCGCCAGGCCTCGGCGAGCGACACCATCAGCGCCCACAGCGTGGGCTGTACGACGTCGACGGCGTCCAGGGCGGGTGCGCCGGGCGCGCCGTGGAGCACGTCGAGCAGGTTCCAGTCGACGTACGGCTCAAGGGCCTTGGCGCATTCGCCGAGGCGGGTCGCGAACGCCGGTGAGTGTTCGAGGAGTTCGACGCCCATGCCCTGCCACTGCGAGCCCTGGCCGGGGAAGACCAGTACGGCTCGCGAGTCGCCGCGTCGTACGCCCTGGACGAGGGAGGGGTGCGAGTTCCCGGCGGCCAGCGCGTCGAGTCCGGCGAGCAGGCCGTCGCGGTCGGCGTCCACGACCACGGCGCGGTGTTCCAGGGCGGCGCGACCGCGTACGAGCGAGGCCGCGACGTCCAGTTCGTCCACGTCGTCGTTCTCGCGCAGATAGGAGGCGACCTGTGCCGCCTGGGCGCGCAGCGCCTCGGGCGACGATCCGGCCACGGTCAGCGGGAGGATCGCGGGGCGCTCGCCGCGCGGTTCCCGGGGGGCGGGTGCCGGTGCCTGCTCGATGATCACGTGGGCGTTGGTGCCGCTGACGCCGAAGGAGGACACCGCGGCGCGGCGCGGGCTGCCGTCGGCCGTCCAGTCCCTGCGCTCGGTGAGCAGTTCGACGGCGCCCTCGGTCCAGTCGATGTGCGGGGATGGCGTGTCGGCGTGCAGGGTGCGGGGCAGTACGCCGTTGCGTATCGCCATCACCATCTTGATGACGCCGGCCACGCCGGCGGCGGCCTGGGTGTGGCCGAGGTTGGACTTGATGGAGCCGAGCCACAGCGGGTCGCCGGACCGGCGCTCCTGGCCGTAGGTCGCCATCAGCGCCTGTGCCTCGATCGGGTCGCCGAGGGTGGTGCCGGTGCCGTGGCCCTCGACCACGTCGATGTCGGCGAGGGAGAGTCCGGCGGAGGCGACGGCCTGCCGGATGACCCGCTGCTGGGCGGGGCCGTTGGGCGCCGACAGACCGTTGGACGCGCCGTCCTGGTTGACCGCCGAGCCGGGGATCACCGCGAGTACGGGGTGTCCGGCGCGGCGCGCGTCGGAGAGGCGTTCCAGCAGGAGCAGTCCCGCGCCCTCGCCCCAGCCGGTGCCGTCGGCGGACGCGCCGTACGCCTTGCAGCGGCCGTCGGCGGCCAGGCCGCTCTGGAGGCTCATCCCGACGAACGTCTCGGGGGTCGCCATGACGGTGACTCCGCCGGCCAGGGCGAGCGAGCACTCGCCCTGCCGCAGCGACTGCATGGCCCAGTGCATGGCCACGAGGGAGGAGGAGCAGGCGGTGTCGATGGTGACGGCGGGGCCGGTGAGGCCGAGGGTGTAGGAGATACGGCCGGAGGCGATACTGCCCAGTCCGCCGCCGTCGGTGAAGCCGGCGAGGTCCTCGGGGACGGTGCCGGGGCGGTTCGACCAGTCGTGGTTCATGACGCCGGCGAAGACGCCGGCGGCGGTGCCCTTCAGCGAGAGCGGGTCGATACCGCCCCGTTCCAGGGCCTCCCAGGCGACCTCCAGGAGCATGCGGTGCTGGGGGTCCATCGCCTGGGCCTCCTTCGGGCTGATACCGAAGAAGGCGGGGTCGAAGTCGGCGGCCTCGTGGAGGAAGCCGCCCTCGCGGGTGTACGTGGTGCCGTGCTTGCCGGGCTCGGGGTCGTAGATGTCCTCGGTGTGCCAGTCCCGGTCCTCGGGGAACGGGGTGATGGCGTCGGTGCCATCGGCGACCAGCCGCCACAGCTCCTCGGGAGAGGTCACCCCGCCCGGGTAGCGGCAGCCCATGGCCACGATCGCGATGGGCTCGTCCGTCGCGGCCCGTACGGTGGGCCGCTGTGCGACGGCGGCGGGCGCCGCCCCGCGTACGGTCTCCAGCACATGGTCGACCAGGGCGCGCGGGGTCGGGTGGTCGAAGATCAGCGTGGAGGTGAGCCGCAGCCCGGTGGCCGAACCGAGCGCGTTGCGCAGTTCGATGGCGGCCAGCGAGTCGAAGCCCAGCTCGGTGAAGGCCCGGCGGGGGTCGATCGCGGTGCCGCTGTCGTGGCCGAGGACGGCGGCGATCTGGGTGCGGACCAGGTCGAGGACGATCCGCTCGCGTTCGGCGTCCGGTTTTCCGGCGAGCCGGTCGGCCAGTGCTCCGCCGGGGCCGCTCGCCGCCACGGCGGCGGCGGTCTGGCGGCGGGCGGGCGCGCGGACCAGGCCCCGCAGCATCGGCGGGACGCCCTCGGTGCGGGCCCGCAGCGCGGACGCGTCGAGGCGCAGCGGGACCAGTGCGGACGCGTCGGTGAGCAGGGCCTGGTCGAGGAGGGCGAGGTTCTCCTCGGAGGTCAGGGCGGGGAGCCCGGAGCGCTCCGCGCGGCGCAGCGTCACCTCGTCGAGGCGTGCGCCCATGCCCGCGTCGCCCGCCCACAGGTTCCACGCGAGGGCCGTCGCGGGAAGGCCGTCGGCGGCGCGGTGTTCGGCGAGCGCGTCCAGGAAGGCGTTGGCCGCCGCGTAGTTGCCCTGCCCGGCGGCCTCCAGGGTGCCGGCCGCGGAGGAGAAGAGCACGAACGCGGCGAGCGGGAGCTCCCGGGTGAGCTCGTGCAGATGCCAGGCGCCGTCGGCCTTGCCGTGGAAGACGGTGGCGACCTGCTCGGGTGTGAGCGATCCGGCCAGTCCGTCGTCGATGACTCCGGCGCTGTGGACGACACCGGTCAGCGGGTGCTCACCGGGGATCGTCGCCAGCAGCGCCGCCACGGCGTCGCGGTCGGCGACGTCGCAGGCGGCCACCGTGGCGGCGGCGCCCAACTCGGCCAGTTCGGCGACGAGTTCGGCCGCGCCGGGGCTGTCGGGGCCGCGTCGGCCGGTGAGCAGGAGGTGCTTGACTCCGTGCTGCCGGACGAGGTGCCTGGCGACGACGCCGCCGAGACCTCCGGTGCCGCCGGTGATCAGCACCGTGCCTTCGGGGTGCCACGCGACGGGGCGCGGCTCCTCGGGCACGGCGGTGCGGGCCAGTCGCGGTACGAGAAGTCTGCCCTCGCGCAGGGCGAGTTGGGGCTCTCCGGAGGCCAGGGCGGCGCGCAGCTCGTCCTCGGGTACGTCGCGGTCCGTGCCGACGAGGACGAAGCGCCCGGGGTTCTCGGCCTGGGCGGAGCGCACCAGCGCCCACAGGGGCGCGAGGGTGAGGTCGTACGCGGCGCCCCGGGTGACGATCGCCAGCCGGGTGTCGTCGCGCAGCGCGTCCTGGATCAGCGTCAGGGCGTGCAGGGTCGCCTCGCGCGCGGCGTCGGCGGGCGCGCCGGGGAAGGTGGCGGGGACGTACGCCAGTTGGAACTCTCCGGCGGCGGCGTCCGCCTCGGCCGGGGCCTGGATCCCGGTCCATTCGACGCGCAGCAGCGAGCCGCCGCCCGCGCCGGAGGTCCGTACGCCGTCCATCGGCACGGGCCGCTGGACGAGGGACCGTACGGTGGCGACGGGCGCCCCGTTGGCGTCGGCCAGTTCGACCGCGACCTCGTCCGGTCCCGTCTGCACCAGGTGGACGCGGACGGCCGTGGCGCCGGAGGCGTGCAGTTCGACGCCGAGCCAGGCGAACGGGAGCCGCACCTGGCCGTCGTCCTCGGGGCCTTCGGCGGCGTGCAGCGAGGCGTCGAGCAGCGCCGGGTGGAGTCCGAACCGGTCGGCGCCCGCCTCGTCGAGGGAGACCTCGGCGAACACCTCGCTCCCCCGGCGCCAGGCCGCCTGTACGCGGCGGAACGAGGGTCCGTAGCCGTATCCGCCGGCGGCGTGGCGCTCGTAGAGGTCCTCGATGTCGACCGGCTCGGCGTCGGCCGGCGGCCACTGGGTGAAGACGGCGGGGTCGGCCGTGGCGCCCTGGCCGTGCTCGGTCAGGATGCCGCTGGCGTGGCGGGTCCAGTTCTCCTCGCTGCCCGCGGGGCGGGAGTAGATCTCGACCGAACGGCGGCCCGTGGTGTCGAGCGCGCCGACGACGACCTGGACCTCCACACCGGCCGCGGTGGTGACCGTCAGCGGTGTCTCCAGGGTGAGTTCCTCGACCGCGGCGCAGCCCGCCTCGTCCCCGGCGCGTACGGCCAGTTCGACGAGGCCGGTGCCGGGTACGAGGACGACGCCCGCGATGACGTGGTCGGCCAGCCAGGGCTGCGACCGGGTGGACATCCGGCCGGTGAGGATCAGGCCGTCGGCGCCGGCGAGGCTCACCGAGGTGTCGAGCAGCGGATGCCCGATGGTGCCGGGCCTGTTGCTTCCGGAGTCCAGCCAGTAGCGCTTGCGCTGGAAGGAGTAGGTGGGCAGCGCGGTCCGGCGGGCGCCTCGCCCGTCGAAGAAACGGTCCCAGTCCACGGCGACGCCGTTCGCGTGCGCCAGGCCGAGCGCGGTGACGGTCTGGCGCTCCTCGCCGTGTCCGTCGCGCAGCAGCGCGGCGAACGCGGCGTCGGCGCCGCCGTCGGCCAGGCACTCACGGCCCATGGCCGACAGGACGGCGTCGGGGCCCAGTTCCAGGTAGGTGGTGACGCCCTGGGACTCCAGGTGGCTCATCTGGTCGGCGAACCGCACCGGCTCGCGTACGTGGCGCACCCAGTGGTCGGCGTCGAACTCGGTGACGGGCTCGCCCGTCAGGTTGGACACGACGGGGATGCGCGGCGGCAGGTAGGTCAGGGTCTCGGCGACGCGGCGGAAGCCGTCGAGCATCGGCTCCATCAGCGGCGAGTGGAACGCGTGCGAGACGCGCAGCCGGCGCGTCTTGCGTCCCTCCTCGGCGAAGCGGGCGGCGACGGCGAGGACGGCCTCGGTCTCGCCGGAGAGCACGACCGCGGCGGGGCCGTTGACGGCGCCGATGCCCACCTTGTCGGTGAGGTACGGGGCGACCTCCGCCTCCGACGCCTGGACGGCGACCATCGCGCCGCCGTCGGGGAGTTCCTGCATGAGGGTGCCGCGCGTGCCGACGAGCAGGGCCGCGTCGGCGAGGGACATGACGCCGGCGGCGTGGGCGGCGGCGATCTCACCGATGGAGTGTCCGGTGAGGAGTGCGGGGGTCACGCCCCACGACTCCAGCAGCCGGAACATGGCGGTCTCGACCGCGAAGAGCGCGGCCTGCGCGTAGCGGGTCTGCTGGAGCAGTTCGGCCTCCGGCGAGCCGGGCTCGGCGAACAGCACGTCGCCCAGGGGCTCGTCCAGATACATGTCGAGGTGGTCGGCCGCGTCTTGGAGCGCGCGGGCGAACACCGGGAAGGCGCGCACCAGTTCGCGGCCCATGCCGGGACGCTGGCTGCCCTGGCCGGTGAAGAGGAAGGCGGTGCGGCCGGTGGCCAGCGTGGTGCCGGTGAGCAGTCCGGGCACGCTCTCGCCGGTGGCGAGTGCGGTGAGGGCGCGGCGCAGTTCGTCGCTGTCGGCGGCGACGACGGTGGCGCGGTCGCGCAGCGCGGCGCGCGTGGTGGCGACGGAGTACGCGATGTCCAGCGGCGACGCGTCGTCGAGGGTCGTCAGGAGCCGTTCGGCCTGGCCGCGCAGGGCGTCCTGGCCCCGGGCCGAGAGGGTGAACGGCAACGGGCGCCCGGCCGGGGGCTGTTCGGCGCTCTCGGGGGTCTCCGGCGTCTCGGCGACGGCGGGCGGGGCCTCGATGATGACGTGGGCGTTGGTGCCGCTCGCGCCGAACGAGGAGATTCCGGCGCGCTGCGGCGCGTCGGTGCTCTCCCACGGCACGGGCTCGGTGAGGAGCTTGACGGTGCCGTCGGACCAGTCGACGTGCGAGGTCGGTTCGTCCACGTGCAGGGTGCGGGGCAGGGTGCGGTGACGCATCGCCTCGACCATCTTGATGATCCCCGCCGCGCCGGCGGCGGCGCCGGTGTGTCCGATGTTGGACTTCACCGAGCCCAGCCACAGGGGGTTGTCGGCGGAGCGTCCGCGACCGTAGGCGGCGACCAGGGCCTGGCCTTCGATGGGGTCGCCGAGCATGGTGCCGGTGCCGTGGGCCTCGACCGCGTCGATCTCGTCGGGCGTCAGACGCGCGTCGGCGAGCGCCTGGCGGATGACGCGCTGCTGGGCGAGTCCGTTGGGCGCGGAGAGTCCGTTGCTCGCGCCGTCCTGGTTGATGGCGCTGCCCCGGATGACGGCGAGCACGGGGTGTCCGTCGCGCAGCGCGTCGGACAGCCGGGCGAGGACGAACACGCCCGCGCCCTCCGCGAAGGAGGTGCCGTCGGCCGCGGCGGCGAACGCCTTGATCCGTCCGTCCGGGGCGAGGCCGCGCTGGCGGCTGAAGGTGGTGAACGTGCCGGGGCTGGAGATGACGGTGACACCGCCGGCCAGCGCCAGTTGGCTCTCCCCGCCCTGGAGCGAGCGCACGGCCAGGTGAAGGGCCGTCAGCGAGCCCGAGCAGGCGGTGTCGACGGTGAGCGTGGGGCCTTCGAGGCCGAGTGTGTAGGCGACCCGGCCGGACACGACGCTGGGCAGGTTGCCGCCGAGGACGTAGCCGTCGAGGCCGTCGGGCGCCTCGTGCGTGCGCGGTCCGTACTCGTGCGGCTCCACACCGATGAACACGCCCGAGGGGGTGCCGCGCAGCCGGTCCGGGTCGATGCCGGCGTGCTCCAGCGCCTCCCAGGAGGTCTCCAGCAGCAGCCGCTGCTGGGGGTCCATCGCCAACGCCTCTTTGGGGTTGATCTGGAAGAAGTCGGCGTCGAAGTCGGCGGCGTCCGGCAGGAATCCGCCGTGCCGTACGTAGCTGGCGCCGGTGACCGACGGGTCCGGGTTGTAGATGCGGTCGAGGTCCCAGCCGCGGTCGGCGGGGAACTCGGTGAGCACGTGCGTGTCGCCGGCGACGATGCGCCACAGGTCCTCGGGAGAGGTCACCCCGCCCGGGTAGCGGCAGCCGATGCCGATGATCGCGACCGGCTCGCCGAACGCCGACGGGACGGCGGGCGCGGTAACCGCCGCGGGCTCGTCGGCCGCCCCCGCTCCGGCGGTGCCGTGCACCACGTCCACCAGGTGGTTCGCCAGGGCCACCGGCGTGGGGTGGTCGAAGCCGACGGTGACGGGCAGCTCCACCCCCAGCTCGGCGGTGAGCCGGCGGTGCAGCTGGACCAGGCCCAGTGAGTCCAGGCCCCCCGCCAGGAACGGGTGGTCGGCCGCCACATGGACGGCCCCGTCCCCGTAGGCGTCCGGATCGGCGGCGCGCAGCACAGCTGCGGCTTGCGCCAGCACCAGTTCCAGCATCGCGGCCCTTGACTGCTCGGTCATGTGCATACTCCGCAACGAAGAAAGGGGCAAAGAGGTATAGCGACAGCGGCGATCGGGGTGGTTCAGGACGCCACGTGGGCGGCCAGTGCGGCGCGGTCGACCTTGCCGTTGACGGTCAGCGGGAACACGTCCACCACGCGCACACCGTGCGGGACCATGTAGGCGGGCAGCGCGGCGCGGCAGAAGGCGACGACTTCCTTGGCGTCCGGCGCGGGGCCGTCGGGGGCGCAGGTGACGAACGCGTGCAGCAGCGGGTCGCCGTCCGGGCGCGGGAGGATCATCGCGACCGCTCCGGTGATGCCGTCGAACTGACCGATACGGCGCTCCACCTCGCCCAGTTCGACGCGGTTGCCGCGGATCTGGACCTGGGAGTCGGCGCGGCCGTGGAAGTACAGCTCGCCCTCATCGCCCATGGACGCCAGGTCGCCGGTCTTGAACACCAGCTGCCCCGAACGGGGGTTGAGCGGGTCGGGGACGACGACGGCGCGGGTGGCCTCGGGGTCGTTCCAGTAGCCGGAGAAGAGCGAGGGGCTGCGCAGGTAGATCTCGCCGAGCACGCCCGGCTCGTCCACGGGGCCGCCGTCGGTGCCGATGAGCAGCATCTCGGCGCCCGCGACGGCGTAGCCGATCGACAGGCGCTCGGTCTCGGCGGGCAGCGGGTTGGGCACCTCGGTGATGGAGGCGGCCATCGTCTCGGTGGCGCCGTAGCCGTTGGTGAAGTGGGCCTTCGGCAGGAACTCCTGAAGGCGCCTCAGCTCCTCCAGGGGGAAGTTCTCGCCGGAGAACGCGATGCGGCGCAGGATGCCCTCCTGGCCCATCTCGGCCAGCATGTCGGGCTCGTGCTGAAGGACCGGACGCCAGACCGACGGGACGCTGTCGACCTGGGTGGCGCCGGTGTCGCGCAGGTACGACAGGAAGCGCCGGGGCCAGTTGAGCCGGTCGCGCGGTACGGGCACGAGCGTGGCGCCGTGGCCGAGGGCGAGTCCGATGTCGAACAGCGCGAAGTCGAACTGGAGCGGCGATGTGCCGGCCACCCGGTCCTCGGAGGTGATGAGCTCCGCCGCCTCGGCACCGCGCAGGAACGCGATGACGCCGCGGTGGCTCATGACGACACCCTTGGGGCGGCCGGTGGTGCCGGAGGTGAAGGTGATGTACGCGGTGTCGATGGGCGTCACCACGCGGCGGCGCCGGACGCGCGGCTGCGGCGGGCGCTCCACGGTGAGACCGTCGGTGCCGAACCGGGCCGTGCCGACCGACTCCGGTATGCCGGTCCGCTTCCCGTGCACGGCCTGGAGGTACAGCGCGGGCTCGGCGCTGTCGATGATCGTCAGAAGCCGCTCGTCGGGGACCTCGGGGCTGGTGGGCACGAAAGGCAGCCCCAGCGTCGCGCAGGCCAGCAGGGTCGCCACGGCGTCGGCGTTGGTGTCGGACTCCAGGATGACGCGGTCGCCGACCTCCAGGCCGAGGGCGCCGAGCCCTTCGACGCAGGCGTCGACGCGGCGCTCCAGCTCGCCGTAGGTGACCGTCTCCAGACCGCCGTCCGCCGCCGCCTGGATCACGGCGGGCCGGTCGGGGGCCCTCCGGGCGGCGGCCAGCAGATAAGTCCGCAGATTGTCCACCGATGCGTGCGCCCGGGCCGGACGAGCTCCATTCGGGCTCATGCGCCACCCTTCCGATTCAGCGTTTCCGACTAACTAATGCCAGCCCGTTTCTAACAGGTGCGCTTTTCACCCCACAAGGACTCCTGCCCGGTCACCCCAGAACTAGGGGGCATTAGGGGTTATGCCGTCAGGGGGCCCACACAAGACTGAACCGGCAAACATAGGATCGAAGTGCCGGGCTTTCGGAACGTACCCGATAAGCGCGGAAAACAGGGAGAGCGAGAATATGTCGGCGATTGTCTTTCCGGGAATCGGCCCGACGCGGTTCGCCGACTCGGCGCGGTTCATGGCGGCCCATCCCGTGGCCCGCCGGCTCGTCGCCGAGACGGACCGGATCCTGGGCTATTCGCTCATCGACCGGTACCGGGAGAGCGAGGCCCAGGACGGTGTGGGCGCCTTCCCGGAGCCGGCGCGGATCGCGTTCCTGGTCAACTGCCTGGCGCTGGCCGAGTGGGCGTCCGCGGAGCACGACGTGGAGCCGGTGGCCTGCGTGGGTGCCAGCTTCGGCGGTACGGCCGCCGCGGTGCACGCGGGCTCGCTGCCTTTCCCGGAGGCCGTCGAGATGACTCTCGCGTGGGGCCGACGTGTGGACGCCTATTTCGCCCGTGAGCACCGCGACATCGTCACCCAGTCGTTCGCCCGCGTCCCGGCCGACAAACTCGCCGAGATCCGCTCGGAGCTGGACGCGCGGGGCGACTGGAACGAGGTGGCCTGCCACGTCGACCACGACTTCCACATGCTCTCGGTCTACGAGGACGTGGTGGAGTGGCTCCAGGGACGGCTCCGCGCGGCGGGCGGCCTGCCGCTGTACGTCATGCGGCCCCCGATGCACTCGGGAGTGTTCGCCGCGCTGCGCGAGGAGATCGCGACCGAGGTCACCGCGGACATCAAATTCGCCGATCCCGCCATCCCCGTCGTGTCCGACCACGACGGATCGCTGCTGAAGACCGGCGATGAGGTACGGGAGCTGCTGCTGGACGCCGTGACGCACACCGTGCGCTGGCCGGCCGTCGTCGACACGGTCAAGGGTCTGGGCGCCGAGCGGGTGTACGTCACCGGACAGGACGCCCTGTGGGGCCGTGTGGAGGTCATGACCAGCGCGTTCGACGTCGTCGCCGTGAAGCCGGACACGGCTATGCGACCGCGCCGTCGCAGCGCGATCGCATAGCGGGAAGAAACCGGTCAGCGCATGGCGTCGAGGGTTTTCCAAAGGGTTCCCGGAGTGGCGAAGTTGTCCGTGTTGAGGGCATCGTCGACGAATCGGACGCCGTACTCGTCCTCCAGCGAGGACAGCAGGGAAACCATTCCCATGGAGTCCAGGCCGAAATCGCGCAGACTCAACTCGGCGGTCAACTCCTCATTCGGTTCCAGCAAGGGAATCTGTTTGCGGAGAAGTTGCTCGAAAGACTCGTCCCACATGCGGGCTCCTGTGTTTTCCCGACGTTTACCGAATAGTCGGCATCGCTGCCAACCTAATCTCTGCGCAGTACCGGTCGGCACCCCTACCCACCCCTTTTCCTCTTCGGAGTACGCGCTATGACCCAGACACCCGTCCCCGGAAACGGTCTGCACGAACGGTTCCTGAGCGGCCTGGCGCTGTCGCCCGGCCGTACGGCGATCCGTGTGGACGCCGAGAGCCTGACGTACGAGGAGATGCACGAGCTGTCGTTGCACCGGGCCGGGGCGCTGCGCGCCATGGCTCCGCAGGGGCCGCACAACGTCGCCGTGCTGGCGGACAAGAGCCTGACCGCGTACGTCGGGATCATGGCGGCGCTGTACTCCGGCGCCACCGTCGTACCGCTCAATCCGCGGTTCCCGGCCGAGCGCACCCGCTCCATGCTGAGCGCCGCCAAGGTCTCGACGGTCATCGCCGACGGGGCGGGCCGGGCCGCGCTCGCGGAGACCGAGCTGGATCTGCCTTTCCTCGACGAAGCGGCGCCCGCGAAGGCGCTCGACGCGCCGGCGGCCGTGCTGCCGTCCGACATCGCGTACGTCCTGTTCACGTCGGGGTCGACGGGCCGCCCCAAGGGGGTGCCGATCACGCACGAGGCGAACGTCCACTACTTCAACCTGCTGGACGAGCGCTACGACTTCAGCCCCGACGACGTCTTCTGCCAGAACGTCGGCCTCAACTTCGACTGCGCGATGTTCGAGCTGTTCTGCTCCTGGGGCCGGGGGGCGCCGGTGCACGCCATCCCCGCGGCGGCCCACCGGGATCTGCCGGCGTTCTTCGCCGAGCGGCGGATGACGGTGTGGTTCTCCACCCCGAGCGGCATCTCGTTCATCCGGCGGATGGGCAGCCTGAAGCCCGGCTCGATGCCCACCCTGCGGTGGAGCTTCTTCGCGGGTGAGGCGCTGCTGCACGAGGACGCCGCCGACTGGCAGGTCGCCGCGCCCCAGTCGAAGATCGAGAACCTGTACGGGCCGACCGAGCTGACCGTCACCATCACCGGGCACCGCTGGTCGCCGGAGATCTCGGAGCGCCAGGCCGTGAACGGCGTCGTCCCCATCGGCAAGGTGCACCCCGGTCACGACCATCTGCTGCTGGACGAGGACAACGAGTCCCCGGTGCAGGGTGAACTGTGCATCACAGGACCGCAGATGACACCCGGTTACCTGGACCCGGAGGACGACAAGGGCCGCTTCCTGGAGCGCGGCGGCCGCCGCTGGTACCGGACCGGCGACCGGGTACGGCGCCTGGACGACGGCGAGTTGGTCTACCTCGGCCGGCTGGACGCCCAGGTACAGGTCCAGGGCTTCCGGGTCGAGCTGGCCGAGGTCGACCACATCGTCCGCCAGTGCACGGGAGTCCAGAACGCGGCCACGGTGACCCGCCCGGCCCCCGGTGGCGGACTGGAGCTCGTCCTCTACTACACCGGTGAGCGCATCGCGCCGGTCACGCTGCGGAAGGAGCTGTCCGCGTATCTGCCCGACCCGATGATGCCCAGGGCCTTCCTGCACGTGGCGGAGTTCCCGCTGAACTCCAACCGCAAGGTCGACCGGGCACAGCTGGCCCGCGAGGCCGCTGCGGCGTCAGAGAGCCGTACCTGACCGGAAGTGCCGGGCGTTCTCCGCGACCGTCCGCAGCGCCTCGGCGAGCGACTCGCCCGTCGAGGCGTGGTCCGGGTTGACCACCCACTGCATCATCACGCCGCTGAGCAGCGCGTGGTAGAACTGCCCGACCGAGGCCTCGGCCTCCGGTGACAATTCGCTGCCGTCCCAGAGGAGTTGGACCAGGCCCTTCTGCGCCTGCTGCTGCGCATCGGCGAAGAAGCGGCGGACCTCCGGCACATGGTCGCGCTGGGAGATCGCGTCGAACTGGGCGCCCCACACGGGGCGGTGACGGTCGAACAGCTCGATCACGCGCGTCCAGACCGTCTGGAACCGTTCGATCGGGTCCTCGGGCAGGTCGGCCGCGTCGGCCAGGGCCCCCTTCAGCTCCTGGACCCACTCCTCCGCCGCCTCCATGATCGCGGCGTTGAGAAGCGCTTCCTTGGTGCCGTAGTGGTAGCCGATCGAGGCCAGGTTCGCGCCGGACGCCTCGACGATGTCTCGGGCGGTGGTACGTGCGTACCCCTTCTCGTACAGGCATTGCTTCGCGCCGGCCAGCAGATCCTCTCGGTGTCCCATGAGTGGAGTCTAGCCATGTGTTCAGAGATCTGTCTTAAACAATCGTCCTAAACAGAATTTGACATAGACGGATTACTTATACAGATCTAGAGTCGACTCCATGAGCCCCGAACGCGCGACCTTGAAGGAGTGGGTCGGCCTCGCCGTCCTCGTCGTCCCTGTCCTCATGATGTCGATGGACATGACCGTGCTGTACTTCGCGCTGCCCTTCCTCAGCGCGTCGCTGGAGCCAAGTGCCACACAGCAGCTGTGGATCGTCGACATCTACGCATTCATGCTCGCCGGACTGCTCATCGCCATGGGCACTCTCGGCGACCACATCGGCCGCAGGAAGCTGCTGATGATCGGCGCGGTCGTGTTCGGCGCGTCGTCCTTCGCCGCCGCCTACGCGAGCAGCGCCGAGCTGCTGATCCTCGCGCGCGCCGTCCTCGGCATGTCCGGGGCCGTGCTCGCGCCGTCCACCCTCGCCCTGATCCGCAACATGTTCCACGACCCCAACCAGCGCCGTACCGCCATCGCGATCTGGACGGCCGGTCTCTCCGGCGGCGCCGCGCTCGGACCGATCGTGTCCGGCGCACTGCTGGAAGAGTTCTGGTGGGGTTCCGTCTTCCTGATCAACATCCCCGTCACGATCCTGATCCTGGTGTTCGGCCCGATGCTCCTGCCGGAGTACCGCGATCCCAACCCGGGCCGCTTCGACTTCATCGGTGCCGTCCTGTCCCTCGCCGCCATCCTCCCGGTCATCTACGGCATCAAGGAGCTCGCCGACGACGGCTTCGCCTGGGAGCACACGGGCGTCATCGCCGCCGGTCTCGTCGTCGGCGTGCTGTTCGTCATGCGCCAGCGCTCGGCCCCGAACCCGCTGATCGACCTCAGCCTGTTCCGGGACCGGGGGTTCACCGCGTCCATCGGCGTCAACCTCGTCGCCCTGTTCGCGATGGTCGGCTTCCTGCTGTTCGCCACCCAGTGGATCCAGCTCGTCTACGGACTGAGCCCGCTGGAGGCCGGACTGTGGACCCTGCCGGCGCCGCTGGCGGTGGCGGTCACGACATCGGTGGCCGTCGGGCTCGCCAAGAAGATCCGCCCCGGCTACATCATCGCCGTCGGCATGGTCATCGCGTCGGCGGGATTCGCCATGATGACGCAGCTGCGCGCCGATTCGGACCTGGCCATGGCGGTGGTCGGCGCGAGCGTGCTGTCCGCCGGCGTCGGCATGGCGATCCCCCTGACCGCCGACCTGATCGTCTCCGCGGCCCCGGCCGAGCGCGTGGGCGCGGCGGCGGCGCTGCCCGAGACCAGCAACCAGCTGGGCGGGGCGCTGGGCGTCGCGATCCTGGGCAGCATCGGTGCCGCCGTCTACACCCGCGACATCGCTGACTCGACGTCCGGGCTGCCGCCCGAGGCGGAGGAGGCCGCCGAGGGTTCGCTCGGCGGTGCGCACGAAGTCGCCGGGCATCTGCCCGCCGACGCGGGCGACTCCCTCGTCCAGGCGGCCGGAGAGGCCTTCACCCGCGGGATGAACCTCAGCGCGGCGGTGGGCGGCGCCGTCATGCTGGTGGGCGCCGTCGGCGCGGCGCTGCTGCTGCGTCATGTGAAGACGCCCGACGCGACGGACGAGACGAAGGCCGACGCCACGACGGGCCGGCCCAGCCCCACACCCGCCTCCGAGTAGGAACGTCCACCCGGTACGACATACGACCCCCGTACACGTAAGGAGTCCCCGCGCGAAGTTCGCGCGGGGACTCCTTTCTTGCGTTGAGCGTTGAACCTGGTACCCGGCCGTTCAGCGGGTGAGGCGCACCGGGAGCGAGGTGTAGCCGGTCAGGCCCATGATGGCGCGGCGCCCGGGGGTGCCGGCCAGCTCCATGCTCGCGAACGTGTCGATCAGCTTCGGGAAGAGGTCTGCGGCCTCCATACGCGCGAGGCTGCCACCGAAGCAGAAGTGGGCGCCGGCGCTGAAGCTCAGGTGGGTGCCGTTGTCGCGGGTGAGGTCCAGGCGGTGCGGGTCCGGGAACCTCTCCGGGTCGCGGTTGGCGGCGGAGAGCAGGGCCAGGACGAGAACGCCCTCGGGAATGTCGACGCCGCCGATGGTGATGGGGCGGGTGGTGAGACGGCTCGACGCGGTGGTGTGGGCGGTGTGGCGCAGCAGCTCCTCGACGGCGGTCGGGGTGATGCTCTTGTCCGCGCGCCAGCGCTTCAGCTCGTCGGGGTGCTCCATGAGGGCGAGCACCCCGGTGGCGATGAGGTTGGTGGTGGCGGCGAAGCCGGCCGTGAACAGGAAGAGGATGAGCGCCAGCAGCTCCTCCTCGTCGAGCTTGCCGTTGGTGGCCTCCTGGACGAGCGACGACATCAGGTCGTCCTTGGGCTCTTCACGGCAGGCCTTGATCACGTCACGGAAGTATCCGGTCAGTTCCTCGGCCGCGGAGTCCGCGACCACCAGGTCCTCTTCGGTGTAGATGCCGGAGAAGACGCGTGACCAGTCGTCGGCCAGCTCCCAGGTGCGCTTGCCGTCCTCGTAGGGCAGGCCGAGCATGTCGCTGATGACCGCGACGGGGAAGGGCATGGCCAGCATCTCGACGATGTCGACGGGCTCGCCGCCCTCGGACTTCTCGATGATGGCGCTGATCAGTTCGTCGGTCCGCCGCTCGACCGCCGGCTGCATCTTCTTGATCTTGTTGGGGGTGAAGACGCGGCTGGCCAGACCACGGACACGGCCGTGGTCGGGAGCGTTGAGGGTGACCATCGAGTTCAGGTACATCCGCAGCGAGATGTGGTCGGCCCAGTCCTCACGCATCTGCGCGGCGGCGCGGGCACCGCTGTGGACGTCGGGCATCTTCAGGAGCGCGGTCACCTCCTCGTACCCGGAGAGCGCGTAGATGCCGAGCGCGGACTTGTGCACCCGGTTGACCGACTGCAGGGTCTCGTAGATGGGGAACGGGTCGTCGGGGAAGGGCGGCGAGAGCAGCTTGATCAACGCGTCGTCGGCCTGCTGGAACGTGGGGGTCGCTTCGGTGGTCACGTGGGTGGTTCTCCTCGTTGTGGATGGTTGTTCCGGTCCGGCGCGGTTCTACGGCGCGGACCGCGTGTCCAGCTCGCCGTCGAGAACGTCGAACAGTTCGTCGGCCGAGAGCGATTCGAGCTCGGTCTCCTCGCTCTCGTCCGGCCTGTGGGTCTCGGCCCAGCCGGCCGCGAGGGCGCGCAGCCGCTCGGCGACCCGGCCGTACGTCTCCTCGTTGGGCGTCGCCGACGCCAACGCCGCCTCCAGACGGGCCAGTTCGGCGTCCAGTGGGGAGGCCGCCGGTTCCTGGTCGCCGCCCAGCTGCTCGCTCAGCCGCTCGGCGACGGCGTCGGGCGTCGGGTGGTCGAACACCAGGGTGGCGGGCAGCTTCAACCCGGTCGCCGTACGCAGGCTGTTGCGCAGCTCAACGGCGGTGAGCGAGTCGAATCCGAGGTCCTTGAAGGCCCGGTCCGCCCGTACGGCGTCGACGCCGTCGTGCCCGAGCACCGCCGCGACGTGGGTCCGCACCAGATCCACCAGGAGCCGGTCACGCTCGGCCTGGTCGGCGGCTGCCGCGAGGCTGCGCCGCAGTGCCGCGCCGTCGTCCCCGCCGCCCGCCGCGCCCGGTCCGCCGGTACGGCGGCGCGAGGCGGGCACCAGGCCGCGCAGCAGCGCGGGCAGCCGGTCCGTCGAGCGCGCCCGCAGGGCGGCGGTGTCCAGGCGGAACGGCGCCAGCGCGGGCTCCCCCGTACGCAACGCGTCGTCCAGCAGGGCGAGTCCCTCCTCCTGCGAGAGGGCGGGCAGGCCCATGCGGAGCATGCGCTTGCGGTCGGCCTCGGCCAGCTCGCCGAGGCCGGTCTCGGCCTCCCAGAGGCCGAACGCCAGCGAGGTGACGGGCAGTCCGGCCTGGTGGCGGTGGCGGGCGAGCGCGTCCAGGAACACGTTGGCGGCGGCGTAGTTGCCCTGGCCCGCCGCGAGCAGCAGACCGCCCATCGAGGAGAACAGGACGAACGCCGACAGGTCGCGGTCGGCCGTCAGTTCGTGCAGATGCCAGGCCCCGTCCACCTTGGGGCGCAGGACCGCGTCCATACGCTCCGGTGTCAGCCCGCGGACAAGGCCGTTGTCCACGACGCCGGCCGCGTGGACCAGGGCCCCGACGGGGTGCCTGTCCAGCACGGCGGCGACGGCGGCGCGGTCGGCCACGTCGCACGCCTCGATGTCCACCCGGGCGCCGTGCGCGGTCAGTTCGGCGTGGAGTTCCGCCGCGCCTGGCGCCTTCGCGCCCCGGCGGCTGGTCAGGACGAGGTGCTGGACGCCGTGCGCCGTCACCAGGTGACGGGCGACGATGGCGCCGAGTCCGCTCGTACCGCCCGTGATCAGTACCGTCGTCGCCGGGTCCCACGGGGCGCGCTCCGCGTCGACCGCGGCGGCGGGTACGCGGGTGAGCGCGGGGACGAGCAGTTCGCCGTTGCGGACCGCCGTCTCGGGACGGTCGGCCAGGGGCGGCACGGTGGCCCCGTCCCCCAGGTCGAGCAGGAGGAACCGGCCCGGGTTCTCGGCAGCCGCCGCCCGGACCAGGCCCCATACGGGTGCCTGGCTCAGATCGACGTCCTCGCCCTCGATCGGCACCGCGCGACGGGTGACGACCGCGAGCTTCTCCTCGCTGCCGCCGTTGTCGGCGAGCCACTCCTGGATGCGGGCCAGCACCTGGTCGGCGACGGCGTGCGCGGCCTCGGGCGTGGGGCCGTCCGCCCGGGGGACCTCGTACACCACGACGGGTGTCTCCAGCGCGGGTGCTTCGGGCGCCTTGGTCCAGGTGAGGGAGAACAGCGACTCGCGGTGCTCGCCGTCGGCCCGAAGCTGCTCGGCCGAGACGGGCCTCGACGTCAGGGCGGCGACGGAGAGAACGGGGGCGCCGGTCTCGTCGGTGACCAGTACGTCCGTGCCGTCCTGGCCCTGGTTCGACAGCCTGACGCGCAGGGCGGAGGCACCGGCGCGGTGGAGCGAGACACCGTTCCAGGAGAACGGCAGCTCCGGTGCGTCCGACTCGGACGCGTCACCCTCCTCGATGAGCCCGACGTGCATCGCCGCGTCCAGCAGCGCCGGATGCAGGCCGAACCCGGCCGCGTCCGATCCCTCCGGGAGCGCGACCTCGGCGAACACGACGTCGTCGTCGAGCCGCCAGGCGGCCTTGAGCCCCTGGAAGGTGGGTCCGTAGTCGTAACCGCGGGCGAGGAGCCGTTCGTACGCGCCCTCCACCTGGAGCGGCTTGGCGCCCACCGGCGGCCACTGGGTCAGGTCGGACGACGGAGCGCCCGCCGAGGGTGCGAGGCCACCGGCCGCGTTACGGCTCCAGGTCTCGTCGTCCAGGGACGAGTAGATCTCGACGGTGCGCGCCTCGGAGTCGTCGGGGCCGCCGACGAGCACGCGGATGGCGACCGCGCCCTTCTCGGGGACGACGAGCGGTGCTTCCAGCATCAGCTCGTCGATCGTGCCGCAGCCGACCTGTTCGCCTGCGGCCAGGGCGAGTTCGACCAGTCCGGTGCCGGGCAGCAGCAGGGTGCCCAGTACGTCGTGGTCGCCGAGCCAGGGGTGGGTGTCGAGGGACAGACGCCCGGTGAACACCACACCGCCCGTGTCCGGGAGGGCAATCCCGGAGGTGAGCAGGGGGTGGTCGACCGCGTCCGCACCGGCGGCCGTGTTCGACTGTTCGACGAGCCAGAAGCGCTTGTGCTGGAAGGGATATGTCGGCAGATCCACCCGGCGGGCGCCTCGGCCGTCGAAGACCGTGTCCCAGTCGACAGGAACACCGGCCGCGAACAACCGGCCCACACCCGCGAACAGGCTCTCGACCTCGGGACGGTCACGACGCAACGTCGCCGCGAGAGTGCCCTCCGCAGTCTGCCCCGCCATCGCGGTGAGTACGCCGTCGGGCCCGATCTCCAGGAACCGCGTCACACCCTGGTCCTGCAACTCACGGACATCGTCGGCGAACCGCACCGCGCCACGCACATGCGCGACCCAGTAATCAGCCGACGCCACATCCCGAACCAGCCGGATCACCGGCTCGGAGTACGTGACACTCTCCGCGACCTTACGGAAATCGTCCAGCATCGGGTCCATCAAAGGCGAGTGGAAGGCATGCGACACCGTCAGACGGCTCCGCTTACGGTCGGTGAAGTACTCGGCAACCGCCGTGACTTCGTCCTCCACACCGGAAATGACCACCGAGGACGGGCTGTTGACAGCCGCGACCCCTACACCATCGGTCAGCAGCGGGGTGACTTCATCCTCGGTGGCCTGGATGGCGACCATCGCCCCACCGGCCGGAAGCGCCTGCATCAACTGTCCGCGTGCGGAGATCAGCCGGCCCGCGTCCTCAAGCGAGAACACCCCCGCCACATGCGCGGCGGCAAGCTCACCGATCGAGTGCCCGACCAGGAAGTCGGGCTTGATACCCCACGACTCCACCAGCCGGAACAACGCCACTTCCAGCGCGAAGATCGCCGGCTGAGTGAACTCCGTACGCCCCAGAGCCTCTTCATCCGCCCACATGACCTCACGCACCGCGGGGTCAAGAACAGCGCAAACCTCGTCAAAGGCCGCCGCGAACACCGGGAACGTCTCATACAACTCACGCCCCATACCCAGACGCTGACTCCCCTGCCCCGTGAACAGGAACGCCACCTTGCCCGCACCGGTCTCACCCGTGACCGTCTCGGACCCGACTAGCACCGCGCGGTGTTCGAGCGCGGCCCGGCCGGTCGCCGCCGAGAACGCCACGTCGAGCGCGTTCCCGTCCTTCACCAGTGCGCCGAAGCGCGCGATCTGCGTCTCCAGGGCCGCCGGGCTCTTCGCCGTGACGACCACCGGGGCGACCGGCAACTCCCGCCGCTCGACCGGGACTTCATCCACGGGCACGACTTCTTCGACGATGACGTGCGCGTTCGTTCCGCTGATGCCGAAGGAGGACACGGCGGCGCGGCGCGGGCGGCCCTCGCTGGGCCACTCGCGTGCCTCGGTCAGCAGCCGTACGTCTCCGGCCTCCCAGTCGACCTGCCGCGTCGGCTCTTCGATGTGCAGCGTCCGCGGAAGCTTGGCGTGACGCATCGCCTGGACCATCTTGATGATCCCCGCGACACCCGCCGCGGCCTGCGTGTGACCGATGTTGGACTTGATCGAGCCCAACCACAACGGCTTCCCGTCGACGCGGCCCTGTCCGTAGGTGGAGAGGAGCGCCTGCGCCTCGATCGGGTCACCCAAAGTGGTCCCCGTGCCGTGCGCCTCGACCGCGTCCACATCCGCCGCCGACAGACCCGCGTTCGCCAACGCCTGCTTGATCACGCGCTGTTGAGAGGGCCCGTTGGGGGCGGTCAGACCGTTGCTCGCACCGTCCTGGTTCAGCGCACTGCCCCGCACCACCGCGAGCACCGGATGCCCGAGACGACGCGCGTCCGACAGCCGCTCGACCACGAGGACGCCCGCGCCCTCGCCCCAGCCCGTGCCGTCGGTGGAGGACGAGAAGGACTTGCACCGGCCGTCGGCGGCCAGACCGCGCTGCTCGCTGAAATCGATGAACGACTGCGGTGTTCCCATGACGGTCACACCACCGACGAGGGCGAGTGAGCATTCGCCCGAGCGCAGCGCCTGCGCCGCCCAGTGGAGGGCGACCAGGGACGACGAGCACGCCGTGTCCACGCTCACCGCGGGGCCTTCGAGGCCGAGGGTGTAGGACACGCGGCCCGAGACGATGCTGCCTCCGCCGGTACCGCCGGGGTAGTCGTGGTACATCACCCCGGCGTAGACACCGGTCGCGCTGCCCTTCAGCGTGGTGGGCGCGATCCCGGCGCGCTCCAGCGCCTCCCACGACGTCTCAAGGAGCAGCCGCTGCTGCGGGTCCATGTCGAGGGCTTCGCGCGGGCTGATGCCGAAGAAGTCCGGGTCGAAGTCGCCCGCGTCGTGCAGGAATCCGCCGTCGCGTACGTATGTCTTGCCCGGAACGCCGGGCTCGGGGTCGTAGATGTCCTCCACGCCCCAGCCCCGGTCGGCCGGGAACTCCGATATCGCGTCGACGCCCTCGTCGACCAGCCGCCACAGCCCCTCGGGCGAGTCCACGCCGCCCGGGTAGCGGCAGGCCATCGAGACGATGGCGATCGGCTCGTCGTCCAGCGGGCTCGCGACGGTCGCGGCCGGAGCCTTCTCCACGGCTCCGGACAGCTCCTCCAGGAGATGTCCTGCCAGCACTCCGGGGGTCGGGTAGTCGAAGACGAGCGTGGCGGGCAGGCGGAGTCCGGTGGCTCCACCCAGCAGGTTGCGCAGTTCGATCGCGGTGAGCGAGTCGAATCCGAGGTCGCGGAAGGCCCGGTCGGGGTCGACCGAATCGGCTCCGGCGTGCCGCAGGACCATCGCGGCCTGGGTGCGGACGAGGCCGAGGAGTTCGGCGGCGCGTTCCGCCTCGTCGAGTCCGGCCAGGCGCTGCCGCAGCACGGCGGTCGCCGACGCGTCGGTGTCGATGACACGGCGTGACCGGCCCCGGACGAGGCCGCGCAGGATGGGCGGAGGCGTGTCGAAGGCGGCCAGGTCGAACCGGACCGGTACCAGCACGGGCTCGGCCGCGGCGGTGGCGGCGTCGAGCAGGGCGAGACCCTCCTCCGGCGCGAGGGAGCGCATGCCGGCCGAGGCGAGCCCGTCCGCCATGCCTTCTCCGGCCCATGGCCCCCAGGCCAGTGACAGCGCGGGAAGTCCGCCCGCGTGCCGGTGCCGCGCGAGGCCGTCGAGCAGGGTGCTGGCCGCCGCGTAGTTGCCCTGTCCGGGGGCGCCGAGTACACCGGCGACGGACGAGAAGAGCACGAACGCGGTGAGCCCCATGTCGCGGGTGAGTTCGTGGAGATGCCAGGCCGCGTCCGCCTTCGGGCGCAGCACGTGGTCGACGCGCTCGGGAGTCAGGGAGAGGATCACCCCGTCGTCCAGGACGCCCGCCGCGTGTACGACGCCGCCGATGGTCCGGCCGTCGAGCAGCGCGGCCAGGGCGTCGCGGTCGCCGGAGTCGCACGCGACGATCTCGACATCGGCGCCGAGCGCGGTCAGTTCCTCGGCGAGTTCGGCGGCTCCCGGCGCGTCGGGTCCCCGGCGGCTGGTCAGCAGCAGCCGGCGTACCTCGTGGCGGGTGACCAGATGACGGGCGACGGCGGCCCCGAGGGCACCGGTCCCGCCGGTGATCAGAACGGTGCGCGCGGTGTCCCAGACGGTGTCGGCCGCCCCCAGCGGCACGCCCGCCAGGCGGGGCACCAGCGTCTCGCCGCCGTGGACGCGCTGTTCGGGCTCGCCGGAATTGACGATCCGGCGGGGGTCGACCGGTGCGTCGGTGTCGACGAGGAAGAAGTGGCCGGGGTGCTCGCCCTCGGCGGCGCGTACGAGTCCCCATACGGCGGCGTGGCCGAGGTCGGAGCCGTCGAGCGCGCCGTTGGTGACGACGACGAGGGAGGTGTCGCCCTCCACCGCTGCCTGGACGGCCTCCAGTACGCCGGAGGTGACCGCACGCACCGCTGCCAGGGTGTCGCCGGTCGTCGGCGGGCAGTGGTGAACGCTCGCCTCGGTGTCGTCGGCGCCCGACCGGGCTTCACCGGCCGGGACCCAGTCCACCCGGAAGAGCGCGTTGGCGACGCGGGCCGCGGCCGGGGAGAGGCCGTCCGCGGTGACGGGGCGCAGTGTCAGCGACCCGACCGAGGCGACGGGCCGCCCCATGGCGTCGGCCAGTTCCAGGGACACCGACTTGTCGGCCCGGACGCTCAGCCGGACCCGCGCGGCCATGGCGCCCTCGGCGTGCAGGGTGACGTCGGACCAGGAGAACGGCAGTACGGTCGCGTCCTCGCCCGCCAGGTCGAGCACGTGCAACGCCGAGTCGAGCAGGGCGGGATGGAGGCCGAAGCCGCCGGCGTCGACACCCTCGGGGAGGGCCGTCTCGGCGAACAGCTCGTCGCCGCGCCGCCAGGCGGCGCGCAGTCCGTGGAACGTGGGCCCGTATTCGAGGCGTTCGTAGAGCCCTTCGACGGGAAGAGGCTCGGCGTCGCGCGGCGGCCAGGCCACCAGGTCGGTCGACGGTTCGGCCGCGTCGGGCGCCAGGAACCCCTCGGCGTGCAGGACCCATTCGCGGTCGAGCGGGGCGTCGTCGGCACGGGAGAACACGCTCACCGGGCGGAGCCCGGACGCGTCGGGCGCGTCGACGGCGACCTGGATGTGGACGCCGCCGTGCTCGGGCAGGAACAGGGGCGCCGCGACGTTGAGTTCCTCGACGCGGTTCCAGCCCACCTGGTCCCCGGCGCGCACGGCGAGTTCCACGTACGCGGTGCCGGGCAGCAGGACGGAGCCGAGCACGGTGTGGTCGGAGAGCCAGGGGTGGGCGCCGGTGGACAGCCGCCCGGTGAACACCACGCCGTCGGAGCCGGGCAGGTGCACCATCGCGCCGAGCAGCGGGTGGTCGGGCCGGTCGAGGCCGGCGGAGGTGACGTCGCCGCCCAGGCCGCGCTTGTCGAACCAGTAACGGGCCCGCTGGAACGGGTAGGTGGGCAGGTCGGCGCGCCGGGCGCCGCGGCCGTCGAAGACGCCCGTCCAGTCGACCTTCAGGCCCGCCGCGTGCAGCGCGCCGACTGCCGTGAGAACGGCGACGGTTCCGGCTTCCTTGCGGCGCTGGGCCGGGACGAGTACGGCGGTCTCGGCGGTGGTCGTGAGGCTCTGGCGGGCCATGGCGGTGAGGATGCCGTCGGGGCCGAGTTCGACGTACCGGGTGACGCCTTCGGCTTCCAGCCCGGTCACCGCGTCGGCGAAGCGGACGGTGTCACGGACATGGCCGACCCAGTACGCGGCTGTGGTGACGTCGCCGCTCGCCATGACGGGGACGGTCGGCTCCGCGTATGTGACGCCCTCGGCGACACGGCGGAAGTCGTCCAGCATCGGGTCCATCAGCGGCGAGTGGAAGGCGTGGGAGACCGTCAGACGGTTCGTCCTTCGCGCGCCGAGCTTGCCGACGACCTCGTCCACGGCTTCCGTGGTGCCCGAAAGCACCACGGACGTGGGGCCGTTGACGGCGGCGATGCCGACACCGTCCCCGAGCAGCGGGACGACCTCGTCCTCGGTGGCCTCGACCGCCACCATCGCGCCGCCCGTCGGCAGCGCCCCCATCAGCCGCGCCCTGGCGGTGATGAGCGTGGCGGCGTCGGCGAGGGAGAACACGCCGGCCACATGGGCGGCGGCGAGCTCACCGATCGAGTGACCGGCGACGAAGTCGGGCCGTACGCCCCAGGATTCGAGGAGCCGGAACAGCGCCACTTCGAGGGCGAAGATCGCGGGCTGGGTGAACTCGGTACGGCTCAGGGCCTCTTCGTCGTTCCACATGACCTCGCGCACGGCGGGGTCGAGAACGGCGCACACCTCGTCGAAGGCGCGGGCGAACACGGGGAACGCGGCGTGCAGGTCGCGGCCCATGCCGAGGCGCTGGCTGCCCTGTCCGGTGAAGAGGAAGGCGGTCAGTCCGGTGGTCCGCGCCGGGCCACCGATGGGCGCGCCGTCGGCCAACGCCGTGAGCGCGCCGAGGAGTTCCTCGCGGTCGTGGCCGACCACGACCGTGCGGCGGCTCAGCGCGGCGCGTGTGGTGGCGAGGGAGAACCCGAGGTCGACGGGGTCGAGGCCGGGCGTGTTCCGCAGGTGGCCGGCCAACTGCCGGGCCTGGGCGCGCAGGGCGGTCTCGGTGCCGGCCGACAGCGGCAGCGGGACGGGCACGTCCGAGGACGGCCGCGGCGCGGCGGACCCGGCGCCGGGCTCGGGGTCGGACTCCGCCTGCTCGATGATCACGTGGGCGTTGGTGCCGCTGACGCCGAACGAGGACACCGCGGCGCGGCGCGGCCGGTCGGCGTCGGGCCAGGCCCGGGACTCGGTGAGGAGGCGGACGTTGCCCGCGTCCCAGTCCACCTGGGGCGACGCCTCGTCGGCGTGCAGCGTCTTGGGCAGGGTGCCGCGCCGGATGGCCTCGACCATCTTGATGACGCCGGCGACTCCGGCGGCGGCCTGGGTGTGGCCGATGTTCGACTTGATCGAGCCGAGCCACAGCGGCTCTTCGCGGTTCTGTCCGTACGTGGCGAGCAGCGCCTGCGCCTCGATGGGGTCACCGAGTGAGGTGCCCGTGCCGTGGCCCTCCATGACGTCGACATCGGCGGGGGTCAGTCCGGCGGCGGTGAGCGCCTGCTGGATGACCCGGCGCTGGGAGGGGCCGTTGGGTGCGCTGAAGCCGTTGGACGCGCCGTCCTGGTTGACGGCCGTACCGCGCACGACGGCCAGCACGGGGTGTCCGTTGCGGCGGGCGTCGGACAGGGTCTCCAGCAGCAGGACGCCGGCGCCCTCGGCCCAGCCGGTGCCGTCGGCCTCGGCGGCGAAGGAGCGGCAGCGGCCGTCGGCGGAGAGCCCGCGCTGCTCGCTGAACTCGATGAATGTCTCGGGGGTGGCCATGACGCTGACGCCGCCGGCCAGCGCCAGGGTGCACTCCCCCGAGCGCAGGGCCTGCGAGGCCCACTGGAGCGCGACCAGCGACGACGAGCAGGCCGTGTCGACGGTGACCGCCGGGCCCTCCAGGCCGAGGGTGTAGGCGACGCGTCCCGAGACGAGGCTGCCGTCGCTGCTGGTGATGCCGTAGTCGTGGTACATCGCGCCGGCGAACACACCGGTGCGGCTGCCACGCAGGGACGCCGGGTCGAGACCGGCCCGTTCCATCGACTCCCAGGTGATCTCCAGCAGCAGCCGCTGCTGGGGGTCCATGGTGAGGGCCTCACGCGGGCTGATCCCGAAGAACTCGGGGTCGAACTGGGCGGCGTCGTGCAGGAATCCGCCCTCGCGCGCGTACGTCTTGCCGGGCTTTCCCGGCTCGGGGTCGTACAGCGCGCCCATGTCCCAGCCACGGTCGCCGGGGAACGGTCCGATCGCGTCACGGCCCTCGTCGACCAGCTCCCACAGCTCCTCCGGGGAGCCGACGCCGCCGGGGAACCGGCAGGCCATGCCGATGATCGCGATGGGCTCGGTGGCCACGCTCGCGGCGGCGCGCAGGCTCTCGTTGTCCTGCCGCAGCCGCTCGTTCTCGACGAGCGAGCCGCGCAGCGCCTCGACGATCTCCTCGACCTGGGCGTCCATGCGCTTCTCAGCCTCCGCTCACCGTTGTGGTCTGCGCGTCGCGTGCGCCGACCGTGTCAAGGAATGCGCCGAGCACCTCGTAGAACCGTTCCGGCTCCTCGAAGTGCGGGGCGTGGCTGGAGTCTTCGAAGATCTCCCAGCGGGCGTCCGGTATCAGTTCCTCGAAGGGGCGCACCGTGACCGGGGTGGCCTCGTCGTAACGGCCCGACAGGACGAGGGTGGGCACGTCGATGCTGGGCAGGTGGTCGATGACCGACCAGTCGCGCAGACTGCCGATGACATGGAACTCGTTGGGGCCGTTCATGGTGCGGTAGACCGTCGGGTCGCTGACGGCCTCCATGTACGAGGCCATGAGCTCGCCGGGCCAGGGCTGGACGCGGCAGACGTGCCGGGCGTAGAAGACCAGCATCGCCTCGATGTACTCGTCGCTGTCGGTGGTGCCGGCGGCCTCGTGCTTGCGCAGTGTGTCGTCGACGCCGGGCGGCAGCTGGGAGCGCAGGACGTCCATCTCGGCGAGCCACAGCGGGTAGGAGGCCGGTGAGTTGGCGATGACCAGACCGCGCAGCCCGGCGGGGCGCGCCGAGGCGTGCCAGGCGGCGAGCATCCCGCCCCACGACTGCCCGAACAGGACGTAGTCGTCGGCGATGCCGAGCCGGGTCAGCAGGTTCTCCAGCTCGTCGCGGAAGAGCTGCGGGTTCCAGAAGCCGGGGTCGGCGTCGGGCAGATGGGTCGAGCCGCCGTTGCCGAGCTGGTCGTAGTGGACCACCGTCCAGCCGCGTTCGGCGTAGACGGACAGACCCGTCAGGTAGTCGTGGGTGGAGCCGGGGCCTCCGTGCACGACGACGAGGGCCGGGCGGCCCGCGCCGGTCGGTCCGGTGACGCGGTACCAGGTCTTGAACTCCCGGAAGGGAACAGTCCCTTTGGCCGTGGGCGTGGACGCCATTTCTCAACCACTCTCATTTCGGGTCGTACTCGGCAGGTGCCGCGTCCCCGCACGCGGCGTGCACTTCTTCCGGGGGATCCTGACGTCGGCCACGGCTCAGTCGAGCGTCTCCAGCCACTCCTCGATGGCTCGGGCGGTCGCCGGGGCGTGCTCCTGTCCGAGGGAGAAATGGTTGCCTTCGACGGTGCGCAGCGTGTGCTCGGCGTCCCACGGCTGGGCCCGCATCTCGGCCACGTCGACGCCCTCCGGGGGCTGCACGAACGGCTCGGACGCCTGGACGAAGAGGGTCGGCGCCGCCAGCCGTACGGGGTCGAAGCCCGCCAGCACCTGGAAGTAGTACGGCATCGCGGACAGCCGGGCCGTGTCGAAGCTGCCGACGGTCGTCTCCACCGTGAGCAGTTCGCCCATGAGATGGCCGAAGCCGACGTTCATCGCGGTGTCCTCGACGCGGAAGGTGTCGATCAGGACGAGCCCGGCGGGCGGCTTGCCGACCGTCTCCTCCAGGTGTCGCGCGAGGACATGGCCGATGATGCCGCCGGACGAGTAGCCGAGCAGTACGTACGGATCGCCGTCCGCCGCCGCGAGCACGGCGTCGCCGAGGACCTGTGACAGCGCATCGACGGATTCGGGCAGCGGCTCGCCCCGCTGGAATCCCGGCAGCGCCAGCGCGGACACGGGCCGGATGTCCCGGAATTCGGAGCCGAGGCGGGCGTGCTGGTGCACACCGCCGCCGGCCATGGGTGTGGACAGACAGATCAGCCGGGGGCGGCGGGCACCGTCGGCCAGTTGCACCGTCTTCGGCGGGCTGCCGAGTTCGGCGGGCGTGGTGAACCGGGGCCGCAGCGCGGCGACCGCCGATGCCAGTGCCAGCGCTCCCGTCGAGTCACCGGCGCGCACGGCCCCCCGGAAAAGCTCGGTCACGGTCTCGTCCTGGCCGGGCGACGGCTCGTCGGACGGGTCGGGGCGGGTGAGACCGGATTCCATCTCGGTCATGAGGAGACGGGCGAGGTTGGCCGGGTTCTTGCTGTCGAACACGGCCATCGTGGGCAGCTTCACCCCGGTGGCCGCGCTCAGCGCGGTGCGCAGTTCCATCGCGGTGAGCGAGTCGAAGCCGGACTCCAGGAAGTCGCGCGCGGGGTCGACCGCCTCGGGGCCGGAGTGGCCGAGGACGGAGGCCGCGAGGCTCAGGACCAGGTCGCCAAGTGCCCGCTCGCGCTGTTCGGCGGGCATCGCCGCCAGTTCGCGGCGCAGCGCCGCCGGGTCGGCGGTCGCCGCGCGGCGCCGGGTGGACGGGACCAGGCCGCGCAGTACGGCGGGCGGTTCGCCGGCGGCGCCGCTGCGCAGCACCCGCAGGTCCAGGCTCATCGGTACGAGCGCGGGCTCGGGCCTGGTGGCGGCGGCGTCGAACAGCGCGAGTCCGTCGTGCGACGTCAGCGCGGGCATGCCCTGGCGGCGCAGCCGCTGGAGGTCCGCATCGCCGAGCCCGCCCGCCATGCCGCCGGTGTCCGCCCACAGGCCCCAGGCGAGGGACTGCGCGGGCAGGCCCTCGTCGTGGCGGCGCTGGGCGAGGGCGTCGAGGAAGGTGTTGGCTGCGGCGTAGTTGCCCTGGCCGGGCGAGCCGAAGACGCCTGCGGCCGACGAGAACAGGACGAAGGCGCCGAGTTCCTGGTCGCGGGTGAGGTCGTGCAGGTTCAGCGCGCCGTCCACCTTGGGGCGCAGCACCTGTTCGAGGCCGTGCGGCGTCAGGTTGGCGATCATGCTGTCGGCCAGTACGCCGGCGGTGTGCACGACCGCGCCGAGGGTGCGGCCGGCCAGCACCGTCTCCAGGGCGTCCCGGTCGGCCACGTCGCAGGCGGCGATCTCGACGGTCGCGCCGAGGCCGGCCAGTTCCTGCTGGAAGTCGGCGGCGCCCGCCGCCTGAATGCCGCGGCGGCTGGTCAGCAGCAGGTCGCGGACACCGTGTTCGGTCACCAGGTGGCGGGCGACGAGGGCGCCGAGTCCGCCCGTACCGCCGGTGATCAGTACCGTTCCGGGCCGGGCCCAGGGTGATGCCCCGTCAGCCGGCTTATCGGTGTCGGCTGCGATGTCGCCGTCCGGCGCCGCCGGGACGCGCGCGAGCCGGGGAACCAGGATCTCCTGGTCCTGGATACGCAGGTCCCCCTCGCCGGACGCGACGGCGCGGGCGATCGTCTCCGTGTCGTCGCTGTCGGTGTCGAGCAGCGCGAAGCGCTCCGGGTCCTCCGAATGCGCGGCGCGGACCAGGCCCCAGGCGGAGGTGTGCGCGAGGTCGTCGCCCCCGTGTGTCACCACCATGAGCCTGCTGTCGGCGAACCGTTCGTCCGTGAGCCAGGTCTGAAGGGCCTCAAGTGTCTTGTTGGTGACCGTCCTGACGTCCTCGGCGATCGGGCCCGTGCCGACCGGAAGCGTCAGCGCGACCGTCGCGGGCACCTGGTCGGAGAGTTCCGCCAGGTCCGCGACCGTCGTCCAGTCGGCCTCGTCGGCGGAACCGGCGGATCCGGCGGGTGTCCAGGCCAGGTGGAAGAGCGAGTCGCCGGGCCCGGGGGCCGCCGGTGCGAGCTGCTCGGCCGAGACCTCCCGGGAGATCAGGGACCCCACGGTCGCGACGGGACGCCCCTGTGTGTCGGCGACATGGATGGTCGTCCCGCCGTCGTCGCCGGGGGTGAACCGGACGCGCGCGGCGGTGGCGCCGAAGGCGTGCAGCCGGACGCCCTTCCAGGCGAACGGCAGCGAGGTGGCGTCGTCCTCGCCCGCGCTGAGGATCACCGCGTGCAGGGCGGAGTCGAGCAGGGCCGGGTGCAGCACGAACCGTTCGGCGTCGGTCACCTCGTCCGCGAGCGCCACCTCGGCGAAGATCTCGTCGCCGACGCGCCAGGCGGCCTTGAGCGCCTGGAAGGCAGGGCCGTACGCGTAACCGAGTTCCCGGAACCGGTCGTACGCGCCCTCGGTGGTGATCCGTGCCGTCTCGTCCGGCGGCCACCGTGTCAGATCGAACGACGCCGGCGCGGCGGAGTCCTCGGCTGCCAGGGCGCCCTCGGCGTGCAGGACCCAGGGCGCGTCCCCGTCGGCGTCCTCGGCGAGCGAGTGGATGGTCAGGGGGCGGCGGCCCGAGTCGCCGTCCGGCTCACCGACCGTCAGCCGCAGCCGTACGCCCGCCGCTTCGGGCAGGGCGAGCGGCGCGTGGAGAGTGAGTTCGTCGAGGACTCCGTGGCCGACCTGGTCGCCCGCGCGCACGGCCAGTTCGACGAAGGCGGTACCGGGCAGCAGCGTCGCGCCCAGGACCTCGTGGTCGGCCAGCCAGGGGTGGGTGTTGACGGACAGCCGTCCGGTGAAGACAACAGTGTCGGAGCCGGGCACGGCGATCTCGGCGCTCAGCAGCGGGTGGTCGAGCGTGGTCAGGCCCATGGAGGCGGCGTTGCCGCCCCCGGTCACCGGCTCCGAGAGCCAGAAGCGGCCGCGCTGGAAGGAGTAGGTGGGGAGATCGACACGCCGTGCCCCCCGGTCCGCGAAGAGGGCCGTCCAGTCGGGCGAGGCGCCCGTGGTGTGCAGGTGCGCGACCGCCGTCAGGAGCGTCGCGGCCTCGGGCCGTTCGCGGCGCAGGGCGGCGGCGGTGACGGCCTCCGGCGCCGTCTGGCGGGCCATGGAGGTGAGCGCCCCGTCGGGGCCGATCTCCAGGAAGCGGGTCACGCCCTCGTCCTGGAGTCGGCGGACGTCGTCGGCGAACCGCACCGCGTCGCGTACATGCCGTACCCAGTACTCCGCGGACGCCATGTCCTTCACCAGCCGGATGCGCGGCCGGTCGTAGGTGACGCTCTCGGCGACCTTGCGGAAGTCGTCCAGCATCGGTTCCATCAGCGGCGAGTGGAACGCGTGCGAGACGGTCAGCCGGCTCGCCCTGCGGTCGGTGAAGTGCTCGGTGACCGCCGTCACCGCGTCCTCGGCGCCCGAAATGACCACGGACGTAGGGCTGTTGACGGCGGCGATTCCCACCTCGTCGGTGAGCAGCGGAGCGACTTCCTCCTCCGTGGCCTCGATCGCCACCATCGCGCCGCCCGCCGGGAGCGCCTGCATCAGCCGTCCGCGCTCGGCGACCAGCCGTGCCGCGTCCTTCAGACCGAGTACGCCCGCGACATGGGCCGCCGCCAGCTCGCCGATGGAGTGTCCGGCCAGGTAGTCGGGCTTGACTCCCCAGGACTCGACCAGCCGGAAGAGGGCGACTTCGAGGGCGAAGATCGCGGGCTGTGCGGATTCCGTACGGTGCAGCGCCGCCTCGTCACCCCACATCACGTCCTTGAGGGGCAGGCCCGTCGCCTCGCACACCTCGTCGAACGCCGCCGCGAAGGCTGGGAACGTGTCGTACAACTCCCGTCCCATGCCCAGGCGTTGGCTGCCCTGGCCGGTGAAGAGGAACGCGACCTTGCCCTCACGGCGCTTGCCGGTGACGACGGACGGCGATGAGGTTCCCCCGGCGAGTGCGGTGAGTCCGCCGAGGAGGGCCCTGCGGTCCTCGGCGACGATCGCCGCGCGGTGTTCGAGCGCGGCGCGGCCGGTCGCGAGCGACAGGCCGACGTCGGCGGGCGCCAGTTCCGGCCGCTCGCGCAGGTAGGAGTGGAGACGTTCGGCCTGCGCGCCGAGCGCCTGTTCGGTCCTGGCCGAGAGGGTCCACAGGACCGGTCCCCCGGTGGCCGGGCCCGACGGCGCCTCCTCCTCGACGGGCGGCGCCTCCTCGATGATCACATGGGCGTTGGTGCCGCTGATGCCGAAGGACGAGACGCCCGCGCGGCGCGGGTGTTCCTGGTCGGGCCACTCCCGTGTCTCGGTGAGCAGCCTGACGTCACCCGTCTCCCAGTCCACCTGGGGCGTCGGCTCGTCCACGTGCAGCGTCGGCGGCATGACGCCGTGCCGGATCGCCTCGACCACCTTGATGATGCCGGCCACGCCCGCGGCGGCCTGCGTGTGACCGATGTTCGACTTGATGGAGCCCAGCCAGAGCGGCCGGTCCCCGGGGCGGTCCTGCCCGTAGGTGGCGAGCAGCGCCTGCGCCTCGATCGGGTCACCGAGTGTCGTGCCGGTGCCGTGGCCCTCGATCAGGTCGACGCCGTCGGCGGATATCCGGGCGTTGGCGAGCGCCTGCTTGATGACCCGCCGCTGGGACGGCCCGTTGGGGGCCGTCATGCCGTTGCTGGCGCCGTCCTGGTTGATCGCCGTGCCGCGTACGACTCCGAGTACGGGGTGGCCGTTGCGGCGGGCGTCCGCCAGCCGCTCCACGAGGATCATGCCGACGCCCTCGCCCCAGCCGGTGCCGTCGGCGGCGGCGGCGTACGACTTGCAGCGGCCGTCGGTCGCCAGCCCGCGCTGGTGGCTGAACTCGATGAAGGTCTCGGGCGTCGCCATCACCGTGACACCGCCGGCCAGCGCGAGCGTGCACTCCCCCGACCGCAGGGCCTGGACCGCCCAGTGCAGCGCGACCAGGGAGGACGAGCAGGCGGTGTCGATCGTCACCGCGGGGCCTTCGAGGCCCAGCGTGTACGCGACCCGGCCGGAGGCCATGGCGCCCGTGCTGTTGTTGTACGTGTAGTCGTGGTACATCATCCCGGCGAAGACACCGGTCGCGCTGCCCTTCAGCGTGGTGGGGTCGATCCCCGCACGCTCCAGCACCTCCCAGGACGCCTCCAGCAGCAGCCGCTGCTGCGGGTCCATGACCATCGCCTCGTTCGGCGCGATCCCGAAGAAGGCGGGATCGAACTCGGCGGCGTCGTAAAGGAATCCGCCCTCACGCGAGTACGTCTTGCCGGGCTTTCCGGGCTCGGGGTCGTAGATGCCCGCCTCGTCCCAGCCTCGGTCGGCGGGGAACCGCGAGACGGCGTCCGTCCCGTCGGCGACCAGCCGCCACAGCTCATCGGGCGAGTTCGCGCCGGGGAAGCGGCAGCTCATCGCCACGATCGCGATCGGTTCGCGGGAAGCGGCCTGCAGGGCGCGGTTGCGCGCACGCAGGCTCTCGGACTCCTTGAGCGACGCGCGCAGCGCCGCCACGAGCTTCTGGTCGGTGTCGGCCATCGTGTCCTCAGATTTCCCGCGTCGCTTCGTCCAGATCGGTGTCCTGCAGCGCCATGCTGATCAGGGCGTCGGCGTCCATCGCGTCGATCGACTCCTCCTCCGCGGCGGCCGGGGCCGTACCGGAAGTGGCGCTGGCGCCGGCGAGTTCGAGCAGGGCGTCCATGAGTCCCGCGTCGGCCAGCCTGCTGAGTGGTATCGACCCGAGCAGCCGGCGGACCGTCTCCTCGTCGGCGCCCGCGCCGTCGCCGTCGGGCGCCAGCTCCGCGACGATGTGCTCGGCGAGCACCTTCGCGGTGGGATGGTCGAAGATCATCGTGGCGGGCAGGCGCAGCCCGCCGGCGGCGTTGAGGGTGTTACGGAACTCGACGGCCCCCAGGGAGTCGAATCCCAGGTCGCCGAAAGCCCGTTCGGGCTCGACGGCCTCCGGACCCGCGTGGCCGAGGATCGCCGCCGCGTGGGTACGGACGAGGTCGAGGACTTCGTCGTACCGCTCGTCGGCGGGCAGTGCGGCCAGGCGCTGCCGCAGCGCCGCGGCTCCGCCCGCGTGGTCAGCCGAGACGACCCGCCGGGAGGTGCCGCGTACCAGGCCGCGCAGGATCGGCGGCACGTCGGCCGCGTCCATGGTCCTGGTGTCCAGGCTCATGGGGACCAGCGTCACAGTGGCCAACGAGCCCGCCACATCGAGGAGTTCGAGTCCCTGCTCGGGTGAGAGTCCCGCGAGACCCGAGCGGTCGATCCGCTGCCGGTCGGCCTCGGCCAGGTCACCGGCCATGCCGGAGTCGGTCGTCCACAGACCCCAGGCGAGGGACTGGGCGGCGAGACCGTGGGCGCGGCGGTGCGCGGCGAGGGCGTCCAGGTAGGCGTTGGCCGCCGCGTAGTTGCCCTGTCCGGGTGTGCCGATCACACCGGCCGCCGAGGAGAACAGGACGAACGCGCCCAGGTCCATCTCGCGGGTCAACTCGTGCAGATTCAGGGCGGCCAGGGCCTTGGGTGCCACGACCTTGTCCAGGCGCCCGGGTGTCAGCGAGGCGATCACACCGTCGTCCAGGACACCCGCCGCGTGCACCACACCGGTGAGGGAACGTCCGGCCAGCAGCGCGGCCAGCGCCTCGCGGTCGGCGACGTCGCACGCGGCGACCTCGACCTCGGCCCCCAGCCCGGTGAGTTCCTTCACCAGCTCGGCCGTCCCCGGGGCGTCCGGGCCCCGGCGGCTGGTCAGCAGCAGCCGGCGGACGCCGTGCGCGGTGACCAGGTGGCGGGCGACGAGTCCGCCGAGGGCGCCGGACGCGCCCGTGATCAGTACCTCGTCGCCGAAGACCGTCGACGGCTCGGACTCGGCGACCGACGCGGCCCGCAGCCTGGGTACGTAGACCTTCCCGTCCCGGACGGCCACTTGGGGCTCTCCGGCCGCCAGCGCCAGGGCGATGTCCGCCTTCTCGTCCTCACCGGCCACGTCGACCAGGACGAACCGGTCCGGCTCCTCCGACTGGGCGCTGCGCACCAGGCCCCACGCGGCGGCGCCGGCCAGGTCGGTGACATCCTCACCGGCCACGGACACCGCGCCACGCGTGACCACCGCGAGGGTGTCGGTCTCCGCCTGGACTGCCTTCAGGAGCGGGTGCAGCGTGGCGGGCACGTCGTCGCCCTCGGTCCGCCACACCTTCATGTCCCGGGCGGCGTCCTCGCGTACGGCGACGGGCGTCCACTCGACCTGGAAGAGCGAGTCGACGCGGGTGAGCGAGCCCGCGGCCATCGGACGCAGGGTCAGGGCGTCGATGGAGACGACCGGCTGCCCGGCGCCGTCCACGGCGTGGATGGCCACCTGGTCCTGGCCCGACGGTGTCATCCGGACGCGCAGCGCGGTGGCGCCGGAGGCGTGCAGTTCCACGCCCGCCCAGGAGAACGGCAGGACGATGCGGTCGTTCTCCGCCAGCAGCGGGACCGTGTGCAGGGCCGAGTCGAGGAGCGCCGGGTGGATCCCGAAACGGTCGGACGCCGCGGACAGCGCGATCTCGGCGTACACCTCCCGGCCGTCGCGCCAGGCGGCCTTCAGGCCCTGGAACGCGGGCCCGTACTCGATTCCGGCCTCGGCCAGGCTCTCGTACAGCCCGGTCGGGTCGACGGGCTCGGCGCCGGGCGGCGGCCACTGGGTCATCGACGCTGCCGGGGCAGCGGCGGCCGGGGCAAGGGTGCCCGCGGCGTGCCGGGTCCAGGGCAGCTGGAGTTCGTCCGCGCCGCGGGCGTAGATCTCGACGGGCCGGCGGCCTGCGCCGTCGTCCTCACCGACGACGACCTGTACGGCCGTGGCGGTGGTTCCGGTGAGGACCAGGGGTGCCTCAAGGTTGAGTTCCTCGATGCGGCCGAGGCCGACCTCGTCGCCCGCGCGGACGGCCAGTTCGACGAAGCCCGTACCGGGGAAGAGCAGGGTGCCCGCGACGGCGTGTTCAGCCAGCCAGGGCTGTGAACCGAGCGACAGACGCCCCGTCAGTACGGTGCGGTCCGCGCCCGCTATCGCGACCGTCCGGTCGAGCACCGGGTGGTCGGACGCGTCCGCGCCCCGCCCGGACTCGATCCAGAACGACTGGCGCTGGAAGGGGTAGGTGGGCAGGTCGACGCGGCGCGCCCCGCGCCCGTCGAAGACGGCGTTCCAGTCGACCCGGACTCCGGCGGCGAACAGCCGGCCGACACCGGTGAAGAGGGTTTCCGTGCCGGGGTGGTCGCGTCGCTGGGTGGCCGCGGCCGTTCCGTCGGCGCTCTGCCGCACCATCGCGGTCAGCACGCTGTCAGGACCGATCTCCAGGAACCGGTTGACGCCCTGCTCCTGGAGGTGGCGGACGTCGTCGGCGAAGCGCACGGCTTCGCGCACATGCCGTACCCAGTAGTCGGCCGAGGCCACGTCCTTGGTCAGCTGGATCACCGGCTCGCGGTACGTGACGCTCTCCGCGACCTTACGGAACTCCTGGAGCATCGGGTCCATCAGCGGCGAGTGGAAGGCGTGCGACACCTTCAGCCGGGTCGACTTGCGGTCGGCGAAGTGCTCCCCGATCGCGGTGACGGCCCCGTCGGTGCCCGAAACGACCACGGAGCCGGGGGTGTTGATCGCCGCGATGCTCACCTGTTCGCCGAGGAGCGGCGTGACCTCGTCCTCGGTGGCCCGGATGGCCAGCATCGCGCCGCCGGAGGGGAGTTCCTGGATGAGCCGGCCCCGGGCCGTGATCAGCCGGGCGGCGTCCTGGAGATCGAAGACCCCGGCGACGTGCGCCGCCGCCAGTTCACCGATGGAGTGGCCGGTCATGAGGTCCGGCCTGATGCCCCAGGACTCCACGAGGCGGAAGAGGGCGACCTGGAGGGCGAAGATCGCGGGCTGGGTGAACTCGGTACGGCCCAGGGCCTCTTCGTCGTTCCAGCTGACCTCGCGCACGGCGGGGTCGAGCAGGTCGCACACCTCGTCGAAGGCGGCGGCGAAGACCGGGAACGTCGCGTACAGCTCCTGGCCCATTCCGGCCCACTGGCTGCCCTGTCCGGTGAACAGGAACGCCAGCCTGCCCTCGGTGACCGAGTCGATCACGGTCTCGGAGCCGATCCGTACGGCGCGGTGTTCCAGCGCGGCGCGGCCGGTCGCGGCCGAGTACGCCACATCCAGCTCGTCCGCGTCGATGGAGGTGATCCGGTCGAGCTGGGCCTGGAGGGCCGTACGGGTCCGGGCGGACAGCACCAGGGGGACGACGGGCAACTCCCGCCGCTCCACCGGCTCTTCCTCGGCCGGGGCGGCCTCTTCGATGATGACGTGGGCGTTGGTTCCGCTGATGCCGAAGGAGGAGACGCCCGCGCGGCGCGGGCGGCCGTCGTGCGGCCACTCCCTCGGCTCGGTGAGGAGTTGTACGTCTCCGGCCTCCCAGTCCACCTGGGGGGTCGGCTCGTCCACGTGCAGCGTCCGGGGAAGTTTGGCGTGGTGCATCGCCTGGACCATCTTGATGATGCCCGCGACACCCGCGGCGGCCTGTGCGTGGCCGATGTTGGACTTGATCGAGCCCAGCCAGAGCGGCCGGTCGTCGGGGCGGCCCTGGCCGTAGGTGGCCAGCAGCGCCTGCGCCTCGATGGGGTCACCGAGGGTGGTGCCCGTGCCGTGCGCCTCGACCGTGTCCACATCGGCGCCCGCGAGGCCCGCGTTGGCCAGCGCCTGCTTGATCACACGTTGCTGGGACGGCCCGTTGGGAGCGGTCAGACCGTTGCTGGCACCGTCCTGGTTGGTCGCCGAGCCACGTACGAGGGCCAGCACCGGGTGGCCGTTGCGGCGGGCGTCCGACAGCCGCTCCACCAGGAGCATGCCGACGCCCTCGCTCCAGCTGGCGCCGTCGGCGGCGGCGGCGAAGGACTTGCAGCGGCCGTCGGTGGCCAGGCCCCGCTGCTCGCTGAACTCCACGAAGTTGTCCGGCGCGGCCATCACGGTGACGCCGCCGGCCAGGGCGAGCGTGCACTCGCCCGACCGCAGCGCCTGGGCCGCGAGATGCAGGGCGACCAGGGAGGACGAGCAGGCGGTGTCGACGGTCACCGCGGGGCCTTCGAGCCCCAGGGTGTAGGAGACGCGGCCGGAGGCGATGGCGCCGGTGCTGCTGTTGTGGGTGTAGTCGTGGTACATCATTCCGGCGAACACGCCGGTCGGGCTGCCCTTGAGCGTCGTCGGGTCGATCCCCGCGCGCTCAAGCGCCTCCCAGGACGCTTCCAGCAGCAGCCGCTGCTGCGGGTCCATGACCAGGGCCTCGTTCGGGGCGATCCCGAAGAAGCCGGGGTCGAACTCGGCCGCGTCGTGCAGGAATCCGCCCTTGTCGACATAGCTGGTCCGGGGGCGGGTGCCCGTGGGGTCGTAGATCCGCTCCAGGTTCCAGCCGCGGTCGGTGGGGAAGTCGGAGATGGCGTCCGTGCCGCTGTCGACCAGCTGCCACAGTTCCTCCGGCGAGGTCACCCCTCCGGGGTAGCGGCAGGCCATGGCGACGATCGCGATCGGGTCGTCGCCGGCCGGGGTCGCGACTGAGGTGACACGGGCCTCGTGCACCGTTCCCGAGACCTCGTCGAGGAGGTGGCGCGCGAGCACGGTGGGGTTGGGGTAGTCGAAGACCAGCGTGACGGGCAGGCGCAGACCGGTGGACTGGCCGAGCCCGTTGCGCAGTTCCATCGCCGCCAGCGAGTCGACACCCAGGTCACGGAAGGCGCGCTCCGGGTCGACGGCGTGCGGTCCGGCGTAGCCGAGCGTGGTGGCGGCCTGGGCGCGGACCAGGTTCAGCAGCAGGTCCAGGCGCTGGTCCTCGGACAGCCCGGCGAGCCTTTCGCGGAGCCCGTCCGCGTCGGCGCGGGTGCGGGCGGTGCCACGGGTGACGACGGGGATCAGTCCGCGCAGCAGGTCCGGTACGGAGCCACTGGCGCGGACGGCGGGCAGGTCGAGCTTGACGGGGACAAGCGCGGCGGGTTCGTCCGCCCGCGCGGCGGCGTCGAAGAGCGCCAGCCCCTCGGCGTGGGACAGGGAGAGGATGCCGCCGCGTTCGATACGGGACTTGTCGGTGTCAGTCAGGGTCCCGGCCATGCCGGTGCTGGTCTGCCACACGCCCCAGGCGAGCGACTGGGCGGGCAGGCCGCTCGCCCGGCGGTGCTCGGCGAGAGCGTCCAAGTAGGCGTTGGCCGCCGCGTAGTTGCCCTGCCCCGGCGAGCCGATCACACCGGCGGCCGAGGAGAACAGCACGAAGGCGCTCAGGTCCATGTCGCGCGTCAGCTCGTGCAGATACAGGGCCGCGTCCACCTTCGGGCGCATCACCCGGTCCACCCGCTCGGGTGTCAGCGACGCGATCACACCGTCGTCCAGGACACCCGCCGCGTGTACGACGCCGGTGAGCGAACGCCCGGCCAGCAGCGCGGCCAGCGCCTCGCGGTCGCCGACGTCGCACGCGGCGACCTCGACCTCGGCGCCCAGCCCGGTCAGTTCCTCCACCAGCTCGGCCGCACCGGGCGTTTCCAGGCCCCGGCGACCGGTCAGCAGCAGCCGCGACACGCCGTACTCGGTGACGAGATGCCGGGCCATCAGGGCGCCCAGGACTCCCACCCCACCGGTGATCAGCACCTCGTCGCCGAACGTCGGCGCCGGTGCGTCCCCGGTCTCGGGCGCCGCGGTCACGCGGGCCAGCCGGGGCGCGTGGGCGACACCGTCGCGTACGACCACACGCGGCTCACCGGTCGAAAGCGCCAGTGCCAGCGCGGCGTTGTCCGCGTCCGCCACCCCGTCGGCGTCTCCGTCCAGATCGATCAGGAAGAACCGGTCGGGGTCCTCGGTCTGGGCGGTGCGGACCAGACCCCAGACGGCCGCGGCGGCCAGGTCGGCGACGTCGCCGCCGTTGACGGAGACCGCGCCGCGCGTGACGACCACCAGCCGGGACTCGGCGGACTGGAGCGCCTCCAGGGCCAGATTGACCGCCGCGCGCACGTCCGATCCGCCCGGGAGACGGAACATCTCGGCGTCGGACGGCGGTTCGGCCTGGGTGCTCCCGGCGGGGACCGGGGCCAGGGTGACGTGGTACAGCGATTCCGTACGGGGCTTGGTCTTGACGTCCGTGAGGGGCCGCAGCACCAGGGAGTCGACCGTCGCGACGGGCTGCCCGGTCGCGTCGGCGATCGTCAGGGCCGCCACACCGTCCCGCACGGCGGTGATGCGTACGCGCAGCGCGCTCGCGCCGGCGGCGTGCAGTTCCACTCCGGACCAGGCGAACGGCAGCATGGCCGAGTCGCCGGTTCCCGCCGGGGAGAGTCCGATGGCGTGCAGACCCGCGTCGAAGAGGGCCGGGTGCAGGCCGAAGGCGTCCGCCTTGGCATCGTCGGGCAGGGCGATGTCGGCGAACACCTCGTCGCCGGCCCGCCAGGCGGCGCGCAGCCCGCGGAAGGTCGGCCCGTACGCCAGGCCCATGCCGACCAACTCCTCGTAGAGGGTGTCGACATCGAGGTCCAGCGGCTCGGCCCCGGGCGGGGGCCACTCGGTCAGTTCGCTGCCGCCGGCCGAGGTGCTCGCGGTGAGCACACCGGTGGCGTGCCGGTTCCACGGCAGGTCGGTCGCTTCCTGGTCACGGGAGTACACCTGGACCTCGCGGCGGCCCCCGTCGTCCGCCGCTCCGACCACGACCTGTACCGCGACCCCGCCGCGCTCGGCGAGGACCAGCGGGGCCTCGATCGTCAGCTCCTCGATACGGCCGCAGCCCACCTCGTCGCCGGCCCGTACCACCAGCTCCACGAATCCGGTGCCGGGGAAGAGGATCGATCCTTCGACGACATGGTCGGTGAGCCAGGGCAGTGATCCGGTCGACAGCCGCCCGGTGAGCACCACCTCGTCCGAGCCCGCGAGCATGACCATGGCGCCCAGCAGCGGATGGCCGAGGGAGCCCAGGCCCATCGAGGCGGCGTCGGCGTTCGCGATCTCGTCGGTCAGCCAGAAACGGCGGTGCTGGAAGGCGTACGTCGGAACCTCGGCCTGCCCGGCGCCGGTTCCCTCGTACACCTTCTCCCAGTCGACGCTCACGCCGTGGGTGTGTGCCTGCGCGAGAACGGTCAGCAGCCGGTCGAGGCCGCCGTCGTTGCGGCGCAGTGTGCCGATCGTGGTCTGTTCCATGCTCGGGGCCAGCACCGGATGCGGGCTGGCCTCGATGAACACCCCCACGCCCTGCTCGGTGAGCTTGCGGATCACCAGGTCGAACTCGACGGTCTGGCGCAGATTCCGGTACCAGTACCCGGCGTCCATCCCGGTGGTGTCCAGCAGCCCGCCGGTCACCGTGGAGTAGAAGGGGATCTGGGCGGCGCGGGGCTTGACGGGTGCGAGTACGTCGAGCAGTTCCTGCTCGATGCGCTCCACCTGGGCCGAGTGCGAGGCGTAGTCCACCTGGATCCGGCGGGCCCGCACACCGTCCGCCTCGCAGGAGGCGATCAGTTCGTCCAGCGCCCCGACCTCGCCCGAGACCACGGTCGAGGTACCGCCGTTGACCACCGCGATACCGGTGCGGGTGCCCCAGCGCGAGATCAGCCGCTCGGTCTCGTCCCTGGGGAGGGCGACGGACACCATTCCGCCCTGGCCGGACAGCGCGAGGAGCGCCTTGCTGCGCAGCGCCACGACCCGGGCGCCGTCCTCCAGCGTGAGCGCTCCGGCCACACTCGCCGCGGCGATCTCACCCTGGGAGTGACCGACCACGCCGACGGGCTCGACGCCGTAGTGCCGCCACAGACCCGCGAGCGACACCATGACCGCCCACAGGACCGGCTGCACCACGTCCACGCGTTCCAGCAGGGCCTCGTCGCCGAGCGCCTCGCCCAACGACCAGTCCACGAACGGCGAAAGAGCCTTCTCGCACGCGGCCATCCGCTCCGCGAACACGGGCGACGACGCCATCAGTTCGACGGCCATCCCCACCCACTGGGACCCCTGCCCGGGGAACACCATGACCGCGCCGGAACCGGGCCGGGCCGTCGCCACCGGTGCCTCACCCTGGACCAGGGCTTCGAGCCCCTGGGCGAAACCCTCCTGGTCGGGAGCCAGTACGGCGGCACGGTACTCGTACGCCGCGCGCTGGGTGGCCAGCGACCATCCCACGTCCAGCGGCCGTGCGTCCGCCACCTCGTCGCGCAGCCGCTCGGCGTAGGCGCGTACGGTGGCCTCGGTCTTCCCCGAGATCAGCCAGGGGACAACCGGCAGGTCACGGCTCTTCCGCTCCTCGGGTACGGATTCGGCCGGTGCGTCCTCGCCGGAGACATCCGGCACGTCCCCGGCGCGCGGGGCCTCCTCCAGGACGACATGCGCGTTGGTGCCACTGGCCCCGAACGACGACACGGCGGCGCGGCGCGGGCCCTCGCCCTCCGGCCAGTCGCGGGTCTCGGTGAGCAGCCGGACGTTCCCGGCCGCCCAGTCCACCTGTCCGGTCGGCTCGTCCACGTGCAGCGTCTTCGGCAGCGTGCCGTGACGGAGCGCCTGGACCATCTTGATGACGCCGGCGACACCCGCCGCGGCCTGCGTGTGGCCGATGTTGGACTTCACCGAACCCAGCCAGAGCGGCCGGTCCTCGGTGTGGTCCTGCCCGTACGTGGCCAGCAGCGCCTGCGCCTCGATCGGGTCACCCAGGGTGGTGGCCGTGCCGTGCGCCTCCACGACGTCGACATCGGCCGTCGTCAGGTCCGCGTTGGCCAGGGCCGCCTGGATAACCCTGCGCTGGGAAGGGCCGTTGGGCGCGGTGATGCCGTTGCTGGCGCCGTCCTGGTTGACGGCGCTGCCGCGTATCACCGCGAGAATCGGGTGGCCGCTGCGGCGGGCGTCCGACAGCCGCTCCACCAGGAGCATGCCGACTCCCTCGCCCCAGCCGGTGCCGTCGGCCGACGCGGCGAACGCCCGGCAGCGGCCGTCCGTCGACAGACCCCGCTGCCGGCTGAACTCCACGTAGGTGACCGGTGTCGACATGACCGTCACACCGCCGGCCAGCGCGAGGGAGCACTCCCCGCTGCGCAGAGCCTTGATGGCCATGTCCAGCGCGACGAGCGAGGACGAGCAGGCGGTGTCGACCGTGACCGCCGGGCCCTCAAGACCCATGGTGTAGGCGACGCGGCCGGAGACCAGCGCACCGGTCACACTGCTGCTCGGGTAGTCGTGGTAGACCAGCCCGGCGAACACCCCGGTGGCGCTGCCCTTCAGCGATGGCGGGTCGATACCGGCCCGCTCCACCGCCTCCCAGGACGTCTCCAGCAGCAGCCGCTGCTGCGGGTCCATCGCCATCGCCTCAAGAGGGCTGATGCCGAAGAACTCGGGGTCGAAGTCGCCGGCGCCCTCAAGGAAGCTGCCCTTGTTGACGTAGGTGGTGTCCTCGCGCGTCCCGTCCGGGTCGTACAGACCGTCCAGGTCCCAGCCGCGGTCGGTGGGGAACTCCCCCACCGTGTCCACGCCTTCGGCGACCACGTTCCACAGGCCTTCCGGCGAGACCGCGCCACCGGGGAAACGGCATGCCATTCCCACGATCGCGATCGGCTCCCGTTCCCGGTCCTCCACCTCACGCAGACGGCGCCGAGTCTGCTGCAACTCGCCGGTGGCAAGCCGCAGATACTCGCGGAGCCGGTCGTCGTTGGAGTCCTTCGACATCGTCATCAACCAATCCGTGAAAGTTCACACAGCAGAGAGGCGGGAGCCGTCAGGACAGTCCCAGTTCCTTGTTCAGCACCGCGAACAACTCGTCATCGGATTCGGCCACCAGGCCGCCGACGGGCTCGTCCGCCACCCCGCTCCGGGCGTCGCGCGCCCGCCGTGACATGGCTTCGAGCCGGGCCGTCACCTTGGCGTGGGCCTCGCCGTCGTCCGACGCCAGCTCGGTCAGAACGCCTTCGAGCCGGTTCAGTTCGGCCAGCAGCGTCGCCGCCCGGTCGGCCTCCGCCGGCCGCAGCCCTTCGTGCACGAGCTCGGCGATCGCCAGCGGGGTCGGGTGGTCGAAGGCCAGGGTCGGGGGCAGGGACAGCCCCGTCTCGGTGTTGAGCGCGTTGCGCAGTTCGACAGCGCCCAGCGAGGTGAGGCCGAGTTCGTTGAACGCGCGGTCCGGCGGCACCTCGTCGCCGCCGCCGTGTCCGAGCACCTGGGCGACATGGCCCCGGACCAGGTCCAGGAGGAACTTCTCCCGTTCCGGTACGGACATCCCGGACAGCCGCTCCCACGACGCCCGGCCGACCGGCGCGCGACGGTTCTGGACCCGTACGAGTCCGCCGAAGATCGCGGGCAGCGCCCCCGTCTCGGCGTGGGACCGCATCAGCGCCAGGTCGAACCTGACCGGCAGGGACATCGCCGGCCGTCCCGGCAGGGTCGCCGCGTCCAGCAGCGCCAGCCCCTCCTCGGGGGTCAGCGGCGGCATTCCCGTACGCCGCAGACGCGCCAGCTCGGCGTCGTCCAGGCGGTCGGCCATGCCCCCGACCTCGATCCAGGGTCCCCAGCCGAGGGTCACCGCGGGCAGCCCCTTGGTGGCCCGGTGCCGGGCGAGGGCGTCCAACCAGGCGTTCGCGGCGGCGTAGTTGGCCTGTCCGGCGCCGCCGAGCGTGCCGGCGACGGACGAGAAGATCACGAACGAGGAGAGGTCGTGGTCCTGGGTGAGTTCGTGCAGATACCAGGCGGCGTCGACCTTCGGCCGCATGACCGTGTCCAGCCGTTCGGGCGTCAGCGCCCCGATGAGCCCGTCGTCCAGCACACCGGCGGAGTGGACCACACCCGTCAGGGGCCGTTCGGCCAGCAGGGCGGCCAGGGCGTCCCGGTCGGTCACGTCACAGGTGACGACCTCCACCTCGGCGCCCGATCCGGTCAGTTCAGCGACCAGTTCGGCCGCACCGGGCGTGTCCATGCCCCGCCGGCTGGTGAGCAGCAGGCTCTTGGCGCCGTGCTGGGCGGCCAAGTGCCGGGCGGCCAGGGCGCCGAGGCCGTTGAGACCACCGGTGATCAGGATCGTGCCGTGCGCGCCCCACGAGGGGACGCGCTCCTCGACCGCGGGGACGCGGGCGAGCCTCGGTACCCGGATCTCGCCGTCGCGCACGGCGATCTCGGGTTCGGCGAGGCGCAGCACCTCGTCGGGCAGTTCGGTGCCGGCGTCGGTGTCGGCGTCCAGATCCACGAGGACGAAGCGGCCCGGGTGCTCGGACTCCGCCGCGCGTACCAGGCCCCACACCGAGGCGTGCCCGAGGTCGCTGCCGTCGGTGGCGCCACGCGTGACGACCACGAGCCTGGAGTCCGCGGCCTGTTCGTCGTCGAGCCACCGCTGGAGGACGGGGAGCACCTGATGGGTGATCGCCCGGAAGCCTTCCGGCGCGGACTCCTCGACCGGCGGGCACTCGTAGACCACATGAGCGCCGGCCTCGGACGCGGCGGGTGCCGGGGCGGTGACCCACTCGACGTGGAAGAGCGATTCACGGCCGCCGGTGTGTGCCCGTACCTCGTCAGTGGAGATCGCGCGTGTCTCGACCGACTCCACCGACAGGACGGGAAGACCCTGCGCATCGACGCGTACAGAAGCTCCGCGCCACACATGGGCGAGTGTCGGCTCGCCGGCCGGGTGGCGGCCGTCGGTGTGGAGCCCGGCGGCGCGTGAGGCGGCTTCGAGCACCGTGGCGTACGTCTCGTCGTCACGCGTCCAGGAGGACCCGTCGGCCCCATCGGCCAAGGCCAGTACGCCGGTGGCGTGCTTCACCCAGGCGGCCTGGTCGCCACGGCGCGAGTACACGCCGAGGGACCCGGCCTCGTCGACCATGACGCGCAGCGTCCTGTCGTCCTCGGTGCCGGCCATGACGAGCGGTGCGTCCAGGGTCAGTTCTTCGACACGGCCGCGGTCCGTCTGCTCGGCGACCGCCAGGGCCAGCTCCAGGAACACCTCGCCGGGCACCACGACGGCGCCGAAGACGTCGTGGTCGGCGAGCCAGGGGTGGGTGTCGAGGGACAGACGCCCGGTGAACACCACACCGCCCGTGTCGGGCAGGACAATCGCCGAGGTCAGCAACGGGTGGTCGACCGCGTCCGCACCGGCGGCCGTGTTCGACTGCTCGACGAGCCAGAAGCGCTTGCGCTGAAAGGGATACGTCGGCAGATCCACCCGGCGGGCGCCTCGGCCGTCGAAGACCGTGTCCCAGTCGACAGGAACACCGGCCGCGAACAACCGGCCCACACCCGCGAACAGGCTCTCGACCTCGGGACGGTCACGACGCAACGTCGCCGCGAGCGTGCCCTCCGCAGTCTGTCCCGCCATCGCGGTGAGTACGCCGTCGGGCCCGATCTCCAGGAACCGCGTCACACCCTGGTCCTGCAACTCACGGACATCGTCGGCGAACCGCACCGCGCCGCGCACATGCGCGACCCAGTAATCGGCCGACGCCACATCCCGTACCAGCCGGATCACCGGCTCGGAGTACGTGACACTCTCCGCGACCTTACGGAAATCGTCCAGCATCGGGTCCATCAAAGGCGAGTGGAAGGCATGCGACACCGTCAGCCGGCTCCGCTTGCGGTCGGTGAAGTACTCGGCAACCGCCGTGACTTCGTCCTCCACACCGGAGACGACGACCGAGTTGGGTCCGTTGACAGCGGCGATTCCCACACCGTCGGTAAGGAAAGGGATTACCTCTTCTTCGGTGGCCTGGATGGCGACCATCGCCCCGCCGGCCGGAAGCGCCTGCATCAGCTGTCCGCGTGCGGAGATCAGCCGGCCCGCGTCCTCAAGCGAGAACACCCCCGCCACATGCGCGGCGGCAAGCTCACCGATCGAGTGCCCGACCAGGAAGTCGGGCTTGACACCCCACGACTCCACCAGCCGGAACAACGCCACTTCCAGCGCGAAGATCGCCGGCTGAGTGAACTCCGTACGCCCCAGAGCCTCTTCATCCGCCCACATGACCTCACGCACCGCGGGGTCAAGAACAGCGCACGCCTCATCGAAGGCCGCCGCAAACACCGGGAACGTCTCATACAACTCACGCCCCATACCCAGACGCTGACTCCCCTGCCCCGTGAACAGGAACGCCACCTTGCCCTCGGTGACCGAGCCGATCACGGTCTCGGAGCCCACCAGCACCGCACGGTGCTCATGGAGCACACGCCCCGTCATGGCCGAGTACGCCATGTCGAGGGGGTTCGCGTCCGTCATCCGCGCCTTGAACCGCTCGATCTGCGTGTCCAGCGCGGTCGGCGTCTTCGCCGACACGACCACGGGCGCCGCGGGCAACTCCCGCCGCTCGACCGGCTCTTCCTCGACCGGGACGGCTTCCTCGACGATCACGTGCGCGTTCGTTCCGCTGATCCCGAACGACGACACACCCGCGCGGCGCGGACGGCCCTCGCTCGGCCAGTCCCGCGCCTCCGTCAGCAGCTGGACGTCGCCGGTCTCCCAGTCGACCTGCCGTGTCGGTTCGTCCGCGTGCAGCGTCCGGGGCAGCTTTCCGTGGTGCATCGCCTGGACCATCTTGATGATGCCCGCCACACCGGCCGCGGCCTGCGTGTGACCCATGTTCGACTTGATCGACCCCAGCCAGAGCGGCCGGCCCTCCGGGCGGCCCTGCCCGTACGTCTCCAGCAGCGCCTGCGCCTCGATCGGGTCACCCAAGGTGGTCCCGGTACCGTGCGCCTCGACCGCGTCCACATCCGCCGCCGACAGACCCGCGTTCGCCAACGCCTGCTTGATCACCCGCCGTTGCGCGGGGCCGTTGGGGGCCGTCAGACCGTTGCTCGCACCGTCCTGGTTCAGCGCACTGCCCCGCACCACCGCGAGCACCGGATGCCCGAGACGACGCGCGTCCGACAGCCGCTCCAGTACGAGAACCCCGACGCCTTCCGCGCAGCCCATGCCATTCGCGGCGGCGCTGAACGACTTGCAGCGGCCGTCCGTGGCCAGGCCGCGCTGCTCGCTGAAGTAGATGAACATCTCGGGGGTGGACATCACGGTCACACCGCCGGCGAGGGCGAGCGAGGTCTCACCGGAGCGCAGCGACTGGATCGCCAGGTGGAGGGCGACGAGCGACGACGAGCACGCCGTGTCCATGGTCACCGCGGGGCCGACGAGGCCCAGCGTGTAGGACACCCGGCCGGAGACGATGCTGCCTCCGTTGCTGCCGCCGGAGTAGTCGTGGTACATCACCCCGGCGTACACACCGGTCGCGCTGCCCTTGAGCGAGTCGGGGGCGATCCCGGCGCGCTCCAGCGCCTCCCACGACGTCTCAAGCAGCAGCCGCTGCTGCGGGTCGGTGACGGCCGCCTCACGCGGGCTGATGCCGAAGAACTCGGCGTCGAAGTCCGGGGCGTCGTAAAGGAATCCGCCCATACGGGAGGCGGTCTTCCCGGGTTTGCCGAGTTCGGGGTCGTAGATGTTCTCCACGCCCCAGCCCCGGTCCTCCGGGAATTCGGAGACCGCGTCGACACCGTCGTCGACGAGCCGCCACAGATCCTCGGGCGAGTTCACTCCACCCGGGTAGCGACAGGCCATCGAGACAATGGCGATCGGTTCCTGGTCACGCTGCTCAAGCTCTGCGACGCGTCTGCGGGCTGTGCGCAGGTCCGTGGTCGCGCGCTTGAGGTAGTCAAGAAGCTTCTCCTGGTTGCTCACCAAAGCCACCCCGGGTCGAAAGGGCGTCGACACTCACGACGCGCGCTTGCCGGGAACGTTACGCAGGGTGAAAAGACCCCCCAACCCCTGATCGCCCCTAACGTGCCCCACCCCTTGGGCCGGCCCGGCCATCGGCTTCCCACTCTGCCGTCCGGGCAGGCGAAAGACCCGCGAACAGCCGCGCGCCGACGGCGCCGGGCCCTTCGGCCCGGCGTCGGCGCGCTGATCGCGGGAGGAGTTGATCTGTCACACGCGGTACGGGGGCGGCTGCGCGCGGCAGTTGGCGCCGGCGCGCGAGGCCCCGGCGCCCGTGGCGGCTCAGTGCCGCCATTCCCTCTCACGGCCGGCCGTCCAGGCGCCCGGCGCCGTGTAACGGACCTCGCCCCAGCGGGACTTGCGCCGCTGCCTGGCGGCGGAGGACGCGACGGCCTGCTCGCGTGTACCGGTCAGGGCGGACAGCACCGCGAGCAACGCGGCGAGTTCCATCTCCCCGGGTGCGCCTCTGACGACGCGCACAAGCTGCTCGGCCGACGTCAGGGCGACGGGTTCGTGTACTCGCGTGCCGGCCACATGGTTGGGCTGCATCATTTCCCTCCGGTGCTCCGAGAACAGCTGTATCCGTGCTTTCTCCCGTTCGCCGGAGACGGCATTTCCACGGCGATGCGGGTACCGTCGTACGCCTGGCGCGCGACGGCGGGCACCAGGGGCGGGCCAACTGTCGGCTACCGTCACTTTCATTGAAGGGTCCTGCCGCACCGCCCTTCCAGCGGATCGACCCCCTAATTCCCCCACCCCTACCCCTAAGTCGATAGGGGCCGGCAGGGGTCGCCACACGCCCGCGCGCACATGAACGCTGAACTCAGCCTGAGGCAGAGGCTTCAGTCGGACCGATCCGAGGAACTTGATTGATGGCCGCCATATCAAGCAACAACGCGTCGAACTGGATCCGGGAGTTTCATCCGGCCGACCGGACGTCCCCCCGGATGATCTGCTTCCCCCACGCGGGCGGTGCGGCGAGCTACTACTTCCCTGTCTCCCGGGCGCTCTCCGGGCAGGTCGAGGTCCTCGCCGTCCAGTACCCCGGGCGTCAGGACCGGTACGCGGAACCGGCCATCGGCAATGTGGAGAACCTCGCCGCCGCGATCTTCCGTGAACTCCCGCTGGAGGATCTGGACCGGACCTGGCTCTTCGGCCACAGCATGGGGGCCGCCGTCGCCTTCGAGGTGGCCCGGCTGATGGAACGGGAGCTGGACCGGTCGCCTCTCGGGATCATCCTGTCCGGCCGGCGCGCGCCGTCCCGGTACCGTGACGAGACCCTGCACCGCCAGGGCGACGCGGCGATCATCGCCAACGTCCAGGCGCTCAGCGGCACCGACGCGACCGTCTTCGACGATCCCGACACGCACCGTCTGATCATGCCCGCCCTGCGCGCCGACTACCGCGCCATCGAGACCTACCGGCCGGCCGGCACCCCGCAGGTCGCCTGCCCGGTCCATGTCTTCGTGGGCGACGCCGACCCGTTGAGCACGCTGGACGAGGCGGGCAGCTGGCGCGACCACACCACGGGCGAGTTCACGATGCGCGTCTTCCAGGGCGACCACTTCTATCTGACGGCGCGCCCCGCCGAGGTCATCTCCGCGATCTCGCAGCTGATCGTGCCCGCCCCGCCCCGCGCCTGATCGCACCGCCGCTGCCGTCGGGGGCGGTGGGCCGGAACCGGACCGGAAGCGGATCCGAACCGGATACGACCACCGCCCACGGATCGACTCAACTCTCGCCTGTGTGCTGTGATCAGGCGGACACCGACGCAGCCGGTCCGGCAGAGTGGGAGAAACGCCGTGTTCTACTACGTACTGAAGTACGTGCTGTTGGGCCCCCTGCTGCGACTGCTCTTCCGGCCGCGGATCGAAGGGCTCGAACACATACCGGCGGACGGCGCCGCGATCCTCGCGGGCAACCATCTCTCCTTCTCCGACCACTTCCTGATGCCCGCGATCATCCGGCGGCGGATCACGTTTCTCGCGAAGGCCGAGTACTTCACCGGGCCCGGCATCAAGGGCCGCCTCACCGCCGGCTTCTTCCGCGGTGTCGGCCAGATCCCGGTCGACCGGTCGGGCAAGGAAGCCGGCCAGGCGGCGATCCGGGAAGGGCTCGGGGTGCTCGGCAAGGGCGAGTTGCTGGGGATCTACCCGGAGGGCACACGCTCGCACGACGGGCGGCTCTACAAGGGCAAGGTCGGTGTCGCGGTGATGGCCATCAGGGCGCAGGTCCCGGTGGTGCCGTGCGCGATGGTGGGTACGTTCGAGATCCAGCCGCCCGGCCAGAAGATCCCCAGCATCAAGCGGGTCACGATCCGCTTCGGTGAGCCGCTGGACTTCTCGCGCTACGCGGGCCTGGAGAACCAGAAGGCCGCGGTCCGCGCCGTGACCGACGAGATCATGTACGCGATCCTCGGGCTGTCCGGGCAGGAGTACGTGGACCGGTACGCCGCCGACGTGAAGGCCGAGGAGGCCCAGCGGGCACCGGGAAAGAAGTTCCCGCGCCTGCGCCGCTGATCGCCGCGCGCCCGGTGACGCGAGAGGGGGCGACGGCCGCCTTCGGCCGTCGCCCCCCTGACTAGCCCGTCACGGCTTGGGCGTGGCGTGCGGTGCGCACGTCACGTCGCGGCTGTCGAGCTTGCCGCTGAGCAGATACGACTCGACCCGGTCGTTCAGGCACGGGTTCGCCAGATTGGTGATGCCGTGCGAACCGGCGTCCCGCTCGGTGATCAGGCGTGAGCCCTTGAACCGTTTGTGCAGTTCGACCGCGCCCCCGTACGGGGTGGCGGCGTCGCGCGTGGACTGCGCGATCAGTACGGGCGGCAGCCCCCGGCCCGTGCGGACCTCGACCGGTGTCTGCTGCTCCACGCCCCAGGTGGCGCAGGGCAGGTTCATCCAGGCGTTGGCCCAGGTGAGGAACGGGTGGTCGCGGTGGAGCCGGGTGTTGTCCCGGTCCCAGGTGCGCCAGTCGGTGGGCCACTTGGCGTCGGCGCACTCGACGGCGGTGTAGACGGCGTTGCTGTTCTCCGCGCGCGCGTTGCCCACCGTGTCCGACAGGTCGGGCGCGACGGCGTCGACGAGCGCCTGGGTGTCTCCGGCCAGGTACTTGCTCCAGATGTCGGCGACCGGCACCCAGCTGGAGTCGTAGTACGGGGCGCTCTGGAAGAGGCCGATGAGTTCGGCCGGTCCCACGATGCCGCCGATCGGCTCCTTCTTCGCGGTGGCGCGAAGCTTCTCCCACTGCTTCTCGACCTTCGCGACGGTGTCGCCGATGTGGAACGCCGCGTCGTTCTCGGCGACCCACTTCTTCCAGTCGTCGAAGCGCATCTCGAAGGCGACGTCCTGGTCCAGGTTGGCCTGGTACCAGATCTTCGCCTTTGACGGGTTCACCACGCTGTCCAGCACCATGCGCCGTACATGGGACGGGAAGAGCGTGCCGTACACGGCGCCCAGGTAGGTGCCGTACGAGACGCCCACGTAGTTGAGCTTCCTGTCGCCAAGCGCGGCCCGCAGGACGTCCAGGTCACGCGCGGTGTTGGGCGTCGTCATGTGCGGCAGCATCCAGCCGCTGCGCTCCTTGCAGCCGTCCGCGTACTCGGCCGCGAGCTTGCGCTGGGCGCGCTTGTCGGCCTCGCTGTCGGGGACGGGGTCGGCCTTGGGAGCCTTGACGAACTCCTGCGGGTCGACGCACGAGATGGGCGTCGAGCGCCCGACCCCGCGCGGGTCGAAGCCGACGAAGTCGTACGCCTTCGCGGCATCCGCCCAGATGGCGTTCTTGGTCACGACGCGGCGCGGGAACGCCATGCCGGAACCGCCGGGGCCACCGGGGTTGTAGACGAGCGAGCCCTGACGCTCGCTCGCCGTGCCGGTGTTGCCGATCCGGTCGACGGCTATCCTGATCTGCTTGCCGTTCGGGCGGGCGTAGTCGAGCGGGACGCTCACGTAGCCGCACTGGATCGGCTTCTCCAGGGACCATTCGGCCGGGCAGTCCGCCCAGTCGATCCCCTTCTTCGCCGCGCGTGCGGCGGCCACCTCGGCACCGGCCGCCTGGGCGCTGCGTGCCTTCTGTTCCTTGCTCTGCGCGGCCCTGCCACTGTCGGCACGGCCGTCGGCGCTCGCCGATGAGGCGGCGAGCGTGGTCGCTATGAGCGTGCCCGCGAGCAGAGTGCCGGCCGAGCCGAGCACCGCTGTGCGTCTCAAGTGGTACCTCCCCCTGTGTGACGCGCCGCACGCCGCGACGCTGTTCGTAGGGTTACCGAAGGGGATCCTTTCGTCTGTGAGGCAGTTGAGAACAGGCCAAACCGGCAATTCTTTGCCGAACCGATAGCCGGTGCCCCCAGTTCCGCTCAGCGGTACAGCTCCGCCAGTGCCTCGTCCAGGACCTGGCGCAGGACCCGGGCGTCCGGGGCGAGCGCGGTCACGAGCGCTCCGGGACCGGCGAGCGGGGTGAGTACGGCGGTGTCGCCGAGCAGTCGCGGGGCCACCGGCTTCTCCTCGAACTCCGGTCTCACCAGCAGGAGTTGGCCGACGGCCCGGTGGCCGCCGATGACCGCTCCGCCGTCCCAGCCGCCGGGTGCGCCGGGGCCGAGCGCGAGGTGCTGGTCCAGCAGCGGGCGGCCGGCGCGGTGCACGGTGAGCCGGGTGGTGACGGTGCCGGGCGCCTCGCCGTGCCGGCCGAGGATCAGTTCCTCGCGCAGTACCAGCCGGGCGGTGGGGGCGAGTTCGGCGCGTGTGTGTGTCCGCAGGTCGCTGCCGGTGACCGAGATGAGCTGTTCGGGCAGCCAGTGCAATACGGCGCTCTCGCCGACGGTGAGTTGTATGCCGTAGCCCGCGTGGTCGGCGGGCCCGTCGCCGGTGCGGTGGCCGGGCAGCGCGATCATGGCGGCCGCCGCGTCGACGGTGAGCGCGGCCCCGTCCGTTACGACCGCTTCGAGGGCGAGCCGGTCGCCGCCGAGCGGTGCGCTCATCGCGCCGACGACGGTGACGCGGGCGTGCGTGGCGACGGCCGCGCGCGTACGGCGCAGCGCGAGCGGTCCGTCGCTCTCCAGCACCGGCAGGGCCGTTCCCCCGCGGCCGTCGGGCGCGGCGGTGATCCGGGCGGTGGCCTGGACGCTCATGCGGTCCAGGCGGCGAAGCGCGCGCGTACCCACTCGGCAACCGGTGCCACCCCGTCCGGGCCGGTGAGCGAGGTGAACAGGACGGGGAGTTCGCCCCGTTGCTCCTTGGCGTCGGACGCCATGCGCCCGAGGTCGGAGCCGACGTACGGTGCGAGATCGGTCTTGTTGATCACCAGCAGGTCGGAGGTGGTGACGCCGGGGCCGCCCTTGCGCGGGATGTCGTCGCCGCCGGCGACGTCGATGACGAAGATCTGCGCGTCGACGAGCCCCTTGGAGAAGGTGGCGGTGAGATTGTCACCGCCGGACTCGACCAGGATCAGATCGAGCGGTCCGACGGAGTCCTCCAGGTCCTCGACGGCTTCGAGGTTGGCGGAGATGTCGTCGCGGATCGCGGTGTGCGGGCAGGCGCCGGTCTCGACGGCCTGGATGCGCTCGGCCGGCAGCACGGCGTTGCGCAGCAGGAACGCCGCGTCCTCCCGGGTGTAGATGTCGTTGGTGACGACGGCGATGGACATCCGGTCGCGCAGCGCGCGGCAGAGGGCCGCGACGGTCGCGGTCTTGCCGGAGCCGACGGGCCCGCCGAGGCCGATACGCAGGGCGCGCCGGGAGCCGTCGGCGCGCACCGCCCCCGCTCCGTGGCTGTGCGGGTCCCGATACGGGTCGGTGTACGGGTCGGCGTGGTCGAGGTGCACGGTGCGGCTCCTTCGTGGTCCTGCGGCGGGGCACGGTGGCGTGTGCCGGTGGGGTGGTCGGGCGTTACGAAGCGAAGAGACGCACCGGCCAGGCCGCGTGCGCCTCGGCGGTGATGTCGAGCAGCGGCGCGGAGGCTGCGGGCAGGGCGCCGGGCCCCTTCCGTACGGCGCGGTGCGCGGTGGCCACGGCGCGCCGCGCGGTCTCGTCGATGTCGGGTGCCAGCCGGGCCAGGACGGCGGTCGCGTCGAAGGGGTCCAGGCTCAGCAGCCGTACGGCGGCGGTGGCGGGGCCGCTGACCGTCTCGTACAGGACGCAGTGCGCGGCGTCCTCGGGTCCGAGGCCGGCCGACCGCGCGGCGAGCCCGAGAACAACCGGCTGGTGGGCGCCGCGCGGGCGGGCGGCCGCGAGGGCGTCGAGCTCCGGTCCCGGCCAGGTGGCGCGGGCGGCACGCATCAGCTGGCGGCCGAGCTTGCGGGCGGTGGCGCGCAGGGCGGGCGAGGGGGTGCGGGCGTCGGCGGCCTCGTCCAGGACGAGAGGGTCGACGCCGAGTACGGCCGCTGCCGCGAGCGCGGCGGAGGTGAGTCCGGTGGTGTGCAGCCGGCCCCGGCAGAAGGCCGCCAGGTCGCGGGCGTCGGTGAGCCGCCCCGCGCGGACGGCCGCCTCGGCGCCGCCCGAGTGGGCGTGGCCACCGGCCGGAAACCGTCCGTCGGCGAGGACGAGCAGCGCGGCGCGGCTCATCAGAAGAGGAAGTAGCGCTGGGCCATGGGCAGTTCGGCGGCGGGCGCGGGTTCGACCACATCGCCGTCGATCGTCACCGTGAAGGTGTCGGGGTCGACCCGGACATCGGGCAGGGCGTCGTTCTGCCGCATGTCGGCCTTGCCGACGGAGCGGGTGTTCTCGATCGGCACGAACCGCTTGCCGAGACCGAGCCGTTCGGGAAGCGCGTCCTCGATCGCCGCCTGTGCGACGAAGTTGACGGAGTTGGACGCGGGGGCGGTGCCTGTCGCGCCGAACATGGGCCGGGGCAGGACGGGGCCCGGGGTGGGGATGGACGCGTTGGCGTCGCCCATCTGCGCGTATGCGATCTGCCCGCCCTTGATGACGAGTTGGGGCTTCACGCCGAAGAACGCGGGGTCCCACAGGACGAGGTCGGCGAGCTTCCCGGTCTCGACGGAGCCGATCTCGTGGCCGAGCCCCTGGGCGAGCGCCGGGTTGACGGTGTACTTGGCGACGTACCGGCGGACCCGCTGGTTGTCGGCCCGGCCGTCGCCGGGCAGCGCGCCCCGGCGCTTCTTCATGACGTGCGCGGTCTGCCAGGTCCGCAGGATCACCTCGCCGATCCGGCCCATGGCCTGCGAGTCGGAGGAGATGATCGAGATCGCCCCGAGGTCGTGCAGGATGTCCTCGGCCGCGATGGTGGTGGGCCTGATCCGCGACTCGGCGAAGGCGAGGTCCTCGGGGACCGCCGGGTTGAGATGGTGGCAGACCATCAGCATGTCGAGGTGTTCGTCGATGGTGTTGACGGTGTGCGGGCGCGTCGGGTTGGTCGAGCTGGGCAGCACGTACGGCTCCGACACCACCGTGATGATGTCCGGCGCGTGGCCGCCGCCGGCGCCCTCGGAGTGGTACGCGTGCAGGGTCCGCCCGGCGACGGCGGCGAGGGTGTCGGCGACGAATCCGGCCTCGTTGAGCGTGTCGGTGTGGATGGCGAGCTGGACGCCGGTCTCCTCGCAGACACCGAGGCAGGCGTCGATGACGGCCGGGGTCGCGCCCCAGTCCTCGTGGATCTTGAACCCGAGTGCACCGCCGCGCAGTTGGGATCGCATGGCGTCGCGGGACATCGTGTTGCCCTTGCCGAGCAGTCCGATGTTGACGGGGTACGACTCCAGGGCGGCGAACATCCGCGCCAGGTGCCAGGGTCCCGGGGTGACGGTGGTGGCCTTCGTCCCCTCGGCGGGTCCGGTGCCGCCGCCGACGAGGGTGGTGATGCCGGAGGACAGCGCCTGGTCGATGAGGGTCGGTGAGATGAAGTGGACGTGGGCGTCGACGGCTCCGGCGGTGAGGATCTTGCCGTTGCCCGCGATGATCTCGGTCTCGGGTCCGATGACGAGGTCCGGGTGGACCGCGTCCATGGTGTCCGGGTTGCCGGCCTTGCCGATGCCGGTGATCCTGCCGTCCCGGATGCCGACGTCCGCTTTGACGACGCCCCAGTGGTCGATGATCACGGCGCCGGTGATCACGGTGTCCGGCGCGCCTTCGGCCCGTGTCGTACGCGACTGGCCCATCGACTCGCGGATCACCTTGCCGCCGCCGAACACGGCCTCGTCGCCCGCGAGTCCGGGGCCGCCCGAGCGGTCCTCCTCGATCTCGACGAGGAGATCGGTGTCGGCGAGCCGGATCCGGTCGCCGGTGGTGGGGCCGAAGAGGTCGGCGTAGACGGCTCTGCTCAGCTCAGGCATCGAGGGGTCCTCCTGCCTCGCCACGGAGGCCCGGTACGACACGCAGTCCGGCGATCGGGACGAGTTCGACGTCGACGGGGATGCCGGGTTCGAACCGTACGGACGTACCCGCGGCCACGTTCAGGCGCAGGCCGCGCGCCGCCGCGCGGTCGAACCGCAGACCGGGGTTGGCCTCGGCGAAGTGGTAGTGGGAGCCGACCTGGACGGGCCGGTCGGCTGCGTTGAGCACGGTGAGGCGGGTGACGGGGCGGCCCTCGTTGAGGGGCACGGTGCCGTCTGCGTACAGGATCTCGCCGGGAATCATCGGCCGCGCTCCTCCGTCAGACGATCGGGTCGTGGACGGTGACGAGCTTCGTGCCGTCCGGGAAGGTGGCCTCCACCTGGACGTCGTGGAGCATCTCGGGGATGCCCTCCATGACGTCGTCGCGGGTGAGCACCTTGCGTCCGGACGCCATGAGTTCGGCGACGGTACGGCCGTCCCTGGCGCCTTCGAGCAGGTGCGAGGTGATCAGGGCGACCGCCTCCGGATGGTTGAGACGCAGCCCGCGCGCAAGCCGCTTGGCGGCCACGTCGGCGGCCACATGGATGAGCAGCCGTTCCTGCTCGTGCGGGGTCAACTGCACGTTTCCACCTCACTGTCGCGGCCCGGTCCGGCGTGGAGCCTGGTGTCCGCCCGCACCGATTCAACACTCTGTTGAACACGAACAGGGGCCGCACAGCCGGACATCGCACGGTACGGCGGAAGTTTTTCCGGCAGGTTAACCGGGCTTTTGCCCGCCCATGGACATCAACCCGCGCAGGCCGTTCCGCAGGACCTCCACCGGGACCTCGCCGAACAGCGCCTGCTGCGCGGCGAATCCCTGCGCCGTGGCGATCATCGTCCGCGCGACATGCTCCGCCGGAACGTCGTCGCGCATCAGTCCCGCCGCCTGATACGCCTCGACGACCTTGACCCAGGCGGCGCGCACCGTGTCGTAGCCGGTCCGCAGCAGCGCCGCGAGCGACTCGTTGCGCAGGGTCTCCGTCCACACCTGGACGAGCAGGCGGGGCGCCTCGACACCGGCGGCGGTGCCCATGCCGAACTCCCCGCGCAGCACGCGGCCCATCACCTGGCCGACCAGTACGTCGGGCGGGTCGGGCGGACTCTGGCTCGCGGCCTCCTCGAACGCCTCCCTGACGGTGTCGAGCACCTCGGTGACGATGGCCCCGATCAGCTCCTCCTTGCTGCTGAAGTAGCGGTAGACGGCGCCGGCGGAGAGGTCGGCCTCGCGCAGCACGTCCTGCATCGACGTGGCGTGGAAGCCGTTGCGCGCGAAACAGCGCGCGGCGGCGTCAAGGATCTGACGCCTGCGGGCGTCCAGGTGCTGCTGCGATACGCGGGCCATGCGATCAACGTAAAACGAACATTCCTTCTTGACAAGCTCCCGGCTCGCCGGTAACAGTGGCGGCATCTCCAAAACGAACGATCCTTCTTTTTAAATCCGTGGACCGATAGCGAGGACACCATGTCCGCCACTCCCACGCGCCGCATGATCGGCGTCGTGCTCCTGATCCCGCTGATCGCCGCGCTGGCGCTCACGGCCTTCGCCTGGCCCGCCGCCCGCGTCGCGCCGCACGAGGTGCCGGTCGGCGTCGCTGGACCGGCCTCCGCGACCGAGCGGCTCCAGCAGGGGTTCGAGCGTGAGCCGGACGCCTTCGATGTGCACCGGTACGACGACGAGGCCGCGGCGCGTAAGGCGATCGAGAACCGGGACGTCTACGGGGCGGTGGTCGCCACCGCGCAGGGGCCCCACCTGCTGACGGCGTCGGCGGGGAGCCCGGTGGTCGCCCAGCTGCTGCGGGAAGCCGTGACCGCGCAGGCCCCCGAGGGCACCGACGTACAGGTGACCGATGTCGTCGCCACCCCCGCCGGGGATCCGCGCGGCAGCGCGCTGGGAGCGAGCATGCTCCCGCTCGCCCTCGCGGGCGTCGCGACCGGCGCCCTGGTGAGCCTGCTCGCGCTGCGCGGCATCCGCGCGGTGGGCGCGCTCTTCGGCGCGGCGGCCCTGGCGGGCCTCACCGCCACCGCCCTGGCCCACAACTGGCTGGAGGTGATCGCCGGCAACTGGTGGGCGGAGGCAGGGGTGTTCGCCCTCGCCGTACTGGCCGTCGGCGGTACGGTGGCGGGCCTCGCGGCGCTGCTCGGCCGGCCGGGCATCGGACTCGGCGCGATGCTGATGGTGCTGGTCGGCAACCCACTGTCCGGGGTGTCGAGCGCGCCCGAACTCCTGCCTGAGTCGGTCGGCGCGCTCGGCCAGTGGCTGCCGCCGGGCGCGAGCGGTTCACTGCTCCGCTCGGTCGCCTACTTCGAGGGCAACGCGGCCTTCACCCCGGCACTCACGCTCGCGATCTGGGCGGTACTGGGCCTGGCGGCGGTGGCGGTGGGAGCACGCCGGTCGGACGCGGCGCCCGGAAAGCCGGAGGCCCCGGCCCCTACGAAGGAGCCCGCCCCGGTCGGATGACCGTCCGCGCCGGCCGGCGGTCGGTTCCGTCCTGAGCCACGCTCCGTACCGTTCCTGACCGTTCTTGTGGGTCGAACGACCGGCACACCCGGTGACCGGTCCGGGCTAGCGTGCTTGTCGTACGGGACTGTGGCATTTCAGTGCTGATTCTTCGCCACCGGAAGATGTCCGCATCTTTGTCCCATATCCACGAACAAGAGGGACGGAATGCAGCACACGAGGCGTAAGAGGATTGCGGCCGCGGCGGCGCTGGGCGCACTGACGGTGCTTCTCGCCACCGGATGCTCCTTCAGCATCGGCGAAGCGGAGAAGAAGGACGAGCCGACGGCCGGCTCGGGAGCGACCCCCGGCGAGGAGGACCCGGTCGAGGAGGAGCCGACGGCCGAGGAGACACCGGCCGAGGAGACGCCGGCCGGCGACGCCCCCGCGGCGCCCGGGAACACGGGCGTCAGCGAGGACGGGGCCGTCCACAAGGCCCGAGTCGCGCAGACAATCTCCGACAAGCTCGCCGAGAGCACCGGCAAGCGTCCCGACAAGGTCACCTGCCCCGAGCACCTCCCGGCCCGGGTCGGCGCCACGATCCGCTGCGACCTCAACGCCGGCAGCGACACACTCGGTGTCACCGTCACCGCCATCTCGGTCAACGGCAACCAGGTCAACTACACCTTCAAGGTCGACAACAGCGTCGAGTGAACCCGGTCCCTGCGCGCAGCGGCGCGCAGGGACCGATGCTCCGTGGATCCCCCCCAGCACCATCAACACGCCCTCCCCGCAGCGCAGTTGACCGGACTCCCCCGGCTTCTCGCCGATCACACCAAAGGCGCGGCCCCATCGGGGCCGCGCCTTTTCCCCACCGCTCACCGCATCGCCCGCGTCAGCCCGGCGGCTCGTGCTTCGCCACGATGCCGAAGTCCGCGCGTTCGCCCGGAGCGGACGTCACCGAGCGGATCGTGCTCACCGAGGCGATCACGCGCTCCTCCGCCGCCATGGCGTCATCGAGCTTCAGGCTCTCCAGTCGTTCCAGGTCAGCGGCCGACACGAGGGCGACGAGCGGCTTGCCGTGGCGCGTCACGACCACGCGCTCCTCGCCGTAGACGACCCGGTTGATCAGGTCGGCGAGTTCTGCCCGCGCTTGCGTCACCGGAATTTCGTAGGCCATGGTTGCCATCTTACGGCCTGTACGTCCTGTACATTTTTTATCGAGGCCACCGACGGACGAGAGCCGCGTCCGGCACGCGAGGAGAGGCACACCATGGACCGTCCTTCCGCCCGCTACGTCCTGCCGGAGTTCACCGAGCGGACCTCCGCCGGGACCCGCTCCCTCGATCCGTACTCCAAGCTCTTCGAAGGACGGATCATCTTCCTCGGCACCCCCCTGGACGACACCGCCGCGAACGATGTGATCGCCCAGCTGCTGCAACTCGAATACGCGGCACCCGGCCAGGACATCGCGCTCTACATCAACTCTCCCGGCGGCTCGCTGAGCTCGATGTCCGCCGTCTACGACACGATGCAGGTCGTCGGCTGCGACGTGGCGACGACCTGCCTCGGCCAGGCGGCGTCCACCGCCGCGGTCCTGCTCGCCGCCGGAGCGCCGGGCAAGCGGATGGCGCTGCCCGGCGCGCGTGTCGTTCTCCAGCAGCCGGGGATCGAGGAGCCCGTACGCGGCCAGCCGTCCGATCTCGCCATCCACGCGGAGGAGTTGCTGCGGCTGCGCGCCCTGATGGCCGAGACGCTGGTACGGCACACCGGACAGAGCGCCGAGCGGATCGACGCCGACATCGACCGGGACACGATCTTCGACGCGACGGGCGCCAAGGAGTACGGCCTGGTGGACCAGGTCGCGCAGGATCGCAGGTCGTCCTTGAGCTTCAACGCCCCCCGGTGAACCGCCGATGCTGCCACCGGAACTGCCGCCGCTGCCCGCGCTGACCCGCGCCGAGGGCGACTTCGTCGACAGCTATCTCCGGGTCGTCGACCTGGTCGGCCGGATCAACCCCTCGCGCGCCGACGACACGTACAGCGCGCTGCGCGCCGCACAGGCCCTGGTGTCCGGGGCCGCCGAACTGCGCGACGCGCTGACGCTGATGCACGCGAGAGGTGAGACGGAGCTGCACACGCCGACCCTGGACCGCACGCTCCGGGTGCTCGACGGGGAGCGCAGGGCCGGACGTGTCACCATGCCGCCCGGCCCGGTGACTTGATACGGACCCGCGCCCCGCACCCCCGCCCCGCGACGGACTTCGACCGCCGGCCTGCCCGTTCGGACGCGTCCGTACGGGATTTGGCCGCACGTTCGGCGTATCGACCCGCCCGTGGTGATCGGACCGGCGACTTGCGACGGACGATCGGCCGTCCGGTCGTAACGCTTCGCTGCGCCGCAGGTACAGCGCGTGAGCTGTCATATGAGCCGTTCACCGAATCGGCCGTACCGACCCAAATGGCCCATAAGTGACGAGAGTCACATCCGGCCGTTTCAACGCGGATTCGCGCTGAGGCCGCGTCAAGATCCCTGGGACGACAAGCCCCCGCCACCTCGGCGGGGCGGTCCGGGTGGACGCCGAGTCCTGCCGCCGCTCCGGACGACTGGTCGACACGAGTGGATCGGCAGGAGTGGAGGACCCGAGCAGTTCGGGGCGGTCCGACCATGGACAGCTCCTCGGGGTGAAGCCGCATCGCGGCCGGACATCTTCGCCTGTCCGAACCCGACAGGTCATCCTTCACAGGCGGCTGACGAAGGGTTGCGCATGTCCGCGCAGACGCATGTCCCGTCGCTGCTCTCCCGGGCCGGTACCGCATCGGTCCTCCTCGCCGCCGTCGGCGGCACGATGCTGGCGCCCGGCGCCGTGTCGGAAGCACACGCCCTGCCCGCCGCCGCGAAGGCGCTGGATGTGGCGGCCTCCATGAAGGGCGCCCCGTACTCCTACGGGGCGACAGGTCCGCACCGGTTCGACTGCTCGGGGCTGACCCTCTTCTCGTACAAGAAGGCCGGCAAGGCGCTTCCCCGCACCGCGCAGCAGCAGTACAACCGCACGCACCACATCTCCGCCGCCGGCCGCAGGCAGGGCGATCTGGTCTTCTTCCATTCCGGAGGGAGCGTCTACCACGTCGGGATCTACGCCGGCCACGGCAAGATCTGGCATTCGCCCAAGAGCGGTCAGGTGGTGCGGCTGGAGCGCATCTGGTCCAGGAGCGTCCTGTACGGCCGGGTCCGCTGACCCCAGGCGCACCGGGGACACGCGCGGCCCGCTCAGCCCGGGGCGCGAACCGTCCACGGCAGGGCGATCCAGACCGTCTTGCCGCCGTCCGCGGTGGGTGTGACGGCCAGTCGGCCGCCGTGCTCGGCGGTCAGCGCCCGGATGATGACCATGCCGCGGCCGTTGTCCTGCTGGACCGCGGCGGGGAGGCGCTGCGGCCAGCGCGGGTGACTGTCCGTGACGCCGACGCGCAGTTCCTCGTCGCGCCGCAGGGTGACGTCGATCGTGAAGGTCGGTGAGGTGCCGAGGGTGTGCTGCACGGCGTTGGTGGCCAGTTCCGAGATGATCAGGCGAACCGTTTCGGCGGTGCCGGCATCGCTCGGCAGCCCCCACTCGGTGAGCACGCGCGCGACGTATCTGCGTGCCTCGGACACCGAGGCCGGATCGCTCGGCAGGGTGACGGATGCTTCCTGATGGTCTGCCATGGCGACGCTGTCCCTTTCCCACCGGGACGCAGACCGACCTATGGCTGTTGCCCGCGAGTACGTCCCCGGATTGCGCTGCGCGCCACACTGCCATCAACGGCGCCCGGTGCACGGGCGATCCGCCGTGATACGCCCCTGTCTGTCGCTCTAAGCGGTGAACCCTGCTACGCGAGACCGTATTTACGCGCGCTCAAGTTCCCGGCCCCGGCGACCGACAGACGACGTGCCCGGCCCTGACGGGTGCTCAGCACTCCGGCGCCACGGCCCCGGCGGGCGCCGTCGCGATGACCGTCGCCAGGGCTCCGTCGACCTGAGCGTCCGTCAGGTCGGCGCGGGCCGTGAGCCTGATCCGGGAGATCCCGTCCGGCACGGACGGCGGCCGGAAGCAGCCCACCACCAGACCGGCCTCGCGGCAGTCGGCGGCCCACCGGACGGCCGCCTCCGGAGACGGCGCCCGGACGGAGACGACGGCCGCGTCCGGGCGTACGGCGGTGAGCCCCGCCCCGGTCAGCCCCCGGTGCAGCGCGTTCGCCACCGCGCGCGCCCGGACCGCCAGCGAGGGGTCCTCGCGCAGCAGCCGCAGGCTCGCGAGCGCGGCGCCCGCGGCGGCCGGGGCGAGGCCGGTGTCGAAGATGAACGACCGTGCCGTATTGACGAGTTGGCCGATCACCCGGGCCGGCCCGAGGACCGCGCCGCCCTGGCTGCCCAGCGACTTGGAGAGCGTGAGCGTGACGACCGTCCCCGGGTCGCCCGCCAGCCCCGCCGCGTGGACGGCGCCACGGCCGCCGTCGCCGAGGACGCCGAGACCGTGCGCGTCGTCCACGAGGAGTGCGGCCCCCCGCGTACGGCACACCTCGGCCAGCCGCGCGAGCGGCGCCGCGTCACCGTCCACCGAGAAGACCGAGTCGCTGACGGCCAGGGCCCGGGAGCCTTCGTACGTTTCGAGCGCCTTGGCCACCGCCTGCGGATCGGCGTGCGGTACGACGACGGTCTCGGCGCGCGAGAGACGGCAACCGTCCACGATCGAGGCGTGGTTGGCGGCGTCGGAGACGATGAGCGAGCCGCGCGCGGTCAGCGCGGTGAGGGCGGCGAGGTTCGCGGCGTATCCGGACGACAGGACGAGCGCGGCCTCGAAACCGCAGAAGTCCGCGAGCTCACGCTCCAGTTCGGCGTGCAGCGCGGTGCTTCCGGTGACCAGCCGCGAGCCGGTGGCGCCCGCGCCCCAGCGGCGCGCCGCGTCGGCCGCCGCGCCCGTCGTCACCGGGTGGTGGGTGAGCCCCAGGTAGTCGTTGCTCGCGAGATCCAGCAGGGCGGAGTCGGCGGGGCGGGGGCGCAGCGTACGGACCAGACCGGCCCGCTCACGCCGGCGCGCCTCGTCGTCGATCCAGCCGAACGGGTCCGGCGGCGTCGACGGGGACGGCATGCTCGGCGCGGGTGGCTCGGCTGGCACGGCGGGGGTCCTTTTGTAGGCAGCCCACAGACCCTAACCGTCGATCGCTCCGCTTCGGGTGTGGTCATACACACACCTGAATGCACCTGTCTTGTGGGATTCATCCTTGGCCCGGAGGCCCGCCGTACGCCAGGATCGGCGCCATGGACCTGCTGAACACACTGGTGGAGAAGGGCCTTCGGCGAGAGCTGCCGTCGCGCGAAGAAGCGCTCGCCGTGCTGGCGACCTCCGACGACGAACTGCTCGAAGTGGTGGCCGCGGCCGGGAAGGTGCGCCGCCAGTGGTTCGGGCGGCGGGTCAAGCTCAACTATCTCGTCAACCTCAAATCCGGGCTCTGTCCCGAAGACTGCTCGTACTGCTCGCAGCGGCTCGGGTCCAAGGCCGAGATCCTCAAGTACACCTGGCTGAAGCCCGACGAGGCGTCCAGGGCCGCCGCGGCGGGAGTGGCCGGCGGCGCGAAGCGGGTCTGTCTGGTGGCGAGCGGCCGGGGGCCGACGGACCGGGACGTCGACCGTGTCTCGCAGACCATCAGCGCCATCAAGGAAGAGAACGCCGATGTCGAGATCTGCGCCTGTCTCGGGCTGCTCTCGGACGGTCAGGCGGAGCGGCTGAAGGCCGCGGGCGCCGACGCGTACAACCACAACCTCAACACCTCCGAGTCGACGTACGGCGACATCACCACCACCCACACCTACGCGGACCGGGTGGAGACCGTGCGCCACGCGCAGGGTGCGGGCCTGTCGGCCTGTTCCGGGCTGATCGCGGGCATGGGCGAGAGCGACGCCGACCTGGTGGACGTGGTCTTCGGGCTGCGCGAGCTGGACCCCGACTCGGTCCCGGTCAACTTCCTCATCCCCGTCAAGGGCACACCGCTGGCCGGGGAGTGGAACCTGACCCCGCAGCGGGCACTGCGCATTCTGGCGATGGTGCGGTTCGTCTGCCCCGACGTGGAGGTCCGGCTCGCGGGCGGGCGTGAGGTGCATCTGCGCACGATGCAGCCGCTCGCGCTGCACCTGGTCAACTCGATCTTCCTCGGCGACTACCTCACCACCGAGGGCCAGGAGGGCAAGGCGGACCTGGACATGATCGCGGACGCCGGGTTCGAGGTGGAGGGCACGGACACGACGACGCTGCCTGAACACCGCGGCGGCGGGTGCGCGAGCGCGTGCGCTCCGTCCGCGGACAAGGGTGACCCCGTGGCCGAGCCGGTCGGGGCGGATGCCGGCGCCGCCCGTACGGACCTGGTGACCGTACGGCGGCGCGGTGCCGGTACCGATCTGGCGCCCAATGCCTGACACGCCCGCCCCGCCCGCGACGGCTCCGGGCGACCTCCTGGCGCTGGACCGGGCCCATGTCTGGCATCCGTACGGCCCGATGCCCGGCCGCACGGACCCGCTGGTCGTGGAGTCCGCCTCGGGCGTACGGCTCCGGCTCGCCGAACCGGCGTACGGGCAGCGCGAGTTGGTCGACGGCATGTCGTCCTGGTGGTCGGCGGTCCATGGCTACAACCACCCCGTCCTCAACGAGGCGGCGCACGGCCAGCTCGGCCGGATGAGCCATGTCATGTTCGGCGGGCTCACCCATGAGCCCGCCGTCCGGCTGGCGGCCCGGCTGGTGGAGATCACCCCGGAACCGCTCCAGCATGTCTTCCTCGCCGACTCGGGATCGGTCTCGGTCGAGGTCGCCGTCAAGATGTGCCTCCAGTACTGGCGTTCGCTGGGCCGCCCGGCCAAGCAGCGGATGCTGACCTGGCGCGGCGGCTACCACGGCGACACCTGGCAGCCCATGTCGGTCTGCGACCCCGAGGGCGGTATGCACGGCCTCTGGTCGGGAGTGCTGCCGCGCCAGATCTTCGCCGACGCGCCGCCCGCCGGCTCCGGGGCGTACGACAGCGCCGATGCGTACGACGAGACGTACGCGGACCATCTGCGCGCGCTCGTCGCGCGCCACGCCGACGAACTGGCCGCCGTGATCGTGGAGCCGGTGGTGCAGGGCGCGGGCGGCATGCGCTTCCATTCCCCCGCGTACGTCCGGGTGCTGCGCGAGGCCTGTGACGAGTACGGCGTGCTGCTGATCCTGGACGAGATCGCGACGGGCTTCGGCCGAACCGGCGCTCTGTTCGCGGCGGAACTCGCGGGCGTCAGCCCCGATGTGATGTGCGTGGGCAAGGCGCTGACCGGCGGTTATCTCACCATGGCCGCGACGCTGTGCACGTCGGCGGTGGCGGACGGGATCTCGCGCGGCGAGGTGCCTGTCCTCGCGCACGGCCCCACGTTCATGGGCAATCCGCTGGCCTCGGCCGTGGCGTCCGCCTCGATCGACCTGCTGCTCGGCCAGGACTGGCGGGGCGAGGTCAAGCGGATCGAGGCGGGGCTGCGCGACGGCCTCGCCGAGGCGACGTCGCAGCCCGGGGTGAAGGATGTGCGGGTCCTCGGCGCGATCGGCGTCGTACAGCTGGACCACGAGGTGGACATGGCGGCGGCGACACGGGCGGCGGTACGTGAGGGTGTGTGGCTGCGGCCGTTCCGCGACCTCGTCTACACGATGCCGCCGTATGTGACGGACGACGACGACATCGCGCGGATCTGCCGCGCGGTGACGGCGGCGGCTCGGGAGGCCTGAGAGATGCCCGTACTGATCGTCTCGGGGACCGGGACGGAGATCGGCAAGACCGTCGTCACGGCGGCCGTCGCCGCCGTGGCCCTCGCCCAGGGGCGTACGGTCGCGGTGCTGAAGCCCGCGCAGACCGGTGTCGCACCCGGTGAACCGGGTGACGTGGACGAGGTGATCCGCCTGGCGGGCGGCGTCACCACGGTCGAACTGGCCCGTTTCCCCGAGCCGTTGGCACCCGCGACGGCGGCCAGACGCGCGGGCGCGCCGCCCGTACGGCCCGAGGAGATCGCCGAGACCGCCGGGAAGCTGGCGACCGAACACGACCTGGTGCTGGTCGAGGGCGCGGGCGGGCTGCTCGTACGGTTCGACGACGAGGGCGGCACACTCGCGGACGCCGCCCGGCTGCTGGCCGCCCCGGTGCTGGTGGTGGCGCCCGCCGGGCTCGGCACGCTGAACATGACCGCGCTGACGGCCGAGGCGCTGGACGCGCGCGGGCTCATGGCGCTGGGTGTGGTGATCGGCAGCTGGCCGGCCGTGCCGGACCTGGCGGCGCGCTGCAATCCGGCGGAGCTGCCGGGTGTCGCCGGTGCCCCTCTGCTCGGGGCGCTGCCGGACGGCGCGGGCGGGCTGGCGGCACCGAGGTTCCGCGCGAGCGCCGCCGGCTGGCTGGCTCCGGCGCTGGGCGGGGACTGGGACGCGGCGCGGTTCGCGGCGGATGCGGCGGACGCGGCGCTTCCGGGCACCGGGGCACGGTAACGAGTTGCGTCCCGTGAGCTGCTGAGCGGAGCCGTACAGGGAAGAATCATGGTGACGCCCTGTACGCCGGAGGAGATCCGCCCCATGCACCTACGCAACCGCAAGGCCCCCAAGGACTCCGTCCACCATCCGCTCTTCGCGCGCTTCTACGCGCGGGTGAGCGTCGCCGCCGAGACCAAGGGCCATATCGCCGCCCACCGCGCGGAGCTGCTGAGCGGTCTGTCGGGACGGGTCGTGGAGGTCGGCGCGGGCAACGGGCTGAACTTCGCGCACTATCCCGACACGGTCTCGGAGGTCGTGGCGGTCGAGCCGGAACGCAGCCTGCGGCAATTGGCGGTACGGGCCGCGATGCGGGCCAAGGTCTCGGTGGACGTACGGCCGGGTACGGCGGAGGCGCTGCCCGTCGAGGACGAGGGTTTCGACGCGGCCGTCGCCTCGCTGGTGCTGTGCACCGTACGTGACGTACCGCAGGCGCTCGCCGAGATCCGCCGCGTCCTGCGCCCCGGCGGCGAGCTGCGGTTCTTCGAGCACGGGCTGGCGCGGGAGCGTGGTCTGGCGGCGGTGCAGCGGGTCCTGGACAGGACGGTGTGGCCGAGGCTCTTCGGCGGGTGCCACACGGCGCGCGACACCCTGGCGGCGATCCGCGACGCGGGCTTCGAGTTCGGCGCGCACCGCTCGCTGCGGGTGCCGGATCCCGGGCCCCGGACGCCGACGTCGCCGTGTGTACTCGGTGTGGCGTACCGGCCGAGGGCCGACCTGGTCTGACGCCCTCGGGATCGGCTCCTTCAGAGGCTCCAGCCGCGCAGTTCCTCGGCGATGCGCCGTACGTCCGCCGTGCCGTCCTTGACCAGCCTGGCCAGCTCCCTGACCTGCTCGGGCGAGGTGACGACCTTCAGGCCGCTCGCGACGAGATAGCCGTACGCGACGGCCGATGCGTACATGGCGTTGGACCGCTCCAGCGCGGGCACATGGAGCAGGCTCTGGAGGAGCGCCGCCGCGCGGGTGTGCGGATCGGTGTAGACGGGGGTGCCGAATATCTCCGCCTCGTGCCGGCTGACGGCGGCCACGAGGGCGCCCCAGTCGGTGACTTGGGGATCGCCGGGCATCTTGTGCTCGGCGACCATCAGCAGCCAGGAGAGATCGATCCGCAGCGTCGGGTCGGCGTGCGACGGCAGTTCGGGGGAATCGGCGTTTTCCATTGAGGGCAGCTGTCTCGGTAGAGGGGCGGGCGTGGGGAGTTCCCGATGATCAGTATCCCCGACGTGGCTGAGGGGTGCGGATGAGCAGTGCGGTGATGTTGTCCTGCCCGCCCGCGTCCATGCCGTACCCGATCAGCGCCCGCGCGTCCTCAAGGAGCCTGAGATCGGCCGGTGTTGAGCGCCGGCGGCGGGTGAGCACGGCCCGCAGCCCGCCCGCGTCCGGCTGATGACGCGTCAGCCCGTCGGTGCACAACAGCAGCCGGCCCGGTCCTCTCGGCCGGTAACTCCGTACCTGGGCGCGCGGTTCACCCGCGTCGGCCCCCAACCACGCCGTGAGGGCCTCGCGTTGGTCCGAGTCGTCCTCGGTCATCGCCACGCACGTCCCCTCGTCGGGCAGCCAGTACGCACGGCTGTCGCCGATCCAGGCGCACCAGATGCCCTCGGGGCCGACGATGCCCGCGACGTACGTACAAGCCGGGGCCGCGTCCACGGAGGCGGCCAGCGCGCCGACGGCCCGCCCCGCGCTCGCGGCGGCGTCCGTCAGGACGGTTTCGGGCAGGGTCCCCTCGCGCAGCCCCTTCGTCAGACGGGCCGCGCCGACGGTGGCGGCGACCTGTGCGGCCCGCTCCGCGCGGGGTGACATGGAGACGCCGTCGCACACGACGCCGATCGTCCACTCGCCGCTCCCGGTGACGGCCATCGCGTCCTGGTTGAGGCCACGCCTGCCGCGGTCGCTGACGCCGGCGGCGCCGGTACCGAGAGTGGTTTCGAGGTGGGCGCGGAACGAGGGCTGGAGCTCACCGCAGTCCCAGCAGAAGCCGTCGGGCGCGACGGTCCCGCCGCACGCGACGCAGTCCGGCGGCCCGGCCGGGCCGGTCATCGACCTCCGGCCGTGTCCGTGCCGAGCTCCTCCGTGAACACCGACTCGTACTGCTTCATGAAGTCGGCGGCGGACTCGACGAAGGTCTTTCCGACCTCGCCCATGTCCTGCCTGACGAGCTCCTCGATGTAGCGGTTCACGCTCATGCCGCGCCGTCCCGCCTGCCGCCGGGCGGCCTCCGCGGTGGTCTCGTCCACGCGTACGTTCAGCTGGGTCTTCGCCACCCCAACAAGCTAGCGCGCCAACGCTAGCGTCGGCAAGTGTGCCGATTTCCCGGGGCCGCGGGCCGATTACGCCATTAGGGTCACGACCGTACGCACGGTTACCCGTTCGATGTCACACGCCCTTACGAGGAGACCTCATGACCAGGCCCTTCCGTTTCGGAGTGAACATGGTGACGCCCGCGTCGGGCGCCGACTGGAGCAGGCGCTGCAAGCGGGCCGAGGAGCTCGGGTACGACGTCATCCTGGTGCCCGACCATCTCGGTATGGTCGCCCCCTTCCCCGCCCTGGTGGCGGCGGCCGAGGCGACGGAGCGCCCCCGGCTCGGCACCTTCGTCCTCAACACCGGCTTCTGGAACCCGGCGCTGCTCGCCCGCGAGATCGCCACGACCGACGCACTCACCGATGGCCGGCTGGAGATCGGGCTCGGTGCCGGTTACGTGGCGCAGGAGCACGAGCGGGCCGGGCTCCCGTTCCCGCCGCCCGGCCAACGGGTCGGCCATCTCGCCCGTACGGTCGAGGTGTTGGCGGACCTGCTGGGCGACGAGAGCCATGTGCCCCGGTCCACCCAGCGGCCCCGGCCGCCGCTGCTCATCGGCGGCAACGGTGACCGGGTGCTGCGGCTGGCCGCGGAACACGCGGACGTCGTCGCCTTCACCGGGGCGAAGGCGGAAGCGGGCGCGATGATCGCCCTCTCCGCAGAGGAGCTGGACGAACGCGTCGCCGCCTACCACGGTTTCGCCGCCGGCCGTGAGACCCCGGCCGAGCTGAACGTGCTGCTCCAGCTCGTGGCCGTGACGACGGACCGCGCGGCGGCGGTACGGCCCCTGCTGCCGTATCTGCCGGGCGCGACGGAAGAGGAGCTGCTGAAGCTGCCGCTGCTGGCAGTCGGCACGACGCGCGAGATCGCGGACCAGCTGCGGCACCAGCGCGAGCGGTACGGCTTCTCGTACCTCACGGTCCTCGACCCGTACATGGAGGCGCTCGGCCCGGTGATCGAGGAGCTGCGGGGCACCTGACGGCGCGCGGGGGCGGGGCCGGCCGGCGGACACCCCCTACCATGGGCCGTTCGCTCAGGACATGATCATGGGACGGAGGTGACCCGATGACCGAAGTTCTCCTGCTTCTCGTGGCGGTGCTGCTCGCGCTCACCTGTGGGGCCTTCGTCGCCGCCGAGTTCTCCCTCACCACGGTCGAGCGCAGCGAACTCGAACAGGCGGTCGAGGACGGCGAGCGTGGCGCCGCGAGCGCCATGAAGGCCGTGCGCAGCCTCACCTTCCAGCTCTCCGGCGCCCAACTGGGCATCACGGTGACCAATCTGGTCGTCGGCATGCTCGCCGAGCCCTCCGTGGCGAAGCTGATCCGCGGCCCCGTCGAGGCGATCGGCTTCTCGTCGTCCGTGGCGTCGTCGCTGGCCCTGGTCATCGGTACGGCCCTGTCGACCGTCGTCCTGATGGTCGTCGGCGAGCTCGTCCCCAAGAACTGGGCCATCTCCACGCCGCTCGCGGTCGCCAAGGTGGTCGCGACGCCGCAACGGTTCTTCACCGCCGCCTTCCGCCCCTTCATCAGCCATCTCAACAACACCGCGAACCGCCTGGTACGGCTGCTGGGCCTGGAGCCCACCGAGGAGCTGGCCTCCGCCCGGAGCCCGAAGGAACTGGTCGCCCTCGCGCGGCACTCCGCCAAGGAGGGCGCGCTGGAGGCGGACACCGCGGAGCTGTTCGTACGGACCCTCAACCTCGCCGAGCTGACCGCGGAGAACGTGATGACACCCCGCGTACAGGTCACCGCGCTCGACGTGCTCGCCACCGCCGAGGACGTCGCCAACGCCACCCGTGCCACCGGACTCTCCCGCTTCCCCGTCTACCGCGACAGCCTCGACACCGTCGTGGGGGTCGCCCATATCAAGGACGTGCTGAGGATCCCTGACGGGCGCCGCGCCCGTACGAGGGTGTCCCAGGTGCTGCGTGAGCCGCTGCTCGTACCGGAGTCGCTGACCGTGGACCGGCTGCTGGACCGGCTCTCGGGCAACCGCACCATGGCGGTCGTCATCGACGAGTACGGCGGCACCGCCGGTGTGGTGACCCTGGAGGACATCGTCGAGGAGGTCGTCGGCGAGGTGCGCGACGAGCACGACCCGCACGAGACGTCCGACCTGGCCCGCGCCGGGGAGGACGCCGACGGCCGCGACCTGTGGTCGGCCGACGGCGCCGCGCGCTTCGACCAGCTGTGGGACATCGGGCTGCGGGTGCCCGAAGGGCCGTACGAGACGCTGGCCGGGCTCGTCGCGACCGAACTCGGACGGATTCCCGTCGAGGGCGACCGCGTGGAGCTCGGCGGCTGGCGCATCGACGTGGTCGACGCGTCGGGGCGGCGCGCCGCCCGCGTCCTGCTGCACGCGCCGCTCCCCCGGCCCGGCGACGACGAAGGGAACGAGGACCACGGCAGGAGGGCGGGACGGTGACCGCGATCCAGTTGCTCGTCGGCCTGCTGACCCTGGTCGTGAACGCCTTCTTCGTCGGGGCCGAGTTCGCCCTGATCTCCGTACGCCGCAGCCAGATCGAGCCGGTGGCCGAGGAGGGCGACCGGCGCGCGCGCAGTGTCCTGTGGGGCCTGCGGCACGTGTCGGCGATGCTCGCCGCCGCCCAGCTCGGCATCACCCTGTGCACGCTGGTGCTGGGCATCGTCGCCGAGCCGGCCATCGCGCATCTGCTGGAGCCCGTCTTCAACGCCGTGGGCGTGCCTGACGGGGTGGTGCATCCGATCTCGTTCGTCATCGCGCTCGCGCTGGCGACGTATCTGCACATGCTGCTCGGCGAGATGGTGCCCAAGAACATCGCCCTGGCCGAACCGGTGCGTACGGCGCTGGTCCTCGGCCCGGCACTGGTGTGGCTGTCCCGCGTACTGCGTCCGGTGATCTTCACGGTCAACGCGTTCGCCAACGGGCTGCTGAGACTCCTGCGGGTGGAGACCAGGGACGAGGTGTCGGCGACGTTCTCCGACGACGAACTGGCCCGGATGGTCACGGACTCCGGCGACGCGGGACTCCTCGACGACCGCGCCGCCGAGCGGCTGCACGACGCGCTGGAGCTGGGACGCAGGCCGGTGCGGGACGTGGTCATGCCGCTGGAGCGGGTGGTGACGGCGGGGATGGGGACCACCCCCGTGGAGCTGGAGGAGCTCGCGGCCGAGACCAGATTCTCGCGTTTCCCGGTGGTGGACGACTCCCGGCGGATCCTCGGCTATCTGCATGTGAAGGACGCCCTGGACGCGATGCCGCGCGACGAACCGTTCCCGGTCTCCGGACTGCGGGCGATCGCCCAGGTGCGCGCGGACACCCCGATGGACGACGTCCTGACGGCGATGCGCCGCAGCCGTACGCATCTGGCCGCCGTGCAGGACGAGGAAGGCCGGCTGGAGGGGCTGGTGACGATGGAGGACGTCCTGCGGGAGCTGGTCGGACGGCACAACCAGGGGAGCTGACGCCCGTACGGCGGCGCCAGGGCGTGTTTGAGAAGTCCCGTCTGGCCCACGACGCCTGGCACGCACGCTCGCCGCGTTGTCGGAGTCATCCAAGTACGTCCGGTCCATCTACGGGGCTGATCCTCCGCCTTGCGATCGCACGCACCAGACGCCGTGGGCCCCGCCCGATGGGCGGACGACGCTACTTCTAAAACACGCCCTAGGGGCGCGCGATACGATCGGCCGCGCCATGGAGAAGAACACCACACACACCAGTTTCGTCGCCCTCGGGGACTCGTTCACCGAGGGCATGTCCGACCTCCAGCCGGACGGTTCGTACCGCGGCTGGGCCGATCTGCTGGCCGCCCGGCTCGCCGCCCGTACGCCAGGCTTCCGGTACGCGAACCTCGCCGTACGCGGCAAGCTCATCGGCCAGATCCTCGACGAGCAGGTGGACACGGCCGTCGCGATGCGCGCGGACATGGTGACGCTGGTCGGCGGGCTGAACGACACCCTGCGGCCCAAGTACGACGCGGGGCTGGTCCTCGGCCGGCTGGAGGAGGCGGTGGAGCGTCTGGCACCGGCCTGCGGACAGCTGGTGCTGATGCGCAGCCCCGCCCGCCGGGGCCCGGTGATGGAACGGTTCCGGCCCCGGTGGGAGAAGCTCTTCGACTTCATCGACGAGCTGGGCGCGCGGCACGGCGCGCTGGTGGTCGACCTGTACGGGGCGCGGGTGCTCGGCGAGCAGCGCATGTGGGACGTGGACCGGCTGCATCTGACCCCCGACGGTCACCGCAGGGTCGCCGAGGCGGTGTGGCAGGCGCTGGGCGGCGAGGCGGCGGACGACTGGCGCGCGGAGATGGCGCCCGAGCTCCCCGAGGGCTGGCTGACGCGGCGCACGGGGGACGCTCGGTTCGCGCGGCAGTATCTGGGACCGTGGATCGGCCGGCGGCTGACGGGCCGGTCGTCGGGGGACGGCAGACCGCCGAAGCGGCCGGAGCTGCTGCCGTACGAGCCGCTGCCGGGCGACGCGGGCGTACGGCACGAGCAGGCGTAGGCTCCCTCGCCCGGGGGACGCGGCTCGGACCTGCGGAGACCGCAAAGTAGACTCCGTCCACGTGACTGCTGCGTCTGTGAAGCCCCGTATCCCCAATGTCCTCGCCGGCCGCTACGCCTCGGCGGAGCTCGCCGTGCTCTGGTCCCCCGAGCAGAAGGTGAGGCTGGAGCGGCAGCTGTGGCTGGCCGTGCTGCGGGCCCAGCGGGATCTCGGCGTCGAGGTGCCCGAGTCCGCTCTCGCCGACTACGAGCGGGTGCTCGACCAGGTCGATCTGGCGTCGATCGCCGAGCGCGAGAAGGTCACCCGCCACGACGTGAAGGCGCGGATCGAGGAGTTCAACGCGCTCGCCGGTCATGAGCAGGTCCACAAGGGCATGACGTCGCGGGATCTGACGGAGAACGTCGAGCAGTTGCAGGTCCGGCTCTCGCTGGAGCTGATGCGCGACCGTACGGTCGCCGTGCTCGCGCGTCTGGGGAAGCTCGCCGGGGAGTACGCGGAGCTGGTGATGGCGGGCCGCTCGCACAATGTCGCCGCGCAGGCGACCACCCTCGGCAAGCGCTTCGCGACGGCCGCCGACGAACTGCTCGTCGCGTACGGCCGTCTTGAGGACCTCCTCGCCCGCTACCCGCTGCGCGGTATCAAGGGCCCGGTCGGCACGGCGCAGGACATGCTCGACCTGCTCGGCGGTGACACGGCGAAGCTCGCGGACCTGGAGGGCCGGATCGCGCGGCATCTGGGCTTCGGCCACGCCTTCACCTCGGTCGGCCAGGTGTACCCGCGCTCGCTGGACTACGACGTGGTGACCGCGCTGGTGCAGCTGGCCGCCGGCCCCTCGTCGGTGGCGAAGACGATCCGGCTGATGGCCGGGCACGAGCTGGTCACCGAGGGCTTCAAGCCGGGCCAGGTCGGCTCGTCGGCGATGCCGCACAAGATGAACACCCGCTCCTGCGAGCGCGTCAACGGGCTGATGGTGATCCTGCGCGGCTACGCGTCGATGACGGGTGAGCTGGCGGGCGACCAGTGGAACGAGGGCGACGTGTCGTGCTCCGTCGTACGCCGGGTGGCGCTGCCGGACGCGTTCTTCGCGTTCGACGGTCTGCTGGAGACGTTCCTGACGGTCCTCGACGAGTTCGGCGCGTTCCCGGCCGTCGTCGCCCGTGAGCTGGACCGCTATCTCCCGTTCCTCGCGACGACGAAGGTGCTGATGGCCGCCGTACGCGCGGGGGTGGGCCGGGAGGCCGCGCACGAGGTCATCAAGGAGCACGCCGTCGCATCGGCGCTGGCGATGCGCGAGCGGGGCGCGGAGCGCAACGAACTGCTGGACAAGCTCGCGGCCGACAAGCGGATCCCGCTGGACCGGGGGCAGTTGGACGCGCTGATGGCCGACAAGCTCTCGTTCACCGGTGCGGCAGGCGACCAGGTCGCTGCGGTGGCCGCGCGGATCGAGGAGATCGTGAAGCGCCGCCCGGACGCCGCCGGATACACGCCCGGGTCGATCCTCTGAAGCCGGAAGAGCTGGCGGCCGCCCGCGACCGCGTCATCCCCGACGTGGCCGCGGCCGGTCTGGGCGTGCTCTTCTGCGGTATCAACCCCGGCCTGATGTCGGCGGCGACAGGCCACCACTTCGCCCGCCCCGGCAACCGCTTCTGGCCGGTCCTGCACCTGTCGGGCTTCACCCCGCGTCAGCTGGCACCGTCCGAGCAGGACGAGCTCCTCGACTACGGCCTCGGCATCACCAACGTCGTGGCACGGGCGACGGCGCGGGAGGACGAGCTGACCGACGACGAGTTCCGCGAGGGCGGCCGGCTCCTGATGGCGAAGACGGAGCGGCTGCGCCCCCGCTGGCTGGCGGTCGTCGGCATCACCGCGTACCGCACGGCCTTCGGTGACCGTCGCGCGGTGATCGGCCCGCAGACACGGACGATAGGCACAACCCGGATCTGGGCACTGCCCAACCCGAGCGGTCTCAATGCGGTTACAACTACCCATCGACCATGATCCACTTCGCCGCCTGACATCTGGGTCGGGCACCCCTAAACAATCTTGCGACAGGGTCGTTTGTGCAGCTCAGAGCCCATCCCACCCAGACCCCCGAGCGCCAGGCGCAGCCTGCAAGGCCGCAGGGAAGTGCGACCGATCTAAAGAGATGATCTTGCCGCAACATGGTGCCCGATCACCCCTCTTGATCCCTTGACGCCCCGGGGGAAGATCTACGCGGAGCTAGTCTCACCCCTGGCTGACGGTTGGGCGTGCACCCGTCGCCCCCTTGACCGCCCCTCGGGACGGTCGGCACGATGGCACCGAGAAAGTTTCTCGCCCATTCGAGCAAGGAGAGCCATGCGCGCTCAGTTTCTCGGCAAGGGCCCGGAATCACAGGTAGGCCAGTCGCCGACGCTGTTCGCGACCGACCGCACCGACCGTAAGACCTACATCGCCCAAGGTTGGGTCGTGACCGACCCCCAGGCGCTCGCCGACGTCGGCCCGGTCCCCGAGGGTGAAGCGATCATCGAGATCCCCGAGGATGTCCTGAAGTTCTACGCCCGTCGGTACCAGGAGGAGGAAGGGCACTGAGCCGCATCATCGGCGACGAGTTCGGCGAACTGTTCCGCACCTTCAAGCACACAGCGTTTCGTTTGGAAGTGCGGGACCGCTACGACTCCTCGTACGAGAATGAATCGTTGGGCAAGTTCCTACGCGGAGAGCCCGACGATCTGCCATGGATGCAGGACTGGCTGACCATGATTCGCCAAGCAACGGATAACGGTCTGCGTTTCTCGCGAGTACGGGTCGTCAGCCTGCCCCTGACCGACTACAGCCGCTTTGGCATCTGGTGCGCCCAATTCACCAACGGCGCGGGCGAGGATATTCGGTATCTCACCCGCGATGAAGCCAAAGCCAAGGAACTGCCCAGTCACGATTACTGGTTGTTCGACAGCAGTAAGCTGGTGCGGATGCACTTCGATGATGCCGACCGTTTCCTTGGCGGCGAGCTGATCGAAGATCCGGCCGTGATCGTGGAGCACAACTACTGGCGTGACGCCGCCTGGCACCACGCCAGACGACGGGATGACTTTGCCACCGAACAACAGCAGCAGCGCGACTAACGTCCAAGAGGCACGTAGCGCGCTGGGCAAGCGACTCCGTGAACTGCGGCAACAAGCCGGCCTGACCGGCAAGCAGCTCGCGGAGTCGCTGGCATGGCCGCCATCGAAGGTCTCGAAGCTTGAGAACGGTCGGCAGACGCCGACCGACGACGACATCCACGGGTGGACGCGGGTCACGGACACTGCGGATGAAGCCGAGGCCCTGCTTGCCTCGCTGCACACCCTTGAATTCCAGCACGCCGAATGGCAGCGGCAGTTCAAAACAGGGTTGAGCGCTCACCAAAACGAGATTGCCGATCTGGACGCGCGAACCAAGTTGTTCCGCGCCTTTGAAGCGACGGTTATCCCTGGACTGCTGCAAACACCCGAGTACGCGCGGGCCCGCTTCGCTCAAGGGATCGCCATGTTCAAGGCGCCCAACGACATCAACGAAGCCGTCCGAGCACGGGCACAGCGCCAAGAGATTCTGTATCGGGCGGACAAGCGATTCCACTTGGTTCTTACCGAAGCAGCGCTGCGCTTCCGCCTCGCCTCACCAGAGATCACGCTTGGGCAGTTGGATCGACTGGTTTCTCTGTCTGCGCTGCCGAACGTAAAGCTCGGAATCATCGGGTTCGAGACGCACTACGTGGTGGCCCCGTGGCATGGCTTCTGGATACTCGACAACGACCGCGTCATGGTTGAGACCTACTCGGCAGAGCTGAACCTTGCCCAGCCCGGGGAGGTCGAGCTGTACGGCCAGGTCTTCGAGCAGCTTGCCGCCGTCGCCAGCTACGGCAGGGCGGCGCGGGCGATCATCACCCGCGCCATTGACGATCTTGTGCCGGACTCCCCCGAAGATGGCTCCTGATTTCTGCGCCCTTCACCCGTTGGTGGAGTTTCGAGAAATCCCAAGAAACTTTCTATACGTGCACCACTGCGGCCCCTACGCTCCCCGAAGGACGGCGAACCGCGTCCATCCTTCTGGGACTTGGGGAGAGCCAGGTGACCATCACTGTTCCGCTATTGAGCCGAGAACAGATCAACCGACTGCCGGAGCGTGCCCGGGAAGTCGTCGAGTACCGCAAGAGCGGCCTCAGCCTGAACCACATCCAGGGGTGTCCGCTGGACTGCGCCTACTGCATCCGTCACACCTACGGACTGTGGGATCAGCGACAGCCACGCGCCCTCATGAGCGACGCCGAGGCCGTCGAAGAACTGGTCAATCACCGGTACTTCCAGCCGCACGTGACGCCGGTTCAGGTGTTCAACCGGGCCACTGACCCGTTCCTGCCCAACGTCCGGCCGCACACCTTCGCCGTACTGGAAGACCTCGACAAGCGTGAGCTGCGTAACCACCTGTTGGTTATCACCAGGCACGCAATGAAGGCCGACGACGTCCAGCAGCTCAACCAACTCCGGCACATCAAGGTGACGTTGCTGTTCACGTACTCAGGGATCGACAACAAAGACATCGAACCGTACCCGTCCAGCATGGCCGCCGAGTCGCTCAAGCTCATGAGTGAACCGCTCGACCGCAGCTATCGAACGGTTCTGTACTGGCGACCGCTGGTGCCAGGTCTCAACGACTCCCCCGCACACCTTGACCGGGCGTACGAGCTGAGTCATCACGCCGACGCCACGGTCTTCACCGGCCTGTTCTATCGGGGCCAGATCGCCGACTACTACAAGGCGAACAACCTCCCGGAGCCGTACGACGAAACCGCCCGCCGCAAGATCGTGCCGGAGACCCTGGAAAAGCGCGTCCTCTCAACGTTCGCCGGCTGCGAGTCGTTGTTCCGCAAGACCTCCTGCGCCGTGTCGTTCGCCCATGGCGAGGCCGACTACAACGGCCACTACGGCATCCGTGAACTGTGCGACATCTGCCCGCTCGCGCAGCTCGACCTCTGCAAGAGCGCGCACCACGTACCCAGTGCCGAGCGGATACGGAAAGTCGGCAGCACTCTGTCAGAGGCGAGTGGTCTGGTGGTCGTGGACATCACGGGGCGGGCAGCCGTCGTCGCCGGACTCGCCGAGGAACAACCGCGCTACTACCTGCAACATGCGCTCGGGTTCCAGGTACACGACGTGCGCCACCCGCACCGCGACCGTCGCCATGGTCGGGCGGAAATCGGATGGAAGGAACCGGAGCAAAATGACTGACTGGACGAACCTGGACTACGTCGTGGTGGACGTGGAGGGCAACGGACAGCAGCCGCCGGACCTGGTGGAGTTGGCCGCCGTGCCGATCGTCGGGGGTGTCATCGGGGAACCGGTGAGCTGGTTGGTTCGACCGGAACAGCCGATCACCTCCATGGCCCGACGGATTCACGGCATCACCAACGAGGCCGTTGCCGATGCGCCGGTGTTCGAGGACATCAAGGTTGACGTACTGCTGGCCTTGTCGCACCCGGCGCTGGTCGCCCACAACGCACACGTTGATGTTGCTGTTCTTCAGCGGAAGCTCGTGGGGTGGGAGTGACCGGAAGTCTTCGACACGCTCAAGCTGTCGCGCCGCTTCGTGCCCGACCAGATGAGCCACCGGCTTGGATCGTTGGTCGAGGCGTTCAAGCTTGCCGAGGGCCTGTCCTCGGAACTGAGGCCCCACCGCGCCACGTACGACGCTGTGGTCACGGCGCGGCTGTTCCAGATGCTCGCCACCACCAACAGCGTTCCGCGGTCACTGGATGAACTACGCGACCAGCCGTCAGGGGGTGGGGGGGATGAAGCTGCGACCCTTTTCTAGCCATGAGCGAGGCATGTTCGTCACGGTCGACGGTCCCAGCGGGGCCGGGAAGTCCACGATCGTTCACCACCTGGCGCAGATGCTCGTCGCCGAGGGCGAACACGTCCACGTCACGGCTGAACCGTCGAAGGGGGCGATAGGCGATCTCTGCCGCCAGTTGACGGAGACGGTCACCGGTCACGCCCTCGCTTGCTTGTACGCCGCCGACCGATACCACCACGTCGAGACGGAAGTACGACCACACCTCGAAGACGGCCGAACGGTCATCAGCGATCGGTACATTCCTTCGGGTCTGGTGATGCAGCGCTTCGACGGTGTTGATCCGTCGTTCCTCTGGCAACTCAACGCCGAAGCTGATCGGCCCGACCTCGCGGTGATCCTCGAAGCCGACCCCGAGGTCATCTCTGAGCGGCTGACAGAGCGCGGACCGCATAACCGCTTCCAGCTCGCGCCGGGCAGCTCTCATGCAGAAGTGCACTTCTACCGGCAGGCGACCGAGCGCTTGATCCAGGCCGGTTTCGACGTGCTGCGGGTGGACTGCAACCAGCAGCCACCCGAGAAGGTGGCAAGCGTCATCCGGGATCGGCTGACGACCTTCTTCGCAGCACCTCGTCAGTGACGCGCCTGTGATCGAGGTCGCGCGCACTTCCCACTGAAACACCACCGGGTGACTCAGCAACCCACGAATCGGCAGGGCTGGCGACGTTGGCTCAGCGTCCGTCGCCAGCCCTGCACCCCGTTCCTGCGGAGCGCAGAGCGATGAAGCCTCCGATCTACGGCTACGTTCGGGCACTTCCTGACCTGGATGACCAAGCCGTCAGCCACCTACACGATGAACTGGCCCACTTCGCCGTTGCGGCGGGGTTCACGCTGGCCGGGGTCTTTGTCGAACGCCGATGGCTCCACCTGGCTGCCTGGGATGCGTTAGTCGACCACTGCAATCAGCAAGAGGTGCGAAACGTGGTCGTCCCCGCTTCCAAGCACCTGCACACGTTGCCCGCCCTGTCCTTCGTGATGCAGAGCGTCATCGAGGACGTCATAGGGGGCTGCGTCTGGTTCGTCCATCCCGACACAGCCGAGGAGCTGTCGTGTCCGTCCAGGTCGAGGAGCACCGCCCCGTGAACGTACCCCGTCAACCGAACCAGCTCTTCACCACCAGCATCCGCCTTGCTGCCGTGTCCTCAGCCGTACCATGCTCGCGGATGTTCGTGCGGGACATCCTCGATCGCTGGAAGCTCGGCGACTACATCGAGGTTGCCGAACTGGTGGTGAGCGAGCTTGTCGCCAACGCCGTGAAGATGACCGGCATCACGGACCCAGAACCGAAGTCGTGGGACATAAAGGCAGAGCACGTCATCGGGGTGCAGCTCCGCACCACGAACGGCAGCCTGTTTGTCGAGGTGTGGGACAGAAGCATGGACGCCCCCGTGTCGAAGAACCCCGACAACAACACCGAGGGCGGCCGTGGCCTGATGCTCATTGGGGCGATGGTGAAGCAGTGGGACGTGCACCGGCCGCAGTCAGGTGGCAAAGACGTCTGGGCTGAACTGGAACTGGGCAAGCCTGCCGAACCTCCGCCACCGCACCATTCACCCCTGACGGTGCGTGTACCGGGGATGACCACGGCGCCCCGCGGAGCGATGGAGAAGACGGCGCATTGGGTCGCCTGCTACGTTCCTTGACACTTGTTCGCGGGTGGGCGGTCAGGGCCCCGGCGTTTGCCCGGGTCGTCTGGTTTGATCATGTGATGCCGTAGAGGCTGAGGACGAGGGGGCGTTCGGTGTGGGCCCGGCGGCTGGCGGCGGTGTTGACGTACCCGGCAAGCTTGAGCACACCGCGTATCAGGTCGCGGACGGCGGCGAGGACTGAGGGCGTGTTGTGGGTCCTGACCTGGGACTTGTCCTCGTTGAAGGTCACATCCCGACACCAGTGGACGGTGTTCTCCACCGTCCAGTGCCCGCGAGCCCATGAAGCGATCTCGGCGGTACTCGCCTCCTCGGCGGGCAGGTCGGTGATGGCGTAGACGGTCTCGCTGGACCACTTCTTCGCGCCGTAGAGACGGCGTCTGCGCTGGATGCGCAGGACCTGGGCCGCGTGGGGGAGGAGCAGGCCGTTGACGGTGACGACCTGGACAAGACGCTGTTCATGGCGGCCGTGGCCGCGGGCGTCGTCTCGGTGGATGACGGGGATCTCCTTCCAGGGCAGGGCGTGGAGTTGACGGGCTTGGTCGCGCTGGTTGTTCTTGATGGTCAGCAGGTAGTGGGCGCCGCGTTCGTACAGGTAGGTGGCGTGGTCGCGTTGGGCGTGGAGGGCGTCGGCGGTGACGACGGCCCCCTTGAGATCGGCGTCGTCGAGCTGGTCGAGCAGGGGTTGGAACTCCGGTATTTCGTTGGTCTTCGCGCCGATCTCGCGGGAGGCGAGGGTGATGCCGTCGCCGTGCCGGACGGCGGAGAGCACGAAGACCTGGCTGCCGTCCGGGCGCTTCGCACTGCGCAGGCACTTGCCGTCCACCGCGATGGCCCGGCGCCGGGAGCGCACCGGTTCGGCGTGGGCGGCCGCCCGGTGGGCGCGGCGCTGTTCGCGTTCGATGCCGCCGTCGGGCATGAGCGGCTCGGGAGAGTGGGACACCGTGGACAGCAGGGGCCGCAGGTGGTCGTAGCCGGCCGCGCCGACCTCACCGGGATCGAGCCGCCCCAGAACGGTGCGCAAGGTCTTCTCGCTCGGGATCCGGTAGCGGCCGAGCAACGGATGGTAGGGCAGACCGAAGGCGGCCAGTTCCTCGGGGGCGGCGCCTCTGCACCACTCCGCCGCCGCGGTGATGGAGTCATGGCCTGCCCGGGTCATCGCACAGACCACCAGGGCCAGCAGCGAGGAGACCCGGTAGCGCACCCCGCACGCCCCGCGAGGATCGGTGACCGACTCGAACTCGGCAACCGGGCCGCGGACTTGGCCTCGCGCGGCATCCGAGCCGAGGGCCTCCAGGCGGGGCGCCGGAGAGACGGGAACGACGGCAGGGGATGATGGAGGAACGAACACGGCACCTTCGTGGATCTTGCAGCGTAGAGAACTCCATGATCCACAGGTGCCGTGTTCATCTGCTTCCGGGGCCCGCCAGCATGATCAACCGGCCCAGGCCGGGGCGATCCGGGCAAACGCCGGGGCCCGGTCGTCACCTACGGAGTCGGCCACTCGCTGCGCGGGCGGGCCGCTGGTCCACTCTCCGGATGGCTGGAGGCGTCGGCCACCCCTTCCTCCTCGCCGGGAGTGTTCCGCTCCCCGCGCTCCTTGGATCGAGCAGCGGCCTGGGACGGTCGATAGTTGTCGCCGGCGTCCGTTGGGTGCTGGGACCAGTTGCACGCGCGCAGCGCCGTCGGTGACAGGCCGGTGGCCTCCTTGACCTTGCGCGCGAAATGGAAGCTCGTCTTGAAGCCCGAGCACGCCGCGATCGATCCGACCGGCAGCCCCGAACTGGTCAACAACTCGATGCCGTGAGTGACGCGTCGGTCCCACAGATAGCGCACGGGTGTGGTGTTCATGTGCTCACGGAACAAGCGCACCAGGTGCTCAGAGCTCACCCCCGCGGCCGCGGAAATGGCCGTTAGGTCGATGTCGCTCTGGACGTTGCGGTGGATGAACAGCCGGGCGTCCTCGATGGGCGCCGGCAGTGCGGCGGGCAGATTCTCGAACTCGGCGATGAAGCGCCACAGCAGTGCCGTAGCCAGCGCGTCGACCAGTGCGCCTTGGGCGGTGAGGCGGGTCTGTTCGGTGATCAATGCCTCGCGCGCCATGTACGTCAGGGCGGAGGACAACGGTCTGGCCGGGCGCACTGCCTCCAGCCATCGGTTCATTTGCGGGGTGAGCTCGTCAAGCTCACCGCGTACGAGCGTCTGGCGAGTCTCGGCGCCCTCGGCGAAGCCAATCACCTCGGTGTGGCCGGGCAGCAGGATGCACATCTGCCCTGCGGGGACGGCGTACGGGTGGCGGTCGTCCACGTGCACGACCATCGTTCCGGCATGGATCAGCATCAGCTGAACATTGCCCTGCACGCGGGGCCCGATTTGGGAGCCGGGGAGGTGGACGACGCTGCGGACCACAGAATTGACGATTCTCAGGCGTCGGGAGGCCGCATCAATTCCAGACACAGGCTTGCTCACTCTGGCCATGTTACCGGCGCATTTCCGGTGGTGAGATCTCGGCATGACCGAGATTGAGACACAACTTCTCGTGGTCGGCGGTGGCCTGGGCGGCTTCTCGGCCGCACTGGCCGCGGCACGACGTGGCGTGAGCGTTGTCCTGACCGAGCCGACCGACTGGCTTGGCGGCGTCCTGACGAGTCAGGGGGTCCCCCCGGACGAGCACGTGTGGATTGAGCGGTTCGGCTGCACAGCCACCTACCGTCAGTTCCGTGAAGACATCCGCTCCTACTACCGCCGGCACTACCCCCTAACCGAGGCGGCCCGCCGCACGGTGGCCTTCAATCCCGGCTCCGCCAAGGTCTCCGACCTCTGCCACGAGCCGCGCGTGTCCCTCGCCGTAATCGAGGCTCTCATCGCGCCGCACCGGGCATCCGGGCGCATCCGGGTACTGATGGAGCACGAGCCGGTGTCCGTGACGAACACGGATGACCCCGACACGCTGGAGTCGATAACTCTACGTAATCGTCGTACTGGTGATCTTACGACGGTGAGCGCTACCTGGTTCGTCGATGCAACAGAGACTGGCGACCTGCTGCCGCTGGCGGGCGTCGAGTACGTCACCGGCGCCGAGTCGCGGGACGTCACCGGTGAACCGCACGCCCCGGAACTGCCGGCCCCACTCAACATGCAGCCGATCTCGGTGTGTTTCGCCCTCGACCACGTCGAGGGCGGGGACTTCACGATCACGCGCCCCGACAGCTACGAACACTTCCTGACCTCCTCGGCGACGGACTCGCCGGACGGCCGGCTGTCGCTGACCGCACCCCATCCCAAGACGCTCGCGCCCTCGCACCACACGTTCTTCCCGAACCCCGTCGAGGACCACACGCTCATCCGTCCGGACTACGCGGACCAGCGGGTGGGGCGCATGGACCGCAACCTGTGGACTTTCCGCCGCATCGCGGCAGCCCAGAACTTTCTGCCTGATGCCTACGAGTCCGACATCACGCTGGTGAACTGGCCGCAGGTGGACTACTGGGACGGTCCCGTCTTCGATGTCCCCGCGGAGCAGGTCGAGTTCCACCTGAAGCGGGCCCGTGAGCTATCGCTGAGCCTGCTGTACTGGCTGCAGACCGCCGCTCCGCGTCCCGATGGCGGCAACGGCTGGCCGGGGCTGCGTCTGCGTGGTGATGTGCTGGGCGACAGCCCCGATGGGCTGGCCAAGGCACCGTACATCCGCGAATCGCGTCGCATCGTGGCCGAGCACACGATCGTCGAGCAGGAGATCTCCCTGGAGGTTCGCGGGAACCGCGGCGCCGTGCGGCACCGCGACAGCGTCGGGGTCGGCATGTACCGCATCGACCTGCATCCCTCCACCGGCGGCGACTCCTACATCGACATCGGCTGCTGCCCTTTCGAGCTGCCCCTGGGCGCGCTCATTCCCGTGCGGGTCACCAACCTCCTTGCCGGCGCGAAGAACATCGGCACCACCCACATCACCAACGGCGCCTACCGGATGCCCCTGGTGGAGTGGAACATCGGCGAGGTCGACGGCCACCTCATCGGCTTCTGCGCGGCCCGGGACGTCACCCCCTCCCAGGTCCGCGCCGACGACAAGCTGCTCGACGAGTTCCAGGCCGAGCTGGACGCCGTCGGCGTCGAGCGGCACTGGCCGAAGATCGTCGGTTACTGACGATCGCCACTGAAGCGCGTTGGCGCTGGGCCCGCATTCCGGCCTGCCGACCAGCAAAGGACCTCGTAACACCCCAACCACGCCGTACAAAGAAGTGAGGCGGACCATGCGTAACACCAAGACGGTCGTCGCCGCGACAACCGCCGTCCTCATAGCGGGAGCTCTCGGCGCCTGCTCAACCTCGAAAGGCGGGTCGACCAACGCCGCCGGAGAGATCGAGATCACCTGTGCGACCTGCCAGGAGTCCACCACCGATCCGTTCTTGCAGTTCAACTTCGAGGCGGCGCAGCGCTTCAACGAGGCCAACAAAGGCAAGTACCACGTCAAGACGCTGCAGAACGCGAACGCCGGCTCAGGGGACGCCAGACTGCAGTACTACCAGCGCCTCGCGCTGGCCAACGACCTGCCCGACGTCTTCCAGCTGAACAGCGCCGAGATCAAGTCGCTGTCGGGTACGGGAAAGCTGCACGACTTCGCGCCCGACCTCAAGGCCGACGCGAAGTGGGCCGCCTCGTTCCAGCCCCGCGCCTTCGACGCGTTGTCGGGCGGGGACGGACAACGGTGGGCCATTCCGCAGCAGCAGGATCCCATCGGGATCTTCTACAACAGGAAACTCCTGGCAAGGGTGGGCTACGACTCGTTCCCCACGACCTGGGACGACTTCGAGGCCATGGCCGCCAAGCTCAAGGACGCGGGCGTGACCCCGATCGCACTCGACGGGGACTGGGCGACCCTTTTGATGTGGTCCAACCTCATCGGCACGCAACCAGCAGGCGGTGACTTTCTTGCCTCTGAGATCGCCACCAGCAAGGACTGGTCGACCAACAAGGCCGCGGTCAAGGCCACCGAGCGCCTCCGCGGCTGGCAGGCCAAGGGCTATGTGAACGCCGACTCTTTCTCCGGCGACTTCCAGAACGCCGCCTCGAAGTACCTGGCAGGCAAAGCCGCGACCGTCCCCAACGGGCCATGGTTCGTCGAGACCAATCTGAAGTCGGCAAACGCCGCACCAGGGCTGTACGACAACACGGGGGCCGCCCCGTCCCCCGGATGGGACGCGGGACAAGGGCTGATCGTCGTCTCGGGCGCCGGCTGGGTGTCGGGTACGAGCGACCGGACCAAGCTCGAAGCGGTGGGCACGTTCGTGAAGTTCATGTCCTCCACCGACGAGGTCGTCAAGCAGGCCAAGGCGACGGGCTCCAACCCACCCGTCAAGGTGCCCGCCGCCGCCGTCGAGGCGGCAGGGCTCGAGCCGCTCAGCTCGCGCTTGGTCACCCAGATCCCCCGGGTTGCCCGGACCTTCCCCCACGCACGGGTCCACGCGCCCGGGGGCATCGACGCGGCGTGGAAGAACCTGTGGCCCGCCTACGTCAAGGGCAAGATCGATACGAAAACCTTCTTGTCACGCCTGGCCACCGACTCCGCGGCGGGGAGCTAGAGCTGTGAGAACCACGCACCAGGTTCGGTCGCGGGCGCCCAAGCCCGCGGCCGGGCCGCGTATCCCTACCGGCATGCGTGGCCACGTCGCCGTCTCGATGCTGCCCGCCCTTGTCTTGTTCGCCCTGTTCTTCCTGGTGCCGCTCGTCGTGCTGGCCGTTACGGCGTTCTCCCGCTGGGGCGGTGTCGACTTCGCGTTCACCGGACTGGACAACTACCGCCAACTGTTCTCCGACCCGGTGTTCTGGAAAGCCGCGGGCAATACGCTCTTCTACTGCGGCGCGTCCATGGTCATCCAGGTACCACTTGGCGTGGCAGTCGGTATGACCCTCGCCATGAAAGTGCCGGGCTGGAAGCTCTTCCGCACGATCATCTTCATCCCGTTCGTCATCTCCGGGGCCGCGTACGCGCTGGTGTTCTCGATGTTCTACAACCCGTCCTACGGCCTGCTGAACAACCTGCTCGCCCCCGTCACAGGCGGCCAGCACGACTGGCTGTTCAACAGCGGTACCGCCCGGTGGGCTGTGGCCGGCACATTCGTGTTCATCATCGGGTTCGTGGTCGTGGTCGTCATGGCAGAGGTGGCCTCGATCCCCACCGAACTCCTCGAAGCCGCCGAAGCGGACGGTGCGAGCCTGATCCAGCGCCAACTGTTCATCGTCCTGCCGCTGCTGCGCAACATCATCGGCACTGTCATCCTCGTGCGGCTCCTGGTCGACATCGGCATGTTCGACCTGGTCTACATCCTGACTTCCGGCGGCCCGAACGACGCCACCACAACTCTCGCCCTTTACGCCTACCGTGCCTACGTGCACGGGCAGTGGGGCTACGCCAACGCCGTCGGCTCCGTGATCTTGATCCTGGGCGCCACGCTCATCGTCACGGTGCGGCGCGTCTTCCGGATTGGAGAGCGAGCCCTGTGACCCCCGTCCTGCCTGCCACGACGTCGCCCGCCGACGCCCGCCGACGCAGCGCGCGACGCACCCGTCCGCGCTCGTGGCTCCTGGTGCTCATCTACGGCTTCCTTACCGTGGTCACGCTGCTGTCGCTGCTGCCCACCGTGTGGGTGATGCTGTCCTCCTTCAAGACGAGCCAGCAGGTCTACTCGGGCAAGGGGTTCTTCCCCTCCCCCGCGACCTTCCAGGGCTACATCGACGCGTTCACAGAGATCCATCTGCACACCTACGTGCTCAACACGCTGCTGTACGCCTCCGGTGGCACAATCGGCGCCGTCACGGTGGCGTTTCTGGCCGCCTATCCGCTCGCCCGCTACGCGTTCCTCGGCAGGAACTTCCTCGTCGCCATGTTCGCCCTGGCCCTGGCCATCCCTTTGGTGGGGCTGGCGACGCCGGTGTTCTTCGTGGTGCGCGAGCTTGGCATGTTCGACTCCCGCATCGGGTTGGTCGTCTTCTACTCGGCGCTGGAGTTCCCGTTCTCCTTCATCGTGATGAGATCTTTCCTGCTGTCGTTGCCCCCGGAGATCGAAGAAGCCGCCCTCATGGACGGTGCCGGGTATTTCACCACCCTGCGGCGGGTCATCCTGCCGCTGTCGCGACCGGCCATCGCCACCGTGTGTGTCGTGGCGTTCGTGAAGATCTGGAACGAGTTCTTCTTCGCCAATCTGCTCACCGTCACTCAGTCCAATCACAACGTGCAGCTGGCCTTGGCCGGCTTCAAGTCGCAGTTCGGGTACAACGTCACCGGTGCCATGGCCGGGGCGACCATCATCATGATGGTCCCCATCGCACTCTTTCTCCTCCTGCAGCGCCAGGTGATCGCCGGCCTGACCGCAGGAGCCGTCAAATGAGGAGCACCCCGATCGCACCAGATCCCTGGCACCGAGCCCTACACTCCTGATGCTCATCGAAGCCCTGACGCAGCGGCGGGACGTCTACCGTCCGCGCCTTGGCGGAAAGGTCGTGTGGGCCGAGGCGTCCCTCGCCGAACCACCGAAGGCGCCGCCCCTCCCGCGTATGTCCATGCGTCCACCCGGCGAGACCAAACCGCCGGGTGGACGCATGGAGAGGGCGGCCACCACCGCACTCATGCAGCTCGTCCTTGATGGATTCCGCCGAGACGGCATCCGGCACGTGATCGTGCCGTCTCTCAAGCAGATCACAGAACACTCACCGTTGCGGCGCCAGCTGGTGCGAGCGATCATGTTGGATGCCGGAGCGCTGTTGTGCGAGGCGAGCGCCGAGGCGGGGCGCTTCCCGGCCAAGAAAGCAGCGTTACGGCACGCTCCGGATGCCATTACGTCGTTCGTTAGCCGCCCCGGCGACCACCGAGTACCATCCGGCAGACACGCGCACGAGCTGGGAGGACATACCGTGGGGCGGCTGACCGGCGGGGATCCCTCCTTGTTGCGGCGGATCAACTCCGCCGTGGTGCTGCACGCCCTGCGAGGGGCCGACTTTCCCACCTTCACCGATCTCACCCGGATCACCGGTCTGTCGCGGCCGACGGTGGAAGGTGTCGTCGAAGGGCTGATGGAACTCGGTCTGGTCGTGGAGTCGGCGCCGGGCGAGGGTGAGGCCCGCAGACAGGGCCGGCCGGCGCGCAGGTTCCGGTTCCGGGCCGAGGCCGGGCATCTGCTGGGCATAGAGATCGGGCCCCACCGGGTCGCCGCGCTGCTGTCGGGTCTCGACGGCCGGATCATCGGCGCCAGTTCGCGCGAGGCCACCGAGACAGCGTCGGCGGACGAGCGGCTTGACCGGGTGCGGGTCGTCGTCGCGGATGTGCTGCGCCGCGCGGGGGTGGCGCGCAGTTCGCTGCGGGCCGTCGGGGTCGGCTCCCCCGGGATCGTGGAGGCCGACGGGACGGTACGGCTCGGTACGGCGCTGCCGGAGTGGACGGGCCTGGCGCTCGGGGAGCGGCTTCGGCGTTCGTTCCGCTGTCCGGTGCTGGTGGAGAACGACGCCAACGCGGCGGCCGTGGCCGAGCACTGGAAGGGCGCGGCCACCGAGTCGGACGACATCGTGTTCGTCCTGGCGGGTCTCAGCCCGGGGGCCGGCTCGCTGATCGGCGGCCGGCTGCACCGCGGCTTCGGTGGCGCGGCCGGTGAGATCGGGGCGCTGCATCTGCTGGGCCGTGAGGTGACGCCGGAGAAGCTGCTGTCGACGACCGACGAGCCGCTGCATCCGCTCGACGAGCGGGCGGTGGCCCGTGTGTTCGCCCTGGCGAAGCAGGGGGACACCGGGGCGGAGCAGGCGATGGAGCGGTTCATCCAGCGGCTGGTGCACGACGTGGCCGCGCTGGTCCTGGCGCTCGACCCCGAGTTGGTGGTCATCGGCGGCTGGGCGGCCGGTCTCGACGGCGTACTCGACCCGCTGCGCGACGAGTTGTCCCGGTACTGTCTGCGTCCGCCGAAGGTGACCCTGTCGTTGCTCGGCGAGGCCGCTGTGGCAACGGGCGCGCTGCGCCTGGCACTTGACCACGCCGAGGAGGAACTCTTCGCCGTCGAGGGGACGGTGACGGCCCGCCGCTGAGACAGTCGACGGGCCGTGGGTGGTGAGGAGCGCCCGGGTCAGGAGGCCTTGCGCTCGTCGGTGTGGTGGCTTATCTCCACGTCGCCGGTGTCCCCGAAGGTGAGCCGGCAGGTGTCCGCGCGGTAGGTCGCGACCGAGACGGCGGCGGTACGGCCTCCGGCGAGATAGCGGGTGGTCACGACGAGGACGGGCGCGCCGGGCAGCCGGTCGAGTTCCTTGGCGTCGTCCACCCGGGCCGAGCCCAGTTCCACGGCACGGTCCTGGCCCTCCATGCCGAGCCGCTGAAGCTCACGCAGGACGCTGCGGGCGCGGGCGGGGCCCGAGGGGATGTCTATGGCGGGCAGTTCGGGCACCGACGCCGACGGCACGTACAGCAGCTCGGCCGCCACGGTCTGTCCGTGCGTCACGCGCGTCCTGCGGACCGTGTGGACCTCGTCCGCCGTGTCCGCCCCGAGCATCTTGGCCACGGCGGCGGGCGGTACGGCGGAGACCGAGTCGACGGGCTGCCACGCGTCCGGGTCGGTGCCCGGCCACTCCTGCTGGGTGGTCGACACGTCGACACCCATACGCGGCGGCGCGACGGTCGTGCCGACGCCGCGGCGGCGCTGCAACCGGCCTTCGAGTTCGAGCTGTTCGAGTGCTTGACGGAGCGTGGCGCGCGCGACGCCGAAGCGCGCGGCGAGGTCACGCTCGTTGGGCAGGACCTCCCCGACCGAGAAGTCGGTGTCAAGCGCCTCGCCCAGCACGGTCTTGAGGTGCCAGTACTTCGGTTCCGGCACTGTTTCCAGCTGCGTGGTCCCCACCGTGATCCTCCGCAATCGCCGTGTCCCCGGCGGCTTTTCCATGCACTTGTTTATTAAAGGTTCCTGCACTAACTCTCTGAGAGTAGGACGGCCGACCGCCTTGGTCAAGACCAATCCTGCGGGCATCGCTCGACAGAATCGCACTGTGCCACAGATCGTTCACGCAGAGTTCGCAGCTTTGGCGTGAAACGACAGCATCAGCAGGTGGGCGGGTTGTTCACCCGGGGTTCGCGTACCGGCCGTCGCCGGGCGCTACGTATGGCACGTCGCACCAGCAGACGCACCGATCCCGCCGCAGGAGGCACATCGATGACGAACAGCCCCCGGAATTCCGCCACGGACCGCCGCACCGTACTGCGCGGATCCCTCGGCGCCTCCGCCGCACTCGCCCTGCCGACGACCGCCGCGGCCGTGGCCGGGACCGTCGCGGGCGCCGCACCCGCCCAGGCCCTCTCCGGCCGGCCGAGCGCCGACTGGGGCGTCCAGGTGGGCGACGTCACCTCGTCCTCCGGTCTGGTGTGGGTCCGTTCCGACCGGCCGGCGCGGATGGTGGTGGAGACCTCGGCGACCGGTTCCTTCCGCAACGCCCGCACGTGGCACGGCCCGGTCATCGGCGCCGGCAGCGACTTCACGGGGACGACGCCGCTGCGCGGCTGCCCGCCGGTGAGCAGGTGCACTACCGGGTGACGCTCGCCGACCCCGACAACCCGCGGCGTACGGGCGAGCCGGTGTACGGCACGTTCCGTACGGCTCCGGCGCGGCGCCGGCAGGGTGTGCGCTTCCTGTGGTCGGGCGACATCGCCGGCCAGGGCTGGGGCATCAACCCGGACATCGGCGGCTACACCGCGTACGAGGACATGCGCCGCCTCGACCCGGACTTCTTCCTGTGCAGCGGTGACACCGTCTACGCGGACGGGCCGCTGGAGCCGTCGGTGACGCTGCCGGACTGGCGGATCTGGCGCAACGTCGTCACCGAGGAGAAGTCGAAGGTCGCCGAGACGCTGAACGAGTACCGGGGGCAGTTCCGTTACAACCTGCTCGACCGGAACGTCCGCCGGTTCAACGCCCAGGTGCCGACGATCGTGCAGTGGGACGACCACGAGGTGCGCAACAACTGGTACCCGGGCCAGATCCTGGACGACGTCCGCTATCAGGAGAAGGACGTCGACGTGCTGGCGGCGCGCTCGTTCCAGGCGTTCGGCGAGTACTTCCCCGTGAGCACGCTCCAGGCGCGCGGCGAGGACCGGCGGGTGCACCGGGTGGTGCGGTACGGGCCGCTGCTCGACGTGTTCGTACTGGACATGCGCTCGTTCCGGAACGCCAACTCCCCCGGCCGGCAGGCCGACGACACCACGGGCATTCTCGGCGCCGAGCAACTCGAATGGCTGAAGCGCGAGTTGTCGCGTTCGCGCGCGGTGTGGAAGGTGATCGCCGCCGACATGCCGATCGGTCTCGTCGTACCGGACGGCACGGCGAACATCGAGGCCGTCGCGCAGGGTGACCCGGGCGCGCCGCTGGGGCGTGAGCTCCAGATCGCCGATCTGCTGCGGTTCATCAAGCACCGCCGGATCACCGGCACGGTGTGGCTGACGGCGGACGTGCACTACACGTCGGCGCAGCACTACGAGCCGGAGAAGGCGGCCTTCAAGGACTTCGCGCCGTTCTGGGAGTTCGTGTCGGGCCCACTGGCCGCCGGTGGTTTCCAGGCGAACGCGCTGGACTCGACCTTCGGGCCGAACCGCGTCTTCGTACAGGCCCCGGACCGGGCGAACGTCTCGCCGATGGAGTCGTCGCAGTACTTCGGCGAGGTCGACATCGACGGCGGCAGCGGTGAGTTGACGGTGCGGCTGCGGGCCCAGGGGAACAAGGTGCTGTTCAGCAAGGTCCTGAAGCCGGGCCGGGTCGGCCAGTAGGGCCATCTGCGGCGGAAGCGCGGGTACCGAGAGGTGCCCGCGCGTCCGCGAGCAGGTAGCCTCACCGGTGTGGACAGGGGGACGGTCAACTCGCGCCATAAATCGGCCAAAAGTAGTTGATGAGGGAACAGAAGCATCTTTTACCCATCAGTCACAGTACGTTCGTGATCGCGCAACACCGTTGAGTCACAGTGAGTTCATGACCGATGTGACTCCATCGAAGAGTGCCCGCCGCCCCCACCACTGGCGCCGGGATCTCGTCGAGCTGGCCGCCCTGTTCACGGCGGTCGCGGTCGCCGACGCTGTCGCGAACATGATCGCGCACGGGCCGGACGGACCCATTCTGCTGGTCGCCTCGGCGATCGCCCTGGTCGGTACGGCCGGATTCCACACCTGGTGGTCGAGACGCCACGGCGAACACAACCAGCACAGCCACGTCGCACCGGCCGAGGCACCGTCGGCCGGCGCGTCACCGGCCGACGCCGACACCGCCACCACACTCTGGCGGATGCGCGCCACCGTACGCGACGCCCCCGGTTCACTGGCCGCGCTCTGCACGGTCCTCGCCCGCCGCCGGGTGGACATCCTGAACCTCCAGACCCACCCGCTGGCCACCGGCACCGTGGACGAGTTCCTGCTGCGCGCGCCCGCCTCGCTGGCCGCGCGCCGGCTCACCGACGAGATCTCCCGCGCAGGCGGCAGCGACATCTGGATCGAGCGCGCCGACGCGCACGATCTCGTCGACGCCCCCACCCGGGTCCTCGGCCTCGCCACCCGTACGGCCCTGGACGCCGCCGAACTGCCCCTCGCCCTGCGCCAGTTGCTGGGCCGCTGCACGATCCACTCACTTCCCGCCCTCTCCCCCACCGGCCGCCCGACCGGCGAGTACGCCCCCGTCGACGGCATTCTGGACGGCACCACGATGCGGATGCGCGACCCGAACGGCGGCGTGATCAGCGTCGAGCGCCACCACCTTCCGTTCACCCCCACCGAGTTCGCCAGGGCCCGCGCCCTGGTCGAGCTCGACGCACGCCTCGGCCCGCGCGTCCCGCGCGGCCGGGACGTCCTGACACTGCCCGCGGGCAACGCGATCACCGTGCGCCGCGCCGACCAGAGCGACGTCGACGCCGCGTCGGCGATGCACGGGCGCTGCTCGGAGCACACCCTGGGCCTGCGCTACCACGGTCCCGTCGACGACGCCGACCGCTATCTCGACCATCTGCTGAGCCCCCGCCACGGGCGGACGCTCAAGGTCCAGACGGCGTCCGGCCGCCTCGTCGCGCTCGGCCATCTGCTGTGGGACGGCGACGAGACCGAGGTCGCGCTGATCGTGGAGGACGCCTGGCAGCGGCGCGGTATCGGCTCCGAACTGCTCGGCCGGCTCGTCGCGCTCGCCGTCGAGACGGGCTCCACCAGCGTGTACGCCGTCACGCAGGCGTCCAACACCGGCATGGTCGCCGCCATGCGCGGACTCGGTCTGCCGCTCGACTACCAGATAGAGGGCGGCACGCTGGTCGTCACCGCCCGCCTGAAGGGGACGGACGAGGCACCGTACGGGACGACGGCTCAGGAGACCGCCCTGCGCGACCAGGCGCGCTGAGCGCCCCGGTCAGGTCCCGCCAGAGGTCCTCGACGTCCTCCAGGCCGACCGACATCCGCAGCAGGCGGTCGCTCACCCCGGCCGACCGCCGGTCTCCCTCCGCCACGATGCGGTGGCTGATGGAGGCCGGGTGCTGGATCAGTGAGTCCACGCTGCCCAGGCTCACCGCCGGGGTGATCAGCCGGACGCCCGCGATCACCTCGTGCGGGTCCCCGTACACCTCGAAGGAGACCATCGCGCCGCCGACGGCCGGGTAGTGCACACGGGCTATGCGCGGGTCGGTGGCGAGTCTGCGGGCCAGATCGGCGGCGGTGGCCGAGGCGGCCCGTACCCGTACGGGCAGGGTGGACAGACCGCGCAGCAGCAGATAGCCGGCCATCGGGTGCAGGACTCCGCCGGTCGCGAACCGCACCTGGCGCAGCCCCCGCGCGAACTCCTCGTCGCACGCCACCACACCGCCGAGGACATCGCCGTGGCCCCCGAGATACTTCGTCGCGCTGTGCAGCACGAGCCGTGCCCCGTGCTCGGCGGGGCGTTGCAGGACGGGCGTCGCGAACGTGTTGTCGACCAGCAGCGGAATCGAGCCGCAGTCGTGGGCGACGGCGGCGATGTCGACCTCCGCGAGAGTCGGGTTCGCGGGGGTCTCGACCATCACCAGACCGGTGTCCGGGCCGATCGCGTCGGCGATGCCCGCCGGGTCGGTCCAGGTGACCTCCGTACCGAGGAGCCCGGCGGTCAGCAGGTGGTCGCTGCATCCGTACAGAGGACGCACCGCGACGACATGGCGCAGCCCCCTGCCCGACCGTACGAGGAGGACGGCCGTCAGCGCCGCCATGCCGCTGGCGAAGGCCACCGCGCTCTCGGTGCCCTCCAGCCGTGCGAGCGCCGTCTCGAACCTGGCGGTCGTCGGGTTGTCCAGGCGCGCGTAGACGGGCGGTCCCTCGGGCCGGGCGCCGGTGGCGGCGAACTCGTCTATTCGCGCGGCCTCGTCACGGGTGTCGTACGAGGGGTAGGTCGTGGAGAGATCGATCGGCGCGGCGTGCACTCCGAGCCGTGCGAGGTCCTCGCGCCCGGCGTGCACGGCCTCGGTCGCGAGCGCGCGGGGAAGGGTCCGGGGGGACGTTCCAGCAAGGGGGACGGCTACGGGGTCGGCCGTGCCGTCGGCGTCCATATCCATGGGGTCCATGGACACACTCTGAACATCCGGCGGGAATCACCGGGAATTCTCCGTGCTACGTTCGCCGGATGAGCGAGTCGGTCGTACTTGACCCGGTCGATCTGCACATTCTTCGGCTGTTGCAGAACGACGCACGGACCACCTACCGGGAGATCGCCGCCGAGGTCGGAGTGGCCGCGTCGACCTGTCTGGACCGGGTGGCGCGGCTGCGGCGGTCGGGGGTGATCCTGGGGCACCAACTGCGCCTCGATCCGGCCAAACTCGGCCGTGGGCTCCAGGCGTTGCTGTCCGTGCAGGTCCGGCCGCACCGCCGTGAGCTGATCAAACCGTTCGTGGAACGGATACGCGGCCTGCCCGAGTCCCGCGCGCTCTTCCATCTGACGGGGCCCGACGACTATCTGGTCCATGTGGCGGTGGCGGACACCGCCGATCTCCAGCGGCTCGTGGTGGACGAATTCACCTCACGGCCCGAAGTGGCCCGTGTGGAGACGCGATTGGTCTTCCAGCAATGGGACTGTGGTCCCCTTATGCCCCCTTCATCAGCCAATCCACCGGCGACGCGGTCCTGAAGTGGGGTGACGCGCGGTCCTCGCTCGGAGAGGATGTGGCCCATGCCAGACACTTCCAGCAGCGCGCTGCCCCGCCAGGTCGCCGACGCCTATGTCGACGCACTCATCGAACTCGATCCGATCACCGGTACCTTCCTGGGCGTCGCGGCAAGTTCGAGCCGCCTTCCCGATTACTCACCGGCCGGAGCGCGGGCGCTCGCCGAACTCGCGCGCGAGACCCTCGCCGAACTCGACATCGCCACGAAGCTGCCCGGGGCCGACAGCGACCAGGAACGCCGCTGCGCCAGGCTGCTCCGGGAACGGCTGACCGCCGAACTCGCCGTCCACGACGCCGATGAGCAGCTGCGCGCCGTCAGCAACATCCACTCCCCGGCCCACCACATCCGCGACATCTTCACCGTGACGCCGACCGGGACGGAGGAGGACTGGGCGGCTGTGGCCCAGCGCCTGCGCGCCGTACCGGCCGCGCTGGACGGGTTCCGGGAGTCGCTGGCCCTCGGCCTGGAGCGGAAGCTGCTGGGCGGGCCCCGGCCGACCGCGACGTTCATCGGCCAGCTCACGGAGTGGGCGGGCGACGGCCGCGGCTGGTTCGAGGAGTTCGCGTCGGCCGGACCCGACTCGCTGCGTACGGAGCTGGACGCCGCGGCGGTCGCCGCCACCGGCGCCGTCGCCGAACTGCGCGACTGGATGCGCGATGTGTACGCACCCGCCGTCGAGTCCGCGCCCGACACCGTGGGCCGTGAGCGCTACGCCCGCTGGTCGCGGTATTTCAACGGCACGGACCTCGATCTCGACGAGGCGTACGCCTACGGCTGGTCCGAATACCACCGGCTGTACGCGGAGATGACCACCGAGGCAGCCAAGATCCTGCCCGGCGCGTCCCCCTGGGAGGCGCTGGCCCATCTCGACGAGCACGGGAAGCACATCGAGGGGGTGGAGGAGGTACGCGAGTGGCTCCAGTCCCTGATGGACGAGGCCATCGAGGCGCTGGACGGCACGCACTTCGAACTCGCCGACCGGGTACGGAAGGTGGAGTCCCGCATCGCCCCGCCCGGCGGTGCGGCGGCGCCGTACTACACCGGTCCCTCGGAGGACTTCTCCCGTCCCGGGACCACCTGGCTGCCGACGATGGGTGAGACGCGATTCCCGGTGTACGACCTGGTCTCGACCTGGTACCACGAGGGCGTCCCCGGCCATCACCTCCAGATCGCGCAGTGGACCCATGTCGCCGACCAGCTCTCCCGCTACCAGGCGTCCGTGGGCAGTGTCAGCGCGAACGCCGAGGGCTGGGCGCTGTACGCGGAGCGGCTGATGGACGAGCTGGGCTTCCTGCCGGACGCGGAGCGCAGGCTCGGCTATCTCGACGCGCAGATGATGCGTGCCTGCCGGGTCATCGTGGACATCGGCATGCATCTGGAGCTGGAGATCCCGGAGGACTCGCCGTTCCACCCGGGTGAGCGCTGGACGCCCGCTCTGGCGCAGGAGTTCTTCGGTATGCACAGCGGCAGGCCGGCGGAGTTCGTGGAGAGCGAGCTGACCCGCTATCTGTCGATGCCCGCCCAGGCGATCGGCTACAAGCTGGGTGAGCGGGCGTGGCTGCTGGGCCGCGCGAACGCGCGCGAGCGGCACGGCGACGCGTTCGACGCGAAGGCGTGGCACATGGCGGCGCTGTCGCAGGGGTCGCTGGGGCTGGACGATCTGGTGGACGAGCTGTCCAAGCTGTGAGCTGTGGCGCCCGGCGTCACGGCGCCGGGCGCCCGCCCGTACCTAAAGCCTGTCTTCCGGGAGCGGTCGTGGCAGATCCGCGGGGAGCGTTCGTGGCAGGTCCGCCGGGCGCTCCCGAGGCCACGGGCCACCGGGTACGGGCTTGAAGTGCTCGCCGCTCAGCAGGAAGCCGCCCTCCGAGTTGATGACCTGGCCCGTGATCCACGCCGCCTCGTCCGTGGCGAGCCAGGCGATCAGCCGTGCCGGGTCGTCGGGCATCCCCCACCGTCCGGCCGGGAACATCCCGGCGATCCGGTCGTACGCCTCGCCGGTGAGGTAATCCGTGTCCACGGGGCCGGGGTTGACCGTGTTGACCGTGATCCCGGCGTGGCCGAGCGAGGCGGCCAGGGTGTGGGTCGCCGAGGCGAGGGCCCCCTTGGACAGGCTGTAGGCGATCTCCCCCGGCATGCCGCCCCGCAGGTTCTGCCCGGAGGTCATCATCACGACGCGGCTGCCGTGCCGGATCCGTACCGGATGGGCGACGCGCGCCTTGGCGTACTCCTGGACCAGCTGGATGACCGAACGGGTGTTGGTCGCCCAGTGGGCGTCGAGCATGTCCGCGTCGATCTCCCAGAGGGTGCCGTCCGAGCCGCTGCGGGCGTGGTTGGCCACCAGGATGTCGACCACTCCGCCGAGCGCCTCACGGGCCGTCCTGAAGACCTTCGCGGGACCCTCGGGGTCGGACAGGTCACCGGGCCCGTGCTCCACGACGGCGCCCGGATACCCGAGGGCTTCGCGCACCCCGGCGGCAACACCTTCGGGACCGTCCGGGTCCGCTCCCCAGGGCTTCGTCTCGTCGTGCGGCACATGGTGGTGGAGGTAGACGCTCGCGCCGTACGCGGCGAGCCGCCGGGCGACGGCGTACCCGATGCCGGAGCGCCGGCTGGCGCCGGTGACGAGGGCGGTACGGCCCCGCAGGGGCATGTGCTCACGGCGGAGGGATTCGGCGGCGGGGTGGGGAAGTTGAGGCATGGTCACCCATCATGGTCGGCCGCCGGGGCGCTGTCATACGGATTCCGGCGGCTGCGGGACACCGGGGGCGCCGCGCCTGACCGAGCCGGGCTCAGCCGTCCGTACCACCCGTACGGAGACTGACCGTCGAGCCCCGCCGTGACTTCGTCACCTCCAGCTGGGTGGGGATCCGGCGGCGGAGGTCGGCGACATGGCTGACTATCCCGACGCTCCGGTCGCGTTCGCGCAGCGAGTCCAGCACGTCCAGGACCTCGTCCAGCGTCTGGTCGTCCAGGCTGCCGAAGCCCTCGTCGATGAAGAGGGTGTCCAGGCGCGCGCCGCCCGCCTCGTCGGTGACGACGTCGGCGAGGCCCAGCGCGAGGGCGAGGGAGACGAAGAACGTCTCGCCGCCCGAGAGCGTCGCCGTGTCCCGCGCGCTGCCCGTCCAGGAGTCGACCACATGGAGTCCGAGTCCTGACCGCTTCCCGCCACCGCCTCTCGCGTCGGAGTGGACCAGGGTGTAGCGGCCCGAGGACATGCGCAGCAGCCGCGCCGTGGCCGCCGCGGCGACCTGTTCGAGCCGGGCGGCCAGGACGTACGACTCCAGGCGCATCTTGCGGTCGTTGTCGGTGGACGTGCCGGCGGTGAGCGCGGCGAGGCGGGCCACCCGCTCGTACTCCGTACGGAGGGGGCCGAGGCGCCGTACCTCCTCCTCGGCCCGCCGGGACAGTTCGGTCAGCTGGGCGCTCCGCCCGCGGGCTTCGTCGAGCGCCGAGGACGCGGCGCGCAGCGCCGATTCGGCCGCCTCGCAGGACAGCAGCGCCGCGTCGAGCCCGGCGGGCGGTCGCTCGGCGGCGTCGCGCGCGTCGGACTCGGCGAGCCGGTCGGCGACGGTGGCCGCCTCGGCCTGCCAGTCGTCCATCCGGTGGGTCAGGCCGCGTTGCTCTGCCTCGGACAGCAGCGCCGCCGCTGCCTCGCGGGGGGTGTCGAACCCGGCCCGGAAGGCGGCGTCCGCGAGCCGGTCGTCGCCGTCCTTGAGGCGCTGGGCCGTGGTGTCGAAGTCCCTTACGGCGTCGGCCGCTTCGGCGAGCAGCCGCGCCCTTTCCGCCAGCCGGTCGGCGTGCGCGGCGACGCTGCCGGCGTCGCCCCGGGCGCGGACCAGTTCCGATTCGAGGACGGTCTGTTCGCGGTCGAGCGCTTCGCGCCGTGAGGTACGGGCCGCGACGCGGTTCTCGGCCGACTGCTGTGCGGTGAGCCGGTCCTCGCGCTCTCGTTCGGCGCGGGCGAGCGCCTCGCGGGCCGCGTGCGTGCCGGCGGCGATACGGTGCGCCTCGGTGTGTTCGCGGCCCAGGCGCTCGGTGAGCGCGGCCAGTTCGGCGACGGTGGATCCGCCGGCCGTGGAGCGGGCCGCCGCGTACTCCTCTCGTACGGAGGCGTGTTCGCGCTCGGCCGCGGCGACCGCCTCCTCGGCGCTTCGGGACGCGGCGAACGCGGCGTCCTCCGCCGCCTGGTCGACCTGGCCCGCGCCGGGGCGGGCGGGTGCCGGATGGTCGGCGGAGCCGCAGACCGCGCACGGTTCGCCCGGCACGAGACCGGCGGCGAGTTCGGCGGCGATGCCGCGCAGCCGGCGCTCGCGCAGGTCGAGCCAGGTCTCCTTGGCGTTGTTCGCGCGCTCGCGGGCGCTGTTGAGGAGGCCCTGCGACGCGGCGGCCCGTGTTTCGAGCGCGTCTCGCGCGCGGGCGGCGTCGAGTTGTCCGCGCGCCGGTTCGAGTTGTCCCGCGAGCTGTTCGGCGCGGGTGGCGGCCTCCTGGGCCGTCTCGACGCGTTCCTGGTGGCCCCGGCGAGTGGCGTCCCAGCCGGCGAGCCAGCCCCCGGCCTCCGCCAGCAGCTCGTCGTCGGCGCGGGCCTGGCGGTCCAGCTCGGCGCGCTCTCTGCTGATCTCGGCGCTGCGGCGCTCCGCGCCCCTGGCGGCGTCGACGCGGCCCAGCTCCTCGATCATCTTCCGCTCCAGCGCGGAGAGATGGTCGGCGCCGGTGTCGGTGAGTTCGGCGGGGAGGCCGGCGCGCGCCCGGCCGAGGGCGGCGGCGGCCGTGCGGTGCGCGCGCTCGGCGTCCTCGCGCAGGGCGAGCGCGGGGGCCACCCGGTCGGCCTTGCGGGCCCGTTCGAGTCGGGCGCGCGCCGCCTCGTACTGAGGGCGGCGGGCTTCGAGGGCCTCGGCGCGTCGCTGTCCGTCGGCGAACCTCTGTTGCAGCCTGGCCAGTTCACGTGTCGATTCGAGCAGCCGGCGTGCCGCCGCCTGTCTGCTCTCGGCGCCCGCGAGGGCCGAATCGGCGATGTCTCCGCGCTCGTAGGCCGTGGAGCGGGCGACGGCCGCCCATTCCAGGACGGCGGGGGCGAGGCCCGGATCGCCGGGTTGCTGTGCGGGCAGCGGCTGTTCGACGGCCGCGCCGGACGCACCGCCCACGCCGACGCCCGTGCCGGACGCCTGGGCGATGCGCTGCGCGACGCCGAGCAGCCGCTCGTCCCCGGCCCTTACCTGCTGTTCGGCGCCCCTGCGCAGCTCGGCGAGCCGGTCCTCCACGGCGGCGAACCGGCGGGTGTCGAAGAGACGGCCGAGCAGCTTGCCCCGCGCCTCGGCGTCGGCGCGCAGGAAGCGCGCGAAGTCACCCTGCGGCAGGAGGACGACCTGGCAGAACTGCTCCCGGCTCATGCCGAGCAGTTGGCCGATCTCCTCGCCGATCTCCTGGTGGGAGCGGCTCAGCGCGCGCCAGCCGGTGCTCGCGGCGTCGTTGCCCGTGCCGCTGCCCGGGGTGTCGTACTCCCTGAGCAGGCTCTGCGCCTTCTCCGTGGTGACGCCGGTGCCGCGCTTCTTGGGGCGTGTCTGCGCGGGGCGGCGGGTGATCTCCAACCGCCGTCCGCCGAGGGTCAGTTCGAGCTGAACCTCGGTGTAGGTGCCCGCCGGGGCGTGGTCGCTGCGCAGGGAGGCGTCCTTGGCGGCGCCGCCCTTGAGCTGGCGCGCGCCCGGCACGGCGTCGTACAGCGCGTAGCAGACGGCGTCGAGCACGGAGGTCTTCCCCGCGCCGGTCGCGCCGTGCAGCAGGAAGATCCCCGCGGCGCAGAGCGTGTCGAAATCGACCTCCTGGGTGTCGGCGAAGGGGCCGAAAGCGGTGATGCTCAGCCGGTGGAGTCTCATCCGGTCACCTCGCGCACGGCGTTCTCGACCCGTACGTGGTCGAAGGCGCCGCGCAGCACGGTCCGTTCCCGGTCGTCGGGCCCGGCGCCGCCGCGTACGTGCGCCACGAAGTCCTCGGCGATCTCCTGGTCGCTGCGGCCTTCGAGGCGCCGCGCGTAGGACGCGACGACGTCCTTGTCGCCCCGGTCGGGGTCGAAGACGAGGCTGAGGGTGTGCGGGAAGCGTTCCACGAGGCGTGCCATGGGTTCCGCGGGACGCACGGGGTCGGTGAGGGTCGCCTCGATCCAGGCCTGTTCATGGCGGGTGAGCGCCGGGTCGTCGAGGAGGCCGGCGAGGGAGCCGCGGAGGCGGGCGAGGGGGCGGGGCACGGGACAGTCGATCCGTTCGGCGTCGATCTCACCGGCGGGGCCGAGGTCCACGAGCCACATGGTCTTGCGGTGGTCGGTCTCGGAGAAGGAGTACGCGAGGGGTGAACCACAGTAGCGGACGCGCTCGGTGAGGGTCTGTGAGCCGTGCAGATGGCCGAGGGCCACGTAGTCCACGCCGTCGAACGTGCCGGCGGGCACGGCGGACACTCCGCCGACGGTGATGTCGCGCTCGCTGTCGCTGGCGGCGCCGCCTGCCACGAAGGCGTGCGCGAGGACGACGGAGCGGGTGCCCTGCGGGCGTGCGGCGAGGTCGGCCCGTACGCGGTCGAGGGCCGCCGCGAGGACCGCCTCGTGTCCGGCCTTGGCCGCTTTGAACTCCTCGCGGACCAGGGCCGGTTCGAGATACGGCAGTCCGTAGAAGGCCACGTCGCCGTGGGCGTCGGGGAGCACGACCGGGGTGGCGCAGCGGGCCGGGTCGGTGCGCAGATGGATGCCCGCGTGGTCGATGAGTCCGGCGCCGACGCCGAGGCGGCGGGCCGAGTCATGGTTCCCGGAGATCATCACCGTCGGCACCCGCGCCTCGGCGAGCCGGTGCAGGGCCCGGTCGAAGAGCTCGACGGCGGAGAGCGGCGGCACCGCCCGGTCGTACACGTCGCCCGCCACGAGGACCGCGTCGACCTCCCGCGTCAGCGCGGTCGCCACGAGATGGTCGAGGAATGCCGCCTGTGCGTCGAGAAGGCTGACCCGGTGGAAGGACCGTCCCAGGTGCCAGTCCGACGTGTGCAGGAATCTCATGATCCTTGAGAGTAACGGTGGGGTCGGACATCACGGGTGGCTTCAGGCATCACACGTCGCCGTACGCCTCACCGCCCAGCGCCAGAAGGGCGGTTCCGGCGGTGGTGTCGGCGAGCCAGGCCCGGAAGTCCTCGACGTCGGCGTCGGGCAGCCCTATCCCGATGGTCACTATCTCCGCGTACCGCACATCGCGTACGGCGCGGCCGGTGGCCCGGAGTTCGTTCTCCAGCTTTCCGGCCCGGTGGTGGTCGACGATGATCGTGGCCAGCCGGTAGCGCTGGCGGGTCACGGTGCCGACGGCGTCGAGGGCTTCGCCGACGGCGCCCCCGTAGGCGCGGATCAGCCCTCCGGCGCCGAGCTTGACGCCTCCGTAGTAGCGGGTGACGACGGCGACCACGTAACGCACGTCCCTGCGCATCAGCATCTGCAGCATGGGCGCACCGGCCGTGCCGCCGGGCTCCCCGTCGTCGCTCGCCCTCTGTACGGAGGCGTCGGCGCCGATCACGTAGGCGAAGCAGTTGTGTGTAGCGGTGGGATGCTCACGGCGTACGCCGGCGACGAAGTCCTGCGCCTCCGCCTCGGTGGTCGCGGGCGCGAGCGCGCAGATGAAGCGCGACCGGTTGACCTCGGTCTCATGGATACCCCGTCGGGCGACGGTCCGGTACTGCTCATGCATCGAGCCACCCTAGGCTCTCCGGCCCCGGTCCGGGTACGGCGGGGGAATTGCGAGGCCGTGCTCCCGGTTGTCTCGTGCATGTATGCAGACGATGAGACGATCCGCAGGATCCTGACCTCCACGGGCGACACGTGGGCGGTGGTGGGCCTCTCGGGCAACCAGTCACGGGCGGCGTACGGCGTGGCGGCGGTGCTCCAGCGCTTCGGGAAACGCGTGATCCCGGTCCATCCCAAGGCGGAACCGGTCCACGGCGAGAAGGGCTACGCGTCCCTCGCGGAGATCCCGTTCCCGGTCGACGTGGTGGACGTGTTCGTCAACAGCGAACTGGCGGGCCCGGTGGCGGACGAGGCGGTCACGATCGGCGCGAAGGCGGTCTGGTTCCAGCTGGGAGTGATCGACGACGCGGCGTACACGCGCACCCGCGCGGCGGGCCTCGACATGGTGATGGACCGCTGCCCGGCGATCGAGATCCCTCTGCTGGGCTGAGCACCGCTGAAGCCGAGCCTCACAAGATCCCACCGGCCGCAGATACCTGGGGTTGAAAAGCTCGGTCTGGCCTCCATCCGCCAAGTGTTATCGTCAGACGCCTCAGCAGACGCCAAAGAGCCCACCGAAATCAGACTCGGTGGGCCTTTCTCATTCCGCTGCTATTGATCAGCTCAGGGCTACATCCCAAACCCAGAATACCTCGACATAATCGGGGTCCGAATGATGGAATTCGGCGATCCCGGTCCGGCGGAGTGAAGCCCATCAACGATGCTGCACGCCTAGGCCGACGCGTGCTGCGTCAAAAGAGGCCGGCACCTGCTGCGCCCCATACCCTACGGCGCTGCCCGCTGCTCCCGCCACGGCCCCGCAGCCGGCGGCTGCGCCGAATCCCACGCCTCCAGTAGCCAGACCCGCGCCCGCTGCTGCTCCGAAGCACGCTCCGCCCACCACGACTTCAGTAGCGACAGATGCGATCACGCCCTTGTTCTCGTCGAACCAGGTCCCCGCGTCATCGATCGCATTGGTCCATCCACACCTGGACCAGAAGCCACAGTCACTTCCTCCGGCTGAACTGCCACCACCGTCGCTGCTGGGCGCGGATGCGGTGCCACCACCGCCACCGCCCCCTCCGCCGCCTCCGGGCTTGGGGTCGTCCTGATACTTCGGACCGCCCCCTGTGCAGGGCGAGATGATGCCGCACTGCGCGCCGCCCGGGTCTCGCAGGCCGGTGGGGTCGCTGCTCGTCGGGGGGTGGTTGTTGGCATCAAGAAGAGATAAAAACTGGATACGTGGTGGGGCGTCAGGCAGTAGTGGTGATGCCCAGGCCGTCGATGACCACCACGCCCGGCAGCCTGGCGAACGCCTTCCCCGGGACGATCAGCTTGCCTCGACGACGTCCACTGCCGATCAGGACCCACTCGGTATCCACCACCGCCGCGTCCACGAGAAGGGTCCAGGCGGTGGGGAGGCCGATCGGGGTGATGCCGCCGTATTCCATGCCCGTCTCGCCCGTCGCGGTGTCCATCGGGGCGAACGAGGCCTTGCGGGCGCCCAGTTGCTTGCGTACGACTCCGTTGACATCGACGCGCGTCCGGGACAGCACGAGACACGCGGCCAGTGTGGACTCGCCGCCGCGCTTGCCCGCGACGACGACGCAGTTGGCCGACCGGTCGAGCAGGTCGGCGCCGTGGTGCTCCACGAAGGCGGCGGTGTCCGCGATCTCCGGGTCGGTGTCCACGTAGAGCAGCTGGTCGGCGGGCACATCGCCCTGCCAGGTCCGTACGGCAGCGGCGACGGGGGCCGTGAGCAGGCCGAGGCAGTCGGGGGCCGGTCGGGCGTTGGCGAAGGCTCCGATGGGGGCGCGCATGGGCCTCAAGCCAACAGGCGGCCCGGCGCCGCTCAGCGCGCGGGCGGGATGGAGACCGCCATGGTCATCTCGACCGTCACCGCACCGTCGTTGCGGTAGGTGTGCGGCACGTTCGCCTCGAAGACCGCGGACGATCCCTCGGCGACCGGATGCGATACGCCGTCCACCACGAGGGTCAGTTCGCCCGCGGTGACGTGCAGCAGTTCCGTCGTGCCCTCCGGGTGCGGGTCGGAGTCGCTGCGTTCGCCCGGCATCAGCTTCCAGGACCACAGTTCGAGCGGCCCCCTGGACTCCGTCCCGACCAGCAGCACGGTGGCGCTGCCCGCGTCGGTGGACCACATACGGACGGCCTGGTCGGCGGGTACGACCCTGACCTGCGGGCCCTGCTCGTAGTCGAGGAGCGTGGTGATGCTGATGCCGAGCGCGTCGGCGAGTTTCACCGTCGTGCCGACGCTGGGGTTGGTGCGGGCCTGCTCGATCTGGATGATCATGCCCCGGCTGACGCCCGACCGGGCCGCCAGCGCGTCGAGGGTGAAGGCTCTCTCGCCGCGCCACCGTTTGAGATTGCGGGCGAGCGACTGGGTCAGCTGATCGAGGTCCGACACATTCCGTCCAATATATTCAATGGAAGAGTGCAATGGACTGCACTACGGTGTGGTGCACCAACCGTTCACCACACTGTACTGGCGAGGTTCGCTTCATGACCGCACTGTTCGCGCTGGCCACGTGCCTGCTCTGGGGTCTGGCCGACTTCGGCGGTGGGCTGCTCGCCCGGCGCGTACCCGCCCTGACCGTGGTCGTGGTCTCGCAGTCCATAGCCGCCGTGGTCCTCGGTGCGATCGTCCTCGCGACGGGTGCCTGGACCGAGGCCGGGCCGCTGCTCTGGTACGCGGTCGCCGCCGGCGTCGTCGGCCCTGTCGCCATGCTCGCCTTCTACAAGGCCCTCGCGCTCGGCCCGATGGGCGTCGTGTCGCCGCTCGCCTCGGTCGGCGTGGTCGTACCCGTGGGCGTGGGGCTCGTCGCCGGCGAGCGGCCCGGCCTGCTCCAGATCGCCGGGATCGCCGTGGCCGTCGTGGGCATCGTGCTGGCCGGCGGGCCCGAGCTGCGCGGAGCCGCGGTCCGGCGCCGGGCCATCGCGCTGACGCTGGTCGCCGCGTTCGGCTTCGGCGCGGTCATGGCGCTGATCTCCGAGGCGTCGACGACGGTCACCGGCCTGTTCCTGGCGCTCTTCGTGCAGCGCGTCACCAACGTCGGTGTGGGCGGGGCCGCGCTGTACGTGTCGGTACGACGGGGCGCCCCCGCCCTGCCCGAGGACGGCGGGAGCCGGGTGATCCGGACGGCCCTGCCCGCGCTGGCGTTCGTCGGCCTCGCTGACGTGGCCGCCAACGGGACGTACTCGGTGGCGGCGCAGAACGGCCCCGTGACCGTCGCGGCGGTCCTGGCCTCCCTGTATCCGGTGATCACGGCCCTGGCCGCGCGCGGTGTCCTGAAGGAGAGGCTGCGCGCGATCCAGGCGGCGGGGGCCGGGCTCGCGCTCGTCGGCACCGTCCTGCTGGCGGCCGGCTGACCCGTCCGTACGACGCCCGGTCAGGACCGGTCAGGATCCAGCTCGGACAGCGCCAGCAGTTGCTCCGGAGTGACGCCCTCCGGGATCGGTACGGGCGCGGGCGTACGCAAGGGCGGCTGCCACCCCCGCTCCTCGTCCCAGCTCCGTACGACCCGCGCCGGCGCCCCCGCCACCACGCAGTGGTCGGGCACCTCACCCCGTACGACCGCTCCCGCCGCGACCACCACGTTGCGCCCCAGCCGTGCCCCCGGAAGGATCACCGCGCCGGTGCCCAGCCAGCAGCCCGGCCCCACGGAGACCGGTTCCGTGCGGGGCCACTGCTTGCCGACGGGCACCCGCGGATCGTCATAACTGTGGTTGGTCGACGTGATGTAGACGTACGGGCCGCAGTAGGTGTCCGAGCCTATGGTCACCGCCGTGTCGGCGATGACATGGCTGCCACGGCCGAGGACGACACCGTCGCCGAACCGCAGGATCGGCTCAGCGCCCAGATCGAGGCCGGGCATCATTCCCGCGGTCAGGGTGACGTGTTCACCTATGACGCAGTGGTCGCCCAGCTCGATCCACGCCTCACCGAAGACGGTGCCCTGCGGGAAGGCGAGCCGCGTCCCGGTACCGATCCGGCGGAAGCGCAGCCGGCCCGGATGCTCCGCGCTGACCGCACCTGCCTCCTGGACCCACCGCCAGCCGCCCTGGACGGCGCGCGAGACAAGCCGGCGGCGCCAGGCGCTCAGCGAGGAGAACGGGTTTCGGCTCTTGGACACCCGCCCACGGTATCGGCGGGGTGGGGGCGGGGCGGCGCCCCCTGCTGTGACGTTCACCCCACGGCTCCGCTGCCCCTCCCCGCGCGTTCCCCCCGAGCGCCCCCTCGCGCGCATATCACCACGACTCGGCTTCCACCAGGGCGAGTTCGCGGAGTATTCCCTCTTTGGTGGGCGCCGCCCGGGGGTGGTCCTTCCACCGTGTGCAACTAGCGTGAACGCCACGCAGAGCCCGGAAAATCACTGTTACAGTCATCACCGTTCCAGTCGGTGACTGGCGCCTCCCACCATGGCCGACGTGCGCCGATCGGCTGGTCTGTTCCCCCTCCCGCACTCGAATACCGAGGGAACCGCGGAATGTCAGTGCCCGTCACACCGAGCCCCCATCGCATAGCCAAAACGCGCCGCCTGTCGCTCGCCGGGCCGCCCGCCCTGCTGCTCCTGGCCGCAGTGGCGGCCGGAGGCGCCGCCGCGACCGCCCCGGCAGGCGCACGCGGTTGGGCGGTGACGACGCTCGTCGTCGCCTGGGTGGTCCTCGCCTCCGTCGTCGTCGGCGCCGTGCTGACGCTGCGCCGACACCGCCGCGGATCGGCGAAGGCCGGCGCCGAGATCCAGGCGCTCCACGCACAACTGGCGAGGAACAGCGCCGAGTCGGCCCATCTGGTGAACGTCACACTCCCCACCGTGGTCAATCGGCTCCGCGAGGGGGCGAGCGCCGAGGAGACGCTCGCCGCCGTTCCTCCGCCGTCCGACCCTCAACTCCAGCGATTCCTGCGGGCATTCGCCGACGAGGTGGCGCTCGGCGAGCACCGCGCCGCCGCCGCGATCGCCGACCACGAGACGGCGGTGACCGAGCTCGGCCTGATCGCCGACGATCTGGACCTCCTGTCGACGGTGACGTTGCCCACCGCGCTCGGCGGCCTGCGCGAGGGCCGGGGCGCCGACGCCGTACTGGCCGATCTGAAGCGGCCGTCCGATCCCCGGCTCCGGGTCCTGGCCGACGCGGTCGTACGGGACTTCGCCATCAGCGAGCGGCGCGGCTCGGCCGCCCAGGCGGCCAGCGCCAAGGCCCTGAGCCGGGTGCAGGCCAAGGCCGTGAGCATGCTCGCCGACCTGCGCGAGATGCAGGAACGTCACGGCGAGGAGGTCTTCGGTGATCTCCTGAAGCTCGATCACAACACCTCGCAGCTCGGCCTGATGACCGACCGGCTCGCGCTGCTGATGGGCGGCCGGGCGAGCCGCGCCTGGAACAAGCCGATCGGCATGGAGAGCATCCTGCGCGGCGCCGTCGGCCGGATCGCGGCGTATCAGCGCGTACGGCTCCACTGCTCGAGCACCGCGGCCGTCGCCGGATTCGCCGCCGAGGGCGTGATGCATCTGCTGGCCGAACTGATGGACAACGCCGCGAACTTCTCCCCGCCGATCGACGAGGTCCACGTCTACGTCGAGGAGCGCTCCGCGGGCATCGTGGTGACCATCGAGGACAGCGGCCTGAAGATGGCCGACGCCGCGATGCGGCGCGCCGAGGAGTCGGTGTCGGGACGCGCCAACGACCTCGCGTCCCTCCAGGGCACCCGCCTGGGCCTGGCCGTCGTGGGACGACTCGCGGCCAAGTACCACCTGAGCGTCAACTTCCGCCCCTCCTCACGTGGCGGCACCGGCGTCGTCGTGCTCTTCCCGCCGCAGATCCTCGCCCAGCGGCCGAGCGCCGCGTCCGACCCGCGGGGCCGGCACGCCGCGCCCGTCCCGGCGGTCACGGTCACCGAGCCGACCGTCACACCCCCGTCGGTGCCGCTGCCCACGGTGCTGCCGTCGCCCACCCCGCCGCCCGGCGGCCCCAGAGTGGCGACGCCGGGCGGACTGCCCGTACGGCCCCCCGGACGCACCATGGCGGCGGCCGACCGCGACAGGACATCCACGGGCGACATCGGACGCCCTCGGAAGGGCGCGGCGCCCGGGGCCACGCAGCCCGGCCGCGACGCCGGATCACAGTTCGGCGCCTTCCACCGCTCCCAGCTTCCTGTGAACGACGCCTCCGAGGAGCCTGAGCCGAAGGCCGGCGACACCTCCTGACGGTGCTTTTCGTCCCGTACGGCGCCGGAGGTACGGGAACAGCCGGCGCCCACCCCTGTCAGCGAACGTGAACGACGTGAGATTGGAGGCACGGGCCGGTGATCCGCCCCCCGGCGGATCCCGCCCCACGCAACCCATGCCAACGACCGACAACAGCCTGACCTGGCTCCTGGAGAGCCTGCTGGAGCGCACTCCGGGCACCCGGCACGCATTGGTGCTCTCCCGCGACGGGCTCAAGCTCTGCTGGAGCCGCCATCTCACGCTCGACCAGGCCGACCAGCTCGCGGCGATCTGCTCCGGCATCCAGGCGCTCGCGCAGGGCGCCTCTGTCGAGTTCGGCAATGGCGCCGGCGGCGTACGCCACTCGATGACAGAGTTCCACGGCGGTCTGCTGTTCATCGTGTCGGCCGGCGACGGCGCGCATCTCGCCGTCGTCGCCGAGGACGGCGCGGACCCGGGCGGGGTGGGCCACCAGATGACCGAGCTGGTCGACCAGATCGGCGAGCATCTGAGGGCCGAACCCCGGAGCCCGGTGTCCCCCGAGGCCGCCCCGTCATGACCCGCAAGCCCGTCGACACCGGGGATCCCGACCGGCTGTACACGGTCACCGGTGGCCGCAGCCGTGCCGATCACGACGCGTTCGACCTGGTCACACTGATCGTCAGCGAGTGTGCGCCGACCCAGGGAACGCAGTCGGAGCACCGGGCGATTCTCGAACTGTGCCAGCACCCGACGGCGGTCGTGGAGATCTCGGCCGAGCTGAGACTGCCGGTGACCGTCGTACGGATCCTGCTCGGCGACCTCCAGGCGACGGGCCGGATCACCGCCCGCCATCCGCGCGCGGCGCGGTCCGCCTCCGCCCTTCCCGACCCGGCCCTTTTGAAGGAGGTGCTCCATGGACTCCGTAACCTCTGAGCTGCCCGCCCGAACCCCGCTGTCCGACGCCGCCGAGACCGGACTGAAGATCGTGATCGTGGGTGGTTTCGGGGTCGGCAAGACGACCCTCGTCCGGTCGGTGAGTGAGATCCGTCCGCTCAACACCGAGGAGCTGATGACACAGGCCGGCATCGGTGTCGACGAGACCGACGGACTCACCACGAAGACCACGACGACGGTCGCCTTCGATTTCGGCCGGATCAGCCTCAGCGACCAGATGGTGCTCTATCTGTTCGGCGCACCCGGCCAGGAGCGGTTCTGGTTCCTGTGGGACCGGCTCTTCTCGGGCACCCTGGGCGCGGTCGTCCTGGTCGACACCCGGCGGATGAGCGACTCCTGGTACGCGATCGACCGGCTGGAGCATCACAAGACGCCGTTCGTGGTCGCGGTCAACCGTTTCGACAACGACGTCTCCGCGTTCTCGCTGGACGAGATCCGGCAGGCGCTGTCGTTGCCCGAGCACGTCCCGCTGATCGACTGCGACGCGCGGGTCCGCTCGTCCGGCAAGAACGTCCTGATCGCCCTCGTCGACCACCTCTACGAACTGGCGATGGAACGGGAGTTGACGCCATGACCGATCCACACACCCTCGATACCGAGGCCCTTGACGCACCGGGCGCGCCCCCGCAGGCACAGCCGCCGCCCGGCTGCCCCGCCGCGCATCCCGACTCGGTGCCGCTGAGCGGTCTCGAATACCAGCAGACTCCGTCGCAGCTGTACCGCAGCCTGCGCCGTGATCACGGCCCGATCGCCCCCGTCTTGCTGGACGGTGGCGTCCCGGCGTGGCTGGTCCTCGGCTACTCCGAGGTCAGCTATGTCACCAGCCATGACGAACTGTTCGCCAGGGACTCGCGCCGCTGGAACCAGTGGGCGGCGATCCCCGCCGACTGGCCTCTGCTGCCGTTCGTCGGCTACCAGCCGTCCGTGCTGTTCACCGAGGGCACCGAGCACCAGCGGCGGGCCGGCGTCATCACCGAGGCCCTCGAAGCGGTCGACCAGTTCGAACTCGCTCACAACTGCCGGCAGATCGCCGAGCAGTTGATCGACGCGTTCGCGGGCACCGGGAACGCCGAACTGATGGCCGCCTACGCCCACGCGCTCCCGATGCGGGCCGCCGTCCAGATGTGCGGCGTGCCTGCGGGCAGCGCCGACACCGAGGAGCTCGTACGCGATCTTCGTGTGTCGCTGGACGCGGCGGAGGGCGACGACCCGGTCTCGGCGTACGTACGGGTACAGGAACGGATCCAGCGGTTGGTGCGGGACAAGCGCGACCGGCCGGGCTCCGACGTCACCTCACGGATGCTGGGGCATCCTGCGGGTCTGACGGACGAGGAGATCGTGCAGGATCTGATCTCCGTGATCGCGGCGGCGCAGCAGCCGACGGCCAACTGGATCTGCAACACGCTGCGTCTGCTGCTGACCGACGACCGGTTCGCGCTCAACGTGTCGGGCGGGCGGCTGAGTGTCGGGCAGGCACTCAACGAGGTGCTGTGGCTGGACACTCCGACTCAGAATTTCATCGGCCGGTGGGCTGTCCGCGACACGCAGTTGGGCGGCCGGCACATCAAGGCGGGCGACTGTCTGGTCCTGGGGCTCGCGGCGGCCAACACCGATCCGCAGATCTGGCCTGAGGGTCATATCGGCGCCGAGAACTCGGCGCATCTGTCCTTCGGCAACGGCGAGCACCGGTGTCCGTATCCGGCGCCGCTGCTGGCCGACGTCATCGCCCGTACGGCGGTCGAGACGCTGCTGGAGCGGCTGCCGGATGTTGTACTGGCGGTGGAGCCGGACGAGTTGAGGTGGCGTCCGTCGATCTGGATGCGCGGTCTGACGGCGCTGCCGGTGGAGTTCACGCCGGTCGCGCGGTGAGCGTCGGCGCCGGTCCCGTTCGCCGGACGGGCGCCGCTGGGCTCTTCCGGCGAACGCGCGGTGAGGTCAGCTCTCGGCAGGGGTGAACTCCACCGGCAGTGACCGCGGGCCCCGTGTGAACACCCCCTGCTCCACGGGGTCGAACCCCTCCGCCAGCCGCAATCCGGGCATGGCGTCGAGCAGTTGCCCCACTCCTGCCCGTACCTCGGCCTTGGCCAGCAGCGCGCCGACGCAGAAGTGCCGCCCGAGCGCGAACGCCAAGTGGTCGGCGGCGGCCGAGAACGCGGTCGTCGTGGTCAGGTCGTCCCGGAAGATGTTGAAGGTGTCCGGCTCGGCGTAGCGGTCACCGTCCCTGTTGGCGGCGCCTATGAGGCAGGTAACAGTGGCGCCGGCGGGTACGGTGCCGCCGCTGAGCGTGACCTCCTCGGCGGTCTGCCGCATGATCATTTGCACCGGCGGTGTATATCGCAGAGTCTCGGCGAACGCCCGGTCTATCAGGCTCCGGTCCTCCCGTACGGCGGCGAGCTGTTCCGGGTGAGCGAGTAGATTCGCGAAGATCGAGGCGATGGCCTTGTCGGTGGTCTCGCCGCCCGCCGCGAGCAGGAGGCTGCAGAACGCCTTGATGTCCTCGTCGCTCATCCGCACTCCGTCGACCTCGGCGGCGCACAGCGTGGACAGCAGGTCGTCACCCAGCTTCTCCCTGCGGGCCTGGATGATCGGGATCATGTACTCGGCGAACTCGATCCGGGTCCGTTCACCCGCGGCGGCCACCTCGGGATCGCCGGCGAGATTGCCGAGGAAGGCGATGACGGTGGTGTACCAGCCGTGGAACCGCGCGTGGTCGGCCTGGTCGAGCCCCAGCATCTCGGCGATGACATTGACGGGGAAGCGGGTGGCGAAGGCGTCCACCAGGTCGACGCTTCCGGTGTGCCGGAAGGTGTCGATGAGCCGGCGGGCGTTGTTCTCGATGACCGGCAGGAACTTCTCCTCCAGGTCGCTGCCCCGGAAGGCGGGGGCGACGAGGGCGCGGCGTACGGCGTGCTCGCGGCCGCTCAGCTGGAGGATCGTCTTCCCGTGCACGGGCTCGATCTGCCAGTGGTAGTTCTCGGTGGTGAACGCCGACGCCTTGTCCTTGAAGGCCCGTTCCACGTCCTCGTACCGTGATATGAGGTAGCTGTTGGTGGCCTCGTGCCAGATCAGCGGCGCGCTCTCGCGCATCTGGCGGTAGGCGGGGTACGGATCCTCCGCGAACTCCGCCGATAGAATGTCGGGGACCTGCTGTGCGGTGGGCATGGAGCTCCCTCGGTCAAAGCGACGGCAACATTCAACTTGCACCAGGTTATTGATCGCCTGTCGGTTCGGACAAGGCACGTCCTGGCCGAAGGCGGAGGAGACGGCATGACGGAGCGGCCACTGATCGCGGGTGTGGGCGGCACGGAGCCCGCGATCGATCCGACGGCGTTCGTGGCGCCGACGGCCGTGGTGCTGGGCGAGGTCACCATGGCGCCCGGTTCGAGTGTCTGGTACCACACGGTGCTGCGGGCCGACGGCGGCCCGATCGTCATCGGGGCCGACACCAACATCCAGGACAACTGCACCGTGCATGTCGACATCGGCTCCCCCGTCACGCTCGGCGCGCGTGTCTCGGTGGGTCACAACGCGGTCCTGCACGGCTGCACCGTGGAGGACGACGTACTGGTCGGCATGGGCGCGGCCGTGCTCAACGGGGCGTACATCGGGGCCGGTTCACTGGTCGCGGCCCAGGCGCTCGTACCGAAGGGCATGCGCGTACCGCCGGGTTCTCTGGTGGCCGGAGTGCCCGCGAAGGTGAAGCGGGAGCTGACCGACGAGGAGCGCGAGGGCATCAAGCTCAACGCGGCGGTCTATCTGGAGCTGGCCGAGCGCCATCGGGCGGCGCACGAGGGCTGACGGCCCGGCCGTCGGTCGGCTGTCAGTCAGTGGCCGTCAGTCGGCGGCGGGTACGGGCTCCGGGTCGAGCGTGCCGGGCCCGTCCTTGGCCGAGGGCTGCGCGGCGGCCTGCGCCGAGGCCTTCTTGGCCCGGTTCTTGATGACGAGCATCGAGGTGATGCCGATGAGCACGGCGAGTACGAGGCCCAGCCAGGAGAAGCGCTTCAGCCACGCCTCGGCGACGACACCCACCGAGTAGATGACGGCGGTCGTGCCACCGGCCCAGAGGATCCCGCCCAGGACGTTGGCGATGAGGAACTTCCAGTACGGCATGCGCAGCACACCCGCGAGCGGCCCGGCGAAGATCCGCAGCAGTGCGACGAAGCGGCCGAAGAAGACGGCCCACATGCCCCACTTCTGGAACGACCGCTCGGCCAGGGCGATCTGCGGCTCGCCGAAGTGGCTCGGGAACTTCCTCCCCAGCCACGCGAGCAGGGGACGGCCGCCCCTGCGGCCGATGGCGTAGCCGATCGAGTCACCGATGATCGCGCCGGCGGTCGCGCACGCGCCGAGGATGTACGGGTTGATGTCACCGTGCTGCGAGGCCAGCAGCGCCGAGCTGACGAGGACGATCTCGCCCGGCAGCGGGATGCCGAGGCTTTCGAGCCCGATCACGACGCCGACCAGGATGTAGACGCTGATCGCGGGTACGGTCTCCAGCCACTCCTGGACGTGCAAGACCGGTTCCTTCCGTGTCGGATGTGCCGCTGCGGGATGAGCGCGGTCGGAATGTGCCGCTGCCCGGCGAGCGCCTTCCAGGCGCTCGCCGGGCAGCCTACCTGTGCTCCGCACACCCCGATGACCGGCCCCGGCCCTCGGCCCCGGTCCCGTCAGGTGTGGAGACGCAGCGTCCAGAGAATGGTCATCTCACCGGTGACCGCGCCGTCCTCCCGGTTGAAGACGACGGTGACGGGTATCTCGGGGCGCCCACCCTCGTCGAGTTCGGCGACGACCTCCGCCACCGGCCGGTCCACGGTTGCCGTCGCCGTGACGACGCCCTTGGCGAGCTTCTTGTAGCTGATCTCCGCCTTGACGACGAGCGGAACGGCGCGGGTGAGCTGGTCGCCGAAGGCGGCGAGCACGACGGCGCCGCTGACGGTGTCGCCGAGTGTGAACATCGCGCCGGCGTGCGGGCCGCCCACATGGTTGTGGAAGGGGGGCTGGTCCGGCAGCCGTACGACGGCGCGCTCGGCGGTGGTTTCGAGGAACTCCATGTTGAGCGTCTTCGCCATGGGCACGGTGGCGGCGAGCATCTCGCCGACGGTCATCTCATCAGAACTCATGCGGCGCGATATTACCCACGGGTAGCCTCAGTTGCCATCCTGCGACAGGGCGGCCGTAGCAGTGCGGGCACGACCCCTCTATCGTTACTCGCCATGTGGCCAGGACAGCAGCCGCCCGGGGGCGAGCAAAACCCGCAGGATCCGAATTCGAACCCGTACCAGCAGCCGGGGTACCAGCAGCCGAATCCCTACCAACAGCCGGGATATCAGCAGCCTGATTATCAGCAGCAGCCGGGCTACCCGCCGCAGCCGGGACCTCAGCAGCCCAATCCGTACCAGCAGCCGACCGTGCCGCAGTACGCGGTCCCGGGCGGTCCCGGCGGTCCCGGCGGTCCCGATCCCTCGCAGGACAAGAAGCGCACCAAGACGGTCGCGATCATCGCCGCGTCGGCGGTCGTCGTGGCGGCGGCGGCCACGGGCTTCTTCGTGATGCAGGGCGACGACAAGAGCTCGAACGTCGCCGAGGACCCCAAGGCGTCGACGTCGGAGAAGCCGAAGGCGAAGCCGTCGGCCCCGGACAACCCGCGCGACGGGTCGGACGTCGAGGAGCCCATGATCGCGGGCTGGAAGGTCGTCACCAACCCCAACCACGGGACGCAGTTCGACGTCCCCGCCGACTGGGTGGTCGAGAAGCCCGACGTGTTCTCGGGCTTCGAGGACGTCGAGAAGGGTGACGGCTCGCCCGTGATCACCTTCTCCGCTCCCGCTTTCCTGAAGTCCAAGTGGTGCGAGCAGGACACCGACAAGGACGGCTCAATGGAGGACGTGAGCCTCGGCGGTACCGGCACCAAGGGTGGCAAGGGCGCCAAGGACACGGCGACCGCCGCCAGCAACGAGTCGGGCAGCTGGGTCTGGGCCGCGTACGCCCAGGAGGCCACCAAGGCGGAGCAGCAGAAGGCGATCGAGGTCAAGAAGTCCAAGGCGTACACGACCAAGGCCGGACTCAAGGGGCACTACTCGACGGCCGCGAGTTCGGGGCTTCCCAAGAAGGAGAAGTGCGACACCGACGGCAAGTCGATCGCCTTCACCTTCACCAACGCCAAGGGCGACTTCACGACCTGGGTCCTGTACGGCGCCAAGGGCGTGCCCGACGAGATCCCGGACGACACGCTGATGAAGATCATGAGCACGGTCCGGCTGGCCAAGTAGGCACGCCCCAGGCGCTGTCCGCGGTCCTGTACGGCACCCGGCACCCGGCACCGAGCCCCGCGCACACGCGCGGGGCTCAGCCGATGCTGAACGCGCCCTCGGGCGGCTCGGGCGACGCCACCGCTTCGGCGTCCCGCACGACCGGCGCGGCTCCGGTGAACCGCCGTAGCGCAGCGCCGTGTTCGACGCGCGCGGGAAAGGCGTCGGACGCGGTGCGGCGGGCCAGGGCCGCCGTGTCGATCGGCGCGTGCGAGGCGAGGAGTACGGCGTTGCCGAACCGGCGTCCGCGCAGTACGGACGGTTCGGCGATGAGTGCCAGCTCCTCGAACACCGAGGCGAAGGTGGCCAGTTGGGACGCCAGAAAGGTGAAAGGCGCGCCGTCGGCGAGGTTGGCCGCGTAGAGGCCGTCGGCCCGTAGCGCCCGCTCGGCGAGGCGCGCGTACTCCACGGACGTCAGATGGGCGGGCACCCGTGAGCCGCCGAAGACATCGGCGACGAGCAGATCAACCGAGCCGGCCGGTGCCGAGGCGAGCCAGGCGCGGGCGTCGGCGTCGTGCACCGTGATCCCGGAGCCGTCCGGGAGCGGCAACTCCTCGGCGACCAGGGCGAGAAGGGCGCCGTCGGCGTCGACCACGTCCTGCGCCGAACCGGGCCGGGTGGCGTGCACGTAGCGGGGCAGGGTGAGGGCCCCGCCGCCGAGATGGAGCACGGTCAGCGGGGCGCCCTCGTCGGCCGCGCGGTCGACGACGTGCCCGAGGCGCCGGGTGTACTCGAATTCGAGATGGGTCGGCTCGTCCAGGTCGACGTACGACTGGGGCGCGCCGTCGACCGTCAGCAGCCACGCCCGTTCGCGGTCCACGTCCGGCAGCAGCCGCGCGGTGCCGTGGTCGACGGTCCGGATGACGGGGATGGCTTCGTTCACCGTCCCATTGTGCGTGCCGCGCCGTACGGAACCGACCGGGCCCGTCTCCTCCCCGTGACGGAGGGACGGGCCCGGCCGGTCCGGCCGGAGCCGCGGTCAGATCAGCTCGGTCACCGTGCCCGCGCCGACCGTGCGTCCGCCCTCGCGGATCGCGAAGCCGAGCCCGGACTCCAGTGGCACGTCCCTGCCCAGCTCCACGGTGAGGACGACCGTGTCACCGGGCCGCGCGGCGGCGAGCTCGCCGAGGTCGATGTCGCCGACCACGTCCGCCGTACGGATGTAGAACTGCGGCCGGTAGCCCGTCGTGATCGGCGTCGTACGCCCGCCCTCGCGCGCCGACAGGACGTACACCTGCGCGGTGAAGCGCCTGCTCGGGACGACACTGTCCGGCGCGGCCACCACATGGCCCCGGCGGATCGCGTCGCGCGGCATGCCGCGCAGCAGCAGCGCGACGTTGTCGCCGGCCTCGGCGGACTCCATCGGCTTCCCGAAGGTCTCCAGCGAGGTGACCGTGCTGAGCTGGGGCCCGGACTCGGCGCCGAGCACCTCGATCCGGTCCCCCACGCGTACCGTGCCGCGCTCGACGGCCCCGGTGACGACCGTGCCGCGCCCGGTGATCGTCAGGACGTTCTCCACCGGGAGCAGGAACGGCGCTTCGGTGTACCTGACGGGGATCGGTACGTAGGTGTCGACCGCGTCCAGCAGCGCCACCACGGCCTCGGTCCAGCGCGGGTCGCCCTCCAGCGCCCGGAGCCCGGAGACCCGGACGACGGGGACGCTCTCCCCGCCGTACCCGTGCGCACTGAGCAGTTCGCGTACTTCGAGCTCGACCAGGTCGGTCAGCTCGTCGTCGCCCGCGTCGGCCTTGTTGAGGGCGACGACGATGTGGTCGACACCGACCTGGCGGGCGAGCAGTACGTGCTCGGAGGTCTGCGGCATGATCCCGTCGAGCGCGGACACGACGAGGATCGCGCCGTCGAGCTGGGCGGCGCCGGTGACCATGTTCTTGATGTAGTCGGCGTGACCGGGCATGTCGACGTGCGCGTAGTGCCGGGTGTCCGTCTCGTACTCGACGTGCGAGATGTTGATGGTGATGCCGCGCGCCGCCTCCTCCGGGGCCCGGTCGATCCGGTCGAACGGCACGTACGCGCCGGTCCCGCGCTCGCTGAGGACCTTGGTGATGGCCGCGGTCAGAGTGGTCTTGCCGTGGTCGACGTGGCCCATGGTGCCGATGTTCAGGTGCGGCTTGGTCCGCACGTATGCCGTCTTGGGCATGGCTGAGGTGTTCCTTCCAGGAACTCGAAGCGTCCAGTGACCCCGGGGCCTTGCCGACCCTCCCCCTGTGGGGTCGCCGGACGATCCGGGAAGGGTCAGCTTCGGGCGCCGTCGATGGGCGCCGCCGCGGCCTCTGCTGCCGCTGCTTCGGCGTTCGCCGCGAGGAATGCGGCAGCCTTCGGCGCGTCCGCGACCGCGGACGACGCTGCGTGGAAGGCGTACCGGAACATGTCGTTGATGATGTCCGACCTGCGGCGGGCCGTCGACAGGTTTTCCGCGCCGCTCCCCAACCGCCCCGGCTCGGAAGTTCTTCAGAGGTTCTTCAGGGCTTCACGTACGGAGAGCGGGGCGAGCCGGTCGCCGGCGCCCGCCACGAAGTGGCGGACGGCGGCCGGGTCCGTCTTGGCGTACTCGCGCAGGCACCAGCCGATCGCCTTGCGGATGAAGAAGTCGGGGTGCCCGGACTGCCGGAGGCAGTAGCCGAACAGCCGCTCGGTGTCGGTGGCCTGCTTGTAGGTGAGCTGGTGCAGCAGCGCGGTGCGCGCGATCCACAGGTTCTCGTCCTCGATCCAGGCGTCCATCTCGGTCGCCAGCGCGTGGTCGGCGGCGACCAGCCCGCCCGCGAGATGCGCGGCGAGGGCGTCCACCGTGTCCCACCAGGGGACCGTGGAGACCAGGTGCCGTACGACGGGGAGGAAGCCGGAGGACAGACGCCGGACGTGTCTGCGGAGGTAGTCGACCGCGAAGTACTGGTACTCCCGCTCGGGCAACTCCCAGCAGCGCAGCGCGATCGCCACGCAGTCCGTCTCGTCGGGACGCGGCAGCGAGTCGAGCACCTGCCGTGACAGCGCGCGGCGTTCGGGGGCGGGGATGCCGATGAAGGGGGCGATGTCCTTGAGATACGCGGCGGACCGCTCGGCCTGTACCGGATCGGCGGCTGCCGCGTAGCCGACGGTGAGCCGTTCGAGAACGGTGTCGGCGAGCGCGCTGGGCGGCGGTACGAGGGTCATGACGTGCAGGCTATGCGGCGCCACCGACAACGCGCGGCGGGCGGCGTACGTCCCCGGAGGGGACGGGACGGTCCCGAGTGGCGCTTGTCTCGGGGCCCTTGACGACGATCACAACTCGTCGTCGGTTAGTCTCCGGGCATGCTCGACCCTGTCGACAGGTCGTCCGCCGGCCTCACGGTCCGCTGTGCGAGGGTGCTGCTCTCACCCTGGTCCAGACTCTCTCTCCTGGTTCTCGTGCTGGCGTGCGCGGGGGCCGCGGTGCTGGTCTACGAGCCGCAGAAGCTCGTCGCGGCCGGCTGGCCGGAGCTGAGCGGCGCCGCCGCGTGGGCGCTGTTCTCCGTCGCGTACGGGCTGTGCACGGCGGCCTTCGTACCGCGCCCGCTGCTGAATCTCGCGGCGGGCGCACTGTTCGGTTCGCAGTTGGGCCTCCCGGCGGCGATGGCGGGCACGGTGCTGGGCGGGGCGATCGCGTTCGGGCTCGGCCGTTTCCTCGGTCAGGAGGCGCTGCGTCCGCTGCTGCGGGGCCGCTTGCTGACGGCGGCTGACGGGCAGTTGAGCAAGCACGGCTTCCGCTCGATGATGGTGATCCGGCTGTTCCCCGGGGTGCCGTTCCAGGCCGCCAACTACTGTGCGGCGATATCGCGGATGCGCTGGGGGCCGTATCTGCTGGCGACGGCTCTCGGGACGATCCCGAACACCGCGGCGTATGTGGTCGCGGGAAGCGAGGCGGGGTCGCCGACATCGCCGGCGTTCCTGGTCTCGATGGGGTTCATCGTGCTGACGGGGGCCGCGGCGGCGGTGGTCGCCTGGCGCAAACGCCACCGCCTGCGCCCCGCCCCGACGCCCCAGCCTCCTACGGAGGACCCGGCGGACCGCGTACCGGAGCCGGTCGCCTAGGGCGTGTTTTAGAAGTAGCGTCGTCCGCCCATCGGGCGGGGCCCACGGCGTCTGGTGCGTGCGATCGCAAGGCGGAGGATCATCCTCGTACTGGACGTACTTGGATGACTCCGACAACGCAGCGAGCGCGCGTGCCAGGCGTCGTGGGCCAGACGGGACTTCTCAAACACGCCCTAGGGCCTGTCGTTCGCGGCGATGGCGTAGCCGGGGGCACGCCGGGGGCGTGAGCGGGGGAGGGCAGTGACCCGTTCGGCACTCCGCGCGCCCTGCCGGGAATCATGGGCACCCGGAAATGATGAGCGAACCGCACGTGATCCAGACGACTCCGCATACCTGCCCCTCGGCAGGTGGACATGCGGTGGAAGGAATCCACGTTGTTGCTTCTCATCTCTCCTGACGGTGTCGAAGAGGCCATCGACTGCGCGAAGGCGGCGCGGCACCTCGACATCGTCGACGTCAAGAGACCCGCCGAGGGCTCGCTCGGCGCGAACTTCCCCTGGGTCATCAGGGAGATCCGGGACGCGGTCCCGGCGGACAAGCCGCTGTCCGCGACGGTGGGGGACGTGCCGTACAAGCCCGGCACGGTCGCCCAGGCGGCGCTCGGCGCGGTCGTCTCCGGGGCCACGTACATCAAGGTCGGCCTCTACGGATGCACGACGCCCGAACAGGCCACCGATGTGATGCGCGGGGTCGTCCGGGCCGTGAAGGACTACCGGCCGGACGCGTTCGTCGTCGCATCCGGCTATGCCGACGCCCACCGGATCGGCTGCGTCAACCCGCTCTCGCTGCCCGACATCGCCCGCCGGTCCGGCTCCGACGCGGCCATGCTCGACACCGCCGTCAAGGACGGGACACGGTTGTTCGACCACGTACCGCCCGAGGTCTGCGCGGAGTTCGTCGGGCTGTCCCACGAGGCCGGTCTGCTCGCCGCCCTCGCGGGCAGCGTCAAGGCGGCCGACCTCGCCACGCTGACGCGCATCGGCACGGACATCGTGGGGGTGCGCGGTGCGGTCTGCGAGGGAGGTGACCGCACCACCGGAAGGATCCAGCCGCATCTGGTGGCCGCCTTCCGCGCAGAGATGGACCGGCATGCCCAGGAACACGCGGCCACCGTCGCAGCCGCGAGCTGACCGCCGGTATGCCGACCAGTCGGCCCGGTCACGCGAAGGCGGCCGGGGTCACGCACTTCGCCGTCCTCGATCCGGCGACGGGCGAGGTCTTCGACGAGGCTCCCGCCCAGCGGCCGGAGGAGTTGGACGCCGTCGTCGAGCGGGCTCACGAGGCCTGGCGCGGCTGGCGGTCCGACCCCGTCGCCCGTTCCCGGGCGTTGCTCACGGCCGCCGATGCCGTGGAGGCGGCCGGGGTCGACCTCGCTCCGCTGCTGACCCGGGAACAGGGCAAACCCCTGGCCGAGTCGTACGCGGAGATCGCCCGCACGGCGGCGCGCCTGCGCTTCTTCGCCGAGTTGGTCCCCGCACCCCAGAAGATCACGGACGGCCGGCCGGTACGCAGCGAGATCCGCTGGCGACCGCTGGGGCCGACCGCCGCGATCGTTCCGTGGAACTTCCCCCTCCAGCTCGCGTCGGCGAAGTTCGCGCCGGCGCTCGCCGCGGGCAACACGATGGTGCTCAAGCCCTCCCCGTACACACCCCTCGCCACGCGGCTGCTGGGGTCCGTCGTCTCCCGCGCCCTGCCGCAGGACGTACTGACGGTCGTCACCGGTCATGAGCCTCTCGGCGCCCGCCTCGCGTCCCACCCGGGGATCCGTCATGTGACCTTCACCGGTTCGGTCGGCACCGGGCGGGCCGTCGCGGAGGGCGCGGCGGCCTCGCTCGCGCGGGTCACCCTGGAGCTGGGCGGCAACGACGCCGCCGTCCTGCTGGACGACGTCGATGTGGAGGGGATCGCGGAGCGGCTGTTCTGGGCGGCGTTCCGCAACTGCGGGCAGGTCTGTATGGCGGTCAAGCGGGTCTACGCCCCGGCCCGGCTCTACTCGCGGGTGGTCGACGCCCTCGCGCAGCAGGCCAGGGCCGTCGTCGTGGGAGCCGGGCTCGATCCGGGCTCGCAGCTGGGGCCGGTCAACAACGCGGCCCAACTGGCCAGGGTGGAAGGGTGCGTGGATCAGGCCGTGTCGGCGGGCGCCCGAGCCGTGGCCGGTGGCCACCGGCTGGACAGGCCCGGCTACTTCTTCGCCCCGACGATCCTGGCCGATGTCCCGCCCGACAGCCCTGTGGTGACGGAGGAGCAGTTCGGCCCGGTCCTGCCGGTGCTGCCGTACGGGGACGTCGCCGAAGCCGTCGAGGCGGCCAACGGCACCGGCTTCGGTCTTGGCGGCTCCGTCTGGGGGACCGACCTCGACCGCGCCGAGGCGGTGGCCGACCGGCTGGAGTGCGGGACCGCCTGGATCAACCACCACGCGGAACTCTCCCTCGCCCAGCCCTTCGCGGGCATCAAGGACAGCGGTGTCGGCGTCGCGGGCGGGCCATGGGGGCTCTACGGAAATCTCAGCCCGTTCGTCGTGCACCGCCCGGGGGCGGCGTGAGGAGGAGATTCGGCGCGGCCGTCCTGCGCTCGTACGAAGACCCTTTCGCCCTTGAGGAGGTGATCCTGGACTCGGGACCGGCCGACGGCGAGGTCCTGGTCAGGATCGCGGGCTGCGGGATGTGCCGGACCGATCTCGCGGTCCGTCGCTCGGCCGGCCGCTCACCGCTGCCCGCGGTGCTCGGCCATGAGGGGGCCGGGGTGGTGGTGGAGACGGGTGGCCCGGCCACCGGTCTGAGCGCCGGCGACCATGTCGTGCTGAGCTTCGACTCCTGTGGACACTGCCGGAGTTGTACGGGCGCGGCCCCCGCCTACTGCGACTCCTTCGCCGCGCTCAACCTCTTCGGAGGACGCACCGAGAACGCGGCACGGTTCACCGACGCGGCCGGGGGCGAACTGGCCCCCCGGTGGTTCGGCCAGTCCTCCTTCGCCGAGTACGCGATGGTCCCGGCCCGCAACGCGGTGCGGGTCGATCCGTCGCTGCCCGTCGAACTGCTCGGACCGCTCGGCTGCGGCTTCCTCACCGGCGCCGGAGCGGTCATCAACTCCTTCGGCGCCGGCCCCGGTGACACGGTCGCGGTCTTCGGGGCGGGCGCGGTGGGCCTGGCCGCGGTGATGGCGGCCACCGCCGCCGGGGCGGTGACCGTGGCCGTCGACCGGCAGCCGGAACGGCTGGCCGTCGCCGAGCGGCTGGGCGCGGTCCCGCTGGACGCCGCGTCGGCCGGTCTGCCCGACCGTCTCCGGCGACTGACCGACGGCGGCACGCGGTACGCGCTGGACACGACCGGCTCCGCCCGGTTGATCAACGACGCGCTCAGGGCGTTGCGCCCGAGGGGCCAACTCGGCCTGGTGGCACGGCTTCACACCGCGCTGCCGCTGGAGCCGGGGACGCTGGACCGGGGCCGGGGAATCTCCCACATCTGCGAGGGGGACGCGGTGCCCGGACTGCTGATCCCGCGGCTGACCGGGCTCTGGCAGGCCGGGCTGTTCCCCTTCGACCAGTTGATCCGTACGTACCCGCTCGCCGACATCAACGAGGCCGAACGCGACTGCGAAGCGGGCCGCGTGGTCAAACCCGTTCTCATTCCGTAGGACGCGTGGCGATGTCCCTCGCCACCGCTCGCTTCTCGTGGGTCCCAACTCGTACCCGTACCAACGGAGGACGCATGACCGGCACCGTGCATCAGAACACCAGTACCGAAGGCGTGGACGGGGGTGTCGGCCTGACCGCTCTGCTGGTCGCCGCCGCGCGGGCGATCGAGACCCACCGCCCCGACAGCCTGGCGCAGGACCCCTACGCCGAGCACTTCGTGCGCGCCGCACCCGCGTCCGCGGGCTGGCCCGTCCGCATCCGGCACGTGCCGGACGGGGACGCGAACCCGCTGTGGGGACGCTTCGCGCGCTACTTCGGCCTCCGGACGCGGGTCCTGGACGATTTCCTGCTCCGCTCGGCGCACGCGGGAGGTGCCCGCCAAGTCGTCCTGCTCGGGGCGGGGTTGGACACGCGGGCCTTCCGGCTCGACTGGCCTGCCGACTGCGTGGTCTACGAGATCGACAGGGAAGGCGTCCTGGCGTTCAAGCACCAGGTGCTCGGCGCGCTGTCGGCCACCCCGAGGGCGGCGCGCGTGCCGATCCCGATGGACCTGCGCGCCGACTGGGTCGGCGCGCTGACCGCCGCCGGCTTCGACCCGGCCGCACCGAGCGTCTGGCTGGCCGAGGGGCTGCTGTTCTATCTGCCCCTCACCGCCGAGACCTATCTCATCGACACGGTGGACCGGCTGAGCGCCGGGGGAAGCGCTCTGGCGTACGAGGTCAAGCTGGAGAAGGACTTGGGGGCGTACCGCGACAGCCCGCTCTACACCGCCACGAGAGACCAGATCGGTATCGACCTGCTCAGCCTCTTCGACGGGGAGCCGCGGCCCGATTCCGCGGCGGATCTGGTGGGCAAGGGCTGGTCCACGGCGGTCCACACCCCGTTCCACTTCACCCGTCGCCATGGCCGCGGCCCGCTGCCCGAGCCGAACGACGCGCTGGAGGGCAACCGCTGGGTGTTCGCGGACAAACCCCGGTCGTGAGGCCGGGCCTCATCGCCTCACCGGAGGAGGGAAAGCCTGGGGCTACGCGCCGAGTCGCGGCCCCGCCAGTCCCAGGTCCCCGCCCGCCGGCACCGCCGAGAAGCGGGCCACGTCCGCGTCGGTGACCAGTGCCAGCTCGCCGGGCACCCACCGCGGCGTCCGGTCCTTGTCGATCACCTGCGCCCTGATCCCCTCCACCAGGTCCGGCGTCCGCAGCGCGGCGCAGGAGGCCCGGTACTCCACGTCCAGCACCTCTTCCAGCGTCCCGAGCTCCCGCGCCGCCCGCAGGGCCGCCAGAGTCGCCTTCAGGGCGGTGGGGGACCTCGTCAGGATGGTCTCCGCCGCCTGCTTCGCCGCGTGGTGCCCGCTGCCGAAGAGCCGGTCCACGATCTCCTCCACCGAGTCCGCCGCGTAACACGCGTCGATCCACTCGCGGTCGGCGGCCAGTTCGCCCTCGGGCGGTGTCGCCGCATGGCGCCGTACGGCCACCGGCACGTCCGTGGAGGCGAGTTCGGCGGCCAGGGCGGGCAGCAGGCCGGAGGGGACGAAGTGGTCCGCGAGCCCGCACAGGACGGCGTCGGCCGCGCCCACCGCCTCGCCGGTGAGGGCGAGATGGGTGCCCAGTTCGCCGGGGGCCCGGGAGAGCAGATACGTACCCCCGACGTCCGGCACCAGACCGATGCCGGTCTCGGGCATGGCGACCTTGGAGCGTTCGGTGACGACGCGGACGTTCCCGTGCGCCGACACGCCGACGCCACCGCCCATCACGAAGCCGTCCATGAACGCGACGTACGGCCCCACATGGCGCGCGATCCGGGCGTTGAGGCGGTATTCGTCACGCCAGAAGGCGGGCGACGCCGTGCCGCCCGTACGCGCGTCCTCGTGGATCGCCCGGATGTCACCGCCCGCGCACAGCCCGCGTTCCCCGGCGCCGTCGAGGACCACCGCGTGTACGGACGTGTCGCCCTCCCACGCGGTGAGCGCGGCGTCGATACGCGACACCATGGCGTGGGTGAGGGCGTTGAGCGCGCGCGGCCGGTTGAGCGTGAGCCGCCCGACGCGCCCTTCTCGCCGTACGAGAACGGTCTCGTCCTCCTTGGGAGGACCTGCGGGAGGTCCGGCCGTCATCGTGCGACTCCCCCGGCGTCCGCCGGCAGCTCCAGCGCCGCCACGATTTGCTCGGCGGCCAGCGTGGCGGTCAACGTGCCCTCCCGTACGGCCTGTTCGAGCGCCGGAGTCAGGGATCGTACGCCCGGATGACTCCGCAGCCGGTCCAGCAGATGGTCACGGACCATCGACCAGGTCCAGTCGACCTGCTGGTCGCTCCGCTTGCCCTGGAGGCGTCCGCTGGTGTCGAGGACCTTCCTGTGCTGTTCCAGTCGCTCCCAGACGGTGTCGAGTCCCGTGCCCTCGCGGGCGCTGCAACTCAGCACCGGCGGCGTCCAGGCCGCGTCGACCGGGTGCATCAGGCGCAGCGCGCCCGCGAGTTCGCGCGCGGCGGACTTGGCGTCCCGCTCGTGCGGCCCGTCCGCCTTGTTGACGGCGATGAGGTCGGCGAGCTCCAGCACGCCCTTCTTGATGCCCTGGAGCTGGTCGCCGGTGCGGGCGAGGCTCAACAGCAGGAAAGAGTCCACCATGTTCGCGACGGCGGTCTCCGACTGGCCCACGCCGACGGTCTCGACGAGCACCACGTCGTAACCCGCGGCCTCCATCACGATGATCGTCTCGCGGGTCGCCTTCGCGACACCGCCGAGGGTGCCGGCCGTGGGTGACGGCCGGACGAAGGCCGCCGGATCGACGGCGAGGCGCTCCATACGCGTCTTGTCGCCGAGGATCGAGCCGCCCGTCCTGGTGGACGACGGGTCGACGGCAAGGACGGCGACCCGGTGCCCGAGGCCGGTGAGCATGGTGCCGAGGGCGTCGATGAAGGTGGACTTGCCGACGCCGGGCACCCCGCTGATGCCGATCCTGCGCGCCGTGCCGGAGTAGGGCAGCAGCGCGGTCAGGAGCCGCTGGGCGAGCTCCCGGTGGTCGGCCCTGGTGGACTCCACCAGCGTGATGGCGCGCGCGACGGCCGAACGGGAGCCGTCGAGCACGCCTTTGGTGTAGGCGTCGATGTCGATGGTGTTACCGCTCCGGCGATGCACCGGCTCACCGCTCGTGGCCGAGAGCGGCGGCCAGGGTGGTGAGCAGGTCCTGCGCGGCGTCGGGGATGACCGTGCCGGGCGGGAAGACGGCCGCGGCGCCCGCGCGGTGCAGTTCGTCGATGTCGCCGGGCGGGATCACACCGCCCACAACGATCATGATGTCCTCGCGGCCCTCCTTGGCGAGTTCCTCGCGCAGGGCGGGCACCAGCGTGAGGTGTCCGGCGGCCAGCGACGACACCCCGACGATGTGCACGTCGGCCTCGACGGCCTGCCGCGCGACCTCGCCGGGCGTCTGGAACAGCGGGCCGACGTCGACGTCGAAGCCTAGGTCGGCGAAGGCGGTGGCGATGACCTTCTGGCCCCGGTCGTGGCCGTCCTGCCCCATCTTGGCGACCAGGATGCGCGGGCGGCGCCCCTCGGCCTCCTCGAACTCCTCGACGGCGACCCGGGTCCGCTCGACCGCCGGTGACGTGCCGGCCTCGTTCCTGTACACACCGGAGATGGTACGGATCTGCCCGGAGTGGCGCCCGTACGCCTTCTCCAGGGCGTCCGAGATCTCACCGACGGTGGCCTTGGCGCGTGCCGCGTTCACGGCGAGGGCCAGCAGATTGCCGTCGAGACCCGGAGTCGACCCCGCCTCGGCCGCGCCGGTGAGGGCGCGGAGCGCGTCCTGGCAGACGGCCTCGTCGCGCTCGTCGCGGAGCCGGCGCAGCTTGGCGATCTGCTGCGTCCGTACGGAGGAGTTGTCGACCTTGAGGACATCGATCTGCTCGTCGGTCTCGACGAGGTACTTGTTGACGCCGATGACCGGCTGACGGCCGGAGTCGATCCTGGCCTGGGTGCGGGCCGCGGCCTCCTCGACGCGCAGCTTGGGGATGCCTGCCGCGATGGCCTGTGCCATGCCGCCGGCCTCCTCGACCTCCTCGATGTGCTGCCAGGCGCGGCGCGCGAGGTCGTACGTCAGCTTCTCGACGTACGCGCTGCCGCCCCACGGGTCGATGACACGGCAGGTGCCCGACTCCTGCTGGAGGAGCAGTTGGGTGTTGCGGGCGATGCGCGCCGAGAAGTCGGTCGGCAGGGCGAGCGCCTCGTCGAGCGCGTTGGTGTGGAGCGACTGGGTGTGGCCCTGGGTGGCCGCCATGGCCTCGACACAGGTGCGGGAGACGTTGTTGAAGACATCCTGCGCGGTGAGCGACCAGCCGGAGGTCTGTGAATGGGTGCGCAGCGACAGGGACTTGGCGTTCTTCGGGTCGAACTTCTTGACGAGCCTGGCCCAGAGGAGCCGGGCGGCGCGCAGTTTGGCGATCTCCATGAAGAAGTTCATGCCGATGGCCCAGAAGAAGGAGAGCCTGGGCGCGAACGCGTCGACGTCGAGGCCCACGTCGAGTCCGGCGCGCAGATACTCGACGCCGTCGGCGAGGGTGTAGGCGAGCTCCAGGTCGGCCGTCGCGCCGGCTTCCTGGATGTGGTAGCCGGAGATGGAGATGGAGTTGTAGCGCGGCATCTTCTGCGAGGTGTACGCGAAGATGTCGGAGATGATCCGCATCGAGGGTGCGGGCGGATAGATGTAGGTGTTGCGGACCATGAACTCTTTGAGGATGTCGTTCTGGATGGTCCCCGCCAGCTTCTCCGGCGGTACGCCCTGTTCCTCGGCCGCGACAATGTAGAGCGCGAGTACGGGCAGGACGGCGCCGTTCATCGTCATCGAGACGGTCATCCTGTCGAGCGGGATGCCGTCGAAGAGCTGGCGCATGTCGTAGATGGAGTCGATGGCGACGCCCGCCATGCCGACGTCCCCGGTCACGCGCGGGTGGTCGCTGTCGTAACCGCGGTGCGTGGGCAGGTCGAAGGCGACGGAGAGGCCTTTCTGCCCGGCGGCGAGGTTGCGCCGGTAGAAGGCGTTGGACTCCTCGGCGGTGGAGAATCCGGCGTACTGGCGGATCGTCCACGGCTGGTTGACGTACATCGTCGGGTAGGGGCCGCGCAGATACGGTGCGATACCGGGGTACGTCCCGAGGAAGTCGAGACCCGCGAGGTCCTGCGGGGTGTACAGCGGTTTGACGTCGATGCCCTCGGGGGTGTTCCAGACGAGGTCGGCGTCGCTCCTGCCGGTGCTCTCCTTGACGGCGGCGCGCCAGCGGTCCTCGTGTCCGCCGGCGGCCGCGGCGGGCCCCAGGTGGATGCCGGTGAAGTCGGGGACGGTCATCGCGCCACTCCAAGGTGGTCGAGGGCGGCGGAGAGTACGGCGACGGCGTCGTCGCCGGCGGCGACGAACTCGTCGACTCCGGCCCGGGTGAAGGTCTCTCGCTGTTCGCCGGGGCGGCCCGCGAGGTACACGCGGGTGGCGCCGGCCGATTTCAGTGCCTCGGCGGTCTCTTCGGCCTGCTCGGCGTAGAGCGGGTCGCTGGAGCAGAGGCAGGCGATGGTCGCGCCGGCGGCGGTGAGGGCGTCGGCCGCGGTGGTGGCGTCGACGGTGACCGGGTCGTGGACCGGTTCGATGCCGCCGGACTGGAAGAGATTCGACGCGAAGGTCACGCGCGCCGTGTGCGCGGCGGCGGGGCCGAGCGCGGCCAGCAGGACGCGCGGGCGGGCGCCGGTCGCCGCGAGGTGCGCGTCGGAGCGGGCGCGCAGTGCCTCGAAGGCGTCGTCGCGGTGGACGGTGGGGAGCCCGCCGGCCGGGGCGGGGGGCGGTGTGTCGCGTACGACGGGAACCTCGGCGAGCTGCGGGAACTCGCTGACGCCGGTGACCGGTTCGCGGCGGCGGGCCAGCTTCTCGGAGCGGGCCGCCCACGTCGTGGCGAGGCGTTCGGCGACCAGTCCTTCGCGCAGCGCGGCGCGCTGGCCGCCGGCCCGCTCGATCTCCTGGAACCAGGCCCAGGCGGCGTGCGCGAGGTCGTCGGTGAGCCGCTCGACGTACCAGGAGCCGCCCGCCGGATCGATGACGCGGCCGAGGTGGGACTCCTCGATGAGGATCGTCGAGGTGTTGCGGGCGATCCGCCGGGCGAAGCTGTCCGGCAGTCCGAGCGCGTGGTCGAAGGGCAGCACGGTCACGGCGTCGGCGCCGCCGACCCCGGCGGCCAGCGAGGCGACCGTGGTGCGGAGCATGTTCACCCACGGGTCGCGGCGGGTCATCATCACCGAGGAGGTGACGGCGTGCTGGCGCTGTGCGGCGCCGGCCGGTCCCGCTCCGCCGACCTCGGCGACCCGGGCCCACAGCCTGCGCGCGGCGCGCAGCTTGGCGATGGTGAGGAACTGGTCGGCGGTGGCCGCGTACCTGAACTCCAGCTGGCCGCAGGCCGCTTCGAAGGAGAGTCCGGCGGCGTCGAGGTCGCGCAGCGCGGCGACGCCGGCGGCGAGCGAGCAGCCGAGTTCCTGGGCGGCCGAGCCGCCGGCCTCGTGGTAGGGCAGGGCGTCGACGACGAGGGCGCGCAGTCCGGGGTACTCCCGGTGGCACAGCCGGGCGAGTTCCGCAGCGGCGTCCTGGAGGCCGGGGGTCTCGTCGCCGGTGCGGGCGAGGCGGCCGAGCGGGTCGGCGCCGAGGGTGCCGCGCGCCTCGTCCCGGGGGACGTCGCGTTCGTCGTAGAGACGCAGCAACTCGGCGGCGGCGCCGGGGAATTCGTCCCCCGCGTCGAGCGCGACGGGGGCGAGGTCGAGATAGACGCCGTCGAGGGCGTCGCCGAGCGCGGAGACGGGTACGCCCGTCTCTCCCACGGCCAGCCACAGCGAGGTGGTGCCGTTGGCGAGGTCTTCCAGCACGGCTTCGTTGGTGCGCGCCGCGTCGGTCCGCGCGTGTCGCTGGCGTACGTCCCAGCCGCTCGGCACCGCTCCGCCGGGGGTGCCGCCCCGGGTGAAGGGCGCGAAGCCCGGCAGGCCGCCGTCGCCGGGGTCGTCCGCGGCGGTGTAGAGGGGCCGGGTGGTCAGCCCGTCCTCGATGGTTGTCGAGAGTGCGTCCTCGGCGTCGGTCCCCGAGACGTTCCGACCGGTTTTCCGGAGTACCCCCTCCACCAGACCCTGCCATTGCTCATGGGTCGGCTCGGGGAACTCAGCTGCCAGCGATAGCCCGCTGTCGGGCAGGAGCGTCATGGCCGAGATGTTAGGGCAGGGCGTATCCAAGCCATCAGGTTGGACCCGTGTGACCTTGCCCTCTCTGCTTTACGCCCCCTGACTGCCCCCCTATGCGCCCCCTAGCGACCCCCTCAAAGCCCTCTCCTCGGCCCTCATTTTCACGCCAGGTGTCGCCCTCGGTGCATCACTCGTCGCCGTGCGTCCCGCGCCTGGGCAGGGGGTTGCCGCCGTCTCATAATCATCAACGGCTACGCTGCCCCAGACCGGCGCGTGAGTGGCACCTCCATACACCCGCGCAGACGAGCGATTCCGCGCGCCCACTGTTCAGTCCGCAACCCGCCACTGCCCCGTGTTCACACCGGCCGGTGCACGAACTTTTCTTGGATGGCGTAGCACCCAATGTCATGGTTCGAATCACTCATCCTCGGGCTCGTCCAGGGGCTGACCGAGTTCCTGCCCATCTCCTCCAGCGCGCATCTGCGGCTGACCGCCGCGTTCGCGGGCTGGCACGATCCGGGTGCCGCGTTCACCGCGATCACGCAGATCGGTACGGAGGCGGCGGTCCTCATCTACTTCCGCAAGGACATCGCCCGGATCGTCTCGGCCTGGTTCCGCTCGCTGACGAACAAGGCGATGCGCTCCGACCACGACGCGCAGATGGGGTGGTTGGTGATCGTGGGATCGATCCCCATCGGTGTGCTCGGGGTGACGTTCAAGGACCAGATCGAGGGCCCGTTCCGTGATCTGCGGCTGATCGCGACGACGTTGATCGTGATGGGTGTCGTCCTCGGTATCGCGGACCGGCTGGCGGCGCGCGACGAGACAGGCGGCAAGCACCGCGCCGCCAAGGAGCGCAAGACCCTGAAGGAACTGAACATCCGGGACGGTCTGATCTTCGGGTTCTGCCAGGCCATGGCGCTGATTCCGGGCGTCTCGCGTTCGGGCGCGACAATCAGTGGTGGTCTGCTGATGGGCTACACCCGTGAGGCGGCGGCGCGTTACTCGTTCCTGCTCGCCATCCCGGCGGTACTGGCCTCGGGGGCGTTCGAGTTGAAGGACGCCGGCGAGGGGCACGTCTCGTGGGGGCCGACGATTTTCGCGACGATCATCGCTTTCGTCGTTGGATATGCCGTTATCGCCTGGTTCATGAAGTTCATCACCACCAAGAGCTTCATGCCGTTCGTGATCTACCGGATCGTGCTCGGCCTCGTGCTGTTCGCTCTCGTCGGCACGGACACCCTGAGCCCGCACGCGGGCGAATCCGCCGGCTGACCGGACGACGCCGGCTCCCCCTGCCGGCCCCACGTCGGCACCCGCTGTGCTCAAGGACACGTCCCGCTGTCGCCCGGCCACCGCTCCCCGGGCGACGGCCGGAAACCCTTGGCGCGTCAGGGCTCGAAGCTGACGCACCGTGGGGTTGCCCTGTCTGCGTGTGAGCTATCCCGCTCCCGGAACGGCGCGGGAACCGGGCGGCAGCCCGTACGGTTGCCGTATGTCCACACCTTCCTCCACCGCTCCCGCGGCGTCCGGCGCCGTCGCGGCCAACGAGCGCATCCGCGCCCTGGTCGACGCGGCAGACGGCACGTGGCCGGCCGAGGAGTACGAAGTCCTGCTGCTGGAATGGGCGGCGGCCCTGCACGACGCGGTCGACGAGGCCGCGTAGGGCACACGCCCAGGGGCGCGTTTCGACAGTCGGGCGTCAGGCCCGGCCTCGCGGTGACACCGCGGGGCCGGGCCTTTCCCCTGTCTCCCGGTCGGATCCGCTCACCCCTTGGCCTGCGGCCGTAACTGCCGGAGACTGATCCGATGACGCAGCGTGTGGATCTCGCGACCGTGATGGACCGGCTGGCCGTCGACGAGGTGATCAGCGGCTACGCGACGGCCCTGGACGACGCCGACTGGCCAGGCTTTCTCGCGCTCTTCACCCCCGGCGGACGCGCCGACCACCGCGGCGCCGGCGGGATCGAGGGGTCGGCCGCCGAGGTGGCCGACTGGCTCGCCGGCGTCCTGGGCGGATTCCCCGTCCGCCAGCATCTGATCGGCAATCGCCGAACGGCCTTCGAGAACGTCGACGGCTATCCGGGCGGAGACCGCGCGGAGGTACGGGCCGACTGTCTGAGCACGATGTTCCCGGAGTCCGGCGAGGCGGCCCTCGCCATCAGCCGTTACACCTTCGGACTCACCCGCACGGAGGAAGGCTGGCGGCTGCACACCGTCACGGCCGTGGAGAAGGCACGGCGCGACGCCGGTGGCACCGCCGAGGGCTGACCCGCCGCGGCGCCGACGGTCGGCCCGGCGAGGGCGGACACACCCGGGGGCCCTCTGTCGTCCCGCGCCTTCTCTCCCCCACACTGATCCGGAAGACACTGCCCACCGGCACGTTCAGTGACATCGATCAGCCGCACCGCTGATCGGCGCCGTTGACCCGTACCGCTGATCTGCACCGCTCACGAGCGGGACGAGGGGGCGCGGCATGCGGGTTGAGGCCGCCCGGCGTGAGACCTGGGTCCGTCGTTCCGCCTCGCCTGTCTGGCGGGGGTTCGGGGTCCTGGTGGCCGGTGCGCTGCCCGCGTTCGCCTTCCCGGAGTCGGACGTCGCGTGGTTCGCGTACATCGCTCTCGTCCCCTGGATGATGCTGCTGCGTACGGCTCCGACGGGCCGGCGCGCGTTCCTGGAAGGCTGGATCGGCGGGCTGGGCTTCATGCTCGCCGTGCATCAGTGGCTGATCCCCAGCCTGCATGTGTTCATCCTGGTGCTGGGCGGGTTTCTGGGGCTGCTGTGGGGGCCGTGGGGCTGGCTGGTCCGTGTGATGCTCCGCGGGCGCCCGTCGGTCCTGCGTACGGTCGCCGCGATGGGGGTACTGCCGGCGGGCTGGCTGATCATCGAGACGGTGCGGTCGTTCGACGGTCTGGGCGGTCCCTGGGGGCTGCTGGGGGCCAGTCAGTGGGACGTGCCTCCCGCGCTGCGGCTCGCCTCGGTGGGCGGAGTGTGGCTGGTGAGCCTTCTGGTGGTCGCCGTGAACACGGGCCTGACCGTGCTGCTGACGGTCTCCACGGCCCGTACGGCCGCCGTCTCGGGCCTCGCGGCGTGCGCTGTCGCCGTGTCCGCCGCATGGATCTGGGCACCGCGCCTGGAGAACGCAGGGCACGCGCGTGTCGCCATCGTCCAGCCCGGGGTCATCGGCGGCGTCGAGCGGCGTTTCGACCGCAGCGAGGAGCTGACGCGCTCACTGGCCGGACAGGATCTCGATCTCGTGGTCTGGGGCGAGAGCAGCGTCGGCCGCGATCTCACCAACCGGCGCGATCTGGCGAATCGTATCGCCGCGCTGTCACGCCAGGTCGGCGTCCCGCTCCTGGTCAACATGGACGCTCCCGGCTCGGACCAGGCGGGGCGAACGGGCATCTTCAAGAGCGCCGTACTGGTGGGTCCCGAGGGGCTGACGGGCGACCGCTACGACAAGATGCGGCTGGTGCCGTTCGGCGAGTACATCCCGATGCGCGACGCGCTCGGCTGGGCGACGTCCGTGGGCAAAGCGGCGTCCCAGGACCGCAGGCGCGGCACGCGTCAGACGGTCATGGTGCTGCCGGGACCCTTTCTGGACAGACTGCGGATCGGGCCGCTGATCTGCTTCGAGTCGGCGTTCCCCGACATGAGCCGGCAGCTCGTCAGGGACGGCGCGCAGCTGCTCGTCGCGCAGTCGTCGACATCGACCTTCCAGCGGAGCTGGGCGCCCGAGCAGCACGCGTCGCTGGCCGCGCTGCGAGCGGCCGAGACGGGCCGCCCGACGGTGCACGCCACCCTCACCGGCGTCAGCGCGGTCTACGGCCCGGAGGGCGAACGGATCGGCACCCCGCTCGGCACGGAGCGCAGCGCGAGCGCCGTCTACGAGGTTCCGATGGCGCGCGGCACCACCGCGTTCGTCGACCTCGGCGCCTGGCCGCTGTACGGCGCGCTCGGCGTTCTCGCGGCGCTCGGCGCCTTCGAGGGGGTCCGGTACCTCAGACGGCCTGGGCGCGAGCGGCGAGCACCACGCGCTCACACAGTTCGTGCGTCGAAAGAGCGTCCCGGGCGCTGAGCGTCTTCCCCGCGCGTACGGCGTCGAGGAACGCCAGCACGCACTGCTCGATGCCGCGCTGCCTCGGCACCGGCACCCAGTCGCCACGCCTGCGGACGCTGGGCTGCCCCTTGTGGTCGATGATCTCGGCGATGTGGTGGACGGCCCGCTTGGTGTCCTGTCCGGAGACTTCGAGGATCTCCTCGGTGGAGCCGTTCATCCGGTTCATCATGCCGATGGCGGTGAAGCCGTCGCCGGAGAGCTGGAGCACGACGTGGTGCGTCAGGCCCTCGCGGATCCGGGCGCGGACGTCGACGTGCTCGACGGGGCCCGGGAGCAGGAAGCGCAGGGTGTCCACGACATGGATGAAGTCGTCCAGGACGAGGGTGCGGGCGTCCTCGGGCAGACCGATGCGGTTCTTCTGCATGAGGATCAGATCACGCGGAAGCTCCAGGCACTGTGAGTAGGCGGGCGCGAAGCGCCGGTTGAAGCCGACGGCCAGGCTCGTTCCGCGCTCCTCGGCGAGGGCCACCAGGCGCTCGGAGTGCTTGAGTTCGTACGCGAGGGGCTTGTCGACGAAGGTCGGCACACCGGCCTCCAGCAGGCGGGTGACGATCTCGGCGTGCGCGGAGGTCGGCGCGTGGACGAACGCGGCGTCCAGGCCCTGGGCGAGAAGCGATTCGAGGTCGGTGTGGCGCCGCTCGCCGGGGATGTGGTGGGTCTCGCCGACCCGCGTGAGCGTGGCCGGGGTGCGGGTGTGCAGATGCAGCTCGATCCCGGGCAGCGTGGTGAGCACCGGCAGATACGCCTTCTGGGCGATGTCGCCGAGCCCTATGCAGCCGACCTTCACGTGGGTCTCCCTGTCGCCGTGCCGGGGTCCTGTCTCACGCGCCGGTGCGCGGGGGTCCGCCGTGCGGACCCTGATCCGCAGCATACGGGCGGCCCGGGGGCGGCAACACGCGGGCGGGCCGGTCACCCGTGCGGGTAACACCGCGCCGTTATGTCCCCGACACGGGCCGCGACCAGCAGAGTTGGCCGGGTGACGCGGCGAACGAGAACGACAGCGGTACTTCTGCTCGGTGTGGCGGTCGGCGGGATCTCGGCCTGCGTGGCCGTGGAGCCCGAGGCGGGGACGGGGAGCGGGGCGGGCGGCGGAGCCGTACGGGAGGCCTCGCCCCAGGGCACGGCGGCGCCGCGGATCGCGCAGCCGTCGGCGCGCGAGGCGCTGGAGGCCGCGACCCCGCTCGCGCGTACGCCGTCTCCGAAGCGGGGGGCCGCGTCGGAGTCCGTACAGCTGCCGCCCGAGCCGCCCCGCCGCCGGGCGCCCGACCAGTGGCCGGCAGCGCCCTCCGCAGCGCCGGCGCCCCCGACGGCGCTGCCGGACGCGGCCGCGCAGCTGTGCGCGCTCGGCGAGCGGTACGGGGGCTGGGCGCCGGACAGCCCGGAGAGCCATATCTGCGACAGGACGTACGGCGAGTGAGGACGGCCAGGCCCTGTCCGGTGGACCGGGACCTAGGGACTGTCCAGCAGTTGCCGCTCCAGGCGGCCGATCGCGGTCCTGACCCCGTTCCCGTACCCGTCGTCCCCGAGCGCGTTCACGGCGGCGCGGGCCCGGGAGAGGTGCAGTCGCGCCGCGTCGGGGCGCTGGAGTTTCACATAGTCGGCGGCCAGGTTGAGATGGAGCGAGGGGTAGAAGGCCCGCATCGCCGGTGAGGCGCGGAACAGGGCCGGGCCCTCCGCCGCGGTCAGGGCGCGCAGGTCCCAGGCCAGTTCGTCGCCGGGATCGTCCTGTGTGTCGGCCATGTAATGGGCGAGCGTGCAGCGGTGGAGCGGGTCGCCGGACTCGCCGATCTCGGTCCACAGCTCACCGAACCGGTTGCGCGCCTCCTCGCGGTCACCGCCGTGGAGCAGTATGACCGCCTGCCCGATCCTGGTCAGGACGGGGTCCTCCGACACCTCGCGCCGCTCCATCGCCTGCCGCCTCCCGCGCCCGTCCGGTCGATCCCGTCCGGCCCGACGCTAACCGCAGCGACCGGCATTCCCGCACAGGCTCACCCGCCCGGCGCGGACCGCCGGGCGGGGCCCGTGACGGAGGCGCCGGGCGGCGCGGGGGCCGGTCAGCCCAGGTCGGGGATGCGCCAGTCGATGGCCTTGTGCCCCTGCGCGGCGATCGCCTCGTTGATCTGGGTGAACGGGCGCGAGCCGAAGAACTTCTTCGCCGACAGCGGCGAGGGATGCGCGCCCTTCACCACCACGTGCCGCGACTCGTCGATCAGCGGCAGCTTCTTCTGCGCGTACGCGCCCCAGAGCACGAAGACAGCGGGGTCGGGCCGGGCGTCCACCGCGCGGATCACCGCGTCGGTCACCTTCTCCCAGCCCTTGCCCTTGTGCGAGTTGGCCTCGCCGGCCCGCACCGTCAGCACAGCGTTGAGCAGCAGCACACCCTGCTCGGCCCACGGCATCAGATAGCCGTTGTCCGGCACCGGGTGGCCCAGCTCCTCCTTCATCTCCTTGTAGATGTTCCGCAAGGAGGGAGGCGTGCGCACCCCGGGCCGCACCGAGAAGCAGAGACCGTGGCCCTGGCCCTCACCGTGGTACGGATCCTGGCCGAGGACCAGGACCTTCACCTGGTCGTACGGCGTGGCGTCGAGCGCGGCGAACACCTCTTCGCGCGGGGGGTAGACCGGCCCCTTCGCCCGCTCTTCCTCGACGAACTCGGTGAGCTCCTTGAAGTAGGGCTTCTGCAGTTCCTCGCCGAGGACGCCACGCCAGGACTCGGGCAGCATGTCGGTGTCGGTCACGTCAACAACCTCCGGTAAACGATCAGTTGGGCCACTCCTGAACCTACCGGTGGGCACTGACAATCGCCGCTACCAGCTGGCCTTCCGGCTGAACTCCCAGAGCTGCATGACCGTCTGCGGGTCGAGCGCGCGCTCGCCGCCGCTGATCTCCTGCGACGCGGCGACGTAGAGCTTGCCCTGCCAGAGCGGCAGCAGCCGCACGTCGTCGACGAAGATCTCCTGGGCGCGTTCGAACTGCTGGATCACCGCGCCCCGGTCGCTCTCGCGCCGCGACTGCGGCAGCAGTTCCGTGGTGATCTCGGGGCTCTCGTAGGGGGTGCTGAGCGCGTTGTTCTTGCCGACGAAGGGGGCCACGAAGTTGTCGGGGTCCGGGAAGTCGGGGAACCAGCCGCGGCCGAAGACCGGGTACTCGCCCTTCTGGAAGCCCGCCTGGAAGTCCTTCCAGGGCTTGCTCTTCAGCGTGATCTTGAAGAGGCCGGACGCCTCCAGCTGCCGCTTGAGCTCCGCGAACTCGGCCACCGTGCCGGAGCCGTAACGGTCGGTCGTGAACCAGAAGGTCAGCGGCACCGGCGTCTCGACGCCCGCGTCCTCAAGGATGCCGCGCGCCTTGTCGATGTCCGGGTCGCCGTATCTGTCGAAGAAGCTCGTGGCGTGCCCGGAGATGCCCTTGGGGACCATTGAGTACAGCGGCTCGGCCGTGCCCTGGTAGACCTTGGCCACCAGCGCGTCGCGGTCGACCACCTGGGCCACCGCCTGGCGTACGGGCAGCTTCGCCGCCGACGCGTCCTTGGGGTTGAACACCAGATAGCGGATGTCGGCGCCGACGGTCTCGATCAGCTGAAGGTGATTGTTCTCTTCCTTCTTCTGTTCGAGCTCGACGACTTCCTCCGAGGTGAGGCCCCGGTAGATGACGTCGATCTCCTTCTTCTTCAGGGCGCCGAACATTTTGTCGGAGTCCTGGAAGTACTGGATCTTGACGGCTGAATTCTTGCGGTCGGCGAAACCCTTGTAGCTGGTGTTTTCGGCCAACTCGGCGTCGCTGCCCGCGGTGTACGACTCAAGGGTGTACGGACCGGAACCGGTCAGCTTGCCGTCCTCCCTGAGCTTGTCGGCCGGGTACTCCTCCGGGTCGACGATGGACATCGCGGGGGCGGCGAGAACGAAGGGGAACGTGGCGTCGGGCTTGTTCAGATTGAACGTGACGGTCAGCTCGCCGTCCGTGGTGACGCCGTCGAGGGACGCGAGGAGTCCGTTGGGACCGCCGTTCACGTTGATCTTCACAATGCGGTCGAACGAGTGCTTGACGGCGGCGGCGTCGAGCTTGTGACCGTTGGAAAAGGTCAGCCCCTCGCGGAGTTCGCAGCGGTAGACCTTGTTCGTGGAGTCCGCGAATTTGCAGTTGTCCGCCGCGTCGGGCTGAGGGGTCGTACTGCCGGTGGGGAACGCCACCAGGGTCTGGAAGACGTTCCGGTACAGCTCCCACGAGTTGTCCCACGCGGCGGCCGGGTCGAGCGTGCTCGGCTCACTGGTGGTACCGATGATGATCTTCTTGTCCTCGGCCGCGCCGTCCGACGAGAACAGGCCACATCCGGCCAGCAGGGATATGGACGCGAGGGCTGCAGCCGCCTGCAGACTGGTCCGGTTGAACACGTGCACGCTCCTTGTTCAGCCACGAGTCGGGCGACCATACCGCAGTGCCCCATCGGTTCAATATGCAGGTCCGATGGGGCACTTGGGAGCATTCACCGACAAAATATGTCAGTGCACACCAGCGTTCAGAAAAATTCCCCCGTCGACGACCAGCGTCTGCCCGGTAATCCAGTCCGACTGGTCCGATGTGAGGAACGCGGCGGCGCCGCCGACGTCCTCCGGCACACCCAGGCGCCCCAGCGGATAGGCGGCCACGGCCTCCGCCTCCCGGCCCTCGTAGATCGCCTGCGCGAACCGCGTCTTGATCACGGCCGGCGCGATGGCGTTGACCCGCACACCGGGCGCGAACTCGTGAGCCAGCTGGAGGGTCAGATTGACCATCGCCGCCTTGCTCATCCCGTACGCGCCGATGAACGGCGACGCGGACACCCCCGCGACCGAGGCGATGTTCACGATCGCACCGCCGTTGTCCTTCTGCCAGGCGCGCCAGGTCAGCTGGGCGAAGCCCAGGGCCGAGACGACGTTGGTCTCGAAGACCTTGCGTGCCACGTTGAGATCGAGATCGGCCATCGGGCCGAACACCGGGTTGGTGCCCGCGTTGTTCACCAGAAAGTCGACACGGCCGAACGCCTCCATGACACGGTCGACCGCGGCCACCTGGTGGGCCTCGTCGTGGGCCTTGCCGGGGAAGCCGATGACCCGGTCGGGTCCCAGACGCTCGACGGCCTCCTTGAGCGCTTCCTCGTTCCGTCCGGTGATGCACACCCGGTCGCCGCGGGCGACGAGCGCCTCGGCGATGCCGTAACCGATGCCGCGGCTGGCGCCCGTGATCAGTGCGACCCTGCCGCTGTCGGGCCGGTCCGCTTCCTTCGGCTGTTCCGTCATGTCCGCCGCCTTCCGTTTCAGTTGAGGGGTCCGCCGGCGACGTACAGGACCTGGCCCGAGACGAATCCCGCGTTCTCCCCCGTGAAGAAGGCGATCGCGTTGGCGATGTCGTCGGGGACGCCGACCCGCTGGACCGGGATCTGGGTGGCCGCCGCCGCCTGGAACTCCTCGAAGCCCATACCCACGCGGGCGGCGGTCTGGGCGGTCATCTCGGTGACGATGAAACCGGGGGCCACGGCGTTGGCCGTGACGCCGAACTTGCCGAGCTCCTTGGCCAGGGTCTTGGTGAACCCCTGGAGGCCGGCCTTGACCGCGGAGTAGTTCGCCTGGCCGCGGTTGCCGAGCGCCGAGCTGGAGGACAGATTGACGATACGGCCGAACTTGGCCTCCACCATGTGCTGCTGGCAGGCGCGTGCCATCAGGAAGGCGCCCTTGAGGTGCACGTTCATGACGGTGTCCCAGTCGGACTCGCTCATCTTGAACAGGAGGTTGTCCCGGAGCACGCCCGCGTTGTTGACGAGGACGGTGGGCGCGCCCAGTTCGGCGGCGACGCGCGCGACGGCGGCTTCGACCTGGGCGGAGTCGGAGACGTCGGCGCCGACGGCGAGGGCCTTGCCGCCCGCGGCGGTGATGGCGCCGACGGTCTCCTCGCAGGCCTTCTCGTCCAGGTCGAGTACGGCGACGGCCCGGCCCTCGGCCGCGAGACGCACCGCGGTCGCGGCGCCGATCCCCCGCGCCGCGCCGGTCACGACGGCGACACGCTGCTCGGTGGTGGACATGCTGCTCTCCTCGTCCGTTGGATCGCGGTGTCGGCACGGGTGCGCTGAGCGACCGCTTAGTATTCAGCTGCCGTGACGCTAGAAGCCCTGACACCCGGTGTCAACGGCACACGGGGGCGGCGAACGTGTGTCACACCGGGTACGCGGGTAGGCCTGCCCGCTCCGGGTCCTACCGGACCAGCAGGTCCAGCAGTCGCTCGGCCTCCGCCGCCGGGTCGAGCGTCAGCCCCGTGTGTACGGGACCGGGCTGGACGACCGTCGAACGGGGCGCGATCAGCCAGCGGAACCGCCGCCCCGCGTCGTCGCGCGCGGCCTGCCCGGCGGGGTCACCGCCCGCGCAGACGTCCTCGACGGCGCGCAGCGCCGCGCGTACCCCCGCCACATCGGTGTCCGGCGCGAGCGCCTTGAGCCGGGACTCGTCCAGGTGCGTGCGGGCGGCCACGAACGATCTGGCCCGGCAGTAGACCAGGACGCCCGCGTTGATGAACTCCCCGCGCTCGACCCTCGGTACGACGCGCAGCGGCGCGTACTCGAACACATCGCGTCCGTTCATCGGCCCTCGCCTCCGGCCTTCTTGGTGGGATGGGGCCAAGGCGCGAGATGATCGGTCAGCCAGCCGGGGGCCCGCGAGGGGCGCGTCTTGGGGGGTGTGTCGAGGATGAGACGTTCATGGATGGTCGCCGCGCGCGGCAGCAGCGCCGCGACGTAGGCGCGCCGTACCGCGTCGGTGGTCTCGAACCCGGGCTCGTCCACGAGCCATTCGTCCGGCACGTCGGCGGTGACCTCGGTGAGCAGCTCCTCGGTGACGAGCGGCGCGAGTTCGGCCGCGGCGGAGGCGATGTCGGGCCCGAACCGGGCGAGGACATGGTCGGACGCGTCGTACGGCTTCGCGGCGGAGGCCTGGGCGCCGGGCCAGTTGTGGTGCCAGATCATGGTGGCGCCGTGGTCGATGAGCCAGAGATCGCCGTGCCAGACAAGCATGTTGGGGTTGCGCCAGGACCGGTCGACGTTGTTGATGAGCGCGTCGAACCACACGATCCGGCCCGCCTCGGCCGGCCCCACCTCGTACGCGAGCGGATCGAACCCCAGCGACCCGGGCAGGAAGTCCATCCCGAGGTTCAGCCCGCCGCTCGCCTTCAACAGGTCCTGCACCTCTTCGTCGGGCTCCCCGAGACCGATCACGGGGTCGAGCTGGATGGTCACCAACTCCGGCACACGCAGCCCGAGCCGCCGCCCCAACTCCCCACAGACGATCTCGGCGACAAGCGTCTTGCGCCCCTGCCCCGCGCCGGTGAACTTCATGACATAGGTCCCGAGATCGTCGGCCTCGACGATCCCGGGGAGCGAACCGCCTTCACGCAAGGGCGTGACGTAACGAGTCGCGACGACCTCATTCAACATTTCCCAGGCCACCCAACGCTTCCACTTGCTGCCGGCCCCCCGGCATGAAGTGAGCATAGTAACCGAGGGTGATCGCGGGCGAGGAATGCCCGAGCGACCGCACCAAGGTCACGAGACGGGGCCGCAGCCCACCGCCAGGGTTCCACTCCCTCGGCACGCGGCGGGATGACGCCGGCCTCGACCGGCGAGGAGGGCATGTCGACAGTACGGGTCTTCCGACGAGGACGACGACGGCAAGGACTAGGGCGTGTTTTAGAAGTCCCGTCTGGCCCACGACGCCTGGCACGCACGCTCGCCGCGTTGTCGGAGTCATCCAAGTACGTCCGGTCCATCTACGGGGCTGATCCTCCGCCTTGCGATCGCACGCACCAGACGCCGTGGGCCCCGCCCGATGGGCGGACGACGCTACTTCTAAAACACGCCCTAGATGTATTGACCCGCAGGGTTGTTGACGCGACTGATCAGCGGTTGTCCATCGAGTGCGGTGTGGCACCGGTGGCAGTTGTAGGTGTGCAGGAAGTCCGTCAGGGCTTCGGTGCGTTCGGCGTTGCTGGAGTACGGGCGCACGTACGCCCATTCGTCGAGCAGGGTGCGATTCAGGCGCTCGACCTTGCCGTTTGTCTGCGGGCGATAGGGGCGAGTGCGTTTGTGGGTGATCCGGCTGCGCTGAGAGTCTGGGCGAATAGCCGTGATCTGTAGCAGGAGCCGTTGTCCGTGAGGACGCGCTCGACGGTAATCCCGTGCGCGGAGAAGAAGGCGTTCGCGCGCTTCCAGCAGCCGGCCTCGACGGTCGGCTCGACGCGGGACTCGGCGAGCAGCACCTCGGCACGGGTCGAGCATCCGTCCTTGTCCTCGTCGACCCAGTGCTTGAACTTGGCCCGGTCGTACCCGGTCCGGTCCTCCACACCGACGGGGAGAAGCTCGATGCTCTGCGCGAGCGACATCGGAGCCACGGCGCGCGACACGGTGGTGCTGTCGGCCGCCGTGGCGTTCTGCGGCAGGAGCATGAAGGCCGCCGCCGCCACGGCGGCCACGCGGGCGGCGAATCTCTCCCGGGCCTCCATCCTGGGGGGAATGTGCACCGGGCCCGTCTTACCTCAGGAGGGGAATCCACCAGCCGATGACCATCGAACTCGCCGGGGACGTGACCGTGCTGTCGTCGCCTCCACCGCCCTGGACGTCCTGGGCGACGCGTTCGTCCTCGCCCAGCCGCTTCCCGACCCGGCGGGCGCCCGCGTGCTCGGCTGCACCCTGCGGCTCACACGATCCGACGAAGCCGCCCGCGACTGGTGGCAGTACGCCGCCGGCGACGGAGACGCCACCGCCGCCTTCTGCCTCCACCTGCACCACCTCGCCCGCGGCGAACTCACCGAAGCACGCTGGTGGCACGCCCAGGCCGAGCGCACCGTGACGCCGACACCCGCGTTCAAGGAGCCGGCGCCCGCCACCCCCGACACTGCCGCGCCCGACAGGCGGCCGGCGGCCCGGCTTCACGTGTCGGGAGCACATCGCACGCGATGGTCTTCGACGCTGGTCAAGACAGTGGAGTACGTCTGGCCGCGACGGATCGCGAAGTCGTCCACGCCCAGCACACGCGGAGTGCCGAACCGTGGATCGGGCAATGCCATGACCCTGCGTAACAAGGTCATCCGTCCCGCGCCGAAACCCAGTTGGGCCGCCAGCCGAGCGCCGACCCGCAGATGAAGCGCCGAACCGTCAGCCGGATCACAAAGGCCTGCTCAGCGAGCGGAAGGCCTTTCAGCCTGCAAACCGCAGTTCACGCAGGTAGAGCCGTCCCTCGAAAGGAGCTACACCCAACGAAGATGGCGGAAGCTTGCGCGGACCTCTTCGGTGAACAGCTCGGGCTGTTCCCATGCCGGGAAATGCCCGCCCTTCGGCAGCACGTTGTAGTGGCCCAGGGTCGGGTAGCGCTCCTCCACCCACCGCCGGCTGGCCAGATGGAGATCGCGCGGAAACTGGCTGAAGCCGACGGGAACGGAGATTTCCTGCTCCCGGAAGCTGCGCATGCTTTCCCAGTAGATGCGTGCGGACGAGGCGCCGGTAGCGGTCAGCCAGTAGAGCGTGATGTTGTCGAGCATGTCGTCACGGCTCAGTGCCTGTTCCGGATCGCCGTCATTGTCCGTCCAGCGCTCGTACAGTTCGTAGAGCCATGCGGCCTGCGCCACAGGGGAGTCTGTGAGCGCGTAGCCGATGGTCTGCGGGCTCTGAATCTGCTCGAGCTGATACGCAGACTTGTTCGTCTGGAAGTCGCGCAGGCGTTCCAGTCCGCGCCGCTCGTCCTCGTCCTGTGCTTCCATCGTTTCGAAAACGGGAAACATGTTGAAATGTACTGCCTGCACCGTCGGTGCGCCGATGGCGCCGAGCGCGTTCGTGATGGCGTAGCCCCAGTCGCCGCCCTGCGCGACGAACTGGTCGTACCCGAGTCGCCGCATCAGTTCGACCCAGGCGCTTGTGATACGTTCCGCGCCCCAGCCGGTCTCGGTCGGCTTCTCCGTGAGGCTGAACCCGGGCATCGAAGGGACGACCACGTGGAAGGCGTCCTTGGGGTCACCGCCGTGAGCACGGGGGTCTGCCAGGAGCGGTATGGACTTGGCGATTTCGAACGGAGAGCCCGGCCAGCCATGCGTGACCACGAGCGGAAGGGCATCCGGCTCCGGTGAACGCATATGGAGGAAGTGGATGTCGAGCCCGTCGATTCGCGTCGTGGACGGGTTGAGTGCGTTCAGCCGCTTCTCGGCTGCGCGCCAGTCGTACCCATCTCGCCAGTAGTCGATGAGCGCCTGCATCCGCTTCAGGGGTGCGCCCTGGCTGGAATTGGACACCGTTTCGCGCTCGGGCCAGCGGGTGCGCGAAAGGCGCTCGCGCAGATCCTTCAGTGCGGATTCGGGGAAATCGAAGGGTCGGGGCTGGATGGTCTCGCTCATAGCAGGATCCTTCTTGGAGGGTTGCCGGGTTTCTAGGACTGGTCGGCGGCGTCGAGGAAGCGGGCGATGTCCTCGTATTCGTAGCGAAGCGCCAGCTCCTTCGGGGTGACGCCCGTGTGGCCCCGTAGATCGAGACGTGCTCCGGCCTCGACCAGCGCCTTCACCACTTCGAGGTGCCCGTGCCATACGCCGTCGTGAAGGGCGCAGAGCCCGTTGTAGGGACCTGTGGCGTCTATGTCGGGGACCGCCTTGTCGGCGTTCCGGGAAACCTGGGTCAGCGCCCGGATGATGTCGGCGTGCCCGAAGTAGGTTGCGTCGTGGAGGGCGGTGCCGCCCATCAGTCCGATGATGCGGTCCAGGTCGGCGCCCGCTTTGATAAGCAGGTGCACGACCTCGGTGTGTCCGTCTCGCGCGGCTATGCCGAGCGGCGTGTAGTTGTCATCAGGGTTTCCCACCATGGGGACTCGTTCGTTGAGGGCAACTTTCGCGGCGATCAGTCGCGCAACCTCGGCAGGGTCGTTCGCCTTGGCCGCCGCTACCAGCTTCAGAGCACCGACCGCTTCCTCGTTGCGCTCGACCTGCTCCTCGATCAGGGCGGCGATTGCGTCGAGACCATCACTACGGGCGACGTCGAGCGCGGTCTGCTGCCAGATATTCTTGATCGTCACCTTTGCGCCACGCTGCAAAAGAAGGCCGACAGCTTCCGCGTTCTTGTGCAGGACGGCGTCTGTCAACGCCGTATTGCCCAGAACCGGCGACTGCTGATCGATGAAAGCGCCGTGATCGAGAAGCGACCCGATCACATCGACGTTGCCCGACTGTGCCGCCTTGTGCAGCGCCGTCGCGCCCATGCGCCGCTCGACGCTGAACACATCGGCGCCGGCCGCCAGGAGGAGATCGACCATGTAGGACTGGCCGAGGCCTGCGGCGATCATCAGCGGCGTGAGGCCGTCCGTGCCGCGCTGGTTCGGGTCCGCTCCGGCGCGAAGAAGGCTGCTCGCCGCCGGAAGGTTACCGGCCCGGATCGATGATTCGAGCGTCATTTCAGATCTCCATTCGTTGGTTGGTCAGGCGCGATCGGATGCGATTCAGTCGAGCCGCGCTGGAGCCGCAGGCCGCAGGCCGCAGCTGTACGGGTACTCGCGCAGTTGCAGTCGGGCGGCGAGGCGATGGTTGGTCCATGTCGGCCGGGTCGAGAGCGGGTGGTGCTGCCGCGCATGACACCCATACTGAAACGGCGGATAGGACGAATCCATAGGCAAAAAGCTGGAACGCCTGCGTGATCGTCTAATATTGGTTCATGGATGCCTTCGAAGACATGTTCCGCAACGTGCGGGCCCAGGGGTCACTGTTCGGCAGCTCAACCGTGACCGCCCCCTGGGCGTTGCGGTTCGTCGACGGCGCGCCGCTGACGCTGTGCACCATGCTCGAAGGATCGGGGTGGATCCTTCCGGAAGGGCGCCCGCCCGAGCACCTCACCGCCGGTGACACGTTGATTCTGCGCGGCCCTGCACCGTTCTCCTTCGTCGACGAGATCGGCACCGCGGCCGAACCGATCGAATGCGGGGAGAACTGTGCGACGCCTGATCAGGGCGGGACCTACCACCGCCTTGGCTGGCACGACGCCGCTCCCGGCGACTCGAACGGCGCGACGACGCTGGTTACCGGTGCTTACCCGGTCCGCGGCGAGATCGGTCGGCAACTGCTCGAGGCGGTGCCCGACGTCCTGCGTGTTCCGGGCGACGGCACAGTCAATGCCGTGCAGGCCCTCCTGGCCGCGGAGGTCGCCGTCGATGCCCCGGGCCAGCAGATCGTGCTCGACCGGCTTCTGGACTGGATGCTGGTGTGCTCTCTGCGCGACTGGTTCGACCGGCCAGGCGGCAACCCCCCGGCCTGGTACTCCGCACACCGTGACCCAGTCGTCGGTCACACACTGAGGCTGCTGCACGATCAGCCGGCCGCGCCGTGGACGGTCTCCTCCCTGGCCACCAGAGCCGGAGTGTCACGCGCCACCTTCGCGAAACGCTTCGCTGACCTGGTCGGCGAGCCACCGCTGACCTACCTCACCCGCCGGCGAATGACAATCGCCGCCGACCTCATGCGGGAACGGAAGGCGGCGACCCTCGCTGAGATCGCCCGCGAGGTCGGCTACTCAGACGCCTTCGGCTTCAGTGCCGCGTTCAAACGCATCCGCGGCGTCAACCCGACGGAGTTCCGGCGTGAACTTGTATAGCTTCCCGACCCCGACCACCTTCGTGCGATAGACGAATAGACAGGTTCTTCGGCTTCTTGCCCCTGGGATCGTATGGCCGGGTCCACAGCCCGCCGTATCGCCGGGCGCACCGCCCCACCATCACCGCCAGGACGACCTGTCTGCGGACTGTCAGTCGCCGTCGCGGCTGAGGGTGCCGGCAATGCGTTCGGCGATGGCCTGCCGGAGGTCGGGGGCGAGACGTTCGGCTGTGAGGGATTCGTACAGCCACAGTCCGTCGGCGGCCAGGCGGGCGATGAACCGGTCGAGCGCGGCGGGGTCGTCGATGGCTGGGGCGGGAGGCGGTGCCCAGCGTTCGATCACCGCGTCCCAGGGGGCGGCGTGTTCGGCGGTCGTCGCTCCTTCCAACGGCAGCTTCACGAGTACAGGGCCGATTCCACGTCCACTTCACTCCCACCGGCTCCTCCTGGATGAACCAGGTGGAGCGATGGTTCGGTCTGCTGACCGACAAACTCATCCGCCGCGGCGTCCACAGGTCCGTGAAGGCCCTGGAGGACGACATCACCGCGTGGATCGACACCTGGAACGAGAATCCACGGCCCTTCACCTGGACCAAGACCGCCGACGAGATCCTCAACTCCCTCGCCGGCTACCGCACCAAAGTCGGACCCAGCAGCCAGAACACAGAGAAGAACTAACCCACAGGATTTCTGGCGCATCACACTAGTTCTGCCGACAGTACAGTCCGCGGGGGCGAAAGCAGGTGACTCCGGCGCGGAGGAACTCGTTTCGGCCGACGAGCCGCCGCCAGCAACGGCGCATCGCGGCAATTCCGATGCCGGACGAGGCACCGCCGGGCCCGTTACGGTACTGGACCCGCCGCAGGCGCCGGAGCCCACTCCGTCAGCTGGCACCGCCTCCACCATCCCGTCGCGTCGTCTCTTCGTTTCCCGCGTCGTGGGCGGCACCGCAGCAGCCGTTGCCGTCGGGACTGTCGGTCATGGCACGTACGGTGTGCTGCGCGGGCCAAAGGTCAAGCGCCTCACCATTCCGCTGGCCAAACTCCCGCGCAGCGCGCACGGGTTCCGCATCGCCGTCGTCAGCGACATTCACGTCGGTCCCGTCCTGGGCCGGGGCTTCTCCCAGCGAGTCGTCGACACCATCAACGCGACACAACCGGACCTGATCGCGGTTGTCGGCGACCTGGTGGACGGCAGCGTCGAGAACCTCACACTGGCAGTCGAACCACTTGCTCAACTCCGGGCACGGCACGGCGCGTACTTCGTCACGGGCAACCACGAGTACATCTCCGGCGCGGAGCAGTGGGTGGAAAAGGTACGGGACCTGGGACTGCGCCCGCTGGAGAACGCCCGTACGGAGCTGCCCGGTTTCGACCTGGCCGGCGTCAACGACCTCCGAGGCGAAGAGGATGGCCAGGGCCCCCACTTCGGCGAAGCACTCGGCGACCGGGACCGTTCCCGCGCCGCCGTCCTCCTCGCCCACCAACCCGTCGTCATCCAGGACGCCGTCCACCACGGCGTCGACCTCCAGCTCTCCGGTCACACGCACGGCGGACAGCTCTGGCCGGGCAGCCTCCTCGCCGAACTGGCCAACCCCACGGTCGCCGGCCTGGAGCGCTACGGAAACACTCAGCTGTACGTGAGCCGGGGCGCCGGCGTGTGGGGCCCACCGGTACGCGTGGGAGCACCGTCCGACATCACCGTCGTCGAACTCGCTTCACAGCAGGCATAGTCTCCTGCCTGCTACGCCGTACCGGGAGTCCTGGGGCTACACGCCCAACCGCTGGGCTGTGCGCCCTCGTTCGCCGAACAGGCCAAGCTGAGGGGGGTAGTGCCATTACCCGACACAACACGCCCTCCCACCCCGGTGGGCACGCTGATTGAATCAGACTGACCGCCCGGCATCATCGCAACCACACGACGCCCACGGTCGGAGGAGCGTGGGCATCATCCGAAGCCACGGACGTGGACCCAGCGCCGCCGGACGAACGCCCAGGTGCTCATCTCGGGCGCGGTCCGTTTCGCCCGCCACGCCCACCGGTGCTTCTGCCCGACGTCGCAGCCGGGTGACCGCAGCCATCACCCGGACCGGCCACCGCAGGCTCGGTTCCTCGAAAGTCTCCAGCATCGGCCTCGGCACACAGACCATGCCGGGCAACTCTACGGCCCGGTCACCAGCCGCAAGGACATGGTCGCGCTCATCCGGACAGCCGTCGACCAGGGGGGGACGCTCTTCGACACGGCCGAGGCGTACGGGCCGTGGGAGTCGGAGCGTATCGTCGGCGATGCCCTCCGCCCCGTCCGCGACGACGTGGTGATCGCGTCCAAGTTCGGCTGGGACAGCGGCCCGGACACGGGGGCCCGCAACGGCCTGAACAGCCGCCCGGAACACATTCGCCGGGCCGTCGACGGCATGCTGCAGCGCCTCAGGACGGACCACATCGACCTGCTCTACCAGCACCGGGTAGATCCCACTGTCCCGATCGAGGATGTCGCTGACACGGTGAAGGACCTCATGGCCCAGGGCATGGGTCACCACCGGCACGATGAGTCCGTACTTCCGGTTCGCGCAGGACGACCGCCGGACCGCGTTCCCCCGCAACAGCCGGGACAACCTGGCCGCCAACATGCCGCTGGTGCAGCTGTTGCAGGACTGGGCCGTACGCAAGGGCGCCACCCCCGCCCAGATCGACCTCGCCTGGCTGCTGGCACAGAAGCCGTGGATCGTGGCGATCCCCAGCACCACCAGGCTGGCCCACCTCCTGGGGAACATAGGCGCAATACAGATCACGCGGATACGGACGCCGCCCACTTTGGTTCTGGGGAGGCCGGGCCGTACGCATCACCGGGGGCGACGAGTTCACCCTGCTCAGGGGACACAATCACGCGACGCTGCTGTTCGGCCTTGGAACTCATCCTCCCGGAGAAAGACTGAAGGTCCAGGGAGGCGTTGGGGCTGTGCGGCGGTCGATTTCGAAGGCCAGGCTGAGTTCGGCGATCTCGCGGGGTTTTTTGAGGGAGCGTCCAGTGTGCTCCTCCAGGCGACGTAGGCGATGACGGACCGTGTTGGGGTGGCAGAACAGGGTTTCGGCGGTCAGGTCGGCTGATCCCCCGCTGTCGAGCCAGACACCGAAAGTCTCAAGGAGCAGGGTGCGCTGATCCGGGGAGAGCCGCTCCAGTCCCGCCAGGACTGTGTGAGCGATGCGTTGCATGATCTCCGGGGCGCCGGCGGCGGCGACGGCCAGCGGGTCACGGTCGAAGACGGTGACTCTGCCGCCCTCGAAACCACTGAGAAGCGCGATCCTGGCCAGTCGCAGGGCGGGGGCGGTGTTCATCAAGTCGTCGTAGAAGGGGCTGATTCCTACGTGGCCGACGGTAGTGGAGCCGATGATGTCAACGAGCCGTTCGAAATTCCGGGCCGGTTCGAGGAGGCGCACGATTCCCACCTCGACGTCGTGCAGTAGATACCACGTCGAGGCCGCACCAATGGCCCTGAGGGCATCCTCGGCTCCGCGGACCGCATGCTGTCCGGCCTCAGGAACCTGGGCGGCGACAGCGAAGTAGGGGCCTTGCGGCGGGATCCGCAGGACCGCGGCGGCATCCCAGCCGTCGGTGTCGGCCAGCCGGCCTTCCAGGAACGCCCGTATCAGGGCCGAGCGTTGCTGCTCACGGCCGAGGGCTTGCGCGGTGAGTTCCTCTCGGTAGCCCTCGGCCATGTGCTGGGTGTAGGTGTCGAGCACCAGCCACATCTCGGACGCGGCCCGCACAGTGACCTCTGCCGGAACACCGTCGAGGGCGGCTTCCTCCGACAGGCAATCCCATAGGAAGCGGGCGGCGACCCGGTACGCCTCCATCACGGCCGTCAGCGGAACACCGGCCTTGGCTCGCTTCCTCCCGTTGTCGTGCGACTCGGGTGACGAAAGCGCCGGGGCACGCCCAAGGGCGCCGAAGACGTAGGTCACGTTGTCCAAGCAGGTCCGACGCAGTTCTGCCGTGCTGACGACGGCATCCGTGCGGTAGACGGGCACAGACGCCTGAATGCGGGTGACCAGCGCGTCGGCGATCGACTCGGCTCTGCCCAGCACCCGCGCTCCCAGTCGTTCGACCTGGACGCTTGGACCATCCTCGCTCGATGACTGTTGCACACGTCAATCGTACGCGGCACTGCGGTCAAATTCCCCTGTTCGTGGTGGACTCGGAGAGGGCTTGTTGTTTGCGGGAACAATCAGGCGAGCTATGTGGTGTCCGTCCGAACATCGACTTCCACAGTGGCCTGACGGGAGAATCTCGCGGAACAAGGGCGATCCGCACACCCCGCGATGTGCACGAGGTGCACAAGCGGGTGGAAGGCGGTGCGCTCTCCCGCGTACTCCGAACGGTGGTGCAGCAATGAGTCTCAGTGCTCGTGAACAGCAGGAGATCGCCGAGGCCAACGCCTCCGGTCGTCGGCCGGTTGTCTTCGTGCATGGACTGTGGATGCTGGCGTCGAGCTGGCAGCCTTGGCGCTCGTTCTTCGAGCAGCACGGTTACAGCACCCTCGCCCCCGCTTGGCCCGACGACCCGATGACGGTCGCCGAGGCCCGGGCACACCCCGAAGTCTTCGCCGGCAAGCGGGTGAAGCAGGTCACCGACCACATGGCCGAGGTCATCACGGGACTCGACCAGCAGCCCGTGATCATCGGCCACTCCTTCGGCGGGCTGATCACCCAGCAGCTCGCCGGCCGAGGACTGGCCGCCCTGTCGGTGCCGATCGACTCCGCACCGTTCAGAGGAGTGCTGCCACTGCCTTTCTCCGCGTTGAAGTCCGCTCTTCCGGTCATCGGCAACCCCGCCAACTATCGGCGGTCCGTCAGCCTCACCTACGAACAGTTCCGCTACTCCTTCGCCAATGCCGTCACCGAGAGCGAAGCCAGGTTTCTGTACGAGACCTATCCGGTCGCCGGCTCGGGCATTCCGCTGTTCCAGGCCGCCACGGCGAACATCAACCCACGCACCGAGGCCAGAGTCGACACCGCCGGCCCCCACCGCGGCCCCATGCTCCTCATCACCGGGGAGAAGGACCACATCGCCCCACGGACAATCGCCGAAGCCTCCTATCGCAGGCAGAAGCGCAACCCCGCCCTCACCGAGCTCCAGGAAATCCGCGGGCGCGGCCATTCTCTGGTCTTCGACAGCGGTTGGCAGGATGTCGCGCAGGCCGCGTTGGACTTCTCCAAACAGCACATCTGACAAGTGCTCTCGCCGCAGGCAACCTCTATCGCCCTGACCGGAAACGATCACCGGAGATGGCTCAGATTTCGGGGCGCTGCCCATCTCAACGATCTGGTCGCCACAGGTCACCGCTCTGCCGTCGACCAGATCATCCGCGACGAGCAGCGGGCGAGGAACGCGGCGAGCTGGACAAGGAGCTGTCGCGCAAGCCGCTCGCGCAGCAGCTTGTCGAACGCGGACGGCGTCCCCGGCATCTTGCAGGAGAGGCTCATCTGATGGAACAACTCCTCGCGCAGATCCTTCGGCCCCGGGCGGGAGCGGGCGAAGTCCAGCGGGAGGATCAGATCCTGATTCATCTCCTGGATCGTTGCCCGGGTACCGAAACTCTTCCCGAGCCCGGCATCGCCGTAGATCACCGACATCGCCTTCGACTCGACGGGTGACGGTCATATGTCCTCCGAAGACGGATCCGGGAGTGCGGTGGCCTGGCCGGGGCGTATCCAGCCGGCCGGGATGGGAGTCAGGGGCTGATAGGGCTCCGCGCGCCGCCGGGGCGGGGTGGGGTGGGCGGGGCGGTTCCCTGGAGTTCGGCGCGTGCCTCCTGTTCCGTCATGCGGATGGCGCGGACGGGGAGTTCGGGCTGGGCGGAGGGCAGATGGCGTCCGCTTGCGTTCGGCGGAGCGTTTCAGTGCCTGGCGCAGCACCTCGCTGTGCTCGTCGCGGTCGTTGAGGACCTTCTCGCGCATCTCATCGCTGACCTCGTTGCTGAGGAAGGCCCGGCCGAGGCAGCGGTTGCCGCGGAAGGTACAGCGGTCGATCTCGTGGTCGTGGTGGGGCATCCACCGCAGGCGCAGTTCCAGACCGATGCGTCCCACGCCCTTCTCGGGCATGTAGTAGCGGTTGTTGAACTCGACCCCGTAACTGGTGATCTTGTGGACCTTGTTGTCCTCCCCAGCATGAGCGCGCGCAGTTCATCCGGACCGGGTTCCGGCCGGATCTCGGCGGGGTCGGCCAGCCACGCCTGAAGCGGTGTCGTCCCGGTGCGCCCCAGGACGTACTGGGTGTTGCGCTCCTCGACCCACTGGCGCAGCAAGCCGACGAAGGCCTCGAAGGTCAGCGGCGGGTCCTGGTCACCGACCCGGCGGCGGCGGTCGAGCTGGGGTGCCTTGGTGTAGCGGGGCAGGTCGGCGAAGAACCGGGTCATGCAGGTGCGGTTCAGCCGCTCGATCCCGCCCTTGTGGCGGGCGCTGCGCGCCCTTTCCATAGGTACCCCGAGCAAGCTGAAGGTCCGCCGGACGGTCCTTGGACAGAAAGTCGGCTCCGCCGTCGACCCGCACCAGGTGGGGCAGTCCGCCGACGGGCCCGTAGGGGGGGGCGTGCACCACGGAGGCGCGGACGGCCGCCGGGACCGATCCGCGGTGCGCGGAACCGGCGGTGACCGCCCAGCCCATCACATAGCCGGTACCGCGGTCCTCGAACCACGTCACACACAGCTTCGACAGCTTCTGATCGGGCATCATCACCACGGTCGGGGCCTGCTTGTGGTCCCCCTCCCACATCTGGTTACGGGCCACCGCCGGGCGCTGGAAGGCGGGGTCGAAACTGCGGGCGGCCGGGGTGCCCTCCCGCAGGCCCGCCATAAAACCGGGGTCGAGGTCGCGGGCGATGGCGATGACCTCTTCGGTAATCCTGAACCGCCCGCGCGCGGGTTTCTCCGCTGAACCGGTCTCCTCCGCCTGCGCCAGCCAGCGCCACACCTGCCGCACACTCACGTCCACCGAGCCGGCAACCAGCTTCACGTGAGAGGTCGCCAACTCCCCCGACTCCCGCAGCCTGAGCAACTGCCGCACCGCGGCAGGCCGCAACTCGTCCCGATGCCGGCCCAGACCCGTCTCCGCAGCCTCCGAGGCGGCGTCCAACGTCGTTACCCCAGTAGCCGGGCGGATAACGGCACGGTGACCACGTACAGCCTCCAACAACGAACAACGCTTGCGTACAGGGCAGTTCAACCAGACACACGCGCGTGACGGATGCGTCTGACACGAAGCTATGAGCCACACGTGGGCTTCCACCCCAGCCGCTCACCCGGACGGGTGACAGCAGAACGATCCCGCCAGTTCGACGGACGCGCATGCTACTGAACCTCGGGACTGCCGCGGGAATGAACCAACCAGGCTCCGCGACACCGACACCGCACTCCCCCACGACACCCGCCAGGAACCACCGGACCCACTCCGCCCACCCGAAACAGCTCCACGAAGACCAGGACGAAGGCGATACGACGAACACGACACCGGCCGATACGGCCTCACGTCACTGCAATGTTCGGGGAACCGTCACCGTGATCGACAGGCATCCGACTAGGGCCCATATCACTGAGCGCCTGAGGGCGCCGCTCGCGCCGCCGACGGCACGGGCTGGTCGTTCCGGCAGGCGCTGATCTTCACGGCCGCATCGGCAGCTACCCGCCGCTCAGCGACATCTCCCTGAACGCCTGCGCAGCCTCCCCTGACCTTGAGGCGATCTACGTCACCTCCAGATGTCAGACATCCGGTGTTAGGGTCACCTTATGAATGATCTCCAAGCGCCGCGCCGTGTCGCTAGCTTGTCGGCGCAACTGGTGGACACCCTCCGTGAACAGATCGCATCCGGCGCATGGCCGGTAGGGATGCGGATTCCGCCCGAACATGAGCTGGTCAAGCAGCTCGGTGTCGGGCGCACGACGGTCCGGGAGGCGATCGGTGCGCTGGTGCATCTGGGCCTGTTGGAGGCTCGGCAGGGCGACGGGACGTACGTCCAGGCGTCGAGCGAAATGCACTCGGTACTGATGAGACGTGCCAACACTTCGAGGCGGAGCGACGTGCTGGAACTGCGTGCAGTCCTGGAGCAGTACGCCTCGGGCCAGGCCGCGTTGCGGCGTACTGAAGATGACCTGATTCGCCTTTGGCACCTCCTCGACAAGGCCGAGGAAACCGCGGATTCACAGGAGATGGCCGCCATCGCGGAGGCCGACACCCGCTTCCACCAGGCCGTGGTGAGTGCCAGCGGGAACACCTTGCTTACCGAGGTGTACGACGTCCTCCGCATCGCGGTCGCCGAGCAGATCGGCGGCACACTCTGGCCCAGTGAGACGGCCACAGAGCACACGCTTCTGCATAGGCGTCTCGTGGAGGCGATCGCTGCTAAAGACGAAATCGGCGCACGCTACTGCGCCACCGAAATCGTGAAGCTCACCGGGACCGGAACGGAACGGCAGAAGTGACCACCTCGAGGAACTCCCCCGTCGGCCTCACCGCGGCTACAAAGGCCGATCCAGCCCCGACCGTGAAGAAGCCGATCACTACGCCTGCCCTTTCAGCTGGCCTCTTGATCGCTATTCTTCTGGTGGCGGCCAACCTGCGCGCGACCCTGACGGGTGTGGGCACACTGCTGCCGGCCATCGAGCAGGACACCGGGTTGTCCGCATCAGCGGGTGGCGTACTGAGTACGCTGCCGCTGCTTACGTTCGCTGCGACTTCGCCCTTCGTCGGGCGCGCCTCGCACCGGGTCGGTACCACCCGACTCCTCGTGGCCTCTCTCGCAGTGCTGGCAGCGGGCACCGTTATCCGGTCCCTTCCTTCGATTGCCTGCCTGTTCGCCGGAACCGTGATCCTCTCGGGGGCGATCGCGGTGGGCAATGTCCTGCTGCCCACGGTGATTCGTACCCATGTGCCCGGCCCGAAGGTTCATACCGTCAGCGCCCTCTACGTCACCGCTATGGGATTGGTCGCTGCCTTGTCGTCCGGCATCTCCGTCCCGCTTGCTGGCGCCCTCCCCGGCACCTGGCATTCGGCTCTGGCCTGGGGAGTGGTCGTCGCCCTCGCTGCTCTCGCGGTGTGGCTGCCTCGACTGCGCGGGACCCGGACGGACGGCAGCGTTCAGTCTGACGGAACACACGCTCCAACCCCGTGGCGATCCTGGCTGGCATGGCAGGTGTCCTTCTTCATGGGCCTGCAATCCCTTGCCTTCTACACCGCCGTCGCTTGGCTGCCCAGCATCCTCAGTAAGGAGGGCATGAGCACTACAGCTGCCGGTTGGATGCTGTTCTACTACCAGCTCGTCGCGCTGATCACGAGCATGTTGCTGCCTTTGATCACTCGAGGCCGCCACGACCAGCGCTTCGTTGCTGCTGCGGGATCAGCGCTCGTCGCCGGCGGCTTCACGATTCTGCTCTTCCTTCCAGCCCTGGCAGTCGCAGCGTGCACTCTTCTCGGGTTGGGTGCCGGTGTCTGCCTCGTGCTCGCCCTGAGCTTCCAAAGCCAACGCGCCAGTGGCCCCAGCGAGACCACAGCCCTAGCCGGGATGGCTCAGTCCATCGGCTACCTCGTCGCAGCGACCGGACCCCTTCTTCTCGGCATCCTCCACGACACCACCAACAGCTGGACTGGTGCTCTCACCCTCCTCATCGCGTTGAGCCTGGTCATGGCCGCGGCCGGATATGGTGCTGGACGCGACCGCCACGTTCACGTGTCGACGGTCATCAGGCGTCATCGGCGTCAGTGACCTAGCTGCACATCTAGTCACCGCCGTCGCATACTCCTCACCCGGTGGAGTACCCCACCGGGTCGTTCGGCAGCGCATCCGATCCGGTTGTGACAGCGCTTCCGTGATGGCTACGGCTGATGCGTCGTCGGGCCGTACCTCAACTACTCAACCCTTTACTCAGGCGCGGCAGGCGAGAAGAGCTGGTTTTCGGTCAGTCGTTCCTGAGTGTGCCCACGTGGGATGTGGGCTCGGGCAGGGGTTCGGTGTTGCGGCTGCTGAGCCCGTCGAGGGAGATACGCAGGAGACGGCGCCACTGGCCCGGGTGCCTGTCGCCGGCCGTCAGGACGGCCTGGCTCAGGGAGCCGCTGAGCAGGACCAGATCATCGGTGGTGACGTCGGGGCGCAGGAGGCCGGCATTGCGGGTACAAGCTTTGGCTGTGGGCCCGTACCGACAGCCTGTCCAGATCTGTGAACGCCAGGGACCCGTGCTCATCGACCGCGCCCATACCTTGCTGCGCGCGGTCACGTCACGCGCGAAGGTGACAGCGGCAGCGAAGGCGACACTCGACACGGTCGTGAACGCGGCGAGAAAGACTACGGATGTCATGGCGGTGATGAGTGCAACGCGGGCTACTGAGACATCCGGAAGTACTTCCGAGGCATGCAGGATTGAGGAGCCTTGTCCGACTTCGTCGACCCCCCAGATGGCGTCGCCTCCCACCACGGCCGCAGCTGCGAAGCCCGCTGCGCTCAGGAGAACGAGGAAGGCAGGACCAGTCCCGAGGCAATGCTCGTGGATCGCCGTGCCGAGCGTCCGTTGCGAGAGGCGCAGACACGCAGGATCAGGTTCGGCAGTACGGCCGTACCGAGGATCAGGACCATGTGTTCGCCGAGTACGTTGAGTGGGCCGAGGTTCGCGGTGCGCGGCCAGAGTCCGGGGCTCAGGTATCCGTCCGGCGACATACTCTTCTCCGCCGCTGCAGAGAACAGATTACCGGGGCTCCACTCAATTTTACTGAGCGCCAGCAGTGTGAGCACCAAAAGCGTGGCCAGGGTGACGATCACCTTGACAATCTGTATGCAGACGACCTGAGTTCCATGGGTCGACCGGCCGATCAGTAGGGTGACGCTGATTCCTGTGGCCCGCAGTTGGACCATGAGGACGGGAATGGCGATCGCGAGCGTCACCAGAGCCGCGGCAATTCGCGCGCTGCGGCTAAGCAGCACGCAGGGAGAATAGGTCAGTGAGGGTATAACGTCCGCTGTCGCGTATCTTTTGAGCAAGAAGCAGCAGTACACCGAGGCCAAAGTGAGAGTGACCGGTCCGCGAAAAACGTAGAGTCATTCCTGCTCGTCTCCCTGGCCTGAGGCAAGCGTAAAAAGCCACAGGGTCGTGTGCCCGTACACGTGGGCTGCGGGGATGTCGGTCAACAAGGACAGCGCTATGCCGATGCACGAGGGGCAGCGTTGGCGGCAGCTATGCGCGGGGGGCTTCGAGGGGGCCTTCACCGTGTCGACGGCGGAGGGCTTCGAGCGATGGGTCCGGCGTCGGCGGGCGATCGGGTGAAGGCGGAGGGAAGTCGGAATGCACGGAAACCTTCCGGGCTTTGGGGGCGGGTGACCAGGGGAGCGTGTGGGCGCCTGGGCCTCGCACGTCGTTCCGGCGTGAAAAGGTCGAGGATCTGGTCGACGGCCGGAGAGAGGCACGAACAGGAATGTTCATCGGGTATGAGGGCCCCGGCCGGAGACGCGCCCTGACGTCTCGGTCTGAGGGCAAGCCGGAGGCCGGAGGCCCGCTACCGGACTCTCCTACTGCGGTCCGTAGATCACCACGGTGTTGCCCCATGGGTCCCGGGCTACGGCCCGGACCTCATGCGGGCCGTGCTCGGGCTCCCGGACTACGGACCCGCCGCCCTGCACGAGGCCTGCGAGTGCCGAGGCCACGTCGGGGACCTTGAACGAGGCCGCGGGCGCCCCGCCGGTGACGTCCTCGGCCGGGCCGGTCAGGGCCAACGTAGTGCTGCCGGCGTCGAGAGCGGCGTAGCGGTCGCCGTCGACGAACATCGGGGCCAGGCCGAAGGTGTCGGTGTAAAAGCGCACGGCGGCGTTGACGTCGGCCACCGGGTGCAGCACGTTCCCGATCTTCACGCGGTCGGTCTTCACGGGGTCGCTCACCGTACGGTCGCAGCACGGCTTGAGCGGAGGGTTGCACCACGGCGCGCGCCGCGGTCCACCACAGCTGTCGATCTGTGCTCGATGTGGTTCATGCAACGCTCTCCCCGAGGTGGAGGAAATCGCCTCGATACCACGTCACCGGCTTGCCGCCACCCATCCGGGCGTCGTGCACTCGGCCGATGAGAATTACGTGATCTCCTCCGGGTACTGCCTCCTCCAGCTCGCAGCGGATGACCGCGGCGGCGTCGGACAGTATCGGATGACCATTTTCGTCGGATTCGAAGCTCCCGTGTGCGAACTTGTTCTCGCCCTTCGTGGCGAACCTCATGGCCAACTTCGCATGTTCGGGCGTCACGATGTTCACCACGAACTGCTCAGCCGCCATGAAGGCCGGGAAGCAGTCCGCTCCTTGGTCCAGACAAACGAGAATGAGTGGCGGGTCAAGTGACAACGCCGCGAAAGAGCTCGCGGTGAATCCGTGCGGCGCGCCGCCGGCGCCTCGGGTCGTCACGATCGTCACACCTGAAGGGAACTGAGCCAGCGCCGAGCGGAAGGCGGCCGCATCCAGTCCCTGAACTTGATTAGCCATTCCACACCTCGCGGGCAGTGTGTGCGGCGACCGATGCCGTGCCCAGGGTGACGTGCTGCTCGGAGCTGCCGAAGGCATCGAAGCCCACCCGCTCCGCCAGCACCTCGATCAGCTCCCGATGCCGGTGCTCATGCGTGAGCCCGACCGGGGTGTCCCCCTCGGTCATAAGGATGAAGTCCATGACGACCCTTCCGTCAAATGTTAATCGCCAATAACACCAAAGGTAGCTCACCCCAGGTCACATGGCCACCGGGAAGCCGAAAATGTTAGGTACTGGTAACAACGAGAGGGTCGGTCGGGTGCACCGGGAGGGAGTAACCACACGTCAGCGAGTCGCGGGCGTTCGGCCTCGTCGAGATCACGGACTCCGTCGGAAGCGGCATGCGTAGGGGCGGCCCTGCCGCTATGCGCCACGGAGCGGCACGGTGCCGCCAAGCCGCTCGGTGACTGGAACCCCCCGCCGATCGGTCGCCCTGCATCAGAAGGTGCGCGCAGTCGTGCTAGCGACGGTGCGGATCGGCTGCGCCGGGCGCTCTCGCTGCGGGGCGAGACTTGAGACCGTCCGTGCCGACCGCCGATCTCGTCGTGCCGACTTCCGACGCGTTGCTATTTACCGACGGCGTCGAGGCTGTCGCGTCCAGCGGGGTACTCGGTGACCCGCACGGAATCTCCTCTGAGCTGGGTTTTTCCTGCCTGAACGCCGTCGCCGACCTGCTCGCGACGCACACAACGACACGTTATCGACGACTCACGTAAGCTTCGTACATGACTAGCTCACCTTCTCCTCGTACTGCATCGCCGCGCGCGACACGTCGGCAGGTGCTGATCAAGGTCGCCGGCGAGCTGTTCAACGAGCGTGCCTTCGATGCGGTCACCACGGAGATGATCGGCTCCCGCGCCGGGGTGACCGGCCCCGCCCTCTACCGGCACTTCCCCAGCAAGCAGGCGTTGCTCATCGCCGTGCTCGAGGATCCGTTGAACGAGCTGCTGGCGAACGCGCGCAGGACGGCAGCCGAGATCTCGGATCCACGCCAGGCACTCGAAGCAATGATCGACTACCACGTCAGACGCACCCTCGACAACGTGCCGTCCACGCTGGTGTTCCTGAAGAACGAACACAACGTCCCCGACGACGAACGCCATCGCATGCGACGCATGATGCGCCTCTACGCCGAAGAGTGGAGCGGCCTGGTCACACGGCTGCGGCCCGACCTGCCAGACGCGCAGACCCGCGTCCTGACCCACGCCGTCTTCTCGATGATCAACGCCGTCCCGCAGTTCAACAGCGGACTCGATCCCGAGACCGTCGCAACCACCATCCGCACCGCCGCCATCAACGCACTACTCATCCCAGCAGACCCCATCCGACACGGAGAACGGCACTGAGTTCCAGGCCCCAGGGCGCAAGCGGCTCTTACCGGTCAGCTGTCTGCCCGCGCCCGTTTGTCATTGCCTCGACGGGTGCCGTGCTTGGTATCGGCGCCGCCATGGCGATCACAGGTGCGGTCGTGGCCGCACAGGCTTGTGACGATGCGGGTTGACCCCCTGGAGGTGGGGCCGAGGCGCCATTTCGCTGCGCTTGCCCTCCGCCGGTGGCATGGCAGGGGCTTCGATCACTGACCGCAGTCGCTCATCCGCAGGCCCGACGATCCCCCGCCGCCGGCGCAACATCGGCTTGTGCTGTCGCACAGCGCGGCAGGGAATCGTCGGCTTCTCCGGCGGGCTCAGGCGCTGGGCAGTGGCGCCCGCCGCGTGCCGTGCCATCTGCGAAAGCATGGCATCGGGGCGGTGTTCTGAGTCCCGGCGGATCACGTGGTCATCCGCTGCGACGGGTGCAGCCGAGGCGGCACGCCTCCAGCTCTCCACTGAGAAATCTTCAAGAAACGCAACGCTGTAGCACGGTGCGTCAACCGCCTGGCCTGGCCACTGCTACAGCACGACCGCGGCCACCTGCCTGGCCGGACTTCACATCGCCGGCATCTTCGTCCGATCCGCCCGACGGTTCAAACGAAGCCTCCTCCCCGCGCCTCAGGAGCGGTCGCAGTCCCAGGTGCGCAGCCGAACGTGCCAGGGCGCGCGGCAACGCGTGGCCAGTGCCCATGCCATGCGGGTGGTCGAGTACCCGCTGGGTGTGCATGCCCTGATGTCGTCAACGAGCAGGCACGTGGTTCGCCGTCCACGGTCTCGATGAAGTCCTCAGCGGCGCAATCGCTCCTCACTCGAACGGCTCGCGAGATCGCACTCTCGTCGACGTCGGTACGGCCCTCCGCCGTGGGCGGTGACCCGTGCTCAGCCGACCCTCATTGTTACCGCCACCTAACGCTGTGCGGCTCCCATGGAGGCCTTGACCAGGGCTGAACTACGCCATACGTTATCGGCGATTAACATTCGACGGAAGGGTCGTCATGGACTTCATCCTCATGTCCGAGGGAGACACCCCGGTCGGGCTCACGCATGAGCACCGCTACCGGGAGCTGATCGAGGAGGTGCTCCTGGCGGAGCGGGTGGGCTTCGACGCCTTCGGCAGTTCCGAGCAGCACGTCGCCCTGGGCACCGCATCGGTCTCGGCTCCGGAGGTGCTCTACCCCTACCTCATGGCCCTCACAAGCCGGATCCGCTTCATCCACCTCGTGACACTGCTGCCCACCCGGATGAACCACGCCCTGCGCGTCGCCGAACGCGTCGCCACCGAGGACATCCTGTCCAACGGCCGCGTCGAACTGGGCACCGGACGCGGCAACACCACACTCGCACTGCGCGCATTCGAGGTCGACCCCTCGGAAAACAAAGCCCAGTGGCGCGAAGGCATCGAACTCATCCGCCACGCATTCCTCAACGACGTCTTCTCCTACGTCGGCGACCACTACAAGATCCCACCCCGCAGCCTCGTCCCCAAACCCCTACAAAACCCCCACCCGCCCATCTCAGCCGCCGCCGGCAGCCCCAACTCCGTCGAAACCGCAGCCACCATGGGCATCGGCGCCATCATGGGCGGCCTCTACCTCGGCTACGACCTCGTCGAAAACATGATCAAGCTCTACGACAAAACCCTCACCACCACACACCACCCCCACCCCATCACACCACGCAAAATGATCGCCATCGCCGGCGGAATGCACTGCGCCCAAACCACAGCACAAGCCCGCACCGAAGCAAAACCCCTGCTCGACATGGCCAAACTCTCCACCGACGCCTACGAACGCCTCTCCAAACTCTCAAAGGACTACGCCTACATGGGCGCCGTCAAAAACATCAACCTCAACGACGAGGAATACATGCTCGAACACTCCCAGGGCTTCATCGTCGGCGACCCCGACCACTGCATCCAACACATCCAGCGCTACGCCGACATGGGCGCCGACGCACTCGTCCTGCGAGTCGACAGCCTCCCCCACCACCAACTCATGAACTCCATCGAACTCTTCGGCAAATACGTCATCCCCCACTTCAAAAACCCCCGCAACATAGTCCGCCCACCCAACGACATCCTCACCGACATCCGCACCGCACGCCCCGCCCACGAACAAGCACTCCGCCAACACCACACCAACCACACCAACCACACCAACCACACCAAGGAGACCCCACGATGACCCACGACGTGGACTCCTTGTCTTTCGAGCCGTTGACCCCGACGTCGTATCTGGATCGTGCCGCGGCGGCGCACGGGGACCGGGTCGCGGTGGTGGACGGGCAGTCCCGGTGGACCTATGCGGAGCTGCGTGATCGGTGTCAGCGGTTGGCAGGCGGGTTGGCACCGCTGGCCGAAGGCCGCCCAGTGGCGGTGCTGGCGCCGAACACGCATGTGTCGTTGGAGGCGCATTTCGGGGTGCCGTGGGCGGGGGTGCCGCTGGTCGCGGTGAACACGCGGCTCGCGGTGGACGAGGTTGCCTACATCCTGGAACACTCCAAGGCCGCCGTACTGGTCCACGACCCGTCGTTCGACGGGCTGGTGGACGAGGTCCTCACCCGGCTGGACACTCCGCCGCACCGGATCCGGGCGGGGCAGGAGTACGAGGATCTGCTGGCTGCTTCGGAGCCGCTGCACCTGACCCCGACCGACGAGCGGTCACTGCTGTCGATCAACTACACCTCAGGGACCACGGGTCGCCCCAAGGGCGTGATGTACCACCACCGGGGGGCCTTCCTGCAGGCCGTGGCAATGGTGGGGCACACAGGACTGACGCCATCGAGCGTGTACCTGTGGACGCTGCCGATGTTCCACTGCAACGGATGGACGTTCCCGTGGGCGGTGACCTCAGCGGCCGCGACGCACGTCTGCCTGCCGAAGGTGGACCCGGCGGAGATCTGGCGACTCCTCCAGGAGGAGGGCGTCACGCACCTCAACGGGGCCCCGACGGTGCTGTCGATGATCGCCCATGCCAGCGAGGCCGCGCCGCTGGACCGCACGGTGCGCATCGCGACCGGTGGGGCGCCGCCGTCGCCGGCAATCCTGCGGCGGACGGCGGAGCTTGGGTTCGAGGTCACGCACCTGTACGGGCTGACCGAGACCTACGGTCCGGCGATGCTGTGCGACTGGCGCCCGGAGTGGAACGACCGCGACGCCGAAGCAAAGGCGCGGCTCAAGGCGCGCCAGGGCGTCGGAAACATGATCTCGTGCGTGCCGCGGGTGATCGCGAACGACGGCACCGACGTCCCCGCTGACGGTGTCACCACGGGGCAGATCGCATTGCGCGGCAACAACCTCATGCTCGGCTACCTCGACGACCCGGAGGCCACCCTGGCAGCGGTACCGGACGGGTGGTTCCGGACCGGTGACATCGGCGTCGTGCACGCCGACGGGTACGTGGAACTGCGTGACCGCTCGAAGGACGTGATCATCTCCGGTGGGGAGAACATCGCGTCGGTCGAGGTGGAGCAGGCGATCGAGGATCACCCAGCGGTGTTGGAGGCCGCGGTGATCGCCGTTCCGGACGAGCGCTGGGGTGAAGTCCCCGCCGCCTATGTGCGCTTGAAGGACGGTGCCACGGCCACTGAGGCGGAGATCATCGACCATGTAAAGGGCAGATTGGCGCGGTTCAAGGCGCCGAAAACGGTCACGTTTACGGAGCTTCCGAAGACTTCCACGGGGAAGGTCCAGAAATTCGTGTTGCGTGAGAAGGCCTGGGCCGGGAGCGAGAGGCGCATCCGGTGAACAACAGGAGCGACGGTGCTCGGCAAGGTCGCCGTCAGGGAGTGCCGTACCTCGCGCTGTCACGCGGCCGGGCATCCGGTGCTGATCAGAAATGGGACGAGTTCTCCTGACCTGCCACGACGGGGCTTTCTCCGAGTCCGGGCCGTCGCATGAAAGAAGCACTCCAGATGAAAAGGCCTATCGGGTCGTATTCGAGTGTCCCTTCCGAAGGCGGTGATCGCACAGTGATTCAGCAAGCTTCGCAAAGGGCTCAGTCCCTGGACGAGTTCAGCCGACCCACGTCTCGGGGCCCGCGACACATCGTCGCCGTCATCCTCATGTGGCGAGGGCGTATCGGGTTGTTCAAGCGCAGTGGATCCGTCCAGCATGACGCAGGCCTGTGGCACTGCATCACTGGATATCTGGACGCTGACAGCGACCCGGTACGGCAGGCCATCCAGGAGATCTGGGAGGAGACTTTGCTCCCCGCCCGTGCTCTGGAGCACCTGACTGCGGGCCCTACGCTACGCCTGGCCGACCCAAGTGGCGGCCAGGACTGGACCGTGCACACCTTTGTGGCCCGCACCAGGCAACGCCGGCTCACTCTCAACTGGGAGCACGAGGCATACCGGTGGGTTCGGCCCTGGAAGCTGTCACAGTTCGACGGGCAAGTCGCATGGCTGACGGATGTTCTGCAAGCGATCAACTCCCTGTCGTCAGGCGAAACTTGTGACCAGGTCGCATAGATGTGCCGAGAATCGATCGAGTCTGCAATTCAGTCGTCCGGCTGCGGAGTACGCCCCCTGAACAGCGCTTGCCATGGCGGGGCAGCAGAACCGTGCAATCGTCAGCGCACCGGCCGGCCGTCTGCCGGAAGCGGTAGTGGCGGAGGAATCCCGCAGACACGCATTCCGGCAGTGAGATTTCGAAGGACCAGCTAATCAGGCGTTCGCAGCATCGAGAGGCTGTTCACTGGTCATGATGCCCTGTCAATGCCTGCCGGCCAACTCAAAGTCTGAGCAGAATGCTCAAGTCAAAGGCAACAACTTGTGCAGTCGCAGGACCATAGGTCTACTTGCGGAGCACAACGCAAAATTTCTTAAGGCATGGTGCCGAATGCGGAGGAGGTCTGTGATGGTTGCGGAACTGAGGTCGGCCGACGTCGACAGCTCTGGTCCTGCCCGGGCGGAGGAGCTCGTCGTGCTGAAGGCGGTTGAGCAGCGGGTGCTGTGGCTCTCCACCGCGATCATCGATCATGCCAACCGGGTACGGCCGAACCCTGCGGGGCTGAAGGTGGGTGGTCACCAGGCGTCCAGTGCCTCGATGACTTCCATCATGACTGCGCTGTGGTTCCATTCGCTGACCGCCGAGGACCGGGTGTCGGTCAAGCCGCATGCCTCACCCGTGCTGCATGCGATCAACTACCTGCTGGACGAGCTGGACGAGTCCTACCTGACCACGCTGCGCGCCTTCGGCGGCCTGCAGAGCTACCCCAGCCGGTCCAAGGACCCCGACCCGGTCGACTACTCCACCGGTTCGGTCGGCATCGGTGCCACCGCCCCCCTATGGGGCGCCCTCGCGCGGCGCTATGTGGAGGGTCATTTCGGCGGCGCCGGCACAGGGCGCCAGTACTCCGTGCTCGGCGATGCGGAGCTGGACGAGGGAGCGATCTGGGAAGCCGTCCAGGACCCGATGGTGCCGGGCCTGGGCGAAGCGGTGTGGATCGTCGACCTCAACCGGCAGTCCCTCGACCGAGTCATCCCTGGCATCGCCGCGGACAAGCTGCGAGGCATGTTCGCGGCTGCTGGCTGGCAAGTGCTCACCCTCAAGTACGGCCATCTCCTGGAGGAGTTGTTCACCAGGTCTGGTGGCGAGGCCCTGCGTGCTCGTATCGACACCATGGGCAACCCCGAGTACCAGCGCCTGCTGCGCTGCTCGGCCGACCAGTTGCGCGAGCGCCTGCCCGGTAGCGGCTCCACGGCACAGTCCATCGCCGAGCTCATCGCGTCCCTGGACGACGCCTCACTGCTGGCGGCCCTGCGCAACCTGGGCGGCCACGACATCGGCGCTCTGATGGACGCCTACGACGCCGTAGACGACACCCGGCCCACTGTGATCTTCGCTTACACGATCAAGGGCTACGGGCTCCCCACCGAGGGCCACCCGCAGAACCACTCCTCGCTCCTGACAGCCGACCAGATGACGGCACTGGCCGACCGCCTCGGACTGGATCTGGGTCACCCGTGGACCCGTTTCGCCGACGGTTCGGCGGAAGCGGCCCTGTGCACGAAGGCGGCCCAGCGGCTGCGCCGCCCCGGATACGCGCTGCGGCAAGCTCCCACGCTACCCACGGACCTCGGCCGAGCCGCGCCGACCGGCACCGGCAACACCCAGCAGGCCCTCGGACGCGTCCTGCTGGACCTCACCCGCCGGGCACCGGAGGCGGCGAGCCGGATCGTCACCGTCAGCCCGGACGTCAGCTCCTCCACCAACCTCGGCGGCTGGCTCAACAAGGTGGGCGTGTGGTCGCCCACCGAGCGCCCCAACTGGTTCGCCGACGACGCCGAGACCATCCTGCACTGGCGTGAGCAGCCGACCGGCCAGCACGTGGAACTCGGCATCGCCGAAACCAACCTGGTCGGCGTGCTCAGTGAGCTCGGCGCCACCTGGAGCCGGTGGGGCCAGCCGCTGCTGCCGATCGGCGTGGTCTACGACCCGTTCGTCAACAGGGCACTGGAACCGTGGTCGTTCGGGATTTACGCGGGCGGACAGTCGATCCTGGTCGGCACCCCGTCCGGTGTCACGCTCGCCCCGGAGGGCGGCGCGCACCAGTCGATCACCACGCCTTCGCTCGGCATCGAACAGCCCGGCTGCGTCACCTACGAGCCGGCGTTCGCGATCGACACCGAATGGTGTCTGCTGACCTCCCTCGGCAACCTTGGTAAGACAGACGGCAGTTCGGCCTACCTGCGGCTGTCCACCCGCCCAGTGGACCAGACGCTCGCCGCTGTGCCCACCGACCCTGCCGCCCGTGAACGCCGCCGCCGGCATGTGACCGCCGGAGCCTACCGGCTGCGGCAGCACGAGAAGCCCGTGGTGACTATCGCTGCAATGGGCGCTCTTGTACCCGAAGCCCTGGCCGCCGCCGACCGCCTCGCCGCCCTCGGCCAAGCCGCCGATGTCGTGTGTGTGACCAGCCCGGATCTGCTATTCCGTGCGCTCCAGGCCCGCCGCGGGCTGTCGGACGACCCGACCTGGATCCTCGACCAGGTATTCCCCCTCGACCGGGCCACCCCGCTCGTCACCGTCCTGGACGGGCACCCGCACACCTTGGCATTCCTGAGCACCATCCAGAACGTTCCCGTCAGCACCCTCGGTGTCACCAAGTTCGGCCAGTCCGGGGCGATCGAGGATGTCTACCGCTACCACAGCATCGACACCGACAGCATCGTCACCACCGCCCTCGACCTCATCGACTGAGCGAGAACCCGACAGCTCCCGCGTGAAGGGCCGGCGGGCAAGAGCAAAAGCGCGCTCACCGTCCACGCGGACAGCGCCCCCGCATCGCTCAACCCAGGGTCGTCTCCCTCGGCCTCGTAGCGCTGCGCCTCACCGGGGAGATAACTGCGGCAGTCACCATGCACAACCGGTCCGCCGCAAGATCCCCCGACGGGGTTCTCCCTTCACACCCCGTCCGGCGGTACGGCCCTGTCCTGCCGAAAAGACGTACCGCCGGACGGCCCCACTCAGCCGACCCGCACCATCCCATGGGAACTCCCCACCGACCCCGTCCGGCGGCGCGTCGCCTGCCCTGACAAGCCGCATCGTGCCGTCGGGCGGTTCCAACCCAGCTCGTCCGCCATCTCCACGGCGGAGCGAAGTAGATGCCCCGCCCGAACGATTGGACCTGTGATGAAGGCTCTGAGCGGAATCGAACAGAAGTGGTCGGGGGCTCCAGCCGTTCCCCAACCAGCTGACTCGTCGGCCAGCCGTCCGCATCTGGCCGTGGGAGGCAGAATCGGCGAGGTCGTCTCCAGGCCGTCGGCAAGCACCCCGGCCGCCGATGACCGACCGGGCCTCCCGTCAGGACCACAACATCCTCCGGCCGGTACCGATGAGCCCCAATTCAACGAAGGAACATCACGCCCAGCGGACAGTTTTTGAGCGTCACCAACTGAGCCAGGCGGCAGTTGCTTCCCGCTCGGCGTGGCGTACCGGTTCCGGCATCATCGCCGACCCGGTCGGCTGAAGGCCGACGACGACGTTCCGGTGGCCGTGACACCGGCGGTGCCGAGAACTTCTCGATCACCGAGGCATTGGCCGTCTCCGTCGGCGTCATCACGGGCTCTTTACACAGAGCTGTCGACGCCATCTGCATGCGCGCAACAACCCGATGACCGCAGCGGCGAGAGAGTCTCCTCACAGCCGTGCCGCCAGCGGCAGGCGGGGTTCCATCCACGTGTCAACATTGTCGGCCTCCACGACCGTCGTGGCCGTCGACGAGGACTAGGGAGACATGGCGGAGCCATGCCGACCGACGACAACGCAGGGGGCACCTCCCGTGCCCCCTCCGGGGCTACGGGGGAGGGCGTGCGTGCCAGGGACCGCGAGCCCGGCAAGATCCAAACGACAGACCCTAGGCGCTCCTGTGCGCAAAAGTCCCTGGGCAGGCGCAGCAGGGCTGGAGCAAAACTTCGATGTCCCGTCCGCTGCGGAAGGCAACGAGGGTCGTGCCGCGCCTGGCGCCGATGGGAAACCGGGGCCCGCAAGGGGCGAATGCCTCGCGCATCAATTCGGGATCACTTGCCCAGAACTTCGGAACTGAGTACCGTTCCCATGAGATCGAGTACCGTTTCTGGAGGTTCCACCGTGAGTTCCCTTGCACGAAGCGAGTCCGGTCTGCCGATCCAGCCAGGCTTACGACCCTCGTGCACTGCGGGACATCGACCCCGGGACACAGCCGGACGCCCCGGCCCGGTTCCGGAGCCTGTACCCGACGATGCACCTCGGCCGGCCATGGACGACGCGGCAACGTGCCGAGTTCGGGACGGCGAAGGAGCCCAACAGGGGCACCCACGAACCGGTCAGCGCGGCTTTCGCCCTGACGACGCAAGTGGGTTACGACTCGACCGGGTCCATCGCCCGGAGCGCGGTCGGCAAGACCGAGGTGGCAATGAACTCGATCGAGGACATACGAACGCTCTTTGAGAGCCTTTCGCTGAGCAGTACCGACTTCGAGATCAACCACTGCGAACGCCTGGCAGCATTGCGGCGAACCCGGGAATCCGTACCGCCCGACATGCCTCGAAAGCGGCCCACCACCGGTGCGTGGTCCCATGCCCTGCGCAACGTCCTGGGGATGGACAGCCGCCCTGACGTCGTCTCTCCGCACCCTGGAGCAGCCCTCTTCACTGGGAGCGGCTGCCCAGCGCCTGCGGAGCATGACATGACGCCTCCTGCGGACCTACGTCGGCTTCCGCCCATGCCAGTACCGCAGCCGTCCGCCCGCCCCCTCTTCGTTCGCAACAACCCGAAGGGATCTGTCCGGTGAGCTCCGTGCCTACGGAACCGTCCGACATCGACATCCACACCACCGCGGGCAAGATCGCGGATCTCCAGCGCCGTATCGAGGAAGCGACGCACGCCGGCTCCGCACGCGCCGTTGAAAAGCAGCACACCAAGGGCAAGTTGACGGCCCGTGAGCGCATCGACCTCCTCCTCGACGAGGGGTCCTTCGTCGAGCTCGACGAGTTCGCCCGGCACCGTTCCACCAACTTCGGGCTGGAGAAGAACCGCCCGTACGGCGACGGAGTCGTCACCGGGTACGGCACCGTCGACGGCCGCCCCGTCGCCGTGTTCTCGCAGGACTTCACCGTCTTCGGCGGCGCGCTGGGCGAGGTCTACGGCCAGAAGATCGTCAAGGTGATGGACTTCGCGCTGAAGACCGGCTGCCCGGTCATCGGCATCAACGACTCCGGCGGCGCCCGCATCCAGGAGGGCGTGGCCTCGCTGGGCGCGTACGGCGAGATCTTCCGCCGCAACACCCACGCCAGCGGTGTGATCCCGCAGATCTCCCTCGTCGTCGGGCCCTGCGCGGGCGGTGCGGTCTACTCCCCCGCCATCACCGACTTCACGATCATGGTCGACCAGACCTCGCACATGTTCATCACAGGGCCGGACGTCATCAAGACCGTCACCGGCGAGGACGTCGGCTTCGAGGAGCTGGGCGGCGCGCACACCCACAACTCCGCCTCGGGCGTGGCGCATCACATGGCCGGTGACGAGAAGGACGCCATCGAGTACGTCAAGCAGCTGCTGTCGTACCTGCCGTCCAACAACCTCTCCGAGCCCCCGGCCTTCCCGGAGGAGGCCGACCTCACCGTCACGGCCGAGGACCTGGAGCTGGACACGCTGGTCCCGGACAGCGCCAACCAGCCGTACGACATGCACACGGTGATCGAACACATCCTGGACGACGCCGAGTTCTTCGAGACCCAGGCGCTGTTCGCGCCGAACATCATCACCGGGTACGGACGGGTCGAGGGCCGTCCCGTCGGCATCGTCGCCAACCAGCCAATGCAGTCCGCCGGCTGTCTCGACATCAACGCGTCGGAGAAGGCGGCACGGTTCGTACGCACCTGCGACGCGTTCAACATCCCCGTCATCACCTTCGTGGACGTGCCGGGCTTCCTGCCCGGTGTCGACCAGGAGCACGGCGGCATCATCCGGCGCGGCGCCAAGCTGATCTACGCGTACGCCGAGGCGACCGTCCCGCTGATCACGATCATCACCCGCAAGGCCTTCGGCGGTGCCTACGACGTCATGGGCTCCAAGCATCTGGGCGCCGACCTCAACCTGGCCTGGCCCACCGCGCAGATCGCCGTCATGGGCGCCCAGGGCGCGGTCAACATCCTGCACCGGCGCACCATCGCCGAGGCGAAGTCGAACGGCGAGAACCCCGAAAACGCTGAGGCGGTGCGCGCCCGGCTGATCAAGGAGTACGAGGACGCGCTCCTCAACCCCTACGTCGCGGCCGAGCGCGGCTACATCGACGCGGTGATCATGCCGTCCGACACCCGCCGCCACGTCGTCCGCGGCCTGCGTCAGCTGCGCACCAAGCGGGAATTCCTGCCCCCGAAGAAGCACGGCAACATCCCCCTCTAAGCCTGCTGGGAGCCGTCATGAACATCAAGGTCCTCCGGGGCAACCCGACACCCGAGGAGCTGGCCGCCGCACTGGCGGTGGTCCGCGCCCGCGCCGCGGCGGAAGCAGCCACGCCGCCCGGCGCACCCAAGCCGCGGGACGGGTGGTCGGACCCGTCCCGCATCGCCGCACACCGGCTCCCGCAGCCGGGGCCAGCAACCTGGCGCAGTTCCTACTCACCCCGTTGAAAAGCGGGCGCTGCCCTACCTGTTGACTCTTGGAGAGAGAATGAATGCCCTGCGACAGCACACGGAGCTTCCCCGTACCGAGACCATGGGCGGCCGTGCGGTTATCACGCCAGACCCGGACGTCGACCGGAACGTCGAGACCTCGCATCGGCTCACCGTGTCTTTGGTCGACATGTTGGAGTCGGCATGCTGACGAAGGTGCTCATCGCCAACCGTGGCGAAATCGCTGTCCGCGTGGCCCGGGCCTGCCGGGACGCCGGGATCGCGAGCGTGGCCGTCTACGCGGACCCGGACCGCGACGCTCTGCATGTCCGCGCCGCGGACGAGGCGTTCGCCCTGGGCGGTGACACCCCGGCAAACAGCTATCTGGACATTGACAAGGTCCTGAACGCGGCACGCGAGTCCGGCGCGGACGCCATCCACCCCGGCTACGGATTCCTGTCGGAGAACGCCGACTTCGCCCAGGCCGTCCTGGACGCGGGGCTGACCTGGATCGGGCCGCCCCCGCAGGCCATCCGCGGCCTCGGCGACAAGGTCGCCGCCCGCCACATCGCCCAGCGCGCCGGCGCCCCTCTCGTCGCCGGTACGCCCGACCCGGTCTCCGGCGCCGACGAGGTCGTCGCCTTCGCCGAGGAGCACGGCCTGCCGATCGCGATCAAGGCCGCCTTCGGCGGCGGCGGACGCGGTCTGAAGGTCGCGCGGACCCTCGAAGAGGTGCCCGAGCTGTACGAGTCGGCGGTCCGCGAGGCCGTCGCCGCGTTCGGGCGCGGCGAGTGCTTCGTCGAGCGCTACCTCGACAAGCCCCGCCACGTCGAGACCCAGTGCCTGGCCGACCAGCACGGCAACGTCGTGGTCGTGTCCACCCGTGACTGCTCGCTGCAGCGCCGCCACCAGAAACTGGTCGAGGAAGCCCCGGCGCCGTTCCTGTCCGACGCCCAGGTCGCTGAGCTGTACTCCTCTTCCAAGGCCATCCTCAAGGAGGCCGGCTACGTCGGCGCCGGAACGGTGGAGTTCCTCGTCGGCATGGACGGCACGATCTCCTTCCTGGAGGTCAACACCCGCCTCCAGGTCGAGCACCCGGTCACCGAGGAAGTCACCGGCATCGACCTCGTACGCGAGATGTTCCGCATCGCCGACGGCGAGGAACTCGGCTACGACGACCCGCCGGTCCGCGGCCACTCCTTCGAGTTCCGCATCAACGGCGAGGACCCGGGCCGCAACTTCCTGCCCGCCCCCGGCACGGTCACCGCCTTCGCCCCGCCGTCGGGTCCGGGCGTCCGCCTGGACGCGGGCGTGGAGTCCGGCAGCGTCATCGGCCCGGCCTGGGACTCCCTGCTGGCCAAGCTGATCGTCACCGGCGCCACCCGCCAACAGGCCCTGCAGCGCGCCGCCCGCGCCCTGGCCGAGTTCCAGGTCGAGGGCATGGCCACCGCGATCCCGTTCCACCGCGCGGTCGTCAAGGACCCGGCGTTCGCACCGGAACTGACCGGCTCCGCCGACCCGTTCACGATCCACACCCGCTGGATCGAGACCGAGTTCGTCAACGACATCAAGCCCTTCGCCGCCCCCGCCGACACCGACGCGGACGAGGAAGCCGGCCGCGAGACGGTCGTGGTGGAGGTCGGCGGCAAGCGCCTGGAAGTCTCCCTGCCCGCCTCCCTCGGCATGCCCCTGGCCCGCACCGGCCTGGCCGCCGGCGCCAAGCCCAAGCGCCGCGCCGCCAAGAAGTCCGGCCCCGCCGCCTCCGGCGACACCCTCGCCTCCCCCATGCAGGGCACCATCGTCAAGGTCGCCGTCGAGGAAGGCCAGGAGGTCAAGGAAGGCGACCTCATCGTCGTACTCGAAGCGATGAAGATGGAGCAGCCCCTCAACGCACACAGGTCCGGCACCATCAAGGGCCTGTCCGCCGAGGTCGGCACCTCCCTCACCTCGGGCGCCGCGATCTGCGAAATCAAGCACTGACGCACACAACACCCACGGCGTCCGACGGACCGGAACACACGGTCCGCCGGACGGTTGTCCCATCGAGCAGGACTTCATCCTCCGGAGCAGCCGACCTTCCGCCGAGACATGCCGTCCGCAGTCTCGCGCGGAATGCCCGGTGTCATCGCGACGTGGACGGCGTATATGGGGGATCGCCGAGACAAGCCCAGAAGGGGCCACGGGGTGATCTTGAAGCTCTGAAGTGGGTCACCGTACGGTCTGCGGCTGGGCCCGAGGGCCGGGGAGTTCGCCGGCCCGGAGGTCGGCAAAGTCGGTGTGGGCCTGTACGACGGCTTCGGGGTGTGCCTCACGCCTGGTGTGCTCGGCGAGCGCCCGGCGCCGCAGCACAGTGTGGAGCATGTCGTCGGTGATGACCGGAGGCCGGCCGCCGTGCTTGCCCTTGCGGGCGGCGGTGTCGAGCCCCTCCGGCGTCGACTCCCGGATGTTCTCCCGTTCGGTCTCCGCCATCGCCGCGAAGAACGCGAACAGCGCCTTGCCCGCCCCATGTGTGAGTCGAGAACCGAGGCAGATCGGCGGCTGGACCAACCCGCCGAATCGCCGTCGACCAGAGCGGCTACGAGGCGTGCTCGTCTCAGTGGACGATTCGGTCTCCGTGCGGGGGGTGGTGGATGACCTGCTCGGGCAACCTCTACTGGCGTCTGACAGGGCTACCTGCCCTCTGCGGCACGACGCAGCAGAGGGGTGAGGCGGTGCGGGACCAGTTCGCGCATGGCCAGGGCTGTAGTAGTGCGCTCGATACCGCGTACGGCGAGGATTTGCCCCGCGACCCGGTACAGGTCCTCCGCGTCCGCAGCGACCACCCGCACCAGTAGATCGGTCTCGCCACTCAAGCCGAAGACCTCCACGACCTCGGCGATGTCGGCCAGCGCCTGGGAGACCTCGGCCAGCTGGTGCTGATTGACCTGCGCGGTGACGAACGCCGTGAGCGGCTGGCCCAGCGCTTTCGGGCTGATCCGCCGTTCAAAGGAGCCCAATGCGCCGCCCTGTTCCATCCTGACCAGCCGGGCTTGCACGGTATTTCGAGACAGGCTCAGTTGCTCAGCCAGGGCAACGACCGTGGCCCGCGGATCGGCAGCCAGAGCGAGCAGAATCCGCGCATCGGTGGCGTCCATGCCTCGCTCACTGTTCATAGTGGTCAGTTGACACACCCTCACCCAAGTCACTTCTGAGCAGATTGCTCAACTTCAGAGGCATACCTTGCCGAATTGAACAGTTCTCTGTCTACCGGCGGAGCGTACATTCAATCTAGAACGTTCCGCCACCGACTGAGTGTGACGCGATTGGACCGGTCCGGATCCAGGACGTCTATCGCTGCCGCGGAAACGACATCATCACCGCCGCACTTCACCTCATCGGCCGATGACGGTCTCCGTCCCAAGACTGAGGGGACCCTGGAACCATGGCAGTTTTCGTGACCTTGCCATCGCTCGGCGAGACAACGCGGCGAGGTGCCGTAGCTGTCGTCGTGCGCCCGCCAGGGATTACGGGACCTTAGCCACGGCTCGCGCCCCGGTGTGACCTCATACATCGCACACAAGCCGAACTAAGGAGCTGCACGTGCCCACTGTCACCCCTGGCGGGCGTAGGTTGTTGCGTCTGGAGGTCCAGAACAGTCAGACCCCCATCGAGCGCAAGCCCGAGTGGATCAAGACCCGGGCGAACATGGGCCCAGGTACCGCGAGTTGCAGAGCCTGGTCAGGAGCGAGGGACTGCACACCGTGTGCCAGGAGGCCGACTGTCCCACCATCTACGAGTGCTGGGAGGAGCGCGAGGCCACGTTCCTCATCGGCGGCGACCAGTGCACCCGGCGCTGCGACTTCTGCCAGATCGACACCGGCAAGCCCGAGGCCCTCGACCGTGACGAGCCACGCCGCGTAGGTGAGTCCGTGGTCTCCATGGACCTGAACTACGCCGACAACACGGGCTGGTTCACGACCAAGGGCGACAACCGAGTCTGGCAGCTCAACCTCACCAACAACACCTACGAGTTGGCGTACGACGACTCCGTCGTCAACGGCACGGCCCCGCTCCGCGGCGTCGGCAACATCACCTACGAGGTGACAGGCCCCTTCCGTACCAGCGCGTGATTTCCGCTCGTTGGCGCTGGGCAGCCTCAACTGTCGGGCAGGTGATCACGAGTCAGGAGTAAACGCCAACTGGCAGCCTTCGACGATCTCCCACACCGGGCCGGCGCTTCCGCGCTGTGCTGCAGGAGATCGTCGAACCGGCTGTCCGCTCAGGCGGGTAGCGGCTTCGCCGCGGTCTTCGGCAGGCGCGCGACGGTGATCACTCCAATGAGTGATACGGCGAGGATCCAGTACACGGGACTGGTTTTGCTCCCGGTGCCGGCCACGAGGGCGGCGGCGACGAGTGGTGTGATGCCGCCGATGATCACGCCGAGGTTGTAGCCGATCGCAATGCCTGAGTAGCGCACATTCGCCGGGAACAGTTCCGTGGCCAGCGGCCACGTCGGTACCTGCGACCACCCGGTGAAGAACATGAAGACGAAATAGACGGCCCCGACAACAAAGAGGTTGGTTGCTGCGATGAGCAGAGCGAAGACCGGCCAGGCGATGACGGCGAAGGCGATGTAAGCCGCCAGCAGGATTGGCTTGCGGTCGTATCGGTCCGTCAGCTTGCCCGCAAGCGGGTACGTCAGGGTAGCCAGGGCGATGCACAACGCCGCTGTCCAGGCGACGCCTGTTGCGGAGAATCCCTCCTGCTCAAGGAAGATCGCGAAGTAGGCTACGCCGAAGTAGCCGGTGCCGTTGAACGCGATGGCCAGACCCGCCACGCGGGCGACCGACAGCGGGTGGCTGCGCAGAGCGGCCAGCGTCGGGCTACGTACGATCGCGGCCTTGTCTTTCAGCTCTTGGAATTGAGGTGACTCCTCAACCCGCAGGCGAGCCCGCAGGCAGACCGCAGTCAGGATCAGCGAGAGGAGGAACGGAATCCGCCAGCCCCATGTTGCCATTTGGTCGGCCGGAACCAGCAGCCGGACCACTCCTACGACGGCGGCGGCCACGGCGAACCCGAGTGTGGACCCTATGGAAACCGTTGATCCGTAGTATCCCCGCTTGCCGGGAGGCGCGAGCTCGGCGATGTAGGTGGCGGCGCCGCCAATCTCACCGCCGGCGGCGAACCCTTGGGCGAGTCGCACGACGATGATGGCGATCGTCGCGGCGACTCCGATGTGTTCGTAGGTGGGCAGCAGGCCCATCACGCCGCACGCCACACCCATCAACACGATCGTCGCGACAAGGGCTGTCCGGCGTCCGCGGCGGTCACCAAGACGACTGAAGAACCAGCCGCCGAGCGGACGTATGAGGTAGGACGACGCGAACACGGCGAGCGCGGACAGGGTTGAAACCGTCGGATTGTCGCTGGGGAAGAACAGCGGTCCGATGGTGAGCGCCAGGAACCCGTAGACGCTGAAGTCGTAGTACTCGATCAGTGTGCCGACACCACCCGCGAGCGATGCGCGCCGGGCGGACTTCAAGCTGATCGTTTTCTCGGAATGTTGCGCAGTCGTCATTGACTCTCCTTGTCACATTTGAGGGAGGCGTCCCGCCGCGCGACACGAGGCCGACGTCGTGTGGCTCGGCGCGATCAGGGGGTGGTTCCTCCCACTGGGCGCTTCCGTCGGATCAGGCGCGATGAGGCACCAGGGCGATGTCGAGCGTTGACGATGCCTCTGTACTGCCTCAGGTGGCTGAAATCCCATCCGTCTGAGGCCGAGCGGCGCAGGCGACGGGGCTACCTCGTCGGTGGCTGCTTCTTAGACGACTGCGGGATGGCCGTCGAATGATGGAACGCGCTGATGGAGCGCCGCCGGTTGCATGCCATTCCTCGTGGGTTACTACGAACTGCGTACGCGCGGGCTCGCTGCATTTGGCATGTGCTGACTCTGGCCCGTCATGCCCAGACAAGCAATGGACCGAATTGACTCAACTATTGCAAGTTCCGCAAGAATGGATGCAGAAGAGGAATGGTTTGGTGATCTGGGATGACACCTGAATCCACCCGCCCCTCGCGCCCAGCGCCGGAGCTCGTCGCGCGCCCTCAATTTGCTGCCGGTGAGCCATGCGCTGTGCACCCGGGCCTGGACGCCTCGTGAGAGTGCTCAGCCGCGACAGCACCCTCACGATATGGCTGTGTTCTTCAGAGCCACTGCGTCATCCGGTCGCGAGAAGTCGGCGGTGGCTGCGGTGTGTCCGGCGCGGACCAGGACACCGCAGTTCTGCGGGCGTACGGGAAATGTCCGGGGGCCCTCGTGCACATGGTGGTGGTCACCAGCACCACGACCATGAGTCCTTAGCTCAGCAGTCGTTCTCTGCGCTTTCGTGGGGACGTTGTGTTCGTTCTTCAGGAACACCAGCGTGGACGGCACGTTGTCGAGGGTGCGTCTGACGTGGTAGTCGATCATTGCTTCGAGTGCCTGGCGTGGATCCGAGATCTCGGCTGCCGTCCTGCGCGCGTTCGCCAGCAGCTCGTTCAACGGATCCTCGAGCACGGCGATGAGCAACGCCTGCTTGCTGGGGAAGTGCCGGTAGAGGGCGGGGCCGGTCACGCCGGCGCGGGAGCCGATCATCTCCGTGGTGACCGCATCGAAGGCACGCTCGTTGAACAGCTCGCCGGCGACCTTGATCAGCACCTGCCGACGTGTCGCGCGCGGCGATGCAGTACGAGGGGTGGGTAAGCTCGGTAACGAGCACCCCTAGGTGAGTGGCCGATAACGTGTCGTCGCGTGCGTCGCGAGCAGGTCGGCGACGGCGTTCAGGCAGGCAAAACCCAGCTCAGAGGACATTCCGTGCGGGTCACCGAGTACCCCGTTGGGCGCAACCGCCTTGACGCCGTCGGTGAATACGCGGGCGAGCAGTTCGTCGTTCATTGACCCGGTGAAGCCTGCGGTGGCGCGATCGTTCCTCACGACGTCCGGCTGAACGGCGAGCATGATCGAACTTTCGGCGACGTCGGCATGGCCTCCGACATGGTCGGCGAGGCCGGCGACGCGTTGAGCCGCGTCGCGCCATGCCTGGAGGACCGCTGCCGAGTCGGCGAACGCGATGACGTCCAGGTCGGCAGGAAGCCGTGGGGCGAGCTTCTCCTCGATCTCACTGAGCAGTGGGTAGTTGCCGATATGCGCCGAGAAGATCAGCACGCGCCGGAAGCCGTGCGCGGCAAGGCTTGTGCAGCAGTCGACGCAGATCGCCTCGAGCGTTTCGGGCTGCAGTGAGAGCGTTCCGGCGAAGCCGAGGTGGTGCGCGGAGCAGCCGATCCGCACCGTCGGCAGCACGAGCGCGTCGCCAAGCCGCTCGGCGACAAGGATGCCCAGACGGTCGGCGTGATCGCTGTCGACCGACAGTGGCAGGTGCGCGCCGTGCTGCTCTGTGGCTCCCAGCGGCAGGACCGCCGTACGCATGCCGCTTGCCATGGCATCCGCGATCTCGGGCGAGGTCAAACGCTCAATCCGCAACTCGCTCACGTGTGGTCACTCCTCCTCACAGGCAGGCCCGGGCAGCCCTCATTGTTACCGCCACCTAACGCTGTGCGGCTCTCATGGAGGCCTTGACCAGGGCTGAACTACGCCATACGTTATCGGCGATTAACATTCGACGGAAGGGTCGTCATGGACTTCATCCTCATGTCCGAGGGAGACACCCCGGTCGGGCTCACGCATGAGCACCGCTACCGGGAGCTGATCGAGGAGGTGCTCCTGGCGGAGCGGGTGGGCTTCGACGCCTTCGGCAGTTCCGAGCAGCACGTCGCCCTGGGCACCGCATCGGTCTCGGCTCCGGAGGTGCTCTACCCCTACCTCATGGCCCTCACAAGCCGGATCCGCTTCATCCACCTCGTGACACTGCTGCCCACCCGGATGAACCACGCCCTGCGCGTCGCCGAACGCGTCGCCACCGAGGACATCCTGTCCAACGGCCGCGTCGAACTGGGCACCGGACGCGGCAACACCACACTCGCACTGCGCGCATTCGAGGTCGACCCCTCGGAAAACAAAGCCCAGTGGCGCGAAGGCATCGAACTCATCCGCCACGCATTCCTCAACGACGTCTTCTCCTACGTCGGCGACCACTACAAGATCCCACCCCGCAGCCTCGTCCCCAAACCCCTACAAAACCCCCACCCGCCCATCTCAGCCGCCGCCGGCAGCCCCAACTCCGTCGAAACCGCAGCCACCATGGGCATCGGCGCCATCATGGGCGGCCTCTACCTCGGCTACGACCTCGTCGAAAACATGATCAAGCTCTACGACAAAACCCTCACCACCACACACCACCCCCACCCCATCACACCACGCAAAATGATCGCCATCGCCGGCGGAATGCACTGCGCCCAAACCACAGCACAAGCCCGCACCGAAGCAAAACCCCTGCTCGACATGGCCAAACTCTCCACCGACGCCTACGAACGCCTCTCCAAACTCTCAAAGGACTACGCCTACATGGGCGCCGTCAAAAACATCAACCTCAACGACGAGGAATACATGCTCGAACACTCCCAGGGCTTCATCGTCGGCGACCCCGACCACTGCATCCAACACATCCAGCGCTACGCCGACATGGGCGCCGACGCACTCGTCCTGCGAGTCGACAGCCTCCCCCACCACCAACTCATGAACTCCATCGAACTCTTCGGCAAATACGTCATCCCCCACTTCAAAAACCCCCGCAACATAGTCCGCCCACCCAACGACATCCTCACCGACATCCGCACCGCACGCCCCGCCCACGAACAAGCACTCCGCCAACACCACACCAACCACACCAACCACACCAAGGAGACCCCACGATGAGTGACCTCTACAAGCACGGCACTGGCGACGTCCTCGTCGAACGCCGCGACGACGGTGTCCTCCTCATCACGATCAATCGGCCCGAGCGGTACAACTCGCTCACCATGCCCATGTTCGAGGAGATGAACCAGATCTGGGCCGACGTCGAGCGCGACGATCAGACCCGGGTCGTGGTTGTCACCGGAGCCGGCAAGGCATTCTGTACCGGGATGGACGTGGCGCAGCCCGATCCCACGCCCGAGCAGACGCTCGCGATGCTGGAGACGGAGCGCAAGCGGGTTGCGACGGTCCTGCGCATCGAGAAGCCGATCATCTCCGCGATCAACGGTCCCGCAGTCGGCTACGGCCTGTCGACCGCGCTCCTTGCCGACATCAGCATCGCCGCGGACGACGCGGTGCTGATTGAGGGCCACACCAAGGTCGGCGTGACAGCCGGCGACCACGCCGCACTCATCTGGCCGCTGCTCGTCGGCATGGCCAAGACCAAGTACTACGTGCTCACCTCCGAGAAGCTGACCGGTGCCGAAGCCGAGCGGATCGGGCTTGTGAGTCTGTCCGTTCCCCGTGAGCAGGTACTGCCCCGTGCTCTCGAGGTCGCGTCCCAGTTGGCGCGTGGTTCCCAGCAGGCTCTCCGTTTCACCAAGCGCGCGCTCAACACCTGGCTCACCAACGCGATGCCCCAGCACGAACTGTCCTCGGCGCTCGAGATCATCGACTTCGCCAGCGCCGACTACGCCGAAGCGCGCCAGGCCTTCCGGGAAAAGCGCCCTGTGGACTTCCCCTCCGCTCGCATCGCTGGCGCCCCGGCGAACTAACCCGGAGACGAGCATGACCGCAGGTTCGCACAACACAGCGCTGAGCGTTGTCCACGCGTCCGACGAAGCGGACGGCGTGGTCGTCATCACTCTGAACCACCCGCCCGCAAACGCACTCAGTGACTCGCTCGTCAGCGACCTGACGGCGAAGCTGGAGACCCTCGCCAAGGGTCCTGACGCCCCCGCGCTGGTTCTGACGGGCGCCGGCGAGCGTTTCTTCTGCGCGGGTGGCGACATGAAGGAAGCCGTCGACTTCAACGCCGCTGCGATGGCCGGGCGGATGAAGTCGTTCCACGCGCTGCTCTGCGCACTGGAGAACTATCCCCGGCCGCTGGTGTGCGCGGTTAACGGCTGGTGCGTCGGTGGCGGTATCGAAATGGCGTTGTTCGCTGACGTGGTGTACTCGTCGACTACAGCGCGTTTCGTCTTCCCCGAGATCAAGCACGGAATGCTGCCGGCCGTAAAGGGAATCGCTCAAGTGCGTGAAATCCTTGGTGACCGCGCAGCCCGGCGACTCCTGCTGGGTGGAGATCCCATCGATGCATTCGATGCGAAGGCGATAGGCATCGTCGACCAGGTGGTCAACCAGGACGACCTGCTCTCGACTGCGCTGGCGGATGCGCGCAAGGCAGCCGCGAACCCGTCTGCCGTGTTCGCGGCGCTCAAGCGGGCTCTTCACTCAGGGACTGCCAGTTGGCCAGAGGAAGAACAGCTCCGCGTCACGGTTGCCGACGCGCGCACGGTCTTCCTTGACCCTGCCGCCCGAGCCGCCCGCGAGGGATACAATGGTTGATCAATTTCAAGGACCGCTCGTCTTGGTTTGCCTGGGCCGGGGGGCGGACTGCTTTCCTGTTTTCATGGCGGCCAAGCACTTCGTCGTGAACATCGTGACGGACGCACACGCGGAATTGGTGATCAAATTCGCGACAAAGGGTGAGAATAAGTTCGCTTACGGCAACTTCGAATTCGATGAGGCGGGTCATCCACTGTTGCCCGATGCAGCGGCAGTCATCCGTTGCGAACTGGAGCAAGCCGTGCCAGGCGGAGATCACGTGATCCTCATCGGTCGGGTGCACGACGCGCGGACAGGTAGCAGCAAGCCGGTGACCTGGTACAGAGGCGGCTTCCTCCCTATTGGGGAGAGTGCGGCATGAATCTCATCGGGCCCGGGCTTGTCAGCTCTGTAAGAGAGGCCGTCTCATGGATCTGACCAATTTCCAACCGACCCGGACGCTACCGGGGCTGCTGCTCGATCGCGCGAGCCGAGAGCCTGACACCGTTGCGCTGCGCTACTGGCGTGATGGTGCCGCACAGACGGTCACGTGGCGGTCGTACGCGGACCAGGTACGCTCTCTGGCGCTCGGCCTCGCCGCGCAAGGTGTGAAGCACGGTGATCGCGTCGCGGTGTTGAGCAGCGCCCGCCCGGAGTGGGTGTTCGCCGCGCTGGCCGTGCAGAGTGTCGGCGGCGTCGTGATCGGCGTGTATCCGACCAACTCACCCGCCGAGATCGAGCAACTCCTCGTACACAGCGAGGCGGTCGCCTTCGTCGGGGAGACGACGACAGACCTCACCAAAGTCGCGGGGATCGCCGCACGCACACCGAAGCTGCGGCTCGTGGTCGGAATCGACCACGCTCCGCCGGCGCTGCCCCAGACGATCAAGGGGACAAGGTGGGAGACGCTGCGCGAAGAAGGAGCACGGTACGCCGACGGCCCGGATCGCCTGTCCAAGCTGGTTTCCGCGGGCTCTCTCGATGATGCCGCCGTGCTCTTCTACACGTCGGGGTCCACGGGAGCGCCGAAAGGCGTCACACACTCGCACCGAACGATTCAGCACTCGGTTCAGACCGTCATCGGCCTCTATCCACAGCTGATCAGCCGCGATCACGATGTGGTGGGCTTCCTGCCATTGGCCCACGTGGCGCCGGCGGTAGTTTCGGTTTTCACGCCGCTGCTCTCACGGCTGGTGGTCACCTACTGCAGCATCCCTGACTACGAGGATGTCCTGCGCGCGGTACGGCCGACAGTAGTGCTCTGGCCGCCGCGCTTCTACGAGAAGATCGCCGGCGAACTGATCGCACGGCCAGAAACCTGGTCGGGACTCCGCCGCTACGCCTATGACGCCGCGATGTGGGTGGGCCGCAGGGTGGCCGAACTCCGCTGGTCTCGTCGCCGGCCCTCGCTGTTGCTGCGGATCGCGTACGCTGCCGCCCTTCGCGGAGTGTTCCTGCCGCTACGGGCAACCGTCGGAATGGATCGCGTCCGGATTGCCTACACCGCATCTGCCGCGATGCCTGAGAGCGTCCTCGCGATTTGGCAGATCTGGGGGCTCGACCTTCGCGAGTGTTACGGCCTCACCGAGACCGCCGGCACGCCCATCGCACACTTCAATGAGCAGTTCCCTCGGCCAGGTTTCATCGGCAAGGAGTTTTCGGACCCGCGCTTCCAGGTGAAGGTCGCGGACGATGGAGAAATGCTGCTCCGCGCGCCGCTGCTCTTCGACGGATATTGGCGCAACCCTGCGGAGACCGAGGCTGTTTTCCAGGATGACTGGTTCTGCACCGGTGACCTGATGGAGCGCACACCCCGGGGCGACATCCGGCTCATCGGCCGCAAGAAGGATGTGATCATTACCCGCGGCGGCAAAACGATCAATCCTCAGCCCATTGAAACCCGGCTGAGGGAAAGCTCGCTGATCAACGAAGCCATCGTCGTCGGCGACGCCCGCAAGTACCTCACTGTCCTGTTCGAGCCGAGCACCACCGCAGACGCCCAGTCGGCAGAAGCGCTGGCCGAACGCCTGCGAGCGGAGGTGGTTCGGGTCAACGCAGACCTCGCCCGCGTAGAGCAGTTGAAGGACTTTCGCATCCTGCCGCGGCCCCTGCGGGTCGAGCACGGCGAGCGGACTGTGAACGGCAAGTTGAAGCGCAATGCCGTCGTGCGCTCGTTCGCAACGCTGATCGACGAGATGTACGGCGCGAACGATGACGCGGCAATCGCGAACCACGTGCGCTCCAAGCCGAACTAGATGGCTGATTCCACGAAGATCGCGTGAAGTGAAGTCGGGCCGCAGGCGTGGGAGGAGGGCGTTCATGATCTATGTGCGAGCAAAGGATTGGACACCCTTCTGATGGCACGCTCCGTGTTGAACGACGACCAGGCGGTCGTTCCCCACGCCTGACGGTGCCGTCATCTGCGGCTGATGACGCCAGCGGTGGCCCGGGTGCTGCCGCGCCTTCGGCGAGCTGCGCTGGATCCGGCGAGAGTCCTCCATCGCCGATGGATGAGCCACAATCCCGAACCCGCCGGCTCAGGCCCGCTGCCGCAAGGCGCTGTTTCTGTACCGCGGGAGAGCCCAAGCCGAGGAGTACGCAGAAGGTCGATTCCGGGTCCAGACCGCAGGTTCAGTCGTGATTGCCCGTCCACCCGTGGGTGAAGCACTAGCACTAGGCGGTGCCATGCCGATTCCTGACTTGACGCTCCAGCAGCTTCGCGCAGTCCGGACCCTCGCCGCATCCGGCAGCTTCACGAAAGCAGCCGCGGCGGAGCACATCTCTCAGTCGGTCCTCAGCAGAAGGATCAAGGAAGTCGAACGTCTCCTGAGGGTGCGGCTGTTCGACCGCACCACTCGGCAGATCGACACCACGGCAGCGGGGCAGGCCTTCCTGCTCATGACGGGTGCCGTCCTCGACGATATGGACCTGGGGCTGAGCCGCTTCATGTCCTACGTGGCAGCGCAGTCCGGAACCATCGCCGTAGCCGCACTGCCGTCACTCGCGGCGGCTGTGCTGCCGGAGATGATCCGCGGCTTCATGCTGGATCACCCCGAGGTGGAGTTCGAGATCATAGATGGAGCCGCGGATGACGTTGTCGAACGCCTCGCTGGTGGAACTGTCGAACTCGGTCTGACCGCCCATGGTGACCTGCGGGACAACTTCTGCTTCGAGCCCCTGCTGCAGGAACAGTTCTACGGCGTCGCGCACCGCGGCCACCCTTGGTCGACGCAGAACTCCATCTCGTGGTCGGACTTCAAGGGAGAGACCGTACTCGCAACGCGACCCGGAACCAGCATCCGAGCAATCACCGACGCCGCGTTCAGCGAGTACTCAATCTCAGTGAGCGAGCGCTTCAATGCATGCAGCGCAGCGACGATCCGTGGCCTGCTACGGGCTGGGGTGGGCGTGGCGGCTCTGCCGGCTCTGGAAGTGCAGGGCTTCGGTCTGGATGATCTCGTCGCAGTACCCGTGGATTCACCGGAAGCAACCAGAGTCATCGGCGTGGCGTACCACTGTTCTCAGGATCTCTCGCCTGTCGCGGCTCGCTTCTTGGATTTCATGCACGCGACCGAGATTGACTCTCCGCGAGGAGTCTCCCGCGTTCAGGTCGATGACACCGGCGAAGACACACTCAGCAGTTCAGGGTGCAGTTCGGAACATGAGGTCTGTCTCAAGCCGTGAAGCAGATCGAGAGCCGGCTCCAGCAGCGCAATTACGAAGGGTTCCTCCGCTGATGCGTATCGTCCTCGTCGGGCCGCCGGGTGCCGGCAAGGGAACGCAGGCTGCGTTCCTCGCCAAGAACCTGTCGATCCCGCACATCTCCACGGGCGACCTGTTCCGCGCCAACATCAGCCAGCAGACGGAGCTCGGGAAGCTCGCGAAGTCCTACATGGACGCGGGCAACCTGGTGCCGGACGAGGTCACCATCGGGATGGCCAAGGACCGCATGGAAAAGCCGGACGCCGAGAACGGCTTCCTGCTGGACGGTTTTCCGCGCAATGTGTCCCAGGCCGAGGCACTGGACGAGATGCTCCAGTCCGAGAGCATGAAGCTGGACGCCGTCCTGGACCTCGAGGTCCCCAAGGAAGAGGTCGTCAAGCGGATCGCCGGGCGGCGGATCTGCCGCAGGGACTCCAGCCACGTCTTCCACGTGACGTACAGCCAGCCGAAGAAGGAGGGCGTCTGCGACGTCTGCGGCGGCGAGCTGTACCAGCGGGACGACGACTCGCAGGAGACGGTCCGCAAGCGCCTCGACGTCTACCACACGCAGACCGAGCCGATCATCGACTACTACAAGGCGCGCGGCCTGGTGGTCACGGTCTCGGCGGTCGGCACGGTGGAGGACGTCACAACGTGCGTCATGGAGGCGCTGAAACCTGACGAAGACGGCAAGTAGGCGTTCATCCGCGCGCTATGGCGCAGTTCTCTCCCAGGAGGGGCTTCTGCTCGCGTGTGCAATGAGCGCGCCGACGCCGGTCACGTCCTCCACAACGCCGGCGTCATCTCACAGGAGGCCCATGAATTGGACGTCGATTGTGGCCAAGTCGCTCCGAGGGCTCGATCCCTTTCCCGCTGGGCAACAACGAGTGGGTAGAACGGGGCAGCTGAAGGACCCGGAGATTGGCCACTCTCCCGGGGCGACCAAACTCGGCTGCCGGACTTCGGAACCCAGGCGCCGCCCCACCCGCCGGCACGGTGAACACGCCATGCCTAAGGTCAGGTCTCCACCCGTGCAGCCGGTAGATGCTGTGCAGCGTCCGATGCACCGCGCAGAGGTCCCAACGGAAGCTGTTGGTCATGTGATCTGGCGATCCACGACGCTGTCTTGCATCGCGGTGGACGCCGGCCTCTCTTCGGGCGAGACCAGGGCGGACGCGAAGGACACGTTCGTCGTCGCCGACGGCGCCCGCGCGATGCCTCTCCCCTGAGGAGAGCTGGAGAGTGATCGTTGGCTTGCTGGGCAAGCAGCGCTGTTGCCCGTTCAATGCCGCGGAGACTCGGTGAGGCGGAAGAGGAGTGTTTGAGCGCCGGACTCTACGCCTTGTGTCAGACACACCGAGACACCGAGCCGCACGCGCGGCGGCACACCGATGATCTTGGAAGACACCCAGAATCCCTCGTCCATGTCGATGGTGGCGAGCACGCACCGTCTCCCGAAGCTCTGGGTTGTGGCCATGACGTGGCGGACGACACCGATGCCGCAACTACGCTCCCGGGCAAAGTCGGTTGAAGCGCAGACGGGACACAGCAGACGGCGGAAGGCAGTGGTCTGACACCAGCGACAGCGCTGGAAGTACAGCCCTTCCTCCCCGACTCCGCCCAGCGACACCTGCTCGAGGCGTTCCGCGTCTGGGGGCACGACGCTCGAACCGGCCTCCTGCTCAACGGGGGCGCTGTCAGTGGTTTCGATGGTTTCGATCGCTGCATAGAGCACGGCGTCTCTCCGTCCTCGGTCCCGAAACGACCCGCGACGGGGCGAGGGCTCACCGATCGCGGCTGAAGCACGTCGCACCGTTGTGGTGGCGTGCACATACACGGTATGGGACTGAGTCCCGCAGGTAAAGTACTCAGTTCCAAAAATCGTGAGAGCTGGACGCGGGGACGCCTGCGCGCGCAATGGTCATGCCCTACAGCCTGTGTCTGGTAGCCGATACCCGCAGCGCGGCATTCAGTCCCATCAAGGTGACGAGTGGCGTTTGCGTGGCAGGACAGGGAAGGATGAGCGCTCATGAGCAAGCCACCTGCACGGATCCGACTGGCAGACGCCGCATTCGCGCTCTTCGACGAGCGCGGATACGAGCAGACGACCGTCGACGACATCGCCGAGCGAGCGGGCCTCGGACGCACGACGTTCTTCCGGAACTACCGCTCCAAGGAAGACGTCATCTTCCCGGACCACGACCGGCTCCTGGAGCTGATCAGAGATCGGCTGGCGACCTCGAGCAACAACACCGCTCTGGTCGCCGTCTCGGACGCGGTCCGGCTCGTCCTGCTGCACTACGTGGACGAGGGTGACCTGGCGAGGCAGCGATACGCCCTCACAAGCAAGGTGGCCGCCCTGCGGGACCGGGAGATCGCCAGTGTGGCCCGCTATCAGCGACTGTTCCGTGAGTTCATCGCGGAGTGGATGGGTGGCCCGACAGAATCGGCGTCGCTGAGGGCCGAACTCATGGCCGCCGCGGTGGTCGCCGCCCACAACCACGTGCTGCGTCGATGGCTGCGGGGCGAGTCGTCCGACCCGGTCGCGGAAGTGCACGAGGCGATGCGCGAGGTGCTCGCTCTCTTTCCGGCACCCGGCTCCTCACCGGAGCGCGGCGGTGGCACCACTGTTGTCGCGTTCAGAACCGGGCAGGACATCGACAGCCTGCTTCCCTCGTTGCGGCGTCTTGTGGAGGACGGTGGCGGTCTCTGAGGCCGGCGCATCTTGATCGAGTGATGCCGCGCACAGCGGAGACAGGGGCGCGTCTTCACGTGTTAGGTTCCGGCCGTGGCTTCCCCGGTCCCGCACACCTTCCCGTCCCACAGCGAACCCGCCGGAACCAGTCCAGGAGGCTGCCCGGCGCTCGGCACTCGTGCTCCGCTCGACCTGCTCGATCTGTTCGGCGACGGTTTCGTCCGTGACCCGTACCCCTGGCTGGGTCGGCTGCAGGCCGAGGCTCCTGTGCACTACGACTCCGGCACCGGGTTGTGGCTGGTCAGTCGCTACGACGATGTGCGCCGGGTGTTGCTCGCCCCGTCCGTGTTCCGCCCCGACAACGCTCTGCACGCCGTCGCCCCGCTGTCGGTCGGGGCGTTGAGGATTCTCGCCCGGGCCAACTTCACGCTCCCGTCCGCGCTCGCCAACAACGGCACTGCCAGCCACCCCGGACTGCGCCGCGTGGTGACCCGGTTCTTCAACGCCGAGCGTGTCGCCGCAGCCGTCCCGGTCATCCAGCGCGTCGCCGAGGATCTGCTCGACACCGTGTGTTCGGAGATCGACGCCACCGGTCGCTGCGAGCTGTTCGGCTCTTTCGCGCAAGTGCTGCCGTGCCGGGTACTGATGGAGCTCCTCGGCATCGAGGGAGTCGCTCCGGCCACCTTGATTCGCTGGAGTGATGCCTCGCTGGAGCTGTTCTGGGGCAGGCCCAATCCGGACAGGCAACTCGAACTGGCCGCGCTCGTCGGCGAGTTCCACCAGTGGCTGACCCGCACAGTGCGCGGTGCCGCCCCGTCCACCTCGTTCATCGGCGCGTTGGCTTCCCATCGTCTGCCCGACGGCGAGCCGCTGGACGTCGGGACAGCGGTGGCCGCCTGCTTCTTCGTATTCATTGCCGGACAGTCCACTACCGGGCAGCTCATCGCCACGGCACTGCGCCGGGCTCTCATTGAGCCGGGGCTCTGGCAGCATCTGCCGCGCCGGACGGGTCTGGCCGAGGCATGGGTGGAGGAGATGCTACGCCGCGAGCCACCGGTCACTACTTGGCGCCGGGTCACCGTTCGCTCCACCGAACTGGGCGGGGTGCACATCCCTGCCGACGCGCAGTTGCTGCTGATGTTGTTGGGCAGTGGATCCGACCCGGAGGTCTTCCCTCACCCGGAGCGGATGCGTCTGGATCGGGCGAATGTCCGTCATCATCTCGCCTTCGGCGTCGGTCGTCATCGCTGCCCGGGCGCGTCCCTGGCGCGCACAGAGGCAGCGGTGGCATTGCGGGTAGCGGCCGGTCGTCTGCCCGGAGTGCGGCTGGAGGAGGGTGTAACCGAGCCTCCGATGCTGGGCCTGCTTTCGTTTCGGGCCCCCCTCGACGTCACCGTCAGTCGATGAGCCGACGGCAGCCTGCCCTCTGACCGGCCGCGCAACCATGGGATGAGACTCAGTGCCGACGTCGCCGGCGAGCTGCATTCGCCGGCGCTCCGGCCGTCTGCCGCGCTGCGCCACTTCCCGTCGCAGGACTCCGGCAAGGTGAGACGTCTGACGCCGCACCCTCAAAGAGGGAACCGAGTTCCCTCACAATTGGTTCTGAGTGTCATCCGTATGAGGGGTGCGGCGAGGCCAGACTTCTTCGAGTTGCTGCACTACGCGCCACATGGGTGCGTCGGCGCGGGCCACGACGACGACAGATTCTGCGCCGCTGCTCCAGGTGCGGTGCACCAGGTCAAGGGCGCTGTCCACGACCACAGTGGCATCGCCGGTGCCTCCGGAGCGGAGCCAGGCACGCAGTCCGTAGTTGTGAGCCGCTACGACCGCTGCGGCTGCCGTGCAGGCGCGGGCACCGCCGTCCGGCAATGTCGCGAAGCGGCGCTCCAGATACGAGGCCAGAGCCCGCTCGTACTGCCAGACGACCGAGATCTCGTGGTTCTTGAGAGCGGGCACACTGCGGGTCAGGGCGTAGCGCCGCACGGAGAAGTCCGGGTTGGCGGCATACATACGGAGGACCAGCCGGGCTGCCCCGCATGCCCGGGCTATGGGGTCGGGGTCGGCAGAGCCCTGGTTCAGGTAGTCGACCATCCCGGCGAGCGCTCGTTCATGATCTGGGAAGACCACTGCTTCCTTCGTTGGGAAGTAGCGGAAGAAGGACCGTCGCCCCACGCCGGCTCGGCGCACGATGTCGTCGATCGTCGTGGCGTCGTAGCCGAACTCGGTGAACAGGTCGAATGCCGCGGAGACGAGATCCTCACGGATCGATGACCGCGGAACCGCTCCCTCCGAGGTCTCACGTCTCGCGCGCTGCTGGGGTCGGCCGATCTGATCGCTCACAACAAGAACGTATACCCCCTTCCACATGATGGCACTCAGTGCACATAATGAGGGTACTGAGTACCAACAGAGCGAGGTGTCCTGTGCTCGGCTTCGACCTGAGGCGCACGCCATGCTCCATGCCGGGGCCCGCGAGGCTGTCGGCGGAATCTCCGCACCGTCGCACTTCACCCGCTTCAGGCCCAGCTCAGCCGGTGCCGGACCCACGGCGTCCCCGTCATGAGGCACCCCCCTGAGCACCGGGCCCCACGGCACGGCAGAACGAGCCAGTGAACAGAGCCACGCACTCTGACGGTCGAGCGCGCGAGGGTGTGCTCGGTCCCTCGCCACTGCCGCCCCGGGGGCCCGGTCAGGTGTGCGGCGCCGGCCTCCTCTTCCCAGCGCCGCACACCACTCCTCCCTCTCCGCGTCACACATTGCGGAACGCCGCACCAACTCTGGACCACCGAGGAAGCAATGGCTGACTTCGACCTGTACCGCCCGTCCGAGGAGCACGACATGCTCCGTGACGCCATCCGTTCACTGGCCGAGGCGAAGATCGCGCCGTACGCCGCCGCCGTGGACGAGGAGGCCCGCTTTCCGCGGGAGGCGCTGGACGCGCTGGTGGCCAACGACCTGCACGCCGTCCACGTGCCCGAGGAGTTCGGCGGCGCGGGCGCGGACGCCCTTGCCACGGTGATCGTCATCGAGGAGGTCTCCCGCGTCTGCGCGAGCTCCTCCCTCATCCCCGCGGTGAACAAGCTGGGCTCGCTCCCGGTGATCCTCTCCGGCTCCGAGGACCTGAAGAAGCGGTACATGACCCCGCTCGCCAAGGGCGACGGCATGTTCTCCTACTGCCTCTCCGAGCCCGACGCCGGCTCCGACGCGGCCGGCATGAAGACGAAGGCCGTCCGCGACGGCGACCACTACATCCTGAACGGCGTGAAGCGCTGGATCACCAACGCCGGCGAGTCCGAGTACTACACGGTGATGGCGGTCACCGACCCCGCCAAGCGCTCCAAGGGCATCTCCGCCTTCGTGGTCGAGAAGTCCGACGAGGGCGTCTCCTTCGGCGCCCCCGAGAAGAAGCTCGGCATCAAGGGCTCCCCGACCCGCGAGGTCTACCTGGACAACGTCCGCATCCCGGCGGACCGCATGATCGGCGAGGAGGACACCGGCTTCGCCACCGCGATGAAGACGCTGGACCACACCCGCATCACCATCGCCGCCCAGGCCCTCGGCATCGCCCAGGGCGCCCTCGACTACGCCAAGGGCTACGTCCAGGAGCGCAAGCAGTTCGGCAAGGCGATCGGCGACTTCCAGGGCGTCCAGTTCATGCTCGCCGACATGGCCATGAAGATCTCGGCCGCCCGCGCCCTGACCTACCAGGCCGCCGCCGCCTCCGAGCGCGGTGACACCGACCTGACCTACCTGGGCGCCGCCGCCAAGTGCTTCGCCTCGGACGCGGCGATGGAGGTCACCACGGACGCCGTCCAGCTCCTCGGCGGTTACGGCTACACCCGTGACTACCCCGTCGAGCGCATGATGCGCGACGCCAAGATCACGCAGATCTACGAGGGCACCAACCAGGTCCAGCGCATCGTCATGGCGCGCAACCTGCCCGTCGTCTGAGGAGTTTGAACATGCCGACACAGGCAACTGACGTGGACACAGTAGGCGTAGTGGGCTGTGGGCTCATGGGCTCGGGAATCGCGGAGCTGTGTGCCCGCCAGGGGCTCGACACCCTGGTCTACGAAGCCAACGCAGCAGCTCTCGAAGCCGGAACAAGCAGGATCGAGAGCTCCCTGTCGCGTGCTGTGGAACGGGGCAAGCTGACCTCGGATGACCGCGACGCAGCACTGCGGCGCATCTCATTCACGACGGAGATCGCGGACTTCGCCGATCGTGACCTGGCGATCGAGGCGATACCCGAAGACGAAGCGCTCAAGCTGCGTGTCTTCGCCGAGCTCGACAAGGCGCTGGCCCGTCCCGAGGCCCTGATCGCGTCGAACACATCCTCCATCCCCATCATGAAGCTCGCCGCCGCCACCAATCGCCCGGGCCAAGTCGTGGGCATGCACTTCTTCAATCCCGTGCCCGTCCTGGACCTGGTGGAACTGGTCCCCTCTCTGGTGATCAGCGACACGGCTTGGGAACGCTTGCGCGCCTTCGTGACAGACAGACTGAACCGGCACGTGATTGTTTCCCAGGACCGAGCGGGATTCGTCGTCAACTCGCTGCTGGTCCCCTACATCGTCTCGGCCATCCGCATGTTCGAGTCGGGCTTCGCAAGCGCCCACGACATCGACGAGGGCATGGTCCGGGGCTGTGCCCATCCCTTGGGCCCACTACGTCTGGCTGACCACATCGGCCTCGATACCACCCTCGCCGTGGCCGAATCACTGTATGCGGAGTTCCGCGAGCCCCACCTGGCTCCCCCGGCGCTCTTGTCCCGCATGGTGCAGGCGGGCCACTTGGGCCACAAGACCGGCATCGGCTTCTACAAATACCCCAGTGACACGACCGCGTAGAGAAATCCGCCAAAGACGGCACAAACACTTCCGCGGGAGCCCGGAGACCGGCACGCAGGACGCCCGCGGCCCCGCCGGCACAGCGGGGTTGCGGGTGCGTGTACCTCCGGCAGCTTGGGCAGGAGCGGGGCCGATATGCGCGTAACCGCAGGGGATGTCTGCTGTTTGTCCGGCATGGAAGATGATCTGCTCGATGCCGACTACGTCATGCCGGAGCTCACCGAGCCAACGGTTGGTGCTCTTCACGCTGTCGGAGGCGCACGAACTGCTGGATGTGCTGCACCATTTCAGCGCTGCCGATGACGGCTGGGGTACTCAAGCCGACCGCTTCGCGGCAGAATTGGCGGCGCGAGTCCCCTCACACGAGCCGTAGGCCGCGCCGTTGAAGACGCCCGTCCGCATCCCTGGCCGCCGTCGGCTCCACCCGCGATCCCTGCGGACCGAATCATCTGCATTGGCACCTGCGTCCGAATCCCAGCTGGAGTGCTGTCCGTTGAAACGGAACTCCATCACCCGCCCTCGCTCGCATGACGTACTCCGGTCGCATCACCAGCGAGATATCTACGCCTGGCGCGACATGAGTTCAGCGACGGACGGTTTGGACACGTGGGCCACCCCCGGGGCACGGGGAGCGCAACCCCTCACCGGCTTGAGGGGCGCCTGCGGGCGCGGGGAGCGCGAGCGGGCGGCATCCGGCCCGTGACCATCCCCGCGGATGCGGGGATGGTCACGCGCGTTATCGGTGCGCTCGTCGTGTTGCGTTCTGGAGGTGTCGCTTCGGAAGGGGTGTGCCGGGGTTGTGCGGAGCGCTGGGCCGACCCTCGCTGGCGGTAGTCGGATCGGGCGCGTCGTGCGTGGGCGTTTGTGTGGGCGGTGGGCGGTGGTCGTGCCCGCGTGGGAGCATGTGTGAGTTTGTTCCGGGCCAGGCAGCCCCTCACTCCTCTGCTCACGCCGACCGTCGCGTGGGCGTGATGTCTAGGAGATTCCTCTGCGTCGTCCACGTCCTTCTCGTCGCTCCCGTGCCCTTGCCGGCCCCGTCAGCCTGCTCTGCGCCGCCGCGCTCGCAGGTCTTGTCGGATGTTCCGGCGAGAGCGACGGGCCGTCCGCCGGGGGCAGGAAGACGTCGCCGGTCCCCGAGGGCGATCTCGCGGGCACCGTGGTGGACGCGGCAGCCGCGACGCGGCGTACCAGTGCCCGGCTCGACCAGGGGATCACGATGAGCGACGGCAAACAGAGCCAACTCCTGCTCATCACCAGCTGACGGCACCGGGCACTCCGGTTCGTCATCTGACCGCCATGTTGTGGTCGGCCCCGATGAGTTGACCGCAGAGTCCATCCCCCAATGACTTCACCTACGTGGCGGTCCTGTACACCCCGCCGGTTTCGATTGGGCACAGTAGACATGACGGCAATCTGAAGAGGTCTACGGCAGCCCGCTGTGGTGGCTGCGGCCTGGGATCACGGGACAGCCCTTAAGACGTCGTTTCTTATGGCTTGATGGTTCGTTGAGCTGTGCATGGCGGCAGTTGGCGCCGGTGTTCGGGCGGGCCTCGCCCATGGTCTGCCGGCGCTTCGCGCAGTGGTCGCAAGCGCGGGTGTGGACGCGGCTGCACCGTGTTGTCTGTGACGAACTCGGTGCCCGCGGTGAGCTGGACTGGTCGCGGTGCGCGATTGATTCCGTCAGCGTGCGGGCGGCGAAAGGGGGCCGTTGACGGGACCGAATCCGACCGACCGTGGCAAGTTGGGATCGACGAGGACGGAAAGCCTGTGGTCTCCTACGCGGTCGACCACCCGGCGGACCTGGAGACGATTCGGCGGGGACTGGAGACGAGCGTCCGGCTGCATGTGGCTGCCGGCGCCCGGCGCGTGATCGCGGTGGCAGAGGGAGCGCCGACGTGGCAGGAGGGCGAAGACCTCGACGCCTACCTCCAGGCGTTGAGTGATCTTTCGGTCGGCGCCGGTGGTTGGACAATCGTGGCAGCACATCAGATGGGTACCTGTCGGATGGGCACCGACCCCACTGTCTCGGTCGCCGACACCTGGGGACAGTTGCACGACACCAAGGGCGTCTGGATCGATGACAGTTCCGCCCTCCCCACTGCCCTGGGGGTCAACCCGATGATCACCATCATGGCTCTCGCCCGCCGTACCGCCCGATCCATCATCGACGACGAGCCGGCATGGACATACGACGGGACAACGCCCCAAGTTCCGCCGACACACCATGAGTGAGCCATTTCCAATCCGACCTGGCTGCCGCGGGTCGGACAGCCTGACAGAACGGCGAAGCTCCTGGCAGTCGGTGTCACGGCCAGGACCCATCGCACTGCCAGGAGCACTGTGTGCTGGTCCCCCCTTCAACCCACATCGACGCGTGGTCGGAAAAGGCTCTGGTGACAGATTTCAATTCGCCCCCGGAGCCGGGCCGGTGTCCGGGAGGACGACATGCAAGCCGACCGCGAGTGCTGTCAGGAGCAGCTTCAGCCGTGGGGCGAAATCAAATGCGACGTGGCCCCATTCGGGCACTTGCTCGTAGAGCGCGGCGAGGGTGGGCGTGGGGTGGGACACCTGCCACCCGTTCGAGGCCAGCGCGAGGGTCGCCGCGAGGAGTCCGCGCAGCTGGTCCGGGGTCATCGAGCTCACGAGGCCGAGGTGGTCGACGATCGCGTCGTACGCGGCGAACGACGCGGTCTTGTACTGGCGTGCTCGTTCCATGTCGACGTCGCCCTCAAGCGTCAGCGTGACGTGGGTGAGGAGGTCGCAGAACACCGGCAGCGTGGTGATCGTGTCCGTGACGACGCCGGCGACGTCCTCTGGTCCGAGGCCGGCTCGCTGGGCCACCGCCGCGGAGATCGCAGCCCGCCACTGGCTCCAGCCGCGCTCTGCGAGCTCGAGCAACAGCTCTTCTCTGCTCGAGTAGTACCGGCGCACGCCGGTGCGGTGCAGGCCTGCACGCTCGGTGACTGCCTGCACAGTGATGAATCGGACGCCGCCGAGCTCCGTCGCCAGCGCCTCCGCTGCGCGCAGCAGATCCTCCGACCGTTGCGCTTTGTCCTGCGCGGATCGTGCTCGCTCCTTCATATGAGAACTATAACGCGCACCATGATGCGCTAAGCGGCCAGTCGTGCTACCTTCCCAATAACGCATCGCGAGGTGCGTTAAATCGATGGGCAACAGCCATCCACTGGAGAGGAAAGATCCATGCAGGCAGTACAGGCCACGCGATTCGGCGACCCGGACGCTCTCGAGCTCGTCACCGGCCTCCCGGACCCGACCCCGGGCCCGGGAGAGATCGCGATCGACGTCTCGCACTCCGCGGTCGGCCTGATCGACGTGTTCTTCAGACAGGGCCGGTACAAGGACCAACCCGGCATGCCACAGCCACCGTTCGTACCCGGCCTTGAAGTTGCCGGTACGGTCCGCGCGCTCGGCGATGGCGTCACCGGGCCGGCCGTCGGGGAGCAGGTGGTCGCTCTGTCCGCAGGCACCGGCACCGGCGGGTACGCCTCCGTCTACATTGCCAAGGCTCCGCTGACCGTCTCGATCGAGGGGCACGGCATCGACCCCGCCCTCGCCGTATCGGTGATTCCGAACGCCGCGATGGCGCACATGGCTCTGACACAGGTCGCGCATCTCGTCGACGGTGAGAGGGTCCTCGTGCATGGAGCTCTCGGCGGCCTGTCCGCCGGTTTCCCGGGCGTCGCGAAGCAGCTCGGCGCGTCCCGCGTCGTCGGCACGGTTCGGCCGGGCAAACTCGCCGCCGCCGCGGCGACGAAGCTTCCCTACGACCGGATCGTGGACTCCACAGACCTGCACAGCGCGCTCGGCGACGAGAAGTTCGACGTGGTGATCGACCCCGTCGGCGGAACGCTCCGCACCCAGAGCCTCGACGTGATGTTCCCTGGCAGCCGTCTCATCGCCGCGGGCAACGCGTCCGACGACTGGGGCCACCAAGTGGACACCAACCAGCTCTGGTTCCGCAGTGTCACCGTCAGCGGCTTCAACGCGGGCGCGTTCCTGCCGGCCCATCCACAGGTCGTTCCCGCCGCTCTCGCCGCGGCCGTCGAGGCGACCGCGGCCGGCCTCGCGAACACCGACGTCAAAGTTCTGCCGTTCAGTCAGGCCGTCACCGCCCACCAGCGCATGGAAAGCCGCGACCTCGACGGCCGCATCGCGCTCACCCCGGAGGCATGATCATGACCGCGATAGGACGCCTCGCGGAGCGCATGGCTCCGCTCCCGCCCGCCACCTCACGCCGGGTCCACGTCGAACGCGGCCTGAAGATACCCATGGATGACGGTGCCACGCTCGTCGCCGACCGCTGGACCCCGCGCGGCACCGGCGGACGATCACTCCCCGAGGTACCGGTCGTCGTCGTCCGCACCGCCTACGGGCGCGGCGGCCCCCTCGGATGGCTATACGGCCCCGTCCTCGCTGAACGCGGACTGCAAGTACTGATGGTCAGCACCCGCGGCACGTTCGGATCCGACGGCGAGTTCCTGGCCATGCGCAACGAACGCGCCGACGGCCTCGCGACACTCCGGTGGCTCGCCGACCAGTCCTGGTCGAGTGGCCGGGTGATCCTCGCCGGATCCAGCTACTTCGGCTACACCCAGTGGGCCATCGCCGACGCCGCCCCTCCCGAGGTCAAGGCCATGGTCCCGCACATCACCTCCTCCCGGCTCGCTCTCAGCCTCACACGGCCCGGCCGCGTCGACCTCGAAACAATCACGAACTTCTCCTGGAACACCGCACCGCAGTCCCACAATGGCTCGCCTCTGCCCGCCGCACAGGAACAGCGCGGCTACCTGCTCCGGTCGATGGTCGGCGCGGACCAGCGCCGCATCGCCAACGCCATGAACACCTTGCCGATCACGGACGTCGACCAGGCGATGCTCGGCCGGACGTCGCAGTTCTTCCAACAGATCGTGAACCACGACCAGAGCAGCGCGTACTGGGAGGACTTGGACCGCAGCAGCACCGTCCCGGACGTCACCGTGCCGGTCAGCTCCGTCACCGGCTGGCACGACATCTTCCTCACTGACCAGCTCCGGGACTTCACCGCCCTCGTCGACGCCGGCCGTGAGCCCCGGCTGACCGTCGGACCGTGGTGGCACGCCGACCCTCGCGGCATGGGCGCGTCCGTCACCGAGGTCGCCGAGTGGGCCTCCGCTGTCGCCACCGGGCAAGAGCCCCCGCACCGGGCTCCGGTGCGGCTGTACGTGATGGGCGCGGACGAGTGGCGCGACTTCGAAGCGTGGCCGCCCGCCGGGTACGAACCCCAGCGGCTATACCTCCGCGCCGACGGCACCCTCACCGCCACAGCGGGATCCACAGAACCGCCCTCGACGTTCACCTACGACCCCAACGACCCCACGCCCTCCCTGGGCGGAGCGAAACTCACCCCCGCGGGAGCAGGTCCCGTCGACAACTGGAAGCTGGAAGAGCGCCCCGACGTGCTCACCTTCACCGGCGCACCGCTCACCGACGACCTTGAGGTGATCGGTGAGGTCACCGCGGACATCTGGGTGCGCGCGGACCGTCCCAGCGTCGATGTATTCGTGCGACTGTGCGACGTCGATCCGAACGGCAAGTCGCTCAATGTGTGCGATGACCTCGTTCACCTCGACGTCGGTGACGACACCACCTGCGCGACGGTGCGGCTCTCACCGACCGCGTACCGCTTCAGGAAAGGACACCAACTCCGCGTACAGGTCTCCGCCGGAGCCTTTCCCCGATTCGCCCGCAATCTCGGTGGCGGTGAACCCGTCGAGAGCGCAACAGCAGTGCACAAGACGAACATCAAGGTCTTCCATGACGAAGCGCACCCGTCCGCGGTAGGCATCCCGGCACGATAAACAGCGGTTGCCGCACCGGCGTCGCAAACTTGCCCGTCCTCGTACGCAGGAACCAACACCCCGGGGGACGTGACATCGATGAACCATTGGACACCCGATAACATCCCCGACCAGACTGGCCGGACCGCACTCATCACGGGCGGCAGCCCCCGAAGCCCAGGCCGACACGTTAGTCATGGACCGTGCGGACCTGTCCTCCGACCGCCAACCACCTCGGTCACTTTGCCTTCAACGCCCACGTCTGGCCCGCCGTACATCGCTCGGCCGCACCGCGTGTGATCACCGTCAGTGCTGACGCCGCCAGATAGCCGATGGGCCTTGTCCCGCATCGTCACCCCAATCTCAGCACGCCTGATCATGGGATCAGCCGGCGGGGCCGCTTGGCCCTCGCTCTACGCGGCCACCAGCCCGCAAGTCGTTCGGGCCAGTTCATCGGGTCAGTGCGGACCGCTGGACTACTTCATGACGTACGTCCCGAGATCGTCGGCCTCGACGGTCCCGGGGAGCGACCCGCCTTCACTCAAGGGCGTGACGTAACGGGTCGCGACGACCTCATTCAACATTTCCCCGGCCACCCAACGCTTCCACTTGCTGCCGGCCTCCGGCATGAAGTGAGCATAGTAACCGAGGGTGATCGCGGGCGAGGAATGCCCGAGCGACCGCTGCTAGTCGACCGAGGAAACGGTCGACTCCAACTTGGCCATCCTCCGTGGATGTGCCCGTCCAGCTTGAGGAGGTTGAGGTACTGGTCGAAGTGGAGGGCACCGGAGATCGTGCACAGGATGAGGTCGAACGTGCCGGCCAGCCGCGTGAACGTCTCGGGGTCCTCGGTGGCGTAGTAGTGGTCGGCTCCCAGCCTCAGGCCGCCGTCCTTCTTGCCGAGCGTGCGGGAGAGGACGGTGACTTCGGCGCCCATGGCGTGGGCGATCTGGATGGCGATGTGCCCGAGGCCACCCATGCCGAGGACCGCGACCTTCTTGCCGGGGCCGGCGTTCCAGTGTGCGAGGGGCGAGTAGGTGGTGATGCCGGCGCAGAGCAGGGGTGCGGCCGCGTCGAGGGGCAGGCTGTCGGGGATGCGGAGCACGTAGCGCTCATCGACGACGATCTGCTTCGAGTAGCCGCCCTGGGTGATCTCGCCGTGCCGGTCTTTGGCGTTGTAGGTGGGCGTGCAGCCCTTCTCGCAATACACCTCAAGGCCGGCACGGCAGGGTCCGCACTCGCCGCAGGAGTCGATGTAGGTGCCGACGCCGACCCGGTCGCCGACGGCGAACTTCGTTACCCCCGCGCCGACTTCGGTGACCAGGCCGGTGATCTCGTGGCCCGGGACCATGGGGTAGAGGCCGGGCCCCCAGCCGTCGGAGGTCTGCAGGAGATCGGTGGGGCACACGCCGGTGTAGTGGATGTCGATGCGCACATCGGTGCCGCGCACATCACGGCGGGAGATCGTCAAGGGCTCCAGTTCGGCGCCGGTGGACGGGGCGGCGTAGGCGGCAGTGGCAGTGGACATGACGATTCGTCCGAAGTGCTTCAAGGGAAGGGTGAGATGGGGAAAGAGGCGCCGTCGGGGGTTTCGCCCGGCCGGGCTCGCGGCGCCGGCAGGTGGGTCAGCCAGCTGTTTCGGGGTGCAGGACAGCCTTGATGGCGGTGCCGTTGTCGACGTCGGCGATGGCCTGGTGAATGTCCTTGAGGGGGTAATGGGTCATGAGCCGGTCCGCGGGGAAGGCCCCTTGCCGGTAGAGGTCGACGAGGCGGGGAAGGATCACCGACGGTGCGACATCGCCAAGTGTCGTGCCGTGCACGGTCCGGCCGCGGATCACCTTCCAGGCGTCGACGGGGAAGCTCTCACCGGCCGCGACGCCGGTGATTGCAGCGTGGCCCGTCTCGGCCAGGACCTCCACGGCGGTGGTCATGACGTCCGTTTTGCCGGCCGCCTCGACCGTGTACTGCACGCCGCCACCGGTCACGTCGCGGACGAGGTCGGCGACGTCGCCGTCGCGTGCGCTGAAAGCGTGCGTCGCCCCCAGCTCCAGCGCGAGGTCGAGTTTCGGCTGCCGCTTGCCGACGGCGATGATCGTGGTGGCGCTTGCGGCCTTGGCCGCCATGACCGCCGCCTGGCCGACTGCGCCGAGCCCGAAGACGGCGACTGTGCTGCCCGGCTCGACGGCCAGGGTGTTCCACACGGCCCCGGCTCCGGGTCTGGATCCCGCAGCCGAACGGCCCCAGCACGCTGCGATCGACATCCGAAGGCAGTTTGACCGTGTTGCTGGCGTGGGCCAGCGACAGGCCCGCCCACGAGGACTGGCGCATGAAATGCCCGAAGACGGTCTCGCCGTCGAGGCCGCGCAGACCTGTCCCGCCGTCCAGGCGGGTGCCGGTGAAGTTCATCGCCGCGTGCTGGTCGCAGTAGGGGCAGGCGCCCGTACGGCAGTGCGCGCAGGTGCCGCACGCTGCCGCGCCCAGGGCCACTGTGTCCCCGGGAACAACGGTCGTAACGCCGGATCCGACCGCGAGCACCATGCCGGCCCCTCCGTGGCCGGCCACGAAGGGCAGCGGGAACTCCAGGGTGCCCTTGAGGATTTCGAGGTCGGTGCGGCAGATCCCGGAGGACTCCACCCGGACGAGGACCTCGTCCGGGCGGGGCTCCTCGACGAGGATGTCATCCAGCTCGATCACGCCCGCGCCCCTGATGACGGCGGCTTGTGTCCGCAGTGACATGGCTCGTCTCCTCGCGGGTCAGAACTTCTGGTCGGTGGGACGGATCACGATCTCGTTGATGGCCCGGCGGCGCGGGCTGGTCGCGATGTACGCGATGGCGTCGGCGACGTCCTCGGGGTGGAGCTTCTCAACGCCTTCGAAGCGCCGGCTCTCCGCTTCCTTGGCGTGTCCCTGCTGGTGGCCGAACAGTTCGGTGTCCACCGCGCCCGGTTCGATGACCGAGAAACGCAGGTTCCGGTCCCCGAACTCCTGGCGCCAGGCCTCGGTGGCCGCGGTCACGCCGAACTTGCCGGCGTTGTAGATCGCAACGCCGGCCGTGGCGACGCGTCCGGCCACGGAGCTGATGTTGATCACGTCCGCGACCTGCCGGTCCGTGCTATTCGCCGCCTCCAGAAGGTGCGGCAGAACGGCCTTGACGACGTACATCACGCCCTTGACGTTGACGAAGTCGGTCGTGTCCAGGCGCAAGGCGACCGCTCTGCGGCCGAGGGCCTCGACAGCCTCCACTACGGACGTGGCCTCGTCCTTGCCCGACCGGTACGTGATGATCACATCGGTCCCGGACTCGGCGAGCTTGAGCGCCGTGGCTCTTCCCAGGCCACGGCTTCCGCCGGTGATCAGACCGATGGCGCTGCTACTCATGGATGGTCTCTCTCTTGTCCTGCCACAGAATCGCTCCCAGTGCAGGGGAGCCGTTCAGGGGAACTGCTGCTGCCGATCCTTCTCTTGAGGCCGCAGCGTGTGAAGGCACAATCCATCCAGGGACAAAACATCCCACCCTTCCCCCTGGCACCGCCCTTTGCCCGACGGGTCGACCCAGTGCTGGGCAGGCCCCCTTGCAACGACCTCCGTCGGCATTCGCCGGAGATCCTGGTGGGCTTCGACTGTCCGACGCCTGAGCCATCCACCCATCATCGAACACGAGTTCGGTTCGGCGAAGCGTCCGAGCAGTGACCGTAGCCTCGACGGCTGAGACGGATGATCGAATGCCGTCCGGGAGCCCGCCTGTGGGGTCCCGACGACGAGGACTCCGTGTGGCAGGCCGCCATCGCTCTGTTCCTGCTCAACAGGGGCAACGCCTACGACGGCCTCGCCTGTCTCTTCGGAATCCGCAACTCCTTCGGCTTCCGCCCGCTGGCCGAGGACCGCGGCTTCCCCGACGACTCGTCGGATGGACTATGTGGCGAATTCGCGGCGTACGGCGGTCCTGGAGACGTCCACGGGACTACCTGGCTGACCTGGGTCGAACTGGCCGCCGTCGGAAGCAGGCGGGTTCGTTGATTTCTGGCCGGTGAGTCGCAGGAACCGACGCGTGAGTGGTTCACCGACAGCTATGAGTATGGCGGGTTCGCGGCCTACCGAGCTCGGGGCAAGCAGTCCGTCGTTGCTGCGATGTGTCTGATCGACCGGTGATCTGGATGTCATGGTCGGAACAGGCTTGACCTTGACGCTGGGTCAACCCTCCATTCTTCCGGAGGGGCTTCCGCGCAGACGCCTGGAACAGCTCCACGAGGGAGGAAGATGACCATGACAGTCCAATCGATCGCCGGACCGGCGATTCGCGTGCAAGGTCTCAAAAAGTCGTACGGGAAGCTCGAAGTGCTGCGCGGTGTGGACTTCGACGTGGTGCCGGGCAGCATCTTCGCCCTGCTCGGCTCCAACGGAGCGGGCAAGACCACGACGGTGAGGATCCTCGCCACACTTCTGAAAGCCGACGCGGGGGCGGCGAGCGTCAATGGCTTCGACGTTGCCACGCAACCGGCGAACGTGCGGGAGTCCATCAGTCTCACCGGGCAGTTCGCGGCCGTCGACGAGATCCTCAGCGGTCGGGAGAACCTCGTACTCCTCGCCAGGCTGCGACACCTCAAGGACCCGGGCACGATCGCGGATGCCCTGCTGAGGCGCTTTTCGCTGAGCGAGGCGGGCGCGCGGCGAGTGTCCACGTATTCGGGTGGGATGCGCCGCCGGCTGGACATCGCGATGAGCCTCATCGGGAATTCGCCGGTGATTTTCCTGGACGAGCCGACGGCCGGACTCGACCCCGAGGCGCGCATTGAGGTGTGGGATGCGGTCAAGGAGCTCGCCGGCCATGGAACGACGGTGCTGCTCACCACGCAGTACCTGGACGAGGCCGAGCAATTGGCCGACCGGATCGGGATCCTGCACCAGGGTCGGATCATTGTGAACGGCACCCTCGCCGAGCTCAAGCAACTCTTCCCGCCCGCCAAGGTCGAGTACGTCGAGAAGCAGCCGACTCTCGAGGAGATCTTCCTCGCGGTCATCGGGGGCATCGACAAGAACGACGTCACTGGCACGACAACTGGGGGACGAGGATGACCGCGTACTTCTTCAACGACACTGTCGCGCTCACGGGGCGGACCCTGCGCCATGTCACACGCAGCATGGACACCATCATCACGACCGCCATCACGCCGGTCGCCATGATGTTGATGTTCGTCTACGTGTTCGGCGGCGCCATTGATACCGGGTCGGTTTCGTATGTGAACTACATGCTGCCCGGCATCCTGCTCATGACCATCGCATCGGGCATCTCATATACCGCGTACCGGCTGTTCACCGATGTGAAGAGCGGGATCTTCGAGCGGTTCCAGTCCATGCCGATCGCGCGGTCGGGTGTGCTGTGGGCCCACGTCGTCACCTCTTTGGTCGCCAATCTGATCGCGCTCGTGCTCGTCGTGGGCGTCGCTGTGCTCATGGGCTTCCGCTCCGGGGCAGGAGTGGCGGCGTGGCTCGCGGTCGCCGGCATCCTGTTCTTGTTCACCCTGGCGTTGACCTGGCTCGCCGTGATCCCCGGGCTCTCTGCGTCGTCGGTTGAGGGAGCGGGCGCGTTCGCCTACCCGCTCATCTTCCTGCCGTTCGTCAGTTCGGCGTTCGTGCCCACAAAGACGATGCCCGGTCCGGTGCGCTGGTTCGCCGAACATCAGCCGGTGACGTCGATCGTCAACACGATCCGCAACCTGTTCGCCCAGCAGCCGGTCGGCGACGACATCTGGACCGCCCTCGCATGGTGCGTCGGCATCCTCGTCGTGGCGTACATCTTCGCGATGGCCGCCTATCGCCGGAAGATCGCCTGAGGCAGTCTGAGACCCATGCTCACCATCAGCCAGCTTGCGGCGTACGCCGGGGTGACGGTGCGGGCGGTACGCCACTACCACCGGATCGGGTTGCTGCCGGAGCCCGAGCGCGACCGGTCCGGATACCGGAACTACGACGCCGTCGCGGTCGTGCGACTGATCCGGATCCGCACCCTCGCAGACGCCGGCGTGCCGCTGGCCCGGGTGCAGGAACTCCTCGCCGCCGGCCCGGAGGAGTTCACCGGCGGCGTCCAGGAGATCGACAAGGCCCTGCGTGCCGAGATCCGGCGGCTGCAGGACACTCGCAGCCGACTCGCCAGGCTCGCCGCCGGAGAGCACCTGGCGCTTCCGCAGAGCGTTGTGGACTACCTCGACCGGCTGCGCGGTCTCGGCGTTGAGGAGCGGTACATCGAGATGGAGCGGGACGCCTGGATCATGATCGCCGCCCAGGTGCCGCATTCGATCGACTCCGTGATCGCCAAGAAGCACGAGGAGCTGGACGACCCCGAGATGGTAAGGCTCTACAGCCTTCTCAGCGGGGCACTCGACTGGCCGGCCGACGATCCGCGGATCGTCGAGGTCGCCGACATCATGGAGCGCTTGATGGTTCGCGCTGTGGAGGCCGGCGAGGTGGGTGCCGATGACGGCATCGACGATCAGTTTGTCGACCTGCTGGACTCAACCATGGTCGAGTCCTCACCGCACGCCGCGCGGCTGTTGGCGATCCTGGAGGAGCGGGGCTGGAGGGGCTGGACCCGCATCGAGCGAGTGCCTGCCGAGAGACACAACACTGAGCTGCCGCCATCGTGAAGGCAGGTCAGGTCCTGGAGTGACGCTATTTGGGGGTGCACGTGCTTCCCGGGGGCGGGCGACTGCCTCAGTGAGGAACAGGGCCGGCGCGGTGGGGGTGGGCAGCGTGGATGTACTTCATGGCAGTGGTGATGGAGATTCCGAAGACACGGACGAGGTGGACGGGATCTTCGGTCTCGCGGGCCTCGTCCAGGATTCTGCCGGCGCGAACTGCGCGCAGAGTCAGACCGGCGGGATCGAAGCGCCTGTAGACGTAGTCCGCGGAGACAGGATCGGTCGTGCTGGCGGTCTGTTGAGTGACCAGGAGGTGCGCGTTGACGGTGCGTGGCGAACGCTGATGGCGGTAGCGGAGCCAGGCGTGCAGTAGGTCAGCTGTGGTGTTGTCGAGGTGGACGACGTGACGGCCGTGGGGGCGGCGGATCAGAAGTTGCCGTCGGGTGAGCAGCACGTCGGAGAGGACAAGGTTGCGCAGGTCGGTGCCGCTGCTTGCGTGGAGGGCGACCAAGGCGAGAACCAAACGGGTAGCCGGGTTGGAGCTGGTCTCCAAGAGCCCGGCCAGCCGGTCGGGGGCCAGTTGTGGGCAGCAGTTCCTGACGGGTGACGGGGAGTCCAAGGGTGGGGTCGACGAAGACGAGCTTGGCGTGTTTCAGGGCTCGGAAGAGCGACCGGATCGCCACATCGCGCTCGTGGGCGCGTGGGCCTTTGACCGCGGTGACAGCGGCCGTGACGTCGGCCTCCGTCACCTGGCGCAAGGTGGTGTAGCGGGTGGTCCAGTCGGCGAGTGGCTCGGCCAGGTAGATGAGGTAGCGGCGCATAGTGGCGCAGAAGCCTTCGTCATTGATGCGCCACAGCCGCTTGCACCGTCTGCACTCGCCCTCCGGGTGATTCCATTTGGAGCGCCACTGGTGGCAGGGGGAGCAGAACGGTGACTGAACCCGCAGCCCCCAGCCGAGGCAGCCGACGCACTGCCCCAGCGAGGGCAGGCACTTTCGTCTTGGGGCCACCTCAATTCGGTGGGAGCGACCTGGGCCGCCCCGCCCCGGTGGACCGGCGCGGAACCGGCCTGGGCGACTCACCCGCAGCCGTCGCGAGCCCTTCGTCCTGGGCTACCGGCGTTTCCCCGGCTACAGGTTCGGCGACGAGCAGGTCCGCGACCGTGCACTGAAGAGCAGCGCAGATCAGGTCCAGGTCGTCCAACCGCACCGTTACCGGTGTGCCCGACCAGAGCGCGGAGACCTTCGACATCGACGGATTGAAGCCGACTTCTTTGAACACGGGCATCAGGTCACTGGGTCTCCAGATGCCTCGGTTGGCCGCTGCCCACCGCAGGTTCCACTTCACGACAGACCCCCCGTGTCCACGCGCAGTCGTTGTGCGGCCCGAGCCGACGAACGTCGGCTGGCCATCTCTGGATCGCTCTGAGCGGACAAAATGTATCGAACCGTGGTCGTCGTCCAGTCATGGCCGAGCAACTTCTGCACCTCCCACAGCGACATCCCCGCCTCGTAACGGTGTGTGGCACAAGCATGCCGAAGCAGGTGAGGAAAGATCCGCTCGACCGGACCTGCCAGGTGAGCCTCCGAGGCTCTCGCCAACGCCTTCCGTAGTGTCGGCGTTGTCACCGCTGGGCCGACAGGGTTCGGCATGCCGCCAAGATCTCGCGCCAGGCGCTCAGAGGGCCACACCGGCGACTCAGGGTGCTCCGGACCGTCCGAGAACAACCCTCGGACCTCCTCCACGTATCCACCACAGCAACTCACGCCCCTCGGCGAACAGAAGCGCCTCTCGCTGCCGCGGCCCCGACCCTCGGGCGCCCTTGCCCTGAACGACGAACCGCCCGAAGTCGCCGGCCTCCCAGTGCAGGTCCTTCATGCACATCCGGCACAGCTCCGAAGCCCGCACCCCGGAGATGTAGATCAACTTCGCCATCACGTAGTCCCTGCACGCCACCGCCTCCTTGCGGGCGTGCGCCAGCTCCCGCCGCCAGCCGGCGAAGAACTCGCCAACCGCCCGCGCCGACGGCGGCACCCGAAGGCCGAAGTCACCGCGGTGTGCATGCCGGTTGAACGGATCGACCGGCGACTCGACCGCCGCCCCGAACCGCCGGAAGATCTCGTGCGCGTAGCGTTGCTCCAGGAATGCGAAGAAGTGGTCGATCCGGTTCAGCTTCGATCGCACCGTCGGCGCCTGACGCTTGCCGACCCCGGCGAAGTAGCCGTCGACGTGACGCGGCGTCAACCGCCACGGCACCACACCGTACTGGTCGCACACCTCGATCACCGGCTTCGTCAGGCCGTCCAGCGTCGAGGACGCCAGGCCCGCCACATCTCGCGCCCACTGGTACTCGACCAGCGCGTCCATGAAGAACAGCTGCTCGTCCTCCTCGTCCGCCCCGCCTGCGAACCGGCGCTGCAGCAACAGGACATCGCTCAAACCCGGCTCGCCGTCCAGCAACTCCGCGTCTGCGTACGACGGTTCGCTGGGCGGCGGTACGAGCGAGAGCACGCGTGTCCCGGGATCTGCCATGGACACGGGCCAAGTAGGGCGCTCAGTCACAATGGCGGTGATGCCGCGGCGACGTCGGCTTTCTCGCACTCGGCGGTGCGATCGCCCCGCGACGGCTGGGATGTCATGGACCCTCCGGCGTCTCCTACGCAGCGTCCATGCCAGCAAGGCATTCTGATGTGACGTGGAGCTGCGAATCACCCGCAGCCCTGTTCGTGCCGAGTTACCGCACCGTCTGACCTGGTGTTTTGCGGGACGTTGTAGGTTGACACGGCCTCGGCGCAACTATCCAGTCTTTCGGCGCTGTTTCCTGTCTGCCGTCGGCGAATGCATACCCCGAAAGTGACACGAGTTTCTTGTAGCAGGTCAGGGCGGCGGCCAGGCCGGGGAAGGCGAGGAGGTGCGAGCCCTTTCGTTCGTATCGGACGGTGAGGCGGCGGTAGCCGAAGAGCCAGGCGGTCGGCCGTTCGGTCTTCCAGTGGTGCCGACCGTGGCGTTCGCCGGGCTCGATGCCGGGCCGCGCGATGCGCGCGACGAGCCCGCGCTCGCGCAGCCAGGCCAGGTGTTCGGCGGAGAAGTACGCCTTGTCGGCGCGGAGTTTGACGGGGTCCGGTGCCGCCATGGTCCCCGGCGGGACCGGAGGGCGGGTATGCCGCGGATGAGCGGCTTGAGGACGAGGCTGTCGTTGCCGCCCGGTGCGGTCGACGCCGCCGGCCGGCCTCGGTCCATACCGTGAAGCGGCGATGCGCGGTGGCGGGCGACGTGCCGAACGTCGGCGGCAACGGGGCGGCCGGCTTCCAGAGTTCATCAGGAACCAGACGCTTCGACAGATCAGCACCCACGACCGGCATCATGCCGCCCGGACATCACGTCACGTGCGACAACCTCTAGGCCTTGATTGGAGCGGCCGACCTGGCGGCCTGTTCGATCTTCGCGCAGTAGGCCGCACGGGCTTCCTCGTCGATCCGCGTCTCGTGTTCGGCGCGCAGCCCGGTCCGGCCGTCGAGGCCCTCACGCAGGATGTCGGCGTGCCCGGCATGCCGGACGGACTCGCCAAGGACATGGACCATGACGGCGAACAGGTTCGTGTCGGCATAAGGCTCCGGCCACCACGGCACATGGCCGGGGGCGTCGAGGGGAAGCTCGTTGATCGTCGCGTCCGAGTGTTCCCACGTGCGCCGGTAGAACCCGATGATCTGATCGCGGGTCTCGTCCTCGGTCGCCCACAGATCGCTGCCGTCGGAGTCCTGCCACCGGGGCAGCGGTTCCGGGGAAGGGCGGTCAAAGACCTCGCCGAAGTACCTGGCCTCGACGCTGGCCACGTGTTTGACCAGTCCGAGGAGGTTGGTCCCGGTCGCTGTCAAAGGCCGGCGGGCGTCGTATTCGGACAAGCCGTCGAGTTTCCAGAGCAGCGCCTCGCGGTCCCGCCGCAATCTCCCGTGCAGGTTGTCCTTCGCGAATTCATCGATCATGCGGCATGAGCCTGCCACGGGCTGCTCATGGTCTCAAGATCGGCCTCGGATGAAAGCTGGGGGCTGCGGCGTATCGGGGCATTCCGCGGGTCTCACACGAGCAGGGCCTGGCCGCGCGGGAGTCCAGGAAGGCGTCCCGCCGGTCAGCCGACGACCGTCTCCCGGGTGCTGAACCGTCGGCGCGCCCGGCACCAGCGGCCGCCCGGCCGAAGTAGCGGTCTTCTCGATCGATGTCCTGTCAGGCAGTATCAGTTGCATGCCCGTTTTCGCGGAGATGCCAGGACAGGGCGGTACGGGGCCGGTGGTGACGGTGGGCACCGATTCCGTCCCGGCGCCGGAGCGGTTCGGCTGGTGGTCCGAAATGGTCGGCCACGAAATCATGCCCGTGGCGGTACGCAGCGCGCACACGGCCGTCTTCCGGGGCCGGGCGGAAGCCGTCGTGCTGCCGCACAGTCAGGTGACGACCTTCGATTTCTCCCCGATGACTGCCCGCCGCTCGCCGGTCCACATCCGCCGCCACGACCCCGAGAACTACTATCTGCTCCTGGTCCGGGACAGCTCGGTCCGGCTGGAGCAGGCGCGCGGCGTCGCCTGCCTCCAAGCCGGCAACATGGCCCTCTTCTCCACCTCACATCCGCTGGCCTGCGAGTTCCTCGACCACGGCCGCCAGACCCGCCTGACGCTGATGCGGCTGCCGCGCCCCGTCCCGCCACTGGCCGACGGCCGGGCCGACCGGCTGCTGGCCGAGCCGCTGTCGCCCCTGGCCGGGTCGGCGGCCCTGCTCGGCCTGTACCTGGCACAGCTGCCGCAGGCCGCCCGCACCTGCGACCAGGCGGAGCTGGCCCGGCTCGGCGCCATCGGGGTGGACCTGGCGGCCACCCTGGTGGCGGCCAGGCTCGGAGCCCAGGACACCCTGCCCGCCGAGACACGCAATGCGGTTCTGCTGGCCCGGATCAACGCCTTCATCGACCACCAGCTGGGCGACCCCGAGTTGAACCCTGCGGCCATCGCCGCCCACCACCACGTCTCCGTACGCACCCTCCACCTGCTGTTCCGAAGCGAACCGGAAACCGTCAGCGCCTCGATACGTCGGCGGCGCCTGGAACGCTGCCATGCCGACCTCACCGACCCCCGGCTGCGGCGGCGGTCCATCAGCGCCATCGCCGCCCGGTGGGGGATCCCGCGCCCGGCGGACTTCAGCCGGGCGTTCCGCGCCGCGTACGGCGTGACGCCCAGAGAGCTCCGGCAGGCGGCGCCGCTCAGTCTGCCGGATGCGAACGGGCTGCGCTGAGCGACAAGTAGGGCCGCACGCATCGCCAACTCGCAGCCGACGGTGCGCGTCACGATGTGGGGGAACGGGGAGGTGCCGACGCCGCCCCCGCGCGTTCCGTTCCTTGTCCAACTGGTCACAGCAGGAATGCCGCGCCATCTCAGTACCTCCAGCACACCACTTCTCACTCAAAAGGGGGAACATCCATGCGGAAACTGCTATCTGTGTTCGCCGGTGTCGCCGCGCTCGCAGCGACGCTTGCCGGACCAAGCTCCGCAAGCGCATCCGAGACCCGGTTCACCGAAGTCGCCGGGGTCAGCGGGCTGTACAGGGTGACCGGAGCCGGCAGCGACGTCATCGCGCAGGACGCGTATGACCGTTGTGGGGCGGGCACGTGCTTCTTCCAGCACTACCAGGGCGAAGGACTGCTCTGGGTCGTCCCCAGCTGCGGACGACACCATCTCCCCGACTACCTCGACGGCAAGTCGACCTCGGCCTGGAACAGGACACCGACCCCCATCATCCTCTACGACGGCACCTACACCGGGCGGCTGGGAACCATGCCGGGGTGGTTCAAGGACGACCTCAATCCTGCTCACGACAACAAGCTGAGCTCCGTCGACGCAGCCTGCTGAGCCTGTCCGAAGCCGGCGAAGATACGTACCCGCTCGCTCACCACGGCCCCGCTTGCACCCCACCCCGTCGCAGTATTGCCGGACCCGGTGGCTCGGGGGGGCCGGGTTGGTTGTTCAGCACGCCTTGCCGGAAGGGGAATTGAGGTATGGAGATGTGGTGTCAACGCACCGTCGCGGCTCGGGCGATCGCCGGGGCAGCCCTCGCTGTCCTTCTCACGGCATCCGTCACCGCTTGTTCCGACGGCGGCAACGCCGAGCCATCACAGCAGGTGGACGACGACCAGGGCAAGCAGACGTCGGAGCAGCCCGCCCCCTCCGGAAACGGTCTGCCCACTTCGGACGAGGTCACAAGAATGCTGCCCACCACAGAGGAACTTCCCGCCGGCTGGAAGCTCTCGGGGTCGGATTCGGTGGGCTGGCGAGACGCCGCCGACGCGCAGAACGCTGCCGGGGCCCTGGAGTGCGGTGCGATGCCGCAGGAGGCTGCTGAAGGACATGGTTTCGGGATCATGGGCATGGTCAGTGCCGGTAATGAGGACAAGGGCGACGGCGCGCACTTCGAGCTCAACGTGCCGACCGGTGAGGACGGCTTCGGCCCCTCATCGAGTGTTGCCGAGGCAACCAAAATGGTCGAGGAGAACCTCGCGCTGAACCAGAAGCTGTATGACTGCTGGGATCCGAAGCCAGTCGGCGTTGGCGGCAACGGACTGACCTTCAACACGCAACGCTTCACCCACATTCTCGTACGCGTGGGACCAGTGGAGGTAACAGTCCATGCGCCCGTCGACGGCAAGCCGACAGCACAGGAGTGGGCCCGGGTTCTGGAGCAGCGTGTCCGGGCCGTACTGGAGGGCAAGACTCCGACGGCCCGCGTCACCCTGCGGTGAGGTATCGGCGCCGCCCAGGCGATCTTGCCGAGCACGGGTCTGACCCCGCCGGCGTCGTACGGTCTCGATGACACCCGGGGGTCCTCCCTTGTGGGTCCGGGACAGCTCGGCGTCCGGGCAGGTGGCTACCCCATCGACGGATGGGGCAGCGGCCCGAGGTCGACCCCGGGGAGGTCATGGCCGGCTATTCCTCCGGCCTGAGACTGGCAGTGCAATGTTGTCGGGTACACGTCATCCTTGGCCGCGCGATAGCGGAGACAGACGGGAAATCCAATGGACACCGAGGGATTCGTCCGGATGGTGGGGCGCCGCGCAGCGCTCCGATACGCGCTGGCGGGCGTCGCGGCCTCGGCCGTGGCTGCCTGCTCGGGTAATGGTTCCACCAGCGTCAGATCCCAGACCCTGGGGGCGTTCCTCAAGGGCAGCTGGCAGTTCGAGGCAGAGAACGGCAAGGGGGCACGGATTGACGTATCCGAAGACGGTCCGTTACTGGTGACCGGCGGGGGCACGGAAACTCCGTGGTCGGAGGAAGGCAGCTGGTCCTTTGAGGGCGGCCGCCTCTCCGTGACGTTTGACCGGCGCGCTCCGTATGTGGTCCATGACGTTCCCGAAAGGGTGGAGAAGACGATCGAGGGCAGGCACACACTGTCAGGGGGACTCATCGACGGCCAGGACGCGGGCTACTCGAAGATGCAGGTCAGCGGCGGCAAGGACAAACTGGTGCTGACGTTTCCCGAGTACACGGACGACGAGCCCCGGGTGGTCACCTGCGTCCGAGTGGAGACTCACGAGGCACCCTGAGGCGGTGCTGGGAGAATGTGGTCAGTTCCCGCTGATCCGGAGGTTTCTGGGTGGCGTTGGTCCGGGCAGACGCCGTGCTGATCAGTCGCGTTGCGCTTCGCGGGGGGTCGGTGCTGGGAACAAGCGCGAGTGTCCCTATTCGAGACCCGCGCGCCTAGGGCGTGTTTTAGAAGTAGCGTCGTCCGCCCATCGGGCGGGGCCCACGGCGTCTGGTGCATGCGATCGCAAGGCGGAGGATCAGCCTCGTACTGGACGTACTTGGATGACTCCGACAACGCAGCGAGCGCGCGTGCCAGGCGTCGTGGGCCAGACGGGACTTCTCAAACACGCCCTAGGCCCGTCCGCAAAGGTTCACCGGGTTGGAGCGGTGCTTTCCTTGCGCCGAGGGGGCGCTCACACGCTCAGGAACGCTCGCGCGAGGAACCGTCGCGAGAGCGCAGAGGAGTCACCGGTGGTCGGATGAGCTTTGTCGTCGAGAGAGAACCAGCCTGCGTCGCTTCCGGTCGATCTCAGTGACGACGACCGTGACCTCGCTGGTGGTCGCGGAAAGCGGAGGCGGTGCGGCGGAGGCCGGAGGCAGCGGCCACGATGGCGATGGTGTGCGTATCGGTGAGGGTGGCCGCGCTTTCGCTCTCGTGCAGGTCGGTCGTCTCATCGGAATCGCGGCCTTTCTCGCCGGCATGTCACCCGACGGTCCGGCTACTTGATCAGGGCATTCGCGATAATGATCACCAGGCCGATCAGCATGTCCAGGCCCCCCGCCCAGCACGAGGACGGCCATCCGTGCCCCGCGGTGCGGGCGGTCCAGGCGCCCCAGCCGAACAGGGCGGCGGTGTTGAACAGCAGGGCCGCGTCCACAGCCGTGGCTTCTGCCCACCATCCCGCTACCGCGGCAAGCAGTATCCCCACCGCGGGCAGCACGGCGGCGACCAGCGGCCACTCGGCGAGCACCAACCGCAGTCTGCTCACGGTGGCCGCCCCGTCGACGGACGCACGCTGGGCGATGACGTGCGCGTACCCATGGGCGGCGCCCGACGCCAGCGCGGTGAGCAGCACCCACAGCGCGTCCGGACCGGGATCGGCCTTCTCGCCCGTCGCGTCCAGCGCGGCCACGAGGGCGCTGGCCAGCACCAGGCCGTAGATGCCGCTGAACAGCGACTGCTCCGGCAGTCGGTGCGGCAAGGTCAACCTCTGTGCGACGCCCCTACGGCGGACATGGTCGGCGCGCTCGGGCATCGCATCGCCTCGGTGCGGGAAGAGGGTTGGGTCCGCACATACTCACCCGCGTGACGTCAGGGAACACGACGCCACGCGCAAAGGGGGCCTTGACCCCGGGTTTTGGACACCGGAGAGACTTGGATCTTGATGATCGGCCCGGGGAGGCCAATCGCTGTCGGACTTCGCTCGCTGTCAGGATCGAGGTAATCGCGGCGGTGATCGGTTGGTACGCCTCCTGCGCGAGGCGACCACCAGGAAAGCGTCAATGTCGAGCAAGTGCGGGTTCATTTCCGCGAGGCCCTTCAGAGCCGCGAAGAAAGTGTGAGCACAGGCCGCTCGACACACGAACCAACGCGGAAAGCCTCAACAGCATCCCCAGCAGCGAGGGGCGAACAGGAGTGACGGCGGGTGACGCGCGGTCAGGCGTCGCGGCCCCGTTCGAGCCACGGACGGTTTTCCGGGCGGACTGCCCCAGCAGGCCGATCATCGACCAGCTTGCGGACAAGTGGTCGATGATGGCGATGGCGCTGCTGGAGCGGCCCACCCGGTTCTTGAGCGCAACGGCGTGATTCAGCGCGGGGTTACTTCAGGCCCGTGTGCGCGAGTCCTTCCACGAACTGGCGCTGTGCGAAGACGAACACCGCGAGCACGGGCAGCGCGGTCAGCGAGGCCGCCGCCAGCTGGACGTTCCACATCGGCCCGCCGTACGCGTCCACGTACTGGGTGAGGGCCTGCGGCAGGGTGAACATCTCCGGGGTGGAGAGGAACACGATCGGTTCCAGGTAGAGGTTCCAACTGTGCAGGAACGTGAAAATGGCGACCGCCGCCAGCGCCGGGCGGGCCAGCGGCAGCGCGATCCGCCAGTAGATGGCGAAGCGCCCCAGACCGTCCATCCGTGCCGCCTCCTCCACCTCGTGCGGCAGGGCGATGAAGAACTGCCGCATGATGAAGGTCGCCAGGACGCTCGGCGCACCGAAGACCGGCACGAGGACCAGCGGCCAGTGGGTGTCGATCATCCCCCAGTCGTGGAACATCTGGAACAGCGGGACGATCGTGACCTCGCTGGGGATCAGCAGACCGGTGAGGATCACCAGGAACAGCGCGTTCTGCCCGCGGAACTGGATACGCGCGAACGCGTACCCGGCCAGCGACGCGACCGCCAGGGTCCCCAGGGTCACGACGATCGCGATGTACATACTGTTGAAGTACTGCTGGCCGAACGGCTGGAGCTCGAAGACCCGGCTGTAGGCGCTGAGGCTCGGATCGTCCGGGAACAGCTTCGGCGGGAACGCGAAGATGTCGGCCGCCGGCTTCAGCGAGGACGTAGCCATCCACCAGGTGGGGAAGACGAACGGGACACACAGCACCAGCAGGATCCCGTACAGGACCAGTTTGGTCCGGGTCGACTTCTTATGATTCATGGAACACCCACTTCTTGCGCATCTGCCACTGCACGATGGTCAGCACCAGCACGATCAGGAACAGCAGAACCGACAGCGTGGCCCCGTAGCCGAAGTGGTGGAACTTGAAAGCCTGTTGGTAGAGGTAGTACACGAGCACCGTCGTGGAACCGCCGGGCCCGCCCTGTGTGAGGACCGCGATCTGCGCGAAGACCTGCAACGAGCCGACCACGGTGATGATGGAGGTCAGCAGGATCGTGGGGCTGATCAGCGGCACCGTGATCCGCCAGAACTGCCGCCACCGCCCCGCGCCGTCCACCGTCGCCGCCTCGTACAGCTCACGCGGCACGCCCTGGAGGGCGGCCAGGAACAGCACCATGTTCAGGCCGACGTTCTTGAAGCACTGCACGACGATCACCGACAGCATCGATGTGCCTTCGCTGCGCAGCCAGTTGGGCCCGTCGACCCCGATCAGGTCCAGGCCCGCGTTGATGCCGCCGTTCTTCTGGAGCAGAAAGCCCCAGACGATCGTCCACGCGACGAGCGACACGACCACCGGCGAGAAGAACAGGGTGCGGAAGACGACACCGCCGCGCAGCTTCTGGTTGAGCAGGACGGCCAGCGCCAGCGCGAGGCTGAGGTTGAGCACCACCAGGCCGACGGAGAAGTAGCCGGTGGCCCGCAGGACGCCCGGCAGTTTCGGGTCGTCGAACAGGTTCTCGTAGTTGTCCGTGCCGACTCCGTGGAACGTACCGGCCAGGACGTTCCACTCGTGGAAGCTGTACCAGACGACCAGGATCAGCGGGACGAGCACGAAGACGACGCTGCCGATGAGCTGCGGGGCGATGAACAGATAGCCGGCCAGGTGATCCCGGCGCCGGGAGGTCCAGAAGGACCTCCCGGCACGGGCGCCGTCGTTGGCCGGTCCTGCCTCCGGGACACGGGGACGGTCATGGGTCTTCATGACGCCGTCACTGCTCCAGTTGCGGCTTGATGGCGTCGCAGACCCCGGTCAGGACCTTCGGCACATCGGCCTGCGGCTTCCACAGCGAGTCCAGCTCGGAGCGCACGGCCGCGTAGATCTCGGCCTGGCCGATGTGGACGGGCTTGACCTTGCCGTTCTTGATTCCCTCGATGACGACGTCGGACAGCTGCTTCTCACTCAGCTTCGCGTTGCTCTTGGCGAGCGCGGCGGCGTTGAGCTGTGAGGAACGGGCCTGCGGGAAGTAGGCCCCGAGCTTCGCCGCGTTCGTCTTGTTCGTCATGAACGCGTGGAAGTCGGCCGCCGCGTCGGGGTGTTGGCCCTTGGCGAGCACCGCGATCCCCGCCTGGCCGGTCACGGCGTACTTGCCCTTCGGGCCCTCGGGCAGCGGCACGAAGTCCCAGGCGAACTTGTCCGTGAGGAGGGACGCGCGACTCATCTGCGTCACCGTCATGGCGGACTCACCGGCGAAGAAGTCGGCGGTGGTGCCCGGAGCGAGCATCGCCTCGTCCTCGAAGATCGCCTTGTGCAGGCTGGTCATCGCCTGGACCATCTCCGGCTTGTCGAAGCCGCAGGTCTTCCCGTCGGCGGACCACGCCTCCGCGCCCCAGCCGTCCCAGTACGAGGCGAGGTTGTCCCACGACTTGTAGTCGAAGTCGCGGATGACGATGCCGGTCTTGCCGGTCTTGTCGTTGACCGCCGCGCCCATCGCGGTGGCCTCGTCCCAGGTCCACTTGCCCTGCTTGATGAGGTCGGCCGGGGTGGGCTGACCGGCCTTCTTCAGCATGTCCGTGTTGACGAAGACACCGAAGGGCGAGGTGGAGAAGGGGTAGGCGTACAGCTTGCCGTCCTGCTGCCAGATCTCCTTGGCGGCGGGCAGGACGTCCTCGTCGTCCTTGACCTCCTTCAGCGCGCCGGAGGACACGAAGTCGGGCGCGGAGTTCTCGAAGATCCAGGCCAGGTCCGGCGACTTGCCGCCGGCTATCTGGGTGGTGAGGGTCTCGGTGTAGTTCTCGACCGGGAGGACGTCGAACTTGATCGACTTCACATCGGGGTTGGTCTTGCGGTACTCGGCGGCGATGCCGTCGAGGAGCTTCAGGTGTTCCGGAGCTCCTGACCACACGGTCATACGGAGGTTCACAGGCCCGTTGTCCGAGCCGGCGTTGTCACCACCGCCGCCACAGGCGGTCAGTACGAGGACCCCGGTGGTGGCGAGGGCGGCGAAGTTGATGGTGCGCTGCTGTCGTTGGGTGTTCATGCGGGTGTCTCCTGGTTAGTAACCGCTGATGTCGGGCCAGCGCAGTTCGACACCGTGAGCGGTGAGCAGGCGCTGGAAGGCTTCGAGCCGGTCCGGGGAGTTGCGTACGGCACGGGGGGTGAGCCCCTGTTCGACGCAGTGGGCCGCGAGGAGGCCGGCGACCTCGCCGATGTTCCATTCGACGGGGTGCAGGCGGTAGCAGCCGTTGGTGATGTGGGTGGTGCCGATGTTCTTGCCGGCGGGTATCAGGTTCTCCGTCCGCCGGGGGATCAGGGCCCCGAGGGGGATCTCGAACGGGCTGGAAGGTACGTCGATGTAGTTGTCACCTCCGGTGGAGGGATGGAGGTCGATGCGGTACATGCCGATGCCGACGGAATCGGCGTAGTTCACCGAGCCTTTGCCGCCCCGGACATCCAGGGACAGGTCCTGCTCGACGACCGTGTATTCGGCGCGGATACGACGGGACTCGCGGTGGTACGGCGCCTGCGCCAGCCCGTCCCGGCTGCCCGTGACGTCGCCGCGCAGACGCAGACCGGGGAAGCCGGTGCCTCCGTCGGCGCGCGGGGCCTGTGTCTGCATCCAGTACAGAAGGGAGAACGACAGCTCCTTGGCGGCGGCCAGATGCGCGTCCGCGTCGGGAACGTCGATGACCGGGCTCTCCAGATAGTCGATCATCGGCCAGTTCACGAGGGTGATGTCACTGGCGTACGCGCCGGGGACGAAGTTGTCGCGGGCCGCGATCCGGCGGAACGTCCACAGGTTCATGTCGCCGCCGCTGACCCGCTGATCGGCGATCACCTCCGCCGGATCGTCGCCCGGATTCGGCGTGAACCCGCGCTCGACCAGTTCCAGGGTCCGCGGGTGCGGGGCCTTCCAGGACAGCAGCGGGGCACCCCAGAAGGGCGGCTGGTAGCCGGCCCAGTGGGTGTAGTTCGCCGGGCGGTCGATCGTGTGGTCACCGTCGACGTGGTCCAGGGCGAAGCAGTAGGAGACGGCCTGCATGTTCGACGGCTGCGCGTTCTCCGGGGCGCTGGGCTCCCCGGTGTCGCCCCGCGCCTCGAAACCGGTGACGTACTCCGTGCCGGTCAGGGGCAGCAGTTCACCGGTCTCGGTGCCGTCGAGGATGTACGCGGCGGTGGCGGTCACCCGCTCACCCGTGTCGCGGTGCGCGAGTGTCACGGCCTCCACCCGGTCCCCGTCGGTGTCGGCCGACACCGGCCGGTAGGGCTGCAGGACGGTGAGCCGGCCGCTTCCCCGGTACGGGGCGAGCATCTCGTCGATCACCGCGACGGACACCCGGGGCTCGTGGCAGAGCCGACTGACCCAGCCCGCGCCGGGGTTGAGGTCACGGCGGCCCCGGGCGGCGGCCGTGAGCGGGAAGTTGCGCCGGTAGTAGTCACGGATCCCCTCGCGCAGTGCGCGGTAGGAGGCGGTGGCGCCGAACTGCTCGATCCAGGTGTGCTCGTCCGGCGGCACGGCCTGACTGGTGAGCTGACCGCCCAGCCAGTCGTACTCCTCGGTGAGGATCACACTGCGGCCCGCGCGCAGCGCACCGAGCGCTGCGGCGACACCACCGGTGCCTCCGCCGACTACGAGAACATCCGCGTGCATGGGTCTCCTAGCGTGAAAGGTTGTGCGATTTCTTCTGACCGGCGCGGAGCGCCGCTCGCTGTCGCCAGGGGCCGGGGTCGCTCGTCGCGCCGGGGCGTCAGCGCACCGGCGGGACGAGGGTCTGCCCCTGCCTCTGTTCGCAGCCGAGCAGACGCTGGGTCGTGGCCGTACGACCGTGCAGGACGTCGACCAGCAGCTCCACCGCTTGCCGGCCGATCCGCGACCGGGGGATGTGGAAGCCGGTGAAGTCCAGGGGCGAGTCGACCGGGGTGGTCGCATCGCCCAGGGTCATCACCGACAGGTCACGCGGCACCGACAGGCCCCGTGCCACCGCCGCCTCCGCGAGAGCGACGGCCTCGGCCTCCACCTCCACGAACACCGCGGTGACCCGGGCTTCGACCAGCCGGGCCACCCGCTCGCCCGGATCCGGTGTCTCGGCCATGAAGGACGGGGCGTCCGCGCCGGCCGCCCGCCGAAATCCCGAGAGCCGGTCGGCGGAGGACTCCGCCCCGGTGCCCAGCCCCACGAACGCGAAGCGCCGGTGGCCAAGGCCCCGGGCCCGTTCCACGAGCCGCGCGGTCGCCTCCACGTAGTCGGCGCCCACATACGGCACCGGCCTGCCGTCCGCGTCGTCACGGCGGCCCACGCATACGAACGGGTAGTCCTCCGCGACCAGGCGGCTGAGTTCCCCGGAAGGGATCTCGCGGCCCAGCAGTACACAACCGTCCGCGACCCGCAGCCGGTTGTTCTCGTGGAAGATCCGCCGCCGTCCGCCGGTCACCGGCGCCGAGGTGAACATCAGCAGATCCCAGCCGTAGTTCTCGGCACTCTCCTCGATGCCCCGCAGGAACGGGAAGTAGAAGTCGGCGCTGGTGCTGGGAAAGACCGGTTCGTAGGTGAAGACACCCAGGATCTGGTTGAGCTGCTTGAGCATCCGGCGGGCCAGCGGATCCGCCGCGTACCCGGTCTCCCTGATGACCCGCAGCACCCTGTCCCGGGTCGTCGGGGCGATCCGGGCCGCGGCGTCCCCGCGGTTGTTGAGCACGAGGGAGACCGTGGTCTGGCTGACCCCCGCGCGCCGGGCGATGTCACGCTGAGTAAGCCTTCTTGGAGCCAAGCTCATACGACACCGCCTCCCGTCAATAGCGTTAATACGCATTGCCTCGATCAGGTGAACGGAACTTAAGGGACCCCAAGCGACCCGTCAAGAGGTTCGACAAAGACCGTCGCGCCAGTAGTAATTCGTATTAGCGCCTTGACGGCGGCCTCAGGCCCAGGGAATGTGTTCGACCAGCCGAACGGTCACGCACCGTCGGTACCCTCTCCGCCTTCACTCACGTCCAGGAGACGCCCCATGAAGTACGGATCCCCTCTGTCACGCCGCGCGATCCTCACGGCAGCCGGGGCCGCCGGCCTCGCCGCCGCCCTGCCCGCCCCCCACGCCCTCGCCGCCGGCACCCTGCCGACCCTGCCGTCCCTGCCCCCGGGCGCACCCTCCCGGCGCGCCTTCGCCGCCGACGAACAGCTCTACGCCCCCTACCTGGTCAGCCTCGCCCCGATGGTCAACGACATCGAGGACAACGGCTTCATGGGCGGCGGCTGGTGGCGATCCCCCGCGGTCCCGTACAACACGCGCGTCCAGGAGCACGTCTACACACTGGCCTGGTTCCTCACCAGCAACCGCTCCTGGAACCCGTACCGCGGCAACTCCGCCCTCCTCGGGCGGCTGGACGCGGCACTCGGCCACTACCTCGGCCTCCAGCACTCCGACGGCTCATGGCCTGAGTACAACCCCGGCGAGCACTCCCTCGCCGCGACCGGCTTCGCCCTCGGCTATCTGAGCAAGACCCATGTGCTGCTGAAGGACGCGCGACTGCTGCCCACCCGCCGCGCCCAGATCGCCCGCGCCCTGCACGGAGCGATGACCTGGCTCCTCAACCCGTCCAACACCGGTCCCTGGCGGACCCCGATCAGATACACCAACCAGGTCACGGCCGGACTGGCGGGAGCCGCACTGGCGCTCAGAACCAACCCCGACGCGGCCCTGCGCGGCCAGTTGGACGACGCCTTCGCCCGCATGGCCCAGAACGGGCAGGGCCCGGCCGGCTTCTTCTACGAAGAGGGCGGCATGGACATGAACTACAACTTCGAGGTCATGCTGCCCGAGATGGCCGACGCCTGGCGGCAGTCGCACAACCGGCACCTGGTGACCATGACGCGGAAGTACACCGACTGGCTCGGCTACAACCTGCTGCGCGAACCCGACGGCTCCGGCTGGTTCTGCAATATCGCCCCCTCCACCCGCACCAGCACCCTCGCCTACGACAACACCCGGCCCGACCCGGAACGCACCGCCCTCAACGCTCAGTTCGTCCCGTCGGTGGCCGCGCTGGGCGCGTTCATGTCCGCCCGTGAGGACCTCGCGTCCGCCCGCGCCTCCTGGGCCGCGGACACCTCGCCGGTGGCGGGACTGACCAAGCAGAACACCTCACCGCGGATCCTCAGCCACGCGATCTACAAAGAGAGTTACCCCACCCGGCAGGCCAAGACCCGGGCGATCAAGGCCGTCCCGTACCTCGCCTCGAAGAACTTCACCGAGCGCCGCACCGACCAGGGCCAGGACTTCCTCTACATCCGTCGCCCGGACGTCTACCTCGGGGCCTACCTCGGCACCCGGCCGACCAGCAGGGCCCGCACCGGCCTCAGCTTCCTGTGGCACCCGGTCGCCGGCACCGTCATCCAGTCCCTGAACGACAACAACCACGGCCTGTGGGCCACCATCCTTCCCGGCCAGATACCGGACTCCAACGGCCCCCAGACGGGGCAGTTCTTCGGCGGCAGCCCCTACGCCTTCCGCTTCGGCACACCCACCGGGTCGGTCGTCACCGACGTCAAGGTCAGCGACGGACTGGTGCAGCGCTCCGTCCGGGCCAACTCGGAGGCGACCGAGACCGTGCCGCTGATCCTCCAGGCGTCCGACCGCGTGGTGTTCACCGACGGCACCGCCCTGTCCTGGGGCGGCTCCGCCACGGCCAACGCGACCGGTATCGATCTGCACCGCCGCTCCGGCGTCGTCCAGATCCGCTGGGGCGCCGCTCGGCCCGCGAGCATTGCCGCCGCCTCCATCAGGTATCTGCGCGACGGCAGCAGGCGGATGCACATCCTGAAGGTCCCGCACGGCGGCTCGCTCGACGTCAGCATCCGGCTCGCCTACTGACATCCCGACCGATGTCTCGCCGGCGACGGTGTGCCGGGTGACGGGCGTAGCGAGGGCCCCACACCACAGTTCTGGTGGTCTGGGGACCTGCGTCCGCCGAAGCGGCTGCGTTGCGCCAGGAGAGATCGGGAAGTGGCGCCCGTTGTTGTCAGGTGACGCCACGTCGATGCGGATGCGTGCACAGGTCTTCAGTCCGCGTGCACTGTCCGGCTCCCCCGGAGGCACCGGCGTGGGGAGACATGCCGCGCACGGCCTAATGCGCCACTTCGGTGGCTCGACCAGGTCACGTTGTGCGGAGGCGGTGACCGGCGTGGGCGGCAGGAAGGGCGGTGGACCGGGCCATGGGCGAACAGGGCGTGGACCGGCCGGAAGGTTTCGGCGAGCGGCTGCTCGGTGTGCTGCTGGACAGGGCGCGGCTGTTGCCGCCGCAGCTGATCGCGCCGCTGATCGCCGAAGAGGTGGCCAGGATCGGCGGCCGTAAGGTGTCCATCCTGCTCCAGGACTACGCACAGGAGCTGCTCGTGCCGCTCCCGGGCGGGAAGCTGCACGTGGGGCAGCCCGAACCGATGGCCGACTCCCCCGCCGGCCGGGCCTTCCTGCGCGCGGATGTCGTAGAGGTACCACAGGCCCACGGCGGCGTACGGATGTACCTGCCCCTGCTGGACGGAAGCGACCAGGTGGGCGTCATGGCCCTGACGCTGCCCGCCGTCGGCGACGACGACCGGCGCCTGCTGCGCCGGCTCGCCGGTCTGGTCGCCGACATGCTGGTCACCAAGAACGCCTACACCGACCAGTTCTTCCTGGCCCGGCGCCGGGAACCGATGAGCGTGTCCGCGGAGATCCAGTGGGGCCTGCTGCCGCCGCTGACGATGGCGGTGCCCCAGGTTCAGGTGGCAGGCATCCTGGAGCCCGCCTACCGCGTCGCCGGCGACAGCTTCGACTACGCCCTCAACGACAACATCCTGCACGTGGCCGTGATCGACGCGATGGGCCACGACCTGGACGCCGCCACGATGGCGACCATCGCCATCGGCGCCTACCGCCATGCCCGGCGCGTGTTCGTCAGCCTGGCCGAGAAATACGCGTTCATGGACCATGCCATCTCCCGGCAGTTCGGCAACGACCACTTCGTCACGGCCCAGCTGATGCACCTGAACATCGCCACCGGTGAGCTGGAACTGGTCAACGCGGGCCACCCCGCACCCCTGCTGATCCGCGAAGGCCAGGTCGTGCGGCAGCTGGAGAGCGCGACGACGCTGCCCGTCGGCTTCGGAGGTGAGACGCCCCGCATCCGGGAGCACACACTCCAGCGGGGCGACCGGGTGCTCTGCTACACCGACGGCATCATCGAGGAGCGGGCCGACGGCGGGGAGACCTTCGGTGAGGAACGCCTCATCCGCTGCGTCAACCGCCTGAGCCAGGAGCCGTCGGACGGGATGCGGGCGGATCTGCGCCGGCTCTCCCACACGCTGAAGAAGGAGCGGGGCGGGCGCACCAGCGACGATGCCACCCTCTTCATGTTCGAATGGCGCGGAGGCGCCGCCGACCACCTCGCGGTTCTCGACTGAACCGGGGTGGAGTGCCCGCGTCGCGGCGGGCGCCCCTCGGTCAGGCGTCGTCGCTCGGCAGCGCGTACAGCCGGGGGAGGTTCACCACGATCGCCTCCTGGGTGCTGCGGGCGATGACGACCACCGCCTCCTCGGCCGGGTCGGGGTTCTCCTCCCGGTGCGGCACGAACGGCGGGACGAAGATGTAGTCCCCGGGCGCGGTGCGCAGCCGTACCTCCTCCGGTTCGTCGCCCGAGTCGTCCAGGAAGACGAACTCCGGGTGTCCGCTGATCACATGGATGGCGGTCTCGGATTCGCCGTGGTGGTGGTCGGACGAGGAGGTCGCGGGGGCCACATGGGTCTGACCCATCCACAACTTCTCGGAGCCGACGGTCTTTCCGCTGACGGCCGAGAATCGGCGCATACCACCGGTCTGCGCCGTGTCGCCGTCGAGCGAGTCCGCGCGGATGTGGTGCAGTCGGGCGCGCAGCGGCGTCACAGGGCCCTGCGGGGCGTCGGGGAGATGCGGGTGGAACCCCTCGCCCGGGGTCGTCGGATGCTCGCTCATGGCCCGGACGTTAGGACGGCTCCAGAAAGGATGTCAAGACATGTCCATTGCCGTTCACCTGCGGCAATGTTCCCGCAATGGAAGGGGCGAACGGGCGGGAGCCCGCGCCTCGGGCGGGCGGTCCTGCATGATGTGGTCATGCATATCTCCGCGAAGGCGGACTACGCCACCCGCGCCCTGATGGAGCTCGCGTGTGAGCCCGCCCGTCCGCTCACCTGCGAGGCCATCGCCGCCTCGCAGGAGATTCCGTTCCGTTTCCTGAAGTCCGTGGTCGGTGAGTTGCGCAGAGCGGGACTTGTTCGCAGCCAGCGCGGCTGCGAGGGCGGCTACTGGCTCGGCAGGCCCGCCGAGGACATCACTCTGCTGGACGTCGTGCGCGCCGTCGACGGCGAAGTGCTCACGCTGCGCGGCGAGTCACCGGCCGGGCTCGACTACCCCGGCCCGGCGGGAGCGCTGCCCGGGGTGTGGCGGCAGGTCGAGGCCCAGGCGACGGCGCTGCTCGGCGGACGGACCCTCGCCTCGTTGCTCCCCGCGGGCGCGGCCGGGCGGGACTCCAGGGTCGGCGCCGCGTGACGCACGCGCCCCGGGCACGCCACGTACCGCTCGTACCGGAGTCGCCGGCCGTGCTGGAGGTGGTGGAGTACACCGACCCGCTGTGCCCCTGGGCGTGGGGATCCGAGCCCACGTTCCGCACATTGCGGGCGTCACTGACCAGCGAGGTCCGCTGGCGGCGCGCGTACGCGATCCTTTTCGACCACGACGACGATCCGGCGCCCGACCCGGCGGCGGAGACGGCCTGGTACACGCGTTACGTGACCGGGATCAGCTCGCACACCCTCGCCCCCCGCCCGCTTCGGCTGAAGCGTGTGCCGGCGAGTTCGTGGCCGTCCTCGCTCGTGGCCAAGGCCGCGGAGTCGCAGGGCGCCGACGTGGCCGAGCGCGTGCTGCGGCGCCTGCGGGAGAGCGTCTTCGTGCTGGGCGAACCGGCGGACACCACCGCGCTGGCGCTGTCCGCCGCGCGTGGCGTACCCGGTCTGGATCCGCGGCGCCTGGCGGCCGACGCCGCCTCCGCCGACGTGCTGGAGCGGGTCCGCGCCGACCGCGCGGAGGCACGCCGCCCGGTGACCGAAGTCCTGTCCGTACAGGGCGGGTCGCCGCATCCGGGCGCGGCCAAGGAGACCCTCGACGGCGGTCACCGCTACGCACTGCCCACCTTGGTGTTCCGCGCGGGCGCGACGTACCGCGCGGTGCCCGGCTGGCGGCCTTTCGAGGCGTACGCGGCGGCCGTCGACGAGCTTCGCCTAGGGCTGCGGAAGCCGGCCGAACCGCTTTCCCCGGCACGGGCGTTGGAGCTCCACCGGAGCCTGACCGACCCCGAGCGGCGGGTGCTGACGGAGGGCGCCTGGCCGCCGCCGCACGCCGTTCGGGTGGACACCGGAAACGGCCCCGTGTGGCTGCGTCCGGACGAGGCCGCGGCGCGTCCGGAGGTCACCTCTTCCGGTCCCGCGAGCCCCTGATCTGCGGTCAGAGGCCGTCCCGCCCAATGAGACACCAATTGGTGTCCATTGACAGGCACGGAGATCTGACGCCAGGATGTGCCGCATGAAGACGACGCATCCCGGTGTGGTCTGCCGCTACGTGGATCTGCGGCGCACGTCCAGCGCTCTCTGTCGCTGACCGCCGGCCGCCCACGGCCCACCGGCGCCTGAACGCCCCCGGCGACATCGCCCGCCCGCCGCTCCGGCGAGCCGCGCGGGCCCTCGCGGGCCGTCAGTTGTCGTCGCCGGTCAACCCGCGCCGCCGCTCAGCACCCAGGACCGGTCCGGTGAATCTTCGCGGACTCCTCCTTCCCCCTCTTCTCCGCATTCCTGGCCGCCCCCGCGATTCGTCGTCGCCCCCGCCCCGGGCATGGCGCGTCCCCGACGTGTGCAGCGAAGCCTTCGTCGGCATGCCCGCCACCGCACGAGCCGATGTCCGCGCGGACGCGGCCCCCCTTCGTCCGCAGATCCCGGCGCCCCGTCACGGGCACGGATCATTCAGAGAAAGAACGACATGTCCGGACGACTCACGCTCCGCCGCCCGTCGAACCTCCGATCCCACCGGCGATCCCACCGCCAGGCCGGCCGGCTGCGCCTCGCCGCCCTCGGCACCACGCTCGTCACCGTGCTCGTCCCGTCCCTCGCCGCGTGCGGCGGCGACGCCGCCGGCTCGGGCGCGGCCGCCACACTCAAGTGGACCTCTTCCTACTTCCCGACCCACTGGGACCCGGTGGTCAGCGGCAGCGGCGCCCAGTTCCGCGAACTCGCCCTGGTCTACGCCTCGTTGACACGCACCGACGAGAGCGGCAAAGCGGTCCCGGATCTCGCCGAGAGCTGGGAGTACAACGACAAGGGCGACCGCATCACCTTCCATCTCCGTCCGGGCCTGAAGTTCAGTGACGGCGAACCTCTGGACGCCACCGCCGTCAAGGCCGCGGTCGAACGGGCCAAGGAGCAGCAGGACTCGGCCCTCTTCGGCGACCTGACCTCGATCGAGTCGGTGGAGGCCGACGGGCTGGACGCGGTCGTGAACCTCAGTCAGGTCGACTACCAGATACCGCAGTTGCTCGGTCAGCGGGTGCTCCAGATCGCCAGCCCCAAGGCGGCCGAGTCCCCGAAGGAGCTGGACCGCGCCCCGGTCGGCGCCGGGCCTTTCGTCGTCACGCAGTTGATACCGGGCACCAAGGCGGTGCTGAAGAAGAATCCGGACTACTGGGACGCGAAGAACATTCACATCGACAACGTCGAGCTGACGTCCGCGCCCGACGCCTCCACCGTCGTCTCCGGCCTCCAGACCGGCGTCTACAACTTCGCGGACATCGAGCCCAGCCAGGCGGGCGCCGCGAAGAAGGCCGGCCTGGACGTCTTCGTCCAACCCGGCTTCAACGCCTCGAACATCAGCCTGAACGTCAACAAGGCCCCGTTCGACGACAGCAGGGTGGTCGACGCCGTCCGCCATGCCGTCAACCGCCAAGAGTTCGTCGACAAGATGACGTTCGGCTACGGCGAGGTGACCAACCAGCCGTTCCCGGAGAGTTACGTCGCCTACGATCCGGGGTCCCGCGACGCGTACCCGTACGACCCCGCGAAGTCGAAGAAGCTCCTCGCCGACGCGGGTCACCGGCCCGGTGACATCAAGCTCGACCTGGTCATCCCCGCGGAGGACCCACAGGCCGAGATCGTCCAGTCGCAGTTGGCCAAGGTCGGCATCACCGTCAACATCAAGATCGACAAGAACTGGGCCACGCCGTTCTTCGCCAAGGACCTCACCTTCTCGCTCTACGGCACCACGGGACGTGACTCCGCCGCGCAGACCCTCACCGCCCACTTCGGTCCCGACGGCCCGCTGAATCTCAGCTCGCCCTACGAGCCGGCCGGCTTCGACGCGGCCATCGCCAAGGTGCGCCAGACGCCACTGGAGGCACCGGAGTACCCGAAGGTCCTCCAGGCGGCGACCCGGGCCGGTCTGAAGAGCGAGGCGCTGGTCTTCACGTACTCCTCGCCGAACCTGATCGCGAAAAGCAAGTCGATCTCGGACCTGCCGCGGAATCCGGCCCATATCGACTGGACCGGCGTGACCGTCTCCGGCTCCAACTGACCTCTGTCCGCAGCGGATCAGCCCCATCACAGAAAGGAGGCAGCCCCATGACGAAGACCGCGGTCGAGCCGGCGCCCGACCGGCCTCACGAGGTCGCCGCCGCCAGGACGCGGCACGCGCTGCACCGCGTCGTCGGCGTCGTCGCCCGGTCGGTCGCGATCTTCGTGCCGGTCTTCCTGGTCGCGACGTTCGTGACGTTCGCGCTCCGCTCGCTGAGCGGGCTCAGCCCGGCCCGCATTCAACTGGGCGAGGAGGCGACGCCCGAGGCGATCGCCAGGGTCGAGGCCCAATGGGGCCTCGACCGGCCCTTCCTGGTCCAGTACGGGGACTGGCTCGGCGGTGTTCTCCACGGTGAGCTGGGCACCAGCTGGACCAACGGCGCGGACATCTCCACACTCATCGGCCTCGGTCTGGGCGTGAGCCTGTCGATCGCGACGTTCGCGCTGGTCATCGGCGTGGCCGCCGGCTTTCTCCTCGGTACGCTGGCGGCCCTGCGGCGCACCACCTGGATCGACCGGGCGATCACGGGCTTCGTCACCGTCATCTCGGTGATGCCCGCGTTCGTGGTCGGCATCGTGCTGGTCGCGGTCCTCGCGGTCGGGCTCCATCTCTTCCCGGCCGCCGGCTATGTCCCGGCCGAGCAGGGCGTCGGGCCATGGCTCGCGCACATCACCCTGCCCGCCGTCGCGCTGAGCTTCGACGTCATCGCGGACGTCGCCCGCCAGTTGCGTACGAGTCTGATCGCCGCCTACTCCGAGAACTATGTGACGGGCGCGGTGGTACGAGGGCTGAGCCCACGCCGGATCTTCTTCGGCCATGTGCTGCGCAACGGTCTGGGCCCGACGCTCGCCACCCTGGGCCTGAAGTTCCCGTCCCTGGTGGGCGCCTCCGTCGTGACGGAGTGGATCTTCGGTCTCCAGGGCTTCGGGCGATTCGCCAACGACTCCGCGCAGGCCGGTGACGTACCCGCCGTACAGGGAGTCCTCGTGGTGTCGATCGTCCTTGTCGTCGGCTTCAACCTGATCGTCAACCTGATGCTGGCGCGCGTGACGCCCGCGTCCCAGCGGGGAGTGTGAACCATGGTGCGCCGCGTCCTCTCACTCACCTCCGGCCGGATCGCCGTGGTCATCCTCACCGTGATCGCCCTGCTCGCCGTACTCGGGCCGTTCCTCGCTCCGCAGGACCCGCTGGCCACCAGCGACAACACGCTCGCCGCCGCGTCCGGTGCCCACTGGCTGGGCACGGACTACCTCGGCCGTGACGTGTTCAGCAGGCTGCTCGACGGATCGCGCGTCAGTGTGCTCGGCTCGCTCGAAGTGGCCCTGGTGGCACTGGTGGTGGGCGCGATCCCCGGCATCCTGTCCGTCTATCTGGGCCGGGTCTTCGAGTGGCTCACCCTGCGGCTGGCCGACACCCTGGTCGCCCTGCCGTTCCTGTTGTTCGCCGTCGCCGTGATCGCGCTGCTCGGCAACGGGATCACCCAGGCCATGCTGGTCACGGGCGCGCTGGTGTCCCCGCTGTTCTACCGGGTGGCCCGCGCCGCCACCCTCTCCGTGGCCCGCTCGCAGTACGTGGAAGCGGCGCTCATCTCGGGGGCGTCGCTGGGCTGGGTCGTACGCCGCCATGTCTGGGCCAAGGTGCTGCCGCCGATAGCGGTCGCGCTCGCCCAGACGATCGGCGTCGGATTCGTGATCGTCGCGAGCCTCACGTTCCTCGGCATCGGCGTCCAGCCGCCCGCGCCCACCTGGGGCGGTCTGCTCGCCTCCGACCTCGGCTATCTCAGCCACCGGCCGTGGGCGCCGCTGCCTCCCGCACTGCTGATCATGGCCACCGTCTGGGCCGCCAATCTGCTCGCCGACGCCATCCGTGACGTGTCCGGCGAGGCAGGCCGCGCACTGGTCAACAACCGCGAGGCCCGCGCCGGCCGCATCGACAAGGCCGGCCCCGCGCCCGCCGGAGGTACGTCATGACGACGCTGTCCGAGAACTTCGCCCCGGGGGGCCGGCAGAGCCCGCGGGCCCCGGAAAGCACCGGGAGGACCAACTCACCCGACACGGCCGGTCCGACGGCCGGTCCCACGGCCCCGCCGGTGCTCGCCCTGCGCGACGTACGCGTCGGCGACCGGGCCGGCCGCCGCGAGATCGTCCACGGGGTGAGCTTCGAACTCACGGCGGGCAGCACGGTCGGGATCGTCGGCGAGTCCGGCAGCGGCAAGACCCTCACCTGCCGCGCCGCGCTGGGCATCCTGCCCCCGCACTTCGAGGTCACCGGCGGGTCGATCGCGATCAACGGCACCGACATCAGCACGCTGACGCCGCGTCGGTGGACGGCCCTGCGGGGCGGCACGATCAGCGCCGTCTTCCAGGATCCGGCGTCCTACCTCAACCCCTCGATCCGTATGGGCGCGCAGATCGCTGAGGTGATCCGGGTCAAGAAGGGGCTGAAGCGGCGTGCGGCACGGCGGCTCGCCCTGGATCTGCTGCGGGCGGTCCAGCTGCGTGACCCGGAGCTGGTCTACGGCCAGTACACCTACGAGCTGTCCGGCGGCATGCTCCAGCGCGTGCTGATCGCGGCGGCCATCGCGGCCGACCCGCAGCTGCTGATCGCCGACGAGGCCACCACGGCACTCGACGTCACCGTCCAGGCCGAGATCCTCGACCTCCTCGCCGACCTGCGCGAACAGGCCGGTCTGGCCCTCGTCGTCGTCTCCCACGACCTGGCCGTCGTGGCCCAGATGTGCGACGAGGTCCTGGTGATGAGGGAGGGCGAGGTCGTGGAGCACGGTCCCACGCGTGCCGTGCTCCACGATCCGCGGCACGAGTACACCCGGCTGCTCATCGCCGGGCACGAGGAGTACGGCCTGGAGAAGTTCCTCGCCCCGCGGGCCCCCGCGCTGTCCAAGGAGGCGTCGTGACCACCGGGTCGCCGGCCCGGGAGCCGGTCCTGGAGGTCACCGGCCTGGAGGTCCACTACGGTTCGCGCCGCCGGCGCCGGCGCGCCCTGGCCGGAATTTCGCTGAGCGTCGCACCCGGCGAGACCGTCGGCGTCATCGGCGAGACGGGATCGGGCAAGTCCACCTTCGCGCGGGCCGTACTCGGCCTCGTCCGCCCCACGGCGGGTTCGGTCGTCATCGGCGGTGAGGACGTGAGCGCGTACGGCAGACGGCAGTGGCGCGACCTGCGCCGGCGCGGGGTGGTCCAGTACGTCTTCCAGGATCCGCTGCGCAGCCTCGACCCGGATCTCACCGTCGAGGACTCGCTGACCGAGCCGCTGCTCGTCCAGGGTGTCCCGGGCCGGGAAGCGGCCGGGCGCGCCCGTGCTTTCCTCGCCCGGGTACGCCTCACGGAAGAGCTTCTCGGCAGGCTGCCGGGAGAGTTGTCCGGCGGACAGCGCCAACGCGTCGCGGTGGCCCGCGCGTTGATCACCGAACCCCGGCTGGTCATCCTCGACGAGCCCGTCAGCGCCCTGGACTCCGCCAACCGCGTCCAGATCCTCGGGATCCTCAAGGAACTGCGCGCCACCGGGGTCTCGCTCGTCTTCATCTCCCACGACCTCGGCTCCGTCGCCGGGACCGCCGACCGCATCGCCGTCCTCCACCAGGGCGAACTCGTCGAGGTCGGCGAAGCCCGCGATGTCGTCAACCAGCCGCGACACCCGTACACGCGGCTGCTCGTCCGCTCCGCTCCCACCCTGCACACCGCCCCGGCGGACAGGGCCGAGCGCCAAGCCCTGCGCGCGCTGCTGAACCCCTGAGCCCACGACAGACAGGAAGAGCCATGTCCCGCACGATCCATCTCGCGCTGCACCCCTACGGCGTCGGCGGCCCCGGCCAGCACGGTCTCTGGAAGGACCCGCGCGTCGCCAAGAACGCCAGCATCGACATCAATTACTACATCCGGCAGGCCCAGGCGGCCGAACACGCGCTCTTCGACGCGCTGTTCGTGGTCGACAGCCAGTTCATCAACGCCACCTACCCGGCGCACTACCTCAACCGGCTGGAACCGCTGACCCTGTTGTCCGCGGTGGCCACCCACACCCGGCACATCGGGCTGGTGGGCACGGCGAGTTCGACGTACAACTCACCGTTCAACCTCGCCCGCCGCTTCGCCTCGCTCGACCACATCAGCGGCGGACGCGCCGGCTGGAACGTGGTGACCAGCTTCGACACGGGCACGTCCAGGAACTTCGGGCTCGACGAACACCTCGACTACACCACCCGCTACGGCCGCGCGCTGGAGTTCGTGCAGGTCGCCCGCGGTCTGTGGGACTCCTACGAGGACGACGCCTTCCCCGCCGACGTGGCGCGCGACGTCTTCCTCGACCCGGCCAAGCTCCACGCGCTCGACCACACCGGTGAGCACTTCGAGATCGCGGGCCCGCTCAACCTCTCCCGCTCGCCGCAGGGCCAGCCGGTGATCTTCCAGGCCGGGGTCTCCGAGGAGGGCCGCGATCTCGCCGCGCGGGTCGCCGAGGGCATCTACGCGCCGGGCGGAACGCTGGAACAGGCACGCGCTTACTACGAGGACATCAAGCGGCGCACCGCGGCGTACGGGCGCGACCCCGACCACATCAAGATCTTCATCCACGGCGGTCCGGTCGTCGCCGGCACCGACGAGGAAGCCCGGCGCCGCGAGCGGGAGATCTTCGATGAGGACAACGACTTCGACCGTAATCTCGCCCTCCTGGGCCGCTCCTTCGGGGCGTACGACTTCAGCCGGCACGATCTGGACGCGCCGTTCCCGGACGTGGCCCATCTCGCCGAGAAGGGCGGCCGTACGGGCGCCGCGAGAATCATCGAGCGGGCCCGTACCGAGAATCTGACGCTGCGTCAAGTGGCCGACTCGCTCGGGGAGTTCCGCCGGTCGCCGTTCGTCGGCGCGCCCGAGACCGTCGCCGCCACCATCGAGGAGTGGTTCGACGCCGGCACCTTCGACGGCATCAACCTCGCGTTCCGCACCGACGACGACCTCAGTCTCTTCGTCGACGGTGTCGTCCCGATCCTCCAGAAGCGCGGTCTGTTCCGCACCGAGTACGCGGCCGACACCCTGCGCGGCAACCTCGGCCTGCCGGTTCCCGCCAACCGCCACACCCACGAGCCCCAGCTCGCCAACGACTGAGCCGCCACTCCCCCGGTCCAGTCCGGTCTCCGAAAGGCACTCGCCATGACCACCGAGACAGCGCGCTTCAGACTCGGCTTTCTCACCCACGTCCAGGGCCGCGGCAGCGACCAGGCCCGGATCTACCGCAACGCGCAGGACCTCTTCGTCGCCGCCGACGAACTCGGCTTCGACGTCGGCTGGGTCGCCCAGCACCATGTGCCCGCCGGCGGGGGCGGTCTCTCCTCACCGTGGACGTTCCTCGCCCACGCGGCGGCGAGGACCACCCGGATCCGGCTCGGCACCGCCATCACGGTCCTTCCGCTGGAGGACCCGGTCCGCCTCGCCGAGGACGTCGCCACCGTGGACGCCCTCAGCGGCGGGCGCGTCGAGATCGGAGTGGGCAGCGGCTACAACGCGCAGGAGTACGCCGCGTTCGGCCAGGACGTCGCCCGTAAACGCGAGTTGACCAGCCAGAACCTCGATGTGCTGCGCCACGCCCTGGCCAACGACGAGGTGCGTACGCCCGGCTTCCGCATCCAGCCGGCGTCCACCGGCTTCTCGGACCGGATCTGGCAGGGTGTCTTCGGCGAGAGCGGGGCGGCCTACGCCGCGGCCGGCGGCTCGAACCTGCTGCTCAACCGTGCGGCGTACGGATTCGACGCCCCCACCGACGAGGTGCAGCGCCCCTGGGCGGACGCGTACCTGGCCGCCTGGGACCGGCCCCGGCGACCGCGGATCGGGCTGTCCCGGTTCGTGTTCCCCGCGAAGGACAGGCGCACGGCGCTCCGGCAGATCGGCGACGACGTCCACGGGGCGGCGCTGCGCATGGCGGAGGGCGGCGCCTTTCCGAAGGGCCTGTCCGTGGACGAGGCGCTGCGTCGCTTCCACTCCTTCTACGGCGCTCCAGAGGAGATCGTCGAGGCGCTCCGGCGGGAGCGGGTCCTGCCTGTCGCGACCGACCTGATCACCCAGTTCAATCCCGCCGTCCCGGACCAGGACGCCGCGCTCCGCGCGCTCGAACTCATCGCGACCGAGGTGGCACCCGCCCTGGGCTGGCAGCCCGCGCCCGCCGCCGGACCGGTCCCCGAACCCGCAGGAGTGTGAGATGACCGAGTACACCGATCATTACGGCCCCGAGGGCCTGCGCACGCGCGCCACCGTCATCGTGGTGCCCGGCCGTGGCGAGACCCGCGCGACCTACGCCAGGCTCGGCAGGCGGCTCGCCGCCGACGCGTACCGCGTCCGTGTCGTCGACGCCCCGGCCATCGACACGGGCGACCTGGCGGGCTCGCTGGACCGCTTCGGCGGCCGGCTCGCAAAGGCCGTCGCCGGCACCTCGGGCATCGCCGGCGCCACGGACTCCGCCGACGACTCCGCTGTCGTGCGGCCCGTCGTGCTGGTGGGGGCCGACACCGGAGCCGTCGCCGTCGCCGCGCTCCTCGGCAGGGACGAGGCCCTGGCCGCTCTCCGGCCGGACGCCGTCGTTCTCGCGGGGCTTCCGGGCGGCGCCGTCGCCAGCGCCGGCACCTGGGACGAGGAACTCGACGTACGCACCTCCTGCCCGGCCCATCGAGGCACGCTCACCGACGACTCACAGGTGCGAAGGGGCTCGCTCGGCGACGCGGTGCCGGACGTACTGCTCAGGGCCGCGTTCGGCAGCGAGGCCGACGTCCCGGCGCTGTTCCTCGTCGGCGACAGCGACCCGCTCGCGGACCTGGACGCTGTCGTCCGCACGACCAAGTCACGTGCCCGTGCCCGCCTTTCGGTGGTCCGCGGTGCCCACCACGACGTCCTGAACGACGTGCAGCACCGCTCGGTGGCGGCCGAGATCGTCACCTTCCTGGAGACGCTGCGCAACGAGCTGGTGCCCGTGGTCGCGGTGGAATCCAGCGCGTGGTGAGAACCGCCGTCCGACTGTCGCGTCGCCGGCCTGACCGAACCGGCCGGTCCCCCGGTACCTCTGAACCCCCAACCCCGGAAGGGTCCTCATATGGCCGCCATCCTGTCCGTCTCCGGTAGTCCCTCCGCCACCTCCCGCACCGCGCGGCTTCTGCGCCATCTGAACGACCGGCTCCGCCGCCAGGGCCACGACGTGATCGCGCTGGACGTACGCACCCTGCCCGCCGATGCCCTGCTCGGCGCCGATTTCCGTCACCCGGCGATCATCGAGGCCACGGCGCTGTTCGCGCGGGCGGACGGGGTGGTGATAGGCACCCCCGTCTACAAGGCGGCCTACTCGGGACTGCTGAAGTCGCTGCTCGACCTGCTGCCGCAGTACGCGCTGACCGACAAGACGGTGCTGCCGCTGGCCACCGGCGGCACCACGGCCCATGTCCTGGCGATCGACTACGCGCTGCGCCCGGTGCTCAGCTCCATGGGTGCCGGGCACATCACGCCCGGCTGGTTCACGCTCGACAAGGAGATCACCGTCGGCGACGACGGCACGCTGACGATCGCGCCGGCCGCCGCCGAGGCCCTGACCGAGGTCACCGACAGGTTCTCCGCCCTGCTGGGGGGCTCAGACCCCGCTGCCGGACCGGGCCTCAGGTTGTCCACCGCGGACGCCGAACTCGAACCACGTAGTCTTGCCTCGCCCTGAGGGCGAGCTTCCCCAGGTCCGAGCGAGTGCCTCGACGATCAGGAGTCCTCGTCCGGACTCGGCCTCCTGGTTGCGGACGTCGCCATGGAGGAGGGTGGTGGGCACCGGTGGATACGGGTCACTGTCGCGGACTTCCACCCGTATGCGGTCCGGATACTCCCGCAAGCGCAGGTCCACGTCGCTCTGAGCGTGTATCAACGCGTTGGTGACCACCTCCGACCATCCGATCGGCCAGCGTTTCCAGATCCTCGCCGCGGTTTTCCGTCAGCAGGCCGGCGAGCCGGCGAATCGCGGCGTCGGTTCCCAGGCGCCGGGCATCCAGCATTCCGTCGGTGAACAGTGCGGCCACCGATCCCGGGGTGATCTGGCTTTCGCTCTGTTCATATCCGGCGTCTTTTTCGATACCCAACGGTGGACCGGGCGTCAGAGGCGATGGGACGAGGTGCCCACGAGCGTCGGTGACCAGTGGCTCCAGATGTCCGGCGGTAGCCGTGGTCACCACACCCGCGCCCGGACAGTGGCGGAATCCCAGACCGTTGACAGACACATTCCCCCTGGTTAGATTGCGCCGGAACGATCCGGCACGCAGCGCGCGGAGCCGGATCAGGCGCTCGGAGGGGAGCAGAATGGGGTTCTCGGCTGCGGACTGGCAGGTCCCGTCCATGATTCCCGTCGACGACGCCACGGTGGCGGGCGTGCTGCGCGAACGGTTCGGGGTACGGGGGACCGTCCGCGATCTCGGCAGTCAGCAGGACCGCAACTACCGCGTACGCACGGAGTCCGGCGGCGACCACGTCCTGAAGATCGCGAACCCGGTCTCCGACCCCGCCACGCTGAGCGCCCAGGTCACCGCCTGCGAACATCTCGCCGACGCCCACCCCGCGCTCCGGCTGCCCCGGGCACGGGCGGGTGTCGACGGCGCCTTCGTCCAGCCCGTCACCGTCGACGGAGTGACGCTGCACTGCCGGCTCTTCGACTACGTACCGGGCGAGCCGATCATGGACAGCCGCTATCTCTCGCCCCATGTCGTCGCCAGGCTCGGTGAACTCGCCGGGCGTACGGTCTCGTCCCTGGCCGCGCTCACCGTGCCGGACGCGGACCGGCCCCGGCTGTGGGACCTGCGCAACGCGGCCGACGTGGTCGAGGCGCTGGCCCCCTTCATGACCGACCGGGAGCGGGCCGCCCGGGTGGTGAGCGAGGCACGCGCCGCCCAGGCCCGGCTGCGCTCCCTCGAAGGGGCACTGCCGGTCCAGCTGATCCACGGCGACCTCACCGACAACAACGTGGTGTGCGAGAAGAGCCAGGACGGCCGGCCCATGCCCGTGGGCGTGATCGACTTCGGTGACCTCGGGTACGGCTGGGCGGTCGCCGAACTCGCCGTGACCTGCGCGTCCGTGCTCCACCACCACGGCTGTACCCCGGCGTCGGTTCTGCCCGCCGTGCGGGCCTTCCACCAACTGCGCCCGCTGGACGGTCCGGAGACCGACGCGTTGTGGCCGCTCGTCGTCCTGCGGACCGCGGTCCTGGTCGTGAGCGGGCAGTACGACATCCTCCAGGACCCCGGCAACGAGTACGCGGGGACGGCGCTGGAACGCGAGTGGGTGATGTTCGAGGCCGCCGTGTCCGTTCCGGCGGAGGTCATGGCGGCCCAACTGCGCGCTGTCCTGGGCCACTTCGCCCCGCCGCTCGCCCCGGCGCCCGGCCCGCCGACGGCCGGGCACCCGCTCCTGCCCGACCTGACCACCGGCGTCGGGACACTGGACCTGTCGGTGGAGGGCGACGCCCTGCACGCGGGGCGCTGGCTGGACACCGGGGTCGAATCGGCCCTGGCGGCACGGGCGTTGGACGGCGGCGTTACGGCCGTACGGACCCGGCACGGCGAGTACCGGCTGACCCGCTCCCGGCCGGACGACCCGGACGCCCCCACGCTCGCACTCGGTGTCGACCTGTGGGTCGCGGCCCCGACCGCGCTCCGGGCCCCCTGGGCCGGGACGCTCGTACGGCACGCGCCGGACGGGGTGACCCTGCGCACCGACGGCGGGTGGAGCCTGGTGCTCGACGGCATCGAGGTCATCGACGGCGCGGACGGCACCGACAGCAGCGACAGCACCGACGGGTCCGGGAGCGCCGACGGCGCCGTTCCCGCCGGGGCACTCCTCGGTACCGTCGCCGCCCGGCCGGACGGTACCGCCGCACATGTCCAGCTCTCCCGCCTGACCGGCCGCCCCGCGCCCCGTACCGTCCCCGCAGGACTGGCCGACGGCTGGCTCGCGGTCTGCCCCGATCCCGCCGCGCTGTTCGCGCCCGCCGGGACGGCCACCACGCCCGGCACCGGAGCCGAAGGCGCCCCGGCTCTTCTGGAGCGCCGCGACCGTTCCTTCGCCACCGTGCAGGAGCACTACTTCGACGCGCCGCCGCGCATCGAACGCGGCTGGCGTGAGCACCTCGTCGACACCGAGGGCCGCTGCTATGTGGACATGCTCAACAACGTGACGATCCTCGGTCACGGCCACCCGGTGCTGAGCGAAGCCGTCCACCGGCAGTGGCAGCGCCTCAACACCAACTCCCGTTTCCACTACGAGTCGGTGGTCGCCCTCTCCGAGCGGCTGGCCGGACTACTCCCCGACGGCCTGGACACCGTGTTCCTGGTGAACAGCGGCTCGGAGGCGGTCGATCTGGCACTGCGTCTGGCCTGGGCCGCCGCAGGGCGGCAGGACGTCGTCGCGGTGGGTGAGGCGTACCACGGCTGGACGTACGCCTCCGACGCCGTCTCGACCTCGGTCGCCGACAACCCCGGCGCGCTCACCTCCCGCCCCGACTGGGTGCACGTACTGCCCGCGCCGAACTCCTACCGGGGCATCCACCGAGGACCGGACGCCGGGCGGTACGGCCCGCTCGCGGCCGAGGCGATCACGGAGCTGGCCCGTTCGGGGCGCCCGCCCGCCGCGTTCATCTGCGAGCCGTACTACGGGAACGCCGGGGGTATGGCCCTGCCCGACGGCTATCTCCGGCAGGTGTACGAGGCCACCCGCGCGGCGGGCGGTCTGTGCGTCGCCGACGAGGTGCAGGTCGGATACGGGCGGCTCGGCTCGTATTTCTGGGGCTTCGAACAGCAGGGAGTCGTACCGGACATCGTCACCGTCGCCAAGGCGATGGGAAACGGTCACCCGCTGGGCGCCGTGATCACCCGTAAGGAGATCGCCGACGCCTACCGTTCCCAGGGGTACTTCTTCTCCTCGGCCGGTGGCAGCCCCGTCAGTTCGGTCGTCGGGCTCACCGTGCTCGACGCGCTGCGCGACGAGGGACTCCAGGAGAACGCCCGGACCGTGGGCGGCCATCTGCGCGACCGGCTGCTGGCACTGGCGGACCGGCATAAGCTGATCGGCGCGGTGCACGGGACGGGGCTCTACCTCGGGGTGGAGTTCGTGAGGGACCGGACCTCCCTGGAGCCGGCCCCCGAAGAGACCGCGGCGATCTGTGAGCGGCTGCGCGAACTGGGCGTCGTCGTACAGCCGACCTCGGACCGGCAGTGCGTCCTCAAGATCAAGCCCCCGCTCTGTCTGACCCGTGAGAGCGCGGACCGTTTCGTCGCCGCGCTCGACGACACCCTGACCCACGGATGGTGAACCGGATGCCCCGTACGACACCGAGCCGGTCCGACGTCCCGGACGGGCACCGGGAGCCGGTCCCCAGCGCCCGGCCCCGCTCCGACGAAGCCCCGCCCCCGACCATCGCGGACGTGGCGCGGGAGGCGGCGGTCTCCAAGACGACCGCGTCGGACGCGTTGCGCGGGCACGGCCGGGTCTCCGGCGCGACCCGGGAGGCGGTCGAGGCGGCGGCCCGGCGGCTCGGCTACTCGCCCAACCGGAACGCCCGTTCGCTGCGTACGTCGGTGACCGAGACCATCGCGCTGCACATCCCGGAGTTCCTGACGAGCGCCGAGTACTACATGTCCTTCGTCTTCGGGGTGATCGAGCAGGCGACGCGGGCCAGTCTCAACGTCACGATGATCTCCTCCGGCCATCTGCCGCACCGTGGGGCGCCGCCCCAGGTCGACGGGCTGGTCCTGTGCGACCCGATGGCCGGGGACCCGGTCGTCGAGGCCCTGATGAACTCCGGGCTGCCGGTCGTCACCGCCGAACGGTACGTGGGCGACAAGGAGTCCACCGGGGTCGTCTGGTCGGACCACGAGACGACGGCCGTCGAACTGCTCGACCATCTGCGGGCCGCGGGCGCCACCCGGCCCGCCTTACTCGCCTCGGACAGCACCGCGGAGTGGGCCACGACGGTCCTCGACACCTACCGCCGTTGGTGTGCGCGCAACGGCCTGCCCGTCACCGTCTACAAGGCCCCCTTCGGTTCGCCTCCCGAGGTGCTGCGCACCGAGGTGGCCAGGATGCTCGCCGGGGCGCCGGAGACCGACGCCATCGTCTGCGCCGCCGACGGGGCGGCCGTGACCGTGCTCCCCGAGATCCGGGCGGCCGGCCGTACGGTCGGCAAGGATCTGCTCCTCGCCTCGTGTGTCGACAGCACCAGAATGCGGCTCTCGGACCCTCCGATCACGGCGATCGATCTGCGCCCCCGTGACATGGGCGCGGAGTGCGCGCGCCTGCTCTGCGAAATTCTGGCCGGCCGCGCTCCGCGTGGCACGGTCAGATCACTCCCGATCAGTCTCCACACTCGCGCTTCGACCGGCCTCTGACACCGCTTTCCACGGGTCTTTCCGGACGACGGATTCACGTCGCCCGGAAAGACCCGCGCCCATTTTCCCGGGCCCCGGACGGACCGGACAACGCTTCGGACCAATTCGCCGCCATCCATTGACAATCGAATTTCGGACGACGTAACTTCCCCTTCACGCCGGAACGATCCGGCACTTGTCTCGTACAAGGCTCGTACAAGGAGGGGACCACGTGCGAAGAAGTACGGTCATCGCGTGTTCTGCCGTTCTGTCGGCCGCCCTGGTTTCCTGCTCGTCCCCCGCTTCCCAGGGCGGGCAGGACCGGGCGGGCAAGCAGGAGAAGCCCGGATTTCTCACCGTCGCCGACGACAGCCTCACCGGGCGCGGCTCGCTCACCGTCCAGCTCGACTACGACTCCGTCGAGGCCGACGGAGTCAATCCGCAGACGGCCTCCAGCGCCCGTTCCTGGATGCTCGGCTCGCTCGTCTACGAACCGCTGGTCACCATAGGACCGGGCTTCGAGATCAAGCCCCTGCTGGCCACGGCATGGAAGCAGCCCACCCCCACCCGTTACGTCTTCACGCTCCGCGAAGGCGCCACCTTCTCCAACGGGCGCGCCGTCACCGCCGACGACGCCGTGGGCAGCCTGCGCCGGCTCCTGAAGTCCAAGGGCCCGTACGTGGGGCAGCTCGGGCCCGTCGAATCGGTGACCGCGTCCGCGCCGGGCGAGGTCACGGTCGAACTCTCCAAGCCCTACACGCCGTTCCTCGCCGCGCTCGCCAACACCCCCGCCGCCGTCCTGCCGATGAAGGAGATCGAGGACGGGTCGCTGGACGTCACCAAGGAAATGCTCGGCTCCGGCCCGTTCACCGTGCGGGAACACCGGCAGGACCGCGGCTGGACGTTCGCGAAGAACGCGAAATACCGTGACGCCGACCGGGTCGACATCGAGGAACTCAAGGTCGAAATCGTGCCGCAGGAGGCCGCCCGGCTGGCCGCCGTACGCAATGGCACATCCGGGTTCGCCTTCTTCAACAATGTCGACTCCATCGACCAGTTGAGCGGAACGCGGAACGCGAAAGTCGTCAACCAGAACAACAGCGACTTCTACTACCTCATCCAGAACTCGCGGAATCCGAAATCCCCGCTGGCGGACCGGAAGATCCGTTTCGCGCTGAACTCCGCCCTGGACCGGCAGCAGATGGCCGATGTCGCCCTCGGCGGACAGGCGAGGCCGACCGGCGTCACACCCGTGGTGCTGCCCGGCGCCTGCGACCCGGCGGACCTGCCCGGCGCCCGCGCCGCCGACGACGCGAAGGCCGCGCTCAAGGCCGCAGGAGCCGAGAACCTGACACTCCGTCTCGCCGTCTACACCTCCGAGCCGGCGCTCGGCCAGATCGCCCAGGTGATCCAGCAGCAGTACGCGGCCGTCGGCGTCACCGTCGAGATCGAGAAGCTGGACGACTCGACCTACAACGAACGGGTCTTCGCCCCGAAGGCCGACTTCGACATGGCGATCGGCTGGTTCGCCGGCTACGTGGACGCCGCCATGGTCTCCCGCTGGTGGAACCCCGTCGTCGCGGGCTTCTCCGCCGGCTTCATCGGCGACGACAAGGAACTCGACGAGCTGATCGACTCGGCGTCCGCCCAGCCCGCCGGTGACGCGCGCGAGCGGACGCTGCGCGAGGTGTGCGACCGCGTCGACACCAACGCCGAGATGCTGCCCCTGGTCACCCGCCCCGGAGCGATCGGCCTGCGCACCGACAAGGTCAGCCCCACCCTGTATGCCAACGAAGGCTTCGGCAACATCCTGCGGAACGTCACCGACTTCACGCTCCCGGCGGCGAAGTAGTCGCCATGGCCTACCTCCGTTGGGTCCTCGGACGTCTCACCGCCGCCGCGCTCACCATGACCGGGGTCTCCATCCTCATCTTCGCGGCAGTCCGCGCGATGCCCGGCCGCTACTCCGACCTGGTCCTCGGCCCGCTCGCCACCTCCGCCGACAAGGCCGAGGCGGCGCGGCGGTTCGGCCTCGGCGGCTCACTGCCCGAGCAGTACGGACACTGGCTGCTCAACGCGGTCCAGGGCGACTTCGGCATCTCGATGGCCAGCCGGTCCCCGGTCAGCGCCGAGTTCGCGGCCCGGCTGCCCGTCACCCTCACCCTGACCGGCCTCGCCCTCGCCTTCACCGTGCTCATCGGCATTCCCCTCGGGGTCTGGACCGGCACCCGCGGCAAGGGCGGCGGTCGCGCCGGACGGCTCATCGGCAGCCTCGGGCTGAGCGTGCCGGAATTCGTCCTGGGCAGTCTCGTGGTGTTCCTGTTCACCCGCTACAGCCTCGGTCTCACCGTCGGGGAGTACGTCCCCTGGTCCGAGGGGCCCCTCCGGTCGGCGCTCTCCCTGCTCCTGCCCGCCTGCGTGCTCTCCGTGTTCTGCGTCGCCGCCGTCGCCCGCACCACCCGCGACGCCGTGCTCGGGGTCCTGGTGGAGCCGCACATCGCGGCAGCGGTGGCCCGCGGCGAGTCGGTCTCCTTCATCGTCCGCCACCACGTGCTGCGCAACGCGTCGATCCCGGTGCTGACCCTGACCGCCACCCTCAGCGCCTATCTGCTCGGCGGAGCGGTCATCGTGGAGCGCCTGTTCAACGCTCCCGGCCTCGGCTCGTTCCTCGTGGACGGGCTCGACCGGCGCGACTACGCGGTCGTCCAGACGGGCGTGCTGCTCTCCGCCGCCGTGTTCATCACGACCAACCTGCTGATCGACCTCATCTGCGGGCTGGTGGATCCCCGGATCAGCGCACTCGCCGGAAAGGCCCGGTCATGACAGCCGACACCACCCGGACACCGGTGCCGAAGGCACCGCCCGAACCTCCTGCCATCGCCAAGCCCCGTACCGAGGGCCGGACTTGGACCGGACGGCTGCGCGGCGTCCTCGCGATGAGCGGCTTCGACATGCTCTTCCGGATCGCCGCGTGGACGCTGGTGGTCCTCGTCGCGGCCACCCTGCTCAGCCATCTCACCGGCCTCGGCGGCGCTCCCGACGCGACCGTCGGCCGGCGCCTGACCCCGCCCGGCGAGGACGGACTCCTCGGCACCGACAACCTAGGCCGCTCCCTGCTGCCGCGGCTCCTCCAGGGCATCGGCACCACCCTGCTGCTCTCCTCGGCCGCCGTACTGCTCGCGGCCCTGATCAGCACCGCCCTGGGCATCGTCGCGGGATACCGGGGCGGCAGAACGGCCGAAGTGATCACCCGGCTCGGCGACGTCCTCTACTCCTTCCCCACCATCGTGCTGGCCGTCCTGGTCTCCGCCGTCCTGAACCCCGGTCAGCCCGCCGCGCTCACCAGCATCGTGCTCGTCACGGTGCCCCTGATGACCCGCATGATCGCCACGGCGGCCCGGACGGTCGCCCGGCGGGACTTCGTCACCGCCGCCCGGATCAGCGGCGTACGCGCCACGACGATCATGCGCAGGCACATCCTGCCGAACGTCTCCGGGACCATCGCCGTCCAGGGCACCTACGCCCTGTCGGTCGGCATCCTGGTCGAAGGCGGGCTGGGCTTCCTCGGCTACGGCGTCCAACTCCCCGACGCCTCCCTCGGACTGCTGATCCAGGAGGGCAGCCTCTACATGGTCAACGCCCCCTGGCTGATCGTGGCGCCGGGTGTGGTGCTCGTGGCCGCCATCGTGTCGATCAACCTCATCGGCGACAGCATGCGCGACCGGTGGGAACCCAGAGAAGCGAGAGCGCTGAAATGACCCCGCTGATCCAAGTCGACGACATCGTGGCCGAGTACCACACCGCACGGCAGACCGTACGGGCGCTGGACGGAGCCAGTCTCTCGGTCGAACGCGGCGAGCACGTGGGCATCGTGGGCGAGAGCGGCTCCGGCAAGACCACGCTCGGACTGCTGCTGGGCCGGCTGCTGCCCGCCGCCACCCGCTATCCGCGTGGCCGCGTGCTGATCGACGGGGAGTCCGTGCTGGACCTTCCGGCGGACCGCGTGGCCCGACTGCGCCGGGAACGGCTGGGCTTCATCCCGCAGGACCCGGTCGGCGCCCTCGATCCGACCCTCCGGGTCGGACGCCAACTCGCCCTGGCCCTGCGGGGAACCGGGGCCGCGACCGACCGGGCCGGGCTCCTGGCCCGGCTCAGCCAGGTCCGGATCCCCGAACCCGAACGCGTCCTGCGGCTGTATCCGCACGAGATCTCCGGCGGCATGGCCCAGCGCGTCACCATCGCGATGGCGATGGCCAGGGACCCGGACCTGCTCATCGCCGACGAACCCACCGCCGCGCTGGACGCGCAGGTGCGACAGGACGTCCTGCGCCTGCTGTTCTCCCTGGCCGAGGCCAACGGCACCACCGTGCTGTGGCTCAGCCACGACCTGGGCGGCGTCGCCCGGTGGTGCGGCCGGATCGCCGTCATGTACGGCGGACGCGTGGTGGAGGACGGCCCGGCTGCCGACGTGCTCGCGGCGCCCCGCCACCCCTACACCGCGGCCCTGTCCACCGCCGACCCGGCCCGCGCGGCGGCCGGCGAACGGCTGCGCGCCATCGGGGGAGCCCCGCCCGCGTTGCTCGGCTCCACGCCCGGCTGCGCTTTCGCCCCGCGCTGCGGCGCTGCGACGGACCTCTGCCACGACGAACGGCCCGCCCAGGCGGGCGAGTCGGGCCGGGTCGTGCTCTGTCACCACCCGGTGCCCCGGCCCTCCGCGCCACTGCCGCCCCAGCCGATGGAGACCCCACGATGAACGAGGAACAGGCGTACGGCGCCGGGCCCGCGCCCGGCCGGCCCACCGGCGCCGCCGGCCAACCCCCGCCCGGGGATGTCGTGCTGGAACTCGACGACGTGTCCGTGGTCTTCGCCTCCGGGGCCGGCCGTCGCCGCCGCACCCTGACCGCCGTCGACCGGGTCGGTTTCACCATCGCCGCCGGAGAAACCCTCGGCCTGGTCGGAGAGTCCGGCTCCGGCAAGTCCACCACCGGCTCCGTCGCGCTGGGTCTCCTGCGGCCCACCTCCGGCGCCGTACGCTTCCTCGGCTCGCCCCACGGCGGCCGGCGCTCCCGGGCCGGCCGGATCCAGGCCGTGCTCCAGAACCCGCACTGGTCGCTCAACCCCCGTATGTCCGTCCTGGACTGCGTCGCCGAGCCCCTCACCGCGACCGAGGGAGGTCGCCCGCGCGCCCACCACGCCGAGGCGACCCGTCTGCTCGACCAGGTGGGCCTGCCCCCGAGTTACGGCGACCGGCTCCCGCACGAACTCTCCGGCGGCCAGCGCCAGCGCGTCGCCATCGCCCGCTCCCTGATCACCCGTCCGCGCTTCATCGTCTTCGACGAAGCGGTCAGCGCGCTGGACGTCTCGGTGCAGGCGCAGACCCTCAACCTCATCCATGACCTCCAGTCCCAGCACGGCTTCGGCGCCCTGTTCATCTCCCACGACCTCGCGGCGGTCCGCTATCTCGCCCACCGCATCGCGGTGATGCGCGAGGGCTCGATCGTCGAACTGGCCGACACCGCGCGCTTCTGGGCCACCCCCGAACACCCCTACTCACGAAGACTCCTGGAGACACTGTGACCAGCCCCGACCGTCCCGCGGACGACCGCACCGCGCACGACCGCCCGGCAGAAGACCGGCACGCCAACGACCGGCACGCGCTGGTCCCGGTCCCTTCCTTCGGCCCCTCCCTGAGCAACGACGACTACACGCTGCGGCCCGTCACCGCCCCCGGGGACCGGATCGTGGAGTTCGACTTCCCCGGCGTCGAGGTCGGCACGGCCGAGTACGCCGAGGGCCCCACCGGCGCCACCGTCGTCCATGTCCCGGCCGGGGCGCGGATGTCGATCGACGCACGCGGAGGCGCCATCGGCCTCACGTACGGGGGCGACAACTACGCGCACGCCATCTGTCTGGCCGGCGGATCCCTGTACGGGCTCGGCGCCGCGCCCGGCGTCGCCACGGAACTGCTGCGCCGCGAGAAGAACAACGCGGGCTGGGAGCACCTCCAGTGCGTGGCCGGCGCGATCATCTACGACTTCGCCGCACGCGACAACGCCGTCTACCCGGACGCCGCGCTCGGCCGTGCCGCGCTGCTCGCCGCGCGGCCGGGCAGGTTCCCCGTGGGCCGCCGGGGCGCCGGATCCGCGGCGTCGGTGGGGAAGGTCGAGCACGAGCGCTGCGAATTCGCCGGCCAGGGCGCCGCGTTCCGCCGGATCGGGGACGTCAAGATCCTCGCGGCCACCGTCGTCAACGCGGTGGGGGTGATCGTGGACCGGGACGGCACCGTCGTACGCGGCAACTACGACGCGGCCACCGGCACCCGGCGGCTCCCCCAGCTCGACTACGCGGACGCCTTCGCCGGGGGCACCCCCACCACCGCGCCCGGCAACACCACCATCTCCGTCCTGATCACCAACGTCCGCCTCGGCGACCGGGAACTGGACTACTTCGGCCGCCAGGTGCACGGCTCCATGCACCGCGGCATCCAGCCCTTCCACACCAACCTCGACGGGGACACCCTCTTCACCCTCACCACCGACGAGGTGGACCTGCCCAGGAACCCGACGCGCACCGGGGAGGACTCCCTGACATCCGTCGCGCTCGGATCCGTCGCCGCCGAGGTGATGTGGGACGCGATCCTCAGCAGCGTCCGTTGACCCCGGCCGGAAGCCTCCCCACAGACAGGTCCGCCATGCCCCTCCCCCTCTCCCGCAGCGACGAGACCGACCCCGCCCGGCGCGGTCTCGCGCTCGGCACCGCGTACGCGGCACGCATACGGGACAACATCGCCGCCTACCGAAGACTCTTCGACGCCGTCCGGGTCCGCCCGGAGGACCTGCGCCCGTACGGTGAACAGGCCCTGTCCGAGATCGAGGGGTGGGCCCCGCACCTGGCCACCGAACTGGTCTCGGCCGCGGCCGGAGCCGGGGTGCGGGACTGGGAGATCGCCATGGTCAACGCGCGTACCGAGATCCTGGCGACCGTCGGCGCCACCGCCGAGGGGGAATGCTCCACCGCCGTGTACGTGGGCGGGCCCGGCGCCCCTCACACCATCCAGACCTGGGACTGGCACGACGAGATGGCCGGCTCCAGGGTCCTGACCGCCTACCGTCCCTCGCCCGGCCGTGGCGTCCGGGCCTTCACCGAGGCCGGTGTGCTGGCCAAGATCGGTGTCAACGACGCCGGTCTGGGCGTGCACTTCAACATCCTCAGTCACCAGGACGACGGTGAGTCGATCGGCGTCCCCGTCCACGCGGTCGCCCGCCGCGTCCTGGACGAGGCCCGCACCGTCGCCGAGGCGGCCGACATCGCGGATTCGGCGCGGGTCTCCGCGTCCACCGTGCTCACCGTGGTCACCTACGACGGACGGCGGGGTGAGGCGGCGAGCATCGAACTGAGCCCGCGGGGCTCGGCGTTGGTACGGCCGGACCCCGACGGCGTACTCCTGCACACCAACCACTTCCTCGACCCGGAACTCGCGCTCGGCGAGGAAGCGGCAGCCGCCGCGAGCACGCACCCCCGGTACAAGCGGCTGAGCGACCGGCGGGAGCTGATCGTCTCCGGCGACCCGGCACACTGGCTGGAGCTGATGCGCGTGCACGAGGAGGACGGCGCGCCGTTGTGCTGTCACCCCAAGCCCGGTCTGGAGTTCCAGCACCAGTGGCGGACGCTGCTGACGATCGGTATCGATCTGGACCGGCGGGGGCTGCGCTACCACGCGGGCGGGCCGTGCACCGCCACCGGCGACAGCTGGAACGACCTGTGAGTCGGGCTCCCGCGCCGTCGTACGCCCCGCTCGGCCGCGCCCCACTGGTCGGCGCCCCGCTCGCCCGTGTCACCCGCATCGTCCGCTACCCGGTCAAGGGCATGAATGGCCAGCCGCTCGACCAGGTGACGCTCACCCCCGGCGCCGGGCTGCCCCTGGACCGGATCCTCGCGCTGAGCAACGGTTCCGTGGCCGCCGCCACAGGGGCCGAATGGGTGCCGAGCGAGGCGTTCCTGCGGCTCGTCAAGAACGCCACGCTCGCGCGCCACCGGCTGACGCTCGACGAGAGCGCGGGTGAGCTGCGGATCGGCTCACCGCAGGGCGAGGTCGTCGTCGTACGGCTGGACGCGGGCCGGCCCCGCCCGGCCGACGTGGCGCGGGCGGGCCGGACGCTGCGCGACTGGTTCCCGGCCGGCCCGCTCGGTCCCGTGACGGTCGAGTCGACCGGGGTGCCGCTGTGGGACTGGCCGAAGGCCGCCGTCTCGCTCGTCAATCTGGACACGCTCGACGCGCTGGCCGCTGCGGGCGACGTGCCGCTCGACCCCAGCCGCTTCCGGGCCAATCTCTACGTCGCCGGGCTCGGCGCCTGGCGGGAGCTGGACCTGGTGGGACGGCGTGTACGGCTGGGCGACGCCGAATTGGAGATCGTCCAGGCCACCGAACGCTGCCGGGCGACCACGGTCAACCCGGACAGTGCCGCCCGCGACCTCAACGTGCCGGTGCTGCTCGCCTCCCGCTTCGGCCATCTGTACTGCGGGGTCTACGCACGCGTGGTCGGCGGCGGACCGGTCGCCGTCGGCGACCGGCTCGCCGACACCGGCACACGGGTCGCCCGCGCCCTGCTGCCCGCCGCCGCCCCGGACCGGCCGCGCTACGCCACCGTGGCCGGCCGGCTGCCGCGCAGCCCGAGCGTCGCCACGCTCCGGCTGCGCGATCCGGCGGACGTCATCTGCGCGCCGGGGCAGCATCTGCGCGTGCACACGAGCGACGGGCAGGGGCCGCTCTGGCGTTGCTACACGATCACCGGCGCCGCCCCGGGGGAGCTGAGCGTCAGCGTGAAGCGCCTCGACGGGGGCCGCGTCTCCTCGCTGCTCCATGAACTGCGCCCCGGCGACAAGCTGTTGATCTCCGGCCCCTACGGCACCCCGCTGATCTCGCGGGACCCGGAACGCCCCCTGTTGCTGATGGCCGCCGGGATCGGGATCACCCCCGTCCTCCCGCTGCTGCGGTCCGTCGCGGCGACGGCTCCGGAGCGGCCGGTCACGGTGGTGAACGTGGCCCGGACCGCGCGCGAGACACCGCTGTGGGAGGAGATCACCGCGCTGGCGGACCGGCTCCCGAACACGCGGGCCCGTCTGTATCTCACCGCGCCCGAGGGGCCGTTGCCGCCGGAAGCCCGCCAAGGACGCCCCACCGCCGAGGAGTTGGGGCGCCTGGTGGCGGACCCGCTGACCGAGGCCTACCTCTGCGGGCCTGCCCCCTTCGTACAAGCGGTACGTATCGCGCTGCGCGGGGCCGGGCTGCCCGAGGAGTCCGTCACGGACGAGCCGTTCTTCTCACCGGTGGCGGCCCCCCTCACCGACCTGCCGCCGCCCTCGCCTGGGCCGTTCACCGTACGGTTCGCCACCAGCGGCGTCGAGGCCCGTTGGACGCCCGAGGACGGAACGCTGCTGGACCTCGCCGAAGCCGCCGGCCTCCGCCTGCCCGCCGCCTGCCGCGCCGGCGCGTGCGGCACCTGCCGCCAACCGGTGAAGGGCGACACGGCACACCTCCTCACTCCCGCCACCCCCGTCGGTCCGGGCCAGGCACTGATGTGCTGTGCGGTCCCGGCCTCGGACATCACCCTGAACGCCTGAGACCCGCGGCCGGCCGAGCCGGGTCCTCCGCGACCGGAGCCGCCCCCGGGGCGTTCAGGCCCGGGGGTCCGACGCGGCAAGCCCGGCCAGATGGTGCGGCGAGTCGGCGAGGTGGTCAGGGCCATTGACGAAGCGTCAGAGCCGTCCTAACTTCATCGCGTCGTACTTCATACGTCGTATATGAGACGCGAGAGGTGAGAGCAGCGCCCATGGCCTTCGCTCCGAGTCCGATTCCCTCCCGCACCCAGTTCGTTCTGGAAGCGGTCAAACGCGGCATCCTCACCGGTGACCTGTCCCCCGGTCAGGCCCTCGTCGAGACCGAACTCGCCGCCCGGTTCGGGGTGTCGAAGACTCCGGTGCGTGAGGCGCTCAAGACACTCGCCGGTACCGGGCTCGTCGTGATGAGCCAGTTCAAGGGTGTCACCGTGCGTGCCGTGGACGCGGCCATGGCCCATGAGGTCTACGACGTACGGCTGTTGCTGGAGCCGGAGGCGCTGCGGCGCTCGCTCGCCCGGCACGTCCCGCTGGATGGCGCCCGGGACGCCCTGGTCAGGGCCGACGCGGCGGTGGACCGGGCCGAACGGTCCCTCGCCAACCGGGAGTTCCACCGTGAGCTGTATGTCTCGTGCGGCAACCCGCTGTTGGTCCGGATGCTCGACGAGGTACGTGACCAGGCCGCTCTCGTGTCCACCGTCGCCTGGGCCGCCCAGCCGTCCTGGGAGCGGGAGGCCGGCGAGCACCGGGAGATCCTGCGTCTCGCGCGGGCCGGCGACGGCGCCGGGGCCGCGCGCGCCCTGCACGACCACATCGCGTCCTTCGTACGGAGGGCGTTCCCCGAGGGAGACCACCTATGACCGACCCGGGTCCCGACGCGGCGCGCGACGCGCTCGCCGACGTCGTGGCGATCCCCGTCACACCGTTCACCGCCGACGGCACCCTCGACACCAAGGCCCACCGCGCCCTCCTGAGGAGGCTGATCGACGGCGGCGTACGCACGCTCACCCCCAACGGCAACACCGGTGAGTACTACGCCCTCACTCCCGGCGAGCGCCGGACCGTCACCGAGCTGACCGTCGAGGATGCAGCCGGCCGGGCTTCGGTCCTGGCCGGCGTCGGACTTGAGGTGCCGACCGCCGTGGCCGCGGCGGAGCACGCCCGCCGGGCCGGTGCCGCGATGGTGATGGTCCATCAGCCGGTGCATCCGTACGTCTCCCAGGAAGGCTGGATCGACTACCACCGCTCCATCGCCGAAGCCGTGCCGGAGCTGGGAGTCGTCCCGTACGTCCGCGATCCACGGGTACGGGGTGAAACCCTCGCCGAACTGGGCGAGTTGTGCCCCAACGTCATCGGCGTGAAGTACGCCGTACCGGACGCCGCCCGCTTCGCCGCCTTCGCGCGTGACGCGGGCCTGGAGCGCTTCGTCTGGGTGGCGGGCCTCGCCGAGATGTACGCGCCCTCGTACTTCGCGGGCGGCGCCACCGGCTTCACCTCGGGCCTCGTCAATGTCGCGCCCGCGCTCTCGCTGGGGATGCTGGCGGCCCTGCGCGCCGGGAACTACGGCTCCGCCATGAAGGTCTTCGAGAGAATCCGGCCCTTCGAGGAACTGCGCGCGGCGCGGCAGTCCGCCGACAACGTGACGGTCGTCAAGGAAGCACTGGCCGCGCTGGGGCTCTGCCGGCGCGACGTACGTCCGCCGAGCCACGTACTGCCGGAGCCGGTACGCGCGGAGGTCGCCGGCCTCATCGCCGGCTGGCCCGCATGACGGCCCGCGAGAACGACGCCCCCCTCGCCCCCGAGGACCTGCGCAGCCACCAGTGGTACGGCAGCGGCATCTCCTCCGGCCTGCGCTCCTTCAGCCACCGCGCCCGCACCCGCCAGCTCGGCTACCTCCCCGAGGAGCACCTCGGCAAGCCGGTCATCGCGATCCTCAACACCTGGTCCGACATCAACCCCTGCCATGTCCATCTGCGCGAACGCGCCCAGGCCGTCAAGCGCGGCGTCTGGCAGGCGGGCGGATTCCCGCTGGAATTCCCGGTGTCGACGCTCTCCGAGACGTTCCAGAAGCCGACGCCCATGCTCTACCGCAACATGCTGGCGATGGAGACCGAGGAACTGCTCCGCTCCTACCCCGTCGACGGCGCCGTCCTGATGGGCGGCTGCGACAAGACGACACCGGCGCTGCTGATGGGCGCCGCGTCCGTGGACCTGCCGGCCCTGTTCGTACCGGCCGGGCCGATGCTCCCAGGACACTGGCGCGACGAAGTCCTCGGATCCGGCACCGACATGTGGAAGTACTGGGACGACAGGCGCGCCGGACTCATCGGCGACAGCGAGCTGGCCGAACTGGAGAGCGGTCTCGCCCGCTCCCCCGGCCACTGCATGACCATGGGCACCGCGTCGACCCTGACCGCCGCCGCCGAGGCGCTGGGAGTCACCGTCCCGGGAGCCTCCTCGATCCCGGCCGTCGACTCCGGCCACGAACGGATGGCGGCCGAGTCCGGACGGCGCGCCGTGGACCTCGTCAGGCGGGACCTGCGGCTCTCGAAGATCCTCACCCCCGCCGCGTACGAGGACGCCGTCGCCACGGTCCTCGCGCTCGGCGGCTCCACCAACGCCGTCATCCATCTGATCGCGATGGCCGGCCGCTCCGGTATCTCCCTCACCCTCGACGACTTCGACCGCGTCGCCCGCACCGTGCCCGTACTCGCCAACCTCCGTCCCGGGGGCCGGTACTTGATGGAGGACTTCCACTTCGCCGGCGGGCTGCCGGGCTTCCTGTCCCGGCTCACCGACGTACTGCATCTGGATCGCCCCACCGTCGCGCACGACACCCTGCGCGAACAGCTCGCCGGCGCGCTGGTGCACAACGACGACGTCATCCGCGCACGCGACAACCCCCTCGCCGGCGAAGGCGGGGTCGCCGTGCTGCACGGCAACCTCTGCCCGGACGGCGCCGTCATCAAGCACATAGCCGCCGAGCCCCGGCTGCTCCGCCACACCGGGCCCGCCGTCGTCTTCGACGACTACCGCGAACTGCAGCGCACCATCAACGACCCGGCACTCGCCCTCACCGCGGACCATGTGCTGGTCCTGCGCAACGCCGGTCCCAGGGGCGGCCCCGGTATGCCCGAGTACGGCATGCTCCCCCTCCCCGACTATCTGCTGAAGCAAGGCGTACGGGACATGGTCCGGCTCTCCGACGCCCGTATGAGCGGCACGAGTTACGGCGCGTGCGTGCTGCACATCGCGCCCGAGTCGTACGTCGGCGGGCCGCTCGCCCTCGTCCGTACCGGTGACCTCATCACCCTCGACGTCGGGGCGCGCAGCCTCCATCTCCATGTGGACGACGAGGAGTTGACGCGCCGCCGCGCCGACTGGAGCCCGCCGCCCGCCCGTTACCCGCGCGGCTACGGCGCCCTCTACGAGGACCAGATCACCCAGGCCGACACGGGGTGCGACTTCGCCTTCCTCGCCCGCCCCGGCGACGTACCCGACCCGTACGTGGGCTGACACCGGCGGTATCGGGCTGGGCGGCACCGGCCTGCCGTACACCTGAACGGGTGATCACTTGATGGGGTATCCGGCGCGTACCGGCGCCGGCCGCCAGGCACTCTGCTGTCAGGGGCGGGCACGCACGTGACCTGCCACGGGCAGAGGGGTGGGGACCGTGCGCGCACCGAAAGACGTCCATGAGGTCCGTCAGGAGGACGGCCGTGAAGAAGGCGACAGCGGCGGCGATCCGGTCCTCCTGCTCGCCGGTCTGGCGGATCTGGCGCTCAGCACCTGCGGTTCCGCGCTGAAGGCCGTACACGCTCTGGTGGGCCGCTCGGACGTCGGCTCGCTCGCGGCGCAGGGCCGGCGGGACCTCCAGGCACGCGGCCGGCTGGCCGTCGACCGCCTCGGCGCGGGCGGAACGGGCACGGGCTCCGGCCTCCCCGGCGGCTTCTCGGACGGCCTCTTCGGCACCCGGCGCGAGGCGCACATGGAAGTCCTCGCCCGTCACGCACAGCTCCGGGCCGCCGCCGGCGGCACCGGTGCCTGAGCCCTCCGGACAGCCGGCGCTCAAGTCCCGCGTCGACCGGGAACTGACACGGTTCGTGGCGCGGGAGACCGAGTCTCTCCTCGCGCTCGACCCCCAACTGGCGCCCCTCGCCGACGTCCTGACGGCGGCGACCGCCCGCGGCAAACGCCTGCGCTCGGCCTTCTGCTACTGGGGCTGGCGCTCGGCGGGACAGCCGGACAGCGACGCGATGGTACGAGCGGCGGCGAGCATGGAACTCGTCCACGCCGCCGCCGTGGTCCACGACGACATCATCGACGACAGCACTCTGCGGCACGGGCGGCCGACCGCCCAGGTGTCCCTGCGCGACGCGTTCACGGACGGACCGCGCGGCAGGGAGCGGGCCAGGTCGCTGGCGATGCTGGCCGGAGACCTGCTGATGTCGTGGGCCGGCCAGATGTTCACCGGCTGCGGGCTGCCCGCGGCCTATCTGGCCCAGGCCCGTGGTCTGTGGGCGGTGCTGGCACGCGAGTTGATCGCCGGGGAGGCGCTGGAACTCCTGCACACCGAGGGCGAGTCCGACGTGCGGCGATCACTGAAGGTGATCCGTTACAAGACGGCCAAGTACACCGTCGAGCATCCGCTGCACATCGGTGCCGCGGTCGCCGGCGCCGATCCCGCCCTGCGGGAGGTGTTCACCGACTACGGCCTCCCGCTGGGTGAGGCCTTCCAGCTGCGGGACGATCTCATCGGCCTGTTCGGCGACCCCGCGACCACGGGCAAGTCGAACACCGACGACGTCTCCGCCGCCCGCCCCACCGCTCTCATCGCCCTCACCAAACAGGCGGCCACACCCGCCGAGCGGCGCGAGCTGAGGAGCCTTCTCGGTCGCCGTACGCTCACCGCCGATCAGTTGGGACGCGTACGCGCGGTCGTGGAGCGCACGGGCGCGCGCGACCGCGTCGAGGACATGATCAGCGAAAGGGTCGGGGCCGCCGTGGGCGCGCTGGGCGGCGCCGGGCTGCCGCGGACCGCTTACCGGTCCCTGACCGAACTGGCCACCGCGGCCACCAGCCGGCCGGACTGACCACCGACCGCCGCCGGTTCCCACCCCCCCCACTTCTCGAAAGGTTCGTCCGTGGCCTCCACCGAACACTCCCTCGACTCCCTGCGCCTGGCGGGCGACGAGCTGGCCGACGCCACCGTCGCGACGCTCTTCGAGCGCGGCGAGGTGGGCAAGTTCAACTCCCTGATGCGGTACGTCTCCACCGTCGGGCAGGAACTCCCCGACGGGCTCCCGGAAGTGGCCCGTGAGTATCTGCACCAGACCTCCGGGCCGCCGGCCTGGGTGGACTGGGACGAGATGGAGAAGGCGCGGCTGTTCTTCATCGACAACAACGTGCACATCTCCACCGCGCTGTCCTTCGCCTCCATGCCCGCCTGTTACGTCGTCCCGCACATCGCGAAGCTGCTTCTCGCGACCCACTCGCTCAAGTACCCCTCCAAGCGGATGGCCGAGACGGGGCAGTTCACCGTCTATCTCATGCAGCCCAACGCCTTCGAGGCGGGCAGCCGCTTCATCCCCGCCGCCCAGAAGGTCCGGCTCCTGCACGCGTCCATCCGCCACCATCTCGCGCGCGAGGGGCGCTGGGACGTGGCTCGTCTGGGGACACCGATCTGCCAGGAGGACATGATCGGCGGGCAGATGATGTTCTCGATCCAGGTCCTGGACGCTCTCCATCGCCTCAATATCCATATGAGCGTGGACGGGGCGGAGTCGTACTTCTACGCCTGGCGCGTGGTGGGCGCCATGCTCGGCATCGACCAGGAGCACGCACCCGCCGACCTGGACGAGGCGCGCCGGTTCTCGGACCTCTACATGACCCGGCACATGGGCCCGAGCCCTGAAGGAGCCGATCTCACACGGCAGTTGATCGACCTGTACGAGGAAGTGGTGCCCGGCACCCTTCTCGACCCCGTCGTGTCCGCGCTCATCCGCCATCTGATCGGGGACACGAGCGCCGACTGGCTGGAGGTGCCGCGCACCCGCTGGGACACCCTCGTCAAGGCCGTGCCCGTGGTGCTGAATCTGCTGGAGACCGTCGAGGACCACTCACCGCTCGGGGCCTGGGCCCTGGACCGCGTCGGCCATCTCACCACCGTGCTCGAACTGTCCTCCCTGACGCGTGGCCGCGTCATGCACTACGCCATCCCGGAGCAGCTCAAGAAGGACTACGGCCTGTCCTCCGAGGTCCCGCGCAACCGCCGCTGGACTCCCCCCGCCCCTGTCCTCTCCGCGCGGGGAGCGGAGACGGCGGCAGCCGACAGGACCTGAAACTGATCCACCTGATCATTCGTCTTGATGAGCACGGTCAAGGGGATGGGAAGCCATGGTGGAGCAGGTGCGGGACGACGCGACGACGTCGGCGGCGGCGCGGGGGCGGTCGGTCCAGGCCGGGGGCCGGCCGGCCCGGCTCCGGGAACGGGTCGCCTGGGCCCGGGACCGGTCGGCCTGGCGCCGGGGGCGGGTGCTCGCCGCGCTCGCGGCGCTGACGGCCGGGCTGCTGGCGTTCCACCGGGCCGTACCCAACTCCCCGGGCCGCCTCGGCAGTTCGCTGGAAGCGTTCCTGCCGTGGCTGGGCCTGCCGGTCGTGGTGGTGCTCGTCCTGGCGTTGCTGCGCCGTTCGGTCGTGGCGCTGGTGGCCCTGCTGCTGCCGGTGGCGGCCTGGACGTATCTCTTCGGCGGGCTGCTCCTGCCCGCCGGCGCGGCGGCCGACGCGTACGACCTGGTCGTGGTGCAGCACAACGTCAGTGACACGAACACCGACCCGGCGGGCACGGCGCGCGCCCTGGCAGATGCCGGGCCGGACCTCATCGCGCTGGAAGAGCTGGTGCCCCCGGCGCTGACGGCGTACGAGAAGACGCTCGCGCCGGACTACCCGTACCACGCGGTCCGGGGCACCGTCGGGCTCTGGTCGAAGCATCCGCTGACCGGCACCCGGCTGCTGGACATCAAGCCCCGGGGAATCCCGGAGGGGTGGAAGCGCGGACTGCGGACCGTGGTCGGCACGCCGCAGGGCGAGATCGCGGTGTACGTCGCCCACCTGCCGTCGGTCCGCTTCGGGGCGGGCGGTCTCGCGTCGTCCTCCCGCGACGAGAGCGCCGGCCTGCTGGGCAGGGCGCTGGCCGCCGAGAGGGTGGAGCGGGTGATCCTGCTCGGCGACCTCAACGGCACGGTGGAGGACCGCGGGCTGGCCCCGCTGACCTCACGGATGAAGGTGGCCGAACGGGGCTTCGCCCTCAGCTTCCCCACCGCGTTCCCGCTGGCCAGGATCGACCAGGTCATGACCCGCTCGGCGACGGTCGCCCATATCCGCACCCTGCCCGCGACCGGCAGCGATCATTTGCCGGTCGTCGCCGGGATCACGGGGCTCGGCGTGGATTCCCCCGGGAGTCCTTGAAACCTTGAGAAAGTCGTCCGGGGCTTGAACACCGCGCCGCACCGGTGCGTACCCCCTTGAGAACCGGCCGCCGGAGCCGGGCACGGACAGGGAGCAGACATGACGGGAACGCAAGGCCCCGCGCGGACGGCCACGGGCCGGACGGTGGCACGCCGTACGGTCGTGGCGGCTGCGGGCGCCGTCGGCCTCGGTGCGGCACTCGTCGCCTGCGGATCGGACGACGACTCGTCGGATGCCGTCGCGCAGACGCCGGCGGGCGACGGCGCCAACGGGGCGGCAGGCGGTGGAGAGGTACTCGCCAAGACCGCCGACATCCCGGAGGGCGGCGGCAAGGTCTTCGAGGACAAGGGCGTCGTGGTCACACAGCCGACGGCCGGTGAGTTCAAGGCGTTCTCCGCGGCGTGCACCCACTCCGGATGCACGGTGGGCGACATCTCCAACGGCACCATCACCTGCCCCTGCCACGGCAGTCAGTTCGACGCGGCGGACGGCAGTGTGAAGAAGGGCCCCGCGAGCAAGCCGCTGGGCGCCGCGTCGATCACCGTCGAGGGGGACTCGATCACCCTCGCCTGAGGGAGAGGGCCGGTCAGGGCGGTCACCGTTCGCCGTCCGTCGTCTCCACGGCCCTCACCGCCCGCGCCGCTTCGTCCAGCGCCTCGACCGCCGCCCTGATCGAAGGGCGGCGGTCGGCGTCGGCGCGCCACACCGCGTAGACGTGCCGGAACATCTTCTGCCGTACGGGGACGGCCACCACACCGTCGGGCAGCTGCCCGCGCCCCAGCCGCGGGGCGACGCAGACCCCCAAACCGGCGCCGACCAGCTCCAGTTGGGTGTGCTGCTCACCGGCCATGTGCTCGATGCGCGGCTCGATCCCCTTCGAGCGCAGCGTGAACACCAGCCACTCGTGGCAGAACTCACCTGACGGCCAGGACACCCACGACTCGTCGGCGAACTCTTCCAGTTCGACCTCGCGCCGGTCCGCCAGGGGATGACCGGCCGGCATCGCCACATCGGCCGCGTCCTCCAGCAGGGAGGCCATCGCCAGCCCTCCGGGCACCGACAGCCGCTTGTTGTTCCAGTCCAGGACGACGGCGAGATCGAGATCCCCCCGCAGGACCTGGCGGATCGCGCCGTCCGGCTCCAACTCCAGCGAGCGCACCCGCAGATCGGGGTGCGCCTTGCGCAGCGAGGCGAGCGCGACGGGGAAGAGACCACGGGCCGCCGTGGGGAACGCCGAGAGCCGCACCTCGCCGACCACCTCGCCCCGCCGCGCCTCGACGTCCGACTGGGCGAGCTCCACCTGGGAGATGATCCGCGCGGCGTGGTCGGCGAGCAGCCGTCCCGCGTCCGTGAGGCGTACGCCGCGCCCGTGCCTGGTCAGCAACTGCTGGCCGACCTCCCGCTCCAGCTTGGCCATCTGCTGGGAGACGGCCGAGGTGGTCACATGGAGACCGTCGGCGGCGCCGCTCACGGAGCCATGGCGGGCGAGCGCGTCGAGGATCCGCAGCCTCTCCAGATTCAACATGTAAGCGATACTACGCAAACGGGTCGAGATATTCTCGCTTGTTCTAAGAGGTCGCGGCCCTCATCGTTGGCGTATGAGCGCAGCGACCCCGCCCGGCGGCGGGCCTACCCGATCCGCCCCGACCAGCCCGGCCACCTCCACCGCCCCGACTGCCCCGGCCGCCCCGGCCGCCCCGGCCCGCCGCAACGCGATCGACTGGCGTATCCGGTTCGGTGTGCTGTCGCTGATCTGGGGCTTCAGCTTTCTGCTCATCAAGGTGGGCACGGACGGCTACGCGCCGTTCCAGGTGACGTTCGGCAGACTGTTCTTCGGTACGGCGGTCCTGGCCGTCGCGATCGCGGTACGGCGCGAGCGGCTGCCCCGGGGGCTGCGCACGTGGGGCCATCTCACCGTCGCCGCGTTCATCCTCAACGCCGTGCCCTTCTCGCTCTTCTCGTACGCCGAGCTGACCATCCCGTCGACCCTGGCGGGCATCTGCAACGCCACCTCACCGCTGTGGGGCATGCTGCTGTCGCTCGTGGCCCTCTCCGAGGACCGCCCCACCCGGCGCCGGGTCGGCGGCCTGGGCATCGGCTTCATCGGCGTACTGACCGTGCTCGGCGCCTGGCAGGGTTTCTCCGGGCTGGACTTCACCGGTACGGCCATGGCGCTGCTGGCCTCGCTCAGCTACGCCGTCGGCTGGGTCTACGTACGCCGCACGCTGGCGGGCAACAGCAGCTCGCATCTCTCGCTCATCGGCGCCCAGTTGTTCATGGCGACCCTCCAACTGGCCGTGGTCACTCCGCTGTTCACCGATCTGCCGACGTCCTTCCGGGTGGTGCCCCTGCTCGCGGTGGTCGCGCTCGGCAGTCTGGGAACGGGCCTCGCCCTGCTGATCCAGTACGGTCTGGTCGCCGAAGTCGGCCCGACGACCGGTCAGATGGTCACGTACTTCGTCCCCGTCATCGCGACCGCGGCCGGTGTGGCGGTCCTCGACGAGCCGCTGCACTGGAACACGCCGGTCGGCGCGGTCATCGTGCTCGTCGGCGCCGCGCTGACCCAGCACAGGGGCGGCGGCTCGCGCACCGCGCGAAAGTCCCTCCCGAAGCGTGAGCCGACGCCTGAGCCGACGCCCGTACCGGCACCAGCACCCGCACCCGCACCCGCGGCCAAAGCCCCGGTCCCCGCCGATCAGCCGTAGCTCCGCGCCGGCGCGGCCCCCGCCGCGCCGGCCACCGCGTCCGCGACCGCCTCGATGTCCTCCCCCGTCAGGCCCGACACCGTCAGCCGTACGCCGGGCCCCGCGGCCAGCCGGAAGCGCGCCCCGGGCGCGACCGCCCAGCCCGCGTGCAGCAGCCGCGCCACCGCACCGGTCTCCTCGGCCACCGGCACCCACACGTTCATCCCGCTCCGCCCGTACGCCTCGACCCCCCGCTCCGCGAGCGCCCGCACCAGGGCGTCCCGCCGCCCGCCGTACGCGCGCGCGACCGTACCGGCGTCGACCGCGTCCGTCGTCCACAGCTCCACGACCGCCCGTTGCAGCAGCCTGCTCACCCAGCCGGGCCCGAGCCGCTGACGGCCCGTCACCCGGTCGACGGTGACGGCGTCCCCGGTCAGCACGGCGAGCCGGAGATCGGGGCCGTACGCCTTCGCCGTCGAGCGGACGAGCGCCCAGCTGTCCGTGACCCCGGCCAGCGGATGGAGCGGCACATCGACGATCCGGTGCCCGTGGTCGTCCTCGATGAGGAGTACGCGGGGGTGCGCCGCCAGTACGGCACGCAGCTCCTGGGCCCGCGCCGCGCCCACCACGGCCCCCGTCGGATTCTGCGCCCGGTCGGTGACGACGACCGCCCGTGCCCCGGCACGCAGCGCCCGCTCCAGCTCGCCGGGCAGCGGACCGTCGTCGTCCAGCGCCATCGGAAGGGGCCGGAGCCCCAGGGCCGGTACGAGGTCGAGCAGGCTGCCCCAGCCCGGGTCCTCGACGGCGACGGCGTCCCCCGGCCGCAGATGCGCGGCAAGGACCCGCTCGATCGCGTCGAGCGAGCCCGAGGTGACCGCGACCGGCCCGTCGGGCACACCGTCCTCGTCCAGTCCGGCACGGGCGAGCCGGGCGAGTTCGGGGAGGACGGCCGCGTCCCCGTAGCGCCCCGGCCGCTCCGCCTGGTCCCGCGCCGCCGCCACGAACGCGTCACGCAGCGGCGGCAGCAGGGCGGGATCCGGGTTGCCGTCCGACACCTCCCGTACGCCGGCGGGCACGTCGACCCGGATCGAGCCGCGCGCCGTGCTCGACGGCCGCGCCCGCACCCGGCTGCCCCTGCGGCCCGCCGTCTCGATGACTCCCCGGTCGCGCAGCGTGCGATACGCCGCGGCCACCGTATTCGGGTTGACCCCCAGCTCCAGCGCCAACTCCCGCAGGGGAGGCAGCGGTTGGCCGGGCGCCAGGTCTCCCGCGCCGATCCCCCGCTCCACGCTCGCGGCGATCTCGGCGGCGCGCCGCCCTTCGATCCGATACTCTCCTAGCACAAAGAAGATTATGCACTAGTACATAGGAGAACGCAATGCCGAAGCCACCCGCCTCCCCCGCCGACGCCTACCGCCCCACCGACCGCACCGTCCCCACCCGGTCCGCCGACCGCGCCTCGTACGACCGCGAACTGGTCCACGGGATACTCGACGAGACCTACCTCTGCCATCTCGGATTCGTCCGCGACGGAGCGCCCGTGGTCCTCCCCACCCTCTACGCCCGGGTCGGCGAACGGCTGTACGTCCACGGGTCGACCGGCTCCCGGCCCCTGCGGATGGCGGGCGACAGGGCGGACCCGGGGCTCGCGGTGTGTCTGACGGTCACCCACGTCGACGGTCTGGTGCTGGCGCGTTCGGCCTTCCACCACTCGATCAACTACCGCTCCGTCGTGGTGCACGGCACCGCGTACCAGGTGACCGACCTCGACGAACGGCGCGCCGCGCTCGACGCCGTGGTCGACCACGTGGTGCCCGGCCGCTCCTACGACTCACGGCCCGCCAACGCGAAGGAGCTGGCGGCCACCGCCGTACTGCGCCTCGATCTCGCCGAGGTCTCCGCCAAGGTCCGCACCGGCGGCCCGAACGACGAGCCCGAGGACGTGTCGCTCCCCCACTGGACCGGTGTGGTGCCCGTCGTACGGGGATACGGCGCACCCGTCCCGGCCGACGACCTGGACCCGGCCGTCGGCCTGCCCGACTACCTCTCCGTGCTCTGAACCCGGCGCACACCGCGCGCCGGAGTCACGCCGGAACGACCGCCTTCCGCCGGTCCGACGCGAGGCGTGCCTCGGCGGCGGCGAGTCCCACGACGGCGGCGAGCAGCAACAGCGTCCCCACCACCGTGGCGACGGTGAGCTGTTCGTCCAGCAGAACGACCGCGATGACCGCCGCGCTCACCGGCTCCAGCAGCATGATCACGGAGACCGTCGCGGCGCGTACGACCGCCGCGCCCGCGAAGTACAGGGCGTACGCGAGAGCGGTGGGTACGGCGGCGACGTACAGCAACAGCCAGAGCACCTGGGCCGGTTCGCTCGTGTGCGGCAGCAGCCCTTCGCCCGCCGCGATCGGCAGGACGCACAGCGCCGCGACGGCGAAGGCCCAGGCGGTGGTGGCGAGCGCGTCGGGCTTGCCGCCGTCGCGGCCGAGCTTGCGGGTGAGCAGGGTGATCGCGGCGTAACCGGCCGCCGCCAGCAGGGCGTACGCGATCCCCACGGGACGGACCGTCGCCCCGTCACCGCCGAGCACCAGCACGGCCAGGCCGGCGAGAGCGCCGACGACGGCGAGCAGCCCGCTGCCGCCGAGCCGTTCGCCCATGGTCAGCCGCGCGCCGAGCGCGATGAGCACGGGTCCGGCACCGAGGGTGACCACGGTGCCGACGGCGAGTCCCGTCTCCTCGACCGCGGCGAAGTACGCGCTCTGGAAGACCGCGAGGCCGATGCCCGTACCGAGGATCCGGATCAGCCGGCGGCGGCGCGGCTCGGTCGCGGTCGCGTCCCCCGTCCCGGTCTCCGGCGGAAGAGCCGTCGCGACGCGCCTGCGGCGCATTGCCAGCGCGCCGAGCAGCAGCACGAGCCCGCCGACGCAGCGCCAGAAGGAGAGCGAGAGCGGACCGATGTCGCTGATGCGGTAGACGAGGGAGGCTGCGGCACCCGCGGTCCCCCAGGCGACCCCGGCGACGACGAGATAGAACAGGCTGCGGCCGACGGACAGGCCGGTGGCAGCGGACGATGCGGAAATGAACACGTGACTTCTCCGTGTACGTAACGGGTTGGTGGTCGCTCACTCCGTCTCGCGGGCAGCGACGAACCGCTCGGGGACTGCCCGAGCCCGGTCTACGTCAACGGATGGCCGCCCGCGCTCAGGCGGCGGGAGGCGGAAGTACGGTCTGCGGCATGCTCGGCAGCCTACGTCGCGGCCCGGCCGGCGGACAACCCGTCCCCCTCGCCGACCACTTCGGACACTTCGGGCGCTTCGGCGACCACGCCGGGGCCCGCGCCCCCTCCCCCGGCCCGCGCCGACGGCGTCGACGTCTGAGCGATGAACGCACCGACGAGCACGACCAGACCGCCCAGGATCTGCGGCGCCGAGAGATGCTCGCCCAGCAGGACCCACGCCAGCACGGTCGCGATGACCGCCTCCAGACAGGCGACGACCCCCGCCACCTGCGGCGAGAGCCTTCGTACGCTGATCACGCCGGTGCCGTAGGCCAGCACGGTCGCCACGAGCACGATCCACCCGAGCAGCAGCGGCGCCGCGACCGACGTCCCGTCCATGTCGGCGCTGCCGGACAGCAGCGACCAGTCCATGCCCCAGGGCCGGGCGATGACGGTGAGGACGACCGTGCCGATGAGCAGCCCGTACGCGATGACACCCAGCGGGTCGACGGCGTCGGCCGGGTCCGCCGCCGGGTCGCCGCCCTGGTCGGAGAGGAGGAAGTAGCCGACCTGGCAGCAGGCGGCGCCGAGCGCGAGCAGCAGCCCGAGCACTTCGAAGGAGAGCCCGGCCCATACCTCCACGACGCAGGCGAGCCCGCCCACGGCCAAAACGACACCGACGGCAGCGGCGCGGGTGACGGGCGTGCGCCGGACGAAGCGCACCCAGAGCAGCACCAGCGCCGGCGCCAGATACTCGACGAGCAGCGCGACGCCGACGGGGATCCGGGAGAGCGAGGCGAAGTAGAAGGCCTGCACACCGGCGACGGCGAACATGCCGTAGCCCGCGAGCAACGCGGGCTTGCGGCGGACCAGATCGCGGTGACGCCAGGCGAGGGGCAGCATCACGAGCGCGGCTCCGGCGACCCGGAGCCAGACCACATGGAGCGGATCGAGCCCCGCCTCGATCAGCGGCTTGGCCGCGACACCTGATCCACCGAACGCGAAGGCCGACAGGAGCGCGAGCCCCAGGCCGACGCTTCTCCCCTGAGACGCGTGCATGGACACATCATGTCAGTCGGCGTCAGGAGCTTCGGTGTTTTCACGCCTGTCGAGACAGGCCGTGACTCTCGACCGTCCGAGCGGTCACACTCCGTAGGACGCGTCGGCGATACGGCTGGTGAGCGCTCGCGCGTCCACTCCGGCCCGCTCCAGCACCTCGACCGCGCGAGAGGCGGGGTCGGACGCGAGCGCGGTGAGCAGATCGGGACCGCCCGCCCGCCGCTCACCGCGCCGCCGGGCGCGTTCGACGGCGCTCTCCATGACGGTGACGGCCGACGGCGACCAGCCGGCGACCGCGGGTGTCGACACGACGGGGACCGCCCCCGAGTCCTCCACCGCACCCTGCCAGCGCAGCCCGTAGCCGATGCTCCGCTGGACGAGATAGCCGAGGACGCGGGCGACCTGCGGCCCGCCGTCGAACGCCGCGCGCACGTCGGAATCCGATTCGAGGAGCGAGTGGAGGAGGTGGGCGGTGTCGATGTGCCGGTCGCCGTCGCGGTGCGCCCTCCTGCGGGCTCCCGACACGACGGCCGCGAGTTCGGCGGAGAGTCCGGCGTCGATGTCCGCGCGGATCGATACGGCGGAGACAACGGTCGAATCGGACTGTTCGGGCAACCACGGGGTAGGGCTCTGCACTCTCCCACCTCATCAGCCGGCCGGCCGGGAAAACATCCCCGCCGGGGAGCATTCGAGCATCCCACCGAAGGTGGGGACGGGAGTGCGACCTCTCCTCCTTACGAATGAGATCGTGCGCCGACACACGCCCGGGGCGCGCGCCGCCTTGCCTCACGCCTCCCACGCAACCGCCGCACCGGACGGATCGTCTTCTCTGGCCAACGGCAACGATGCCGCGACGACAGTCGGGAGCTGATCCGATGTGCTGGATGGTCGCCCTGCTCGCCGCGGACGGACAGCAGTACGTGTACCGCGTGTACGCGCCCGCCGACGCCCTGCGCGGTGATGTCTTCTGGGCCGCGTTCCACTGCCATGACGAGGGCCCGCACCCCCGTGCGAGCGACCGTTTCGACTCGGCGGAGTTCTGGCAGCTCATGCCGGTGCCCCGGGCATGAGAAAGGGCCCCGTGACGATCTCGGTGATCGTCACGGGGCCCGCGGGCCGCCGGCCGGATTCATTACGGGATACCCGGCCTCCGCCCTCCGTTCCTCGTCGCTCAGTCCTCGTCGGCGAGGATCAGATAGAGCTTCTTGCGGGCGTCGTTGATGACGGCGAGTGCCTTCTGCCGCTGGTCGGGGGAGCCGGTCTTCCAGACCTGGCCGAACGCTTCCATCAGGCCGAAGCCGGCCTGCCGGATCTCGTTCATCGTCTCCCAGTCGACACCGCGCCCGGCCTCTTCCCAGGGCGCTTCGGGCCCGGACTCGGCCTCGGTGCGGCCGGCCTCGGTCAGGGTGAAGAGGTTCTTGCCGCCTTCACTCCGGCTCTCGATGAGGCCTTCGTCCTCCAGGAGCTGGAGGGTCGGGTAGACGGAACCGGGGCTGGGGCGCCAGGCGCCTCCGCTGCGCTCGCCGATCTCCTGGATCATCTCGTAGCCGTGCATCGGCCGGTCCTTCAGCAGCGCCAGGATCGACGCGCGCACATCGCCGCGCCGTGCCCTGCCCCTGCCTCCGCCGCGGCCTCGGCCGCCGCCTCCGAAGGGCCCGCCGAACGGCGGTCCGAAGTTCGGCCCGAACGGCCCGAAGGCCCCGCGCCGTCCCGCGGACTCGCCCCGGCCTCGATGGCCGGGCCCGCACTGCCCATGTCCGTGTTCCTGCTCGTGTCCATGTGAACGCATCACTACGCTCCTTCCATCGATGATCGGTCGCGAATCTATCGCGATGCCTCAACGATATATCGGAACAGTTCGTTTCGCAACAACCGTCGTGTGCGACCGCCCCGGCCTCCAGGGCCGGCGGCACGGAATTGGCCTTGGCCTGCGACTTCGGCTCTCTCCTACGGTCGGGGCATGCGAATCCGAATCGTCGACGCCTTCACCGACCGCCCCTTCGCCGGCAACCCCGCGGGGGTGCTGATCCTGGAGTCCGGCCCGTTCCCCGACGACACCTGGCTCCAGCGGATCGCGACGGAGGTGAACCTCTCGGAGACGGCCTTCGCCCATCCCCTGCCGCCCGGCGGCGAGGCGGACTGGGCGCTGCGCTGGTTCACCCCGGCGACCGAGGTCGACATGTGCGGGCACGCCACACTCGCCACCGCCCATGTCCTGCGCACCGACGGCCGCGCGACCGGCCCGATCCGCTTCACGGCGCGCTGCGGCATCCTCGCGGCGACGGCGCACGGGGACGGCGCCCTGACGCTCGACTTCCCGACGTCGTCGCTGACCCCGCTCGCGCCGCCGGACGGCGTCGGGGCGGCCCTGGGCGCCGTGCCGGTCTCGGTGCACGACACCGCGGAGCACATCGGGGATCTGCTGGTGGAACTGGCCGACGAGCGGACCGTACGGGAGCTGACCCCGGACCTCCGGTCGCTCGCGGCCCTCTCGCGGCGCGGCATCGTCGTCACCGCGGCGGCCGAGGACCCGGACAGCGGCTACGACTTCGTGTCGCGCGGCTTCTTCCCCGGCGTCGGCATCGACGAGGACCCGGTCACGGGCAGCGCGCACACCGCGCTCGCCCCGTTCTGGTCGGCGCGGCTCGGCCGCACCGAACTGACCGGCCTCCAGGGCTCGGCCCGTACCGGCCTCGTCGCCACGTCACTGCGCGGCGAGCGGACCCTGCTCACGGGCCACGCGGTCACCGTCATCGACGGTGAACTCCTCACGGCCCCTTGACCGCCGCACCGCCCCCACCGGTCCGTTACGGGGTCGGCAGCCAGCTCACATGCCCGGCGAGCAGCGCGTATCCGACGAACGCCACGATGTCGAGCAGCGCGTGGGCCACCACGAGCGGCCCGACCCGGCCCCAGCGGCGGTAGGCCAGGACGAACACCACGCCCATCACCATGTTCCCGATGAAGCCGCCGATGCCCTGGTACAGGTGGTACGACCCGCGCAGCACCGAACTGGCCACCAGGGCGGCCATCGGTGTCCACCCCAACTGCCCGAGTCTGCGCAGGAGATACCCCACGACGATGACCTCTTCGAGCACGGAGTTCTGCACCGCGGACAGGATCAGTACCGGGAACTTCCACCACACGTCGGGCAGCGACTCCGGTACGACGGTGAGGTTGAACCCGGCGGCGCGCGAGCCGATGTAGAAGGCGAGGCCCGCGCTGCCGATGCCCGCGGCGACCAGCGCGCCGCGGCCGAGATCGAACCACGGCCGGCGCCGGTCGAACCCCATGTCGCGCAGTCCGCTGCCCTCTCGGAGCAACAGATGAGCCACCAGTACCACCGGCACCAGTGAGCTGGCGATGCCGAACAATTGCCAGGCGAGATCCAGCCAGGGCCGCCCCGGTGCCTGCGAACCGTTGAGCGTGGCCGCCTGATCGCTCAGTCCGCCGGGCCTGGTGACCGACCCGACAAAGCTGATCAGCGCGGAGACTCCGCTCGCCCCCAGCGAGAGCGCCAGGACGATCAGTACCTCGGACCGCAGCATCCTGCGCGACAGGCCTTCTTGGGGAAGGGAATCGGCCACGCGGCCCGCCTCCGTCTGCACAGTTGCCTCCAGTTGACCAATCGCGCCTCAACCCCCTTCCCGTCCCGCTAGGGTCTCGAATGCGGGTACGAAGACCGCACGCGACAGGCCGGGGGGCTGGCGTCATTCAGCGGGCCGAGCCCCCCATTTTCCTTGTTCAGGTCAAGGAGGGGCACCACCGTCATGGAACGTCACAGCTTGCCCGACGGCGAAACGTCGGACAGCACCAGGGGCCGCCGTCCACGCCGTCGCAATGTCCTGATCGCCACGGCGGTCCTGCTGAGCCTGGCCGCGGGGACCGGCATCGCGGCGGCGAGCGGGATCCTGTCCTTCGCCGACGGCTGCGCGGGCTCCCCGGTGCGGATCGATCTGGCGGCCTCGCCGGACATCGCCCCCGCCGTGACGGCCGTCGCCGACGGCGCCCGGCGCGACGACATCACCTCCGACGGCCGCTGCATCGACGTCCGGGTCGACTCCCGGGAGAACCACGAGATCGCCGACGACCTCGCCACCGGCACGGCCGCGGACGACTACGAGGCCTGGCTGCCGGACTCCGACGTCTGGGTCGAGCGCGCGCTGACCGCCGACGCCGGCATCGCGCTGACACCCGCGGGCAGCGCGGCGACCACACCCGTGGCCCTGGCCGTGGTCCCCTCCGCCGGCACCAGGCTCGGCTGGCCCGGGAAGACGTACACCTGGGCCGAGTTGACGGCCGTCACCACCGGCAAGAACGGGGTGCGGCTCGGCGCGGCCGACCCGGCGCGCAGCGCCACCGGGCTGCTCGCGTTCAGCAGCGTCGTCACGTCCGCGCGCAAGGCGGACCAGGACAGCGGCACGCTGATCGCGGCGACCGCCGAGGCGCTGGCCGCGCGTGTGTCGGACTCCGACGGCCAGGTGATCCCGTCCCTGGCGCTGGCGGACGTGGCCAAGGGCAACGAGGCGGTCTTCCTCACCGAGCAGGCCGCGTTCACCCACAACTCCACCGACGGCGGCGTCTCCGACCTCCAGCTGTTCTATCCGACGGACGCGGCCCCGGTCCTGGACTACCCGCTGAACCTCGTCAACGAGCCGGAGCTGACCACGGACGAGAGCCGCGCCGTGACCCGCTTCATGTCCCTCCTCAACGGGGAGGAGGCCCAGCGCACCATGGCCGAGCACGGCTTCCGTACGGCCCACTCCGCCGTGGCGGACGACCTGGTCCGCGCGGCGGGCGGGCGCGCGCCCCAGCCGTACGCCCTGGCGGAGGCCCGGCCGCCGACCACCGACCTGGTCCGGGAGACGCTCGGCATGTGGACGGTGATCCTCCAGCACGCCAGGCTGACCGTCGTCGTCGACACCTCGGGCTCGATGGCGCAGCCCGTACCGGGCAGCGGCGGGGAGTCCCGGCTGGAGGTCACGAAGGCCTCGGTGCTCCAGACACTCGCCGGCTTTACGCCGGACGACGAGGTCGGCCTCTGGGATTTCGCCGCCGGTCGCGACGGCGGCAAGGATTTCCGCAAGCTGGCCGAGACCGCGCCGCTCGGCGAGCGCGCCAAGGCCGGCGCCACCCACCGCGACAGTCTCTCGGACGCCGTCTCGGCACTGGCGCCGGTGGGGACGGCGTCGGCGACGGGGATGTACGACACGACGCTGGCCGCCTTCAAAGAGGCCCAGTCCTCGTACGTGAGCGGCAAGTGCAACGCGGTCGTCGTCCTCACCGGCGGCGCGGACCCGGACGGCGCGGCCCGTACGGCACTCATGGACGAGCTGCGGAAGCTCGCCGACCCCAGGCGCCCGGTCCCGCTGATCACGATCGCCGTGGGCCCGGACGCGGACCCCGAGGCGCTGGACGAGATCGCGCGGATCACCGGCGGCGCGGGTTACGAGGTGAGTGACCCGGCCGACATCCGGTCGGTGATGACCGAGGCGATCCTGTCGGTGGGGGCCAGGAGGTAGGGCACGTCCGGAGCCGGCCCGGCCTCGCGTCAGACGGAGAGGTCCGGCATCCGCGTGGGAGCGGGGAAGCCCACCGGCCAGGTGTGCACCGGCTCCCCCAGGTGCATCAGCTCGGCGTACCGCCGGGTCGTGGCGGCGAGCGCGGCCTCCCTGCGGAGCCCCGCCTCCCGCGCCCGGTGGAAGGTGTCCACCTGCCACGAGGCCCCGTTCACCCGGCTCCGGCAGCGCCCCTCGATCACCCCGAGGTAGAAATCGCGGTCGGCCGGCTCCACGTTCCACGCGTCGAGCCCGGCGGCCGCGAGCGGCAGCAGTTCGTCGCGTACGAGCCGGACCGCCGACACCTCGGCGACGCCGCCGCTCGCCCGGCCGTTACGGGGCCAGCTGAGCCGGGCCTCGATGCCGTCGCGGCACGCGGCCTCGAAGTTCCGCGCGGCGGTGTCGAACGGCAGCCGGGTCCAGACAGGTCTGGAGTCCTCGGCGAGCGCGCGCACGAGCCCGTAGTAGAAGGCGGCGTTGGCGACGACGTCGGTGACGGTCGGCCCGGCGGGCAGCACGCGGTTCTCGACCCGAAGATGGGGCTGTCCGTCGGCGACGTCGTACACGGGTCTGTTCCATCGGTAGACGGTGCCGTTGTGGAGGACCAGCTCCGACAGGCGGGGTGTACCGCCCTCGTCCAGGACCTGGTGCGGATCCTGGTCCTCACTCATCTGCAGAAGTGGCGGGAAATAGCGCAGATTCTCCTCGAAGAGGTCGTACACGGAGTCGATCCAGCGCTCGCCGAACCAGGTCCGGGGCCGTACGCCCTGTGCCTGGAGCTCAGGGGGCCGGGTGTCGGTCGCCTGAAGGAAGAGCGGCGGCCGGGACTCGCGCCACAACTCCTTTCCGAACAGGAAAGGCGCGTTGGCGCCGATGGCGATCTGTACGGCGGCGACGCACTGCGCGGCGTTCCACACATCGGCGAAGCGGTCGGGCGTGACCTGGAGGTGCAACTGCACGGACGTGCAGGCCGCTTCGGGCGCGATCGAGGGAGAACTGCAGGTGAGACGCTCGACCCCGTCGATGTCGAGCGCGAAGTCCTCGCCCCGCGCCGCCACCATCCGGTCGTTGAGAAGGGTGTAGCGGTCCGCGTCCGAGAGGTTCGTGGAGACCACGTCGTCGAGGGAGAGCGTCGGCAGAATTCCGATCATCACGATGCCGGCGTCGACCTCGTTCGCTTTGCGATGGGCATATCCAAGACCCGTGCGCAGTTCTTCGGCGAGCTGGTCGAGAACGCGTCCGTCAAGTCGGTGCGGAGCGATATTCACTTCCAGGTTGAACATTCCGAGTTCGGTCTGGAAATCACGGCTCGCGATCCTTTCAAGAACTTCCCCATTCATCATCCGGGGCATCCCGTCGGAACCGGCGAGATTCAGCTCGATCTCCAGACCCATCAGATTCCTGGGCCGGTCGAACCGCTTCTCCCCCAGGAGCCTCCCCAGCACCGCCAGGCACTGCTGGAGCCTCCTGCGGTATTCCTGTCGATCGGACACGCCGGTGCCGTCCGATTCGACCTTCTCCCCCATCGGAGGGTCCCTCCTTCGCCTCGGCCGCCCGGCGGCGCCGGGCATCGCTTCACGATCGATAGTGCCCAGACTGAGTGATCCATAACGCTCCGTTTCCGTTGAGCGCCGGGTAAGCTGGACCGAGCGGCCTCGGGCACATTCCTTCGGCATGGGGTGGTGAGAAATTTCACTCTCCGCCCGGTCAACGAAAACGCCGACGGGTTTCGGCCTACCGCGTCGGCCCGAATAACCCCAGGCCACGTGCCTCTGTTCACCGTTCATCCGACGGTTCACCGAAGGCGATTCCGCACAAGATGGACCGGATATCGCCTTGACGCAATAAGGGCGACAGACGGAAGAAACATTCTGTGAACACACGTCGTATAAACTCTGTGCGAACGAGGCAGAGAGTTGAAGCCCGGCCATGACCCGGGGCCATCCTCTGACCACGCACGCCGACAGCGACGTCCGCACCCGCACCTTCGACGCTCCACTGTGCCTACTGAGCGAGAGGCAACCCACCATGCCGCTGCATGTCTCCCCGGCTCCAGCGCCCGCCCTGCGCAGCGTCCTCGCGGCACTCGGTTCTCCCACCGCCGTGCGCGAGGCCCGTACGCCCGCTCTCCGGTCCGTCCAGGGACCGCTGAGCCCCGAACTGCCCCTTCCGGTACACGTACTGGAACAGATCGCCCCGAGCAGCGACGCTCCGCAGACCAGGCTGGCCGGCTGGCGTTTCCTGATCCGCAGCGGCGACCGGGCCGTCGCGGCGGCGGACACGATGCTCACCCCGGACGGCTGGGCGTTCTCGCGCTTCTTCGAGGGCCCCTACATCTCCGCCACGGAACGGGCCGTGCGCCAGGCCGAGACGGTGAAGGCGCCGTACCAGCCGCGGCTGCTCTCGGTCCCGGGCCTGTACATGCTCACCCTCTGGCTGCACCAGGACATCGAGGCCGACGCCTCTGTCGGCGCCCCCGCCCCGGCCGACCTGCTCATCCCGCTCGCTCCCGCCCCGCCCGGCATCGTGGCCCACCGGCCGCACCGCGCCGCCGACCTGCTCCCGATGATGGGTCCCCGGCTCACCTCGATGTTCTCCGCGGCCCCGGCGAAGGCGTCCACCGCCGCGTCCCCGCCACTGCTGACCACCGGCTGAGCGGCATCGGCCGGCCGCCTCCGGACTGCCCGCGTCCCGGCCGTCTCCCAACCGCCCCACGCGCCATACACTGCCCCGTGACCCCTCAACGGTCACGGGGCTCTGTGCTGGTTACGGGGCACTGTGCCGCGCCCGTCCGGAGTAGTCCTTACGGGTCACCCCGAACCACCCGAAAGGACAGCCCAGTTGGGCTGAACCGCCCGGGCGGGTGACACGTCCTTAAGCAGAGACAAGCGCTGCCGCGAAATCCCTGCGGATCGACGTCCGTGGGGCAACACTGGGGTACGGACCAAGAGAAACCGGGGGGCGGCCATGACCACGTCGAGCCGCAGGACACACACCACGACGCAGCGAAAGAAACCACCCATGTGCCAGCACCAGCCAGCCTGTCCGACAGCCGACTCAGCCGACCGGGAAGCCGCCCGTCACGCGGCCCACCACCCGGAGCAGGGCTGGAGCCTGCTGTGCAACGGCGTCCTGCTCTTCGAGGACACCGGGGAGCTGCTGCCCGACGGCCAGATCATCGCTCCGCACCGGCCGGCCGGCAGCGAACAGGTCATGACGGCAGCCTGAAGCCGTCCGTAACAGGGGGCCGGCCCGGAGAGTTCACTCCGAACCGGCCCCGACGCATGTGCTTGACGCGGGCGCCGCGGGCGACCCGCCTACGCCTTCCGTCCGCGCACCGCACGGCCCGACGGCCGTGCGCCGTCCGTCAGTTGTCGTACTCGTCCAGCGGCGGGCACGAACACACGAGATTGCGGTCACCGAACGCACCGTCGATCCGGCGGACCGGTGGCCAGTACTTGTCGGCCGCCGAGACCCCGGCCGGGAAGACCGCCTCCTGACGGCTGTACGCGTGCTCCCACTCCCCGCCCAGCGCGGCTGCCGTGTGCGGGGCGTTGCGCAGCGGGTTGTCGTCCGCCGGCCAGTGACCCGACGCGACCTTCTCGATCTCGGCGCGGATCGCGATCATCGTCTCGCAGAACCGGTCGAGTTCGGCCAGGTCCTCGCTCTCGGTGGGCTCGATCATCAGCGTGCCGGCCACCGGGAACGACATCGTGGGCGCGTGGAACCCGTAGTCGATGAGCCGCTTGGCGATGTCGTCGACGCTGACGCCGGTCGACTTCGACAGCGGACGCAGATCCACGATGCACTCGTGCGCCACCAGCCCGTGCGGACCCGTGTAGAGGACCGGGAAGTGCGGCTCAAGCCGCTTGGCGATGTAGTTCGCGGCCAGTACGGCGACCTGCGTGGCGCGCTTGAGGCCCTCACCGCCCATCAGCCGGACATAGGCCCAGGAGATCGGCAGTATCCCCGCCGAGCCCCAGGGGGCCGCCGAGATCGGCCCGACGCCCGTCTCGGGACCGGCGGCGGGCTGGAGCGGGTGGTTGGGCAGGTACGGGGCGAGGTGGGCGCGTACGCCGACCGGGCCGACGCCGGGGCCGCCGCCGCCGTGCGGGATGCAGAAGGTCTTGTGCAGGTTCAGGTGCGACACGTCCGAGCCGAACCGGCCCGGCTTCGCCAGTCCCACCAGCGCGTTGAGGTTCGCGCCGTCGACGTACACCTGACCGCCCGCGTCGTGCACGGCCGCGCAGATGTCGCTGATGTGCTCCTCGAACACGCCGTGCGTGGACGGGTAGGTGACCATCAGGACGGCCAGTTCGTCGCCGTGCCGCTCGATCTTGGCGTGCAGGTCGTCGACGTCGACGTCGCCGTCATCGCGGGTCTTCACGACGACGACCTTCATCCCGGCCATGACCGCGCTCGCGGCGTTCGTGCCGTGCGCGGAGGACGGGATGAGGCAGACGGTGCGGCCGGTGTCGCCGTTCGCGCGGTGATACGCCCGTACGGCCAGCAGCCCGGCGAGTTCGCCCTGGGAGCCGGCGTTGGGCTGGAGGGACACCGCGTCGTAGCCGGTGACCTCCGCCAGGCGCTCCTCCAGCTCACGGATCAGCGTGAGATAGCCCTGCGCCTGCTCGGCGGGCGCGAAGGGGTGCAGCGCTGCGAACTCCGGCCAGGTCACCGGTTCCATCTCGGTGGTGGCGTTGAGCTTCATGGTGCAGGAGCCGAGGGGGATCATGCCGCGGTCCAGCGCGTAGTCACGGTCGGCGAGCCTGCGCAGGTAGCGCAGCATCGCGGTCTCGGAGCGGTGCTGGTGGAAGACCGGGTGCGTGAGGTACTCGTCGGTGCGCAGCAGGGTCTCCGGCAGCGCGTCGGCGGACGCGGCGTCCAGAGCCTCGATGTCGCCGGTGACGCCGAAGGCGGCCCATACGGCGGCGAGTTGGGCGCGACCGGTCGTCTCGTCGCAGGCCAGCGAGACATGGTCGGCGTCGACGGGGTGAAGGTTGACCCCACCCTCACGAGCGGCGGCCACGACCTCGGCGGCGCGGCCCGGGACCCGTACGGTCAGCGTGTCGAAGTACGCCTCGTGCACGATCTCGACGCCGCCCGCGCGCAGACCGTCGGCGAGGACTGTCGCGTAGCGGTGGGTGCGTTCGGCGATGGCGCGCAGCCCGTCGGGGCCGTGGTAGACCGCGTACATCCCGGCCATCACGGCGAGCAGCACCTGCGCGGTGCAGATGTTGCTGGTGGCCTTCTCGCGCCGGATGTGCTGCTCGCGGGTCTGGAGCGCCAGCCGGTACGCCTTGTTCCCGTCGGCGTCCACGGAGACCCCGACGAGCCGTCCGGGCAGGTTGCGGGCGAACTTCTCGCGTACGGCCATGTATCCGGCGTGCGGTCCGCCGAAGCCCATGGGGACGCCGAACCGCTGGGTGGTGCCGACGGCGATGTCCGCGCCGAGTTCACCGGGCGAGGTGAGCAGCGTGAGGGCCAGCAGGTCGGCGGCGACGGTGACGACGGCGCCGAGTTCGTGCGCCTGCTCGATGACGGGCTTGATGTCCCGTACGGCGCCCGAGGCGCCCGGGTACTGCACGAGCACGCCGAAGACCCCGCGCTCGGCGGCCTCGGCGGGAATGCCGTCGGCCAGGTCGGCGACGAGGACGTCGACGCCCGCGGGTTCGGCCCGGGTGCGGATCACCGCGACCGTCTGCGGCAGGGCGTCGGCGTCGACCAGGAAGACGCCGTCCTTCACCTTGCCGACGCGCCGGGCGAGCGCCATGGCCTCGGCGGCGGCCGTGCCCTCGTCCAGCAGGGAGGCACCGGAGGTCGGCAGGCCGGTCAGATCGGCCACCATGGTCTGGAAGTTGAGCAGCGCCTCCAGACGGCCCTGGGAGATCTCGGGCTGGTACGGCGTGTACGCGGTGTACCAGGCCGGGTTCTCCATCACGTTGCGGAGGATCACCGGCGGCGTGAACGTGCCGTAGTAGCCGAGACCGATCATCGGCGCGAGGACCTGATTGCGGTCCGCGAGGGACCGCAGCTCGGCGAGCACCTCGGCCTCGGTCCGCGCGGCGGGCAGCCGCAGGGCTTCGGCGCTCTTGATCACGTCGGGCACCGCGGCGGCGGTCAGCTCGTCCAGCGAGCCGTAACCGACCTGCGCGAGCATCTTGGCCTGCGCGGCGGTGTCGGGGCCGACATGGCGCTGCTCGAAGGGGATTCCTCGCTCCAGCTGCGAGAGCGGTGTGCGATGAGATGTCATACGGGAGGCCTCCTGGTCTGGCGCGACCTGCGAGGGGCACCGATACACAGGTGCCCGGACGGCCTCCCCCTCTGTCACATCAACCTGAGAGTTTCACCGGACCGCCGCGAAGCGGGCCGATTTTCACCGTCGGTGAGAGCGGATGCCGTCCGACACCTGCCCTGCTTTCCAGAGTGACCTCGTCCATGCGGTACGGGGGCCTGAGAGTTTCCGGGGAGGATTTGCTCCTTCGGCGCCTCCGGCAGTCTCACCGGACGGCTCTCCCGCATGGGGTCTACAGCCACTGGCCAGCCTACCAGCGAGTTCCCGCCAGGGTCTTCGAGTGGCCGATACCCCGAATGTGCCCTTTCGTAGAGCGAGGGAGCATATGCGACCAGTTGGAGGGACCGTGCAGACCGACATCGATCCGCGCAGCCTGATCGGCCGCAAGGCGTACGACCGCGACGGGCACAAGATCGGCACCGTCGACGAGGTGTATCTGGACGATGCCACCGGTGTGCCGGAGTGGGCGGCGGTACGGACCGGGCTGTTCAGCCGGGACGCGTTCGTGCCCCTGGCCCCCAGCACCTACCGCGACGAGTCACTGCACGTCCCCTACGAGCGCGGCCTGATCAAGGACGCCCCGGACTTCGGGGTCGGCCGCCATCTCTCCCCCGACCAGGAGATCCAGCTCTACCACCATTACGAACTGGCCCTGCCGGAGCCCGCGGCACCGGAACGCCCGGCCGCCGACCGCGACTTCGGCCAGGTGGCGGGCCGCGACGCCGCCGCCCGCCCCGGCGACCGGGAGCGGGACCGGCCGCAGCGCTAAGGCTTCTCCGGCGGGTGAGCGACCAGGGGCAGCGGTTCGGAGAGCTCCAGGTCGGGATCGTCCGTACGGAACGTCCGCACCCGCCCGGGAACGGCCGACGTGGGCTCCTCGAACCGTACGGTGACCCGCCCCACCCCACTCCCCTGCACCCACCCGGCGCCGAACTCGGCATGACGCACGTCGTGCCCCGCCGGCCAGTGCCGCTCAGTGAGGGCCTCCGCGATCACGTCCGCGTCCGCCCCGGGCGGCAGCGGCAGCGGCGGCCCGGAGCCGGGCTCGTCCGCCACCGTCCCCGCGTCCGGCTCGGCCTCTACCTCCGCCCCCGCCTCCGCCTCCGCCGCGGCCTGGGCGAACAGGTCCTCCTGCGTGTAGTCGGTCAGCCCCGTCACCCCCACCCCCAGCAGCCGCACCCCGCCGGTGGTGTCCAGGGACTCCAGCAGCCTCCCCGCCGCCTCACGCACCACCACCGGGTCGTCCGTGGGCCCCCGGAGCGTCTCGGAGCGGGTGAGCGTCGAGAAGTCGTACCGTCGCACCTTGAGGACGATCGTCCGCCCCGAGTGCCCGGACTCCCGCAGCCGCCGCACACACCGCTCCGCCAGCCGGTCCACCTCCGTCCTGACACGCACCCGGTCGTGCAGATCGACGTCGAAGGTGTCCTCGACGGACACGGACTTGGTCTCACGCTCGGCCACCACCGGCCGGTCGTCGTGCCCGGACGCCATCCGGTACAGCGACGTGCCGTGCGCCTTCCCCACGAGCCGTACGAGCTCGTCCTCCCCGGCCTCCGTCAGATCGGCGATGGTCAGCATCCCGGCCCGGCGCAGATGCTCGCCGGTGGCCGGCCCGACCCCGGGCAGCGTCCGTACGGTCATCGGCCCCAGCAGCTCGCGCTCCGTGCCCGGCTCGATGAGCACCAGACCGTCGGGCTTGGCCTGCTCGGAGGCGATCTTCGCCAGCATCTTGGACCCGGCGAGCCCGACCGAGCCCGTCAGACCGGTCACCGCCCTGATGTTCCGCCGCAGCCGCTCGCCCGTCGCACGCGCCGACGGCGAGTCGGACGCCGACCCGCCCGCCTCCAGATCGACGAACGCCTCGTCCAGACTCAGCGGCTCCACCAGCGGTGACAGCCGGCCGAGCAGCTCCATGACCTGCTCGCTGACCGTGCGGTAGAGGGCGAAGCGCGGCACCAGATACGCCGCGTTCGGCGCGAGCCGTCTCGCCTGGGCCATCGGCATGGCCGAGTGGATCCCGAACCGCCTCGCCTCGTACGACGCCGTGGAGACCACCCCGCGCGGACCGAGACCTCCGACGACCACCGGTTTTCCGCGCAGACTCGGCTTCGCCGCCTGCTCGGCGGCGGCGAAGAAGGCATCCATGTCCAGATGCAGGATGGTCGGTGCGGGTCTCACCCCACCGATGCTCCCCTACCCCACTGACAATCGCCCCGGGGCCGGCACGGCCCCGGGACTCAGACGGCCCGGTCGCGGCGCCTGCGGGCGAGCTCGTCGGCGGGGTTGTGCCCGATCAGGGTCTCGCCGGTGTCGACGCGCTCGCCGTGCAGCTGCGACAGCGCCGCTTCGACATCCCGCCACACCACCCCGACGGCGATCCCGAAGATGCCCTGACCGCCCTGGAGAAGGCCGACGACCTCGTCCGGCGACGAGCACTCGTACACCGTCGCGCCGTCGCTCATGAGCGTCATGCGCTCCAGGTCCCGCGCCTGACGGCCGCGTAGATGCTGGACGGCCGTCCGGATGTTCTGGAGGGCGACCCCCGTGTCCAGGAAGCGCTTGACGATCTTCAGGAAGACGACGTCGCGCAGGCTGTAGAGCCGCTGGGTGCCCGATCCCCTGGCGGGGCGCACACTCGGCTCGACGAGCCCCGTGCGTGCCCAGTAGTCCAGCTGGCGGTAGGTGATGCCCGCCGCCGCGCACGCTGTCGGTCCCCGGTAGCCGACCGTGCCGGTCGTCGGGTCGGACGTACTGCCGTGAAGCGGGTACGGGTCGTTAGCCGTACCGTCGCCGCTGCTGCTCACACCGACCTCCGTCCTTGACCTGCCCCGTCGACGGTAGGCAGTGCCCCCGGGTGCGTCAACGATCGCCACGCTGGGCACGCCGAGTGATAATCACCCTGAGAGTGGTTTGCCGTGCCCCGTCACCGGGAAAGGCTGGCCGAATGCGCGGACGGAGTCCGGTATGACGGTCTTGGACCGTTCAGCGCTCACTGGCTGTTGGTCCCGAAATCCTCCGGAGAGATCTGGTCGAGGAATTCACGGAACTTCTCCACCTCGTCCTCCTGCTCGTCGGGGATCGCGATGCCCGCGTCGTCCAGCACCCCGTCGCTGCCGAAGATGGGCGTGCCGGTGCGCAGGGCCAGCGCTATGGCGTCGGACGGCCTGGCGCTCACCTCGACACCGCTCGCGAAGACCAGCTCCGCGTAGAAGACTCCTTCGCGCAGGTCGGTGATGCGCACCTGCGTGAGTTCCTGGCCCACTGCCTCCAGCACGTCCTTGAAGAGGTCATGAGTCAGTGGTCGGGCCGGTGCCATGCCCTGCTGGGCAAAGGCAATAGCGGTAGCTTCCCCAGGCCCGATCCAGATGGGAAGGTACCGGTCGCCTCCCACTTCACGCAGGAGCACGATCGGTTGGTTGGAGGGCATTTCCACCCGGACACCCACGACGTCGAGCTCGTTCACACAGCAACCCTAGGACGTGCCCGGTCGGTTTGGGTAGTCGGACTCCCCCAAGATCAGGTAAGCCGGACTCCGAGAGCCGTCTGTACCAGTGCCGCGTGCAGCCGTACAGAGAGCGCCGCCAGCTCCCTCGTGGCGGCCTCCGCATGGGCCCTGGTCTGCGGATTACGGTGTCGGCGCAGGGGCGCGACGACCTGCTCGACGAGGCCCGCCTCACGGTCGGCGGCGGCTTTCACGGCTCGAAGATGTCGTGGTTCCAGACCGAATCTTCCGAGCTCCGCGACAAGTTTCGCCACGGTCACGGCCTCGGAGTCGTACCCGCCGTCCGCCATCGGGGCGACGAGGCCGTACGCCTCCCACTCGTCCAGCTCGCTCTCGGCCGCCTCCGTGGCCGCCAGCAGCTCGGCACGGCCGACCTTCGGGGCGGTGGGTGGCGCGGGCTCGGCGTCCCACGTGGAGCCGAGGAGCTCCCGCTGAGGGCCCTGGGAGGCCTGTACGGGCAGTGGAAGCCGTTCACCTCGCGCGACGGCGTCGAGATGCTCCCTGATGACCTTCAGGGGCAGATAGTGGTCCCGCTGCATACGCAGGACCTGGGCGAGGCGCTCGACGTCCTCGGGGCTGAACTTCCGATACCCGGAGGGGGTCCGCCTGGGCTCGACGAGGCCCTCGGACTCCAGGAACCGGATCTTGGAGATGGTCACCTCGGGGAACTCGTCCCTGAGCTGGTTCAGCACCATGCCGATGCTGACCAGTGATTCACCCGTGGGGGCGGTGCCGTGGCCGGCACCGCCCGTCGGTGGTCGCAGCATGGACCTTCCCTGAGGGGTCACACGCCCCGCTGGCTCGCGTAGAAGACCAGCCGGTACTTGCCGATCTGGACCTCGTCCCCGTTGGACACCGCGACCGAGTCGATCCGCTCCCGGTTGACGTACGTGCCGTTGAGACTGCCGACGTCGGAGACCGTGAAGTGGCCCTCCGGGCTCCTGCGGAACTCGACGTGCCGCCGGGACACGGTGACGTCGTCGAGGAAGATGTCGCTCTGCGGGTGCCTTCCGGCCGTCGTCAGATCGCCGTCCAGCAGGAACCGGCTGCCCGAGTTCGGACCGCGACGTACGACCAGCAGCGCGGAGCCGATGGGCAGCGCGTCCACCGCGGCCTGTGCCTCCGGCGAGAGCGAGGGAACGGCCGTCTGACCGGTTGCCTCCGCCTCGTACGCCTCAAGGCCCGAGATCGAGATGGTGGAGGTCGTCTCCGAGGGGCGCTCCGCAGGGGCCCCCGCCCTCAGCGGCGCACCACAGTTGGAACAGAAACGGCTGTCCTGCGTGTTGCGGTGCCCGCACCTCGTACAAACCATGGACGGACCCTCCTGACCGGGGGGAAACCCTCCACCCGTACTTGAGGTTGATGGTCCACCGAAACCTATGCCGCCAGAACTCGCGGGGTCAACAGATGACGCGCCGTGACCGCCCGCGTCGCCCCCTCCGGGGCCGCCGACCTCGTCACGGAAGAGCGGACGCTCGCCGCCCTGCTCCTCTTCCTGGCCATGGCGCGGTGCGCGATGGCGGGCGTTGCCGCCGTCCTCGCGTGCACTCCTGCCGAACAACTTTCCAAACAACTTCACGGGCGATTCCCCTTGACCTGAACAGACCCGCCCGTGGGGCAGGACGAACCCTGAATGAACACACCTGCCGACTCGGACATCTTCACAACGTCCGTAACCATCAGACAGTTTCCACCACGCACCATGCGGAATGTGCGCCGACCCCCCGGAACCTTCTGCCCTGGTCCCCGGGTCCGCATGCGCCCCCGCCCCACTACGACGACGACCGAGCGTAGTCAGGCCGCCGAGCCGGTCGCAAGGCGTCCACGACGATCTCATCCGACGCCGCCACTGTGGCTGTGGCCTGCTCTCTTTCCAATGTCTGCACCACACCTCCGGGGATGTTGAGCGCGGGTTCCAGATCCTGCGGCTTGCCGATCACCTTGAAACGGTACGGCGCACTGATCTGCTTCCCGTCCACCTCGATGTCACCGTCACTACCGGAGAAATATGTCGCGGCGACGACTCGGACCCCGTTCACCTGGATCGCCTCGGCCCCGGCCGCCCGCAGCTCCTGGATCGCGTCGAGCAGCATGTCGGAGTCGACGGAGCCGCCGTCGTCCCGGACGGTCAGCGTGATCCCGGGGCCCCGGGCGGCGACCGTACCGGCCAGGATGCCGAGCTGCTGCGCCTTCTCCCGCGTCTGCTTACGCGCCTCCTCGGCCTGGTCGGAGCTGGTCTCCAGCTCCGTCTGCTGGTCGTCCAGACGCTGCTTCTCGTCCTCCAGCCGCTGGGTACGGCCGTCGAGCTCGTCCAGGATCCGTACGAGGTCCTCCTGGCGCGCGCCGCGCAGGGCACTGTCGTCGTTGGTCGAACGGACCTGAATGGCCAGCCCCAGACCCAGCACGAACAGCAGTACGGCGACGATGAGTTGGGCCCGGGTGACGCGCGGGGGCCAGAGGCCGGCCGCCAGCCGCTGACGGCCCGTCATCTGCTGGCGCGCCTCGGGGAGCTGCGGTGACTGCTGTGACTGCGACGGCTGCTGGTCCCGCGAGGGCTCTTCGCTGTTCATCGGCCTCACGCCCGGAACACGTGCCGGCGGATCGCGGCAGCGTTGGAGAAGATCCGGATACCGAACACGACGACCACACCGGTGGACAACTGCGCGCCCACGCCGAGCTTGTCACCGAGGAACACGATGAGCGCGGCAACCACCACGTTCGACAGGAACGACACCACGAACACCTTGTCGACGAAGATCCCGTCGAGCATGGCCCGCAGCCCCCCGAAGACCGCGTCGAGAGCGGCGACGACGGCGATCGGCAGATAGGGCTCGACCACCGCCGGCACTTCGGGTCGAACCAACAGTCCGACCACGACTCCCACGACGAGGCCAAGTACCGCGATCACGATGTGCCCTTCCCTGTTTCTGCCGTGGCCTCTCCGTCGCCCTTCCCCGGGTCGGCGGCCTTCGGCTCTGCTGTACGTACGATCAGGCTCGGCGCGGCAGGAAGACGTACCGTCTCCTGGGCGGAAATGCTGGTGCGGACACCGAAGTTCTCCTGCAACGAGTGCAGGTACTGGCCGTCGGCACTGTCCTGGAACGCGGTGCTCAGGTTGTTCCCGTCCCCCACGGCCAGCACCGTGTACGGCGGCACCAGCGGCTTGTTGTCGACCAGTATGGCCTCACCGGCGGCCCTGATCGCCGAAAGAGCCGTCAGACGCTGGCCGTTGATGGACACCGCCTCGGCCCCCGACTCCCAGAGGCCGTTGACGATCTGCTGCATGTCCCGGTCCCTGACCCGCCCCGTGTCCGAGAAGTTGCTGCTCTCCCGGGGCCCGCCCGCGCTCTCACCGGCGGACTTGGCGTCGTCGACGACGAGCTTCACACCCGGCCCCTCGACCTCGGTGGAGCCCGACAACAGGGCGACGAGTTCGCCCTGTTCGCCGCCGTGTTCCCGCAGCGCCTCACGCTGCCGGACACCCACCTCGTCACGGAGCTTGTCCACCGTGCGTTCGAGGGCGTCCGCGGAGGACGTCTCGGCGTCGATCCGCTCGATGAGCTCCTCGCGCTCCTTGGCGACGACCGGGGCGTCGATCCGCGCCTCGGCGGCGCCCACGGTGACCACCAGCGCGGCCAGTACGAGCCCCGCCGCCAGACCTAGCTTCGCCCGGAGCGTACGGGGCATTCCCCCGTCCTCGGCGTCCCTGCGAGCCGCCGCCTCGGCGTAACCGTCGTCCAGGCTGTGGTCCATCACATTGTTCAGCAGCGACATGGACGCGTCAGGACGCGGGGGTGGCGAGGGTGTGCTCCGAATGGGGGGGTGCTGCGGCATGCCGCACATCGTCGCACGGCGCGGTCACTACCGCCGAATGGCCCCACCGGTGTGCCGGAGGGCGGCGGCCCGCCGCCCTCCGGCACACCGTGATCAGGTCACTGACCTGCGCTGTCCACGACCGCGGACCACTCGTCGAGCAGCGCCTGGGCGGAGGCGTCGTCCGGTCCCTCGGCCCACAGATGGGTGACGGCCTCGGCGGGCGCGGGAAGCACCATCACCCAGCGTCCGTCGGCCTCCACGACCCGGATGCCGTCGGTCGTGTCGACGTCCCGCTCGCCGGCCGCCTCCACCACCCGCCGCATGACCAGACCCTTGACGGCCCAGGGGGTGGCCAGATCCCTGCGCAGCACATGGGCGCGCGGAATGCGGGCGTCGATCTGGCTGAGCGTGAGCTGTGTACGGGCGACCAGACCCAGCAGCCGTACGAAGGCCGCCGTGCCGTCCAGCAGACTGCTGAACTCCGGGACGATGAACGCACCGCGTCCGTCACCGCCGAAGATCGTGGAATCCTCCCTGCCGACCCTCGTGAGGTCGTCGGGCGACGTGGTCGTCCACTCCACCTGGGTCCCGTGGTACGCGGCGACCTGCTCGGCGATTCTGGTGGTCGTGACGGGCAGCGCCACCCGCCCGCTGCGCCGCTCGGCGGCGACCAGGTCGAGCAGCACCAGCAGGGCACGGTCGTCCTCGATGATCCGTCCGCGCTCGTCCACGAGCGACAGCCGCTCGCCCACGGGGTCAAAGCGCACCCCGAAGGACGCCCGCGCCGACGCCACGATCTCGCCCAGCCTGACCAGACCGGACCTGCGCGACTCCACGGTCTCGGTCGGCCGCGCCTCGTCGAGGCCGGGATTGATGGTCAGCGCGTCGACCCCGAGCCGCCCGAGAAGGCTGGGCAGAACAAGCCCCGCACTGCCGTTGGACGCGTCCACGACGACCTTGAGCCCGGCCTCGGCGATCCCGGACGTGTCGACATTCCGGAGCAGCGAGCCGGTGTACGAGTCGAAGACGCTCGCGGGGAAGTGCAGGTCCCCGATCTCGCCGGGGAAGGCCCTGCGGTACTCCTGCCTCGCGTAGACCCGGTCCAGCTTGCGCTGGCCGGCCTGCGAGAGGTCGGCACCCCGTTCGTCGAAGAACATGATGTCCACGGAGTCGGGCACACCCGGCGTCGTACGGATCATGATGCCGCCGGCACTGCCACGGCCCGTCTGCTGCCGTGCCACCGGCAGCGGGACGTTCTCCAGGTCCCGTACATCGATGGCGCTGGCCTGGAGGGCGGAGATCACCGCCCGCTTGAGCGCGCGCGCACCACGCGAGTGGTCGCGCGCGGTGGTGACCGTGGAGCCCTTCTTGAGGGTCGTGGCGTACGCCCCTGCCAGCCGGACAGCCAGCTCGGGCGTGATCTCCACGTTGAGAATCCCGGAGACCCCACGCGCTCCGAAGAGATGCGCCTGTCCTCTGGACTCCCAGATCACCGAGGTGTTGACGAACGCGCCGGCCTCGATGGTCTTGAACGGATACACCCGGACATTGCCCTGGATAATCGATTCTTCACCGACAAGGCACTCGTCACCGATGACCGCGCCGTCCTCGATCCGGGAGGCACGCATGATGTCGGTGTTCTTGCCGATCACACAGCCACGCAGATTGCTGTGCTGCCCGATGTAGACGTTGTCGTGCACGACGGCGCGATGGAGAAAGGCCCCGGATTTGACGACCACGTTGGAGCCGATGACGGTGTGCTCGCGGATCTCGGCGTCCGCCTCGACCTTGGCGTAGTCACCGATGTAGAGCGGACCGCGGAGAACGGCGTCGGGATGGACCTCGGCGCCTTCGGCGACCCACACTCCGGGCGAGATCTCGAAACCGTCGAGATCGACGTCGACCTTGCCCTCCAGGACATCCGCCTGGGCTTTCACATAACTCTCGTGCGTCCCGACGTCCTCCCAGTAGCCCTCGGCGATATAGCCGTAGACGGGCTTGCCCTCTTTCATGAGCTGAGGGAAGACGTCGCCCGACCAGTCCACAGAGGTGTCGGCCTCGACGTAGTCGAACACTTCGGGCTCCATCACATAGATGCCCGTGTTGACGGTGTCCGAGAACACCTGGCCCCAGGTGGGCTTCTCCAGGAAGCGCTCCACCTTTCCCTCTTCGTCCACGATCGTGATACCGAACTCCAGCGGGTTCGGCACCCGGGTCAGGCACACCGTGACCAGCGCGCCCTTCTCCTTGTGGAAGGCGATGAGGTCCGTCAGGTCGAAGTCGGTGAGAGCGTCACCGGAAATGACGAGAAAAGCATCGTCCTTGAGCGCCTCTTCGGCGTTCTTCACACTCCCCGCAGTGCCGAGCGGCTTCTCCTCATTGGCATAGGTGAGCTCCATTCCAAGCTCTTCGCCGTCACCGAAATAGTTCTTCACGAGAGAAGCGAGGAACTGAACGGTGACCACGGTTTCACTGAGTCCGTGCCGCTTGAGCAATCGCAGCACATGCTCCATGATTGGCCGATTCGCCACCGGCAACAACGGCTTGGGCATGCTTGAGGTCATGGGGCGAAGGCGCGTGCCCTCGCCGCCAGCCATCACGACGGCCTTCATGTCGGAAGCGTCCTCCTTGAAGAGACGGTCTCGCCGACGTCACCCATCTGGACAGGCCGTAAGGCATCAGGTGCGGGCCGGCGACACTGCACGGCACCACATCGACGAGCTCAATCGGCCACTCTGTCCGCTCTGACGAGCCGGCGGACCTGGACCACGTAGAGGATCCCTGCCCACCAATAGAGAGTTGTACCCCATCCAGCGAACGCCCATCCGAAAACTTCGGCAAGCGATGCGAGCCATCCGCTCCCGTCGCTGAGTAGTAGCAACGGGAAGGCATACATCAAGTTGAAGGTAGCTGCCTTTCCCAAGAAGTTCACCTGGGGAGGCGGATAGCCGTGCCTGCGGAGGATTCCCACCATCACCAGCAGCATCAGCTCGCGGGCCAGGAGAGCCGCGGTGAGCCAGAGGGGGAGGATCTCGCGCCAGGTCAGGCCGGCAAGGGTGGAAAGGATGTACAGACGGTCGGCCGCGGGGTCCAGGAGCCGCCCCAGACTGCTGATCTGGTTCCAGCGGCGGGCGAGCATGCCGTCGAGATAGTCGGTCACCCCGCTGAGCATCAGGACGAGCAATGCCCAGCCGTCGCTGTTCGGCCCGCCGAACTCGGGACGGAGGATGAGCCACAGGAAGAGCGGCACACCGAGGAGGCGAGCCATGCTCAGGATGTTGGGGATGGTGAACACCCGATCCGTCTGGACGCGGGTCTCCTGAACCTCCACCCGGGGGCCTCCTGTGCGGGGATGTGCCGATGATGCCCCCTGACCCTACCCGGACGGTTGGCCTACGGACGCCGTGGGGTCTTGAACGCAGAAGTGCCCCGCACCAAAAGGTGCGGGGCACTCCCGACAAAGAATTGTTCGGCGGCGTCCTACTCTCCCACAGGGTCCCCCCTGCAGTACCATCGGCGCTGAAAGGCTTAGCTTCCGGGTTCGGAATGTAACCGGGCGTTTCCCTCACGCAATGACCACCGAAACACTGCGAAACACACAAACAGGTGGATGACAGCACAGCCTGTTCGTTGTCTCAGAACTAACACAGTGGACGCGAGCAACTGAGGACAAGCCCTCGGCCTATTAGTACCGGTCAACTCCACACCTCACAGTGCTTCCATATCCGGCCTATCAACCCAGTCGTCTACTGGGAGCCTTACCCCATCAAGTGGGTGGGAGCCCTCATCTCGAAGCAGGCTTCCCGCTTAGATGCTTTCAGCGGTTATCCCTCCCGAACGTAGCCAACCAGCCATGCCCTTGGCAGAACAACTGGCACACCAGAGGTTCGTCCGTCCCGGTCCTCTCGTACTAGGGACAGCCCTTCTCAAGACTCCTACGCGCGCAGCGGATAGGGACCGAACTGTCTCACGACGTTCTAAACCCAGCTCGCGTACCGCTTTAATGGGCGAACAGCCCAACCCTTGGGACCGACTCCAGCCCCAGGATGCGACGAGCCGACATCGAGGTGCCAAACCATCCCGTCGATATGGACTCTTGGGGAAGATCAGCCTGTTATCCCCGGGGTACCTTTTATCCGTTGAGCGACGGCGCTTCCACAAGCCACCGCCGGATCACTAGTCCCGACTTTCGTCCCTGCTCGACCCGTCGGTCTCACAGTCAAGCTCCCTTGTGCACTTACACTCAACACCTGATTACCAACCAGGCTGAGGGAACCTTTGGGCGCCTCCGTTACCCTTTAGGAGGCAACCGCCCCAGTTAAACTACCCATCAGACACTGTCCCTGATCCGGATCACGGACCCAGGTTAGACATCCAGCACGACCAGAGTGGTATTTCAACGACGACTCCACAACCACTGGCGTGGCCACTTCACAGTCTCCCACCTATCCTACACAAGCCGAACCGAACACCAATATCAAACTGTAGTAAAGGTCCCGGGGTCTTTCCGTCCTGCTGCGCGAAACGAGCATCTTTACTCGTAGTGCAATTTCACCGGGCCTATGGTTGAGACAGTCGAGAAGTCGTTACGCCATTCGTGCAGGTCGGAACTTACCCGACAAGGAATTTCGCTACCTTAGGATGGTTATAGTTACCACCGCCGTTTACTGGCGCTTAAGTTCTCAGCCTCGCCACACCGAAATGTGACTAACCGGTCCCCTTAACGTTCCAGCACCGGGCAGGCGTCAGTCCGTATACATCGCCTTACGGCTTCGCACGGACCTGTGTTTTTAGTAAACAGTCGCTTCTCGCTGGTCTCTGCGGCCACCCCCAGCTCACACCGTAAAGATGATCACCAGAAATGGCCCCCCTTCTCCCGAAGTTACGGGGGCATTTTGCCGAGTTCCTTAACCATAGTTCACCCGAACGCCTCGGTATTCTCTACCTGACCACCTGAGTCGGTTTAGGGTACGGGCCGCCATGAAACTCGCTAGAGGCTTTTCTCGACAGCATAGGATCATCCACTTCACCACAATCGGCTCGGCATCAGGTCTCAGACTTATATGCACGACGGATTTGCCTACCGTGCGTCCTACACCCTTACCCCGGGACAACCACCGCCCGGGCTGGACTACCTTCCTGCGTCACCCCATCGCTTGCCTACTACCACCTCGGGTCAACGGCTCCACCACTTTCCATTCCCCGAAGGGTCCGGAACGGCTTCACGGTCTTAGCATCAGAGGATTCAACACTGGGCGTTTCAAAGCGGGTACCGGAATATCAACCGGTTGTCCATCGACTACGCCTGTCGGCCTCGCCTTAGGTCCCGACTTACCCTGGGCAGATCAGCTTGACCCAGGAACCCTTAGTCAATCGGCGCACACGTTTCCCACGTGTGTATCGCTACTCATGCCTGCATTCTCACTCGTGAACCGTCCACCACTGCCTTCCGGCGCGGCTTCACCCGGCACACGACGCTCCCCTACCCATCCCAGCGGGCGTTGGCCCACATGCTGGAATGACACGACTTCGGCGGTACGCTTGAGCCCCGCTACATTGTCGGCGCGGAATCACTTGACCAGTGAGCTATTACGCACTCTTTCAAGGATGGCTGCTTCTAAGCCAACCTCCTGGTTGTCTCTGCGACTCCACATCCTTTCCCACTTAGCGTACGCTTAGGGGCCTTAGTCGATGCTCTGGGCTGTTTCCCTCTCGACCATGGAGCTTATCCCCCACAGTCTCACTGCCGCGCTCTCACTTACCGGCATTCGGAGTTTGGCTAAGGTCAGTAACCCGGTAGGGCCCATCGCCTATCCAGTGCTCTACCTCCGGCAAGAAACACACGACGCTGCACCTAAATGCATTTCGGGGAGAACCAGCTATCACGGAGTTTGATTGGCCTTTCACCCCTAACCACAGGTCATCCCCCAGGTTTTCAACCCTGGTGGGTTCGGTCCTCCACGACCTCTTACAGCCGCTTCAACCTGCCCATGGCTAGATCACTCCGCTTCGGGTCTTGAGCGCGCTACTATGACGCCCTATTCGGACTCGCTTTCGCTACGGCTTCCCCACACGGGTTAACCTCGCAACACACCGCAAACTCGCAGGCTCATTCTTCAAAAGGCACGCAGTCACGAGACAAGAGCAAGCTCTTGCCCGACGCTCCCACGGCTTGTAGGCACACGGTTTCAGGTACTATTTCACTCCGCTCCCGCGGTACTTTTCACCATTCCCTCACGGTACTATCCGCTATCGGTCACCAGGGAATATTTAGGCTTAGCGGGTGGTCCCGCCAGATTCACACGGGATTTCTCGGGCCCCGTGCTACTTGGGTGATTCTCAAACGAGCCGTTAATGTTTCAGCTACGGGGGTCTTACCCTCTACGCCGGACCTTTCGCATGTCCTTCGCCTACACCAACGGTTTCTGACTCGCCGACCGGCCGGCAGACCGGTCAAAAGAACTCCCACAACCCCGCATGCGCAACCCCTGCCGGGTATCACACACATACGGTTTGGCCTCATCCAGTTTCGCTCGCCACTACTCCCGGAATCACGGTTGTTTTCTCTTCCTGCGGGTACTGAGATGTTTCACTTCCCCGCGTTCCCTCCACACTGCCTATGTGTTCAGCAGTAGGTGACAGCCCATGACGACTGCCGGGTTTCCCCATTCGGACACCCCCGGATCAAAGCTCGGTTGACAGCTCCCCGGGGCCTATCGCGGCCTCCCACGTCCTTCATCGGTTCCTGGTGCCAAGGCATCCACCGTGCGCCCTTAAAAACTTGGCCACAGATGCTCGCGTCCACTGTGCAGTTCTCAAACAACGACCAACCACCCACCACCCCCACAACTGTGGAGTTCACTGGGGCCGGCAACCCGAAGATCCGGAACAAGTCCGCACCCTCAGACACCCAACAGCGCGCCCGGCCCTCCCCATCCCCCCGGACTGTGTTCCACGCCCCCAAGAGGGGGCAGTACTGACAGGCCGTGAAGACCGGAAGAGCCGAATAGTCAACGTTCCACCCATGAGCAACCAGCACCGGACACTCGCCGATGAACTGGCCTCTGACCAAGCGGACTTGGTAAGAAGTGCTCCTTAGAAAGGAGGTGATCCAGCCGCACCTTCCGGTACGGCTACCTTGTTACGACTTCGTCCCAATCGCCAGTCCCACCTTCGACAGCTCCCTCCCACAAGGGGTTGGGCCACCGGCTTCGGGTGTTACCGACTTTCGTGACGTGACGGGCGGTGTGTACAAGGCCCGGGAACGTATTCACCGCAGCAATGCTGATCTGCGATTACTAGCAACTCCGACTTCATGGGGTCGAGTTGCAGACCCCAATCCGAACTGAGACCGGCTTTTTGAGATTCGCTCCACCTCACGGTATCGCAGCTCATTGTACCGGCCATTGTAGCACGTGTGCAGCCCAAGACATAAGGGGCATGATGACTTGACGTCGTCCCCACCTTCCTCCGAGTTGACCCCGGCGGTCTCCTGTGAGTCCCCATCACCCCGAAAGGCATGCTGGCAACACAGAACAAGGGTTGCGCTCGTTGCGGGACTTAACCCAACATCTCACGACACGAGCTGACGACAGCCATGCACCACCTGTACACCGACCACAAGGGGGGCACCATCTCTGATGCTTTCCGGTGTATGTCAAGCCTTGGTAAGGTTCTTCGCGTTGCGTCGAATTAAGCCACATGCTCCGCTGCTTGTGCGGGCCCCCGTCAATTCCTTTGAGTTTTAGCCTTGCGGCCGTACTCCCCAGGCGGGGAACTTAATGCGTTAGCTGCGGCACCGACGACGTGGAATGTCGCCAACACCTAGTTCCCAACGTTTACGGCGTGGACTACCAGGGTATCTAATCCTGTTCGCTCCCCACGCTTTCGCTCCTCAGCGTCAGTAATGGCCCAGAGATCCGCCTTCGCCACCGGTGTTCCTCCTGATATCTGCGCATTTCACCGCTACACCAGGAATTCCGATCTCCCCTACCACACTCTAGTCTGCCCGTATCGAATGCAGACCCGGGGTTAAGCCCCGGGCTTTCACACCCGACGTGACAAACCGCCTACGAGCTCTTTACGCCCAATAATTCCGGACAACGCTTGCGCCCTACGTATTACCGCGGCTGCTGGCACGTAGTTAGCCGGCGCTTCTTCTGCAGGTACCGTCACTTGCGCTTCTTCCCTGCTGAAAGAGGTTTACAACCCGAAGGCCGTCATCCCTCACGCGGCGTCGCTGCATCAGGCTTCCGCCCATTGTGCAATATTCCCCACTGCTGCCTCCCGTAGGAGTCTGGGCCGTGTCTCAGTCCCAGTGTGGCCGGTCGCCCTCTCAGGCCGGCTACCCGTCGTCGCCTTGGTAGGCCATTACCCCACCAACAAGCTGATAGGCCGCGGGCTCATCCTGCACCGCCGGAGCTTTCAACCACCCCCCATGAGGGGAACAGTATTATCCGGTATTAGACCCCGTTTCCAGGGCTTGTCCCAGAGTGCAGGGCAGATTGCCCACGTGTTACTCACCCGTTCGCCACTAATCCACCCGAAGGCTTCATCGTTCGACTTGCATGTGTTAAGCACGCCGCCAGCGTTCGTCCTGAGCCAGGATCAAACTCTCCGTGAATGCTCTGCCCGTACCCATTGAAGAGCACGGGTGACACCACGAGAGCGGAACACCAGGACGGAATAAGACCCGGTGTTCACAGCGTCCTCGCTGTGTTTCTATCAAAGGAACCCAAACCCAACCCACCAAACAGGTGGACCAGGCCGGGGTATCAACATATCTGGCGTTGACTTTTGGCACGCTGTTGAGTTCTCAAGGAACGGACGCTTCCTTCGGTCCCGTCTCCGGGCCCCTCCGGGCTTTCCCTTCGGTCCTGCTGTCTTGCGTTTCAAACACTAGCAGGCCTTTTGACTTCCTCTGACCACACCTTCCGCAGGCATGCGGAAGCAGTAATCCGAGAGAGTTTCTGACTTGATAGGTGCTGCCGACCGCCGACTCGAAGTCGCGTTAGCGTCAGGCAGGGGTATGACAGTACATGCCGTCCCTGTTGGCAGGCAAATCGTTTTCCGCCCCTGGTGAGACCCGCCAACTGGCAGCTCTCGGGCGGAACCGGCACTTCATATGACTTACGCTTCTGAACGGTACGTCGTCCCATGACAGGCGGTGACGACGGCAGACGAATCTCCGCCCCTGGGAGGCCCCCATGACCAGCGTGACGTCCCCGCTTGCCGGACGCGCCATCGGACTCGCGGCTGTGCCGGATCCGGTGTTCTCCGATGCGATGGTGGGCCCCGGTACCGCGATCGACCCTGTGCGGGAGCCGTCCGAGGCCGTCGCGCCGGTCGACGGGGTCGTCGTCTCCCTTCATCCCCACGCCTTCGTCGTTCTCGACTCCGAGGGGCACGGTGTGCTGACGCACCTCGGTATCGACACGGTCCAGCTCAACGGCGCGGGGTTCGAACTCCTCGTCGCCAAGGGCGACACCGTGCGGCGCGGGCAGGGTGTCGTGCGCTGGAATCCCGTCGATGTCGAGGCCGCCGGCAAGTCCCCGGTGTGTCCGGTGGTGGCCCTGGACGCGGGCGCCGAGGCGCTGACGGATGTCGTCCGGGACGGCGAAGTGAAGTCCGGCGACACGCTCTTCGGCTGGCGCTGACCCCGCCGGACAGTCGTCACGGCCGTCGGCCGTCATGACCGGCGGTCAGTTCATCAACCGCGGCGATCCGGTCGGTCGTCGCACAACCGGAGACGGGTGCAATGCAGACAACGCTGCGAGGCGTCGGCGTCAGCCACGGGGTGGCCATCGGCGAGGTTCGGCACATGGGTACAGCGGTTCTCGAACCGCCGGTCAGGCAGATCCCGGCCGAGGAGGCCGAGCGCGAACAGGGGCGTGCGCGGCAGGCCGTCGAGGCTGTGGCCGCCGACCTGATCGCTCGGGGCAATCTGGCCGGTGGTGAGGCGCAGGGGGTTCTTGAGGCACAGGCCATGATGGCCCAGGACCCGGAGCTCATGTCCGACGTGGAGCGGCGGATCGCCGACGGGAGTACGGCGGAGCGTGCCGTGTACGACGCGTTCGCCTCCTACCGGGAGCTGCTCGCGGGCGCCGGTGAGTATCTGGCGGGGCGGGTCGCGGATCTGGACGACGTACGGAACCGGATCGTGGCGCGGTTGCTCGGGGTGCCGATGCCGGGCGTGCCGGACAGCGACGAGCCGTACGTACTGGTCGCGCGTGACCTGGCTCCCGCCGATACGGCGCTGTTGGATCCGACGCTCGTCCTCGGCTTCGTGACCGAGGAGGGCGGGCCGACCAGTCACAGCGCGATTCTGGCGCGACAGCTCGGGGTGCCCGCCGTGGTGGCGCTGCCCGGTGCCGTTGAGGTGGCGGAGGGCACGATGGTCGCCGTCGACGGCAGTACGGGTGAGGTCTTCATCGAGCCGAGCGCTTCGAGGCGTGCGGAGCTTGCCAAGTCCGCCGAGGCGGAGCGGGCCGCGCTGGCCGCCTCCTCCGGGCCGGGTGCGACGTCCGACGGCCACAAGGTGCCGCTGCTGGCGAATGTCGGTGGTCCCGCCGATGTGCCGGCGGCCGTGGAGGCGGGCGCCGAGGGTGTGGGGCTGTTCCGTACCGAGTTCCTGTTCCTGGACGACAGCAAGCGGGCGCCGTCGGAGGAGAAGCAGGTCGCGGTGTACCGGCAGGTGCTGGAGGCGTTTCCCGAAGGCCGGGTGGTCGTGCGGGTGTTGGACGCGGGCGCCGACAAACCGCTGGACTTCCTGACCCCGGCCGACGAGCCGAATCCGGCGCTCGGTGTGCGCGGGCTGCGGAGTCTGCTCGACCACCCGGATGTGCTGCGCACGCAGCTCACCGCGCTGTCGAAGGCCGCTGAGGGGCTTCCGGTGTATCTGGAGGTCATGGCGCCGATGGTGGCCGACCGGACCGACGCCAAGGCGTTCGCCGACGCGTGCCGGGCGGCGGGGCTGAACGCCAAGTTCGGGGCGATGGTGGAGATTCCGTCGGCGGCTCTGCGGGCGCGTTCGGTTCTTCAGGAGGTCGAGTTCCTTTCGCTGGGGACCAATGATCTCGCTCAGTACACCTTCGCCGCCGACCGCCAGGTGGGCGCGGTGGCGCGGTGGCAGGACCCGTGGCAGCCGGCGCTGCTCGATCTGGTGGCGATGGCCGCGGAGTCCGCCGGTGCCGAGGGCAAGAGCTGTGGTGTGTGTGGTGAGGCGGCTGCCGATCCGCTGCTGGCGTGTGTGCTCACCGGGCTCGGTGTGACGTCGCTGTCGATGGGCGCGGCGTCGATCCCGTACGTACGGGCGACGCTGGCGAAGTACTCGCTCGCGCAGTGCGAGCGTGCCGCTGCCGCCGCGCGCGCGGCCGACACCGCCGAGGAGGCGCGGGCCGCCGCCCAGGGTGTGCTGTCCGGCGAGTGACCCGTTCGTTCGGCGTCCTGGGAGCTTCCCGTCGCATCGCGGCGGGAAGCTCCCCGCGTTCAGCTGTGGATGTCCGCGTCCTCGATACCGAGGTCGAAGCCCGCGCGGTACTCCACCCCCGGCTCCGGGGAGAGTGGCTCGCCCGTGTCGGCGTCGGTGCAGTAAGCGCTGAAGACCTGGCCTTCGCTGAGCGGGGCGAGGCCGCTGCCCCTGAGCCGCCAGCCGTGGAGCCGGTCCGGGGCGCCCGGTCCCGTCGTACGAAGGACGACTCCGCCGGGGCTGTCGAGTGCGATGCCCGCCGCGAGGACGGTCACGAACTCCGCGCTCTCGGACGCGTCGAGCCGCGCGGGCCCGGTGTCGGGCCTCATCACCTGGAGGGCGGCGAGGAGCTGTTCGTCCGGTGCCGGGATGCTGCACACGAGGTGGTGTGTGCCCGGTCCGGCGCGCTCGATCAGATGGGTCAGGAGCCGTGAGGCGCGGTCGAACGAGGCGCGTCCGATGTCCACGCCGCAGTCGGCGCACTCCCCGAGGTCGGCGAGGACCATCGTGGCGTACTCCCAGGTGGCCCTGCGGACGGCGGTGTTGACGAGTTGTGGGACGAGTTGGCCGACGGGTTGCCCGGTGTAGGGCACGACGGCGCCGCCGCTCGCGGCGATGCGTGCGGTGAAGCGGCCACGGGCGATGACGGTGTCCGGGTCGTGCCCGGCCTCCGCGCAGTACTCGGCGAACTCCTCCGGGTCGAAGAGCGCGACCGATGTGTGCGCTCCCTCGGTGGCGAGGGAGCGGAGCAGTCCGTCGACCCGCCGGAGATATTTCCGGTGGTCGTCGAAGGTGAAGGTGCGGTAGCCCCGCATGGCGGCGAAGTCCCGTTCGTCGGCGAGCAGCCCGACGGTGCGGGGCACTTCACGGCGCAGTGCGCGCAGTTCGCTGCGCGCACGCCCCGAAGTTCCCGTCGGGCCGGTCCGTCCGGCGGTCTTCCCGCGCTGTCCGCGGTTGGTGTTCGTGCGGTTGGTGTGCGCCATGACTCCCCCTGAGCGCTGTCGATCAATGCTCACTCAGAGTAGCCGGGGGGTCTGACAACGGCGCCGGTCCCAGGGCCTAGGGCGTGTTTGAGAAGTAGCGTCGTCCGCCCACTGGGCGGGGCCCACGGCGTCTGGTGCGTGCGATCGCAAGGCGGAGGATCAGCCCCGTAGATGGACCGGACGTACTTGGATGACTCCGACAACGCAGCGAGCGCACGTGCCAGGCGTCGTGGGCCAGACGGGACTTCTCAAACACGCCCTAGGAGCGGTTCGCGCGCCGCTCGCGGGCCAGGGACTCGTAGAAGTGGAGCAGTTCGAGGTTGTCGACCGATCCGGGGTTGACCGCCTTGGCCAGCTCCGTGCCCTGGAGCAGGCGTTTCACCGGGACCTCGATCCGCTTGCCGGTGAGGGTGTGGGGGACAGCCGGGACCTCGATGATCGTGTCGGGGACATGACGCGGCGAGAGTTCCTGGCGGATGGTCGTCTTGATCCGGGCACGCAGGGTGTCGTCGAGTTCGGCGCCTTCGGCGAGGTGGACGAAGAGCGGCATCCAGTAGCCGCCGTCCGGCTCTTCGAGGCCGATGACGAGGGACTCGCGGATCTCGGGGAGGCGTTCCACGGCTTCGTAGATGTCGGCCGAACCCATGCGTACGCCTTGGCGGTTGAGGGTCGAGTCGGACCGGCCGTGGATGACGACCGAGCCCCGGTCGGTGAGGGTGATCCAGTCTCCGTGGCGCCAGACGCCGGGGTACATGTCGAAGTAGCTGTCGTGGTAGCGGCTGCCGTCCGGGTCGTTCCAGAATCCGACGGGCATCGACGGCATGGGGTTGGTGATCACGAGTTCACCGACCTCGTCGAGCACGGGCCGGCCCTGCGGGTCCCACGCCTGGAGGTCGGTGCCGAGGCAGGGTGCCTGGAGTTCGCCAATGTGGACGGGGAGCGTGGGGACGGCTCCGGCGAAGCAGGTGCACACATCGGTGCCGCCGCTGACGGAGGCGATCCACAGGTCTTCGGTGACCTCGTCGTGGAGCCAGCGGAATCCGTCGGGAGGCAGCGGGGACCCGGTGGTGGCGACGCAGGCGATCTTGGACAGGTCGTGGTCACGTGCGGGGTGCACGTCCGCCTTGCGGCAGGCCATGACGTACGCGGCCGAGGTGCCGAAGAGCTTGGCCCCGGTCCGCTCCGCGATGCCCCACTGGGCCCCGGTGTCGGGGTAGCCGGGGCTGCCGTCGTACAGGACGATCGTCGTTCCCGTGAGCAGGCCGGAGACGAGGAAGTTCCACATCATCCAGCCGGTGGAGGTGTACCAGAAGAAGCGGTCGCCGGGGCCGAGGTCGCAGTGGAGGCCGAGTTGCTTGAAGTGTTCGAGGAGGATGCCGCCCTGGGACTGGACGATGGCCTTGGGGAGGCCGGTGGTGCCGGAGGAGTACAGGACCCAGAGGGGGTGGGCGAACGGGACCTGTTCGAAGACCGGTTCGGTGTCCGCGGAGGTGAGGGCGGACCAGTCGAGGGTGCCGTCGGGGGCCGGGGTGCCGAGGAGCGGGATGTGTACCACGGCGCGCAGCGTGGGCAGTTCGGCGCGGAGTTCGGCGACGGTCTTGGTGCGGTCGTGTTCTTTGCCGCCGTAGCGGTAGCCGTCGACGGCGAACAGGACGACGGGTTCGATCTGCTGGAAGCGGTCGAGGACGCTGCGGGCGCCGAAGTCCGGTGCGCAGGACGTCCAGACGGCTCCGACGGCGGCGCTGGCGAGGAAGGCGACGACGGCCTGCGGGACGTTGGGGACGTAGCCGCTGACGCGGTCTCCTGGGCGTACGCCGACGGCGCGCAGCTCGGCGGCGAGTGAGCCGACCTGGCGGCGCAGTTCAGCCCAGCTCACGGGCGTGGGTCCCTGGGTCTCGTCGACGTACAGGAGCGCGGGTTCGCCGGCGCGTGCCGGGTCGTCGGCGGTGCGCAGGGCATGCTCGGCGTAGTTGAGGGTCGCGCCCGGGAACCACTCCGCGCCGGGCATGGCGCGATCACCGAGAACGCGTTCGTACGGGGTGGAGAACCGTACGTCGAACCAGTCGGCGACCGCCTTCCAGAACGTTTCGAGCTCCGTGACCGACCACTGGTGCAGCGCCGCGTAGCCGCCTTCGGCGGGGGCGCCGTACCGTTCGGCCGCCCAGGCCTGGAATCTGGTCACGTGCGCCGCCGCGATCCGGTCGGCGTCCGGCTGCCACAGTGGCGCTGGACTGGCTGCTGAGGTCATGCGGTTGCTCCCGGGCTGGCTCGACACGTGGTGTACGTGGGGCGCGCGCACACGTGCGGAGGTGCGCCCCGGCTTCCACTGGACGATGCCATGTGATCGTCCTTCGCACCAGACAGGCCCTGCTGTATGCCTGGATGGGGCGTGGGAGACATATGGCCGGACCCCGGGTGAACGGCAGTTGAACGCGGGCTGTTCGGTCTCGGCCGGATGGCAGGCTGATCAGCATGGACGGTCGTGAACTGCTGCGTTCGATGAAAGATGTCGGTTCGGTACGGGGGATGCGGACGGTTCGGTCGGCCTGGCGGCACCGGCGTACGGACGGACGGGATCTGCCGGCGCGTGGCGCGGAGCGGGCCAGGGTGCCCGGACCGATGAGTGGTGCGGAGCCGTTGGCGGGTGGTGGGATCGTCCGGTTCGCGCGGGCCGAGCTGCGGGTGTGGGTGGCCGTCGGCGGTGGGGTCTTCTGGGGCTGGGACGGGGCCGAGCCACTGCCGTCGTACGGGCTGGAGTGCGATCCGCCCGAGCCCGATCCGCGGGCCGTGCTGGAGCCGGACAAGGACGGCGGCTGGCGGGTGATCTCGGAGCGTGTGACGGTCACGGTCTCGCGGCACGGCGGGGTGGAGGTGGCGACCCCGGGGGGCGTCGTGGTGCGCCGTGAGCTGCCGCCGCGCTGGTGGGAGCCGGTGGATGGCGAGGGGCCCGCGCGCTGGGCGCAGCGGGCCGAGGTGGCCGCCGACGCGCGTTTCTTCGGGCTCGGCGGGCGGGCTTCGGGGCCCCGGCTGCGGGACGGTGTGTACCGCCTCTGGAACACCGATCCGCGCGGTCGCTTCGGTCCTGGCGACGATCCGCTCTACATCACCATGCCGGTGCAGCTGGTGGTGGCGGACGGCGGCACGCATCTCGCCTTCTACGACAACTCGTGGGACGGGCGCATCACTCTTAAAGAGGGCGAGGAGGGCGCGGGCTCCGGTCATGACAGGCCGGGCACCTCCGAGGTGCGGATGGAGGGCGGTCCGCTGCGCTGCTGGGTGCTGGTGGGCACGCCCGCGCGGGTGCTGCACGGCTGGACGGCCCTGACGGGGGTGCCCGCGCTGCCTCCCGCGTGGGCGCTGGGGCCGCAGCACGCGCGGTGGGGTTTCGGCGGCGCCGAGGAGGTGCGGCGGATCGTGGCGGGCTACCTGGAGCGCGGACTGCCGCTGTCGGCGCTCCATCTGGACATCGATCACTACGAGGGCCATCAGGTGTTCACGGTCGACCGGCGGAGCTATCCCGATCTGCCCGCTCTCGCCAAGGAGTTGAAGACGCAGGGAGTGCGGCTGGTCTCGATCGTCGATCCGGCGGTGAAGGCGAAGCCGGGGAACGAGACGTACGACAGCGGCTCGGCGGCCGGGGCGTTCGTCCGGGACGCGCGCGGTGACGACGTACGGGGTGAGGTCTGGCCGGGCGAGTGCGTCTATCCGGACTTCACCGATCCGGCGGTGCGCGAGTGGTGGGGCGGTCTGTACGAGGAGAGGCTGGCGCAGGGCTTCTCGGGGGTCTGGCACGACATGAACGAGCCCGTGTCGTTCGCGCCGTTCGGGGACATGACGCTGCCCCGGTCGGCCAGACACGCGCTCGACGGGCGCGGCGGCGATCACCGGGAGGCCCACAACGTGTACGGGCTGACGATGGCGATGGCCGGGTACGAGGGGCTGCGGCGGCTGCGGCCCGACAAGCGGCCCTTCCTCTTCTCCCGTTCGGGATGGGCGGGCATGCAGCGCTACGGCGGCACCTGGTCGGGTGATGTGGAGACCGGGTGGCCGGGGCTGCGCGCCTCGCTCTCCCTGGTGCTGGGGCTGGGGCTGTGCGGGGTGCCGTACTCGGGGCCGGACGTGGGTGGCTTCACCGGGAACCCGTCGCCGGAGCTGTTTCTGCGCTGGTACCAACTGGGCGCGTATCTGCCGCTGTTCCGTACGCACGCGTCGATCGAGGCGGGCCGCAGGGAGCCGTGGGAGTTCGGTGACGAGGTGCTCGGACGCGCGCGCACCGCGCTGCTGGAGCGGGAGCGGCTGGGGCCGTATTTCATGACGCTGGCGCAGCTGGCACGGCTGACGGGCGCTCCGTACGCCCGTCCGGTGTGGTGGGGCTCGCCGGAGGACCGGGCGCTGCGGGACTGCGAGGACGCGTTCCTGCTCGGGGACTCGCTGCTGGTGGCGCCGGTGCTGGAGGCGGGTGCGGACCGGCGCGCGGTGCGGCTGCCGCGCGGGCGCTGGTACGACACGGCGACCGGGACGGCGTACGAGGGACCCGGTCAGGTCCTGCTGGACGCCCCACTGTCGCGCATCCCGGTGCTGGCGCGGGCGGGCGCGGTGATCCCGGTACGGGGCCCGGCCGAGGCCGACGGGACGCCCGGGGGGATCGAGCTGGAGGTGTGGCCGCCGGCGCCGCGGCGTACGGGCGGCGGACTGGTGGTGCGGGACGCAGGGGACGGGTGGGCGCATCCGGAGGTGGAGCGGTACACCTCACGGCTGGTGCGCGGCGAGGTCGTGGTCGAGCGGGTGACGGACGACGGGGTGGTGCCGCCGGAACTCCCCGTACGGGTGCGGGGGCAGCGCGCCCGGCGGGGGTGACCGGCACCGGCGAGGAAGGGGTCAGACGGGGCGTAGGGGAGGTTCCTGGGCCATGACGTACCGGCCGGCGAACCAGGCCCGTACGGCCCGCGTGTGGAGCGGGAACGCGAGCTCGGCCGGCGCACGCAGCAGATGCCATCCCTCCGTCTCGTCGGTGGCGACGGTCTCGGGCAGCTCCGCGACGGGGCGCTCCGGCAGCAGCGCGAAGAGCAGCAGATGGCCGCCCGGCGAGCTCATCGCGTCGGCCAGCCGTACGTCCGCGTCGGCGGCCTCGATGCCGGTCTCCTCGCGCAACTCCCGTACGGCGGCGTGCCGCCAGTCCTCGTCGTGGTCGATGAAGCCGCCGGGGAGGGCGACGTGGCCGCGCCGGGGTTCGATGGTGCGGGTGATGACCACGAGCGAGGTGCCGCGGTCATCGGTGACGGGCAGCAGGGTGACCGCGACCGGCAGGGGGTTGCGGTAGGCGGTGTCGCCGCAGACGCGGCAGGTGCGGGGCCAGCCGGCGTCTGCCGGGTACGGCGAGCCGCAGGTGCCGCAGTGGGAGTTCTTCACGAAGTCGTTTCTGAGGTCGGACACGCGCGGACTGTAGCCGATGAGTCTTTCCCGCGGGCCGTGGAACTGATAGACGGTGTGCTCATGACACGACTCGCTTCCACACTCCGCGCGTTGGCCGCCGCCGCTGCCGCGCTGCTCGCCGTGACCGCCGGGGCTCCGGGGGCGTCCGGGGCGACCGGGACGTCCGAAGCCTCCGGGACGACCGGGCCCGCCGGGCCGCTCTCACCCACGGCGCCCGAGGAGTTCGTGGCGCTGCGGACCGTGGCACCGACGATCCTCCACGACATCCGCTACCTCACGCCGCACAACTTCGTGGGCGAGCCGGTCGACGGTTACGAGCAGCCGCTCTGCGTCCTCACACGCCCGGCCGCGCGGGCGCTCCAGCGGGCGCAGTGGAGACTGCTGCGGCAGGGCTACTCCCTCAAGGTCTACGACTGCTACCGCCCGCAGCGCGCGGTCGACCACTTCGTCAGCTGGGCGAAGGACCTGGCGGACGACAGGATGAAAACGGAGTTCTATCCACGAGTCGACAAGTCGAGACTGTTCACCGACGGCTACATCGCCGAGAAGTCCGGGCACAGCCGTGGCAGTACGGTCGACCTGACGATCGTCGAACTGCCGGTCAGGCCGACGCGGCCGTATGTGCCGGGCGAGAAGCTCGTCCCCTGCTACGCGCCGCAGGGTGAGCGGTTCCGGGACAACTCCGTGGACATGGGCACCGGTTACGACTGCTTCGACACGCTGTCGCACACCGACGACCCGCGCATCAAGGGCAAGCAGCGCGCGAACCGGCAGCTCCTGAAGAGCACGCTGGCCGACGTCGGATTCACCAACCTCCCCGAGGAGTGGTGGCACTTCACCCACAAGCCGGAACTCTTCCCCGACACCTACTTCGACTTCCCGGTGTCCTGGCGCTCGGTCATCGGTCGCTGACGTCGGGAGACGGCCGGAGACGATCGGCGGATGAACGGCCGGCCGGGACCACCCCCGTGGGCTCCGGCCGACCCTTCACCAGTATCGGACGCGCCGCGCCCGTTTCTGGTTCTCTTCTGCCCGTTTCCCCTTCCCCGCGGACCCGTTACGGTGCCCGTATGGCAACGGAGACAACGGGCACAACGGCGACATCCGAGTCGTACGAGTCGTACGAGGAATTCTGGCCCTATTACGTGGCGATGCACTCCCGGGCGGCCACCCGCTGGGTCCATCTCACGGGGACGCTCACCGGGCTCGCCGTCAGCGTCTACGGGCTGGCGCGCGGCCGGAAGCGGTATGTGGCGGCGCTGCCGTTGATCGGCTACGGAACGGCCTGGCCCGCCCACTTCTTCATCGAGAAGAACAATCCCGCGAGCTTCGGGCATCCCGCGTGGTCGCTGCGCGGCGACGTGCAGATGATCCGCATGATGCTGGCGGGGCGGGACGCCGAGCTGGCCGAGATCGCCGCGAAGTGGCTCGCCGAGAATCGCTGACCGGCCGGCCAACTGGCCCGTGTCGGGCCGGCGTCCGGCAGGCGAGACTCACGGCCCGTACCCCTGTCGGTGGGGGTACGGGCCGTGTTCGGCCGGTGTTGTCGGCAGCGGCGGTCGTCGGTCGCCGCGGTACCGGGTCAGGTGGTGACCGCGGGCTCGCGCTGCTGCCGGGCGCGGATCATCGCGTGCTCCACGACCGCCACCAGGACGTCCTTGACGGACTCGCGGCCCCGCGCGTCGCACATCAGCAGCGGTACCTCCGCGTCGAGATCGAGCGCCGTCCGGACGGTATCGGCCGGGAAACGGACAGCGTCCTCGAAGCAGTTGACTGCGACGGCGAACGGGATGTCCCGCCGCTCGAAGTAGTCGATCGCCGCGAAGGAGTCCTCCAGCCGCCGGGTGTCGGCCAGGACGACCGCGCCCAGCGCGCCCTGGGCCAGCTCGTCCCAGAGGAACCAGAAGCGGTCCTGGCCCGGTGTGCCGAACAGATACAGCACCAGGTCGTCGCGGAGCGTGATGCGCCCGAAGTCCATGGCGACCGTGGTCGTGGTCTTGCCCTCGACCCCGGCGATGTCGTCGATGGGCCGGCCCGCCTCCGTCAGCACCTCCTCGGTGCGAAGCGGTTTGATCTCGCTCACCGCGCCCACGAGGGTGGTCTTGCCGACCCCGAAGCCGCCGGCCACCAGGATCTTCAGAGTCACCGGCTCGATCGGCCGCTGTCCACGGCTAGAGCGCCCGAAGACCATTGATCACCTCGCGGAGAATGTTCACGTCCGGCAGCTCGGCCGGCGGAACGGGACGGGTTACGTGCACCAGTTCACTCTCGACCAGGTCTCCGACGAAGACCCGCACCACCCCCACGGGGAGGTCGAGGCCCGCGGCGAGTTCCGCGATCGACTGGGGACTGGCTCTGCAGAGTTCGACTATCTCCACATGCTCCGGAGACAGGGTCCGGTCGCCGGCCGGATCGCCGGCGGCGGACGCCGGGATGACGATGGCGATCAGATCGAGCCGGTGCCGGGTCGCGCTGCTGGTCCGGCCGCGTGTCATGGCGTACGGGCGCACCACTGGTCCGGCCTCGCCGTCGAACCAGTGCTTCGGATCATCGCCTGCTTGGCTCATGGCATTCAACTCACCCTGTGGCGGGCTGTCCGGCGGGCTGTTCCGCGCGAGGGGCGGCACCGAGGTGGACGCCGACGCGCTTGACCATGAGCGTCATCTCGTACGCGACCTGGCCGACGTCGGAGTCGGAGTCGGAGAGCACGGCCAGGCAGCTGCCGTCGCCCGCCGCCGTCACGAAGAGGAAGGCGTCGTCGAGTTCGACGACGGTCTGGCGTACCTTGCCCGCCTCGAAGTGCCGGCCGACGCCCTTGGCGAGGCTGTGGAAGCCGGAGGCGACGGCGGCGAGATGCTCGCCGTCCTCGCGGGTGAGTTCCTTGGACGTTCCCGTGGCGAGGCCGTCCCCGGAGAGGACGATCGCCTTACGTATGCTGCCGACCCGTTCCACCAGCTCGTCCAGGAGCCAGTTGAGGTCGCCCGGAACGGATCCGCGGCGTGTGGAATCAGATGCGGCGGCTTTCGGTGCGGTCATCGACCGTCCCCTTCCGGTGTCGTTCCTGCTGTGTCGCCGGGGCCGTTGATGCCTTCGGTGGTGCCGTCGGTGTCTTCGGCGTTGTTCTGCTGACGGCCACGCTGCCAGCCCCGTTGAAGGGAAGCCATACGGTTGCGCACTTCTGCCGCGTCGCGCTCGTAGTCCCGTTCCGGGGCGTCGGCGGGCGAAGCCTCGGCCTCGTCCCGTACCGCCTCCCTGAGCTGGGGCGCGAGGCTGGCCTGCCGGACGCGCCGGGGAAGGCCGCCGAGTGGGGCGGGTGACCCGTTCTCGTCGGGCGTCACGGCGGCTCCGTCGGGTGTGGGCGGCACGGAGGGCCCGTCGGCGGACGACGCGTTCACAGAGGGCGCGTCGGCGGAAGACCCGTTCGGGGTGGGCTCGGAGGCGGGCTCGGACGCCGGGTGGGCGCCGCCCCGCTCGTCCAGCCGCCTGCCGTGGTCGGCCACCAGCTTCGGGGTCTTGCGGCTGCGGCGGGGCAGTTGCGCCGGGAAGTCACGCGGGACGGCGTCGCCACCGGCGGGTCCGTCCTGGTCGGTGGCCTGGCGGTGCTGCTCGTGGAGTTCACCGGCGCCGCGCGGGGGGCGCGGCCGGCCCGCCTCGCGACCGGTGTCCCTCAGGTGTTCACGGGCGCGGAAGATGCCGCCGCGTTCGCTCTCGGTGTCGTCCAGGTCACCGAGACCGCCGAGGCCGCCGGCGGTCTCGATGGCGTCGACACCGGTGGGCTGTTCCTCGAACTCCCGCCCGGTGAGCGGCGGTTCGAGTTCGATGGGGCCGTCGAGCACGGAGCGGGTACCGCTGAGTCCGGTGGGGACCTGCGACAGCGAGGCGAGCCTGCCGTCGGAGCGGCCACGGGCCTTGTCCCCGAGGTTCTGCCGGTCGAGCCGGAATCCGGTGCCCTGGGTCTCGGGCGCCTCGGTGAGCAGGGCGGCCGGCAGGAACACGATCGCGGTCGTGCCTCCGTACGGAGACGGCTGGAGCGAGACCCGCACGTTCTGCCGCTGGGCGAGCCGGCTGACGACGAAGAGACCGAGGCGGTCGGTGTCGGAGAGCTCGAACTCGGGCGTCTCCGCGAGCCGCAGGTTCGCGTCGAGGAGCGCGTCGGAACTCATCCCGAGGCCGCGGTCGTGGATCTCCAGGGTGAAGCCGTTGGCCACGCGTTCGCCGTGCACCTGCACCGCCGTGTGCGGGGGCGAGAACACCGTCGCGTTCTCCAGGAGTTCGGCGACGAGGTGGGTGAGGTCGGCGACGGCGGGGCCGCCGACACCGATCCTCGGCAGCCGCCGGACCTCGACGCGCTCGTAGTCCTCGACCTCGGCGACCGCGGCCCGTACGACGTCCATGAGCTGGACCGGCTTGCGCCACTGGCGGGACGGCGCGGCTCCGGAGAGGATCACCAGGCCCTCGGCGTGGCGCCGCATACGGGTGGTGAGGTGGTCGAGGCGGAACAGGTCCGCGAGTTCGTCGGTGTCCTCGGTGCGGCGCTCCATGGCGTCGAGGAGGGTGAGCTGGCGGTGGAGCAGGACCTGGTTGCGGCGGGCGAGGTTGACGAACACCTCGGAGACCCCGTGCCTCAACTCCGCCTGCTTCACGGCCGCTTCGACGGCCGCGCGCTGGAGGGTGTTGAGCGCCTGGCCGACCTGGCCCAGTTCGTCGCGCTCGTACTCCAGCCGTGGCGCTTCCGTCTCGACGTCGACCTGTTCGCCCGCCGCGAGTCGGCGCATGACGCTCGGCAGGCGGACGCCGGACACCTCGTGAGCCTCCTTACGGAGGCCGGACAGGTCGCGGATGAGGCTGCGGCCGACGCGTATGGAGACGATCAGGGAGACCAGCAGCGCCAGGAAGCCGAGGACACCGGCGATCCCGGCCAGGATCAGGACGTTGAACCCGGCGGGCTCGACCCGGTCCTGGTAGCGGTCGTCGGCCGCCTCGCCCTCCCGCTCCAGGCTCTGGAGAACGGGGTTGGACATCTCCTGCCAGCGTGCGGCGTCCACCGAGGAGGGGTTCTTGCCGGCGCCCGCGGCGATGATCTGTTCCTCCGCCTCGCGGAGCGGCTGGGTGGCGGGGCCGCCCCAGTACTGCTCGAAGATCTCGCGCTCGGAGGCGGGCAGGACGTCGAGGTTGGTCTCGTAGAGCAGGGTGCGGTTGGCGACCAGGTCGGATATCAGCCGGACCTCTTCCGACGAGACACGTCGGCTGATCAGCGCGGAGACGACCAGCGCGTCCTCACGGGAGAGCATCTCCTGGGCGCGGTCGACGCCGACCAGGGCACGGGCCTGTTTGTCGAGCTCCACGTCCTCCAGGGCGTGCAGCGTGGACAGGAAGCTGTGGCAGGGGTCGACGAGTCTGTTGTAGAAGTCGAGTGCCTGGCCGCGGGTGACGGTGCTCTTCTCGACGGAGCGGCGCAGCGCGCCCAGACCGTCGAGCGCGTCGGTGAGCGACGTCAGGCGTGCGGAGGTGGTGGCGCTCATCTGGTCGCGTACCGAGGGGTCCTCGGCGTTCGCCTTGATCCTCGTGACGGCCCTGTCGGTGGCCGCGCGCTGTTTGCGCAGCTCGGCGAGGGAGTCCGAATTACGGGGATCGGCAAGGTAGATGAGGGTCTGGCGGCGTTCCCGCTGGACCACTCTGACCGTGTTCTCCACGGGGTCGCCGACCTTGTCGATGATGTAGGCGACGTCGAGGAGCTGGTTGGCCTCGCGGCCGGTGAGTGTGGTGGCGAACGCCCACAGCGCCGTGAGGGAGACGAGCGGCACAAGCAGCAACGCCACGATCTTCCGGCGGATGGACTTCCCGCGAAAGCGCATGGCCTCCCCCAGATCGACCTTCCACCCGATGCGGAAGGCGTGTTCATCAGAACCGACAACCTCGTCAACAAACGGCGTGAGCCTACTACTGCCACACCGACAACTCGAAGCCATGTCCGGGCGTTTTTCGGTCCCAACCACGGGAGTTGGGCATGAGTTGTCCCGGTATCGACGGAGATGGCTTTCACCGCTGTCGCGCAGAGTACCTGGCGGGACGTCAGTTTTCGCAATCGATCAGATGGCCTGAATTATAGGGGTGCGGGAATCTTCCGGATCTGTCGCTCGTCTCTGTGTTTGGGTACTGACGTACGGAAAGCGGCCGGGACCAGGCAGTCACCGTGATGTCGGACAGTGGTGGGGAGTTACGGTCCATGAATACAAAGTCGGACACGCGAGGGGCTGCGGGGGCGGCGGGGAAAGCGCCCGCGGATGTCGAGGTCGAGCTGCCGGCCCCGCGGGGCACGGGCCTCTCGCGGCGGCTCTGGGTGGAGGAGCCGGCGATACGGCGCCGGATGCCGGATCCGGTGAGGACGGCGGCGGTGCGGGCCGTGATCATCGCGTCGGTGACGCTGATCCAGGCCATGGTGGCGTTCTTCTGTACGCTCGCGGGCTCGTGGCTGGCCTTCCCCATGGTGCTGAGCAGTGTGGGCAGCACGGTGGTGGCGACATGGGGGGTGCTGGACGTATGGGTGACGCGCCAGGTGTGGAACCAGCGCAACGGTGTGGTGTCGGTGCCGAGCAGCACGGCACGGCAGCTGCGCAAAGAGCGCCGCAGGGCCAGGCGTGCGGCGCGGGCGGCGGAGCGTGACGGCGCCCGGATACGACGCCGGGGCGCCGGCAGGCTCTCCGAAGCCTGAACGCCCGCGCCCCGGCGGCTGTCGGGTGTCCTAGGCCGTGTCCCCCGGTGACGGGGTGGTCGCGGTGGCGGTCTGGGAGCGTTTGAACATGCGTGTGGCCGTGATCTCGCCGTGCACCGTCTCGCCGTCCGGGTCCTGTTGGGGAAGCCCCGGCCGCAGATGCTCCTCGACGCTGATGTATTTGAGGCCCGCCCGCAGGTCCGCGTCGTTGCGCAGGCGGATCACCAGGGGGAATTCGGCCAGAGCTGTCGTGTCGAAGAGGCCCGTTGTGTAGAGGAGTTGAACGCCGAGCGCGTCGGAGACGGCGCGCTGGAGCTCCAGCAGGTACGTGGCGTTGGCCCGGCCGATCGGGTTGTCGAGGAAGAGCGTGCCGGCGTGCCGGTGCTTGTCGCGTCCCCGGTCGTTGCTCCGCAGCGCGGCCATCGTGCAGTAGAGGGCGATGGCGGCGGTGAGCAGCTGGCCGCCGGAGAACACGTCGCCCATCTGACCGACCGGGACCCGCTCGGCCCGCAGCACGGCGTCGGGTTTGAGGATCTCGACGGCGATGCCCTTGGGCTGGAGGGCCGCCTGGACGCCGCGCAGCAGCAGGGACATGCCGTCCCTGCGGAGGTCGGAGTTCTTCTTGAGGGCGGCGCGGGTCGCCTCGTCGATGACCTCACCGAGGCGTTCGGTGAGGGTGGCCTGGTCGGGTTCCTCGAAGCGGATCCGGAGGAACTCCTGGCCGGACCACTCCCCCAGCCCTTCGGGCAGCCGGGACAGCCGCTGCGCCGAGCGCAGGGTCGTGAGCGCCGAGTCCACCAGTCCGCGCAGCCGGTCGACGATGGAGTCGCGGTTGCGTTCCAGCTGCTCCAGTTCATCGGTGAGGACGCGCAGCCGGGGGGCGAAGGCGCTCGCCCACTTCGCGGCGTGGTCGGGCAGCGCGGCGGCCGGCAGTTCGCGGATCTGTTGCCGGGCGGGCGTGCGTACCTGCTCGTAGCGGGTGGAGTTGGCGTGCCGTACGAGAATGTCGCTCGCCTCCCGGACGGCGCCCTCCGCCGCCGACAGGTCCGTGGCGCAGCCGCGCAGCGAACGGCGGGTCTCGGCGGCGGCGGTCCGGGCCTCCTCGATGCTGCCGGGATAAGGCTCGGGGGCTTCCGGCGCCTCGTCGGCGGACTCGTCGGCGGAGCCCCTGACGAGATCGCCGAGGAGGGCCGCCGTCTCCTCGAAGCCGCCGGTGGCGTCCTCGGCGGTGCGGTGGGCGTGCAGCAGTTCGCCGTGTGCGGAGCGCGCGGTGTCCAACGCGTCGGTGCGTGTGGCGAGTTCGTTGGTGGCGGTGCGGAGCAGGGCCTGGGCCTGCTCCACGTCGGTGGGGACCTGGCTCTCCGGCAGGTCCGTGTGCGAATCGCCCTCGGCGGGTGCGAGCCGCTCGGCCTCGCCGCGAAGGCGCCCCAACTGCTCACTGGCCGCCGACGCGCGCGACTCCAGCATCTGGACGAGTGATTCGGCGCGGGCCGCCGCAGCCTGCCGGGACGGTCCGTCGGCGCCGTCGGTGCTCTCCAGGAGCTGGGCGGCGCGGGTGCGGACCTTGTTGCTGAGCCGGTCCAGTTCGGCGAGGGCCGCGCCTTCGTCGCTCTCCGCGTGGGCCTGTTCGGCGCGGAGGTCGGCGCCGACGCCGACCTTCTCGTACAGCTGTGAGGCGGCGCGGTAGGCCTCACGCAGCGCGGGCAGTGCGGTGCGCGGTGCGTCCGCTTCGGGCTCGGGCAGGTTCTCGGGGGCGCCCGCGATCTCGGCGCGTTCTGCCCGGAGCGCGCGGGCGGTGCGGCGGGCGTCGTCGGCGGCGCGCTGGGCGGCCCGGCGGTCCTCGTCGGCCGCGCGGGCCCGTTCCAGACAGGCGGCGGCACGGGCCTCGGACTCAGCGGCGTCGTCGGCCAGCGCGCGCAGCTTGACCTGCCAGCCGGCCCGCTCCCGGAGGCGGAAGGCGAGGCCGGCGAGGGCGTCGGCGGCCCGGCGGGCGCGCTGGGCGGCCTCCTGCCGTTCGTCGCGTACGCGGGCGGTGTCGGTGGCGGCCTCGTCGGCCTCGGTCCGGACGGTGCGGGCCTCGGCGAGTTCGGCGCCCGCCGACTGTGCCAGTTCGACGGCGGCGCGCGCGGTCCCGGCGAGTTCGGTGAGCCTGCCGGGCGCGCAGGTGGCCCGCCAGGAGCCGAGGCGGGCGGCAAGGGCCCGGTCGGCGGAGAGCCGGGCCGACAGGGTGCGGATCTCCTCGTCGCGAGCGGTCGACTTGGCGCGCAGGGACTGCCGTTCGGCGTCGGCGGCGTGCTCGTCGTGCATGGCTGGGTTGGGCGGGACTAGGAAGACGCCACTGTCGCCGCCGCCGGCCGGGTCACCGTACGGCCCGGGGCCCGGGACCGGCGCGAGCAGCGCCGCCGCCGTACCCACGGCGACGGCCGAGCGCGGCAACAGGGCGGCGCCGGAGAGAACTTCGCGGGCCCTGGCGTGCGTGGCGGGTTCGGTGATGACGACGCCGTCGACCAGCTCGGGGCGGGCCGCGAGGACGGCGGCGTGGTCGGCGGGGTCCACGGCCTGGGCGAGATAGCGCCAGCCGGGAAGGGCGGGAATGCCGTGCTCACCGAGGAATTCGACGGTGGCCAGGACGTCGGGGCCGGGTGGCAGCAGTCCGCCGTCGCCGAGTGCGCCGAGGATGCGGGAGTCGTCGGCGGCGGCCGTACGGAGGTCGAACAGCTGGCGCTCGGCGGCGGCGACGCCCTGGTCGAGCAGTTCGCGCAGTTCGTCGGCGTACCGGTCCAACTCCTCGGGGCTGAGCGGGCCTTGGGGCGGTCGCGTGGCTGCGGCGTCCGCGCGGGACAGCTCCCCGGGGCCGGTCGGGCTGTCCGTCGGGCTCTGCGCGGCGATGCGCGGTCCGGGGACGCCCGCGCGGGGAGACGCGCCGGGCAGCCCGAGCAGTTCGGTGAGGCGTTCCTCCGCGGCGATCGACTCGGCGGTACGGCGCTCCGCCTCGTACTCGTGCTCGGCGGCGCGCGCCGCGTCGACGGCGCGGGCCTCGGAGAGCTCGGCGCGGGATTCCGCCGACGCGGCGTCCCTGGCCCGGTCTCCGGCGGCGCGTGCCGCCTCTCTGGCCGTGTCCCAGGCGGCGACCGCGGACTTCTCCGCGTCGCTCGCGGCGAGCGCGGCCCGCGCCGGGTCGGCGTCCGGTGCCGTGTCGTCGAGCCAGCCGGCCCGTACGGCCTCGGCGGTCTCCTGCTCGACCTCCGACAGACGCTGGCGCAGATGACCGCTCTCGCTGCGGGCGCGCTGCGCCTCGGTGGCCGCCGCCGTCGCGTCGCGGTGCGCGGCCTCGCCGACCTCCTGGAGCGCGGCGGAGCGCTCCTCCTCCTCGTTGGCCACGCTCTCGCCGTCGGCTGCGGCCATGTGCAGCGCGCGGACGAGCTCGGCGGCGGCGGTCGCGCGGGCGGCCAGGGCGGGCGCCGCGTCGCGCTCGGCCTCGCGGATCGCGACCGCCACGCGCGCGGAACGGTCGGCGGCGGCACGGTGCCGCAGCACGTTCTCGGCGGCCTGCCAGGCGGCGTGGAGCGTACGGGCGTCGGTCAGCTCCCGCCGTTGCGCGGCTGCCGCCTTCTCGGCGACGGTGAGGGCCAAGGAGGCGTGCCGGTAGGCCAGTTCGGCGGCGATGAGCGCGCTGTGGCCGCGGGCCCGGTCGGCCTCGGTGACGGTGTGGGCCGCGGCCGTGACCTGCTGGGCGAGGTCGCCGACGCGGTCTCGTTCCACGGCGGCGCGGGCGGTGAGCCGACGCGCGAGGGTACGGGTGCGGCGCTCGGCCGCGCCGTGGATGTCACGGGCCCTGGACCGGGAGTCGGCGGCGTCGACGATCCGCCCGAGAAGGTCGACGGAGCCGGCCGTGAAGTCCCGCTCGGCGGTCAGCTCGGCGCGGCGGCCCAGTTTGTTGCCGAAGCCGCCGACGAGGTCTGCGAGCCCGTCCGTGTCGCGGGTGTCGGTGACGGCTCGCAGCAGCAGGTCGGTGAAGTCGGAGTCCTTCTTGACCGCGAAGAGCCCGGCGGCCTCGCCCTCGTCGGCGTTCATCTCCCGCTGGTAGCGGAACAGTTCGGGGTCGAGGCCGAGATCTCCGAGGTGCTCGATCCAGCGGTCGTGGATCTCTTCCCAGTACACGTCGAGATGCGGATACGCCTTGCCCGCCTCGGTGATGGCGTCCCGGAACCCCTTCATCGTGCGGCGACGGCCCTTCGCGCCGGAGGCGCCTTCCACGGGCCGCCGCACGGCGGTCGACTCGGCGACCGGCAGCGAGTCGAGGCTCAGCCCGGGTCCTGGGCGGAAGGAGTACCAGGCCTCGGCGAACTTCCGCGGGTCGTTGGACACCTGACGGCCGCGCCACTCGCTGGCCTTGCCGACCACGACCAGCTCACCGGTGAGGGTGTGCTGCCATTCGAGGGCGACATGCCCGCAGTCGTCGGCGAGCAGGAATTTGCGCAGCACACCGGAGCTGGCCCCGCCGAGGGTGTTGCGGTGGCCGGGCAGCATCACCGAGAAGATCAGCTTGAGCAGGACGGACTTGCCGCCGCCGTTCTCCAGGAAGAGCACACCGGCCGGGGCCGGGCGGCGCGGCGGACCGACCGGCTCGTCCTCGAAGAACTCCGCCTGGGTGGGGGCGGGGTGGGGCACAGGATCGCCGACTCCGCGCAGGTCGAGCACGGTGTCGGCGTAGCGCGCACCGGCAGGCCCGATGGAGTAGAGGCGGACCCGGGACAGCTCGTACATGGCGGCGGACTCTCGTCGTGGTCAGGACCGGAGGGAAACCGGCGGTGGTGGGGGCTGCTGGATTCGGGGTGCGGCGACCGCCGGGCTCAGGAGTGGAACGGCAGTCCGGCGTCGGCGACCAGATCGAGGTCGTCCGGGTCGGGTGGGGGCAGCAGCGTGGCGGATCCGTCGGTGACCGGTACGACGCCGAGGGCGAGCAGTTCGGCCATGGCGGCGCTGCCTGCCATGTCGCGGACCTGGAGCTGGTAGCGGGCCGTGGTGCGGTACGCGCCTCCGGCGTCGTCACCGGTGCGGTGCAGGAAGCCGGAGTCGGTGAGGAAGGCCATGGCCTTGCCGATGATGCCGGTGGTGGAGCCCGCGAGACGGCGGGCGTCCTTGGTGGCGCCGGTCGCGCTGCGGCGCGCGTAGACGCGCCAGGCCGATTCGAGGCCGGGGGCGTCGCTCGCCGGGTCGGTGTTCTCGCCCTCTTCCTCGGCCTTCTCCTCCAGTCTGCGGCAGGCCTGCCGGACGAAGGCGTCGACCCCGTTGACGGTGATCCGGCCGATGTACCCGTCGTCGGCGAGGTCTTCGGGGCGGGGGAAGGCCATGGCGGCGACGGCGAGATGGGCCAGGCCGTGCAGGAAACGGTCGGCGGAGTCGGTCGACGCGCGGCGGGCGTAGTCGCCCATCCGGACGGCGAACACGGAGTCCTCGGCCGCCGTCACGGCCATCCCGGCGCGGGAGGAGACTTCGAGGACGACGAGGCCGAGGCCGGTGGCGACCGCGTCGGCGAGCCGCGCGAAGGGCGACTCCTCGCGGTAGCGGCGCAGCAGGTCGGCGTATTCGGCGTCACGCGCGGGCAGCAGTTTGGGCTGGAGCCCGAAGGAGACGAGGCGGGCGGCGTCTGCCGCGTCGGCGGGGGTGACAGCGCCGCCCGGCTGGTCGGGAAGGGACGCGCGGGGTGTCTCGGTGCCGCCCGGCTCGCCCCACGCGGCGGCGTGCTCTGCCTGGTGGTCGCTCACGGGCGCTGCTCCTTGCCGGGGGTGGTTTTGGCGGGGGTGATCAGGTCATGAGTGGTCAAGTCACGGGCGATACAAGTGCCGTGCGTGGTGCGCGAGATGCGGTGCGCGCCGCTCGTGCGGGCGTCGCGGGCCGCCCGGCCGCCAGGGCGTGTCTTTCGGATCTTGCCGGGCTCGCGGTCCCTGGTGGCGCGCCTCGCCGCGTTGTCGTCGGTCGCCATGGCTCCGCCATGCCTCCCTCCTCCGCCCTGCGGGCGGACGACGCCGATTGTCGGGCACGCCCCAGGCGTCACGCCGCCTCCGTACGGTCGGCGGTCATGCCGGCGGCGTCCAGCAGAGCCGTGCCCAGTATGAGATCAGCGCCGCCGAACTCCTCGTCGTCGAGGGGGGTCCCGTCGTCCACGGCGAACAACAGCCGCTCCTCGCCCTGCCGGTAGGCCGTACCGACCGGCGGACTGGCCGCGTGGATCGCGAGCAGCGCGACCAGATAGGGCAGGTCCGGATCGCGGCGGCGGGCCTCGGCGAGCAAGCCCGAGAGCCTGCGCGGCGCGTCGTGCTCCAGATCGAGCAGGTCCATCGCGCTCGCCAGCTGCTCCTCGCTGAAGCGGCTGTCGTCGGGGGTCGCGATCAGATCGGGTTCGGGCATCTCCGCGCCCAGGTGCTCCCGCTCCACGGGAGGCGTGAGCAGCAGGTCCACGAGGTCGCCGACCCGGACGGACGCGGGCGTACGCAGTCCGGTGCCCCGGGCGAAGAACGCGTCGGTGACCCGGCTCGCCCGGTCGACCGGCAACGGCAGGAGCGGGGCGACGAGTTGGCCGTACAGATCGAGCCCCGTGCGGGTCGTGGGCTCCGCGAACGCCTGGCGGTCCTGCTCGGCGCGGAACAGCGGTCCTGCCTCCAGCAGCCGGGACTGCAGCTGGGTGTGCCGGCGGATGCAGTCCTTGACGATGTCGACCAGCTCGGCCGCGCGCCGCTTGTGCTCGGCCGTCTTCGGGTCGGCGCCGGTCTCCGCCTCGTCGCGGGACTTGCGGATGTTGTTGAGGATCGCGTTCTCGTGGCGGTAGCGGTCGGCGACATGGTCGAGCGCTTCGGCGATCATGTCGGGCACGGCGTTGAGCCAGTCGACCGCGCGGACGTTGCGCCGGGTCGCCTCCAGGGTCCTGCGCAGCGTCTCCGCGTACTGCACGGTGCGGTACCGGGCCTGTTCGGCGGCGAGTTGGGCGTCGGCGAGCCGCCCTCTGCTGATCAGCACCTCCAGCTTGACCTCGGCGGCGATCTGCGCGCTGGTGACATCCGTGTCCAACGCGCCCACCAGCACGTTGACCGCCTCGTCGGTGGTGCGCAGATAGACGCTGCCGCCCTGGCCGGGGACTTCCTCGATCAGTTTGAAGTCGTAGTCCCGCCGGGTGTAGACGCCGTCGGCGCCGAACGTGCCGTACACGGCGCGGAAACCGCGGTCGACGCTGCCGACGTTGATCAGATTCTCCAGCACCCAGCGGGCCACCCGCTCGTGCTCGGTGGCCGGGCGGTGCGGCGCCTGGGCCGCGACGCGCGGCAGGAGTCTGGCCACTATCTGCTCGTGGTCCGCGCCGGTGTCGAAGTCCATGTTGAGCGTCACGAGGTCGATCGCCGCGAGCGCGACCTCCGCCATCGCGTAGACGGAGTACTCCCCCGCGAGGTTGGCCTTGCGGGTGTCGAGGTCGTGCAGCGGCGCGGTGCACGCGAGCGCGCGCAGCCGGCGCGCCAGCCCTTCGTCGGCGGCCGGGCCCTGGGCGAGCCGCGGCCCCGCGCTGAGCTGGGGCGGAACAGGGTCCGTCGAGGCAGGCGAAGTCACGTTGAACAGATTAGGTCCTCGGACTGACGACGGTCGAAACGACGCAGAAGCCCCAGCGGCCGCGGCGGTCCTGTGCCGGGCGCGACGGACCGTCACCGGCCCGCCGCGCCGGGCGAGTTCACCGCGGCGTGCCGTATCCCCCGCCGCCCGGGGTGCGCATGACCAGTACGTCGTCCACGGCCACGTCCGCGGAGTCGACCCCCTTCAGCGGCGTACGGGTCCCGTCGGCCCGCTCCACCTCGTTGGCGCCGAGTTCGCCCGGCTCACCGCCCGCCATGCCGTACGGCCGCACCGTGCGGTGACCGGTCAGCAGCGTGACCGTCATGGGCTCCAGGAAGCGGATGCGCCTTACGACTCCCCTCCCGCCGTTCCACCGGCCCGCCCCGCCGCTGCCGCCCCGGACGGCGAATCCGTCGACGCGCACCGGATAGCGCCATTCGAGCACTTCGGGGTCGGTGAGGCGGGAGTTGGTCATATGGGTCTGGACGGCGTCGGCGCCGTCGAAGCCGTCCCCCGCGCCCGAACCGCTCGCCACCGTCTCGTAGTACTGGACGCGTTCGTTGCCGAAGGTGAGGTTGTTCATGGTGCCGGAGCCCTCGGCCTGGACGCCGAGTGCCGCGTACAGCGCTCCCGTCACGGCCTGCGAGGTCTCGACGTTGCCCGCCACCGTCGCCGCCGGGTAGGTCGGCGAGAGCATGGAGTCGGCGGGCACCCGTACGTCGAGCGGCGCCAGACAGCCGCTGTTGAGCGGGATGTCGTCGGCGACCAGGGTCCTGAAGACGTACAGGACGGCGGCCAGCACCACGGACCGGGGCGCGTTGAAGTTGCCTTCCTGCTCCGGTGAGGTCCCGGTGAAGTCCACGACGGCGCTGCGGGCCTCGCGGTCGACGCGCACGGCGACCTGGATGACCGCGCCGTTGTCGGTCTCGTAGCGGTAGGAGCCGTCGCTCAGCCCGGCGACGATACGGCGTACGGACTCCTCCGCGTTGCGCCGGACATGGCCCATGTAGGCGTCCACGACGTCGTAGCCGAACTGCTCGGTCATGCGCCGCAGTTCGGCGATGCCCTTCTCGTTGGCGGCGATCTGGGCGCGGAGGTCCGCGAGGTTGGTGTCCGGGTCCCGGGAGGGGTAGCGCGCGCCGCCGAGCAGTTCGCGTGTCTCGCTCTCGCGGAGCCTGCCGTCGCGCACGAGCAGCCAGTTGTCGAAGAGCACGCCCTCCTCGTGGACGGTCCGGCTGAAGGCGGGCATCGAGCCGGGTGTGATGCCGCCGATCTCGGCGTGGTGGCCGCGCGAGGCGACGAGGAAGCGGAGCTGTTCGCCCTGTTCGTCGAAGACGGGCGTCACCACCGTCACGTCCGGCAGATGGGTGCCTCCGTGGTAGGGGTCGTTGACGGCGTACACGTCGCCGGGGCGGAGGGAGTCCCGGTCGCGTTTCAGCACCTCCTTGATCGATTCGCCCATGGAGCCGAGATGGACGGGGATGTGCGGCGCGTTGGCGATCAGATTGCCCTGGGCGTCGAAGAGCGCGCAGGAGAAGTCGAGCCGTTCCTTGATGTTGACGGAGTGGGCGGTGTTCTCCAGCCGTACGCCCATCTGCTCGGCGATCGCCATGAAGAGGTTGTTGAAGACCTCGAGCAGCACCGGGTCCACGTCCGTGCCCGCGGCGACGCGAGTGGGGCGGGGGCTCACGCGGGTGAGGAGCAGATGCCCGAGCTCGCCGACCGCCGCCTGCCAGCCCGCGTCCACGACGGTCGTCGCGTCGGCCTCGGCGATCATCGCGGGACCCTCGACGGTGTCGGCGGGCCGCAGATCGGCGCGCTGGTGGAGCGGGCAGTCGCGCTCGGTGCCGTCCACGAACATCCCTACCGTCGCGGGCCGTACGGTCCCGCTGCCGCCGCCTTCTACGGAGGTGGCCCGGCCCGCGTACTCGCCGTGCGAAGCGGCCTTTCCGACGGCTTCGACCGACACGGCCTCGACCACCAGGGGTTTGTCCATGGTGAAGGCGTAGCGCGAGCGGTGTTCGCTCTCGAAGGCCGCCGTCATCTCGGCGGCGCCGCCGAGGGGTACCGCCAGGCTCGCGTCCGTTCCCGCGTACCTGAGCAGCACGCGCGCGTGGGTGGTGATCGCGTCGTCCGGGACGGAGTCGGCGCGCAGTTCGGCGCGGGTGCGCTCCGCGAGGGCGCCGCAGAGTTCCCGTACCCGGCGGAGCGTGTCACCGTCGGCTTCCCCGCCGGCGAGTTCGGCCTCCACCGACTGCTCGCGCATGGCGGTGGCGTCGGCGAGCCCTATCCCGTACGCGGAGAGGACGCCGGCGAGCGGCGGCACGATGACCGTGTCGACGCCGAGCGCGTCCGCGACGGCGCACGCGTGCTGGCCGCCGGCGCCGCCGAAGCTGGTGAGGGCGTAGCGGGTGATGTCGTGGCCGCGCTGCACCGAGATCTTCTTGACGGCGTTCGCCATGTTCAGCACGGCGATCTCCAGGAAACCGGCGGCGACTTCGGCCGGCTCGCGCCGTGCGCCGGTGGCCCGCTCGACCTCCGCGGCGAGTGCGGCGAAGCGCTCGCGCACGATGTCGGCGTCCAGCGGCTGGTCGCCGTCCGGGCCGAACACCGAGGGGAAGTACGCCGGTTGGACCCGGCCGAGCATCACGTTGGCGTCGGTGACGGTGAGCGGCCCGCCCCGGCGGTAGCAGGCGGGGCCCGGCACGGCGCCCGCAGAGTCGGGTCCTACGCGGTAGCGCTGGCCGTCGAAGTGCAGCACTGAGCCGCCGCCGGCCGCGACCGTGTGAATGTTCATCATGGGCGCGCGCATCCGCACACCGGCGACCTGGGTGCCCAGCTCGCGCTCGAACTCCCCCGCGTAGTGGGAGACATCGGTCGAGGTGCCGCCCATATCGAAACCGACGACACGGTCGAATCCGGCCTGTCCCGAGGTACGGGCCATGCCGACGACGCCGCCCGCCGGGCCGGACAGCACCGCGTCCTTCCCACGGAAGTGGGCGGCTTCGCGCAGCCCTCCGTTGGACTGCATGAACATCAGCCGGATGCCGTGGAGTTGGGTGGCGATCTCGTCGACGTACCGGCGCAGGATCGGGGAGAGGTAGGCGTCCACCACGGTGGTGTCGCCGCGCGGCACCAGTTTGATCAGCGGGCTGACTTCGTGGGAGCAGCTGACCTGGGTGAAGCCGGCGGCGCGGGCCGCTTCGGCGACGGCGCTCTCGTGGGCGGGGTGGCGGTAGCCGTGCATGAGGACGACCGCGGCGCTGCGGAAGCCGTCGTCGTACGCCTCCCGCAGCCGCGCGGCGACGGCCTCCGTGTCCAGCGGCCGTACGGTGGCGCCGTGCGCGTCGACGCGTTCGGGAACCTCGATGACGCGTTCGTACACGGCCTCCGGCAGCACGATATGACGGTCGAAGAGGCGGGGACGGTTCTGGTAGGCGATCCGCAGCGCGTCGCCGAAGCCCTCGGTGATGAGGAGGACGGTCGGCTCGCCACGGCGCTCCAGCAGCGCGTTCGTGGCGACGGTGGTGCCCATCTTCACTTGGGCGATCCGGTCCGCGGGAACCGGATCGTCCGGTGCTACTCCGAGCAGCAGCCGGATACCGGCCACCGCCGCGTCCTCGTACTGCTCCGGATTGTGCGAGAGCAGCTTCCTGGTGAGGAGACGTCCGTCGGGCCGCCGCCCCACGATGTCGGTGAAGGTGCCGCCACGGTCGATCCAGAATTCCCAGGGCCCGGTCATTCCCCCATTCTGGCAAGGGGAGTGACCGGCGGCAGTGCTGTCAGGGCACGAGTGAGCGCGTGTTCGGCGCGCGCGTCGAGACGGTTGGCGGTGCCGCGCGCCAGATGCCGCATCTCGGAGCCGGCCAGCCACAGCAGTTCGGGCAGCAGGTCGGTGCTTCTTCGCACCATCCAGCCGGCGCCCGCCGTCGCCATCCACAGCAGCGCCTCCGTGCGGGTGGGCTGCGGCCGTTCGGGCTCCTGGGGCGGTGGCGGGCCCAGGGTCAGGCCGCGCGCGGTGAGCATCGCGTGGAACTGCGCGGCGATCATCCGGTGGCCGCGTTCGCCGGGGTGCAGCCGGTCTGCGCTCCACAGGGTGCGGTCGGCGACCCACTCCGGGTCGGCGGCGTGCAGATGGATCGCGCCGTACCGCGCGGAGAGCTCGTGCGCGAGGGCGTTGACCGCGCGCTGTCTGCGCGCGAGCGGTCTCGCGAGCGGCGCGGGCAGGCCGAGCATGATGCCGGGGTCCGGGAGGCACGCGGTGAGCAGGACCGTGCCGCGCGCCGTGAGGGCCGCGCAGACCTCGTCGAGGGCGCGGGCGATGGCGACGATGTCGAAGGCCCGGCGGAGTGTGTCGTTGACGCCTACGACGACGGAGGCGATGTCGGGCGCGAACGCGAGCGCGGCGGGTGCCTGCTGCTCGCGTACGTGGCGGGTCAGGGCGCCGCTGGTGGCGAAGTTGCGGAAGGTGGGGGCGGGTTCGGCTCCGGCCGCCCCCTTCGCCTTGCGGCCGCCGGGCCGGTCGGCCGGCCGGCCGACGTTTCCGTCGGCCGGCGCGAGCGCCTCGGCGAGCAGGACGGCCCAGCCGCGCCAGCCGCCGTCCACGCGGTCTCCCACGCCCGCGGTGAGCGAGTCACCGAGGGCGGCGAACCGCAGCGGCCTCGGTACGGAGGGCCGCGCGGAGACAGCGGCCCCGGGCGGCGCCCCGGGGTTCGCGTACACGGTCATGAAGCACCCCCGTTCGGGGGCAGCACCGGCCCCGCCGAAATGGACGTGACGGATGTGACGGACCTGCCGGCCGGAAGGCGCGGGACGAACGGCACGGAGGGCACCAACGGCACCGACGACGCCGCGAGGGGCGACTCCGATGTCGCGGGCACGGCATCAGGCATGACGGCGGGCACGAACGGCACGGTCGTACCCACGACAGCCGCGCCCACGACCGACGGGCCCGTCGCCGCAGGCGGCACGACAGCGCCCTGTGCCGCCCCGCCGCCGCCCTGCGGCGCGACGACGGACTTCTCCGCAGGAGGCGCGTCCTGTCCCGTGAGCACCGGCGCTTGGTGCGCCGCCAGGAAGGCCGCCACCGCCCGGTCCCAGCTGAAGAGTTCGGCCCGCGCCCGTGCCGCCGCGCGCCGCGCGGCCTCCGGACGGGCGAGGAGTTCCTGTACGGCGTCGGCGAACGCCCTCGGCGTGTCCGCCGCCGTGCAGCCCGCCGGGCCCAGGATCTCCGGGAGAGCCGATGTCGCACTGGAGACCACGGGCGTGCCACTGGCGAGGGCTTCGAGCGCGGACAGGCCGAACGTCTCGGCAGGGCCGGGCGCCAGACAGATGTCCGCGGATGCCTGGAGGTGCGCCAGCTCCTCCCGGTCGCCCACGTGCCCGAGGAACTCCACGGGCAGCTGCCGCTCGCGCGCCCGGCGCGCCAGCGCGCCCGCCAGCGGGCCGTCACCGGCGACCACCAGCGACGCCCGCACACCGCGGCCGATGAGCACCGCGAGGGCGTCGATGGCGGCGGCCGGGCGCTTCTCCACGGAGAGCCGTGAGCAGAGCAGCAGCAGGACGTCGGCCCCGCGCGCGTACTTGGCGCGCAGAGCCTCACGGCGCCGGTCCGGCCGGCAGCGCACCAGATCGACACCGAGCGGCGCGCGCACCACGTTGCGCGCGCCGATCCGGACGAACTCGCGCTCGGCCCACTCGGTGGTGCACACGATCCGTGAATACGCCCAGGCGCTGCGCCGGTTGAGCCGGTCGGCGGCCCGTTCGGCCGCCGAGTCCGGTACGCCCCAGGTGCGCAGCACCCCGTCGGCCGTCTCGTGGGACACCATGACGGAGGGGATCCGGCGGCGGCGCGCCCACTCCCCCGTCCACCGCAGGGTGGTGCGGTCGGAGACCTCCAGGCGGTCCGGGGCGAGGGATTCGAGCAGGGCGCCCAGGCGCCGGCGGCTGGTCAGTACGCGGTAGCCGCCGGTGCCGGGCAGCACAGCTCCGGCCAGGGTGATGACTCGTCCCTGTGCCGTGTCCACGTCGCTCGGGCGCTCGCCCGGGACGATCAGGACCGGTTCGTGCCCGGCGGCCCGGTAGCCCGTGCCGAGCTCCTGGAGCGCGGTCCTGAGGCCGCCGGAGGCCGGGGTGACGAAGTTGGCCAGCCGTACGATCCGTATGCCGCCGGAGTCGCCTGTGCCACTCATGCGACCACCGCCGTGCGCTCGCCGAGTACCTCTGCGTAGTGGTCGAGCAGTTGGTCGCCCACCACCGCCCACGTACGGCCCTCGACCGTGGCGCGCGCCGTGCGTCCGTAGGAGGCGCGCAGTTCCGGGGCGGCCTGGAGGTCCCTGATCGCGCCGGTGACGGCCCGCGCGTCGTGCGGCGGGACCAGCAGTCCGGTGCGGCCGTGGTCGACCAGGTCGAGCGGTCCGCCCGCCGCGGGCGCGACCACCGGTGTGCCGCTGGCCATGGCCTCCTGGACGGTCTGGCAGAACGTCTCGTAGGGCCCGGTGTGCGCGAAGACGTCGAACGAGGCGAAGATCCTCGCCAGTTCGTCTCCGGTCCTGCGGCCGAGGAATACGGCGCCGGGGAGTGTCGCGCGCAGGGACGGCTCGCTCGGCCCGTCCCCGACGACCACGACACGGACGCCGGGCAGCCCGCAGGCACCGGACAGGAGTTCGACGTGCTTCTCGGGCGCGAGCCTGCCGACGTATCCGACGATCATCTCGCCGTTGGGGGCGAGACGGCGACGCAGTTCGTCGTCGCGCAGCTCGGGACGGAACCTGTCGGTGTCCACCCCCCGCGGCCAGAGCCTGACGCGCGGCACGCGGTGCTCCTCAAGGTCCTTCATGGCGGCGCTGGACGGGGCGAGGGTGCGGTCCGCCGCGCTGTGCACGGCGCGCAGCCGGCGCCAGGCGGCGGCCTCGCCCGCGTTTATGTACGTACGCGCGTAGCCGGCGAGGTCGGTCTGGTAGACGGCGACGGCGGGGATACCGAGCCGTGCGGCTGCGGCCATGCCGCGTACACCGAGGACGAACGGCCCGGCGAGGTGCACGACGTCCGCCCGGTGCGCCGCGAGGGTCGCGGCGACCCGGCGGCTGGGGAGAGCGACGCGTACCTGGGGATAGCCGGGCAGGGGAAGGGACGGGATACGCACCACGGGGCATGGTGCGTCGAAATCGAACTTGCGGGGAGAGGTGGTGCGCGGGGACGGGGAGAAGGAGGCGGAGGGGGACGGGGATGCGGCCTCGGCAGCCGCCGAAGCGGCTGCCGACGAGGCCGGTGCGATGACGAGCGGGTCATGGCCGCGTGCGACGAGGTGCCGGGCGGTCTGGAGGGCGCAGTGCGCCACGCCGTTCACATCGGGCGGGAAGGATTCGGTGACGATGACGACACGCATACCCGTGTTCTCGCCGTACCGAGGGTGGTCCCGCCAACGTGGATCTTTCCGTGTGGAAAACGTCCCGTGAGCATTGGTGTTTCGAGGGCCTGAGCGGAACTTCGACGGCCTCACGGCCGTTCGCGCCCCTGATCGCAACCGGCGTGCGCCAGGCGGTTCACCTGGTGGAGTCCGTACGGCCATACCTGCCCGGTAGAACCCGCCGGCCACCCCCGGGACCCGCCCGTGAGACCCGTGCGGAAAGGTGCTGCCCCGCCCGGCGCGTCCCGGGCGGGGCGCGGTTCAGACGGCGGGCGCGTCGGGCCCGATCCGGCTCCGTACGGCGGTCTGCACCTCGGCCTCCTCGGCCGGATCAGCCGCCAGCCGGCGCAGCCTGTCGGCCACTCGTACGTCACCGGTCTCCGCGTGCCGCGCGGCGACCTCTCTGGTGGTCTCCTCGCAGTCCCAGAGGCATTCGACGGCGAATCCCGTGGGGAACGAGGGGTCGGTGACCGCCAGCGCCCTGGCCGTACGGCCGCGCAGTTGTGAGGAGGCGGTCTCGCGGTACACATGGCGCAGGACGGGCGCCGCGCAGCCGATGCCGAGCCGGCCTGTGCCGTCCACGAGGGTCCACAGGCGGGGCGTGTCGGGCCCGTCGGACCGTACGGCCTCCCGGAGGGCGCCGAGCACCAGTTGGGCGTCCTGGGGGCCGCCCCGGGCGGCGAGGACACCCGCCGCGGAGGCGCCGAGGGCGTCGGGCCGGTGCACCCAGCCGCGCGCCCGGTCGACGGCGGCCTCGCCGCACATCCGCTCGAAGGCGGCGACGGCGGCTCCGGCGAGGCTCTCCGACGGGTCGGCCGCCGCGGTCTCGATCAGGTCGAGCACGGCGGGATCGCGGGCCTCGGCGAGATAGTGCAGCGCCGCGGAGCGTGCGCCGTCGGGGCCGCTGCGACCTGCCTCGACGATCTCGGCGCGGTCGTCGGGTCCGGCGACGGCGGTCAGGCACCGCGCCGCGGGTACGTGCAGGGTCGTGCCTCGTTCGAGGCCGTCCTGCGCCCATTCGAAGACTGCCCGGACGCTCCAGCCGGGGCGCGGTCCGCTCGGCCGCAGCTGCCGCTGCCATCGGTCGAAGGAGCCCTGTTCCCGCGCGGCCCTGACGCGGGTGGCGACCGCCTCGCGCGGATCGTCGGCCCACAGCCGCCAGGGCCGGGGCTCGAAGGCGCCCTGGAGGGCGGTGGCCAGTTCGGCGTCGCCCTCGGGTGTGGTGGGGAATCTCGCGAGGATGCGCGGGGCGAGCGACCGCAGACCCGCGTCGTCGTCGCGCAGGGCCAGCTCGTCGAGCGCCCAGGTCCAGTTGGATCCCGACGCGGCGTAGCGGCGCAGGAGGGCCAGGGCGTCGTCCCTTCCGTAGGAGGCGAGGTGGCCCAGTACGGCGAGGGAGAGTCCGGTACGTGACTCCTCGGTGTCGAAGTGGTCCTCGGCACGGAAGAGGTGGTGTTCGAGCGGTTCGAGATCTCCGTGGAGGTCCAGATAGAGACGCGCGAAGTACAGGGAGCGGTTCTCGACCTGCCAGTCGTGGCGGGGGTCGTTCATGACGCAGTGGTTGAGGGCGTTGAGCGCCTCGGCGCGGGGTGCGGCCAGCGCGTGCAGTGTGCCGTCGCCGCGCCCCCTTTGCAGCAGGCCGAGCAGTGTGCCGCTCGGCGCTATGACTGGATCGAACATGGGGAGAGCCTCACATCAAGCTGTCGACGCAACCGGGGAGTGGGGATGCCTAGGCTGCCTAGGCCGCGCGACAACATCGCTCGGCCGTCGTCTTCTGCTTGGTGTAGACCATCTTCCTCTGCCTCTCGTCGGTGGCCCCTTCCGGGCCCGACGTCATGATGACCCACCCATTTCGCCACCGCGACCACATTTACGACGCCTCACCTTCACCGCGCTCCGAACAGCTCCAGCAGGTCCGTCTTCCCGAACATCCGCGCTGTATCCACGGCGGATGGTGTTCCGGCGGCCGGATCGGCCCCGCCGCCGAGCAGCTCGCGGATCACGGCGTCCTCTCCTTTGAAGACGGCGCCGGCCAGTGGCGTCTGCCCGCGGTCGTTGGCGCGGTCGGCATCGGCGCCGCGCGAGAGCAGCGCCGCGACGGTGGGCGCGTGGCCGTGGTAGGCGGCGAGCATGACCAGGGAGTCGCCCCGGTCGTTGGTGAGATTCGCGGGGACACCGGCGTCGACGTAGGCGGCGAGCGGCTCGGTGTCGCCGCGGCGCGCGAGGTCGAAGACCTTCGTCGCCAGTTCGACGACGTCGCTGTCGGGAACGCCACCGTCCGGAACCCCACCGTCGGGAGCGGCGCCCTGCTCGGTCGCGCCGGCCGGAGCCGCGTTGTCCGGGGCCTCGCTCATCGGTGAACCGCCTCTCATGCCGCTGACCTGGGACGTACAACCGCGCGGCCGTACGGGTGAATCGACAGATTACTGCCCCGTAGGACGCTCCGAAGCGACAGAGGCCGTAGCAAGCGGCGCGCGGGGCCGCACTGTCCGCCGGTCAAGTGAAATTCCATGAATTTCACTCACTTGCACCTTTTATCACATAGATACTTACTGTGAGCATGGAACAACTCATGGTGACTGTCCCCCTCGACCAGGAGAACCCCTCATGATCCTGTCCATGTCAGGCGTCGTGCTGCTCGGAATCATCGTCTTCCTCTTCTTCAGGAAGGACGGACTCAAGGCGTCCCACGCGCTCGTCTGCGCGCTCTTCGGCTTCTATCTCGCGGGCACTGCCATCGCCCCGAGCATCACGGCCGGAGGCGCCAGCCTCGCGGGCCTCCTGGGCGGGATCAAGTTCTGACCGCCTTCCATCCCCCGGCACCTTCCGCACCTTCAGGAGACAGACGTGGCCCGGCGACCACTCCCCCGCATTCTGAGCAGCGGCAGCGCTCACATCGCTCGCAGCCGAGTGATGGCCCGCTCGGCCGCCGACAGTGCCACCGACGTCCTCCATCCGCTGATCACGATCACCCGTGGTCTGCGCCTGCTGGCCGGCGCGGGACGACGGAAATGGGCCGCCACCCCCAAGGACCGGCGTGGTCCCGCGCTGTTCCTGGTGGGGGCCGTCGTCCTGGTGGTCGCGCTCGTCCCGTACGGACCACTGCTCGCCCTCATCTCGGTGATGGCGGTGGCCGGCTGGCAGGGCCGCGACCGTACGCCGGCCCGGACCGGGCCCGACGAGGCGGAGCTTCAGCGCCTGCGCTCTCTTTACGAGGCGCTGGTGCCGTACTTCTCTCTTCCCGAGGACCCGGACCCGCTCTTCGCCCACGGCGGGGAGTGGGAGAAGGCCTTCGACGAGTACGAGTTCGACGCCGACGGGCGTCTCACCCGGCTGCGGGTGTCGTACCCGCCGTACTTCATGGACGGTGAGCACTCCTCCCGCGTACGGATCGAGCATCTGATGTACGCGAAGTCCGGGCGCGGCAGGGAGTACCTCTTCGACTGGGACGAGGAGGGCAACGAGCTCGTCATGAGCGTGCTGCCCCCGCTTCCCGCCGGCATCGCCGCCCAGCGCTTCGTCACCGCCCCCGGCGAGACCGTGCTCGGCTTCACCGACGCCGACGCGGTCCGGCGCACCGTTCCGGTCAGGGAGGGCGACGAGACCCGTGACGCCCCTCCGGTCCTCTGGCGTACGGGTGCCCGGTCGACCGAGCCCCATCTGCTCGCCGTCGGGCGCCCGGGGAGCGGCACCACGAGTCTGCTCCGCTCGATCGCTCTCCAGGCGCTCGCGCACGGCGACGTCGTGATCGTGGAGGGCAACGGGACCGGTGAGTACGCGAGCCTCGACGGGCGTGCGGGCGTTCTCGCCGTGGAGCGCGGACTCTCGGGCGCGCTGGCCGGTCTCGAATGGGCCGCCAACGAGACGGAACGGCGGCTGATCACCGCCAACCGTGCCCGGCAGTCCGGTCACGCGGTGCCCGAGGACACCAAGCGCCCCCTGTGGCTCCTGCTGGACCGGCCGAGCGCCTTCGCCCATGTGGCGGTCGCCGACGGGCGGCCCGATCCGCAGGAGCTGCTCCAGGTGCCGCTGCGGCACGGCAGGGCCGCGAACGTGACGGTGGTCGTGGCGGAACAGTTCGAGACCCTGGACGCGCTCAGCGAGACCGTACGGACGCACACCCGCGCCCGGGTCGTGCTGGGCACCGCCACGCGCGAGGAGCTGGAATCGGTCCTCGGCACGCCGCCGCACACCATCCCCACGCCGGAGACCCCCACCGGCCGGGGTTACGCGCGCCTCGGTACCGGCCCGGTGCTCAGGCTCCAGGTCCCCGCGACACCCGATCCGTACGACGACGCCACGAGCGACGCGCACCGGCGGGCGGTCCTGGAGCTGCTGCCGGACCGGCACACACCGGCCGACGGATCGGCGGCCACCGCCACGCGGGCGCCGGAACCAGGGCCGGAACAGGCGCCCGCACCGGACCCGGAGCCCGGCCCACCGGCCCAGGCGCAACCGCAACCGCAACCGCAACCACGGCAGCAGCGCCAGAGCCCGGCGCCGATGCCCACCGCCGTACCGGCCGAGGGCTGACCGCCTCCGGCCGCGGGGCACGCCGCTCAGGCCACGAAGGTGCGCGGCGCGTCCGTGCCGGCGCGCGCGCCGCTCTCCACGAGCCGGGCCGCCGCCGCCAGCCGCACGGCCGCCTCGTCGGCGACGGGGCCGGCGACGGTGAACGGCAGCCGTACGTAGCCCTCGAAGGCCCCGTCGACGCCGAAGCGCGGTCCGCCCGGCACCCGTACACCGACCCGCTCGCCCAGCTCGGCGATCCGCGAGCCCGACAGTCCGCCGGTGCGCACCCAGAGGGTCAGTCCGCCGCGCGGCACGTCGAACTCCCAGCTCGGCAGCTCCCTGCGGACGGCGGCCACCAGCGCGTCGCGGTTCTCCCCGGCCTGGGCGCGCCGGATGTCGACCGCGCGCTCCCAGCCACCGGTGCCCATCAGCCAGTTGATCGCGAGCTGTTCGAGCACGGGCGTGCCGAGGTCGGCGTAGGCGCGGGCGGAGACCAGCGAGCGGATCACCTCGGGCGCGGCCCGTACCCAGCCGATGCGCATGCCCGCCCAGAAGGCCTTGCTGGCGGAGCCGACCGTGAGGACGGTGCTGCCGGCGGGGTCGAAGGCACAGACGGGCGGCGGCAGTTCCTCCCCCGGCCGGTCCCCGTCCAGATACAGCTCGGACATCGTCTCGTCGGCGACGAGCACGGTGCCGGCCGAGCGCGCCGCCTCGACCAGCGCTCTGCGCTGGTCCTCGGTGGCCAGGGCGCCCGTCGGATTGTGGAAGTCGGCGACGACATAGGCGAGCCGGGGCGCGGCCTCCCGCAGTACCTGGCGCCAGCGCGGCACGTCCCAGCCCGCCAGCCCCTCGGCCATGGCGACGGGGACGAGCCGGGCGCCCGCCTCGCGCATCAGCTGGAGGATGTTCGCGTAGCTGGGCGACTCGACGGCGACGCGCTCGCCGCGCCCGGCGAAGAGATGACAGATCGCGTCGATCGCGCCCATGGCGCCGGTGGTGACCATGATCTGCTCGGGCATCGTCGGGATCCCGCGCGCGGTGTAGCGGTCGGCGAGCGTCTGGCGCAGGGCGGGCAGTCCCGCCGGGTAGTCGCCGTGGGTGTGGGCGTACGGCGGCAGCTCCTCCAGCGCGCCCTGTACGGCGCGGGTGAGCCACGGCTCGGGCGCCGTCAGGGCGGCGCAGCCGAGGTCGATCATGGAGCCGAGGGAGTCCGGCGGCAGGGGTTCGAGGCCACGGGCGGGCAGCGGGTTCCCGGCCGGTACGGCGGTCCAGCTCCCGGCGCCTCTGCGTGATTCCAGGAATCCCTCGGCGCGCAGGGCCTCGTAGGCGGCGGCGACCGTCGTACGGCTGACGGAGAGGGCGAGGGCCAGCTCGCGTTCGGCGGGCAGCCGGGCGGCGACCGGCACCCGGCCTTCGAGGACGAGCAGCCGCACGCCGTCGGAAAGGGCGCGGTAGGCGGGCGGTTTACGGGTGCCGGGGCCTGCGGGCCGCGACTGCTGGGCGTTGAGCTGTCGCGCGAGCTGAGCCGCTCCGACCGCCGAAGTCCACTGCGTCATTGGAACCAGTCCACCTTCCCCGAATTGGCCATGGTTGACTCTCACCACCCAGCCACAGAGTGGCACAGCCCGGTCCACTCGTTCCACCTCCGGAGGACAGCATCTTGCCCACCACACCCGCTCTCCGTGGAAAGCGGCTCCCGCGCCGGCTCCTCCAGCTCTACACGGGTCTTGCCCTGTACGGCGTGAGCGCGGCCCTGCTGGTCAGGGGCGGTCTCGGGCTTGAGCCGTGGGGTGTGCTGCACCAGGGCCTGTCCGAACGCACCGGGCTGACCATGGGCGTCGTCTCGATCGTCGTCGGCGCGGTCGTCCTGCTGCTGTGGATCCCGATCCGCCAGCGCCCCGGGCTCGGCACGGTCTCCAACGTCTTCGTGGTCGGCATCGCGATGGACGGCGCCCTGGCCCTCGTACCCGACGGCCGCGGCCTCGCCGTACAGATCCCGCTGCTGATCGCCGGCATCGTTCTCAACGGCGTGGCCACGGGCCTCTACATCGCCGCCAGTTTCGGCCCCGGCCCCCGCGACGGCCTGATGACGGGGCTGCACCGCCTCACCGGCCGGTCGGTGCGGCTCGTCCGGACGGGCATAGAGGTGGCCGTCGTCGTCACCGGCTTCGTACTCGGCGGCTCCGTCGGGGTCGGCACGATCGCCTACGCGCTGGCGATCGGGCCGCTCGCGCAGTTCTTCCTGCGCGTCTTCGTCGTCCCGCCGACGGCGGACGGCGGCACGGCCGTCGCCGGGGGTTCCCCCGGGCAGGCCATACTGCGGCCGTGACTCCCGTACGCCATCCCTATCTGGACCATCCGTCGCCGATCCCGTTCGCCCACCGAGGCGGCGCGGCCGACGGGATCGAGAACACGGCGGCCGCGTTCCGGCGCGCCGCCGCGCTCGGTTACCGCTACTTCGAGACCGACGTGCACACCACGGCCGACGGCCGGCTCGTCGCGTTCCACGACTCGACGCTCGACCGGGTCACCGATCTGCGCGGCCGGATCTCCGAGCTGCCGTGGAGCGAGGTGCGGCGGGCCAGGGTCGGCGGCGAACCGCTCCCGCTCTTCGAGGAGCTTCTGGAGGAGTTCCCCGACGCCCGCTGGAATGTCGACATGAAGGCGGAGCCCGCGCTCCACCCGCTGATCAATCTCATCGGGCGCACGGACAGCTGGGACCGGGTGTGCGTGGGCTCCTTCTCGGAGGCCCGCGTCGCGCGGGCGCACCGGCTGGCGGGTCCCCGGCTGGCCACGTCGTACGGCGTGCGCGGGGTGCTCGGCCTGCGGCTGCGCTCGTACGGGGTGCCCGCGCCGGTCCGCGAGGGCGCCGTCTGCGCGCAGGTCCCGCGGCACCAGAGCGGCATACCGGTGGTCGACAGACGCTTCGTACGGATGGCGCACTCCCGGGGGCTGCAGGTGCATGTCTGGACGGTCAACGAGGCGGATCACATGCACGCGCTCCTGGACCTCGGCGTGGATGGCATCATGACCGATCAACTGGAGACCCTGCGCACGGTGTTCACCGAGCGCGGGGTCTGGCACTGACGGTTTCGGATGTTCCCCACGGGGACGAATGAGGGGGCGCGCGGGGTGACCGCGGACCTGACCGACGACGAGACCGGCCGAATACGCGAGCAGCGCGGCTGGTACTTCTACGACTTCGCGTGCTCCGTCTACTCGACGAGCGTCGTCACCGTCTTCCTCGGGCCGTATCTGACATCCGTCGCGAAGGCCGCCGCCGACGCCGACGGTTTCGTGCATCCGCTGGGCATCCCGGTACGGGCGGGTTCGGTCTTCGCGTACTCGGTGTCCGTCTCGATCGTGCTGGCTGTGCTGCTGATGCCGCTCGCCGGTGCGGCGGCGGACCGGACAGGCCGCAAGAAGCCTCTGCTCGCCGTCGCGGCCTATGTAGGAGCCGGGGCCACCGCCGGCATGTTCTTCCTGGACGGCGACCGCTATCTGCTGGGCGTTGTCCTGCTGATCGTGGCGAACGCCTCGCTGTCGGTGTCCATGGCGCTCTACAACGCCTATCTGCCCCAGATAGCCACGCCCGAGGAGCGCGACGCCGTGTCCTCGCGCGGCTGGGCCTTCGGCTACACCTCGGGCGCCTTCGTCCTCGTACTGAACCTGGTCCTCTACACGGGCCACGAGTCCTTCGGCGTCTCGGAGTCGACAGCCGTACGGATCTGTCTGGCGTCCGCCGGTGTCTGGTGGGGCGCCTTCACTCTCGTACCCCTGAGCCGGCTCCGCGACCGGCGGGTGACGAAGGACGGCGCCCGCGCGGGCGAAGGGGCGCTCGGCACCGGCTGGCGCCAGCTGATGGCCACGTTGCGCGACATGCGCCGCCACCCCCTCACGCTCTCCTTCCTGCTGGCCTATCTGATCTACAACGACGGCGTGCAGACGGTGATCTCCCAGGCGTCGATCTACGGCTCCGAGGAGCTGGGGCTCGACCAGACGACGCTGATCACGGCCGTGCTGCTGGTCCAGGTCCTGGCGGTCGTGGGCGCCCTCGGGATGGGCCGCCTGGCACGGATCCACGGGGCCAAACGGACGATCCTCGCCTCGCTCGCCGTCTGGACGGTGATCCTGGCGGCCGGGTACTTCCTGCCCGCGGAGGCTCCGGTCTGGTTCTTCGCCCTCGCCGCCGCGATCGGCATGGTGCTCGGCGGGAGTCAGGCGCTGTCGCGCTCGCTCTTCTCGCATCTGGTGCCGCGCGGCAAGGAGGCCGAGTACTTCGCCGCGTACGAGATGAGCGACCGCGGGCTCAGCTGGCTGGGGCCCCTGGTGTTCGGCCTCGCCTATCAGGTCACCGGCAGCTACCGGGACGCGATTGTCTCCCTGGTGGTCTTCTTCGTGATCGGCTTCGCGCTGCTCGCGAGGGTGCCGGTGCGCAGGGCAGTGGCCGAGGCGGGAAACCCGGTGCCGGAGCGAATTTAGACGTTGAAGTGAAAGCGCGGTAGTGTACGCCGTTGGCCTGCCAGCCGGACCGTCACCACATGTCACAGAAGCGAAAACGTGGGATGACATCCACCGCCAGATGTGACAAACCGGGCACTGGTGGGTAGAACAAGGGCGGCACGACGGCGACGCATGACCCGCTACGGGAATCTTTACCGCCGACCGGACGTTGACCGGAAGACGACGACAGCGACACCTGTCCTGTGGGCGACAAGCCCGGGAGGCACGATTCATGAGTGAGCGAGCTCTCCGCGGCACGCGACTTGTGGTTACCAGCTACGAGACGGACCGCGGCATCGATCTGGCCCCGCGCCAGGCGGTGGAGTACGCATGCCAGAACGGCCATCGATTTGAGATGCCGTTCTCGGTAGAGGCGGAAATTCCGCCGGAGTGGGAGTGCAAGGCGTGTGGCGCCCAGGCACTCCTGGTGGACGGGGATGGTCCCGAGGAGAAGAAGGGCAAGCCTGCGCGTACGCACTGGGACATGCTCATGGAGCGGCGCACACGCGAGGAGTTGGAGGAGGTCCTGGCCGAACGGCTGGCGGTCCTGCGCTCCGGCGCCATGAACATCGCGGTGCATCCGAGGGACAGCCGAAAGTCGGCCTGACCCTGTCGGGACCGCCACAACAGCACAGACACAGAGCCGTGGGCCGCGAAACACACAGTTTCGCGGCCCACGGCTCTTGCCTGTCCGTCCTGCGCCCCCGGCGCCCCGGGGTTTCAGGGCCTCAAGGCGTCAGGGGCGGGCGGGGTCCGTCCTGGCCGGGATCGCGCGGCTGCTCCGGCTCGTCGTGCCTGATGACCTCGCCCTGGACGACCTTGCCGTCCGGGCGGCTCATCCTGGCCTGCTGAGCCTGCTGGAAGGCATCGCCGAAGCCGCCGGGGCCAGCGGCGCGCATCCGGCGCTCAAGCGACCGCTCGACCCGCCGGCTGAGCAGCGTACGCACCGGCGGAATGAGCAGCACGAGGCCGACGGCGTCGGAGACCAGCCCCGGCAGCATGATCAGCAGGCCGCCCAGCATCAGGAAGCCGTTGCCGGAGGTGGGTTTCGAGCTCTCGTCGGTGCTCTCGGGGGCGTTCTGCTGCTGCCGCTGCGCCTGTTGAAGGGTCTCGGTGAGATTGCGGAAGGCCCGGCGGCCCGCCCGCTTCACGACGACCGCGCCGAGGAGACCCGCGCCGACCAGCAGCGCCAGTACGGTCAGCCCGTTCGTCGCACCGGCCACGACGGTCAGCAGCCAGATTTCGAGCACCAGCCAGACGGCGATGCCCAGAGGGACAAAGGTGCGCGCGCGAGAGCGCTTCGGAACTGCGGGAGGCGGTGCGCCGGTCGTCATGCTTCCAGTGTGCCTGGCGGCGGCGCGCGTTGTCGTACGAGGGGCTGACGGCGCTATTTGTCAGTCACGCCCCGGCGGCCCAGCATGCGGTTGGCCCGGGTCCCGACGCCCCACGCGGTGACCCGCCAGAGCGCCTCCACGAGGATGTCCCGGCTCATCTTGGAGTCGCCCAGCTCGCGGTCGACGAAGGTGATCGGAACCTCCACGACATGGCAGCCGGACTCGACGGCACGGCGCGCGAGGTCGACCTGGAAGCAGTACCCCTGCGAGGCGACCTCGTCCAGGCCGAGCCGGTCGAGCGTCTCCGTACGGAAGGCGCGGAAGCCGCCGGTGATGTCACGCAGCGGCAGGCCTAGCAGCGCCCGTGAGTACGTGCTGCCGCCGCGCGAGATCATCTCCCGTGTCCTCGGCCAGTTCACCACCCGGCCGCCGGGCACCCAGCGCGAGCCGAGCACGAGGTCGGCGCCCTTGAGCGCGGTCAGCAGCCGGGGCAGTTCCTCGGGCTGGTGGGAGCCGTCGGCGTCCATCTCGACCAGGACGCCGTAGCCGTGCTCCATGCCCCAGTGGAAGCCGGCCAGATAGGCCGCGCCCAGTCCTTCCTTGCCCTTGCGGTGCAGGACATGGACCTTGCTGTCGTCGGCGGCGAGTTCGTCGGCGATCTTTCCGGTGCCGTCGGGGCTGTTGTCGTCGGCCACGAGGATGTCGGCCTCCGGGACCGCCGCGCGCAGGCGGGTGACGGTCCGTTTGATGTTCTCCGCCTCGTTGAAGGTCGGGATGATCACCAAGGCTGCGCCGAGCGGGCCGTACTGCCTCTGACCACCGTCGTTCACAACTGCCCCTTAATCGCCGTACGCAGAAGTACCACCTTAGCGAGCACGCGAGGGGTCGCTGTCCACGCGGTGGCGGGGTGTACCGGAGGACCTGGCACCGGGCGGGGCGATCCGGGGCCTGCGGATCGGGTCCCGGCGTCCTTCGGGCCGACCTGGGACCCGCCGGCTGCGAGTCGACCGAGAGCCGTTGTCTACTGAACGCCGGGGCCCTACCCGGGTCGCACCCGCCGACCGGCAGAAACTTTCCCTCGCCCCCGAGTCGCGGGCGCTGAACCTGGCTCCCAGTGGCGGTGCGCCGGTGCGGCACACCACCCCATGGTCCAGCGGCGTTCGACGACTGCGCGGGAGTTGCCGGTCGGACGTCCTTTGGTGGACCCGGCCGAACCTACCGGCCGGTCAGTGCCCGCTGTCAACACTCCTTTGACCTGCGGCATTTATCTGTTTCAGCAGGTCAGCGGGGAAGACGCGCTGGTCGCGCCGGTGACCGGCGGGCATCGGTCGGCGGTACGGAAACGCGGGGACATCACTCGTTCGGTCGCAAGAACACCGTTCGCCCGCCCACCACCGTCCGCAGACAGACCGGCAGGGCCGCGCCCGGCGTGAGATCGGGCAGGCCGGGCGTCCCCGAGCGCGGGTCGGTGGACCAGCGGGAGACCCGGTCGTCGGGCGCCTGGACGATCAGCTCCGCGGTGCGCCAGACCGCGTAGTCGGCGGGCGCGCCGGGCACGAGCAGACCCGTGTCGTCCCGGCCCGCGGCGCGCCCGCCGCCGCGCGTATGGGCGGTGAAGGCGGCGCGTACGGAGATGCGGTGGGCGGGTGTGCGGTGGAAGGCGGCGGCCCGGATGGTGCCCCACGGGTCGAGCGCGGTCACCGGGCTGTCGGAGCCGAAAGCGAGCGCGACACCGGCGCGCAGAAGGGCGGCGTACGGGTTGAGGGTTGCGGCGCGGGTCTCACCGAGCCGGTCGGCGTACATGCCCTCCTGGCCGCCCCACGCCGCGTCGAAGGCGGGCTGGACGGAGGCGGTGAGGCCGAGTTCGGCGAAGGCGGCGACGGTCTCGGGGGTGAGCATCTCGGCGTGCTCGACCCGGTGGCGGGCGGCCCGGATCCGGGAGAGGCCGAGGGTCTCGGCGGCGGCGCGGGTCCCGGCCACGACCGCTCCGATCGCGGCGTCACCGATGGCGTGGAAGCCGGCCTGGAGACCGGCTTCGGTGCAGGCCGTGACGTGCGCGGCGATGGCGGCGGCGTCGAGGTGCGCGGCGCCGGTGTGGGGGGCGTCCGCGTACGGCTCGTGCAGCCAGGCGGTGTGCGAACCGAGCGAGCCGTCCACGAAGAGATCGCCCGCAGCGCCGACGGCTCCGAGTTCACGGATCCGCGCAGCGCCCTTGGCGTCGCCGACCGGCTCGGCCCAGTAGCCGTGGACGCGTGGGCCCACCTCGTCCTCGGCAAGCCGGAGCAGCCCGGTGAAGTCGTCCTCGCCGGAGATGTCGGGGCCGGCGCACTCGTGGAGCGTGCCGATGCCGAGGGAGGCCGCGTGGGCGCGTGCGGCGCGCTGGGCCGCGGTGCGCTGCGCGGGCGTCACAGCGGCGCGCGCGGCGGCGCGTACGGCGTGGTGCGCGTCGCCGGTCAGCGGGGCGTCACGGTGGAATCCGGCCAGTTCGGTGACGCCGGGGACCAGGTCGAGCAGGGCGGTGGTCACCACGGCCGAATGGACGTCGACGCGCGTCAGGTAGAGCGGTCTGCCGTCCGCCGCCTCGTCGAGTTCCCGCCGGGTGGGCGGACGGCGCTCGGGCCACCGCGAGGCGTCCCAGCCGTGCCCGATGAGCACCCGGTCCCCGGGGTGCGCGGTGCGGTGGGCGCGTACGAGCGCGAGGGCGTCGGCGAGCGTTCCGGCGCCGGTCAGGTCGAGTCCGGTGAGGGCGAGGCCGGTCGCGGTGGTGTGGACGTGCGCGTCGGTGAACGCCGGGGTGACGAGGGCGCCTTCGAGGTCTACGGTCTCGTCGACACCCGAGGCGAAGGAGTCGGCGGCGCCTTCGGAGCCCACCCAGGCGACCCGGCCGCGTTCGACGACCATCGCGGTGGCGAAGGGGTCGGCGGGGCTGTGGACTTCTCCACCGCGCAGCAGCACGGTGCGGGGTTCGCTCTGGGTGGCGGCGCGATCGTTCATGCGCCCCAGTCTCCCGCCTGACGGCACGAGAAGGGCAGCCAGGGGTACGCACCGCACGGCGAGTGAGCCGAAGGGCGCGCCGCCGTCGACACCGGCTCAAAGCGCCCCGGAGGCGAACCGAGCCCTAAAAATGCGGCGGCCGGGCTTCGTACGGGGTGGACAGGACCACCGTCGTGCGGGTGGAGACGCCCGCCAGGGTGCGGATGCGGGTCAGCAGGTGCTCCAGCGCCAGCGGCGTCGCCACCCGCACCTTGAGGATGTAGTTCTCCTCCCCGGCCACGCTGTGGCACGCCTCGATCTCGGGGATCGGGGCCAGCCGCTCCGCGATGTCGTCCGGCGCGCTGGGGTCGAAGGGTTTGACCGAGATGAACGCGGTCATGGGCAGGCCCACGGCTTCCGGGTCCACCACGGCGGCATAGCCGCGTACCACTCCGCGCTGCTCCAGCCTGCGGACGCGCTGATGCACCGCCGATGTGGACAGACCGGTGGCCTTGCCCAGGTCGGTGTAGCTCATCCGCCCGTCCTTGACGAGCAGCTCCACGATCTGACGATCCAACTCCTCCATGCGGATCAACCTATTGCCCATGGTCACTTCCGGCACAGTCGGCGGTGTACCGGATCGTCACCTGCGCCGGGCATGTGACGAACACCACAGGTATGTCACGGGGTCCGTCGAGACCTTACGGTTACCTGCGGCACGCGACGGGAATTGCTTGCTGTGGTCGAGGCCGCACGTGGCTGTCGGCCCACCCGAGGGGGAGTGCCTGAATGCAGAGCCTGAAGCGCGCCGGACGTATCGAACCGGAGCCCGTCGAGGCCGATGACCTCGACTTCTACGACACCTTCGAGATGTTCCGGGTCGTGTGCCCGGACTGCTCCCAGCCGATCGCCCTGCTGGCCGACGAGGACAGCCTGCCGGAGCACGCGCTGTGCCCCAGCCCGTGGAACCCGTTCGTGCTCACCGTCTGCGCGGGTACGGGCCGTTCGGCCATGGACGCCCCGCCCGCCGACGAGTCGCTCGACGCCCAGGAGCAGGACACCGCACTTCTGCTGACGCTCCCTCAGGGGCTGGACTGGCGCACGCAGCCGTTCTCCCACGCGGGCGGTCCGGGTTCACGCCCGGTCAAGGTGGCGCACCTGCGCCGCCAGGCCGCCTGACGCTTCAGCACATCGAACTTCCCTGTCCCGTCCGCCAGTTGACGACCACTGACGGACGGACCAGTACGGACTCACCACTGCGGACGGACGGACCTCAGCGGGTCTCCGGCCCCGCGAGATGACGGGCGATCACCATGCGCTGGATCTGGTTGGTGCCCTCAACGATCTGGAGCACCTTCGCCTCGCGCATATAACGCTCGGCGGGGAAATCGGCGGTGTAGCCGTAGCCGCCGAGCACCTGAACGGCGTCCGTGGTCACCCGCATCGCCGCGTCCGTGCAGAACAGCTTCGCCATCGCCGCCTGCCGGGAGAACGGCAGACCCGCGTCCCTCAGCCGCGCCGCCGCGAGATACAGCGCCCGCCCCGCTTCGATCCGGGTGGCCATGTCGGCGAGCATGAAGCGCAGCCCCTGGAAGTCGGCGATGGGGCGGCCGAACTGCCGCCGCCCGGTGGCGTATTCCACCGCCTCGTCCAGGGCCGCCTGGGCGACGCCCACGGCACAGGCGGCGATCCCCAGCCGGCCGGAGTCGAGCGCGGAGAGGGCGATGGCGAATCCCTGCCCCTCGTCGCCGATCCGTCTCTCGTCGCCGATCCGGACGCCGTCGAAGTGGAGTTGGGCGGTGGGCGAGCCCTTCATGCCCATCTTCTTCTCGGGTACGGCGGCGGCCAGTCCGTCGGCGTCGCCGGGCACCAGGAAGGCGGAGATACCGCCGGCGCCCTCGCCGCCCGTGCGCGCGAGCACGGTGTAGAAGTCGGCGATGCCGCCGTGGGTGATCCAGGCCTTGGTGCCGGTGATCACCCAGTCGTCGCCGTCCTTGACGGCCTTCGTGCGCAGCGAGGCGGCGTCGGAGCCCGAGGAGGGCTCGGAGAGGCAGTACGCGCCCAGCAGACCGCCGCCCAGCATGGCGGGAAGGTGCTTGGACTGCTGGTCGGGGGTGCCGTACGAGGCGAGGGCGTGGCAGGCCAGGGAGTGGACGCTGACGCCGAGTCCGACGGTGAGACGGGCCGCGGCGAGCTCTTCAAGGACCTGGAGGTAGACCTCGTACGGCTGGTCCCCGCCGCCGTGTTCGGAGTCGTAGGGCAGGCCGAGCAGTCCCGATTCGGAGAGCAGGGTGAAGGTCTCCCGGGGGAAGTGGCCCGCCTCCTCCTCTTCGGCCGTCGTGGGGACGATCTCCCGCTCGACGATGTCGCGTACGAGCGCGAGCAGGTCCTTGGACTCCTCGGTGGGCAACTGACGTTCCACCGTGCGCGGGGCGCGGTCGGGCATGGCGGCGCTCTCCTCCCCTGTCGGGACGGTACGGCGGCCGCGCACTGGGTGTGGGCGGCGGTCACCGGTCGGGACCCGGGGTGTCACCGGGCCGGAATACTGCCCAGCCGATGCTGCCTTCCCGGGTTACGGGAGCGGCTGACCAGCGGCTGTGGCGCGTTGAGTATGCCCGATCGGCGGGGTGCAGTCACGGGTGATCAGTCCCTGTCCGGATTCCGTTTCGGTTCCGTTTGCCCGGCTTCCGACCTCCGTCGCGCTCACCGGGAAGTTGGTCCGCACCATTGACCCAGTGGTCTAGTCCTTCTACCGTCCGGGGGAACACACTTCGAGTCCATGCCAAGTCGACGGCATGGAACTCGATCTCCCTCCCCACGAGGAGACCTCATGCTCAGACCGCACCGTCCCCGCGCCCGCTTCCGGGCGCTCATCGCCGCAGCCTGTACGGCTGTTCTCGGCGTATCCCTGCTCGCCGGCGCCGGTACCGCGGCGGCGGACCAGGAGAAGGCCCCGGCGTCCCCCACAGCCGCCGGTGAGAAGGTCATCGGATACTTCGCCAACTGGGGTGTCTACGACCGGAATTACCACGTCAAGAACATCGAGACCTCCGGGTCCGCCGACAAGCTGACGCATATCAACTACGCGTTCGGCAACGTCCAGGGCGGCAAGTGCACCATCGGTGACTCCTTCGCCGACTACGAGAAGGCCTACACCGCCGACCAGAGCGTCGACGGTGTCGCCGACGCCTGGGACCAGCCGCTGCGCGGCAACTTCAACCAGCTGCGCAAGCTCAAGGAGAAGCACCCCGGCCTCAAGGTGGTCTGGTCGTTCGGCGGCTGGTCCTGGTCGGGCGGGTTCGGTGAGGCGGCGAAAAACCCTGCCGCGTTCGCCAAGTCCTGCCACGACCTGGTCGAGGACCCCCGCTGGGCCGATGTCTTCGACGGCATCGACATCGACTGGGAGTACCCGAACGCCTGTGGTCTGACCTGTGACACCAGCGGGCCGGACGCCTTCACCAACATGGTCTCCGCGCTCCGTACGGAGTTCGGCGGCGACAGCCTCGTCACCGCGGCCATCACCGCAGACGCGTCCGACGGTGGCAAGATCGACGCCACCGACTACGGCGCGGCGGCCCAGTACCTCGACTGGTACCTGCCGATGACGTACGACTTCTTCGGCGCGTTCGCGGCGCAGGGCCCCACGGCTCCGCACTCGCCGCTCACGTCGTACGACGGCATCCCGCAGGAGGGCTTCAACTCCGACGCGGCGATCACCAAGCTGAAGGCCAAGGGCGTTCCCGCGGAGAAGCTGCTGCTCGGCATCGGCTTCTACGGGCGCGGCTGGACCGGGGTCACCCAGGCCGAGCCTGGCGGCAGCGCGACAGGCGCGGCTCCCGGCACGTACGAGGCGGGCATCGAGGACTACAAGGTCCTGAAGAACACCTGCCCGGCCAACGGCACGGTGGGCGGCACGGCGTACGCGCACTGCGGCAACAACTGGTGGAGCTACGACACCCCCGCCACCATCGGCACCAAGATGGACTACAAGAACGAGCAGGGCCTGGGAGGCACCTTCTTCTGGGAGCTCAGCGGCGACACGACCGACGGTGAGCTGATCAAGGCGATCAACTAAAGGCGTGTCCTCCACGCCCTAGGCGCCGGACGGGCCCGACACGGGCTCGTCCGGCGCCTTCGCCGTTCACGGGCGTCTCACAGACCGGTGTACGGGTGGAAGTCCGGGTCCGCCGGGGGCGCCGGGCAGTCCGGCGCGAACTCCTCGATCGTGTCGAGCGTGTGCCGCAGCATCCGCACCAGCAGATCGCGCGGTATCTCCCTGGGCAGTTCCTCGCGGTGCTCAAGCCATTCGAGGGTCAGCCACTCGACGCTGCTGAGCCAGCCCAGCAGGGCGAGTCTGGCGATCGGCGGGATGTCCCGGCGGCCGTACGCGCCCTCGGCGACAGTGGAGACCAGTCCCGTACGCACGGCGTCGCGGATCGCCTGCACCTGGGTGTCGAAGCCCACGCCGCCGGTGATGATCGTGCGGTACGCGGCCTCGTTGAACTCGGCGAACCGGAGATAGGCCTCGACGGTGCGCTGCACGCGCTGGGTGTTGGGCAGGTCGCCGCCGCCCGAAGCGAGCGAGACGAGTTCCATCACCGAGTCCTCGATGATGGCGAGGTAATAGCCGCGCTTGTTCTTGAAGTAGTAGTAGATCAGGCCCTTGGCGACCCCCGCGTGCTGCGCGATGTCGTCCATGGACAGGGCGTCGTACGACGTGTCGGCGAACAACTTACGGCCGGTGGCGATGAGTTCGGAGCGGCGGATCTGGGCCCGCTCGCTCTCGCCACGCTGTTGCCTGTTGTTCAAGTCCGCGCTTCCCAGTCTCGGCCGTCACAGGAGATCCGCAGTATTGCAGACCCGCTGACATGGGCCGGGACCGGCGTCGACGCCCTGTCCGGCGGCTCAGCGCACGCCCACGGCCGCCAGGGCCTTGCGCTGGGCCGCGGTGGGCTCCACGGGCCAGTAGAGGTAACAGACCCCGCCCGTGCCCGAGACGACGGTGCCCGCGGCGTTGTACCGCTTCGTGCGGAGCCAGATGTTCTCCCACTCGCGCCGCTTGTAGATATCACCTGTCGGATCGCCTGGTCGACGTTCCCCGACTCCTCTACCTGCGTTCTTCTCTGTTCCTTTGCGTATCCGGTGTGGGGTCTATGGAGTGCTAACTGGCTCCCCCCAGCCACTCCCCTGACCCGCAACTCCCCACCCACTCCCCCAGAAATCCGCCGCCCACCAGGTCGTCTACAGCAGAAGGCCGCCCCTCTCGTCGAGTTGAGGCGGCTGGCGGCGGGCGTCTACGCCCCGAGAGTCCCGGCCCGGTACACCTCACCGCGGCGTTCCGCGTGGATCTGACGCTCCTCTTCCAGCTCCAGGACGCAGTGCCCGCATGCGTGGAGTTCGTAGGTATGGCCGGATGGGGTGCTGATGGCGTCGAGGCGCGCAGCGTGCACGCCGGCGCGTCCACACCTGAAGCAGTCCGCAACTACCCATCGATAGAGGGCGAGGATCGCATCGGGGGTCATGCCTGTCTCCGTCGGGGTAAGCAACATGGGTAGTGCGGCCGGTCAAGGCGTGCGTATCGACTCCGGCCTGCGGGCTAATCCACCCTGCTCAACGGTCGTGTGCGGCATTCGGGGTGTCATCCAATCGCGTGAACGCATGTTCGATTCTTTACCGGTGGCCAAGGCCTTGCGATGAGCGCCAGGAGTCGACGGGCCGTTCGGAGCTGATGCCCAACCATGGACGCCGGCCATGATCACCAAAAGCGTCAGATCTGCTGCTGACAAGTGATCTTGAACCTCAGAGCGTTTACCGGATGGCAGACGACCATCCGCCCTGGGTCCTGAAAGATCGCCGCACTGTGGCGAACAATGTCCGTGGGCGGCGGCTAGACCGCAATCTCACCCAAGAGGAGTTGGTGCATCTATCCGGCGTCGACCGGAGCACGCTTCAGCGCCTGGAGTCTGGTAACCGGGAGGTCAAGCTCTCGACTTTGTCCCGCGTTGCGCATGCTCTTGGCGTCTCCATGGCTGTGCTCCTCGGATGATCGACCCAACTGAACGAGAGTCAACCTCAGATTTTGCCCAGGTAAAAGAGTGCGCCCTGCATTCACGCGGATGGGTCCTGTGTAAGGGGTGTGGATATGTCACCCGCTGTCCAGCTCACCCCTGAGCCCCGGCCGGCGAACGGGGGTTGATGCCGGCCGGGGCGGTCATGCGGCCCGCTTGGCTTCGTTCCACGCGGCCTTGAGCTCGACGGCCTGCGAGCAGTCGACGCCATCGGTGCGGCAGGTGCTCTTGCACTCCTCGGCGATGTGGGTCAGATAGGCATGCCAGGCCTTCTCTGCGCGCGCTTCGGGGGTGATGATGACGGCCTGCTCGTGTCCTGATCCGCCGCCCTCTTGCCACTCGCGTCCGACTCTGTCGTCGGTAGAATCCGCCATGGCGATGCCTTCCCGCGTCGTCCATACCCCCGGGCCGGTCGCACGGCTGCGGGGGTTTCCTGTGTTCCAGGTCCGCAGTGTACTGCGGTCTACTGCGGTCGCGTGGTGTACTGCGGTTGCCTAGCGTCAACATCATGAGTGCTGATCTTGACCGGACGCGGCCGATCTGGCGGCAGGTGGCGGCCGTCATCGAGGGTCGCATCGAGGACGGCACGTATCCGGTCGGCTCGAAGGTTCCCTCGGTCGTGGAGCTGTCGACCGAGTTTTCGGTTGCCGCGGCGACTGCACAGAAGGCGTTGGGCGCGTTGAAGCGCGAGGGCTTGGTGCGCACGGAGGTTGGGCTGGGGTCGTTCGTCGCCGAGCCGCCGTCGGCCGGCGAATAGGCTGGCGTCGCTCGCGTGACGAACGAACGCCCACCCGCGCGGGTAGGCGTTCAAGTTGGGGCGGTGTCTCTCCGGGGACGATCCGGGAGGCGAACCGCAGAACCTCCTGCCGCCAAGGCGGCCCGTTGCTCCAGGATGCCAGACAGGGTGGAGATCAGCACGGCCTTTAGACTCCGGCCGTGGCGAAAGAACCGAAGAGACCCGACGTCCCTGATGACCTTCTTCAGCTTCAGCGCGCGGCGGAGGCGGCCCGGCGTGCGGCGACGGCCGCCAGCTACTCCCCGGAGGCGTGGCGGCCGTGGCTGGACGCGGCGGAGAAGGTGCAGCGGGCCATCACGGCGCATGCGGCGGCGACCGCCGGGGTGAGCCGGTACGAGCTGGAGATGGCCGTCAAGCAGGCGGCGAAGAAGCTCGACGAGGCTGAGGGCTGACGCAGCTCCGCCCCGCCTGCGGTGCATCACGTCGCGGGCGGGGCGGGAAGCAATCCCCTGTTTCGCGGGCCCGCAGGCCCTGGGGGTTGATGGGGCAAAGTCTACCGGCGGGCACCGACAACGGGGCGGGCCTCGGCGGCGATCGTATGTCCGCACGGGTCGAGCGTAATCAGCCTCCCCAGCTCAACGCGGCTGCCGCCACCCTGCCCGTTGTGCCATTCGGTGTAGATGCTGTCCATGGCCATCCCGAGGGCCGGTTCACCACAGGCCGGGCATGCGACAGGGGCCCTGTCCGCCTCCGCCCTTCCGAGGGCAATCCCGAACTCCTCGGTCCAGCGGGCGTCCGGATGGTTCCACTCGGCGAGTGGCCCTTCCACGGTGTGGCCATTGATCGGCATCTGGAAATCCACGACCCCTCCTCCAGGGCTGGCCTCGCCGCCGACGGGGGTGGCAGCGGCGAGGCCAGGGTCAGTGTGGCAGCAGGCGCCGACAGATCGGGAGGCTTCGGGCGATCCGCACGCGGGCCGGGGCTGCCACGATCCGACGGAACCGTGCGACATAGCTGCGACACAGCCCCGGCACGATGGGGGGCATGACAACAATCGCACCCCGCGAGCAGGTGGGCTACTGCATCTACGTGTGGCACGAGACGACCGAGGCGGAAGTCCCGGACCGCATCACCGCCGACTACCTGGAGATCGCCGGGCAGATCATCAGCCTCGGCCTGGTCGATCTGGATGACCTGGATGACGTGTGGAGGATCGCGGAGGTGATCGCAGCATGGGACACAGAGCTCGGGAAGCGCCGCAACCGCAGCGGTTACGTGGCGCTTGCCGATGCGATCCTGACACCCTGAACCGGGTGGGCGAACACTCACCCCTAGAATCGAACGCATGTCCGACCTGCCACCGGCTGAACGCCTCACCAAACTCCGAACCCTCGAAACCTGGCTGGAATGGCAGCTCGCCAACACCCGCCGGAAAATCCACGCCCTCGAACAAGCCCCCACCGGGCCGGGCGGCTACGTCATCGAACCCAAACGCCACCCCACCCACCCCGAGCCGGCACTCATCCACCTCGCCGACTGCACCATGCCGCAGCGCAAGACACTGCCCATCGAGGCGAGCGCCGCCCGGCTCGGGCTCACGGAGGATCCGGAGACCGTGGCCGCGTGCGAGTTCTGCGCGCCAGAGCGGGGGCTCGCGGAAGGCGGGGCGTGACCGGGTGGACGCACGAACGCCCACCCCGAAGAGGTGGGCGTAAGGCGAACGGCGGACGCGTGGCCCGACGAGCTGGCGGCCGATCGAACGTCCCTTGGGGCGCTGCACCGCCAAGACCAGTGTGGCACGGAGGGCTGACAACGGGAGTGCCCTCCCGTGGGGAGCCGGGAAGGCGGTGGCCCCGCGCGCAGTACGCGGCGGGGCCAGTGCGGGGGCCACAGCCTGGGGGGCTCGGGTCCACGCAGAACCACGATGCACCCGAAATGGGTGACGTGGAAGGCGAAGGGGCGGATTGGGTGCTACAGCCCGATGTCGTCGCTCGCGGCGTCGGTCCACTTGTCGGCTTCGCGGATGTACCCCCAGAAGGCTGGGCTGTTCTCTGCGTGGCCGGACTGGGCGCGGATCTTCTCTTCGCGCTTCCCGGCCTTGCGGCTGGTGGTGATGAACCCGGCGCGCATGCTGTGGCCGGTCAGCCGGACTGCGACGCCTGCGCGTTCGGCGTTGCGGGCGATGATTTCTCGGCAGGCTTCGGCGGAAAGGGCGCGGTCGCCCATGTGCCCCCAGACGTCGATGGGGAGGAAGGCGGGCCCGTGGGTGATGCCTGCGGCGGCTCGCCAGGTGAGCCATGCGCGGACGGGGCAGGTGTCGACGTTCTTGCCGTAGGCGACGACGACGTCGCGGGGCGGGCGGCCCTTCACCGCTGGGACATGGACGTCGAGGCCGTTGCTGACGTGGACGATGGCGTCGGCTCGAAGGGCGGCGACTTCGGCGGAGCGTCCGGCGATCCCGAAGGCCATGAGCCAGAGAGCGCGGTCGCGCAACCCGGCGAGTCCGTCGGCGACCGCGGCGTCCATCTGCCGGAGCTGCTCGGGCGTGACGGCGGCGGCCTTGCCCCGGCCGCGCGCCTGACGCTCGGGGTCGTTCTTCAGCGGCTTGAGGGCCTGTCGTGCGGCGACGGTCGCGGCCTTGGGCACCTCAACGCCGAGGCTGCGCGCGGTGACGGTGACGCCGGTGATCCTGCGGTCGATGGAGTTGGGGGCGGCGAACTTGATGGTGTCGAGCCAGACGACGAAACCGACGAGGTTGCCTCTGGTGGCGGCGGTCGACGGCATGCGGTGGCCGGTGCGTTCGGCGAGCCAGTCGTGGAACTCCTCCCAGAGCGCCCAGTCGTTGGCGTAGCCGCGCTTGGTGTTGTGGGGGCGGATGGCATCGAGGTGCCTATCGGCCGCCTCTTCCATGGCGGCCAGGACGGCGAGCGTCGCGGCGTCGTAGACGGCGGGGGTGGCGTTCGGCTGGCGCGGGGCGAGGTCGGTCATGCGGCGGCCCCGACTGCGAGGTCGTACACGGCGACGTTGACGCCACGGCCGCACAGCTGATTCCTGATCAGCGGTTCGATGCGGGCCCATTCGCCACCCGCCAGTCCGCAGCCGATGCGCGGCATGTGCACCGAGGCGTCCAGGCGCCTCGCCTGTTCGGCGAGATGGCCCAACGCTTCGTCTATCGCTTCGTAGCGGACCGGCGGGTTGCCTCCGGCCCGACGGATGCCGCGCTGTCCGACCATGTTCGCCACCCACAATTCCGGGGCGACGCGCACCAACTGCACGGCGCCGAGCCTGAAGTCGTTCTGGCCACGACCCTGATGCCAAGCCCGGTAGGCGGCTTCCGGCTCGGGGCCGCGGCGCGACAGGGACATCACGAAGCCGCGACCCCATGCGCCGATGTCGTTACAGACGTGAGCGATGACCCGATTGCCGCTTCCGAGTGGAGCCGTCGCGTCGCCGTGGGCGTAGATGAGTCGTGCGCGGGAGTCTTCAGCCATGCCTAATTGTACCGTTTTTGCGCCCGCGATATGGCATGTTATCGAGGGTGACAACGGCCAACTCGACCCCAACGACCCGTTGGTCGGTGGCGAGGCACTCGCTAGCCTGCCGCCATGAGACGCGTGGTCTTTGACTCCAACGCCATCGATCCGATCGCCGACACCCCAGGGGCCTACGAAGCCCTCCGCGGAGCCGCCGATCGCGGCCGGCTGGAAGTGCTGTACACCCACGTCACGATCGATGAACTGAGCGCCATCCCCAACCCTGAGCGAAGGGAACAGCTCCTCGCCTGCATGACGGGACTGGGGCGGCCGGTGCCGACGGGCGCTTTCGTCCTTGATCACTCGCAGCTCGGCTTCGCCCGTCTCGGCGATGAAGCCGGTAGCGCCGCACTGGAGAATCTTCGTTCGGGAGCTGTGGCGCATACGAGCGACGGACTGATCGCATCGACTGCCAGGTATGAGGGCTGCGCTCTCGTGACCAACGAGACGACTCGACTGCCGAACCGGGCTCGGGAGGAGGGGTTGGAGGTCATCTCCTCGAAGGAACTGCTGGCCGAGTTCGGCTTCCCTCCCCCTGAGCGTCAAGCTCCTGCCAGCACATAAGGGAACGTTATGCGCTAGCGCTGCGATCCCAGGTCGGCCACCTCCCGCCGCCGGCACCTGCGGCGAGGCCCTCAACTCCCGCTACGGTTCGGCCGTATGGATATCCCGTGGTCTCAGATCGCCACCTTCTCCACCGCCGGCCTAAGCGCCGTTGCCGCTGTGGGCGCCTGGCGTGCCGCGCACCGCTCCGCCAGCACCGCTCACACGATCGCCGCGATTGAGCGCGCCCGAAGGCTTGAGGAGCGCAGGCCGCAGATCGAGTGCAGTCTCGATGAGCCGTGGACGGACGGGCAGGCCACCCTGAAGGTGGACCTCATCGGCCCCGACTCGCTGGGACACCTGGACGCGCTTAGCGTGCGCGTCGACAACGACGACTCGGAGCGCATCCTGCTGACGCCAGGTGGCGGCGTGACGCAGGCCGACTACGACGCCCACATCTGGGGTCCGTTCAGGTTCAGCCCTGGCATCAACGACTCGGACGCGGAGGGCCGCAATACGGCCGAGTTCCCCATGACGGTGGGCAGGGGGCGGCCGTTCGCGATGGAGCGCACACGGCCAGGTCATTGGATGACCGGCAAAACCTACGACAGTTGGCAGAACGACTACCGGAACGAACCGGTGCGCCTTGTGATCACCTGCCGCCTAGGCGAGGACACGTGGGTGCTGTCCAGGCAGATCCCCAACCCGCCGGAGTAGTACACATCTCCCCCGCATCTTGGTCACAAGTCCGTCACTGCTGGAACATCCCGCTTCCTCGTGCGCATTCGGGTCGCTACGGTCATCCCTCCGCGAAGCACCTGGGGGACTCATGCGCACCCGTATCACCGCAACTGCCGTGCTCCTTACCGTGTTACTTGCCGGCTGCGGCACGTCGAACGACAAGGCCCCGGCCGACACGACGGACGCGAAGGTCAAGGCGAGCGAGCCCGCTCACGAAGTCGACTGCTCCGACACGTCGCTGAGCCAGGCGGACTGGATGGAGCACTGCTCCGAGGAAGAAGGCGCCGGCACCGGTGGAGACGGCGGTCCGAGCACGGGCCTGGCGTTCGGTGACACCTATGAGTGGCCGGACGGGTTGACGGTGACGGTTGTTGAGGCGAAGGAGGTCACCGACTTCGGCGAGTACGAGGAGCCTGAGGACGGCAACACGGCGTTCCGTGTGAAGCTGAAGCTCACGAACGCAGGGAAAGGACCTGCTGACCTCGGCGACTTGTCCACGATCATCGACGGTGCGACGAACGGTGGTGAGGCCGCTTCCACCGAATTCAGCCGCGGGTCTGCTCTCCTCAGCGGCCGTCTGGCGCCAGGCGTGTCTGCGGTGAAGACGGACGACAACGTCCTGGAGACCAAGTACGGCAAGAAGATCGTGGTGACCGTGCAGCGGGCAAGCCAGGACTTCAGTCTGGAGTTCCCCGAGTTCAACGGCTCGATCAGCTAGACCAGACGCGCCGAAGCCCCGCCCGCCCCTCACGGGGCGAGCGGGGCTTCGTCAGGAGCCATCGTAAGGATCGACCTCCGCCTTGGGCGGCCACTGCGGTTCGAGGAATGGTGCGATGGACGGCGACGGCACCGGCGGCTCGTCCGCCATCCCCAGTTCCACCATCGTCCCCAGATCCGCCGCCGCCTCGTCGACGCGCGGCTGCACCGGGTGCTGGTCCGACAAGTCGTCCTCGGTCACACTCCAGTTCGGTTGTACTCGTCCACCAAGGGCGGCGGTTCGGTGGGTGTCACGCCGGACTGCCTCATCTGCATCGACAGATCTCCCACGTAGGAGGCGAACGCCCGCACGATGGAGCGGAGACGCGTCGTCTCCTGCCGCATCTCCACGACCTGCTTCGCCAAGTCGTCGCGGATCGTCTTGAACGCCTCCAAGTCCACGCGCCGCTGCTCGGGTTCGGCTTGCGCCGTCGCGGCGGCGCGTGTGGCCTCCGCTGTCGCTGATGCTGCGGCCTTCGTGGCGCGAGCGGCGAACAGCCCCGCGAGGATCATGCCGATGGTCCCGAACGCGGCCACCAGCGCAGCCCAGATAGTCACGGGCCCTTACCTTTCCGGCGGCGCGGAGCTGGGGGGACCGAATGTTCGGGCACCGTGCTCGCCCACATGATGACCCCGACGTGCGAGGTGAGGTACCAGAGTGCGACGAACGCGCCGCGCGAGTACTCGCCGCCGACAGCGGCGGCAAGGTAGGCGGTTGCCCATACTGCGGGGGGAATGAGGGCTGCGAGGAAGCCGTAGCCGTCGCGGCCGACCCGCAGGAACGCGGACCCGGTGGTGACGAGCCCGGCGACGATCCACAGCCACGACCAGTGGTGCAGGGAACAGACCCTCGTGAGGAGTTGCAGGCCGTCAGGCCTGGGCGGGTCCACGAGGAAGCTGACTCCCCAGCAGGTCTTGCCGACGCCGATGATGAGCAGGAACGTGCCGCGGCGGCCGAGCGTGGTTCGTAGCCGCCGCACCGCCCGGCACCGCACTTACACTCCCGCGAGAGGCTGCTTGACGGGGCTCTTCTGCTCCAACGACACGGACGACACGGGGGCGGTGACCTTCTCCCGCAGCCACAGGGTGACGAGTGCGGCGACGGCGGCCATGACCCTGCTCTGCTGGTCGGCGGACCAGTCGAGCCCGAGGCCGACGCCGAGCGCCATGCCCGCCTGTGCGAACTGGACGATCGCCGCGGCGAGGGCGCCGTTCTTGAGGACGATGGCGGTGATGACGCCGACGGCCGCCGCCGACAGGGCGTTGATGGCGGTCTGCGTGCCGTCGGAGATGTCGACGCCGAACGCCGACAGAGCCTGGAGGGCCGCGGCGATAAAGCCGAGGAGGTAGACAGGCTCTCTTCCGAAGATCTTCATGGTGGTGTCTCTCTGCTGGTTGGTGCGCTCCTGGTCGCCCAGAAACGTGCAGGTCACTGTGCTTACGCGGATGCGTAAGCTGGGTCAGACGTTGGGGACTTTGAGCGCGTCCCAGGTGGTGCGCCCCGGGGGCCACTTGGCGGCGGCCCCGGTGTAGCCCTGCTTCCGCTGCCACGCCTCGTAACTGTCGACGTCCGCCTGGCCGAGTTCGGGGCCGGGGCCGACCTTGTACCGGCCGCAGCCGACCGCGACGAGACGTTTGCCCATCGCGGTGAAGATGGCGGACTTCTTGCCGAGCGCCGGCCGGGACCCGTTGAGGAAGAAACTCGCCCCGGGGAACGGCTCGTACTTGGCGGGGGGCTTCGGTACGGGAGGTGTCGTCGTGGTGCCGCCCGGCCGGGGGGCGCCCTTCGAGACCCACGCGTACAGCGGCCCCCCGGGGCACGCGGTGGCGTACCCGTCGCGGTGGCCTTTGATCTCGGTCCCGGCGCCGTTCTTCCGCAGCAGCTCGATGCCGTCGCGGATCGCGGAGAGCATCTCGGGGGTGGGCTGGACCAGGCCGGATGATCCGACGAGCCCGAGGATCGCGTAGTGCGCGACATTCAGGGCCTGGTTGCCGTTGGCGCCGGTGCGCTTCCGCAGGCCGCGCCCCTCCATGAGGTAGCCGTGGGGGCAGGCCGCGTAGTTGTACGCCACGTCGGAGTAGTTCTCCACCTTGTTCGCGAGGTGCGACTTGCGGATGGCCTTCCACTCGGCCAGGCACGCGTTGTGGTCCGTCAGCAACTTCGTGGAGACGGCGGTCCCTTCGTAGTGGACCTTCACGCCCTTGGCGGACGTCTGCGACGGTGCCGCTGATGCGGGCCAGCCGAGCGCGGCGCGGGTGACGAGCTTCACGGGTCCCCTCTCTTTCTGTGACGGAAGCCCTGGCCGATGGCGGGAGCTTCGGTTGCGGGTGGCCTAGGGCAAGGCGGGAAGCTCCATCAGGGCGGTGACCCAGAAGTTGCTTCCGGGCACGACGACGTTCGCCGGGTTTGCCGGCGTCGCTTCGGCGCCGTTGGCGGGCTGCTTGGTGTAGAGGAACAGGCGGGTGGATGCGAGTCCGACGCTGGCGCCGACGTGTACGCCTCGGGCGGCGAAGGTTTCATCGGGGGTGACTTGCCATGACGACACCTTCAAGGCCGTGGTGGCGTGGGTGAGTTCGAGGTATGCGCTGCGCTGGGTCACTTTCGTGACGCCGGATGGACTGTGTCCGGCGTCGTTGAGGATGTGCCAGCCGTCGCCGGTGTTGCGGAGTACGCAGGAGATGAGGCCGAGTCGTGCTCCGTCTTCGGTGAGGAGGACGTGGTGCTGAGCGGCGGCTGCGGGACCGGTCAGCGTCATGGGTTCTCCTGCGGATTGGGCTGCGGCTGGGGTGCGTTGCCCAGCGACACGCTTGACCTTTGAATCATAGGTCGTAAGTTCGGATATGCCTATGATTCCAAGGTTTCCGCGTTATGGTGAGGTCTGGTCGCGAGGTCTACCCACCTCTGCTGGCCCTGCGGCGGGCCCGGCTGTGCGGGTCCGGCCCGCCGCCTCCAACCCGCACCACCCGCACCGGAGGCACCCAATGCCCATGTCTGACGTTCAAGGCCGTTGCCCCGCTTGTGGCGGCAGCTGCCTCTTCCTCGGTGAGGGCGGGCATGTGACGTGCTCGCGCCTCGACTGCCCGGACCCGACGGCCGCCGACGACCTGCTACACGGCGAGGAGGCGGCGCTCGCCCGGCTTCTCGGCGGTGGCGTTGCCGGGCGCAGCATCGCCGGGATGCTCACCCAGTACGGCTTCACCTCCGCCAAGCTTCCGCACGCCACGGACGCGGAACTGCGCCAAGTGCCCGGCATCGGCGAGACATCCCTCGCCACCATCCGACACGCCTTCCCGGTATCCGAGCCCGGCCCGGACTGTGTGGCCCTTGATGCTTTGCAGCTCATCTTCACTCGCTACAAGAACGCAGGTTTCACGCCGTCTTCTGTCGAGCTGCTGAAGCTCATCGAGGGGCTGCACGCCGTGGCGGTCAAGGAACGCCCGCGCGGCTGCCGCAAGTCGGGCGCTGGGGGCCCGGTCATCGGCACGGCACACATCGCGCTGAAGGTGCAGCCGGAGGTCATCCGTGATTAGCCTCATCGCTGTTCTCGCCTGTGACGCCCGCGAGTTCGAGACGTGGTGCCGCAACAGCGGCCTGTCGCCCCGCGACCGCGAAGTGGTCTACATCAGTCGCCGGGAGAAACTGCGCGGACTCGACAACGTCAAGGTGATCCGCTGCCCCCGCTGGGACCAGCATCCCGACGCAGGCCGCATCGACGAGTTCGTGCGAATGCTCGAACAGCGGAGGGCTCACAGTGGCTGACCAGCCGATCGGGCAGTTGCTCGACAGCCTCGGCGTCACCGCCTGCTTGGACGAAGGCGATCTACCCGTCGACGCGCTGGTCCTCGTCAAGGTCGTGAAGACCGACGGGGGCGTGTCGTTCGTAAAGGGCGCATCCGAGTCCCCGGACTGGATCACATCGCTCGGCATGCTCACTGCCGCCATCGAGATCGAGAACAGCGGCTACGTCAACGCAGCGGAGGAAGGCGAATGAGCGGCGGATCGTACAACTACCTGTGCCACGCCTTCGACCTTGACGATCTGGTCCGCAGGCGCGGCAGTTTGCGCGAGATGGCCGACCGGCTCGCCGGACTCGGGTACGCGCAAGATGCCGCCCGCGAGACCGAAGAGCTACTGGTCCTGCTCCAGCAGTGGGAGGTTCGCACCCAAGTCCGCATCAAGCGGCTAGAGGACGTCTGGAAGGCCATCGAATGGTGGGACTCCTCCGACTACTCCGAGGGCGACGTGCGCGAAGCCCTCGCCGCGTACAGAGGTGAGCCCGACCAGCCCGAACAGGGCCCCGCACTCAGGAACACGCCGTGACCACACCCCCGCCCCTCGCCGTCGGCGACGTCATCCACGGCTTCGCCCAAGGCGCGTTCGGCCGCGACCACTACCACTGCGTCCGCATCGAAGCCGTCGGCCCCGACTGGATCGTCGCCCGCGACCCCGACGACGACACGCACGGACCGTCCTTCGCTGCCGGGGCACGCACCCTCGGCCTGTGCGCAGAAGTGCGCGACAAAGGACATCAGACGGACTACGGAGAGACGCCCGAATCCTGCCCCGCCGAGCCCAAGCCGCGTCTCACCGACTGGAAGTGACGCCATGACCAACCAAGAGTCCCTGCGAATCGTGCGCCTCTTCGGCAAGAGCTACTGGTGGGACCGAGGCGAAGACGGGCAACTGACACTCAGACCCGCCACCTGGCTCCGGGGAATGCGATGATCGGCCTCGGGATTCTCCTTGCCCACCTCGCCGGGGACTATCTACTGCAATCGCATTGGATGGCGAACGAGAAAACGAAACGCTGGTGGCCCGCCTGGGCACATGCCCTGACCTACGGACTGCCGTTCCTGCCCATCACCCAGTCCCCGGCCGCGCTCGCTGTCATCGTCGTCACCCACGCGGTCATCGACCACTACCGGCTCGCCCGGCACGTGGTGTGGGCCAAGAACCTGCTCGCCCCGAAGGCGTACCGGCGCCCCTGGTCGGAGTGGGAGTGCTCGGCAACGGGGTACCCGTCGGACACACCGCCGTGGCTTGCCGTCTGGCTAATGATCATTGCCGACAATGCAATCCATTTGCTGATCAACACGGCAGCGGTTCAATGGCTCTGACCGCTACCGGTCCCGCCCCACGTTCACAGCGAACTGCGGCCCGTAGGCGGCCCGGTACTGATCCGGCGTGACCGCCTGGCCGGCAGCAAGGAACACCGGATCCACCCGCTGCCCGCCCGCCGCATCAGGGTCCGCGACCAGCACCCAGCCCACCACCGGGCCGCCCGGCGGTGCCGCGTCAGCAGGCGTGCCGACTGGGGCGCTGATCTGCACCCGCAGACCGTCGAACGCCGGGACCATGCCCGCAAGAGCACCCGATGCCTGTAGCCCAGCGATGATCGGCACTAGAACCTCCTGATCAGGCGCAGGCTCGTCGCATAAAGACCCGCCCCGTCCAACGTGGACGCGCCACCCAAGTCACCAAACGTCGGCCCGTTCAGGGTCTTCCGGGAGTTGATGAACCGGTAGTGCCCCAGACTGTCGACCCCCAAGAAGATCCCGTTGTGATCCAACTGCCCGGCGACCGGGTCGGAAGTATCCGCATCGAAGAGCGGAACGTCACCGACCTGAAGGTTCGTCAACGCCGGGGCAATGTCCGTCGCCTGCACCACGATCACCCCCGGCCCCGATGGGCCGATGTCCTTCGTGACCCTCGGCAGGTTGATGCCGTCAAAGTCCGTACTGCGCACCATGGGAATGCCCATGTGGAAGCCGTACACCATGCGGACGAACCCGGAGCAGTCCATGCACCCCTGCTCACCCACACCCGCAGTCTGCGTCTCCCCGTTGGGGAACTCCCAGTCGAGGCCCATGTAGTCGTGGAAGTCGCCGCCCTCAATGGGTGAGCCGGTGCTGGGGTCGAGCGGCCCGTAGTTGGACTGGCCTGCGATCTGCGCACCGCCCAATGCCGGTGACGTCACCGCCGGGGCCCCGGTGACGTACATCATCGCGTAGGCCAACGCGTCAGGAGTCGTGTCAACAGCCCAGGACCGGACCTGATCCGCCAGACCCCCAGTCCAGATGCCGTCAAACGGCTCCGGCAGAACCCGCACCCACGTGCCGTGGGTGACCGAAGGCGCCGTGGCCCACGCACCAGAGATCACCTGTAGGTCATCGACCTGCACAATGCGGGGCAGCCCGGTGCTGCCGGAGGACGCGATGGCGCGGAACCCGACACGCCCCGACGGGTTGGCGGTTTCACTCACCGAATGAAGCCACGTTCCCGGTTCGGTGGTGCTGTCCTTCCAGGCGCGGCAGCGAATGGTGGCCCCGGCCCGCTCGGCCCGGATTCTCCACCAGTCCCCAGCCGCGAATCCTGTACCGACCTGCGTGGTCGCGCCAAGGATCGTGACGGTACTGGCGACTTCCTTCTCCAGCGTCAACTGCACGACACCTGCTGTGGTGACCGTCAGCCGTGCCCGGTTGGCGTTGGCGGAGTCGGTGTAACCGAACGACAGGGCGACGCTCGTGCTGGCGCCGGCAGGCACGGTCGTGATCGTGACCTTGGCGGTGACGTCGACGTCGGTGAGCGTGTCCAGCACGGTGGCGTGGCGGGAGGTGTTCGCAACGTCGCATGAGATCTGCCCGACGCCGCTAGCCGCAGTGTAGAGGGTGGCGGTTCCGGACTGGGACCAGTTGCCGCCCCCTGGGCTCATGCCGAAGCCCGAGGTTGTGGTGCGGGTGAACTGGTCGGTGAACGGCCTCTTGTTCTCGGTGAACGTGCGGGCCGGCCCCCGTATGGCCACCGTTCTCGCCCCGACAGTGAGGGTGGCGAGCACGCCGACGGCATCTGAGACCTGAAGCAGCTCCGGCGGCCCGGCCACGGACTCGGTGGTGAGCGCACCGGGCGCCTGCTGGTACGGCAGCCGGTCATCGAGGACGGTCAGTACCGCCATCTCACACCCCCTGCACTTCGACCTGAATGGTGACCGCCGTCGGTGTGCCGGTCACAGAGCGGACAGCGACGGCCAGGGTGTCGCCGGCGGCCATGTTCTGGTTCTGCACGCCGGGCCCGGACAGCCAGGTGTCCGCAGTGGACAGCGACAGGTTGGAGGCGAGAAGGTCGGAGCCGTTCTTCGTCGCGTTGATCGTGATACCGGTGCCGCCAACCCGGTAGCCGCGTACTGCGGTGACCGTGCACGCCTTTGGTGCACGCCAGACCACGTAGGCTGCGGCACCGGCAGGGGCGGTGATGACCAGGCCTTTGGAGACGGTCGCCGTGAGCGGCAGGGTTCGTACCGGTGCGGTGGTCGGGCCGGACGCGTAGGTCACGTTGGCGCCGACCATCAGGGTTCCGGTGCTGGTGGAGTGCAGGCCCTGGGTGGCGGCGTGCAGGTAGCTGCTGTCAACCTGGACCAGGGTTGAGGCGCCGGTGACGGACAGCCCGTACTCGGGGCTGCTGGTGCTCGCACCGCCATCGTCCACGCCCGGGTAGCAGGTGACCCCCGTGGCAACGATCGGCATGGTGGCGGCGGCAACGGCGAGGCCGGCGTAACCGCCGCCACCGGTACCGCCGTTGCGGCCGTCGCGCCGGGTCATCAGCCCTTCGATGAGGATGGGTCCGTTGCCGGTGGCGTCGATGAGGACGCCGTGCTGCCCGTTGCGGTCGGTGGAGCAGCCGGTCATCTGCATGCCGCCGGAGCCTGCCCAGTCCCCCCAGGCGCCGGTGATGTGGTACCCGTGGGAGCCGTTCCATTCGGTGCGGCAGCTGGCGAGCTGCCCATTGGTGCAGTTGGTGAGGACGATTCCCTGCGCCCAGCAGCCGATGACCTGCACGTCGTCTAGGGTCAAGTCGGTGTTGCCGGTCAGCAGAACGCCGTTGGCGTGGCAGTTGTCGACCATGACATGCCGCAGGCGCCACGAGTAGGGGAAAACGTCGTCCGCGTCGGCAGTGACCAGCCCGTTGTTGGGCATCTGCCGGATGGTGACGTTCTCCAGCACGACGTTCTGGACGTTACCCCTGGCGTACAGGCCGTCGATGCTCGATCCGGTGAGCTGTGACCCGTCGAACATGAGGTTCGTGAGACGCTGCTCGCCGCTGATGGCCGGGTGTTCGCCGTCGTCCTCGCCGATGATCTGGATGACGCTGGTGCCGTCAAACGGGACCGCGGGCTGGATGTAGCAGGCGAAGTCGGCGTCGGTCATGCCCGGCCCCAGCATCATGTTGGCGTGGGAGCCGAGGAGGGTGACACCGGACTTCAAGTCCAGCGTCGCGGTGGTCTTGTAGACGCCGTGCGGGAAGTACACGATTCCGCCCGGCTGACAGGCGTCGATGGCCGCCTGGATCGCCATGGTGTCGTCGTGCGTTGCGTCGCCTTCGGCGCCATAGGTGGTGACGATCAGCCAGTCCGTGGAGGTGGGCAGTTGGTCGCCCGGGATTTTGCCTTCGCTGTCGAGCCCTGGCCAGCCGTCGGGGAGGCCGCGTTGCGCCAAATGGGCTTGCAGGACGGCCCCGGTGTCGGTGGCGGCCATGGCGTATCGGCGCCCGTAGCCGAAGTCGAGGTAGAGGCTGGTGACGCCGTCGGGCCCGTAGAAGCTGACGGCCCCGTCTCCGTCGGCGGTGACCGTGGTGATGGGGTTGCCGACGGCGTCGGTCAGGTCGGTGATCTGGGTACCGTCGGTGACGGCGTCCCAGACGGTGCCGACGGCTTCCGGGCGGAGGAGGAGCTGCATGCCGACGCGCTCCATCGCATAGTCGGCCGGGCTGCCCCCGAAGATACTGCGAGCCATCTGATGATCCTTTCGGGGGTCAAGCGAGCCAGTAGGAGCCGTCGATGGTCAGAATGTCGCCGGCCCGAATGTTGTAAGGGGAGTTGGTGAGGACGTTCTCCGACTTGGGGATGGCGTCCGAGGTGTCGCCGACCTGGACTGAGTACCGCAGGCGAGCGATCTTCGTGGTGGTCTCGTTCGGAAACAGCAGTGCCGACCCGATTGCGGAGCCTTCCCCGTTCACCGACTGAAGGTTGAAGTGGAGGATGCCGCGGTGTGCGGGGCTGCACGGGTAGCCCGGCGGGAGGGTGACCTGGATTGGGTCTGGCAACCCGACGGGGTTGCCGGTCACGACGACGTGGATGTTGAGGTAGACCCGGCCGTCCCGCACCTGGTAGCGGCCTATGTTCGTTGCCCCGGTCCCCCAGTGGAACGCCGTGGTCCCGGCGTTCCACACCGGTGTGTACGAGCCCTCTTCGAGCCCGGTCGAGGCAAGCCACCGCCACGCCGCACCATCGCCGAGATACAGGCTGGCGCCCTCCACCCGCAACTGCCCCTTAGCGGCGGGCCGCCCGTCTCCCGAAACCCCAGCGATGGCCCCGCGGTCCGTGAACCACCTGCGATCCAAAGCGTTGACGGCGGTCACGACGGATGAGCCGGCGGCGACGGTGCACTGGGCGAGAGGGATTTCGTAGATGCCGGTCTCATCCTGGGTCAGGGTGGGGGCGATGGTGCCGCCGGTCTTGTATTCGGCGGTGACTTCGCCGTCTTCCATGTCGGCGCGCAGAACGACGTAGTCGATGCGTGCGGCACTGCCCGCGTTGGTGACGACGTCCAGCAGCTTGTTCGCGTCTAGGTGGTAGTAGAAGCCCGCCACGAAGGCGTCACCCGGCCGGACGGTGACCTTGCTGGTGCTGTTGCCGACGACGGTGAGGGCGGTGCTGCCGGGGTCTTCGGCGTGCACACCGTCGAGTCCCCAGCGGCGGGCCATGCGGGACCACTGGAGCTGGGTGGCAATGGGGGAGCCGGTGAACGGCCCGCTGAACTCGGCCATCAGGCGGCCTTCCTTGTCTTGAGTCTGGCCACATCGGTTTTGATCTTGGCGAGGTAGGAGTAGATGCGGGCCACGGCCGATGCATCCGAGTCGCCGGTGCCGACCGTTGCTTTCACGGAGGTGCCCTCGGCTGCGGTGCAGGACAGGGCAACTTCGCGGACCACGTCCGTGTACCAGACGCCCCGCACCTGCGCGGACACCGTGTCGCCCACGCTGTAGTCCCGCCCGTACCTGAGCTGTGGCAGGTCGATGGGGCTGATCGACAGGGAGCCTTGCCCGGCACCCGAGGTGAGCGCTTCCTCGGCTGCCTGATCCATCTGCGCTTCGAGGTCGACGCTGGCGGTGTCGGTGCCCGTTTGATCGATGAACTGCTCGATGAACAGGCCAGGGAACAGCGGGTCGGCCCGGTCGTACATGCGGCATTCGCGGGGTGACGACTGCCCGCCTGCGACGACGATCGCCCTGGTGCAGGTGGGCGGTGTGGTCGAGTAGTTGGCGTCCGTGAGGTTGCCGAGACCGAAGGAGAAGCGGGCGGTCCCGGAACGGTCGACCGGTTCGAACACCTGGAACTGCAAGGCGGCGCCGACCTGGACGACACGGAACCCGACACCAGCGGCCCGCGCAATGTCCTGCAACGCGACAAGGAGGCCGTCGAACTGGTTGACCTCTCGGGTCACGGGGGCTCCGACGAACGTGTCTGCCGCGAGGGTGAGCAGGGCGTTCTTGCGTGCGGTCAGTGCGCCGGGCCCGGCGTTCAGGTTGACCAGGGTTCGCATCGCGGTCGAGGCGGTCGTGTCGGTGACCTTGTATACGGCGTCGGACTGTGACCCGATCGCGGCGGCCGGGTTGGGCCAGCACGTGTACTGCGCGAGCACCTCGGTGTCGCTGATGCCGCTAACGGTGAGTTTCCCGGAGCCAGCGTCGGATTCGGAGCGAGCCCAGTCGACGGTGCGGATCGGCCCGGAGTCGACGAGGTCGCCTGTCGCGGTGCGGATGATGAGCCCGTTGCCCTCGACGAGGAGAGGGGCCTTCTCGGAGTCGGCGGCAATCTCCATGCTGAACGCGCCGATCGCGTTGAACCTGGGGATGGCGTTCAGGGAGACGTAGTCGTCGACCTGCCCGATCCGCTCCAAGCCCGGGTTGCGGACGTAGACGCGCAGTGCTGTCGCATGCATTGGTACTCCTCTCAAGCGGCCAGGTAGCGGGGCTGGTACGTCATGCGGACGGCGGTGTCGGCACTGGACCCGTCCACCGCCAGGGCCAGATCATTGAGCCCCGGTGCGAGTCCCCACATGGAAGAGTCGTCGTCGATGTTGGGCCACAGGTTGGTGACCCCGTTGAGGAGCGCGCTCTGCCGGCGCTGCCGGGTGTCGATGACGATCTCGTCGCCTTCATCAATGCTGCGGGTGAGCGCCAGACTCTCACCGGTGGTCGAGTTGGAGAGGGTGACTCCGGTCGCCGGCCCGGTCACCGACCAGATGGGATAGGCGTCGTCGTCGCCGTCGTTGTCGACAGCCACCTCGCCCAGCACTTGGGAGTCGCCGACGCTGAGCGGCAGGAACGGGAAGAACTCCGTGTCCACGGCCGAGCGCCATTCGGTGGTGACCTCGCCGCCGATCCAGTGCGGCTTCGGGCATGCGAACGTGATCACATTGATGCACCAGCGTTCCCCCGCCGCGTCCCTGGACTCATCCCCCTCCAGGCCCCCGGCGTAGATGGCACCAATGGTGCGCACGGCCCCGTCGGGCTGGGTCAGGGTGAGGATTCCGGGGCCGCGCTTCGGGTTGACGGAGCGGATGAACTGGCGGCGGCGCTGAAGGTAGGCCTGCCGCGAGTCGTTGGCCCAGAAGGCGATCGGCAGGATGATGTCTTTCCCGAGGGCTCTGACCTCCCGGATTTCGTATCCGTCGATGCCTGGTGACTCGTCCTGCGAGAAGGCGTAGGTGGGCATGTCCAGGCCCTTGGCGCCGGTCTGCACGACCCATCCGCGCTCCCAGTCGGTGAGCATCGTGACCAGCCCAGTCGGGTCGGTGAAGCTGACCTTCGGCATGGAGTTGGTGTACGGGGGCCAGCCGGGACCGTCCGGCGTCTCCGGCGGACCGATGATCGTGGGCGCGACGAGGATGGGCATGTCAGGCTCCGCTCATCACGGGGCGCAGGAGGAGTTCCTCCATGGCCAGGGCCGCCTGGATGGACTGTGGTGACGCCTGCTCCCGAACGAGGGCGTTGTACTGGAGGATCCGGTCGCCGCCTTGGTTGCTGACCTGGTTGGTGACGATGCGGGACGCGCCCACCCCGGTGGTGGAGCGGACCGCAGCGGCCATGGTGGAGGCTGCTGCGGCGGCCTGGGGGACGGTCTCGCGGATGCCCTGGGCGTACCCGAGGCCCGTGAAGCGGCCGAGCGCTTTGGTGACCTTTGACGGGCTGCTGATCTTCAGTTCGACCTTGATGGTCTTCTGGATCTTCTTCGCCAGGTCGGCCATCGCCTTGACGATCGACGCCTCTTGGGACTTCAGCCCGGATAGGAATCCCTTGCCGGACTGGGTTCCGGCGTCGTACATGGCGTTGGCGGCGGACTGCCCGTAGGCGGTGGTGGCCTTGCCGATGGCCGCCTGAGTCGAGTTGATGGACTTCAACTGGGAGTCGGTGGCCTTGACCAGGGCGGCGGCATACGGGGCGCCCTGGTCGGGTCCGGCGGCGATGATCTGCCCGATGAGATCCTTCGACAGGCCGCGCTTGCCGAGGATGGTCAGGTTGGCGCCGAACGTCTTGAGCTGGCCGAGGCGCACGTTGAGCCCGTTGAGGATGCCGTCGGCACCGAACGGCAGCCCGCCGTTGGGCAGCCCAGTGAGGCTGGTGAAGTTGGCTGCACCGGCGCTGGTTTCGGTGGCGAACGTGGTGGCCGTAGCGATGGTGGAGCGGATCTTGTCCCGGTCGGCGGCCAGTTTCTTCAACTGCGCGTTCTGGGTGTTGACCTGCTTGATCAGCTTGTCGTCCAGGGTGGTCTTGACACCCTTGAACGCGTTCTTCAACGCCGTCGCAACCTTGTTCATGGCCGTGTTGATGGCCGCCGCGGTCCCGGCCAGATGCTTGAGGAAGTCGCCGCCCACGGACGCCTTCACCGGCCCGGTATCGATTCTTCGCCCGGCAACGGTGATGGTGCCGCCGGAGGCGTAGCCGGGGATCGGCTGCCCCATGGTGCGGGCCATGTGGGCGGACTGGCGGGCGTTGAAGATCCGCACCCCGCCCTCGAAGACCCGCATCAGCTCCGGGCCCTGCTCGCCCACCCAGGCCAGCTCACCCGGCCGGGCCGTACCACCGGACTCGTAGCCGCCGATGCGGTTGTACGCCTTCGACAAGCTGCCGTAGCGGGACAGGGCGTACTTCATGGAGGCGTAGATGTTGGCCAACGGGTCGGTCGAGACCCCGTAGAGCTTCGGCCCGGTGTTCCGGTACTTGCCGGCGTAGGCGTTGAACGTGGGCCGGATGACCTGCATGAGGCCCACGGACGGTGTGCCGTTGATCCAGTTGATGTCGTTGCGGTTGACCGCCTTGGGGTTGCCGCCGCTCTCTTGGTTCATGCGGCGCAGCGTTGTGTTGACCAGGGACAGCGACTGGCCCACCTGTCGGATCGCCTGGTTGACTATGCCCCGGTAGCGCTCCACACCCTTGCCTGCCGAACCGCCGGTGCCGCCTTCGAGGTAACGCATCGGGTCGACCGCGCGGCCGTTGATGCGCGCTTCCAAGTGGAGGTGCGGGCCGGTGACGTTGCCGGTGGCACCGACGCGGCCGATCTGCTGGCCGCGTTTCACATCCGCCCCGGCCTTGGCGAGCATCGCCGACATGTGCGCGTACAGGGAGGTGAGGCCGCTGCCGTGGCTGATCTCAATGTGCTGCCCGTAAGGCCCGCCGGAAGTGCGGGAGCGGACCTGCCCGCTGTCGACGGCCCCGATGCGGGTGCCGGTCTTCGCGGGGAAGTCCAGACCAGTGTGCCGGCCCGACGACCACATGAGCCCGGCCTTACCGAACGGGGTGCCGTAGGGAACGTTGACGGGCTTGGCCCACTGGCCGGTACCCTCCGGCGGCAAGTCCTTGCCCCGGATGAAGTCGATCACCTTGTCGATCAGCCCGATGGGGGCCTGCCCGATCATGCCCTGGTAGGTGTTCTTGTTGGTGCCCAGGGTCTTCTTGATGCCGGACTTCAGCGGCTTGAACGCCGCCTCAGCGAGGTCGGCGAACCCGCCGCGAACCACGTCCGCACCCTTACTGAGCGCCCCGCCCACGGCGTCGCCGATGGAGTCGACGATCCCACCGAACGCGTAACCGCGGAACTGGCGCAGCGACTTTCCCTGCATGGCGGCCTGGTTGACCGCGTGCAGGCGGGCCCGCTCATACGGGTCACGCATCGCCTCGGACACGTACACGCCCTCGCCGCGGCGCATGGGCACCAACTGGTCGTCGCCGGCGCGCCACGAGGACTGGCCGGGGAGGATGCCGCCGCGGGCGAAGCCCTTCGGCATGCTCATGGGCTTGAGATCGGGGACCCCGGGGATCTTCGCGGCGGTCTTGTTCCAAACCGTCACGATGCCCTTGTTGTAGACCGTCTCGATCCAGAACTTGATCGGCGCCTTCACCAGGGCCTTGAGACCGTCCCAGATCTTCCCGAGGCCCTTCTTCAGGGTCTCGAAGGCGCCTCTCATGCCGTCGGCGAACTTGTCCAGGCCCTTGCGGACGGCGGCCCACGCGTTGGTGGCCGTGGACTTGACCGCGTTCCACAGGGACTGCCAGGCGCGAACAACGCCGTCGCGGACCGCACGGAAGATACCGAGCGCCTTGTCACGGAGGCTGGTGAACCAGCGCACGGCCCCGTTGACAATGTCGGGGATGATCGAGTGGCCGAGGAGGACGTCGAAGAGGTGCTTGAACCCATCGATGATCTTCGTGACGATCTTTACGACGATCGTCGCGAGCTTGGTCACCATCTCGATGACCCACACCACAATGGGGATCAAGAACTTCAGCGCCGCACCCAGCACCCCGGTCAGCAGTCCTGCCAGCTGCACGAGCAGCGGCATCAGCGGCACGATCACCGACAGCGCCAGCTCCAACAGGGCCGGCAGCAGTTGAAGTACGGCCATGACCAGGTCGACCACTGCCGGGATCAGCGGCATCAGCGTCGGCAGCAACTGAAGGAACAGCCCTGCGATCTGTCCGACGATCGGAGCAAGCGCCCGCATGGCCGTGCCGAGGAACTGACCGAACAGCCCGGCGATTTGGGAGATGACCGGTGCGAGTGGTGTCAGGACGGCGGTCAGGAGCTGTACCAGGATCTCAACAACCTGGATGATCACCGGGATGAGTGGCATCAGCGCCGGGATCAGGGCCTTGATCGCTGTGGCGAAAAGTCCGGCCATCACCCCGGCGATCTGCGCGAACAGACCGATCAACGGGGTCAGGACCGGGGCTATCGCCTCGAAGACCTGGGCGATGAGATCGCCGACCAACTGCACCACGGGGATCAGTGCGGCGATCACGATGCCGAGCGGACCGGAGACCGCCTGCACCAGCTGCACGATCACACCGACAACCGTCGCCAGGACGGGGGCCAGGGCCTCAATGATCGCCCCGAGCAGGAACCCGATCGGCTCCAAGAGCGGCGTCAGCGCGGTGACGATGCTGATGATCCCGTTGCCGATCAGCCCGATCACCGGCAGCAGCGCGTTGATGATCGGCATCAAGGCTTGGCCGAGCGACTGGGCCAGCAGCACAAGCACCGGTGTGAGCGCCTCGGCCAGGGACGTCACAACCGGGGCCAGTGCGGCAAACAGGGGCAGCACCGCCTGAATGACCGCGCCCAGGGTGCCGGCGAGCAGTGAGGCGATGGCCTGTACTGCGGTGAAGATGGCGGTCAGTGCGGACTGCACTTCCGGCAGTGCGGTGACGCGGCGGATCTCCTCCAGTGCGGCGCCGACGACTGCGAAGAAGTCCCCGCCACCGGCCGCCGCGGCACCGAAGACGTTGGAGAAGATGCCGCCCAAGTCGGCGAGGACCCCACCGAACTGGACTGCCACATCGAGGGCAGTGCTGATGGCGTCTTCGAGGGAACCGTTCTCCAGGCCTGCGGCCAGGCTGTCCATGGCCCGGTCCATGGCGTTCCCGGCGCCCGCGGTGATGCGGTCCCATGCCGGCCCGGCGGCGATGGTGAGCTGGGCGAGGCCGGTGACGATCTGGCCGGGGATCTGGGCGAGGTTGCCGAGGCCGTTGCGGATGACGTCGAACGTGCCCTTGAGCTGGCCTGTCTTCTCCAAGTTGCCGACGGCGGTGAGGGCTTCCTTGCCCATCGTGTTGAACACGCCGGACAGTCCGACGACTCCGGTGCGTACTGTCGGCAGCACCTGGCCACCGACCTGCTGGAGGCGGGTACCGAGCCCGGCGAACAACGCGTCCTGCACGTCGAGGCGCATGGCCCGCCAGGCAGGGGCCATGGACTGGAGGATGCCGACGAACTGGCGGGCGTTCGGGGAGAGTTTGGCCAGGGCGGTATCGAGGGCCGATGTCTGCGTTGCCGCACTGGACTGCGCGTCGGCTACCGCTCGGGCCGCATCGGCAACGGCGCGGTGTGCGTCGGCGACGCCGCGTTCCCGCTCCTCGACCTGCTCGCCCGCAGCCCGGATGCGCTCCCGCGCCTGCACCACGGCGTCAGACCCGGACACCCCGGCCTTGTTGGCGGCGGCCGTGTCGACCTGGAGTCGCTTCTGCTGCCGGGCCTGCTCCTCGGCCGCCGCCCTGGCCCGCTGAAGTGCGAGGTCGGCCTGCTGGATTTGGAGCTGGGTGGCGGCAGGGTCGGTGCGAACATTCTGAAGGTCAAGTTCGGCCTGTGAGACATCGAGTGCGGCCTGTTTCTGATCCAGCGAGCCCTGTCGGAGGCGCTGGTTCATGTCCTCCAGGTCACGCGCGGCTTGCCTGCGTGCGGCGGACAACTCTGCCTGGACGGCGCGGGCCGCGCGCTGCGCCTGCGACAGGGAGCGTTCTGCGTCGGTGACACCGCGCTGCGCGTTCGCCAGGCCGCGCTGCGCCGTCTCCACCTGCCGGGTGGCGGTCGCCGCAGCCTTAGCCTCGGCCGGCACCGGGGTGAATGCGGCCTTGATGGCGTCGCCGATGCCGGAGGCGCCCAGCTTGATGGCGGCGAACGCGCCGATGAGGGTGAGGATTGCCGGTGCTGCGACCGCGGCGAGCGGGCCCATCTGGGCGATGGACGACCCCAGGGCGGCCACCTGCGGCAGGGCGAGGAGGGCTGCTGCCGCTATCGCAAGGATGCGGCTGGACAGCATGCCCATGCCGCCACCACTCCCACCACCACCCCCGAGGGCGCCAAGGGCCGCGGTGAGCGCACCGAGCCCAAGGAGCCGGGCGCGGATGTCGACGGTGCGGTTGCGTGTCAGGAACGCGAGCGCAGTGTTCGCCCCGGCGGTGTCGGCCTGTGCGGTGACTCCGACTTCGCGGCGCCGGGTGAGATTGGCGATGTCTGCGGCGGCGACCCTGGTGTCGACGTCGACGCCGATGCGTACCCGCTGGCGGCGGGACAGGTTGCGGAGTTCGTCGGCGGCGACGCGGGTGTCGATGATGGGGCGGATGTTGACGTTGCGGTCGGCGGTGAGCTTGTCGAGGGCCTTCTCGACCTTCTTGTACGCCGCGTCGTTGATCGTCGCCGCGACATCGACATTGATGGTGCTGTCCCTGGTGAGCTTCCCCAGGGCGGTCTCGGCGGCCTTAGCGTCGAGGTCGACAGTGATCTTGACTGTGCGGTCGGCGGTCAGTTTGACGAGAACCGCTTTCGCGACGGCCTCGTCGAGGCTGGCCGTGATGTCGATGGTGCGACCGGTTGTCAGCTTGTCGAGGGCCTTCTTGGCTGTCGCGTCGTCCAGGCTCGCAGCGATGCTGACGGTCTGATCGGCGGTCAGCTTCGTGAGTGCCTTTTTGGCGACTTCGTCATCGAGGCTTGCGGTGACTTTGACGACGCGGTCGGCCGTGAGTTTGGTGAGTGAGGCCTCGGCGGTCTTCGTATCGAGGTCGACACTGACGGAGGCCGACAGTGTCATCTTGGCGAGGCTGGCCTTGACCTTCACCTCAAAGGCGTCAGCGAACGCATCTCCGGCGCTGACGCCCGCCTTGGTGGCGAGAGGGTCGATCAGCTTGGCGGCATCCTTGAAACCGTCAGGCACACCGATCTTGAGCCGTGCGCCGATGGCATCAGATAGGGCATCACCAGCGGTCTCGCCAGCCTTGAGGGCGATGGGGGGCAGCTCGACGCGGAGGCGGTCGCCGAACGTGCTGAGGTCCGGGATGAGGCTGACCCGGGTGCGTCCGACGACTTCCGGTCCGGCCACGCTGCCCTCCCCTCCTACTTCGCCGCTTCGAGTTCGCGGATCCTGCTGGCCCAGTGGTCGATGTCCGTGCTGTCGGACCGAGCGCCAGGCGAGTACTGGTTGAGGATCGCCTTGGCGTGTTCCTCACCTGCTGCTTCTTGCCGTGCGGCTTCTTCGTCGGCCTCCAGGCGAGGGGGTTCGATGGACTGCATTTCGGGTGGGCTGCCCTTGAGGTGGGCGGCCCACAGGACCCGGATCATCAGGAGGATCGCGTTGTAGGTGGAGGCGGCGGCGTAGGTGTCCTGTGTCCACCGCCGCCCGTCGAGGTCGCCGGCGGCTGCCGCTTTGGTGGCGGAGTCCTCCGGTAGGTGCTCGACCAAGTCGCGCAGCTCAGCCCAGTTCATTGAGCCTTCGCCCCAGGACATGGCCCAGAATTCGTCTAGGCGGCGGCCGGGGTAGTAGCGCTGGATGTCGGCTCGGAGGGCTCCAGAGTGCTCTCGGAGGAGGGCGAGGAGCTGGAGTCTTCCCCCGTGTCGGTGCCCGCCTCGCCGTCCATCTGCTCGATGATTTCCTTGAGTTCACCCACGGTGAGGTGGGCGACCTTGACGAGCCGGTCGAACGCATCGACAGGTCGGGCGATCTTGCGGAGGACGTTCAGGTTGGCGTTGCCGCCCTGCTCCTCAACCTCCTCGATGACCTCCAGGGGCCAGTTGTCCTGCACGGGGAAGGTGCAGCTCTCCTCGACGCCGTCGGCGTTCTCGAAGATGACGTCGACGAACTGGGTCTTGGCGGCGGACGCACGCTGAGCGCGCATCTGCTGAAGGCGGACGATCTTACGGTTCGGCTTACCCATGACGGCGGTTCCTTCTCAGGCGGGGACGGGGCGGGGGTCTTGAAGTGGTGGCCCATCACGCCGCCCCCGCCCAGGAGATGAGCGCGACAGGCCACCAGTCAGGGACTACGGGGTGGGAAGGACGACGTCCGTGATGAAGTGCTGGACGGCCTGGCCGCCGCCCGGCGCCGCGAGGGCGGTGAACGTCAGCTCGTAGTTGCTGCTGTCCTCGGCGGAGTGCTTGATCGCTCCTCGGTCGGACACCTCGGTTCGGGCGATCATGATGCGGTGGACCTTGCCGGACATGAGCACGTCCAGACCCAGGGCGATTTCCACCTTGTCCTGCGTCGAACCGGATCCGAAGCTGATGAACTGCTTCTTCGGCGCCGGGGTCGTCACTGCGGCCGTGCTGGTCATGTTGGCCATGAGGACGCCGTAGTACAGCTCCAGAAGGCGCGCTGTCGTCTGGCGGAACACCAGCTTGAACGTCTGGTCCCTCTTCTTCGTAAGGGACACGACGGGGGCGTCCTCACCCCACGCGTCGAGGGTGGTGCGCTCCTCCGCAAGCGCTTCTTCCAGGCCGTCCGGGGTCACGAAGCCCATGTCGACGAAGTCGGCGGGCCACACCTCTTCCGGTCCGGTAGGGAAAGTGCTGCCGACTTCGGCCGCATACGCTTTGCCGGCTGTGCCGACGATGATGGTGCTGGCGTCGCCCACGATGGGCCTCCTAGCTGGTCGGGAGGGGTGGGCGGACGCTCATCCCCAAGGTCATGCCGACACGGCTCACACCGGTGTTGGCTTCTTCGGGTCGGTCTTGCGGGCCGGTCTCCTCCGAGATGCCGGTGACCGATCCGTCTTCCGTGGACTGGCTGGGGAGCAGTTCCCATTCGGCGCGCACCCGCAGAGCCAGACGCATCGCGGCGCCCTCCGAATCGGCGTAGCAGTCGACGGAGAATCGGGGCCGGTCGCGGGATGCGGGGTCTGCCCAGCCGCGCATGTCTGATGTGCCGCCGATCCGCAGGACCCGGACCGCAGGCATGATCGCGTTGAGTGCGCGGCCCTCGGGCAGTTTCGACGTGACGTGCACGTCGGGCATGGCGAGGCCGAGCAGCTCGATGCAGATCTGCTTGGAGTCGGGGAGGATCAGCGGCGTCGTCACTTGACCGGCGCCTTCGGGGGTTCGGCGGCGGCCTGCTTCGGCGCGGTCTTCTCGGCGGCCGGGGCGGTGGTATCGGCCGGGACGGCGTAGCCCTTCCACGAGTCGACATCCTCGGGGCGCACCTCGACGGTGTCGCCGGGCACCTTGCTGCCGTGCCAGAACGTGAGGGTCATCATCACCAGGTCAGACATCGTGGTCGCCTCCTGCGGCGTCGAGGGCGTGGCTGAGGTTGTAGCGAGGCGGGTGGATGGAGCGGCCGTTGCGGTCGGTCTGCCGGGTGCCGTGCTCCACGTAGATCGCGTAGTGGACGCCGGTGTCGACGTGGGTCGTGCCGTCGTCGTCTGGGCGCTCCACGCGGTGGATCGACCGCTGGTAGTCACCCGTCAGTACCGGTGCGGTGGCCCTCGCGACGGCCACGACCCGGTCCATGCGGGCCTTGAGGTCGTCCTGGACCTGCGGCGACAAGGCCAGTGCCTCGATGGCGTCTTCGAAGATCTCGACGTCGCTCATCCGGCCACCTCCAGGAGCTTCACGGCCTGGCCGCTGAGCGGGCCAGCCAGTTGTGAGTCGGCCGGTACGCCGTCGACCTCCCACGTGCGGTCGTCCCACAGCACCCGCTGCCACTCCGTCACCCGGGGTGCTCGGCGCGGCATGAACAGTTCGGCGGTGGTGACCGTCTGGTCGCGGGCATCGGTCGACTCGGTGGCGCCCGTGTAGTCGACCGTGCAGCCGTACACCGGGGTCTCGGTGGCGTGCTCCCAGTCCCGGACCTGCGCGTTGTAGTCACCGTTAACCAGCGGGGCATCCAGCAGCGTCACCGTCTGGCGACCGATCGGGCCCGGCATCAGCCCACCACCAGCGGATAGAACGTCAGCAGCCCCGCCACACGCAGCACATCCACCGCGGCATCGCAGAGTTTCGGGGTGACTTTCGACCCCGAACTGCCACCGCTGCGGGCGAACCTGGTGAACGACCGCTTCCCTGTCGTCATCGACTGCACGTCGGACAGGGCGCCCGTCTCGTCGTCCCGCTCGACCATCCATTGCACCTGCCGCACGCACGCCTTGGTGAGCACGGCCAGCACATCGGGGTCGTCCACGTCATACGCCACCCCGTACAGGGCAACGTCGATCGCGTCCGACGCCTGCTCCAGCAGGCGCACAGCGGTCGCCGGCGCCGGCTCAGGAGCGAGCCACGCTTCGAGTTCGGGGACCGTCGCGTAGGCCATGACTACTCGTTGCCGTCCGCGTCTTCGACGACCTGGACGTACTCCTGAAGGTCCTTCTTCGTGGCACCTGCGGCGTCCTCCTCGGGCATGCCGAGGGACACCGCGTAGGCCCGCCAGTCGTCGACCTTCGCGGTTGCCGAAGGCTTCTCCACAGACCCGCAGGGGTCGGTGGGTTCCGGTGTCTTCGGGGCGGTCGGCCCTTCCGGCTCCGAGGAGTCCTCAGTGACGCGGGACAGATGCCCGCTCGACACCTGCTTCGCCATCTCAGAGTTGAGCGGCTCATCGAGCAGCACGATCAGACCGCCCGGGCCCCTGTACTTGCCGGCCGCCATCAGAGCGCCCGCGGAAGCTTGAAAACGGTGATCGCACCGGTGTGACCCGATGCGAAGTCGACGTACAACTTGGTGCCCGGCTGCTGGAAGCGGGCGCTGGTGAACGGGCCCAGCCACTCCACACCGCTGGTGAGGGCGACGGGCTGGACAAGGTCGCCCTGTCCTGCCATCCACGCGGCCGAGCTGGTACCGGCCTTGACGGTGACGGAGTGGGCTGAGGAGTGCGTGTTCGTGACCCGGATCAGCGTGTGCTCCGGATCGACGTCGTTGATCACGACACCGTTGGTGACGAGGGTGGAGTCGATCGTGGCCCCCGCCACGTCAGTGAGGTGGTTGTTGGGGACGAGGGGCGTGTACGGAACTGCGGTGCGAGGCATGGAAGGGCTCCCGGGTCAGGGTCAGATGCGGCGACGAGGATCGCGCGGAGTGAAGATCACGCCGGGTCGATGAAGGCGACCGCGATGCCGTTCGGGCGCACGAGCTTCGCGCCGTACACGTGCAGACCACGGACCGCGTCAGCGAAGGTGTTCGGAAGCCGCAGGGCCTCGGTCTCCAGGATCTGGTCGGCGTAGGTGATCGCGCCGGGGTAACCGGCCTGGATGACCTGGGTGTCGCCGGACGGGTTGGGGGCGTTGTTCGACATGAGGATGTCGAAGCCCGCGGCGCGGCCGATGATGCCGTTGCGCAGACCCTCGCTGGTGCCGGAGGCGTCGACCTTCACGAACCGGTCGTCCTGGAGGAGGCTTCCTTCCAGCTCCGGTGTGATGACGACGTAGCGGCCCTCGGTGGGAGCGCTGGCCCGGTTGAGCCTGGTGCGGAGCGGGATGAGGATCTTGTTGTAGGCGTCCGTCGGCGTTGTGAACGTGTTGACGGGGGAGCCTGTGGAGCCGACCGTGTTCGCGGCGGCGACTCCGGTGTAGAGGCTCGCGACGTAGGCGTCGGCGGCGTCGCGCATCTTGTACGCCGAGTTCGTCGCCATCTTGGCCATCGGATTGACCCTGGCCTGCGCCTTGTCGACGTCGTCGAGCTTGAAGGCGAAGAACTTCTTCCGGTCGATGATCAAGTCGACGCCCGCGGTCTCGATCTCCTCGTAGTCGAGGTCGACGTTGGGGTCGTAGTCGCTGACCGTCGGGTCACCGATGGTCGTGATGTGCACGCTCTGGCCGAAGTTCTGGATCTCGCCCTCGTAGTCGCTGTTCACGAGCTGCGGCTGGGCGTAGACGAGACTGTCGCGGAGTGCGTCGAGGAGCAGTGCGCTCCAGATCTCAGGCTTGAAATTGGCGACGGACAAGGGAGGCTCCTAGGGTCAGCCTCCGCCGCCCAGGTAGGTGTTGAAAAGCCCTGCCTTGGTGGCTTTGGCGATCTCTGCGGGGGTCATGCGCTTGCGGTCCGCCTCGCCCAACTGCCTTTTGCTGCCCGGGGCCCCGTCCATCGGTGCGCCACCCGCGGGGGTGGGCTCCGGTGTCGGCTCGGGCGCCTTGGCCGCGAGCTTCTTGTTCGCCTCCACCGCCGCCTTTACGGCCTTGCCGACTTCGGTGTCGAAACCGTCGGCGGCCGGGTCGAGCTTGGCGATGGCGTTGGCGAAGGATCGGGAGTCGAGCAGTGCGTCAGGGTCCCCGCCGTGTGTCCCGGCCGTCTTGTAGACGGCGAGTTCGACCTGTGTCTGGCGGGCGCGATCGTCGGACGCCTTGGTCCGGGTCTGCTCCTCGGCCAGTTGCTGGGCGAGCTGTTCGGGGGTGGGCGGCTTCTTCTCGTCGGTCTCGATACCGAAGGCGGCGGCGACCTTCTTCATGAAGGCGGCCTGGTCGTCTACGGCCTTCTGCTCTGCGGCGGCGGTCTTGGCCTTCTGGGCCTCAACGTCGCCACGGAGGTTTTCGACGAGCTTCTCGAAGCGGGCGGGGTCGAAGTCGCCTTTGAACTTGGGCGCCTTGGCCTTCGGTTCAGTGGCGGGCTCGTTCGGTTCAGCGGGGCTGGCGGGTGCGGCCGGCTCTGGCGGAGTCGGTGCGGCCGGGGGTTCGGGCGGGGTGGCCGGCTGGGTGCCGGGTTCCGTGGTCGGTCCCTCGGGTGGTGCGGGCTGGGCGGGGGTTGCCATCTCGGTGCCTCCTTGGGCGGCCTGCACGCTTGTGCGGCGCCTTGTCCGCAACGTGTTGACCCAGATGTTAACCCTGAACCTGCCTCAATGCTGCACAATCGAAGGTCATAGCGCAAGATGTCCTTAGATTCCAAGGATCAGGGGGTGGGTGATGGCAGCCAGCAGCACCGCAGTCGCCGCAGCCGCACAGCAGCACCCCGCCGCCATTCGTCGGCTCGAAGCCCAAGCGGCCGCCGCGGCCGTCCAGCCCCTCGCGGAAGCGCTCGCCCAAGCCCAAGCCGCCGCAACGCAGCGTTGGTTGCACAGCACGTCCGCCGCACAGCCCGCTCCGACAGAAGAAGCCCTGGCGAAACTCATCGCCGCCGTCCGCACCGCGCTCGCCACCGCGTTCCGAGGGCAGGGCAGTCAGGCCCAGCGCGCCATCCAGCGGGCTGCCTTCACCGCCGCCCAACTCGGAGCCCAGCAGGCCAGCAGCCTCGCTGCCGACATGACCGACACCCGGCCCCCAGGCGTACAGCCGGTCATCGGACCCGACGCGAAAGCGGCGGCCGACAGTGCGCCCGCGGCCGTTGAGGAGGAACACCAGGGCGCCCTCGCGCTACTCACTACCGCCAGCCTTACCGCGCTCGGACTCAGCGGACTCCTCGCCATTTTCAACCGGGCCAAGCGGGCCATCGGGCGCATCACCCGGTCCATGGCCGTCGCCGTAACCAGCGCCGCCGCCTGGGGAGTTACCGCTATCGCCCGCGCTATCGGCCCGACCGTGCGGCTCCTGTGGGTGACCGAACCAGGCGCCTGCCCCGCGTGCACCGCCTACGCCGGACGCTCGATCCTGCCCGGCCAGAAGTTCCCCGGCGGCCTGTCCCTCGACCCACGGCGCACCCGGTTCCCGACGGCGATCTCCGGGCCGCCGCGCCACGTCCACTGCCGATGTGCGCTCGTGGTTTACCTGCCCGAGTGGCACACCGGCGGCACACCTCTCCCACTGCTGCTCCGGCGGCACGCACGCGCAGGAGGCCGCTGATGGCCGCTCGCCGAACACCTCGCCCCATCACAAACGCTGACCGTGACCGCGTCGCCGAACTTCACTCACAGGGCAAGTCACGCAACGACATCGCCGAAATCATGGACCGCAGTGGCAGCACCATCAGCGGGATCGCCGACCGCCTCGGGCTCACCTTCGATCGCGGCCCAGAGGTCGCCTCAGCCACGGCGGCACGCCAGGCCGACCTTGAAAGGCGGCGCCAACTCCTCGCCACCCGATTCATAGACATCGCCGAAGACTCCCTTGAGCGCATCTACCGGCAGACGACCGTGTTCAGCTTCGGCGGCAAGGACAACGAGTACAACGACCACGTCTTCGACGAGGCGCCCCCCGCGGAGCGCGTCAAGCTGATGACTGCTGCGGCCATCGCGGTTGACAAGTCTCTGAAGCTGGCGCCGGCCGAGTCGAACGCGGGGCTGGATGCGGCGAAGTCGATGCTCGGCAGCCTGGGTGCGGCCCTGTCGGAGTACGTGCGGACCGAGGACGAGACCGGTGGCCAGGGCAACGGCGAGGCGTAGCCGGTGACCATGCTGGAGTCGTTGCCGCTGTCCCGGAAGCAGGTGAGGTCTGTTGCCGAGTCGACAACGAAGATCTCCTGCTGGGAGGGTGCGATCCGCTCCGGCAAGACGATCGCCTCACTGCTCAAGTGGCTGATCTTCATTGCGAACGCCCCCACCACGGGCGAACTTGTGATCATCGGGAAGACGTCCCAGACGATTCACCGGAACCTGTTTCTGCCGCTACAGAACTCGGCCTTGTTCGGGGCGATCTCCCAGCACATCCACTACACGCCGGGCGCACCAACCGCCTTGATCCTGGGGCGTGTTGTGCACGTCATCGGCGCGAACGACGCCAAGTCGGAGCCGAAGATCCGAGGCATGACGATCTGCGGCGCCTACGTGGACGAGGTGACGCTGGTTCCGCAGGTGTTCTTCGAGCAGCTCCTCGGGCGTATGTCGGTCAAGGGTGCGCAGTTGTTCTGCACCACCAACCCGGACAATCCGGCGCACTGGTTCATGCGGGACTGGCTGTCTCAGGAGGGCACGAAGCCGCTGCGCCGGTTCTCCTTCACGATCGACGACAACCCGTTCCTCGACCCGGACTACGTCCGCGACATCAAAGCCATGCACGAGGGCCTCTTCTACCGCCGGTTCATTTTGGGCGAGTGGGTCGCCGCCGAGGGTGCGATCTACGACTCGTGGGACCGGGACCGGCACATCGTCACCGCCCTCCCGAAGGCGGGCATCCATCGGTGGATCTCCCTGGGTGTCGACTATGGAACTAAGAACCCGTTCCACGCCGTGCTGCTCGGTTTGGGTGGCGACCGGAAGCTGTACGCCGCGGCGGACTGGCGGTACGACTCCCGGCAGCAGCGTCGGCAGCTCACGGACGGCGAGTACTCGCAGCGCATGCGCGCCTGGCTGGCGGACGTGCCGGGGATCGGCCCGGTCCGGCCGCAGTTCGTCACCGTCGACCCGTCGGCGGCGAGCTTCAGCACCCAGTTGCGTAGGGACAAGCTGACGCCGACCGCGGCGAAGAACGACGTCATGGACGGCATCCGCACGGTGAGCAGTCTCCTTGCCGCGAACAAGCTTCTGGTCCACGCCTCCTGCAAAGACCTGATCACGGAGATCGGCGGCTACTCCTGGGACGACCAGGCCGCCCTCCGTGGCATCGAGCAGCCCATCAAGGTTGCTGATCATGGGGTGGACGCACTCCGCTACGCGATCTTCACTACCCGTGCTCTGTGGCAGCGGCATCTCGCCCTGGCCGCCTGATCGAAAGGACCCGTCATGCCGCTGCCCCCTTCCGGAAACGTCCCCTGGCCGCCGCCCCAGTTGGAGATCCCGCACGCCGACATGGACATGTGGCAAGCCTGGTATTCGGGCAACACCGACCACTTGGCAGCCGTGTACGGCGGACCGACGAACTACCGCTCGAACGCGACCGCCCGCCAGTTCTTCGAAGTCGACAAGCGGCGGGCCGGCGGGGAGGAGTTGCGCACGTTCTGGGGGCAGCAGCCGTCCCCCGGTCAGCAGGCCGCGAAGTTGCACATCCCGATCGGCGCCGACATCGCGGAGATGTCCGCGAACCTGCTGTGGGCGGATGTCCCGCAGGTGACGGTCGACAAGGACTCCACCGACAAGGCACTGGCGAAGTCAACGCAGGCGCAGATCGGCCGGTACCTGGACGACCGCGGGCACGCGAAGATGCGGGAGGCAGCCGAGGCGACGGCGGGACTGTCCAACGTGTACCTGCGGGCCGTGTGGGATACCACGCTGCGGCCCCGGCCGTGGACGGATGTTCTGCCGGCGACGGCGGTGATCCCGGAGTGGCGGTGGGGGTTCCTTGCCGCTGCCATTGTATGGCGGGAGCTGCCACCGTTGACGGATCAGTCGAAGGTGTGGCGGCTGCTCGAATATCACACGCCGGGCACCATCGAGTACGGCCTGTACGAGGGCGGCGTTGGTGTCCTGGGCATGCGGGCGGACAGCCTGGCCGCCCACCCGGACACCGAGTACCTGGCGAAACGCACCGACGACCAGGGGCGCCAGGCGACGGGCATCAACCGCCTGCTGATCACGCATCTGCCGAATGTGCTGCCGAACCGGACATGGGACGGGATCCCCGACACGGTACCGCTGGGGCGCAGCGACTTCGCCGGCGTCGAGCCGATGATGGACGCCCTGGATGAGTCGTGGACGTCCTGGATGCGGGATCTGCGGCTCGGCAAGGCGAAGGTCGTCGTGCCGCAGTCGATGTTGGACACGGACGGACCAGGAACGGGGGCGCGCTTCGACCTGGACAAGGAGCTCCTCGTTGCCCTGTCCGGGTTGCTCGGTGCGGAGACGATGAAGGACTCGATCAGCGAGATCCAGTTCAAGATCCGGGTGGAGGAGCACGAGGCGACCTGCAAGGCGTTGCGCCGCCAGATCCTGAGCAGCGCTGGCTACTCCGCTCAGTCCTTCGGAGAGGAGGGCAGCGTCGCCGTCACGGCGACGGAGGCTGTGGCCCGCAAGGAGGAGTCGTTGGCGACCCGGGGTACGAAGTTGTTGTACACGCGGCCTGCGCTGATCGAGCATTTGACGACGCTGATGATGGTGGACGTTCGGCATTGCAAGGCGAAGGGCGTGGATCCAGCCGCCGAGTTGACTGCCAGTTGGCCGCAGGCGGTGCAGCCGGATCAGGAGGCGACGGCCCGCACGTTGTCGTTGCTGGATTCGGCGGGGGCGATCTCGACGTTCATGAAGGTCAAGATGCGGAGCCCGGAGTTGGATGATCCGGAGGTGATGGCGGAGGTGCAGCGCATCCGGGAGGACAAGTCGTCGGCGGTTCCGGCCGGGGATCCGTTCAACACGGGCGGTGGGGTCGTGGACGAGGAAGACCCGGACGCTGAAGACGAGCCCGAGTCCGACGAGGACCAAGACGAGGACGAGGCGGACGGGAAGCCCGACCTGAAGGCTGCTTGACCCGATCGTGCGCCACCTTCCCCAACCACCCACCAGCCCCGCCCTGTCGGCCTTACAGTCGGCTTCCGCGATCAGCAGGGGGTGGCCGTATGGCCGGGGGTTGTAGGGATTGCCGGACGTGCACGATGCCGGGGGTGGCCCGCATGGGGCAGAGCTGGGCGGTCGGGTTGATGCACTTGTGCACGGCTGGCATGTCGTGGCTGGTGAAGCGGGGGTTCATGCGGCATTGCCCGCAGTGCAAGCACCTGGACAGCAGGCATCAGCGGCGCCGTGACGGCTCGTTCATGGACTGACGAAGAGCCCGCCCCGGGTTGGGGCGGGCCTTGTCGTTGTGCTGATCAGCCGAGGGTGCCGCCGAACTCGCCGGCTTCGGCTTCCGCTGCGGATAGCTGGATCTTTCCCCGGTGTCCGATTTCGACTTGGTAGAACTCGTGGCCGGTGGGGACTTCTTCGACGTTGATGTCGAAGGTGCAGGATCCGGTGTCGTATTCGGATAGGAGGAGCATGTCGGTGGCGATGACTGCTCCGGCGGCGTCGTACACGGTGATGGAGGTGCCGAGGCTGATGTCGGCGTATCCGCCAGTTCCTTCGCAGCCGCCGAGGTCGTCGGGGGTGGCGCCTTCGGTGAGGGTGAAGTCGCCGGTGAGGGCGAATGTGTCGGGCTGGTCGTCGGCGGCGGGTTTGGGTTTGGTGGTGGATCCGGCAGTGGCGGGCTTGTCGTTGCTGGTGCCGTACCAGGTGGCGCCGACGATGGCGGCGCCGATGAGGGCTCCGGTAAGTCCGGTGGTGAGGGTGCGGCGACGGCTGGGTCTGGCCGGCTGCGGGGGTGTCGGGGGTGTGGTCGGGAGCGGCGGTGGGATGGTCATGCTGGGCCTGCCTGTCGTGTCAGGGCGCCGGGTGGTGGGGCACGACGGCATGTGTGGGTGAGCAGTGGGACAAGTGCGGACGGTGAATGGTTGCGCGGGGTTGAGGTCGGGCTGATCTGCGGTCAGGTCTCCAGTACGTATCCGGTGCGGCGGGGTTTCCCGTCGCGGGTGGTGGCCGTGGCGTGGAGCTGGCTCGTCTCGACCCGGCGGCGACGAATTTCGCGTCCGTCTTCGGCGAGGGTGGCCACGTCGACCTTGCCGAAGTTCCATCCGCCGGGGACGGTGTTCGGCTCACCGACGACCTTGATGCGCCGGTAGTTGTCGGGCTGGTCGGGGATCGGGGTCGTGGACCGGTAGATCTGTCCGGGCTGGATCATCGCGGGGGCTCCTGGGTGGTGTTGGGGTCGGCAGTCCGCTTCTGTCGGATCAAAGCGAGGCAGTCGGTGCACCAGGTTTCGCCCAGCTTGTTGAGGCGGATGGGGACGTCCTGCTTGGCCGACGGCAGAGCGATCCCTTCCTCGTCGCTGCACGCGATGGGGTGGAAGTCGCAGTCACCGGTGCAGCGGTGACCGTCGGCTGGCTTGTGCCAGACGACCTGGTCGGGGGCGTGGCCGTGGACACGGACGCGTTCCGAAACAGCAAGCATCGTGTTTCCTTTGTGCTGTGGGCTGCCGTACCGTGCGCACGGCGGCCGGGACGGTCAGGTGGTGGGCGGGTCGATGAGGTCTCCGCCGCTTTGACGGTCCTTCTCGGCGGCCTCTTCGTAGGTCATGGCGAACTGGAAGTAGGCGCCTCGCGAGTCTCCGGCGAGCACCTTGCCCAGTTCCCTACGGGCCTGTTCGCGTGCCCGCTCGGCCGCCTCTTCAGCTCGCCACTCGACGATTTCCTCCGGGGTGGCGTCGACGACGATGAACGTGTCCGTGATGGTAGAGAAGACGGCGAGCTTCTCGTCCGGCTGCTTGATGACCTGCTGTCCCATGGTCTACTCCTCAGGTTCGTCGTCGGTGTCGCGGTCCCAGTACTGGTCGTCGGCGCGGGCGGCTTCTTCCACGGTCTCCTCCCACGGCGGAAGCGGCGGCGGGGAAGTGTGCGGTTTCCTTGCTGCCCGCCGGCGCCGCATCCGTTCGAGGATCAGCGCATGGTCGGGCTCTATCCACTGGTGCAGGCCGATGATGGGCGCCCACTGGCTGCCGTGGTGGTGGCGTTCATCACCGCACCAGGAGCAGCCGTAGGGCGGCTCGGTGGCGACGCCCCGGGCGGCCAGCTTCGCCCTTATCGCGGAAGTGGTCACGGGACGTCCTCGGCGTGAACGGTTTCGAAGTACCACCAACGACCGCCCTCCCACTGCATGATCCTGGCCGTGTCCGCACCGGAACGAAGGGCTACACGGACGTGGTCGTATGCCTTTGTCTCGCTGGTGTGCTCGACTTCGGCGAGTTGGATTCCGCCCTGGGTGAGGATCACCCGCCACGGCTTCCGGGGTTTAGTCGTCATCGGGTCTCCTCAACGGTGGTGCTGTGCCAGGACGCGAAGTACGCGGCCTCGGGTCCGGTCATGCCGTGGTCGGCCCGGTAGTGGTCGGTGACCGTGTCCCACGCCGCGTCCAGGTCAGCCGGGTCGACCTCGGTGCGGAAGGCGCAACCGGCCGCGTTACACAGGCGGAACAGGGTGGTCACCGCCCGCTCTCCTTGCCCGCGATCTGGGCGGCGTTGCCCATGTCGGCGTCGGTCTGCGGGGTACCTCCACCGTTGACGAGGAGGTAGATGGCCGCCTCGTCCCGGATGGTGGCAACGCGGGCTTCAGCTACGGCGAGCTGGGCGCGGTTGGCGAAGTGTCGTTGCCGGCGGAGGGTCAGGCCGCTCCAGCGGACATAGGGCCCGTCGTCGGTGTCCCCCGTGGCGGTGATGTCGTCGGCGTTGAACCACGACGCGGGGACGGCGAACTCGTCGCCGAACCAGTCGATGGCGGTGCTGATGCGCTGCTGGCCGTCGATGCATGCGTACATCGCCTCGCCGCGTTCGGTGGGGTCGTAGCCGTTGGTGTCGGCCCACTCGGTGGTGGTGCGGTCGTTGAAGATGACGACCCCGGTCGGGGTGCCGGTCAGCCACGACCTGATCAGGGCCATCTTCTGGTCCTCCGACCAGACCCGTCCGCGCTGGTACGGCGGCTGGAGATCGAGACCGAACGTCTCGGTGAAACTGCGGGCGAGTTCGCGGACCTGGCGGTCGCTGGCCGACAGGCCGAGGTGAACCAGCGGGGCGACGGTCTGGCGGGTCATCGGGGTCCTTCCGAAGGCAGGGCGGGCGGGGGCGCTGAAGTCCGTCCTAGGCAGCCTCCGCGTATGCCGCCTGGAAGAACGCGGGGCGAGCGAGGTGCTTGGTCTGCCTGTAGGTGGCGAGGCCGATGTACAGCGACAGGTCGAACGGGCTGTACGCGTGGACGTGCACCCAGCGCCCGGTGGTGCGGTGTCGGGCCCAAACCCGAACCGGCTCCGTGCCGTTGGCGGCGACGAATGCCTTCTTGACTGCGCGCCCGTACCAGGACTTGTGCCCGTCCTTCATGTCGCCGGCGCCCAGTCGGTCGAGGAGGTCACCGGTTCGGATGAGCCGGCCTGCTTCGACTGCTGCGGCGATGAGGCCAGAGCGGGTGCGGTAGGCGAGGGCTTTCGACGTGAGGCGGGCGGCGCGGTGGGTGCGGGCGATGTGGCGGCTGACGTTCAACGGATCCCCCTGGTGCGGTGCTTGTCGATGACTCGATAGTTGCATCCTCGTGTTGCATCGTCAAGTGATCTCACAAGGTGACATCCACTAGATGCACCTGTAGGGTGCCTATCGAGGATGCGACCAGGCGTGGCATCATCAGGGGCATGACCGCTACCGAGAAGAAGCAGCAGGCAGCACGCGAAAAGCTCGCCAAGCTCGGAGCCGCCTACGACGCGGCCGAAGAGCAACTGGAAGTCGCGCGAACTGCCCTCAACGAGGGAATCGTTGACATCCTCAAGGCTCGAACTTTGGGCCCATCGGAAGTCACGCGACTCGTCCCCTACGAGCGACAGCACGTCGGACGCATCTCCAAAGCAGCCGGCATCCCGCCGCTGCGTGAACGAACCGTTGTCAGCGTCAAGAAGGCGGCCGGAGAGGACACCTCCGGCTGACAGGAGGAATCAGTGCCGAAGAACCCTGGGCGTACCGCTCTCTACCGACTGTTCGACGAGTCGGGCGCACTGCTCTACGTGGGGATCAGCCACAAGCCGGACGTCCGTTGGGGCCAGCACTCGGAGCAGAAAGCGTGGTGGCCCGCCGTCGCTCAACGCGCGGTTGAATGGCACGAGACGCGTTCAGGCGCAGAGAAAGCCGAACTCGCCGCCATCGCCACGGAACGCCCCCTCCACAACAAGATGGGCACTCCCGCTTACAAGATCAGCACTTCCGCCGGAAAGTCACCCACCCGCCCGATCCGTGTCGACCTCGCGGAGTGGGGCGTTTTCGGTGAGGCGGCCAACGCCGTCAGCAGTGACCGCAGCGCGGCACTTCGAGGCTTCATGGACTGGTACCTACACAAGCCGGGCTCCAAGGCGCCCACACGGCCGAGTAAGGCCGTTGTCGAAGCGGCGCAGAAGGCGTACCTCAAGAAGCAGGCAGAGAAGGCCAACAACGAGGAAGGCCGCGCGTGAAGACACTCGCCGAGGTAGACGCGTTCGCCGCCGAAGCCCACGCTGGGCAGGTCGACAAGATCGGCGTGCCGTACATCGAGCACGTCCGCGCGGTCGCTGCTGGACTCGCACCGTTCGGCGACGAGCTGGTGATGGCCGGACTACTCCACGACATCATCGAGGACACCGGCTGGACCGCCGAGCAGTTGCACGAGGCGGGCGTCTCACGTCACGTTGTCTCGATCGTGGAGGCTGTGACGAACCAGCGGGGCGTGCCCTACGAGGAGAAGATCCGCCGTATCGTCAGCGACCGGGACGCCACCCTCGTCAAGATCTCGGACAACGCCCACAACAGTCACCCCGACCGGGCCGCCCAACTGTCCGAGGAGAAGCGTGCTCGCCTCGCCGCGAAGTACCGTGCGGCCCGCGACGTCCTGTGGGCTGCTGCGGACGACCGGGACATCGAAGCCATCGTCACGATCGTCAACCCGTCACTCCTGGTCGAGCTTCACAAGCGGATGGACACCGACCAGCCTGGGGGCCCCGCATGACCGCCGACTTGGGCGCGTTCCTCCAAGCCCGGTACGACGAGGACGAGGCTGCGGCACGGGTCGCGACTCCGGGACCGTGGGGTCCGAGCGGGAAGAGCGTGATCGACGGCGACGGCATCGCGTTCGTGGAGGCCCCGCGCCGGGACGCCGCCCACATCGCCCGCCACGACCCGGCCCGCGTGCTGCGCGGCATCGAAGCCAAGCGGCGGGTCGTCGGCCGAATCAACAGCCACGCCGCCGGCATGGGAGTCGACGAGGTTCATGGCGACGTACTGCGCGCGCTCGCCGCCGAGTACGCCGACCACCCGGACTTCGACCCGTCCTGGTCCGAGTAGCCGTTTCCGCCCCAACCACCCCTGCCTACCGGGCAGACTGCTGCCATGGCGATTCGTATCGGCATCATCGGGGAAACCCAGCGGGAATGCGCTGACGGCCTGGCGCTATTGGACCTGCTCGCCAACCACGGGGTCACCGTGGCGGTCACGCAGAAGCCCGCGCAAATCGCCGGCGACCGGTGGCTAGCACGGGCGACAACCACAACAGCCCCGGACCAGAAGGTCCGGGGCTGAACTGTGCGTTGAGTGGTGGCCGCTGTCAGCTCCTCTCGGCATCGAGCTTGGCGGCGACGTTCTCGCCGGTCTGGATGCTGATGCGGGCGCGGGCCTCGTCGTGCCGGTTGAGCGCGGCAGATAGAGCGTCAGCTCGGGCACGGGCGGCTGGATCTTCGTTGGGCGGTTGGGCGTAGGAGAAGAGTGCGACATCGGAGGGTGCGCGATCGTCGCCGTGGGGGTCTCGGTCGGATTCCCATGGAACCGGCCATCCCTTGGGAAGCAGGCTGTCCTTCGTCCATAGAAGGACGTGCACGTCGCCAAGGTCCGGGCGCGCTTGACGGTTCGCTTCTATGATCTGTTTGGCGACGTCCCACTCGCGCAGGGAAGCATCCGTCGCCGTGTATCCGGCCGCCAGGCGCGTGCGGTCTCGGGTCTGGTCGGTGATCCGCCAGGCCCAAGCCCTCTCTGCGGTCATGGTGTGACCTTCAGGGTTCGGATGACCACCACGGTCGCATCGTCACGGTATCCCTCTTCATCGGCCTGCGCTGCGGCTACAAGGGCGTCGGCCAGGGCCTGCGGCCGGTCGGCGTGCTCGCGTACCAGGTTCTTCATGACGTCGGGCTCGATCTGGTCGTGGACGCCGTCGCTGGTGAGTAGGAGCAGGCGGTCGTCGATGCCGACTTCGCCCACGGTGGCGACGGTGGCCTGGCTGAGACTGACGCGCACCCAGGAGTCGTGATGGGCGGCGACCTCGATGGGAACGTCGCCGTGGATGCGCGCCCACTGACCCATCGTCTGATCGGTCGTGAACAGCTCCAGGCGGGTGCCGTCCCAGCCGTAGGCGCGGCAGTCGCCCACCCACGCGGCGCGTGCCTGCCGTCCTCCCGGGCGGAGGATCACGGCGACGGCGACGGCGTCGGCTTCTTCGCCGTCCGCTCCTTCGTCTGCCACGAGTTCGGCGGCGCCGAGGATGCCGGCGAGCGGGCCGCGGCGTGCGGCCAGGCGGGCTGCGACCTCGGCAAGGAGCGGCGCGGTGGCGGAGGTGTGCGGGCCGTGGCCGACGCCGTCCACCACCGCGGCCCCGACCGTTCCGTCGGCGAGTACGTACACCTTGGCGGCGTCGGCGTTGTCGAGCGCGGTGCCCTCGCGGGTGGCGATGCCCGTGGTGATCGTGCGGTCACTTACTGTGGTCATGGGTTCCATCTTCCTGTTCGCGAGCCGGTCTTGTCCGGTCTATCGGGTACGGCAACGGCCCTGGCTTTGACCGGCCAGGGCCGTGCGGGCGTAAATTCAGTCCTCGTCCTCAACCTCCACCTCCGGGTCGGGTAGTGCACCGCCGGAGATGAGTGCGTCAATGACATCGGCCGCGTAGCCGTCGCGGGTGAGCTGTTCGCGCAGCATCCGGGCCTTGTACCACGACTTCTCGATCTTCTTGATGCGTTCGGCGGCTTTCTCGCGCCGCCGCATCTCGGGCTTCCGGGTCTCCCACGCCTCGCGGCATTCCTTGTGCGCCGGGTAGCCGTTCTGCCCGTTCGACAGCAGCCGGGTGGCGATGCCGCAGTGCTCGCAGGCCCGGGGATCGATCGCCGCGCAGGTTTCGCGGTGGGCGCCGGCGTGGGCGGTGAGCGCCACTATCTCACTGCCGCCGCGGGCCCGCCGCTTCTCTCCACAGCGGCACGTGAAGTCGGCGACGGGCGTGGACGACGACCGCTCTGGGACGTACACGCGTAAGCCGTACACGGCTACCGCAGCAGGTGTTTCGGGAACGGCTCGCGCTCCACGCGCACCCCGAAGGATCGGATCCAGTACCAGTGGAACGGGAACTCGTTCGCGCCGAGCTCCATGAGTGCGACGGCCCGGTGATGCCCGTCGCCGACATACAGGGCCTCGTCCCGGTCCGAGACTCCGATCAGGATGGGCTCACGGAGTCCTTCCTTTGAGATCAACGCCTTGTACGCGTCGACCGTCTTCCGGTCCTTGCCGCGGGCGAACTGACGGTGAGCGTCGGCCCACTTCCGGAACTGGATCGGGCGGATCTGGCGGTCGTTGAGGTGCGACGTTGGCATGCTGCCGACCCAAGGGCTCATGTCAGCCGCCCTCCTCGGTGTCGATCCACCGGAAGGCCGCGAAGGCGGTGGCCCGCGGGTTGGCGGTGTCTGCGCAGATGGCGCTCGCCCCGTCGACGTCACCGGCATTGACGAGCGCGGCGGCCTTCTTGGCCGCTTCAACGTCAACGGGGACATCGAGGTCGATCGACTGCGGGGCGTGGCGGCGCTTGAACAGGCTGTTGAGCATGTCGTTCCCTTCGGTCAGAGGTTGCAGTGAACGGCCAGCGCCGCGGCTTGGCCGAGGAGTTGGCCGGCCTGCGCCTGGGTGAGGCGCCGGTTGGTGTGGGTGATGGGGTCGCCGCTGCCGATGGCTTGGCGGACGAGGATGCGGGCTTCCTGTTCGTCGCGGCCGTTGCGGGCTTCGGCTTGGATGGCGTATTCGAGGCAGACGCCGCCGCGGCCGTTGGTGCCGGTGTCGCGGGACCAGCCGCCGGGGCGGAGGATTCGCCGCTGGGCTCGCTGGAGGAGTTCCGCAACCGGGTTGCCGGTGGTGGTCGGGGTGAGGCGGATGATGTCCGCGTAGTTGAGGACGGTCTCGGGGTGCCGGGCGTCGACTGCGTGTGCGAGCTCGGCTTCCTGGAGGCGCACGGTCATGGTGGCGGCGGCTATGGCGAGCCGTGCGTCCAGGTCGAGCACCGGCGCCGCGGTGGGTGGTCTTGCTTTGACGGCGGTGGCCGTGGTCATCTCAGAGTCCTCCTGCTGCTTTTGGGTGGTGGGTGGGGTGGGGCGCCCCTGACTGCTGCCAGGCTGGGAGGGGCGCCCCGGCTGTTATTCGGCGACGATCTCGGCGAGCGTCACGCCTACCTCGCGGGCGGTTTCACTGGTTTTCTGCGCCGCCTTGTAGTCCTCGTCAGTGCCGGAAAGCTGGAACGCCTTCCATGTTCGGCGGGCCTCGGCAAGCAGTTGGTCTCGGTTCGTACTGGTCATCGCGGTCACTCCTGCGCTTTGATGTGGACTGGCGGAAGTGGCGCCTGGTGTTGTCCAGGCGTGGGGAGCGCCCCCGGTTCAGTTACTTGGCGACGCGCCGTTCGGCTTCGGCTTCGATCTGCTTGAAGGTCCAGCCGGCGGCCTGCGCCTTCTCGGTGCTGAGGTCGGCCGTTGTGTAGGCGGGGCCGGTGAAGACGTCGTCCTGCATGAGCTTGAGGACTACTACGGCATCGCGGACTGCGGTTTCGAAGAGCTGGGCATCTGACATCGGTTCAGGTCCCTTCGCCGAAGCGGACTGCCATGGTGGCTTCGAGTAGTTCAGTGGCCTCGCTGCCGTCGGTGGTGCGGGTCTCGAAGCGGGCCGTCACCTCGGCGACGATTCGGTCAGTGGTGGCGCGGTCTCCGCGCTTCTTCGCGGCGATGTAGTCGCGCACGGACTGGTGGGTGATCTTCAGGTCGGGCATGAGGTCTCCTTGATCGTTGTCAGATGCGCCAGCCGCGGAGCGAACGGCGCTTGCGGGGATCGCTGCCGTCCGCGACCTGCTTCTCCAGGCCACGGATCTCCGCCTCGTCGAGAACACCCTCGTAACCGTCAGGAAGCGGCCCGCCCACCTGCGCGCCGGGGGTCGCGACGTTCCGGATCCCCTTGGGCGGCTGGGTGTAGACGGGGCCGTAGTTGAGGACTAGCGACTCGACGGACTGGCCGCCGATCATCGCGCCACCGAGCAGCGGGTGGTCGCCCGTGATCCGCAAGGCGCTGTAAAGCTGCGCGTCCTCGTAGGGGATCCGGTCGTTCGCAATGTCGTACACGATGTACACGACGTCGCCCTTCTTCAGCTCGCGGGACGCCTTCTGCGCGTCCTTGCGGGTGCGCTTGTACTCGGTTTTGGGCATGACGATCTCCTTCGAGGTGTTGGATCACGGGGTTGTTATGTGTTGGTTTGCGGGGGTGCTAGGTGCCGCTACTGATGGAGAAGCCGCAGGTCACGGCCGCTAGGCGATCCGCTATGACGTCGCTATCGAGCGCCGCCATAGCGGTTGCCCAGCAAGCCGGGTAGCTGCTGTGACCTGCGGAAACGAAGCGGCTAGCAGGCACTAGCAAGGCGACAAGCGGGCCATTACGGGCGTAGGTGGACTGCTAGGTCGTCCCGTTTGAACCCGCGCGGGTTCGCCAGTCCGTCCCACGCGCCAAGCTGCACCGGCTTGCCGACGGCCTCGGCTAGCAGGTTCTTCACGGACTCGCTGTCCACCGCGCCGTAGGTGGCCGGGTCGTAATCAGCGAGGGCCTCGGCGAGGACCTCGGTGCGCATGCGATCTACGCCGCGCTTGTCCATCACGTCGACCGCGTCCCCGATCAGCGCCATAGTCGTGTCGGGCGCCATTCCGGCAGCCGGCTCGGCGTCACACAAGCGCAGCAGCTGCCCCCAGGTGAGGAGTTCGACCGGGGCTTCCTTCTTGAGGTTGCCCTCCACGTCGTACACGGGCTCGACGTACTCGGGCAGGTCGACGCCGCGCATCGCTTCCAGGCTGTCCTGGTCGGGGTCGAGAAGTCCGGCTTCCAGCCGCTCCTGCGCGAGCTGCCGCAGTACCGCGGACGGGGCCTCGTGGATCGCGTACTCGATCGGCTCGTCCACCATGCCGGGCACACCCTTGATGAAGATGTGTCCGGCGTCCTTCGGGTCGGTCGCGGTTGCCGGGGACAGCTTGTGGGGCAGGTAGCCCTCCTTGACGGAGCCGTCACCGAAGACGCTGCGGGTGTCTTCCACCTTGCAGGGGCCGATGGCCTGCAAGGCAACCATCTGCGCGTAGTTGCCGCCGAGGTAGGCACTTTGGCCGCCCTGCGACGCCGCCTCCTCGACGATCAGCTCCTTCCGGCCCACGAGGAGCAGGTCCGCATACAGGCGCTTGGCCAGGGTGCTGGCCTTCGGAAGCTCGTCGAAGAAGATGGTGACGGCAGGGCGCTCGGGGCTCACCTTCCACTTGTTGCCCATCCCGAGCTTCTTGCGTAGCCGGGCGCGCCCCTTGGCCATGACCAGGAAGAACAGGAGTACGGCTTCGATCTGCTCGTTGGTGCGGGCGGTGATCCTCACTGCGTCTTCAAGGTCTTCGAGTCCGTCACCGAACGGGTCGAGGTCGATGGTGATGTTGTCCCGGCATGCGGTGACCCCTTCGGCGAGGGCCTGGAGGATGCCGGTCTTGCCTCCGCCTGACGCGGCCACCCAGAGGCCCATGACGCCGGCGAGCGAGAGTTCGAGCGGGTCGCCGCCAACGGAGGTGCCGACGCGGAACTTGTCGGTGATCGACAGGGACTTGGGCGCCCGGTACGGCAGGCCAGGCGCTGTGGCGAACGGATTGCCTTCGACAAGGCGGAGGATCGCGCACGCCCTGCGGGCCTTCAGGGGCTGCGGGCGGACACCGTTGGTGGGCAGGTCGAACCGAGTCTCCAGGTCACCCGCCTTGGTAATGATCGCCTCCGGGGTGCCCTCGCTGACGCGGACGGTGCACTGCCAGCCCCACGGCTGTCGCTGCACGTCCGACACCTCGACGATCGGCACGCTCTCAGCCCGCGCCGCCAGCAGCACGCACTGGGCCAGCTGCTCGGGGGTCGTGGCGTTGCGGATGGGGAACGGCTTGGCGCCCTCGGGCAGTTGGTCGACGGTCATGAACGCCTGGCCGCCCGTTGGAGAGCCGGCCATCCCAGCGGGCACTGCACCCTGCACGGCCGCCGGGGTCGAGGTCAGCGCCGTGGGCAGGGCCAGGCCTTGCGCTTCCTCAGCCTCGATCGGCCTGGCGAGGTACCACCAGCCGAACGGGGCCACCCCGAGGCTCAACAGCGCGAGGGACGGTTCGATGAGCACCCCGTTCAACCAGCCGTATCCGCCGCCGATGACTATGGCCGCACGGGTGGCCTTCTTCGCCCACCGCGCCTTGCCCAGTTCCTTGCTGGTGGGCGGCAGGACCGCAATCGCGGGCCCTTCGTCGGCGCGTGCGGCCAACCGGGCCTCGGCGGCGGCGAGTTCGCCGTTGATCCGATCCACCTCGGGGGTGGACTCCCGCTGCTGAGTAGCTGCACGCACCTTGGCTTCGGTGAGCCGGCCGCGCTGCCGGGCCACTTCGCGGATCAACTGATCGTCAGCGTCCAGCGCCTTCTTCCGCTTCTGGTCGACAACCTGCTCGGCAAGCTTCAGGTCGTTGATGTCCGCCGTGGCGAACCAGGCCCGGATGCGGGCGTTCACCCGGCCCCGCTGGTCCGTGAGCGCACTACGGGCCTTGGCGGCGTGCGGGCGCCCCTTCTCGACGATGTGGCCCTGAAGGCGGCGGACACGGCCCTCTTCGACGACCTCGGCGTCCACGATGGTCTCGGTCTGTTCGATGGCCACTGGCCGACTGTCCTTTCGCGTTGGGGTGGGCGGCGGGGCCAACTGGCCCCGCCGCAGGGGTTTCTAGAAGCCGGCCCATACGTTGCCGAGGCTCGTTGCGGCCGAGCCGCCGAGCTGCTGGACCAGCGGGCCGACGAACGTGGGTGCGAGGTAGACGCCGAGGGCGACGCACGCCACCGCCTGGAGGGCCTTCACGGTGCCCTTCTTGACCATGACGATGACAATGACGAGCAGGGCCACGCCGATCGCCACGGTGACGCTGATCGCCCCGCCGCTGGCCTGGGTCTGGATCTGCTGCGGGTTGGTGCCGTACTGCGGGTTCGGGGTGTTGTAGCGCGGGTCGAATCCGTTGCCAGGCTGCGGGCTGCTGCTCAGGTCGCTGCCGACACCGTCACCGGGACTGTCGGCGAGGGTGACCACCGCGGCACGGTGGGAGTCGTTGGCCTGGTAGCCGGCCGAGTCCATTCCGGTGATGCGGATGGTCTTCCCGGAGGGCATGGTGACGGGGGTTCCGGCCGCCTCGGTGACGGCCGACTCGACGGCCACAGTCGCGGTCTCGGGGGTGGTGGCGGACGCGGTACCGGCGGACGCGAACAGGGCGGCAGCAGCGGCGCCGGACAGGGCGATCGTGCGGACGATGCGGGACATGACGGGGGCTCCTTCGAGGGTGGGTTAGATGGCGTCGCTGGATGCTGCGGACTGGCGTGCGGTTTCGGCTGCGAGGGTCTTGGTGACGGGGTGGTACGGGGCGGTGTCGCCGGGGGTACGGAGGGGCGGGATGCCGCCGTTGAAGCGGCGCCCGTCGGGGGTGTTGGGGTCCTTCTTGGGGCGTGCGGGCTTTTGGGATCCGACCTGCGACGCACCGTCATCTGACGGGCACTCTGTGGCAGCCTTCATGCGGGCCTGTGCGGCGCGCGTCTGGGCCTCGATGTCGGCAGTGATGCCGACGTGCTTGGAGCCGGTCACGCGGTACCAGGCGTCGGCCCAGATCTGCTCGGTGACGTGCTCCGCGCCGCGGGCGGATCGCATCGCGTCGGCGACGGCCCACACGTCCGGGTGGCTCGCCTTGCGGTCGACGTCGCGACGCTCCTGCTCGGCCTTCGCGCGAGCCTCGGCGATCGCCTTCGCAGCGGAGGCTGCATGCTCGGCATCCCTCTTGTCGCGCTGCGCCTTCTCCCTCGCGTCGGAGGCTGCCTTCGCGGCCTTTCGCGCGGCCCGGCGCTCGCGCCGCGAAGGGATGCCGTCGGCCTTCTGCGCCTTGCCGTGCTCGTAGGCCATGAGGACGACCGGCCCACCGAGGGAGGCGATGGCACCGATGAGGCCGGCGTTGAAGCCGATCTCCGGCTTCGTCAACCCGCCATGCATATTGATCGCCGCGGCAATGGCTGCGGAGATCATGATGCCGACCCGGTACGGGGCTGCGTCCCGACGGTTCGCAACAGCCCATGCGGCGCCGAGTGCCAGCACCAGCGCCAGCCCCTCCAAGAGGATCGGTGCCGCAAGGAGGAACTTCCGCGCCGGGTCCCAGAAGTGGAGCAACTGAACCGGCGCGGCAATGACAAGGCCGACGGCGTAGATGGAGCGGGCGCCCCACTTCCACAGGTTCTCGGTGCGCTTCTGCTCGTCGGCCCGGTCGGCGTCGCGCTTCGTCTCGTCGGCTTCGTCCTTGCGGGTCTTCGCCGCGCGGGCCTCGGACGCGGCCTTCTCTTCGGCGAGTGTGGCCAGCCGCTTGGCGTGCGCGGCCTTGTCGGTTTCGAGCTTCATCGCGGCCCGCTCGTTGGCGATCCGCTGCCTCTCAGCATCGGCTTCGGCCTTGATCTCGGAAGCCTTGATCTCAGCGGCGGCCTCAGCTTCGGCCTTGATGCGCGCGGCTTCGGCGTCGGCTGCTGCGCGCTGCCGGATTGCCTCGGCTTCGGCGAGGGCGACGTGGTCCACGGCCGGTACCTGCTCGGCAGCCGGCTCGGGCTGGGGGGTGGGCTTCTCCCACACGGTGGCGTTTCCGGTGGTCTGGATGGGCCGCCAGTCCCCCACAACGGGCAGGGCGGCAGGGCGCGGGCGGCCGTTCACCTGAGGCGGGGCGGCGGTGGTCATGACGGGCGGCTTCCTTTCGGATCAGGCGGGGTTGCGGATGGCGGTAAGAGTGGGGCGGCGTGTCAGCGCTGCTGTTGGGCGACCCAGCGGCGGCCGTCGAAGACGATCGCGACGCCGAGGCCGGTGATGCGCCCGTTCGCGACTCGAACGCTGCCCGGCGCGAGGCTGTCGAGTTCGGTCATGAGGCCGGCGATCGCATCGGCGATGCGGGAGGCTTCCCTCTCCATGGCCCGCATCTGGTCGGGGGTTCCGGTGAACATGTGGATCTCCTATCGGTCAGTGCTTGGGGGTGCGGGTCTTGGTGCCGCGCAGGTGCGGCCAGGCGGCCAGCCCGAGGGCGAACCCGACGAGGGCCGGCTGCTCGGACAGCACCACGACAGCTCCGGCGAGCGCCGCCGCCAGGCCCGGAAACAGGACCAGCAACAGCAGTGCGGCGGCGATCAGAAACAGCTTCTTCACGGCTACAGCCCTTCCAGGCGAGGCGAATTGGGGGGTTCTGCGCGTGCCCCCGTCTGCGTTTGCGGCGACGTCCGTGGAGACCGGACGGGGGCTGACTCAGGCGGTTAAAAGCGCCCCGACCTGGAGTCGGGTGCCTCAAGCGGTGGTGCTACTTCTTCTTGGCTTCCTGAGCGGCCTGCTCTTCGGCTTCCAGCTCCCGTGCGGCCTGCTCTGTGAGCTGCCTGCGCTCCTCGTCATCTGCGGCTTCGCTGTGTGCGGCGACTGTGTTCCAGAAACCCATATCGATCTCCTACTTGTGGTCGGCGGCCGGGTGGTCGATGCCGTATCCGCGATTCGTGTAGCGGGCCCAGTAGGTGGTGGCGGGCATGTCGCCCGCCTCGTACTGGGCCCGGTCGGATGCCTTGTAGCGGGGGTCAGTCGTGGTGACCGAGCCGTCCTCGGTGGTGACGGAGACGTCCTTGCCACCCTTGCCCCATTTGAGGCCCATGCGGTTCTCCTTCGGTTTCGGCTCCGGGCTGTCCGGCTCCCCTTGCCGCCCGCCGGTGGCAGGCGACGCGGGCAACCGTCAGGCCGCCGCCGGGTACGTGAGGCCCCGGATCTCGTCCATGACGTCGAGGGCCAGGGCGACGGACAGGGACTCGGCCAGCGCGGACGGGTTGCCGCTGCGCTTCGCCGCCAGGTAGTTGGTGACGGCCTGCGCACGAACCGCACCCTCCGCCTCCGCGATGTCGGACTCGGACGGGACGGCGAACAGGTGACGAGACATGGGGGTGCCAATCTGTGAGTGGTGATCAAGGTGGTTGGGGTTACTTCTTCTTGCCGGTGAGGTTGATGCGGACCCGCGACTTGGGGGCCGGGGCCGGGGCGGGGGCGGGACTCCGGTCGCCGAGGTTGATGCGAACCCGGGACTTCGGCTTGTCATCGGACATGGGGGTGGCCTCTCGGATGGCGGGTCGGGGTGGTGGAATGCACCGCCCGTGGGGGCTACGGGGGTTGGAAGCACCCCACGGGCGGTGCTGTCTGGGGGTCAGCGGCGGGCGGCTTTACAGCCAGCGCCGCTTGGGCTTCTTCGGCGGGGTGGCGAGTCGCTCCTGTCGAGCGGCGTCATCGCGTAGGCGAGCGGCGCGAGACAGGTGCTTGTCGCGGGTCTTCGCCGCGCGGTCCGCCGCCTGCGGGTCGCTGTAGTCGCGTCCCTGACGCCCATACACGTCGACGTCCATCTGGTGCCTCTCGGCTTCCCTTTCGGACCGGGAGGCCTGCCTGTTGGCGATCTGCGCCAAGTGGCCTGCGTTGCGGCGGGCGTACTGCTGCTCCGGGGTTTCCATCTGACTGAACTTGCGGCTCACGGCGGGATGTCCTTCCTGGGTCAGCGGCGGGCGGTGACGATGCAGTCGCGCTCGTACTTCGCGTCCTCGATGGCCTTCTGGGCTTCGCGGGCACGCTCCTGCGCCAACCGGGCCTGCTCGGCGAGAGCAGCCTCGGCGGCGGCCTGAAGCTCCTCCGGGGTCACGACGACTCACCGTCCTCGTCCTCCAGCGGCGGATAGATCGTGGCCCGGAGAGCGCCGGCATCCCACTCGCCCTTGCCCCACTTGAACGGGGCGTACAGGTGGACGACGCCGTCACGGTCGGTGCGCTCCTTGACCGTCGCCTTCAGGTAAGTGGCCCACTGTTCGAGGGCCGCTCGCTGCTCGTCCGGTGTCGACGCGAGACCGATCGCCTCGCCGGTCAGGGCGCCCGTGCTGGCGAGCGTCCACATCAGCGGGGGGAAGTCGTGCTTCACGCCGTGAGCGACCATCCGGCCCAAGGCTTCGTGCGCCCGCAGCTGCCAGCGGTACATGTTCGCGGGGGCGGGCTTCTTCACTGCTGCCACCCCGTCTCGGACTGCTCGTCGGGGTCGGCGGTCAGGCGGGCGATGTGCTGCCCGCCGTCGCGGTGCGCGTACTCGGCCAGCGCACCCGGCACGTAGTCGGCGGTGAAGATGACCACGAGGTCGTCCGGCCACCAGCCGAGGAACACGTCGTCGATGTCAGCGACCAGAGCGGGCGAGATGTTCGCGTCCACCGTCACCACTTCCGCTTCTGAATGAACCGGCGGAGCTCGGCCGGGTCCGACGGGCGCTGCGGGGACGACTGCTGCGGGATGACGGTGAGCCGCAGACGCCCGGCGACGATGCGGCCCGAAGCCAGAGGGCGGGGGCGACGGGACGGGTCCGGGGTCGCAACCAACGTGGCGGTCATGACACACCGCCAACCCGCTGCGCCAGCTTGAACGCCGCGAACCTGCGGGCCGACGAGTCGGACGCGGCACCCTCGCGGATCTGATCCGCCAGAGTCTCCGGGTCCTGCTGGAGCGACGACGGCACCGTGGCCGTACCCGACTCCAAGCGGGCAACCGCGCCGGTGATGACGGCATTGCGGTCGAGCGGGGTGCGGGCGGTCATGACGTGGCCGCCGGGGTGGGCTCGGCGTAGACCGGCTCGACGAAGTAGCGGTGCGGCCTCGCCCGGTTCGGGTTCATCGTCACGTTGTTCTGCTCGGCACAGAACCGGTCGGCCACGAAGATGCTGCCGGTCTCGCCGATCTCGACGGGCTTGGCCCACCAGTGCGGGGCGATCTCGGTCTCACGCATGATGCGGAAAGCGGTGACCGGGGCGGCCGGGCGAACGAACGAGGCCGCAGCGTGCGCGGCACGATCGGCGGGCGAAAGGACGGGGGTCTGGGTGAGGGATGCGGTGGACATCAGGCGACCTCGGAAAGCTCGGCGACCGGACCTCGGCGGAGGCGGTCGGCAACGGTGTACTCGGGGATCCGGATCTCGCCACCGCGCTTCTTACTGCCCTCCGTGGGGGCCTTGCCGTAGCGGATGGAGGGGAGCTCGCCCTCGACGACCCATCGGTAGACGGTCGAAGCCGAGACGCCGAGCGCGCTGGCCGCTTCCTTGACGGACAGCGTCGGCAGCCTCTTGGGAAGCGGCATGTCTAAGTCCTCCAATCGGAGTTGGTGGGTGGCTGGTGCGTTCTCGACTGTATCGGTATTTCTAAAAACCAACAAGCTTTTCGGGACGGTCGGAAGCTCAGGCAGGCCGCATATCATGAAAACCAGCTAGGTTCGGACAGTAGGCAAGGAGACGGAGAGGCCATTGGCCAGCGACAACGAGTGGATCAGTACCTCGGCGGACTACATCAAGCCACGTTCACCTGAGGCAGGTGACGCCTGGGCCGAAGAAGCCGCCAGCAAGGCGGCGGTGGGGCGCCAGTCCCTCACGGGCGCGGGCGAGGTGCACCCGCCGGCGTCGGTCGCCGAGTCGCTGGGCCTTGCTGTCGACGAAACGGTCATCGCCCGGCAGCGGATCATGTACGCCGACGACGCGCCGGTAGAGATTGCGAACACCTACTACCCGGCCGCGATCGCCAAGGGAACACCGCTTGCCGCGCCGCGAAAGATCAAGGGCGGGGCTGTCGCGTGTCTCGCGAACCTCGGCTACACGGCAGCGCGCGTGATCGAGGACATCACCGCGCGCCCTGCGCTCGAAGCCGAACGAGACCAGCTGAACCTCGGCGAGCACGAACCTGTCGTTGTCATCGAGCGACTCACCCTCGACAGCTCTGACCGTCCGATCCAGGCGGACGTAATGGTGGCCCCCGCCGCGCTCCGGCGTCTCCGATACGAACTGAAGGTGGACTGAATGGCCGCGAACAGAACCCCAGGAGACGCGGCCGACCCCCGCCCCGTCCACGAACGAATCGCCACCGACCTCCGCCGGGCGATCCTTTCGGGCGACCTGCCCGCAGGTGAGCCGATTCCGAGCACGGAGAAGTTGAAGGAGCGATTCAGAGCGTCCAGCGCAAGCATCCAGAAAGCCGTCACGATGCTCAAGGGCGAAGGCCTGTTGGAGGGACGCGCCGGCTCGTCCGTAAGGGTGCTGGCGGTACGCCGGCAAACCATGACCCCCGCCGCCTACTCGAAGCCTGCCGAGGATGGCCAGCCGTACCGGTGGCTCAGCGAGGCTGAGAAGAAGGGGCGGCGACCTGGGATTCAGCTCTTGCAGGTCGGCGAGGTCGAGCCGCCGGCCGACGTCCGCGAAGCACTGGGGCTGGAGGCGAAGCAGACTGCGGTCCTGCGCAAGCAGTTGCTGTCACTCAGTGGCGAGCCGTGCGAACTGGTCCACTCCTACTACCCCTTGGAGCTGGCCTCCGGAACCGCCCTGGCCGACAAAGTGAAGATCAAGGGCGGAACGCCGACGTTGCTCGCCAGCCTCGGGTACCCGCCTCTCCACACCGTCGATCAGGTGACTGCCGAAGAGGCGACGAACGAGGAGTACGAGGCGCTTCGATTGCCGCGCCAGGTTGCGATTCTCCGCACGTTCCGCGTGGTGCTCAGCACGGACGACGCAGTCATCGAGGTGACGACCATGGCCAAGGCCGGGCACCTCTACTCCTTGCAGTACGACTTCTGACCTGCACGTCCGACGCCTCAACTCACGCCGAGTTGAGGCGTCTTCGCATTTGCTTCATCAGAGTCACTAGCCAATCATTCACAAATAGCGATACGGTTCTTCTGTGGGTCGACACACACCCACAGAAGGGACTCTCATGCCTGAACTCCCCGAGCGCACCGCGCTCTACCGCCTGTACGACGCGAGCGATCGACTCCTGTACATCGGCATCGCCAAGGACACCAAGAAGCGCTGGAAGGACCACGAGCTGATCCAGCGGTGGTGGCACCTGGTCGCGCGACACACGATCACATGGCTCCCCTCACGCGAACAGGCATTGGCGGTCGAGGAGAAAACGGTCCGCGAGGAGACCCCCCTCTACAACGCCGAGCGCCTCCCGAACGGGCGGTACAAGCGACTCAAATACGACGACACGCGAGAGGTTCGGCACGCCGCCGATTCCCTTCTACGGGAGATCGCCGACGGCGTCCTCACCCCCGGCACCCAGATCCACTTGGTGCGCCTAGCCAGGCGATACGGCGTCTCCGCTATCAGCGTCATGGGGGCACTGAGGTCGTTGCCTCACAATGCCATCGAAGAGCGCGGCAACACCAGGTGGGTCGCTAAAAGGTAGACCCCCGCCTATTTCCGGCCGCTTCTACCCCATGTCCGTTTCGTTCCGCGAGCAGGGACGGAGAGCGGACGAATCCTATCCGTCCTGGCAAGTCGTCGGTTCCCGCAGGTGGCGGCCCGCTTCTCGGTCGGTCCGGATCTTCACGGACCCCAGAACGACCTGTCTTAACGTCGCCATGAACGCGAACGGCCGGGCGCTGGTACGCCCGGCCGGTTCAACCAGCGGGTCATCACCCCGCTGATCAGTGATCCATCCCAATCACGAAACGGAAATCACAGTGACTGTACTTCATGACGCCCCGATCGTCCCGGCCCGGTCGACGGTTCACCCGACGCCGTGCCCGGCGTGGTGCAAGGACCGCCATCACCCGTCGGCCCATAACTCGTCGGCGCATGACACGGCTCACCGGAGCCCCGAAGTGCTGCTCACCGCGCCCGGCATCAACGGTCCGGACGTGATTGTGCGGGCGGAGCTGTTCCGTCTTGATGAGCTCGACTCCAGCAGTGAAGAGGTCATTTACGTGCAGGGCGAGGGGCAGCGGGAGATGTCCGGTCCGGAGCTGGACGTTTTCATTGCGCAGGCGCAGGGATTCGTCGACAGCCTGCGGGTGCTGCGCGGTCAGCTCGGCTGAGCGATCACCACGAACCATGACGGCCGGGCGGCAATGCTGCCCGGCCGTCTCATCTACGAATGGACTGACGGATGGTTATGCGAGTCTTCCGCACCGACGCGGTCGGCGAGTCGGTTGCCGCGTCCAAGGCCCTGCTGCTCGACGCCCGACTCAGCTACGCAGCAAGGGGTCTTCTGCTTGAGATCTTGGCGCGCCCGGAGGGTTGGGAAGCGAACGCTGATGAGCTCTCGCGCGAGGCCCGCCTCGCGCGAGGAGATACCGCAAGCGAAGGGCGGCGGGCGGTGCGAGCTTTGTTCGGGGAGTTGGAGGCGGTCGGATACATGCGCCGCACGCGTCATCGCAACTCCTCAGGCACGTTCTACACCGTCCTGGAGGTTGGGGATTCGCCGGAGGCTCTGCCGCATCCGCAACGGTCCCCGGTCGAACGGGCACCGTTCCCGACGCGGCGGCAGGAGAGCGTCGTGTACGTCATCGGCGACGGGCGTAGCAGGGTGGTCAAGATCGGCACGACCAGCAATCTCCGCAGCCGCTTGAAGGGTCTCCAGACCGGTTCGGCCTACGAGTTGCGGGTGCTGTGGTCGTTCGGTGGTGACGTTCGCCTGGAGGAGTATCTGCACAGGCGTTACGGCGAACTCCGGTTGGAGGGCGAGTGGTTCGACTTCGGTGACGACGATCCGGTGGAGCGCGTCATGGCGACGGTGGATACCTACTACCTGGTCCCGTTGGGGACGTGCGCAAGTTGGTCGTAGCGCGCTCCAGCACTACGGCGGCGACGGGAAACCACTGCCCGACTGGCTGGTGCGATTCCCTCGGTGACCCCGGACGCACGTGAGCCTCCCAGTCCGAGAAGGCTGGGAGGCTTCGTCATGTTGGGTGGCCGGTTCAGTCCGTTGCGGGCTGACTGTCCGTTGTGCCTTTGACGGCGATGCGGTCGTCAATGACGATGCGGGTGACGGGCGCTCGATCACCCGTGGGCTGGGCGGCCGGCGTTCCGTCTGGTTCCAACTGCTGGAGCGCGTGCTTGATGCGCCGGTACGCCTTGGACGCGATATGCCGGGTGCCGGCGCCGAGCTGCTGGTCGCCCCGGGTGCGCTGGAGCGCTTCGAGGATGGCGATGAGGGTGCGCCCGGAGACGTCCACGTCGATGAGGCAATCGTCGTCGGGGTTGACGATGGCGGGGAGCCGGAAGTGTTCGCCGCGCGCGGCTTCCGCGACGAGGAAGTCCCAGGTGTCGCGGTGGCATGAGATCTCGGCGTAGGCGATGCCCGCGGCAAGGTCGAGGAGGGTGTTGAACTCGTCTTCGTCGCCTTGCTGTTGCTGCTCGGCGTGGGTGGCGGACGGTTCGGGAGGGGCCTCCAGTGCGGCCGGTGGATCGGGGGTGGCCCGTGGTTCCGCCGCTTCGAGGCGGACGGTTTCGATCTCGGCGCGGGCTTGCTGGATCTCTCGCCGTGCTGTGCTTATGTCGCCCTGTGCGGCCCTGAGTGCGTCGCGTAGTTCTCGGTTGTCGTTTTGGAGTCCCGTGATGGCGGTGCTGATGAGGTCGGCGAGTTCGCGGCGCTGTCTCTCGGTGTCTTGGGCGATCTCTGAGATCTCGCGGCTGAGGGTTGTGCCGATGTCTTTCACGGCGGTGGCGAGGGTGTCGCTGGTGGACTTGATCTGGGTTCGTATTTCGGCGGCGTCGTTCTTGCGGATCATTACGGGCTCTCCTGTCATCACCGTTCTGTGACCGGATGGAAGCTCCCCGTAGTTCGTTCAGGTGACACGGCGGGTTTGAGCCGACCTGCCCCCGCCCGACGGCCCCCGAACCCCCCGGCCGGGGGGTTCGTCGTGAGTCTGGCCCGCGTGGGCGGTGGGCGCTACTGTGAGCCATCCCATCCCCCAGGTCATATGCCTGCGACATATTCGCAGGTGGCGGGGCATGGAAACAGGCCCCCGATGGGTGAATCAGGGGCCTGCCGGTGGTGCTAAGGATCAATATCTGGGGTACGTTTTCTGTGTCAGACGAGCCCCTTGGAGGGCTGCCGGGACAAGGCCGGAACCAGGGAACTGGATCCTCCACCCACGTGGTGGCAGTGGCCCCCGGAGCCCCCCAAGGGGCTTTGTCGTGTTCATCCCACGGACCACTTCTCCCACCAGGAGCGGCCGGTCACGAACGACGAGTCCGTGCCGACAACCTTGACGCCGTAGCCGCGGAGCCGACCGTTGCGGCGGTAGAGCTGGTGCTTGCACAGGAGCAGGTTCGAGGCGCACGCGTCGTCGGCGGGGTCGCCGCTGAGTGCGCAGTTGAGGAGCCCCGCGTGCAGGTCAGCGAGCTGGATGCCGTCCCAGTCGGTTCCCATCCACACGGGCGGCCACTTGATGTGCTGCCAGGGCACGCCCCAGGTTTCGATCTGCCCCTGTCGCACGAAGTTGAGGTAGCCGGCGGTGTCGGCGTGGTCCATACCCTTGACGAGTCCGAGGCGGACGATGGCGAACCGCGGCCCGCCCAGCCAGCCCTTGGCGGCGTGGGCGACGCGTTCGAGCAGGAGGCGGGTTGTGTAGTTGTAGAAGCGGTCTCTGTCGGCCATTCCGGGGGCGGTGCGGGCGGCTTCCTTGGGGACGATGACGTGGATGACGCGGGCGGATGGCATTCCGGCGAGTGCCGTGGCGGCCATGAGTCGCCGGTCTGCGTGCTTGCGTTTGAAGTGGTCCACCCAGTGGAGCGGCTTCACCTGTTCGGTGTCTCCGCCGTGGATGACGGAGCGGAGGCCGGCGGCGGCGTAGCGGACGGTCCAGTCGTCTTCGGCGGGGACCATGAGGGCGGTCATGGCGAAGAACGGCGAGGACCGTTGCCCAAGGCCGCGGTCTCCGGTTTCGTCGACGTACACGTTGAGCTTCGGGAGGGTGCCTGGGTGGGCCGCGCCGAGGAGGAGACCTGTCATGGGGTCTGCTGGCGGGGCGAAGCGCCAACGCTGGCGCTACGGTTGCTCTGTACCACGGGAGGGTTGGTCTCCTCTGGTTTTGCCCCCGGCGGATCGCCTCCGCCGGGGGTTTTGCGTTTCGACCACGCGTTCGCTCTTCCCGCACGCGCGGTGACGGTACGTTACCCCGATTGTCCGGCTCTCGGGTAAACCGTATTCGCGGCGCCTGACTGTGCGTCGGACGCGAGAAACCCCCGCACCGACGATCCGGTGCGGGGGCTACATCGTGGTCACGGCCGCCGGGTCCTCATTCCAGGCATTCGACGCAGGGGCGTTGCCGGAGTGGCAAGTTCAGGCAGATGAACAGGGCGCCGCCAGGTATGCGGACGCCGATGGTTCGGTTGCAGTTTTCATCGCCGCCGCGGATTCCGTCGAGGATGAGGAGCTTCCACCAGGGACTGTCCCAGCCTGTCGACATGAAGACGCGACTGCTGACGATGTTGTCGTACTCGTCGATCATGCGGGGTCCTTCGCCTGGCCGGCGGCCGGGCACCAGGGGCAGCCGGTGACGGGTTCCCGGTGGTGCTGGTGGTGGATGGCTTTGCTGTGGATGCAGTGCTCGGTCTCGGGGGCGCCGTCATCAACTGCCGCGAGTACGGCCTCGGCAACGGCTTGTCGGACGGACAGTGGGAGCCATCGGTCGTGGGCTTTGAGTGCGGGGGCGATGGCGTTGAACGCCAAAGCCGCTCGACGGTCGGTCATTTCGGTTCCTTTCGGTCACGTTTCGCGGATCGGCGGGGCTGTGCGCCTCGCTGGCGTTCTCAGCCTCGGAGCGCCTGGGGTGCCCGGAAGGACTGTTCGGCCGTCAGGCGGTCACTGAGGGCCCTTCTCGGGCCTGTTGCGGTCCAAGCGGAGATGCGACCGGCACCCGGACCTCCCCGAGCGCCACCTCCCCCAGCCGCAGAGCCACCGCGACCGCCTGCGTCCGGTCCCGCACCCCCAGCACCCCGAAGGCGCCCTGGAGGTGGCGGCGGACCGTGGCCCGGCTGATCCCGATCGCGCGGCCGATCGACGTGTCCCCGTGGCCGTTCGCGGCGAGGATCAGCACCTGCCGCTGGCGGGGCGTCAGGGCTGCGCTCATGCCGCCACCTGCCCGGTCCTGACGAGGTGCCAGTGGCCGCACGCGCACTCCCACGGCTGCCACCCGTGAGCCCCGGTGAGTGCGCGGGTGACGGCGGCGGCCATGGCGAGGTTGCGGGTGCGGTACGGGTCCCCGGTGGTGCATGCGGGGCGGGGTGCTGGGGCTGGCGGGTGCCGGAGCCACGTGCGGGTGGTCACGGCGTGCCGTTGATCTGCCGGGCCACCGCGAGGGCTTCGAGGTTGAGCGTGGCGATGAGGCCGAACGTCCAGTCGTTGGCGGCCTCGTTGGCGTCGGCCATACGGTCCAGCCAGTCGGCGAGCGCGGCCCCGACGCCGGGGTGCATGAGGGCGATGTAGTCGGCGTCGGCGCGGCCTTGGTCGCTGTCTGCGGTTTCGATGCCGGGGCCGTCGATGTACCAGCCGAAGTCGCCGATGCCGGTTTGTGTCCAAGGGCTGGGTGTGGCGGTGGTGGCGCGTGCCCTCAGGAGGGCGGCGGCGGTGCGGAGTTCGTCGGCGGGGCTGGTGGTCATCGTGTCCTCCGTGGCGTTGTGCGTCTCTGTGGCGGTCTCGGTGCGGCTGGGTGCGGTCGTGCGTGCGCGGGGGGCTGTGGTGGGCGTGTGGCGCGCCCCGTGGGGTCAGGGAGCGCCACACCGGGGGTTACGGCTGCTGCGGGCGGAACGACTGGTCCGGCCGATCACACAGAGCGCCGCCGTGCCGCCATGCGCCGGACAGGCTGGGCCTGACGCGGAAGGCGGGCTCACCGCATGCCGAGCAGGTCCCCTCCTCGACGTCGTCGGGCTGCTGCGCCCCGTCCTCGACCGTGTACGTCGTCGTCGCCCGCACCACGCGCGCAGGCAGGCCGTGGGTACGTGCCCGCAGGCGCTCCGGGCTGGGCCGGTCATCGCTGGTGCCGAGGTACGTCCACCGGTCGTGCTCGAAGTACTCGGCGATGAAGACGACCTTGTCGGGGTGCGCGGACTCGGCCTGCCCACCGGACCCGGCGGCGGTCTCGGCGGCCAGGCGGCGAAGCCCGAGGGCGATGTCGTGGATCGCGGTGCAGTACCGGGGGTCGCTGTCCGGGTCCAGCGAGTCCCGGAGCACACCGTCGTAGAAGTCCGCCCGCTCACGGAGAACGGTGGCGCGGGCCTGCTCCAGCTCGGCACGCAGGCGGGCCGCCAGGGCTTCGGCGCGGTCGCCGCGTTCCTGCCACACGTACCGCTCTTCCGCCATCTCCTGACGCTGCTCCAGGGCTTTCTGGGCCGACTCGTTGGCGCTCTCCAGCTCGGCGCGCAGGCGGGTGATGATGCCGTCCGCCTGGCCGCGCTCGGCGCGGAGCATGCCGTACAGGTCCCGCTGCTCCTCGTCCGCCACGGCCAGCGCAGCGTCGGCCGCGTCGGCGTCGCCCTCCGGTGACCCGCTGACGAACTCGGTGATCGCCGCCGCGTACCGTTCGCGCCGCTCGGTGTCGGGCCGGGCGGGCTCGATCGCGTAGCACCCGGTCCCGTCCGTGCTGTGGGCGACGGCCGGGTTGCCCTGCTCCGCACAGCACCGCCGGGTGTCAGGCAGTGCCGCCGTGTCCGGGAGCACCCACCGCACCCCGCCGCGCGGGTCCGCCACATCCCCGTGACGGCGCGGGATCAGGTGCACGTGCACGTGGTCGATGGTGCGCCCGGCAGCACGGCCCTCGTTGATCCCGATCGTCCACCCGTCCGCGTCCGGGACGTGCGCGCGGGCATCGCAGGCCAGGGTGTACACGTCGTCCACCTCGGCGGACGTCAGGTCGAAGAACGACTCCATGTGCCGCTTCGGCACGACCTCCATGTGGCCATCGGCGGACGGGTAGTTGTCGAGGCGCAGGTAGGCGCTGGCGGCCTCCGCGATCACCGTGTTGCCGTCACCGCCCGGCTGGCAGAACAAGCACTCGGGCACCGGCCGGGTGTCGGGCTGCACCCCGGACGCGGCGTGCTGCTCGCTCCATTCGGCGGCCGGTCCGGGCGGCCATTCGCGCCGGAGCCGGATCAGCTCGGCCATCGGGGACTCGGCGGCGGAGTTCGTGGGCTCGGGCTGGTCGGGCATGTTGATCTCCTCAGGGTCGGGATGGTGGACTGCCAGGGCGCCCGGCCCCCTCGTTGCAGGCGAGGGGGGCGGGCCGTCGTGCGTGGTCATGCGACTTCTTCGACTTCCGTCCCCGAGGCCGTGTCGTAGCCCAAGGCCGGGTTGCCGGCCCCGTATCGGGCCAGGTACTCGACGGCGAGGTGGCGGATCTTCTCGAAGGAGCCAAGCTGCGTGTTGCAAGGCACGCAGAGCAGAGCTCGAACTCGCCCAGAGCTGTGGCAGTGGTCAACGGCCAGCCGCCTCTTGTCGCTGGGAGGCGAGCCGCAGATCGCGCAGCCGCCACCCTGTGTGGCCAGCATCTGGCGGTACTGCTTGAGGGTGATCCCGTACTCGCGCCGCAGAAGGCCCTGGTACTTCTCCTCGGGCGTCCCCTGCCGGAACTCCGGCGGGCGGGTCTCCGAGCGGCATGGTGCGCACAAGGGCCGACGACGCCCGCGCCCCATGCTGTGAAATGCCGCCACCGGCTTAGCGGTTCGACACCTCTTGCACACGCGGTGCGGTTTCTCGGAGAGTCCAAGCGTCTCGGTCATCTCGCTCCTTCGGTCATCCAGATAGCAGCCGGCCGGGCGTACAGCAGGGGTCACGGGGTGGCCGGGTCGGCGATGTCGTCAGCCGTGTACGGGCGGCTGCGGCGCCGGACGGTGACCCCGGTGTCGGTGTCGACCCCGTCGTCGTGCCGCTCCGTCAGGTCGAACAAGTGGTCGTGCCGCTCCCCGGCGGGCTGCTCCTCCCACTCCAGGCGCGCGGCGTCCGTATCGGACTGGGACAGCACCCAGGCGACGGCTGCGCCCTTCGCGGCGACCTCGGAGTTGGCGTAGCCGATGAGGTAGTCCGAGACGTTGCCGGGCTCGTAGACCGCTTCCCAGTCGGGGATGGTCTCGCTCTGGACCTCGGCGGCGTGCGCGTCCAAGAGGGCGTAGGCGGCGGTGTCGGGGCCGACGCCGTAGCTCTCCGAGGTCGGGTTCCACTCGGGCCACATGAGTTCGCCGTAGACGGCGTGACGGGCGGGGCGTTCGGGCTGGTCGGGCATGTGCTGCTCCTTCTTGGGCGCGGGCCGGCGAGAACCGGATCCGCAACGGGGGTGGGTCAGAGGTGGTTGTTGAGGGCTTCGCCGATGCCTTCGACGAGGGCGGTGCGCATGTCGTCGGGCATGTCGGGTTCGAACGCGAAGTGGATGCGGGCGATGGGGCGGTCGTCGCCGTTGATGGTGATGGCGTGTTCGGTGCTGGGCTGGAGTCCGTCTGCGCCGAGGTTGATCGCCCAGTCGGACACGTCGGCGGCGTCGTTGATGAGTTCGTCGATGGCCCTCTGCGCGGTGTCGAAGTGGCGGTCGTCGAGTTCGTCCCACGTGGTGCCGGTGCTGGGCTCGGTGCCCGTCTCGGGGTCGGGGTCCACAAAGGTGGAGTCGATGAACGCGCCCTCCATCCGCTCGCCGATGCCCATGTAGTCGGGGTCTTCGGTGAGCACGGCGTGCTGGCGGGCGGCTTCGGTGCGGAGGTCTTCGGTGGTGTACGGGGCGTCGGTCATGTCGGGTTTCTCCTGTTGGGTCGGGGTGCGGTTGGTCAGGCGGCGGTGGTCGCGCGGGTGGCGACGGCGGCGAGCTCAGCCGCCCACGCGACGGCCTGATCGCGGGTCATGCCGTCCGCCACCTCGGCCACGACGTGCGCATGGCAAAGGTCCGGCGCGCACCAGCAGCCGAGAATCGAACCCCGCAGCTTCACGGCCTGCCCGACCAGATCCGGGCGCCGCAACAGCAACCGCAGATACTCCGCCACCACGGCCTCCCGACTGCCGTAGCGCTTCACCGAGAACGGATTCGCAAGCGGGTGGGACGGCAGATCCCAGCCGCCGAGAGTCCACTTGCGGCCGACATAAACAAGGCCCTGGGGTGCGCGTTCCAGGCGCGGGCCGTACTCGCGGATGCAGCCCTTCAGGCTGATCACTTCGGTGGTCACTTCTTCTCCTCCTGGGCTGGTGGGGCGGTTTCGGGGACGACCGGTCTCAGGTCAAGCGGCCTGGTTGGCGGTCTGCCAGCGGTGGACGGTGCGCTCGCTGACGCCGACGAGTTCGGCGATCCGCGAGGCGGGTGTACGCCGGCTGGCGAGCTGGGCGACGACGGCCTGCTGTTCGGCTCGGGGTAGATCGGCGGCGGATAGTCCGCCACGGACGATGAACTCGACTTCCTCGAGGTCGACTTCCGGCGCTGGCTCGGCGGGCAGCTGGGCGCGGTGCTGTCGGGCCTGGTGACTGGTGCAGGTGTGCCGGCCGGGGCGGGCGAAGTTGGTGCAGGCCGGGATCTCGCAGTACCGGTTCATGCCGCTGTCACCTCGGCTTCGGTGTGCCGGACGGCGTGCACGGCCCCGTTCTCCAGCTCGCGACCGTCGCGGTGGCACGGAACACCGGGGGTGACCTGGCAAGTGGTGCAGCAGGCGGTGAGCCGCGCCCACGCGTCCTTCCGCTGCTGGTGGACCTTGGCGCCGGTTTTGCCGGATGACGGGATGCGGCACGGCTGATGGGCTCGGGCCTGGCACCAGGGGCAGTTGGTGCCGCGGGCGGGGTCCTGGCCGGCGCGCATAAAGTGCCGGATCGCCTCGGGCATCGGGGCGGCCACGTGGCGGGTCATGCGGCCACCGCCGCAGCGTTCGCCAAGGGCAGCAGCACGTCGACGTGGCAGGCCAGTTCGGGGGCGCACCAGCACATGAGGTCCCGTCCGCGCAGTTCCTCGCGTGCGGCGGCTACGAGCTCGGGGTGAGCATCGAGGTGGGCGCGGTAGGAGTCGACGGCGAAGCGGTGCGCCTCGGCCTTGGGGAAGGTTCCGACGCCACCGCCGTTGTCGTGCTCGACGTGCCAGCCTCCGGTGTCGGCCCGCCGGACGATGCGGTTGGGGTTGCCGTAGCGGGTGCCGCGGCCGACGTACCGGGCGCCGTTCGATGCCCAACCCTTGGTGCGCTGGCGCTGGATGCGTTCGGGGGTGGTGGTGATCCGGGCGGGGAGGAACTCGGCGGCCATTCCCGTCGCGAAGTTCAGGTGGAGGAACTGGCCCATTGATCGCTGGCGGTTCGTGCGGAACAGGCAGTCGGCCAGCTCGGGCCGACCGAGTTCGGTGAGGGCCGGGGTGATGTACGGGCGGGCGTGGTCGACGACAGCCTCGTTGAGGACGTTCGGGTCGGTGGTGCGGACGGTGAGCGGCGGGACGGGGCGTACCCCGCCGAGGGCGCCGAACTCGATCTCATAGGTGGCCATCAGTTCTCCTTCGTGAGTTGACAGGTGACGCAGCCGCAGGGCTGGTCGGAGGTGAGCTGGGTGTGGTCGTCGGCCATGACCACGGCCCGGTAGTCGTCGAGCGCCGCACCCCACGCTGCGGGCATGTGAGTCGACGGCCGCGGTTCGGGTGGGCTGGTGCCGGACGGCCAAGCGCCCGGCCGGTGACCCGGCGGCTTCGGGGGCAGGGCCGCCGCGGTGGGCGCGTCCCGGCGCTGGACGCCGGCCCGGAGCTGATCGCGCATGAACCGCTTCAGGTCGGCGCCACCGTTCTCCCGGCGCATCGCCGCGATGTCGTCCTGATCGAAATCGGTCATGACGCGGCCTCGACGATCTCGGCGTCCGCGATCTCGCGCTCGGCGGCGAGGCGGGCGAGGTGCGCGAGGGATGCGGCACGGCGGCGCTCGATCTCCTCGGGGGTGTCCAGGGAAGCGGGCTCGCCGCGGGCGACGCGGCCTCGTGCGGCGTGCGGGTTGCGCAGCTCGCGCGGGCGCCGGGTGCCGCCGAACTCGCCCGCCTTGCACGGCCGCCCTATCGCCGCCTGGCAGGTCGGGCACTCAACTCCGAGCGGGCCAGGGCGGCGGACCTTCTCGACTTCGGCCGGGGTCGCCTCGTCCGGCTCGCCGGGAACACTGCGGCCGACCTGCCCGAGCAGCGCCTGCACGTCGCGCTTCGTGCTGCTCTCGATCCCCGCCCGCTCCGGCACGGCTGGCCGGACACCGTTGGCGGTGGCCTCCAACTGCCCCCGGAGCCGACGGAGGTAGTGCGGGTCCTCGTCGCCGGGCGGCGGCTCGTAGATGAAGTCGGCGACCCGCTCGGCCCGGATCTTGCGGGCGATGCCGATGATGTCGGGGGTCGTCACCCGGCGCCGCTGGTCGGGCTCCAGGCTCGCCATGTCCTTGGCGTAGAAGCGGGTGAGGGCCTGCTCGGCAACGGCGAGGGTGACGCCTGCGGCGTTCAGGTCGGCATGCCAGGCGAGGATGTCGGCATCACCGACGGTTCGCTGGTCTCGGGCGGCGGCGAGACCGAGAAGTCTGCCTGCCTCTTCGAAGGTGATCACTGGTTCTCCTGGGTCTGCGCGTCATGGAGGGCTTGCAGGCGACGGCCGGCCTCCAGGGCCTGGCTCACGCGGGCGTCGGTGGTGGAGGGGCGTCGAGCAGCAGCCAAGGACACGACGTTCGTGCCGTCGGCAGCGCCAAGTGCCACCTGCTGGCGAATCTCCGAGAGGGCAAACTGCAACGTGCCGCCGGTGACGGGCTTCGAGAGATCACCGATGCGCACAAGGGCTTGCCAGAGAACAGCCGGCTCAAGGCCGTTGCGGAGGGCGTCCGAGATGGCGCGGCGGATCGTGTTCTTCGCCTGTGCGGTGGTGCGGCTGTACTGCTCCCACCACTTGGTGAACATCTGCTCGCTGATGTCCTGCGGCTCGGGTTCGCGTGATGGGGGGTTCTCTGACGGTTCTACTGACGGTTCTACTGGGGGTTCGGGTGCACTCTGGACGGGGTTACCGGGAGTATTGTTCGGGGTTTCTGTCGCAGAGTTCGGGGTTTCTGGTCCAAAGTTCGGGGTTTCCCTGCGCAATACCCCGTCAGATGTGCGGGGTTCCTTGTCGGTAACCCCGTCAGATGTGCAGGGTTTGGGAACGATCTGATAGCGGTTCGAGCGGTGCCGGCCGCCGCCGTTCTCGACCGTCAACTCGCCGTCGGTTACGAGAGTGGCGATCCCCTTCTGCACGGCCCGCGGAGACAGTCGGGTCCGCTCGGCCAGGTCATCAATAGACGGCCAGCAGAACCCGTTGTCGTCCGCCCGGTCGGCCAAGGCGAGCATGACCAGCCGAGCCCCGTTGCGGGACTCCGAGCGGGCCCACACCCAGTTGGTGACCTTGATGCTCACGGGATCTCTTCTCAGTACGCAGGGATAGGGAGTCAGGCGGCGGGAGCGAGAGGTCGAGCGGCGGCCTCGAAGACCGACAGATGCCGGGTGATGCACGTGCCGATGTCGGGGTCCTGGTAGGCGCCGGCAGCAGCCGCAGCCGGATAGATGTCGGCGATCCACGTATCGCCGTCGCGGCCGATTCGTCGGATGCTTTCGGTAAACGCCGCACGCTCATCGGCGCTCGGCCAGCGGCCCGCAGCCGAGAAGTAGGAGCGGGACCAGATCTCCATCGCCTTTGCGCCGATAGCCGAGCCACCCGCCACGGCCGACTCCTCATCGGTTAGGCCGAAGTGCAGGAAGGTGGACCGCTGGGCACCCGCGTAGACCGCTGCTTTCTCTAGGCGGCCGTAATAGACCCCGGCGGCAAGAAGTGCTTCGACTCGTTCCTTGACTCGGGCGATCTGTTCGTCGCTGGCGTATTCACCAGTGCTGGTGTGCCAAGCGGACTGCCATTTCGCCAGAACGCTGTCGTGTTCGAGCGCGGTGATTGCGTCGCCGATCCCCGTTAGCCCGAACCACGCGGCGTACTGGGCGGCTTCCACGAGACGATGCGGGTCGACGTCCGCCTCGCGGTGCACCTGTGCGCTGGCGAAGAGGCTCTGCCGTGTCTCTTCGTTGGCGTCGTCACCGGCATCCGCGGCCCATACGTCCATGGCTGCCTGGATGATTGAGTCGACGGGAGCTGTCGGTCGCGGCGATCCGCCGACGATTACCTTCGCCCGATCCTGAAGGTCGCTGATCATGCGCCAGGCGATGCCGCAGCAGTAGCGGAAGAGGTTGTCCGGCAGAACGGTCTTGTTGGCCATGGCCTTGTCGACGATGTCGGGCAGGACTTCGACAGGCAGGCCGGCTTCGCGGAATCGATCGAGACTGGACTTCCATTCCGGGTCCAGGTTGAAGGTCCGCTTCTTGCCGTTGTTCTCGTAAGTCCACCCGTTCCAGGCGGACTCGAACGCGGCTCGGTATGCGAGCTTCGGCTTCTGCTGCTCCGCGAGGTCTGCCGCGGCCTGCCTCATCGCTTCGGCCCACCGAAGCGCGTCGTCGGTGACGGCGGCCACGACCGCGGAGTCCACGGTGGCCGAGCTCTTGCCGCTGTTGCACGGTTCGCAGCTGGTGACGAGGTTGTCGGGGGTGTCGGTGCCTCCGAGCGCGACCGGGGTGACGTGGTCGACGCGCAGCGGCACGTCGGGGGCGGTCGCACCGCAGTACCGGCACGTGTGCGAGTCCCTGCGGAGGATCTCGTAGCGGAGGCGCTTGGAGACGGCCATTGGATCTTCTTCCTTGCGGTACGGATAGGTCTGCGGCGGGTGCGGCCCGGTCAGGTGGGGGCGCGGGGGTCCTGGTTGTGCGGGAGGTCGACTTGCTGGCCGTCGATGCAATGCCGGTACCAGCCGGGCCGGCCGGGGATCGCGACGGGCGGCCAGTCCGGGGTGGCGACTACCTCGCGGGGTTGCGGCGGCTCGTCAGGGACGACATGGAGATGGCGGGTCACGCGGCGGCTCCGAGGGCCGAGGTGGCGAGTGCGGCGGCGAGCAGGGGCGGGCAGGCGTTGCCGATCTGCTGCGGGATGTCGCGTCCGGCCCACGGGTGGGCGGCAGGGAAGGACTGGAGCTGGCCGGCCTCGGCGTGGGTGAGGCGCGGGAGTTCGGCGCCGTCGGTGTCGACGAGGCGGAGCCGAGAGATCTTGCCGGTGACGGTGAAAGCCGGTTCGGCGCTCGTGCGTCGGCCGCGGTTCTTCGGGTCGCCGCCCGTCCCGTAGTTGGAGATCACGCTGAACGGCTGGGGCCTGTCGAGGGCGTCGCCCATGGGCACCCACGGCAGCAGGGTCGGGTCGCCCTCGTCCCGCGGTCGACCCTTGCGGTACGGGCGGTGGGTCGCCGCGGGCAGTGCGACGGGAGCTCCGAGGCGGGCAACGAGAACGGCTCGGCGCCGGGTCTGAGGAATGCCGTGCTGCTCGGTGGACAGGACGCCGGTGGCGACGTGGTAGCCCTCAGCGTTGAGCGCTTCGGCGTAGGCGTCCCACACCTGCTGCACCTGCTGCACCTGCTCCAGGACGATCGCCCGGTACGGCCGGTCCTGATCCATGGCGTCGAGCGCCCAGCGGAGCGGTTCGAGCACGAGGGCGGTGCGGTCGTCTTCGAAGCTGTACGGCGTGGTGTCGCGGGTGGACATGCGCTTGATCGCGGCCAGGATGGTGGCCAGAGCGAGGCGTCCGGCGCCGTTGCCCGCGACGGTGAACGTCTGACAGGGCGGCCCGCCGGCAAGGACGGTGGCGCCGGGGAAGTCGGCGGGTCCGTGGTGGCGGACGTCGCCGTGGATGGTGGGCATTCCGGCGGCCCGGCGGGTGGTTACGGCGTTGGCATCCCACTCGATGCCGATCGACGAGATGCCGACCGCTTCGAGTCCGAGGCTCATGCCGCCGGGGCCGGCGAACAGTTCGACGCCTGTTCGTTCGTTCAAGGTGTCCCCCTGGTTGGAGGTGGTCATGGGTGCCGAGTGGGCGCACGGAACCAGGCCCTTGGGGGCGCCGGTGTTCTCGTTGGCGAGCCTCTCGGCGTGCTTCGAGACTACCCCAGGGTGTGTGTGCACCCGCAATACATTCGCAACACGGTTTCGGTGCAGGAGGTGTGTAGTCAGTGCCCAGTCAGCTACGCTGTCGACATGACGACGAAGGGGACGCCCGGCCGCATGATCCGCGTGGACGACGAGACGTGGGCCGCGTTCGGCGAGGTGTGCGATGCCAAGGGCTTGTCGCGTGCCGCTGACCTGCGCGTCTACATCAAGCGCGAGATCACCGCCCACAAGAAGCGGCTTCGCGCCGAGCAGTCGTCCGACTGACATCCCCTCCTCCTTCCGGCCCCGCTGTGCGGGGCCTTTGTCGTGCGCTCAGGTGTTGCGTCGGGCGGGTTGGCTGGTGAGGTGCCAGCCGCGGCAGGCTCCGCACCGGTAGGCGCGCTGCTCTCGGCGCCGGCCCCCGCCGCGGCGGTTGATGACCGCGAGTGCGAGTTGGGCGCCGATCCGGTCCCGGTAGCGGCGCTTGCCGGATGGGCAGGTGCGGGTCATGCGGTCGGCCATCCGTTGTTGCGCCAGCCGGCGACGGTGCTGCGGTCTGACCGGATACGCCTGCCGATGGCCGCGTTGTCGTAGCCGCGGTTGGCGAGCAGCCGGGCGGCGCGGATCTTTTCGGGCAGGGTGAGGTTGACCGGTTCGCCGTTCATGGCCTTCTCGATGGCGATGAGGTCCAAATCGCCGTCGACCGTGGCGGTCGTAGACGGGTAGATGCGGTCCGCGGTGCGGCCGACCCGGCGGGCGATCATGCGGCGGCCTTGTCGCGCTGGCGCCACAGCTCCTGCTGGAGGTGCTGTCGGGTGATGCCGATCCGTTCGGCAGCCGTGTCGTAGTCGCATCCCTGGGCGAGGAGTTCGCGGGCGTCGTGGGCGATGGCGGCACCACGGCCGGATGCGGCGGCCCGCGAGCGGCCCATGGCGACCATGAAGTCGCGGTGCGGCAGATGCCGATGCGCCGTCTTCCACTCGGCGTGAGCGGTGTCGCAAGCCGGACAGGCGGCAATGGCGCTGAGCCGGTGGGTCCACCAGCCGCGGTCCGTTCCGCAGTAGCCGGTCCAATCAGGGAAGGCGTTCGGGTCGTCGATGGTGTCGTCGTCCCAGGCGGCTGGGGGTGCGAAGCGCTCGCGCTCGGCCCGGCGCAGGCTCCTCGTCAGACTGCCGGGCGTCCCGGAGAGCTCCCTGTACGCCTTGTCGACGCGCTGTGCGAGGTCGTGGTGGATGGTCTCCGGCCGGCCGTTGATGAGGTTGCTGCCGGTGGAACGGACGATGCCCGCCGTCTCGGCGATGAGGTGCGAGGGGTGGCCGAGCGCGATGAGCGCGCGGAATCGGCGGATCGAACCGATGGCGGGGACGGACCGGTTGCCGGCTGAGGCGGTGCCGGGGCGGAGGGCGAGGATCTCGTTGGAGAGGGCCCTGGTGATGCGCTTGCGTGATCCGTTGGTGATGGCCGCGAGGGATGCTCGGGGCCGCCCGATGCGTTCGGCGAGGATGGTCAGGGCGTCGCCGCTGCACGCGAGTTGCTTCAGGTGTTCGCGGGCAGGGGTGACGTCGACGAGGAGGCTGCGTCCGGTGGCGGCGAGGTAGCGGCGGTGCTTGGAGTAGGCGCGGTCCGCTTTCCGGCATGGCGGGCAAGTGCAGGGCGGCCTGCCGGTGCCCTGGCTGCCGCGGGCCCGGCTTGTTGTGCCGTGGGGCGGGAGTTGGCGTGTCCGGGTCTTGATGCTCACGTCCGCTCCTTCCGGGTGCGGTTGATGCGCCGGGCGCCGGTGACGGCGGCCCAGGCGAGGGCGAGGCAGATCAGGAAAGGGATGGTGGCGACGAGCGCGGCGAGCACGACGGCGAACCACAGGCCGCCCGCGGCGAGGAGGGTGGCGGGGCTCATGCCGTCCACCGCCTGGCGGGGATCCCGGCCTTGCTGAGGCGGCGCAGGCAGTCGGCGGTGCCGGTGGAGTTGCCGACCTGGAAGGCCATGGCCAGCAGCGGCTTCCGGTCGACCATGTTCTGGTTGCGGCGGTGGCCGGCCCACGGGCAGTAGTCGGTGCCGTCGCGGCGCGTCTTGCGGTGGTCAGGCGGGCAGTTGTCCGCGCAGGGGCCTTCCCAGTCGGCTTCGACGGGGGTGTGCGCGATGCTGTCACCAAGTCGAGCCTCAGCCCATTCGCCGCACATGCGGTCGGCGCCGGGGGCGGTGCCTTCCATGACGTCGATGCCGGTGTAGCCGTCCTGGAGCGCGTCATGCCACGCCTCCGTGAGAGCCCAACCGATCAGGTCGCGGTCGATCCAGGCGCGGGAACCCAGACCGAGGACCAAGGCGAGACGCGGGGCGCTCATGCCGCGCTCCGTCGTGCGGCGCGGCGCTTGGCGGCGACCTCGACGCCCTTCGCGGACAACTTCCAGACTGCGATGGGGTGCCCGTGGGTGGCCGGGGAGGTCGATGGCACGTACTGCCCGGTGTGCTCGATCACCCCGCCCTGCCGCAGCGCGTTGATCGCGGCACCGAGGAAGCCGTGCCCCAGCTCGGGCAGGACGTCGCGAAGGTCGTTGCAGCTGAAGGTGTCGTGCTCCCAGCCGAAGACGAGGACGGCCTGCTCGACGAGGAACTGGGACCACTTCGACTGGGCGGCGATGTCGGCGAGGCGAAGGTCGCGGCCGGCGGCGGCGTGGCGCTCGGCCACGGACAGGCGGCGGGTCATGCCGCACCGCCGAGCTGTCGCCGCGGCAGGCGCACCACCTGTGAGCCCGGCAGCGCCGGCCGGTTACGCGACGGCAGCCCGTCCCGCTCCAGTGCGGCCACCAGGTCGTGCTCCGCGTCGCCCGGGATGATGAGCGTCTGCTGGCGCCGGATCCGCTGCCTGTCGAGCTTCGCCGCGAGGTAGAAGTAGCGCTTGCCCTTCGCGGTAGGGTGCCGGTGCTCCGGGCCGTCCTTCCACTCGCTGTTCCGCTCGTCCCAGCGGGAGTTCCGCTGGTCGATCAGGTAGTCCTTGCGGTACAGGTGCTCGAAGAAGTCCCGCTCCGGCACGGCCGTGAAGTGCGTCTTGTGGAAAACCGTCGGCGTGATGCCCGGGTTCGCCTCGTACTGGTCCGCGACCCGCGCCCGCGGCGACAACTTGGCGTTCGTGGCCACCAGTTCGGCAACCTCAGTACGGGTCTCTTCCAGTTCTGCCGCCTGCTGGGCAGCCAGAGCCAGGGCACCGGCGAACGTCGTTGGGATCACGAAGGGAGCCGACTCGGCCTCGGCCTCCAGCAGATACGTGCGGACCCGGCGAGCGACCGGAGACTCAGTGAGGAGCTGGCCCACATTCAGGATCGCCCGGCGCGGAAGAACGGTCAGCGACCGAGCCCTCGGGTTTGCGTCCGTCAGATTGACGGACGCAAACAATCGGTACTCCTCGCCCCGGAGGACACGCATTCCGTTCTCGGTGAGCTCCTCGCGGTTGCGCCGAATGACGCTTTCGATGGCCTCGTAGTCGGCCTCGTAGTAAGCGGCGACCACGGCGATGTCCGCGTGCATGCCGTCGGGCAGCAACGCGAGCGCCTTGACCTTGTCGAGCACCTCGACCCGGTCGGCGGTCTGCTCGCGCATGGTGCGGGACTCGGTAAGTACAAGGTCGTTGGGGAGGTCGGTCATGAGGCGGACTCCTCATCCGTGGCGATGGCCTCGATGTGGAGACCGGGCAGTTGGGGGTCGATGGTGTGGCGGCGGCCGTCGGCGGTCGTCAGGTCGAATTCCAGGCCGCGCCGGTCGCCAGCGGTCCACTGCATGGCGTCGGCGACCGTGGCCTCGAACGTGACCCGAACCCGCGTGCCCCTTCGGGCGAGCGCTCGAAGGCGCGCTTCCTCGTTGCTGAGGGCGTGCATCGGTCGGGCCTTCGGTGCGTGCATGACGGTGACGCGGGTCGGCCGCAGTCCGGGGACCGGGTTGTTGCAGCGGCAGGCGACTTGCTCGGGGTCTGGCGGCTGGACCTTGCAGGACTTGCGGCACCGGCCGCAGTACCAGACCAGGAGTGTCGACTCGGGGAGGTGGATGGTCACCACGCCACCGCCGTCTCCTGCCGAAGGGCCGCGTTGGCGATGTCCTCGCCGGGGGTCCAGAAGCCGAGGGCGCCTTTGGCGGGTACGGGCTCGGGGAGGGCGGTGACGTCGGTGAGCGTCCAGTGGTAGACGTTCTCCTCGCCCCACGGCCCGCAGCAGGTGCCGTCGTCGGAGTAGTGGCAGCCGGTGATCGTGGCGACGGCGACGACCGCGCTGTACACGTCGAGGTGGTCGCCGTAGACGATGGCGTTCTTGTCTCGCTGGGCTCCGGCGTGGATGAGGATGCGCGCGCCCTCGTGCTTGGCGGGGAGTTTCCAGGTGCGGTTCTCAACGCGCTTCGTCTGATGGGCGATGGCGCCAGCCCAGGGCTGGCGGATGGTCAGTGCCTTCATGGCGTGCTCTCCTTGGGTGACGGGGCCGCCCCGCCTGATTTCGGCGGGCGGGACGGCCCCGAAAGCGGTGGATCAGGCGGTGGGCTGGGGCGGGGTGTCGGCCCACGGGTCGGCTTTCACGTCCCACGGGCTAGGTGTGGCGTCCCACTTGGCCCTGCGGTCGGTCGGCGAGAGCCGTGCGTCGCGCGGGTCGCCCCAGCCGAGGTCATCGATATAGGCGTCGACTTCGCGGTCGATGTTCAGGTCGACGGAGTCGAGGTACTGGGCGAGGCCGAGGGCGTGCCGGTGTGCTTCGTCGCCTTCACTGAGGGCGAGCCCTTCAGCGACCTGGCGGATCAGGGCGAACCGCATGGTGTGGATGGTGTGGCGGTACGACGCCGCGTCCGCCGAGGCGGTCTCTCCGGCGGCGAGGGTGGCGTGGATCTGGGCCATGCGGAGGTGGAAGTCGGTGGCGACGGGGTCGACCGGACGGGCGCGGTCGGGACTGCTGACGAACGAGCCCTGGCTGAGGTGCCGTTCGGCTTCGGTGCGGTGGTTGGTGTTCATGCGGCGGCACCGCCGGGCTGGGTGGTCTCGGGCCAGTTGGTGGAGCCCTCGGCGGCGTCGTTGTCCCACGCGCCGTCGGTCGCTGGGGCGTCGCGGGTGACCGCGTACTCGGGCCCGGCGGCCGGAACCGACGACTGCGGGGCCGGTGCGGTGAGGGCGGCGACACTGAGCGGCGCCTTGGCGGGGGCGACTTCGCCGTGGACGTAGCCGTCGACTTCTTCGGCCGCATAGGGCAGTCCGTGCAGGGCATCCGAGGCGATCAGGCGGCACAGCTCGCCAGTCGCGCGGGCGATCAGCATCGTCTTGGGCTGCTTCTTCCACTGGTCCTTGCCGAGGAGCCCGAGCCGCTGGGCGCGCGGGATGTCCCACGCCACCTGCTGCCAGCCCTCGGAGCCCTTGCGGCGGCCCCGCATGACGCAATGGGTTTCGTCGGACTCGACGAGCTCGATCTCGTGCCCCTGGTGCTGGACGATCGCCCGCATGGCGTGCGCACGCAGGGCGGGCTGGCCCTGGATGACGTCGATGGACTTCAGTGCGGTCATCGGTTGGAGCCCCAGCTCCTGGCCGGTGAGGATGGCGGCGGTGATCTCGTCGGGCTTGCCGCGGTAGGCGCCGGCGAAGCTGGTGTTGGCCAGCGACTGGGCGACGAGGTTGGCCTGCCGGGCGGACTCGACCCACTGCATGAGGTCGGTGGTCGGCGGCTGCGGCGCCGTGGTGGCGACGGCCTGCTCGTCGCGGGTGGCAATCTCGTTCGTCACTTCAGGAATTCCTCTGCTTGTCGGAGGGTGGCCCACGTCGGCATGCCGAGCTGCGGGATGGCGGGGACGGGCCCGGTCCAGTCGGGCCAGTCGCCGTTGGCTACGCAGTCCGCGTAGATACGCAAGGCGCGTTCGTTCCGGGCCCGGCCGATGTCCTGGTCCTGGTCGGCGAGTTCGCGGACCGTGACGAGGTACGGGGCCTTCTTCGAGACGAAGACGAAGATGAAGCGGGCGCCCTCGGGTGCGAGCCCGGCTGCCTGGACGCCGTCGATGTAGAGGGCGCCCTGCTGGTGGTAGCTGTAGGACTCGATGGCCTTGCTGCACGCGTCCGGGCTGGAGTCCGTGGTTGTCTTCAGGTCGACGACGAGCGTCACCGCAGGATGTTCGACCAGCCAGTCGGGTCGCACCCGGCAGCGCACTCCGGTGGCGGCATCGGTCCAGTAGATCGACCGCTCTGCCACCCCCTGCATGGCCAGCAGCGGGCCGGCGTCCGGGTGTTGCCGTACCGCTTCCGCCATCGCCTGCACCTGCTCGTACTCGTGACGTAGGAGCGGAACGACGCCCATGTCGTATGCCTCGGCCCGTGCGGACTTCGCCGCCTTGGTGAGGTAGTTGTCGAAGCCGAGAACGTCGATCTCCGGCCCCTCCCCAAGGACCATCAGGTGCGCGGCGTGTCCGAGGTCGAACTCCTTCTTGTGCGCCTGCGGGTTGTCGCGGTCGTACTTGAACTGGGCGGGGCAGCCGGGCGCGAGGATCTTCCGCAGGCCGGTCGAGGAGATGCTGGTCCGGTCGGCGTGGTAGTCGTCGGCGGACAGGCCGTCCACGACAACCGGCTCGGCTATGACCGCGCTCGGCTCGACAGTCGTCGTCACTTCGCACCGTCCTGTTCGTCGAGGCAGTCCTCGCACACGGGGCCTTCGGGCTGGCGGGCGAACGGGCCGGCGGTTCCTTCGCAGCGGACGCAGGCGATCGGCATCAGAAGGGCTCCTCGCGGGTTTCGGCGCCGACGAGGACGCAGCCGCCTTGGCCCATGGAGTTGCCGACGCGGTACATCGCGGCGACGTCGAACGGGTGCTCGTTGGTGACGTCGGCGATGAGGTACTGGATGTGGCCTTCGAAGCTGTCGCGGCTGGCGACTCGCTCCCTCATGTCGTCGAGGAGCTTGAGGAGTTCCTCGCGGCTCATGTTCTGCACGGTGGTGCCTTTCGTTGGGGCCCGCCGCCCGGTGGGGGTCCGGGCGGCGGGTGCGGCGCGCAGGGGGTCACGCCGCGGGAGGGTGGTCAGGCGGCGTCGGCCTTGCGGAGCGCGGAGAGGAAGATGCCGGGCGACTGCTCCAGTGCGTCGCGCACGGTGTCGCCGTCGAGTTCGGCCCGGATCTCGTCGGCGGTCTTGGTCCAGTCAGCAAGGTCCCGAATTGCCCACGCGGCGTCGTCGGCGTCACCGGGGTACTCGAACTTCGCGATGGCGTGACCGGAGTGGTGGCCGAGTCGCCACACGTACAGGTCGGCGCTGGTGAGGAGTTCCTCGGGCTGCCGGTAGACGTGGAGTCCGGGCTGCGGCTCGATGGCCAGGACGAGGATCGGTGTCGCCCGTTGCCGGACGATCAGCTCATGTGTGCATGCGTTCACGGGAGGCTCCTGGGATGCTGGTCTCGGATGCCCGCCGACTTCTCCTCGGCGGGTGTCTGCGTGTGGCCCGCCGTCGCGCCGGTTTGCGGGCACGGCGCGACGGCGGTGTCAGATGAGGACGAGTTCGGACAGTCGGAGTGCGGCCCGCTCGCAGTACTCCTCGTTGGCCTCAATGCCGATGGCACGCCGCCCGGACTGCCGGGCCGCATCCAACGTGCTGCCACTGCCGGCGAACGGATCCAGCACCAGGCCACCAGGTGGGCAGGCGTAGCGGATCAGCGGGTCCAGCAGGGGTACGGGTTTCTCGGTTGGGTGAATCGCCCGGCCCCGCATGCAGGACGCCCCGATGACAGTGGTCACCATGCGGCTCCCGTCGTCGGTCCACGTGTGCCGCTTCCGCTTGCCGATGTGGGGTCCGTGTTCGCCGTTGCGGCGGACGGCATCGCCGGGTTTTGTGCGGCCTTTGACACCACCTGGCGGAACGTGACGCAGCGCCTCGTGGTGGATGTCGCGCCAGGCCCCCTGGTACCAGTGGAGGGCGTATTCGTGTACGCGCCGGAACCGGTCGGTTGACATGCCGGCCCCGGCGTTTTTGTGCCACACCACGTCCTGCGACAGCTTCCAATCGGTGAACTGGTCGCGCCGGTCGAGGAACATGCGCATCGATCCGAAGCACCACATGCTGCGCGTGTGCTGTGCGGCGAGGGTGGGCCAGCCGGTAGGCCACCGGTCCCAGGTGATGGGGGTCTCGTTATAGGGCGGGTCGGCGACGATCAGGTCCGCTTGCACCCCGAGGGCGGGAAGGATCTCCCGCATGTCCCCGAGGTAGAGCTGAACGCGGCCGTCGGGGTCGGACCAGTACGGTTCCATCACGCCACCTCCTGGCCGCTGAGCGCGTTCCACAGGGGCCGGACGTCGATTGGTTCGGTGGCTTGGTCGGCGCCGTTGCTGGTGTCACGGACCATGGGCGGCACGGTGATGGCGGTGGTCTCGGCCTTGTACGCCCGCAGTTCCAGCAGCTCGGCGAGCATGCCGGCGGCCTGCTGTTCGGCTTCCTCAGCCCGCGTGACGGCCTTGCATTCGGCGACCAGTCGCACGTCGGCTACGTCAGCCGCGAGGTTGGCCCGGTGTTCGGCGTGCTGCCAGGCCGTGTACATGTCGGCCCGGTCGGTCATGAGGACGGCGAAGTAGTCGTCCGCCGCCGCCTGCCGGTTCAGCAGCCGGATGTTCTCGTCGCGCAGTTCGGCTATGCGGTCCAGGGCCCGGTGGTGGCCGTGGCCGCGCTGCCACGGGATGGTCAGGCTCACGACGCTGCCGCCTTGGCCTTGACATGCGGGCACCTCGCGGCCAGGTCGATCTCGGCGCGGTACTGAGCCCAGCCCATGAGTTCGAGCCGGTAGCCCTGCCGCTTGTAGCGGTCGCGCTCGCGCTTCATCGGGTACTTCTCCTGCCACGCCTGCTCCTCGGTGGCGTGCGCCTCGTCGCCGTATGCGGCAGTGAGCGCACCGCAGGGGCAGCCGCACGGCGCCCAGGTGATCCAGACGGGTTGGTGAGCGGCAGGGTGTCCTCACCGATTCGAACCATCAGGTCAGGCATTGCGGGTTCCTCCGTGGTTGAGGTGGCGCCCCAGGAGGAGGAGCGCGGTGGATGCGGCGGCGGTCAGCAGCACGCCGCGAAGGGTGAAGAGGGCGGTCACGACGGCCCCCGGGTGGCGAAGAACGCGTCGGTGCCGGGTACGAAGTCGCGGCGGGTGGCCGTCAAGGCCCGGAACGCGGCGACGCCTTCGAGGAACCCGGCCTCCGTGTCGAGACCGACCTTCCGGCCGTGCGCGTCCAGGTCTCCGCCGTCGGCTGCGGCGTTCCATCCGGCCGAGTAGGCGAGCATGAAGAGGCGCGGGTCGTCCGAGTCCCGGGCGCGGGCTTCGGCGATCTCATGGGGCGTCACCGGGCACCGCCCATGAAGTCGTCGGGGACGTCGATGTGGCCGAGGAGGATCGACCGGATGGTGTCCGGGTCGGTGATCCACGCGGGTACGCGCGGCGTGACCCTCTGCGGGTCGAGGTCGAGCGCGTGGACGATGGCGTCGGCGGCAGCCCCGGTGATGACAGGCGGGGCGTCGGCCAACTGCGCGCCGGCGACCGCCGTGTTCGTAGACAGGAACGGGGTCATGCCGCCACCGCCTGGCTGGCGGGGTGCAGCGGGATGACGTCGGCCGTGTCCTGTGCCGCCTCGGCGGCGGCCTGGAACGCGGCGATGACGTTCTTGGCGGTGGTCGACCGCCGGTCGTTCCAGTCGGCGATGCGCTCCAGGTCGTCCTCGTCGACGATGTTCGAGTCGATGCGGGCGGCCAGGATGCCCATTGCGGCGAGGATGCCGGGGGTGATGGTCTCGGGCGGGATCGGGTTGCCGGTGGCGGCGGTGGACAGGGCGCCCAGGGCGCACACCCGGCCGTCCGGGTCGACGTAGGCGCCCTTGGTGTGGCCCTGGTCGCGGAGTATCTGGGCGGCCTGACGGAACAGGTCGGAGGTGGCGGTCACGCTGCCACCGCCTGACGGGCCGCGTCGTACTGGGCGATGGCGTCCTTGATCGCGTGGCAGGCGAACAGGTACCACCAGTCGAAGTCCCGCAGATCCCAGTCGTGGATGCGTCGGAAGGTGAACGGTGCGGGGTGGAGTTCGCCGCTCTTCGGGCGGGCGGTCAGGTGGTGCACGAAGTTCAGGGCCGCGAACAGGGCGTCCGCCTCGTAGTCGACGTTGAACGACTCCGAGTTGAAGATTTCCTTCTGCACGTTCTCGCGAAGCTCCCGATACTGGGGCTCGGCGGCGGCCACTGCCTTCCAGACGTGGGCCTCGAACAGTTCGCGGGAGTAGGAGAACTCGTTGCCGGACTTGCACTTCTCCGACCAGTACGTGGCGTTGATGCCACCCGACTCGGAGGTGCGGCGGAACATCTTGAACATGTCCGGGATTGCGCGGAACACGAACGACTCTCCGTCGCCGGAGAAGACCAACTGGCCGGGCGTGGTGACGACCTCGTACCAGTAGAGCTCGGACTTCGGGTTGCTGAACCGCAGGTGCCGGTACAGGCCGTCGTCGTGCAGCACGGTCATCTCGTGACCGACGGTCTCGGACTTGAAGCGCTTGGCGATGTCGCTCATGACGTTCCTCCGGGCTGGTCGGTCTGGGCGGCGATGAGGGCGTCGAACGCGGCCTCGTACCAGTCGTGGGGCTGCTCGGTGGGGCCGTGTCCGGCCGGGGGGTTCGTCTGGAGGGCGCGGAGCTTCACGCGGGCCTCGACCACCGGCAGCGGCACGTCCAGGCGCTCGATCGGGGCGGCCATCACGCACCGCCCCGCAGGTCGAGGAGGGACTGGTCCCAGCCCATCGGCAGGTGCTCGGTGAGGAGTTGCGTCAGCCAGTCCGGCCGGGCGACGTGGCCGCGACGTCCGTCGTTGCGGGCGGACTCCCAGCCGGTGGTGGTGATCGGCTTACCGGCGACGCCGGACTTCAGGCGGCGCGGGCCGATCACCGCGACGTAGGCGAAGGTCCTGTCACCGCGCTCGGTGCCCTCGGTGAGCTGGAGGGTGATCTCGACGCGGGCCGGGAAGACGACCCGGCTGTTCGACGGATCCGTCAGCGCGTCCTTGCCGGACACCGGGACCACCACGGTCACCTTCGATGCCCGCGTGAATACGTCGGGCAGGAAGTGAATGGTCATCACGCGCCGCCGATCGGGTTGCCGTTGGCGCGCTGCATCTCGGCGAGCGGAGTGGTGACGGGCTCGAACTGGTGGCGGTGGGCCCCGGTCAAGCAGTCGTAGCAGCCGCGCAGTTGAGTGGGCGCTCCATACGTGGTGTCCACGTAGTGCCTGAGCTGGCCGTGGCCACAGACGCAAGGCGGGCCGTCCGGCGTCAGGGCGGTGGGGTTGGTGTCATCCGGGGTGGCGGATGGGATGATGTTGGGCACGTGAAGCCCCTCTCGTTTCAGCAGTTCGGTTGGGGTGGATCGAGGCCCCGCTGCCGGTGTGTCAGAGCCCGGCGGTTGGGGCCGTTTGCCGCTCTAGGCGGCGCGCTGGCGCTGGGCCGGGACGCGGTGCTGACGGGTGAGGCGCGGCTCGGCCGGACGCATCGAGTGCTCGACGCTGTCCACAGCGGCCTGCTCCAGCGAGCGGACCCACGCGTCGACCGTTTCGATACGGGCCGCGACACGCTTCCCGAGGTCGAAGGTCTGCGGGCCCTTGCCGGCCATCCGCCACTTCCGGTACGTGCTCGGGGTGATGCCGAGCCGGGAGGCGATGCCGAGGACCTTGGTCCCGTCGTCGTTCTCGTAGTCATCGATGAAGGCAATGCCGGGCGGCGGCTTCTGCTGCTTGCGGATGGTGGTCATGGGGCTCCTTGTGTGGGGGGCGGTGTGGCCCTTCCGGTATTGCGATTCTGATTCGTATCCGTTTCGGTTCGAACAGGAGACGCTGGTGGCGCGAAAAGGACAAGGACGGCGACACCGACCGCCTCCGCTATGGCGTGAGCTACGCCCATGTCGCAGTCCTTGCGCTCCCCGGTGAGCAGATGGCCGATCAGGGCGTGATGCGGGAGCCCTACGGTTTCGGCCAGTTCTCGGATGCTGTACGGCTTTCCGCGCCCCGGATGATCCATTACGGCTCTCAAGGTCCGGGGGTTGCGCAGGTCATATCGGACGTTCAATGGATCTCCATCGGAACGATTCGGATCTCGATAGGAACAGTGAATCAGATCGTATCCGAATCGTCCACCGATGGGATCGGCCGGATGTGAAGTTTCGGCGATCCGGCCGCTCGGTTAGCATCAATCCGTAGACGATTCGTCTCCGAAGGGGGATGGTTGTACGGCGTGACCTGCAACTTGTGGTATCCAAGACGCGCTACATGAGAGACAACTCGGTGCGGATGACAATCAAGGAGACAGCGGCATGGAGGCCCCAGCCCCCAACCCCACCCGCGACACCACCTCCCGCGACCAGCTTCCCGACGACCTGGTCCGGGACATGGACCGCGACGACCTGAGCCGACTCGTCCGCGAGGTCAACGACGACGGCCGCGGCGTTTCCCTCCAGCAGATGGCCGACCGCGCCGAAGCCGCAGGCTGGCCACTATCCAAGTCGTACTTCCAGAAGATGGCCGCCAACTCCATCTCCGCAGCACCCAACGGAGACCGGCTCCGTGGCCTGGCCGCTGCCACCCAGAAGCCGCTCGATGTCATCACGCGAGCCGCAGCCATCCAGTACCTCGACTACCGAGCCACCGAGCTGGCCGGCTATGACGAAGACATCCGAGTCATCGTCGCCCACCTTGCAGGCATGGAAAAGAGTGAGCGCCGACGGTGGCAGGCCATGATCGAGGCAGACGAGCGGGCGAAGCGCGAGGAGTAGACACTCCGCAACGGTTCCGAACCCGAATCGAATCGGTTCCGTCCAAGCCGTTGTGGTACGCGGTCGGTGACGCTATGTTTCCCGGTCCGAACACTTCGGCACCATGGGCCCCCACTGCCCTGCTTGCCACAATGGGGGTGGATGCATGCTTCACGTCAGCTACACGCTCGCCGACCGTCCCGAGGATGCCCCGGTCCGTGTCACAGAAGGATGCGGATGGGTCAACTACGACCTCTCGCGCGGCTTGTTCCTGCCCGAAGGCGTCGCCGCCCTCAACACAGCCACACAGGCCGTGCTTGCCGGGGGACAGTGGTTCCAGCTGTGGAGAGGCGACGTCGTATCCATGAGGTCGCCCGAAGTGAGAGGGCTCAACCGTGGCCGGATACATCGAGGATCGCTGGCTGACAAAGCGTCCTGACCCCGAGACAGGCAAACGGCGCAGGACAGCCCGGTACGGCCAGGGAAAGCGGTACCGGGTCGCCGGCATCCCCGGAGTGCGGGACCGCAGCTTCGAATCCCTCACCGGCCCTGACGGTGCGAACGCCTGGAAGGCCAAGGCCGAACACGAGTCCACAAAGGGCGAGTTCATCGACCCGCGCGACGGCAACATCCTGCTGCGCGACTACGTCGAAACCGAATGGTGGCCGACGAAGACCGGCGACCCGGCCACGCTGCGCACCATCAAGGGGCGGGTCTGGAATCACATCCTCCCCCACCTTGGCGGCATGCCCCTCAACTCCATCAAGACAGCCCAGCTCCGGGTCTGGTTGAAGACCATCGGCGCCCAGATCGGTGACGGCACGGTCAATGAGGTGTGGGGCTATCTCTCCGTCATCCTGCAAGCCGCCGTGGACGACGAGCGCATCACCAAGAACTACTGCCGTTCCCAGACGACAGTGCGCCCCCCGAGTCGACCGGAACGCAAGGCGCGGGCCTGGCAGAAGGCACGGGTGCTTGCCGTCCGTGAAGCGATGCCGGACCGCTTCCAGGCGATGGTGGACATCGGCGTCGGGGCCGGCCTGCGACAGGGCGAGGTGTTCGGGCTGGCGGTCGAGGACGTCGACGAGGATGAGGGCGTACTTCATGTCCGGCGGCAGGTGAAGAAGATCGGGGCGAAACTGGTCTACGCACTGCCGAAGGGTCGCAAGACCCGCACGGTGCCCGTGCCGCCATATCTCCTGGCCCGGATCGCCGCCCACATGGCGGGCTTTCCGCCGCAGAAGGTCGAACTGCCCTGGGGGGACCCCGACGATCCGGAGACGGAGAAGGAGACGAAGGAGCGGGCGCCTCAGACGTTCGAGCTGATCTTCACGGCGCCCCGGGGCGGCGCTGTACGGCGGGACTCGTGGGATATCCGTGCATGGAAGCCGGCCCTCGCCGCCGCGGGGATCATCCCTGAACCGGAACTTACCAAGCAGCCGATCAAGTCCCGTCCAGGGTTCTTCCGTACCGTGAAGAAGTACGAGGAGAGCAGGGAGTACGGCTTCCACGCCCTGCGCCACACGTTCGCCTCCGTGCAGCTGGACGCGCGGGAGCCGATCGTGGCAGTCTCGAAGTGGCTGGGCCACAAGGATCCGTCGATCACGCTGAAGATCTACGCGCACATGATGCCGGAAGCGGACGGCCGCGGCCGGGCGGCGATGGAAGCCTGGTTCGAAGATCAATCCTAAAAGATCTCCCCAGACGCTCCCCAGAGTCTTCGAAGTGACACCGGAAGGGCCCCTCGCGTGAATCGCGAGGGGCCCCTCTTGATCTGTCAGTGAACGCCCACAGAGGCGAGTGCAGCCTTCTGACCTGCGGTGGGCTCCACGGGCCAGTAGAGGTAACAGACCCCGCCCGTGCCCGAGACGACGGTGCCCGCGGCGTTGTACCGCTTCGTGCGGAGCCAGATGTTCTCCCACTCGCGCCGCTTGTAGATCCGGCGTACGGCCGTATTGCTCGGTGAGGCCGGGTCGTTGGCGATCACGTCGCCGGCGGCTGTGAAGCCGATCACGGTCATCAGATGGCCGGAGGTGCCGTAGCCCGCGCCGGTCAGCTCCTTCTCCAGGAAGGACTGCGAGGTGATGACCGGGATGCCCGCGCGGACCAGCCGCTCGACGTCGGTGAGCGAGCCGAGCCGGGTGACGACGGCGTTCATGTCCCGGTAGCTCGTCGCGTACGCCGCGTTGAAGGGCCAGTTGCCGCAGCCGTCGTACTGGTAGTCGAACGTGTACCGGGCCGCGTGGCAGACCTGCGGGTCGGCGAAGTCCGGGTTCACCCAGGCCAGGTCGGCCGCGCTGGGCTTACGGCCCCAGTACTCGATGATCATCTGCGAGGAGGTGGGGCTGCACCAGGCCTCGCCGCCGTTGTCGTACTCGGGGTACTGGCCGACGTGCGTGTTCTGCGAGTAGCGCGGCACGGTCAGCTCGCGCGTCACCGCGTGTGCCGCGGCCGGGACGGTGAAGCGGTCGGGGATGTCCGAGGCCATCGCGCCGACCCGGTGGACCGTGGGTGTGAGTGTCGTACCCGGCTTGCGGTAGAGCGTCAGACGCAGCTGGTACGACGCGAGGCGCAGACCGCTCGCCGGGTCGTCGACGGCGAAGGTGTCGGTCCAGACGGTGCTGCGGTCGTCCGTCTGGTCGTCGACGGACGTACGGCGGATGTCGCCGTCCCCGGACGCCCAGCGGCCCATCACGTACCAGGGGGTCGCGACGCCGTCCGAGTAGGTGCCGCGCAGCTCCGTCTGGATCCAGGTGCCCGTCGGGGTGTCGGCGTTCCAGGAGGCGATGGCCTCGGTGGCCGGGACCGTGGAGCGGTGGACGGGCGAGGTCCAGGTCGCGTACTCCCAGGTGGTGGTCCTGCCGGTGTGCGGGTCGGCGTAGTCGGTGCTGCCCGCGGGGGTGGCGACGACCAGGCCGGGCCGGGTGCCGGTCAGGACCTTCGTGCCGTTGCCCCTGCCGCCGCGCCAGTCGGCGGACGAGCTCCAGAAGCGGTTGTCCACGGGAGTGCCCGCCCGGTGGTCGGCGGCCGGCGGGCCGGGGCGGGCGGACGGCGCGGAGGAAGCGGACGGTGCGGAAGGAGCGGACGCCATGGCGGGCGCGGCGGCGGAGAGGGCGCCCGCGCCGGCCGCGGCGAGGGCGGTGGCGAGCACCGTACGGCGCGACGCCGAGCTGTTCCGGGACGGAGCTGGGTTGTTCATCGGACCCCCGGGTCACTGGTCTGGTGCACGACAATCCGTCAACTATCCCGGGTCCCCGACGGCTTCTGCCAGCGATTCGCCTCGCGTCGCCCGACCAATATTGGTCTCCACCAGTGATGCCGATCGCCCCGGGGCCCGGCACGGGTCGGCCCCGGTCTCCGAGCGCCCGCGCAATAGGCTGGCCGGGTGGACGACCTCACCGAAGCCGCCATGACCCTGCGCGCGCTGCCGCCCTCCTGCGGGCCGGTACGCCTGGTCGCGGTCGACGGCCACGCCGGTTCCGGCAAGAGCACCTTCGCCACGCGGCTCGCCGCCGCGCTCGGCGGGGCGCCCGTACTGCGACTGGACGACCTGGCCACGCACGAGGCGTTCTTCGACTGGACGGAGCGGCTCGCCGAGGATGTGCTCGGACCGCTCTCACGTGGGGCTTCCGCGCGGTACGCGCCGTACGACTGGACCCTGCGGCGCTTCCGCGCGCCCCGCCCGCTGCCCCCCGCGCCGGTCGTGCTGATCGAGGGGGTGGGCGCGGGCCGGGCGGCGGTACGGCCGTGGCTGGCGAGGCTGCTGTGGATGGACCGGGGCGCCGAGGAGTCCTGGCACCGGGGCCGTGAGCGCGACGGATCGGCCCTCTCGGCCTTCTGGGACGGCTGGACGCGGGCCGAGACGAGCCATTTCGCGGCTGATCCGTCGCGGCCGTACGCCGATGTGCTGGTACGGGAGTGGCAGGAGGGGTACAAGTGGCTGCCCGTAACTCCTGTGACCGCACCGCAGGACCGCCCTGTCACCCACGGTGAGCGACCCTTTCCTCCGTACTGAGCAGTCGGAAATCAGCCCCGAAGGGGCCTCAACTCGGCTTGACCAAGGGGTGGGACAGGTCTTACGTTCTCAATGTGCGGCTTTTCGGAGCTGCCCAGACGCGAAGCCCCCGGTTGTTCCCCCGTGATCGGGGGCTTCGTTCTGCCCTCTTCGCCACCTCCCCGGCACCGCCTCCCACCCAGCGATCACCCTGGGTCACCGGTGCGGGCGGGACGGCTGCGCCCTTAGTCGCGCACCCTCTGCGCAGGTACGATGCATCTTGGTGGGGTCAATTCCCGTCCACGACAAGGTGGTTCAGCACGCTCTGCCGACGGGCGCCCGCCCGGCGGGACATCACGGGGTCATGGTTTGTGGGGGGCCTGATGGACATCGGCACGCAGGGCGCTGGAGCCCCGGCCGATCTCGCGTGGGTGCGTGGTGTGGATGCTTACACGATGGGGGCGTATCCACAGGCGGAGGAGGAGTTCCGGGAGGCCGTACGGCTCGATCCCGGGATGGCGGACGGCTGGCTCGGGCTGCACGCGCTGCGGGTCGACACCACGACCGCGCTGCTGCACATGTACCGCCACCGTGACCGCTTCGGCGAACAGCGCTCCCGCCACCGCCGTACGCTCAACTCCTGGTACTGGCTGGGCTGGTGGGTGCAGCCCGTACTGGAGAGCCGGCGCGATCTGCTGCTCGCGCACGCCTCGCACTGGCTCGACGGCCGGCATGTGCCCGAGCTGGACCGGGCGCTCGCCGGACTGCCGCCCGTGGACGCCGATCCGCATGTGCGCTTCCTGCACGCCTGCCGCGCCTACCTGGTCAAGGACTGGGACCAGTTGGTGCGCCACACCGAATCCCTGGTCAACGACCCGCTGCTGGGCATCGAGGCGGGTCTCTTCGGCGGGATGGCGCGCGTCCGGCTGGAGATGTACGGACAGGCCGAGCCCCTGCTCTCGACCTCGCTGATGCGCTGCCGCAGCGAGCAGCCGCAGCGCAAGGAGCTGCGCTACTGGCTGGCCCGCGCGCACGAGGGGACCGGCCGCAGCGCCGCCGCCCTGCCGCTGTACCGGGCCGTGCACCGGATCGATCCCACCTTCATGGACACCGCGGCCCGGCTCGCCGCGATCACGGACTCCGACGGGTACGACGGGGCGGACGACCCGGCCGGTCTCGCCTCGGTCGCGCTGGCCGGCTTCGGCCAGGACACGGTGGACGGGCAGGCCGAGGGCGAGTATCCGCAGGGGCCCGACCCGCGGCCGGGCGTCGACGCGCAGTCCCCGTACGGGGTGGGTGTGCCGCCGGACCCCGTCGACCCGACGGAGGGGATACGGGAGAAGGCACGCGTACCCGCCCAGGCCGCTCCCCCGCAGTTCCCCGACCGTCCGACGGATCCGGTGCTGCTCGCCGAGGCGCTCGCCGAGCTGGAGCGGATGGTCGGTCTGGAACCGGTCAAGCGGCAGGTCAAGGCGTTGTCCGCGCAGCTCAACATGGCGCGGTTACGGGCCGGCCAGGGGCTGCCCGTCCAGCCGCCGAAACGGCACTTCGTCTTCTCCGGCCCCTCGGGCACCGGGAAGACGACCGTGGCACGCATCCTCGGCCGGGTCTTCTACGCGCTCGGGCTGCTCGGCGGCGACCATCTGGTGGAGGCCCAACGGGCCGATCTGGTGGGCGAGTTCCTGGGCCAGACGGCGGTGAAGGCGAATGAGCTGATCGACTCGGCGATCGGTGGGGTGCTCTTCGTCGACGAGGCGTACAGCCTCGCCAACTCCGGCTACAGCAAGGGCGACGCGTACGGCGACGAGGCCCTTCAGGTGCTGCTGAAGCGCGCCGAGGACAACCGGAACCAGCTCGTGGTGATACTGGCCGGCTATCCGGAGGGCATGGACCGGCTGCTCGCCACCAACCCCGGGCTCTCGTCGCGCTTCACGACGCGCGTCGACTTCCCCAGCTACCGCCCCCTCGAACTCACCGCGATCGGCGAGGTGCTGGCCGCCGAGAACGACGACGTGTGGGACGAGGAGTCACTGGACGAGCTGCGCAGCATCAGCGGCCATGTGGTCGACCAGGGCTGGATCGACGAGCTGGGGAACGGCCGCTTCCTGCGCACGCTGTACGAGAAGAGCTGCGCGTACCGCGATCTGCGGCTCTCCGGCTACAGCGGCACCCCGGGCCGCGACGATCTGGCCACGCTGCGGCTGCCGGATCTGATGCAGGCGTACGGCGAGGTGCTGTCGGGCCGGGGACCGGTGAACCGGGGCCCCCAGGAACCGCCGGGGCTGTAGGGCGTGTCCGGCCAGGTCCCGGTACTCAACCGGGACCTCGGCCCCGGGAACCCGGGACCTGGGCGGATCTACTGTGCGGATCTGCCGTCGCGACCGGCGCTGCTCCCGCGCGTACCGGGAGGGCCCGGGGCGACCGGAAGCAATGGGGGAACACAGTGGAATTCAGTGTGCTCGGTCCGGTGCGGGTGACTTCGACGGGGCGGGAGATCCCTGTCCCCGGCCGGAAGCAGCGGACGATGCTCGCCGCCCTGCTGCTGGCGGGCGGGCGGCCCCTGTCCGACGACCGTCTCACGGCGGTGATGTGGGGAGGGCGCGCCCCGGCCACGGTCGGCGCGCAGCTCTGCACGTACGCCTCCCGGCTGCGGACCCGGCTCGGGCCTGCCGCCGAACTGCGCAGGGTGGGGAGCAGCTACCGGCTCGGGGTCATCGACGGATTCGTGGACGCGGCCGAGTTCGACCGGCTCGCCCGCGCCGGGCACGAGGCGCTGCGCGCGGGCCGGCCGGAAGTGGCGGCGCCGCTCCTGCGCTCCGCGCTGGGGCTCTGGCGCGGGCCCGCTCTCGACGGCGTCACCCAGCAGCTGAGGGACGCCGAGGTGCCCCAGCTGGACGAGGCGCGGACCTCGGCGCTGGAGAGCCGGATCGAGGCCGAGCTGGCTCTCGGTGAGCACCGCGGGCTCGTCCCCGAACTCACCGGTCTGGTCGCCCGGTACCCCCTGCGGGAGCGGCTGCGCGCCCAGTGGATGACGGCCCTCTACCGGTGCGAGCGGCAGGCGGAGGCGCTGGCCGCCTACCAGGAGGGCCGCCGGATCCTCGTCGAGGAACTGGGGGTCGATCCCGGGCCCGCGCTGACCGCCGCCCACCACGCCGTGCTTCAGGGGCGCCTCGGCCTGAACGCTGTCTGACCGGACTCCGGCGGCCACTCCGGGTAGGGGAAGGACTGGAAGTCCACGTCGAGCCGCGCGGGGTCGCGCGGGAGCCAGTGCGCGGCCAGTTTCCGTATCGTCGCCCGGGGCAGGGGCGGGTTGACGTTCTGCTGGTCGGGATCGGCGGTGAGCTGCACCGCGCAGCCGAAGGCGTTGAGCGGGGCGATCTCGGCCCAGCGGCCCGGTGAGATGCCGAGGAACATCATCGCGCGGAGGGTCACGTGCCAGACCGGGTAGCCGCCGGGCGGATCGCCGGTCATCACATGGGGTTTCCCGGTGCGCGGGTCGAAGAGGACGCCCTGGCCGAACCAGCCGAAGGCCTGGGCCAGCCGGTGGTCGTGCCGGCGGTAGACGGCGTCGATCACTTCGAGCTGGACGCGCGAGATCACGGACAGGGGTTCCTTCAGTGGTGTCGCCCAGTCGGTGAAGTCGCGGGGATAGTCGGGCGAGTTGACCATGCCGAGCCAGGTACGCAGGAGTGTGACGTCCCAGCCCGTGCCGAGGACCGCGATCAGCGCCTGGAAGGCCTCGGTGAACTCCTGCGTCGGGTGGTGGAGGGTGGCTTCGTCGAGCAGGTACCAGAACTCGTTGGCCCGCCGGTCGCCGAGCATGCCCGGGACCGGCGGGAGGCCGTCGCCTCCCCGGCCCGCCGCTGCCGCCGCTGCCGGAAGGGTGCCCGCCGCTCCCAGCGCCCCGGCCGCGCCGACGCCGAGCGCCGTCCGCAGGATCCGCCGTCGTCCCCGGGCGGGCATCAGCTCATCCCTTCCGGCAGCCAGAACGACTGGAAGTCCTGGTCGAGGCGCTCGACGCTGCGGGGCAGCCAGGAGGCGGCCAGCCGCGCCACGGTCTCGCGCGGCAGAGGCGGATTGACCTTGTCCTGGGCCGGTTTGGCGACGGTCTGCAGGGCCCAGGCCCAGCCGAGGGCGCGTGCGGACAGCTCCCAGCGGCGCGGTTCGATGTCCAGCAGCATCATGGCGCGCAGGACGACGTACCAGGTGTGGTAGGCGCGCGGGGGCTCGTCCCCGACGGTGTTCATGGTGTGGACGAGATACGGGGCGTGGCCGCGCGGGTCGAAGAGCACTCCTTCGCCGAACCAGCCGTAGGCCCTGACCAGTTCGTGGTGGCGATTGCCGTAGTAGGTGTCGGCGACGTCGAGCTGGACGCGCGAGAGCAGTTCGAGCGGTTCTCTGATCGGCTCGACGAACGCCGTGAAGTTGGCCGGGTAGTCGGGCAGCTTGACGAGTTCCCACCACTTCTCGCGCAGGGTGCGTTCGAAGGGCGGGCCCGTGTAGGCGCTGATGGCCGCGTAGGCGTCCGTCACCTCCTGCGAGGCGCTGTAGTAGGTCTTCTCGTCGTACACGTGCCAGAACTCGTTGGCCCTGCGGTCGCCCCGCATGGCGGGCACATCGGGGAGCCCGGGGTCCGGCCGGCCTGGTGGGGCCGCGGCGGCGGACGGGGCGCCTGCCGCCACCAGCCCGAGTGCGGCGGCGCCGCCCAGTGAGCTCCGGAGGAGCAGTCGTCGGTTGACCTCTGTCGGCACAGTGGGCCGCCCTTCTCCTGAAGACACGCTTTCCGTCGTGGTCAGGAGCGTAGGAAGGGCGGCTATACGCCTTCCGGTCGTTCCGCTGTGCGGTTTTCTATACGTCTCTCCCCTTGCCCGGGTGGCGGGGTCAGCCTTCGACGGGCCGGCGCGGCGCGGCCGAGACCAGCCCCGTCTCGTAGGCGGCGATGACCAGTTGGGCACGGTCACGGCTGTCGAGCTTGGTCAGCAGATGGCTCACATGGGTCTTCACGGTCGCCACGCTCAGCCGCAGCCGTACGGAGATCTCCGCGTTCGACAGTCCCCGCGCGACAAGGGTGAGGACTTCACGCTCCCGGTCGGTGACCCCGTCGAGCCGCCGGGGCGGCCGGTGGACGGGCTCGGGGCCGCTGACGAACTCGGTGATCAGCCGGCGGGTCACGGACGGCGCCAGCAGCCCTTCGCCGGCGGCGACCACGCTGATGCCGGTGAGCAGGTCGGCGGGCGGTACGTCCTTCAGCAGGAATCCGCTGGCCCCGGCGCGCAGCGCGGCGTAGACGTAACTGTCGAGGTCGAACATGGTCAGCATGAGGACCCGTACGCCCGCGGTCCCGGGTGCCCCGCAGATCCGCCGGGTCGCCTCGATGCCGTCCATCTCCGGCATCCGGACATCCATGAGGACGACATCGGGGCGTTCCTCGCGGGCGATATCGACCGCCTGGGCGCCCGTGGCCGCCTCGCCGACGACGGTGAAGCCGGGTTCGTTGTCGACCAGGACCCGGAAGCTGCCGCGCAGCAGCGCCTGGTCGTCGGCGACCAGTACGCGAACCGGTTCGCTCATACCGTCACTCCGCCCGGCCTCGGGGACGGTTCACGGGGAATCCTGGCGGAGACGGCGAAGCCGCCGTCGGCGCGTGCCCCGGCGCTGAAGGCGCCGCCGTACATGGCGACCCGTTCGCGCATGCCGATCAGGCCGTGCCCGCCGCCCGCGGGGGTGCCGGGTGGCATCGGTCCGCCCCGGGTGGCGCGTCCGTCGTCGGTCACGTCGATCCGTACCTCGTGGGCGGTCGTCTCGACGAGGACGTGGCAGTGTGCCGGGGCCGCGTGCCGGGCGGCGTTGGTCAGGGCCTCCTGCACGATGCGGTAGACGGTGAGTCCCATTGCCTCGGGCAGCCGGTCCGTGCCGGTCACCTCCATGTCCACGCGCAGCCCGGCCAGTTCGGCACGCTCGGCGAGTCCGGAGAGTCCTTCGGGGCCGGGTGAGGGACCGAGGTCGGCGGGGGTGCCTGCGCCGTACTCGTCGGAGCGCAGGACGCCGAGCAGATGCCGCATCTCGGTCAGGGCGTCCCTGCTGGTGGTCTCGATGACGCGCAGCGCGTCGGGGACCTCCTCGGGGCGGGTGTTCACCACGTGGTTGGCCACCGCGGCCTTGACCGCGATGACGCCGAGACTGTGGGCGACGATGTCGTGCAGTTCACGGGCGATGCGCAGCCGCTCGCCCGCCGCCGCGCGCGCGGTGAGCTGGTCGGCGGCGCGGACGGCGTAGGCGCGGCGTTCCCGTACGGCGCTGCCGAGCGCCCAGACACCCGCGATCAGGGTCCAGCCGATCAGGAGCGGTCCTGGTCCGTTCAGCCACCAGTAGGCGGAGGTGGTGTCGGGCTTCGCCGCGATCAGTCCGGCGAGGCCGAGCAGCCCGGCCGTGGCGAGGGGCACCCAGTTCCGTACGGGCCTGGCGAGGGCGACCGGGTAGAGGGCGAACGCGACGACGATGAAGGGGTCTTCCACGATGCCGATCAGCAGGGACGCCGACGACGCCGTGAGGACGACCGCCAGGACGGTCAGGGGCCAGAGTCTCCGTACCGTGAGCGGCAGTCCCGAGGCCACGATCAGCGCGTCCGCCACCCAGCCGGGCAGGTCGTGGCGGAGCGGCGCGGGCGGCTGTCCCGCGTGGCGCAGCAGTATGAGCAGGGCCACATAGCCGATGGCCAGCAGGGCGTCCACGGCGAGCAGTTGACGATATGTCAGGTTTCGGGTGTAGAGGGAGCGGGGTTCCGCACGAGACATCCACCGACCCTAACGGCATCTCCACGGCCCCGCCTCCGTCCACGGAACGTCATCCCCGGGTCGGATTCCCGGCCCCGTACTACGCTCACTCCACCCGGGAGAACCGGCGGGTCGCCGCGGCCAGGGCCGCCAGCGCCAGCAGCGCGACCAGACCAACCTCCAGCGGGACCGGCGGGGTCCATCCCCACCACTGCGGACTCGTCCCGCCCCCGCCCACCGTCGCCGCGTCCCCCGGGAGCGTACGGCGCAGCGCGTCGACCGCGTAGGTCATGGGGTTGAGCGTCACCGCCGTACCGAGCCAGCCCGGCAGACCTCCGGCGGGGAACATGGCGCCCGACAGGAAGAAGAGCGGCATCATGCACATGCTCACGGCCACCTGGAAGGTCTCCGGCCGCCGGATGCAGACGGCGGCGACCACGCCCAGCGAGGTGAAGGCGAACGAGATCAGGGCCAGTTCGAGCAGCACCAGCAGGAGTTGGGGGTTGTACGGGACGTCGGCGACCCCGGCGAGCAGCAGAACCAGCAGGCCGTACGCCGCACCCGATGTGGCACCGCCGAGACAGATCCCGACCAGGATGGCGCTGCGCCGGACGGGGGCGACCAGCATCTGCCGGAGGTATCCGGAGCGGCGGTCCCAGACGATGGAGGCGCCGACGGCGATGGCGGGCGCCTGGACTGACATCAGCAGGACGCCGGGGAAGAGGAAGGCGCGGAAGTCGCTCAGGGTCTCCTCCTCCATCGCCGCGTTCAGCCCGGTTCCGAGGATGAGCAGGAACATCAGCGGGGTGAGCAGGCTCATGGCGATCCGCACCCGGTTCCGGCTGAACCGGATCGTCTCGCGCCGCCAGAGGACGGAGACGGTCCGCAGGTCCCGGGCCGGGCCTCCGCCGGCGCCGGGCGGCGCTGGCGGTCCCGGTGCGCCGGACTGCGCGGGGGCCGGCCGGTCTCCGGCCGCCGTCGCGGTGCCGTGGGTCGTGATGTCGGCCATGGGCCGTTACCTCCTCGGTCCGAAGGCGGCCGGTCCGGTGGTGGCGTTGTCGGCCTCCCGGATGGTGCGGCCTGTGTAGTGGAGGAACGCGTCGTCCAGCGAGGGCGGGGTGACGGTCACCGAGTGGACGGGGACGGACAGTTCGGCGCAGAGCCGGGGGACGAAGGCGGCGCCGTCGGGGGCCCTGAGGCGTACCCCGTCCGGGCCCGTGTCGGTGTCCAGGCCGAACCGCTCGCGCACGGCACGGGCCGCGGCCTCGTCGTCACCGGTGCGCAGGGTCACCAGATCCGCGCCGACGACCGCCTTGAGTCCTGCGGGGTCGCCCTCGACGACCAGTTCGCCGTTGTCCATGATGGCGATCCGGTCGCAGTGCTCGGCCTCTTCCAGGTGATGGGTCGTCAGGAAGACGGTGATGTCCTGCTCGCGCCTCAGCCGGTGCAGATGGTCCCAGATCGCGACGCGGGTCTGCGGGTCCAGGCCCGTGGTGGGTTCGTCCAGGAACAGCACGCGCGGGGTGTGGAGCAGCCCTCGTGCGATCTCCAGCCGGCGTCGCATCCCGCCGGAGAAGGTCCGTACGGGGCTGTCCGCGCGGTGGGCGAGTTCCACGAGTTCGAGCAGGTCGCCGATGGTCTTCCGGGCCCGCGCGCGGGGGATGCCGAACAGCTCGGCCTGGAACCGCAGGTTCTCCCTGGCGGTCAGTTCGCCGTCGAGCGTGGATTCCTGGAAGACCAGTCCGATCCTGGCGCGCACCTCGGCGGGTTCCTTCGCCACGTCGTGACCGGCGACCCGTGCCTCGCCCGCGGAGGGCCTGAGCAGGGTGCAGAGCATGCCGATGGTGGTGCTCTTGCCCGCCCCGTTGGGGCCGAGGAAGCCGTACATCTCCCCGGCCGGCACGGTCAGGTCCAGGTCGACGACCGCCTCACTCGTCCCGTACGTCTTGCGCAGGCCCCGGGTCAGGACCGCGGCTTCGCCGCCCGCCGCCGCGCTCACCGGGGCCGCCCGGCGGGGCAGCGGACGCTGACCATCGTGTGGTAGAGCGAGGTGTCCCCGGGCTCGCCGACCGCGCCGCCCTCCGCCTCGACCCACGCGTGGGCCCGGAACGGCTGGGTGCGGATGCCGGTGCACCAGTCGGGCCACCGGCCGCGCAGCCGGCACAGCAGCACCGTGGCAACCGACCGCTGGAGGCAGCCCTGCCCGGCGCAGCGCGCGCTGACCGATACGACGGCGGTCCGCGCGGCGAGCGCCTGCGCCGCCGTGGCGGGCCGGGTGCCGCGCGCCGTCACCTCCAGGAAACGGCGCAGCCGTTTGGGGGGCATACGTACCAGGGCCCGTGCCGCGACGACCGCGCAGCGGGCCGTGATGTGCCGGTGCCAGACCAGCGGCGACCGGCTCTCCGAGACCACGGGCATGCTCATGCGCGTACCACCAGCCGGGCTTCGGCCAACGCGCCCAGCAGCGCCCGGACATCGGACCCGACGCGCTCCGCGCGGTCCGCGCGCCCGGCGGCCAGGGCCTCGGTGGTCTCCTCGGGCGACCTGCCTTCGAGTGCCAGCCGCAGTACGGCGGCGCCGGTCCGGTTGAGCTGCCAGTAGCGGCCGTCGCGCTGGTCGAGCAGGACCGCGCCGTCCTCGACGTCCTTGACCACGACATCGGGCTGAAGCCGGTACGTCATCGGACTCCTCCTGCCGGTGCGGGGATGTGCGGGGTGGAACTGGGGGAACGCAGCCAGGTCTCGCAGGACAGGGTGGTCTCGAACGGGCCGAGGCCGCGGACGTCGGGCACGGGACTGAGCAGCGCGGTGCGCAGGGCGTCGGCGTCGACCAGGCCCCGGTCGGCGAGGCGCAGATCCGCGCAGAGCCCGGCGAGCCGCTCGCGGTTGCGGTAGAGGCCCTCGTACGCCTCCCTGCCGAACGAGCCCTTGTCGCGGCGGTCGAGCACCGCGTCGGGCACCGTGCCCCGCATGGACGCCACGAGCACCGGCTTGTACTTCCCCGGTACGACGCGGTCCCTGACCCGCACCGAGAGCGCGGCCTCCAGTACCCGGTCGTCGAGGAACGGGGCCTCGAACTCGACCCCGTAGGGCCGTAGCGCACGGCTGAGCTGGCGAGCCCCGTGCCCGCTCTGGACCACGACCTCGACGGTCTGGTGCTGCACCCGGTCGCGGTCCAGCGGTGGCGGTTGTGCCGCCGCCGCCTCGCGGAGCCTGCGCCGTACGGACTCGACCGCGTCACGCGTCACCCAGGGGGGCATCCGCGGGTCGCCGCGGCCCCAGCTCACGGGCGGGTGGAACCGGGGCGGCTGCGGGGCGTCGAGCTGCCGGGCCGCCAGGTCCAGCGAGTGCGCGAACGAGGTGCGGTCGGCGACGCTGCGCACCGTCGTGGCCAGGCTCCATCGGTTGACCGCGCCGAACCGGTGGGCCATCCGGATGCCGAGCAGCGGATTTCGGCGGATCAGCGACCAGGCGAACAGCGGGGCGACGCCGAACAGTTCGTCGCCGCCGAGCCCGATGAGATGGACCGCAGCGCCGTCGCCGGCGGCGTCCTGTGCCAGCTGTTCCATGTGCGCGCGGTTGCGGCTGAACAGGAGCGGGCCCTCCACGTCGTCGCGGCCGGCGGCCCGCCGCGCCTGCGCGTCGTACCAGTCGGGCGCGTCCTTCGTCTCGACGAACCGGTGTCTGGCGGAGGGCAGGGACGCGGCGGCGATGCGGGCCCACTCGGTGTCGGCGTTGGCCTCGTCCCTGGGCTTCCAGTGGTTGGTGACCAGGGGGATGTCCGAGGCGGCGGCCAGGAAACAGAGGCTCGTGGAGTCGAGCCCTCCGGAGAGGTCGGCGCTGAGGACGTCCTGGCCGTTGGCGCGGGCCGCGACGGAGCCGGCCAGCGCGTCGCGTATCGTCCCGGCCGCATCCGAGAGAGGAACGTCGGCGGTCGGCGGCGACCACCAGTGCCTGGAGCGGTGGGTGCCGTCCGGCAGGACCTCCAGCCAGTGGCCGACGCCCAGGGACTCGACGCCCTGCCAGAGCGGACGGGACGTCAGCGGGTGCGGGATCGGCTGGAGCAGCTGAAGGGCCAGGGCGTCGTCGTCGATGCGCGCACCGGTCAGCGTGACGAGGCCGGCGGGACTGTCCGCCGCTACCGTCACGCCGTGGACCGTGGTGTGGAAGACCTGGCGGGCGGTGGACAGGGATCCCTGCGTACGGGTCCGTCCGTCGAAGGAGGCCGCCAGATGGAAACTGCCCGGCAGACTCCGCGCCAGGGCGTCGAGACCGTCCGGCGTACTCGCCCCGCGCAGCGCCCTGGTGGCGGCCCCGGCGTCGGCGCGGGTGTGCCCAAGCAGCGCGAGCGACCGGGTCCCGGACGTGATGAGGGTGCACTGCCCGTCGTCCCAGTCCCCCACCAGCCAGGGGCGGCCCGACGCGTGCGGGACGACGCGGAGGCCGGGGCGTGCGGTGGCCCGGACGACGGGCTCGGCGGACCGGCAGTCAGGAAGGATCAGAAACTCCATGTGCCCTTCTCCGGAGTACGGACTCCCCCGCGGTGGACGGGGAGTGGCGGGAGCGGGAAGAGCGGCGGTGCGGACCCGTGTGTCACGGTGGGTCCGCACCGCCGCCTCAGCCGCGTGGAACCGATCGCGCGGCCGGGTGCCGCACGCTCAGCAGAACCAGGCGTCTCCGGTGAAGACGTCCTGGCAGTCCGCGGGGCCGAGCCCCAGCGTCAGCTCCTCGAAGTCACCGACCTCGACGAGCAGCGGCGGCTCGTAGATCTCCTCATGTGCGGTCATGTCCCACCATCCTTGGTGTCGCGGGTGTTGGGAGCGGTCTCCCGCAGGGCGGGTCACCGCTCCCCCGAGCGCCCTCAACGTAGGCGGCCCGCGGTCCCGGGCTCCTGGGCACGAGGTCCCGTCCGCGTCCCGCGCCCGGTGGCCGTCAGGCGTCGCGCCGCCTGATGGCCACGAGGCCCGCGAGCACCGACAGCACGGTCCAGGCCAGCAGCACCAGCAGTCCGCTCCAGGGGCCGAGCACGGTGTCGTCCGGCGGCGTCGTACGCAGGACGATCCCGCCGGCGGCGTCGGGCAGGAACTGCGCGACCGTCTTCACCTTCGGCAGGTTGTTCAGGATCTCCGACACGATGAAGAACAGCGGGACCAGAATGCCCAGCGTCAGCGAGGGGCTGCGCAGGACCGTCGCCAGCCCCATGGAGAAGGCGCAGAGCAGCGTCATGTAGATGACCGAGCCCACGATCGCGCGGAGCGCCCCGTCGTCGGTCACGGACACGTTGAGCCGGCTGCCGATCGCCGCCTGCGCGGTGAAGAACGTGACCACCACCACGACGACGGAGACGCCCAGCGCGAGCGCCGTACCGGTCAGCACCTTCGCCGCGTAGAAGAGCCCGCGCCGGGGCACCGCGGCGAGCGAGGCACGGATGGTGCCCGTCGTGTACTCGGTGCTGACCATGAGCACACCGAAGACGACGAGGGCGATCATGCTGAGCCGCAGCCCGTTGAAACCCGAGCCGATCGGGTCGAAGGACGCCTTGCCCTCCGCGCTCATGTCGTCGTACGCGCCCCTCAGGAAGACCCCGAAGAGCAGCGCGATCGCGACGCTGAGGAGAAGGCAGAGGACCCAGCTCCACACCAGTTGGCGCAGGGTGCGGACCTTGGTCCATTCGAAGGCGACGGCCGCCCGCGCGGATGCCGTACTCACCGGGACTCCTCCTCGGCCAGGGGCGCCGGGGTCCCGCTGTCCGCCCGGAACTCCACCGCGTCCGCCGTCAGTCGCATGAACGCCTCCTCCAGTGAGGCCGTCTGGGGGCTGACCTCGTGAACGACCACCCCGTTCGCGGCGATCAGCTCGCCCACCGTCTCCAGGGAGACCCCGGATGCCTCCAGCGTCCCGTCGGGTCCCTCCCCCGTCATGACGCCCGCCGTGGCGAGTACGTCCCTCATCCGCTCCCGCTCGGGGGTGCGGATCCTGATGTACGAACGGGAGTTGCGCGCGATGAAGGTCTCCACGTCGGTGTCGGCGAGCAGCCGGCCCCGCCCGATGACGATCAGATGCTCGGCGGTCAGCGCCATCTCGCTCATCAGATGGCTGGAGACGAAGACCGTGCGGCCCTCGGCCGCGAGCCGCTTCATGAGCCCCCGGATCCACAGGATGCCCTCCGGATCAAGGCCGTTGACCGGTTCGTCGAGGAGCAGGACGGAAGGATCGCCGAGCAGCGCCGCCGCGACGCCGAGGCGCTGCGCCATGCCCAGCGAGAAGCCGCCCGTCCGCTTGTCCGCCGCGTCGTCCAGCCCTGTCATGCCGATGACCTCACGCACCCGGGCGCGTGGGATGCGGTTGCTGCGCGCGAGCCCGAGCAGATGCCCGTACGCCGTCCGGCTGCCGTGCAGCCCTCTGGCCTCCAGCAGCGCGCCGACGGAGCACAGCGGCCGGGGGATGTCCCGGTAGGGCCGGCCGTCGATGAGGGCCCGGCCGGAGGTGGGCCGGTCCAGGCCGAGCAGGCTGCGCATGGTGGTGGACTTGCCGGCGCCGTTGGGCCCGAGGAATCCGGTCACGTGCCCGGGTCCGACCCGGAAGCTCAGACCGTCGACGGCGACCGTGTCCCCGTAACGTTTCGTCAGTTCTTCAACCTCGATCATGTCCGTCACGCTCTCGTGGAGCGCGTGACGGCACATCGGGCCGGAGAATGTCATCCCCGGGACCGAGGCCGCCCGGCGGCACCGCCCGGCGGAGCGGGGCGGGCCCCGGGAACGCGAAACGGCGGCGGAGGGAAGACCTCCGCCGCCGTTCGGCTCCGCCGGACCGTCAGCAGGCCCAGGCACCGCCGCCGAAGATGTCCTCGCACGCGCTGTCCCAGCCCAGGGTCAGCTCGGCGAAGTCACCGAGCTCGACCAGAGCGGGGGTCTCGTATTCGTCATGATCGGCCATCTGAGGTCACCGTCCCATTCGGATGTGCTGGTGAGGCGGTGTCCGGCCCACCGGCCGGACACCGCCCCCGGTCCCCGCCACCGTAGGAGGCCCGTGGTCCCGGGTTCCTGGGTCACCGCACCCTTCCGGGTCCCGGCCGCCGGGGTTCAGCCGCCGAGGCCCGCGTCACGCGCCCGTACGGCCGCCTCCGCCCGGTCGCTGACCTGCAACTTGGCGAAGATATGGGACACATGGTTGCGCACCGTCTTCTCGGAGAGCACCAACTCCCGGGCGATACGCCGGTTGTTGAACCCCCTCGCGAGGAGGTCGAGCACCTCCCGTTCGCGGTCGGTGAGATGGGGAAAGGCGGCGCGGCTCGGCAGCTCGTGCACCGCCGAGAAGTAGGCACCGAGCCGGGCCGCCACCGCCGGGCTGAACACGGCTCCCCCGACCGCGACGGTGCGTACGGCCCGTATCAGCTCCTCCCGTGGCGCCCCCTTGACCAGATAGCCGTAGGCACCGGCGCGCAGCGCCGAGACCACCGCGTCGTCGTCCGCCGCCACCGACATCACCAGGATGCGGGGCACGGCGGCCCCCGGCGGGAAGCCGTCGACGATCGTCCGGGTCGCCTCGGTGCCCGAGCACCCCGGGAGCTGCATGTCCATCAGGACGATGTCCGCGGTGACCTTCCTGCCCAGCAGCGCCTGAACGGCCTCCTCGCCCGTGGCGGCCTCTCCGACGACCTCCAGGCCGTCGTTGTCCGCCAGCGCGATCCGGACACCGGCCCGGAACATCGGATGGTCGTCCACGAGGAACACCCGGACGTTCATACCGGGTTCCGGGGAAGGAGCACATGCACGAGCGTCCCCGAAGGACCCCGGGGGTGCGGCAGCAGCAGACAGCGGCCCCCGACCTCCTCGGCGCGCTGCGCCATCGAGTTCAGCCCGACCCTGCGGCCACCCGTCGCGTGGCCGGGTGGCAGGCCGATGCCGTCGTCCAGCACCTGGAGGACGAGACGGTCCCCGTGGACGTCCAGGGAGACGATGACGGTGCCGGCCGCGGCGTGCCGGATGACGTTCGTCAGCGCTTCGGAGGCGATCCGGTAGGCGGCCAGTTCCGTGGTGTAGCCGGGCCGCCGGTACGTGCCCGGCTCCGGCAGAACGCAGTCGACGCGCAGCGTGGTCTCCGTGCCGACCCGGTCCACCAGGTTCCGCAGCGCGCTCGGCAGGCCCACGTCGTCGAGGTCCGGGGGCCGCAGATCGTCGATGATGCGCCGCACGTCGTCCATGGTGCGCGAGGCCTCGTCGGCGGCGTCCAGGATCAGGCGGCGGGCCGACGACTCGTGGACGGCCCCCGCCGCGGTGTCCAGACGGAGCCGGATCCCGGCGAGGCTCGGACCGAGACCGTCGTGCAGATCACGTCGTATCCGGTGGCGTTCCTGCTCACGGACGGCCACCAACTGCTCGGTGAACCGCACCCGTGGGAACGCCGCCGCCCTCGGCCGCCGCCCGAGCCGCTGTCTGGCGGCCCAGACGAGCAGCGGCGCGAGGGCGGAGAGGCTGCCGATGGCCACGGAGAGGCCGAGAGCCTTGGGCCACGGCAGCACCAGGAGGAGAAAGAGAAGGAAGACGACCGTCAGGGACACCCAGCCGCGAAGTGACCACCTCATCCCAGCCCGCCGATGGCCGGACAGCGCCCGTACGAAGACGGTACGCGCGGACTTCCCCCACTCGTCTTGCACATTCCACTCGTGTCACACAATTTGGTCAGGTCGTGTTTCGTTCTGTCACGCATGCCCCGTTGATTCAGCATGTGTTTGAACATACGAGGAGTTGACCCGTTGATGGGGGCCGAAAACCGGCCGTCCGCGACCTGCCGGAGGGACCGGTTTCGGCCCCTCCGGCGGTGGCGGGCTCAGCGCGCGAGAGCCTGCCCGGCCTGGTCGGTGCGCTGGTGGCCCGGCCGTGTCAGCTGCCGGTGGGACGGGTCGCGTACCTCGCCGACGAGCATTTCCAGTACGTCCTCCAGGGCGACGAGGCCCAGCACCCGGCCGGTCGCGTCGGCGACCTGGGCGAGGTGGGTGGCGGCCCGGCGCATGACGGTGAGGGCGTCGTCCAGCGGCAGTTCGGCCCGCAGGGTGGTCATCGGCCGCCAGACGTGCTGCGGTACGGCGCGCTCCCTGTCCTCCAGATCGAGGACGTCCTTGACATGCAGGTAGCCCATGAAGACCCCCGCGCTGTCGGCGCAGACCGGGAAGCGGGAGAAACCGGTGCGCACCGTCAGCTCCTCGATCTCGCGGGGCGTGACGGAGGGTGTGACGGTCACCAGCCCGGCCCGGGTGAGCAGAACGTCGGTGACCGGCCGGGAGCCGAGCTCCAGGGCGTCCCCCAGCCGCTCCCGCTCCTCCGGTTCGAGGAGGCCGGCGTCACCGGAGTCCGCCACGAGACGGTTGAGCTGCTCGCTGGTGAAGACGGCCTCCACCTCGTCCTTGGGCTCGACGCCGAAGGCCCGCAGGACCAGCGTGGCGCAGGCGCCGAGGGCCGCGGTGACGGGGCGGCAGAGACGGGCGAAGCCGACGAGACCGGGGCTGAACCAGATCGCGGTCTTCTCCGGCGCCGCCATGGCGAGGTTCTTCGGCACCATCTCGCCGATGACGAGGTGCAGGAAGACGACCAGGGCGAGGGCGATGAAGAAGCCCAGCGGATGGATGAGGCCCTCGGGCACATGAGCCGCGTGGAAGAGCGGTTCGAGGAGATGGGCCACGGTGGGCTCGGCGACCGCGCCGAGCGTCAGGGAGCAGATGGTGATGCCGAACTGCGCGGCGGCCATCATCTGCGGCAGATTCTCCAGACCGTGCAGCACCTGTCTGGCGCGTGCCGATCCCGCGGCGGCCAGGGGTTCGATCTGGCTGCGCCGTACGGAGACGAGCGCGAACTCGGCTCCTACGAAGAACCCGTTGGCCAGGACGAGCAGGACGGCGAAGAGGAGTTGGAGGACGCTCACCGGGCCGCCTCCGCCGTGGCCGTGGCGGGCGCGGTGGTGGACGCGGACGTCGGCGTCTCCGCCGGCGGCTGTGTCGGTGGGGGCGCCGTGGCCGGTGCGGTCGCCGTGGCCCTGACCGTGATCCTGTCCGGCGCCTGCCGCGCGGCCTGTACGACGGCCGATGCCGGGACGTCGCCGGTGCGCACCAGCCGGACACGCTCGGCCCGGTAGCGCCCGACCTGCCGGACCGAGAGTCGCCAGCCGGGCAGCTCCGCGCGGTCGCCGGGGGCGGGGATACGGCCCAGCAGATCGGCGACCAGACCGGCCACCGTCTCGTACGGCCCGTCCGGGACCTCAAGTCCTATCCGCCGGAGGGTGAGGACCCGGCAGCTGCCCTCGGCGTCCCAGGTGGGGCGCCCGTCGTCGGTGGTGACGGCGGCGAGTTCGGGCCGCCCGTCGCCCTCGCTGTCGTGCTCGTCCAGGACCTCGCCGACCAGTTCCTCGACGATGTCCTCAAGGGTGACGACCCCGGCCGTACCGCCGTACTCGTCGACGACCACGGCGATCGGCTGCTCGCTGCGCAGCCGCTCCAGCAGCTGCCGGACCGGCAGTGTCTCGGGCACGAGCTGGGCCGGCACGGAGATCCGGCCGACCGGCGCGCGTCCCCGCTCGTGCGCGGGGACGGCCAGCGCGTCCTTGAGGTGGGCCATGCCGACGATCTCGTCGATGCGCTCCCGGTAGACGGGGAAGCGCGACAGGCCGGTGGCGCGGGTCAGGTTGAGCACGTCGGCCGCGGTGGCGTCCGACTGGAGGGCTATGACCTTCACCCGGGGGGTCATCACGTGCTGGGCCGTGAGATGCCCGAGGGACAGGGTCCGTACGAACAGGTCGGCCGTGTCCTGTTCGAGGGCGCCGGCCAGCGCGGAGTGTCTGGCCAGCGAGACCAGCTCACCGGGTGTACGGGCCGAGGCCAGTTCCTCGGTCGGCTCGACGCCGAGCAGCCGCACCAGCCGGTTGGCCACCGTGTTGAGCAGGGTGATGACGGGCCGGAAGACGGTGGCGAACAGATGCTGCGGGCCGGCGACGAAGCGGGCGACCTGCAACGGCCGGGAGACCGCCCAGTTCTTCGGTACGAGTTCTCCGATGACCATCTGGACGGCGGAGGCGAGAAGCACTCCGGTCACCACGGCGACCCCGGACACGGCCCCTTCGGGGAGACCGGTCGCGGTGAGAGGGCCGTCGAGCAGCTGGGCGAGCGCGGGCTCGGCCAGCATGCCGACGACGAGTGAGGTGATGGTGATGCCGAGCTGGGTGCCGGAGAGCTGGAACGACAGCTCCCGCAGGGCCCGGACGACGGCGCGGGCGCGGCGGTCGCCCGCGGCGGCGGCACGTTCGGCGTCCGGCCGGTCCACGGTCACGAGACCGAACTCGGCCGCCACGAAGAACCCGTTGGCGAGGATGAGAAGGAATGCCGCGGTGAGCAGCAGCAGGGGGATGGTCATGCCGCCGCCTCTTCGAAGGCGGCGGCGCATGTACTACCGGATGATCCGTCCATTGCTGGAGGGAGTCACTCCTCGGGTCGCAGGATGCCCCGCGGGCCGGTACTCACGGCCGTCGGATGCGGGGCGGGGCGCACCTGGCGCCGCCGCCCCCAGCGTAGCCACTGGGACCGGCACCGCAATGTTCACGCGGGACCTGCATCCGTGGCCGTGTCCGTGCCGGCGTCGGTCGTGGTCTCCGTACGGGCGTCGCCGGCACCGGCACCGGGCGTCGTGTCCGTGCCGGTGCCGTGCGACTCGGCCAGGGCGCGCAGGGTCCGCGCGTCGCGTACGGCCTTCTGCCTCGCGACACCCGGCTGGATGCCGAGCACGGGCATGCTGGTGCCGTCGCTCAGGTCGAGGAAGACCCACGGGTCGCCCACCCGGAGGTTGACGCGCAGGATCTCCGCCCACTCCAGCCGCCGGACGCGGGTGAGATTGACGACGGTGACGCCCGTGTCGTCGGCGACGACCTTGGGGCGGCTCAGCAGGCACAGCACACCGAAGAAGATCAGTCCCACGAAGATGAAGCTGACACGCTCGGCCGGGTTCAGCTTCTCCAGCAGCAGGGACATCGCGGTGATGACGAGGAGCATGACCGTCCCGACGGACAGCAGGACGGCCCTGGTGACGTTCGGGCGGAGCGTCACGGGGAGCGCCGGCAGGTCGGGGGGCGTGGGGCGGGGGGCCGGCACGGGCATCGGAGATGAGTCCTTCACAGGCGGCAGGCGTGGATGGCCGTGGTGAGGATGGCGCGGGCACCCAGCTCGTACAGATCGTCCATGATCCGCTGCGCCTCGGCGGCCGGGACCATCGCGCGGACGGCGACCCAGCCCTCGTTGTGCAGCGGGGAGACGGTGGGCGACTCCAGGCCGGGCGTGAGGGCGACGGCGCGCTCCAGGTGCTCGGCGCGGCAGTCGTAGTCCATCATCACGTACGAGCGGGCGACCAGGACGCCCTGGAGGCGGCGCAGGAACTGCTGGACCTTCGGGTCGCCGGCGTCCGCGCCGTTGCGGCGGATGACGACCGCCTCGGACTTCATGATCGGCTCGCCGATGACTTCGAGGCCGGCGTTCCGCATGGACGTGCCGGTCTCCACCACGTCGGCGATGATCTGCGCGACGCCCAGTTCGATCGCGGTCTCGACGGCGCCGTCGAGGTGGACGACGGAGGCGTCGACGCCCTTGTCGGCGAGGTACTTGACGACGACGCCTTCGTAGGAGGTGGCGATCGTCAGCCCGCCGAAGTCGGCGACGGACGTGGCCGCGCCGGGCTTGGCGGCGAAGCGGAAGGTGGAGCGGGCGAAGCCGAGCGGCAGGATCTCCTCGGCGCCCGCGCCCGAGTCGAGCAGCAGGTCACGGCCGGTGATGCCGATGTCGAGACGGCCGGAGCTCACATAGATCGCGATGTCACGCGGGCGCAGGTAGAAGAACTCGACCTCGTTCCCGGGGTCGACCAGGACGAGTTCCTTGGACTCCTTGCGCTGCTGGTAGCCCGCCTCATGGAGCATCTCGGACGCTGCCCCGGAGAGCGAACCCTTGTTGGGGACGGCGATACGCAGCATGAGAGTGGCTTCCTTAACGATGCGTGACAGCGGCGAACGGGGAACGTGAGGTGAACGGCGGGCGGGCGGGATCCGGGCGCGACCGTGCGCCCGGCGCCGTGGAGTTGTGGGAAGTCGTACGTCGGATGAGGGCGGTGCTCACAGATGGGAGTAGACCTCGTCGAGGGAGATCCCGCGCGCGACCATCATCACCTGGACGTGGTAGAGCAGCTGCGAGATCTCCTCGGCGGTGGCTTCGGGCCCCTCGTACTCGGCCGCCATCCACACCTCGGCGGCCTCTTCGACGACCTTCTTACCGATGGCATGCACTCCCTTGTCCACCAGTTCGGCGGTGCGGGAGGTGCTGGGGTCGCCCGTGGCGGCCTTCTGCTGAAGCTCGGCGAAGAGCTCCTCGAACGTCTTCTTCGGCATGGTGCTGCCTAGCGTACGCGGTCGGGCTCAGCCGTCAGCGCCAGGGTTCGGCGAGGGCGCGCAGGGTGGCCGCCGTGGCGACGGCCGCGGTGGCGGCCTCGTGCCCCTTGTCCTCGCGGGAGGACTCAAGTCCCGCCCTGTCCAGGGCCTGCTCCTCGGTGTCGCAGGTCAGCACGCCGAAGCCGACCGGTACGCCGGTGTCGATCGAGACCTGGGTCAGGCCCTGGGTGACGCCCTGGCACACGTAGTCGAAGTGCGGGGTCCCGCCGCGGATGACGACGCCGAGGGCGACGACCGCGTCGTAACCGCGGTCGGCGAGGACCTTGGCGGCGACGGGCAGCTCGAAGCTGCCGGGAACCCTGATCAGGGTCGGCTCGTCGATGCCCAGGTCACGCAGGGCGCCCAGAGCGCCGTCCACGAGTCCGTCCATGACCTGTTCGTGCCACAGGGCCGCGATGACCGCCACCCGCAGGTCGCCGCAGTTGCGGACGGTCAGTTCGGGTGCACCCTTGCCGCTCATGTCTCTCCTGGTGTTCCGGTGTTCCGGTGTGCCGATGTACGCGTGGTGGTCACTGGTTGCCGCAGGCCGAGCCTGCCGCCGGGTCGAGCCAGGGCAGTTCGTGCCCCATCCGGTCCCGCTTGGTGCGCAGATACCGGAGGTTGTGCTCCCCCGCCTGGACGGGCATGGGCACGCGCGCGATCACGTCGAGACCGTGCCGCACCAACGCGTCCACCTTGTCGGGGTTGTTGGTCATCAGCCGCAGGCTGCGCACCCCGAGGTCTTCGAGGATCCGCGCCCCGGCCGCGTAGTCGCGCGCGTCGGCGGGCAGGCCGAGTTCGAGGTTGGCGTCGAGGGTGTCGCGCCCGCGCTCCTGGAGTTCGTACGCGCGCAGCTTGGACAGCAGGCCGATGCCGCGCCCCTCGTGGCCGCGCAGATAGACGACGACGCCCCGGCCGGCCTCGGTGACGCGCTCCATCGATGCCTGGAGCTGGGGGCCGCAGTCGCAGCGCTGGGAGGAGAAGATGTCGCCGGTCAGGCACTCGGAGTGGACCCTGACGACGACGTCGGCGCCGTCGCCGATGTCACCGTGGACGAGGGCGACATGCTCGACGCCGTCGACGGTGGACCGGTAACCGTACGCGGTGAACTCGCCGAAGGCCGTGGGCAGTCGGACCTCGGCCTCGCGGCGCACGGTGGGCTCGGCGGCGAGCCGGTGGGCGATCAGATCCTCGATGGAGATGATCGTCAGGCCGTGCTTGCGCGCGAACGGGATCAGCTCGGGCAGCCGGAGCATCACCCCGTCCTCGCCCGCGATCTCGACGATCGCCCCGGCCGGGCGCAGCCCCGCCAGCCGGGCGAGGTCGACCGCGGCCTCGGTGTGGCCGTTGCGTACGAGCACCCCGCCGGGCTTGGCGCGCAGCGGGAAGACATGGCCGGGCCGGACGAAGTCGGCGGGTCCGGCCGCCTCGCCGGCGGCGAGCAGACGGAGCGTGGTGGCGCGGTCGGCGGCCGAGATGCCGGTCGTGACACCGTGGTCCGGTCCCGCGTCGACGGAGACCGTGAACGCGGTGCGCATCGACTCGGTGTTGTGGTCGACCATCTGCGGCAGTTCGAGCCGGTCCAGCTCCGCGCCCTCCATGGGGGCGCAGATCAGTCCGCGGCACTCGCTCATCATGAAGGCGACGATCTCGGGGGTCGCCTTCTCGGCGGCGATCACGAGGTCGCCCTCGTTCTCGCGGTCCTCGTCGTCGACGACCACGACGGGCCGGCCCGCCGCGATGTCCATGACGGCCCGCTCCACGGGGTCGAGGGCGAAGTCCTCGATGTTGTCGGTGGAGTACCAGGTGGGCTGTGCGGTCATGCTGCCGCTCCTTCCAGAGCCGGGGCGGCCACGCGGGTGCGCAGCCACCAGTCCCGCAGCCCCCACAGGACGAGGCCGAGGTAGACGACGTACACGAGGCCGGAGAAGGCCAGCCCGCTGCTGAAGGCGAGCGGTACTCCGACGAGGTCCACCAGGAGCCAGGCGAACCAGAATTCGACCAGACCGCGCGCCTGCGCGACCATCGCGGCGAGGGTGCCGACGAAGATGTACGCGTCGGGCCACGGGTTCCAGGACAGGTCGGGTACGGCGCTGAAGAGGGCGCCGACGGCGAGGGTGCCCAGCGCCGTACCGCCGAGGAGCAGCCACCGCTCGGGCCAGGTGGCGAACCGTACGGCGATCGTGCCGTCCTGGGCCGTCTGCCGGCCGCGCTGCCACATCCGCCAGCCCCACAACGCCACGCCGATGACGAGGAGTTGCTTGCCGACGCCGCCGCTGAGGTGCGCGGAGGCGTACGCGGCGACGAGGATGGCGCCGGCCAGCAGCTGCGCGGGCCAGGTCAGGATCGAGCGCCGCCAGCCGAGTACGAGGGCGACCAGACCCATCGAGTTGCCGACCATGTCGGACCAGATGATGTGCTGGCCGAAGGCGGTGAACGCCTCCGCGTTCAGCCACGACATGTCCGGCCAGGAGGGCAGGGCGCTCACCGGACCGGTCCCCCCGCCTCGTGGGCACCGGAGGTCATCAGCCGCTCCACGTACTTGGCGATGACGTCGACCTCCAGGTTGACCGGGTCGCCGGGCTCCTTGATGCCGAGGGTGGTCAGCGCGAGGGTGGTGGGGATGAGGCTGATGGTGAAGTAGTCGGGTCCCGCGTCGACCACGGTGAGGCTCACGCCGTCGACGGTGATGGAGCCCTTCTCCACGACGTAGCGGGTGAGGTCGGCGGGGAGTGAGATCTTGACGATCTCCCAGTGCTCGGACTTCTCGCGGTCCACGATCGCGCCGGTGCCGTCGACATGGCCCTGGACGATGTGCCCGCCGAGCCGGTCGCCGACCGCCATGGGCCGCTCCAGGTTGACCCGTGAGCCGGGTACGAGCGCGCCGAGGCCGGAGCGGTTGAGTGTCTCGGCCATGACGTCCGCGGTGAACTCGCCCTCGTCGAGGTCGACCACGGTGAGGCAGACGCCGTTGACGGCGATCGAATCGCCGTGCTTGGCGCCTTCGGTGACGGCGGGGCCGCGCAGACGGAAGCGGGAGGAGTCACCGAGGTTCTCGACGGCGGTGACCCGACCCAGCTCTTCGACGATTCCGGTGAACACTCAGCGCTCCTTGGGGGTGGCGACAGCACCGCTGGTGCTGACGGGTGTGGCGGGTTCGGGCGTCGCGGTGACGCGGAGATCGGGGCCGACGCGTACGGTCTCGGTCATCCGCAGGCGCAACGCCCGCGCGAGGGTGGTGATTCCGGCGTCGCCCAGCGCGGCGGGTCCCGCGCCCAGCAGGACCGGCGCGAGATAGCCGACGACCTTGTCGACGGCGCCGGCGGCGACGAAGGCCCCGGCCAGCGTCGGGCCGCCTTCGAGGAGTACGGAGCGCACGCCGCGCTCGTGCAGAGCGGCGAGCAACGCGGGGACGGACAGGCCGCGTTCGGCGCGCGGCAGCCGCAGGACGTCCACCGGCTCCTCGCCCGGCCCTGCGGCCTTGAGGTGCCGGGTGTCGGCGTCATCGGCGACGGCGATCAGGGTGGGGGCGGCACCGTCCAGGACGCGTGCCCCCGGTCGTACGGCGGTGGCTTCGGTGTCGATGACGACCCGCAGCGGCTGGACGGCGCCGGGGATGCCGCGGACCGCGAGGTGCGGGTCGTCGGCGCGGGCCGTGCCGGAGCCGACGACGACGGCGTCCGCCTCGGCGCGGAGCCGGTGGACGTCGGCGCGGGACTCGGCGGAGGTGATCCAGCGGCTGGTGGTGTCGGCCGCCGCGATCCGGCCGTCGAGGGTGGCGGCGTACTTCCACAGGACGTAGGGGCGGCCGAGCCGTACGGAGGTGAGCCAGGCCGCGTTGCCCGCCTCGGCCTCATCGGCGAGCAGCCCCCGCTCGACGCGGACACCGGCCGCGCGCAGGGTGCCGGCGCCGCCGCCGGCCTGTGGGTTCGGGTCGCCGACCGCGTGGACGACGCGGGCGATACCGGCCTCGATGAGCGCCCGGGAGCACGGGCCGGTGCGGCCCGTGTGGTCGCACGGTTCGAGGGTGACGTAGGCGGTGCCGCCCACGGCCCGGCCACCGGCCGCGCGCAGGGCGTGGATCTCGGCGTGCGGGCCGCCGGCCCGCTGGTGGAATCCCTCGCCGGCGAGTGCTCCGGAGGCGTCGAGGATCACGCATCCGACGACCGGATTGGGGCTGGTGGCGCCGAGCGCGCGGGCGGCGAGCGCGATGGCTCGACGCATGGCGTCCATGTCGGCCGTGGTGGTGGCCACCGGGTCCTCCTGCCTCTGGGGCACGGACTCCGGGGCCTGTCGATGACGACAGAGAAACGGGCGACGCACACGGGAACGCCAAGACCGAGGATACGAATCGTCCGAGGACGATCCGCCGACGGCGGCATACCTGTGACGGCCCGCCGCGCACTGCCTCCCATCCGGACTTTCACCGTCGGTCCAGGAATTTCACCTGGTCAACCGGCCGCTGGAAGCGGTCGGGTCGCGGACTGTAACCGCCGGTTCGGAATTGCACCGACCCCGGAGTGCGCTGCTGCTGGTACGCGACCAGTGTGCCACGTCTGATCGTCGGCCATCCGGGTGGGTTGTGTGCGGTGCCTCACAGAGGGTGGCCGGCGGGAGAGCCGGCGGGCCGTTCCGGATACGTCCCGGGGGCCGGGCGGTCACGGGTCGACACCCTGTCGTCTCCCCGGGTGTCACACGCTGGCAGGCTTGGGCCATGGCAACAATCCTCGTGACCGGTGGTACGGGAACACTCGGCAGACAGGTCGTGGACAGGCTGCGCACGGACGAGCACCAGGTCCGGGTGCTGAGCCGCGGTTCACAGCCGTACACCGTCGATCTGCGCGACGACGACAGCAGGGCGCTGGACGCGGCGCTGAAGGGTGTGGACGTGATCGTCCACTGCGCGTCCTCGGTGCGCGGCGGTGACGACAGGGCGGCGGCGCATCTGGTGGAGTCGGCGATCCGTGCACGGATTCCGCATCTCGTGCACATCTCGATCGTCGGGGTCGACCGATTGCCGCTCGGTTACCACCGGACGAAAAGGATCGTCGAGCGGGTGATCGAGGATTCGGGGCTCGGCTGGACGATCGTGCGTACGACCCAGTTCCACGATCACGTCCTGCGGATGCTGGAGGGCGCGACCAAACTGCCGGTCGCCGCGCTGCTTCCCGCGCAGGTGAGCCTCCAGCCGATCGGCTCGGCCGAGGTCGCGTCCTGGGTGGCGGACCTGGCGGCGCGGCCGCCGGCGGGGCGGGTCCCCGACCTCGGCGGTCCCGAGGTCCGGACCGTGCGGGAGCTGGCCGACGCGTATCTGCGGGCGACGGGGCACAAGCGGCGGGTGGTGGCGATGCCGCTGTTCGGAAAGGCGTACGCGGGGTACCGCGAGGGCCATCAGCTGACGCCCGAACGGGCGGTGGGCAAGGAGACGTTCGAGGACTTCCTGGCGACGCGGAAGTTATGAGCCGGCGCGGGAAAAGGCGTTTCGCGTGACGGCCGTGTGCGGTGCTTCCGCAGGTCGCTGACGCTCCGTCAGACAGGCGGCGCGAACAGGTCGTTCTGGGCGGCGTCCCGCGCCGTCAGCAGCGCGCCGCGCAGCACGGCCGCGCCGCCCAGGGACGTCGCCACCACCTCCGTACGGAGGGGGGACATCCGCGCCAGGCGGGCCTCGACCCGGGAAGCCAGCGCCGTACCGCCCGCCTGGCCGACCTCGCCCGCCAGGACCACCCGGCCCGGGTCGAGTACGGCGCTGATGGCGGCGGCGCCGACCGCGAGCCGCGCGGCGAGCGCGTCGAGGAAGGAGTCCCCCGCCGGACCCGCCGTGAGGGCGGCGCGTACGACGGCCGCCGCCGGCGGCTCCTGGGGGCCGGGGTCGGCGAACAGGCCGTGCTTCTCGGCGAGTTCGCAGACGGCCGCCGAGCCGGCCAGCGAGTGGAACCCCCCGTCGCAGCCGGTGGACGAGGGCAGTCCCGACGTCCCCGGCACCGGAAGGAAGCCGATCTCTCCGGCGCCGCCGGACGCGCCCCGCCGGACCTTGCCGTCCAGGACGAGCGCCGCGCCCACGCCGAAGCCCAGCCACAGCAGGACGAAGGTGCCGGTGACCTGGTCCCGCGCCGCGCCGACGCGCTGTTCGGCGACGGCGGCGAGATTGGTCTCGTTCTCGACGAGGACGGTGGCGGAGAGGCGTTCCTGAAGCGCGGCCACGAGTCTTCGGTGCCAGGCGGGCACGCCGCTGGTCTCACGGAGTTCACCGGTCACCGGGTCGATCAGGCCGGGCGCGCCGATGCCGACGCTGTGCAGCCTCACGGCGCCCGCGTCGCGGGCCGTACGCTCCAGCAGCGCCGCAGCGCCCTCCACGGCCGGTTCGACACCGGTGTCACTGCCTATGGGCAGCACCGCCTCGGCGAGGGTCGCGCCGAGGAGATCGCTGACGACGACGGCGACGCTCTGTGTGCGTACGTCCAGCGCCGCGAGATGCGCCCGGTCGGCGACGAGACCGTACAGCCGCGCGTTGGGGCCGCGGCGCCTGCCGCCCGTCTCGCCGACGATCCTGACCAGGCCGGAGCCTTGCAGCCGCTCCACGAGGTCGGCGACCGTGGGCCGGGAGAGCCCGGTGAGTGTCTTGAGCTGTCCCGCCGTCAACGGGCCTTCTTCCTGGAGCAGTTCCAGGGCGAGGCGGTCGTTGATGGCCCGTGCCGTGCTCGGGGATGCGGCCATACCTGGATCCTTCCAGATGGCCATGGCGTTCTTGCGACCGGTGCCATCTATTTATCAAGCAGGGTTCCTGATAGTTTACTGCCGCGCCGGCCGCACCGGCCGCGCTGCTGGACAGGCGTCACCGCGCCACAGGGGGAGGACGAGACGCAATGACGACCGGATCACCGGACTTCGACACGCGACGGCTCCGGCAGGCACGGTTCGCCGTGGCCGCCGTCTTCCTCGTGCACGGCTCCGTCACCGGCAGTTTCGCGACCCGTATCCCCTGGATCCAGGATCACGCGTCCCTGAGCGCCGGGCAGTTGGGCCTTGCGCTCGCCTTCCCCGCCATCGGCGCGTCGGTCGCGATGCCGCTGGCCGGCGCGGTGAGCCACCGCTTCGGCGCCCGTACGGCGCTGCGCGGACTGCTCGCGCTCTGGACGCTCTCCCTCACCCTGCCCGCGCTCGCCCCCAACCTGCTTACGCTCTGTCTGGCGCTCTTCGTCTACGGCGCCACCTCGGGCATGTCGGACGTCGCGATGAACGCGCTCGGCGTGGAGATCGAGAACCGGCTCGACAAGTCGATCATGTCCAGCCTGCACGGCATGTGGAGTTCGGGCGCGCTGCTCGGCTCCGCCGGCGGCACCCTCGCCGCCCATATGGACAGCGACGCGCGCGTGCACCATCTGATCGCGGCCACCGTGCTCACGGTCGCGGGCCTGATCGCCTGCCGGTGGGTGCTCGATCTGCGCAGCGCGCCGGACGACGAGCCGCCGCCGCGCTTCGCCCTGCCGCCGAAGTCCGCGCTGCTCATCGGCGCGGTCGGATTCTGCGCGGTCTTCGCCGAGGGCGCGAGCCTCGACTGGTCGGCGGTGTATCTGGAGGACGTACTGGACACGTCCCCCGGGCTCGCCGCCGCGTCCACCACGGCCTTCGCCCTGACCATGGCCGTCGCGCGGCTGCTGGGCGACCGGGTCGTCGACCGCTTCGGCGCCGTACGGTGTGTCAGGGTCGGCGGCTTCTGCGCCACTCTCGGCGGCGTGCTGGTGGTCGTCGCGCCCGGTCCGCTGGTCGCGATGGGCGGGTTCGCCTTCGTGGGGCTGGGTGTCGCGGTGGTCGTACCGCTGGCCTTCGCCGCGGCCGGGCGCAGCGGGCCCAACCCGAGCCAGGCCATCGCGGGCGTCGCGACCATCACGTACACCTCGGGGCTGATCGCCCCTTCGGCGATCGGCGCGGTGGCCGACGCGACGTCCCTGGTCGTCTCCTTCGGCCTGGTGACGTTGCTGGCCTTCGGTCTGGTGCTGGGCGCGAGTGTTCTGAAGACCAGCGACCGGCGTACGGCTCCGGGGGCGGGGGCGGGGGCACCGGCGCCCGCGCCTTCCATACAGAAGGACTGACGGGGCGCGAACAGCCCGACCGGGCGCGAACGCCGAGGTCGCCGAGCGCCGGCGTCCCCCGTTCTGACGAAGTCCCGCTCCCCCGGCCCCCGGTGGGCTCCCGGGCTGGGACGCTGCCCCCATGGCGGAGATCCAACTGCTCGCGGCCCCACCCGACGCCGACCGGCGCCCACCCGATTCCGTGTGGCAGCGCATGCACGCGCTGCGTTCGGCGTGGCCGGACGGTGACGGCGTGGGGGTGTTCAACGGGCTCTGTCTGTCGGGCGCGGGGGACATCGCGGCGTCGTACGGGGGCGGTCGCGCCGCTACGGCCGCCACGCGGGAGGCGTCCGCGCTGCGTTCGGCGCTCGCCGAGCGGTATCTGGCGGCTGTCGACGCGGTGGACCTGGGCGGGCGGGCGCCGGCCGCCTGGCGGCCGCTGTTCCACTACCGGCGCCATCCGGGCCTGCGGCCTGCGCAGTTCGCGCTCGCGGGCGTCAACGCGCATGTGGGGCACGATCTGGCGCTCGCCGTGGTGGACCTGTGCCGGGCGCGCGGCTGCGAACCGCCCGCGCTGGAAACGGCGTTCGCGCGGGTCGGCGACGCGCTCACGCTGCTCGTGGAGCGAATCGGTGAGCAGGCACCGGCCGGTCCGGATGCCGGACGCGGCCTGCGGGTCGAGGACCCGGTGACGCATCTGCTCGGGTCCTGGAACGTGGAACGGGCCCTGGAGGCGGCCTGGTCGTCGGCGCTGGTGCTCTGGGGGCTGCGTGAAGTGCCGCCGCTGGCCGAGGAGTTCAGGGAGCGGATGGACGCGGGGGTGGGGCTGGTGGGGCGGTGCCTGCTCACGCCGTACGGCTGAGAGCGGCGCGGGCGGGCACCGTCCCGTACGCGTCGCCCGCCCCCGTACCGCTCAGTCCTCCGGCAGCTCCACCGGGGCGATCTCGTCGTACACGTCCCCCGGCCCCGGATTCGCCGGGTCCGTGGTGCCGCCGAAGTGGGTCATCACGCCCCACACGGCGTTGAGCGCGGTCTGTACGGCGCCCTCCGCCCACCCGGCCGTCCATGAGATGTCGTCGCCCGCCAGGAAGACGCCGCGCTTGTCCGCGGGGAGCCTGTCCTGCATGAAGTGGGTGAACAGACGGCGCTGGTAGCGGTAGTGGCCGGGCAGGTTCGCCTTGAACGCGCCCATGAAATAGGGCTCGTTCTCCCACGAGACCGTCACCGGGCTGCCGATGATGTGTTCGCGGATGTCGACCTTCGGATAGATCTCGCCGAGCGACTTCAGCATGACCTCCATCCGCTCGTTCGCCGACAGCGGCAGCCACTTCAGGCTGTCGTCGCACCAGGTGTAGGAGAGGCAGATGACGGCCGGCCGGTCCGGTCCGTTGTCCAGGAGATACGTGCCGCGGGTCATGCGGTCGGTGAGGGTCATCGACATCGTGTCGCGGCCGGTCGGACTCCCCTGGTCGTCGACGGCCTTGTCCAGCCAGAACGGCCGGTCCACCGGCACGAACAGCTTGGACGACTCCATGTAGTGGGTCCGCTCCATCGCCGTCCAGTGGTCGATCGGGAAGAGCGAGTCGGAGCAGTCGATCTTCGAAAGCAGCATCCAGGACTGGGCGGTGAAGACGGCGGCGCGGTAGGTGCGGATGTCCCCCGAGGCGTCGGTGACGGTGATCCGGTCACCCGCCGTACGGTGCAGCCGGGTCACGGCACCGCGCGGCTCGCCGCCGTGCAGCGAGGAGAGCGAGGTGCCGAGCGGCCAGTGCGTGATCTTGGCGGGCTCGCGTTCCCAGAGCCGCAGCGGCAGTTGCCTGCTGCCGCCGACGATGCCGCGGTGGTGGTCGTCGGCCTCGGAGTAGACGACGCGCAGGATCTCCAGGATGGAGTTGGGGAAGTCGGTGTCCCAGCCGCCCGTACCGAAGCCGACCTGGCCGAAGATCTCGCGGTGCCGGAAGGACTTGAAGGCCTCGGAGTCGCAGAGGAAGCCGTAGAAGGTCTGGTTGTCGAGCTTCTCGACCAGCCGCGCCCAGATCTCCCGGATCCGTGGCACGTCGCGCTCGCGCATGGCGCGGTTCATGTCGGAGAAGTCGGCGCCCTCCTCCAGACAGGTGTTCCAGGCGGCCATCACGTCGCGGTAGACCTGCGGCAGATCGTCGATCGTCTCGGCGTAGTGCGACTCGCCCTTGAGGTCCACGACGGTCGAAGGGGTGCCGGGGGCAAGGGGGTTGGGGAACGGCTCGGTGACCAGGCCCACCAGGTCGATGTAGTGCTGGAGCGCGGTGGAGGACGGCGGGAAGCGCATCGCGCCCAGCTCGGCGGTCAGTTCGGGGTCGCAGCCGTCGAAGCCGACGGTACGCAGCCGGCCGCCGATCCGGTCGGCCTCGTAGACGACCGGCCGCAGGCCCATCTTCATCAGCTCGTACGCGGCGACGATGCCGGAGAGACCGCCGCCGATGACCGCGACCTCGGCGCCGTGCTCGGTCGCCGGGACCTGGCCGACGCCGGCGGGGTGGGCGAGGAAGTCGTCGTAGGCGTACGGGAAGTCCGGACCGAACATGGTGATCGGCGGCAGGCCGGCGTCCGCTTGGCCCTCGGGGTGCGGGGCGGCGGTGGGCACCGTGGACGTCATGGGGTACGGGCTCCTTGCGGGGTGGGGCGGGCGGGGTGAGGGCGGTGGGAGGCGCGGGGCGGTCGCGGTCAGTTCAGGGAGCCGTAGAGGCCGGGGCGGCGGTCGCGCAGATAGGGGTTGGCGGCGCGGGAGGCCCGTAGCAGTTCGGAGTCGACGTCGCCGAAGAGCAGCTCTTCGCCGCGTCCGGCCCTCGCGCGGGTGGTGCCGTCGGGACCGGCCAGACAGCTCAGCCCGACGAACTCGAAGGCGGCCCCGGACCCGTCCCCGGCCTCGCCCTCGGACCCGGTCCGGTTCACATACGCCACGTACAGCTGGTTCTCGAAGGCACGCACCGGCACGACGGACTCGGCGACGAACTGGAACGGGTGCATCTGGGCTGTCGGCACCAGCAGCAGATCGGTCCCGGCGAGCGCGTGGGCGCGTACGTTCTCCGGGAACTCGACGTCGTAGCAGATCATGATCCCGACCCGCAGACCGCCGAGCTCCGCCTGCACGACCGGGACCTCGCCCGGCGTGAACCACTTCTCCTCGAAGCCGCCGTAGAGGTGGGTCTTCCGGTAGTCGGCGAGGGCCGAGCCGTCGGGGCCGATGAGCCGCGCGGCGTTGTGGAGGCGCGCGGCGGCGCCGTCGCCTGCCCGCTCCGGGTAGCCGTACAGGATCGCGATGCCGTACTCGTCGGCGATCCGGGCCACCGCATCAGCGGCCGGACCGTCGGCGGGCTCGGCCAGCCGGGACACGTCGGCGCCGATGGCGTAGCCGGTGAGGAACAGCTCGGGACAGACCAGCAGGGCCGCCCCGCCGGCCGCCGCCTCACGCGCCGCGCCGGCGATGAGCTCAAGATTCCGCACGGTGTCGCCGGGCCTGCCGGAACTCTGGAGCAGGGCGATACGCGACGACGGCATGGCAGACCTCGGGACGTCATGGTGTTCGGGGGGGGACATTCAGAAGGTACGGCTCCGACTTCCGCGGCGGCAAGGCGCGTCTGTTGCGTGTGAGCAGGGCATTCGTTGCGTCTTCGGGCCCTTGGACGGCGATTCGTTGCGTCGCCGGGGCGGCTCAGCCCGGCGCGCCCGACGAGAAGCGCCGGAGCAGCGGTGAGAGCACCAGGACCGACTTCGTCCGTTCCACGTACGGCTCTCCCGCGATCTGTTCGAGCACCCGCTCGAAGTGGCGCATGTCGGAGGCGAAGACCTGGACCACGGCGTCGGCGTCGCCCGTGACGGTCGACGCGGACACCACCTCCGGGTAGCGCGAGAGGCCCCGCCGGATGTCCTCCGGCGACGTCTTGTGGCGGCAGTAGATCTCGACGAACCCCTCGGTCTCCCAGCCGAGCGCCGCCGGGTCCACCCGCACGGTGAAGCCCGTGATGGCGCCTTCGGCGCGCAGCCGGTCCACCCGCCGCTTCACGGCGGGCGCCGAGAGGCCGACCTCGGAGCCGATGTCCGCGAAGGAGCGGCGGGCGTCCTCGGCGAGGGCGTGCACGATGCGTTCGTCGAGCTTGTTCAGTCGCACTGCGGGCGGATCACTTCTCTGCGGGTGGTGGTCGCCGTGGCCGGCCGGAGGCGGGGCGCGCCCCGCCTCCGAAGTAGACCATGAGGCGGACGGTCGCACCCGTGCTCACCCGGCCGGTCCGCGCCATGGCCGGACGGCGGAACATTCCGGGCCTTCGACGGGGCACCTATGACGTCGGAGGCGAACACGCCCTCCGGGACGACGACCAGGACCGAGGAGCACGATGAGCTGGCTGGACCCCGCACCCTTCCTGCGTGGAGTGGGCTGGATGGACGGCGGCCGGGTGGTGCGCGCTGACCCCTCCGACATGTCGCAACTGTCGTGGGACATCACCAGGCGCGCGCTCCTGCCGATCGGGGTGCGTCTGGAGTTCTCCTCGGACGGCGCGAAGGCCGTGAACGTCCGGTACCGCGCGACTGTCCCCGAGCCCGGGGACCCGCTGACGGAACTCGCCCACGGCTTCGCCCTCTGGGAGGGTCAGCGCCTCGTCGGCGAGACGTTCAGCGAGCCCGCGCACGAGCAGGTGGCGCGTATCGAACTGCCCGCGTCCCCGGGCCCGTTCACCGTCCATCTCCCGGAGGGGCACGCGCCCGAGATCCTGGGCGTACGGCCGGTCGGCGGTTCCCTGGTCCCCGCGCCGAAGCGCGCGCGCTGGGTCGTCCACGGCGACTCCATCACCGAGGGGTGGTCGTCGACGCGCCCCGCGCGCTCCTGGCCCGCCGTCGCGGGCCGGACGCTCGGTCTGGACACGGTCAACCTCGGTTACGCGGGTGCCGCCCGGGGCGAACTCGCCACCGCTTCCCACATCGCCGCGCTCCCCGCCGATCTGATCACTCTCGCCTTCGGCACCAACTGCTGGTTCGGGGTGCCGTACTCGGCGCCGCTCCTGTACGAGACGACGCGCGCGTTCCTCGGTGTCGTACGCGACGGGCACCCGGACACGCCGCTGCTGGTTCTCTCGCCCGTGCTGCGGCCGGACGCCGAGCACGGCGGCAACGCGCTCGGGGCGACGCTGACCGGGCTCCGCGCGGCCATGGAGGAGGCCGTACGGGACGTCGTCGCGGCGGGCGACGACCGGCTTCTGCTGCTGCCGGGCCGGAGCCTGCTCCGGGCGGAGCACCTGGTGGACGGGGTGCATCCGAACGACAGCGGGCACGCGCTCATCGCCGGGGCGGTCGCGACCGCCCTGCGTGAAGCGGACTGTGTGCGGCCGGTCATTCGACGGCGAGCAGACCCTCCCGCAGCCGTCCGGTGATCCGGGACAGCAGTCGCGACACATGCATCTGGGAGACGCCGAGTTCCAGCCCGATCTCCGACTGCGTCATCTCCGCGCCGAACCTCATCCGGAGGATCCACTTCTCGCGGTCGTCGAGCTCGTCGATCAGCGGCTTGAGCGCCTGCACGTTCTCCGCCACCTCCAACTGCGTGTCGGGCGCGCCGAGTCGGTCGGAGAGCGGCGACGAGGACTCGACGCCGTCGTCGGCGGGCAGGTCGATCGAACCGGCCGTGTAGCCGTTGCTCGCGACGACGCCTTCGATGACCTCGGTCTGTTCGAGGTCGAGGTGTTCGGCGAGTTCGGCCGTCGTGGGAGCCCGGTCCAGTTCCTGTGACAGTTCGTCCGTCGCCTTGGCCAGGTCGATCCGCAACTCCTGGAGCCTGCGCGGCACATGGACGGCCCAGCTCGTGTCACGGAAGAAGCGCTTGATCTCACCGACGATGTACGGGACGGCGAACGTCGCGAACTCCACCTCGCGGCTGAGCTCGAAGCGGTCGATCGCCTTGATGAGACCGATGGTGCCGACCTGGACGATGTCCTCCATCTGGTCCGAGCGGTTCCGGAAGCGGGTCGCCGCGTACCGCACCAGGGCCAGGTTGAGTTCGATCAGGGTGTTACGGACGTAACTGTGCTCGTGGGTGCCCTCCTCCAGCTCCGCCAGCCGGACGAAGAAGACCCGTGAGATCTCCCGTGCGTCCCTGGGCGCCACATCTCCCGGGCATTCCACATACGGAAGCCCCAATTCCGCCATATCGGCCTGGTGGGTTCCGTACCGAGTCGTGTCGGTCGGGACTGTGCTCGCCGTGGCCACTGTGTCCTCCCCAATTCGTTGGACAGTGCACAGCCCGTGTACCCAGCCCCAACCGGCTCATGTCCAAAGGTTCGTGACCGGGATATGCCAATCCCGGTCGAGAGCCTCGGACTTGTCCGACAGGAGACCGCTAACTCCAGCTCGCGTGGAGCGGCTTGCCCTCCGCGTAGCCCGCCGCGCTCTGCACCCCGACGATCGACTTCTCCGCGAACTCCTCCAGCGAGTTCGCCCCCGCGTAGGTGCACGCGGACCGGACCCCGGCGATGATCGAGTCGATCAGGTCCTCGACACCCGGCCGCACCGGATCGAGGAACATCCGCGAGGTCGAGATGCCCTCCTCGAAGAGCGCCTTGCGGGCCCGGTCGTACGCCGACTCCTCGCTCGTACGGTTCCGGACGGCGCGCGCCGACGCCATGCCGAACGACTCCTTGTAGAGCCGTCCGTCGGCGGCCTGCTGGAGGTCGCCCGGCGATTCGTACGTACCGGCGAACCAGGAACCGATCATGACGTTCGACGCGCCGGCTGCCAGTGCCATCGCGACATCGCGCGGGTGGCGGACTCCGCCGTCGGCCCAGACGTGCTTGCCGTACTTCTTCGCCTCGGCGGCGCACTCCAGCACGGCGGAGAACTGCGGCCGGCCCACGCCGGTCATCATGCGGGTGGTGCACATGGCGCCGGGCCCGACACCGACCTTGATGATGTCCGCGCCCGCCTCGACGAGATCGCGCACGCCCTCGGCGGCCACGATGTTGCCCGCGACGACCGGCACCTTCGGGTCGAGCGCCCGCACGGCTCTGATCGCCGTGAGCATCGACTCCTGGTGGCCGTGCGCGGTGTCGACCACGAGTGTGTCGACGCCCGCGTCGAGGAGTTGCCCCGCCTTGCCCGCGACATCGCCGTTTATGCCGACGGCCGCGGCGATCCGGAGCCGGCCGTTCGCGTCGGTGGCCGGGGTGTAGAGCGTGGCGCGCAGCGCGGCCTTACGGGTGAGGATGCCGACCAGCCGGCCCTCGGTGTCGACGGCCGGGGCCAGCTTGCGGTTGGCGTCGTCGAGCCTGTCGAACGCCTCGCTCGGGTCGATGTCCGCGTCGATGAGGAGCAGGTCCTTCGACATGACCTCGGAGAGCTGGGTGAAACGGTCGACCCCGGTCAGGTCGTGCTCGGTGACGACCCCGACGGGACGCCGGTCGTGGTCCACCACGACCCCCGCACCGTGCGCCCGCTTGGGCAGCAGGGACAGGGCGTCACCCACGGTCTGCGCCGGCGCGAGGACGATCGGGGTGTCGAGCACGAGATGCCGGGTCTTGACCCAGGAGACGACGTCGGTGACGACCTCGATCGGAATGTCCTGCGGGATGACGACCAGACCACCGCGCCGGGCGACGGTCTCCGCCATCCGGCGGCCCGCGATAGCCGTCATGTTGGCGACGACGAGCGGGATGGTGGTACCGGTGCCGTCGGGTGCGGCGAGGTCCACGCCCTGCCGGGAGCCGACGGCCGAGCGGCTCGGCACCATGAACACATCGTCGTACGTCAGGTCGTACGGCGGCTTCAGATCATTGAGGAAACGCATACCGACTCTCTCACCTGCGGTTGTACGGAAGGGCGGGTGGGGAGTCAGCCCCGACCGGTGACGGTCCCGGCTGCGGCTCCTCCATCATCATCGCCGATGGCAGGCGCTTCTGGCGAACCGGCGGAGTGCTTTCCGTACCATCGGCCGACCTGCGCGGGAGCCGTTCGTAGCTTCGGCCGAGAGAGCCGCGAGCCGGTGGGCCGGTCCCGGCTCCCCGGCCGCGGGCTCACTCGCCGTCCGGGTCCGCGCGGTCCAGGGCCGGGCGCGGTCCTGGCGTGAAGTCGTTCAGCAGGAAGTCGGCGGCCGCGGTGTCGGTGACCAGGCTCGTGACGAGCCCGGACCTCAGGACGGAGCCGATGGCCGCGCCCTTGCGCTGGCCGCCGGCGATCGCGACGACCTCCGGGATCCGGCGCAGCCGGTCGGTCTCGACGGTGATGCACCGCTCGCCGAGGTCGCGTCCGACCCGCCGGCCCTCCGCGTCGAAGAGGTGCGCGGACATCTCGGCCTCGACGCCGAGGGACGCGTAGTGCGAGCGCTCCTCGTCGGTGAGCATGTCGTGGACCGTGGAGATCCCCGCCTCCCAGGAACCGATGGAGACGGCCGCGACGGTGACCTTGTCGAAGTACTCGAAGGCGCGGGCGATACCGGGCTGGCCGCGCAGCGCCGCCGCCGTCGCCGGGTCGGGCAGCAGCATCGGGGCGTAGATCGGGTGGGCCTCGCCGCCGGAGACCTGGGCGGCGCGCCGTACGGCCTCGACCGAGCCGCGCTCGGCCGTGCCCGCGTCGTATACGCCGGTGAGCTGGACGACGGTGCAGGGCGGCAGGCGGTCGAGGGCGGCGGCCATGTGGATGGTGGAGCGGCCCCAGGCGAGACCGAGGATGTCGCCCTCGACGACCAGTTCACCGAGGAGGTCGGCGGCGACCGCGCCGAGGTTCTCGGGGTCGGGCGACTCGTCGGCGGTCTCGGCGGGCGACTCCACGACGACGGCGTGCCGCAGGCCGTAGCGGGCGCGCAGGGCGTCGGAGCGCTCGGCGTCCAGCTCGGCGGGGACGCGGATCTCGATCCGCACGAGGTCGCGTTCGAGGGCGGTCTCCAGGACCCGGGCCACCTTGAAGCGGCTGACGCCGAACTCCTCGGCGATCTGGATCTTGGACTTGCCCTCCAGATAGAAGCGCCGGGCCATGGCCGCCGCCTGCACCAGTTCCGCGGGTCCCATGCGCAGGGCCGGCCGACCCGCCGACATTCCAGCCACTGCGATCTCCTCACTGCTGTTCATACTGGACGCGCTCTCATCCTGTCAGATTCGGCGGTCCTTGATCAGCCCGGTCGGGCGGCGTTCATTTAGCCGTGGCCGGGTGGCCGCGTGAAGTTGTGGCTCAGTGGACGCATGCCCAGCCGGCCGATGCGGTCGCCTCGTCGGCCTGGCGGCGCAGCATCCGTACGGCCGCGGCGGGGTCGTCCGCCCCGTACACCGCGGAACCGGCGACGAAGACGTCGGCGCCCGCCTCGGCGCACCGTTCGACGGTTTCGGCCGAGACGCCGCCGTCGACCTGGAGCCAGAGCTCCAGACCGTGTTTGGAGATCAGCTCCCTGGTGCGGCGGATCTTGGGCAGCATGATGTCCAGGAAGGCCTGACCGCCGAAGCCCGGCTCCACGGTCATGATCAGCAGCATGTCGAGCTCGGGAAGCAGGTCCTCGTACGGCTCGATCGGCGTCGCCGGCTTCAGCGCCATCGACGCGCGTGCGCCCTTGGCGCGGATCTCGCGCGCGAGACGTACGGGGGCCGCCGCGGCCTCCACATGGAAGGTGACCGAACCGGCGCCCGCCTCGACGTACCGCGGCGCCCAGCGGTCGGGCTCCTCGATCATCAGATGGCAGTCCAGCGGGGTCCGCGTCGCTCGGGCGAGCGCTTCGACGACCGGCACACCGAGGGTCAGATTGGGCACGAAGTGGTTGTCCATGACATCGACGTGGAGCCAGTCGGCGCCATCGACGGCTCGCGCCTCTTCGGCCAGACGTGCGAAATCGGCGGACAGGATGCTGGGGTTGATCTGGGCCATGTGCCAAGCCTGCCATGCTCCGGACGGGTTCCCCGCCCCGATGTCCGGCATCGGGCCACGGGGACGGGCACACACCGCGCAAACCTCGCGATTCGGCGGGGCGGGCGGGGCGGATACGGCCGGAGGCATGCGGATACGGCCCGCGGCCGGACTCCCCTCAGGCCGTACGGCGCAGCAGCGCCAAGTACATCGCGTCCGTGCCGTGCACATGCGGCCACAGCTGGACGTCGGGTCCGTCCCCCAGCGCCGCGACACCGGGCATCAGCGGCCGGGCGTCGACCCACTCGGCCTCGGCCCTGGGGCCGCCCCGGCCCTTCAGGACGTCCTCCACGACGGCACGTGTCTCCGCGGGGTGCGGGGAGCAGGTGGCGTATCCGACGACTCCGCCCACGCGTACGGCGTTCAGCGCCTCGCGCAGCAGTGACCGCTGGAGCGGCGCGAAGCCCTCCAGGTCCTCGGGGCGGCGCCGCCAGCGGGCCTCGGGGCGGCGGCGCAGGGCGCCGAGTCCGGTGCAGGGGACGTCGACCAGGACGCGGTCGAAGACACCGGGCCGCCACGGCGGGCGGGTGCCGTCGGCGCTGATCACCTGGTACGGGCCGGGGTTGCCGGCGAGCGCGCGCTCGACGAGGCGCGCCCGGTGCGGCTGCTTCTCGGAGGCGAGCAGCCGCGCGCCGCGTTCGGCGGCCAGCGCGCCGAGCAGCGCCGCCTTGCCGCCGGGGCCCGCGCAGCCGTCGAGCCACCGCTCGTCGGTGCCTTCCAACGGTGCGTTGGCGAGCGCGACGGCGACGAGCTGGCTGCCCTCGTCCTGGACTCCGGCCCGTCCCTCGCGTACGGCGTCGATGGCGCCGGGCTCGCCGCCCTCGGTGAGCCGGACCGCGTAGGGGGACCAGCGTCCGGGCAGTCCGGAGTCCTCGCCCAGGGTGTCGAGCAGTTCGCCGGGGGAGATCCGGCCGGGGCGCGCGACGAGCGTCACCTCGGGCCGCTCGTTGTCCGCCTCCAGCAGGTCCTCGATGCCGGCCCGGCCGCCGCCGAGGGCGTCCCAGAGCGCCGAGACGACCCAGCGGGGGTGCGAGTGGACGACGGCGAGATGGTCCTCGGCGTCCTCGTCGTACGGCGGCGCGACGCGCTCCACCCAGGTGTCGAGGTCGTCCTTGGCGATCTTCCGCAGGACGGCGTTGACGAACTTCGCGCGCCCGTCACCGAGCACCACGCGGGCCAGCTCCACGCTCGCCGACACGGCGGCGTGGGTAGGGATGCGGGTGCCGAGCAACTGGTGCGCGCCGAGGGTGAGTACGTCGAGCACGGGCGGGTCGACCTGGCGCAGCGGCCGGTCGACGCAGGCGGAGATGATCGCGTCGTAGGTGCCCTGGCGGCGGAGTGTGCCGTAGACCAGCTCGGTCGCGAGCGCCGCGTCACGGGTGTCGAAGTCGCCCGCCTCCCTGGCCTTCTTGAGAAGGGGCGGCAGGACGAGGTTGGCGTAGGCGGCGCGTTCGTCGACGGCCCGCAGTGCCTCGAAGGCGAGGATCCGCACGGGATCCTTCTTGGGACGCCGGTAGGGCTTGGGGGGACGGCGACGGGCCTGCTCGTTCAAAGGTGCTCCGCAGTGGGAAAGGTGCTCCGCGAAAGTGCCGCGCGTGTGGGTCGAAGGCGCCGCGCGTGGGCGCCGGACTCCTTCAGCGTACGTCTGCGGCGCCCTCGGCCGCGCCGAGCCGTTCGCCGGCCGAGATCCGGACGCCGCGCGCCCAGTCGGCGGCCCGCATGGGCTTCTTGCCCTGCGGCTGGACCCAGAGCAGTTCGACGGCGTACGAGCCGGTGCCGACGTGCACGGAGTTCTTGCCGACGGCGGGCTCCCCGGGCGCGAGGTCGGTGCGGTCGGTCACCGGCGCGAGCTGGATGAGCTTGAGCCGTTCGCCGCGGAAGACCGTCCAGGCGCCGGGCGCGGGGGTGCAGCCGCGTACGACGCGGTCGACGCGCAGCGCGGGCGCCGTCCAGTCGACCCGCGCGTCCTCGACCGTGAGCTTGGGAGCGAGGGTGATGCCGTCGGCGGGCTGCGGTACGGCCTTGAGGGTGCCGTCCTCGATACCGTCCATGGTCGCGGCGAGCAGCCCGGCGCCGGCGAAGGCGAGCCGGGTCAGCAGGTCGCCGCTGGTGTCGGTGGGCCGTACGTCCTCGGTGATCACTCCGTAGACCGGACCCGAGTCCAGGCCCTCCTCGATGAGGAAGGTGGCGGCGCCGGTCGTCTCGTCCCCGGCCATGACCGCGTGCTGTACGGGGGCGGCACCACGCCACGCGGGCAGCAGCGAGAAGTGCAGATTCACCCAGCCGTGCGCCGGGACGTCGAGCGCGACACGGGGCAGCAGCGCCCCGTAGGCAACGACGGGGCAGCAGTCGGGCGCGATCTCGCGCAGCCGCGTCAGGAACGCCTCGTCGCGGGGCCGGGCGGGCCGCAGGATCTCGATCCCCGCCTCTTCGGCGCGCTCCGCGACGGGGCTGGCGACGAGCCTGCGGCCCCGTCCGGAGGGCGCGTCGGGGCGGGTCACGACGGCGGCGACCTCGTGCCGGTCCGAGGCGATCAGTGCGTCCAGGGCGGGTACGGCGACCTCGGGGGTGCCTGCGAAGACGAGCTTCACTGCGGGACTTCCTCGCTCTCTCGTGCGCTCACGGTCCGTCGGGCGCGCGGGGGCGGCGGGCACCGGGCGCGGGCGATGACGGACAGCGCACCAGTCTATGGGCCTTCACGCGGCCGGACGGATGGGGGCGTACGGGAGCCCGCGCGCACCGCGGTTGTGCGCATACGCCCCCGCAGCGTGACCACAATGGCGGGTGGCGCGTTGTCAAGGGAGATTGACCAGAAGCGGGCCGCCCAGTGCGGCCCGATCCGTTTCAACGCCGGTTCGAGAGGCTTGTTCATGGCCGACCACGCAACCCACGACGCACAAGCCCGGGCAAATCTGCACCTGTTGGTGCGGGACATCGAGCGCGTCCGCCGGCAGGTGGACGCGTTGCGCACTCTCACAGCCCAGTTGGGCAACGTCTACCGCCCGCGCCGCTCCGGCCCCTCCACGGGCTTCGTCGTCTACGGCCGGGCGCCGGCCCCGACCGTCCGTCTCGCGCAGGAGCTGCGGGACAGTGTCGAGAGCCTGGTGACGGCGGCCGTGGACTTCGATCGCTCGCTGGGCTTCTCGTGGGACGCGGTCGGCTCGGCGCTCGGCGTCACCAAGCAGGCGGTGCACCGCCGTTACGGTACGAGGCGCGCGGCCCAGCAGGCCGCCGCCGCCCAGGGGGACCGGCCGCAGGACGCCGCGCAGCCGATGGGACCCCCGGCGCAGGGCGCCGTACCGGCCGTGCCCGCGGCCCGGTCGATGCCCCCGCAGCCGTCGGCGACCGCCCCGCAGCCGCTGCGCGAGGAGGCCCGCCCGGGGGCGTTCCCGGGTCCCCGCAACGGCTGACGCCGGCGCCCCGGTTCGTTCCCGGGCGCCGGACCTGCCGTACGGGCGGCGGGGCCGGCGCCCGGGAACGAACCGTCCGGCCTGGGCCGTGTCAGCCGATGTCCGGGGGATCGATCCGGATCCGTACCGGATCGCCGCCACCGCGTGCCATGCGGCTCGCCTGGGCCGACTTGAGGGCCGCCGCCAGCGCCGCGCCGCTGCCGGGGGGCACCCGCAGCAGCGCGCGCTCCCACACCTCGCCGGGGGGCGGGGCGCCGGTCGTACGGGGCCGGGCCGGGTCCGTGACCGGCAGCGCCACGGGCCCCAGGACCTCGGCGTCGGGCGGCAGTTCGGCGAGGCCGAGGAACGCGGCCACCGCGTCGGGCCTGCCGGACACCGCCGCCATCCGGGACACCGGGGGGAAACCCAGCTCCGCCCGCTCGGCCAGCTCGCGCTGGGCGTGGCCCACGGGGTCCCACCGCACGAGCGCCTGCACGGGCCGCAGCGTGGGCTCGGCCACGACCACGACCGTGCCGCCGTCGCCCTGGCCCCGGACCAGCGACGCGGCGTGCAGCCAGCGCCGTAGCGCCTCCTCCCCCGCGCGCAGGTCGGGCCGCCCCAGCATCGCCCAGCCGTCGAGGAGCAGCGCCGCCGCGTAGCCGTCCTCGGCGACGGGCTCGGCGCCCGGCGTGCTCACCACCAGGGCGGGACGGCCGGGCACGGTGTCGAGGACGTGGTCGCGGCCCGACGTACGCACCGGGACCGCCGGGAAGGCACGGCCCAGCTCCTCGGCCGTACGCCGCGCCCCGACGACGCTGGCGCGCAGCCGCGTACCGCCGCACTCCGCGCAGCGCCAGGCGGGCTCGTCGCGTCCGCACCACGCGCAGTGCAACTCCCGCTGCCCGGACGCCTCCAGGGGGCCCGCGCAGTGGCGGCACCGGGCCGGCGCGCGGCAGCGCTCGCAGCCGAGCCGGGGCACATAGCCGCGCCGGGGCACCTGCACGAGGACCGGGCCGGTCCTGAGCCCGTCCCTGACGGCCTGCCAGGCGAGGCTCGGCAGCCGGGCCGCGCGCGCGGCCTCGTCACGGGCCAGCTCCCCGTCCCCGACTGTCCGCACCAGGGGCGCGGCCGTGCGGAACCGCTCCCGGTCCGCCGTCATGGGCAACGCCCAGCCGGTCTCGACCAGTTGGGCCGCCTCCACGGTGCATCCGGTGCTGCCCAGGAGGAAGGCGCACCTGTCGTGGGCGGCGCGCAGCAGCAGGACCTCCCGAGCGTGCGGCTGCGGCGCGTGGAGCTCGCTGTGGCTGGAGTCGCCGTCGTCCCAGATGGCGACGAGCCCGAGATTCGGCACGGGTGCGAACATGGCCGCGCGGGTCCCCACCACGGCCCGGACCGAGCCGCGCCGGACGGCGAGCCACTGGCCGTACCGCTTCTGCGGCCCCGCCTCCGCGGTGAGCAGCGCGTGGTGTCCCTCGCCGAGCAGCTCCGTGAGCGCGGTGTCGACCCGGGCGGCCACCCGGCCGTCCGGGACGACGACGAGGGCCCCGCGCCCGGACGCGAGCGTCGCCGCGACGGCCCGCGCCAGCTCCTGCGCCCAGTGCGGTCCTGGTAGCGCGGTCCACACCGCGCGCGGGGCGCCGCCGTCGGCGAGCGCGTCCAGGAAGGCCGGGCCCTTCGCGTACCGCTCCCAGGTACCCGTCGCCGGCCGGGCCGGCGACGGCAGCGGGTCCGGCGACGGCTTGGCCTCCGCGCGCGCGTTCCTCGGCGGCACCGCCAGTTGCAGGACATCGGCGAGGCTGCCCGCGTAACGGTCGGCGACCGCCCGCGCGAGCCCCAGCAGCTCGGGGCTGAGCACCGGCTCCGGCGACACCACACCGGCCAGCGCGGCGAGCGGCCCCGCGTAGTCGGACTCGGCCCGCCGCTCGACGATGAACCCGTCGATCAGCCGCCCGCCCTCACGCCGCCCGCCCCGCACCTGGTGCGCCCCGGCCCCGAACCGCACCCGCACCCGCACCCCCGGCTGCGCGGCCTCGTCCAGCTCCTCGGGCACGGCGTAGTCGAAGAACTGATCGAGATGCAGCACGCCCTTGTTCACGACAACCCGCGCGACGGGCAGCTCCCCCGCCAGCGGCGCCCCCCGCCATGTCCGCGGCTTGGCCCTCGGCACCTTGGCGGCCCGCACGGTCTCCCGGATGAGCGCGAGCTGCTCCGGCCCGCCGTCCCCGGCGGACTCCTCCTCGGCCTGCTCGTCGGGATGCTCGTCGTCGCTGCTCACAGCCAAATTCTTACCAGACACCACCGACATCGGGGCTGGTCACGAGGGACCCCGCCGGCTCACGGGGGCGCGTCCACCGGCGTACGGCAACGGGCCCCGGCACCAGTGGTGCCGGGGCCCGTCCCGTTGGACGTAAGGCGACGCCTTACAGACCGACCGCCGCGCGCAGGGCGTCCACACGGTCCGTGCGCTCCCACGTGAAGTCGGGCTCCTCGCGGCCGAAGTGGCCGTAGGCCGCCGTCTGGGCGTAGATCGGGCGGAGCAGGTCGAGGTCGCGGATGATCGCGGCCGGGCGCAGGTCGAAGACCGTGGCGATGGCCTGCTCGATCTTCTCGACGTCGACCGTGGCGGTGCCGAAGGTCTCGACGAACAGGCCCACCGGCTCGGCCTTGCCGATCGCGTACGCGACCTGGACCTCGCAGCGCGCGGCCAGGCCGGCGGCGACCACGTTCTTCGCGACCCAGCGCATCGCGTACGCGGCGCTGCGGTCCACCTTGGACGGGTCCTTGCCGGAGAAGGCGCCGCCGCCGTGGCGGGCCATGCCGCCGTAGGTGTCGATGATGATCTTGCGGCCGGTGAGCCCGGCGTCGCCCATCGGGCCGCCGATCTCGAAGCGGCCCGTGGGGTTGACCAGCAGGCGGTAGCCCTCGGTCTCCAGCTTGATGCCGTCTTCGAGGAGCTGCCCGATCACGTGCTCGACGACGAACTCGCGGATGTCGGGTGCCAGGAGCGAGTCCAGGTCGATGTCCGACGCGTGCTGCGAGGAGACGACCACAGTGTCGAGACGGGCGGCCTTGTCGCCCTCGTACTCGATGGTGACCTGGGTCTTGCCGTCGGGACGCAGGTAGGGGATGGTCCCGTTCTTGCGGACCTCGGACAGCCGGCGCGAGAGCCGGTGGGCGAGGTGGATCGGGAGCGGCATCAGCTCGGGCGTCTCGTCGCACGCGTAGCCGAACATCAGGCCCTGGTCGCCGGCGCCCTGCTTGTCGAGCTCGTCCTCCTCTCCGCCGACCCGCTTCTCGTACGCGGTGTCGACGCCCTGCGCGATGTCCGGGGACTGCGCGCCGATGGACACGGACACGCCGCAGGAGGCGCCGTCGAAGCCCTTCTTGGAGGAGTCGTAGCCGATCTCCAGCACCTTGTCGCGCACGAGCTTGGCGATCGGCGCGTACGCCTTGGTGGTGACCTCGCCGGCCACATGGACCAGACCCGTGGTGATCAGTGTCTCCACGGCGACCCGGGAGGTGGGGTCCTCGCGCAGGAGCGCGTCGAGAATCGTGTCGCTGATCTGGTCAGCGATCTTGTCAGGATGACCTTCGGTCACGGACTCCGAAGTGAACAGACGGCGCGACACATCGCTCCCTGGGGTTGCAGCGGCTGCTGGCTGGATCCTTGTCGGAACGACCGGGGAGCTGCGCCCCTGCGTCGTGCCTCGGCCAGTTTATCCGGCCGATGGCTCAGAAGGTCCAGGCGTCTCGGACTATGGGAGTCGCGTTGAGGCACTCACTCCGTCCTGCGATGCGCCGATCGCCCCCCATCCCGACCTGGAAGCCCTGGTTTGAGCGGTTTTTGGCCACCCGAAAGGGGGAACCAAGAATTAACTTGCCGTTCGCCTAGACGGACCCGAGCGAGGGTACGACCAGGTCCCAGACCGTGTCGGCGAGCGCCTCCTTGGGACCGTGGGGCACCGGCGTCTCGCCGCCGTCCGCGGCCAGGATCACCGCCTCGTTCTCGTCGGCGCCGAAGGTCTTGCGCTCCCCCACCTCGTTGACGACCAGCAGATCGCAGCCCTTGCGGCGCAGCTTCGCGCGGCCGTTGGCGAGCACGTCGTCCGTCTCGGCGGCGAATCCGACGATCACCTGCCCCGGCCTGGGCCGCTCCGCGCCGAGCTCAGCGAGGATGTCCGGGTTGCGGACCAGCACGATCGGCGCGGGCTCCGCGCCGTCCTTCTTCTTGATCTTGCCCGCGGCGTACTCGGCGGGGCGGAAATCGGCCACGGCCGCGGCCATGACCACGGCGTCGGCGTCGGCCGCCGCCTTCAGGACGGCCTCGCGCAGTTGTACGGCGGTGCCGACGCGCACGATGTCGACGCCGGCCGGGTCGGGCAGCCCGGTGTTTGCCTCGATGAGGGTGACGCGGGCGCCGCGGGCCGCCGCCGTACGGGCCAGGGCGTACCCCTGCTTCCCGGAGGAGCGGTTGCCGAGGAAGCGCACGGGGTCGAGCGGCTCACGCGTGCCGCCGGCGGAGACGACGACATGCCGGCCGGCCAGATCGGGCACGGTCACCCCGCGCGCCAGGACCCGGCGGCAGACCTCGAAGATCGCGTCGGGGTCGGGCAGCCGCCCCTTGCCGGTGTCGACGCCGGTGAGACGGCCGACGGCGGGCTCGATGACGACGGCTCCGCGCTCGCGCAGGGTCGCGACGTTCGCCTGGGTGGCGGGGTGCTCCCACATCTCGGTGTGCATGGCCGGGGCGAAGACCACCGGGCAGCGCGCGGTGAGGAGCGTGTTGGTCAGCAGGTCGTCCGCCAGGCCCTGGGCCGCCTTGGCCAGCATGTCGGCGGTGGCGGGGGCGACGACGACGAGGTCGGCGGACTGTCCAATGCGTACGTGCGGCACCTCGTGGACGTCCGACCAGACCTCCGTGGAGACGGGGTGGCCGGAGAGCGCGGACCAGGTGGCCGCGCCGACGAAGTGCAGGGCGGACGCGGTCGGGACGACCCGTACGTCGTGGCCCGACTCGGTGAGGCGGCGCAGCAGTTCGCACGCCTTGTACGCGGCGATCCCGCCGCTCACCCCGAGGACGACCCTCGGCCTGCCGCCCGGCCCCTGCGACCGCTCCGCCTGGTCCACCGTGTCTCCCCGCAATCGGTTGGATTCGTCTTCCCCTATGACACACCACAGGCCCGGCAGTCGCGCTGCCGGGCCTGTGGGATAAGGAACTTGTCGCCGTTACTGCGCCGGGCCGTCGATGGCCTCGGACGTCAGCAGACCCGCGTTGATCTCACGCAGGGCGATCGAGAGCGGCTTCTCGTGGACGTGGGTGTCCACCAGCGGACCGACGTACTCGAGCAGGCCCTCGCCGAGCTGCGAGTAGTACGCGTTGATCTGACGCGCGCGCTTGGCCGCGTAGATCACGAGGCTGTACTTCGAGTCCGTGGCCTCGAGAAGCTCGTCGATCGGCGGGTTGATGATGCCCTCGGGCGTGGAAATGGAAGAGGACACTCTCTTGCCTTCCGAAGATAAATCAGGGAAATACAGGAAATACCGGGTGCTACCGACGGCTGCGCGAAAGCAGACAGAGGTCAGGCAACTGCCATCAAGGCTAGCAGCTCGCGGGCCACGTCCTCGACGGAGGTGTTCACCAGGCTGGTGTCGAACTCCGACTCGGCGGCCAGCTCCACCTTCGCGGCCACCAGCCGGCGCTCGATCACCTCGGGCGACTCGGTGCCCCGGCCGGTCAGCCGGCGGACCAGCTCGTCCCAGCTCGGCGGCGCCAGGAAGATCAGCTGTGAGTCCGGCATCGAGTCCTTGACCTGCCGCGCGCCCTGGAGATCGATCTCCAGGAGCACGGGCTCGCCCGCCTCCAGGCGTTCGAGCACCGCGCGACGCGGCGTGCCGTAGCGGTTGCCCGCGAACTCCGCCCATTCCAGCAGCTCACCGTTGGCGACCAGCTTGTCGAACTCCTCGTCGCCGACGAAGAAGTACTGGACCCCGTTGCGTTCACCGGGACGCGGCTTTCTGGTGGTGGCCGACACCGAGAGCCATACCTCGGGGTGGACCTTGCGCATATGGGCGACGACCGTGCTCTTGCCGACCCCCGAGGGGCCGGAGAGCACGGTCAGCCGCGGACGTACCTCTGGTGCCATGCAGTGATTATCCAGGTTCCCGGGAGTGCCCCGGAACGTCAGGCGGCACCGCCGCCGAACTCGCGTTCCAGCGACGCGATCTGGTTGGAGCCGAGACCCCGCACACGGCGGCTCTCGGAGATGCCGAGCCGCTCCATGATCTGCTTGGCGCGCACCTTGCCCACGCCGGGCAGGGATTCGAGGAGGGCGGAGACCTTCATCTTGCCGATGACGTCGTTCTCCTGACCCTGCTTGATGACCTCGTGGAGGGAGGCGCCGGAGTGCTTGAGTCGATTCTTGACCTCGGCCCGCTCCCGGCGAGCCGCGGCGGCCTTTTCGAGCGCGGCTGCGCGCTGTTCAGGGGTAAGGGGCGGAAGAGCCACGCCTACGTCACCTCGGATGTCGAACTGTCGGATACGGACCGGTGAGGAACGGGGTCGCCCCACACCAGGGCGAGCAACGGGCGAGACCTCCGCACGTTGGCTCTCGACGGAGACTAGCGGTGAAGACAGCTCTCGTCAGCGAGAACAGCCGAAAAGTCCTGGTCAGCATCGCTCGACCAGGACATTTCAGGCAAAACAACCTGCTTTTCTTCCTGAATCGACGACGGATCGGCGCAGAATCCGCGTTCGAGCCGCGTCACCGCGCTCCTTCCGCGCCGTCGGCGGCGCCCTCGACAGCGGTCCGGACCTCGTCGCTGAACCGCTCCGCCGCCGCACGCAGGGCGTAAACATCCGGACCGGCACGGAGTACCCCACGGCTCACACTCGGCACCACATTTCGGACGGCCGTGCCGAACACCCCGGGGAGATCCGCGGGGGTCGCGCCCTGAGCCCCGATGCCGGGGGCGAGGAGCGGACCGTTGACGGCGAGATTCACGCCGGCCTCGCCGAGGGTCGCCCCGACGACGGCGCCGACCGACCCGAGGGGTGTCACCCCGGCGTTCTCCGCCGAGAGATGGTCGAGCATCACCTGGGCGACCGAGGGGCCGCCGGCGGTGATGGCCCGCTGGACCTCGGCGCCCTCCGGGTTGGAGGTGAGGGCGAGCACGAAGAGACCGGAGCCGCTGATCCGCGCCGCGTCCAGGGCGGGCCGGAGCGAGCCGAAACCGAGGTACGGCGAGACCGTGACGGCGTCCGAGAAGAGCGGGCTGTCCTTGTCGAGGTACGTGGCGGCGTACGCGGCCATGGTGGAGCCGATGTCGCCGCGCTTGGCGTCCATCAGGACGAGCGCACCGGCGGCGCGGGCCTCGGCGACCGCCTCCTCCAGGACGGCGACGCCGCGCGAGCCGAACCGCTCGAAGAACGCGGACTGCGGCTTCAGTACGGCCACGCGGTCGGCCAGCGCCTCGACGACCGTCCGCGTGAAGGCCGTCAGACCCGCGACGTCGTCGCTCAGGCCCCAGGCGTGCAGCAGCGAGCTGTGCGGGTCGATGCCCACACAGAGCGGCCCCCGGGTGTCCATGGCGCGGCGCAGGCGTGCGCCGAAGGGCTCGGCCCCGGCCCCGGCTTCTGATGCGGATGCGGATGCGGATGCGTTCATGCGCGCACCTTCCTGGTGTCGGCGCCGACGGCGTCGGCGAGGGTGGCGTACTCGCTGGTGGCCAGCCGGGCGGCGAGCCCCTTGTGGATGCCCCGGCTCCAGAACGGGCCCTGGTAGATGAAGGCGCTGTAGCCCTGGACGAGCGTCGCGCCCGCCAGGATCCGCTGCCAGGCGTCCTCGGCGTTCTCGATGCCGCCCACGCCGACCAGGGTGATCCTGTCCCCCACCCGGCCGTACAGCCGGCGCAGGACCTCCAGCGAGCGCTCCTTCAGGGGCGCTCCGGACAGTCCGCCGGCCTCGGCGAGCAGGGACGGGGCCGTCTTCAGCCCGAGACCCTGCCGGGCGATGGTGGTGTTCGTGGCGATGATGCCGTCCAGGCCCAGCTCGACGGCCAGGTCGGCGACGGCGTCGATGTCCTCGTCGGCGAGGTCGGGGGCGATCTTGACCAGCAGCGGGACGCGCCGCTCGGTGGCCACGCGGTCGGCGGCCTCGCGTACGGCTGTCAGGAGCGGACGAAGCTGGTCGACGGCCTGGAGGTCGCGCAGGCCTGGGGTGTTGGGGGACGAGACGTTGACGACGAGGTAGTCGGCGTGGGCGGCCAGGCGCTCGGTCGACGTCACGTAGTCGCCGATCGCGCTCTCGTCCGGGATCGCCTTGGTCTTGCCGATGTTGACGCCGACCGTCGTACGGAAGATCTCCCGGCGCGTGGCGAGGCGCAGGGCGATGGTCGCCGATCCGTCGTTGTTGAAGCCCATGCGGTTGATCAGCGCCCGGTCGGCGGGCAGCCGGAACAGCCGCTGCGGGGGGTTGCCCCGCTGCGGCCGGCCGGTGACCGTGCCGATCTCGACATGGTCGAAGCCGAGCATGCTCATGGCGTCGATGGCGACGGCGTTCTTGTCGAAGCCGGCGGCGAGACCGAAGGGACCGTGCATCCGCAGCCCGAAGGCCTCGGTGCGCAGCTCCTTGTAACGAGGGGCGAGCGCGGCGGCGACGAACGTACGCAGGACGGGGACGCCGACGACGAACCGGATCCAGCGGAAGGCCAGCTGGTGGGCCTGCTCCGGGTCCATCCGCCGGAAGAAGAGCCGGAAGAAGAGTCGGTACATGAGGGGCGGGCTCCTCTGGGTCGTGTCTGACGAATGGCGCCGTCCGCCGGCGGGGCGGGGCGCGGGGCGCCGGTGCGTGCCCTCGCGTGACGGAGGATCATTCTCGTACCGGACGCACTCGAATGACCCCACCGACGCAAGAGCACGCTCCTCGCCTTGGGGGAACCGCGTCGGACAGGACCTACTCTTCGCGGGCGGCGATGAGGTGACGGGCGTGTTCCTGAAGTGAACGGACGCCCACGTCACCGTGGTTGAGCGCGTCGATGCCCTGGACGGCGGCCGCGAGCGCCTGCACCGTCGTCAGGCAGGGGACGCCGCGCGCCACGGCCGCCGTACGGATCTCGTAGCCGTCCAGCCGGCCGCCGGTGCCGTAGGGGGTGTTGACGATGAGGTCGACCTCCCCGTCGTGGATGAGCTGGACGATGGTCTTCTCGCCGTTCGGCCCGGCGCCCTCGAACTGCTTGCGCACGATCGTCGCGTTGATGCCGTTGCGCCGCAGGACCTCGGCGGTGCCGGAGGTGGCGAGCAGTTCGAAGCCGTGCGCGACCAGTTCACGCGCCGGGAAGATCATCGAGCGCTTGTCGCGGTTGGCGACGGAGATGAAGGCGCGGCCCTTCGTGGGAAGCGGGCCGTACGCCCCTGCCTGCGACTTGGCGTACGCCGTGCCGAAGACGGAGTCGATGCCCATGACCTCGCCGGTGGAGCGCATCTCCGGGCCGAGCACGGTGTCGACGCCGCGTCCGTGGATGTCGCGGAAGCGCGACCACGGCATGACGGCCTCCTTGACGGAGATCGGCGCGTCCATGGGCAGGGTGCCGCCGTCGCCGCTCGCCGGCAGCAGGCCCTCCGTACGGAGGTCGGCGATCGTGGCGCCGAGCGAGATCCGGGCGGCGGCCTTGGCCAGGGGCACGGCCGTGGCCTTGGAGGTGAAGGGCACGGTGCGCGAGGCGCGCGGGTTGGCCTCCAGGACGTAGAGGATGTCCCCGGCCAGCGCGAACTGGATGTTGATCAGGCCCCGGACGCCGACTCCGCGCGCGATGGCCTCGGTGGAGGCGCGCAGCCGCTTGATGTCGAAGCCGCCGAGGGTGATCGGGGGCAGGGCGCACGCCGAGTCGCCGGAGTGGATGCCGGCTTCCTCGATGTGCTCCATGACGCCGCCCAGATACAGCTCCGTCCCGTCGTAGAGCGCGTCGACGTCGATCTCGATGGCGTCGTCCAGGAAGCGGTCCACCAGGACGGGGCGGGTGGGGCTGATCTCGGTGGACTCGGCGATGTACGAGGAGAGGCGGGTCTCGTCGTACACGATCTCCATGCCGCGTCCGCCGAGCACGTACGAGGGGCGGACAAGTACGGGGTAGCCGATCTCGTCGGCGATGGCCTTGGCCTCGTCGAAGGTCGTGGCCGTGCCGTGCTTGGGCGCGGGCAGCCCGGCCTCGGCGAGGACCCGGCCGAAGGCGCCGCGGTCCTCGGCGGCATGGATGGCCTCCGGGGGCGTGCCGACGACGGGGACGCCGTTGTCCTTGAGCGCCTGGGCGAGGCCGAGCGGTGTCTGGCCGCCGAGCTGGACGATGACGCCCGCGACGGGCCCGGCCAGGGTCTCCGCGTGGACGATCTCCAGGACGTCCTCCAGGGTGAGCGGCTCGAAGTAGAGCCGGTCGGAGGTGTCGTAGTCGGTGGAGACGGTCTCCGGGTTGCAGTTGACCATCACGGTCTCGTATCCGGCGGCGGTGAGCGCGAAGGAGGCGTGCACGCAGGAGTAGTCGAACTCGATGCCCTGGCCGATGCGGTTGGGGCCGGAGCCGAGGATGATCACGGCGGGCTTCTCGCGCGGCGCGACCTCGCTCTCCTCGTCGTACGAGGAGTAGAAGTACGGGGTCCTGGCGGCGAATTCGGCGGCGCACGTGTCGACCGTCTTGTAGACGGGGCGCACGCCGAGGGCGTGCCGCACCTCGCGTACGACGTCCTCGCGCAGCCCCCGGATCTCGGCGATCTGGGCGTCGGAGAAGCCGTGCCGCTTGGCCTCGGCGAGGAGTTCGGGGCCGAGCCGGTCGGCGGCGGCGAGCTCGTCCGCGTACTCCTTGATCAGGAAGAGCTGGTCGACGAACCACGGGTCGATCTTCGTCGCTTCGAAGACCTCCTCCTGGCTCGCCCCGGCCCGGATCGCCCGCATGACGGTGTTGATCCGGCCGTCGGTGGGGACCTTGGCCAGCTCCAGCAAGTCGGCCTTCGTACCGAGGTCGTCCCCGGTGAAGGCGAACTGGCTGCCCTTCTTCTCCAGGGAGCGCAGCGCCTTCTGGAGCGCCTCGGTGAAGTTGCGGCCGATCGCCATGGCCTCGCCCACCGACTTCATGGTGGTGGTGAGGGTGGCGTCGGCGGCGGGGAACTTCTCGAAGGCGAACCGCGGGACCTTCACCACGACGTAGTCGAGGGTCGGCTCGAAGGACGCCGGGGTCTTCTCGGTGATGTCGTTGGGGATCTCGTCCAGCGTGTAGCCGACGGCGAGACGCGCGGCGATCTTGGCGATCGGGAAGCCGGTGGCCTTGGAGGCGAGCGCGGAGGAACGCGAGACGCGCGGGTTCATCTCGATGACGATGATCCGGCCGTCCACCGGGTCGACGGCGAACTGGATGTTGCAGCCGCCGGTGTCGACGCCGACCTCGCGGATGATCGCGATGCCGATGTCGCGCAGCCGCTGGTACTCGCGGTCGGTGAGGGTCATGGCGGGCGCGACGGTGATCGAGTCGCCGGTGTGGACGCCCATCGGGTCGAAGTTCTCGATGGAGCAGACGACCACGACGTTGTCGTGCTTGTCGCGCATCAGCTCCAGTTCGTACTCCTTCCAGCCGAGGATGGACTCCTCCAGGAGCACCTCGGTGGTCGGCGAGAGCATCAGGCCCTGTCCGGCGATCCGGCGCAGCTCGTCCTCGTCGTGGGCGAAGCCGGAGCCGGCGCCGCCCATGGTGAAGGAGGGGCGTACGACGACGGGGTAGCCGCCCAGTTCGCCGACGCCGGCCAGGATGTCGTCCATCGTGTGGCAGATGACGGAGCGGGCGGACTCGCCGTGTCCGATCTTGGCGTTGACTGCCTCCACGACGCCCTTGAAGAGGTCGCGGTCCTCGCCCTTGTTGATGGCTTCGACGTTGGCGCCGATGAGCTCGACGCCGTACTTCTCCAGGACGCCGTTCTCGTGCATGGAGATCGCGGTGTTGAGCGCGGTCTGGCCGCCGAGGGTGGGCAGCAGCGCGTCGGGCCGCTCCTTGGCGATGATCTTCTCGACGAACTCGGGCGTGATCGGCTCGACGTACGTGGCGTCGGCGATCTCCGGGTCGGTCATGATCGTGGCCGGGTTGGAGTTGACGAGGATGACGCGCAGGCCTTCGGCCTTGAGGACGCGGCAGGCCTGGGTGCCCGAGTAGTCGAACTCGGCCGCCTGGCCGATGACGATCGGGCCCGAGCCGATGACCAGGACGGACCGGATATCGGAGCGTTTAGGCACGCGGGCCCTCCATCGGGACTGTTTCCATCGAAGACGTGAAGCGGTCGAAGAGGTACGCGGCGTCGTGCGGGCCGGCGGCCGCCTCGGGGTGGTACTGGACGCTGAAGACCGGCCGGTCGAGCAGCCTGAGCCCCTCGACCACGTTGTCGTTGAGACAGACGTGGGAGACCTCGGCGCGGCCGTAGGGGGTGTCGGAGATCCGGTCGAGCGGGGCGTCGACGGCGAACCCGTGGTTGTGCGCGGTGACTTCGACCTTGCCGGTGGAACGATCCTGCACCGGCTGGTTGATGCCGCGGTGGCCGTACTTGAGCTTGTACGTGCCGAACCCCAGTGCGCGGCCGAGGAGTTGGTTGCCGAAGCAGATGCCGAAGAGCGGGGTGCCGCGCTCCAGCACGCCCCTGACCACCGTGAGGTCGGCAGTGGCGGGGTCGCCGGGGCCGTTGGAGAGGAACACGCCGTCCGGCTCGACCGCGTACACGTCCTCGACGGTGGCGGTGGCGGGCAGGACATGCACCTCGATGCCGCGCTCGGCCATCCGCCTCGGGGTCATGCCCTTGATGCCGAGGTCGATGGCGGCGACGGTGAACCGCTTGGTGCCGACGGCCGGGACGACGTACGTCTCGGTGGCGGCGACCTCGGCGGAGAGGTTCGCGCCCTTCATGCCGGGCGCCTGCCGGACACGCGCGGTCAGCGCCGCGTCGTCCGCCGGTGCGCCGCCGGCGAGGGCGTCGCCGGAGAAGATGCCGACGCGCATCGCGCCGCGCTCGCGCAGATGGCGGGTGAGCGCGCGGGTGTCGACACCGCTGATGCCGACGATGCCCTGCCGTACCAGTTCCTCGTCCAGGGGGCGCCGGGAGCGCCAGTTGGACGGGATACGGGCGGGGTCGCGTACGACATAGCCGGCGACCCAGATCCGGGCCGACTCGTCGTCCTCGTCGTTGACGCCGGTGTTGCCGATGTGCGGGGCGGTCATGACGACGACCTGGCGGTGGTACGAGGGGTCGGTGAGGGTTTCCTGATAGCCGGTCATGCCGGTGGAGAACACCGCCTCGCCGAAGGTCTCCCCCACGGCCCCGTAGGCACGGCCGCGGAAGCTGCGGCCGTCCTCCAGGACGAGTACGGCGGGAGCCCGGTCGGCTCCCCGGGTGGAGAGGGTCATCGTGCGGTGCCTTCCGTCGTGAATGGTGCGCCGTGCGTGGTGGCCGACGCGTCCGTGGCCGGTGCGTCGTCCGTGGTCATGGACTGGTTCATGAGGTTGACGGCATCGACCCAGGCGGTGTGCTCCGCCGCGCGGTCCGAGCGGAAGCCGGAGTCGAGCAGCCGGTCGCCGTGCTGCCAGGTGAGGATCAGCAGTCCGCCCTCGGCGAGTACCTTGCCCGCGATGCCCTTGTCGAGCCGGGCGGCGCGCAGTTGGCCCGCCGGGACGAAGAAGTCGGTGGCCCCGGGCCGTACGACGGTCACGCCCGCGTCGGTGAGCGTCAGCTCCACCCGGCTGCGGACGCCGAGGCCGTGGGCGACGATCCGGTCCAGCCACTGACCGGCGGTCGTGGAGCCGTGGTACCGGCCGCTGAGCCGCAGCCGTACGTCTCCGGGGGCCTCCGGCGCCTGGGGCAGCTCCGGCAGGTCGGACTGGAGGCTCCCGCGCCACTTCCAGCCCTGGCGCATCAGCCAGTACACGAAAGCGATGAACAGGAGCAGACCCACCGCCCAGCCGATGCGGGCGGCCCAGTCGGTCACCTCCGCCGACTTCTGCTCGGCGGCCAGATTGATCAGTTCAGCGCTCACGCCAGATTCCCGTCGACGACCGTGGCACGGCCCCGCAGGAAGGTGTGGGTTACACGTCCCGGCAGCTCGCGGCCCTGGTAGGGGGTGTTGCGGCTGCGGGAGGCGAAGCCCGCGGGGTCCACCACTCCACGGTAAGCGGGATCGACGAGCGTGAGGTTGGCGGGCTCACCTGCCGAGACGGGACGGCCGTGACCGGCGAGACGGCCGATCTGCGCGGGCCGCACGGACATCCGGTCGGCGACGCCCGCCCAGTCGATGAGACCGGTGTCGACCATCGTCTCCTGGACGACGGAGAGCGCGGTCTCCAGGCCGACCATGCCCATGGCCGCCGCCGCCCACTCGCAGTCCTTGTCCTCGTGCGGGTGCGGGGCGTGGTCGGTGGCGACGCAGTCGATCGTGCCGTCCGCGAGGGCCTCGCGCAGCGCCAGGACGTCGGCCTCGGTACGCAGCGGCGGGTTCACCTTGTAGAGCGGGTTGTAGCTCCGTACGAGTTCGTCCGTCAGCAGCAGATGGTGCGGGGTGACCTCGGCGGTGACGTTCCAGCCCTTCGACTTGGCCCACCGGATGATCTCGACCGAACCGGCCGTGGAGAGATGGCAGATGTGGACGCGGGAGCCGACATGGGCGGCCAGCAGGACGTCCCGGGCGATGATCGACTCCTCGGCGACGGCGGGCCAGCCGCCGAGGCCGAGCTCCGCCGAGACGATGCCCTCGTTCATCTGGGCGCCCTCGGTGAGCCGGGGCTCCTGGGCGTGCTGGGCGATGACTCCGTCGAAGGCCTTCACGTACTCCAGGGCCCGGCGCATGATCACCGCGTCGTCCACGCACTTGCCGTCGTCGGAGAAGACCCGCACCCCGGCGGCCGAGTCGTGCATGGCGCCGAGTTCGGCGAGCTGCTTGCCCTCCAGGCCGACGGTGACGGCCCCGACGGGCTGGACGTCGCAGTAGCCGGACTCCCGGCCGAGCCGCCAGACCTGCTCGACGACGCCGGCGGTGTCGGCGACGGGGAAGGTGTTGGCCATCGCGTGTACGGCGGTGAAGCCGCCCACAGCCGCCGCCCTGGTGCCGGTGAGGACGGTCTCGGAGTCCTCGCGGCCGGGCTCGCGCAGATGCGTGTGCAGGTCGACCAGGCCGGGCAGCAGGATCTGTCCCTCGGCCGCCACGACGGTGGCGTCACCCGCCTCGATGCCGATGCCCACCCGCTCGATGACCGTGCCGTCGATGAGGACGTCGCACGGTTCGCCGCCGAGCACCTTGGCGCCACGGATCAGGGTCTTGCTCATGGTTACTTGCTCTCCTCGGTGGCGGACGACGCGCGGGAATGGGTGACGGCGGGTTCGTTGCCGCCCAGCAGCAGATACAGGACGGCCATCCGCGTCGAGACGCCGTTGGCGACCTGTTCGACGGCCGTGCAGCGATCGGAGTCGGCGACCTCGGCGGTGATCTCCATACCGCGGTTCATCGGGCCGGGGTGCATGACGATCGAGTTGTCGGGCATCCGGGCCATCCGCTCGCCGTCGAGCCCGTAGCGCCGTGAGTACTCGCGCTCGGTCGGGAAGAAGGCGGCGTTCATCCGCTCGCGCTGGACCCGGAGCATCATCACGGCGTCGGACTTGGGCAGCACCTGGTCGAGGTCGTACGACACCTCGCAGGGCCACCGCTCGACGCCGATCGGCAGCAGGGTCGGCGGGGCGACGAGTGTGACCTCGGCGCCGAGCGTGTGCAGCAGCAGGACGTTGGAGCGGGCGACGCGGCTGTGCAGGATGTCGCCGACGATCGTGATCCGGCACCCTTCGAGGTCCCTGCCGATGCCCGCGTCGGCGCCGACGAGCCTGCGGCGCATCGTGAAGGCGTCGAGCAGCGCCTGGGTGGGGTGTTCGTGCGTGCCGTCACCGGCGTTGATGACGGCGCCGTCGATCCAGCCGGAGTTGGCGAGACGGTACGGGGCACCCGAGGAGCCGTGGCGGATGACGACGGCGTCGGCGCCCATCGCCTCCAGCGTCAGCGCGGTGTCCTTGAGCGACTCTCCTTTGGAGACCGACGAGCCCTTGGCCGAGAAGTTGATGACATCGGCGGAGAGGCGTTTGGCGGCGGCCTCGAAGGAGATCCGGGTGCGGGTCGAGTCCTCGAAGAAGAGGTTGACGACCGTACGGCCGCGCAGCGTCGGCAGCTTCTTGATGGGCCGGTCGGCGACCCGGGCCATCTCCTCGGCGGTGTCGAGGATCAGCACGGCGTCGTCGCGGGTGAGGTCGGCGGCGGAGATCAGATGGCCGGGGGTACGGGGGCTTGCCCCTGTGAGGCGCAACATCGGTGGTGCTCCGTTGTGTGGAGGTGGTTCCGGGGTCCGGGGTGCTCCCGGGCGGGCACGGCGGCATCGGGGCGCGCCGACGCCGCGGCCTTGTGCCGGCCCGCGGCGTACGGGAGGACCGCGCTACTGCTCGCCGGCCGGGGCGGGCTCGGCCGGGTCGGGCTTCTTCAGGCCGAGCAGCACCGTGTCGCGGCCGTCCTCCTCGGCGAGCTGCACCTTGACCGTCTCGCGCAGCGAGGTGGGGAGGTTCTTGCCCACGTAGTCCGCGCGGATGGGCAGTTCGCGGTGGCCGCGGTCGACGAGGACGGCGAGCTGGACGGCGCGCGGCCGGCCGATGTCGCCGAGCGCGTCGAGGGCGGCGCGGATGGTGCGGCCGGAGAAGAGCACGTCGTCCACGAGGACGACGAGGCGTCCGTCGACGCCGTCGGCCGGGATGTCGGTGCGGGCCAGCGCGCGGGCGGGCCGCATGCGCAGGTCGTCCCGGTACATCGTGATGTCGAGGGAGCCGACCGGGATCTTGCCGCCGGTGATCTCTTCGAGCTTCTCGCCGAGCCGCCGGGCCAGGAAGACGCCGCGGGTCGGGATGCCGAGCAGAACCACGTCGTCGGCGCCCTTGGCGCGTTCGACGATCTCGTGGGCGATACGGGTCAGTGCCCGTGCGATGTCGGGCGCCTCAAGCACGGGGCGGGCGGCATCAGAGCTGTGCGTGTCCATAAGAAACGGACCTCCTTCTCCGCCTCACGGGACGGACGTTAAAGGACGTCGGATTTGCGCCGTCGACATTACCAGGTCCGGCGGCCTTTTCCGGACTTGTCGCGGGGCGGGTCCGCGGCATTCGGCTTGACGCATCCAAGTCACGCTGCGTAACCTCACAGTGAGTTACCAGCCACGCGGCGGAGCCGCAGATTGTCCCAGCGTCCGGGGAGCCTTATGTCCAGCGAATACGCAAAGCAGCTCGGGGCCAAGCTCCGCGCCATCCGCACCCAGCAGGGCCTCTCCCTCCACGGCGTGGAGGAGAAGTCCCAGGGCCGTTGGAAGGCCGTGGTGGTGGGGTCGTACGAGCGCGGCGACCGCGCCGTGACCGTGCAGCGCCTCGCCGAGCTGGCCGACTTCTACGGTGTGCCGGTGCAGGAGCTCCTGCCGGGCACCACGCCGGGCGGGGCCGCCGAGCCGCCGCCGAAGCTCGTTCTTGACCTGGAGCGTCTCGCCCATGTCCCGCAGGAGAAGGCCGGCCCGCTCCAGCGTTACGCGGCGACCATCCAGAGCCAGCGCGGTGACTACAACGGCAAGGTGCTGTCGATCCGCCAGGACGACCTGCGCACCCTCGCGGTCATCTACGACCAGTCGCCCTCGGTCCTCACCGAGCAGCTGATCAGCTGGGGTGTGCTGGACGCGGACGCGCGCCGCGCCGTGGCCCACGACGAGGGCTGACACCGCGGTACAGAACAGCAGAAACGTCACATCCGGAGGGGCGGACCGCGAGCGGCGGGCCGCCCCTCCGGCGCGTGCGGCCCGGTCACGGAGCGAGAGAGATGTCACCCTCGCGCGGGCGGATCGAACGCGGATACGAGCGGAGCACACCGGTGCGCACGAGGCGCGCCTCACCCGGATGGCCCAACGACAGAAGATCGAGACCCGGCCGCCCGTTCGACGACCGTTACGGGCCGGAGCGCCCGCCCCCGCCCGTAACGCACTCAAGCGCCGGACGGGCCGCGTGTGCGGCCCGTCCGGCGCTTGAGTCCACGCTCGACGGCGTCGGCCGTCTAGTCGGCGCGGAGCAGGCTCGGCTTGAGGTCCTTGAAGCGGCCGAGGAGACCGTTCACGAACGACGGCGAGTCGTCGGTCGAGAACTCCTTGGCGAGCTGTACCGCCTCGTCGATCACCACGGCGTCGGGCGTTCCGTCCACCCACACCAGCTCGTACGTACCGAGCCGCACGATGTTCCGGTCGACGACCGGCATCCGGTCGAGCGTCCAGCCCACCGAGTAGGTGCCGATGAGTTCGTCGATCCGCTCGGCGTACTTCGCGTATCCCTCGACGAGTTCCATCGTGTACTCGCTGACCGGCGGCTGGCGGTCGTCGGTCCGCGCGTGCCGGAGCCAGTCCGCGAGGACCGTCTGCACGGGCGCCCCGCGCTGGTCGGCCTCGAAGAGGATCTGGAAGGCGCGCTTACGGGCCTTGTTGCGGGCAGCCACGGTTAGCTGTTCACCCGGCCGAGGTACTCACCGGAGCGCGTGTCGACCTTGATCTTCTCGCCGGTCGTGATGAAGAGCGGGACACCGATCTCGTAACCGGTCTCCAGCTTGGCGGGCTTGGAGCCACCGGTGGAGCGGTCGCCCTGCACACCGGGGTCGGTGTGCTCGATGACCAGCTCGACGGCGGCGGGCAGCTCGACGTAGAGGGCGTTGCCCTCGTACATCGCCACCGTGGCCTCGAAGCCCTCCAGGAGGAAGTTCGCGGCGTCGCCGACGACCTCGCGGCTGATGTGGATCTGGTCGTAGGTGCCCATGTCCATGAAGACGAAGTACTCGCCGTCCATGTACGAGAACTGCATGTCGCGGCGGTCGACGCTGGCCGTCTCGACCTTCACGCCGGCGTTGAAGGTCTTGTCGACGACCTTGCCGGAGAGCACGTTCTTCAGCTTGGTACGCACAAAGGCCGGGCCCTTGCCAGGCTTGACGTGCTGGAACTCGACGACGGACCAGAGCTGGCCAGAGTCGAGCTTGAGCACCATGCCGTTCTTGAGGTCGTTCGTGGAAGCCACGGTTGCGGAATCTCCTGGACTGAAGCTGGGTGGGACCACGGGTGCGCGCCGCCGACGCGGCCGGCAGAGCCTGCCGGATCGCTAGAGCGCGAGCAGTTCCTTGGTCGTGATGGTGAGTAGCTCGGGTCCGCCGTCCGCCTCGGGGCGGACGACGAGCGTGTCATCGATCCGGACGCCGCCCCGGCCCGGGAGGTGGACCCCCGGTTCGACGGTGACCGGCACACAAGCGTCCAGTTTACCCATGGCAGCGGGTGCCAACTGCGGGTCCTCGTCGATTTCGAGCCCCACACCGTGTCCGGTACGGGCCGCGAGCCCCTCGCCGTACCCCGCCGACTCCAGCGGCTGACGGGCCGCGCGGTCCACGTCGCGGTAGGCCGTACCGGGTGTCAGAGCCTCCCGACCTGCCCGTTGTGCCGCGAAGACCAGGTCGTACAGCTCGATCTGCCAGTCGGCGGGCGACGTTCCGATGACGAACGTGCGGCCGATCTCGCAACGGTATCCGTGGTAGTTGGCGCCGAGGCGAACGGAGAGGAAATCTCCCTCCTCGACCCTGCGGTCCGAGGGCCGGTGGCCCGCGCGGCCCGCGTTCGGCCCGGTGGCGACCGAGGTGCGGAAGGCCGGTCCGTCGGCGCCGTGGTCGACCAGCCGCCGCTCCAGCTCCAGCGCGAGATGGCGTTCGGTGCGGCCGACGAGGATCGATTCGAGCAGTTCGCCCAGTGCCTGGTCGGAGATCTCGGCGGCGATCCGCAGCTGGGCGATCTCCCCCTCGTCCTTGACGGTGCGTTCCTGTTCGACGGCGCAGCCGAGATCGGCGAGGAGCAGCCGGGGTGCCACCGAGCCGATGGCGCGGTGGCGGGCGACGGTCAGATGGTGCTCCTCGACGGCGAGCGTCCGGGCGGTGGACGCGTCGAGGAGGTCGGCCGCGGCAACGGCCGGATCGCCCGCGGCGGTGGGCAGCATGCTCAGCCGCAGCCGTTCGTCGGGGCGGCTGTCGGCGGGGGCGCCGCTGGGGGTACGGGGGCAGAGGAGTACGTCCCGCTGGTCGGCAACGCCCAGCAGCAGAACGGCGCCCGGTGGTGCGCCGCCCGCGAGATAGCGGACGTTGGCCGGCAGGGACACCAGGGCGGCATCGCTGCCGGCCGCGGCGCACCGGTCGCGCAGCCGACCGCGACGGACCGCATACACCTCTGACATGTATCGAGCCTATGAGCGCGGGCCCGGCTCGGCGCGGCCGACGCGTCCGACCGGGGCGGGCCGGAGCCCGCGCGGACGGGCCCCTTACGGTGGCGCGAAGGGGGTCCGGCGGCCGTGCTACCAGGCCGGCGGGCTGGCGATCGACCGGGCGAGTACGTCGTCGAGCACCCGGGCCGTCGTCTCGACGTCGTACTTGGAGTTGTCGATGATCGGCAGCCCGGAGCCGTACCAGCCGGCCATCCGGCCGTGGATGCCCGCCACTTCCTCGTCCGAGAGCCGGCGGTTGCCGCTGCGCTCCGCGTTCCGCTCCAGCACGATCTCCAGGCCGGGCAGCAGGACCACGGGCAGCAGTCCGGGGCCGACATGGCGCTTCCAGCCGCCGAGCCCGACGACCGGGCGGTCGGGGAAGACCGCGTCGTCGAGGATGCAGGAGATGCCGTTGGCCAGGAAGTTACGGGCGGCGAAGCCGCAGGTGCGGCGGGCGAGGCGGTACTGGGCCTCGGAGTGCTCGTTCCACCCCGACTGCGGGTCGGCGAAGCCTGAGCAGACCCATTCGCGTACGTCGTCGAGGCTGATGTGGGCGGTGGGAACCTGCCGGCGGGCCGCCCAGTGCCGGGCGACGGTCGTCTTGCCCGCGCCGGCGGGGCCGATCAGCAGGACGGCGAGTGTGGCAGCGCCCGTACCGCTGTCGGCGGGATGCGGCACGGGTATGGGAACCGGCCCGCCCGGCGGCAGCTGGATGTGCCCGGTCGAGTCCGGCGCCGGGGGGCCCTGCGGGGGCACGGGCGCCTGCTGGTGCCCCGGCGGGATGCGCTGGGGCCCGGAGGGCCTGCCGGACGGCGGGGGCCCCTGAGGCGGCTGTGGTGCGCCGTGCGGGTGAGGCGCGCCGTGCTGCCGGGGGCCGCCGGGCACGGGCGGGGGCCCGTACGGCGCCGCGCCCGGTACGGGTGGTTGCCCGTGGGGCGCGGGAGGGCCGGCCGGGGGGCCGGAGTGGGGTGCGCCGTGCGGTGGCGGGCCGTGGGGCGGGGAGCCGTGCGCCCACGCGCCCGCGCCCTGTCCGCCCGCTCCGTGCGCCGAACCGTGGGGAGGCGGCGGCGGAGCCCCCATCGCGTACTGCATCCGGTGCCACTCCGTCTCGTACGTCTGACGCTGATCGGTCGGCCGCCGGGCCGACTTGCTTTCGAACGGTACCGTTCCCGGCCGCTTCCGTGGGTAACGTCAGAGACCGGCCCCGAGTGCCCGGCCGACCGCCCGGCTTTCGCGTCAGCCGTCCAGTTCCTCGGCGAGGGCACGCAGTGCCAGTCGGTACGAGCCGATGCCGAACCCCGCGATCGTGCCGGTGGCGACCGCCGCGACGACCGATGTGTGGCGGAATTCCTCGCGTGTGTACGGGTTCGAGATGTGCACCTCGATCAGCGGCGCGGTGCGCTGCGCGGCGGCGTCCCGCATTCCGTACGAATAGTGGGTGAAAGCCCCGGGGTTGAGCACCACCGGGAGCGATCCGTCGGCCGCCTCGTGCAGCCAGCGGATCAGCTCGCCCTCGTCGTTCGTCTCGCGCACGTCGACCGCGAGGCCCAGCTCCTTGCCCGTCGACTGGCAGGTCTCCACAAGTCCGGCGTACGAGACGGAGCCGTAGACGTCCGGCTCCCGGGAACCGAGACGGCCCAGATTGGGGCCGTTGAGCACCAGGACCCGACGGCTCACTCGGACACCTCCCCGTACGCGGCGAGCAGCACCGCCGGGTCGGGTCCCTCCAGCACGGTCGGCTTGGCCAGACCGTCGAGGACGATGAAACGCAGCAGGTCACCTCGGGACTTCTTGTCGACCTTCATCGTCTCCAGAAGCTTGGGCCACTGGTCGCCGCGGTAGGTCAGCGGCAGTCCGACGGACTTCAGGACGGCGCTGTGCCGTTCGGCGGTGGCGTCGTCGAGCCGGCCCGCGAGGCGGCCCAGTTCGGCGGCGAAGACCATGCCGATGGAGACGGCAGCGCCGTGCCGCCATTTGTAGCGTTCGTTCTTCTCGATGGCGTGGGCGAGCGTGTGGCCGTAGTTGAGGATCTCGCGTACGCCGGACTCCTTGAGGTCGTTGGACACGACCTCGGCCTTGACCCGGATGGAGCGCTCGATCAGCTCGGCGGTGTGCGGCCCCGCGGGCGACCGCGCCCCCTCGGGGTCGGCCTCCACGAGATCGAGAATGGCCGGATCGGCGATGAATCCCGCCTTGATGATCTCGGCCATGCCGCTCACGTAGTCGTGCACCGGCAGCGACTCCAGCGCCGCGAGGTCGCAGAGCACCCCGGCGGGCGGGTGGAAGGCGCCCACGAGGTTCTTGCCCTCGGCGGTGTTGATGCCGGTCTTGCCGCCGATCGCCGCGTCGACCATGCCGAGGACGGTGGTCGGTACGGCGATCCAGCGCACCCCGCGCAGCCAGGTCGCGGCGACGAAGCCCGCGACATCGGTGGTGGCGCCGCCGCCGACGCCGACGATGACATCGCTGCGGGTGAAGCCGGTCTGGCCGAGGGCCTTCCAGCAGTAGGCGGCGACCTCGACGGTCTTGGCCTCCTCGGCGTTCGGCAGCTGGATGGCGACCGCCTCGTACCCCTGGTCCGCCAGGTCCTGACGGAGGGTCTCACCCGTCTCGGCGAGCGATTCCGGGTGCAGTACGGCGACACGCTTGGCCTGGGGGCCGATGAGCGCTGGCAGTTCGCCCAGCAACCGCCGGCCGACCAGCACCTCGTACGGGTCGTGGCCGGTGCCGCCGACCTGGATACGGGTGACCGGCTGGTCCTGATCCGTCGTCATGCCTGGTTCTCCTTGCCGGGAGCAGTGCCGGGGGCCTCGCCGGGCGCCTCGGTGGGGATGGCGGACGGATCGGCGCCGGGGATGGCCGCCGCGCCCAGGTCCAGCGCCTCGATGACGGCCTCGGCGACCTCTTCGGGTGCCCGCTCGTCGGTCGGGACGACCGCGCGCGCGACCTCCGTGTAGAGGGAGCGGCGCTCCTCCATCAGCAGCTTCCACTGCTGGCGGGGGTTGATGGCGAGCAGCGGGCGGGCCAGCCCCAGACCGGTGCGCCGGACCGCCTCGTTCGCCTCCATGGAGAGATAGACGACGGGCAGGCCCGCGAGCAGCTCACGGGTGTCCTTGTCGAGAACCGCTCCGCCGCCGAGCGCGAGGACCCCGCCGTGTTCGGCGAGCGCGGTCCGTACGGCGTCCCGCTCCAGATCGCGGAAGTGCCGCTCGCCCTCGTCGAAGAAGATGTCCGAGATCTCCCGGCCCTCGGCGGCGACGATGTCCGCGTCGGTGTCCCGGTAGTCGGTGTCCAGGCGTTCGGCGAGCAGCGCGCCGACGGTGGTCTTGCCGACCCCCATCGGGCCGACCAGGACGATCCGCGGGCCACTCATCGGATCACCAGGTTCCGCAGGTACGACTCGACGTTGCGCCGGGTCTCGGGGACGCTGTCACCGCCGAACTTCTCGGCCACGGCGTCGGCGAGGGTCAGCGCGACCATGGCCTCGGCGACGATGCCCGCCGCGGGCACCGCGCAGACGTCGGAACGCTGGTGGTGCGCCTTGGCGGCCTCGCCGGTGGCGACGTCCACGGTGGCCAGTGCGCGGGGCACGGTCGCGATGGGCTTCATCGCGGCCCGTACGCGCAGCAGTTCGCCCGTCGACAGTCCGCCTTCGGTACCGCCGGAGCGGCCCGAGGCGCGCCTGATGCCCTCGTCGGTGACCATGATCTCGTCGTGCGCCCGGGAGCCGGGGACCCGGGCGAGGCCGAAGCCGTCGCCGACCTCGACGCCCTTGATGGCCTGAATGCCCATGAGGGCGGCGGCGAGCCGGGCGTCGAGCCTGCGGTCCCAGTGGACGTGCGAGCCGAGGCCGACGGGCACGCCGTACGCCAGCACCTCGACCACGCCGCCGAGGGTGTCACCGTCCTTGTGGGCCTGGTCGATCTCGGCGACCATCGCCTCGCTCGCCTCGGGGTCCAGACAGCGGACCGGGTCGGCGTCGAGCCGCTCGACGTCGCCGGGGGTCGGGTACACGCCGTACGGGGCCTTGGCGGTGGCCAGTTCGACGACATGGGACACGATCTCGATCCCGGCCGTCTCCCTCAGATACGACCGGGCGACCGCGCCGAGCGCGACCCGGGCCGCCGTCTCGCGGGCGCTGGCCCGCTCCAGGATCGGCCGGGCCTCGGACGCCCCGTACTTCTGCATGCCCGCGAGATCGGCGTGGCCGGGGCGCGGGCGGGTCAGGGGCTCGTTACGGGCGAGCCCTGCCAGCACCTCGGGGTCGACCGGGTCGGCCGCCATGACCTGTTCCCACTTGGGCCATTCGGTGTTGCCGACCATGATCGCGACTGGCGATCCCATGGTCAGGCCGTGCCGTACGCCGCCGAGGAAGGTGACCTCGTCCCGCTCGAACTTCATCCGCGCGCCGCGCCCGTAGCCCAGGCGCCGCCTGGCGAGGTGATCACCCACGATCTCCGTGGTGATCGGCACACCCGCGGGAAGGCCCTCCAGCGTCGCGACGAGTGCGGGTCCGTGCGACTCCCCCGCTGTCAGCCAGCGCAACCTGCTCAACGGTGCTCCTCGGTGAATCTCGACATCTTCGACGGTACGACTGCGGTACGCATCCTCGGGTCCCGATCCTGCCATGACCGGCCGCCCACTCCGTGACTCCGTCCAGCCTGCGGATACGGGCGCGGCGGCCCCGGCCGTCAGGCTTGGTGGGCCCGCAGTGCCTGTTCGCCGGCCTCGCGCATCACGGTGAGCGGCGCGGGCGAGCGGCCGGTCATCAGCTCGACCTGGAGGACGGCCTGGTGCACGAGGAGGTCGAGACCGCCGACCACGGCGCCGCCCCGGGCGGACCAGGCGGCGGCGAGCGCGGTGGGCCAGGGGTCGTACAGCACGTCGAAGAGGGTGCCGGGGTGGTCGGGAACGCTCCCCGCCAGGGTGTCGGTGGCGCCCGCGGGGGTCGTCGCGATCACCAGCGGAGCGCCGAACGCCCCGGCGGCTTCCGCCCAGTCGGCGGTACGGACGTCGACGCCCAGCCTTGTCCCCCAGCCGCGCATCTCGGCGGCGCGGTCCTGGCTGCGTACATAGGCGGTGACCGGGCCCCGGCAGATGCGGGAGAGCGCGGCGAGCGCGGACGACGCGGTCGCTCCGGCGCCGAGGACGGCGGCCGACTCCACGGCGGTGACACCGCGTTCGCGCAGGGCGGCGAGTATGCCGGGGATGTCGGTGTTCTCGCCCGTGCGCCGGCCGGCGCCGTCGATGACGACGGTGTTGACGGCCTCGACGGACGACGCCGTCTCGCTGACCCGGTCGAGCAGCGGGATGACGGCGCGCTTGAGCGGCATGGTCAGGGAGAGCCCGGCCCAGGACGGATCGAGGCCGGTCAGGAAGGCGGGGAGTCGCGCCTCGGTGATCTCGAAGCGGTCGTACGACCAGTGGGTCAGGCCCAGTGCCGCGTACGCCGCCCGGTGCAGTACCGGGGAGAGGGAGTGAGCGATGGGCGAGCCGAGGACGGCCGCCCTGCGTTCGATGGTGCTGTCGGTGGTGCTAGTCGTTCGCATTCTTCCGTGTCTCGTTGAACTTGTCGACGAGCTTCTGGTGCTCGGCCAGGGTCTTGGTGAATTCGGTGGTCTTGCCGTCGATGGAGATGAAGTACATCCAGGCGCCCGAGTCCGGTGCCTTGGTGGCGTTCAGCGCGTCGGCGCCCGGATTTCCGATCGGACCCGGCGGCAGACCCTTGTAGAAGTACGTGTTGTACGGGTCGTCGTGATTCCTGATCTCCGATGTGGAGATGTCGATCTCGCTCTCGTTCTTCAAGTAATTGAAGGTGGAGTCGAATTCGAGCTTCTGGTTGGTGTCGGTGTTCGTCGGCTTGAGCCGGTTGTAGACGACCGCCGCCATCTTCTTGAAGTCGTCGTGCGTGATGCCTTCGGCCTGTACGAGGCTGGCGACGGTGACGACGTCGAGCGGTGAGTCCAGACCGAGGTCCGCGGCCGATTTCTCCAGGTCGTACTTCTTGTACTCCTGGTTGGACCGCGCGACCATCTGCTTGAGGATGTCCTCCGGCTTGGTCTTCTCGCCGATGTCGTAACGCGCGGGGTAGAGGAACCCTTCGAGCGGGTCTTTTATGTTCTTGTTGTCGTCGGCCCAGTCGGGCAGGCCGAGTTTGCCGGCCTGCGCCTTGGCGACATCGGCGGTGGTACCGGGGTCGAGCTTGAGCTTCGTGTCGATGAACTCGTACACCTGGACCGCACGTGTGCCCTCGCCGATGGTCAGCGAGTTCAGATTGGCCGGATTGGCCATCAGCTCGACGGCGGCCTTGGCCGACATCTCCTTCTTCATCGGATAGACGCCGGGCTGAATGGCCTTGCCCTTGGGATGCGCGCCCGCCGCGTCGACGAATGCCGCGGCGCTTTTCACCACCCCGCTCTCCTTGAGCAGGCTGCCCATTTCGGTGAGGCCGGCGCCCTGTGGGATCTCGACCTGGACGGAGCCGGTGCCCGCGCCCGCGAAGTCGGCGGGTGGACCGAAGCGTTCCTGCCAGAACTGGTAGGCGTAGTAGCCGCCGCCGGCCGTGCCCGCGACGAGGACGAGGGAGGCCACGAGGCAGGCTCCGCCGCCGCGGCGCTTCTTCTTCGACTGACCCCGGCGGTCACGTCCGCCACCGCCGCGCCGGCCGTCGCCCTCGTCGTCGTACTCCCGGTCGTCCGCGTCGTCGTACCGGTCGTCGTCACGGTCACGGCGCCGGTCGTCGTCACGGTCCTCGCCGGTGAAGAACGGGTGCGTCTCCTCGGGCTGCGGGCCGTCCCAGTCGTTCTCGGGCTCGGGCTGCGGCGGAGGCGGGGGCGGGGCCGCCGCCTGCTGGGCCGCGTAGGCGGCGCCCGGGTTGTCGCCGTAGGGCATGGCCGTCTGCTGGCCGGTGTCCCAACCGCCGCCGTACTGGGGGTCGTTGGGCTGCTGTCCGGCGTACTGCTGCTGGTTGTACTGCGGCTCGGCGTACTGCTGTTGCTGTTGCTGCTGCGGGTACTGGGGCTGGTGCTGAGGGTGTTGCTGGGGTTGATACTGCTGCTGCGCGTACTGCTGCTGTCCGGTGACCCAGCCACCGCTGTCGTACTGGGGGTTGTACTGCTGCTGCGGATGGGGCTGCTGTTGCCCGGGCTGCTGCGCGTACTGCTGCTGTCCGGTGACCCAGCCGCCACCGTCGTACTGAGGGTCGTACTGCTGCTGCGGATGGGGCGCTTGAGTCTGAGGTTGAGCGTCGTAAGGAGTACGGCCGTCGGCGGCCTGCTGCGCTCCCCACCCCTGGTCCCCGTACAAGGGGTCCTCGGGGTGCCACGGTTCAGGGCCTCGACCCCGTCCATAGTCAGTCATCGATCCCCTAGAGCCGCGAGGCGACCGGTGCCGGGCGCGGATGGCCCGGTGTCCGTATCGCCTCTCTCTGTGCGGCAGTTGTTCGAATCCCCGCCGCATCGCGCGGAACGTTACCGTATCGCGATCAGGCGGCCTTCATTCGCGCAGACGGATAACCGCAAGTATGTTCCGGTATTGCCCGATCAGCGTTTCAGGTCTGAACCCGCACGCCCTCACCAGGCGGCGCTCCCGACGCTCTCTCGGACTCCAGCGCGTTCTGCAGGATGATGACGGCCGCCACCTGGTCGATGACGGACCGGCCCTTCTTGGACTTCACACCCGAGGCACGCAGTCCCTGGCCGGCGGTCACCGTGGTCATTCTCTCATCCACGAGCCGCACGGAAACCGGCGCGATCCGACGCGCGACCTCCTCCGCGAACGCCCGCACCTTGACCGCCGCCGGGCCCTCGCCGCCGCTGAGCGAGCGCGGCAGACCGACGACGACCTCGATCGGCTCGTACTCCTCCACCAGTTGCGCGAGCCGCCGGTGGGCGGCCGGGACATCACGTCCCGGCACGGTCTCCACCGGCGTAGCGAGGAGCCCGTCGGGGTCGCACGAGGCGACCCCGATCCGGGCGTCCCCGACATCGACGGCCAGTCTCCGGCCCCGGCGCGCGAGCGCGGTCACGCCGCCACGTCCCCGGTCATGGGCTCAGGCCGTCCCCTCGACAAGGCGCTCCACCGCGGCCACGGCGTCGCCGATGGCCCCGGGGTTCTGACCGCCGCCCTGGGCGACGTCCGGCTTGCCGCCGCCTCCGCCTCCGAGGGTCTTGGCGGCGGCGCGGACCAGCTCGCCGGCCTTCAGCCCGCGCTCACGGGCCGCCTCGTTGGTGGCGATGACCGTCAGCGGACGCCCGCCCACCGTCGTGAACAGCGCGACGACCGCCGGGCGGCCACCAGTGATCCGGCCGCGTACGTCGAGCACCAGCCTGCGCAGGTCGTCGGCCGACGTACCGTCCGGCACCTGGCCGGTGACCAGGGCCGTACCCCGTACGTCCCTGGCGCCCTCGACCAGTCCGGCGGCGGCGGCCAGCACCTTCTCCGCGCGGAACTTCTCGATCTCCTTCTCGGCGTCCCTCAGCTTGGCGAGCATGCCGGCGATCTTCTCCGGCAGTTCCTCGGAGCGGCCCTTGACCAGCTCCTGGAGCTGGGCGACGACCGTGTGCTCCCTGGCGAGGAAGTTGTAGGCGTCCACGCCCACCAGCGCCTCGATCCGGCGCACGCCGGAGCCGATCGAGGACTCGCCGAGCAGCTTCACCAGGCCCAGCTGGGAGGTGTTGCGCACATGCGTGCCGCCGCACAGTTCCTTGGAGAAGTCGCCGATGGTGACGACGCGGACCCGCTCGCCGTACTTCTCGCCGAACTCGGCGATGGCGCCCTGCTTCTTGGCCTCGTCGATCGACATCACCTCGGCCTGGACGTCGAGTTCACGCCCGAGCACCTCGTTGATCTTCTGCTCGACGTCGGTGAGGACCGTGCCCGGTACGGCGGCCGGCGAGCCGAAGTCGAAGCGGAAGCGCCCCGGGGAGTTCTCGGAGCCGGCCTGGGCGGCCGTCGGGCCGAGGGCGTCACGCAGCGCCTGGTGCGTCAGATGGGTGGCGCTGTGGGCGCGGGCGATGGCACGCCGGCGCCGGGTGTCGATGGCGGCGAACGCGGCGGAGCCCACGGTGACTTCACCGACCTGCACGGACCCCTTGTGCACGGAGACGCCGGGGACCGGCTGCTGGACGTCGCGGACCTGGATGACCGCGCCGGTGTCGAGGCGGATACGCCCCTGGTCGGCGAGCTGGCCGCCGCCCTCGGCGTAGAACGGGGTGCGGTCCAGTACGACCTCGACCTCGTCGCCCTCGGTGGCGGCGGGCGACGGCACACCGTCCACCAGCAGGCCGACGATCCGCGACTCGCCCTCGGTGCTGCCGTATCCGGTGAACTCGGTGGTGCCGGAGGTGTCGGCGACCTCGCGGTAGGACGAGAGGTCGGCGTGGCCGGTCTTCTTCGACCTGGCGTCGGCCTTGGCCCGGTCCCGCTGCTCCTTCATGAGCCGGCGGAAGCCGTCCTCGTCCACGGAGAGGCCCTGTTCGGCGGCCATCTCCAGGGTGAGGTCGATCGGGAAGCCCCAGGTGTCGTGGAGCAGGAACGCCTTGTCGCCGGCCAGGACCGAGCCGCCGGCCGCCTTGGTGTCGGTGACGGCGGTGTCGAGGATGTTGGTGCCGCCCTTGATGGCCTTCAGGAAGGCGGCTTCCTCGGCGAGGGCGACGGTCTCGATGCGCTTGCGGTCGGTGATCAGCTCGGGGTACTGCTGGCCCATCGACCGGATGACCACGTCGATCAGGTCGGCGACGACCGGTCCGGTGGCGCCGAGGAGCCGCATGTTGCGCACGGCGCGGCGCAGGATGCGGCGCAGGACGTAGCCGCGGCCCTCGTTGCCGGGGGTGACGCCGTCGCCGATGAGCATCACGGAGGTGCGCATGTGGTCGGTGACGACGCGCAGGGAGACGTCCGAGGCGGCGTCGGCGCCGTAACGGACGCCGGTCAGTTCGGTCGCCTTGTCGATGACGGCCATCGACGTGTCGATCTCGAACATGTTGGGGACGTCCTGGAGGACCATGGCGAGGCGTTCGAGGCCGAGACCGGTGTCGATGTTCTTGGACGGCAGCTCGCCGAGGATCTCGAAGTCCTCCTTGCCCTCGCCGGCGCCGCGCTCGTACTGCATGAAGACCAGGTTCCAGATCTCCACGTAGCGCTCGTCGTTGACGGCGGGGCCGCCCTCCTCGCCGAACTCCGGGCCGCGGTCGTAGAAGATCTCCGAGCAGGGACCGCAGGGGCCGGGCACGCCCATGGACCAGTAGTTGTCCTTCTTGCCCAGACGCTGGATCCGCTCGGCGGGGAAGCCGACCTTGTCCGTCCAGATGCCGGCGGCCTCGTCGTCGTCCAGATAGACCGTGACCCACAGTCTCTCGGGGTCGAGCCCGTACCCGCCGTCGGCCACGGGGGTGGTCAGCAGCTCCCAGGCCAGCGGGATGGCGCCTTCTTTGAAGTAGTCGCCGAAGGAGAAGTTGCCGCACATCTGGAAGAACGTGCCGTGCCGGGTGGTCTTGCCGACCTCTTCGATGTCCGGCGTGCGGACGCACTTCTGGACGCTGGTCAGCCGCGGGGCGGGAGCCTTGACCTCGCCCAGGAAGTACGGCTTGAAGGGGACCATGCCCGCGGGGACCAGGAGCAGAGTCGGGTCGTCCGCGATGAGCGACGCCGAAGGGACGGCGGTGTGCCCGCGCCCCTCGAAGAAGCTCAGCCAGCGGCGGCGGATTTCGGCCGACTCCATCAGTGGTCCTCATTCCGGTTGTGCGGTGTACGCGAGTTGAGTCTGTCGCTGTGGTCGTGGCGGTTGTGCGCGTGGTCGTCGGACCGGTGTTCGACGCGGCCCTCGACTGCCAGGCGCCGCTGGGCGGGGAGTTCGGGGTCCGCGGGGGCGTCCAGCCCCAGCACCTCGCCCAGTTCGGACTCGCGCTGGGCCATGCCCGCCCGGACGTCGAGCGCGAACTCCCTGAGCCGGTGCCCGGCGTCGACGGCCTTGTCGGCCGCCTGTGCGGCGAGACTCTCGGGCGTCAGCCGGCGGAGCTTGCTGTGGACCTTGGTGGTGGCCCACACACCGGCCGCCGCGCCCGCGGTGAACCAGAACGTACGGCGGAACATCGCTGCCTCAGCCCTTCTGCTTCCTGCTGCGTCGGGCGGCCGGAACGGTCCTGCCCACGATGACCGTGCGTCGGCCGCGCGCGGCCGGTACCGGTGCCTCGCGCTCGGCGGGCGCCGGCTCGGCCGGGGTCCTGCGGCCCATCGCCCGCCGCACTCCGTAGCCGAAGGCCGCGACCTTCACCAGGGGGCCGCCGAAGGTCGACGCGACGGTGGTGGAGAGCGCCGAGGCGTTGGAGGTGACCTCCTGGACGTCCGTGGCGATGGCGTCGACCCGGTCGAGCTGGGTCTGCGCCGCCCGTACGGTCGCCGACGCGTCCGCGAGCAGCGGTACGGCCTGGTCGGTCACGTCCGCGACGAGTTTGGTGGTCGCCTTGAGCGTCTGCGCCAGCCTCACGAGCACCACGGCGAGGAGGGTGACCAGAACCGCCCAGAAGACGGCCACCAGGATCCCGGCAACCTCTCCACCGGTCACGCTGCACCGCTCTCTGCGTTGGGGGTCGCTCGCGTCGTACCGGATCCGAACGGCCCGGCCGACCCGAGAAAGGTCTTCCCTCGACCCTATCGCGCCCGGAGTGACTCCCCGTACCGCTTTACGGCGGTCGCGGACCCTACCTCATCGGGCGGGGCGGGGAGGGGGAGTTGCCGCAGTGGATTGTACGCAGTGCGGTCGCGCGAGTACTGTGCGTGTCTCATGCGACCTGTCCCCGGCAATCTCCCCGCGGAGCTGAACCGGTTCGTGGGCCGTGCCGACGAACTGGCCGAGCTGGCACGTCTGCTCGCCGGGATCCGGCTGGTCACCCTGGTGGGTGTGGGCGGTGTCGGCAAGACCCGGCTGGCCCTGCACGCGGCCCGGAGCCTGCGGCCCGAGGCTCTGGAGAAACGCTACTGCGACGGGGTCTGGCTCGCCGAACTCTCCGCGATCCGCGACCCCGGCCTGCTCGACCACGCGCTCCTCGACGCGCTGCGCATCACCGACCACAGCGGCCGGCCGACCCGGGAGGTGCTGCGCACCCATCTCGCCGACCGCCGCCTGCTGTTGGTGCTCGACGGCTTCGAGCAGCTGGTCGAGCCCTGCGCGGAGCTCGTACGGGATCTGCTGCGTCACTGCCCCGGCCTCCAGGTGCTCGCCGCCGGCCGCCGGCCGCTCCGGCTGGCCGGTGAACGGACCGTCCCCCTCGCCCCGATGTCGGACACCGACGCGCGGCTGCTCTTCACCGACCGGGCCGCCGACATGGCGCCCGGCAGCCGCCTTCTCGGTGAACACCACCACGCGGTACGGGAGTTGTGCCGCCGGCTCGACGGCATCCCGCTCGCCCTCGAACTGGCCGCCGCCCGGCTGCGCGCCCTGTCCGTCGAGCAGATCCTGCGGCGGGTGGACGACCGCTTCCAGCTGCTCACCGGGGGTTCACACGGCGAACTGCCGCGCCACCGCACGCTCCGTACCGCGATCGGCTGGAGCCACGAACTGTGCACTCCGGCCGAACGACTGCTGTGGGCGCGGCTGTCCGTCTTCGCCGGGCCCTTCGACCTGGAGGCGGTCGAGTACGTGTGCGCGGGCCCCGAGTTGCCGGCGGAGAGTGTCCTCGACGTCCTCGACGCGCTGATCTCCCAGTCCGTGGTCGCCCCCGAGCAGACACCGGCCGGGCCGCGCTACCGGATGCTGGACACGGTGCGCGCGTACGGCGCCCAGTGGCTGGACACCCTGGGGGACACCGGCCGGATGCGCCGCAGACACCGGGACTGGTACGTGGGGCTGGCGACCTGGTGCGAACTGGACTGGTTCGGCCCCCGGCAGGCGGAGATCGCCGCCTGCGCCGACAGCGCGCTGCCCAATCTGCGGGCGGCCATCGAACTCTGCCTGGAGACGTCGGGCGAGGTCCATCTGGGGCAGTATCTGGCGGGCACGCTCTGGTTCTACTGGGCGGGCTGCGGCCGGCTCACCGAAGGGCGGCACTGGCTGGAGCGGGTCCTCGCACCGGCCGACGGCCCGGACGGCTCCCGGCGGGAGGAGGCCCCGCACCACGGTCCGCACCCCGGGACGCGGCACAGCGGGTCACGGCTCAAGGCCCTCTGGGTGCTGGGCCATGTCACGGTCCTCCAGGGCGACAACCCGGCCGCGGTGGCGGCTCTGTACGAGTGCCGGGGAGAAGCCGCGCGTACAGGGAACGCACTGGCGCACACGTACGCCGAACACCGGCTGGGCTGCCTCGCGCTCCTCTCCGGCGACATGCCGCGCGCCGAACGGCTGCTGCGCGCCGCGCTCGGCGCCTACCACGAGCTGGGCGAGCTCAACAGCAATGTGCTGATGGGCCAGGCGGAGCTGGCCCTCGCCCTGGTCTTCCAGGGCGACCTGGACGGGGCCGTGGCGCTCTGCGCCGACGTACGGGACATCTGCGAGGACAGCGGCGAACGCTGGACGAGGTCCTACGCCCTGTACGTCCACGCGTACGCGGCCTGGACGCGCGGCCGGCTCGGCGAGGCGCGCGCCCTGCTGGCCGAGTCCGTCACCATCCACCACACCTTCAACGACCTGGTCGGGCTGGTGCTCGCGATGGAGCTGATGGCGCTGGTGACCGCGGGCGAAGGGGATCCGGCCGAGGCCGCGGTGCTCCAGGGCGCGGCGACCCGGCTCTGGCGGTCGGTCGGGGCGCCCCTGTTCGGCTCGCCCACCTTCGGGGCGCCGCGCGAGCAGTGCGAGCGCCGGGCGAGGGACCTGCTGGGGCCCGAGCTCTACGGCGCGCATGTCGCGGAGGGGCACGCCCTTCCTCCGGCGGTGGCCGTCGAACGCGCGCTGGCCGGGCCGCGCGAGGCCGGGCTGCTGCCCCGTCAGCTCTCCGGCGGGCACAGGGCGGTGCCGGACCGGAACGCCGACCGGGAAACCGGGCGCGAGGAGGGCCGGGAGGCAGGCCGCGACGCGGGCGGCGATCCGGGCCGGGAAACGCGAGAGCCCGCCGGCTCCCCCGGCCAGATCGGCGGGGAAGCGGCGGGCTGAAAGCGCGTACTACACCTGGATCAGCTGGTGATCAGCGGGCGTAGTACTCGACGACGAGCTGCTCGTCGCAGATGACCGGGATTTCCTTGCGCAGCGGATCGCGGTCCAGACGGAACGCCAGCGCCTTCAGGTTGACCTGGATGTAGCGCGGGGTCTCGCCGTCCGTGTCGTAGCCACCCTCGCGCGCGACCTGGAAGGGAACCTTCTCGCGGCTGCGCTCGCGGACCATCACGACGTCGTCGGGACGGACGCGGAACGACGGCTTGTCGACCTTGCCGCCGTTGACCTCGATGTGGCCGTGGACGACCATCTGACGGGCCTGGTAGATGGTGCGGGCGATGCCCGAACGCAGGACCAGGGCGTCGAGACGACGCTCCAGCTCGACGACCAGGGCCTCGCCGGTCTTGCCGCCGGCCTTGCGGGCGCGGTCGTAGGCGCGGGCCATCTGGCGCTCGCTGATGTCGTACTGAGCACGCAGACGCTGCTTCTCCAGCAGACGGACCTTGTAGTCACTGTTCTGCTTGCGGCCGCGGCCGTGCTCGCCCGGCGGGTAGGGACGGGCCTCGAAGTACTTCACGGCCTTCGGCGTCAGCGCGATACCGAGCGCGCGTGACTTCTTGACCTTGGGACGCGACTGGTTAGGCACGTTCTCCAGACCTCCGTTGTAGGTTAGGTTAGGCTCACCTTACTCAAAGGAGATCGCATGTCTCGTCGCCCTGGGAACACCACGCGCATCACAGACAGTCTCGACGCGCAGGGCATCGATACGACGGAGGTCCGATCAGCTCATGGTCAGCCGCGTCCCAGCGGGCTTGAAATCGCCCGGATGCCGTCAGCAGCCGAGCGCACACGAACTCTCGTACAGAGTACATGCTCAAGCGTGCTGCTCATCCCGGGCCTGGACGCCCTGCGGCCCGACCAGTTGATGCCCGACGCGCGGGCCGTGGACAGCGACGGTGACCTGCTGCTGGCCTTCGCGGCGGACTCCCCCGTCGTCCGGGCGGCGACGCACGCGCAGGCCGACGAGCTGGCCGCGGTGCTGGAGATGACCGATGTCGCCCCGGTCTCCGTGCCCCACCGTATCCGGGGCCGCGCGTGGGTCTCCGGCTGGCTGACGCGTATAGCGGGCGCCGCCGGGCCCGGCCGGACGACACTGCGGCTGGAGGTCGGCGAGGCGTACGTGGACGACCTGTGGGGCGCCGAGCCGGTGGAGGCGGACGAGTTCGCCGCCGCCGTGGCGGACCCGCTGTCGGAGCACGAGGCCGAACTGCTCCAGCATCTGCACGCCGCGCACAGCGCCGAGGTGCGGACGCTGCGCTCGCTGCTCGGCGGGCGGACCGGCGGCGGGACGGCGGCCGTACCGGTCGGCGTGGACCGCTTCGGGCTCCGGGTCCGCTTCACCGGCGTCAACTGCTTCGACGCCCGCTTCGACTTCCCCGAGCCGGTACGCGACGTTGCCGAGCTGCGCCGCGCCATGCACGCGCTCTTCGAGGCCGCGAGCAGCTGAGCCGTACCGGCCTCCGGTCGATGGGTGTCAGTTCGACGGGGCGTCGCCGCGCAGGCGTTCGCGGACCTTCTCGACCACGTCCGCGTAGCGCGCCTCCGCGCCGTACCGCGTCGGTTCGTAGTACCGCCGGTCCCGCACCTCGTCCGGGAGGTACTGCTGCGCGGCGATACCGCCGGGCACATCGTGCGGATAGACGTACCCCTGCGCGTGGCCGAGCTTGGCAGCCCCCTTGTAGTGACCGTCGCGCAGATGCGGCGGTACGGGACCGGCCAGCCCTTTCTTCACGTCCTCAAGCGCGGCGGAGATCGCGACCGTCGCCGCGTTCGACTTCGGGGCCAGCGCCAGCGCGATGGTGGCGTGGCTGAGGGTGAGCGCTGCCTCCGGGAAGCCGATCATCGCCACGGCCTGCGCCGCGGCGACGGCCGTGGGCAGAGCGGTCGTGTCGGCGAGGCCGATGTCCTCGCTGGCCGAGATCATCAGCCGGCGGGCGATGAACCGGGGGTCCTCGCCCGCCTCGATCATGCGCGCCAGATAGTGCAGCGCCGCGTCCACGTCGGAGCCGCGGATCGATTTGATGAGGGCGCTCGCCACGTCGTAGTGCTGGTCGCCGTCGCGGTCGTACTTCACGGCGGCGCGGTCGACGGTCTCCTCGACCGTGGCGAGGCTGATCTCCTTCTCGCCCTTGGAGATCGCGGCACCGGCCGCCGCCTCCAGAGCGGTCAGGACCCGCCGGGCGTCTCCCCCGGCGATCCGCAGCAGATGCGCCTCGGAGTCGTCGGGCAGGGAGACCGCGCCGCCGAGCCCGCGCTCCTCGGTGAGCGCGCGCCGCAGCAGGGCGCGCAGGTCGTCGTCGGTGAGCGGCTCCAGCGTCAGCAAGAGGGACCGCGAGAGCAGCGGGGAGATGATCGAGAAGTACGGATTCTCGGTGGTGGCCGCGATGAGCGTGACCCAGCGGTTCTCCACGGCGGGCAGCAGGGAGTCCTGCTGGGCCTTGCTGAAGCGGTGGATCTCGTCCAGGAAGAGGACGGTCTCCTTGCCGTAGCCGCCGGAGGCGCGCCGGGCGCCGTCGATGACGGCGCGGACCTCCTTGACACCGGCGGTGATCGCGGAGAGTTCGACGAAGCGCGCGTCGGTGGCCTTGGAGACGACATAGGCGAGCGTCGTCTTGCCGGTGCCGGGCGGGCCCCAGAGGAGCACCGACGAGGGGCCTGCCGGTCCCCTCCCCTGAGCGGCCTGTTCGACCAGGCGCCGCATCGGGGAGCCGGGCTTCAGCAGATGCCGCTGGCCGACCACCTCGTCCAGGACGCGCGGGCGCATCCGGACGGCCAGCGGGCTGCTGGACGGGTCCTTCTCCTGGCGGTCTTCGGCTGCTGCGGTAAAGAGGTCGGGCTCCACACCTCAGAGCCTATGCCAGCCCACTGACAGGACGACCGGCGCGATCAGTACGGCCCGCGAACCCGGCGGGCGGGTCAGCTGGTCCAGAAGTCCCACCAGCGGGTCAGGATCAGCATCCCGATGATCCCGGTCCAGAGCACCGGAAGCACCCAGTGGAACTCCCCCAGCCCGCTGCGCAGCCACCGCGGCGCCGGCAGGATCCGGTGCGTGACGTTGTACGTCGTGACGTACGAGAACATCACGATCGTCGCCACCCACGCGAGACAGCACCAGAGGCAGAGGGAGCCGATGCTGTACAGCGACTGGTACTGCAGCCACGTACAGAAGCCGACACCGAAGAGCATCCCCGCGTTCAGCCCCAGCCAGAACCACCGCCGGTAGCGTGCCCCCGCCAGCAGCCCCGCCCCCACACACACCACGACCCCGTACGCCACCAGCCCCAGCATCGGATTCGGGAACCCGAACACCGACGCCTGCTCGCTCTTCATGATGTTCCCGCACGACACCACCGGATTCAGACTGCACCCCGGCGTGAAACCCGGATCCTCCAGCAGCCTGAACTTGTCGATCGTGATCACCCACGACGCCAGCACACCCGCCGCACCCGACACCACCAACAACCACGCCAGCACCCGCCCCGCACCGAAAACCCCCGGGGCGTCACGCTCCGCGCGGTCGGCCGACACGTCGTCCAGCGCCGTACTCGTCATATCGCCGTTCCCTCACTCGTGGTCCGCCGCTGCGGAGGGTCCGGTCAATTCTGCCGCACCCGTCCTCATGTCCACCGTTCGATGGACATAAGGACGTACGCACGGCCGCCCCCGTGTCAGACGAGTCTCGCGGTCAGGTCGGCCACCAGGCCGTCGAGCGGTACGGGCTTCTGCTCGCCGCTCTCCATGTCCTTGACCTGCGCCACACCCTCGGCGAGATCGCGCTCACCGGCGACGATCGTGAACCGGGCGCCCGAGCGGTTGGCGTTCTTCATCGCGCCCTTGAGTCCCTTGCCGCCGTAGCTGAAGTCGGCGGCGACCCCGGCCCTGCGCAGCTCGGTGACCACGCCGAACAGCAGCCGGCGCGCCTCCTCGCCGAGCGGCACCGCGAACACGCTGGTGGCGGGCGGCAGTTGGAGCGTGATGCCCTCGGCCTCCAGCGCCAGCACCGTACGGTCCACGCCCAGCGCCCAGCCGACGGACGGCAGCGCGGGGCCGCCGATCATCTCCGAGAGCCCGTCGTAGCGTCCGCCGCCGCCCACCGCGGACTGCGCGCCGAGACCGTCGTGGACGAACTCGAAGGTCGTGCGGGTGTAGTAGTCGAGACCCCGTACGAGCCGCTCGTCGTCCTCGTACGCGACACCCGCCGCGGTCAGCAGGTCGCGCACCTGCGCGTGGTACTCCCGGCAGGCGTCGCACAGATAGTCGCGCAGCTTGGGGGCGTCGGTGAGCTGGCTCTGTACGGCCGGGCGCTTGTCGTCGAGGACCCGCAGTGGGTTGATCTCGATACGCCGCCGTGTGTCCTCGTCCAGGTCGAGATCCCGCAGGAAGGTCTGCAACGCCTCGCGGTAGACGGGGCGGCACTCCTTGTCGCCCAGGGAGTTCAGCAGGATGCGGAAGCCGGTGAGCCCGAGCGAGCGGTACGCCTGGTCGGCGAGGATGATCAGCTCGGCGTCGAGCGCGGGGTCCTCGGCGCCGATGGCCTCGGCACCGACCTGCGAGAAGTGGCGGTAACGGCCCTTCTGGGGGCGCTCGTAGCGGTAGTACGAGCCGGAGTACCAGAGCTTGACGGGGAGGTTGCCGGCCTTGTGCAGATTCGCCTCCAGTGCGGCCCGCAGCACGGAGGCCGTGCCCTCGGGGCGCAGCGCCAGCTCGGAGCCGCCCTTGGTGGTGAGGGTGTACATCTCCTTGGTGACGATGTCGGTGGACTCGCCGACGCCGCGGGCGAAGAGTTCGACGTCCTCGAAGCCGGGCGTCTCGATGTAGCCGTAACCGGAGTTCTTCAGCGGTGCGGAGATCGCCTCGCGCACCGCGAGGAACACGGCGGAGTCCGGCGGAAGCAGGTCGTAGGTGCCCTTGGGGGCCTGAAAGGTGTTCATGGAATTCGCTGCGTCACATTCCTCGTCGCGGAGCGGCGGTGGGGCCGCTGCCGTAGCCTGCGGCCACCTCGCGCAGATACGGGTTGGTGGCTCGCTCCCGGCCGATGGTCGTCTGGGGGCCGTGGCCGGACAGCACCACGGTCGAGTCGTCGAGCGGCAGGCACACCCGGCCCAGCGACTCCAGCAGCTCGGCCGCGTCGCCGCCGGGCAGGTCCGATCGTCCGACGGAGCCGGCGAACAGCAGGTCGCCCGAGAACAGGACGGGCGGAATGTCCGCCGCCTCGGGCAGCCCGAAGGTCACCGACCCCTTCGTATGGCCGGGTGCGTGCGCGACGCCGAAGCGCAGACCCGCCAGCTCCAGCTCGGCACCGTCGGCCAGCTCCTTGACATCGTCGGGCTCCCCCACGGTGAGCTCGCCCATGAGCGGCATCCCGATGCTGCGGCCGAGGGCCTTCTCGGGGTCGTTCATCATGTACCGGTCCGAGGGGTGGATCCACGCGGGCACGTCGTGGGCGCCGCACACGGGGACGACCGAAGCGACGTGGTCGATGTGGCCGTGGGTGAGGATGACCGCGACCGGCTTGAGGTGGTGCTTCCCGATCGTCTCGGCGACGCCTTCGGTGGCCTGGTGGCCCGGGTCGATGATCACGCACTCCTCGCCCGCGGCGGGGGCGACCAGATAGCAGTTGGTCCCCCAGGCCCCGGCCGGGAACCCGGCAATAAGCACGATCGTCCTCAAATGTCGTCCGTCGGGAGATTGCAGCAGATCAGAGCCTACCGGCGCTCCTCATTCCACAGGTAACCCATATACCGTACGGGGCTAGCCCGGCGTTCATGGGACTTGGTTCTGAGCACCGCCTTCAGCACCGCCTCGACGCCGGCTCAGCACCGCTTTCAACAGAGCCCACGAAGACACGAGGAGACGACCCGGTGGTCAACAGCGAGCAGCGCCGGCGCCAGCTTGCCAGGGAGAAGTTCGAGCGGCAGCAGCAGCGCCGGGCGGAGATCCGCAAGGGCGCCAAGCGCCGTAACGCGATCATCGCCTCCGCCCTGGCCGTCGTACTGGCGGCGGCGGGCGGCGCGTACGCCATCGCGGGCCTGACGGACGACAACGGTGAGAAGGACGTCGCGCAGGACAGTCCGTCGGCGCCGCCGTCCCCGACCGAGAGCAAGCCGGCCGGGCCGAAGATGACGATCGACGCCAAGGCCAAGTACACGATGTCCCTGAAGACGAACCAGGGCGACATCGGCATCGCGATGGACGCCGCGAAGACCCCGGAAACGGTGAACTCCTTCAAGTCCCTCGCGGACAAGAAGTTCTTCGACGGCACGAAGTGTCACCGGCTGACCACGGAGAACATCTTCGTGCTCCAGTGCGGCGACCCGAAGGGCGACGGCACCGGCGGTCCCGGCTACACCATCGCGGACGAGAACCTCGACGCGCTCGGCAAGCCCGCCGCGGACGGCGCGGTGACCTATCCCGCGGGGTCGGTGGCGATGGCGAATACCGGCCAGCCGAACAGCGGCGGCAGCCAGTTCTTCCTCGTGTGGAAGGACACCAAGCTCCCGCCCTCGTACACCCCGTTCGGGACGATGGACGCCGCGGGTCTGAAGACCGTGAAGGACGTGGCGGCGGGGGGCGTCACCGGTGAGACCAAGGGAGACGGTGCGCCGAAGAAGACCGTCACCATCTCGAAGGGGACCGTCGACAAGACGTGACCACCGGCGACCGGCGGCGCGGCCCGAGGTGCGGGGCAGTTCGAGGGCCCCGCACCGCACCCCGCGAATTTCGGCCGTGCGGAGTGCGGACAGCCGGGCCGCCGGTCACCTAGATTGGCGTTGTGCGACGTGCGGGACGGCTCTGCCGGATCCGCTTTCGCGTCGCGGAAGACGGGCGTGGCCCGTCCAGGAAACTGTGGACGATGCCCGGGGGGCACCCCTCGCAGGCATCAGGTGGAGGAGGCGCTGTGAGCAGCGACCCGTGGGGCCGTGTCGATGAGACAGGCACCGTGTACGTGCGCACGGCCGAGGGCGAGCAGGTCGTCGGATCGTGGCAGGCAGGCTCTCCCGAGGAGGCTCTGGCCTACTTCGAGCGCAAGTACGAGGGCCTGGTGGTCGAGATCGGCCTTCTCGAACGGCGGGTGAAGACCACCGATCTCTCGGCCAAGGACGCGCAGGCCGCCATCGGTCATCTGCGGTCGCAGGTGGACGAGCATCACGCCGTGGGGGATCTCGCCGCCCTGCGTACGCGGCTCGACGGCCTCGTCGCGACGGTCGAGGCGCGGCGCGAGGAGCGCAAGGTCCAGAAGGCCAAGCAGACGGACGCCGCGCGTGAGGCGAAGCAGGCGCTGGTCACGGAGGCCGAGGAGCTGGCGCGCAGCGACCAGTGGCGGTCCGCCGGGGAGCGGCTGCGCGCGCTGGTGGACACCTGGAAGGGTCTGCCGCGGCTGGACCGCAAGTCCGACGACGAGCTGTGGCACCGCTTCTCGCACGCGCGGTCGGCGTTTTCCAAGCGCCGCAAGGCGCACTTCGCCTCGCTGGACGCGCAGCGCGAGGAGGCCCGTAAGGCCAAGGAGAAGCTGGTCGCCGAGGCCGAGTCGCTGTCGGGCTCCACGGACTGGGGCGGGACGGCGGCGCGCTACCGCGAGCTGATGACCGACTGGAAGGCCGCCGGCCGCGCGCAGCGCGAGGCCGAGGACGACCTGTGGAACCGCTTCCGCGGCGCCCAGGACGTCTTCTTCGCCGCCCGTGGTGAGGTCTTCGCCGAGCGGGACGCGGAGCAGACCGAGAACCTGAAGCTGAAGGAGGAGCTGGCGGCCGAGGCCGAGCGGCTGCTCCCGGTGAAGGACCTGAAGGCGGCCCGCGCCGCGTTCCGGGCCCTCAACGAGCGGTGGGAGGCGGTCGGGCATGTGCCGCGCGACGCCAGGCCCAAGGTCGAGGGCCGGATGCAGACGGTCGAGCGGGCGCTTCAGGAGTCCGAGGAGAACGAGTGGCGCCGTACGAACCCGGAGGCGCGTGCGCGTGCCGCGGGTCTGACGGGCCAGCTCCAGGCGGCCGTCGACAAACTGCGCACGCAGATCGACACGGCACGCGCCTCGGGCAACAACGCCAGGGCGGACAAGCTGGCGAAGGAGCTCGAAGGCCGGCAGGCACTGCTGGACCAGGCGCTGAAGGGCCTGCAGGAGTTCGGCGGCTGACACCCGCACGCTGACGACGGAGCGGCCCGGCGGTGGGATCACCGCCGGGCCGCTCCGTCGACGTACGAACCGCCCTTACGGTCTGCGGGCAGACGTGACGCGGTAGACGTCGTAGACGCCCTCCACGCCCCGTACGGCCTTCAGCACGTGCCCGAGGTGCTTCGGGTCGCCCATCTCGAAGGTGAAGCGCGAGGTGGCCACCCGGTCGCGGGATGTCTGCACGGCCGCCGACAGGATGTTGACGTGCTGGTCGGACAGGACGCGGGTGACGTCGGAGAGCAGCCGGGACCGGTCCAGCGCCTCGACCTGGATGGCGACGAGGAAGACGGACGACTGGGTGGGCGCCCACTCGACTTCGAGGATCCGCTCCGGCTGCTGGGACAGCGAGTCGACGTTCACGCAGTCCGCGCGGTGTACGGAGACGCCGCTGCCGCGGGTGACGAAGCCGATGATCGGGTCGCCCGGGACCGGCGTACAGCAGCGGGCGAGCTTGACCCACACGTCCTCGACGCCCTTGACGACGACGCCGGGGTCGCTGCTGGAGCGGCGCTTGGAGCGTCCGCGCGAGGGCGGCGCGCTCTCGGCGATGTCCTCGTTGGCCGCCTCCTCGCCGCCGAGCGCCTGGACGAGTTTCTGTACGACGCCCTGTGCGGCGACATGGCCCTCGCCGATCGCCGCGTACAGGGACGAGATGTCGGGGTAGCGCATCTCGTGCGCGAGCGTGACGAGCGAGTCGCCGGTGAGGATCCGCTGGATCGGCAGGTTCTGCTTGCGCATCGCCTTGGCGATGGCGTCCTTGCCGTGCTCGATCGCCTCGTCGCGGCGTTCCTTGGAGAACCAGGCGCGGATCTTGTTCCTGGCCCGTGGCGACTTGACGAAGCCCAGCCAGTCCCGTGAGGGTCCGGCGCCCGACGCCTTGGAGGTGAAGACCTCCACGAGATCGCCGTTGTCGAGGGTCGATTCGAGCGGGACGAGCCGTCCGTTGACCCGCGCTCCTATGGTGCGGTGGCCGACCTCCGTATGGACGGCGTAGGCGAAGTCGACGGGGGTGGCCCCGGCGGGCAGCGCTATGACATCGCCCTTGGGCGTGAAGACGAAGACCTCGTTGCGCGACAGGTCGAAGCGCAGGGACTCCAGGAACTCGCTGGGGTCCTCGGTCTCCTTCTGCCAGTCGAGCAGCTGGCGCAGCCACGCCATGTCGTTGACGGTGTCCTGGCCGCCGCCCTTGCCCGCGTTCCTGGGCACGTCGGTACGGACCTTGGACGCCCCGGCGACGGCCTCCTGCTTGTACTTCCAGTGCGCCGCGATGCCGTACTCGGCGCGGCGGTGCATGTCGAACGTACGGATCTGGAGCTCGACCGGCTTGCCGCTGGGCCCGATGACCGTCGTGTGCAGCGACTGGTACATGTTGAACTTGGGCATCGCGATGTAGTCCTTGAACCGTCCGGGGACCGGATTCCACCGGGCGTGGACGGTGCCGAGCGCCGCGTAGCAGTCGCGGACCGTGTCCACGAGGACGCGGATACCCACCAGGTCGTAGATCTCGGCGAAGTCACGGCCTCGCACGATCATCTTCTGGTAGACGCTGTAGTAGTGCTTGGGCCTGCCGGTGACGGTGGCCTTGATACGGGCGGCGCGCAGATCGGACTGGACCTCGTCGGTCACTATGGCCAGATACTCGTCGCGCTTGGGCGCCCGCTCGGCGACGAGCCGGACGATCTCGTCGTACATCTTGGGGTAGAGGATCGCGAAGGCGAGGTCCTCCAGCTCCCACTTGATGGTGTTCATGCCCAGGCGGTGGGCCAGCGGCGCGTAGATCTCCAGCGTCTCGCGGGCCTTCTTCTCCTGCTTCTCCCGCTTGAGGTAGCGCATGGTGCGCATGTTGTGCAGCCGGTCGGCGAGCTTGATGACCAGGACGCGGGGGTCCTTGGCCATGGCGACGACCATCTTGCGTACGGTCTCCGCCTGGGCGGCCTCGCCGAACTTGACCTTGTCGAGCTTGGTGACGCCGTCGACGAGGAGGGCGACCTGGTCGCCGAAGTCCTTGCGGAGCGTGTCGAGGCCGTACTCGGTGTCCTCGACCGTGTCGTGCAGCAGCCCCGCCATGAGCGTGGCCGGGTCCATGCCGAGTTCGGCGAGGATCGTGGTCACGGCGAGGGGGTGCGTGATGTACGGGTCGCCGCTCTTGCGCTTCTGGCCGCGGTGCCAGCGCTCGGCGACCTGGTAGGCACGCTCGATCTGGCGCAGGACGGCGGTGTCGATCTTGGGGTCGTTGCTCCGTACGGTCCGCAGCAGCGGTTCGAGGACCGGGTTGTACGGCGACGAGCGCTGCACGCCGAGACGGGCCAGCCGGGCGCGTACGCGGTTGGAGGAGCCGCCGGAGCGGGAGGGGGCGGCCGGCGGGGGCTTGGGCGCGGTGACGGGGACCGGGAGCTGGCTCTTCGGGGGCGAGCCCGGCGCGGCTGCGGGGGCCGGGTCGGCCGGCTTCGAGGATGCCCGGCTCGGGTCGGACCCGTTGCGCTCGGAGCGATCGTGGCCGGAGCGATCGAGGTCGGACCCGTGCCGCTCGGTGGCGCTGTGCCCGGACCCGTTCCGCTCGGCAGACGTCCGCGCAGCCGTCCTCGACCCGTCCGCCTGGTCCTGCGGCGGGGCAGGCGCCGCCATGGCCTGGTCTGCGTGCGGATCGGGCTGGGCGGCGGCGAGTGGCTGGGCCTCGTCTGGCAAGAGCGCTCCTCGTGCGTTTCCGGGGTCCCCCGGTAGGTGCGGAACGGCCATGGTATCGACCTCGTGCCGCGGGTGCTCACGAGACCGTTGACCGCGCGGGGGCATGGAGGGATTTCGGGTTGATGAATGGGAGAACGCGGACGCCCCGGGTGGAATTCCCGGGGCATCCGTTTTCACCGCATTTCATCGCTCGTCGCCGACGAGGTCAGAGCTGGATCAGTGCCTCCAGCGGAGCGTCCCGCAGGTGCGGCTCCAGACGTGCCCTGCCGCCGAGGAAGCCCAGCTCCAGCAGGACCGCCACGGCCACCACGTCGGCTCCGGCCCGGCGGACCAGGTCGACCGAGGCCCCGGCGGTGCCGCCGGTGGCGAGCACGTCGTCGATGACGATGACGCGGTCGCCCTCCTGGAGGTCCTCGGCGTGGACCTCCAGCTCGGCGCTGCCGTACTCCAGGTCGTACGTCTGCGACAGCGTCGCTCCGGGCAGCTTCCCCGCCTTGCGGACGGGGATGAAGCCGATGCCGGCCCGGACCGCGACCGGCGCGGCCAGGATGAAGCCGCGCGCCTCCAGCCCGACGATCTTCGTGGCGCCGTGCCGCACGGCCAGCTCCGCGAGCGCGTCGGTGAGCGCCGTGAAGGCCTTCGGATCCGCGAGCAGCGGGGTGATGTCCTTGAACATCACCCCCTGCTTCGGATGGTCCGCCACATCACGGATCCGGCTGAGGAGCAGTTCCCTCGTGCTGTCGTCGGTCATCGACGCTTCCCCGACGGACGGCCCCGGCCACGGCCGCCGTGGCTCCGGGGACCCGCGACCGCGGCGGCGGCTGCGGGCGGGGCGTCGTGCGGCCCCTCGCCGTCGTCCGGCTCGTCGTCCCCCGGCCCGTCGGCACCCTCGTGCGCCGACTCGGCCGCCTCGCCCTTGGCCACCGCGGCGGCCCGCTTGGCCAGGACGCGCTTCTTCAGCGCCTTCATCTGCGGCTCGCGCTCCTTGAGGTCGGCGACCAGCGGAGTGGCGATGAAGATCGACGAGTACGCACCAGCGGCGAGGCCGACGAACAGCGACAGCGAGATGTCGTTCAGCATGCCGGCGCCGAGGAATCCGCCACCGATGAAGAGCAGACCGGCGACCGGCAGCAGCGCGACCACGGTGGTGTTGATGGAACGCACCAGGGTCGAGTTGATGCTGCGGTTGGCGACCTCGCTGTAGGTGAAGCGCGTCTGCTTGGTGATGTCCTTCGACCCCTCCTTGAGGCTGTCGAAGACCACGACCGTGTCGTAGAGGGAGTAACCGAGAATGGTCAGCAGACCGATCACCGTGCCCGGTGTGACCTCGAAGCCGACCAGCGCGTACACACCCACCGTGATCGTGAGGTCATGGATCAGGGCGATCAGCGCGGCGACCGCCATTCTCCATTCGAAGGCGATCGCCAGATAGATCACCACCAGGATCATGAAGATCCCGAGTCCCGTCCAGGCCTTGTTGGCGATCTGCTTGCCCCAGCTCGGCCCGACCAGGTCGGCGTTGATCTTCTCCTTGGGGATGTTCAGGTCTTCGGCGAGCTGCGTCTGCGTCTTGTCGGCCTGCGCCGTGTTCAGCTCGGTGACCTGGATGCGCAGGGTGCCGTTGCCGAGCTGCTGGACGATCGCGTCGTGGCCGGACGCGGCTTCCGCGTGCTCCTGCGCCTCCGAGACGGAGATGCTCGTCTTGGGGGTGGTGAAGACGGCACCGCCCTTGAACTCGATGCCCATGTTGAGCCCCCGCACCCCCAGGCCCGCGATGGCCGTGATGGTGATGAGGATCGAGAGCGCGTACCAGAACATGCGCTTCTTGATGAAGTCGTAGCCGACTTCGCCGCGGTAGAGCCGCGCGCCGAGTTCGCCGAGTCGCGACATCTCACGCCTCCTTCGGGTCGGTGGGGGCGCCGATACGGCGTGTGCGGCGCAACGGTGGTTTCGCTCCGAGGCGCTTCGGATCGAGACCGGACCAGGAACCACCGCCCGAGAAGAACTTCGTGCGGGCGACCAGGGTCATGACCGGCTTCGTGAAGAAGAAGACGACGACGACATCGAGGACCGTGGTCAGGCCGAGCGTGAACGCGAAGCCCTGCACCTTGCCGACGGTGACGGTGAACAGCACGGCCGCGGCGAGGAACGACACGAAGTCGGACACCAGGATCGTGCGCCGGGCGCGCGGCCAGGCCCGTTCGACGGCGGGCCGCAGCGTACGGCCCTCTCTGATCTCGTCACGGATTCGTTCGAAGTACACGATGAACGAGTCTGCCGTGATGCCGATCGCAACGATCGCACCACACACCGCGGGGAGGTTGAGGGCGAAGCCGATGCCCGGTCCGAGCAGGGTCATGATCGCGTACGTCATGACCGCCGAGGCCAGGAGGCTGACGATGGCGATCAGCGCGAGACCCCGGTAGTAGAGCACCAGGTAGATGATCACCAGTGCGAGGCCGATGGCGCCCGCGATCAGACCGGCGTGCAGCTGCTCACCACCGAGCGCGGCGGTGACCGTGGTGACGGTCTCCTCCTGGAAGGTGAGCGGCAGCGCGCCGTACGACAGGATGTTGCCCAGGTCCTGTGCGGACTCCTGGGTGAAGTTGCCGGAGATCTCGGCGTTGGCGCTCAGCGTCTGGCGCACCGAGGGCGCCGAGACGACCTCGCCGTCGAGGACGATGGCGAACTGGTTCTGCGGGGCCTGCTGCTGCGACAGCTTGCTGGTGATCGCCTGGAACTTCTTCGAGCCGCCGCCCGTGAAGTCCATCTGGACGATCCACTGGCCGGTCTGCTGGTTGATGGTGGCGTTGGCGTCGTCGACGTCCTTGCCGCCCACCTCGGCGGGGCCGAGGACGTACTTCTCCCACACGCCGTCGTTCTCACCGCAGGCGAGCGTCGGCTGGTCCGGCTTCGCGTTGTCGCCGAGGGCGCCCCTGGCCTTCTCGTTCGTGCAGTCCAGCGCCGCGAAGTCGGCCTGGAGCTTCTCCGTCGCGGGGTCCGCGGGCGGTGTCGCGGGCTCGCTCGGGGACGGGCTGGGCTTGTCGGAGGCCGAGCCGGTCGGTGTGGGCGTCGCGTCGGCCTTCAGGTCCTCCGTGAGGGGACGGCCCTGGGTCGTCTCCGAGGGACTGGGGGCGTTGTCACCCGAAGGGGAAGCGGTCTCCTTCGGCTTCTCGCTCCCGGAGGGGCTCGGGCTCTCGCTCGCACCGGCGCTCGGGGTCGGGTTCGCGTCCGGCGGCGGCTGCTGAGCGGCGGGGTCACCGGGGCCGAGGGTCAGGACCGGCCGGAAGTACAGCTGAGCGGTGGTGCCGACCTGCTCACGGGCCTGCTGCGAGTTCGTGCCCTTGGGGATGTTGACAATGATGTTGTCGGATCCCTGGGTCTGAACCTCGGCCTCCTGAACGCCGAGACCGTTGACACGACGCTCGATGATGCCGACCGCGGTGTTCATGTTGGTCTCGTTGACCGCGTTCGCCTGGCCCGGCGAGCTCTTGGCCTTGAGCGTGATGGTCGTGCCGCCGGCGAGGTCGATACCGAGGCGCGGCGTGAGCTCGCCGGCCCCGAACATCCCGCCGATGAGGGCGATCATCGCGATCAGGAACAGGATCAGGGTGCGCCCCGGCTTTCCCGGGGCCCCCGTCTGCCTTCGGCCCTTCTGAGGTGCTGCCACCTTTTCGTTTCTCCCTGTCCAACCGCCCCACGCCGGGTGAGCGACGGAGCGGCAACGAAGTGTTGTGGGGACGTGCCCACGCGAAAGCCGACGCCGTCCGGGGACCGCGGCACGCCCGGGGACGTGGTGCGGGACCGGACGGGACTACTTCGCGCCGCTCTCGCCGTCGGCCTTGGCGTCCTTGGCCTCGACCGACTCCTTCTCGGCGTCGTTCGAGTCGACGTCCGCGTCAGCCTTGGCCGCGTCAGCCTTGGCCGCGTCGGCGGTGGCGTCGGCGTCGGCCGTGGTCTCGGCCTCCGTCTCGGCGTCTTCCGGGCCGTCCTTCTTGCCCAGGTCGATCTTCGAAACGTCGTCGTCGACCAGCGAGGAGGCGTCGTCGGGCACGACGTGGCCGTCGACCTCGAACTCGTCCTCGTCGCCGTGGACGATGCGGTTGTAGTCCTCGTCCGTCAGGACCGCGCCGATGGCGTTCTTCGCGTACACGGCGTGGACGGCCGGCGCGACCTCCAGCAGGACCGTCTCGTCGTGAACTTCCTTGACGGTGGCGTACATGCCCCCGATCGTCCGGACACCTGTGCCGGGCTGCATCTCATTGCGCATCTGCACAGCCGCCTGCTGCTTCTTCTTGGCGGACCGGGTCATCAGGAACATGGCCCCGATGAGCACGATGAAGGGGAGGAGGGTCACAGGACTCACGGGAGGGAACTTCCTTCGCACGACCGCGCTGTCGGGCGGCCTGATATACGGGGGTGGGTAGCCGACCGTTACGGGCGGCATCGGCGGAGTCTAAGCGAGTCCGCATCAATGGAACAACGCCCAGCATGGCACCGGGGTTCCTGCTCGGGCGAGTGCCTGTGCGCTCACGCCCCGAACAGCCCCGGTTGTCCGCTTGCGCCCGGGCTCCGCGGGGGTGGCGTCAACCCCAGATGGGCCCATGCCGCCGGGGTCGCGACCCGGCCGCGAGGGGTACGGGCGAGCAGTCCCTCCCGTACGAGGAAGGGCTCGGCGACCTCCTCGACCGTCTCGCGCTCCTCACCCACCGCGACGGCAAGGGTCGACAGACCGACCGGGCCACCGCCGAACAGCTTGAGCAGGGCCTGGAGCACGGCCCGGTCGAGCCGGTCCAGGCCCCGTTCGTCCACCTCGTACACCTGAAGGGCGACGGAGGCGATGTCGCGGTTGATGTACCCCTCGGCCTTGACCTGCGCGTAGTCGCGGACCCGGCGCAGCAGACGGTTGGCGATACGTGGCGTGCCCCGCGAGCGTCCGGCGATCTCGGCGGCGCCGTCCGCGTCGATCTCCAGGTCCAGGAGGTGCGCGGAGCGGTGGATGACCCGCTCCAGCTCGACGGGCTCGTAGAACTCCATCTGCGCGGTGAAGCCGAAACGGTCGCGCAGCGGGGGCGGCAGCAGGCCGGCCCTGGTGGTGGCGCCGACGAGGGTGAAGGGCGGCAGCTCCAGCGGGATGGCGGTGGCGCCCGGTCCCTTGCCGACGATGACGTCGACGCGGAAGTCCTCCATGGCCATGTAGAGCATTTCCTCGGCGGGCCGGGACATCCGGTGGATCTCGTCGAGGAAGAGGACCTCGCCGTCCTGGAGGGAGGAGAGGATCGCGGCGAGGTCGCCCGCGTGCTGGATGGCGGGGCCCGATGTGATGCGGATGGGGGCGCCCATCTCGGCCGCGATGATCATGGAGAGGGTGGTCTTGCCGAGACCGGGCGCGCCCGAGAGCAGGACATGGTCGGCGGTGGCGCCCCGGGCGAGCGCCGCCTTCAGGACGAGGTCGAGCTGTTCCCGTACGCGCTCCTGCCCGACGAACTCGTCCAGCGACTTGGGGCGCAGCGCCGCCTCGACCGCCTGGTCCTCGCCGTCGGCGGACGCGGCGACGAGCCGCTCGGGCCCGTCGGCCGCGTCCGTCGGCGGAGGGCCGCCTCCCGGCGTCCCTGTGCTGCTGTCGTCCCAGTTCACTGTGGCTCACCTCATGGAATCGGGACGTCCCTGGACGGTCCCGTGGAGTTCGGCTCCGGCGCCGGCCGGGCGGCGACCGGGGCGGCCGGCCCCGTCCGCGCCCGGCGACGTCGCCGGGTCAGCGTGTGCGGTTCAGCGACTGGAGCGCCGCCCGCAGGAGTCGCGGTACGGCGGGCGCCTCGCCAGCCTCGATCGCCGCCTCGGCCTCGGGGACGACCAGCGCGACCGCCTCGTCGGCCTCCCTCGTCGCGTAACCGAGACCGATCAGCGCCGAGTGCAGCTGATCGTTCCAGCCGGCGGAGACGGGGGCGCCGATTCCCTGTCTGCCGATGTGCGTGCCGAGGGGCTCGCCGAGCCGGTCCTTCAGCTCCAGCAGCAGCTTCTGCGCACCCTTCTTACCGATGCCGGGGACAGCGGTCAGCGTCTTCTCGTCGCCCGTGGCGACGGCGACCCGCAGGGTGTCGGGCGAGTGCACCGCGATCATCGCCTGGGCGAGGCGCGGACCGACACCGCTGGCGGTCTGGAGCAGCTCGAACGTCTGGCGCTCGTCGTCGTCGGCGAAGCCGTACAGCGTGAGCGAGTCCTCCCGGACGACCAGCGAGGTGGCGATCTTCGCCTCCGCACCGATCCGCAGCCCGGCGAGGGTGGCCGGGGTGCACTGGACCACCATGCCGACGCCCCCGACCTCGATCACCGCGGAGGTCGGGGCGAGCGCGGCCACCGGGCCGCTGACGAAGGCGATCATCGGGGAACCTTCCGTACGGGGGTGTAGCCGGCGGGGCGGGACGCCTTCGCCGCGGCGTGCGCCTGCTGGAGCCTGTTGACGGCGGGGGCGCGCCAGATATGACAGATCGCGAGGGCGAGGGCGTCGGCGGCGTCGGCCGGTTTGGGCGGCGCGTCCAGTCGCAGCAGCCGGGTCACCATGGCGCCGACCTGTGCCTTGTCGGCGCGCCCGCTGCCCGTGACGGCGGCCTTGACCTCGCTGGGGGTGTGCAGGGCGACGGGGATGCCGCGGCGGGCCGCGCACAGCATGGCGACCGCGCTGGCCTGGGCCGTCCCCATCACCGTACGGACGTTGTGCTGGCTGAACACCCGCTCCACGGCGACCAGTTCGGGCCGGTGCTCGTCCAGCCAGGCTTCCACTCCCCGCTCGATGGCGACGAGGCGCGATCCGAGGTCCGCGTCGGAGGGTGTGCGCACCACACCGACGCCGAGCATCGTCAACGTGCGTCCCGCGACGCCCTCGACGACGCCGACACCGCATCGCGTCAGTCCGGGGTCCACGCCCAGTACCCGCATCGCGCCCCTCCCCCTCACACTCCCGGTCCCGCCCGGTCACCAGTTCTGCCGGTGAGTCAGAACCCCTGATCAGCACAGTATCGGTCGGCACCGACAACGCGGCGGGCCGACGGGAGGTGTGTCCCCGTCGGCCCGCCGCGTACAGCCGAGTTGACGCCGGCGACGCGCGCCGGCGCGCCCGCCGGTCAGGCGTCGACCTTCTCCATGACCTCGTCCGAGACGTCGAAGTTGGCGAAGACGTTCTGCACGTCGTCGCTGTCCTCCAGCGCGTCGATCAGCTTGAAGATCTTCCGTGCGCCGTCCTCGTCCAGCTCGACCTGCATGGTCGGCACGAAGTTGGTGTCGGCGGAGTCGTAGTCGATGCCGGCCTGCTGGAGCGCCGTGCGGACCTCGACCAGGTCGGTCGCCTCGCTGAGCACCTCGAAGGACTCACCCAGGTCGTTGACCTCCTCGGCGCCGGCGTCGAGGACCGCGCCGAGGACGTCGTCCTCGCCCAGCTCGCCCTTGGGGACGATCACGACGCCCTTGCGGTGGAACAGGTACGACACGGAGCCGGGGTCGGCCATCGAGCCGCCGTTGCGGGTCATCGCGACGCGGACGTCGGAGGCGGCACGGTTGCGGTTGTCGGTCAGACACTCGATGAGCACGGCGACACCGTTGGGCCCGTAACCCTCGTACATGATCGTCTCGTAGTCGGCGCCACCGGCCTCCAGGCCGGCGCCGCGCTTGACGGCCGAGTCGATGTTCTTGTTCGGCACCGAGCTCTTCTTCGCCTTCTGGATGGCGTCGAAAAGGGTCGGGTTGCCGTCGACGTCGGCGCCCCCGGTGCGGGCCGCGACCTCGATGTTCTTGATCAGCTTCGCGAAGAGCTTGCCGCGCTTGGCATCGATCACGGCCTTCTTGTGCTTCGTCGTAGCCCATTTAGAGTGGCCGGACATCTGCCTGTCTCCTTCGCGTAACCAATCCTGCTCCGTTCGGCAGAGATCCTACCGGGATCCCCTCACCCCGCGGAGCGCACCATCTCCGTGAAGAAGCCGTGCAGCCGGTGGTCGCCGGTGAGTTCGGGATGGAACGCCGTCGCGAGGGCGTTGCCCTGCCGTACGGCGACGACATGCCCCTCGTGCTCGGCCAGCACCCGCACATCGGCGCCCACCGACTCGACCCACGGGGCCCGGATGAAGACCCCGTCCACCGGTCCCACACCGGCCACGTCGACGGCCGCCTCGAAGGACTCGTTCTGCCGCCCGAAGGCGTTCCTGCGGACGATCATGTCGATGCCGCCGACGGTCTCCTGCCCGGAGCGCGGGTCGAGGATCTTCTCGGCGAGCAGGATCAGGCCGGCGCAGGTGCCGTAGACGGGCATCCCTTCGCGTACGCGCTCGCGCAGCGGCTCCAGCATCCCGAAGAGGACGGCCAGTTTGGACATGGTCGTCGACTCGCCGCCGGGGATCACCAGGCCGTCGACGGCGGCCAGTTCGTCCGGGCGCCGTACGGTCGTCGGCACGGCACCGGCCGCCGCTAGGGCGGCCAGGTGCTCCCGTACGTCGCCCTGGAGGGCCAGGACGCCGATCAGCGGGCCGCGCGCGGCGTCCTGGTCACCAGCCACGGTTCGCGTAGTGCTCGGACGCGGGCAGGGTGTCGATGTTGATGCCGACCATGGCCTCGCCGAGGTTGCGCGAGGCGTCCGCGACGATCTTGGGGTCGTCGTAGAAGGTGGTGGCCTTGACGATGGCGGCGGCGCGCTTGGCTGGGTCGCCGGACTTGAAGATGCCGGAGCCGACGAAGACGCCCTCGGCACCGAGCTGGCGCATCAGGGCGGCGTCCGCCGGGGTGGCCACGCCGCCGGCCGAGAAGAGCACGACGGGCAGCTTGCCCAGCTCGGCGACCTCCTTGACGATCTCGTACGGGGCGCGGAGCTCCTTCGCGGCTGCGTACAGCTCGTTGTTGTCGTAGCCGCGCAGCCGGGCGATCTCGTTCTTGATCTGGCGCAGATGACGGACCGCCTCGACGACGTTGCCGGTGCCGGCCTCGCCCTTGGAGCGGATCATGGCCGCGCCCTCGCCGATACGGCGCAGGGCCTCGCCCAGGTTGGTGGCGCCGCAGACGAACGGCGTGGTGAAGGCCCACTTGTCGGCGTGGTTGACCTCGTCGGCCGGGGTGAGGACCTCGGACTCGTCGATGTAGTCGACGCCGAGGGACTGCAGGACCTGGGCCTCCACGAAGTGGCCGATGCGGGACTTGGCCATCACCGGGATCGAGACGGCCTCGATGATGCCCTCGATCATGTCGGGGTCGGACATCCGCGCGACGCCGCCGTCCTTACGGATGTCGGCGGGCACACGCTCCAGCGCCATCACGGCGACCGCGCCGGCGTCCTCGGCGATCTTGGCCTGGTCGGGGGTGACCACATCCATGATCACGCCGCCCTTGAGCTGCTCGGCCATGCCACGCTTCACGCGCGCGGTGCCGGTCTCGGGGGTCTGGCTGGTGGGGATAAGCGTGCTGGACACGGGAACGACCTCACTGGTTGGACGGGACGGGAGCGGTTGACGAGGCGAAGCAAACCTCTCCGGACCAGTCCACAGCAAGGGCCAATGGAAGGCCTGTGGATCGTTCTCGCGGCCCCCTCCCCCGGCTCCCGCTACGCGGGACGGTTCGCGAGGGCCACCGGCGGCTCGTCGTCCATCTCGAAGGCGAGCGGGAACGGCGCGTGCCCGGCGAGCCGGAACCAGCGGACCGTACGGTGCCGGCGCAGCGCGCGGGCCGCCCGTACGGAGTCGTTGTGGAAGCGCCGGGTCATGGGGACGAGGCGTACGGCGGCGGCCAGCTCGTCGGCGGCCTCGTCGCCGCCCGGAGCCGCCCGTACCGTCTCGACCTGCGCGGGCTCTCCGAAGACGGCCCGCAACGCCTCGCTCAGCTCGCTCTCGGCCACTTCACGCTGCTCGTCCTCGGCCTGACGCGCGGCGTGCGCGCCCTGGTAGAGGACGATCGAGGCCGCGGGATCGAGGAGGCCCGCGGTGGCCAGCTCCTGGGCGACCGAGGCGCGGCGCAGCAGCTGGGCGTCGAGGGAGGCCCGTGACGCGTCGATCCGCGCGTGCAGTCGGTCGAGGCGGCCGGCGGTCCAGCTGAGGTACAGGCCGATCGCCAAGAGCCCGGCGAAGATCCAGATCAGGGTTTCGGTCACGCACGGCAGGCTACTGGTGGTGGGGGCGTGTTCCCCCACCCCGTCCCAAATCGGGGAGCCGGGCCCCGGACACGCTCTAGTCCCGGGCCGCCAGCCCGAAGCGGGCGCGGAGGCCGACCCGTTCGTCCGTGGCCACCGACGCCGCGCCGTCCGTCACCGTCTCGTAGACCGCGAGGATGTCCGCCCCCACCGTCGACCAGTCGAAGCGCCGCACATGCGCGCTGCCGCGCTCACCCAGCTCCTTGCGGCGCCGCGAGTCCCCCAGCAGCCGTACGGCCGCCTCCGCCAGCGCGTCCGCGTCCTCGTTGGCGAACAGTTCCCCGGCCGCGCCCTGGTCCAGGACCTGCGCGAACGCGTCCAGGTCGCTCGCCAGCACCGCGGCACCCGCCGACAGCGCCTCGACCAGGATGATGCCGAAGCTCTCGCCCCCGGTGTTGGGCGCCACGTACAGGTCGACGCTGCGCAGCAGCCGTGCCTTGTCCTCGTCGCTCACCATGCCGAGGAATTCGACGCTGCCGCGCATCTCCTGGGGAAGCGACTCCACCGCTTCCTTCTCGTCGCCGCGCCCGGCGACGAGCAGCCTCGTACCGGGGAACGCTTCGAGAATCCGCGGCAGGGCCTTCATCAGGACGGGCAGCCCCTTGCGCGGCTCGTCGATGCGCCCGACGAAGCCGATCGTGCCGCCCTGCCACTGAGGGTTGATCCCGGCCCTGGCGAAGAAGTCGACGTCGACCCCGTTGGGGATGACGACGGCGTCGCCGCCCAGATGCTCGACCAGCGTGCGCCTGGCGTACTCGCTGACCGCGATCCGTGCGCTTATCTTCTCCAGCGCCGGCTGGAGGATCGGGTACGCGGCGAGCATCACCCGCGAGCGCGGGTTCGACGTGTGGAACGTCGCGACGATCGGCCCCTGCGCCGCCCAGCAGGTGAGCAGCCCGAGCGAGGGCGCGGTGGGTTCGTGGATGTGGATGACGTCGAAGGTGCCGTCGTGCAGCCAGCGCCGTACCCGGGCCGCGGCCAGGAAGCCGAAGTTCAGCCGGGCGACGGAGCCGTTGTACGGCACGGGAACGGCCCGCCCGGCGGAGACCACGAACGGCGGGAGCGGTGTCTCGTCGTCGGCGGGCGCGAGCACCGAGACCTCGTGGCCCAGCCGGATCAGATGGTCCGCGAGATCCCTGATGTGGAACTGCACTCCGCCCGGCACGTCCCAGGAGTACGGGCAGACAATGCCGATCTTCACCCGGCCCCACCGACTTTCTCGGGACTCCCGCCGGAGCCTGAGCCGGAGTCGCTGCCGGAGCCTGAGCCGCCGCCGGAGCCGGGACCGGCCCCCGCCCCGGGTCGTGGTTCGAGGTCGGCGAGCCAGAGACGTTGCAGCATGTGCCAGTCCTCCGGGTGCTCCGCGATACCGGCGGCGAACTTGTCCGCCACGGCCTGTGCCATCACAGACGACTTCTCGGCACGTTTACCTGTCTCCGGCACCTCGACGGCCGGATACACCCGTCCCCGCATCAGTTTCGGCCCGTCGAAGTGGAGCGAGACCGGAAACAGCAGTGCCCCGGTCTGCTGCGCGAGCATCGCGGGCCCGGCCGGCATCCGGGTCTTCTCCCCGAAGAACGTCACCTCGACGCCCGACGCGGACAGATCCCGGTCGGCCACCAGGCACACAAGCCCGCCGGACCGCAGCCGTCGGGCGAGCGTCCCGAAGGCGGTGCCCCCGGTGTGCGGCAGCACCTCCATACCGAGGCTCTCGCGGTATTCGACAAAACGGTCGAAGAGCGATTCGGGCTTGAGCCGTTCCACGACGGTGGTGAACGGAACACCCATCCCCCGGGTCAGCCAGGCCCCGGCCAGATCCCAGTTGGCCAGATGCGGCAGGGCCAACACAACGCCCCGCCCGCTCTCCAGACCCTCCGTCAGCAGATGAATGTCCTTGATCTCGACGCTGTCCCGCACCCGCTCCGCGCTCCAGACCGGCAGCCGGAACGACTCCATCCAGTACCGCATGTACGAGCGCATGCCGGCCTTCGAGAGCTCCGCGAGGCGCTCGGGGCTCGCGTCCGGCACCACGCGCGCCAGATTCGATTCGAGCCGCAGCACGTTCGAGCCGCGCCGTCTCCACACGGTGTCGGCGATGGTCCTGCCGAGTGCGACGGCCACCGGTTCGGGGAGCGTCTTGACGGTGCTCCAGCCGAGCCCGTAGAGAGCGTCGACCAGCCGGTCCCGCCCGCCGCTCATGAGGCCGACCCGCCGGCCCTGGCCGCGTCCGCCTCGGCGGACTCGCGCCGTACGGTCACCACTCGCTGACCGAGTGTCACCAGACTGCCGGCGGCCACCACCCACAGCGCGATCGGCAGCAGGATGTCGATACCGGGCACCCCGAACTTGTGCATGCCGGCGAGCCCCGCCGCCACCAGCGAGATGACGAGGCGCTCGGCGCGCTCGATCAGCCCGTTGACGGCCACCGGCAGCCCTATGGATTCACCGCGGGCCTTCGTGTACGAGACGACCTGGCCGCTCGTCAGACAGAAGATCGACACGGCGCACAGCACGTTGTTGTCGCCCGTCCCCGCGTACCAGAGCGCGAATCCGCCGAAGACCGCGCCGTCGGCGACCCGGTCGAGCGTGGAGTCGAGGAAGGCCCCCCACCGGCTGGAGATCCCGGCCTGCCGCGCCATGTTGCCGTCGATGAGGTCGGAGAAGACGAAGAGCGTGATGACGATCGTGCCCCAGAAGAACTCTCCGCGGGGGAAGAAGAACAGCGCTCCCGCCATCACTCCCGCGGTACCGATGAGCGTCACAGCGTCGGGACTCACCCCCCGGCGGAGCAGAAACGCGGCGAACGGGGTGAGGACACGCGTAAAGAATGCACGCGCGTACTTGTTCAGCATGGCCTTCCCGACGGTCGTTGGGCAGGCGGCCCCATCGGCCACCGGCTGGCCCATCGTAGCCAGGACGGCGGCGCTCCACCGCCGGGGAGCCAAGCTCGGGCGGAACGGGCGGTCCCGCCCGACTTGGTGACCGACGTATGGACGCGGGCCGACGCGAGTGGAAAGCTCGAAGGACCACCGTGGGCATCGCTGGAGCTGCCACGCGCGGCCCCCACTGCCCGCGCCCGACTCCTCACCGTGCGATCGATCGGGAGGCATGATCATGGGCGACAGGACGAACGGACATCCCGGGGCCGCCGGCAGGGCGCCGACGGCCGGCCGGCCCTCCTCCGTACGGAACGTGGTGCTGGTCGGCCACAGCGGATCCGGCAAGACGACGCTGGTCGAGGCCCTGGCACTGACCGCCGGGGCTCTCACCCGGGCGGGCCGCGTGGAGGACGGCGGCACCGTCTCGGACTACGACGAGATCGAGCACCGGCAGCAACGTTCCGTACAGCTGTCCCTCGTCCCGCTGGAGTGGGGAGGGTGCAAGATCAATCTGCTGGACACCCCCGGCTACGCGGATTTCGTCGGGGAACTCAGGGCCGGTCTGCGCGCAGCGGACGCGGCCCTTTTCGTTGTGTCCGCCGCCCAGGAGGCGGAGGCGGTGCCGGGCTCCACCCGCGCGATGTGGGAGGAGTGCGCCGCCGTCGGCATGCCGCGCGCGATCGTCGTGACGCATCTGGAGACCGCGCGCACGGGCTTCGACGAGCTGACGCGGGTCTGCGGCGGCATCTTCGGCGGTGCCGACCCCGACGCCGTCCTGCCCCTGTATCTCCCCGTGTACGGCACCGAGGGCCCCGACGGGCACGCGCCGGTCACCGGGCTCACCGGACTCCTCACACGGAAGATCTACGACTACTCGTCCGGCGCCCGCGAGGTGCTGGCGCCCGACCCGGGCCGGCTGCCGCTCATCGACGGTGCCCGCGACCGGCTGATCGAGGGGATCATCGCCGAGAGCGAGGACGAGACCCTGATGGAGCGCTATCTGGACGGCGCCGAGATCGACGAGCGCACGCTCGTGGACGATCTGGAGAAGGCCGTCGCCCGCGGTGTCTTCCACCCCGTCCTCGCGGCCGCGCCGGCCGCCGACGGGGCGCGCCAAGGTCTCGGGACGGTCGAGCTGCTCGAACTGATCACGCGCGGTTTCCCCACCCCGCTGGAGCGCCGGGCGCCCGAGGTGACGACACCGCGCGGATCCGCGCGCCCGCGCCCGAGCTGCGACCCGGGCGGCCCGCTGGTCGCCGAGGTGGTCAAGACGGCGTCCGACCCGTACGTGGGCCGGCTCTCCCTGGTCCGGGTCTTCTCCGGCACGCTGCGGCCCGACGAGACGGTGCATGTCTCCGGCCACGGACTCACCGACCGAGGCCACGAGGACCACGACGTGGACGAGCGGATCGGCGCGCTGTCGGCGCCCTTCGGCAAGCAGCAGCGGATCCTGGACAGCTGTATCGCGGGCGATCTGGCGTGTGTGGCGAAGCTGTCGCACGCCGAGACGGGCGACACGCTCTCCGCCACGGACGACCCGCTGCTGATGCGGCCCTGGACGATGCCCGATCCGCTGCTGCCGCTCGCCGTGGAGGCGCACAGCACGTCGGACGAGGACAAGCTCTCGCAGGGTCTCGCCCGGCTCGCCGCCGAGGATCCGACGATGCGCCTGGAACAGAACCCGGCCACCCGCCAGGTGGTCCTCTGGTGCCTCGGCGAGGCACACATGGACGTGGCCCTGGAGCGGCTGCGCAACCGGTACGGCGTCCAGGTGGACGTCGTACCGCACAAGGTCTCGCTCCGGGAGACCTTCGGCGAGCCCGCGTCCGGGCGCGGCCGGCTCGTCAAACAGTCCGGCGGGCACGGCCAGTTCGCGATCTGCGAGATCGAGGTCGAGCCGCTGCCCGTCGGCTCCGGCGTCGAGTTCATCGACCGGGTCGTCGGGGGCGCGGTGCCGCGGCAGTTCATCCCCGCCGTGGAGAAGGGCGTCCGGGCGCAGGCGGCGCGCGGTGTGGCCGCCGGGCACCCGCTGGTCGACGTGCGGGTGACGCTGGTGGACGGGAAGTCGCACTCGGTGGACTCCTCGGACGGCGCCTTCCAGACGGCGGGCGCGCTCGCGCTGCGTGAGGCGTCCGGGCAGGCGCGTATCGAACTGCTGGAGCCGGTCGCCACCGTGGAGGTCGTGGTCCCCGACGAGTACGTGGGCCCCGTGATGAGCGATCTGTCGGCACGGCGCGGCCGGGTGGTCGGCACCGATCAGGCGGGGACGGGACGGACGGTCGTACGGGCGGAGGTGCCGGAGATCGAGATCGGCCGGTACGCGATCGATCTGCGGTCGGTCTCGCACGGCACGGGCCGGTTCAGCCGCTCGTACGCCCGGCACGAGGCGATGCCGGCCCAGGTGGCCGACCGGATCCGGGAGAGCGCCGCCGCCGAGGTGATGGCCTGAGGGCGGCGCCCGGGAGACGGGAGCCGCGCGGTGCCGGGACCGGTTTCGCCCTGACGCGGGGTGTGTGCCCCGGGTTACGCTGTGGTGCGCCCCAGCTCAGCAGGTGTGCGGGGCACGGTAGTTGGGAAAAGGGCGCAGCAGCGGATGCTCGCGGCGATGGGGGCGGACAGTGGCGCAGGACGGATTCGATTTCTCTCCGGGGGCTCAGGTTCCGCTCCAGGGGTCGGCGGGGCAGACGGCGGCGACGCATGCCCTTGCCTCGGCGGCGTATCGCGACAGCTCCGTCGAGGAGATCCTCAAGGCCGACAGCGAGTGGCACAAGTCGACGGTGAAGAAGGGCAAGGTGTCGCTCTTCGAGCCGAATCTGGGTGAGGCGTTCTCGCGCGCGGTGCAGACGCGGATGCTGGGTGGCGGCCGTGCCGCGCTGATCCAGTCCTTCGGTACGGAACCGCAGGCGGTGGTCGAGCACTGTCTGGCGGCGATCCGCATCCGTAAGGAGCGTGACACCCGGCTCACCGTGGTGGCCGTCGTGTTCGGCCTGCTGTTCCTGCCGGGGATGCTGCTGTGGATCGGCGTCTTCCAGCTGCGCAGGACGCTGGCGGGGTCGAAGGACAAGAACGCCGGTGCCATCGGCGGCGCGCTGCTGTTCGGTGTCGCCGCGCTGGCCGTGGTCTTTCTGATCGCGCTGCCGTTCACGGGCTTCCTCGGCTGGTATCTGCGCGGTGTGATCGTGGCGCCCGTCATCGGCTGGCTGCTCGCCAAGCGGATCTGCGAGACGACGGCCAAGGACCTGCGGGCCCGCTGGAGCGATCTCCTGTCGGGCGGCGGCCTCGGCGCCAAGGTGCCCGAAGCGGTGCCTGGGCATCCCGACGAGACCGCGCGGGAGGAACTGCGCCACGGTCTTGAGAAGCTGACGGCCGAACAGCGTTCCAACGCGGTCTTCTACGCCGGTCCCAAGGGCATATTGGGCATGGGCACCCGGTGGGGCAGCTGGACGCTCGCGGAGGACCTGGTTCCTAAAGAGGCCGGCAAGGAGATCCACCAGTTCCGCAGTTACGACGTGATACGGGCGATGCACGACCAGCTGAAGATGCTGGAGCGCGGCCCGCTCAACTCCGGTGGTTTCCCCAAGCCCGAGGTGAAGCACTGGATCGTTCGGCCGGTCGCCGAGAACGCCGGATCGGTCAGCAGGCCGGAAGGCCAGGACGTCGAGACGTACCAGGTCAAGCCGCACGAGATACAGCGGATCTGCAACCACCAGCAGTTCGGCGCGGGTGACAGGCACTATCTGGGCGTGCAGTTCGTGCTGTGGGACGGCCAGTTGGTCATCACGATGATGATCACGGTGACGGTCCTGCACGAGACACTGCGTATCGAGGTGACGGGTCACGCGCTGGGGCCGGTGAACGGCATCTTCTTCTCGAAGCCCTCGCCCAAGACGGTCACGACGGCCAAGACGGTCCGCTTCTGGGAGACCAGGACGCGCAACCTGCCGCTGGTGGAGGCGAAGGAGGCGGTGCGGCTGGCGGTGCGCGCCCCGTTCACCTGGTATCCGCCGATCCTCGACTTCCTCGGCGGGAAGCTGTCGCTGCCCGAGCCGTTCGGTCTGCGGCACGTCTGGGCGGACAAGCCGTGGCGCCACCGCTTCATGGCCGACGACGCGATGCGCGCGGCGACGCCGGTACTGCGGGTGGCGCACGCGGCGGCCCTGCGCGTGCTGGACGAGAACGGCGTGGACACGGCGCGCTTCGGCAGCCGCTCCTCGTCCCTCAGCGGCGCGGTCCAGGACCCGACACCGAAGAAGGCCGACGTGTACGACGCGTAGCGAGGGGGCCTGATCCCGACGACAGGCCCTACGCGTCGCCCTTCGGCCATGCGTCGGCGAGCATCACCCGGGTGTCGGCGAGGAGTTGGGGCAGCACCCGGGTACGGGCGATGACCGGCATGAAGTTGGCGTCGCCGCCCCAGCGTGGCACGACGTGCTGGTGCAGATGGGCGGCGATGCCGGCGCCGGCCACGGTGCCCTGGTTCATACCGATGTTGAAGCCGTGCGCCCCGGAGGCCGTACGCAGCGCGGTCATCGCCTGCTTGGTGAAGAGGGCCAGTTCGGCGGTCTCGGCGTCGTCGAGCTCCGTGTAGTCGGCGACGTGCCGGAACGGTACGACCAGGAGATGGCCGCCGTTGTACGGATACAGGTTCAGCACCGCGTAGACCGACTCACCGCGGGCGATGACGAGCCCGTCCTCGTCCGACTTGAGCGGGATGGAGCAGAAGGGACAGCCCTCGCCGGCGTCCGGGCTGGTGGGCTTGTTCTCGCCCTGGATGTAGGCCATCCGGTGGGGCGTCCACAGGCGCTGGAACGCGTCCGGGCTGCCCACTCCGATCTGCTGCTCCGGCTCACTCGTCATGCTGTGCAGCATATGACTTCGGCCCGGTGACGCGTGTCGCCGGGCCCGCCCCGTGCACACTGCGGCCATGCTGGCGCGATGCATGTCCGGAACCGAGCGAACCGCCTGCGTGACTGGGAGCGGCGCGCCGAACTGCCCCTGCTCATCGCCTCGCTGCTCTTCCTCGCCTGTTACGCGGTGCTGGTGCTGAACCACAGCCGCGATCCGCTCCTCGGCGATGTCGCGCTGAGCGTCCTGCTCGCCGTCTGGGCGCTGTTCGCCTGTGACTACGCGGTACGTCTGATGCTGAGCGGCCAGGGTGCCCGCTTCGTCACGAAGCACTGGCTCGACACGGTCGTCCTTCTGCTGCCCCTGCTGCGCCCGGTGCGGATCGTGAGCACGTATGTGACGCTCCAGCGCCGCCGTGACCAGCCGCGGCTGAGTCTGTACGGGCGGGTGATGTCGTACGCGGGCGTGACGGCCGTGCTGCTCAGCTTCGCCTGCGCGCTCGCGGTCTACCAGCAGGAGCGCGGTGCGCCCGGGGCCAGCATCCGGACCTTCGGGGACTCGGTGTGGTGGGCGTGCTCGGCGATCACCACGGTCGGGTACGGCGATGTCACCCCGGTGACGCCGCTGGGCCGGCTGTTCGCGGTCTTTCTGATGGTCTGCGGTCTGGCGCTGCTGGGCGCGGTGACCGGTTCGTTCTCGTCGTGGCTGATCCAGGTCTTCGGCCGGGAGGACCGGACGACGACGGCGGACCAGGACCCATCGGGGGGCCGGGGAGAGAGCGCGGAACGGCCTCCGGAGGGCTGATGCCTCCCGGAGGCCGTACCGGACCCGCTCCGGCGTCTCAGACCTGTACGCGGCGCTCCACGACGTCCAGCAGCTCCGCGAGCGCCTCGTCGGCCGGGATGCCGTTCTTCTGCGTGCCGTCCCGGTAGCGGAAGGACACCGCGCCGTTGGCGACGTCCTCGTCACCAACGATGATCATGAACGGCGTCTTGGCCTTCTGGTGGTTGCGGATCTTCTTCTGCATCCGGTCCGCCGACGCGTCCACCTCGACACGCAGCCCCTTGGCCTTCGCCCGCTCCGCGAACTCCTGGAGGTAGGGCACATGCGCGTCGCCGACCGGGATGCCGACCGCCTGGACGGGCGCCAGCCAGGCCGGGAACGCGCCCGCGTAGTGCTCCAGGAGCACGGCGAAGAAACGCTCGATCGAGCCGAAGAGCGCCCGGTGGATCATGACCGGCTGCTGCTTGGTGCCGTCGGACGCGGTGTACTCCAGCTCGAACCGCTTCGGCTGCTGGAAGTCGACCTGGATGGTCGACATCTGCCAGGACCTGCCGATGGCGTCCTTGGCCTGGACGGAGATCTTGGGCCCGTAGTACGCGGCGCCGCCCGGGTCGGGAACGAGCGGCAGACCCTGCTTGTCCGCGGCCTGCTGGAGCGCCGCCGTGGCCTCCTCCCACTCCGCGTCCTCGCCCATGAACTTGTCCGAATCCGGGTCCCGGGTGGACAGTTCGAGCTCGAACTCGGACAGGCCGTAGTCGCGCAGCAGCTCCAGCACGAAGGTGAGCAGGGAGTCCAGCTCCTGCGGCATCTCCTCCTTGGTGCAGTAGATGTGCGCGTCGTCCTGGGTGAAGCCGCGGGAGCGGGTGAGGCCGTGCACGACACCGGACTTCTCGTAGCGGTAGACCGTGCCGAACTCGAACAGGCGCAGCGGCAGCTCGCGGTAGGACCGCCCGCGCGCCTTGAAGATCAGGTTGTGCATCGGGCAGTTCATGGCCTTGAGGTAGTAGTCCTGGCCGTCGAACTCCATGGGCGGGAACATGCCGTCCGCGTAGTGCGGCAGGTGCCCGGAGGTCTCGAAGAGCTTCTTCTTCGAGATGTGCGGGGTGTTGACGAACTCGTACCCGGACACCTCGTGGCGATGGCGCGAGTACTGCTCCATCTCCTTGCGGATCACCCCGCCCTTGGGGTGGAAGACCGCGAGACCGGAGCCCAGCTCGTCGGGGAAGGAGAACAGGTCCAGCTCACTGCCCAGCCTGCGGTGGTCGCGGCGCTCGGCCTCGGCGAGGAAGTCGAGGTGGGCCTTGAGCTCTTCCTTGGACGGCCACGCGGTGCCGTAGATCCGCTGGAGCTGCGGGTTCTTCTCGCTGCCGCGCCAGTAGGCGGCCGCCGAGCGCATCAGCTTGAAGGCCGGGATGTTACGGGTGGTGGGCAGGTGCGGGCCCCGGCACAGGTCCTTCCAGCACAGCTCACCGGTCTTGGCGTCGAGGTTGTCGTAGATCGTCAGCTCACCGGCGCCGACCTCCGCGGACGCGCCCTCGGCGGCGTCCGCGGCCTTGCCCTTGAGCCCGATCAGCTCGATCTTGTACGGCTCGCCGGCCAGCTCCACGCGCGCGTCCTCGTCGGTGGTGACCCGCCGGGAGAACCGCTGGCCGCGCTTCTGGATCTCCTGCATCTTCTTCTCGACGGCCTTGATGTCGTCGGGGGTGAAGGGCTCGGCGACGTCGAAGTCGTAGTAGAAGCCGTCCTTGATCGGCGGACCGATACCCAGCTTGGCCTCGGGGAACAGCTCCTGCACGGCCTGCGCCATGACATGCGCGGTGGAGTGGCGCAGGATGTTCAGGCCGTCCTCGGAGGAGATCTCCACGGGCTCGACGGTCTCGCCGTCGGCGACCTCGTAAGAAAGGTCCTTCAGCTCGCCGCCCACCCGGGCGGCGACCACGGTGCGCTCGCCGGGGAAGAGGTCGGCCGCCGTAGTGCCCGTCGTCACCACGCGCTCTTCCCGCTCGGAATCGCGTTCGATGGTCACGCGGACATCTGACACCGGTCTCTCCTGACTCACGGGGTGCGCAGGCTCGTTTCCGTACGCGACGGGAATCGTACCGAGCCCGAGGGGTCACTCGCTAAACGCTTCAATTGTGCCGCCATCTCCGGCGTACGCCGCAAAGGGTGCGGGTATGACCGATCCGGGCGGTCGGCCGGATGCCATCTGCCACGCGTGCGCGAGGAGTTCGGGGATGACGCACTGGTACGAGGGCCCCCTGGCCGCATTCGACATCGAGACGACGGGCACCGACGCCGAGGAGGACCGGATAGTCTCGGCCGCCCTCGTCGTCCAGGACATATCGGGCTCCCGGGCCCGGGTCACCCGCTGGCTGGTCAACCCGGGGATCCCGGTGCCGGTCGAGGCGACCGAAGTGCACGGTCTCACCGACGCGTTGGTCCAGCGCACGGGCCGCTGGCCGGCTCCGGTGATCGAGGAGGTCGGGCGGGGACTCGCCGAGCAGTGCATGGCGGGCCGGCCGCTGGTGGTGATGAACGCGCCGTTCGGTCTGACACTGCTCGACCGCGAGATGCGGCGCCATCGCGGCTCGTCCATGGCGCGGTATCTGGAGAACGCGCCGTTCTGCGTCCTGGATCCGGGCGTGCTCGACCGGCATCTCGATCCCGTCCGCAAGGGCCGGCGGCGGCTGGTCGACCTCTGTTCGCTGTACGGGGTGATGCTGGACGGCTCGCACGACGCCGCGGCCGACGCGGTGGCGGCGCTGGAGGTGGTCCGGTCGCTGGGGCGCCGGTTCGCCACGACGACACAGCAGCTCACCGCGGCCCAGTTGCACGCCAGGCAGGCGGTCTGGCACGCGGCGCAGTCGCGCGGCCGGCCGGAGTGGTTCGCGCGGGGCGGCTCACGTGCGGCGGCCGGCCCGGCGTGGCCGCTGCGGCCCCAAATGCCCGTGGTGGCCTGACCGTTCGGGCGTCCGCGCGGGGGCGGGTGCCGGGGCGGGGGCGAGGCACGTCCGACAACAGCGAGGCCGGTCCGTCAGCGACAGACCGGCCTTTCCCGGTGGGCGATACTGGGTTCGAACCAGTGACCTCTTCGGTGTGAACGAAGCGCTCTCCCACTGAGCTAATCGCCCGGGAACGGACTGAACCATACAGGTCTCGGCGGGTTTCGTTCAAACGGTATGACGGCCCGCGAGGACCTTCCGCAGCCCCCGCCGCCCCGCCCGCATCATCAGCGCGTGATTGGCGAGGAAGAAGGGCCGGCCGGGCACGGCGAAGCGCCGCAGCAGCGGCTTGTTGACGTCGACCTCCTGCTCGTACAGGGCACGGGTGCCGCTGCCCCGGGCGCTCAGGGTCCAGCGCGCCCAGCCTTCGAGATCGCCGGTCATCGCGATTTCGAGGACGCGGGCACGCGGGTCGTTCCTGCTCTCGCGGGCGTGGACGAAGAGGTCGTACGGAATCACCGACCGGAACCGGGCCGTCCCGCCGCGCTCGTCGACGGGGATCACCTCCCGGATCTGGGGCCACCAGTCGGGGTACTCACCGGCCCGTTCCAGCACGCCGAACACGGTGTCCGGGGCGGCGTCGAGATCCCAGACGCTGCGGAAGCGGTAGTGATGCCAGTCCATGGACCAAGTGTGCGCGCCCGGGGGTCAGGTGCGCGCTCCCGGACGGGTACTCAGACACGTATCTGAGTACGAGAGCCGATGGCCCGTGCTGTGGCCCGGACCACACTCCAGGCCATGGAGAACCTTCCGCGACCGGCCGAGGAGCTCGCGGTCCTCGATCGCGAGCTGGCCCGAATCGAGGCGCGCAGAGCACAGTTGCTCGCCCGCAGGTCCTATCTGCTGACGCTGCTGACAGCGGTGGCACCACCGGCGCGGCCGGTCCCGGCGGCGCGGCCCGCCGCCCGGACGCCCGAGACGTCCCCGCCGAGCGTGCAGAACGCCCTGCTCGCCCTGGGCGGTGTCCTGCTGACCGTCGCGGCCGTCGCCTTCACCGTGGTCAGCTGGGGCTCCATGGGCATCGGCGGCCGGTCCGTCGTGCTGGGCACCGTCACCCTGGCCGCGCTCGCCACCCCGGTCCTTCTGCTGCGCCGCTCCCTGGCCGCGACCGCCGAAGCCGTCGGCGCTCTGGCTCTGGTCCTGACGGTCCTCGACTCCTACGCCCTGAACCGCGCCGCGATGCCCGGCGCGGATCCGCTCGGCTACACGGCCACCGCCTGCGCCGTACTGGCCGCGCTCTGGGCGGCGTACGGACTGCTGGTCAGCCGGCTGCGTACGCCGCTGCCCGCCGCGGTCCTCATCGCCCAACTCCCCCTGCCGCTCTGGGCGCTGGCCGCCGGCGCGAGCGAACTCACCCTCGCGTGGGCGCTGCTGGCGACCGCCGCCGCCGACGCGGCGATCGTGCTGTGGACCAGGCCCTCGCCTGCCAGGTCGATCGCGGGCGTCACCGCGTGGGTGACCGGCGGCTGGGCGCTGCTGATGGCGGTCGCGCTCTCGGTGACCGCCGGCACCCCGCTCGACGCCGCCGGGCCCGGCCTGCTGCTGCTCGCCGGAGCCGGTCTTGGTCTCTTCGCCGCCATGCGCGTGCCGGACGTCTCGTTCGCCGGCGGCCTGGTGGCCGGTCTGGCCGCGGTCGCCGCGACGGGCGGTCTGCCGCGCCCCTCCGTACCGCTCGGCTGGGCCGTCGTCGGGTATCTGCTGTGCGGCGCGGCCCTGTTGACGGCCGTACGGGCTCCGCTGCCCCGCATGGCGGTGCGCGGGCTCGGCGCCGCGGCCGGAGCTGTCGTGGCCGGGGCCGTCCTGTGGACGCTGCCCTCGGTGGCCTTGACGGTGCTCGGCCCGGCGTCCCTGGCGGAGGACATCTGGTCGGGCTCACCGGGCAGCGCGCGGCAGGCGGTCGGGACGGATCCGGGGTGGTCCGCGATGGCCACGGCGCCACTGGTGCTCCTGATCGCCGCCGGCCTCCTCGCCGTCGCGTACCGCCATCTGCCCGCCTCCGTACGACCCGCCGCGCTCGGCGGTGCGACGGCGCTCGCCTGGGCCGCGCTGCTGGTGCTTCCCGGGGCGCTGGACCTCGGGTACGCGGCGGCGGTGGCGACTCATCTCGCGCTGACGGCGGGCGCGTTGACGCTCGCGGTGCGCCCACGTCCGCCGGCCGCGCTGTCGGCGGTCCCGACGACGGCCGTGGTCTGCGCGCTGGCCGGCGCGGCGAGCGTCTCGCTGCTGGCCCTGGCCACGCAGCCGGCCACGCTGATCACCCTCGGGGTACTGCTCGCCCTGCTCTGCGGCGGCGCGGTGGCCCTGAACCCGGCCGTGACCGAAGCCGACAAGGACACCGGCACCGATTCCGCCCGCGCCGCCTTCCCGGCGCGGTCCTTCCAGGCGCTCCTCACCTGCGTCGCCGTCGCGACAGCCGTCGCGCTGCTGTGCGCGCTCTGCGCGTCCGCCGGGCTGCCGCGCGAGCGCACCGCACTGGTCGTCCTCGCCGTGCCCGCCGTCGTCGCGCTGCTCGCCGCGCGCCTGCGCGGCCGTCCGGTGGCCCTGCCGATGGAGCTGACGTCGGCCGGGGCCGGTCCCCTCGCGGTCATCCTCGCCACCGGCCACCCGGAGACCGTCGCCCTCGTGCTCGCCCTCTGCGGAGTCGTGGCCGCGGGCACCGCGCTGCGCCCGGACCGCCGCCCGGCGGCCGGGTATCTCGCGGCGGTGCTGTTCGTACTGGCCACCTGGGTGCGGCTGTACGCCTCCGACGTGTCGACCCCCGAGGCGTACACCCTCCCGGCGACCGTCCCCGCGCTCGTCGTGGGCTTCCTGCGGCGCCGCGGCGACCTGGAGGCGTCGTCCTGGACGGCGTACGGCCCCGGCCTCGCCGCGACGCTCCTGCCGAGCCTCGCCGCCGCCTGGGGCGACACGCACTGGCTCCGCCCGCTGGCGCTGGGGGTCGCCGCGCTCGCGGTCACCCTCGTCGGCGCCCGGCTGAGGCTCCAGGCGCTGCTGGTCATCGGCGGCGGCGTGCTCGCCCTGGACACGCTGCACGAGCTGGCGCCGTACGTCGTCCAGGCCGTCGGCGCCCTGCCCCGCTGGCTGCCGCCCGCACTCGCCGGACTGCTGCTCCTGGCCCTGGGCGCGACGTACGAACGGCGCCTGCACGACGCCAGACGGCTGCGGCGGTCGCTGGGCCGGATGCGCTGACGGGCGGGCGACCGGTCAGGGCCCGGAGCACGTACGGAAACGACCGATGCCCCGGAGACGGTGAAGTCTCCGGGGCATCGGATCCGGGTGGGCGATACTGGGTTCGAACCAGTGACCTCTTCGGTGTGAACGAAGCGCTCTCCCACTGAGCTAATCGCCCGGACGCAGGGCAAACATTACCCCATGTCAGTGCCTCCCCCGGACCGCTTCCACGGTCACTGGTCGATCTTCCAGGGCATGACGAATCCGAACTTCCACAGGTAAATGCCGGCCAGTACGGCCATGATCACCAGACCGACGGTCGTCAGGATGATGTTGCGCCGGCGCACCTTGGGATCGAGCGCTTTCTGCGCCGCCTCGGTGACCTTGCGCCGCGTCCACCGGAGCACCAGTTGTGCCCAGACGAATTCGGTCGCCCAGATCGCCATACCGCCGAAGATTATGAGCCACCCGGGACCGGGCAGCGGCAGCAGCACGACACCCACGCCGACCACCGCGAGCCCGACGACGAATACGCCGACCTGCCAGCTCATATGGAGCGTCTTCGAACCCTTGATAAAGCCCGGAGCGCGTGAGCCAAGCGCTCGCTCCGGCGGCTCCTCGGTCAATTCCCCCGTGGATTTCACTGTCGTCGGTACGACGACATCCCCCCGCTCGTCACTCTCCGCATGCATGGCTCCCAACCTACCGGACGCCGAGTCGTCACCGGAATGGCGGCATAAGTCGAAGTTAGGCACCGCTGTACGAGCTACCTGAAGGATCACAAAACAGACAGAGGGGTTTACAACGGCACCGTAGGTGGCATGTCGATTTCGCCGACGTGCGAATCCCCGAGCGCACACTGAGCGAAAGGCCCTGGCGCTTATGAACACCACGGTCAGCTGCGAGCTGCACCTGCGCCTCGTTGTATCGAGCGAGTCCTCACTGCCTGTACCCGCGGGCCTGCGGTATGACACGGCCGATCCCTATGCCGTGCACGCCACCTTCCACACCGGAGCCGAGGAGACGGTCGAGTGGGTGTTCGCCCGCGACCTTCTGGCCGAGGGGCTGCACCGGCCCACCGGCACCGGCGACGTCCGAGTCTGGCCCTCCCGCAGCCAGGGCCAGGGAGTCGTCTGCATCGCACTCAGCTCCCCTGAAGGAGAAGCCCTGCTGGAGGCCCCGGCGCGAGCCCTGGAATCCTTCCTCAAGCGAACCGATGCCGCGGTGCCACCCGGCACCGAGCATCGCCACTTCGACCTCGACACCGAGTTGTCTCACATCCTGGCCGACAGCTGAGCCAGGCCGACAGCTGCTCGGCGCCGTCCGACTCGGGGAGACGGCGCCGCGCGGACAACAGAATACGGGCGAACGACGACGCCGTCGCCGCGGAATCCACCGCGGCGACGGCGTCGCCGCGCTCGGGCCCGGATCCGCCGGACAGAACCTGGGCCTAGGATCTGCGGAACCCCGCGGGCACCGGCCCGCAGCAGGCCCGGGAGCGAATCGTGCAGGTCCCTCACGACACCCGCAACGCCCTTGAGACCGTCGTCAGTCTCGTGAACACCGTCCCCGAGGCAGACGGCACGGACGGGCTCGCCGATGTCGAGGCCCTGTACGGCTTCGCACAGGCCCATCGGATGAGCGGCGTCGGTGACCTAGGCCCCCGTGATCTGCGGGCCGTACACGACGTACGTACGCGCTTCACCGAGGTTTTCGCGGCGGACGGTCCCCGCGAGGCGTCCCGGCTGCTGAACGAGCTGGTGGCCGCCGCCGGGACGACCCCGCAGCTGACGGACCACGACGGCTACGACTGGCACGTGCACTACTTCGCGCCGGACGCGTCGATGGCCGACCATCTGGCCGCCGACTGCGGCATGGCGCTCGCGTTCATCGTGGTGGCGGGCGAACAGGAGCGGCTGCGGCGCTGCGAGGCGCCGGACTGCGGGCACGCCTTCGTCGACCTGTCGCGCAACCGCTCCCGCCGTTACTGCGACAGCCGCACCTGCGGCAACAGGCTGCATGTGGCGGCCTACCGCGCACGCCGCAAAGAAGCGGCCGGCTGAGCGTCACAGCAGGAACAGATCGTGGATCGCCGCCATCAGCAACAGGGTGCCGATCACCGTCAGAAAGATCATCAACGGCGGCTGGGAGAGCGCGAAGAGGCAACCGCGCGGCTCTTCGGTGGGTGCGGGGGTTCGGCCCCGTGAGGTATCGAGCATCGCGGGGTGATCATGACGCAGCCGAAGGTCAGCCGGACAACCAACACGCGTCCCGGTGAGGCGAGTTCGTCAGATTCCCGGTAAACGTCCAACCCCTGAGACGGTCGGGCCGCCGGAAGGGCTTCCGGTCAGATGCCGTGCTTCTTGAGGATGGCCTCGACATCGCTGAAGTCGTCGCCGGAATCGGTGCCGCCGGACTTCTTCGCCTTGGCCGGCCGCGGCTGCGCCGAGGGGGCCGTGGACGCGCCGAGTGAGGGCGCGGAGGCCGCGGGCGCGACCGCGTCACGCTGCGCCGCCCTGGCCGCGGCCTTGCGTTCCTTACGGCTGCCGACACCGGCGCGCCGCTCCACCATCCGTGTCGTCATGAACAGCAGCCACGAGAATCCGAGGAGTCCGACACCCACCCAGGCGGTCGGGCTGAACGCCTTGTCGGCGAGCCACTGGACCACCCCGGTCATCACGAGCGCGACGGGCACCAGCGAGTACGCCGCGATCCTGGTCGCCGCCAGGAAACGCTTGCGGTAGGCGGTGATCGCCGCGATGCCGAGGCCGGCAGCGGACACCGCGGAACAAATGGTCTCGGCAATCATCCGGTCCTCCAGGCGTTCGGGCCGTTGTGGGTCGTGGTCGGCTCTCTTCCATCCTGCACCCCCCGACGGGGTACGGGCCACGGTGCGGAGCCACCTCAGGGAGATCTCCGGGATCCGCCTCCTCCCCAGGTCCCGGTCGGGAGCGGGCACGGGGACCTGGAAGACTGGTCACATGAGTGACTCCCCCATCGCCGGCCCCGTCCAGCTCGACGTCTGGTGCGAGCTGGAGTGCGCCGACTGCCACACCGCCCTCGCGGACCTGCACGCGCTGCGTGCGCGCTACGGCGACCGGCTGGACATCCGCCTGCGGCACTTCCCCCTGGAGAAGCACCGCCACGCGTTCGCCGCGGCCCAGGCGGCCGAGGAGGCGGTGGAACAGGGCCAGGGCTGGCCCTACGCCGAGGCGGTCCTGGCCCGCCACCAGGAACTGGCCACCCGGGGCGAGCCGCTGCTGGTCGAGATCGCCCGCGAACTGCGCCTGGACGACGAGGAGTTCGACACCGCACTGATCGACGGCCGCCACACCCTGATCGTCGACGCGGACCAGGCCGAGGGCAAGGCGATCGGCGTGACGGGCACCCCCACGTACGTGATCGGCGGCGAACGCCTCGACGGCGGCAAGAGCCAGGAAGGCCTCCGCGAACGCATCGAGGAAATCGCGGACCGCCTGCTCGCGAAGGAATGACACCCGCTCTCCTGAAGCGGATGCCGCAGGTTGGCCTTCAGAGCAGGGGCTTGAACACGTTGTGGTGCGTGGTGACGTACCCCAGGGACTCGTAGAGGCCGATCGCCGGGGTGTTTCCCGCGAAGACGTGCAGGCCCACCGTGGGCGTGCCCCTGTCGTGGGCGATTCGTTCCGCCTGGAGCATCAGGGCGCGGCCGTAGCCGTTGCCGCGCAGGGTGTCGGGGACCTCCACCGCGAATACGTAGGGGATGACCACCCCGGGGTCGATCTCGCGGCTGCCCACCCAGATGTCGCCGACCACGGCCCCGTCGTGGACCAGGACCTCGATCGAGGTGGCCGGGGTGGACAGGCCGGCGGGCAGGAGGTGGTGGCGGCTGGACTCCGCCTTGGCCTGGGCCTGGGCCGGTGGCAGGCCGCGGTCGATCCAGCTCTGGCGGAAGCCGTCGAACGAATGCTCCTGCCAGGTCTCGTACTCCTTCTCGTCCATCGGTCTGCCGACCAGTCCTGGCGGCAGGGCCGGAGGCTCCTGGGCGAGGTCCTTGAGCATGTTCCGGCTGCGCTCCGTGTGGCCCAGGTTCGCCAGCAGCGGCAGCAGGCCATCGGCCTCGGCCGGGACGGAGGCGACCACCTGGCCGCAGCCCCAGCCCCGGAGCACCTCCTCGGCGGCCAGCGCGGCGATCGTGCCGCGACCGCGGCGCCGGTCGGCCTCGTCGATCCGCAGTTGGCGCAGGACACCGGCCGGGGTGCCGAAGGCACCGTCCATGGCGAGTTCGATCACGCCGACGGGACGGCTGTTGTCACACACCTCGTAGCCGCGTGACTTCATGCCGTCATCGGTCTGCTGAAGCGGCCCGGTCGGCCGCAGAGTCGTGGTCATCAGGGGAGTTGTACCCATCTCGCGGGCACGCGTCATCAGGTTTTACGGATCCAGGTCGCTCGCCGCGCGCTCGTCGAAGACACGCATGGCCTTGGCGGTGACGGGGCCGGGGGTGCCGGGCAGCTCGCGGCCGTCGACGCGGTGGACGGCCTGGACGTCGCGCAGCGACGACGTCACGAAGATCTCGTCGGCACGGTCCAGCACATCGAACGGCATCCGCGTCTCGTGCGCTCCGCACCACTCCACCGTCAGCGCCCGCGTGATGCCGGCCAGACAGCCCGAGGAGACGGGCGGGGTGTGCAGTTGCCCGTCCAGGACGACGAACACGTTGGAGCCCGTGCCCTCGCACAGGTCTCCGACGGTGTTGGCGAACAGCGCCTCGGAGGCGTCCTGTTCACGGGCGCGCGCGAGGGCGACGACGTTCTCGGCGTACGACGTGGTCTTGAGCCCGGTCACCGCACCGCGTTCGTTGCGCGTCCAGGGGACGGTGATCACGGCGGTGGTGTCCGGGCGGCGCTTCGTCTCCCCGACGGCCACGACCAGCGTCGGGCCGGTGTCGCCGCGGTCGGAGCCGAGCGGTGAGAGACCGCCGGTGTACGTGATGCGCAGCCGGCCCATCGGGACCGGGTTGGCGTCCAGGACCGCGGCGCACGCGGCGCGCACCTCGTCGTGGTCGGGATCGGGCAGGCCGAGACCGCGCGCCGAGCGGGTCAGCCGGTCCAGGTGCCGGGTGAGCGCGAAGGTCCGGCCCTGGACGGTCTTCACCGTCTCGAAGATTCCGTCGCCCACCGTCAGCCCGTGGTCGAGCACGGACACCTGTGCGGCATCGGCCGCCCACAGTCCGCCGTTGACCCAGATCATCATCTAGCCGGTCCTTCCCGTCGCCTCGTACACTTCCGACGCTACCGCCAGCAGCCGCGAAGCCTTGAGCTCCGTCTCCTGCCATTCACGCTCGGGGTCGGACCCCCAGGTGATGCCCGCGCCGGTGCCGAAGCGCAGGACGGGCCCGCGCAGCGGGTCACGTTCCACCCAGAACGTTCGTATCCCGACGGCGAGTTCGGCCGTGCCGCGGTCGGCGTCCACCCAGCCGACGGCGCCGCAGTACGGCCCGCGCGGGGCGGTCTCCAGCTCCTCGATGATCTTCAAAGCGCTGGATTTCGGCGCGCCGGTGACCGACCCGGGCGGGAATGTCGCGGCCAGCAGCTCCGGCCAGCCCGCGCCGTCGGCGAGTTCGCCGCGTACCGACGACACGAGGTGGACGAGGCCGGGGTGGGGCTCGACGGCGCAGAGCGCGGGCACGGTCACCGATCCGGTGGCACAGACACGGCCCAGGTCGTTGCGGACGAGGTCCACGATCATCACGTTCTCGGCGTGGTCCTTCTCCAGAAGGTCGGCGGCGGTCCGGCCGGTGCCCTTGATCGGCCCGGACTCCACGGTGCGGCCGGTGCGCCGCAGATAGAGCTCCGGGGAGGCCGTGGCGATCTCCACGCCGTGCGCGGGAAGCCGGATCGTGCCGGCGTACGGGGCGGGGTTGCCGCGCGCCAGGAGGGCGGTCAGCGCGTCGACGTCGGCCGCGGCCGGGTCGGGCAGCGGCGCCGTCAGGACCCGGCAGAGGTTCGCCTGGTACACCTCGCCGGCCGCGATGAGTTCACGCACGCGCCGTACGCCGGAGACGTACGCGGCCCGGTCGAGCGACGACGTCCAGTCGCCCGGCGCGGGGCCCTGCCACTGCCCCGGCACGGGCGGCGGCACCGGCTCGCGGCGGACGTCGCCGAACCGGGCGCAGGTCAGGCGGCCTTCGAAGTCCATGGCGACGGCCCAGAAGCCAGTGGAGTCCAGGGCTTCCGGGTCGCCGGTGACATCGCGCAGATCGGTGGCGCGGAGATCACCGAATCGGGCCAGCGGAGGAAGGTCGTGCACGATGGTGAGTCTAGGGCGGCTCGTCCGGCGGACCACGAACGTGTCACGACGGCGTCGTGAAGGTGCCGCAGCGTGAACGCACGGCAGCACGCTGCACAAACGCGTTTTTGTACTGGCCCCGTAATCCGCTAGAGTTCACCACGTCGCCGGGCCGCGCAGTAGGGGCCGGGAAACGGCACGCGGACGTAGCTCAGTTGGTAGAGCGCAACCTTGCCAAGGTTGAGGTCGCCAGTTCGAACCTGGTCGTCCGCTCGAGATGGGGGATCCTTATCCCGCCCCCGTACTCCTGGTGGAGTGGCCGAGAGGCGAGGCAACGGCCTGCAAAGCCGTCTACACGGGTTCAAATCCCGTCTCCACCTCCAAGGACGATTAGCTCAGCGGGAGAGCGCTTCCCTGACACGGAAGAGGTCACTGGTTCAATCCCAGTATCGTCCACTGGATCCATCTGGATTCCCGCGCGATTAGCTCAGCGGGAGAGCGCTTCCCTGACACGGAAGAGGTCACTGGTTCAATCCCAGTATCGCGCACGCAGTACACGCGGGGTCACCCTGCGCGATTAGCTCAGCGGGAGAGCGCTTCCCTGACACGGAAGAGGTCACTGGTTCAATCCCAGTATCGCGCACAGCCCGAAGCCCCCGGCCTTTCCCGGCCGGGGGCTTCGTCGTGTCCGGCGCTCGCTCAGGAGGAGAAGAGCATCCGGCCGAAGCCCTTCTGACGGTGGTGCCCGCCGTGGTGGCCGCCGTGCGGTGCGCCCCACGCGGGAGCCGGTGCCGCCGGCGGGGGGTAGCCGCCGGGCGCCGCGGGCGGCGGCGGGGCCTGCTGTCCCCACTGCGCCTCAAGACGGGTGAGGGACTCCAGCTCGCCGTAGTCGAGGAAGATCCCACGGCAGCCGCTGCACTGCTCTATCTGGACACCGTTGCGGTTGTAGGTATGCATCGCTGCATGACACTTGGGGCACTGCATGGATCGGCTCAGCTCCTCGCCGTTCGGTCGGCATCGCCGGAATGCCTCCCGGCGACGGTCCGTTCACCTTACGACGAGGGCCCTGGCGTCAACTCCGTTGGGAGTGTGGCAATTCGGGCACAGCTCTCGATCATCGTCTCCTCCACCTCGTCCAGGTCACGGCCCTGCTCGGCCGACTTGGCGACGGCCAGGGCGGCGGTCTGGACGGTGAGGACGCGGGCGGGGATGTCGAGCCGGGGCCAGGGGTCGCCATCGGGCGGTACGGCGGGGCCGCCCGCCGACCGGTAGGCGCCGAGGAAGCGCCGCCACTCGTCGGGGGCCAGCAGTCCGGCGGCGTACCAGGCGGCCGGGCGGGCCAAGTCCCAGGCGGCGTCGCCGAGTCCGAGGTCGTCCACGTCGATCAGCAGCCAGGGGCCGTCCGGTACGGGGTGCCGTACGAGCTGGCCGAGGTGCAGGTCCCCGTGGCAGAGCGAGCCGCCCTCGGGGGCGGGCGCCTCGCCCCTGGCCCAGGCGGGCAGCCCCGCCCAGGCGCGCTCCACGTCGGTGCCGGCCGGGTGGCGTCCGGCGGTTCGCATCCGGGAGAGGGCCTGGGCGGCCTTGAGGGGGCCGCGCGTGGGCGGGACGGCCAACGGCGCGAGAGTGGCGGGCGCCACCGCGTGCAGCCGGGCCAGCAGCGTCGCCGCCGCCTCCCAGGGCGCGTCGTCGGGGCGGTCGGGGTCGACGGGGGCGCCGTAGGGCCAGGCGGTGACGGGCCGGCCGGCGAACTGCGGGGTGGCCGCCGGGAGCGGCGCGAGCAGGATGCCCGCGAGCAGCGGATGAGCGGCGACGGCGAGCCGGGCGCGGTGGCCTGCCGGGTCGGTGGCGGGCGCGTGCGCCTTGGCGACGGCGGACTCGTGCCGTACGACAGTGGCGTCCGGCCGGTCGGCCAGGACGGTCTCGGCACCCCCGCAGGCGCGGCAGGGCCCCTGGGGGACGGCAAAGGGGCCCGCGTCCGGGTGGGCGGCGTGACGGGCGGCGGCGGTGAGCGCGCGGACGACGGAGGGGGCGGGACCCGTGGTGCCGGTCGCGGATGTGGTCACGGTGTTGTCTGTCCCCCGGTGCGGTGTGTTCCAGCCGGGCAGCTTACGCCGGGGACCCTTCGACGAGGGATCCCACGGGCGATCCGGAACGCGTCCGGACAGCGCGATGGCCGGTCAGCTCCCCAGCTGACCGGCCAAACGCTGCCGTCCGCCGCACCCCCGTCCCCACGGGGTTGTTGGCCGGATGTCTACGATTCGGGCCGCTCTCCCGAACCTGGGGCGCCGCTCAGCGCCCCAGCATCACGCCCACGGACGACGCTTGTGTGACCACTGCTTCCCAGCCGCCGAAGACGACGACCAGCAGGGCCGCGAGAGGGAGGACCATGGCTGTGGCCACCAGGGGGTGGCGCGGACCGGAACTCCGCCCGCCGAACGCGTCGAATGCCCTGCGTCCCTGCGTGCGGGTCATCGCTCGCGATGCCGTGTCGGCCATGGTCCTTCTCCCGTCGAGTCTGGCAGCGGCGAGTGTCTGACCTCGGGGGACGAGTGCTCCACCCGCCGCTTGACAACAACATTAGGCAAGCGCCGTGCCTGGGTCGTCATGCCCGCGTACCGATTGCCGGGCCTCCCGGAGGATGACCGGTACCCCCGCCGCGTACTCCCCTGGGTGGAGAGGGGGGCTCAGGCCTTGGGGTCTTCCCTGAGGGGACGCTCCGAGAGGTCCTCCCTGGGGACCGGCTGCTCCACCAGAGCGAGTACGCGCGTGGCCATGAAGCGCGCCGTGCGCACCACCGAGCCGTTGCGGGTGACTTCACTCACTTCCACCACTCCTCGACGCACCGCCGTCTCCACCCGGCGGCCTGCCCGACTTGCCACGACTTCGTACGTACGCGTCGTGTCACCCGCGTCCACCACTATCTCCACGCGGTCACCCTTCATTGATCCAATCCCCCTTCTGCGACCGACCTTTGAGATCTCGCACGGGCCCGACGACCTTGGATCCACGGTCCCCTGACCACCTTTCAAGTTTCTCACCCAGCACTGACAATCGATCCGTCCGCGAGGGCGCGGCCTATGAGCGCCCCGGGGCGCGGGTACGTAAGCTGTGCCACGTCACACGGACGACCGGGCAGCGGGGATGGACATGGCGATGATGCGGCTCCGGCGCGAGGACCCGCGTGTCGTCGGTTCGTTCAGGCTTCACCGACGGCTGGGCCAGGGGGGCATGGGCGTCGTCTATCTGGGTTCGGACCGGCGCGGGCAGCGGGTCGCGCTGAAGGTGATCAGGCCCGATCTCGCCGAGGATCAGGAGTTCCGCTCGCGGTTCGCGCGCGAGGTCTCGGCGGCCCGGCGGATTCGCGGGGGCTGTACGGCACGGCTGGTGGCCGCCGATCTCGACGCGGACCGGCCGTGGTTCGCGACCCAGTACGTGCCGGGGCCCTCGCTGCACGACAAGGTGGCCGAGGACGGGCCGCTGTCCGCCGCCGAGGTCGCCTCCGTAGGAGCGGCGCTCTCCGAGGGGCTGCTCGCGGTGCACGAGGCGGGGGTCGTCCACCGCGATCTGAAGCCGTCGAACATCCTGCTCTCCCCCAAGGGCCCGCGCATCATCGACTTCGGGATCGCCTGGGCGACAGGGGCGAGCACGCTCACGCACGTCGGTACGGCGGTGGGATCGCCCGGCTTCCTGGCGCCCGAGCAGGTACGCGGCGCGGCGGTCACCCCGTCCACCGACGTCTTCGCGCTGGGCGCGACGCTGGCCTATGCCGCGACGGCCGACTCGCCCTTCGGGCACGGCAGTTCGGAGGTCATGCTCTACCGGGTGGTGCACGAGGAGGCACAGCTGTACGGGGTGCCGGACGCGCTGGCGCCGCTGGTGCGGGCCTGTCTGGCAAAGGACCCCGAGGAGCGGCCGAGCACGCTCCAGCTGTCGATGCGGCTGAAGGAGATCGCGGCGCGGGAGGCACAGGGGCTGCCGGACGGACGGCCGCCCGTGCAGCGGGAGCGGAACGGGCACGACGTGGCGACGGGCCGGATCCCGGAGCGTACGGCGCGGATGCCGCAGCGGACGGATCGGACGGATCGGGTCGAGCGGTCGGACCGGTCCACCCAGGGTCGTACGGCGGGCGGGTCGGACTCCCGTGCGCAGGGCTCCCGTGGTTCGGCGCCCCGCACGGGTGGCGGCGGGCGTGCGCCGAGGCCCGGTGACGGTTCGCGTACGGGTTCACGTACCGGCGGCCGCCAGGGCAGCAGGCCCGGTGCACGTACGACGTCGGGTGGACGCGGCGGGCGCAGGCCGGCCAATCCGCGCCTGCTGCGGCAGCGGTTGATCGTGTTCGTGGTGGTGACGCTGGTCGTCGCGCTGGGGATCGCCGCGGCACAGCAGTTGTAGGAGCCGGTCAGGCCCGCGGCCGCGTCATGCAGAAGGCGACGGCCGAGGTGGCGCTGACGAAACATCGCGCAATGGAAGCCTTTCGCGCATTATTATTGCGCGCAGGAAGTCCTTCACGTAATTCTTTGCAATCGTGTGCTGTGCCAACTGCCCTAACGTTGCTCCCCAACCAGTGGACGACGAGAGGCAAGACATGACGACAGTTCCGGGTGCGCGCCAGGCCGAGAGTTCCCCTCAGTCAACGGAGGAATTCTGGGGCAGCGCGCGGCGTCATTTGATCCGCTACGGTCCGGCCGGCTTCATCCCGTCGATCATCGAACGTGCGGATGGCTGTTTCCTGTATGACGAGAGCGGACGCGCCATTCTCGACTTCACGTCCGGGCAGATGAGCTCTCTGTTGGGCCATTCCCACCCGGCAGTCGTGGAGACCGTGTCGCGATCGATCGCCACACTGGACCATCTGTTCAGCGGAATGCTGAGTCGCCCGCTCGTCGACCTGGCCGAAGCGCTGTCGCGCACGCTTCCCGAGGCGTTGAGCAAGACCATGATTCTCAGTACCGGTGGCGAGTCGAATGAAGCCGCCATCAAGATGGCCAAGCTCTACACGCAGAAGCACGAGATCGTCTCATTCGATCAGTCTTATCATGGTTCCACGCACGCGGCCGGGGCGGCGACCTACAGCCTGTCTCGCGCGGGATACGGTCCCCTCGCCCCGGGGAATCTCATCATCCCCACCCCGAACCCGTATCGCTCGGTGTTCAGGGACGAGGAGGGAGCGCATGACTGGGAGGCCGAGCTGGACTTCGGATTCGCTATGGTCGACCGTCAGTCCGTAGGCAGTTTGGCGGCCTTCATCGCCGAGCCCATCCTCGGCACCGGAGGACTGATCGCCCCTCCCGACGGATACTTCGCCGCCCTGCGAAAGAAGTGCGACGAGCGCGGCATGCTCCTCATCATCGACGAGGCACAGACCGGCCTGTGCCGCACCGGTGACTGGTACGCGTTCCAACACCAGGGAATCGTTCCGGACATCCTTACCCTGTCCAAGACCTTGGGTGCGGGTCTGCCGGTGTCGGCGGTGGTCACCACCGAGGAGATCGAAGCCACGTGCAGTGACCGAAGGTTCATGTTCACGACGACCCACGTCTCCGACCCCCTGGCCGCGGCTGTGGGCCTGACGGTCGTCCAGACGCTCGAAGAAGAAAAGTTCGACGCCACCGCGCGCCGGCTCGGCGAGCGACTGCGACAGGGACTCCTGGACCTTCAGAACCGGCACGAGCGCATCGGGGACGTTCGTGGCCGGGGCCTGTTTCAGGGCATCGAGCTCGTCATGGACAGGGAAACGAAAGAACCGGCGGACAACTTCGGCACCGCGGTCACGGCGGCCTGCTTCGAGCTCGGCCTGCACCTCAACATCGCCCAGATGCCCGGCGTCAACAGCATCCTGCGCATCGCACCCCCGCTGACGATCCCTGAGGCTGCCCTCGACTCGGGGCTGGCGATTCTCGACGAAGCGCTCACGATTGCCCGGAAACGCGGATAGCCGTGCGAGCGGTCCCGGATGAATGTGCGTCGTCAGGTCGCGCGAGCTCGCGAGGGAATGTCGGACTTGATGAGCAACATCGGGAACCGCGAATGGAGCCTGCCGAAGCCTGGCAACGTCAGGAGCTTGGTGGTCATGAACAGCTCGTATGCGGCAAGATCCCTCGTCGCGACCAGCACCTCGAAGTCCGGCGAGCCGAACATGCGCCGCGCCTCGATCACCTCTGTGTAGGAGATCAGCTCCGACTCGAACCGCTTGGTGGTGGCGGGCGATTGATTCTCGAGCTCGATGTCCACCAGTACCTCGAATCCGCGACCGACGGCCGATGGTGCGAAACTCGCGTGGTAGCCGGTGATGATGCCTTCGTCCTCAAGGCGCTTGACGCGTCGTAGGCACGGCGAGGGCGTCAGCCCGACAGCATCGGCCAGTTCGAGGTTGGACTGCCGACAGTTACGTCTGAGTTGATCAATTATTGCGCGATCGATCCCGTCCATTGGCGAACTATGCCACGAAGACGCCAGTCCACCAAGCAATCAGCTGGATATCAGGAGGGACCGATGTGAGCAACAGCCTCAACTTCGGTTCCTCCACCACACATGCAGCGCCCACTGCCTCACCGAACGCGGCTGGTAGGCCGCGGCAGGGACCCATCTTCCTTCAGGCAACAGTGGCTCAGAAGACGAACGCATCGAGGTATCGAGGTATCGAACATGACGAAGTTCCCGACACTGGACCCTGAGCTCGCGGCTGCCGTCGCGACGATCCCCTATCTCGACATCTCGGATGTCGCCGCAGCGCGCGAGCTGAACAGCACACTGTCCGAGCCCGCGCTGGCGGCCCTGTCGTACGACGGGGTGGACGTCTCCGAGGTCTCGGCCCCGGGCCTGGGCGATGCTCCCGATGTCCCGATCCGGCTGCTGAGACCTGCGGGCGTACGTGGTGAGCTTCCCGTCGTGCTCGCGATGCATGGCGGCGGTTTCGTGCTCGGGCGTGCGCAGGACTACGAGTACTTCTGTCTGGACGTCGTCCGGGAGCTGGGGATCGCGGTGGCCAACGTGGAGTACCGCCTCGCGCCGGAGACGCCGTTCCCCGGTCCGCTGGACGACTGCTACGCCGCCTTGAGCTATGTCCACGCCAACAGCGAGAAGCTGGGGATCGACCCGGCCCGTATCGCCGTGGGTGGCTCAAGTGCCGGCGGGGGACTTGCCGCCGGAACGGTCCTGAAGGCGCGCGACGAAGGTGGCGCCCCGATCGCGTTCCAGTACCTGGTCAGCCCCGCGCTTGACGATCGTCTCAGCACTCCGTCGTCGATCCAGTTCGTCGACACACCTGTGGTGAACCGCCGCACCGGGGTCCTGTCCTGGCAGCACTACCTCGGTGGTGACTACACCGGGCCGGACGATCCCGATGTCTCCGTCTACGCGGCGCCCGGACGCGCCGTCGACCTGTCCGGTCTGCCGCCGACCTACATCGTCGCGATGGAACTCGATCCGCTGCGCGACGAGAACATCCAGTACGCGCTCCGCCTGCTCCAAGCAGGCGTCAGCGTGGAGTTGCACTCCCATCCCGGCGCATTCCACGGGTCGACTGAGCTTGCGCCTCTCGCCAAGAGCAGCGTCAGGGCTCAGCGGGAGATCATCGATGCGTTGGGCCGAGGGTTGCGAGCCAGGACACCGACGTCATGGACATCTCCCTAAGAGCTCGAAGAAGAACAACATGCGGGCGCACGGCTCATCGACCAGCGAGGTCAAATCGCAGAACCCACCGCGCCGGTCCCGTGCGCGCTGATCCACCGCCCATCCTTTGAAAGCAGGAGACGATCAGCCATGTCGGTAGAGCATCCTCGGCGTAAGAGACACCCTGAACCTCACGCGCCAGCACCGGAACCTGTCGCGACAAGCCGCGGCGATCTGAATACCAGTCCCATTCCCGAGGACAGACTGAGGTTCCGGATCGGAATCCTCGGTGCTTTCATCGCCCCGGCGGTGTTCCTGGCCGGAGTGGTCGCCTACTTCGTGATATTCGGAGTCTTCGACATGAACGCCCTCACAGCCTCGGGGCTGGCCGGGCTGCTTGTCGCCGCGCTGTTCGCCACGTCCTACTCCCGGTTCTGGGATTGCGTCATTACTGGTGTCTCTTCGCGGAACTCCGTCACTCTGCTGCTGATCCTTCTTTCAGTGAGCCTGGTCCCGGCGATGATCACTCAGACGGACGTCGCCAGTGGGTTCGTATGGCTCGCGGGGCAGATCGGGATCGGCGGCGGCGAGTTCGTCGCGGTGACTTTCGTGATGGCGTGCACCATCTCGATGTCGACGGGCACCTCGCTCGGCACCATGTTCACAGCCTTCCCGATCTTCTACCCGGCCGGCGCCCTGCTCGGAGCAGATCCGCTGTTGTTGGCCGGAGCCGTGTTGTCCGGAGCCTTGTTCGGCGACAACCTTGCCCCCATCTCGGACTCGACCATCGTCTCGGCCTCGACGCAGCGCTATCGCCGCCGTGAGGGGGTTGCCGAGGTCGGCGGGGTGGTGCGGTCTCGAGCTCGATACGCTCTGGTGGCGGCCGGGGTCAGCGGCATCCTGTTCCTGGTGTTGGGGCTGCTCCGGTCGGGCGACGGTGTCGCCGCCTCCGCCGTCGACGGCGCACAGGGCGACCCGCTCAGTCTGATTATGGTCGTGCCCATCGCCGCCCTGCTGGTGGTGGCCTTCTGGAAGCGTGACATCTTCCTGGCCACGACCATCGGTCTGCTGGTCGGCATCACAACCGGCCTGGCGACCGGGCTACTGAGCCCGGCCGACGTCATCTCAGCCAACGATGACGGAACTCCGGGAGGTTTCCTGGTAACCGGGATAAGCGACATGTTGCCGCTTGCCGGACTGGGGATCGTTGTCTTCGGCATCGTCGGCGTATTCCAGGGCGCGGGAGTCTTCGATCTCATCGTCGACCTTGCCAGTCGCTCCGATCGGGCCGATACACCAGTCAGAACCGAGCTGGCCATTGGCCTGGGGGCCGCTGCCACGGCCGCTGTCTGCGCGGGAGCCAACAGCCCGTCGATGCTGATGTTCGGCCCTGTGGCTGACCGGCTCGGGGCACGGGCCCAGTTGCACCCATACCGGCGGGCCAACGTGATGGATTGCTTTGCCCTCGGCATTGGGGCGGTGGTGCCGGTGGCCAGCGTGTTTCTGCTGGTCTCGAGCCAGCTGACCCAGGGGGTCGGAGAGGGCGTGCCCGAGTTGTCCGCAGTGTCGATCTTCACCACAGCGTTCTATCCACTCGTACTCACCGTCGTGATGTTCCTGGCAGTGCTGACCGGGTGGGGCCGTCGCTTCGAGGGCGAGGGCGGAGCCGAGTTGCGCGAGCCGCCTGGCCGAGTCGACAGCGACTGATCCCGGTGACCCCTGGGCGAGTTTGTCCACGTCGTCGGCCGACTGTCACATCCGACGGTGTCATCTCCGAAGTCGCTGGTTCCCGGCCCTTCCCCGATGAGGCCAAGACGACGGTCTCTACCGGGTCGCGTAGAAGGCGACCGCGGACGACGCCGCGACGTTCAGCGAGTCGACCCCGCGCATCATGGGGATGGTGACCCGCGCGTCGAGGAGTCGATCGGCCCCAGGCGTCAATCCATGCCCTTCGGTGCCGAAGACCAGCGCCAAGTTCCGATGGTCTTGTGCGACCAGTTCATCGACAGTGATCGCACCCTCTCCGAGCGTCATGCCGGCCACGACGTAACCTGCCTCCTTCAACAACTGGATGCCGTCGGGCCACGGCTCGATGCGCGTCCACGGCACCTGGAAGACAGTGCCCATCGAGACGCGCACCGAGCGACGGTACAGCGGGTCGGCACAACTCGGTGTCACCAGCACGGCGTCGACTCCGAGCGCCGCGGCAGACCGAAACGCCGCACCTACGTTTGTATGATCGACCAAACCTTCCAAGATGGCGATCCTCGATCGCAGCGGCGCGCCGCTGACCTGCGGTTCCCGCGCTCGTATCTTGGAACACCCCACGTCGGCGTGGTCGACCATGTCCTCGAAGACGAGGGCGCGGCGTGCCTTCTTCAAGAGGTCGGCGGGCGGTGGCAGGGGCTTGCGGTGCATGGAGGCGAGCGCGCCGCGGTGGACGTGGTAGCCGGTGACGCGCTCCGCCAGGTCCGGGGCCACCTGGTAGACGGGTGCGGCGGTCTCGTCGATGACGTCCCGCATGACATGGGTCCACTTGGCCGTCAGGAGCATGGACCGCATCTCGTAACCGGCGGCCACGGCACGGCGGATGACCTTCTCGCCCTCGGCGATGAACAGGCCCTCGGCGAGCTCGCGGCGGCGGCGCAGTTCGACGTCCGTGAGGTCGGTGTAGTCGGCGAGGCGGGGGTCGGCGGAGCCGTCGGGGGCCGCTTCGACGGGGACGATCTCAGCCATGGCCGGCCTCGCCGCAGGCCGCGGTGCCACCTCCGGTGCCGACCGAGACCACGTCGCCGATGACGATGACGGCCGGGGGCCGTACGTCCTCCGTACGGACGGCTTCGGCGGCCGTTTCGAGTGTCGCGTCGACGCGGCGCTGTGTCGCCGTGGTGCCTTCCTGGATCAGGGCCACGGGGGTGGCGGGCGACCTGCCGTGGGCGATGAGCGTCCGCGCGATGGCGCCGATCTTGTCGACGGCCATCAGCAGGACGAGCGTTCCGCGCAGCCGGGCCAGTGCGGGCCAGTCGACCAGGGAGCGCGGGTCCTCGGGGGCGACATGGCCGCTGACGACCGTGAACTCGTGGGCCACGCCCCGGTGTGTGACGGGGATGCCCGCAGCGCCGGGGACGCTGATGGAGCTGGAGATGCCGGGCACGACGGTGCAGGGGATACCCGCCTCGGCGAGCGCCTGGGCCTCCTCCATGCCGCGGCCGAAGACGAAGGGGTCGCCGCCCTTGAGACGTACGACCGCCTTGCCCGCCTTGGCGTGCTCGATCAGCGCGTTGTTGATCGCCTCCTGGGCCATGTAGCGGCCGTACGGGATCTTCGCCGCGTCGATCACCTCGACGTGCGGCGGGAGTTCGTCCAGGAGGTCGCGCGGGCCGAGGCGGTCGGCGATGACGACGTCGGCCTCGGCGAGCAGGCGCCGGCCTCGGACGGTGATCAGTTCCGGGTCGCCGGGGCCGCCGCCGACAAGGGCCACGCCGGGGGTCCTGGTGCGGTGGCGGGGGGCGACGAGGGTGCCGTCGCGCAGGCCCTCCACGATGGCGTCACGCACGCCGGCCGAACGCCTCGGGTCGCGCCCGGTGAGGACGGCGACGGTGACGCCCTCGCTGCGGCCGGTGGCCGGGGTCCAGGCGGTGGCGGCCCCGGCGTCGTCGCTCCGTACGCACCAGGTCCTGTTCCGCTCGGCCTCGGCGGAGGCACGGGAGTTGGCCTCGGTGTCGCTGGAGGCGACCAGGACGTACCAGGCGTCGCCGAGGTCGCCGTCGGCGTACGGGCGGCGTTCCCAGCGCAGTTCGCCGGCGTCGGCCATGGCTTCCACGGAGGGCGTCGCGGACGGCGAGACGAGCAGGATGTCGGCGCCGGTCGCGATGAGGGCCGGCAGCCGGCGCTGGGCGACCTGCCCGCCTCCGATGACGACGACGCGCCGCCCGGCCAGACGGAGTCCGACGGGGTAGGCGGGGTGCTCGGCCATGGCGCTACGGGCTCCTCTGGGGACGGTGCGGGCGGGGTGTCGTGGGTGGTGAAGGTGCTGGTGGGACGGGGTGCCAGCTTAATGGGGGGCGGAGCGCCACTGCCGAGGAGGCTTTCCCCTACCCGCCCCTTCCCTCAACCGGGGCTCCGCCCCGGACCCCGTACGGCCTCCGGCCGTGCCCTCAAACGCCGGGCGGGCTGATTTTCGGGGCTCCGCCCCGGACCCCGCTCCTCAAACGCCGGAGGGGCTGAGATTTCGGCTACTTCTCAGTCACTCCCGCCGAGTCGAACGTGGCCACCTCGTGCATCGCCCGCGCCGCGCTCTGGACCACCGGGAGGGCCAGCAGGGCGCCCGTGCCCTCGCCCAGACGGAGGTCCAGGTCGACCAGGGGGCGCAGGCCCAGCTTGTTGAGCGCCGCCACATGGCCCGGCTCGGCGCTGCGGTGGCCCGCGATGCAGGCCGCCAGCGCCTCGGGGGCGATGGCGCGCGCGACGAGGGCGGCGGCCCCCGCGCTCACACCGTCGAGGATGACCGGTGTACGCAGCGACGCGCCGGCGAGCAGGAAACCGACGAGCGCCGCCTGCTCCAGCCCGCCGAAGGCCGCGAGGACTCCGATGGGGTCGGCGGGGTCGGGGCGGTGGAGTTCGAGACCGCGCCGGACGACATCGATCTTGCGCGCGTGCGTCTCGTCGTTGATGCCCGTGCCGCGCCCGGTGACCTCGGACGGGTCCAGGTCGGTGTAGACCGAGATCAGCGCGGCGCAGGCCGTGGTGTTGGCGATGCCCATCTCGCCGGTGAGCAGGCCCTTGTTGCCGGCCGCCACCAGATCGCGGGCGGTCTCGATGCCCACGTCGATCGCGGCCAGCACCTCTTCGCGGGTCAGCGCGGGCCCGGTGGTGAAGTCGGCCGTGCCCGCGCGGACCTTGCGGGGCAACAGGCCGGGGGTGGCGGGCAGTTCGCCCGCGACGCCGACGTCGATGACACAGACCTCGGCACCGACCTGATTGGCGAAGGCGTTGCAGACCGCACCGCCACCGAGGAAGTTGGCGACCATCTGCGCCGTCACCTCCTGGGGCCAGTGGGTGACGCCCTGGGCGTGCACGCCGTGGTCGCCCGCGAAGACCGCGACGGCCGCGGGCTCCGGGATCGGTGGCGGGCACATCCGGGAAAGGCCGCTGAGCTGTGCGGAGATGATCTCCAGCATGCCGAGCGCCCCCGCCGGCTTGGTCATCCGCTTCTGCCGCTCCCACGCCTCGCCGAGCGCCTTGGCGTCGAGCGGACGGATACCGGCGATGGTCTCCTTGAGGAGGTCGTGCGGTTCCTCGCCGGGCAGGGCCCGGCGGCCGTACGTCTCCTCGTGGACGACCCAGGAGAGCGGGCGGCGCTTGGACCAGCCCGCCTGGGTCAGCTCGGGCTCCTCCGGGAACTCGTCGACGTATCCGACGCAGAGATACGCGACGACGTCCAGGTGCTCGGGAAGGCCGAGCGCGCGGACCATCTCGCGCTCGTCGAAGAAGCTGACCCAGCCGACGCCGAGTCCTTCGGCGCGGGCGGCGAGCCACAGGTTCTCGACGGCGAGGGCGGACGAATACGGCGCCATCTGCGGCTGTGTGTGGCGGCCGAGGGTGTGCCGGCCGCCGCGCGTGGGGTCGGCCGTGACGACGATGTTCACCGGGGTGTCGAGGATGGCCTCGATCTTCAGTTCCTTGAACTGCTTGGCCCGGCCCTTGGGGAGCGACTTGGCGAACGCGTCGCGCTGGCGCTGCGCCAGTTCGTGCATGGTCTGGCGGGTCTCGGCGGAGCGGATGACGACGAAGTCCCAGGGCTGCGAGTGGCCGACGCTGGGGGCGGTGTGCGCGGCTTCGAGGACGCGCAGCAGCACCTCGTGCGGGATCGGGTCGGAGCGGAAGCCGTTGCGGATGTCGCGGCGTTCGCGCATGACGCGCAGGACGGCCTCGCGCTCGGCGTCGTCGTAGCCGGGGGCGGGAGGTGACGCGTCGTCGGCGACGGCAGGGGCCGGCTCGGGGCCGGCGACGAGGGCGGGAGCAGGCTCGGATTCGGGCTCGGCCACCGGGGCGGGCGCGGGCTCGGGTGACGGCGCGGGCTCCTCGACCACGGCGAGCGGTACGGGCTCCGGCTCCGGCTCCGGCTGTGCGAGTACGGGCTCCGGCTGTACCGGCTCGGGTTCAGGTTCAGGTTCGGGCTGCGGCTCGGCGGCTGCCGGCGGCTCGACCGGCGCGGGCTCTACGGGCGCCGCGCCGGGCAGCGCTATCGACTCGCGCTGCTCCTCGGCCTCGGCCGGCTCGACGACCGGGGCCTCGTCCACCACCACCGCGTCGGGTACGGATTCGGGGGCGGGCGCGGGCTCTTCGGTCACCGGGGCTTCGGCCGCCGGCGCGGGCGTCGGCTCGGGCTGGAGCGGGGGCTCGGGCTCAGGAGCCGGCTCGGGGTTCTCGGCCACCGGCTCCGGCACGATTTCCGGCACCGGCGACGGCTCCGGGAGCGGGACCGGCTCCTGAACCGGTTCGTGGGCGAACTCCGGTCCGTAGTCGGGCACGACCGTCTCCGCAGCCGGCTCGGGAGCGGCTTCGCCGGCCACCGCCTGCGCTTCGCCGATCACTTCGGCCACCGCGATCGCGGTCTCCGCCACCGGTGTCTCGGACTGGGGCGGCACCGACGCCCACGGGTCGGCGCCCTGCACGGGGATCGCGCCGAGCTGCGGCCCCGGCAGCGCGGCGGCCTCCTCGCGCGGGATGTCCAGATACTCGGGGCCGGTGGTCGGCGGGCCCTGTGTCCGTACGCGAATCGGGTGCGGCGGCGTACTGCTGGGACCCCGGTCGGCGAGCGAACGGACCACGCCACCCGTGGAGTCGGGCATCGGCGGGCCCAGGTGAAGCGGGCGGCGCGCGGGCGGCGGAGTCGGCGTGGACGTGGCGGTCGGGGCCCGTACGGCCCCGACGTCGACGGAGCCGGTGTCGCGGCCACCGGCTTCATGCGCGCCCGGTTCGGCGGCGACGGGTGCCGGAGCTTCCTCGGCGGCCACAGGCGCGGGAGCCTCGGCAGCTTGCGGTACGGAGTCCGGAACGGGCACCTCCGCAGGGGCGTCCACCGGTGCGTACGCCTCCGGTGCCACCGCGAACTCCGCCTGCTGTACGGGCTGTACGGGCTGCACGTCCTGCTCCGGCATCCGGGCCAGGTCCGGCGCCGCGTACTCCGAGGGGCTCTCGGGCGCGGGCACTGGCTGGAACTCCGGCGGCGTCCCGTACGACACCTGACCGTGCCCCGGCGAGTCGCCGTGCTGGAGCTCGGGCTCCGAGTAGGCCGCGAGCGGCGACTGCGGCGGCTGCTGCGTGAACTCGCCCTGCGCCATGTGCCGCACGCCCTGCCCCACCGGAACGGGCTCCGGCTCGGGCACAGCAGCGGGCACGGCATGAGCGACCGGCGCGACGGGCTCCGGCGGCGGCACCGGCAGCGGATCGCCCCACGCGCCCTGCGAACTCGGCATCAGCAGAAGGTCGTCGTCCTCGGGAGCACTCTCGGAGGGGCCCAGGTAGGCGTAGGAGCCGGCAGCGGGGTCGCCCGGCTGCTCCACCATGCCTGCGTTCTCCGGCTGTCCCTTGGCCGGGATCTGGCCGGTGTCAGTCATGCGTACCCCTCGCCCATTGGTTGTGCTCCTTCGGCCCTTCGACCGGGGCGCCCGATTCCGCGGCGCTTCCGGCGCCCGTCAGTGACAACGAGCGTGGGCGCCGCGCGGCACGAATCGAGCCGCGGCCCTCACGTATTCTCCCGGCCGTCCGCGGCCGACACACGGAGATCCGCGGCGGCCGTCTGTGGGCTGCGCCACGTTGCGCGACCCCCGGTGCAGCCGTACCACATGGGGGACCAAAACGTCCCCCTTTTCCGGACATTGACGAACGAAGCGACGAACGACCGGCTGCGGTACAACGATCGGTCAGCCTACCTCGCGCCTCTGACAACAGGGTCAGGGGGCGCGGTCCGGCCGCTTCCCCGAGACCAGGAAAACCACCGAGCGTTCACGCTCCGACCAGGCTCCGGTGTCCATGTCGACGGACTGGAGCAGGACGCATTCCACCGTGTAACCGCCCTCGCGCAGGGCGGTGCAGACGGCCTCGGCCTCGTCCCGTGTGGCCGCGTGGGTGACGATGCGCGCGGGCCTGCGGTCGGCGCACGCGATGACGACGTCCACTCCCCCGCCGCCGATGCGTACGACGTCGGGCTCGGGCAGATTCTCCAGTACGTGGGGCGCGCGGCCTTCCACGACTTCCAGTTGTACGCCGGCGCGCCGGGCGGCGGCTGCCGTGCTCGCGCACGCCCCCGGTTCCGCGTCGACGGCGATCACAGCCGCGCCGAAGCGCCCCGCCTCGGCGGCGAACGCGCCGCTGCCGGAGCCGATGTCCCACACCAGATCGCCGGTACGGGCCCCGAGCCGGGCGAGTTGGGCCGCGCGCAGCCAGGTCGACTCGCCCTCGTCGAGCTCGACGCCGTACTCCTCGGACGGCAGGGCCCAACCCCGCGCGGCGGGCGGGAACTCGGGGTCGTGGGCCGCGATCCAGCCGCCGGTGCGGACGGGCGCGGTGCCGATGCCGCCGACGACGATGACCACGTTGGGGTCCCGCCAGACGTGGTCGGCCGCCTTGTCCGAGGTCAGGACGGTGACCTGTTCGCGCTCGGTGCCCAGTTCCTCGCAGATGACGAAGGTGCGGTGAACTCCCTGGAGCAGCAGGGCGAGTTCGGCGGGCCCCGCGCCCGGGGACGTGAGGACGGCGACCTTGGTGTGCGCCCGGCACACGTTGACCGCGCGCCGGAGTGTGCGCCGCTGGGCAACCACCACCTGCGCGTCGTCCCAGGGCATTCCGGCGCGGGCGAAGGCGGTGGCCACGGCGGAGACGGCCGGTACGACTTCGACCTCCAGGCCGTGCTCGGGCGCGCGCAGGGTGCGTACGACGCCGAAGAAGCCCGGGTCACCGTCGGCGAGCACGACGGCGCTGCCGCGGTGCCCGGCGATCCTGCGGGCCGCGAGGTCCACGCTGCCGAGACGGATACGTTCGGCGTCCGGCGGGATCTCCGGCAGGGCGAGATGGTGGGCGGCACCGGCCACCAGTGTGGCGGCGGCGAGGGCGGATCTGGCCGCGGGCGCCAGGGGCGAGCCGTCCCAGCCGATCACCGTGACGCGGTCGGCCATCGTCGTCAGTCTCCCGGGAGGTCGTCAGGTCGTTCTGTCGCAGGCCGGAGCGGCTGCGGATCGGTGTCGCGTGTGGGGTCCGCACCGTGGCGGTGCGTGTGAGGGTACCCGCCGGTCGTCGCGCGGTCCGACAGGGGTCCTGGGAGGACGGTGGGGACAGGGAAGCCGCGTGCGTTCAGTTCCAGTCGGTGAAGGAGCCGTAGCCGCCCGCGTCCGCCATCTGGTCGGCCACGCCTTCGAGGTCTTCGGGCAGCAGGCTCCAGACGATGAGGTCCGTACGGATGTCGATCCAGCCGCCGGTCTCCGTCTGCGTACGCGCTATCCACGCGTTGCGCAGGACGCCCTCGCTGATGCAGCCGGCCTTCTGCGCGACCTGCTGGGCCGCCGTGTTGTCGGCTGCGGTGCGCAGTTCGATGCGTTCGAAGGTCTGGTCGCGGAAGAGCCACTGCGCGACGGCGAGCACCGACTCGGTGGCGTACCCCTCGCCGCGCGCCCAGGGGGCGGTGACGTAGGAGATCTCGGTCGCCCGGGTGCGCCAGTTGGTGTTCTGGAGGCGCGCGAGGCCGACGAGGCGCTGAGTGAGGAACTCGGTGACGGCGAGGACCAGTCCGCGCCCCTCGGTGCGTTCCGCGGGGGCGATTGCGCGGACCCACTGCTCGGCGTCCCGGACGGTGTACGGGCAGGGCGCCGACGTCCACGCGATGACCGGTTCGTCGTTCATCATCTCGATGTGCGCCGGGATGTCCGCGTCCTCGAACGCGCGCAGCACCAGCCGCTCGGTGCTGATGGAGACGTCCGGAAAGGTGGTAGTCATGCGCAGCTCCATGCCTCAGTCCGTCGTAAATGCACAGCATGCAGCATCGGGGGAGCCCCGCACACGGCCGGGGTGTACGGGGCTCCCGCCGAATTGACGGCCGGTTACGCGGGCGGACCGAAGGCGGGCAGCACGGCGCCGTTCTTGTAGGTGTCCTCGATGTACTTCTTCACCTGGGGCGAGTTGAGGAGTTTCGCGAGCTTCAGCACCCGCGGGTCCTTCTCGTTGCCCTCCTTGACGGCGAGGAAATTGGCGTACGGATTGTTCTCGGTCTTCTCCAGGGCCAGGGAGTCCTCGGCCGGGTTGAGGTCGGCCTCGATGGCGTAGTTGCCGTTGATGACCGCGGCGTCCACGTCGTTCAGGGCGCGGGGCAGGGTGGCTGCCTCCAGTTCCTTGAACTTCAGGCCCTTGTCGTCCTTGATGTCGGCCAGGGTGCCGTTGCCGTCGACGCCGTCCGCGAGCGTGATCACGTCGTTGTCGGCGAGGAGCTTCAGGGCGCGGCCCTCGTTCACCGTGTCGTTCGGGATGGCCACTGTCTGGCCGGACTTGAGGGCGCCGAGGTCGTTGACCGTCTTGGAGTAGAGGGCGAGCGGTTCCAGATGGACATTGACGACCGGAACGATGTGGGTGTCGTTCTTCTTGTTGAAGTCGTCGAGGTAGGGCTTGTTCTGGAAGTAGTTGGCGTCGACCTCGCCGCTCTCGGTGGCGGTGTTCGGCAGGACGTAGTCCGTGAACTCCTTGACGTCGAGCTTGAGTCCGGCGTCCGGGGCCAGTTCGTCCTTGATGAAGTTCAGGATGTCGGCGTGCGGTGTGGGGGACGCCGCGACGAGCAGGGGCTTGGACTCGTCGGGCTTGGCGCCGTCCGCGGTCTTCTCGGCCGGGTCGGACGAGGTGCCGCAGGCGCTGAGGCCGATGGCGAGTGCGGTGGTGGCCGCGGCGGCGGCGATCTTGAGGTGAGTGCGCACGAAGAGTGCCTCTTTCCGGTGTGGGTGGTTCTAGCCCGGACAAGGAGTGCGGGCCGGTGGGACATCTGGGATGGCGGCGCCTATGCCGTTCGGGTCCGGCGGGTCAGCAGCCGTACGGCGAGGTCGCCGAGCAGCTGGATCAGGGTGACGATCAGGATCAGCACGACGACCGTGGCGATCATGAAGCCGTTCTCGAACCGCTGGAATCCGTAGGTGACGGCCTTGGAGCCGAGGCCTTCGCCGCCGACCGCGCCCGCCATGGCGGAGTAGCCGATGAGCGCGATGACGGTGGTGGTGGTGCCGGAGACGATCGACGGCAGGGCCTGGGGCAGCAGCACCTTGCGGACGATGGTGGGGATGGAGCCGCCCATGGCCTGGACGGCTTCGACCAGTCCGTGGTCGACCTCCCGTATCGCCGTCTCGACGAGCCGGGCGAAGAACGGGATCGCGCCGATGGCGAGCGGCACGATCATGGCCGTGGGGCCGATGAAGGTGCCGACGACGAAGGTCGTGAAGGGGATCAGCGCGATCAGCAGGATGATGAACGGCAGCGAACGGCCGATGTTCACGATCACGCCGACGACCTTGTTGACGGGGGTGTTCTGGAGCAGCCCGCCCTTGTCGGTGAGGACGAGCAGGACGCCCAGCGGCAGTCCCCCGGCGACGGTGACCAGCGCCGACCACAGCACCATGTAGAGGGTGTCGAGCGTCCCCTGGCTGAGCAGTGGCTGCATTTCGGACCAGGTCACTTGGCATCTTCCTTGGTGAGCGGGGTGGACGGTTCGGTGGCCAGGGACGTCCCGGCGGTGTCCGCGGCCGGCTCCACGACCTCGACCTGGAGGCCCTGTTCGCGCAGGAAGCCGAGGGGCACGACGTTCTCCTCGAAGGCGCCCGGCAGTTCGATACGCATCCGGCCGATCTGACGGCCGCCGACGGTGTCCATGGCCGCGCCGAGAATCGAGATGTCGATGTTGTAGGTACGCGACAGCTGGGAGATGACCGGCTGGGTGGCGCTCGCGCCCTGGAAGGTGACATCGATGACCGTGCTGCCGGGTCCGGCGACGGCACCGTCGACCGGGAACAGCTCGCGGGCCAGGCGCGAGCCGGGGGTGGCGAGGAGTTCGCCGACCGTGCCGGACTCGGTGATCCGCCCCTTCTCCATGAGCGCGGCGGAGTCGCAGATCGTCTTGACGACCTCCATCTCGTGCGTGATCAGCAGGATGGTGAGGCCGAGCTGCTGGTTGATGTCGCGCAGGAGTCCCAGGATCGAGCGGGTGGTCTCGGGGTCGAGGGCGCTCGTCGCCTCGTCGGAGAGCAGCACCTTCGGGTTGCCCGCGAGGGCGCGTGCGATACCGACGCGCTGCTTCTGGCCGCCGGAGAGCTGGGCCGGGTAGACCCTGGCCTTGTCGGCGAGGCCGACGAGGTCGAGCAGTTCCAGCGCCCTGCGGGAGCGTTCCCGCGCAGGGTGGCCAAGGATCTCCAGCGGCAGTTCGATGTTGTCCTGGACGGTGCGCGACGACAGCAGGTTGAAGTGCTGGAAGACCATGCCGATGGAGCTGCGCGCGCGCCGCAGTTCCTTGCCGGCCCGCCGCCCCCGCCCGGCGAGAGCCGTCAGGTCGGTCCCGTCGACGGTCACGGTGCCGGCGGTGGGCCGCTCCAGAAGGTTGACGCAGCGGATGAGCGAGGACTTACCGGCGCCGCTGCGGCCGACGACTCCGAAGACCTCGCCCTCGCGTACACGCAGGTCGACACCGTCGAGAGCGGTGATCTCAGGGCCGCGCGACCGGCCGGACCGGTAGACCTTGGTCAGGCCTGTAGTGGTGATCACAGGGGTTCCGTCACTGTCGGGTGCGCGGCACGAAGGCCGGGCGGGGCAGGGGGAGTTCGGGTGGTCCGACCTGGCGCGGCGCGACACCGCACGGCACGTCGGCCCGCGGCGGCCCGCGGCCGGTTCAGGGCCGTTCGCGGGCGCTGCGGTGGGTGACCGTGCGGGGCCGCCGACGGGCGTACGTGGTCCGGGTGCGTGACGTACGGGAGGTACGGACGTAACCGTGGACGTGGCGTCGCGTCTGTCGGGTCTCGCTTCGGGGCGCGAGGCTCAGGCAGGGGCCCTCAGTGGGCGCACATTCGACACAGACAACGAACACCGGGCGTCATGGTCGCCTCGGTCGCATGCATGCGGCTGTTCGTCGTGGTCATGTCGGTAAGTAAAGCAGATGCTCATGTCCGGACTCCACCCTGCTGTCCGAATACCGAACGCCCCTCGAACGGCATGCCGCTCCCCGATTCCACGGCTCTGACCTGCGCATATATGGGCGAGCGGGTGTGGAAGGCGATGCCGGGGGTGGACTCGGGGCGGTCGCGGGCTGTGGCCAAGGCCACGGTCCCGTGGCCCGCCGCGTACCGTGGCCTGTTCCTCGCAGGGGTGGGCGCACCGGGCTTACCGGGCCGTAATACTCTCGACCGCATGCTTGTCGCCCTGACGGTCACGGTCTCCGTGGCCGCCCTCGCCCTCGCCGCCTGGTGCGGTTACGCCGCGTACCGGGACCAGCCCACCAAGGACTGGCACTTCATCGGCATGGCGGTGGTCACGGTGCTGACACTCGTCCAACTGGTCGTCGGAATCGTTCACTTGGCACGCGGTGAGGAGCCGGCTGACAGCTCGGTGATCTTCGTCTCGTATCTGATCGGCGCGTTCGCGGCCGTACCCGCGGCCGGATTCCTGTCCTTGGCCGAGCGGACCCGCTGGGGTTCGGCCACTGTCTCGGCGGGCGCCGTCGTCCTCGCCGTACTCGAAGTGCGTCTGTACGACATCTGGGGAGGCTGACGGTGGAGACCGGGACGGGCGGCGCGGAAGTGAGCACCGGAGCGGGCACGGACGAGCGGCCCCCGGGGCGGACCAGGCTGGTCCAGGGGCCCGGACTGCTGCTCGTGTGGCTGTACGGGGTGATGTCGGTCGGCGCGGTGTCGCGGACCGCCTTCGAGATCTCCACCAAGTTCGACCGGGCCCCGCTGGCCTACACGCTGTCGGGTGTCGCGGCCGTCGTGTACGTGTTCATCACCTACACGCTGGTACGGGGCGGCGAGACGGCCCGGAGGGTCGCGCTGGTGTGCTGCGCGGGCGAACTCGCCGGTGTGCTCACCGTCGGGACCTGGACGATCGTGAACCCCTCCGCTTTCCCCGACGCGACGGTCTGGTCCGGGTTCGGCTGGGGGTATCTCTTCATTCCCGTGCTGCTGCCGGTCACGGGGATGCTGTGGCTGCGCAGGTCCCGACGGAGTTGAGCGGGTCGAGCGGTTGAGCTCTTCAGCCGTGGGGGCTCATGAACGGTGGGCTCGTGAGCGGTCGCCCGCCGTAGGTCAGGCGCTGGCGGCGAAGGCTCCGGTGGCCGCTTCCTTCTCCAGCGTCACGAGTGTGAGACCGGGACCGGTCGGCTCGCTGGCCACCGGCGCGTACCCCTTGCTCCGGTACAGCCGCAGATTGCCCTCGCTGCGGTGGCCGGTGAAGAGCTGGAAGCGCTTGGCCGCCTCGTCGCCGGCGAAGCTGCCCTCTATGGCGTCGAGCAGCCGGCCGCCGAGACCGTGGTGCCGCATCCGCGGGTGAACGATGAGCTTGCCGATCCTGGCCGTGCCCTCCGCGTCGACAACGCCCCGCACGGAGGCCACGACTTCGCCGCCGAGCCTGGCCACGAGCGCGTGGCCGCGGGCGATCTCTTCCTTGAGGTCGTCAAGGGTCTGGGTCAACGGTTCGATGGTGTAGTCACCGTAGAGCTCCGCCTCGCTCTGGTAACAGAGGTACTGAAGCTTGAGGATGTGTTCCGCGTCCTGTGCACTCGCTGCTGAGATGGTCACGCTCATGCCCATGTGTGCATGCCTCCCGCTCACCTGCTGCCGCCGGTTGTCTACCGCTCCTTTCCCCGGAGTTCAGGAGCTGCAACCTCTGTGATGAGCATTCTGCCCAGGCATCACAGGCATCCGGAACGCACTGACCTCAAACTCACCTGTGAGATACCCAACCCTCCTGCGATTTCACGGGTGGTGGGGCCGTCGAACGGCAACTTCCCAGCCGCCGGAGCGGGATAGGGGCCAGGTGTACGTTCTGGGCTCCGGCGCCCAACCCGGCGTCCACGGCGCATGGTTGTGCCCCGGCGGTCAGCACCCGGCCGGGGCACACCATCAGGCGCTTCGGTCAGTCTTCACTGCCGGTGACCGCCGTCAGTCCTTGTTGAAGTCGGCGGCGGCCAGCAGACCCGTGTCGGGGTTGTCGGTGAAGATGCCGTCGATGCCCTGCTCGAAGTAGACCTTGAAGGCCCCGAAGGCGTCACCGTACGCGTTGGGGTCCGTACCGACCCGGAAGTCCGCCGGCAGGAAGCTGTTCTCGTTGCGCATCGTGTACGGGTGCAGGATCAGGTCCTTGGCGTGCGCGTCACGCACGAGGGTGGTCGGCTTGCCCAGCTTGCCGTCCTTGTCCTTCGGGATGATCAGGTCCAGCCACGGGCCGATGCCCTGCGCGAACGACGCGATCCACGTCAGCCCCTTGGGCGTGATGAGGTCGGCCACGAAACGCGGGTCGCCCGCCTGCTTGAGGTCCCACGGCTGGGTGTTCGCGGCGTCGAAGAGCACGACGCGCGGGGTCGAGACCAGCTTGGCCATGCGCTGCATGCTGGTGGGCTCGAAGGACTGGAGGAAGAGCGGGGAGTCACGGCGGTCCCTGCCATAGCGGCGCAGCAGCTTCGCGAGCCGCTCCTCCAGGCCGAGGCCGAGGCCACGGAAGTAGGTGGGGTGCTTCGTCTCGACGTACAGCCATACGGGCTCGCCCCGGCGCCGGCCCTCTTCGTCGGCCCACCGCAGCACCTCTTCGAAGGTGGGGATCTCCCAGCGGCCGTTGTAGACCGTGCCGTGCTGACGCGTCTGCGGGATGCGCTCCTTGGCGCGCAGCGTCTTCAGCTCGGCCAGGGTGAAGTCCTCGGTGAACCAGCCGGTGAGGCTGACTCCGTCGACGCTCTTGGTCGTCTTGCGGCCGGCGAACTCGGGGTGGTCGGCGACGTCCGTGGTTCCCGTGATGTCGTTCTCGTGGCGGCAGACGAGGTGACCGTCCTTGGTGGGCACGAGGTCCTGCTCGATCACGTGCGCGCCGAGGTCGAGCGCGAGCTGATACGAACCGAGGGTGTGCTCGGGCCGGTAGCCGCTGGCGCCGCGGTGGCCGACGATCGTCGGCACGGGCAGTCTCTTCTGCGGCGGGCGGTGCCCACCGTGTCCGCCGGCCTGAGCGGCCTGAGCGGTGCCGGCCGTACCGGCGGAAAGACCGAGTGCGGCCGAGCCGAGCACCGCCGCTCCGAGCACGGTCCTTCGCCCCGGGATGTTCTGCGCACCCTGTGTCATGAACGCTCCTTCATGTGATGTCCATGTGCTGTCCCGCACCTGTCAAGCAAGGGCTTGATCGTAGGGAGTCGCCCCCTACTGCGGGCAGACCGTGCGCGAACACACCGGAAACTCGTGTCAACACCGCGCGTCGGGCCCGGCCCGATGTGCGCGGGAGGCCGACCCGCGAGTATCGTCCTCACCTGCAGAGAGTTAGGGCCCGTTAACGAAACCGCTCACCAACCGGAGGACCCCGTTGTCCCGCTTTGCGCTCGTCAAAGCAGTGCTCGGACCGATCTTGCGTCTGATGTTCCGGCCACGGGTGGAGGGCGCCGAGAACATCCCGGGGACCGGTCCGGTGATCCTCGCCGGAAACCATCTGACCTTCATCGACTCGATGATCCTGCCGCTCGTCTGCGGCAGCCGTCAGGTCTTCTTCATCGGCAAGGACGAGTACGTCACCGGCAAGGGGATCAAGGGCCGGCTGATGGCCTGGTTCTTCACCGGCTGCGGCATGATCCCGGTGGACCGGGACGGCGGGCACGGCGGTGTCGCGGCGCTGATGACCGGCCGCCGGGTGCTGGAGGACGGTCAGATGTTCGGCATCTACCCCGAGGGCACGCGCTCCCCCGACGGCCGGCTGTACCGGGGCCGTACGGGCATCGCGCGGCTCACCCTGATGACGGGCGCGCCCGTGGTGCCCTTCGCGATGATCGGCACGGACAAGATCCAGCCGAACGGGGCGGGCATGCCGAGGCCGAGCAGGGTGACGGTCCGCTTCGGCGCGCCGATGGAGTTCTCGCGGTACGACGGGATGGACCGCGACCGCTATGTGCTGCGGGCGGTGACCGACTCCGTGATGACGGAGGTCATGCGGCTCGGCGGGCAGGAGTACGTGGACATGTACGCCACCAAGGCGAAGGCCGCCTGACGCCTTCCGTCGCATGCTCGGGCGCGCGGTCAGCCGGACGGCCCTTCGTCCGGCGGGCCGTCGGGCGGTGACCCGCCCGGCCTGGTCTGCTCCCCACTCGTCTCCCCCGCGGCCGGAAGCCACAGCACGAAGGTGCTGCCCACTCCTCTGCGAGAGGTCAGCCTGACCTGTCCGGCGTGCGATTCGACTATCTGACGGACGATCGCGAGTCCCAGGCCCGCGTGCCTGTCACGGCCCGTGCCACCGCCGTTCCCCGCGCGCCAGAAGCGGTCGAAGACGCGGCCCTGGTCGTCGGCGTCGATGCCCGGCCCGGAGTCCTTCACCGAGACCCACAGCCATCTGTCGCGCCGCCCCGTCGAGACCACGATGCGGGTGCCGGCCGGGGAGAGCCGTACCGCGTTGGACAGCAGATTGCCGACGGCCCTGCGCAGCGCGTCGTGGTCCCCGATCGTGGTGTCGCCCCGGGTCAGCCTGCGGTCGAAGGCGAGTCCCCGTTCGGCGGCCAGGACCGCGAACTCCTCGCAGGCCTCGTCGGCGACCACCGCGAGGTCGACGTCCGTGTCGGCCAGTGCCGGTGCGCTGCGGCGGGCGGTGGCCAGCAGGTCCTCGACCAGACGGGTCATCCGGGTGGTCGCCCGGTCGACGATCCTGACCGCCTCGCGCCGTTCCTGTTCGTCGGACTCCTCGGCGGTCAGTACGGCGTCGAGATTCGCCCGGATGATGGTGAGCGGGCTGCGCAGTTCGTGCGACGCGTCGTCGATGAGCTGGCGCTGGGCGCGGAAGCCGTCGTCCAGCCGGTCGAGCATGGAGTCGACGGTGTCGCCGAGTTCGCGCAGTTCGTCGCGCGGTCCGGTCAGCCGGATGCGCTGGGAGAGGTCGGTGGCCTGGATCTCGGCCGCCGTACGGGAGATGGCCCGGACGGGGCGCAGGGCGCGGCCGGAGAGCACCCAGCCGATGCCGAAGCTGGCGACGGCGATGCCGCCGAGGAGGAGGAAGGAGAATCGGCGGAGGTTGTGCAGCGTCTGGTAGTTGACCGCCGCTTCCACGTCGCGGACCTTCACGACGTCGAAGTCGCCCACGTACTGGCCGCCGACGTACTTCTCCGCCGTGTACTCGTTGGTGACGGGGTGCGCGTCCCCGCTCTTCTCCACGACGACGTAGACGCCGCCGAGCACCAGCGCCGTGAGCACGAAGAGCAGTGCGGAGTACATCACGGTGAGCCGGAAGCGGACGGTGTGGACGAAGGCGGGCAGTGGGACACGGGCCCGCGCGCCGCCGAGCCTTCCGAAGCGCCCGGAGCCGCGGGTCATGGGGCGTCCATGAGCCGGTAGCCCTGGCGTATGACGGTCTCGATGAGCGGTGTGTCCTCGCCGGTGACCTTTCTGCGGAGCGAACCGACCGTGACGCGCACGGTGTTGGTGAACGGGTCGGCGTGTTCGTCCCAGACGTGTTCGAGCAGCTCCTCGGCGGGGACCACCCGGCCGGGACGGGTCATCAGATAGTGCAGGACGCTGAACTCCTTGGACGTCAGCCGGAGCGGGCGCTCGCCCCGGAACGCCTCGAACCTGGCGGTGTCCAGGCGCAGTTCGCCGACCGTGACGACCGAGGTGCCGCTGTCCTCGCGGCGCAGCAGGGCTCTGATACGGGCCAGCAGCTCGGGCAGGGCGAAGGGTTTGACCAGGTAGTCGTCGGCGCCCTCGTCCAGGCCCCGTACGCGGTCGGCGAGCCGGTCGCGTGCGGTGAGCATGAGGATGCGGGGGCCGCCGGGCACGGCTCTGATGGTGCGGCAGACGGAGAACCCGTCGCCGTCGGGGAGCATCAGGTCGAGCAGGACGAGGTCGTACTCGTTGACGGACAGCTTCTCCAGTGCGGAGTCGACGTCGCCGGCCCAGTCGACCGCGTAACCGGCGCGGACGAGACCGACCCGGAGCGCGGCGACCAGGTCGGCCTCGTCCTCGACCGCGAGGATTCTCATGATGCGAACCTAACCTCCGTACGGCGGCGGCCGGGAGTGCCGCTGAGCGCTGCCTGGCCGGACCTAGGGCGTGTTTGAGAAGTCCCGTCTGGCCCACGACGCCTGGCACGCGCGCTCGCTGCGTTGTCGGAGTCATCCACGTACGTCCGGTCCATCTACGGGGATGATCCTCCGCCTTGCGATCGCACGCACCAGACGCCGTGGGCCCCGCCCGATGGGCGGACGACGCCACTTCTCAAACACGCCCTAGTCACCGTCGATGATGGACTCCGCCGCCCGGAGCGCCTCGTCCACCGGGATCGCGAAGCCGATGCCGATGGAGCCGCCCCCGCCGCCGCGGTCGAGCGTCGCGATGGCGGTGTTGATGCCGATCACCCGGCCCCGGTCGTCCACGAGCGGGCCGCCGGAGTTGCCCGGGTTGATCGAGGCGTCGGTCTGGAGGGCGGTCCGGCCGCCGCCTCCGCTGCCGAGGCTGACCTCCCGGTCGAGCGCGCTGACGATCCCGGCGGTGACGGTGCCCGAAAGCCCGAGCGGGGAGCCGATGGCGAGGACCGCGTCGCCCACGGCCGGTCCGGTGCCGGTGGCGACCTGGGCGGGCCGCAGACCGCCGGTCGTTTCCGTCTGGAGGACGGCGATGTCGTGCGCGGGATCCCTGCCGAGTACGTCGGCGGAGAGTCTGCGGCCGTTGTCGAGGACCACGGAGACCTCCGAACTGCCCGCGACCACATGGGCGTTGGTGAGAATGCGGCCCTGCGTGTCCAGTACGAAGCCGGACCCGCCCGAGCCGCCCGCGCCGACCGACACGACGCTGGGCAGGACGCGGGCGGCGACGCCTTCGAGCCCCGCCGGTGCGCCACCCGCGGCTTCGGCGGCGGGCGGCGGGGCGTTGTCGGCTCCGGACGACCCGCTCGCGTAACCCGCGACGGCCCCGGCGGCGGTTCCGGTGAGGAGCGCGGCGAGGACGGCGGCGAGGACGGGGCGTGGGCGGGCGGAGGTTCGCGGGATGCCGGCCGGGGTGGCGTACGGCGCGGGCGTGTCGGCGTACGGGAGTTGGGCCCCCGCCTGCCGCGGGGGCGGCGGACGCCCGGGGACGAAGGACGGGCCGCGTGGTTCGCCAAGACCGTGAACTCGGTTGTCGGACATGGTCGTTCGTCCTTCCTAGGGAAGCCGGGAGAACCAGAGGAGTGAGGTGGCGGCGGTCGCGAGTGCCGTGAGCAGTCCCGCGGCGACGAACCACTGCCAGATCTCGCGCTCCTCGGTGCGGTGTCCGACGGAGCTGCCGATGTCCTCGTAGACCTGCTGGAGTTCCTCTCCGGACGCGGCCTCGTGGTAGTCGCCCCCGGTGTCGGCGGCGAGCCCTTCCAGGGCGGGGCCGTCCGCGGGGACCTCCAGGGTGGTGCCGTTCGGCATCTCCACGACGCCGTCCTCCGTGCCGTACGCGATGGTCGACACCGGGATGGCGTCTCCGGCCACCTCTCGCGCGGCCTCCGCGACCGAGCGGCCCGCGGTGTTGGTGCCGTCGGAGAGGAGCACGATGTGGGCCGGCGGCGGGTCCTGTTCCGCCCGCTCGTCCAGGTCCCTGACCGCGTCACGTGCCGCGACGACGGCCTCCCCGATCGCCGTGCCCTCGCCGGTGGTCAGTCCGCTGATGGCGGAGCGCAGCACGTCACGGTCGGTGGTCGGCGCTACGGCGACGGTGGCGGAGCCGCTGAAGGGGACGAGGCCGGCGTTGAAGCGTGCGGGGAGCCGGTCGACGAAGTCGAGGGCGGCGCGCTGCGCGGCGGTGAAGCGGCTGGGGCTGACGTCGGTGGCTTCCATGGAGGCCGAGATGTCGAACGCGACGACGACGGTGGCCCGTTCGCGCGGCACCTGTACGTCGGTGGTGGGCCGGGCGAAGCCGACGACGAGCAGGGCCAGGGTGGCGCAGAAGGCGGCGGCGGGAATGTGCCTGCGCCGTCCCGGCTGCTCGGGCGCGACCTTGTCCAGCAGGTCGAGGTTGGTGAAGCGCACGGCGTAACGCCCGCGTCTGCGCTGTACGACGGCGTAGAGGGCGACCAGACCCGCGAGGGGGACGAGCAGGAGCAGCCAGCCGGGCGAGAGCAGCGTCATGTGCCGGCCCTCCCGCCCGGACCGCCCGCCGCGCCGCCGCTGCCGCCGCTGCCGCAGCCCAACGTGCCGCCGCTGCCGCCGCCCAACGTGCCGCCGGTGGCGCGGCGTTGGGCCTCGACGTGCCGTACGACGTCCCTGACCCAGTCGCGGTCGGTGCGCAGCCGCAGATGCGCGGCGCCGGAGCGGCGGATCGACTTGCTGATCAGGGTGCGCTGTTCCTGGGCGGCCTCGGCGTACCGTGCGCGCAACTTCCTTGAGTGGGTGGGTACTTCGCGGCTTCGCCCGGTCTCGGGATCGACGAGGGTCAGCATCCCGACGTCGGGCAGCTCCAGTTCCCGGGGGTCGGTGATCTCCACGGCGAGTACTTGGTGGCGGTGGGCGAGCACGCGCAGCGGGCGTTCCCAGCCGGTCTCCAGGAAGTCGGACACGACGGCGACCAGACCGCGCGGCGGCTGGAGGGTGTGCAGGGCGCGCAGCGCCGTGTCGAGGGTGTGCCCGTGGAGTTGCCCGGGAACGGCGGGCTCGCGCGGGCGCTCCAGGACGGCCCGCAGGAGGGCGAGCAGCTGGCGGCGTCCGCCGCGTGGCGGGATGCGCCGGATTCCGCCGGGGCCGGTGATCTGGGCGCCGACGCGGTTGCCGGTCCGTTCGGTGAGGAAGGCGACGGCCGCGGCGGCGCCGACGGCGAGGTCGCGCTTCTCCATCCGCGCGGTGCCGAAGTCCATGCTGGCGGTCGCGTCGAGCACGATCCAGGTGGTGAGTTCGCGGTCGGCCAGGGTGAGGCGGACATGGGGACGGGTGGTGCGGGCGGTGGCGTTCCAGTCCATCCGGCGGACGTCGTCGACGCCCGGCTCGTAGAGACGGGTCTCGGCGGGTTCACTGCCGGGGCCGCCGTGGCGGCCGGGGTGGTCGCCCTGGAGGAGCCCGTCGGGGCGCCGGGTGAAGAGGAGTTCGAGATGGCGCAGGGCCTGTTCGGGGGTGAGTTCGCGGAGTGTGGGACCGGTCATGCCGCGTCCTCGCGGTGCTCGGTCCAGGAGTCTCCGGCCGGGGCGTCAACGGGCGTCTCGCCCGCCACCGGGTCCTGGCGGGGAGTGATCCGGGGCTGGTCGACGACCGCGAGGACCTCGTCGACGATCTCGGCGGCGGTGACACCGTCGGCGAGCGCGTCGAAGGAGAGCACCAGGCGATGCGCGAGGACCTCGTGCGCCAGGTCCCGGACGTCCTGCGGCAGTACGTAGCGCCGGCCGCGCAGCAGGGCGGTGGCGCGGGCCGCCGCGACGAGGCCGAGCGTGGCGCGCGGGCCCGCGCCGTGCGCCAGCCGGCCGTCGGCGTGGGCGCGTTCGCGGGTGGCGCAGACGAGCCGTACCGCGTACTCGGCCACGGCGTGGTGGACGAACACGTTGTCGGCGGCCCGCTGGAGGCCGATGACCAGGTCGGGGGTGAGGACGGGCCGGGGCTTCGGCGGGTCGACGCTCATCCGGTAGAGGATCGCCAGTTCCTCGGACTCGGAGGGGGTGGCGATGTCGACCTTGAGCAGGAAACGGTCGCGCTGGGCCTCGGGGAGCTGGTACACGCCCTCGGACTCGATGGGGTTCTGGGTGGCGAGCACGAGGAAGGGCCGGGGCACCTCGATGGTGGTGCCGCCGATGGAGACCTGGTGTTCGGCCATGACTTCGAGGAGGGCGGACTGGACCTTGGCGGGGGCCCGGTTGATCTCGTCGGCGAGGACGAAGTTGGCGACGACGGGGCCGGGTTCGACCGTGAACGTCTCGGTCGACTGCCGGTAGATCCGGGTGCCGGTGATGTCGGACGGCACCAGGTCGGGGGTGAACTGGAGCCGGGTGAACTCTCCTCCCACCACCCGGGCCAGGGTCTTGGCCGCGAGCGTCTTGGCGACGCCGGGCACGCCTTGGAGGAGGCAGTGCCCACGGGCCAGTACGGCGGTGAACATCCGTTCCACCATGCGGTCCTGGCCGACGATGACCCGCTTGACCTCGAACAGCGCCTCTTCGAGTAGCTTCTCCTCGTCGGTGTGGGCGTCGGTGTGGACGTCGGTCACAGCGCGTCCGCGGGATTGGCCGTGTCCCCCGCCTCGGCGGGCGCCGGCGGAGCCTGCTTCTCCGGGCAGTCGTCCTTGTCCGCGACGGCGGCGCCGGGAGCTTCCTCGTCGACGACGAGCCGCACCTCGTCGGGCGGCGTGCTGCCGCCGTCGGCGAGGGCGGCGCCGCCGACGGCGGTGATACCCGCCGCGGCCAGAACAGTGATCGCGGCGAGGGCGGTGCTGCGCGTACGACGTGTCATGGTCTTCTCGCTCCTTGGGGCTGGGAAGCCGGTGTCGGAGGACAGACCATCAGGCGAAGGCGAAAACGGACCTAAAGCGGGGGACGCTCGCTGGTCAGGGCCGGTGCGGGAGGGCCGGCGGTGCGGCGGGTGTCTCGGTGTGGTCCGCCAGCTTCTGGCCGCGCAGCAGGAACCACGCCGCCACCGAGGCCGCGAGCAGGACCGCCGCCCCGGCGCCCGCCGCGATGCTCAGGCCGTCGACGAACGCATCCCGGGCCGCCGCGAGCAGTTCCGCCGCCTGGTGGGCGGGGACGGTGCCCGCCGCCTCGACCGCGCCGCCCAGGGACTCGTGCGCGGCGTCGGCAGTCCCGGCCGGTACGTCCCGCGGGGTGGGGAAGCCCCGGTAGACGCCCGTGACGATCGAGCCGAGGAGCGCGATGCCGAGGGCGGCGCCCAGTTCGTACGCGGTCTCGGACACCGCCGATGCCGCGCCGGCCTGTTCCTTGGGGACGCTGGAGAGGATCACGTCGGCCGTGACCGTGAAGGAGAATCCCGCGCCGACGCCGACCACGAGCAGCACGGCGCCGAGCATCGGATAGCCGGTGTGCTCGGTCAGTGCGACGAGGGCCGCGGTCGCCAGGCCCACACTGGCCAGGCCGCCGGCGACCACCAGCCGTACGGAGAACCGCCGGGCGGCCCGGCCCGCGAGCAGACCCGCCGTCACGGCGCCGACGGCGGCGGGCAGTTCGGCCAGGCCCGCCTCCAACGGCCCCCGTCCCTGGACGAGTTGCAGATACTGCGAGAGGAAGAAGACCAGCCCCGACAGACCGAAGATCGTCAGCAGGTCGGCCAGGACGGCGCCGGAGAAACCGCGGTTCCTGAACAGCCGCATGTCGAGCAGCGGGTGACGGATCCTCAGCTGTCTGCGGACGAAGCCGGTGAGCGCCACCACGCCGATCACCGCCGCCGCCGCGATGTCCCAGCGCAGCCCGTACGCCGCCGCTTCCTTGATGGCGTACACGATCCCGACGATCCCGACGAGCGACAGCACGACGCTCGCCACGTCCCAGGGACCGGGCGCGGGGTTCTTCGACTCCGGGAGAAGTCTCACGCCGACGACGACGAGGACCGCCATGACGGGCAGGTTGATCAGGAAGACCGAGCCCCACCAGAAGTGCTCCAGCAGGAATCCGCCGACAACCGGGCCCACAGCCGCGCCCGCCGACGCCGCGGCGCCCCAGATACCGATGGCGAGGCTGCGTTCCCTGGGGTCGTGGAAGATGTTGCGGATCAGGGCGAGCGTGGCGGGCATCAGCGTGGCACCGGCGACACCCAGCAGCGCCCGCGCGACGATCATCATCTCGGGGCTGGTCGCGTAGGCGTTGATCACGGAGACGGCGCCGAAGGCCACCGCGCCCGTCAGCAGCAGCTTCTTCCGCCCGATCCGGTCGCCGAGGCTGCCCATGGAGACGAGCAGGCCGGCGATGACGAACGAGTAGATGTCGCCGATCCAGAGCAGTTGGGTGCCGGACGGCTCGAGGTCCTCGCTCAGGAACGGTGTGGCCAGGCCGAGCACCGTGGCGTCGACCGCCACCAGCAGCACGGCCAGGACGAGTACGGACAGGGCGAGCCAGCGCCCCGGGCGGTGCGTCACATCCGTAAGCTCCGTCGCCCTCGCCTTCCCCGTCGCCACCTTCGCCGTCCGGTCGGTGCCGGTCATCACTCCACGCTCCGTCGTGCTCCGCCGAGCAGCAGCTCGGCGATCATGTACTGGAAGTCCTTCGCGGCGACCCGGCCGTCCTGGATGGCCCACGCGGCGGTGCCGACAAGGCTGTAGAACGCCTCGGTGAGCCAGGCGGGTGGCAGGTCGATCCGGAACTCGCCCCCTTCCTGTCCGCGCCGGAAGAGCGCCGAGACCCGGGCGTCGAGCCGGTCCCAGCCCTCGTTCACGTCGTCCTCGAAGAGCTGGTTCTCGGTGACCAGGAAGGCCAGGAGCCCGGCGGCGGGCTCGACCTCGGCGATGAGCCTGCGGAGCGCGTCGCTCGCGGTTCCCTCGTCCGTCCGCGCCGCGTCGAGCGCCGCTTCGCACTCCCGGATGCCCAGCTCCTCCAGCGCCTTGACCAGGGCGTCACGCCCCGCGAAGTGCCGGTGCAGGGTGGCCCGGCCGATGCCGGAGGCCCGCGCGACCTCGTCCATGGTGGCGGTGGCCTTGCGGGTGAGGAGGGCGGCGGCGGTACGCAGCACCTGGTCACGATCGACTGTCATGAGACAACCATAACCCAAATGAGACACCGACGTCTCATCGATCACGGGTCACTGTCGAGTGGGGCCCCGCCACGGGATATCTTGATGTCGAGCAATGTTGCAGACGTGGAGCGGAGCACCCGGTGACAGACTCGACCATCATTTACACGCACACCGACGAGGCCCCGGCCTTGGCCACCTACTCATTCCTGCCTGTGGTCGAGGCCTATGCCTCGACGGCCGGGGTCACGGTCGAGCGCCGTGACATCTCCCTGGCGGGCCGGATCATCGCCGGTTTCACCGACCGTCTCGAACCGGGACAGCGGATCGACGACGCACTCGCCGAGCTCGGCGCCCTGGCCAAGACCCCCGCGGCCAACATCATCAAGCTGCCGAACATCTCGGCCTCGATCCCGCAGCTGAAGGCCGCGATCGCCGAGCTCCAGCAGCAGGGTTACGCGCTCCCCGACTACCCGGACGACCCGAAGTCCGACGAGGACAGGGACGTACGGGCGCGCTACGACAAGGTCAAGGGCAGCGCCGTGAACCCGGTGCTGCGCGAGGGCAACTCGGACCGCCGCGCCCCCGCGTCGGTGAAGAACTACGCCAAGGCGCACCCGCACCGGATGGGCGCCTGGACGGCCGATTCGAAGACGAACGTCGCGCACATGGACGCCGACGACTTCCGCTCCACCGAGAAGTCCGCCGTGATCGCGGAGGACGGCTCGCTGCGCATCGAGCTGGTGGGCGACGACGGGAACACCACCGTCCTGCGTGAGTCGGTGCCCGTGCTGGCCGGCGAGGTCGTGGACGTGTCCGCGATGCGCGTCGCCGCGCTGCGTGAGTTCCTGACGGCGCAGATCGCCCGCGCCAAGGCCGAGGACGTGCTCTTCTCGGTGCACCTCAAGGCCACGATGATGAAGGTCTCCGACCCGATCATCTTCGGTCACACGGTGCGTGCCTTCTTCCCCAAGACGTTCGCCGAGCACGGTCACGCGCTCGCCGAGGCCGGTCTGAGCCCGAACGACGGTCTCGGCGGCATCCTCAAGGGTCTTCAGTCGCTGCCCGGCGGATCGAAGATCGCCGACTCCTTCGCCGCCGAGCTGGCCGAAGGCCCGGCGCTCGCGATGGTCGACTCCGACAAGGGCATCACCAACCTGCACGTCCCGAGCGATGTCATCGTCGACGCCTCGATGCCTGCCATGATCCGCACCTCGGGCCATATGTGGGGCCCGGACGGCGCCGAGGCCGACACGCTCGCCGTCATCCCGGACAGCAGCTACGCGGGCATCTACCAGGTCGTCATCGACGACTGCCGCGCCAACGGCGCCTACGACCCGTCGACCATGGGCTCGGTGCCCAACGTCGGTCTGATGGCGCAGGCGGCCGAGGAGTACGGCAGCCACGACAAGACCTTCGAGATCCCGGCCACCGGCACGGTGCGCGTCGTGGACACGGCGGGCAACGCCGTACTGGAGCAGACGGTCAGCGCGGGCGACGTCTTCCGGATGTGCCAGACCAAGGACGTGCCGATCCAGGACTGGGTCAAGCTCGCCGTCGGCCGCGCCCGCGCCACCGGCGACCCGGCCGTGTTCTGGCTGGACGAGGGCCGCGCGCACGACGCCAACCTGATCGCCAAGGTCAACGCGTACCTGCCCGAGCACGACACCGATGGCCTGCGCATCGAGATCATGAACCCCGTGGACGCGATCGCGTTCTCGCTGGAGCGCATCCGGCGCGGCGAGGACACCATCTCGGTCACCGGCAACGTCCTGCGTGACTATCTGACCGACCTCTTCCCGATCCTGGAGCTCGGTACGAGCGCCAAGATGCTCTCGGTCGTGCCGCTCATCAACGGCGGCGGGCTCTTCGAGACGGGCGCGGGCGGCTCGGCGCCGAAGCACGTACAGCAGCTCGTCAAGGAGGACTACCTGCGCTGGGACAGCCTGGGCGAGTTCCTCGCGCTGGCCGTCAGCTTCGAGCACCTCGCGACCACCACCGGCAACGCGCGCGCCCAGGTGCTGGCCGACACGCTCGACCGCGCCACCGGCTCGTTCCTGAGCGAGAACAAGTCGCCCAGCCGCAAGGTCGGCGGGATCGACAACCGCGGCAGCCACTTCTACCTGGCGCTCTACTGGGCGCGGGAGCTGGCCGGGCAGACCGAGGACGCGCGGCTCGCCTCCGCGTTCGAGGCTCTCGCCAAGACGCTGACCGAGCAGGAGGAGACGATCGTCGGCGAACTCCTCGCCGTGCAGGGGGCGCCCGCCGACATCGGCGGCTACTACCAGCCGGACCCGGCCAAGGCCGAGGCCGTGATGCGGCCGTCGAAGACGTTCAACCAGGCGATCTCGACGCTGGGTTGATCCCGGGCACACGAAATCGCCGGGCGGGCCGCAGCAGCGGCCCGCCCGGCGACGGTCTGCCGGCTACTTCTTGGCCGTCGCCCACGCGTGCTGGAGCGCCAGGTCCGTCTTCACCTCGGCGAGCTGGACCGCGACCGCCGAAGGCGCCGTACCGCCGCGCCCGTCCCGCGACGCCAGCGCGCCGGTGACATTGAGGACCGTACGGACCTCCGGCGTCAGATGCTCCGAGATCCCGGCGAACTGCTCGTCGGTCAGCTCATCGAGCTCGATCCCCTGCCGCTCGCACACCTTGACGCACTCCCCCGCGACCTCGTGCGCGACGCGGAACGGCACGCCCTGCCGGACCAGCCACTCCGCGATGTCCGTGGCGAGCGAGAACCCGGCCGGGGCCAGCTCCGCCATCCGCTCCCGGTTGACCGTGAGCGTCGCCATCATCCCGGTGAACGCGGGGAGCAGGACCTCCAGTTGGTCGCAGGAGTCGAAGACCGGCTCCTTGTCCTCCTGGAGATCGCGGTTGTACGCGAGCGGCAGCGCCTTCAGCGTGGCCATCAGCCCGGTCAGATTGCCGATGAGCCGGCCCGACTTGCCGCGCGCCAGCTCGGCGATGTCCGGGTTCTTCTTCTGCGGCATGATCGACGAGCCGGTGGAGAACGCGTCGTGCAGGGTGACGAAGGAGAACTCCTTCGTGTTCCAGATGATGACCTCTTCGGCGATACGCGAGAGATTCACGCCGATCATCGCGGTGATGAAGGCGAACTCGGCGACGAAGTCCCGCGAGGCCGTCCCGTCGATGGAGTTGGCGGCCGAGCCGTGCTCGAAGCCGAGATCCGCCGCGACCGCCTCCGGGTCGAGCCCCAGCGACGACCCGGCCAGCGCGCCGGAGCCGTACGGGGAGACCGCCGTCCGTTCGTCCCACTGCCGCAGCCGCTCCGCGTCTCGCGAGAGGGACTGCACATGTGCCAGCACATGGTGGGCGAAGAGCACCGGCTGGGCGTGCTGGAGATGCGTACGGCCCGGCATGGCCACGTCCGGGTGCGCCTCGGCGAGACCCACGAGCGCGTCCTGGAGCTCGGCGACCAGTCCGCCGATGATCCGGGCGTGGTCGCGCAGATACATCTTGAAGAGGGTGGCGACCTGGTCGTTGCGGGACCGGCCGGCGCGCAGCTTGCCGCCGAGGTCCGGGCCGAGCTGTTCGAGGAGACCACGTTCGAGGGCGGTGTGGACGTCCTCGTCGGCGATGGTCCCGGTGAACGAGCCGTCGGCGACGGCCGCCTCCAGCCGGTCGAGCCCGACGAGCATCCGGTCCAGTTCCTCCTCGTCGAGGAGGCCGGCCTTGCTGAGCACGCGCGCGTGCGCGCGGGAGCCCGCGATGTCGTACGGCGCCAGGCGCCAGTCGAAGTGCACGGACGCCGACAGCTTGGCCAGGGCCTCGGCGGGGCCGTCGGCGAAACGGCCGCCCCAGAGCCGGACGTCACCGGTGTTGCTGCTCACTGCGGGGGTGCTCCTTGGGGGTGCGGTCGTCGATCGCCGGACGGGCTCGGTCGGATCAGGCCAGGTCGCGCTTCGCGGCGATCTTCGCCGAGAGACCGAACAGCTCGATGAAGCCCTGCGCCTTGGACTGGTCGAAGGTGTCGCCCGAGTCGTACGTGGCCAGGTTGAAGTCGTACAGCGACTCCTCGGAGCGCCGGCCGGTGACGACGGCCCGGCCGCCGTGCAGGGTCATCCGGATGTCGCCGGTGACGTGCTGGTTGGCCTCGTTGATGAAGCCGTCCAGGGCCCGCTTCAGCGGGGAGAACCACAGGCCGTCGTAGACCATCTCGCCCCACCGCTGCTCGACCTGCCGCTTGTAGCGGGCCAGTTCGCGCTCGACGGTGACGTTCTCCAGCTCCTGGTGGGCGGTGATCAGCGCGATCGCGCCCGGCGCCTCGTACACCTCACGGGACTTGATGCCCACGAGCCGGTCCTCGACCATGTCGATCCGGCCGATGCCCTGGCCGCCCGCCCGCTCGTTGAGCTGCTGGATCGCCTGGAGGACCGAGACGGGCTTGCCGTCGATGGCGACCGGGACGCCCTCCTTGAAGGAGATGACGACCTCGTCGGCCTCGCGGGGCTCCGCCGGGTTGGAGGTGTACTCGTAGATGTCCTCGATCGGGGCGTTCCAGATGTCCTCCAGGAAGCCCGTCTCGACGGCCCGTCCGAAGACGTTCTGGTCGATGGAGTACGGGGACTTCTTGGTGGTCGCGATCGGGAGGCTCTTCTCCTCGCTGAAGGCGATCGCCTTGTCGCGGGTCATCGCGTAGTCGCGGACCGGGGCGATGCACTTCAGCCCGGGGGCGAGGGCGACGATGCCGGCCTCGAAACGGACCTGGTCGTTGCCCTTGCCGGTGCAGCCGTGGGCGACGGTGTCGGCGCCGTGCTTCTTGGCGGCGGCCACGAGGTGCTTGACGATCGTCGGCCGGGAGAGCGCCGAGACCAGCGGGTAGCGGTCCATGTAGAGCGCGTTGGCCTTGATCGCCGGGAGGCAGTACTCCTCGGCGAACTCGTCCTTGGCGTCCGCGACCTCGGCCTCGACCGCACCGCAGGCGAGCGCGCGCTTGCGGATGACGTCGAGGTCCTCGCCGCCCTGACCGACATCCACGGCGACGGCGATGACCTCGGCGCCCGTCTCCTCGGCGATCCAGCCGATGGCGACGGAGGTGTCCAGGCCTCCCGAGTAGGCGAGTACGACGCGCTCGGTCACGGGTTTCTCCTTACGGTGCATACGCTGATGGGTATAACTATGCAGTCCTCCGTATGTTTTGTCAAAGCAGTCCCTGAGTGGTCCCCCCGGTGCTCTCCGTGACCTCCGCCGCCAGTACCAGGGGGTGGCTGTGGTCCAGGTCCTTGGTGGCGGTGAGCAGGGTGAGGGTGTCGTCGGTGGCCAGTTCCCTGAGCCGTTCCAGGGCGTCGCCCGAGGCAGATCCGGCCGCCGCCAGCTCGGCGCGGTAGCGGTCGGCGAACTCCTCGAACTTCCCCGGGTCGTGCCCGTACCACTTCCGCAGCTCGGCCGAGGGGGCCGCGTCCTTGAGCCAGTCGTCGAACGAGGCCTCGGTCTTGGCGAGCCCGCGCGGCCAGAGCCGGTCGACGAGCACCCGAGTCCCGTCGTCCGGCGCCGGCGGCTCGTAGACCCGTCGGACGCGTACGTCGTGCGTGGACTTCTTCCTCGTCATGCGTCCCGGCCCATCCCGTCCCTCGGTCTCGACGCGCGCGATTGTCGGCGCCGACAATAAATGCCATGGGAAAGCACTACGAACGAATCGACGGCCGCATCCGTACATTCATCGAGGAACAGCCCCTCTTCTTCACCGCAACGGCCCCGCGCGCCGATGACGGTCACGTCAATCTCTCGCCCAAGGGCCGCTCCGGCAGCCTCGTCGTACTGGACGAGTCGACGCTCGCCTATCTCGACTTCGGCGGCAGCGGCGCGGAGACCATCGCCCATCTGCGCGAGAACGGCCGCATCACCCTGATGTGGTGCGCGTTCGACGGACCGCCGAAGATCCTGCGGGTGCACGGGCGGGGGGAACCGGTCTTCCGGGACGATCCGCGCTGGGCCGAGTACATCGGGCACTTCGCGGACGCGGACGGGCCGAGCGCGCGGGCGATCATCCTGGTCGGCGCGGTACGGATCAGCGACTCGTGCGGATTCGCCGTTCCCTTCATGGAGTACCGGGAGGAGCGCACCCAGCACGCGACGCACTTCGCCCGGAAGACGGACGACGAGTTCGCGGAGTACTGCGAGAAGAAGGAGTACGTGGGCGTGAGCCTGGACGGGCTGCCCGCCCTGCCGCTGCCGCTGCCCGCGCGCACGGACGGCGCCGGCGCGGGCTCCCCGCCCCGGACGGACCAAGCCGCGGGATCCTGAGAGGCCGTCACCCGGTCACCGGCGTACGGTCCGAGCATGCGCACCCTTCTCACGCTCGGGTCGGTCCTGCTCGCCGTCGTCGCCACGGTCGCGGCCGGCCCCGTCGCGCCCGCGGGCACCTCCGTGCCGCTCCCCGGGCGGATGGCCGACACCGGCGGCGGCAGCCAGCTGATCACCGCCGAGGCCGCGGACACCGGCGCGACGACGGGGCGCCTCACCTGGTGGGACCGGCGCGGGGACCGCTGGGTGGCGGCGGGGTCGGCGGACGCGCGGTTCGGGGCCGGCGGGCTGGTCAAGGGCACCGAGCGCGTACAGGGCGGATCGACCACGCCGACCGGGCTGTACGGCCTGCCGTACGCCTTCGGCATCCGGCCCGCCCCGGCGGGGACCCGTTTCGCCTACCGCCCGGTGACCGACCGGTCCTGGTGGTGCCAGGACAACGACTCGCGCGCGTACAACCGCTGGGTCGAGGGCCTGCCGGCCGACTGCCGTGCGGCGGAGGCCGAGCATCTGAGCGCGTACGGCGCGCAGTACGCCCGCGCCCTGGTCATCGGCTTCAACTACGACCGGCCCGTGCGCGGCCGGGGCGCCGGGATCTTCCTGCACGTCAACGGCAAGGGCGCGACGGCCGGTTGTGTCTCCGTACCGGCCGGCGCGATGAGCCGCATCCTGGCGTGGGCCGACCCCGGGCTCTCACCGCACATCGCGGTGGGCACGGCGTCCGGCCGTACGGCCATCACGAACTACTGACCCGGCGGCACACCCGCGCGCGGGTTCAGCCGTCCTTCTGGGCAAGCCGCAGCAGATGGTCCGCGAGCGCCTGGCCGCCCGCCGGGTCACGGCTGATCAGCAGCAGCGTGTCGTCGCCCGCGATGGTGCCGAGAATGGGCCGCAGTTCCGCCTGATCGATGGCCGATGCCAGGAACTGGGCGGCGCCCGGCGGCGTACGGAGCACCACCAGGTTGGCGGAGGCCTCGGCGGAGATGAGCAGTTCGCCGGAGAGCCGCCGCATCCGCTCCTCCTTCGCCGACTCGCCGAGCGGGGCGTGCGGGGTGCGGTAGCCGCCCTCGCTGGGGACCGCGTAGATCAGCTCACCACCGGTGTTGCGGATCTTCACGGCGCCCAGCTCGTCCAGGTCGCGCGAGAGCGTCGCCTGGGTGACGTTCAGACCGTCGTCGGCGAGGAGCTTGGCGAGCTGGCTCTGGCTCCGGACCGGCTGCCGGTTGAGGATGTCCACGATCCGGCGGTGGCGCGCGGTGCGGGTCTGCGGGACGGAGGGGCCGTTGTGCTCCGGTGGTGCCTGCGCCTCGGTCATCGTCGTCTCATTCCCCGGATCGTCCGTCCCCGTTGGTCCCGTGGGTGGTGTCGAGGATGCCGGGCAGGGCCCGGAGGAACGTTTCCACCTCGTCGTCGCCGATGATCAGCGGTGGCATGAGCCGTACGACATCGGGAGCTGGCACGTTCACCAGAAAACCGGCATCCTGAGCCGCCTGCTGCGCCTGCGGCGCGAGCGGCTCGGTGAGCACGATACCCAGCAGGAGCCCCGCGCCACGGACATGCGAGACCAGTGGGTGTCCGAGCGCCTCGATTCCGTCCCGCAGCTTCTCCCCGAGCCTCTTCACCGTGTCGAGCGTCCCGTCGGCGCCGAGCGTGTCCAGGACGGCGAGTCCGGCGGCGCAGGCGACGGGGTTGCCGCCGAAGGTCGTCCCGTGCTGACCGGGCCTGAGCAGATCGGCCGCCGGGCCGAAGGCGAGCGTCGCGCCGAGCGGCAGGCCGCCGCCGAGGCCCTTGGCGAGCGTGACGACATCGGGCTCGACGCTCTGGTGCGCCTGGTACTCGAACCAGTGCCCGGTGCGCCCCACGCCCGTCTGGACCTCGTCGAGGACCAGCAGGGTGCCGGTGGCGCGGGTGATCTCCCTGGCCGCTTCGAGATAGCCCCGGGGCGGGACGACCACGCCGTTCTCCCCCTGGATCGGCTCGATGATCAGCAGCGCGGTCTCCTCGGTGACGGCCGCCCTGAGGGCGTCGACGTCTCCGTACGGAACATGCGTCACATCGCCGGGCAGCGGCAGGAACGGCTCCTGTTTGGGCGGCTGCCCGGTGAGCGCGAGCGCGCCCATCGTGCGGCCGTGGAAGCCGCCGTCGGTGGCGACCATGTGGCGGCGGCCGGTGAGCCGGCCGATCTTGAACGCGGCCTCGTTCGCCTCGGCGCCCGAATTGCAGAAGAAAACGCGGCCGGGGCGGTCGGCGAGGTCGATGAGCCGTTCGGCGAGGGCGACGGGCGGGGCGGCGATGTAGAGGTTCGACACATGGCCGAGGGACGAGATCTGCCGGGTGACCGCGTCGATGACGGCGGGGTGCGCGTGGCCGAGCGCGTTCACGGCGATGCCGCCGACGAAGTCGGCGTACGCGTTGCCGTCGGCGTCCCAGACGGTGGCGCCGGCGCCGCGCACGAGCGAGAGCTTCGGGGTGCCGTAGTTGTCGGCCATCACGTGCTGCCAGCGGCGCGTGAGTTCCTGGTTGCTGTCGTCGGTCATGACGCTCCCCCTGTCGTGGTCTCCGTGGTCCCGGATGTCGCCGCGGTCGCGTGCTCCTGGCCGTCGGGGACGACCATCGTGCCGATGCCCTCGTCGGTGAAGATCTCCAGCAGGATCGAGTGCTGTACGCGGCCGTCGAGCACGCGGGCGGTGTTGACCCCGTTGCGTACGGCGAACAGACAGCCCTCCATCTTCGGCACCATGCCGCTGGACAGCTCGGGCAGCAGCTTCTCCAGCTCGGTCGCCGTGAGCCTGCTGATCACGTCGTCGTTGTTCGGCCAGTCCTCGTACAGACCCTCGACGTCGGTGAGCACCATCAGCGTCTCGGCGCCGAGGGCCGCGGCGAGCGCGGCGGCGGCGGTGTCGGCGTTGACGTTGTAGACGTGTCCGTCGTCGGCGCTGCGCGCGATGGAGGAGATGACCGGGATACGGCCGTCGGCGAGCAGCGCCTCGATGGCGCCCGGGTCGATCTCGGTGATCTCGCCGACTCTGCCGATGTCGACCAGCTCGCCGTCGATACGGGGCCGGTGCCGGGTCGCCGAGATGGTGTGCGCGTCCTCGCCGGTCATCCCGACGGCGAGCGGGCCGTGCTGGTTGAGCAGCCCGACGAGCTCGCGCTGGACCTGGCCGGCGAGCACCATCCGTACGACGTCCATCGCCTCGGGTGTGGTGACCCGCAGCCCGGCCTTGAACTCGCTGACCAGCCCGTGCCGGTCGAGCTGCGCGCTGATCTGGGGCCCGCCGCCGTGCACGACGACCGGCCTGAGACCGGCCTGGCGCAGAAAGACGACGTCCTGGGCGAAGGCGGCCTTGAGGTCTTCGTCCACCATGGCGTTGCCGCCGAACTTGATGACGACGATCTTGCCGTTGTGGCGGGTCAGCCAGGGCAGCGCCTCGATGAGGATCTGCGCCTTGGGCAGCGCGGTGTGCTTGCGTGCGGTCATGAGCTGTACGCGCTGTTCTCGTGGACGTAGTCGGCGGTGAGGTCGTTGGTCCAGATGACGGCCGACTCGCTGCCGGCGGCGAGGTCGGCGGTGATCCGTACCTCCCGGAAGCGCATGTCGACAAGGTCGCGGTCCTCGCCGACCGAGCCGTTCTTACAGACCCAGATGTCGTTGATGGCGACGTTGAGCCGGTCGGGGTCGAAGGCGGCGGAGGTCGTGCCGATCGCGGAGAGCACCCGGCCCCAGTTGGGGTCCTCGCCGTGCAGGGCGCACTTGAGGAGGTTGTTACGGGCGACGGAGCGGCCCACCTCGACGGCGTCGTCCTCGCTCGCCGCGTTGATCACCTCGATGCGGATGTCCTTGCTGGCGCCTTCCGCGTCGCCGATGAGCTGGCGGCCGAGGTCGTCGCAGACGGTGCGGACGGCCTCGGCGAACTCCTCGTAGCCGGGCGTCACCCGGGCGGCGCCGGAGGCGAGCAGGAGCACCGTGTCGTTGGTGGACATGCAGCCGTCGGAGTCGACGCGGTCGAAGGTGGTACGGGTGGCCGCGCGCAGGGCCGAGTCGAGGGCGGAGCTGTCGACGTCGGCGTCGGTGGTGAGCACGACGAGCATGGTGGCGAGGCCGGGGGCGAGCATGCCGGCGCCCTTGGCCATACCTCCGACGGTCCATCCCTCGCCGCCCGCGACGGCGGTCTTGTGCACGCTGTCGGTGGTCTTGATGGCGATGGCGGCCTTCTCGCCGCCGTGCGGGGAGAGTTCGGCCGCGGCCTTCTCGACGCCGGGCAGCAGCTTGTCCATCGGAAGGTTGATACCGATGAGCCCGGTGGAGGCGACGGCGATCTCGCCGGGGCCGTGGGTCCCGGGGTCGGCCTCGTTCAGTACCGCGGCGACCTTCTCGGCGGTGGCGTGGGTGTCCTGGAAACCCTTGGGGCCCGTACAGGCGTTGGCACCACCGGAGTTGAGGACGACCGCGGAGATCCGGCCGCCCTTGACGACCTGTTCCGACCAGAGGACGGGGGCGGCCTTGACGCGGTTGGAGGTGAAGACGCCCGCGGCGGCGCGGCGCGGACCGGTGTTGACCACGAGGGCCAGGTCCGGGGCGCCGCTGTCCTTGATCCCGGCGGTGATGCCCGCCGCCGTGAATCCGCCTGCTGCCGTGACGCTCACTGCAACTCCTTCTTCGGCCGGGTGGTGTGCGTGTCGGTGTGGGTGGTGGTGTCTTTCGTGGCGTGGCTGTGGGGAGCCTGGCTCACGGTGCGACGCCGGTGGCCGGGAGCCCGGTCTCCTCGGGCAGCCCGAGGGCGATGTTCATGCTCTGGACCGCGCCGCCCGCGGTGCCCTTGGTGAGGTTGTCGATGGCGCTGATCGCGATGACGCGCCGGGCGTTCTCGTCCAGGACGACCTGGACCTGTACGGCGTTGGAGCCGTACACGGACGCGGTCGCCGGCCACTGGCCCTCGGGCAGGAGCTGGACGAACGGCTCGTCGGCGTAGGCCTTCTCGTACGCGCCGCGGATGTCGGCAGCGGTGACGTCAGGCCGTGCTTTCGCGGAGCAGGTGGCGAGGATGCCGCGGGGCATGGGGGCGAGAGTGGGGGTGAAGGAGACGCCGACGCGCTCGCCCGCGACGGCGCTGAGGTTCTGGATCATCTCGGGGGTGTGCCGGTGGCCGCCGCCGACGCCGTACGGGCTCATGGAGCCCATGACCTCGGAGCCGAGCAGATGCGGCTTGACGGACTTGCCCGCGCCGGAGGTGCCGGTGGCGGCGGTGATGACGGCCTCCGGCTCGACCAGGCCGGCGCCGTACGCGGGGAAGAGCGCGAGCGAGACGGCCGTCGGATAGCAGCCGGGCACCGCGACGCGTCTGGACCCCTCCAACGCGGCGCGGCTGCCCGGCAGTTCGGGGAGGCCGTAGGGCCAGGTACCGGCATGGGGGGAGCCGTAGAACGCCTCCCAGTCGGCGGCGTCCTTCAGCCGGAAGTCCGCGCCCATGTCGACCACGAGCACGTCGTCGCCGAGCCGCTGGGCGACGGCGGCGGACTGCCCGTGCGGCAGGGCGAGAAAGACGACGTCGTGCCCGGCGAGCACGTCGGCCTTGGTCGGCTCCAGGACCCGCTCGGCCAGCGGCCCGAGGTGGGGCTGGAGCGTACCGAGGCGCTGACCGGCGTTAGAGTTCCCGGTGAGAGCACCGATCTCGACGCCGGGGTGCCCCAGGAGCAGCCGGAGCACTTCCCCTCCGGCGTATCCACTGGCTCCCGCCACCGCTGCACGTACTGCCATCGAAGCCCTCCTCGTCGATGGCATGACTATACGTAACTACGCAGCTTTATGCAATGGGTCCCTGTCCGGCCCGCCTGAAGGCTGCCTGTTCCGCGCCGGTTGTGAGGTTCGAAGGGGGCCCGGAATGCGAGTTCCGGCCGGCGCCACCTTCGACCCCGTCCAGGAGTAGCGTGCCGCCCGCCTTCGTTCACCGGATCACCAAGTACGACCCCGCCGACCGTGACGAACACGGCGGCTACCGGGGCGCTGAGGATACGGTCAGCGACCACGGGCCGGTCGAAGCCGCGTACCTGGCTGCGATCTCCGCCTTCGCGGAAGCCGCGGGCATTGACCGGCTGGAGATCCGTGAGCCCTCCGTCGCCGGGTTCGTCCACTTCGGTGCCCGGCCGGCGGTCGAGGGACATGGTCTCGGCGAGCTCTTCCCAGCCGGCCTCGCCGCCTACCACGACGGGGCCGAGGTCTCCCTGGCGGTGGCCCTGGAGCTGATCCGCGTCATGCTCCGCGAGCAGGGCGCCTGGTGTCGGCTGGAGGCGGGAGACGCGTTCACCGTGCACGTCGGGTGGGACCAGTACGTGTACGTGGGCAGCGACCGGCCCTGCACGGACGCCGTGGCCCGTACACGCGCACTCGGCCTCTTCCCGGAACCGCTGACGGCTTCCCCTTACGCTGCGGAACCAGAGGTGACAGAGGTGGCCGACGACGTCTTCTGGGCGTCCGTGCGCACCGAGCTGGCGGCGCGACAGGGGCTTCTCCTGGAGGAGACCTACATGGTCAACGCCACACGCCGGCACCGCCTCACCACGGATAACCTCGATGCGGTCCGCGCCGGTCTCGGTCCGCGAGCCCTGCTGACCGTCTGGCCCGACCTGCGACCCGACGTCGGGGCGATCCTGGCCGCACTGCCATCCGAATGGCAGATGGAGTTCGTCTGGGAGGCGCGGGACGGAACGATCAGAGACGTGGTCGTCGATGAGACCGAGTACCAGGAACTCGCCGCCCTGCTGGCCGATGCGCGTGCGGCCCGCGCCCTGCCCCTCCACCTCGACGAACGCCACCCACTCCTCCACGCCGCCCTGCCCGACGGCGACGGCGTGCTGCGCGCACGATGGTGACCCGATTCGTGTAGGCCGCCCCAACGAAACCCGCACGCCGGCCATGCTCGGGCAACGCCGTTCACCGATTTGCGGCCAGCACTGCCGCGAGGCCCTCTTGCAGGTCTTTGACGAAAAACTCGGGGACCTCCAGCGACGGGAAATGTCCCCCGGTTTCGGGTGACCTCCAGCGGACGATCCGGCGGTAGCGCTCCTGTGCCCAGATGCGCGGGCTCTTCTCGATGTCGCGGGGGTACATCGTGATCGCTGAAGGGACGTCGACCCGGAGTTCGGGGTCGAGTGAGTTGTGGCTTTCGTAGTAGATGCGGGCCGCCGACGCACCGGTCCGCGTCAGCCAATACAGGGTGACGTCGTCAAGAACGCGGTCCCTGGAGATCGTCTCGAACGGGCTGTCCTCGGTGTCCGACCACTCGGCGAACTTGTCGAGGATCCAGGCAAGAAGCCCGACCGGTGAGTCGACGAGTGAGTAGCCGATGGTCTGCGGCCGGGTCGCCTGCTGCTTCGCGTACGCCGCGCGGTGGTGCCAGAAATCGCGGGTTTCCTCGGTCCACCGGCGCTCGACCGCCGTCAGCCCGTCCGTCGTCAACCCGGGCGGCGCCTCCGCGAACGTGGTGTGGATGCCGAGAACGTGCGCCGGGAACCTGCCGCCGAGGACCGTGGTGATGTTGCCTCCCCAGTCGCCGCCGTGGGCCACGAACTCGCTGTAGCCGAGCCTTCCCATCAGTTCGACCCACGCGGCCGCGATCTTTTCGGTTCCCCACCCGGTGGTGGCCGGCTTCTCGCTGTATCCGAAGCCCGGCAGCGACGGGACCACGACATGGAACGCCGGCGCGTCCGCGTCCTTCGGATCCGCCAACTCCTCGACTACATCGGCGAACTCGGCAATGCTGCCCGGCCAGCCGTGCGTCAAGATCAGAGGAGTGGCATCCGCGCGCGCGGATCGGCGGTGCAGGAAGTGGATTCCCAGACCGTCAATGGTCGTGCGGAACTGGCCGATCCGATCAAGGCGCTCTTCGAACGACCGCCAGTCATAGCCGGTGCGCCAGTAGTTCACGACATCGACAAGGTCGGCGAGAGGAACTCCCTGCTCCCACCGGCGAGAGCCGGGCGCGGCGCCATGAACCGTCTCGGCCTCCGGCAGTCGCGCGGCGGCCAGTCGTACGCGCAGATCGTCGAGGTCGGCGTCAGTCACGTGGGCTTCAAATGCTTGCACGTCGCTGGTCGGACGGGGCATGAGACCTCCTGGCTTCCTGGAACCGGCTAAGACGGTTCTAACAGCTCTCCGAGCCACGCCGCAACCGGCTAAGGTGGTTCCATGCGTGCCGGCTTCCCTGACTTCCGCCTCGGTTCGGTGCTGGCAACCAGCTTCACGGGGACTCTGTCGGAGCGTCATGGCGACGCCGTGGAGCGCATTCCCACACCGCGGCGACTCGTCGACTGGCTGGCCGTGTACGGCCTCGCCGTGGACTCCTGCACCACCGCCCAGCTCGGCCTCGCCCGGGAACTGAGGGAGTCGATCCACGCCGCCGCGACAGCGGCCGCGATCCAGGACGCTCTCCCCGCATCTGCCGTCCACGTCATCAACAACCGCAGTGCTCAGGGTCGGGCCGCGGCCATCCTGACGCCCGAGGGCAAGCGGCAATGGCAGCTCAGCCCGGCTTCCCGCGTGGAAGACGCCCTCAGCGTGATCGCCGCCGACGCGATCAGCATCCTCTCGGGGGAACGAGACGGAAAACTGGCCCTGTGCGCCTCACCGACCTGCCGAGCCGCCTTCTTCGACACCAGCCAAAGCCGCACCCGCAAATGGTGCGACATGAACACGTGCGGCAATCGTCAGAAGAAAGCGCGGTTCAACGCCAACCAGCGCAAAAAACCCAGATCAGCGGAGTGACCGTCAGCTCGGGCACTCGGCCACGCCACTCCGGCCTCCGTCAGGGCTTTATGTTCTCCAGGTCCGCCAGAAGGCTCGGGTGCCTCGGCTCCCAGCCGAGGGTCCCCCGGGTGTGGGCGCTGGACGAGGGCTGGTCCGCCGCGAAGATCGGGCCCAGAGCGCCGTAGGTCTCCGGCGGCACCGACTCGACCGGCACGCCCAGCCGTCGGCCGATGACCTCGGCGATGTCCCGCACACTGTCGCCCTCGTCGGCCACTGCGTGCCAGGAGCTGCCGGCCGGTGCCCCCTCCAGGGCGAGCCGGAAGAGCACGGCCGCGTCGAGCGCGTGGACGGCCGGCCAGCGCTGTGCGCCATCGCCCGGGTAGCCGGACACTCCGGTCCGGCGTGCGATGCCGGTCAGCAGACCGGCGAACCCGCCCGCGCCCTGGTGGTGAACCGTACGCGGCAGACGTACGGCCGTGCTCCTGACCCCGCGCGAGGCCAGGCCCAGGGCCCCCATGACCGCGCGACCGCGACCCCCGACAGGACCCTCGGTCGCCGGCGGGTCCGACTCGGTGGAGGCACGGCCCGGCACATGCGGTGTGCCCGAGGCGGTGACGAAGGGGCGGTCGCTGCCGACGAGTTCCTCGCCGAGGGCCGCGATGGCGGCGCTTTCCTCGGCGACCGCCTTCTCGACGGCCTCCGGGCTGCTGAAGTCGTTGGCGAACGCCAAGTGGATCACCCCGTCGGCCTGGCCGGCGCCGACGCGAAGGACGTCCAGATCGGCGAGCCCTCCCCGGAGCGGCTCGGCGCCGGCCGTCTCGGCGACCAGCGCGGACGCGTCGGAGCGGGCGAGGGCGAGGACCGTGTGGCCGTTGCCGAGCAGTTCGGCGACGACGGCGGAACCGATCAGACCGGTGCCGCCAGTGACAAAGACGCGCATGGAAATCTCCCGCGAGCGATGGGACTCTTATCCCGTCACTGTAGCAGAGTGACGGGACAAGAGTCCCATCACGTAGAATGCGGCCATGGGCCGATGGGAACCAGGGGCGCGCGAACGTCTTGTCGTCGCGGCGGTCGACCTCTTCACCGAGCAGGGGTACGACGCGACGACGGTCGCGCAGATCGCCGAGCGCGCCGGGGTCACCAAGAGCACCTTCTTCCGGCACTTCCCCGACAAGCGCGAACTGCTGGTGGCCGGTCAGGAGACGCTGAGCCGGCTGCTGGCCGAGGGGATCGCCGAAGCGCCCGACGACGCCGGGCCGCTCCAGGCGGTCGCCGCCGGTCTTGAGCGTGCCTCCGGCGCGATGGGCGCCATGAACCGGGACCTCGCCCCTCGCCTGAAGGCCGCCGTCGCCGCCAGCGCCGAGCTCCAGGAGCGTGACGCCCTCAAGAGCGTCAGCCTCGCGGCCGCGATGACAACCGCTCTGGCGGCTCGCGGCATACCGGGTCCGACCGCGGCGCTCGCCGGTGAACTGGGCCTCCTCGCCTTCAAACGGGGCTACGCCGAATGGTCCGACGGCGCCAGGGGCGCGGACGACCAACTGGCCGGGTACGTCCTGACGGCCCTGGACGAGCTGCGCGCGGCGAGCGCGTCGCTGGGGTGAGGCCCGGCGTCGTAACAGGGCCCGACCGGCCCGCCAGGCACGGTCGTTGAGGCCCTTCGCGTGGGCCAGGGCACTGGGGGTACGGCAGCCGACGATCGCCGGGGCCTCCTGGATCAGGGTGTCGTCGGTGAGCGCCTCCACCATGAACAGGGCGTAGGCCACGCGGCGGGTCAGATCGCCGGCCAGGATCGGGTCGCCGACGTGGCGGCTCCAGACGGGCAGGCCCTCGCTCTCACCCTCCTTGAGAGTGCTGCCGCACACCACGGTCCACGCGGTGTCGCTTCTGTACGGCTTCGTGATCCTGGAGGTGAGCATGCCGTTCAGCAGCTCGGCGGAGCTGGACGAGGACGGGGTGACGGACGTCGTACGAAGGGCGCCGAGCTGGTCACCCCGGAGAGCGAGTGCTTCCGGGACGCGCGGTCCGCCCCGGTCTATCCGACCAGCGTCTGTGTGCCAAGCACCGTGAGCAGCGCGAGGCGTTCCGCGTCCTCCGTGCCGGGCTCGGCCGTGTAGATCATGACGCGCAGGTCGCTCCCGGCCACGGTGAGTACGTCGCAGTCCAGCGTCACCGCCCCCACCTGCGGGTGGTCGATCGTCTTGCGCGCGGCCTCGTGGCGGCCGACGGTCCCGGAGTCCCACAGCTCCGCGAACCGCTCGCTGCCGGCGCGCAGTTCCGCGACCAGCCGCCGCAGCCGCCCGTCGGCCGGATAGCGGCCGGCGGCGGCACGCAGGTCGGAGACCAGCGCGGTCTCGAACAGGCGCAGTGACTCGGGCGTGTGCCGTGCCCGCGTGCCGGGGCCCAGGAAGTGCCGCCACACGCCGTTGCGCGCGTTGCCGCGCCAGTCGGAGGGATCTCCCATCAGCGCCGCGTACGGCGGGTTGGCCGTGAGCAGCGTCCAGGACGCGTCGTACACCGCGACAGGCGTCCCGGCGAGTCTGTCCAGCAGGCGCTGGACGCTCGCGCTGAGATACGCCGGTACGGTGTCCGCCCCCGGCGGCACCAGCCCGGCCAGCCGGAACAGGTGCTCGCGTTCCGTGGCCGACAGCCGCAGGGCTCTGGCCAGGGACTCGACGACCTGTGTCGAGGGGTTGGCCGCGCGGCCCTGTTCGAGCCGGGTGACATAGTCCGCGGAGATGCCGGCCAGCATGGCCAGTTCCTCGCGGCGCAGTCCCGGCGCGCGCCGGTGCCCGCCGGTGGTCAGTCCGGCGGCCTCCGGGGAGACCCGGTCGCGCCACCGGTGCACCGCCTGTCCGAACTCCGCTTCCGCCATGTCCACCAGTGTGCGCCCCGGACGGCGCACCGTCCTGGTACCGCCAGTCCCAGGAAAACGGGACGTCTGGTTGACGATCCGCCTCGGCAGGAGGCTGAAGCCATGACTACGACACTGATCACCGGGGCCAACAAGGGCCTCGGTTTCGAGACCGCCCGCCGCCTCGTCGCCGCGGGCCACACCGTCTACCTGGGCAGCCGCGACCCGGAGCGCGGACGCCGCGCCGCCGAGCTGCTGAGCGCGCGGCCGCTCGTCATCGACATCACCGACGACGCGTCCGTCGCCGCCGCGGCGAAGACCGTCGAGGCGGACGGCGGACTGGACGTACTGATCAACAACGCGGGCGTCGAAGGGCGGACGCCGGACGGAGGCGTGATCGGCGCCGGGGAGGTGACCGCCGACGACGTGCGCGCGGTCTTCGACACGAACGTCTTCGGGACGGTGCGCGTGACCCACGCGTTCCTGCCGCTGCTGGAGCGGTCGGCCGCCCCGGTCGTGGTCAACGTCAGCAGTTCCCTCGGCTCGATCGTCAGGGTGACGGAGCCGGGCTCACCGGCCGCCGCGTACCCGGGCCTGGCCTATCCGGCGTCCAAGACGGTGGTCAACATGATCACGGTCCAGTACGCGAAGGCGTTCCCGGCCATCCGGATCAACGCGGTGGAGCCCGGCTACACAAAGACGGACCTGAACGGGAACACCGGTACGCAGACCGTCGAGGAGGGGGCGGAGATCATCGTACGGATGGCCCAGGTGTGCCCGGACGGCCCGACCGGCGGCTACTTCGACGTGACGGGTCCGCTGCCCTGGTAGAGGCACCGAAGCCGCACCCCGTCGAACGCCACCACGGCCACCGTCACTCGGGCCACGGCGAGTCCAGGATCGTGCGCACGAAGTCGCCGCGCTCGAAGCCGGGTACGTAGTGGGCGAGGACATCGGCCTTGACGTTGCCGAAGGTGGTCTCCGGCTTGTGCCGGACGCCGTCGGTGAAGGCGCCGAGGATGCGCTGCTTGAAGCCGGGACGCGGGTGCAGCGCGACGACGGCGGTGCGGTCGTCCTCGCCGATGTCGTGGTACCCGATGCCGAGGACGTCGTACTCGACGCCCGCGGTCACCAGCGCCACCTCCGGCTCCATGAACTCGGGGACGCCCGGGGTCGTGTGCAGGGCGATCGCGGTCCAGACGCGCCGGACGCTGTCCTCGGGCACCTGGTTCGCCCGGAGGAAGCGGCGTGCCTCGTCGGCGCTGTCGACCTCGAAGCGCCGGCCGCTGGTGTGGAAGGGCTCGCCGAGGCCCAGGTCGTGGAACATGGCCCCGATGTAGAGGAGTTCGGGGTCGAAGGCGAGATCGCGGTTGCGCCCCTGGAGGCTGCCGAAGAAGTAGACGCGGCGCGAGTGGTCGTAGATCAGTTCGCTCACGGTGTCACGTACGAGCTCGGTCGCCGCCCGCGCGAGCTTCGTGTCCGGCACGCTCACGCCCGCCGGTGCGGAGGGGTCGTAGGCCATCGTCATCACCTGGTCCTTCTGCTCGCCGGTCCGTGTGGGGAGCCGGTCGCCCCGGCCCGCTTCTCCAGTCTCCTGAGCCGGTGACGCGCGTGCCATGACCACAGGGCCGGATGCCCCACAGATCCGGACGCGCGCGCCGCCGTACACGACCGCCGTCGGCCGCTTGACTTCAAGAACGCTCCAATACGTACCGTCGGACCATGACTACTCCTCAGCACAAGATCGGTTCAGGCTTCGGCGCGACGAGCACCGCCGAGGAGGTTCTGCGGGGCGTGGACCTCGGCGGGAAGCTCGCGGTCGTCACCGGCGGCTACTCAGGGCTGGGGCTGGAGACGACGCGCGCGCTGGCCCGCGCGGGCGCTCGGGTCGTGGTGCCCGCCAGGCGGCGCGCCGCCGCCGAGGAGGCCGTCGCCGGGATCGAGGGACCGGCGGGGAAGGTCGAGGTCGGCGAGCTCGACCTCGGTGACCTCGACAGCGTCCGCGCGTTCGCCGAGGGGTTCCTCGCGTCCGGGCGCGGCATAGATCTGATGATCAACAACGCCGCGATCATGGCGTGCCCCGAGACCCGCGTCGGACCGGGCTGGGAGGCGCAGTTCGCGACGAACCACCTCGGCCACTACGCGCTCGTCAACCGCCTCTGGCCCGCGATCGAGCCGGGCGGTGCCCGTGTCGTCTCGGTGTCGTCGGCAGGTCACCGCCGCTCCCCCATCCGCTGGGACGACGTGCGGTTCGAGCGGGGTTACGACAAGTGGCAGGCATATGGGCAGGCGAAGACCGCCAACGCGCTGTTCGCCGTCCATCTGGACGCGCTCGGCAAGGACGCCGGGGTCCGGGCCTTCTCGCTGCACCCCGGTGGCATCCTCACGCCGCTTCAGCGCCATCTTCCCAAGGAGGAGATGGTGGGCTTCGGCTGGATCGACGAGGGCGGCAACCCGCTCAACCCCTCCTTCAAGTCACCCGAGCAGGGCGCGGCCACACAGGTGTGGGCGGCTGGTTCACCGCGACTGGCCGGTGCGGGCGGGGTGTACTGCGAGGACTGCGACATCGCCGGCCCCGCCGACGAGGACGACTTCAAGGGCGGGGTACGTACATACGCGGCGGACCCCGAGCAGGCGGCGCGGCTCTGGCGGCTCTCCGCCGAACTGACGGGCGTCGACGCGTTCGCGACGGCGGGCTGAGCGCTTCGCGCCAGGGGCACGCACACAGCGCACACCGAGCACACGGCGCGCCCCGGTCAGACGCGGGCGTCGAGGCGCAGGCTCCAGCGGCCCGGGGCGCCCATGAGAGTGACCGTGGAGAGCGGGCGGACGTCCACGTTCCAGAAGGTCGGTGCGGGGGCGTGCAGGGCGTAGACGATGGCCGCCCTGATGACCGCCGGTTCGGCGACGGCCACGATGGCGCCGATGTTGTCTGCGGGGCGTGTGTCCAGCCAGCCGCCTATACGGGAGATGAACGCCAGCAGCGGTTCGCCGCCGTGCGGGGCCGAGCGCGGGTCGGCGAGCCAGGCGTCCACGGCGGCGGGTTCACGGGCGGCGACGTCCGCGAAGGTGCAGCCGCGCCAGCGGCCCATGTCGCAGTCCCGGAGGGCCGGCTGGACCAGGGGCGCGTAGCCGAGGGCCTCCCCGGTGGCGCGGCTGCGCGCGGTGGGCGAGCAGTAGCGCAACTCGGCGGCGGCCAGCGGCACGAGCGAGTGCGCGACGAGCTGCACCTCGTGCCAGCCGGCCTGGTCGAGGGGGCGGTCGTCGTCGAATCGTTCGGCAAGTGGGGCTGAGCTGCGCGCGGCGGCGACCAACGTGACCCGAACACTCATGCCGGGATCGTGATCCCCAAAACGGCACAGGTCAAGAGGGGACCTGAAGGTCCAGAGTCATCCACATCAGGGGGTTTTCGAGTGACTTGAACCCCACCTTCTCGTACACGCCGTGGGCGTCCTCCGTGGCCAGCATCATGCGCCGCACCCCCAGGGGGGTGAGGTGATCACGTACGGCGGCGACGAGTTCGGTGCCGAGCCCCTTGCCTCGGGCGACGGGGGCGACGTACACGTCGCAGAGCCAGGCGAAGGTGGCGTGATCGGTGACGACGCGGGCGTAGGCGACCTGTTCGCCCGAGTCGGCGTCGTACGCACCGAAGTTGAGCGATCCGGCGATCGCCTTGTCCTGGACGTCCCGGTCGCGGCCGAGCGCCCAGTACGCGTCCGTCGAGAGCCACTGGTGGATCCGGTCCGCGTCGAGGCGTGCGGGGTCGGTCGAGATCTCGTACGCGGCGGAGGTCGCGGGGGTCGTCGTCTCGGTCATGGCGGAAGGCTGCCAGGTGGCGGGCCGATTGTCAGTGGCGGATGCCACGATCAAGGCATGTGGGATCAAGGCATCTGGGATCCGGGCATCTGGAATGCGGGCAAGGGGGATCAAGGCATGTGGTCAGCTCAGCACCTCGTCGCAGGCGGTCCGCAGTCGCCGCACGCCGTCGGCGATCTCCTGCGGTCCCGCGACGGCCGCATACCCCAGCCGCAGATGGGCTGCGGAGGGTTCGGCACAGAAGTACGGGCGGCCGGGGGTGACGGCGACGCCCGCGCGCAGGGCGGCGGAGACGAGGGCCTGTTCGTCGGTGCCGTCCGGCAGGCGCAGCCACAGGTGATAGCCGCCTGACGGGATGTACGGGAGGGCCAGTTCGGGCAGGTGCCGGCCGACGGCCCCGGTCATGGCGTTCCTGCGGTCGCGCAACTCGCCCGGGAGGAAGCGCAGATGGCGGTTCCAGGCGGGTGAGCCGACCAGTTCGAGGGCCGCTTCCTGGAGGGGGCGAGCGACGAAGAAGCAGTCGACGACATGGATGGCGCGGAGACGTTCGAGCACCGGGCCCCGGGCGGCCAGCACCCCGACCCGGAAGCTGGGCGAGGTCGCCTTGGTGAGGGAGCGGACATGGACGACGACTCCGTCGTGGTCGTCGGCGGCGAGGGGGCGGGGCAGCGGGCCCGCGTCCTCGTGGGCGAGGAGACGTACGAAGTCGTCCTCGATGACGAAGGCGCCCGCCTCGTGGGCGATGCGCAGCACCTCGGGCCGCCGTGCCGGGGAGAGGACGGCCCCGGTGGGGTTCTGGAAGAGGGGCTGACAGACGAACACGCGTGCGCCGGTGGCCCGGAAGGCGGCGGCGAGGAGTTCGGGGCGTACGCCGTCGGGGTCGACGGGCACGGGGACGGGGCGCAGTCCGGAGGCCCGTGCGATGGCCAGCATGCCGGGATAGGTGGGTGATTCGACGAGGACGGGCGCGCCGGGCGGGGCGAGCGCGCGCAGGGCGGTGGTCAGGGCGCTCTGGCCGCCGGAGGTGACGAGGAGTTCGGCGGCCGTCCAGGTGTCGCCGATGTCGCGGGCGAACCACTGGCGGAGTTCGGGCAGTCCGTCGGTGGGCGGGCGGCTCCACGCGCCGGGGCGTCTGCCGGCGCGGGCGAGGGCGCCGGCCATGGCCTGTTCGGGCTGGAGGGAGGAGTGCAGATAGCCGCCGTTGAACTCGATCACCCCGGGTGGGGGCGCGGCGAGGGTGGTCAGTACGGCGGAGGAGTCGACGCTGCGCGGGACAAGTTCGGTGGTGGCGTCGGCGCTGAGCGCGACCTCCTGCCAGGAGGTGTCCCCCGGCCGCGGTGTGCCGGGGCGGGCGGGCGCGCGGAAGGATCCGGCGCCGGGACGGGTGACGACCAGGCCCTCGGCGGAGAGCTGGGCCAGTGCGCGGGAGACGGTCACCGGGGAGACGCGGTACCGCTCGACCAGCTCCCTGCTGGACGGCAGCTTTCCATCAGGTGAGTAGCGGTTGAGCTCTTCCCGTAGAGCCTTCGCCAATTCGGCCACACTGCTACGCTCTTGCATGACAGCACAGGATAGCGCTACTCGTCCGACGCCGGTAGCGGTCACCGGCGGCACCCTCCTCGCGGCGGGGGGCGTTCTCGCCTTCTCGCTCACCTTCCCCGCGACCGTCTGGGGCCTGGAGAGCTTCGGCCCCTGGTCCCTGGTCGCGATCCGCGGCGTGCTGGCCGCGCTGATCGCGGGCGGCTTCCTGCTGGCGGTGCGCGTGCCGGTCCCGGAGCGGCGGCACTGGGGCGCGCTCGCCGTGGTGGCCGCCGGTGTGGTCATCGGTTTCCCGATGCTGACGACGCTGGCCCTCCAGACCTCGACCACGGCGCACGCCGCCGTCGTGGTGGGGCTGCTGCCGCTGAGCACCGCCGCGTTCTCGGCGCTGCGCACCGGCAGGCGCCCGTCGCGCACGTTCTGGGGCGCGGCCGTCGCGGGCGCGGGCGTAGTGATCGCCTTCACCCTCCAGCAGAGCGGCGGGGCCGTCTCGACCGGTGATCTGTATCTGTTCGGCGCGCTGCTGGTGTGCGCGGCCGGCTATACGGAGGGCGGCAGACTGGCGCGGCTGATGCCGGGCTGGCATGTGATCGGCTGGGCGCTGGTCGCGTGCCTGCCGCTCAATCTGGTGGTCTCGGCCGTCGCCCTGTCCTTCGAGCCGGTACGGCTGACGGCCCAGGGGGTGACCGGTCTGGTATGGGTGGCGGCGGGGTCGACCTTCTTCGGCCTCTATGTCTGGTACCGGGGCATGGCCACGATCGGGGTCGAGAAGGCGAGCCAGCTCCAGCTGGCCCAGCCGCTGCTGACCCTGGTCTGGTCGGTGCTGCTGCTCGGGGAGCGCCCGGCGACGGCCGCGCCACTGGCGGCCGTCGCCGTACTGCTGTGCATCGCGGTCACCCAGCGCGCCCGCGCCTAGGGTCTGTCGTTTGGATCAGGCCGGATCAGCCCTGCCGGGGCGGGCGTACCCGGGACTTGTAGTGGTCGGCCACCGCCCTCGCGAACGCGCCGTTCTTGTCGTTGACGCACTCCAGCGCGGAGAAGTAGCAGTGACCGCGCACCTCCCGGTACTGCTTCGCGAAGGTCAGATGACGGGAGACCTCCGCCACGTCCTGCCACGGCGCGGGCTGGGCGGGGTCGCCCGCCTTGTAGAGGGCCTCGCCGATGTAGAGGTCGACGCCCGTGCCTCTGACCACCTCGCTCCACCAGGGCACGAGCTTCGCGTAGTCGGCCGCGGCGAAGCCGATGTTCCAGTAGATCTGCGGGGTGATGTAGTCGATCCAGCCCTCCTTGACCCACTTGCGGGTGTCGGCGTACAGATCGTCGTAGGTCTGCACGCCGGCCGTGGTGTCGGAGCCGGTCGGGTCGGTGGCGATGTTGCGCCACACCCCGAACGGGCTGATGCCGAAGGCGACATGCTTCTTGATCTTCTTGATCCGCTCCGCCGTCTCGCGCACCAGCCGGTCGGTGTTGTCGCGCCGCCAGGAGGCCTTGTCGGGGAAGCCGGCGCCGTACTTCGCGTACTGCGCGTCGTCGTCGAAGACCTGACCGGCGACCGGGTACGGATAGAAGTAGTCGTCCCAGTGCACGGCGTCGACGTCGTAGCGCCGCACGGCGTCGAGCATGGCGTCCTGGACGAACTTCCTGACCTCGGGGATGCCCGGGTTGTAGTAGAGCTTCCCGCCGTACGGAAGGATCCACTCCGGGTGCTTGCGGGCCGGGTGGCTCGGGATCAGCCGGGACGGGTCCGTGTGGTTGGCCACGCGGTACGGGTTGAACCAGGCGTGCAGTTCGAGACCGCGCTTGTGGGCCTCCTTCACGGCCGTACCCAGCGGGTCCCAGCCCGGGTCCTTGCCCTGTACGCCGGTCAGGCACTCGGCCCACGGCTCGAACGGCGAGGGCCACAGCGCGTCCGCGGTCGGCCGTACCTGGAAGACGACGGCGTTCAGCTTCCGCGTGACGGCGGTGTCCAGGAACTTCAGAAGCTCCGCGCGCTGTTCGGCCACGGGCAGTCCGGGCTTCGACGGCCAGTCGCGGTTGACGACCGTCGCGAGCCACATCCCGCGCAGTTCGCCGCGCGGGACATGACGACCGGACCCGGCGGCGCCCTCCGCGCCCGCCGCCGCTCCGGTCTCCCCACTCGTCCCCGCCGTACCCGCCGCGGCGACCGCGTCGCCCGCCACCGCCAGTGACGTGAGCGCACCGGCCGTTGCCGTCACGAACCCTCTTCTACCGATTTGCCGCATTTACTGACCCCTCGTCGGTTATCTCGGTCGGATGTTGCCGCACAGCATGCCCGCCCCGGCCCGCCGTGCACACACCTGCGCGGAGTAACGTCGGGGGCCGAGGCGGGCACCGGAATCACACGGGGCCCGGCAGGATCGGGACCAGCGAAAGGCACGATGTGACCGACATCGAACGCGTCGGAGTGGTGGGCTGCGGCCAGATGGGCGCAGGCATCGCGGAGGTGTGCGCCCGCAGCGGCCTTGCGGTGATGGTCGCCGAGACCACCGGCGAGGCCCTGGAGATAGGGCGCACCCGCCTCTTCAACTCCCTCTCGAAAGCCGCCGAGCGCGGCAAGATCACCGAGGAGGAGCGCGACGCGACGCTCGACAGGCTCAGTTTCACCACCGATCTCGGGGAGTTCGCCGACCGCGATCTGGTGATCGAGGCCGTCGTCGAGAACGAGCAGGTCAAGACGGAGATCTTCCAGGTCCTCGACCAGGTCGTGACGCGCCCGGACGCGATCCTGTCGTCCAACACCTCCTCCATTCCGCTGGTCAAGCTGGCCGTCGCGACCTCCCGGCCCGACCGGGTGATCGGCATCCACTTCTTCAACCCGGCACCGGTCCAGCAGCTGGTGGAGCTGATCCCGGCGCTGACGACGTCCGACGAGACGGTCAAGCGCGCCGAGTCCGTCGTCCAGGACGTGCTGGGCAAGCACGCCATCCGCGCCCAGGACCGGTCCGGTTTCGTGGTGAACGCCCTTCTGATTCCTTATCTGCTCTCCGCGATCCGGATGTTCGAGTCCGGTATCGCGAGCCGCGAGGACATCGACAACGGCATGGAGATGGGCTGCGCCCACCCGATGGGCCCGCTCAAGCTCTCCGATCTGATCGGCCTGGACACGGTCGCTTCGGTCGCCGATTCGATGTACGCCGAGTACAAGGAGCCGTTGTACGCCGCTCCCCCGCTGCTTCAGCGCATGGTGGACGCGGGGCGCCTCGGCCGTAAGTCGGGCTCGGGCTTCTACCCGTACGGCTGAGCCGCCCGGCGCATCAGCGACGACGCGGGCCTCAGGGTCTGTCGTTTGGATCTTGCCGGGCTTGCGGTCCCTGGCACGCACGCCCTCCCCCGTAGCCCCCGAGGGGGGCACGGGAGGTGCCCCCTCCGCGTTGACTCCCTCCTCCGCCTTGCGACCGCACGCACCGGACCCCACTCCCTGATCCGGCCTGATCCAAACGACAGACCCTGGCTCCCTACCCGCCGCCTCCCAGGCGCAGGTGATGGAGCATCAGCAGTCCGGCCGCCATGTTGGCGGCCGGCACCTCACCCCGCGCGATCAGGTCGGGAACGAGCTTGAGCGGTACCCACTCCCGGCGCGAGGACTCGAAGTCGTCCCTCGGGTGGCCGGTGTAGGTCGCCGCGTCCGACCAGTAGAGATGGTGCCTGGCGTCGGTGAGTCCGTTGGACGGCTCCACGGTGAGCAGATGCCGGAGGCGGCCGGGCCGCCAGCCGGTCTCCTCCTCCATCTCCCGCGCCGCCGCGGTCTCGACGGACTCGCCGTCCTCGACGACGCCTGCGGCCAGTTCCCAGCCCCAGCTGTCGGTGATGAAGCGGTGCCTCCAGAGCATCAGCACCTCGTTGGCCTCGTTGACCGCCGTCGCCACGGCCACCGGGCGGAGCCGGATGAGGAAGTGGTCCAGATGCCGGCCGTCGGGGAGTTCGACATCGGCCAGATTGACCTGGAACCAGCGATTCTCATACACAGTCTGTTCGCTTAAGTTCGCCCACTGCACGGTTTTGCCACCTTCCGATTGGGAGTTGGCAATATGGCAGCAGTCGCCTCCTCACAGGGGAACGCGCAGGGCCCGTGCGATGAATCCGGCCGCTTCCGTCGCCTCCGCCGAGCCGCTCTCCACCAGCCCCAGCCGCACCACGCCCATCCGGTCCCTGAGCCGCAGCGACTCCATCCCCCGGGCGCGCTCGGTCATCTCCCGCGCCGTACGGGCCGCCCGGTCCGGTTCGCCCTGCCGCAGCTCGATCTGGCTGAGCATCGCGAGCCGGTGCACCCGCCCCCGGTCGTGCGCCGGCGTGCCGACCGCCTCGGCGGCGTGCGTCCGCGCGGCGTCGAGCTCGCCGAGGCTCAGCAGCGCCTCGGCGACCTGCACATTGACCAGACCCGGCTCCACATAGCCGGTCTCGTCAGGCTCCTGCCCCGGTCTGATCCGCCCCGCCTCGGCCTCCGCCCGGCTGATGCACGCCCGCGCCCCGCTCCCGTCGCCCAGCAGGGCGTACGACTTGGCCTGCATGGCGTACAGATCGGCGGCCAGCGCCGGTGTGATCGCCCGGCCCGCCGTACGCAGCGCCGCCTCGGCGAAGGCCACCGCCTGCCGGTACTCCCCCATGAACAGCGACTGGTTGACGAGCAGCGCGACGGCGTACGCGCCAAGTCCCGTGTCCCCGCTGGCTTTCGCCAGCCGCAGCGCCTGGTGGAAGTAGCGCTGGGCGAGCCCCTGTGCGTCGGAGTCGTACGCGCAGATACCGGCCACCGCCACCAACCCGCCCGTGGCGCGGTGCAGTTGGCGGCCCGTCGCGTCGCTGTAGCCGCCGCGCAGCAGGGGCGCCGTCTCGGCGTTGAGGAAGCCGACGATCCGCGCGTGGGTGGCGAGACCGCCGGCCCTGCGGTACATCAGCTCGTAGTGCGCCCTGGCCGTCCGCAGCAGTTCGATGTCGGCCGGCCCGACACGGCTCGGGCCGCCGCGCGAGACGTCCGCGTCCGCCGGAGGGTTCTCCCACTCCCAGACGGGCATCACGGCATGCGTACCGGTGACGGCGGGCGCGCCCACCACATGGCCCCGCCGCTGCTGGTCGGAGCGCCACAGCGCGGTGGCCCGCTCCACGAAGACCGGGAGGGTGGCGTCGCGGCCCGGCGTCCCCGGACTCACGCCCAGGCCGATGTCGTCCAGCGTGAGGGTGCGTCCCAGGCGCTCGCCCAGCACCTGGCAGATCAGCTCGGGCACCTGGCCACGTGGCCGCTGGCCCCTCAACCACCGCAGTACAGACGTGTGTTCGTACCGGAGGCCGAGCCCGCGCGTCTGTCCGGCCCGGTTGACCCGGGCGGCGAACCCGGCGTGGGACATGCCCGCCTCGTCGATCAGCGAATCCAGCAGGGTGTTGGGCTGCATGTGCCCCTCCGGAGACCCGCGGGTGCACCGGACACCCCCCAGGGAGCCACAGCGTAATGGAGCGGGACATCGCACGGGGTGTGAACGTAATGCCCGGATCGGGCCGTTGTGCGCCCTGCAGTGCCGGGCGCCGCCGCTGTTGACTGGTCGCCTCGCAAAGAGCGGCCGGGGCCGCCGCACTCCCCCTCGTGCGGTACGGCGGCCCACCTCGTGTCGTCCGCCCCGCCACCTGCCCTACTCCGCGGCGGGGCGGGCGGCGCACCGGCCGCGCCAGCGGTTGCGAGGCGGATACGGCGCAGTGTTCGTCCCCCCGGCCTGCGCCGGTATCCGTGAGAGTCCCACCTCACCGAAAGAACGGCCGACGGGCGCGTCCGGAACTGAATCCGGCCGCGCCCCTCGATCGTTCCGCTGTCCCGTCCGCGGGCTCATGCCCCCCGCAGCACCGCACCCGTGCGCTCGGCGGCCAGCGCCACCGCGGTGTCGCGCGCGGCCGACGCCTCGTCCACGGTCAGCGTCCGGTCCGCGGCGCGGAACCGGAGCGCGTACGCCAGGGACTTGCGCCCCTCGCCCAGCTGCTCGCCGGTGAACACGTCGAACAGCCGGACGGATTCGAGCAGTTCACCCGCGCCCTCGCGAAGCGCCCGCTCCACGTGGGCGGCCGGCACGTCCTCGGCCACGACCAGCGCCACATCCTGGGTGGCGACCGGGAAGGCCGAGATCCGCGGCGCCCGCAGCGGGCCGGTGCCCGCCAGCTCCACGAGGTCCAGTGCGAGTTCCATCGCGCAGGTGCGCTCCGGCAGGCCGTACGCCTTGATGACGCGCGGGTGCACCTCACCGGCATGGCCGACCAGGGTCCGCTCGCCGTCCACCGTGGCGTACAGCGCCGCGCAGCGGCCCGGGTGCCACGGCGCGTGCTGATCGGTCTCCACCGTCAGCTCGACGCCCGCCTCGGCGGCGACCGTACGGGCCGCCTCGACGGCGTCCGCCCAGTCGGTGGGGCGGCCCGCGCCCCACCAGCCGCCCTGCTCACGCGCACCGGCGAGGACCACGGCCGCGTGGCGCGGCTGCCGGGGCAGCGCGGCGTCGAGCGACGCGAGCTGCTCCGGGGTGGGGCGCCGGTCGACGGGCAGCCTGGCCGGTACCTTCTCCTCGCCCGTGGGCCGGAAGACCAGGCCCGACTCGTACAGCGCCAGATCGTGCGAGCCACGGCCGTCGTTACGGCGCAGCGCGCCGAAGAGACCCGGCAGCAGGGTCGTGCGCATCGCGGGCTCGGTGTCGACGAGCGGGTTGACGAGGTCGACCGTACGGCGACGGTCGTCGTCGGCGTCCAGTCCGAGCTGGTCGAGCTGCGCCGTACCGATGAACGGGTAGTTCAGCACCTCGACATAGCCCGCGCCCGCCAGCGCGCGGCCGACCCTGCGGTACAGCCGCTGCCGCTCGGTGAGCCCGCGCCCGGCCGGCGGCCTGGGCAGCGTGGAGGGCAGATTCTCGTACCCCTCCAGCCGGATGACCTCTTCGGCGAGGTCGTTGATCTCGCGCAGGTCGGGACGCCAGCTCGGGACGGTGACGATCAGCTCGTCCTGTCCCTGGACGTCGCAGCCGACCTGCTGGAGCCTGCGGACGACGGTCTCCCTGCCGTACGCGAGACCGGCCACCCGGTCGGGGTGGTCGGCGGCCATCGTGATGGTGTGCGGCCCGGACGGCGCGACGGCCTCGGTGACACCCGCCTCCGCCGAGCCGCCCGCGAGCAGCACCAGCAGATCGACGGTCCGCTGCGCCGCAGCCGACGCGGCGTGCGGGTCGACGCCGCGCTCGAAGCGCTTGGACGCCTCGGACGCCAGCTTGTGCCGGCGCGCGGTGCGGGCGATGGAGATCGGGTCGAAGTGCGCGGCCTCGATGACGACCTCGGTGGTGCCGCGCGGCGCGCGCCCGGCGGCGGACGAGGAGAGCGGGCTCGGCGCGATCTCGCCGTCGGCGATCTCGGTGTCGGCGCCGCCCATCACACCGGCGAGGCCGATGGGGCCACGGTCGTCGGTGATGACGAGGTCGGCCGCGTCCAGGACGCGCTTGACGCCGTCGAGCGTGGTCAGCACCTCGCCCTGCTCGGCACGCCGGACACCGATCGCGCCCTCGACCAGGTTGCGGTCGTACGCGTGCAGCGGCTGGCCGATCTCCAGCATCACGTAGTTGGTGATGTCGACGGCCAGCGAGATCGGCCGCATCCCGGCCTTCTGGAGCCTGCGCCTGAGCCAGATCGGCGAGCGCGCCTCGGGGTCCAGGCCGGTGACCGTACGGGCGGTGAAGTGGTCGCAGCCCACGGGGTCGGCGATCTCGACACGGTGGCCGTAGGAGTTCGGGGCCGGCACGTCGAGCAGCGCGGGGTCACGCAGCGGGAGGCCGTACGCGATGGCGGTCTCACGGGCGATGCCGCGCAGCGACAGGCAGTAGCCGCGGTCGGGTGTGACGGCGATGTCCAGGACCTCGTCGACGAGCTGGAGCAGCTCGATCGCGTCGGTGCCGACCTCGTACTCCGGCGGCAGGACGATGATGCCGCCGCTGCCGTCGTCGCCCATGCCCAGCTCGCCGCTGGAGCAGATCATGCCGTGCGAGGTCCGGCCGTACGTCTTGCGGGAGGAGATCTCGAACCCGCCGGCCAGCACGGCGCCGGGCAGGACCACCACGACCTTGTCGCCGACGGCGAAGTTCCGCGCGCCGCAGATGACTTCCTGCGGCTCACCGGTTCCGTTGGCATCCCCAACATCGAGGGTGCAGAAGCGGATGGGCTTCTTGAACTCCGTCAGCTCCTCGATGGTGAGGACCTTGCCCACGACGAGCGGGCCCTTGAGGTCCGCGCCGAGCTGTTCGACGGTCTCGACCTCAAGACCGGCGGGGACGAGCTTGGCCTGCACGTCGCGGCCTGTCTCGGTGGCCGGCAGGTCGACGTACTCCCGCAGCCAGGAAAGCGGGACGCGCATCAGATCTCCATCCCGAACGGCCGGGTGAACCGGACGTCACCCTCGACCATGTCTCGCATGTCTTCGACGTTGTGGCGGAACATCAGCATCCGCTCGATGCCGAACCCGAAGGCGAATCCGCTGTACTTCTCGGGGTCCACACCACAGGCGACGAGCACCTTCGGGTTGACCATGCCGCAGCCGCCCAGCTCGATCCAGCCCTCACTGCCGCAGGTACGGCAGGGCCGGTCCGGGTTGCCGACGGACTCGCCGCGGCAGACGTAACAGACCATGTCCATCTCGGCGGACGGCTCGGTGAAGGGGAAGAAGTTCGGCCGCAGCCGGGTCTTCATGCCCTCGCCGCCGAAGAGCTCCTGGACCATGTGGTCGAGGGTGCCCTTGAGGTCGGCCATGGTGAGGCCCTCGTCCACCGCGAGCAGTTCCACCTGGTGGAAGACCGGAGTGTGGGTGGCGTCCAGCTCGTCGGTGCGGTAGACGCGTCCGGGGCAGATGACATAGACGGGCGGCTCACGGTCGAGCAGCGCGCGCGCCTGGACCGGTGAGGTGTGCGTACGCAGCACCACCCCGGACTCGTCGCCGGCCGTGCCGTCGCGGTCCTGGACGAAGAAGGTGTCCTGCATCTGGCGCGCCGGGTGGTCGGGCACGAAGTTCAGGGCGTCGAAGTTGAACCACTCCGCCTCGACCTCGGGGCCGTCCGCCACCGCGTAGCCCATGGCCGTGAAGATGTCGGCGATGCGCTCCATCAGCGTGGTGAGCGGGTGCCGGGCGCCGGCCGGGACGCGGTCGTACGGCAGTGTGACGTCCACCGCCTCCTCGACCAGTACCCGTGTGTCACGCTCGGCCTCCAGCTCCACCTGCCGGGCGGCGAGTGCCTTGTTCACAGCGCCGCGGGCCTGGCCGACGCGCTTGCCCGCCTCGGCCTTGGCCTGCGGGGGCAGCGCGCCGATCTCACGGTTGGCGAGCGACAGGGGCGAGGTGCCGCCGGCGTGCGCCGTCTTCGCGTGGGCGAGCGCGTCGAGGTCGCCGGCGGCGGCGAAGGCGGCGAGCGCCTCGTCCCGCATGCGCTCGATCTCTTCCGGCTTCAGCGCCTCGACCTCGACTGGGTCGTACGACTTGTTGGGTGCGGACATCTCTTCCCGTACTTCCGTTGGTTTGACAGGACCCGGGCGAAAACGACCCCGCTCGATGGCCGAGGACGCAAAGGTGCCAAGGATCGAGTCTAAAGGCCGTGCGGAGTGCGTAAGCCCGCCGGTGGTCAGGCCAGATAGGCCGGGGCGCCGACGGGCAGGATAAATCGGAACTGGGCACCGCCGCCGGGTCCGCGGCCGACGGTGATCGTCCCGCCGTGCGCCTCGACGATGCCCTTGACGATATACAGGCCCAGCCCCGTGCCACCGCGCTTGCTCCCCCGCCAGAAGCGGGTGAAGACGCGGGCCATCGACTCCTCTGGGATGCCGGGGCCTTCGTCGCTCACGGTGACCGCTGTTCCTTTCGCGCCGCCGTCGGCGTGGGTGTGCTCCGCGCCGCCGTGCTCCGCGTGCGGGTGCTCGGCATGTTTGACGTGGGCGGGTGCCACCTCGATGGTGACGGTTCCCGCGCCGTGGCGCACCGCGTTTTCCAGCAGGTTGCCGAGTATCTGGTCGATCTTGTCGGGATCCGCCCACAGCGCGGGCAGCGGCTGCTGGATACGGACGAGGAAACGGTCCGGGGACTGGCCGGACGCGGTGATGGACTGGATGTGGCGCCCCACGGCGGTGCCGATGTCGACCGGCTGGCGCCGTACCTCCAGACGTCCGGAGTCGATCCGGGAGATGTCGAGCAGCTCGGCGATGAGCCTGGTGACCCGGTTCGCGTCGGCGTCGACGGTCTCCAGCATCAGCCGCTTCTGGTCGTCGGTGAACCGTTCCCATTTGGCGAGCAGCGTCGCGGTGAAGCCCTTCACCGAGGTGAGCGGGGAGCGCAGCTCGTGCGCGACGGTCGCGATGAGCTCGGCATGGCTGCGTTCGGTACGGCGCCGGGCCTCGGTGCCGCGGATACTGACGACGAGCCTGCGGACGGGCCCCTGGGGGTACGCGCGCACGTAGCGGGCGGAGACCAGGACCTCACGGCCGCCGGGCAGCAGCAGATTGCGTTCGGGCTGGCCGTAGCGGGTGAGGAGACCGCCGTACGGATCGGTGAGGGCCCACCAGCGGCGGCCTTCGAGGTCTTCGAGGGGCAGCGCGCGCTCCAGGGGGGTACCGACGGCATCGGCGGCGACGACCGCCGTGATCCGGGCGGCGGCGGCGTTGAAGCAGATCACGCGGCCCGTCTCGTCGGCGACGACGAGACCGTCGGGGAGGTCGTCGGGATCGATCCCGAAGCCCTGACCGGGGTCCTGGCCGAGGCCGCCCGATTGGTGCGCGAGTGCTTCCCGCGCGAGGCCCGGCGGGCCGGTGCCGCCGGGACCAGGCCTGACGAGTCCCCGTGTGATGGCCGACCCGCTCGCCCCGACCGTCATGCCCGTATCCCACCTCTTCCGAAGAGCCCGGTGGGCCCCCGAGTTTCCGGTCACCCTACTCGTTCTCATCGCTCAAGGTGACTGCGCGGACCCCCTCAGCTCACAGTGCGGACACGCTGCGCGCGGGCCGAGGCGTAGAGACATACGGCCGCGGCGGTCGCGAGGTTCAGACTCTCGGCCCTGCCGTGGATCGGAACGCGTACGACAGCGTCCGCCAGCGCCCGCGTCTCGGCCGGCAGCCCCCATGCCTCGTTGCCGAAGATCCAGGCCGTCGGACCGCCCATGGTGCCCGCGTCGAGCTCGTCGTCCAGGTCGTCGTCGCCCGCGCCGTCGGCGGCCAGCACGCGTACGCCCGCCTCCCGCAGGCCCGCCACGGCCTCTTCGACGGGTACGCCGACGGCGACCGGCAGATGGAAGAGCGAACCGACCGACGCCCGGACCGACTTGGGGTTGTAGAGGTCGACGGACGCGTCGGTGAGAACGACGGCGTCGGCGCCCGCCGCGTCGGCGCAGCGCAGCACGGTGCCCGCGTTGCCGGGGTCGCGTACGTGCGCGAGGACGGCGACGAGACGGGGCCGCGCCCGCAGGACCGCGTCGAACGGCGAGTCGAGGAAGCGGCAGACGCCGAGCAGTCCCTGCGGAGTGACGGTCTGGGAGACGTCGGCGAGGACGGCGGGGTCCGCGTAGTGCACCCGCGCCCCGGCGGCGTGGGCGGCCTCGACGATGCCGGCGTACCGCTCGGCGGCCTCGACGGTGGTGAACAGCTCGACCAGCGTCGGGGCACCGTCGTCGCCCCGGTGCTCGACCGCTTCGCGTACGGCCTGCGGGCCCTCGGCGATGAACCGGCGTTCCTTGCCGCGGAAGGCCCGTCTGGCCAGCCGCCGGGCGGCGGTGACGCGCGGGGAACGCGGAGAGATCAGCTCGGGGGTGCCCATGGGCGGCGGCTCGCTTCTCGTGCGGACGTACGCGCGCGTGGCGGGCGACGGGGCGTACGTGCTGCGGTTACGGGTGGAACGCGCCGGACCCGCAGGCGGTGTGCCTGCGGGTCCGGCGGGAAGTGCTCTGCTCCGTGATCCGGCAGGGGATCAGGCGGCGGCCTTCGGGGCGTTGACGTCGCTCGGGAGCGCCTTCTGGGCGACCTCGACGAGCGCGGCGAACGCGTTGGCGTCGTTGACCGCGAGCTCGGCCAGGATCTTGCGGTCCACCTCGACGTTGGCGGCGTTGAGACCCTGGATGAGGCGGTTGTACGTCATCCCGTTCTGGCGGGCGGCGGCGTTGATCCGCTGGATCCACAGCCGGCGGAAGTCGCCCTTGCGCTTCTTGCGGTCGTTGTAGTTGTAGACCAGGGAGTGGGTTACCTGCTCCTTGGCCTTGCGGTACAGGCGTGAACGCTGGCCGCGGTAACCCTTGGCCTGCTCCAGAATCGCCCGGCGCTTCTTGTGGGCATTGACTGCCCGCTTGACGCGTGCCACTTGTTAACTCCTTGTAGCTGGGTCACTGGCGTTGGCGTGACCCGAGAACGGCGTGGTCGGTATGCGGCCGTGCCCCGCGCGACGGCGGGGCTCGCGCCTACAGGCCGAGAAGCTTCTTGGCCTTCGCTGCGTCACCCGGCGCCAGCTCCACCGTGCCGGCGAGACGGCGCGTCAGGGTGGACGGCTTGTGCTCCAGGTAGTGGCGACGGCCCGCACGCTGGCGAAGGATCTTGCCGGAGCCGGTCACGCGAAAGCGCTTCTTCGCACCGCTGTGCGTCTTGTTCTTCGGCATAACGCCGTTCTCCTCATCAGTGGCACTCCCCGCCGGTCGGTCGGACCGGCGGGCGGGAGCGTCAGATTGCTGTATATGGAACCCGGGCGGGACTCCGCGGGCCGCCTGGCCGGCGGCCCTTGTGTCACGCCTCGGAGGACGATTCGGCCGAAGCCTCGGCGGCGGCGTCCGCACGGGCCTTCGCGGCGTCCGGGGACTCGTCCACGTGGTCGTCGTTCGCGTAACCCTGGCGCTCCGCCTTGCGGGCCGCCTGGGCCTCGCGGGCCTCGGCCATGGCTTCGGTCTTCTTCTTGTGCGGGCCCAGAACCATGATCATGTTCCGGCCGTCCTGCTTCGGGTTCGACTCGATGAAGCCGAGCTCCTCGACGTCCGAAGCGAGACGCTGGAGCAGCCTGAAGCCCAGTTCGGGGCGGGACTGCTCGCGACCACGGAACATGATCGTGATCTTGACCTTGTCACCCTGCTTGAGGAACCGGACGACGTGGCCCTTTTTGGTGTCGTAGTCGTGCGGGTCGATCTTCGGCCGGAGCTTCATCTCCTTGATGACCGTGTGCGCCTGGTTCTTGCGCGCCTCACGGGCCTTCATGGCCGACTCGTACTTGAACTTCCCGTAGTCCATGAGCTTGCACACGGGCGGACGGGCGGTCGCCGCGACCTCGACCAGGTCCAGGTCGTACTCCTGCGCGAGCTCCAGGGCCTTCGCAAGCGGCACGATGCCGACCTGCTCGCCGCTGGGGCCGACAAGGCGGACCTCGGGAACACGAATCCGGTCGTTAATGCGGGGCTCAGCGCTGATGGATCCTCCTCAGTAGCACCACGAGACTGCCTGGCAGACAGCCACGTAACGTCTGTTTCGTCAGACCAACCGCGGGGGGAAACGAAAAATGCCCCGGACGGGACACAGGCGGGAGCTCCATGAATACCGGAACACCGCCGCGTCGAAACCGCGGGGCGTATCGGGTGGTTCCATCGTCCGTACGGAACGATGGTGACCACCTGACCGGTGACCCGCCACCCGTGAGGGCGGCCAGGTGGGAGAACGGAGCCTCCACTTGTGGGTCGGCACACGTGGCCGACCGGTCAACTACAGGATATCAGCACTTGGCACGAATGCTCACCGGCCGGAACGGGGCGGCCTCGGCCTCTGGTCTCGTCGGCCTCTGTCTTGTCGGCCTCCGGTGCGCACGGCCCCGTCAACTACGCTGAGGGCCTTTCCGCGCCCCCAGAGAGATGATGACCCGATGACCGACACACCCCAGTCTCCGTCGCCCGCCAGTTACGACGAGATGACCCGCGACATCGCGGAGGTACCGGCCGTCGAGGTGATCGTGACCGTCGCCGTCAATCTGATGAGCGCCGCGGCGGTGAAGCTCGGTCTCACGGAGGACGGCAGCGACCACAAGGACCTGGACGAGGCGCGCAAGCTGGTGCACGCGCTCGCGGGGCTGATGGACGCGAGCGCGACGGAGATCAGCTCCTTCCACGCGGCGCCGCTGCGCGACGGGCTGAAGTCGCTCCAGCTGGCGTTCCGCGAGGCGTCCCTGGTCCCGGACGAGCCGGGCCAGGGTCCGGGCGAGAAGTACACGGGACCGGTCTACGGCTGATCGCGCGGGACTCCCGGGGACTCCCGTACGAAGAGGGGCTCGCCCGGAGGTGTGACACCGGCCGGCAGCAGTGCCAGGTCGAGACCTCGCACCAAGCGGGCCCTCAGCACGTCGTGGGCCGCGAGCGCGGAGGCGATCCGCCGGACCGCGTCCCCCGGGGCTGCTTCCGGCAGCAGGACGAGTGCGAGGGTGCCGTCGGCCTCACCCGGGCCGAGATGGGCCCTCAGTACGGAGGGCTCGGCGGCGGCCACGTCCCTGACCGCGGCGACGACGGCCGGATCGTCGAGCGGGTCGGTGGTCGTACGGCCCTCGGCGAGCGCGAACAGGGCCGGTCCGGCCAGTTCGTACGGCACGGGCCCCGCCATGTCGATGACGACCGTGTCGGCCTTCTCGTGCGCCGCCGCGCTCAGCGCCTGGTGCAGCGGGACGGCGACGGGGCGCGCGCCCGGGTCCCAGCGGGCCAGCGAGGCGGTCGAGGTGAAGGCGGGCAGAGCGCGCCGGCCACCGGCCTGGAGCGTGGGGACGGCCATGTCGCTGTTCTTCTCGCGCCGCAGGCCCCGCGCGTCCGTCTCGGTCTCGCCGAGGACGGTGACGACGGGGACGAGCAGCCGGGCGCCCTTGAGGGCGGCGAGGACGCGCGGTTCGGCGGTCCGGTCGCCGGACCAGGCGGCGAGGGCTTCGGTGAGGACGGGGTCGGCGGTGCCGTCGTCGTCGGAGAAACCGGGGTCGGGAATGTTCTTGAGGGCCACGCAGTGAGCCTAGTGTCCGCGCTCTCGACGCCCCGCGCGGGCACCGGGCAGAATCGGCGGCGGACCGAGGGGGACATATGCGCGCTCCTGGCGAACCGCTCGCCGTCACGACCGGCGCGAACGTCACGTACGACGTCGCCGTCCGCGACACGGTCACCGGGCGCACCACGGCGTACCGCCACGCCTCCGGCCCGGCGCACCACACGCACCCCACCGCCAGCGTCGTCAAGCTCGGCATTCTCGCCGCCCTTCTGCTGCGCGCCCAGGACACGGGCCGCGAGCCGACCTCCCACGAGCGCGCGTCGGCCGCCGACATGATCGAGCGGAGCGACAACGACGCCGCCACCGGGCTGTTGAAGGTGGTCGGCGGCGCCGGGGGGCTGGACGCCGCCCACCGGCGCCTCGGGCTGCGCGAGTCGGCGGCGGCGGAGTCCTGGGGCCTCACGCGTACCACCGCGGCGGATCAACTGGCCTTGCTGGAGGCCGTGTTCGGAGGCGGGACGACGCCCTTGAGCGAAGGCTCGCGCGCCTTCATGGCGGACCTGATGACCCGGGTGGTGCCGGACCAGGCATGGGGTGTCTCGGCGGCGGGCGGCGCACCGGCGCTGAAGAACGGGTGGATGCCGCTGAGCGCCACCGGGCTGTGGGTGGTCAACTCGGTCGGCCGCGTCACCGCGGGGGACCGCGACGTCCTCGTGGCCGTCCTGTCGGGCGGTCATCCTACGAAGGACGCGGGCATCGCCCTGGTCGAGGCGGTGGCGCGGGCCACCGTCAGTGCGGCCGACGGCGACCGCTGACCGGTCCGCCGCGCCAGAGCACCACGGCGCCGGCCAGCAGGAGCGCACCGAGGCCGCCGGCGGCCGGGGCGAGCCAGGCGGCGGGCTCGGAGTCCCCCGAGGCGTTGTCGGGGCCGCGGCCGAAGTACTTCTTCGTGTAGCCGGTCGCCTTGTCCTTCGGATCGGCGGCCGTGGTGGTCGGCTTTCCGCCCGCCTTGATCGCCGCGGCCGGATCGACGATGCCGTAACCGGTCGAGTCGGAGCGGCCGTTGTCCGGGGCGTCACGTGCGGTGTCGGCGAGCAGCTTCTTGATCTGCGCCGGCTTGAGCCCGGGGTGGGCCGCGCGTACGAGGGCGACGGCGCCGGAGACGAAGGCGGCGGCGGCGCTGGTGCCCCAGCCTTCGTAGTAGCGCCGGTCGGGGTCCGCTATGACGACGTCGACACCGGGCGCGCTGACGGTGGCGTACCAGCGGCGGGTGGAGAACGCGGCGTGCGTGCCGTAACGGTCGACGGCCGTCACGGCGATCACGCCGGGGTAGGCGGCCGGGTAGGAGATGCGGTCGCCCTTCTCACCGCCGTTGCCCGCCGACGCGACGACGGCCGCGCCCTTGGACAGCGCGTACTGGACGGCGGCGTCCTCGCCCGGCTCCGGGTGGGCCGACTCGCTGTCGTCGCCGAGGGAGAGGTTGATGACGTCGGCGCCGTTGTCGGCGGCCCAGCGGATTCCGTCGGCGAGTGAACCGCCGCGCGACTTGCGGGCCTTGGCCCGGTCCGGGTCGGTGCCTTCGAGGATCACGCGGACCGGGAGGATCTTCGCCTCGGGGGCGATCCCGAGGACGCCGGACTCGCGGCCGGGGCCGTGTCCCCGGCCCGCGATGATGCCCGCCATGGCCGTGCCGTGGCGGGCCCAGGCCCGGTCGCCGCTCCCGGCGCCGAAGCCGATGAGGTCCTTGCCGGTCAGGACCTGCCCGGCGAGGTCGGGGTGGGTGGGGTCGACGCCGGTGTCGAGCACGGCAACGGTGATCCCGTCGCCCTTGGTGGTGCGCCAGGCGTCGTCGGTGTGCATCGCTTCGAGGGCCCACTGCTGGGCGCGTATGACGTCCGCGTGGGCGGGCGTCGCGGGGACGGCGAGCAGGAAGGAGGCGGCGGCGAGCGTGGCCGCGAAACGGTGGCGGCGGGACGCGCGCCTCGCGCGCGGGGGCGTGGTCATTCGGGCCGCTCCGTCGCCTTGCTCGCTGTCGTACGCAGTCCGCGCTCGACCCCCTCGGCTATGCCCTTGGCGTCGTGGCCGAGCCCGGACTGGGCCGCCGCGGTCTTCGCGCCGTCGGCGGTGGCCTTGTCGACCGGCTGCGGGTCGGGGACCTGGCGTCCGTCGGCGAAGCCGGAGACGGCGTACACGACGACGGGGGCCTCGGTGAGGACGTTCACCGTCCAGCTCGCGCGCTGTCCGTCGCCGAAGCCCGCGGCCACGGTGCCCTTGACCGGATAGGTGCGGGGCATCAGGTCGGTGCGTTCGCCCAGTTTCTCGTCGGTGAACCGGGCGTCCAGGGCTTCCATGCCCGCCGGTTCGGCCTCCGTGAAGATCATGCCGACGGTGGTGACCGTACTGCTGGTGGCGTCCACGTAGGTCGCCCGCAGGACCCGCTGGCAGCCGACCGGGCGCAGCGTCTTCAGGAGGAGCGGGTCCAGGGCTCCCGTACAGCCGCTGTCGGGTGCCGCGGCGACCCTGGTCCAGGTCCGGTCGGCGCCGCCGGGGCCCGCGCCGTCGCCCTTGAGGGTGCGCGGGAAGAACGTGTCGACGGGGGTGCTGTGCCAGAGCGAACGGAGCGGTGCGTAGCCGGCGCCCGTGGCGGGGTCGGCGGACGAGTCCCCGGTCAGCCAGCTGCCGGTGACGGCGCCGCCGATCAGGCCGAGGCCGAGGACGACACAGGCGATCGCGGCGGCTGTCCTGCCGGGGTGGCGGGCGGGGACGGGGCCCAGCCGGGTGGTTGTGTCGGCGGTGGTTACGGGAGGCTCCACCGGCCAGCGGTAGGGCGGCGGCGGGAGCGGCCGGCCGCCGGAGGGGGCGGGCCCTCGGTACGGCGGGGCGGGCGGCCCGGCCGGGCGGCGCGGGGTCTCGCGGGAGATCTGGTAGCCGGGGGGCGGCGGCGGGAGCGGGATGGGCCTGCCCGTGGCCGCTGATGTCGGCGCCGACGGCGGTGGCGGTGTCGCGGGCGGCCGGACGGGCCGGGGCGGTACGCCGCCGGCGGGCGGCGCCGGGGGTACGGCGCGGAGGCGGGCCGTGTCCTCGTCGGGCGGCACGGTGGACCGTGGGCCCGTTCGCTGCGCGGGCGGTCGCTGTGGGGGCGGTCCGGACGGTCGCGGGGGTATGCCGGGCGTCCCGCCGGAGGACCGGCCCGATGCCCCGGCGGGCGCTCCGCCCGGCGCTTCCGTGGGCTCGGTGCGCGGCTTCTCGGTGCGGTCGGATCCGGTGGCGTCGTCGCGACCGTGGGCGGGCTGTGCGAGCGGGGGTCCCGACGGTGGCGGTGGGCCGGCGGGGCGGGGCGGCAAGGGCGCGCGCCGCGCTTCGGTACTCATCCGCCCCCCTGTGATCACGGCCTTGTCCACGGCGGATCGCCGGACGGGGCAGGCCCGTTCGTCGCCGCGTGGGCGTCACTCTACGGGCTGGAGAGCACCGCGCGGGAACAGGTCCGCAGGTCGGGGCGGATCTGACCAGAACGTCCCCTGGGCCATGTCCGACAATGGGCGTGGTCCGCCCGCAAGGCGGGACTTGCGCCCGCTGCGGGGCAGCCGATGTCCCGTTGGCGCGCGCGATCGCAAGGCGGAGGATCCGCGTTGCGGATGGCCCGGCCGTACTCGGCCGACTCCGACGACGCGGCGGGCACCTCCCGTGCCCCCTTGATCACGAGCGTTGTTGACACTGGTCGGGCTTGATCATGGCGAAGACCTCCGGTGTGGTGGAGCTGTCTAGGACCGCACCACTCGGAGGTCTTCGTGTCCCACCGTAATGCCCGGCTGACTGTTTTCGGGAGGCGGTTGCTGGTCGAGCGTGTGCTTTCCGGTCGCCCGGTTGCTCATGTGGCGGCCGAGACGGGTGTCTCGCGGCCCACGGCTCACAAGTGGGTACGGCGGTGGCGGGAGGAGGGCGCCGCCCGCCCGCAGGGCGGGGCGCGCGGCGTCCGGTGCGTGCGATCGCAAGGCGGAGGATCAGCCCCGTAGATGGACCGGACGTACTCGCACGACTCCGACAACGCGGCGAGGTGCCGTGCCAGACACCGCGGGCCAGGCGGGACTTCGAAGACACGGCCTGGTAGCCCCGTCCGCCCGCAGGGCGGGGCCGGCCGCGGCCGCGGGGCGGCCGATGCCCCGTTGGTACGGTGCCTCGCAAGGCGGAGGATCGCTCTCGTACTGGACGTACTCGGATGCCTTCGAGAGTGCTCCAACGCGGTGAGACGCCGTGCCAGGCGTCGCGCGCCGGGCGGGAGTTCGCAGACACGGCCCAGCGCCGGCCGCACGGCGGGCGGGCCGCAGGGCGACCGGTGCGTGCGAGCGCGAGGCGGGCATCCCGTGCCCGAAGGGCTACGGGGCGGGCGTGCGTGCCGGACCCCGCGAGTCCGGCAAGACCCGAAGGACGGGCCCTACCGTCGGGTAGGCCCGTCTGGCAAGCTCGGAAGATGACTCCCCGCGCCGCCGACCGGGCCCGGTACGACCGGGCCACCGCACATCTGGACGCCCCGCTCGCCGTCGTCGATCTCGAAGCCTTCGACGCCAACGCGGACGATCTCGTCCGCCGGGCGGCGGGCAAACCGATCAGGGTCGCCAGCAAATCGGTGCGCTGCCGCGCGCTGCTTGAGCGGGTCCTGGCACGCGACGGCTTCGCGGGCGTCATGTCGTTCACGCTGGCCGAGTCGCTGTGGCTGGCACGTGCCGGTTTCGACGACGTGCTGCTCGCCTATCCGTCGGTCGACCGGGGCGCGTTCGCGGAGCTCGCGGCCGATCCGAAGCTCGCGGCCGCCGTGACGGTGATGATCGACGATCCGGCGCAGCTGGACCTCGTCGATCTGTCGCGGGCGGGCGGCACGGAGGAGATCCGGGTCTGTCTGGAGCTGGACACGGCGCTCCACATGTTCGGCGGGCGGGTCCGGATCGGTTCCCTGCGCTCACCGCTGCGGGAGCCCGCGCAACTGGCCGAGCTGGCCAGGTCGGTCGTCCGCAGGCCCGGTTTCCGGCTGGTGGGGCTGATGGCGTACGAGGGGCATGTCGCCGGTGTCGGTGACTCGGTCGCGGGCCGCCCGCTGCGCTCGCGCGCGGTGCGGCTGATGCAGTCCGCCGCGCGCAAGGAACTGGCCGAGCGGCGCAGGGCGGTGGTGCGCGCGGTGCGGCTGGTGGCGCCGGAGCTGGAGTTCGTCAACGGCGGCGGCACGGGCAGTGTGCAGCACACCGCGGCCGAGGACTCGGTCACGGAGATCGCCGCCGGGTCGGGGCTGTACGTGCCGCGGCTGTTCGACAACTACAAGTCCTTCAGGGGCCGTCCGGCCGCGCTCTTCGCGCAGCCGGTGGTGCGCAGGCCCGGTGTCGGCGTGGTCACCGTGCTCGGCGGCGGCTATCCGGCGTCGGGGCCGGCCGGCCGGGACCGGCTGCCGGAGCCGTATCTCCCGGAGGGTCTGCGGTACGACGCCCAGGAGGGCGCGGGCGAGGTGCAGACCCCGCTGCTCGGCTCGGCCGCCGACGATCTGCTGATCGGCGACCGGGTCTGGTTCCGGCACGCGAAGGCCGGCGAACTGTGCGAGCGCTTCGACGAGTTGGTGCTGATCGAGGGTGACCGGGTGACGGCGACGGTGCCGACGTACCGGGGCGAGGGCCGTACGTACCTCTGAGGCACCGCTCAGGAGGGGCCGATGGAGCTGCCGACGCCGCCCGTGCTGTCACCGATCGTCCGGATGCCCTTGGTGATCGTGTCCATTCCGCTGACGGGCGGGCCCTCGGGCCCCGCGTCGAAGGCGAACCGGACGACGACCAGTGATCCCGCGCCGATGGCGGAGGGAAAGGCCAGCGACTGGACGTAACCGCCCTGGCCTTTGCCCGTCGTGACCTTCCAGCGCACCAGATAGCCGGTGCGCCCGGTGACGGAGACGGCCTCGGACTTGACGACGGTGTGCGAAGTGACGTTCCCGTAGGGGGTGTTGCCGATGGTGTCCTCGTCGTACAGGGCGTCCGACGCGTCCTGGATGTCCTCCTTGGCGAGGGCTTCGGGGCTGTCCGCGTCGGTCTGGGTGGCGGTGGCGGACATGACCCGGCCGTAGCGGCAGTACCGGTTCGTCTCGCCGGGGCACTCGCGGTCCGCCACGGTCGTCATGGTGACCGCGCGGTCCACGAGGCTGTCCGACTTCTCCCAGTCGTCGGGGATGGGCAGCGTGATGCCGTTGAGCTGGTCGACCAGGACGTCGGGGTCGGCGCTCGGCTCGGCCGTGGGGCTCTCGCCGGTGCCGGCCGTCGGTCCCGGCGCGGGCTCGCCGGTGGTGGTGGTGGGGGCGGACCGGGGCACGGTCGTGGTCCCGTCGTCGCCGAGGAGCGTGACACCGACGACGATCGCGGCTGCGACAAGCACGCCGACTCCGGCCACGGCGAGGCCCCGCGCGCGACCGCCGCCCCGGCCGCCGGCCGGCCCGGGAGGCACCGTCGGCGGTTGCCGGTACGGCTGTTGGTACGGCCCCGCTACAGGAGCCGTACCACCGAGCGGCCGGGTGTGCGCGGTCCAGGCGTTCCCGTCCCACCAGCGCTCGGTGCCGGGCACGCCTTGGTCCGCGTACCAGCCGGGCGGCGTCGTCATGCTCATTCCGCCACCCTAAGAGCCCCCGGGGGCGGCCCTACAGAGGGGTCACGTACGCCCCGCCGATACCGCCGTCGACCATGAAGTCCGTCGCGTTGACGAACGACGCGTCGTCGCTGGCCAGGAACGCCACCGCCGCGGCGATCTCCTCCGCCTCCGCGAACCGCCCGCCCGGGATGTGCACCAGCCGCCGCGCGGCCCGCTCCGGGTCGCTCGCGAACAGCTCACGCAGCAGGGGGGTGTTGACCGGCCCCGGGCAGAGCGCGTTGACCCGGATGCCCTCGCGGGCGAACTGCACGCCCAGCTCACGTGACATGGCGAGCACGCCTCCTTTGGAGGCGGTGTACGAGATCTGGCTGGTGGCCGCGCCCATGGTCGCGACGAACGACGCGGTGTTGATGATCGAGCCGCGCCGCTGCTGTCGCATGTAGGGGATGACGGCCTTGCAACAGAGGTACACGGAGGTGAGGTTGACCTCCTGGACCCGGCGCCAGGCGTCGATGCCCGTGGTGAGGATCGAGTCGTCCTCGGGGGGCGAGATGCCCGCGTTGTTGAAGGCGATGTCGACACTGCCGTAGGTGTCGAACGCCTTCTTGAAGAGGGCGTCGACCTGTTCCGCGTCGGTGACGTCGACCTGGACGAAGACGCCGCCCACGTCGTCGGCCACCGCCTTGCCCGCGCTTTCGTCGATGTCGCCGCAGACGACGTGCGCCCCTTCGGAGGCGAGCCGGTGCGCGGTGGCGAGACCGATGCCGCTGCCCGCGCCGGTGATGACGGCGGTGCGGCCGACCAGCCGGCGGCAGACGGGAGTCTCGGCGCTCTGGTTGATCTCGTCGGGCATGGGTCAGGCCTCCGTACTGATGAAGATGTTCTTGGTCTCGGTGAACGCGGTGAGGGCGTCGGGGCCCAGCTCACGCCCGACGCCGGACTGCTTGTAGCCGCCGAAGGGCGTCGAGTAGCGCACGCTGCTGTGGGAGTTGACGGACAGGTTGCCGGCGGCGACGGCGCGCGAGACGCGCAGCGCGCGGCCGAGGTCGCGGGTCCAGAGGGAGCCGGAGAGCCCGTACTCGGTGTCGTTGGCGAGGCGGACGGCGTGCTCCTCGTCGTCGAACGGGATCACGACGGCGACGGGGCCGAAGATCTCCTCGGTCAGGGCGGGGTCGTCGGCCGGGAGGTCGGTGAGGACGGTCGGCGGGAACCAGAAGCCCGGCCCGTCGGGGGCGCTGCCCCGGACGGCCGCCCGGTCATCGGAGACGTACCCGCGCACGCGCTCCAGTTGGGTGCGCGAGATCAGCGGGCCCATCTGGGTCTTCTCGTCCGACGGGTCGCCGACGACGACCGATCGCACGGCGGGGGCGAGGAGTTCGAGGAACCGGTCGTACGCGGTGCGCTGGACGAGGATGCGGGTACGGGCGCAGCAGTCCTGTCCGGCGTTGTCGAGGAAGGCCATGGGCGCCTCCGCAGCCGCTCGCTCCACGTCGGCGTCGGCGAAGACGATGTTGGGGCTCTTGCCGCCGAGTTCGAGGGTCACGCGCTTCACGAGGCGCGCGCCGGTGGCCATGATCTCCTTGCCGACCCGGGTGGAGCCGGTGAAGACGATCTTCGCCACGCCCGGGTGCTCGACCAGTGCCCGGCCCGCGACCTCTCCGGCACCCGGCAGGACCTGGAACAGATGCTCCGGCAGGCCCGCTTCCAGGGCGAGTTCGGCCAGTCGCAGCGCGGTCAGCGGGGTGGTCTCGGCGGGCTTGAGGAGTACGGCGTTGCCTGCCGCCAGGGCCGGGGCGGTGCCCCAGGCGGCGATGGGCATCGGGAAGTTCCACGGGGCGATGACGCCCACGACACCGAGCGGTTCGAGGAGGGTGATGTCGAGCCCGCCCGCGACCGGGATCTGACGGCCCGTCAGTCGCTCCACTCCCCCGGCGGCGTAGTCGAGGAGATCGCGGACGTTGCCCGCCTCCCAGCGGGCGTTGCCGACGGTGTGGCCGGCCTCCTTGACCTCCAGCCCGGCGAGTTCTTCGAGGTGGCCGTCGACCACGGCGGCGAATCGGCGCAGCAGGCGCGCGCGGTCGGCGGGGGCGGCGCCGGCCCATGTGTGCTGGGCGGCGGCGGCCCGTACGACGGCCGCGTCGACCTCGGCGGTGGTCGTCGCGGGGACGGTGGCGACGACCTCCTCGGTCGCCGGGTCGAGGATCTGGTGGGCGTGGGGCGGCTGGTCGGGCACGGCTCGTTTCCTCACATGCGTTCGAAGGAGCGGCGGAGCTCCCAGTCGGTCACGGCGGCGTCGAACGCGGCGAGTTCGACACGCGCCAGATTGAGGTAGTGGGCGACGACCTCGTCCCCGAAGGCGGCCTTGGCGATGGGGCTGCGCTCCCAGAGTCCGGCGGCCTCGCGCAGGGTGGTGGGGACCTGCTCGTACTCGGAGGTGTAGGCGTTCCCGGTGCAGGGCTCGGGGAGTTCGAGCTCGTGCTCGATGCCGTACAGGCCCGCGGCGACCAGGCCCGCGACGGCCAGATGGGGGTTGACGTCGCCGCCGGGCAGCCGGTTCTCGAACCGTGTGGAGCGGCCGTGGCCGACGACCCGCAGCGCGCAGGTGCGGTTGTCATTGCCCCACGCGACGGCCGTCGGGGCGAAGGAACCGGGCGCGAAGCGCTTGTAGGAGTTGATGTTCGGCGCGTACAGCAGGGAGAAGTCGCGCAGCGCGGCGAGCTGGCCGGCCAGGAAGTGGCGCATCACCGGTGACATGCCGTGGGCGTCGTCGCCGGCCATGACGTTCGTGCCGGGCTCGTCGGCGGACTGGAGCGAGAGATGGATGTGGCAGGAGTTGCCCTCGCGCTCGTTGTACTTGGCCATGAAGGTGAGCGAGACGCCCTCCTGCGAGGCGATCTCCTTGGCACCGGTCTTGTAGATGGCGTGCTGGTCGCAGGTGAGCAGAGCCTCGTCGTAACGGAAGACGATCTCGTGCTGGCCCGGATTGCACTCGCCCTTGGCGGATTCGACGGTCAGGCCGGCGGCGGTCATGTCGTTGCGGATCCGGCGCAGCAGCGGCTCGATCCGGCCGGTGCCGAGGACGGAGTAGTCGATGTTGTACTGGTTCGCGGGGGTGAGGCCGCGGTAGCCGCTGTCCCAGGCCTGCTCGAAGGTGTCCTTGAAGACGATGAATTCGAGTTCGGTGCCGACATGCGCGGTGTAGCCGTGGCCGGCGAGGCGCTCCAGCTGGCGGCGGAGGATCTGGCGGGGCGCGGCGACGACCGGTGAGCCGTCGTTCCAGGCGAGGTCGGCGATAAGCATCGCCGTGCCCTCGTTCCAGGGGACGCGGCGCAGTGTCGCGAGGTCGGGACGCATGGCGAAGTCGCCGTAACCGCGGTCCCAGGAAGACATCGCGTAGCCGTCGACGGTGTTCAGTTCGATATCGACGGCGAGCAGGTAGTTGCAGCCCTCGGTGCCGTGTTCCAGTACCTCTTCGAGGAAGAAGGGCGCGGCGAACCGCTTGCCCTGGAGTCTGCCCTGCATGTCGGGGAAGGCCAGGACAACGGTGTCGATCTCGCCGCTCGCCACCAGGGCACGCAGCTCGTCGACGGAGAGCGGGGGGATGCGGTCTGCCACGGGACAACTCCTCCATCGGCCAGCCGGGGACCTTAAGGTATTCCGCGAGACCATTGATTGGGAAGGGGAAACGGCGACGTGGCGAAGAAGGACGCGGCGAGGAAGAGTGAGCCCGCCGACCGGCTGACGCCCGTCCTGCGCCCCGTACGGGCGGGCAACGGGTTCGAGGAGGCGCTGGAGCAGATCATGCAGGTGCTGCGCCTCGGTCTGGTGGCGGGCGGCGAACGGCTGCCCGCGGAGCGGGACCTGGCCGAGCGGCTGCGGATCAGCCGGGTCACCCTGCGCGAGGTGCTGAAGGTGCTGGCCGACGAGGGTCTGGTGGAGAGCAGGCGGGGGCGTTACGGCGGCACGTTCGTCCTGCGCCGGCCCGACACCCCGTCGCAGGGGGCCGAGGAGGAGCTGCGCCGCCGCGTCTCGGGGGTCGACATCGATGACGTGCTGCGCTTCCGCGAGGTGCTGGAGGTCGGGGCGGCCGGGCTGTGCGCGGCGCACGGTCTGACCGGCGAGGGGGCGGCCCGGCTGCGTACGGCGCTCGCGGCCACGCACGACGCCCCGCTGGGCGACTACCGCCGCCGCGACACACTGCTGCATCTGACGCTCGCGGAGCTGTCCGGCTCGGCGCGGCTGACCGAGAGCTATGTGTCGGTCCGCGCGACGGTGAACGATCTGCTGGACTGCATTCCGCTGCTGGTACGGAACTTGGAGCACTCCCAGCAGCAGCACACCGCGCTGGTGGAGGCGGTCCTGGACGGCGACGCGGAGGCGGCGCGCGAGGTGATGCGCGAGCACTGCGGCGGGACGGCGGCGCTGCTGCGGGGTTTTCTGGCCTGAGAGCGGGTAGCGAGGGGGGTGGGCCGCGCGGGGCCGCGACCGTCCCCACCGTGCGGGGCCGTAGCGGTCGCCGTAACAGTCGTTTAACGCAGGGGGCTTGCGCCTGGGCGTATGAGGCCGCAATGGTATGGCCTCACACCTTTGACCCGTGGCAGGAACCCCAGGCAGGAGCGGCTCATGGCCGAAGGCACGGACTCCCGTATCCCACCAGCCGATCCGTCACGTCCGGCCGGCGGCCCCGCGCCGGACGCCGCCACGGACTATCTGCGACGCCGCACCCTGAAGCGCGGCAGCGCCGGCTGGCTGCTGCTGACCGGCCTCGGCGTCGCCTACGTCGTCTCCGGGGACTTCTCCGGCTGGAACATCGGACTCTCCGAGGGCGGCTTCGGCGGACTCGCCATCGCGACGCTCCTGATGGGCGCGATGTACGCCTGTCTCGTCTTCTCGCTCGCCGAACTGTCCGCCATCCTGCCGACGGCGGGCGGCGGTTACGGATTCGCCCGCCGCGCGCTCGGCACCTGGGGCGGCTTCCTGACCGGCACGGCCATCCTCATCGAGTACATCCTGGCGCCGGCCGCGATCTCCATCTTCATCGGTGACTACGTCGAGTCGCTCAACCTCTTCGGGCTGGACGCGGGCTGGCCCGTCTATCTCGCCTGCTTCGCGATCTTCATCGGCATCCACCTCTGGGGAGTCGGCGAGGCGCTGCGCTTCAGCCTGGTCGTGACGGCCATCGCCGTGGCCGCGCTGCTGATCTTCGCCGTGGGTGCCTTCACGGACTTCGACAGCGGCAACCTCAACGACATCCCCGTCCAGGAGGACGCCTTCGGCTCCAACTCCTGGCTGCCGTACGGCCTGTTGGGCATCTGGGCCGCGTTCCCCTTCGGCATGTGGTTCTTCCTGGGCGTCGAGGGTGTGCCGCTGGCCGCCGAGGAGGCCAAGGACCCGGTGCACTCGATGCCGAGGGCGCTGTCGATCTCGATGGCCGTCCTCGCGCTGCTGGCCCTGATCACGTTCTTCGCCGCCACCGGCGCCCGCGGCTCCGCCGCAGTCCAGGAGGCGGGCAACCCGCTGGTCGTCGCGCTCCAGGGCGACGGCGATCCCACCGCGCTCAGCCGGTTCGTCAACTACGCGGGTCTCGCCGGTCTCGTCGCGTCCTTCTTCTCCCTCATCTACGCCGGCTCCCGGCAGTTGTTCGCGCTCTCCCGCGCCGGCTATCTGCCCCGCTTCCTCTCCCTGACGAGCAGCCGCAAGGCGCCCTATCTGGGGCTGCTGATCCCCGGCGCGATCGGCTTCGCCCTCGCCGCGGGCAGCGGCAACGGCGGGCGGATGCTGAACGTCGCGGTCTTCGGCGCCACCATCTCCTACGCCCTGATGGCCCTTTCCCATCTCGTACTGCGGCGCCGCGAGCCCGGTCTGCACCGTCCGTACCGGACACCGGGCGGCATGCTGACCTCCGGAGTGGCCTTCGTACTGGCCCTGTCCGCGCTGGTGGCGACCTTCCTGGTGGACAAGGACGCCGCGTTCATCGCGCTCGGCGTCTATGTCGTGGCACTCGCCTACTTCGCCTTCTACAGTCGGCACCGGCTGGTCGCCGCCGCGCCCGAGGAGGAGTTCGCCGCGCTCGCGGCGGCCGAGGCGGAGCTCGAACGGGACTAGGGCGTGTTTGACCGGACAGCACCGCAGAACAGCGCCACAGCACTGCACAGCACCACAACGGAGGAACGTTCAGTGAAGCCGCTCATCGGCGTCAGCACGTATCTGGAGACGTCGGCCAAGTGGGGCGTCTGGGATCTCCCCGCGGCCCTGCTGCCCCTGGGGTACCCCCGGCTCGTCCAGCGCGCGGGCGGTGTGGCCGTCATGCTCCCGCCGGACGAGTCGGCCACCGCCGCCTCGGTGGTCGCCCGGCTCGACGGGGTGGTCGTCGCGGGCGGTCCGGATGTGGAGCCCGTACGGTACGGGGCCGAGCCCGACCCCCGTACCGGACCGCCCGCCCGGGAACGGGACGACTGGGAACTGGCCCTGATCGAGGCGGCGTTGGCGTCCGGAACGCCGCTGCTGGCGATCTGCCGGGGCATGCAGCTGCTGAACATCGCCCTCGGCGGGACGCTCGTCCAGCATCTGGAGGGCCACACGGCCACGACGCCCGGCGTGTTCGGCGAGCACCCCGTGAAGCCGGTGCCGGGGACGCGCTACGGAACCGTCGTACCGGAGGAGTCGGACGTACCGTCCTCGCACCACCAGGCGGTGGACCGGCTGGGCGAGGGCCTGATCCCCTCGGCGTACGCGGGCGACGGGACCGTGGAAGCCGTCGAGTTGGTGGACGAGCGGTGGGTGCTGGGGGTCCAGTGGCATCCCGAGATGGGCGAGGACGTGCGCGTGATGGCGGCACTGGTGGCCGCGGCGCGCGAGCGGGGGCGGGTGGGCGCACGGCCGCCCGGCCGGTGAGACAGCATGCGTTGATGGTGTCCCGTTCACCCGCCGTTCGCGGATGGAGGGAACCGTAGCCCAGGCTCCGGTCACCTCGGCCGCCCCACAGCGCATCCCCAGGAGATGAACGTGCCCATCACCCGTAGAGACTTCTCCAAGAACTCGGCCGCCGTGGGCCTCACCCTCGTCGGTACCGCCGGTGTCCTCTCCACCGCCAGCGCGTACGCCTACGCCGACGAGGACGCGGAAGCCGCCGCGACCGGAGACCAGGAGGCCAGGTCCTCCCAGGCGCTCGGCAGCAAGACCGGGTACGGCCCCCTGATCGACGACCCGAAGGGGCTGGTCGCGCTCCCCGCCGGCTTCTCGTACAAGGTCATCACCCACGCCGGTGTCACCAAGCTGGACAGCGGCGAGTTCACGCCGACCAGCCACGACGGCACGGCCGCCTTCCGGGGCACGCGCGGCTCCACGCTCCTGGTCACCAACCACGAGATCGGCGGCGACCGCGCGGAGGTCGACTTCCCCGTGCCGCTCACGCCGGGACTCGTGTACGACCCCGCCGCCCCCGGCGGCTGCACCGTGGTCGAGGTCTCCAAGCACGGCGAGACCGTGGCCGAGTGGGTCGGCGTGGCCGGTACGCAGGAGAACTGCGCGGGCGGACGCACCCCGTGGGGCACCTGGCTGACCTGCGAGGAGGACACCACCAGGGCCGGTGAGGACGGCATGACCAAGGACCACGGTTATGTCTTCGAGGTGGACCCGTACGACCGCCGCGCGAACCTGCATCCCAAGCCGATCAAGGCGCTCGGCCGGTACGACCACGAGGCCGTCGTCGTGGACACCAAGCGCGGCCATCTGTATCTCACCGAGGACGCCGACGAGCCGAACGGCCTGCTGTTCCGCTGGACTCCGCCGAAGGGCTTCCGCCACGGCCGGGGCAAGCTGCGCGAGCTCTCCGACACCGCCGGTGTGCTGGAGGCCTTCAAGTGCTTCGACTCCCGGGGCGCGTTCGTGGACGACCTCTCCCGCGCCACGAAGGCCGGGACGGTCTACGGCGTCGACTGGGTGACCGTGCCCGACCGCGACGCCAAGACCGTGTCGGTGCGCGAGCAGTTCACCGACACGCAGGTCACGCGCGCCCGCAAGCTGGAGGGCATGTGGTGGGCCGACGGCGGCGCGTACATCGTCTCCTCCTACGCGCGTGAGGAGAGCCCCAAGCAGCACGACGGCCAGGTGTGGTTCTACGACCCGGCCCGCCGCAAGCTGACCCTGAAGCTGATCCTGGGCATCAACCAGGACCCGTCGAAGGACGGCGCTTTCGACGGCCCGGACAACATCACGGTCTCCCCGTACGGCGGTGTGATCCTGGCGGAGGACGGCGACGGAATCCAGCATCTGTTCGGCGCGACGGACGAGGGCAGGACCTACCCGATCGCCCGTAACGAGCTGAACGAAGGCACCGCCGAGGAGCCCGAGTACAGCGAGTTCGCCGGTGTGGTCTTCTCGCCCGACGGCAAGACGCTGTACGCGAGCATCCAGGGCCCCGGCATCCAGGTGGCCATCACCGGCCCCTGGCGCCACCAGCGCTGACGCTCCGCCGCTCATGGCCGCGCCCCGATCGTCCGGGGCGCGGCTTTCGGGGTACGGCTCTCGGGGCTTTCGGGGCGCGACGTGAGCGGTCAAGGGGTCGCGCGTGTCAGGGCCAGCAAGTCGCGGGCCGGTCCGCTGGGGCGGTGCCCGGTCGGCCAGACGGCACGCAGTTCGCGCCGCAGCCGGATCCCCGCCACCTCCACCTCCCTCAGCCGGTGTGACGCCAGTTCCTCCCCCACGGCGAGTTCGCTGAGCACCGAGGGCCCGGCGCCGCTCACCACCGCCGCCTTGACCGCCGTCGTCGAGGACAGTTCGAGCAGCGGCTCGGCGGGACCTCCGTAGGAGGCGAGCGCGGCGTCGAGCACCTGCCGGGTACCCGAGCCCTCCTCACGGAGGATCAGCGGTGCCGCCGCCAGCTCGGCGGGTGTCAGAGCCGTACGCCGGTCGCCCCACGGGTGCGTCGGCGCCACCACGACCACCAGCCGGTCGCGGCCGATCACCGTGCCGTCCAGCCCTCCGGGCACGGCCAGGCCCTCCACGAAGCCGATGTCCGCCTCGCCGCCGGTCAGCCGCGCGGCCACGGCGCCCGAGTTGCCGGCCAGGAGCGAGACGGCCGTGTCCGGCCGGGCCGCGCGGAGCGCGATGAGCCAGCCGGGCAGCAGATACTCCGCGATGGTCATGCTCGCGGCGACCCGCAGCCGTGAGTCACGCCGGTCGCGCAGCGCCTGCGCGCCCGCGTCGAAGGCCTCCGCCGCCTCCATGATCCGCCGGGCCCAGTCCGTGACGAGCGCGCCGGCGCGGGTGAGCCGGGAGCCGCTGGGCGACCGGTCGAAGAGGCTGACGCCGAGCTGCCGTTCGACGGACCGTATCCGGCTGCTCGCGGCAGGCTGGCTGATGCCCAGCTCGCGGGCGGCCGCGCCCATGCTGCCGTGCCGGGCGACGGCGATGAGCAGTTCCAGCGCGCCCAGCTCGGGCACCCGGTGGGCGAGGGTCGGAGGAGGCTCATCGGTCATATACGCAGGCTATGGCCTCATAGCGCCAAGGGGCCTGGTGAGGAGGGCACGGAGCGAGGAGGGTGCGGGTATGCCCAGCCTCGCCCCGACCGCGCCGAACGCCGCGACTGCTCCGACTGCTCCGACTGCTCCGACTGCTCCGAACGCCCCCACCGCCCCGGTAGTCCTCGCCACGCTGGACCCAGCCGTCCAGCCGACCGCGCGGCAGGCCCCCCGGCGCTTCCCGGCCCTGCGCCATGTCGGCCCCAACTGGTACGCGAGCGTGATGGGGACGGCGATCGTCGCGAGCGCGGGCGCCGCACTCCCCTGGGCCCCGTCGCTCGCCCCCGCGTCGCGCGCCTTCTGCGCCACCGTCTGGGCGCTGTCGGCGCTGATGCTCCTGCTCGTCCTCGCCGCCCGCGCCGGGCACTGGATCCACCACCGCGACCAGGCACGCGCCCAGCTGCTCGACCCCGCCGCGGCGCCCTTCTACGGATGCCTCGCGATGGCCCTGCTCGCGGTCGGCGGCGCCACCCTCACCGTGGGCCGGCACGTGATCGGCGCACGCGCGGCCGTGGCCGTGGACGCCGTGCTCTTCACGGCCGGCACGCTCGCCGGCCTGGCGGCGGCGGTGGGCATCCCGTATCTGATGGTGGTCCGCCACCGGATACGGGCGGCCGACGCGTCCCCGGTGTGGCTGCTGCCGGTGGTGGCCCCCATGGTGTCGGCGGCGCTCGGCCCGGCGCTGATCCCGTATCTGCCCGCCGGGCAGTGGCGCGGGACGCTGCTGCTGGGCTGTTACGCGATGTTCGGACTGAGCCTGCTCGCCACGCTCACCCTGCTGCCGCTGATCTTCGGACGGCTGGTTCTCCTCGGTCCGCTGCCCGTCGCCCTGACGCCGGCGCTCTTCCTCGTACTCGGGCCGCTCGGGCAGTCCACGACGGCGGTCGGCCATCTCGCCGAGGCCGCCCCCGGCGCGCTCGGGTCCTCGTCCCCGTACCTGTCCGCGCTGGACGCGTTCGCGCTGCTGTACGGCGTCCCGGTGCTGGGCTTCGCGCTGCTGTGGCTGGCCCTGGCGGTCGCGATGGTCGTACGTGGCGCCCGGCGCGGAATGCCGTTCTCGATGACCTGGTGGGCCTTCACCTTCCCGGTCGGCACCTGTGTGACCGGCGCCGCCGGGCTCGGCAGCACCACCGGCCCGGCCGCCCTGACCTGGCTCGCGTTCGCCCTGTTCGCCCTGCTGACAGCGGCGTGGGCGGTCGCTTGGACCCGTACGGTCCACGGTCTCGTCAGCGGAGTGCTGCCCGCAGCGCCGCCGGCGCCTGGGCCAGCGACGGCCCGTACCAGGTGAGGAACCGCCCGTCGACCAGCGCCGCAGGCAGCCCCGGGAATGCCTCCGGGCCGTCGTCGGCGGTGAAGCGGTACGGCTCGTCGGGCAGGACGACCAGGTCGGCCCCCGAGGCCCGCAGCTCGTCCAGCGGGATACGGGGGTAGCGCTCGGCCCGGTCGCCGTAGACGTTGTGGACACCGAGCCTGGCGAGCAGATCCCCGGCGAAGGTGTCCCGCCCGAGCACCATCCAGGGCCTGCGCCAGATCGGTACGACCGCCCGGCGCCCTCCGTACGGAGGGGGCACCGCCGCCCAGGCGTCGCGGGCCTCGTCCAGCCAGCGCGGCACCGTGAGCCCGCAGCCCGTCACGAGCAGCCGCTCCAGCTCCGCGAAGGCATGGTCGAGGTCGCGCACCTCGGTGACCAGCACCTCGATGCCCGCCGCCCGCAGCGCGGCCAGATCGGGCCCGCGGTTCTCCTCCTCGTTGGCGACGACGAGATCGGGGCGGAGCGCGGTGATCGCGGCGATGTCGGGGTTCTTGGTGCCGCCGACACGTACGACGTCGAGGCCGACGGGGTGGACGCACCAGTCGGTGGCGCCCACCAGCAGTCCGGGCGCGGTGACCGCGACGGCCTCCGTGAGCGAGGGGACGAGCGAGACGATCCTGCGGCCCCCGCCGTCCGCCCGCACCGCGTGCCCCGTCCGCACGGCGGCGCCCGCCGCTCAGCGCCGGGTGTCGAACGTCGCGTCGATGTGCTCGGCGACGGCGACGACCAGGATGCGGGTGCCGGGCTCGGTGGCGCGCCAGCGGTGCCTGACGCCTCCCGAGAGATACAGCGTGTCGCCGCGCTCCAGGCGGTAGGCCCGCCCCTCGGCCTCGACCTCGGCCGCACCGTCGGCGATGTACATGACCTCGTCGTTGCGGTGCTGGTGCTCGCGCCCGGTGTCCTGCTCGCCGGTGTACTCCTTGGCGTGCAGCTGGTGTCCGCCGCGTGCCACCCTGCGCACGCCATGGCCGCCCTCGTGGGCCCGGACGACATCGACGGTGCGCGCCGAGTCCGCCGCGGCGTGCAGCGCGGCGGTGGTGGTCTCCAGGGCTTCGGCCACCCGCTCCAGCGAGCGGGTGCTGGGCCGGGCCCGTTCGTTCTCGATCTGGCTGAGGAAGGGTACGGACAGTCCGCTGCGGTCGGCGACGGCCGCCAGCGTCAGCCCGAGGGACCTGCGCCGTCTTCGGACGGCGGCGCCCACCCTGAGCGCTTCCTTGTCGTCCATGTCTGGGCTCCCTCCGGCCGGATCGTCATCTTCTCAGAGTTGACGGCCGTGTAAGTACGGTCTGTCTCACCCGCCGCCGATCCGTCCGGATCCGGTTACCGACCCGTAGGACGTGTCCGAGGGCCACAGCTCCAACGTACGACGCTCAGCGCCGAGCGCACCCCCAGAGCGCGGTGGGCACAAACAGCGGGCGGACACCGTCTCTCACGGTGTCCGCCCGCTACTTTCCGCCACTGCCGCTGAGCGCTACGGCCTACCGCCCACGGCTCAGCGCCGACCGCTCACTGCGGGGCGACCCGGTCCGCAATGCCCGGGTTCTTGTCCATCCATGCCTTGACCGCCTCTTCCTCATGTCCCGCGCCGCGCTTCTGGATCTCGTTCTCCAGACCGGCGAGCTGCTGCTCGCTGAGCTTGAAGTCCTTGAACCACTTGGTCAGCTGCGGGTAGTTCTCGGGGAAGTCCTTGTTGGCCACGGTCCGGATCTGATCGCCATCGCCGAAGGCCTTCTTGGGATCCTTCAGCTTGGTCAGCTCGTACTCGTTGTAGGCCCAGTGCGGGGTCCACAACATGACCGCGATCGGCTCCTTCTTGCCGTACGCCCGCTCAAGTTCGGCCAGCATGCCCGGCGTCGAGCTGTCGACGACCTTGTAGTCGCCGTCCAGGCCGTAGCCCGGCAGGACGTCGTTCTTGAGGAGGTTCATGGTCTCGGTGCCCGGCTCGATACCGACGATCCGGCCCTTGAACTCGTCCTCGCGGCCCTTCAGATCCTCCAGTGAGTCGACACCCTTGACGTAACTGGGCACGGCGATCTCCAGGGACGTCGGCCCGTACCAGGAACCGAGGTCGGAGAGTTTGTCGCCGTACTTGTCCCAGTACCTCTTCTGGGTGTTGGGCAGCCAGCCGTCGAACTGGACGTCGATCTGCCCCCGGGAGAGCGCGGCGTACATCGGGCCGACCTCGAACTGCTTGAGGTTCATCGTGTAGCCCCGTTCCTCCAGCACCGCCTTCCACAGATACGTGGCGGCGATGTCCTCCTCCCAGGGGAACCAGGCGACTTCGATGGGCCGTTCACGCTCGTCCTTGCCGTTGGCGCCCTTGCTGACCCCGGCGACCGGGGTCCACTTGTCGGCCAGCCCGGGGTTGTCCTTGAGCCAGGCGCGTACGGCGTCCTGCTCCTTGCCCTTGCCGGCGCCCTGGATCTCCGCTTCGAGGCTGGTGAGCTGGTCCTCGGTCATCTCGAAGTTCTTGAGCCACTTGGCGACTCCCGGGTTGTCGGCGGAGAAGCCCTTGCGGGCGAGCGTGTGCACGCCGTCGCCCTTGCCCCAGGTCTCCTTGGGGTCCTTGAGCTTCTTCAGGTCGTAGGTGTTGTACGCCCAGTGCGGGGACCAGAGCGTGACGACGACCGGTTCCTTCTTCTCGTACGCGCGCTTCAGCTCGGCGAGCATGCCGGGCGTGGAGCCGTCGACGACCTTGTACTCGCCTTCGAGGCCGTACTCCTTGAGCACCTTGTCCTTGAGGATGCCCATCTCGCCCGCGCTGGGCTCGATACCGATGATCCGGCCCTTGAACTGGCCGGCCTTGCCCTTGAGATCGGCCAGGGAGTCGACGCCCTTGACGTAGCCGGGCACGGAAAGCTCCAGGGACGTCTCGTCGTACCAGGAGCCCATGTCCTCCAGCTTGTCCTGGTACTTGGCCCAGTAGGTGGCGTGCGTGGTCGGCAGCCAGGAGTCGGTCTGGATGTCGATCTGGCCGTTGGCCTGGCCGGTGTAGAGCGCCCCGGCCTCGTACTGGGTGGCCTCGACCTCGTAACCGCGCCGCTCCAGCAGCTCCTTCCAGAGGAAGGTGGACGCGATGCCCTCGTCCCAGGGGATGTAGCCCATGCTGATCTTCTTGCCCTGGCCGACGTCGCCGTCGCCCGCGACCGTCGAGGTCTTGCCGCCGCCGAAGATGCTCATGCCGCCCGCGACGAGCGCGAGTACGACCACGCCGACGACGGCGACCGAGGGACGCGGACGGTGGTCCCAGATCTTGAACGAACCGCTCAGTGCCTGCGCCTTGGCCAGCGCGCGGCGGCCCACCGGCGAGACGTGCCTGCCGAGCGCGCCGGTCATCCGGTCGAGGTACATCGCCAGGATGACGATGGAGACGCCCGCCTCGAAGCCGAGGCCGATGTCGACGTTGCCGATGGCACGGTAGACGGCGCCGCCGAGGCCGCCGCCGCCGACCATGCCCGCGATGACGACCATCGAAAGACCCAGCATGATCACCTGGTTGATGCCGGCCATGATCGTCGGGAGCGCGAGCGGGAGCTGGACGCGCAGCAGGGTGTTGCGCGGGCTGGTGCCGAACGCCTCGGCGGCCTCGACCAGTTCGGCGTCGACCTGCCGGATGCCCAGCTCCGTCATACGGACGCCGGGCGGCAGGGCGAAGATGATCGTGGCGATGATGCCGGGCACCACGCCCACGCCGAAGAAGATGATGCCGGGGATCAGATAGACCATCGCGGGCATCGTCTGCATGAAGTCGAGCACCGGCCGGATGACGGCGCTGACGGTCGCCGAGCGGGAGGCCCAGACACCGAGCGGCACCGCGACGACCAGGATGACGATCGTGGCGACGAGCACCAGCGAGAGCGTCGACATCGCGAGTTCCCACAGCTCGATCGAGTCGATGAGCGCGAACCCGGCGAAGGCGAGTACGGCGGCGAGCAGTCCGCGCAGCCACCAGGCGAGCACGGCCAGGATGCCGGCGAGGACAAGCGGTTCGGGGCCGCTCAGCACCGCGTCGACGGCGTCGAACATGCCGGTGACGAGCGAGCTGATGGCGTCGAACAGCCAGGAGAGATGGCGCTGGAGGAAGTCGACCCCGCTGTCGACCCACTCGCCGAGCGGGAGCCTAGGCACTGGCCGCCTCCTTGCCCACGGACAGCTCCGCCGGGGCGCCGTCGGTCACCGGCGCCGGCTTACCGACGGGCGCGTCGGCGGGCGTCATCGGCTCGCCGAGCACGGCGAGCAGCCTGGCGCGCGGTACGACTCCGACCAGCCGCCCCTCGTCGTCGGTGACGGCGACGGGAACCGAGCTGGTGGAGCAGGGGGTGAACAGCTCGATGATCGGGGTGCTCGTGGTGACGCTGGCGGGCGCCGCCGCGAGCACGTCCTCATCGGTACGCAGTTCCTTGCCGCCCTCCGTACGGAGGCCGTGGGCGGTGTCGGCGTCCGCCATGATCGCGCCGGCGGTCAGCACCCGTGAGCGGTCGACGTCCTGGGTGAAGGAGGCGACGTAGTCGTTGGCCGGCGTGACGAGGATGTCCTCGGCGGTGCCGAGCTGGACGATCTCGCCGTCGCGCATCACGGCGATCCGGTCGCCGAGCCGCATGGCCTCGTTGAGGTCGTGGGTGATGAAGACGATGGTCTTCTTCAGCCGCTTCTGGAGCTCCAGGAGCTGGTCCTGCATGTCACGGCGGATCAGCGGGTCGAGCGCGCTGAACGACTCGTCCATGAGCAGCAGGTCCGCGTCGGTGGCCAGCGCGCGGGCCAGACCCACGCGCTGCTGCATACCGCCGGACAGCTCGTCGGGCCAGGCCTTCTCCCAGCCGGCCAGCCCCGCGAGCTCCAGCGCCTCGGTGGCGCGCTTGTTCCGTGCGGCGCGTGGGACGCCCTGCACCTCCAGGCCGTATCCCGCGTTCTCCAGCACGCTGCGGTGCGGGAAGAGCGCGAAGTGCTGGAAGACCATGCTGATCTTGGTCGAGCGCACGGTACGCAGCTCGGCCGCGCTCAGGGCGGTCAGATCCTGGCCGTCGAAGAGCACTCTGCCGGCCGTCGGTTCCAGCAGTCCGTTGAGCATCCGCAGCAAGGTGGACTTGCCGGATCCGGAGAGTCCCATCACGACGAATATCTGACCGGGATCGACGGAGAACGAGGCGTCGATCACCGCTGCGGTCGTACCTTCGGCGCGCAACTCCTCGCGGTCCGCGCCGCTTTCGAGCTTCCCCACCGCTTCACCGGGTCGTGCGCCGAATACCTTGTACAGGTGTTCCGCCTGCAGCCTGGACACATATACCTCACGCCGTCGAAATGAGAAACGGCCCGCCACCCCCGCCGGCGGGCCGTGGAGCGGCACGGGGTCTGCCCGTGATGTCCGGTCGACGGTCTTCGTGAGTCCGTGTCCGGGTCCGCTCCGTGTGCGCGCCTGCCCTGGTCCTCATGACCCAAACATTTATGTGGTCCACACCACTCGGCGCGCTGCCGCGCAGGTCAGACCGGTACGGGCGCCGGTGCCGACGGGACCGGTCCACCGTCCGGCCACTGTCAGTGGGATACGGCATCATCGGGGTGTGACGCGACGCCTGATGCTCCTCGACACCGCTTCCCTCTACTTCCGGGCCTATTTCGGGGTCCCCGACTCGGTGCGTGCCCCTGACGGCACGCCCGTCAACGCGGTCCGGGGCCTGCTCGACTTCATCGCCCGGCTCGTCCAGGACCACCATCCGGACGACCTCGTGGCCTGCTGGGACAACGACTGGCGGCCGCGGTGGCGGGTGGAGCTGATCCCGTCGTACAAGGCGCATCGCGTGGCGGTGGAGCGGCCGGAGGGTCCGGACGAGGAGGAGACCCCGGACACGCTCGCCCCGCAGGTGCCGATAATCGAGGCGGTGCTCGACGCGCTGGGGATCGCCCGGGTCGGCGTGGCGGGTTACGAGGCGGACGACGTGATCGGCACCCTCACCGGCCGCGCCGCCGGCCCGGTGGATGTGATCACCGGCGACCGCGACCTGTATCAGCTGGTGGACGACGCCCGCCAGGTGCGGGTGCTTTATCCCCTGAAGGGGGTCGGGTCGCTCCAGGTGACGGACGAGGCGTGGCTGCGCGAGAAGTACGGGGTCGACGGGCCCGGCTATGTCGATCTGGCGCTTCTGCGCGGCGACCCGAGCGACGGGCTGCCGGGCGTGCCCGGGATCGGCGAGAAGACGGCGGCCAAGCTGCTCGACGCGTACGGCGATCTGGCGGGGATCATGGCGGCGGTGGACGACCCGCGGTCCGGGCTCACGCCCTCGCAGCGCAAGCGGCTGGATGAGGCCAGGGCCTATGTGGCGGTCGCGCCCAAGGTGGTGCGGGTCGCCGGGGACGTACCGCTGCCGGACTTCGACCCGGCGCTGCCCTCCGAGCCGCTCGACCCGGAGCTGGTGGAGGCGCTGGCCGCGCGGTGGGGTCTGAACAACGCCATGCACCGGCTGCTCACCACGCTCGGGAAGTGACGGCGCGGCGCACACCGGGGGCGCGTATCGGGGACGCGTATCGGTACACACATCGGTACGCACATATCGCGCGCGGGCCGACAGCGTGGTGTTAACTTAGGCATACCTAAGCACCGCACGCCCGCCGAGCGGCGGTCGCGTGCCGCACGAGTCGAGGGAGACGCCGTGGCAGCAGAGCCGGCCCGCAGGTCACCGAAGGTCCAGGAGGCGCGGGTCATACGCACCCAGCGCATCACACCGCACATGGTGCGCCTGGTCCTCGGCGGCGAGGGACCCGCCGGGCTCCGGTCCGGCGGATTCACCGACCACTACGTCAAGCTGCTGTTCGCCGCCGAGGGTGTCAGCTATCCCGAGCCGTTCGACATGGACCGGATCCGCGAGGACTTCCCGCGCGAACAGTGGCCCACCACCCGTACGTACACGGTGCGCGAGTGGAATCCGGCCGCCGGGGAGATCACGATCGACTTCGTGGTGCACGGCGACGAGGGCCTGGCGGGGCCCTGGGCCGCCGCCGCGAAGCCCGGCGAGACGGTGCGGTTCCTGGGCCCCGGCGGGTCGTACGCCCCCGACCCGGCCGCCGACTGGCATCTGTTCGTCGGTGACGAGAGCGCGCTGCCCGCCATCGCCGCGTCGGTCGAGCAGGCTCCCGAGGGCGCCAGGATCAAGGTCTTCGTCGAGGTCGAGGCGCCCGAGGAGGAGCAGAAGATCGCCGCTCCCGCCGGCGCGGAGATCGTCTGGCTGCACCGCGGGGGCCGTCCGGTCGGCGAGGCGCTGGTCGCCGCCGTACGGGCGCTGGAGTTCCCCGCCGGTGACGTGCACGCCTTCGTCCACGGCGAGGCCGGTTTCGTGAAGGAGCTCCGCCGTCATCTGCGGCACGACCGGCAGATCCCGCGCGAGCGGCTGTCGATCTCGGGCTACTGGCGGCTGGGCCAGAACGACGAGGCGTGGAGGGCGGTCAAGCGCGAATGGAACGAGCGGGTGGAGCGCGAGCAGGAGAACCCGACGGCCTGAGGCCGGACTCCCCTCGATCGCCGGACGGCGCCCGGCCTCCCTATCCTGGCCGGATGACCCCACCGGACCACCCGGCCCCCTCGGACAGAACCGCGCGCGACGACCGCGCGCGCGGAGCGGTCGTCGGCTCCGCCGTCGGCGACGCGCTCGGAGCGCCCTTCGAGTTCGGCCCCGCCGGCGTCTTCGCCGCCCGCTTCCCGGACGGCGTGGGCGAGATGTGCGGAGGCGGCGGCTGGGAGCCGGGCGAGGCGACCGACGACACGCAGATGGCGGTCCTGATCGGCGACTCACTGCTGGAGCGCGGCGGCCTCGAACTGCCCGACATCTTCGACCGGTTCAGACGCTGGGCCGCGGCCGACCCCAAGGACATCGGGCTCCAGACGGAACAGGTCCTGACTAGGGCGTGTTTGAGAAGTCCCGTCTGGCCCGCGGCGCCTGGCACGCGCGCTCGCCGCGTTGTCGGAGTCATCCAAGTACGTCCAGTACGAGGCTGATCCTCCGCCTTGCGATCGCACGCACCAGACGCCGCGGGCCCCGCCCCACCGGGCGGACGACGCTACTTCTCAAACACGCCCTGGCGGCGATCCCTGGGACCTCGCCGCCCCACTCCACTTCCAGCACTCCGGACGTGCCGCCGGCAACGGCTCGTTGATGCGCGCGGCCACCCCCGCCGTGTACTTCGCCGCCGCCGGCCGCGAGGCCACCATGTCGGCCGCCCGCCGGATCGCGGCGCTCACCCACGGTGACGCGGCGGCGTGGGAGGGCACGGCCGTGCTGCACGAGCTGATCCGGGTGGCGCTGGACGGCGGTGACCCGGTGGCCACCGTGCCCGGTACTCTCCGGGACGTACGCGAGGACCACCGTCCGCGCTGGGCGACGGTGCTCGACCCCGGCTGGCACCCGGACGACGCCACGGAGTTCAACGGGGCGGTGTGGCCGTGTCTGGGCTCGGCCCTCTGGGCGCTGCGGACCACCGACTCGTTCGAGGCCTCCCTCGCCGCGGCGATCGACCTGGGCGGGGACACGGACACGGTCGCGGCGGTCACCGGTGCGCTCGCCGGCGCCGCCTACGGCTTTGCCGCGATCCCCCGCCGCTGGACCGACCCGCTCCATGTGCCCCTGCCCGGATACGGCGACCGTGTGCTGCGTACGCCCGAACTGGCCGGGCTCGCACGGCGGTTGGCCGCATGACGAAGGGCCCGGACACTCGGTGTCCGGGCCCTTCCGCGGAGGAGGTCAGCAGGTGCGGCCCACATACCAGGCGTCGCTGACCTTGCTCGTCGAGCCGAGCCAGGTGACACCCGGGCCCACACACTTCTCGTAGTTCCAGCCCGAGACCTCGACCTCGATGACGACGCGCGAGCCGTCATTCGTGCAGTGGTTGTAGTACGAGTCGCTGGACGACGCGTAGTACCCACAGGGCGTCGCGGCGGACGGGGCCGCCGTCGCCGCGGTGGACATTCCCAGGACCATGGCGACGGCGCCGACGAGGGCGGGGAGGGACTGACGAACGCGCATGCGGCTGCTCCTTGTTGAGGACGTGGAACCCGGGCACCGGTCATCGGTGCGCACGGAGAGCATGCCATCAACTACCCTGAGTGATTTCCCAATTCACCCGTAAGAGCCCAACAGGTCACTGAATCGGGCGACTCGGGCCGCCGTCACCCCACCGAGCTGTACGCCACGACCCCGCGCAGCACCGCGTCGACCGCCTTGCGCGCGTTCTTCGCGACCGTGCTGTTCTCGCGGGGCGCCGCCGCGGCGATCTGCCCGAGGACGTCGATCACCTGCTTGCACCAGCGGACGAAGTCACCCGCCGGCATCTCGGCGTCCCGCAGCACCTCGTCGAGTCCCTTGCCCGACGCCCACATGTACACGGCCCAGGCGAAGCCGAGGTCGGGCTCGCGCTGGCCGACGCCCTCCGCCTGGTTGATCTTGAAGTCCTCCTCCAGCGCGTCGAGCCGGCCCCAGATACGGACCATCTCGCCGAGCGCGGCCTTCGCCGCGCCAGTGGGCAGCCGGGGAGCCACCGCGTCGTCCGACTGGCGTGCCTCGAAGACCAACGCCGAGACGCACGCGGCCAGTTCGGCCGGGGAGAGCCCCTCCCAGACACCTTCGCGCAGACATTCGCTGGCCAGCAGGTCCAGTTCGCCGTAGAGCCGCGCGAGCCGCTTGCCGTTGCCCGTGACCTCGTTGCCGCGCAGATAGTCCATCTCCGTGAGGAGGGCGACGATACGGTCGAAGGTGCGGGCGATGGTGTTCGTCCGGCCCTCGATCCGCCGCTCCAGCTGCCGGGTGTCCCGCTGCAGCCGGTGGTAGCGCTCGGCCCAGCGCGCGTGGTCCTCGCGCTCGTCGCAGCCGTGGCACGGGTGCGCGCGCAACTCCGAGCGCAGCCGGGAGATCTCGCGGTCGTCGGCTGCCGGCGCCCGCCCCTTGCGGTGCCGCTCCGGCACGATGTGACCGGCCTTCGTGCGCAGCGCGGTCGCCAGATCCCGGCGCGACTGCGGCGAGCGCTGGTTGAAACTCTTGGGGATCCGCATCCGCTCCAACGGCTCGACCGGCACCGGGAAGTCCATCGACGCGAGCCGCTTGACCTGCCGCTCGGCGGTCAGGACGAGCGGCCTCGGGCCGTCGTGATACTCCATGCCCCGGTGTCCGTTGGCCCGCCCTGCCGACAGCCCGGGGTCGAGCACCAGCGCGAGCCCGGCGAACTTTCCGGTCGGGACATGGATGACATCACCGGGCTTGAGCTTCTCCAGCGAGGAGGCAGCGGCGGCCCGCCGCTGCACGGCGCCCTGCTTGGCCAGCTCCGTCTCGCGGTCCTTGAGGTCGCGGCGCAGCCGCGCGTACTCCTCGAAGTTCCCCAGGTGGCAGGTCATGCCCTCCCGGTAGCCCTCCATCCCCTCTTCGTTCCGCTGGACCTGCCGGGAGATCCCCACCACCGACTTGTCCGCCTGGAACTGCGCGAACGACGTCTCCAGCAGCTCGCGCGAGCGGTGACGGCCGAACTGCTGCACCAGATTGACCGCCATGTTGTACGACGGCCGGAAGCTGGAGCGCAGCGGATACGTGCGCGTGCCCGCGAGACCGGCGAGCGCGCCCGGGTCCATGCCGCGCTGCCAGAGGACCACCGCGTGGCCCTCGACATCGATGCCACGGCGTCCGGCGCGCCCGGTCAGCTGGGTGTACTCGCCGGGCGTGATGTCGGCGTGCTGCTCGCCGTTCCACTTGACGAGCTTCTCCAGGACCACGGACCTGGCGGGCATGTTGATACCGAGCGCCAGGGTCTCCGTGGCGAACACGGCCTTGACCAGACCGCGCACGAACAGCTCCTCGACGACTTCCTTGAAGGTGGGCAGCATGCCGGCGTGGTGGGCGGCGATGCCGCGCTCCAGGCCCTCCAGCCACTCGTAGTACCCCAGCACATGCAGGTCCTCGGTGGGGATGGACGCGGTGCGCTCCTCCACGATCTCGCGGACCCGCGCGCGCCTGCTGTCGTCGTTCAGCCGGAGCCCGGCGTGCAGACACTGCTGTACGGCGGCCTCGCAGCCGGCCCGGCTGAAGATGAACGTGATGGCGGGCAGCAGGTCCTCGGCGTCGAGCCGCTCGATGACCTCGGGCCTGCCCGGCGTCCAGATCCGGCCCCGCTGCCGGCGCTCGCGCTCCCGGTCCGCCTCCCGGACCATCTTCCCGCGGCGGCGGTCGCGGGGGTTGTACGTTTTCTGATTCTCCATCCGGGCCAGCCGGACGAGGTCGGGGTTGACCTCGCGGCGGGCGCCGCCCCGGCCGCCGTGGTCGGTGCTCTCCTCGAAGAGGTCGTACATCCGGCGGCCCGCGAAGACGTGCTGCCACAGCGGCACGGGGCGGTGCTCGGAGACGATCACCTCGGTGCTGCCACGGACGGTGTCCAGCCAGTCACCGAACTCCTCGGCGTTGGAGACCGTCGCCGACAGTGACACCAGCGTCACGGACTCGGGGAGGTGGATGATCACCTCTTCCCAGACGGCGCCCCGGAAGCGGTCGGAGAGGTAGTGCACCTCGTCCATCACCACATAGCCGAGCCCGGTCAGCGACTGGGAGCCCGCGTAGAGCATGTTGCGCAGGACCTCGGTGGTCATGACAACCACCGGCGCGTCGGAATTGACGCTGTTGTCGCCGGTGAGCAGCCCGACCTTGTCCGCGCCGTAGCGTTTCACCAGGTCCGCGTACTTCTGGTTGGACAGCGCCTTGATGGGCGTGGTGTAGAAGCACTTACGGCCCTCGGCGAGGGCCAGGTGCACGGCGAACTCGCCGACGATGGTCTTGCCGGAGCCGGTGGGCGCGGCGACCAGGACGCCCTTGCCGGACTCCAGCGCCTGGCATGCCTCGATCTGGAACGGATCGAGGCCGAAGTCGTACATCTCGCGGAACGGTGCGAGTGCGGTGGCCTGCTCGGCTGCCCGGATCCGAGCTGCGGCGTACCGCTCGGCCGGTGTGAGGTCCTCTGTCATCTTGCTCACGAGCCTACCCGCCACCTCTGACAGTCAGCGCGATCTTTACGGGCGAGGTACCACGGCCCACCGGCGGTCGCCGATCCAGGTCAGGTGATGTCGTCGTAGCCGTTCACCCGGGCCGTGCGGCCGCTGTCCGCCTGCTCGGGCAGTGCGGCCACGGACGGGACCGGTTCGACATCGCCGACGCTCTCAGGGGTGTGGTCCAGATCCGACGCCTCGTCGTCGTCCAGATCCGCGTCCGGGTTCTTGCGGCGCCTGCGCCGGTCGTTGATGAGCGAGAAGCCGACCGCGCCGAAGTAGAGGACGACGATGGGACCCGCCAGCGCGAGCATGCCCACGGGGTCGGTCGTCGGGGTGATCACCGCGCCGAAGACGAAGACGCCCATGACGACGCCGCGCCACCAGCCGGCCATCCGGCGGCCGGTCACGATGCCGGTCATGTTGAGCATGACCAGCACCAGTGGCAGCTCGAAGGCGAGACCGAAGACCAGCACCATACGGGTGGTGAAGTCGAGGACCTCGTCGAGCGAGAGGATGTTGGACGAGCCTTCCGGCGTGAGGCTGATGAGCACCTTCACGCTGATCGGCAGGATGATGTAGGCCAGGTAGGCACCGGCCGTGAAGAGCGGCACCGCGCTCGCGACGAACGCGTACGTGTACTTCTTCTCGTTCTTGTGCAGGCCCGGGGCGATGAACGCCCACAGCTGGTAGAGCCAGACCGGACTGGACACGATGATGCCGGCGGTGAGACTGACCCGGATCGTCGTGGTGAACGGCGAGGTGAGGGTGTTGAAGGAGACGACGGCACAATTGCCGCCGTCGCTCTCCTGGAGCCCGTTCTCACACTTGGGGACCGACTCCGAGAGGAACGACATGATCTGCTCGCTGTAGAACACCGCCACGATCGTCACCACGACGATCGCGAGGATCCCTTTCGACAGCCGGTTGCGCAGCTCACGAAGATGCTCCACGAGCGGCATGCGCCCCTCGGGATCCTTCTCTTCTGTGCGGGCAGACTTGGGCAACCCACGTCCTCATCTCGTGCGGAAGGCCGTCACCGTGCCCGGTGCGTGCATCGGCCCAGGGGTCGGATCAGCGCTTGGTCGAGTCGGTCGGCTCGGCGACGGGGCGCGAGCTCGTGACATCGCCGGGCGCGGCCTGGATCGTCCGGGGCGCGGGCTGGTCCGGCTCGGCGGAGGCGGTCGGCGGGTCCGTCGGAACGGTGCCGCCCTTGTTGTCGTCGGTCTTCATCGCCTTCGCCTCACTCTTGAGGATGCGCGCCGACTTGCCGAGCGAACGGGCCATGTCGGGAAGCTTCTTGGCGCCGAAGAGCAGGATGATGACGACAAGAATGAGGATGATCTCGGTGGGGCCGAGCCTACCCATAGCGATTACCTTCTTCACCGAGGCGACAGGAGTCTTGGACGACAGCCGGACAGTTGTCTGACCACCGTGCTGGCAGCGATCGTAACCCGCAGGGGTAAACGCTGGGCAATGCCTGTGCGTACTCCCTACGACGGCCCCCGCCTCCAGTCCGAGACCGCTTCGTCACCCTACCGCCCGAACTGGTGATGGAGGGAGGGTGCATTCATTTATCGGATGGCATCGCCGGTCTTCGCGAGATGGGTGGCGGCCAGCTCCAGCTCCTCGGCCGCCTGATTGATCCGCCGCGTGGTGGAGGCGACCTGATGGCCGAGGCGCTGGGCCTCGACGAAGACACGGACCGCGAGGACACCGAGCACGGTGAGTCCGCAGAATCCGAGGGCGATGGCGAACATGGGCCAGAACACGCGAGGAAGCCTTTTCCCTAGAGAGTCGAATGCAGGCGCAGCGTCCGGACACCGCCGCCCGTGAGCAGTTCGACGATGCGTTCACCGGCGGGTTTGCGCACCGCCGTCTCGCACTCGGGGCAGGTGAAGGAGTAGAAGGTCGTACGGCGGCTGGCGCCGATCGCGAGCCGCAGCGCGCCGGCCGAGAGTTCGAAGCGGGCCCGGCACTCGGGGCAGGCGGCCTGGAAGAGGACCGGCACCATGGACGCCGGCACCATGGACGCCGACGTCGAGAAACCACCCATCACGGACATCTCCCCCAAATCCCCTAGTTGCGTCGGTAGTCGTCGGCTTCGTACGCCGCCAGCGCCTCGCCCGCCGCCAGCCGCGCGCTCTCCGCGAGATCCGGCGGGAAGGTGATACGGCCGTCCCTGCCGAGACGCAGCGCGAGCCGGCGCAGCGAGGCCGGCGCGGGCGTGCGCAGCGTGATCCGCAAGCCCCCGTCGGGCAGTTCCTCCGCGCTGTCGTGCGGGTAGTACTCGGCGACCCAGCGCCCGCCGGGCCCGACCTCGACCACCACTTCGGGATCCTCGGCCGCCGGCTGCACCAGCCCCTCGGAGAGATCACGCAGCTCCAGCTCCGGCGGCGCGGCCGGTTCGTCGAGCAGCCTGATCTCGGCGACCCGGTCGAGCCGGAACGTACGCCGCGCCTCGGAGAGCCGGCACCAGGCCTCCATGTACGTGTGACCCACGGCGAACAGCCTGATCGGGTCGACCTCGCGCTCGGTCAGCTCGTCGCGCGCCGGGGAGTAGTAACGCAGCCAGAGCCGGCGCCGCTCGGAGATGGCCCGGTCCACGTCCGCGAAGACGCCGCCCTCGGACTCGAAGGTGACCGAGAGCCGTGAGCTGGCACCCGCCACCTCCCCGGCGGCGGCCTCCAGCTTGGCGGTGGCCCGCAGCAGCGCCTGCCGGTCGCTCTCCCGCAGCCCCGGCAGGGTGGCGACGGCGCGGGCGGCCACCAGCAGCGCGGTGGCCTCGTCCGCGGCGAGCCGCAGCGGCTCGGCGACGTCGTCCGGGTTGTGCCACCAGATGCGGTCCCCGTCGGTGTCGATGTCGAGCAGGTCACCGCCGCGGAAACTCGTCCCGCACATGGGCAGCACGTCGAGGTCCGAGATCAGCTCGTCCTCGGTGATCCCGAAGGCGCGTGCGACGTCCTGGACGTGCGCCCCCGGGCGCTCGCGCAGATAGGTCACCAGCGAGAGCATCCGGCGGGTCTGGTCGATGGCGTTGGCTGCCATGGTGTGTACGAAGTCCCCTCAGGCCTTGGCCACGGCGCGCAGCCGGTCCACGACGTCGGCCCGCAGATCCGCGGGCTCCAGCACGACCACGTCGGGCCCGAACTCCACCAGCCAGGCGTCCAGACCGTGACCGTACGGAATCTCCAACTCGTCCCAGCCGTCGCCCAGTTCACGCGACGACACAGCCCTGGCGCGCAGCGGATATCCGCTCTCGGAACGGAGCCGGATCAGCGCCGAGCGCGTCGCCGTCTCACCCGCCCAGGTCTCCACGGTCTCGCGCACGGTGACCACGTCGGGGACGGGAGCGGTGAACTCCCCCGCCCTGGAGCGGACCCGGCCGGTGATCCGCGAGAGCCGGAAGACCCTCTCGGCCCGGCGCTCCCGGTCCCAGCCGGCCAGATACCAGTGGCCCCGCCAGCACTCCAGGGTCCACGGCTCGACCTGGCGCTGCTCGGGCCTCGCGGCGTTGGCCTTGCGGTAGTCGAAGACCACGGGCCTGCGGTCGCGGCAGGCGAGCATCAGCGGCTCGAACGCGGCCTCATGGACGGGAATGCGCGGCTCCAGGGCGCTGTGGTGCGCCTCGTACGAGTCCTCCGCCTCCGGCATGCCCGCGGCCCGCAGCTTCTGGAGCGCGCCACTGGCCGCGCCCGCGAGCCGGGCCTGCTGCCACACCTTGGCGGCGAGACCGAGCGCGGCGGCCTCCTCGGCGTCCAGCGTGATCGCGGGGAGCCGGTTGCTGTCGCGGCGGGCGAGATAGCCGGTCTCGCCGTCCAGATTCTCCACGGTCTCGATGACCAGGCCGAGTTCGCGCAGATCGTCCTTGTCCCGCTCGAACATCCGGTTGAAGGAGTCGTCGGAGCCGGCTTCCAGATACGCCTCGATGGACTCGCGCAACTCGCGCTTGCTGAGCGGGCGCCGGGTGCCGAGCAGGCACAGCGCGAGATTCATCAACCGCTCGGCCTTGGCAATGGCCATCGACGCCCTACACCTCATTTGATAGTGCCGGATCCGCGCGTCGACCGTACCGCCCGGCGGTCCCGCGGTAAAAGCCGAGGGCCCACGCCGGACAGCATGGGCCCTCGGTGTGTCCGTATGTGATCGGACAGGTGCGTCATTCCGCCGACAACGCCGATCGGCCGCGTCGATCAGCGACGCCGGCCGGAGACACCGGTCAGACGGAGACGAGATCGCAGACGAAGATCAGCGTCTCGCCGGGGGCGATGGCACCGCCGCCCGCGCCACGCTCGCCGTACGCGAGGTGCGAGGGAATCGTCAGCTGACGGCGCCCGCCGACCTTCATGCCCTGGACACCCTGGTCCCAGCCGGAGATGACCTGTCCGAGACCGAGCTGGAACGACAGCGGCGCACCGCGGTTCCAGGAGGCGTCGAACTCCTCACCGGTGGAGAAGGCCACGCCCACGTAGTGGACGGAGACGGTGTCGCCCGCCTTGGCGACGGCACCATCGCCCTCCCAGATGTCCTTGATCTCCAGGTCGGCCGGCGGCTCGCCACCCGGGAAGTCGATCTCGGGCTTCTCGATGCTCACTGAACTGCTCCTCTAAATGATGAACGGGGCAACCGGGACAGTCTTACACCTTCGCCAGGATGTCCACGGCGAACACCAGAGTGGAGTTCTTGGGGATGCCCTGCTGCTCCTTGTCTCCGAACGCCTCCGCCGGCGGGATCACGACCAGCACACGGCTGCCGACCTTCTTGCCCACGACGCCGTCCTTCAGCCCCTTGAGGGTGAGCTGCGGCAGCGGGAACGTGACGGTCTTGCCGTTCTTGTACGTGCTGTCGAAGGTCTTGGCGTCCTTCCACAGCAGCGCTTCGTAGTTCAGCACGACCGAGTCGGTGTCCTTGACGACCTCGCCCTTGCTCTCCAGCACGTAGTTGGAGACGAGCTTGGCCGGCGGGTCCACCTTCGGGATCTTGACCGTGGGGGCCTTGCCGTCGGCGTTCACCCCGACCTTGGGCAGGTCGGCGTCGTCCTGCGCGACCTCGGTGCCCTTGGCGGTGGTCGGGACCTGGGTCGCCTTCAGGATGTCGACGACGAAGACGAGGGTGGAGTTGGGCTTGATGTCGCCCTGGCCCTGCGCCCCGTAACCGAGCTCCGGCGGGATGCCGAGCGCGACCCGGCTGCCGACCCGCTGGCCCTCCAGGCCCTTGTCCCAGCCCTGGATGACCATGCCGGCGCCGAGCGTCAGGTCGAAGGGGGCCTTGCGGTCGAAGCTGTTGTCGAAGGGCTTGGTCGAGTCCCACGACTGGCCCAGGTAATTGACCTGGATCGCGTCACCCTTCTTGAGCTTCTCGCCGTCACCCTCACTGATGACGTCGGTCTGCAGCTCCTTCGGAGGGGTCCCCTCACCCTTCCCGAGAGTCGGCTTCTCACCGAACTTGGCACCCGCTGTGATCTCGGGAAGCCCGTTCTTGGACGAGGTGGAGTCGGAGCCTCCGTCGTCACCGCAGGCCGCTGTGGACAGCAGCAGGAGGGGGATGACGATGAGGCCGGCAAGTCGGCGCACGAATTCCTCAGATCTCAGACGGAAGGTTAAGTTCCTCGACACTCTAGGGGGTGTCTTGTCGATCAGGCCGGATAAGGGAGCGGGGTCTGGTGCGTGCGATCGCAAGGCGGAGGAGGGGGACGACGCGGAGCGTCGGCGACCGACGACAACGCGGCGAGCGTGCGTGCCAGGGACCGCGAGCCCGGCAAGATCGGCAAGACACCCCCTGGGGGCGTGGCAAGGGCCCCGCACGAGAAACGTACGGGGCCCGAGTCGCGTTCCGGACGGCCGGAACCGGTGATCGAACTGTCACATACCGGCGATCAGCTTTTCCACCCGATCGTCGACGGATCGGAACGGGTCCTTGCACAGCACGGTGCGCTGCGCCTGGTCGTTGAGCTTGAGATGGACCCAGTCGACGGTGAAGTCCCGCCGCTGTTCCTGGGCCCGGCGGATGAAGTCTCCGCGCAGCCGTGCCCGGGTGGTCTGCGGGGGCACGGACTTGCCCTCGAAGATCTTCATGTCGTTGCAGATCCGGGCCGCCTGGCCGCGCTTCTCCAGGAGGTAGTAGAGCCCGCGACGGCGGTGGATGTCGTGGTAGGCGAGGTCTATCTGGGCGACCCGGGGGTGGGACATGGTCATGTTGTGCTTGGCCCGGTAGCGCTCGATGAGCTTGTACTTCATGACCCAGTCGATCTCGGTGCCGATCCGGTCCAGATCCTCGGCCTCGATCGCGTCGAGCGCCCGGCCCCAGAGCTCCAGGACCTGCTCCACGGTGCCGGTGCGGATGCCCCGGCGGTCGACGAAGTCCACGGCCTTCTCGTAGTACTCCCGCTGGACCTCGATGGCGGACGCCTCGCGCCCGCTGGCCAGGCGCACCTTGCGCTGGCCCGTGATGTCGTGGCTGACCTCGCGGATCGCCCGGATCGGGTTCTCCAGAGTGAGGTCACGCATGACCGTGCCCGCCTCGATCATGCGCAGCACGAGATCCGTGGCGCCGACCTTGAGGAGCATGGTCGTCTCGGACATGTTCGAGTCGCCGACGATGACATGCAGCCGGCGGTAGCGCTCCGCGTCGGCGTGCGGTTCGTCACGGGTGTTGATGATGGGACGGGAGCGGGTGGTGGCGGAGCTGACACCCTCCCAGATGTGCTCGGCGCGCTGACTGACGCAGTAGACCGCGCCACGCGGGGTCTGCAGCACCTTGCCGGCGCCGCAGAGCAACTGCCGGGTGACGAGGAACGGGATGAGGATGTCCGCGAGCCGGGAGAATTCCCCGTGGCGGGCGACGAGATAATTCTCGTGGCAGCCGTAGGAGTTTCCCGCCGAATCGGTGTTGTTCTTGAACAGATAGACGTCGCCCGCGATTCCCTCCTCGTGCAGGCGGCGTTCGGCGTCGACGAGCAGGCCTTCGAGAATGCGCTCGCCCGCCTTGTCGTGCGTGACCAGTTCGGTCACGTTGTCGCATTCGGGTGTCGCGTATTCCGGATGCGATCCCACGTCGAGGTAGAGGCGGGCGCCGTTCCGCAGGAAGACGTTGCTGCTGCGGCCCCATGACACAACACGGCGGAAGAGGTAGCGCGCCACTTCGTCAGGGGACAGCCGGCGCTGTCCCCTGAAGGTGCACGTGACGCCGTACTCGTTCTCCAGCCCGAAAATGCGGCGGTCCATGTCTGAACATTACGCCTGATGGCCTGAGCTGAAACCGTGTTGGGCCGCACCGTTGCGATCATTTTCGAGACCGGCTTCCCCAATGGGGCCGGTCGCGGCGTCCTCGCGGGGAGCCGCGAGGACCTTCCGGGTGGCCAGCAGAACCAGCAGCGCGGCGCAGCCGCCCGCCCCCGCGACGCCGAAGCTCTCCGACGTACCGGCGAGTTCGACGACCGGGCCGGCCACCCCCGTACCGAAGGCGGCGCCGACGCCGAAGGTCGTCACGAGCCAGGAGAAGGCCTCCGTGACGGTGCCGCGCGGGGCGTGCCGGTCCACCACGATGAAGGCACAGGCCAGCGCGGGCGCCAGGAAGACCCCGGCGAGGGCGGCGAGCCCGGTCATGGCCACGACGCCGGGAGTGAGCATCAGAGGGAGGTAGCCGGCGGCGAGCAAAGCGGCGATCCCCAGCAGCCGGCGTTCGGGGGTGCCGGTCCACTGTCTGGCCCCGTACGCGAGGCCGCCCACCAGCGCGCCGAGACCGAGAGCGGCCATCAGCCAGCCGTACACCGACTCGCGGCCCTGGTCGTCCGCGTACGCGACGCCGGCGACGGTGATGGAGCCCAGTGCCAGGCCGATGAAGAGGAAGGCGGCCAGAAGCGCGAGAAGTCCGGGTGAGCGCAGGGCGCCGAGCCAGTGCGCCTCGCGGGGCGCCGAGCGCCAGGCGCGGGAGGGCTCGGAGAGCACGACCGTGAGCGCGCCGACGACGCCTATGGCGTTGATGACCAGGAGGGCGGCGCCCGGGGACCAGAGGGCCACGAGGAGGGTGACGAAGAGCGGTCCGGCCGTGAACATCACTTCCTGCGCCACGGCGTCCATGGCGTACGCCCGGTGCACCCGGTCCTCCCGGCCGAGCACGCTGGGCCACAGGGCCCGCAGACCGCCTTCGAGGGGCGGGGTGAAGAAGCCCGCGACGACCACCGCCGCGTAGGCGAGGGGCAGCGGGTCGATGCCGTTGGCGGCGAGGAACGCCATGCCGAGGGCGGAGACGAGGGCCGCGGGGAGCTGGACCCGCGGCTGGCCGACCAGGTCCACGGCACGGCCGAGCAGCGGCTGGCCGATCGCGGTGGAGAGCCCGTACACGGCCGCCAGGACGCCCGCGAGGGTGTAGCTGCCGCCCGCGTCGCGGGTGAACAGGACGATCGCGATATGGCCCGTGGCGCTCGGCAGCCGCCCGACGAGCGTGCCCGCGAGCAGCCGCGCGGCGTGCGGTGCCCTGAGAATCTCCACATAGCCGGTGGCCATGGCTCCCCCTTCTCTCCCCCGGTTCGCCCGGCACGGCAGGTTTTACGTATAACGTGCGGGCTCATACGTACCATGTCCGGAGCCCGCGGGTCCACCGGCTTTCGGGCCGCAGCAGTCACCGCGGAGGACGACACCCATGACAGAGCCGCCCCGTACGGACCGGTCCGGGCCCGGCACCGCCGCGAGATCCGCGAGGCCGACCAGCAGGGACGTGGCGCGCGCCGCCGGGGTGTCGCAGGCGACGGTCTCCCTCGTGCTGGGCGACAAGTGGACCGGCCGGGTCTCCGAACGCACCGCCGGACTCGTCCGCGACACGGCACGCGAGCTGGGCTACCGGCCCAACCTCGCCGCCCGCAGCCTCCGCCTCGGCCGGACCAGGACCGCGCTCCTGGTCGTCCCGGCACTCACCCACGAGTTCTTCGCCCGCGTCTACACAGGCGCCGCGTCGGTCGCCGCCGAACACGGATTCGGGGTGGTCCTCTATCCGTCACCGGAGGGCGTCGGACCCGCCAGAGACCCGTTCGCCTCCGCACGGGCGGCACTGGACGGCGTGATCGCCTCCTCCATGGCCACCGACGCGCTCGCCGCGATCCGGGGCACCGACCTGCCGCTGGTGATGCTCGACAGCGACCCCGCCGGATCCGGCGCCGCCGCGCACGTGAATCTCGACATCGCGGACGCCATGCGCCAGGTGACCGGCCACCTCCTGGGGCAGGGCCACCGCAGCATCGTCCATCTGGCCTCGGCCGTGACGTCCTGGACCTTCACCGTGCGGGCCGACACCCTCGCCGAGGCGGTACGAGGGGTGCCGGAGGCGGTCGTACGCACCGTGCCCTCGGCCCTTGAGGTGCACGCGGCACAAGAAGCGGCCGAACGGGCCCTGCGTGGCCCGGGGCCCCGCGCCACGGCACTGATCTGCGACAGCGACGTACTGGCGGCGGGCGCCGTCAAAGCCGCCCGGAAACTCGGCCTGCGAGTGCCGGACGACATCTCCGTCACCGGCTTCGACGACTCGGGGCTCGCGACCGCGCTGGAACCGGAACTGACCACCGTACGGCTGCCCGCCGAACGGGTCGGCGAGCACGGGATGTCGGCGCTGCTGGCCATCCTCGACGGACGCGAGCCCGAGAACACCGTCCTGCCCGTGTCCCTGGTGACCCGCGGCTCGACAGCGCCCCCGCCGGCCTGAGAGAGACGGACCGGCGGCCTCGCGGAAGGTGCCCGGACAGACCGGTGCCCCGGACCGCACGGGCGGTACGGGGCACCGGAGGACTCGCGTCACTCACTCGTCGGACTCGCCGGATCCTTCCGTCTCCTCGGTGTCCGAGGGAGCGTCCGTCGGCGTGGACGCCGCGCCGTCCGCCTCCAGCAGACGCGCGAGCTGACGCCCCACAACGCGCTTGAACTTGCGCTGCTGCGGCCGGGTACGGTCCAGGACCGCCACCTCCAGCCGCTCGGCGGGAATCTCCCGCTCGCCCCCGTTCGTGTCACGGGACAGCGCCTGCACAGCCAGCTTCAGCACCTCGGCGAGCGTCATCCCGTCACGGTGCTGCTGGTCCAGGAAGGTGCTGATCTGCTCGGAGTTGCCGCCCACAGCCACCGAGCCGTGCTCGTCGACGATCGATCCGTCGTGCGGCAGCCGGTAGATCTGGTCCCCGTCGGCCGTCGGACCCACCTCGGCGACGACCAGCTCCACCTCGTACGGCTTCTCGCCGGCGCTGGAGAAGATCGTGCCGAGCGTCTGCGCGTAGACGTTGGCGAGCCCACGGGCCGTCACATCGTCGCGGTCGTAGGTGTACCCGCGCAGATCCGCGTAGCGGACACCGCCGATGCGCAGATTCTCGTACTCGTTGTACTTCCCGGCGGCGGCGAAACCGATCCGGTCGTAGATCTCGCTGAACTTGTGCAGCGCGCGGGACGGGTTCTCACCGACGAAGACGATGCCGTCGGCGTACTGCAGCACAACCAGGCTGCGACCGCGGGCGATGCCCTTGCGGGCGTACTCCGCCCGGTCGGCCATGGCCTGCTGGGGTGAGACATAGAACGGCGTCGACACCGGCTATCCGTCCCTTCCTGTCAGTGACATGTCTTATCAGAAGAGGCCGGGCGTCAGAGCAGCTCGGCGCGCGGGCCGTCGGGCTGTTCCAGCCGGCGCTCGATGATGGAACGGGCGACCCGGGAGGACTCCTCCTCGGTGACCCTGCGGAAGCCCTCGTCACTCATGATGTTGACAAGGGGATAGATCTTGCGGGCCACGTCCGGGCCGCCGGTGGCCGAGTCGTCGTCCGCCGCGTCGTAGAGCGCCTGGATGACGAGAGTGATGGCCTGCTCCTCCGTCAGTCCCTCACGGAAGAGCTTCTTCATCGCACCGCGCGCGAAGAGCGAGCCCGATCCGGTCGCCGCGTACCCCTGCTCCTCGGAACGGCCGCCGGTGACGTCGTAGGAGAAGATGCGGCCCTTGCCCCGGTCGACGTCCCAGCCGACGAAGAGCGGAACGACGGCCAGACCCTGCATGGCCATGGCGAGATTGCTGCGGATCATGGTGGAGAGCCGGTTGGCCTTGCCCTCGAACGAGAGCTGCGCGCCTTCGACCTTCTCGAAGTGCTCCAGCTCCAGCTGGAAGAGCTTGACCATCTCCACGGCGAGACCCGCCGTGCCCGCGATACCCACGGCCGAGTACTCGTCGGCCGGGAAGACCTTCTCGATGTCGCGCTGGGCGATCATGTTGCCCATGGTGGCCCGCCGGTCACCGGCGAGAATCACGCCGCCTTCGAAGGTGACGGCGACGATCGTCGTACCGTGCGGCGCCTCGATCGCGCCCTGGACGGGCGGCAGCACCCGGTTGCCCGGCAGGATCTCCGGCGAGTGAACGGCCAGGAAGTCCATGAACGAGGCCGACCCGGGCGTCAGGAAGGCAGCTGGTAGACGCCCGGTGCTACGAGTGTTGGCTTCCACGCGTTTCCCTCCAGGTATGCGGTGGCACGGCGCAGCGTGTCGGGATTGTCCCCCAACTTGCCAATGGCCGAATTGCAGTTGAAGCACAGTACGCCTCGGACCCTACCCGTCTCATGGCAGTGATCCACATGCGCGGCGGGGGCGGAGAGACAGATGACGCAGATACCCATCTGCGACGAGATCATCTCGTCGCGCTCCGCCATCGTGATGCCGTACTTCCGCTTGAAGTAGGACTGCCGATTCCGAGTGGCCCGGCAGGGCTTGCAGTAGCTCGCGTAGCCGTCCGACGACGTTGGGTTGAGCTCCCACTCCGAGTAGGCCTTGGCCTCGCCGCACTGTGGGCAACGCTTATACCCACGCGGGACAGGCACCTTCGCCCTCACCGTCCTGCCTCGCGCCTCCTGACGACGGCGGTGATATCCCGCAGCGCATTCGCGACAGTTGGTCTGGAGCCCATCAGGCCGAGACTTGTTGGACGCGAATGCGCTGACAGGAAGCATCGTCCGGCAGGTTGAGCACCGTTTCTCGGTGGTCGACTCGGACATCCGCTAACTACTCACCGCCCTTTTGCACGAAGGACCTCACGAAGTCCTCGGCGTTCTCTTCCAAGACGTCGTCGATTTCGTCCAGCACGGAGTCCACGTCGTCCGACAGCTTCTCCTGGCGTTCCTTGAGGTCCTCGGACTGCTGTGCGTCCTCGGTCGTCTCCTCGACGTCCTCGGTGGAGCGCGTCGCCTTCTGCTGCCCGCCGTCGGTGTCCTTGGTCGCCATATCCCTCACCCCGCTCGGTTGCCCCGCTCGATGTGACCTTCAAGATCCGACCCTACAAGCAGGGTCCGACATCGGCCCCGCAGTTCGTACAACGTCCGGGGGCCACCTTCATGATTCCCGGACCTGGACCATTTCAGCCGCCCGAGAGCACGCGGACGAGGTCTTCGGCCGTGCGGCACCGGTCCAGGAGCTCTTTCACGTGGTTACGGGTGCCCCGCAGCGGCTCCAGGGTCGGTACCCGCTGGAGCGAGTCCCGGCCCGGGAGGTCGAAGATGACCGAGTCCCAGGAGGCCGCGGCCACGTCGTCCGCGTACTGCTCCAGACAGCGGCCCCGGAAATAGGCCCGGGTGTCCTCTGGAGGCTTTGTCTCGGCCCGTTCCACGTCCGGTTCGTCCAGGAGCCGGTCCATCTTCCCGCGGGCCACCAGACGGTTGTAGAGGCCCTTCTCGGGGCGTACGTCCGAGTACTGGAGATCCACCAGATGCAGCCGCGCCGCGTCCCACTCCAGGCCGTCCCGGCGGCGATAGCCCTCCAGGATCTCCTTCTTGGTGACCCAGTCCAGTTCGCCCGACAGACTCATCGGGTCGCTCTCCAGCCGGTTGAGCGTGTCCTCCCACCGGCCGAGCACGTCCCTGGTCTGCTCGTCGGCGTCGGCGCCGTAGCGTTCCTCGACGTATTTGCGCGCCAGCTCGAAGTACTCCATCTGGAGCTGTACGGCGGTGAGTGTCCGCCCGCTACGGAGCGTGACCAGCTGTCCCAGGGACGGGTCGTGCGAGACCTGGTGGAGCGTGCGTACCGGCTGGTCCACGGCCAGGTCGACATTGATGAACCCGTCCTCGATCATGGACAGGACCAGGGATGTCGTCCCGAGCTTGAGATAGGTGGAGATCTCCGAGAGATTCGCGTCGCCGATGATCACATGGAGTCTGCGGTACTTCTCGGCGTCCGAGTGCGGCTCGTCCCTGGTGTTGATGATGGGCCGTTTGAGGGTGGTCTCCAGTCCGACCTCGACCTCGAAGTAGTCCGCGCGCTGGCTGATCTGGAAGCCGTGCTCGTGGCCGTCCTGGCCGATGCCCACGCGACCGGCGCCCGTGACGACCTGCCGCGAGACGAAGAACGGCGTCAGGTGGCGCACGATGTCCGAGAACGGGGTCTCCCGCTTCATCAGGTAGTTCTCGTGCGTGCCGTACGAGGCGCCTTTGTTGTCGGTGTTGTTCTTGTACAGCAGGATCGGCTGGGCGCCGGGGAGCTGGCCGGCGCGCTCGGCGGCCTCGGCCATGATGCGCTCGCCTGCCTTGTCCCACAGGACGGCGTCGCGGGGGTTGGTGATCTCCGGTGAGCTGTACTCCGGGTGTGCGTGGTCGACGTACAGCCGCGCGCCGTTGGTGAGGATCACGTTGGCCAGCCCGATGTCCTCGTCGGTGAGCTGGCTGGACTCGGCGGCCTCGCGGGCGAGGTCGAAGCCTCGTGCGTCCCGCAGCGGGTTCTCCTCCTCGAAGTCCCAGCGGGCGCGGCGCGCCCTGTGCATCGCCGCCGCGTAGGCATTGACGATCTGGGACGAGGTGAGCATGGCATTGGCGTTCGGTTGGCCGGGGACGGAGATGCCGTACTCCGTCTCGATGCCCATTACTCGCCGTACGGTCATGCGGCCCTCCTTGCCCGGCGGCGCTCCCGTTCGGGAACGGCGCTCAAGTACCGCTGTCTCTCCGGTGCGTGTGCGGTGCCTGTCCCCGCACTGCGCGACGCGGCGGTACCGAAGAGCCTAGAACGCCTTTGCACTGGTGGGGAGATCGTTTCCGTCATTGCCCTGGTGTGGTGAAAGGTACGGGGAAAGCAACCGGCTGCGGATGCCCGTCCGGACATCCGCAGCCGGTCTGTGCCTTACAGGTACTGCCCGGTGTTGGCCACCGTGTCGATGGACCGTCCGGTGTCCGCGCCCTGCTTTCCGGTGACGAGGGTGCGGATGAATACGATCCGCTCGCCCTTCTTGCCGGAGATACGGGCCCAGTCGTCGGGGTTGGTGGTGTTGGGCAGGTCCTCGTTCTCCTTGAACTCGTCGACGCAGGCCTGCAGCAGGTGGGCGACGCGGAGTCCTCGCTGGTTCTCGTCGAGGAAGTCCTTGATCGCCATCTTCTTGGCCCGGTCGACGATGTTCTGGATCATCGCGCCGGAGTTGAAGTCCTTGAAGTACAGGACTTCCTTGTCGCCGTTGGCGTACGTGACCTCGAGGAAGCGGTTCTCCTCGGATTCGGTGTACATCCGCTCGACGACCGACTGGATCATGCCCTCCACCGTGGACTCCGGCGAGCCCTTGTGTTCGGACAGGTCGTCCTCGTGCAGGGGCAGCGAGGAGCGGAGGTACTTCGCGAAGATGTCCTTGGCCGCCTCCGCGTCCGGACGCTCGATCTTGATCTTCACGTCGAGCCGGCCGGGCCGCAGGATCGCGGGGTCGATCATGTCCTCGCGGTTGGACGCGCCGATGACGATGACGTTCTCCAGGCCCTCCACACCGTCGATCTCGGCGAGCAGCTGCGGGACGATGGTGTTCTCCACGTCCGAGCTGACACCGGATCCGCGGGTGCGGAAGAGGGACTCCATCTCGTCGAAGAAGACGATGACGGGCGTGCCCTCGCTGGCCTTCTCACGGGCGCGCTGGAAGACCAGGCGGATGTGCCGCTCGGTCTCGCCGACGTACTTGTTGAGGAGTTCGGGGCCCTTGATGTTGAGGAAGTAGCTCTTCCCCGCGGGCCGGCCGCTCACCTCGGCGACCTTCTTGGCAAGGGAGTTGGCCACAGCCTTGGCGATAAGTGTCTTGCCGCAGCCGGGCGGACCGTAGAGCAGGATGCCCTTCGGCGGGCGCAGTTCGTGCTCCTTGAAGAGGTCCGGGTAGAGGTACGGAAGCTCGACCGCGTCGCGGATCATCTCGATCTGGCCGCCCAGACCGCCGATCTTGCTGTAGTCGACGTCCGGGACCTCTTCGAGGACGAGCTCTTCGACCTCGCTCTTGGGAACCACTTCGTAGACATAGCCGGAGCGCGGTTCGAGCAGGAGGGCGTCGCCGGCGCGGATGTTGATGTCGAGCAGCGGCTCGGCGAGCCGCACCACCCGTTCCTCGTCGGTGTGTCCCACGACCAGGGCGCGCTCGCCGTCCTCAAGGATCTCCTTGAGGGTGACGATGTCCCCGGCCCGCTCGAACTCCATGGCCTCGACCACATTGAGGGCCTCGTTGAGCATGACTTCCTGGCCGCGCCGGAGCTCTTCGAGCTCGACGCCGGGGCTGACGTTCACCCGGAGCTTGCGGCCCCCGGTGAAGATGTCGGCCGTGCTGTCCTCGTTCGCATGCAGAAAGACACCGAAGCCGGCCGGCGGCTGCGCGAGCCGGTCGACCTCTTCCTTGAGGGCCACGATCTGGTCGCGGGCCTCACGCAGCGTATTGGCGAGCCGCTCATTCTGCGCGGACACACCTGCCAGGTTCGTCTGCAGTTCGACGATCCGCTCTTCGAGAATCCTCGTATGACGCGGAGAGTCGGCGAGCTTACGTCGCAGGACGGCGATTTCCTGCTCGAGATAGGCAACCTGGCCGGCCGGGTCTTCAGACCCCCGCCCGGGCCGGATGCCGCGGTTGATGTCGTCGTCGTGGGCTGCCACGGTCCTCACCTCCTCCAAGGGGAGCTGGACGCTTCCTGACCCTACCTGGGTAGGTGGTGATTAAAACCCCTAGATCACAAAGACTGTCGGGGCGTGTCCGATCTTCACCCTTGCGCTCTCCCTCACGCCAGGGGAATACCCACCGTTCAACATCGGAAAGCGGCCGGTTGTATCGTCGAAGTGTTCAACACCCGTCCGGGCTGGCGCGACTTGCCCGAGATTGCCTCACCCCAAGCAGGAAACGGCAGGAGATATGACCGTGCAGCAGCAGGTTCCGACAGACGCCGTCACCGAGGGCTCCGAGCCGCTCGAAGTCTGGATCGACCAGGACCTCTGCACGGGTGACGGGATCTGTGCCCAGTACGCCCCTGATGTCTTCGAGCTCGACATCGACGGCCTCGCTTATGTGAAGAGCGCCGACGACGAACTTCTCCAGTCCCCCGGGGCCACCACGCGGGTGCCGCTGCCCATCCTCAGGGATGTCGTCGACTCGGCGAAGGAATGCCCGGGTGACTGCATTCATGTACGGCGCGTTTCGGACAGTGTCGAGGTGTACGGCCCCGACGCGGAATGAGCCTCCCCGCAGGCTCCTGAGTTAGAGGTTACGCCGTCGGCGCGGCAATGGTGAGATCACCTGAGGTGACCGGTCAGACGCTCCGCGATTCGTTCTGTGCGCCTTCGCTCCGTACGAAGGCGCCGTTCTTCCACTCCCAGGTGGGGTGGGTCTCCTCGTCGGGGCAGCAGCCCGGTACGTCGGGTCCCGAGTAGCCGAGCAGCCGGGCCCGGACGACGCCGTCGCTCATCTCCAGGTCGGCCACGCTCTGCCGGTCGGCCGGGTCCACGAGCGTCGCGACGATACGAGGGGCACCGCCCTCCTTCGTGGCCGTGAGGACGTACAGACCGCTCGGCGGGGTGCCGGATCCCGCGTCGCAGCGGGCGGCGGCCACGGTCTCGGGGCTGCCGTCGCCGTCGAGGTCTCCGGTGGCTTCCTTCGTAACCAGCGCTTTCGCGCCACCGCACTCCAGTGGGAAGTCCACGGCGGCGGTGTCGGGCGCGGGCAGGGGTGCCGTGTTCGGCGCGGTGCGCGCGGTGGGTTCGGAGCCGGGCTGGTCGGCCGTGGCGGCGTCGGGCTGGAGCAGACCGGCGAAGGCCACCACGGCGGCCATCGCGGTGGCCGTGGCGAGCCAGTGCACCGGACGCGGCTGGGTGTGCGCGAGGTCCGGGACGTCGGAGATCTGCACGCGGTGACTCCTGTGAAGGCGGTGCCGGTGGGGGTGGCGTGAATGGTGCCACACGTCACAGTGCGGTGGAACAGCGGGGTCCGTAAGGCCAACGTAAAGACTGCGCCGCCGAGTTCGCGTCGGGTGGACGTGAACTCGGCGGCGGTGGTGTCGTGTTGTGAGGGGTGACGAGGGCTCAGCGGGCTCAGCCTCGGGAGCCGCTGCCGCTTCCCGGGCCGTCGTAGTCCTCGCCGTAGGCGCCCTTGGAGGGGCGGCGGCGGCGCAGGGGCGGCTCCACGCCGTCGGCGAGACGGCGGGCGGTGATCAGAAAGCCGGTGTGGCCGATCATGCGGTGGTCCGGGCGTACGGCGAGTCCCTCGACGTGCCAGTTGCGGACCATCGACTCCCAGGCGGCCGGTTCGTTGAACGAGCCGTGCTCCCGGATGGTCTCGACAGTGCGGGCGAGCTGGGTGGTGGTGGCGACGTACGCGCAGAGGATGCCGCCGGGTACGAGCGCCTTCGACACGGGCTCGACGCACTCCCAGGGCGCGAGCATGTCGAGGATGACCCTGTCCACCTCGGTGTCGGAGAGGTTGTCCTGGAGGTCGCCGACGGTGAGCTGCCAGGCGGGGTGCGGTCCGCCGAAGTAGCGCTCCACGTTCTGCCGGGCGATGTCGGCGAAGTCCTCGCGGCGCTCGTAGGAGTGCAGCATGCCCTGGTCGCCGATGGCGCGCAGCAGGAAGCTGCTGAGCGAGCCCGATCCCACTCCCGCCTCGACGATGCGAGCGCCGGGGAAGATGTCGGCGAAGGCCAGGATCTGGCCCGCGTCCTTGGGGTAGACCACGGCGGCGCCGCGGGGCATGGACAGGACGTAGTCGGGGAGCAGGGGGCGCAGCGCGAGGTAGGCGACGTTTCCCGTGGTGCGGACAACACTGCCCTCGGGAGCACCGATCAGCTCGTCATGGGGGAAGGAACCCTTGTGGGTGTGGAAATTCTTCCCCGCTTCGAGCGTGAAGGTGTGGTGGCGTCCCTTGGGGTCGGTGAGCTGGACCTGGTCCCCGACCTTGAAGGGGCCGCGACGACGGGCGGCACCGGTCGGTTCGGACATGCGGTCAGACTACCTGCTCCATTTGGGCCTTCCTCACCTGGCTTGACCGGCCCTCACTTGCTGTCGGGCCTGGCCATGGCGGCGACGAAGGCGCGTTCCACGTCGGCAGTCGACAGGACTCCGTAGATCTCGCCGGTCTCCTCGACCACCAGGTACTCGGTGGCGGGGCTGGCCCTGAGACGGTCGAGGAGCGCTTCTCCGGCGAGTTCGGCGGGGACCTTCATCCCGTCGGTGAGGTCCTGGGCGAGGCCGCTCACGGCGACCCAGGGGCGGCGGTGGATCGGGACGCCGACGATGGCCGCCTCGCGGACCAGCGCGGTCGGTTCGCCCTGGCCGTCGACGACGACGAGCGCGCGGGCTCCGGCCTCGTTGGCGCGGCGCAGCGCCTCGGAGAGCGGGGTGGCCGATTCGACGGGGACGGCGCGCCGGGTGAGGGCGCGGGCGCGCAGGTCGGGCAGGTGTTCGCGCAGGCGGGCCATGCGCAGGCTGTTGCCGGCACCGGTCCAGATGATCGCGGCGAGGATGGCGGCGAGGAGCGCGTCGGTGACGGTCTCCACGCCGCCGATGTCCTTGGTCGAGTTGCCGAGTGCGCCGGTGTGGGTGAGCAGGGGCAGGCCGATGAGGACGGCGACGGCGAGTGCCCTGCCGACCCAGGCGGCGGCGACGGTGCCGGTCATGGGCTTGCCGGTGATCTTCCAGACGACGGCGCGCAGCATCCGGCCGCCGTCGAGCGGCAGGCCGGGGAGCAGGTTGAAGGCGGCGACGATGAGGTTGGAGATCATCAGGCCGGCGAGGAGGACGCCGGGCACGGTGCCGGGTTCCACGGCCAGCATCGTGAGGTAGAAGAAGCCCGCGAGGACGAGGGAGAGCAGGGGGCCGACGAAGGCCAGCATGAATTCGCGGCCCGGGGTCTCCGACTCCTTCTCGATCTCGGAGACGCCGCCGAAGAACTGGAGCTGGATACGGCGGACGGGGAGTTTGTAGCGCAGCGCCACAACGGTGTGGGCCAGTTCGTGGACCAGTACGGAGGCGTAGAAGGCGACGGCGAAGAAGAGCGCGACGAGATAGCGGACACCGCCGAGCTCGGGCAGCACCCGGTCGAGCTGGCCGCCGAAGACCCAGGTGATCAGGGCGGCGACCAGGAACCAGCTGGGGGCGACGTAGACGGGCACGCCGAAGGGACGGCCCATCAGGATCCCGCCGCCGGGGTCTTCGGGCCGCTTGCGCTTGCCGCCGGGGGGCACGTCCTCAGGACCGGACCGCGGCCTCCTGCTCTCGCCGCTCTCGTCGTCCTTGTTCACGTCATCCCTTCGTTGCGGCACCGTCGCTCGCTCGATCATGCTGTTCGCGAGGGTCTTACGTCGATGGTATTCCGCTCGCTGTCAGTGGCGGGCCGTAGGGTCTGCGTCATGAGTACGAGTCAGCAGCCCACTTCGCTGTCGCCGTCGCGTGCGAGCGACTTCATGCAGTGCCCTCTGCTGTACCGGTTCCGGGTGATCGACAAGCTGCCGGAGAAGCCGAGCGAGGCGGCCACCCGGGGGACGCTGGTGCACGCGGTGCTGGAGAGGCTGTTCGACGACCCCGCTGTCGAGCGTACGGCGCCGCGGGCCAGGTCGATGGTTCCCGGGCAGTGGGACCGGCTGCTGGAGTCGAGACCGGAGCTGGGCGAGCTGTTCGCGGGGGACGAGGGCGGGGAGCGGCTGGCGGGCTGGCTCTCGGAGGCCGAGCGGCTGGTGGAGCGGTGGTTCTCGCTGGAGGATCCGACGCGGCTGGAGCCGGCGGAGCGTGAGCTGTTCGTGGAGACGGAGCTGGAGTCGGGGCTGCGGCTGCGCGGGGTGATCGACCGGGTCGATGTGGCGCCGTCGGGCGAGGTGCGGATCGTGGACTACAAGACGGGGAAGGCGCCGCGTCCGGAGTACTCGGAGGGCGCGCTGTTCCAGATGAAGTTCTACGCGCTGGTGATCTGGCGGCTCAAGCGGGTGGTGCCGCGCCGGCTCCAGCTGGTCTATCTGGGCAGCGGCGACGTGCTGACGTACGACCCGGTCGAGGCCGACCTGGAGCGCGTGGAGCGCAAGCTTCTGGCGCTCTGGGACGCGATCAGGCAGGCCACGGAGACGGGCGACTGGCGGCCGCGGCCGACGAAGCTGTGCGGCTGGTGCGACCACCAGGCGGTGTGTCCGGAGTTCGGGGGCACTCCGCCGGTGTATCCGCTGACGGTGCCGCCGCGGCGGGGCGCCGAGCCGCTTGCCGTTCCGGAGGCGGTCGGCGCTGCCGGGCCGGTGGCTTCCGCCGAGCCGGCTCAGGGGGCGTAGCGGGAAGAGCGGCGTGTGCCCGCTGGGGTCGCGGCCGGGCGCTCAGGGCAGAATGGACCGGGATCAGTCCCACCGAAGGAGATCCCGTGGCCATCCGCGTCCTACTGGTCGACGACCAGCCACTGCTGCGCACCGGCTTCCGGATGATCCTGGAGGCCGAGCAGGACATCGCCGTCGTCGGCGAGGCCGGGGACGGCCTCCAGGCGATCGACCAGGTCCGGGCGCTCCAGCCCGATGTCGTACTGATGGACATCCGGATGCCCCGGATGGACGGCGTCGAGGCGACCCGTCAGATCACCGGTCCCGGCAAGGACGGTCCGGCGAAGGTGCTGGTGCTGACCACGTTCGATCTGGACGAGTACGTGGTGGAGGCGCTGCGCGCCGGGGCCAGCGGGTTTCTGCTCAAGGACGCGCCCGCCAACGAGCTGGTGCAGGCGATCCGGGTGGTGGCCGCCGGTGAGGCGATGCTGGCGCCGAGCATCACCCGCAGGCTGCTCGACAAGTACGCGGACCATCTGCCGTCCGGCGACGAGCAGGTGCCGGACACCCTGCACACGCTGACCGAGCGCGAGGTGGAGGTCCTCAAGCTGGTGGCGCGCGGGCTGTCCAACGCGGAGATCGCGGCGGACCTCTTCGTGAGTGAGACGACGGTCAAGACGCATGTGGGTCATGTGCTCACGAAGCTGAGCCTGCGCGACCGGGTGCAGGCGGCCGTGTACGCGTACGAGAGCGGTCTGGTCCGTCCGGGCGCCCAGTAACCGGTCGTACGGAGAGGTCCCCGGCATCACGTCGATGCCGGGGACCTCTCTGTATGACGACGGTCGGGCCGGTCAGACCGCGCTGCCGGTGCCCAGCTCCCAGAGCAGCAGTTCGCCGGAGGGGTTGAGGGCCCACTCGACACCGGAGATGTCGTCGGCGGCGGCGACGTACTGCTTGCCCTGCCAGAGCGGCAGTACCGGAACGTCCTCGGCAACGATGTCCTGCATGTCCGAGAAGGCCTTGGCCGCGGCGCTGCGCTCGGCCTCGCTGCGCGACTGCGGGATCAGTTCCTTGATCACCTTCTGGTTCGCGTACGGCGCGTTGAGGAAGTTGTCCGTGTCGAGGAAGGGCGCGATGTAGTTGTCCGGGTCGGGGAAGTCGGGGAACCAGCCCATGCCGTAGACGGTGTACTCACCGCGCGTCTGGGCGGGCCGGAACTTGGCCCACTCGGCGCCCTTGGTGTCCACCTGGAAGAGCCCGCTGGAGTTGAGCTGCTCCTTGAGCATCTCGAACTCCTTGGCGGTGGCCTCGCCGTAATGGTCGGTGGTGTAGTGCATGGTGAACTTCACCGGCGTCTGCACACCGGCGTCTTCGAGGAGCTTCTCGGCCTCGGCCCGGTTCGGCTCCCCGTACTTGTTGAAGAACGAGTTGGTGTGCGACGTGACGGTCGCCGGGATGAGCGAGTAGAGCGGCTCGGCCGTGGAGCCGTACACCTCGGAGGCGATCTGGCCGCGGTCCACGAGGGAGGCGACGGCCTGGCGTACGGCCTTCTCCTTCCCCACCGGCTCGTCGGTGTCGAAGGCGAGGTAGCGGATCTCCAGACCCGGCATCTCGGTGAGCGCGACGCTGTCCTTGGGCTTCGCGAGCATCTGCTCGATCTGATCGGGGGCCATGGTGCGGGCCATCACGTCGATCTCACCGGAGTCGAGGGCCTTGCCCATGGCGGCGGCGTCGGCGTACGAGCGCAGTTCGACCTTGCTGTTGCGGAGCTTGAGGTCGCCCTTGTACGAGTCGTTCTTGGTGAAGACCGCCTTGACGATCTTGTCGTCCTTCACCTCGGCGTTGAACTTGTACGGGCCCGAGCCGCTCAGGTCGAAGCCGTCACGGAGCTTCTTGCCTTCGTACGACTCCGGGGAGACGATGCCGGCGACGGGCGTCGAGAGCTTGTACGGGAACGTGGCGTCGGGGGTCTTGAGGTGGAAGATGACCTCGGCGTCGCTGGGCGTCTCGATCGTGTCGATGTTCGCGAGCAGGCCCACCGCGCCGGCCTCGGAGTTGATGTCGATGACCCGGTCGATGGAGAACTTCACGTCCTCCGAGGTGACCTCGGTGCCGTCGGCGAACTTGAGCCCGTCGCGCAGCTCGCAGCGGTAGCTCTCGTTCTGGTTGTCGGAGAAGCGGCAGTTCGACGCGGCCTCGGGAACGGGGGCGCCGCCGCCGCGCGGGACGTGCATCAGCGTCTGGAGGGTCTGGCGCAGGATGTTCCAGGAGCCTGCGTCGTACGCGAACGCCGGGTCCAGGGGCGCCGGGGACTCCTTGGTGGCGGTGAACTGGTCGGTGGTGCCCACGACTATGGCCTCACCGTCGTCCGACGAGCTGTCCGAGCCGCCGCAGGCGACGAGCACCGGGGCGAGCAGACCGGCCACAACCGGCAGCACGAGACTCTTGCGCTTCATCCTGGACGTACTCCCTCATCCGAACACCATGCGATACACCGGTGGCTGAGAATTCCGCGACGTGATTGACCGTCGGATCACACCATTGAGGCGGCGAACGTGTGGCGAAAGTTCTCGCGACGAGATTAGTCGGCGGGTGCGGACGTCCTGAACCGGGCCTGCTTCGGGCCTCATCGCAAAGTGATCAGGGATTGCCGTGAAGCGGTATCAGGACGCCAGAATCATTCACACATAAAGCCATAAAACCGGGCACATGGATGCCCGTAACGGCGCGGCGAACGGGCCACCCGGAGCCCTCGAACGGGCATGGCCGCCAGCGGCGACAGGACGGGGAGTGACCAACATCACTCGCGCTCAATTGAGGCCCCTCGTGATCATTCGCGCAATGATCAACAAGGAGTCCCGGAGCGTGTATACGAAGCCACCTATTGTCGATAGTTTCAGGGGCCACGCTCTGTATGCGTATCAGTGTTGATGCGTGATCAGACCACGCAGGAATACCAGATCGACCTCTTCGAGGGACTGCACGATCACCCGTCCCGCGGCGGCCGCGATGGGCGCGACCGAGGGCACCGCGACCACGCGGCAGCCCGCCGCCTCGGCCGATGCCACACCGGTCGCCGTGTCCTCGATGACGGCGCATCTCGCGGGGGCGGCGCTCAGCCCGCGCGCGGCGAGCAGATACGGGTCGGGGTGCGGCTTGGTGTTCAGCACCTCGTCACCGGCCACGGTGAGGGAGAAGTGGTGGCGTCCCACGGAATCCAGCACCCGGTCGATGATGCGCCGGTGGGACGCGGAGACCAGGGCCGTGGGCACGCCGTGGTGGGCCAGCTCGGCGAGGAGCTTGGCGGCGCCGGGCATCAGCGGCACATCGGCGCCGATGCGCTCCTCGAAGCGCTCGTTGAGCAGCACGGTCAGCTCGGCGAGGGTGATGTCGGCGCCGGTGGCCTCGATGAGATAGCCGGCGCTCCTGGTCATCGGTCCGCCGACGACCACGTCCCGCCAGGCGTCGTCCAGGGGGTGGCCGAGGTCCTTGAAGACCGCGACCTCCGTGTCCCACCAGAAGCCCTCGGTGTCGACCAGGGTGCCGTCCATGTCGAGCAGAACGGCCTGAAGGGCGGATCCTTCGGCCGTGCGGGTCATGGACGCGGGAACCGTACTGGTCATCCGGCACACCTCCGAGAGGGACGAGAAGGCCGGTCGCCTTTCCTGACGGGATTCCCGTCGGGTCCGGCAACCGGCCTGCACTGGGCCGACCAGTGTACGGCTCGGCCACGCGAAGTGCGCGGTCAGCGGCTTGCCGCGCCGTGCGGTGCCCCGGCCGGCCTAGGGCGTGTTTGAGAAGTAGCGTCGTCCGCCCATCGGGCGGGGCCCACGGCGTCTGGTGCGTGCGATCGCAAGGCGGAGGATCATCCTCGTACTGGACGTACTTGGATGACTCCGACAACGCAGCGAGCGCGCGTGCCAGGCGTCGTGGGCCAGACGGGACTTCTCAAACACGCCCTAGCGCGCGTTGAAGTACTTCGCCTCGGGGTGGTGGATGACGATGGCGTCCGTGGACTGCTCGGGGTGGAGCTGGAACTCCTCGGACAGCTCGACGCCGATCCGGCCGGGCTCCAGAAGGCCGGCGATCTTGGCGCGGTCCTCCAGGTTGGGGCAGGCCCCGTAGCCGAGCGAGAAGCGGGCGCCCCGGTACTTCAGGGCGAACATGTCCTCGACCTCGGACGGGTCCTCGCCGGCGAAGCCCAGCTCGGAGCGGACGCGGGCGTGCCAGTACTCGGCGAGGGCCTCGGCGAGCTGGACGGAGAGCCCGTGGAGTTCGAGATAGTCCCGGTAGGCGTTCTTCTCGAACAGCTCCGCCGTCGCGCCGCCGATCTTCGAGCCGACCGTGACGACCTGGAGTCCGACCACATCCGTCTCGCCGGACTCCTCGGGGCGGAAGAAGTCGGCGAGGCAGAGCCGCCGCCCGCGCCGCTGCCGCGGGAAGGTGAAGCGGGTGCGCTCCGAGCCGTCCTCGCCGAGCAGGATGAGGTCGTCGCCCTTGGAGACGCAGGGGAAGTAGCCGTAGACGACGGCCGCTTCGAGCAGGTTGTCCGTGTGGAGCTTCTCCAGCCAGCCCCGCAGCCGCGGCCGGCCCTCGGACTCCACCAGCTCCTCGTAACTGGGTCCGCCCTTGCGGGACTCCTTCAGCCCCCACTGCCCCTTGAACAGCGCGCCCTCGTCCAGCCAGGACGCGTACTCCTTGAGCTGGATGCCCTTGATGACGCGGCTGCCCCAGAATGGCGACTCCGGAACGGGGTTGGTCACCGACACGTCCGAGCGGACCGCGCCCTCCTCCGGACGCTCCTCCACCACCGCCGTGGCGGCGGGCCTGACGCGGCGCTGCTTGAGGTCGGGCAGTACGGCTCCGGGGACGCCGCGCTTGATGCCGATCAGCGCGTCCATCAGCCGCAGGCCCTCGAACGCGTCGCGGGCGTAGCGGACCTCACCCTCGTAGATCTCGTGCAGGTCCTGCTCGACGTAGGCGCGGGTCAGGGCGGCACCGCCGAGGATGACGGGGAAGTCGGCCGCCATCTTGCGCTGGTTCAGCTCCTGGAGGTTCTCCTTCATGATCACCGTGGACTTCACCAGCAGCCCCGACATCCCGATGACGTCCGCCCGGTGCTCCTCGGCGGCTTCGAGGATCGCGGAGACGGGCTGCTTGATACCGAGATTGACCACGGTGTAGCCGTTGTTGGAGAGGATGATGTCGACGAGGTTCTTGCCGATGTCGTGCACATCGCCGCGCACCGTGGCCAGCACGATCGTGCCCTTGCCGACAGCATCTTCGCCATCGGCGACTTTCTCCATGTGCGGCTCCAGGAACGCCACCGCCGTCTTCATCACCTCGGCGGACTGGAGCACGAACGGCAGCTGCATCTGGCCGGAGCCGAACAGCTCGCCGACGACCTTCATGCCGTTCAGCAGGGTGTCGTTGACGATCTCCAGCGCGGGACGCGCCCGCAGGGCCTCGGTGAGGTCGTCCTCCAGACCGTTCTTCTCGCCGTCGATGATGCGCCGCTCCAGGCGCTCGTTCAGGGGCAGCGCCAGCAGTTCCTCGGCGCGGCCGTCCTTCATCGACTTGGTGTTGACGCCCTCGAACAGCTCCATCAGCCTCTGGAGCGGGTCGTAGCCCTCTTCGCGGCGGTCGTAGATCAGGTCGAGCGCGACCTTGACCTGCTCCTTCTCCAGCCGGGCGATCGGCAGGATCTTCGAGGCGTGCACGATGGCCGAGTCCAGGCCGGCCTTCACGCACTCGTCCAGGAACACCGAGTTGAGGACGATGCGGGCGGCCGGGTTGAGGCCGAAGGAGATGTTGGACAGACCGAGTGTGGTCTGCACCTCGGGGTGGCGCCTCTTCAGCTCCCGGATCGCCTCGATCGTCGCGATGCCGTCCTTGCGCGACTCCTCCTGACCGGTACAGATCGTGAACGTTAGGGTGTCGATGAGGATGTCCGACTCGTGGACGCCCCAGTTGCCGGTCAGATCGGCGATCAGCCGCTCGGCGATCGCGACCTTGTGCTCGGGGGTACGGGCCTGGCCCTCCTCGTCGATGGTGAGCGCGATCAGCGCCGCCCCGTGCTCCACCGCCAGTTCGGTGACCTTCACGAAACGGGACTCGGGCCCGTCGCCGTCCTCGTAGTTGACCGAGTTGATGACCGCTCGCCCGCCGAGCTTCTCCAGCCCGGCGCGCAGGACCGGCAGTTCGGTGGAGTCCAGCACGATCGGCAGCGTGGAGGCGGTCGCGAACCGGCCGGCGAGTTCGGCCATGTCGGCGACACCGTCCCTGCCGACGTAGTCGACACACAGGTCGAGCAGGTGCGCGCCCTCGCGGATCTGGCCGCGCGCCATCTCCACGCAGTCGTCCCAGCGCCCTTCGAGCATCGCCTCACGGAACTTCTTCGACCCGTTGGCGTTGGTCCGCTCGCCGATCGCCAGATACGAGGTGTCCTGCCGGAACGGCACGCTCTGGTAGAGGGAGGCCACCCCCGGCTCCGGCTGCGGCACCCGCTCCGTGATGCCGGCCCCGCGCACCCGCTCCACCACCTGGCGCAGATGCTCCGGAGTCGTACCGCAGCAGCCGCCCACGAGCGAGAGTCCGTAGTCGCGTACGAAGTTCTCCTGCGCGTCCGCGAGTTCACCGGCGGACAGGGGGTAGTGCGCCCCGTCCTTGCCGAGGACGGGCAGTCCGGCGTTGGGCATGCAGGAGAGGGGGATACGGGAGTGGCGGGCCAGATACCGCAGGTGTTCGCTCATCTCGGCGGGGCCCGTGGCGCAGTTCAGACCGATCATGTCGATGCCGAGCGGCTCCAGCGCCGTCAGCGCGGCGCCGATCTCGGACCCCAGCAGCATGGTGCCCGTCGTCTCGACGGTCACCGAGCAGATGACCGGCAGCTTCGTGCCGGTGGCGTCGAGGGCGCGCCGGGCGCCGAGGACGGCCGCCTTCGTCTGGAGCAGGTCCTGCGTCGTCTCGATCAGCAGCGCGTCGGCGCCGCCGGCGATCATGCCCTCGGCGTTGCGCTGGTAGGCGTCGCGCAGCGTCCGGTAGTCCACGTGCCCCAGCGTCGGCAGCTTCGTGCCGGGACCCATCGAGCCCAGCACCCAGCGCTGCTGTCCCGTCGACACCGTGAACTCGTCGGCGGCCTCGCGGGCGATACGGGCGCCTGCCTCGGAGAGTTCGAAGACCCGCTCGGGGATGTCGTACTCGGCCAGAGCGGCGAAGTTCGAGCCGAAGGTGTTCGTCTCCACGCAGTCGACACCGACCGCGAAGTACTCCTCATGGACCGAGCGCACGATGTCAGGGCGGGTCACATTGAGGATCTCGTTGCAGCCTTCCAGGTTCTGGAAGTCCTCCATCGTCGGGTCCTGGGCCTGGAGCATCGTGCCCATCGCGCCGTCGGCCACCACCACACGGGTGGCGAGCGCCTCGCGCAGCGCTTCGATTCGGGTCCGGCTGTCGGCGGAAAGGCTGGAGGACGGGGCCATGAACATACTCCCGGGGATGCGACGGCTGTCGGCTTTGCGCCTTCCGGTGGAAGGGGCACCCGGCAAGCGTAGCGGTGCACGGCTCCGTACGGCGTTTCCGTACCACGGGGCGGACTGTCGCCATGAGGCGGACTGTCATGTCCCTGCCCGGGGAAGGAATCCGGTGACCTTCGAGGGGAGTCGGCATGGGCCCATAATGTTCAGCATTGCCGAACGACTGTGTAGTGGAGGCCCGGCCGATGGCGAAGAGTATTCAGTCGCTGCAGCGCGCGGCGGCGGTGCTGCGGCTCCTGGCCGGCGGTGAGCGCAGGCTCGGCCTGTCCGACATCGCCTCCTCGCTCGGGCTGGCCAAGGGTACGGCGCACGGCATTCTCCGTACGCTCCAGGCCGAGGGCTTCGTGGAGCAGGACGAGGTCTCCGGCCGCTATCAGCTGGGCGCCGAGCTGCTGCGGCTCGGCAACAGCTATCTGGACGTCCATGAGCTGCGGTCCCGCGCCCTGGTGTGGACGGACGATCTGGCGCGGTCCAGCGGCGAGAGCGTGCATCTGGGGGTGCTGCACCTGGAAGGCGTACTGATCGTGCATCACGTCTTCCGGCCCGACGACAGCCGACAGGTCCTCGAAGTGGGCGCGATGCAGCCGCTGCACTCCACAGCTCTCGGGAAGGTGCTCGCCGCGTACGACCCGGTGGCCCGCGGCGAGGCCGTCAGGGGCGCCCGCGAGGAGCTCACCACACGCACCGTCACCGATCTGGAGCAATTCGAGGCGATTCTCGAATTCACCAGGTCGCGAGGGTGGGCGACGGACGTCGAGGAGACCTGGGAAGGGGTGGCCGCGGTGGCCGCGCCGATTCACGGCAGGCGCCGGATGCCGGTCGGAGCCATCGCTCTCACCGGCGCGGTGGAACGGCTGTGCGAAGGCGGCGAAGTCCGCCCGGAGCTGATCACGGCGGTGCGCGAATGTGCCCGTTCGGTGTCCAGGGATGTCGGCGCCGGGCGGTTCTGAACCGGATGGCTGATGATCTGAGAAGTACAAGGTTCCGACTGCGGAGCCCTTGACGATGTATCCATCGCAGGATGACACTGCCGTTCAACGGTCGGCATTGTCGAACATTGATCGGCAGATCATCCTGAGTGCACGACAACGCCAAGGGCCGGCAACGCCCTTAACCGAGGGCGCGGACCATCGGTGTGAGCCGCGGGTCTGCCTTCCCCTGGACGAAGGAGTCTCGGGTGTCTCACTACGACATCTTCATCGGCGAGATGGTCGGTACCGCGCTTCTGCTGCTGCTCGGTGGTGGTGTGGTGGCGGGCGTCGTCCTCAAGCGCTCGAAATCGCACGGCGCCGGATGGGTCGCCATCAGCTTCGGCTGGGGCCTCGCCGTTCTCACCGGCGCCTATCTCGCCACCGGCGTCTCCGGCGCGCATCTGAACCCCGCGGTCACCCTCGGTCTGGCGATAGCCGGCACGACGCCGTGGGGGGACGTCCCCCTCTACATGGCGAGCCAGCTGCTCGGCGCCCTCATCGGCGCCACCCTGGTGTGGCTGACGTACATGGGGCAGTTCAAGGCGCACCTGACCGACCCGGAGATCCTGGCCGCGCAGCCGAGTGTCGAGGGTCTGGTCGACCAGAAGACCGCGCCCAAGGCCGGTCCGGTCCTCGGTATCTTCTCGACAGGCCCGGAGATCCGGCACACCGTGCAGAACCTCCTCACCGAGATCATCGCCACCTTCGTCCTGGTGATCGCGATCCTCACGCAGGGACTGAACAACGAGGGCAACGGCCTCGGCACGCTGGGCGCGCTGATCGTCGCACTGGTCGTCGTGGGCATCGGCCTCTCGCTCGGTGGCCCCACCGGATACGCCATCAACCCGGCACGTGACCTCGGCCCCCGCATCGTCCACGCCCTGTTGCCGCTGCCCAACAAGGGCGGCTCCGACTGGACGTACGCCTGGATCCCCGTCGTGGGCCCGCTGCTCGGCGGCGCCGCCGCGGCCGGCTTCTTCAACTGGGCCCTCAAGTAGGCCCCGCCTTCCCTCCGCCCTCCGAACCGAGCAGGAGCAGACACCGTGAGTGACGCACAGAGCACCGGGACTTCCTCCCGCGGAGCGGGACCCTTCATCGCGGCCATCGACCAGGGCACGACGTCCAGCCGCTGCATCATCTTCGACGTCGACGCACGCATCGTCGCCGTCGACCAGAAAGAACACCGGCAGATCTTCCCGAAGCCGGGCTGGGTCGAGCACGACGCCAAGGAGATCTGGGTCAACGTCCAGGAGGTCCTGGCCAACGCCGTCGAGAAGGCCGGTGTCACCAAGGCCGACGTCCTGGCGATCGGGATCACCAACCAGCGCGAGACCACGATGCTGTGGGACAAGAACACCGGTGAGCCCGTCCACAACGCCATCGTCTGGCAGGACACCCGCACGAGCGCGCTCGTGAAGGAACTGGGCCGCAACGTGGGCCAGGACCGGTTCCGCCGCGACACCGGACTGCCGCTGGCGACCTACTTCGCCGGGCCGAAGGCCCGCTGGCTGCTGGACAACGTAGAGGGCCTGCGCGAGCGCGCGGAGAGCGGCGACATCCTCTTCGGCACCATGGATTCCTGGGTGATCTGGAATCTGACCGGCGGCGTCAACGGCGGTGTGCACGTCACCGACGTCACCAACGCCTCGCGAACGATGCTGATGCGCCTCGACACCCTGGAGTGGGACCCGAAGATCTGCAACTCGATCGGTGTCCCGACGGCCATGCTCCCCAAGATCCGCTCCTCGTCCGAGGTGTACGGAACGGCCAAGGGCGGCCCGCTGAACGGGGTCCCGGTCGCCTCGGCGCTCGGTGACCAGCAGGCGGCCCTGTTCGGCCAGACCTGCTTCGCCGAGGGCGAGGCCAAGTCGACGTACGGCACCGGCACGTTCATGCTCATGAACACCGCCAACAAGCCCATCAACTCCTACAACGGGCTGCTGACCACGGTCGGTTACCGCATCGGGGACCAGCCGGCGGTGTACGCCCTGGAGGGCTCCATCGCCGTCACCGGCGCGCTGGTGCAGTGGATGCGCGACCAGCTGGGCCTGATCAACTCCGCGCCGGAGATCGAGACGCTCGCCTCCTCCGTGGAGGACAACGGCGGCGCGTACTTCGTGCCCGCCTTCTCCGGGCTCTTCGCGCCCCACTGGGACTCCTCGGCCCGCGGTGTGATCGCCGGTCTCACCAGCTATGTCACCAAGGCGCACCTCGCCCGCGCGGTGCTGGAGGCCACGGCCTGGCAGACCCGTGAGATCAGCGACGCCATGACCAAGGACTCCAAGGTGGAGCTGACGTCACTCAAGGTCGACGGCGGCATGACCGCCAACAACCTGCTGATGCAGACGCTCTCCAACGTCCTCGACGCGCCCGTCGTACGTCCGATGGTCGCCGAGACCACCGTCCTGGGCGCCGCCTACGCCGCCGGTCTCGCGGTCGGCTTCTGGCCGAACACCGACGCGCTGCGGGCCAACTGGCGCCGGGCCGCGGAGTGGACACCGGACATGGACGCGACGAAGCGCGAGCGCGAATACAAGAACTGGCTCAAGGCCGTCGAGCGCACCAAGGCCTGGCTGGACGACGACGAGGACAGCTGACCAGTCCCGTCCGATCGAGGAGAGACCATGACCACCCTTCACAGCGGTCCCGCCCTGGGCACGCATCCGGCCGGCGGCTCCCTGCCTACCCGCGCCGAGACCCGGGAGCAACTGTCCCGCGCCACCTACGACCTGCTGGTCATCGGCGGCGGCATCCTGGGCATCTCCACCGCCTGGCACGCCTCCCAGTCGGGACTGCGGGTGGCCCTGGTGGACGGTGGCGACTTCGCGGGCGCCACCTCCTCCGCCTCCTCCAAACTGCTCCACGGCGGTCTGCGCTATCTGCAGACCGGTGAGGTGAAGCTGGTCGCCGAGAACCACTTCGAGCGCCGCGCGGTCTCCCGCCGGGTGGCGCCGCATCTGGCGAACCCGCTCACCTTCTATCTCCCCGTCTACAAGAACGGGCCGCACAGCGCGGCCAAGCTGGGTGCCGGTGTCTTCGCGTACTCGGCGCTGTCCGCCTTCGGCGACGGCGTGGGGCATCTGCTGAGCCCGGCGAAGGCGCGGCGCGCGGTGCCCGAGCTGCGGACGGACAATCTGCGGGCCGTGGCCGTGTACGGCGACGACCAGATGAACGACGCGCGGATGGCCGTCATGACGGTACGCGCCGCCGTCGAGTCGGGCGCCGCCGTCCTCAACCACGCCCACGTCACCGGGTTGCGGTTCACCGGCGGGCGGGTGACGGGCGCCGACCTCAAGGACGGCCTGGACGGTACGGAGTTCGGGGTCGACGCCCGGCTCGTACTTAACGCCACGGGCCCCTGGGTCGACCAGCTGCGCAAGCTGGAGGACCCGAGGTCCGAGCCCTCCATCCGGCTCTCCAAGGGCGCGCACCTCGTGCTGCGGCGCACCGCCCCGTGGAACGCGGCGCTCGCGACACCGATCGACAAGTTCCGTATCACCTTCGCCCTCCCCTGGGAGGACATGCTGCTCCTGGGCACGACGGACGAGACGTACGAGGGCGACCCGGCGGATGTGGCGGTCACCGACGCGGACATCCGGCAGATCCTGGACGAGGCGTCGCTGTCCGTCCGCGACCAGCAGCTCTCGCGCGAGCTGATCACCTACTCGTTCGCCGGCCTCCGGGTACTGCCCGGCGGTCCCGGTGACACCGCGACCGCCAGACGGGAGACGGTCGTCACCGAGGGCAGCGGCGGCATGCTGTCGGTGGCCGGCGGCAAGTGGACCACGTTCCGCCATATCGGCCGTACGGTGCTGGACAAGCTGGAGACCCTGCCGGGCCGTCCCCTCGGCTCCGACATCGAACCCACCTCGCGGCTGCCGAAGATGCTGCCGCTGCCCGGCATCGCCAATCCGCAGGCGGTGACGCACCGGCTGCTGATCGACGGCGGCTCGCACGGCGACGGGATGGCGCGCGACACCGCCCACCATCTGGCCAGGCACTACGGGTCGTTGGCGTTCGACATCGCGCGCCTGGCGTACGAGCACCCCGAGCTGGGCGAGCGTATCCACCCGGACGCCCCGGAGATCTGGGCGCAGGTCGTGTACGCGCGCGACCACGAGTGGGCCGAGACCCCGGACGACGTACTGCGGCGCCGTACGACGCTGACGATCCGGGGGCTCGCCACCGACGAGATCCGGGCCAGGGTCGAGCGGTTGCTCGCGGAGCGGCCCAGCTGACGTCACGCCTCGAACCAAGTTCCGAAACAGCGCCGGGGCCGGCAGGACCGTCCCCGGCGCCGTCGTTCTCGCGGAACTCCGGGGGAAGGGGGCGCCGGGCGCGCGCGGAGACGCATAATGGAGGCCGATACATCGGATGTATGGAGGTCGCCCATGGCTGTCACCGACGAGGCCATCGAGAAGATCAAGGGAATGATCGTCTCGGGCGCGCTGCGCCCGGGGGACCGCCTTCCCAAGGAGAGCGAGCTCGCCGCCGAACTGGGCCTGTCGCGCAACTCGCTGCGCGAGGCGGTACGCGCCCTGTCGCTGATCCGCATTCTCGACGTACGGCAGGGGGACGGGACGTACGTCACCAGCCTCGATCCGCAGCTCCTGCTGGAGGCGCTGAGTTTCGTCGTCGACTTCCACCGTGACGACACGGTGCTGGAGTTCCTGGCGGTACGGCGGATCCTGGAGCCGGCCGCGACGGCGATGGCCGCCTCCCGGATCAAGGACTCCGAACTGGACACGCTGGGCGAGCAGTTGGACGCGCTGGGGCCGGAGCCCTCGGTGGAGGAGCTGGTGGCGTCGGACCTGGAGTTCCACCGAGGGATCGTGCAGACCTCGGGCAACTCGGTTCTCTGCTCGCTGCTCGACGGTCTTTCGGGGCCGACGACACGGGCCAGGGTCTGGCGCGGACTGACCCAGGAGGACGCGGTCAGCCGCACCCTGCACGAGCACCGGGCGATCCTGGCCGCGCTGCGCGACCGGGACGCGGAGGCGGCCCGATCGTGGGCGACGGTGCATGTCGCGAGTGTGGAGCAGTGGCTGCGTTCGACGCTCTGAGCGGGACGGCGCGGCATACGCCGACGGGCCTCCCGGGAGAGGAATCCATCCCCGGAGGCCCGCGTCCGTGGCCCGTACCCGTGGCCTGCGTCCATGACCCGCTTCGGCGGCGAGGCCGTGGCCCTGCCCGGTCAGTCCTGCTTCTCGCCGCTCGCGAACCGCGAGATGACCAGGGCGACGATGATGATCGCGCCGTTCAGGAACTGGTTCCAGAGCGCCGGAACCCCGCCCAGCGTCATCACGTTCACCACCAGCTGAAGCGTCAGCACACCGGTCAGCGCCCCGAAGAGCGTGCCGCGCCCGCCCTTGAGGCTGATGCCGCCGATGACGGCGGCGGCGAAGACCTGGAAGATCCAGCCGTTGCCCTGGGTCGCCGCGACGGAGCCGTAGTGGCCGGTGTAGAGGATGCCGGCGAAGGCCGCGAGGACGCCGCCGATCGCGAGCACGATCCAGGTGATCCGGTCCACCCGGATACCGGCGGCGCGCGCCGCCTCCGGGTTGCCGCCGATGGCGTACAGCGAACGCCCGTGCCGCAGCCAGGCGAGCGAGGCCCCGCCGATCGCGAAGAGCGCCAGACAGATCCAGACGGCGGCGGGCGCCCCCAGCCAGTCGGTCTTGCCGAGGTAGCGGAAGGACTCCGGGACATCGGTGATCGACTTGCCCTCGGTGATGCCGATCTGGAGGCCGCGCAGCATCGTGAGCATGCCGAGGGTCGCGATGAACCCGTTGACCCGCAGCTTCAGCATCAGGAAGCCGTTGACGACTCCGACGATCATGCCGACCAGCAGACACGCCGGGATGGCCATCCAGACGGGCAGCAGATCCAGACCGGCGAACCGGCCGCCCTCGCTCGGCAGCACCATCCACATGGCGATGACCGGCGCGATGCCGATGGTCGACTCCAGCGACAGGTCCATCCGGCCGCAGATCAGGATCAGTGCCTGGCCGAGCACCAGCAGACTCAGCTCGGACGACTGCTGGACGACGCTGATCAGGTTGTTGGAGGTGAGGAAGACCGGCGAGACGATGAAGCCGATCACCATCAGCACCAGGATCACCGGCACGAGCGAGAAGTCGCTCCACCTGATGAGCTTCAGCCGGCTCAGCGGATGGTCGTCGGCACGCTCCTTGTCGAGCACCGGCGGTCGTATCGTCCCGGTCATCGGTTCTCCCCCACACCTTCCATGGCGGCGACCAGTTCCCGGTCGGTCCAGCCGCTCCCGAACGTTGCCACCACTCGCCCGTGGAACAGGGCCAGTACGCGATCACAGACCCGCAGATCATCCAGCTCGTCGGAGATGATCACGGCCGCGTTTCCTTCGTCGGCCACCCGGCGTACGACACCGAGCAGCGAATCCTTCGACTTCACGTCGACCCCCGCCGTGGGGCGCAGGGCCACCAGCACGCTGGGCGCGCGGGCCAGCGCCCGCGCGACCACCACCTTCTGCTGGTTGCCGCCGGAGAGACCCGAGACCGGCTGCTCGGGCCCGGTGGTCTTGATGTCCAGCGAGGCGATCATCGACCGGGCGAACTCCCGTGTACGGGAGGGCAGTACGGTCCCCCACGGGCCGAGCTGGTCGGCGACCGTGAGCGTGGCGTTCTCGGCGACGCTGCGGTTCAGTACGAGTCCCTGGAGGTGCCGGTCCTCCGGGATGTAGCCGATCCCGGCGTCCAGCGAGTCCGGGACGCTGCCCGGCCTGACCGTCCGGTCGCGCACCGCGACGCGGCCCGCCGTCGCCTTCCGCATGCCGACCAGGATCTCGCCCAGCGCGGTGTTGCCGCTGGCGGCGGCCCCGGCCACGCCGAGGACCTCACCGGGCCGCACTTCGAGGTCGAGCGGTTCGAACTCGCCCTCCAGGGCGAGCCCTTCGGTGGTCAGTACGGGCTCCACCGTCCGGTCCGGAGCCACCGCGTTGGCGGCGTGCCAGTCGGCCGCCGAACTCGCCGCGTCGCCCGTCATGGCCGTCACGAGGTCCGCCTTGGCCAGATCGGCGACCGGCGCGGTCAGGACATGGCGGGCGTCGCGGTAGACGGTGACGGTGCTGCACAGCTCGTACACCTCCTGGAGGTGGTGCGAGATGAAGAGGAACGCCACCCCCTGGCTCTGGAGGTCGCGGAGCTTCTCGAAGAGGCTGTCGATGCCGCGGGCGTCGAGCTGGGCCGTCGGCTCGTCGAGGATGATCAGCCGGGCACCGAACGACAGGGCGCGCGCGATCTCCACGAACTGCCGCTGCTCGACGGCGAGATCCTTGGCCCGGGTGTTCGGGTCGACGCTGACGCCGTACTCGGCGAGCAGTTCCTCGGCGCGGGCACGGAGCCGGCGCCAGCTGATGAGGCGCCCGCCGATCCCCGAACCGCCCTTGTCCAGGCCGTAGTTGTTGAGGAAGAGATTCTCGGCGACGGTCAGGTCGGGTACGACCATCGACTTCTGGTAGACGCAGGCGACCTTGGACTGCCAGGCCGAGATGTCGCCGAAGGCGGGCGCCGGTTCGCCGCCGAAGCTCACCTTTCCCGCGTCGGCCTCGTGGAGTCCGGTGAGGACGCTGACGAGGGTGGACTTGCCGGCGCCGTTGCGCCCGACGAGTGCGTGGGACTCGCCGGGCGCGACGGTCAGCCGGACACCGTCGAGCGCCACGGTGGGACCGAAGCGCTTGACGATGCCCTCCGCGTGGACGGCGGGCGCCGCCGCTGCCGGCGCCCCGGCCGCAGGTGCCTGGGCCTGGTTCATGGTTAGCTCTTCTTCTCCAGCTGGTTGGCCCACAGCGCCTTGTCGTCCACGTTCTCCTTGGTCACCAGGGGCGCGGGAAGCTGGTCCTCGTAACCGTTCGGGATCTTGATGATGTTGGAGTCGTGGTCGGTCGGACCCTCCTTCGGGGTCTTCCCGGCCAGCGCCTCCTTCGCGTAGTAGAGCGCGTACTTGGCGTAGAGGTCGGCGGGCTGCGAGACGGTGGCGTCGATCTTGCCCTCGCGGATCGCGTCCAGCTCCTCCGGGATGCCGTCGTTGGAGATGATCGTGATGTGGCCCTTCTCCCCCGCCGGCTTGAGGAGCTTCTTCTGCTCCAGGAGGGCGAGGGTGGGCTGCAGGAAGACGCCGCCGGCCTGCATGTAGATGCCGTTCAGGTCCGGGTGGGCGGCGAGCGTGGACTGGAGCTTGGCGGACGCCACTTCGCCCTTCCACTCGGTGGCCAGCTCGAACACCTTGATGCCGGGGAACTTCTCGTCCATGCAGCTCTTGAACGCCTCGGAGCGGTCACGGCCGTTGATGGAGGAGAGGTCGCCCTGGAACTCGGCGACCTTGCCCTTGCCGCCCAGCTGTTCGCCGAGGTACTCGCAGGCCTGCCGGCCGTACGCCCGGTTGTCGGCCCGTACGACCATGTAGACGTCGCCCTTGTCGGGGCGGGTGTCCACGCTGACGACGGGGATGTCCTTGTCGTTCAGCTCGGCCAGCGTCTCGGCTATCGCTCCGGTGTCCTGCGGGGCCATGACCACGGCCTTGGCGCCCTGGTCGGTGAAGGCCTGGACGTTGGAGACGAGCTTGCCGATGTCGTTCTGCGAGTTGGTCAGCGACAGCGCGTCGATCTCCTCGTCCTTGACGCCGGACTCGATGTACTGCTGGTAGGAGTTCCAGAAGTCGCTGTCACTGCGCGGCAGGTCGATGCCGACCTTGCCGCCACCGCCGTCCCCGCTCTCCGAGTCACGGTTGCAGCCCGCGAGGGCCGTCACGGCGAGCAGCGCGGCGCAGGCCGCGGCGCTCGTACGCAGTACGGTGCGTGGGGATCGCCCCACTGGGTGTCGCAGCATGGTTTTTCCGTCCTTGGATGAGTGTCGGCTCAGACTCAGGCTCAGGGCGTGGCAGGGCTCAAGGCGTGGCGGGGCGCAGACGGAGGCCCTGCATTCCGCCGTCGACCGCGAGTGCCGTGCCCGTGACGGCAGCAGCGGCGGGGCTGGCGAGGTACGCGACCGCCGCGGCGACCTCGTCCGCGCTGACCAGCCGTCCCGTGGGCTGGCGCGCTTCGAGGGCGGCGCGTTCGGCCGCCGGGTCGGGTGCCTGGTCGAGCAGGCGGCCGACCCAGGGGGTGTCCGCGGTACCGGGGTTGACGCAGTTGACGCGGACGCCCTCACGGACGTGGTCGGCGGCCATCGCGAGGGTCAGCGACTGCACGGCGCCCTTGCTGGCGCTGTAGAGGGCGCGTTGGGGCAGCCCCGCCGTGGCGGCGATGGAGCAGGTGTGGGTGATCGAGACGCAGCCGGGCCGGCCGGCGGCGGCGCGCCGCAGATGGGGCAGGGCGTGGCGCGCGGTGCGGACCATGCCGAGGACGTTGATGTCGAGGACCCGCAGCCACTCGGCGTCGTCGTTGTCGGTGACGGTGCCGATGGCGCCGATCCCGGCGTTGGAGACGACGGTGTGCAGGGCGCCGAACTCGGCGGCGGCAGCGTCGACCGCGGCGCGGACGGCGGCGTCGTCGGTCACATCGGCTTTGAGCGCCAGGGTGCCTTCGGGGGCGGAGTCGGTGTCCCGGTCGAGTACGGCGACGCGCGCGCCGCGCGCGAGCAGCAGGGTCGCGACGGCCGCCCCGATGCCGGAGGCGCCGCCGGTGACGAGGGCGCCCAGGCCCGCGAAGTCCCCTGTGTCCTGTGCCGCGGTCATGAGTTGACCTCCTCGGTGGGGTCCTGTCCGGGCGATCTTGTCGGCCCGGCAAAGGTCGCCCGGACAGGACCCGACAGGCGGGCCTGCCAGACGGGCCCTTCCGGATAGCGGTGCGCGGCCATCGACTCCGGGTGCATCCGCGCGGAGAAGCCCGGGGCGCCCGGCGCGACATAGCGGCCGGAGTCGATCACCACGGGGTCGGTGAAGTGCTCGTGGAGGTGGTCGACGTATTCGATCGCACGGTCCTCCCAGGTGCCCGAGACGGCAACGTAGTCGAACATGGCGAGATGCTGGACCAGTTCGCACAGGCCGACTCCGCCCGCGTGCGGGCAGACCGGTTTGCCGTACTTGGCGGCGAGGAGCAGGACCGCCAGGTTCTCGTTGACGCCGGCGACGCGCGCCGCGTCGATCTGGACGAAGTCGACGGCCTCGGCCTGGAGCAGTTGCTTGAACACCACGCGGTTGGCGACGTGTTCGCCGGTGGCGACCTTGACCGGCTGGCCGGCCCGGACGGCGGCGTGGCCGAGGATGTCGTCGGGGCTGGTGGGCTCCTCGATCCAGTACGGCTCGTGCGGGGCCAGCGCGGTCATCCAGCGGATCGCGTCGGGCACGTCCCAGCGCTGGTTGGCGTCGACGGCGATCCGGATGTCGGGGCCGACCGCCGCGCGGGCCAGCTTCATCCGCCGTACGTCGTCGTCCAGATCGCCGCCCACCTTGAGCTTGATCTGCTGGAAGCCGTCGGCTACGGCCTGTTCGGCGAGGGTGACGAGCTTGGTGTCGTCGTAGCCGAGCCAGCCGGGCGATGTGGTGTACGCGGGGTAGCCCTCGGCGCGCAGCCGGGCGGCGCGCTCGGCGCGGCCGGGCTCGGCGGCGCGCAGGATCTCCAGCGCCTCGACCGGGGTGATGGCGTCGGTGAGATAGCGGAAGTCGACGAGCGAGACCAGTTCCTCGGGCGTCATGCCGGCCAGGAACTCCCAGACGGGCAGGCCCGCCGCCTTGGCGGCGAAATCCCAGGCTGCGTTGATGACCGCGCCCGCGGCCATGTGCATCACGCCCTTCTCCGGGCCGAGCCAGCGCAGTTGCGAGTCATGGGTGAGCTCGATGTGGAGCGCGGCGAGATCGGCTGCGGTACGCGGTGCCCGGCGGCCGATGACGTACGGCCGCAGGGCTTCGATGGCGGCGGCGAGCACGTCGTTGCCGCGGCCTATGGTGAAGCAGAATCCGTGGCCCTCGGCGCCGTCGCCGGTGCGCAGGACCACGTACGCGGCGGAGTAGTCGGGGTCGGGGTTCATCGCGTCCGAGCCGTCGAGCTGTTCCGAGGTGGGGAAACGGATGTCGTGTACCCCGAACTCTGTGACGGTCTGACTCACTGCACGCCCCCTGAGAAGAACATCGGACCTCTTCGGTCATCCGATGTATAGCGTCGTTGACGGGTAAACGTCCAGGGGCGGAACGAAATTTACGGTCACAGCTCGGATGAATTCTCCGATTCCGGGGTCGGCACCCCCAGCCATGCCCAGCGACGCGGAAGTTCACCCGCGCGTGCACGGGGGCTGCGGGCCGGTAGCTGAGAAGCCGTAAGGTTGGTCCGTACGTTCAGAGCACACTTCGGAAGGAGGCCTGGGTGATCGAGCTCGAGGGGGTACCCGAGCTGATCGACCCGGTCATGGTGGCCGCGTTCGAGGGCTGGAACGACGCCGGCGACGCGGCCTCCACCGCGGTCGGACATCTGGACCGGGAGTGGAAGGGCGAGGTGTTCGCGGCGCTCGACGCCGAGGACTACTACGACTTCCAGGTCAACCGGCCCACGGTCTATCTGGACGGCGGAGCACGGAAGATCGTCTGGCCCACGACCCGGCTCTCCGTGGTCCGGGTCGGCGGCGAGAAACCCCGTGACCTGGTGCTGGTCCGCGGGATCGAACCCTCCATGCGCTGGCGCTCCTTCTGCAACGAGATCCTGGGCTTCGCCCATGAGCTGGGCGTGGAGATGGTGGTGATCCTGGGCGCGCTGCTCGGCGACACCCCGCACACCCGCCCGGTGCCCGTCAGCGGCGTGACCTCGGACGCGGACCTGGCCAGGACGATGGACCTGGAGGAGACCCGGTACGAGGGCCCGACCGGCATCGTCGGCATCCTTCAGGAGGCGTGCACGCACGCGGGGGTGCCCGCGGTGAGCCTGTGGGCCGCCGTACCGCACTACGTCTCGCAGCCGCCCAACCCGAAGGCGACGCTGGCCCTGCTGAACCGGCTGGAGGATCTGATCGGGCTGCGGATCCCGCTGGGCGAGCTGGCGGAGGACGCGCGGGCGTGGCAGCTCGGCGTGGACCAACTGGCCGCCGAGGACAGCGAGGTGGCGGAGTACGTCCAGTCGCTGGAGGAGGCGCGCGACACCGCGGAGCTGCCGGAGGCGTCGGGCGAGGCCATCGCGCGGGAGTTCGAGCGGTATCTGCGCCGGCGTGACGGCGGTCCGGGGCAGTCGCCCGGCGGACACGCCACGGAGAGCGGCGAGGGCTCGGGGACGTATCTGCGCGACACGTCGGGTCCGGGCCGTGGGCGCCCGCCCCGGCCGCCCCGCCCCGGACCCGATTCGGGCCCCGGCACCGGCCCTGACCGGGAGCCGGGTCCGGGCGACGGGGACGACGAGGATTCCTCGGACGACTGAGGACGCTCCCGAACGGACGTCGCCGGTGCGGCGCGTGGCACGCCCACGCGCCGCACCGGCGGACGTCGGTTCCGTCGGTTCCGTCGGTTCCGTCGGTTCCGTCGGCAGGACTTACAGCGCGACCCCCAGCAGCGCGTCCACCGTGCGGGACACCACTCCCGGCGCCCCTTCGTCCGTGCCGCCCGTGGACTCCTGGAGCGCGGCCCAGCGGTCGACCGCGGCCAGCGCCGTCGGGGCGTCCAGATCGTCCGACAGGGCCTCGCGGACCTCTTCCACCAGTGCCTGCGCGTCGGGGCCGTCCGGCCGGGACACGGCCGCACGCCAGCGCGCCAGACGCGCCACGGCCGTTTCGAGCACCTGGTCCGTCCACTCCCAGTCGGAGCGGTAGTGGTGCGCGAGCAGGGCGAGCCTGATCGCGGCCGGGTCCACGCCCGCGTGGCGCAGGGTGGAGACGAAGACCAGATTGCCCTTGGACTTGGACATCTTCTCGCCGTCGAGCGCGACCATCCCGGCGTGCACGTACGTCTTGGCGAACGGGTACTCGCCGGTCAGGGCCTGTGCGTGCGAGGCGCCCATCTCGTGGTGCGGGAAGGCCAGATCGCTGCCGCCGCCCTGGACGTCGAAGCCCATGCCGAGATGGTCGAGGGCGATGGCCACGCACTCGATGTGCCAGCCCGGCCTGCCCCTGCCGAGGCTGCCGCCGTCCCAGCTCGGCTCGCCCTCACGGGCGGCCATCCAGAGGATCGGGTCGAGCGGGTTCTTCTTGCCGGGGCGCTCCGGGTCGCCGCCGCGCTCGGCGGAGAGCAGCCGCATCGCGTCGGCGTCGAGACCGGAGACCTCGCCGAAGTGCGGGTCTGCCTCGACGGAGAAGTAGACGTCGCCTTCCAGCACGTACGCGGCGCCGCTCTCGCACAGCCGCTCCACCAGCGGCACGATGCCCGGTATCGCCTCGACCGCGCCGATGTAGTGCTGCGGCGGCAGCATCCGCAGCGCCGTCATGTCCTCACGGAAGAGGGCGGTCTCGCGCTCCGCGAGCCCGGTCCAGTCCTCGCCGTCGCGCGTCGCGCGTTCGAGGAGCGGGTCGTCGATGTCGGTGACGTTCTGGACATACTGGATCTGCCGCTTGGTGTCGAGCCAGACGCGCTGCACGAGGTCGAACGCGTTGTAGGTCGCCGCGTGCCCGATGTGCGTCGCGTCGTACGGCGTGATGCCGCAGACGTAGATACGGGCGACGGGTCCGGGGGCGACGGTGACGGGGCCACCGGTCGCTGTGTCGTGAATCCGGAGGTCGCGGCCCTTGCCGGGCAGGGCGGGGACGTCGGAAGCGGGCCAGGCATGCATGTCATGAGCGTAACCGGACGTTGCTTCCGGATACGAACCGGACCACCGCTGTTGACCGATTCGGCGCCCTTGCGTGATCGGCCGGTTGATGCATGGCCGCGCCGCCTGATCCAGGCGACGTGCCCTTGGGTCAGACCGGCGGCCAGGGGATCGCGGGCCACTGGCCGGACGGCTTCGGATGGCGTCCCGTACGGCGCAGCTCCTGGACCCGGGACCGTACGGCCTCGGTCTCGGCCGGTGTGATGAGTTCGGCCAACCGGGTGGTGAGCGGGGTGCCTTCGACGAGTTCGCCGGCCAGCCGGTCCAGGACGGTCACGGCCTCGGCGGGCAGCGGCTCCCCCGCCCAGCCCCACAGCAGCGTGCGCAGCTTGTCGTCCACGTTGAAGGTCACCCCGTGGTCGATCGCGTACAGCCGGCCCCCGGCCTCCGGCAGCAGGTGGCCGCCCTTGCGGTCGCCGTTGTTGATGACGGCGTCGAGGACGGCGAGCCGCCGCAGCCGCGGGTCGTCGGCATGCACCAGCAGCGCGGTGCGATCCTCGCCGACCTCGGCGAAGCCGATCGCCTTCCAGCCCTCCGCCGGCTCCTCCTCCTCGACCAGGGCGAGGAGTTGGGGCGCCGAGTCGCTCTCGTCGGCCTCGATCCAGAGCTGGCACATGCCCTCGCCGTACGGACCGTCACGCAGCACGGTGGGCGGCACCAGACCCCAGCCGGTCACCTCGGAGATCTCGTACGCGGCCACCTCACGCCGGGCGAGCGTGCCGTCGGGGAAATCCCAGAGCGGCTGCTCCCCGGCGACGGGCTTGTAGACGCAGGAGCCCTCCTCGCCCTCGTACGAGACGGAGCAGTACAGCACCGCGTTGGAGGCCGCACGGATCCGGCCCCGTACGGTCAGTTCGCCCTTGGTGATCAGATCCACCGCTGTCACGCTCATGCGTCCCGGCGGTATCCGTTCTGGCGCGGGCATACGTGTCCCTCCGGGTCGAGCGGCAGACTGCACAGCGGGCACGGCGGCCGGCCTGCGTTGACCACGTCCAGGGCACGTTTGGCGAAGGCCCTCGCCTGGGCGCCGGAGAGCCGGACGCGGAGCATCGGCGGACCGTTCTCCTCGTCCTGGAGCAGCCGTTCCTCGGCGTCGGCGAGGTCTTCGTCGGTGTCCGCGTCGAGTTCGACGAGGGCCTGGGCCTCGACGATCATGCGCTGTTCGTCGCCGTCCCAGGCCAGCGCCATGGTGCCGACCCGGAACTCCTCCTCGACGGGCGCGTCGAGCGGTGCCGCGTCGGCGACGTCCGTGGGGGCCACTGCGGGCACCGGAGCGTTGCCGCCGGTACGGCGCACGACCTCGTCGAGCAGCTCATCTATGCGCTCGGCGAGTGCGGCGACCTGGGTCTTCTCCAGGGCCACGCTGGTGACGCGGCCCGAGGCGGATGCCTGGAGGAAGAACGTACGGCGGCCAGGCAGCCCGACCGTACCGGCCACGAAGCGGTCCGGCGGGTCGTAGAGGAACACCTGACGGGACACGTCCTGTCTCCCTTGGGAATTGACGGAATGGGGCGGGCCGGGGGCTCCCGGAGAGCGATCCTCCGAGATGGCGCGGACGGCCCGTCCACCCTACTGCGCGCGGCGATCACGCGGCGCCGGTGCCGCCGCCCACGACGGCTTCACCGCCGCTGTCCTTCTTTCCCTCCGCGCCGTTCTCACGCGGTGTCAGGGAACCGAGGTCGCCGGTCTCGCCCAGCCGCAGCAGGAAGGGGCGCAGCCGGGTGTACCTGATGGCGGTGACCGAGCACGGGTCGGCGTGGATCCGCTGGAAGAGGTCGAGATGCATGCCGAGCGCGTCGGCGACCAGTGACTTGATGATGTCTCCGTGCGAGCACATCAGGAAGACGGCGCCTTCGCCGTGCTCGGCCTCGACGCGGGCGTTCCAGTCCCGTACGGCCTCGACGGCGCGCGCCTGCATGGCGCGCATCGACTCACCGCCGGGGAAGGCGGCGGACGACGGGTGCTGCTGGACGACCGCCATCAGGGGGTCGTCACTCAGCTCGGCGAGCTTGCGCCCGGACCAGTCGCCGTAGTCGCACTCGCTGATCCGCTCCTCCTGGTGCGTCTCGATGCCGGGGCGGGCGTCGATGAGCGGCTGGATCGTCTCCAGACAGCGCTGGAGGGGGCTGCTGACGACGGTGGCGAGCGGCAGGTCGGCGAGGCGTCCCGGCAGGGCGGCGGCCTGCGCGAGGCCCTGCTCGTCGAGCGCGACGCCGGGCGTCCGGCCGGCGAGGACGCCCGAGGTGTTGGCGGTGGAGCGTCCGTGCCGTACGAGGATCAGGGTGGCCATGGCGGCCAGCCTAAACGGTGCGGGGAAAGGCGGGCCGGCCAGCTGGACGACGGGACTCGGAGCGGGCGGCGGGCCGGTCCGGGAGTCCGGCGCTGGTGCGGCAGACGTGCGTCGAACCCCTTCGGCCGGGAATATGGACGGGGTGATCGTCGACCGTGCCATCTACCGCGACGGGCGCCGCACCGACGGGCCCGCCGATCTGTCCGACGCCCTGGCCGAGGCGCGCGCCGAGGGGGACGCCTTTCTCTGGGTCGGTCTCTACGAGCCGACGGAGCAGGAGTTCGACCTCGTCAGCAGCGAGTTCAACATGCATCCGCTGGCCGTCGAGGACGCGCTCAAGGCACATCAGCGGCCCAAGCTGGAGATCTACGACGACTCGCTGTTCATGGTCCTCAAGCCGGTGGTGTACGACTCCGAGCACGACACCGTCTCCAGCGGCGAACTGATGGTCTTCGTCGGCGACTCGTTCGTGGTGACGGTCCGGCACGGCGAGGGCGCGCCGCTGCACGCCGTACGCATGCGTCTGGAGTCGGAGCCCAAGGTGCTCAAGCACGGTCCGACGGCGGTTCTCTACGCGGTGAGTGACGCGGTGGTCGATCACTATGTCGATGTCGGCTCGGAGCTCCAGGTCGACCTGGAGGAGCTGGAGGCGCAGGTCTTCTCGCCGAACGAGGACGGTTCGGGCAGGAGCCGCGGGACGGGCGGCCAGCCGACGGCGGAGCGGATCTACACCTTCAAACGGCAGGTGCTGGAGTTCCGCCGGGCGGCCGGACCGCTGGCCGAGCCCATCTCGCGCCTCACGCGCGCCGGGGTGCCGTTCGTCAGGGAGAAGTCGCATCCCTTCTTCCGGGACGTGGACGACCATCTGACGCGCGTCAACGAGCAGGTGGACGGGCTCGACCGGCTGGTCTCCGACATCCTGTACGCCCATCTCGCGCAGATGGGCGTACGGCAGAACGACGACATGCGCAAGATCTCCGCCTGGGCGGCGATGGCGGCGGTGCCGACCCTGCTCGCGGGGATCTGGGGCATGAACTTCCAGCACATGCCCGAGCTGAGCCAGGTGTGGGGTTATCCGGCCGCGCTGTCCGTGATGGTCGGCGCGGTGACCTTCCTGCACCGGCTCTTCAAGCGCAACGGCTGGCTCTGATCCGCCGCCCGCGCGCTGTACGGCTCAGAAGGCGGGCGCGGTCGCCGGGCCGCCCAGCGCGTCGCGGCGCTCCGGCATGCTGAGGCTGACCATCCGCCGCCAGCGGCCCGCCCGTTCGACCCCGTACATGGCGTGGATGCCCGCGGCCAGCAGCGCCGCCTTGGGGCGGGGCCAGCGCAGGATGCGGCCCATGTGCGCCATCACGGCGATGCTCACGTCGCGGTAGATCCGGATCTCGGCGTGCGCGCTCTCCTGGAGCACCCGCTGGATGGTGCGGCCGTGGCCCTGGCGCGCGAGGCGCAGCAACTCCTCGTGGCAGTAAGCCAGATGGTTGTCCTCGTCGGCGCTGATCATCTGGACGGCCTTGCCGACGACGGGGTGGTCCGCGAAGTGCTTGCGCAGCAACTCCATCTGGTCGGAGGCGCGCTGCTCGGTCACCCGGCTGTGCGAGAGATAGACGACGATGTCGTCCTCCGTCAGCGCGTCGTTCCGGCGCAGCTTGTCGTGCGGGAGGCCGATACCGCGCCGTTCGAGCAGCAGCGTGTAGTCGGTGGCGGGCGGGACGTCGACGGGCTCCAGACCGCGCTTCTTCAGCATGGCCTGGAAGATCCGCCCGTGTTTGTCCTCGTCGGCGCCGTGCCGCGTGATCTTGGGTGCGAGGTCCCGCATTCCTTCGGGTACCAAGGCGGCGATACGGCCGTTCTCCCAGCCGCCCTGGGCCTCGCCGCTGGCCGCGATGGAGCAGAAGAGCTGAAAGGACTCGTCGTTGTCGAGGATTTCCTCGAACAGGCCTCGGGCCGAGAGCATCGGATGCCACCTCCATACCGATGTCCGCACAGACATCGCACAAGGATTCAAATCCGACACCGTGGTGCGGGCAACAGCTCAGGTACCGGAATCGGCCGTTGGAGGGAGAGGCGGGCGCACGTCCGTACGTATACGGGCTTGCGTAACCCGGTGGGGGCCGGGGCGTTGTCCTCTGTGACGGCCGTGGCGGGGAAGACCCCCCGAGCCCCCACCACGGCCGCAGACTTCTCCGCCCTCCAGGGCCTCTCAGGCTCTCAGCGTCTCAGCGCCTCAGGTGACGAGACCGGCCAGTTCCAGGGCCTCGGTGCCGGCGCGCAGGGCCGTGAGGCGTTCGTCGAGAGTGAAGCCCGCGGGGGCCAGGGTCAGCGTCGTGACTCCGGCCGCGTCGTACGCCGTCATCCGGTCGGCGATCCGCTCCACCGAGCCGAGCAGCGTGGTCGAGTCGATCAGCTGGTGCGGGACGGCCGCGCCGGCGCCTTCCTTGTCGCCCGTCAGATACCTGTCCTGGATCTCCACCGCCTCGCGCTCGTAACCCATACGCCGCGCGAGCTGGTTGTAGAAGTTCTGCTTGCGGCTGCCCATACCGCCCACGTACAGCGCGGTGTACGGGCGGAACATGTCCGCCAGGGCCTCGATGTCGTCGCCGAGCGCGATCGGCAGGGTCGGGCAGACGTCGAAGCCGTCCATCGTCAGACCGGCCTTCTCGCGGCCCGCGCGCAGATGGCTGAGCGCGGTCTCCTCAAGATGCTCGGCCGAGGGGAAGATCAGCAGCGCGCCGTCGGCGATCTCACCTGTCTGCTCCAGGTTCTTGGGGCCGATCGCGGCGATGTAGAGCGGGATGTGCTCGCGCTCGGGGTGGACGGTCAGCTTGAGCGGCTTCCCGGGGCCGCCCGGCAGCGGCAGGGTCCAGTGCTCGCCTTCGTAGGAGAGCCGCTCGCGGGACATCGCGCGGCGGACGATCTCGACGTACTCACGGGTGCGGGCCAGCGGCTTGTCGAACTTGACGCCGTACCAGCCCTCGGAGACCTGCGGTCCTGAGACCCCGAGGCCGAGACGGAACCGGCCGCCGGAGAGTGAGTCCAGTGTGGCGGCCGTCATCGCCGTCATCGCGGGCTGGCGGGCCGGGATCTGGAGGATCGCCGAACCGATGTCGATGTTCTCGGTCTGGGCGGCGACCCAGCTCAGCACCGTGGGGACGTCGGAGCCGTACACCTCGGCGGCCCAGCAGACGTCGTAGCCGAGCCGGTCGGCCTCCTGGGCGACGGCGAGGTTGTCGCTGTCCATGCCGGCGCCCCAGTAGCCGAGATTGATGCCGAGCCGCATAACCACTCCCTTACCGATCAGTAACGTCTCTGTGCCGGGACTCTAGCGCGTGGCGCGGGCATTCGTCAGGGCCGCCATCGGGCCTCCGCCGGGGGCGGGTTGTCCACAGGCTCACTGCGAGTGGGGCCCCGGCCAGTAATCTCAGCGGTCATGGAGCAGAGGCATCTCGGCCGTACCGGCCTGCGAGTGTCCCGGATCGGGCTCGGCACGCTGACCTGGGGGCGGGACACCGACGAGCACGACGCCGCCGACCAGTTGAAGGCTTTCTGGGAGGCGGGCGGCACTCTCGTCGACACCGCCGACGTGTACGGGGGCGGGGAGGCGGAGTATCTGCTCGGGCAGCTCGTGGAGAGACTTGTGCCGCGCCGCGATCTGGTAATCGCCACGAAGGCGGGCAGTGTGCCGGATCCTTACCGGCGCTTCAACGGCTCGCGCGGGCATCTGCTCGCCGCCCTGGACGCCTCGCTGGAGCGGCTGGGCACGGACCATGTCGATCTCTGGCAGATCCACGCCTTCGACACCGGGACGCCGCTGGAGGAGACGCTTCAGGCGCTCGACATAGCCGTGAGCAGCGGGCGGGCCAGATACGCGGGGGTGTCCAACTTCTCGGGCTGGCAGCTCGCCAAGGCGGCGACCTGGCAGCTGGCCTCCCCCGGTGTACGGACCCGGCTGGCCAGCACGCAGATGGAGTACTCCCTGCTCCAACGGGGCGTGGAGCGCGAGGTGTTGCCCGCCGCCGTCGATCTGGGGGTCGGGCTGCTGCCCTCGTCGCCGCTCGGCCGGGGTGTGCTGACGGGCAAGTACCGGTACTCCACGCCGGCCGACTCCCGTGGCGCCTCCGAGCAGTTGGCGCCGTTCGTCGAGCCGTATCTCGACGAGCCCGCGAGCCGCATCGTCGACGCGGTGCTGACCGCGGCCGAAGGACTGGCGACGACGGCGCTGGAGGTGGCGCTCGCGTGGGTCAGGGACCGGCCCGGCGTGGTCGCCCCGATCATCGGGGCCCGCAACGCGCACCAGCTCACGGCCGCGTTGTCAGTGGAGAGCCTTAGGCTTCCCGACGAGATCTGCCGGGCGCTCGACGATGTGTCGGCGCCCGTGCACCGCTATCCCGATCAGGACTGGAGCACCCTGTGACTGTGCCTTCCCCGGGGGCGACCCCCGGATCCCCCGCCGAGGACAGCGACGCCGCGGTCGCGGAGGAGGCCACGTCCGAGGCGGTCGTCGCCGAGGACAGCGACGGGGACGGCGACGGCGACGGGGCTGAGGGTGCGGGCGGGGACGAGGCGAAGTCCGCCGAGGACGCGCCCGCGCAGCCGTCCGAGGCGGAGGCCGAGATCGCCGCGCAGCGTGAGCTGCGCGCCCGGATCGCACAGCGGAAGGCCGAGAAGGAGGGTCCCATCCCGGCGGGCGCCAAGCTGAGCGGTCAGGCGGCGGATCTGCTCGCCGCCGTACGGGCCATGGAGAGCGGTCAGGCGGCGCCGGCCCCTCCGGTGGCGCCCGCTGCCGCCGCGCCCTCCGTACCTGCCGCCGGGGCCCCCGTACCGGCTCAGAGCGGGCCGCGGGCTCCCGAGCCCGCGCGGGCCGCCCCGGTGGCTCCCGTGACCGCTCCGGAGGCCGTGGCGGCCGTCGAGGCCGTGCTCGCCGACGGCGGTGCGCCGACGGCGCTGGCCCCGCAGGCCACGGCGGTGCTCGGGGAGCGGGCCGGTGACGCGCTGCGCGCCGATCCGTGGCTGCTGCTGTCCGTCCCCGGGGTCCGGCCCGAGCAGGCCGACGGTTTCGCCCGCGCGCTGCTCGGCGACGGCTGCGGTCCCGGGGACGAGCGGCGGTCCGCCGCCCTCGTCGGCTGGCTGCTGGAGCGCGCCGCTCTGCGGGGGCACACCGCGCTCGCCTTCCCGGCGGTGCGCGCCGCACTGGCGGAGCGGTCGGTGCCCGACCCCGACGGGGCGCTGCGGCACGCCATCGCGGAGGGCGCCGTGCTGGTGTTCCAGGACGGCGCGGAGGACACCGACGAGGAGACGCAGGAGGCGGCGGAGGAGGTCGCGGAGGAGGCGGCGGAGGACGTCGCCGAGGCCGCGCCCGTCCTGCTCGGTCTCGACCGGTACGCGCTCGCCGAGGAGAGCCTCGCCGACGGTCTGGCCAGGCTGGTGAAGACCGCCCAGGAGGCGTCCTGGGACGAGGCCGCGGCGGGGGCGCCCTCCCCTTCGGCGGGCGAGCTGATCCGCGCGGTCGCCGGGCACGGTCTGGTGGTCCACACGGGCGGCGAGGCCGCGCGCGCCGAGCCGGTGGCCCTCGCGGATGCCGTGCGCGCGCTCGGTCTGCGGCCCGTCGTCGCCGCGCACAGCGAGAACGGCCGGCGCCGGCTCGGTGACGGCGCCGTGACGGTCGCGGGGCTGCTGTCCGGGGCGGAGGGACCGGGGCGGGACGCGGACGGCGCGCTGGACCTCGACCTCCTCGTCGTCCTGGACGCGCCCCAACTGGACGTGGAGACGGCGACGACGCTGGTGGAGTCGCTGCCCGACGGCGCGCGGCTGGTCCTCGGCGGCGACCCCGGGGTGCTCTGGTCGGCGGGATCCGGCCGGGTCTTCGCGGATCTGCTGGGCGCCCGGGTGTGCCCGCAGATCGCCTCGCGCACGCCCGACCCCGGGCCGCTCGGGGAGCTGGTCTCCGGCATCGGCATCGGTGAGCTGAACCAGGTCGACGCGCCCGGCAAGGAGGTCGTGATCGTGCCCGTGCGCGACGCGGGCGAGGCCGTGCACCGTACGGTGCAGCTCGTGGCCGACTCCGTGCCGCGCGCCATCGGTGTGCCGTCCGGGCAGACGCAGGTGATCACGGTCGGGCACGGCGGCGCGGTGGGGACGCGCGCGCTGAACGTGGCGCTCAAGGAGCGGCTGAATCCCGGCCCCGGCCGGTTCGGCGGCTTCGACCCGGACGACCGGGTCGCCTATGTACCCGCACCGGGCCGGACGCTGACCGGCTCGGTCGTGTCGGCGGACGCGGAGGGGCTGCGGCTGGACTGCGACGGGGTGCCCGTCCTGGTGCCCAGGGAGCTCGTCGAATCGGTCGTACGGCACGGCTGGGCCCTCACCGCGCACCAGGCGGCGGGGATGCGGTGGCCGGCCGCCGTCGTGGTCCTGCCCGGCGACGCGGCGCAGGGCCTGAGCCGGCCCTGGGTCTACACGGCCTTCGGCCGGGGCGAGCGTCATCTGTCGGTGGTCCACGGCGTCGACCAGGCGCTCGCACACGCGGTGGCGGAGGTGCCTGCGGCCGAGCGGACGACGCGGCTCCGGACGCTCCTGGAGGGGCTGCTGGCGCCCGCGGTGTGACGCCGGTACCCCAGGTGACCCGAACGGCCGACGGCCCGCCCCCCAATTCGGCGGCGGGCCGTCGGCGATGCCGGACCGCGCGGTCAGGCGTCCTGTTCCTCCAGGTCACCGAGGGGATCCCGGCCCCGGACCCCGGCGCCGTCGAAGTCCTCGTCATCGAAGACGGAGCTGACGTCGAAGCGGCAGACGACCTGCTGCGGATCGGCCTGCTCGAAGGGGGCGCCGAGCCATTCGCCGGGCTCCGGAAGATCGTCGGCGGCCGACACCCAGAGTGTCGAGTCGCCCTCCTCCAGGCCGAACTCCTTGTGCCGGGACGCGATCTCGTCCGGCTCGTACTCGCCGAAGAGCACGCCCACAGCGGCGTGCACACTGGCACCGACGACCGCCACGGTCTCGGCGTCACCGTCGACATCGGCGATGCGCTGTGCCTGAGCGAGCAGTCTCCGCGGCTCCGCCACCGCGTAGTCGCGGCGGATCAGCACGCTGAGCGCGTTCGGCTCCTCCGGCCCCGCGTAGGGCGGCAGGGAGTCGTCCGTGCCGGGGATCTCGAACGGGGTGACCTCGTCGTAGAGATCGTAGAGCCGCTCGTCGTACGCCTCCGCCGCGGTGGCAAGGGCGTTGAACGCTTCGGAAACCGCCGGGTCGTCCTCACCCGTGCGGCGTTCGACCGCCGCGAGGTGACGGTCCAGCGCGACCTTGACCGCCTCGGCGGCGGCACGTACCTCGGCAGCCGTGGGCTGCGCAGCATCAGACATAGAGCAGACGCTATCCGTACCGGGGCTCTGGCCGCACAATAGATGCGATGCCGGAATACGAATTTGTCGACGTGTACGTGCCGCGCGGGGTGTCCCGCAGCGACGCGACCCGCCTGCTGACCGATCACGCCGAGTACGGGCACTGGGAAATGGACCGACTGAGCCTGCACAGGGACGGCAGTCGCAGAGTGCGGCTGCGCAGACGCATCATCCGTCAGGTACGCGCCACCTGGTGAACGGCGACGGGGCGGATCCCCCGCTGTGCGGAGGTCCGCCCCGTGCCGTACCGGGCTGAACACGTGCCGTACTCGCGCGCGCTCCTGTGGGGCCTATGCGACCAGGGCGGCCTAGGCGGCCGACCGGGCGCGCCGGTAGATGACCGTGCCCGCGAGAAGCAGGGCCGCACCGGCCGGAATGATCAGTCCGAGGCCGTCGCCACCGGTCGTCGCCAGTACGTCGGTGCCCTCGGCGGCCGGCTCGACGGTCTGCTCCTTGGGCTGGTTCGGGGACGGCGGGAGCGTACGGTCCGTCGGGGGCTCGGGAGTGCCCGGGGTCTCGGGTGTCTCCTTGGCCGGCGGAGCGGGGGTGTCCGCGTTCGCGCACTCGTTGCCGACGGCGGGGTTCAGCACGCCGACGATGTCCACGGTGTTGCCGCAGACGTTGAGGGGGATGTCCAGCGGCACCTGGATGAGGTTGCCGGAGCCGACACCGGGTGAGTTGGCGGTTCCGCCGTCGGCGTGCGAGCCGCCGCCTCCGGAACCTCCGTGCGAGCCGCCCTTTCCGTCGGTGCGGCCCTCGGCGCCGTGCGAGCCGCCGCCCTGGGAGCCGCCACCCTGGCCGCGACCGCCGTCGGACTTGTTCGCGCAGGCGTTGCCCGTGGCGGGGTTCAGCGCCCCGACGGCGTTGACGGTGTTGCCGCAGGCGTTGACCGGGACGTGCACCGGGACCTGGACGTTGTTCCCGGACAGCACGCCCGGGGAGTTCGCCGCGGTGCCGTCGGCACCCGAGTCCGCTTGCGCGTAGCCGCCGCCGATGGCGAGTACGCCGCCGGCCGCCGCCACACTGATCAGGCCTTTGCGTGTGACCTGTCTCATAGCTTGTTCCTGCCTTCTGCCTTTCGGGGACCCCCGGCACAACGCCTGGGGTGTGAAGCGCGACGGCCCCGGAGCGCGTGGCGCGCATTCCGGGGCCGTCGGGCTCAGACCCTTACGGGTACGAGGTACAACGTCACGCGTTGACGCAGGTGTTGCCGAAGGCGGGGTTCAGCAGCCCGATCACGGAGACCGTGTTGCCGCACACATTCACCGGAATGTGGATGGGCGCCTGGACGACGTTGCCCGAGAGCACACCGGGGGACCCCACGGCGGCACCCTGGGCACCGGAGTCGGCGACGGCCATTCCCGCGCCCGCGAGCACGAGACCGCCGGTGGCAGCCGCAGCGGCGACGACCTTCTTGATCATTATTCCTCCTTGTTGGCAAATGCGGTCCCAACCTCGGACCGCACATCTGTAACGAGCAGGAGGAAGTGGGGCTACGAGCCCATGGTCGCTTTCACTCTTTCCAGTCAGGTGCGTACGCACTGCCGAATACGGCTCAGCTGGCGTCGATGAATCGGTCCAACACCCGTACACCGAACCGCAGTCCCTCCAGCGGCACCCGCTCGTCCACGCCGTGGAACATCCCGGCGAAGTCCAGCTCCGGCGGGAGCTTGAGCGGGGCGAAGCCGAAGCCGCGGATACCGAGGTCGTCGAAGGACTTGGCGTCCGTGCCGCCCGAGAGCATGTAGGGAACGGCCCGCGCGATGGGGTCCTCCGCGACGAGCGCGGTCTGCATGGCGTCCACGAGCCGGCCGTCGAAGCTGGTCTCCAGGGCCTTGTCGCCGTGCACGTCCTCGCGCTTGACGCGCGGGCCGATGATCCGGTCGATGTCGGCGAGGAACTCCTCCTCGTAGCCGGGCAGGAAGCGGCCGTCGACGTGGGCGGTCGCCTGGCCGGGGATCACGTTCACCTTGTAGCCCGCGCCGAGCATGGTGGGGGCCGCGGAGTTACGCAGGGTGGCGCCGATCATCTTCGCGATGCCGCCCAGGGTGGCGAGCGTGCCCTCCATGTCCTCCGGGTCGAGCGGGACGCCCAGCGCGTCGGACAGCTCGTCCAGGAAGGACCGCACGGTCTTGGTCATCCGCACCGGCCATTCGTGCCTGCCGAGCCGGGCCACCGCCTCGCAGAGTTCGGTGATGGCGTTGTCGTTGTTGGTCATCGAGCCGTGCCCGGCCGTGCCGTCCACGGTGAGCCGCATCCAGTGCATGCCCTTCTGCGCCGTCTCGACGAGATACAGCCGCAGGTTCTCGTTGACGGTGAAGGAGAAGCCGCCGACCTCGCTGATCGCCTCGGTGACGCCCTCGAAGAGGTCGGGGTGGTTGTCGACGAGGTACCGCGCCCCGTACGTACCACCCGCCTCCTCGTCGGCCAGGAAGGCGAGGACGATGTCGCGCGGGGGCTTGCGCCCGCTGCGGAGCCTGTCCCGCACCACGGCGAGGGTCATGGCGTCCATGTCCTTCATGTCGACCGCGCCGCGCCCCCAGAGGCAGCCGTCGGCGATCTCGCCGGCGAACGGGTCGTGCGTCCAGTCGGCCGCGTTGGCGGGGACCACATCGGTGTGGCCGTGGATGAGCAGGGCGGGCCTGGAGGGGTCCTCGCCGGCGATCCTGGCGACGGTGGAGGCACGGCCCTTGTGCGACTCGAAGATCCGCGGTTCGAGCCCCACCTCGGCCAGCTTCTCCGCCACGTACTCCGCGGCCGCCCGTTCGCCGGGGCCCGAGTGGTCCCCGTAGTTGCTGGTGTCGATCCGGATCAGATCGCGGCAGAGATCGACGACCTCGTCCTCGCCCGAGACCGTCCCGCCCGTGTTCGACTCGCTCACTCTGCTCACTCCCGCTGTCGTTGCCGGTGGTCGCCCCATCCTCCCACCGGGCGTGGATCGGGCAGTGCCCGATGTTTGCTATGGTTTTCCACGTCGGAACGGCCTTCGGCCGTCCGGCGGACACCTTGTCCGGGTGGCGGAATGGCAGACGCGCTAGCTTGAGGTGCTAGTGCCCTTTATCGGGCGTGGGGGTTCAAGTCCCCCCTCGGACACCATGGTTGACGTAATGCCGGTCGGGATCTCTTTCCCGGTCGGCATTACGCGTTTCACGGCCCCGCCCCTTCACCCCTAACATCCGCCCCGAACTCCCAGGTGGGGGCCGGGATCGAGCGGAATAGGGGTTGCCCGCAGGGGGGCGTGCTGGCACGTTTGCGATGCAATTCTCAGTCGGCGTGTGCCCCCAGAATGAGGCGACGGAAACATCATGACTCTCGCGCCCAGCGAAACGAAGCCGTGGATTCGACGCTTCAAGCCGGCACCCGAAGCGCCCACCCAGTTGGTGTGTCTGCCGCACGCGGGAGGGTCCGCGCCGTTCTTCCTTCCGGTGACCAAGGCACTCTCCCCCGAGACCGACGTGCTGGCCGTGCAGTATCCCGGCCGCCAGGACCGCCGCGACGAGAAGGGCATACCGAGCATTCCGGAGCTGGCCGACGCGGTCGCGCGGGAGCTGCTGGAGTGGGCGGACCGCCCGATCACCCTCTTCGGTCACAGCATGGGCGCTTCCGTGGCGTTCGAGGTCGCCCGGCGGCTGCGCGACACGGACGTGGAGGTGCTCGGGCTGATCGTCTCCGGCCGGTGCTCGCCGCGCTGCCGGTGCATCACCACGCGTCAGCTCTTCAGCGACGAGAACATCCTCGACGACGTCCGCCGGATGAGCGGGACGGACGCGGAGGTGCTCGGTGACGACGACGTCGTACGCATGATCATGCCGGCTCTGCGCAACGACTACGCGGCCGTGATGTCGTACCGGAGCGAGCCGGGGGCGACCGTGCCGTATCCCGTCGTGGCGCTGATCGGCGACTCCGATCCGCAGGTGCCGGTCGTGGACGCGCGCGGGTGGGCCGATCACACGGAGGCGGACTTCCAGCTGCACGTCTTCCCCGGCGGCCACTTCTACCTCAACGACCAGCCCGCCGCGGTGGTCAGCACGGTTAGGCAGCACATCGCGCGGTGGTCCACCGCGGGCGCGCTGCGGGACCGCGTCGCCTGAGACGGCGACACGGCCCGCGCGCGACGGTCCGGTCAGCCGCCGGAGCGGATCCACTCGTCCAGCTGCGGCGCCTCGTCCCCGATGGTGGTCGAGTCGCCGTGTCCGGTACGGACCACCGTCCCGGGCGGCAGCGTAAGCAGCCGTTCGCGGATCGACTCGATGATCGTCGGAAAGTGCGAGAAGGACCGGCCGGTGGCGCCGGGCCCGCCCTGGAAGAGCGTGTCGCCGGTGAAGACCGTGGACAGCTCGGGGGCGTGGAGACAGACCGCGCCCGGCGCGTGGCCCGGCGTGTGCAGGACCGTGAGGGTGATCCCGGCGACGGACAGGTCCTGGCCGTCGGCCAGTTCGCCGTCCGGGAGCCGGTCCGGGTGGGTCTGCTTCCACAGCGGCAGGTCGTCCGGGTGCAGCAGGACCGGCGCGCCGGTGGTGGCGGCGAGCGCCGGGGCCGCGTCGATGTGGTCGTTGTGGGCGTGGGTGCAGACGATGGCGCGCAGCGTCCGGCCGCCCAGCGCGGTCTCGATGGCCGTGGCGTCGTGGGCGGCGTCGATGACGATCGCCTCGGTGTCGTCGCCGACGATCCAGACGTTGTTGTCGACGTCCCAGGTACCGCCGTCGAGCGAGAACGTGCCGGAGGTCACGAGGTGGTCGACGCGCGCCGCGGCGCCGGTGGCGGCCATCAGAGCACCACGACCGAGCGCAGGACGTGGCCCTCGTGCATATGGGCGAAGGCCTTCTCGACGTCGCCGAGTCCGATGGTCTCGGTGACGAACGCGCCCAGGTCGATACGGCCCTGCTGGTGCAGGTCGATCAGCATGGGGAAGTCGCGGGACGGCAGACAGTCGCCGTACCAGGACGACTTGAGGGAGCCGCCGCGCCCGAAGACGTCGAGCAGCGGCAGTTCGAGCTCCATCTCCGGGGTGGGGACCCCGACCAGGACGACCGTGCCGGCCAGGTCACGTGCGTAGAACGCCTGCTTGTACGTCTCCGGGCGGCCCACCGCCTCGATGACGACGTCCGCCCCGAAGCCCCCGGTCAGTTCGCGGATCGCCTCGACGGGGTCGGTGGAGCGGGAGTTGACGGTGTGGGTGGCGCCCATCGTCCTGGCGGTGGCCAGCTTCTGGTCGTCGATGTCGACGGCGATGATGCGGGCCGCGCCCGCGAGACGGGATCCTACGATCGCCGCGTCGCCGACACCGCCGCAGCCGATGACGGCGACGGAGTCGCCCCGGCCGACGCTGCCGGTGTTGATCGCCGCGCCGATGCCGGCCATGACACCGCAGCCGAGCAGACCGGCGACGGCCGGTGAGACGACCGGGTCGACCTTGGTGCACTGTCCGGCGGCGACCAGGGTCTTCTCCGCGAACGCGCCGATGCCGAGCGCCGGGGACAGTTCCGTACCGTCCGTCAGCGTCATCTTCTGTTCGGCGTTGTGGGTGTTGAAGCAGTACCAGGGCCTGCCCCGCAGACATGCCCGGCAACTGCCGCAGACGGCACGCCAGTTGAGAATCACGAAATCACCGGGGGCGACGTCGGTGACGCCGTCGCCGACCGACTCCACCACGCCCGCCGCCTCGTGGCCGAGCAGGAAGGGATAGTCGTCGTTGATCCCGCCCTGCTTGTAGTGCAGATCGGTGTGGCAGACGCCGCACGCCTGGATCTTCACCACGGCCTCGCCGGGGCCGGGATCGGGGATCACGATCGTCTCGATCCGCACCGGCTCGTTCTTGCCGGGCGCCACAACGCCTCGCACCTGCTGCGACATGTCAGGACCTGCCTCTCCATCGAGCCTGAAGGGCCAAGTCTGACATCGCGCCGACGCGCCGCCTGGTCAGGGTGCGAGCACGTCGAGTTCCTGGAGGGCGCCGACGGCGATCTGCCGGGTCAGCTCCTCGGCACGGGCCGCGTCCCGCTCCCGTACGGCCTCGGCGACCTGTACATGCAGGGTCACGGCCGCCGGGTCGGGGTCGTGGAACATCACCTCGTGCCGCGTGCGCCCCGTCAGGACCTCGGCGACCACGTCTCCGAGCCGGGCGAACATCTCGTTGCCCGACGCGTCGAGTACCACCCGGTGGAAGGCGACGTCGTGCCGTAGATAGCCCTCCAGTTGGTGTCCTCGTGAGGTGGCGACCATGCCGAGCGCCTGCTCCGTGAGGGCGGCGCACTGCTCGGGTGTGGCATGGGTGGCGGCGAGACCGGCGGCCACCGGTTCGATCGCGGAGCGCAGCACGGTCAGTGAACGCAGTTGGCGCGGCCGGTCGTTGCCCGCGAGGCGCCAGCGGATGACCCGCGGGTCGTAGACGTTCCACTCGGCGGCGGGCCGCACCGTCACGCCGACGCGGCGCCGGGACTGGACGAGGTGCATCGATTCGAGGACGCGGACCACTTCCCGTACCACGGTGCGCGAGACGTCGAAGCGCCGCGCGACCTCGTCGGTGCGCACGACGCCGCCCTCGGGGTATTCGCCCCCCGTGATGGCGAGACCGAGGGTGTCGAGCACATGGGTATGCAGGCCCCGGCCTTCTGTGGTCATGGCGGAAGCCTACGGGGCGGGTCGGGTGAAGAAAAAATATGACAAGTGAGTGACGACACCTTGAATACGTCGTACATATGAGTTTCAGTATCGCGAAGGCAGCGGAGCATGCGAAGACAGCGAGGCATCAGATGAACACCCCCCACGTCGTCGTGGTGATGGGCGTGGCAGGTACCGGCAAGACGACCGTCGGTCCCCTGCTGGCCGCCGCCCTGGGCGTCCCGTACGCCGAGGGCGACGACTTCCACCCCCCTGCGAACATCGCCAAGATGTCCGCCGGCACCCCGCTGGACGACGACGACCGCCGGCCGTGGCTGGACGCGATCGGGCGCTGGGCGCACAGCCGCGCCGGTCTCGGCGGTGTGGTCAGCAGCTCGGCGCTCAAGCGCCTCTACCGCGACCGGCTGCGGGCCGCGGCGCCCGACGTCCTCTTCCTGCACCTCACCGGTGACCGCGCCCTGATCGAACGGCGGATGGCGGACCGCAAGGGGCACTTCATGCCCACCGCCCTGCTGGATTCACAGTTCGCCACGTTGCAGCCCCTGGGCGACGACGAGGCGGGCGTCACCGTCGACGTGGCGGGCACCCCCGAGGAGATCACCGAACGGGGCGTCGCCGCGCTGGCGGCACTCGACCGTCCCCAAGGGCCCTACGAGCCCGAACTCACCTGACAGACAAGCCAGTCAACTCCCCAATACGTAAGGATCCCCCCGTGACCAGTCTCAGCGTCGAGACGCTGGCAGCGGACGCCGTGGAACCGATCACCTCGGCCGGCAACACGCAGCTGGGCATCGCCGTTCTCGCCGGTATTGCCGTCATCGTCCTGCTCATCACCCAGTTCAAACTGCACGCCTTCCTCGCCCTGACCATCGGCACGCTGGCGCTGGGCGCGTTCGCCGGCGCGTCCCTCGGCGACACGATCCTCAGCTTCTCCGCCGGTCTCGGCTCGACCGTCGCGGGTGTCGGTGTGCTGATCGCGCTCGGCGCGATACTCGGCAAGCTGCTCGCGGACTCGGGCGGCGCCGACCAGATAGTCGACACGATCCTCAGCCGGGCGAGCGGGCGTGCCATGCCGTGGGCGATGGTCCTCATCGCCTCGGTGATCGGGCTGCCGCTCTTCTTCGAGGTCGGCATCGTGCTGCTGATCCCGGTCGTGCTGCTGGTCGCCAAGCGCGGCAACTTCTCCCTGATGCGGATCGGTATCCCGGCGCTGGCCGGCCTCTCCGTCATGCACGGACTGATCCCGCCGCACCCCGGTCCGCTCGTCGCGATCGACGCCATCGGCGCCGACCTCGGCGTGACGCTGGCGCTGGGCCTCCTCATATCGATCCCAACGGTGATCATCGCCGGGCCGCTGTTCTCCCGTTACGCCGCGCGCTGGGTGGACATCCAGCCGCCCGAGCGGATGCTCCAGACGCTGGAGAAGCGTCCGTCCGAAGAGAGCGACAGGCGTCCGAGCTTCGGCGCCACCGTCGCGACCGTGCTGCTGCCGGTCGTCCTGATGCTGGTCAAGGCACTGGTCGACATCGTCGTGGACGACCCGGAGAACCAGGTCCAGAAGGTCGCCGATGTCATCGGCTCCCCGCTGATCGCGCTGCTCGCCGCCGTGCTCGTCGGCATCTTCACACTGGGACGGGCCGCCGGATTCACCAAGGACCGGATCGCGTCGACCATCGAGAAGTCCTTCGGGCCCATCGCGGGCGTGCTGCTGATCGTCGCCGCGGGCGGCGGTTTCAAGCAGACCCTGATCGACGCGGGCGTCGGCCAGATGATCCTCGACTTCTCCGAGGACTGGTCGATCCCGGCGCTGCTGCTGGGCTGGCTGATCGCGGTGGCGATCCGGCTGGCGACCGGCTCGGCGACCGTCGCGACGATCTCCGCCGCCGGGCTCGCGGCGCCGCTCGCCGCCGACATGTCCACCTCCCACACCGCGCTGCTGGTGCTGGCGATCGGCGCCGGTTCGCTCTTCTTCAGCCATGTCAACGACGCGGGCTTCTGGCTGGTGAAGGAGTACTTCGGGATGGACGTCGGTCAGACGATCAAGACCTGGTCGGTGATGGAGACGATCATCTCCGTCGTCGGTCTCGGCTTCGTGATGCTGCTCTCGCTGATCGTCTAGCCGGTCACGTCGCATCTGAGCTGGTTACGTCCCCGGGCGGGGCGGGTCACTCCTCTTCCTTCCACAGAGGGTGCTCCCGCTCCGCCCACGGCCGTTCCACCGATCCGGTCCGCATGCCGCGCCGTGCCTCCGGGTCGGCGAACGCCATCCCGATGTGCCCGACGAGCACGAGCCCCACGGCCAGCGACAGCCAGTCGTGCACGAAGGTGGCGCTCGTCCGCCACACCAGCGGCGTCAGCCAGGTGAACCACATCATCAGGCCCGTCGCGAGCATGACCAGGACGGCTCCCGCGATCCAGCCGCCGTACACCTTCTGCCCGGCGTTGAACTTGCCCGCCGGGCGCGACTCCGGCCGGAAGTCGCGGCGCCGCACGGCTCGTAGCCACTCCTTGTCGTGCGGCGCGAAGCGGTTGAGCCGGCGCAGATCGGCGCGGAAGGAGGGGGACGCGAGCCCCAGGAGGAACGGCGCGGGCAGCAGCAGACCCGACCACTCGTGCAGGGTGACCACCAGGTAGCGGCGGCCGACGAGTTCGGCGAGCTGCGGTACGTACAGAGACGCCGCCGTCACCACGCAGACCAGCATCAGCACGCCGGTCGCGCGGTGGACCATCCGCTCGGCGCGGCTGAACCGCCGCCGCAGCCGGGGTCGCGCCGGCTCCGGCCGGCCGGAGGGCGGGCCGCCGGGCCGGTCAGACGGTCGGGGTGTCGGTGCGGCCGTTGGACCGCCCGACCCAGGCGTCGACGTCATAGCCGCGCTCCTCCCAGTAGCCGGGGCGGACGTCGGAGGTGACGGAGATCCCGGAGAGCCATTTCGCCGATTTGTAGAAGTACATGGGTGCCACGTAGAGCCGTACCGGACCGCCGTGCGCGTGCTCGACCGGCTTGTCGCGCATCTTCAGCGCCACCAGGACGTCGGGCCGTCTGGCCTGCTCCATGGTCAGGCTCTCGCTGTACGTGCCGTCGAAGCAGGTGAAGCGGACCGCTTTGGCGTCCGGCCGTACCCCCGCGGCATCGAGGATCCGCGACAGCCGTACGCCTTCGAACGGCGTTTCCGGCACCCGCCAGCCGGTGACGCACTGGACGTCACGGACCATGCGGGTCTGCGGGAGCTTCCGCAGGGCGTCGAGCGTGTACGTGGTGGGCCGGTCGACCAGCCCGTCCACGGTGAGCCGGTAGTTCTCAGGACCCTTGCGGGGTACGGAGCTGGCCACCGAGTAGTAGCGGAACCCGCCCCCGTTGGGCAGCAGGCCGGTCAGCCCGGTCGGGTCGGTGTCGGCCACCGAGCCGAGGAAGGCTTCGAGCCCCCGCTGGAGATAGGGCGCCGTGACGACGCCCGCCGCGCCGAGACCGAGCATGGAGAGCACCAGGCGCCGCCCGACGGGCGTGCCCTCCCGGTCGTTGTGTGGAGTGGTCACCCATTGATTCGAACACCGTGGAGACGCGGAAACCAGGGGCGCCGGCGATCCGTCATCGTTTCGTCAGAGTCCGGCAGACTTAACCCATGGCGACCCCCCAGGAACACCCCGAAGCCCTCCCGCCCTTTCTGCTGGCCTTCCCCGGGCCGCTGCGCGATCAGCTGGTCGCGGCGGTCCTGTCCGGGAAGAAGGTCTCGACCACGGGCCTGCTGGCCGAGTACGAGGTGGAGAACGAGGAGCTGCCGCCGGTCGGGGAGCGTTCGGCGCTGATCGACTCGGCCGGCCGCGAGATCGCCGTGCTGGAGCTGACGGAGGTACGGGTGCTGCCGCTGGGGCAGGTCGATCTCCAGCACGCGCTGGACGAGGGCGAGGGGTACGACTCGGTGGCGGCCTGGCGCGCGGGCCACGAGGCGTTCTGGCACAGCGACGAGATGCGGGAGGCGATGGGCGACCCGTCGTTCACGGTGCACGACGGGACGCTGGTGGTGGCGGAGCGCTTCCGGGTGGTGGAGCGCCGGTAGTACGTGTCCGGCGATCCGGCCTGATCCGAAAGACACTTCCTAGGCGACCGCCTCCGCCGCCGCCCGCCCGGCCGCGCGCCCGGAGAAGACACAGCCGCCGAGGAACGTGCCCTCCAGCGAGCGGTAGCCGTGCATCCCGCCGCCGCCGAAGCCGGCCGCCTCCCCCGCCGCGTACACCCCGGCCAGCGGTGTGCCGTCCGGCCGCAGCACCCGCGACGACAGGTCCGTCTGAAGCCCGCCGAGCGACTTGCGGGTCAGGATGTGCAGCCGTACGGCGATCAGCGGACCGGCCTTGGGGTCGAGGATGCGGTGCGGCGCCACCGTACGGATCAGCTTGTCGCCCAGATAGGCGCGCGCCCCTCGGACGGCCGTCATCTGGAGGTCCTTGGTGAACGGGTTGGCGACCTCCCTGTCGCGCGCCACGATCTCCCGGCGCAGCCCGTCCTCGTCGATCAGCGGCTTCTCGGTGAGCGCGTTCATCCCCCGCACGAGCGAGGCGAGGTCCTTCTCCACGACGAAGTCAGCGCCGTTGTCCATGAACGCCCTGACCGGTCCCGGCACGTCCTGGCGCGCCCGGTCGATCACGTCGCGGACGGACTTCCCGGTCAGGTCGGGATTCTGCTCGGAGCCCGAGAGCGCGAACTCCTTGCCGATGATGCGCCGGTTGAGAACGAACCAGGTGTAGTCGTGGCCGCTGTGCATGATGTGGTCCAGCGTTCCGAGCGTGTCGAAGCCGGGGAACAGCGGCACCGGCAGCCGCGTGCCGCGTGCGTCGAGCCAGAGCGACGAGGGTCCGGGCAGGATCCGGATGCCGTGCCTGGCCCAGATCGGGTTCCAGTTCTCTATGCCCTCCGTGTAGTGCCACATCCGGTCCCGGTTGATGTGGTGGGCGCCGGCCCGCTCGGTGATGCCGAGCATCAGACCGTCGACATGGGCGGGTACGCCGGAGAGCATCTTCCCGGGCGGGGTGCCGAGGCGTTCGGGCCACTGGGCGCGTACGAGGTCGTGGTTTCCGCCGATGCCGCCGGACGTGACGATCACGGCCTGCGCCCTGAGTTCGAACGTACCCGTCGTGACGCGGCTGCTGGCCGTGCCGCGTTCGGCGTCGCTCGGCTCAAGCACCTCACCGGTCACCGTGTCGACGGCGCCGGCGCTCGCGCCGAGTCCGGTAACCCGGTGCCGGAAACGGAACGTCACCAGTCCCTTGGCGACGCCCTCACGCACCCGCCGCTCGAACGGCTCGACGACGCCGGGGCCGGTCCCCCAGGTGATGTGGAAGCGCGGCACCGAGTTGCCGTGCCCGCTCGCGCCGTAGCCGCCGCGCTCGGCCCAGCCGACGACCGGGAAGAAGCGTATGCCCCGCTCGCGCAGCCAGGACCGCTTCTCACCGGCGGCGAAGTCCACGTACGCCTCGGCCCATTTGCGCGGCCAGTGGTCCTCCTCGCGGTCGAAGCCGGCCGTGCCGAGCCAGTCCTGGAGCGCGAGGTCCCTGCTGTCCTTGACCCGCAGCCGCCGCTGCTCGGGCGAGTCCACGAGGAACATCCCGCCGAAGGACCAGTGCGCCTGGCCACCGATGGACCGCTCCGGCTCCTGGTCGAGCAGGATGACCGAGCGCCCCGCGTCGACGAGTTCGGCGGTGGCCACCAGCCCGGCCAGTCCCGCGCCGATCACGATCACATCAGCGTCGTACGCCATGGGTTCCCACCTTCTCGGGGCGACTGAGGTGGTCCGATCTTCCGTACGGGCCGGTAACGAGTCAACTGTTCGGCATGCCAGGCTGTCCCCCATGAGCGCCGCTGACGAAATCCTCGACATCGTCGACGAACAGGACCGCGTCGTGGGGCGGGCACCGCGCGGCGAGGTGTACGCGAAGGGGCTGCGGCACCGCTGCGTCTTCGTCCTCGCGCGCGACGCCGAGAGCCGTGTCTTCGTCCACCGCAGGACGGCGACCAAGCTCGTCTTCCCGTCCCACCACGACATGTTCGTGGGCGGTGTGGTCGGCGCGGGCGAGACGTACGACGACGCGGCGCTGCGCGAGGCCGAGGAGGAACTGGGGGTCTCGGGCCTGCCGCGCCCGGTACCGCTGTTCTCGTTCCTGTACGAGGCCGGGGGCGGCCAGCTGAGCTGGTGGTCGCGCGTCTACGAGGTCCGCTGTGTGCTGCCGGTGTCCCCGCAGGCGGAGGAGATCGACTGGCACGCGTTCCTGACGGAGGAGGAGCTGGAGCGGCGTCTGGCGCAGCGCCCCGGCGACGGTGGGTGGCGGTGGACGCCGGACGGCCTGACGGCGTACGAACGGCTCAAAGCGTCCCGCGCGTAAGGTGCGACGGGTGATCGATTTTGTACGGAGCCTGCGCCTGTGGTTCGCGCCCCGGCGGGTCAGCGACGAGGGGACGACCCCCGACTACCGCTTCTCGCTCGCCAACGAACGCACGTTCCTCGCCTGGATCCGTACGTCACTGGCCCTGGTGGGCGGCGGATTCGCCGTCGACCAGTTCCTGCCGGACCTGCGCTGGGGTGTGCGGGTGGGGCTTGCGGTGGTGCTCTTCGCGATCGGGGCGCTCAGCGCGCTGCGGTCCATCAGCCAGTGGGTGCGCAGCGAGCGGGCGATGCGCCGGGGCGAGGATCTGCCGGTGACGGCGTTCCCGACGCTGCTGGGGCTGTCGGTCGCGGCCGTCGCCGTGATCATGCTGGTCGTGGTTTTGGCGGGCGGGACCCGCTGATGGGGAGCCCGGCCGCCGGGGCGGCGCGCGACCCGGGCCTCCAGCCCGAGCGGACCCGGCTGGCCTGGCGGCGTACGACTCTGACGTACACGGTCGTGGCGGTGCTCGCGGGGCGGCAGGTCCTCCGGAACGAGGTGACGGCCGCGGGCGTCGCGGCGGCGGTGGCGGGCGCGCTCGTCTGGCTGGCGTTCCTCTGGGTGGCGCACCGGCGGATGACGGCCCTCGACACGCCGGAGCCGCGCCCGCTGCCGGCAGGTGCGGGGGTCGCGGCGGTGGTGTGTGTGATCTGCCTGGCGGCGTTCGGCGTGACCGTGCTCTGAGGGGACGACCCGGCGGCGGACAGGACTGGTAGCGTCCCGTCCGGCCGGTCAAATCACCCCAAAACACAGCAGAGGTATACATCATGACGACTCTTCACCAGGAACACCCCACGCACGAGCACTCCCACGGACCGACCTGCGGCCACACCGAGGTGCGGCACGGCGACCATGTCGACTACGCCCACGACGGCCATCTGCACCGGCGGCACGCGGAGCACTGGGACGAGTGCGAGACCACCGCCCATGTCGTCCACGAGAGCCATCCCCACCGGCACGGCGAGGGCTGCGGCCACCCCGCCGTCAGACACGGCGACCACCTGGACTACGCGCACGACGGCCACCGGCACGCGGCCCACGACGGGCACTGGGACGACCACTGACCCCACCTACAGCCGACGCACCCCCGACGCCACCCCCGACAGGACCCGGCGTACGGCCGCGGACGTACACCGCCGGGTCCGCCCGCGGACCCGGCGCGCCGATCCCGTCACAGACGCGGACGGTTTCCCGCCGCGCACTGGACGGCATACCGACTGGTCGGCATCATGAATGGCGAAGGCATCCCCCGCCCCCGCCCTCATGGAGGTACGACCGATGAGCGCCAGTCCCCCGCCAGGACTCGACCCGGAGCGGCTGCGCGGCCACCTCGACCGCGAGCGCCCCGGACTGGTGGGCGGACCACTGAGCGCCCGGCTGATCGAGGGCGGACGGTCGAACCTGACGTATCTGATCGGCGACGGTACCCACGAGTGGGTGGTCCGCAGGCCGCCGCTCGGCCATGTCCTCGCCACGGCGCACGACATGACGCGCGAGTTCCGGGTGATCAGCGCGCTGCACCCGACGGCCGTGCCGGTGCCCGGGCCCCTGCTGCTGTGCGAGGACCCGGACGTGCTCGGGGCGCCCTTCTACGTGATGGAGTACGTAGCGGGGACCCCGTACCGTACGGCCGAACAGCTCGCCCCGCTCGGCCCCGACCGCACCCGCACCGCGCTCCTGGGCCTGGTCGACACCCTGGTCGAGCTGCACGCGGTCGACCCCGCCGCGGTGGGACTCGCCGACTTCGGCCGGCCCGAGGGCTTCCTCGACCGCCAACTGCGCCGCTGGGCCAAGCAGTTGGACGCCTCACGCAACCGGGACCTGCCCGGCATCGACGAGTTGCACGCAGCTCTGGGCCGCTCCCTGCCCGGTTCCCCCGCGCCCACCGTCGTCCACGGCGACTACCGGCTCGACAACGTACTGCTCGGTGACGACGACCGGATCAAGGCCGTGCTGGACTGGGAGATGTCCACCCTCGGCGACCCGCTGACCGACCTCGGTCTGCTGGTGATGTACAGCGCGCCGCTGGAGATCACGGGCTCCCCGATCAGTACGACCGCCGGCGCGGCCGGCCATCCCGACCCGGCCGAACTGGTCGAGCGCTACGCCGCCGGTTCGGGCCGCGACACCTCGGCGATCGCCTGGTACACGGCCTTCGCCTGGTTCAAGCTCGCCGTGATCCTCGAAGGCATCCACTACCGCTACACGCTGGGCCGGACGGTCGGCGGCGGTTTCGAGCGCATCGGCGATCTCGTCCCCGTCTTCATCGAGCACGGCCTCACCACCCTCCAGGAAGGCTGACCCGGCCATGGACTTCGCGTTCGACGCCCGCACCGAGGAACTCCGCGCCAGGCTGCTGGCGTTCATGGACGAGCATGTCTTCCCCGCCGAGGCGATCGCCCGGGAACAGCGGGCCCGGCTCGCCGATCCCTGGGACACCCCGGCTGTCGTGGGTGAGCTGAAGGCCGAGGCGCGCAGGCAGGGGCTGTGGAATCTCTTCCTCCCGGACGCGGAGCACGGCGCCGGGCTGACCAACCTCCAGTACGCACCCTTGGCCGAAATCACCGGCCGGAGCCCGCAGTTGGCCCCGACGGCGCTCAACTGCGCGGCGCCCGACACCGGGAACATGGAAGTGCTCGCCCAGTTCGGCAGCGACGAGCAGAAGAAGCGGTGGCTGGAACCGCTGCTCGACGGTGAGATCCGCTCGGCGTTCGCGATGACCGAGCCGGAGGTCGCCTCGTCCGACGCGACGAACATCCGGACCAGGATCGAGCGCGACGGCGACGACTACGTGATCAACGGCCGTAAGTGGTACATCTCCGGAGCCATGAACCCGGACTGCCGGATCTTCATCGTGATGGGCAAGACCGACCCGGACGGCGCCGACACCCGCCGCCAGCAGTCGATGATCCTCGTCCCGCGCGACACCCCCGGCCTCACCGTCGTCCGCGCGATGAGCGTGTACGGCTACGAGGACCACTCCCACGGCGGCCACGCCGAGGTCGTCTTCTCGGACGTCCGTGTCCCGGCGGCCAGTCTGATCGGCGAGGAGGGCGGCGGTTTCGCCATCGCCCAGGCCCGGCTCGGCCCCGGCCGGATCCACCACTGCATGCGGCTGATCGGCATGGCCGAGCGCGCCATCGAGCTGATGTGCCGGCGGGCCGTGTCCCGTACGGCCTTCGGGAAGCCCATCGCGCGGCAGGGTGTGGTGGGGAACTGGATCGCGGACGCACGCGTGACGGTCGAGCAGCTGCGCCTGCTCGTGCTCAAGACGGCCTGGCTGATGGACACGGTGGGCAACCGGGGCGCGCACACGGAGATCCAGGCGATCAAGATCGCGACGCCGCGCGCGGTGGTCGACATCATCGACAGCGCGGTGCAACTGCACGGCGCGGGCGGGGTGAGCCAGGACTACCCGCTGGCGGAGCTGTGGACCGCGGCGCGGACCCTGCGGCTGGCGGACGGGCCGGACGAGGTGCACCAACGGTCCCTGGCGCGCCGGGAGTTGAAGAAGTACCTGTAGCGCGGCGGCCGGTCAGGGGCGCAGTGCGCGCAGCAGCAGGTCGGCGAGGTGGTCGGCGACCTGCTGCGGGGTGAGCGGCCCGTCCGGCCGGTACCAGGTGGAGAGATGGTGGACCGACCCGAAGTGGTAGTCCACCACCAGGTCGGCCGGGGTGGCGGCGGTGAACACCCCGCCGCGCTGGCCTTCTTCGACCAGCGCGCGGAAGCGTTCGTGGTAGCGCCGCCGCTCGGCCCGTACCTGCTTGTTCTTCTCCGGGCTCAGATGGTGCATCGAGCGGAAGAAGATCGCCGCGTCGTCCAGGTTGTCGATGGTGGTCACGACCACGTCCGCCGCCGCCGCGCGCAGCCGCCGCTCCACGGGCTCGTCGGCGTCGGCGAAGGCGTCCAGCCGCTCCTGCTGGAGGCGGAGCACCCGCGCGTACACCTCCTGGAGGAGGTCTTCCTTGGAGCCGAAGTAGTGGTACAGCGCGCCCTTGGTGACGCCCGCCGCCTCCACGATCTCCTGGACCGACGTGCTGCCGTAGCCCTGCTCGGCGAAGAGCCGGGTGGCGGCGGCCAGCAGCCGCTGGGGTACGGGGATGGAGTTCCCGTCCGTCTTTCTGGCCACTGTCGCCACCTGCCTTTCTCAGTCCTGAACGGTGTACGCCGCCGTGGTGTCCGCCGCCCTCTGATGGCGTGAACGCGGTACGCGCCCGAGGATCTTCCCACTCGTCGCGCCGGGCGGCCCGCCCAGGACCTCCCTCACCGCCCGCTTCCTTCCCATTTCTGCTGAATCTGGTTCATGCCGACCAGCCAGCGGTCGGGGTCGCCGGAGCGGGCCCGGTAGTACTCGGCCACCTCGGCGTGCGGCAGCACCAGGAACCGGTCCTCGTCCATCGCGTCGAACAGCGCGTCGGCGACGTCCTCGGGCTCGATCGCCGTCGGGGCCAGGACGAGTTCGCCCGCCGATCCGGCGGCGGTCAGCATGTCCGTACGGACTCCCTGCGGGCAGATCGCGTGGACCTTGAGCCCCCGGTGGCGGTAGGTGAGCGAGAGCCATTCCGCGTAGGCGAGCGCGCCGTGCTTGGTGACGCTGTAGGGCGCCGCGCCGATCATCGTGAGCAGTCCGGCGGCGGAGACGGTGGAGATGAACCGGCCCTCGCCGCGCTCCAGCCAGTCGGGCAGCAGGATCCGGGAGGCACGGACATGTGCCATGACGTTGACGTCCCAGGCCGACGCCCAGATCTCCTCGTCGGCGAACGGGTCACCGGCCGTGCCGTAGCCCGCGTTGGCGCAGTAGATGTCGACGGCGCCGCCGAGCGCGTCGCGCGCCTGCTCGACCACGGCGGAGGCCTCGCCCGGCAGGGCGATGCCGCCGACGCTCTCGGCGACGGCATGGGCCTTGACGGCGTCGAGATCATTGACGACGACGCGGGCGCCCCCGGCGGCGAATCTGCCGGCGAGCGCGGCACCGATACCGCCGCCGGCTCCTGTGACCACCACTCGCGCGCCCCGCACCGTACTCATCGGACCTGCCTCTCGGATTCCCCGCGGTGTCCACCGCTCGACCAAGAGAGACTAACCAGTCGGTATGTCGCGGGGAAGAGCCCATACCGGAACGGCTCCGTGCTCCCCCGCTCCGACCTGGTGAACCGGCGTGGTCCCGGCACTAGGGCGTGTTTTAGAAGTCCCGTCTGGCCCACGACGCCTGGCACGCGCGCTCGCTGCGTTGTTGGAGTCATCCAAGTACGTCCAGTACGAGGATGATCCTCCGCCTTGCGATCGCACGCACCAGACGCCGTGGGCCCCGCCCGATGGGCGGACGACGCTACTTCTCAAACACGCCCTAGAGTCCGTGTCCATGACAGTTGGCTTGATCACGGAGGTGGCCGAATGAGCCTGTCCAGACGAGGTTTGCTCGCCGCGAGCGCGGTGGGGGCGGCAGGCGCGGCGCGCGCGGCCGGGGCACCGTCCGCCGCGGCGGCCGACCGGGGCCGGGGCGGCGACAGCGGGCGGGTCCTCACGGGCTTCGACCGGCTGGCGGCCGACGGCTACCGGCTGCTGGCCGGTCAGCGGATCGGGGTCGTCACCAACCCGACCGGTGTGACCCGGGACGTGCGGCACATCGTCGACGTCATGCACCCGGACGAACGCGTCGACCTCACCGCCGTCTTCGGCCCCGAGCACGGCTTCCGGGGCACGGCCCAGGCCGGCGGCTCCGAGGGCAGGTACGACGACCCGGCGACCGGGCTGCCGGTGTACGACACGTACCAGATCAGCGGGCAGCGGCTCGCCGACGTCTTCACCGCGTCCGGGGTCGACACGGTCGTCTTCGACATCCAGGACGCGGGCGCCCGCTTCTACACCTACATCTGGACGCTGTACGACTGCATGGAGGCGGCGGCCATCGCCGGCAAGCGCTTCGTCGTACTCGACCGGCCCAATCCCGTCACCGGCCGGGCGGCGCTCGGACCGGTCCTGCACCCGGAGTTCGCGACCTTCGTCGGGCGCAGGCCGATCTCGCAGGCGCACGGCATGACGGTCACCGAACTGGCGCTGCTCTTCAACGGTGAGTTCCTCGGCCGGCCGGTGGAGCTGGACATCGTGCGGATGTCCGGCTGGCGCCGCGCCGACTTCTTCGACGGGACCGGTCTGCCCTGGGTGCCGCCGAGCCCCAACATGCCGGCGCCGGAGACCGCGTTGGTCTACTCGGGCACCTGCCTCTTCGAGGGCACCAACCTCTCCGAGGGGCGCGGCACGACCCGCCCCTTCGAACTCCTGGGCGCCGAGGGCGTCGACCGCGCGTGGGCCGAGGCCGCCAACGCGCAGGAGCTGCGCGGGGTCCACTTCCGCGAGGCGTACTTCGCGCCGACCTTCTCCAAGTTCCAGGGCAGGACGGTGGGCGGGGTCCAACTGCACGTCCACGACCGGGAGTCGTTCGACCCGGTACGTACGGGCATCGCGCTGCTGGTGACGGCGAAGCAGTCGTGGAGCGGCTTCGCCTGGCGCCCGGACAACTGGATCGACAAGCTGACCGGCTCGGCCTCCGTACGCACATTGATAGACGCGGGCGCGGACACCGACGAGGTGGTCGGGGCCTGGCGCGCCGAACTCGCCGCGTTCCGGGCGACGCGGGCCCGGTACCTCCAGTACCGCTGAGCCTGAACCTGAGCCGGACGACAGGCTCCCGCCGTCAATCGGACCACCTCCGGCGTGCGCCCTCAGGGTGAAAACCCGGCTGATGACTGCCATCGGATTTTCGATGGAGCCGGATCGGGCACGCGTACGTCTATTGGATGACGCCGATGCAGCAACCGACGGAGGTGGCAGGCGATGGCCGGATTCCGGAGTCTCGCGAGACAGGTGCGTGATCCGCGATGTGATCTGGCACTACGCCGGTATTCACTGCGTAAGTGCCTTGAACGATTCGCCCCTTACGGACATCGGGCCACCTGGGACCACCTCTGCGAACGGCATGGCATCGAGCCGGAGGACCGAGCTCCCGATCCGGCGCGGCTGATGGCCGCGCTCGACGAACTGGAAGAGGCGCGGGCCGTCTGGCTGGCCTACGAGGTCCAGTTCGCCCAGCGCCGTAAGCGCGAGAAGCACGACGGGCTGAGAAGACCGGGCACGTTCGACGACTGGCACCGCCGGACCTGGGGCGGCAACGGGGTGGCGCGCTGCGACGACCCGGCCGTGCATCCGACGGAGCCGCTGGCCGAGGTGCTGCGCCGGCTGATCGCCGGGCTGGAGTCGGGACCGGGCGGCGCGTGCCCGGTGTGCGCGGAGAAGGGGATCGTCTGGCGGCCGGATCTGTCGCAGGCTCCCTGGTCGGGACCGGTGTGCAAGGGCTGTGGCATTGTCGTGCCGCGGCCCGTTCTCACGTCCGAGGCCATGGAGCGGGCGAAGCGCGTACGGCAGCGGGAGCTGGCCTCGGTGGCCTGACCCGCCGTGGTGGCGGGACAGGCCGGGACACGGCGGCTACTTGGGCGCGCGCCTGCGCTCCGCCAGCAGCCGGGAACCGGTCATCCGGTCACCGAACCGGTCGTCCGGGTTGGACAGGACACAGGTCTCCAGCGAGAGACAGCCACAGCCGATGCAGTCGGTCAGATGGTCGCGCAGCCGGCCGAGCTGTCTGATGCGCTCGTCGAGTTCCGAGCGCCACGCCTGTGAGAGCCGTGCCCAGTCGTCGTGGTTCGGCGTACGCCCCTCGGGAAGCTCCGCGAGCGCGTCCCTGATGGTGGCGAGCGGGATGCCCACGCGCTGGGCCGCGCGCACGAAGGCGACACGGCGGAGCATGTCCCTGCTGTAGCGGCGCTGGTTGCCACTGGTCCTGCGGCTGCTGATCAGCCCCTTCGTCTCGTAGAAGTGCAGGGCAGACGTCGCCGCGCCGCTGCGCGCTGACAGCTGCCCGACGGTGAGTTCTTGGATCTTCTCCGGAATCTGCGGCACCCGACCGAGCCTACGGGGGCGCCGTGTCACGCGTTGACAGGACCGGAAGCCCCAACCATGCTGAGCAAGCGCTTGGACACCGCGCGGACGGCACTGGAGACGGCGTTGCGGACGGCGCCCGAGAGGCAGGGATCGACAGACATGGCTGAGCCGAGGATCTTCACTTCCGCAGCGGAACTGCACGCCGCCGTCGGCGAGCAGTTGGGACACAGCGACTGGCTGGAGGTCGACCAGGAGCGGATCGATCTCTTCGCCGCCGCCACCGGTGACCACCAGTGGATCCATGTGGACCCGGAGGCGGCGGCGAAGGGCCCGTTCGGCTCGACCATCGCGCACGGCTATCTGACGCTGTCGCTCCTGCCGGTCCTCTTTCCGCAGATCCTGACCGTCGAGAACGTGACGATGGGCGTCAACTACGGCGCCAACAGGGTGCGTTTCCCCTCCCCCCTGCCCGCGGGCTCCCGGGTGCGCGCGACGGCCGTGCTGAAGGAGGTCGCCGAGGCGGGCGGTGGTGTGCAGGTCACGGCCCTGGTCACGGTGGAGCGCGAGGGCGCCGAGAAGCCGGTGTGTGTGGCGGAGTCGGTCTCCCGCTACTACTTCTGACCCTCAACTCCCGGCGGACGGTGGCGGAGAGTCGCGTGCCACCACCATGCGGAGCACGAGGTCGGCGTAGAGGGCACCGACCTCGTCGGGCGTCCGGCGCCCCCGCGCGTTGAACCAGCGCGACACGTCGATGCACAGCGACAGCACCGCCAGGGTGGTGCCCGGCACGTCCGGGACGTCGAACTCCCCGTCCCGTACGCCGTCCTGGAGGATCCGGCGTACGGCTCCGTCGCTGCGCCTGCGCAGTTGGACGATCTCGGCGCGGTGCTCCTCGGCGAGCGCGTCGAGTTCGTACTGGACCACGCGCGCCGTGGTGTGGCGGGCCGCGTGCCAGCCGACGAACGAGCGGACCGCCTCGGTGAGCCGTTCGGCGGCGGTGCCTTCACGGTCGGCGGCCGCGGTGAGGATCTCCAGGGCCTTGTCGTGGCCGATCCGGCTGATCCGGTGGAGCAGTTCTTCCTTGGTCTTGTAGTGGATGTAGAGCGCCGCGGGGCTCATCCCGGCGCGGCTCGCGATGTCGCGGGTGGTGGTGGCGTGGTAACCGCGTTCGGCGAACGCCTCCACGGCGGCGACGAGCAGCCTTCTGGCCGCCTCGGGGGTGACCTCACCCCACGGCATGCCCTCGCCGTCGGCCGTCCGTTCCGCCGTACGCATCGCTCTCGCCCCTTCCGGTCGGCAGAACGCACACCCTACCCCCGAAGCTGAGCAAGCGCTTAGGGCTTGTCGAACTGTCGTCGCACTCCGCGGCGCTCCGCACCCGGGACCACAGCCATACGATGTGCGCCATGGCCCGACCCCGCAAGCCGCTGCTCAGCAGAGACCGCATCGTCGCGACCGCGAGCGCGCTCGTGGACGCCGAGGGGCTCGGGGCCGTCTCCACCCGGCGGCTGGCCGCGGAGCTGGGGGTCAGCGGGCCGTCCCTCTACAACCACTTCCGCAACAAGGACGAGATCCTGGACGCCGTCGCGGACTCCGTCAGCGCGCAGGTCGACCTGTCGATGTTCGACGCGGACGACGTACGGGACTGGCGCACCGCGCTGCACGACTACGCCGTCTCCTACCGCGCCGCCCTCACCGCGCACCCGCACATCGTGCCGGTGCTGGCCCAGGGGCCCGGCCGCCGCCCGGCGGGGCTGCGGGTGGCCGACACGGTGTTCGGCGCGATGGTCCGGGCGGGGTGGCCACCGGTCCAGGCCACCCATATCGGGGCGCTGATGCGGTACTTCATCACGGGCTCGGCGCTCGGCTCGTTCGCGCGGGGCTTCGTGGACGACGAGACGGCGTACGACCCGGCCGACTATCCGCACCTCGGCCAGGCCCATCTGCTGGCCGAGCGGCAGCAGCGGGTGGACGAGGGGGCCTTCGAGACGGGACTCAGGGCACTGATCGACGGGCTGGCCGCCCAGTACGAGACAGTTCGGGCCACACCGAAGCGTATCTGAGGCACCCTGGAGGCATGCCGCAGACCACCGCGCCCACCGCCGCCTCCGGCGACGGCGACTCCTTCGGGCTTCCCTCCGCCCCGTCGGCCTCCCCCGGCTCGCTCCTCGCGGGCTTCGCCGCGCTGCTGGCCGACGAGACACGGGCCGTGTTCTGTCTGTCGCTGCTGGACGGGCGGGCCTGGACGGCCGGCGAGCTGGCGCGGGAGGCGGGTGTCGCCGCGTCCACCGCCAGCGAGCACATCGGGAAGCTGATCGCCGCCCGGCTGGTCACCGAGGAGCGGCAGGGGCGCCACCGGTACGTACGGCTGGCCGACGCGACCACCGCCGAACTGGTCGAGTCGCTGGCCGCGCACGTCATGCCGGGCCGCGACAGCCCGCACATCGTGCGCGCGTCGGGGGCGAGCGGAGCCATGGCACGGGGACGTACCTGCTACGACCACTTCGCGGGCCGGCTCGGGGTGGCCCTCACCGATGCCATGGCACGGCGCGGGCTGCTGCTCATGGACGCGGGCTTCGCTCTCACCGAGCAGGGCACCCAGTGGTTCGGCGAGCGGGGAATCGCGCTGACGGGCGCCGGCCGGCGCCCGGTGGTCAGCTCGTGTCTGGACTGGACGGAGCGCCGGCGCCACTTGGCGGGGGTGGCGGGGGCGGGTCTGTGCCGGCTCGCCATGGAGTCGAAGTGGTGCGTACGCATCGGTACGGAGCGGGCGGTGCGGGTGACACCGACCGGGGAGCGCGTCTTCGCCGAACTCCTCGGGATCGAGGCGGCAATACTCCGGTGACAGCCGAACTGTTACGCGCCGGGTGCGCCCGGGACGAACCGGCCTCTCTCCCGGGTCAGAACTGGAGTGACTTGGTCTGGAGGTACTCGGCGAGTCCGTGCCGGCCGAATTCCCGGCCGACGCCCGACTGCTTGTAACCCCCGAAGGGGGCAAGGGGGTTAAACCGGCCGCCGTTGATGTCGACCTGGCCGGTGTCCATCCGACGGGCGAAGGCGACGGCCTCGCTCTCCTCGCCCGCCCACACGGCGCCCGCGAGGCCGTAGACGGTGCCGTTGGCGATCCGCAGGGCGTCTGCCTCGTCCTCGTACTTCAGGATGGACAGCACGGGGCCGAAGATCTCCTCCTGCGCGATCGTCATCTCCGGGGTGACGTCTGCGAAGACGGTCGGGGCGACGAAGTAGCCGGTCTCGTGCGGCGGTTGGGCTCCGCCCGCGACCAGCCGGGCGCCTTCGGCGACACCTTTGGCGATATAGCCGCGCACCCGGGCGTGCTGGGCCGCGTTGACGAGGGGGCCCAGGCGGCACAGTTCGTCCGTCGGGTCGCCGGGACGGTACGAGGCGACAGCGGCCACGGCGGCATCGACGGCTTCGTCGTAGCGGTCGGCGTGGACGAGCATGCGGGTCCAGGCGCTGCACGTCTGGCCGGAGTTGGTCATCACGTTGGCGACCCCGGCCTTGACGGCCCTGGCGTGATCGGCGCTCGGCAGGATGACGTTCGCGGACTTCCCGCCCAGCTCCAGCGCGACCCGCTTGACGGCCGCTCCGGCGGTGGCGCCGATCCGGCGGCCGACAGCGGTGGACCCGGTGAAGGACACCAGGTCGACGTCCTCGTGCGCGGCGAGCGCCTGCCCGGCGACGGCGCCGATGCCGGTGACCACGTTGACGACCCCCGCGGGCAGCCCCGACTCGTGGACGGCCTCGGCGAAGAGCCGCGCGGTCAGCGGGGTGTCCTCGGCGGGCTTGACCACGATCGGGCAGCCGGCGGCCAGCGCGGGGGCGACCTTGGCGACGATCTGGTGCAGCGGGTAGTTCCAGGGGGTGATCGCCCCGACGACACCCACCGGCTCCATCAGCACCGTCGAGTTGCCGATCCGCTCCTCGAAGGCGAAGGAGGCGGCGAGGTCGGCGTACGACCCGGCGACGGTGACCGGCGAGGCGGCGTGCACCGCCCTCGACAGCCGTACCGGTGAGCCCAGTTCGGCGGTGACGGTCCCGGCGATCTCGTCCTTGCGGGCGGCCATCGCGTCCCGCAAAGCAGCGAGGCGCGCCGCGCGTTCGGCGGGCGGGGTGGCGGCCCAGCCGGGGAAGGCGGCCCGCGCGGCACGTACGGCGGCGTCGATGTCCTCGGCACTGCCGGCCGGGACTTCGGCGATGACCTGCTCGGTCGCCGGGTTGACGACGGCGATGGTGTCGGGGCCGGCGGCGGGGCGCCACTCGCCGCCTATGTACATGCTGTCGTGTGCCTTCATCGCTGTTCCTCCCGGGGGACTGCCGCGTACCCAAACTAGCGGCGTTAGTTTTCCGGCGCCAGGGACCCGGGGGTCGCCGACGACCTGGGGCCTGTCGTTTGGATCAGGCCGGATCAGGGAGCGCCCGCCGCGGCAGCGGCTGATGTTCCGTTGGTGCGTGCGGTCGCAAGGCGGAGGAGGGAGACATGGCGGAGCCATCCAAACGACAGACCCTAGGGGTGCGGCCTCAGTGAGGGTCGCGGCACTCCTCGCGGGGCGCGGGCGACGGTGCCGGGTCCTGTGTGCGGGCCCATGCCCTCGGGGGCGTCGCTCGCCAACCGGTCAGCCATGCGTTCGACCCTACCTGTGCCGCTCCGGACGCCGGTCGAAAGGGTGCTGGTCAGTGCTGGTCAGGCGGGAGCCAGCTCGACGGGGAAGCCGTTGAGGACCGACGTCCCCGACAGCGGGTCGCGGCGGCTGCCGTCGAGCAGTTGGTTGACGTTGACGCCCGGCCGCGCGTGGGCCACCGCCATCCGGGTGCCCGGCCGGTCGTGGCCCCAACCGTGCGGCACACTCACGACCCCGGCCCTGACCGTGTCGGTGATCTCCACCGGGATCGTGATCTCGCCCGCCTCGGTGGTGATACGCGCCGGCCGGCCGTCCGCGAGGCCGAGCCGTTCGGCGTCGGCGGGGTGGACCTGGACGGTGCAGCGGTTCGAACCGCCGTTGAGCGTGGGCACGTTGTGCATCCAGCTGTTGTTCGAGCGCAGATGACGGCGCCCGACGAGCACCAGGGACGCGGGGACGCCGGTGAGCGCGGCGCGCAGCCGGGGCAGGTCGGCGGCGATCGGCTCGGGGAGCAGTTCGACGCGTCCGCTGCGGGTCTTGAGGATCCCGGGGATCCGGGGCTTCAGCGGCCCGAGGTCGATGCCGTGCGGCCGGTCGGCGACCCGCGCGAGGGTGAGTCCGGCCGGGTCTGCACCGAAGCCGTCGCCGTACGGGCCCAGGCGCAGCATCAGGTCGAGCCGGCGCTCGGGGCCGCCGGTTCCGGTGAGTTCGGCGGCGAGTTCTTTCGGGTCGCGTCCGTGGACGGGTGAGAGCGGGTCGTCGACCGCCTCTGTGAGCGTATGGCTGATCACCTGGTCGTCGACGGCCGACGGGTCGGCCCCGTGCATCCCGCCCACGGCGAGCGCGAGCCGCGCGAAGATCTCGCACTCGTCCATCGAGCCCGCTTCCAGAGGGATGGCGGGCGGGCTGTAGCGGACCTGGTTGCGTACCGCGAAGCCGTTGAAGACGATGTCGAAGTGGGCGCTCCTGGAGGGCGGCGGCGGGGGCAGTACGACGTCCGCGTGCTGCGAGGTCTCGTTCAGGTACGGATCGACGCTGACCATGAAGTCGAGGCTGTCCAGGGCCCGTTCGATGCGGCTGCCGTCGGGCGCGGAGAGCGCGGGGTTGGCCGCGACGGCGATCACCGCGCGGATCCGCTCGTCGCCGGGTGTCTCGATCTCCTCCGCGAGGACGGCGATGGGCAGTTCGCCCCTCACCTCCGGATGGCCGCCGACCCTGCTGGCCCAGCGGCCGAGCGTGAATCCCTTGCCGGGTGCCGCCGGGCGGGGCGCGCGGTCGGTGGCGGAGAGCGGGAAGAGGGCGCCGCCCGGCCGGTCGAGATTGCCGGTGACGGCGTTGAGGACGTCGATGAGCCAGCTGGTGAGTGTGCCGTACTCGACGGTGCAGCTTCCGATGCGTCCGTAGACGGCGGCGGTGGGCGCGGCGGCGAGTTCGCGCGCGAGGGTACGGATCTCCTCGGCGTCCAGGTCGCAGCCGGCCGCGACGGCCTCGGGCGTGAAGCCCCCTACCGCCGCCCGGAGTTCGTCAAGCCCTTCGAGATGGCCGGCCAGCGCGCCGGGGTCGGTGAGCCCTTCCTCGAAGAGGACCTGGACGAGGGCGGCGAGCAGCAGCGCGTCCGTGCCCGGCCGGATCGCCAGGTGCCGGTCGGCGATGCGCGCGGTGCGGGTACGGCGCGGGTCGACGACGGTGAGGGTGCCGCCGCGCTCGCGCAGCGCCTTGAGCTTGCCGGGGAAGTCGGGCGCGGTGCAGAGACTCCCGTTGGAGTCCAGCGGGTTGGCGCCCAGGAGCAGCAGATGGCTGGTGTTGTCCAGGTCGGGCACGGGGATCGCGAAGGCGTCGCCGAAGAGCAGGCCGGACGAGACGTGCTTGGGCATCTGGTCGAGGGTGGAGGCGGTGAAGAGGTTGCGGGTGCGCAGCATGCCCAGCAGGACGGGCGGATAGAGGGTGCCGGCGATGGTGTGGACGTTGGGGTTGCCGAGGACGACGCCGACGGAATGGGTTCCGTGCTCCTCGATCAGGGGGTGCAGCCGGGCGGCGATCAGGGCGAACGCCTCGTCCCAGCTCGCTTCCCTCAGTTCGCCGTTCTCGCGTATCAGCGGGGTGCGCAGCCGGTCGGGGTCGGCGTCGAGCTCTCCGAAGGAGGCGCCCTTGGGGCAGATGAAGCCCTTGCTGAACACGTCGTCGTGGTCGCCGCGCGCTCCGGTGACCGTGGTCCCCTCGATCGTGAGGGTCAGTCCGCAGGTGGCCTCGCAGAGGGGGCAGACGCGCAGGGCGGTGCGGGCGGTGCCGGTGGGCGGCATGGGTCCTCCAGGGGCGGCGGCGGCGACGCGCGGGCCGCTTGAGCATACCGAGCGGTACGGACAAAGGAAGGGGATGGCCGGTTCCGTACGCCGGGGCCCCGCAAGGCCCGCCGAACGTCAGCCCAGCGTGCGCGCCAGATACGCGCGGACCAGCTCACGCGTCTCCACGATGATGTCCGGATCGCCCGACGCGTCGTCACGGAAGGCGAGTTGGAACAGCGCGTCCGCCGCCTCGACGGCGACCAGGACCATCCGGCGCGGTACGGCGTCCGGGGAGCGGCCGAGCTGCGCGGCGAGCAGGGCGGTGAGGCGGTCCGCGACCCGGTGGTTGGCGTCGGGCACCGGCTCGCCGTCGGCGGTCCGCGCGGCGGGCGGACCGGGCGGCCCCGCCGGGACCCTGGTGCCGAAGTCGACCAGCCCGAAGCCGGGCACCGTGCGCTTCATGGCGAGGTACTCATCCAGCACCGCGTCCAGCGCGGCCTGCCAGTCGGCGGCCGGGATCGTGGCGAGCCGGCGCTCGACGCGGTCGGCGTAGCTGTCCAGATTGCGCCGGGCGAGCGCGTCGGTCATGGCGCGCTTGTTCCCGAAGAAGCGGTACACCGAGCCGATGGGCACGCCCGCGCGGGTGGCGACGGCGCGGGTGGACAGCTCCTCGTAGCCGGTCTCGTCCAGCAGTTCGGCGCAGGCGTCGAGGATCCGGGCGAGCCGCACCGCGCTGCGCTGCTGCACGGGGACCCTGCGGAGGCCCTCGTGGGTGTCGGCGCCGACTCCGTACACGGGCAAGGCCCACCCTTCGGCGAGATACGTGGTGACGGACGCGTACGACCGCGCCCCTTGGAGTCTCCCTCGCGGAGGGCCGCTGTTCGAGACGGCGCGACCGTACTTCTGTTCACCCCTGCCGCGCGCCGCCTTTCTTCGCCCGGCCGCCTGTTTCGGCCAACGCGGCCTGCCCCGTTGACGCACGACCGGCGGAATCCTACGGTGTTGCATAGGATTGATGGATCCGGGCGGACGCGGCAGACAGCGGACAGGCGCACGCGGACGCTGCCATACCCGAAGAGCGACACGGGAGCGACGATGAGCGGCATCGAGCAGGCCAGGAAGACGGCCGAGAGCCTGGCCTACGCCACGGGCTTCGGCAACGAGCACAGCTCGGAGGCCGTCGCGGGCGCCCTGCCCGTCGGACGCAACTCGCCGCAGAGAGCGCCGCTCGGCCTGTACGCCGAGCAGTTGAGCGGCAGCGCGTTCACCGAGCCCCGCGCGCACAACCGCCGCTCCTGGCTCTACCGGATCCGCCCGTCGGCCGCGCACCCGCCGTTCACCCGGACCGGCAACGGCACGCTGCGCGGCGCCCCGTTCACCGATTCCGTGCCCGACCCCAACCGGCTGCGCTGGAACCCGCTGCCGGCGCCCGCGCCCGGCACGGACTTCCTGGCGGGCCTCTGGACGCTCGGCGGCAACGGGGACGCCGCGCGGCGCACGGGCATGGCCGTGCACCTGTACCACGCCAACTCCCCCATGACCGACCGGGTGTTCAGCGACTCCGACGGCGAGCTGCTGATCGTCCCCGAGCACGGCGGACTGCTGATCGTCACGGAGTTCGGCCTGCTGGCCGCCCGCCCCGGCGACATCGCGCTGATCCCGCGCGGCGTGCGTTTCCGGGTCGAGCTGCTGGACGAGACGGCGCGCGGATACGTCTGCGAGAACTACGGCCGTCCGTTCGTCCTCCCCGATCTCGGCCCGATCGGCGCCAACGGGCTGGCGAACGCACGGGACTTCCTCTCCCCCGTCGCCGCCTACGAGGACGTCGAGCGCCCGACCGAGGTGATCAACAAGTTCTGCGGGAACCTGTGGACCGCGACGTACGACCACTCCCCGCTCGATGTCGTCGCCTGGCACGGCAACCACCTGCCGTACGTCTACGATCTGCGCCGTTTCAATGTGATCGGCACGATCAGCTACGACCACCCGGATCCGTCGATCTTCACGGTGCTGACCTCGCCGTCCGACACCCCGGGACTGGCGGGCGTCGACTTCGTGGTCTTCGCGCCGCGCTGGCTGGTCGGCGAGAACACCTTCCGGCCGCCGTACTTCCACCGCAATGTGATGAGCGAGTACATGGGGCTGATCGAGGGCGCGTACGACGCCAAGGCGGAAGGCTTCGTCCCCGGCGGCGGCTCGCTGCACAACATGATGTCGGCGCACGGGCCCGACCGGGAGACGTTCGACCGGGCCAGCGGCGCCGAGCTGAGGCCGCAGCGGATCGACGACGGGCTCGCCTTCATGTTCGAGACGCGCTGGCCGGTGACCGCCACCGCCCAGGCGGCGACGGCCGGACATCGTCAGACGGGTTACGACAAGGTGTGGCAGGGTCTGGAGCGCCACTTCAGGCCCACGCCCGGACCGGCCCCCACCGACAGACCCTGACCCGGCCGGACCGACCTGGACCGGTCCCGGACCGACCCGCCCGACTCGGAGCCCGCCGTGACCGCCTTCGCACCCGATTCGCTGGTCCTCAACCGCAAACTGCCGCTCTGGTATCAGGTCTCGCAGTCGCTGCGTGCCTCCATACTCGGCCGGCGCCCGCACGATCCGCTGCGCCTTCCCACGGAGGAGCAGTTGGCGGAGCACTACGGCGTCAGTGTGCTGACGATGCGTCAGGCCCTCAAGGAGCTGGAGCAGGAGGGCCTGATCAGCCGGCACCGGCGGCGCGGCACGTTCATCGAGCCGGGCGCGCGGCGCGGTGCGCCCCGCCGGCTGCTGGGCTCCGTCGACGCGGTGGTGGCACAGCAGTCGGGCGATCGGACGACGGTGATCGGCCACGGCCGGGAACCGGTGCCCGGCGAACTGGCCGAGTACTTCCCCGGTGTCGATGAGGTGGCCCTCTACCGGCGGCTGCGCCGGGACGGCGAGAGCGGCGAGCCGGTCAACTGGGCGGAGAACGCTGTCCGTACGGAGATCGCGGACCGGCTCGATCCCGGCGATCTGGAGCGCTGGCCGATGACCAAGGTGCTGCGCGACGTGCTGGGGGTGCGCATCGGCCGGATCACGGACACGGTGGAGGCCACGCTCGCCGACCCGGCCACGGCCGGTCTGCTCCAAGTGCCGCTGCTCAGCCCGATCCTGCACTACACGGGTGTCACGTGCGACGCGGACGGCCGGGTGGTGGACGTGGCCAGGATCCGCTACCGGGGCGACCGCTTCTCCTTCTCGGTGACCATGGAGACGGACTGACCCGGACCTCGGCCGGGTTCCGCCCCGACCGGTGGGCAGGCCCGCCGTCGGACCCGGTCGGTACGCTTTCGCCGACGGCACGTACCGGACCGGGGAGGGGTGTGCCCGTATGACGGCCCCGCTGCTGAGCGACCTCATGCCGTGGTCGGCGGCGCCGCTGCGGCTCGGCCGCGGCTGGATCCTGGCGCCCGACGCCGCGTCGCTCACCGCGCGCTGGGACACGCTGATACGGGCCACGGGCGCCGAGCGCGAGGCGCTGTTCCGGCCGACCCGGTCCCGTACGCCGCACAGCGCGGTCGCCGCGCTGCCGGGACAGCTCACCGGCACGGGGAGGTTCGCACGGGAGTCCGGGCGGTGCCCGGAGCCGTTGCGGGTGGGGCACGGACCGTTCGACGAGCGCTATCTGATCCCCGACCACCGGCTGATCGACGCGGCCAGGCCGGAGCTGTGGCGGGTCGCCGACGGGCGTCAGCTCTTCGCGGTGGAGCAGGGGTTCGTCCCCGGCGCCAAGGGGCCGGCGCTGCTGGTGAGCGCCCTGCTGCCGGACGGGCGCTCGCCCGCCGGGCGGCCGGGCCGGATCCGGCCGCTCTACCGGCGGCCGGGCGGCGTCGAACCCAATGTGACGCCCGGCCTCCTGGCGTCGCTGAGCGGGCGCCTGGGAATCGAGGTCACACCGGGGCGGTTGCTCGACTGGGCGGTCGCGGCTGCCCGGCCCTCGCCGCGCGGCTGCGTGGTGCCGCTGACCACCGACCCGGACCTGTGGACCACCGGTGTGGAGCTCGGCGCTCTGCTGACCGGCGTCCAACTGCGCGGCGCCCGGGGCGGGGAGCGCCGCCGGCTGCCCGGCGGCCGGCGCCCGTACGTACGCGCCGCGATCCCCGCCCGCCCCACGACGATCGGTTACGACTCCGAGGACGAGACGCTCCACCTGGGTGACGGCCGGATCTCACCCGTGCCGGCGGAGGCGTGGGACTTCCAGGTGGGCGGCGTACGGATGATCGAGCTGTGGTTCGAGCGCCGCGCCGAGCCACCTGAGCCCGGCACCCTGGAGGCGATCGGTCCGCGTGCCTGGCCGCAGGGGTGGACCTCGGAGCTTCTCGATCTGATCACGGTGCTGGCGCTGCTCGCCGGACTGCGGCCCCGGCAGCGGGAGTTGGGCGAGGCGCTGGAGGCGGGTCCGGTGATCGGCACCGACGAGTTGCGGGCCGCGGGGGTGCTCCCCGTACCGGACACCGCCCGGCGGCCCGCCTCCGTGCTAGACCACCACGAGGAGGGCCCGGAGGGGCAGTTCGCCCTCATCTGATCGGACGGCCGCACCCTCACCGACGGGGTGTCAGTCGCTCCCGAACGCGTCCAGCACCCGGTTCAGCGCCCGGTCGAAGTAGGCCTCCATGTCGACGGGTCCCGAGTCCTCCGCGAAGGCCGCCGCCATCCGGGGGTACTGCCCGGAGGAGATCTGCTGGAAGAGATAGGCCATCCGGATCTCGTGCTCCCGCTCGGCCGACCAGGGCAGTGACCGGGTGCGCTCGGCGGTCTGGATCTCGTTGGCGACGTACGTGGTGACGATGCCGTTCACCATGGCCACCAGTTCCATCTTCCGGCCGTACGGCAGGTCGAGCGGGTCCAGGCACCAGAGGCTGAACTCAAGGAACTTCATCGCGTTCGGGCTGAAGCCGTACGTCGCCGACATCAGGCGCGACATCCACGGATGGCGCCGCATCATCGCCCGAGCGCGGTGGGCCAGGGCCGTCAGATCGGCCCGCCAGTCGCCGGTGGGCCGCTCGGGCAGTTCGTACTCGGCGGCGACCACGTCGGCCATCAGCTCGTACAGGTCCTCCTTGCGCGGCACGTAGTTGTAGAGCGACATCGTGCCGCAGCCCAGCTCGGCGGCCACACGGCGCATCGAGACGGCTTCCATGCCGTCGGCGTCCGCGATCCGTACGGCGACGGCCGCGATCTCGGCGCGGGTGTACGCGGGCCTGGGGCCACGGGCCGCGCGCTCGGGACGCGACCAGATCACTTCGGGTTCAGCAGGTCTCCCCGCCATCGGTCATCACCTCGTCCGCCATTCTCCCTCAGCGCCCAGTTACGTACGGCGTACGTAGTGAGCTACGATGAGCCGCATGGATACTACGTACGCCGTACTTAGTGAAGGTCTGAAGAAGCGGTTCGGTGACGTCCACGCCCTGCGCGGGCTGGATCTCGCCGTCGCCCGGGGCACCGTCTGCGGGGTGCTGGGACCGAACGGCGCGGGCAAGACCACCGCCGTACGCGTCCTCACCACGCTCAGCGCACCCGACGGCGGATCCGCCCGCGTCGCCGGGCACGACATCGTCAAGGAGCCGGCCGCGGTACGCCTTGCGATCGGCGTCGCCGGCCAGTACGCCTCCGTGGACAGCGAGTTGACCGGCCGGGAGAATCTCCGGCTCTTCGCGAGACTGCTCCGGCTGCGGGGAGCGGCCGGCCGGGCCCGCGCCGACGAGCTGCTGGAGCGGTTCGACCTCACCGAAGCGGCCGACCGGGCGGCCCGTACCTACTCCGGCGGTATGCGCCGCCGCCTCGACCTGGCGTCCAGCCTGCTCACCAGGCCCCAGGTGCTCTTCCTCGACGAGCCGACGACCGGTCTCGACCCGCAGAGCCGCGGGCGGATCTGGACGGCGGTACGCGAACTGGCCGACGAGGGCACGACCGTCCTGCTGACCACGCAGTATCTGGAGGAGGCCGACCGGCTGGCCGACGACATCGTGCTGATCGACCACGGCCGGGCCGCGCACCGGGGCACCCCCGCGGAGCTCAAGTCCCTCATCGGGTCGTACGCGGAGGTCGTGCTGGCCGGTGACGCCCCGCGGCCGGCGTTCGTCGCGGCGGCGGGCGTGCTCGACCAACTGACCGGCGCCGAGCCGGTGATCGACCGGGAGCGCCGGACGGTGGGGGCCGTGGCGGCGGGCGGCACGCTCACCCTCCCCCGGATCGTCCGCGAACTGGACGCCGCCGGGGTGCCGGTGGTCGACGCCGCCCTGCGCCCGCCGACACTCGACGAGGTGTTCCTGCGCCTGACCGGCGGCGCGGGGGCGACCGAGGCCGCCGGCCGGACGGGCCGGACGGTGCGACCCGCGTCCCGTACGACCACCGAGGAGAGTGCCGCATGAGCACCGTCGCCTACGACAGCACCGCCGTCCTCGGCCGCCATCTGCGGCGGATCAGACACTCCCCCGGCGTGGTCGTCCTCACCCAGACCATGCCGATCACGATGCTGCTGTTCTTCGGGTTCGTCTTCGGCAGCGCGCTCGCGACACCGGGCCAGGAGTACCGCGCCTTCCTGGTGCCTGGGCTGCTGGCGGCCACGGCGGCCGGAGGCATCATGACCGGCATGTTCCAGTCCTCCCAGGACGTCCAGCGCGGGGTGATGGACCGGTTCCGTACGATGCCGATGAGCCGGGTCGCCGTACCGCTGGGCCAGACCGCGGCGGATCTGCTCACCACAGCGATCGGCATGGTCCCGCTCGTACTGGTCGGTCTCGCGGTGGGCTGGCGGATCGAGGGCGGCGCGCCCGGCGCGCTCGGGGCCTTCGGTCTGCTGCTGCTCTTCCGCTTCGCGACCAACTGGGTCGGCGCGTATCTCGGACTGCTCATCCGCAACGAGGAGATCGCAGGACAGCTGGGCAGCGTCACCTTCGTCCTGCCGCTGCTCTCGAACGCGTACATCCCCACCGACGGCCTGCCCGGCTGGCTCCGCACCGTCGCCGAGTGGAACCCGATCAGCGCGGTGGCGGCGGCCGTACGCGATCTGTGCGGCAACGCGTCGCCGAGCGCCGACGCGGCCTGGCCTTCGGCCAATCCGGTACTGGGTGCCCTGCTCTGGGGTCTGGTGATCCTGGCGGTGTTCGTACCGCTGACGGTCCGCGCCTACACGCGAAGCGGCGAATAGCCGCCCGCCGCACCGCTGTTACGCCTCTGTCCCCTCGCCTCCCCTGTCGCTGCAGCCGGTTCACGTGCCGGGTGGTGACGCGGCGGCACCTCTGGGGGAATCCCGGCGCTCGGCGAACACACCGACGCACCGCCGCGGGCCCTGGGAGTGACGGGCGAGCGGAGAGCGGCGCTGCGTCGGGACGACGTGATCGCCCGAGCGTGCTCCGGGGGTCGGCGACCGCCGACCGGCTGGGTCAGTGGCGGCTGCCGAAGAGGGACCGTCGCAGCCGCCTCAGCGGTGCGAACAGGGAGACACGCGCGCTCTTGCTCCTGCGGGTCCGTACCTCGTCGCGCGAGGTCAGCTCCCGCATGAGGCTCGTCGCCTCGGCCGTCTCGCGCTGCGGGACGGCAGGGCCGCCGAGCACCGACAGATGACGGTCGAGCCGTGAACTGGTCGCGCTGCTCCCACATGTGATGGCAGGGACTCGCGCCCTGCTGTGCACTATCTGATCCATGTCACTCCCCACCCGTACGAGGGCACCCGGCTCGGGCAGGTTAACCCTATCGCCCCCGTGGGACACACGTGTATCCCGCCTCAGGGATTGACAACACCCGTTGGGGGATGGCAGTTCGCCCGGTGAATCCATTGCATTCCAGGGCGAGTTGGACAATCGACCTGCGAAGAGTTCGATGAGATCGAAGGTCGATTCCCGTCCGCCCGCCCCAGGTGGGCGGACGGACAGGCTTCTCACCGGTGGTCAGTTCGTACGATCCGCGATTGGGTCAGACGGCCGAGGAGAAGGCCGGCAGATAACCACCCGACTGGCCCTGGGCGGTGGGGTGGTACGACTCGCCGATCGGAAAACTGACGCTGTGCAGCCAGGACGCCGACGAGCAGATCTCATGACCGGTGAAGGGGCCGGTGACGTCCGCGAAGCTGTAGCCGTGGTCGGCGGCACGCTTGGCGAGCAGGTCGTTCAGGTGGTCGGCGGCCCCGTTGATCGCGGCGCGCTCGGTCTCGGTCATGCCCACCAGGCAGGAGCCGTTGAGCTTGTAGAAGCGCGGGTAGCCGATCACGACGACCTTGGCGGCGGGGGCCTTGGCGCTGATCGCGTTGTAGACCGAGTCGAGCTGGCCGGGCAGCGTGTTGGTGACGTAGCTGCGGGCCTGGTTCACGCGCGCCACGCAACTGGCCTCGGACTGGAGGACACAGGTGGTCATGACGTCGGCGAAGCCGGCGTCGTTGCCGCCGACGGTGATGCTGACGAGGTCGGTCCCGGAGTTGACGGGGCCGAGCTGACTGCCGGTCACGTCACCCGTACGAGCGCCCGAGCAGGCGGTGAAGGCGAACGACGAGGGTGAGTTGGCCGCGGCCCAGAGGGACGGGTAGGCCTTGCTGCTGCGCTTGCAGTCGCCGCTGCCGCTGTCGTACGAACCGGACCCCAGTCCGGATGAGTAGGAGTCACCGAGGGCGACGTAGTCGAGTGCCGCGTTCTCGGCCGCCTGGGCCTGGCCGGCCCCGGTGAGGGCGAGGACCGCGCCGAGCAGGAGCGTGGACGTCAGGGCGGCGAATCTGGACAGCTTCATGAAACCTCCATTGAGCAGGATCTCTGCCTCAACGTTCGTACCAGGGACGGGACTTGACCGTAAGTGTCCATGCCAAGTCAATCTGGTGAGAACTTACTGATGGACGCGCGTATACCGAGCGAACCGGCAGGAAGCGGATCGCCGGGCGGTTGGACCGAGTAAATCCGAACACGGATGTTCCGGAAGCCGATGCCGAAGTGATGCCAAATCGCAAATAGGCACGGTCATATCGCAGCACTTGCCATACAGTCCTAAGTATCAATACCTTCGGACATCCACCCGCATCGGACCGTGATGGAGAGCGACTTCAGGGGAGGGCTCGGACGTCGCGACGGCTCCCGGCGTGGGCGCGGTAGGGGGGTGCCGCGCGGTTCTCGCTTTCTCGACTCACCCGGCAGCAAGGGCTCAACGCTGCCGCGTACAGGGTGAGAACCCCCCTTTCGAACCGGCACATCATCCGGACCGCCCGGGGGCGGGCGGTCCACCGGTGGAGAGGGAAAGATCCCGTGAGCTCAATCCTGCGCCCGACGACCTCGGGCGAAGACCCGTTAGGTATGCCGTTCTCCGGTGACGACCTGGACGAACGAGTACTCGAAGGCCGGTTCCGGCCGGTCTCCTCGTATCTCGCGATCGCGCCGCCGGTGAGCGTGGTGATCCCCGCGATGAACGAGGCGGAGAATCTGCCGTACGTGTTCAAGACACTGCCCGACTGGATCCATGAAGTCGTCCTCGTGGACGGGAACTCGACCGACGGCACGGTCGGCGTCGCACGGGAGTTGTGGCCCGGCATCAAGGTCGTGGAACAGCGCGGCAAGGGCAAGGGTGACGCCCTGATCAGCGGCTTCGCCGCGTGCACGGGCGACATCATCGTGATGATCGACGCGGACGGCTCGGCCGACGGCCAGGAGATCGTCAGCTATGTGTCGGCCCTGGTCTCGGGCGCCGACTTCGCCAAGGGGTCGCGGTTCGCCAACGGCGGCGGCACGGACGACATGACACCGATCCGCAAGCTCGGCAACGCCGTACTCTGCTCGGTCGTGAACGCCAAGTTCGGCGCCCGCTACACCGACCTCTGCTACGGCTACAACGCCTTCTGGCGGCACTGCCTGGACCGGATCACGCTCGACTGCACCGGGTTCGAGGTCGAGACCCTGATGAACATCCGGGTCGTCAAGGCCGGTCTGAAGGTGCAGGAGATCCCGAGCCACGAGTACGACCGGATCCATGGCGTGAGCAATCTCCGGGCCGTACGCGACGGGCTGCGGGTGCTGAAGGTCATCCTCCGGGAGAAGGGCGTCCCGAGGTCGGCGCGGCGCAAGCCGCGATCCGTCCGGACGGCGCTCCCGCTCTCCGTCCGTCCGGGCCTCCCGGGGCCCATGATCGGGCGGGGGGAGGTGTCTTGATCGACCGTCAGCTCCACCGTTCCTTCTCCGTGGTCGTCTGCGCGTACACGGAGGAACGCTGGGAGGACATTCTCGCCGCGGTCGCCTCCGTACGGAGTCAGTCGATGCCGGCCACGGAGACGCTGCTCGTGGTCGACCACAACGAGACGCTGCGGACGCGGCTTCGCGCGGAGTACGCCGGGGCGCCGGCGGCGGACGGCGGGGAGGTGCGGGTGCTCGCCAACGCGGGCCCCCGCGGGCTCTCCGCCGGACGTAACACCGGAATCGCCGCCGCGCGGGGGGAGTTCGTGGCCTTCCTGGACGACGACGCCGTGGCCGAGCACGACTGGCTGCGGTATCTCGCCGCGGGTTTCGGCGACGCGCGGGTGATGGCGGTCGGCGGCAGGACGCTGCCCGCCTGGGCGTCCGGGAGCCGGCCCGTCTGGTTCCCGGAGGAGTTCGACTGGGTCGTCGGCTGTACGTACCGGGGGCTGCCGCCCGGCAAGGTGCGGGTCCGCAACATCCTGGGCGGCAACGCCTCGTTCCGCCGTACGGCTTTCGACGCGGCGGGCGGCTTCGCGACCGGCATCGGGCGGGACGGCGACAAGCGTCCGCTGGGCTGCGAGGAGACGGAGCTGTGCATCAGGCTCGGTGAGGCCCTGCCGCACGCGGTCCTGCTGATCGACGACCGCGCGGTGATCCACCACAAGGTCCCCGAATCGCGCATGGGGTTCAAGTACTTCCGCACCCGCGCCTACGCCGAAGGGCTCTCGAAGGCGCTGGTCGCCCGAAGTGTGGGCGCGGGCAAGGGACTTGAGTCCGAGCGGCGCTATGCCACCCGGGTGCTGCCCGCGGGGGTGGCACGCGGGCTGCGGGACGCCGTACGGGGCCGGGGGCGCGGCGGCGCGGGGCGGGCCGGGGCGATCGTGGCGGGGGTGCTGACGACGGCGGCCGGTTTTGTGGTGGGCAGTGCCCGGACGCGCCGGGGCGCGGTCACGTTCTCGTCCGGCCCGATCAGCCCGGTGGCCCCCTCGGCTTCGTCAACTCCGGCTTCGGCGCGGGAGAGTCCACGGGGAGCCGTCGTATGAGCATGGGCATGGGGGACGGCGCACCACCATGCCCGGGGCCGGGATCGGGATCGGAGTTGCCCGTGCCGATCCTGATGTACCACGCGATCGCGCACCGGCCGGCCCCGTCGGTGCGCGCCCTGTCGGTGTCGCCCGACGCGTTCGCCGAGCAGCTCTCGCTGCTCGGCGAGCAGGGGTTCACCCCGCTGACGACGGCGGCGCTGGCCGCCGCGTGGCGGGGGGACGGGCGGCTGCCCGAGCGGCCGGTGCTGATCACGTTCGACGACGGCTACGAGGGCGTGCACCGGTACGCCCTGCCCGCCCTGGCGCGGCACGGCTTCGCGGCCACCCTGTTCGTCTCCACGGGGTGGCTGCGCGGCCCGTACGACGAGGGCGGCGCCCTCGACACGATGCTCGACTGGGACCAGGTGCGCCAACTGGCCGCCGCCGGGGTGGAGATCGGCGGCCACAGCCATACACACCCGCAGCTGGACCAGCTCGGCGACGCGCGCCTTCGCCACGAGGCGGCGCGCTGCCGGGAGATCGTCGCCGCCGAACTGGGCGCCGCGCCGGTCTCGTTCGCGTATCCGTACGGCTACTCCACCCGCCGGGTGCGGCGCGCCGTGCGGGCGGCCGGGTTCGAGCAGTCGCTGGCCGTGGGCAACGGGCCGGCCCGCCGGCGGCAGGGCCCGTACGCCCTGGAACGGGTCACGGTGCGGCGCTCCACGGAGATCGGGGAGTTCGGGCGGCTGGTCGACGGCCGGTCCGTCGGCCGCCTCTTCGCCGGCGACCGGGCGCTGACGAAGGCGTACGCGGTGGTACGCGCGGCCCGCCGGGCCGCGCGGGCGGTCGGCGTCGGCTGACCGGACGAGCGGGCGCCGCCGGGGCAAAACACCGTGCGTCGGCGGCGCCCGTGCCGGATCATGGGCGACATGTCTGCCAAGCCTCAGGACGCCCTGCCGATCCGGCTGAACGTCGACGACAGCGACTCACCGTCGGATGTCGTCGACGCGCTCTTTCTCGGCCGTTTCGCGACGGGCGAGCAGCCGCACTCGCACAGTTCGTCGATCGACCGCGTCAAGTCCGGTGTCTCCCTGCTGCCGCCGGGCGCCACCGTGCTGCGCTCGGCGCGCGACGACGACCGCAGTGCCACGCTGGCCGAGGGCGACGGCTGGACGCTGCTCGTCTCCCGCTGGAACCGGGGCGCGGACGTGACGGTGACCGCGACCAGCTCCGAACTCGCCGAGAAGGTGCACCGCCAGGCGACGGACGGGGCGCAGGACGAGCCCGAGCCGGTGCCCGAGAACGTGACCATGGGGTTCTGGTACGTGTCGCCGCGCCGCGGCCCGCACCGCACGACCCGGCAGATCGCGGCCGGTACGTGGGACGAGGTCAGGGACAACTACACGGCTCCGGTGGCCGACGCGATGGACCGGCTGATGAAGGTGACCCCGGACGACATCGCGGGACGGCTGCTCCTGCTGCACGGCCCGCCCGGCACCGGGAAGACCTCGGCGCTGCGGACGCTGGCCCGGTCCTGGCGTGACTGGTGCCAGGTCGACTGCGTCCTGGACCCGGAGCGGCTCTTCAACGACGTCGGCTATCTGATGGACATCGCGATCGGCGAGGACGAGGGCTCGTCCAAGGGCCGCTGGCGGCTGCTGCTCCTGGAGGACTGCGACGAGCTGATCCGGGGCGAGGCCAAGCACACGGCGGGCCAGGCGCTCTCCCGGCTGCTGAATCTCACCGACGGGCTGCTCGGCCAGGGCCGTAACGTCCTGGTGGGCGTGACGACCAACGAGGACCTGGAACGGCTCCACCCGGCGGTCGTCAGGCCCGGCCGCTGTCTGGCCCGGATCGAGGTCGGCTCGCTGACCCGCCCGGAGGCGGAGCGCTGGCTGAGCCGGGAGGAGGGCGACTGGGAGGGGGCGGTGGGCCGGGAGGGCGCGACGCTGGCCGAACTGTTCGCACTGCGCCGGGGCGGCGGCCCGACGTCGGTCCCGGGCCAGTCGAAGGGCGCGGACGCGGGGCTGTACCTGTAGTTGGCCCGCTGCTACCAGCCGGCCGCCCGCCCCCACCCGGCGTACCTTTTGCGTCATTTGTCCAGGCCGGGGCTACTGTGAAGCCATGACTTCCGACGGGGCGGACCGGTCTTCCGCCGAGGCCGATACCGATGCCGATGCCGAGGCCGTGAGCTGCCGCGGACTGGACTACTCGTTCGGTGACACCAAGGCCGTCGACGGCCTCGATCTGTCCGTCCGTACCGGCGAGATCTTCGGGCTGCTCGGCCCCAACGGCGCGGGCAAGACGACCGCGATCCGCTGTGTCACCACGCTGCTGCCGGTCCCCGCGGACATCGTCAAGGTGTTCGGACACGACGCCGCGAAGGACAAGATGGCGGTACGCCGCCTGCTCGGGTACGTGCCGCAGCAACTGTCCGCCGACGCGACGCTGACCGGGCGCGAGAACGTGACCCTGTTCGCCCGCGTCTTCGATGTCCCGCGCCATGAGCGAGCCGCGCGGGTCGCGCAGGCGCTGGACGTGGTCGACCTCTCCGAGGCCGCCGACCGGATGGCCCAGACGTACTCGGGCGGCATGATCCGCCGGCTGGAACTCGCGCAGGCGCTGGTGAGCGCGCCCCGGCTGCTGATGCTGGACGAGCCGACGATCGGTCTCGACCCGATCGCCCGGAGCAGCGTCTGGGACCACATCAACGCGGTGCGGCGGGCCACGGGTATGACCGTGCTGGTGACCACGCACTACATGGACGAGGCCCAGCAGTACTGCGACCGGGTCGGGCTGATGCACCGCGGCCGGATCCACGCCCTCGGCACCCCCGACGAACTGCGGGAAGAGCTGCGCGAACGCCGCCGCGCGGAGGCGGGTGAGACGGGTGAGGCGGATGCGTCGCGTAAGTCCGGTGAGGAGGGCGAGCCGGGCGCGTCCCGCGCACCCGCGCGGAGCGACACCCTCCCCACCCTGGAGGACGTCTTCCGCGACGTGGTCGGCCAGGGCCTGGAGGAGGAAGGAGGCACCTACCGCGATGTCAGAAGCACCCGCCGGACGGCGTCGAGACTCGGCTGAGGACGTCGATCCCGCCCGCTTCGAGCTGCTGCTCGTACCACCGCGACCCCGAACGGGCCTGCGCGTCCTGCCCTCCAGAGTCATCGCCATGTGCGTGGTCGAGCTCCAGAAGCTGCGCCACGACCGCACCGAGCTCTACACCCGGGCCGTCCAGCCGGCCCTCTGGCTGCTGATCTTCGGCGAGACCTTCACCCATCTCAGGGCCATCCCGACCGGCGGCATCCCCTACATCGACTTCCTCGCGCCCGGCATCATCGCCCAGTCCGCGATGTTCATCGCGATCTTCTACGGCATCATGATCATCTGGGAGCGGGACGCCGGAATCCTGACCAAACTCCTGGTCACCCCGACCCCGCGAGCCGCCCTGATCAGCGGCAAGGCGTTCGCCTCCGGGGTGAAGGCGCTGATCCAGGCGCTCGTGGTGATCCTCATCGCCGCCGCCCTCGGGGTGGGACTGACCTGGAACCCGCTGAAACTGCTCGGGGTCGCGGTCGTGGTGATCCTCGGCTCGGCCTTCTTCTCGTGTCTGTCGATCACGATCGCCGGCATCGTCCTCACCAGGGACCGGCTGATGGGCATCGGCCAGGCCATCACGATGCCGCTCTTCTTCGCGTCGAACGCGCTGTATCCGGTGGCGATCATGCCGGCCTGGCTCCAGGTGGTCAGCAAGATCAATCCGCTCAGCTACCAGGTGGACGCGCTACGCGGACTGCTGCTCGGTACCTCGTCCCATCTGCTGCTCGATTTCGGGGTGCTGCTCTTCGCGGCGGTGCTGGGGATCACCGCGGCGTCGTCGCTGCTGGGGCGGCTGGCCAGATGACGCCGGGAGCCGGCCCGCCACCGAGGGCCCGGTCTCAGCGCGAGTACGCCGCCCGCACCGCGTCCTCCGCCAGCGACAGCGCCTCCGCGCGCGCCAGACCGAGCCGTCTCGCCTGCCGCGCGTACTCCTGGGCCGCTGCCGCCGCCTTGCGGTCGGCCGCGTCACCCGCCGCCGCGATGAACGTGCCGTTGCGCCCGCGCGTCTCGATCACCCCGTCCGACTCCAGGGCCCGATAGGTTTTGGCCACGGTGTTCGCCGCCAGGCCGAGTTCCTCGGCGAAGCCGCGTACCGTCGGGAGCTTGTGTCCCACGGGCAGCGCGCCGGAGCGCGCCTGTTCGGAGATCTGGGTGCGCAACTGCTCGTACGGAGCGGTGGCATCGTCGTCATCGATGGAGATCTTCAAGGTCACAGGGCTGATTCTCCCTCATCACCCGCGCTTGGGAACCGAGAAAAATAAGGAGCGTTCCGGTGGTGCGGCCACGTAGCGTGCCGCTCCATGACTGTGATCGTTCGTGATTTCCGCCCCGGGGACGCCGCCGCCGTCGTCCGCGTCCGCCGTGCCACCATCCCGTACTCCGTGACGACAGAGGAGTCCCTGCACTTCACCGTGCGCAGCGCCAACCCGGCGGCGAAGTACCGCATGCTGGTCGCCGAGGACGGTGGCGAGGTGATCGGCATGTCGCATGTCGGTCTCGCCTACGACAGCGCCGAGCCCGGTCAGTCCCGGGTCAACCCCCATGTGCACCCCGACCACACGGGCAGGGGCGTGGGATCCGCGATCCTGCGGGCGGCCGAGGAGCATCTGGCCGCCGAGGGCGCGACCACCGCCTTCGGCTGGGTGAACGACGAGCCCGCGTCCCTCGCCTTCGCCGCCCGCCGGGGCTACTCGCCGCTGCGTACCGCGCGCTTCCAGCGCCTCGATCTGGCGGGTGCCACGCTGCCCGGGCCGCTGAGGCTTCCCACGGGCTGCGCCGTGGCGTCGGCGGCGGACTTCACCGACGACCCGCGCGCGCTGTTCGAGGCGGACGCCGAGGCGACGGCGGACGAACCGGGCGACGTCAACACGAACCTCGACGACTACGAGGACTGGCTGAACAACGTCTGGCACCACCCCTGTCTGGACCGCCGGCTCAGCACCCTCGTGGTCGCCGACGGCAGGATCGCGGCCTTCGCCCTGGTCCACACGGACGGTGCCACGACCTATCTGTCGGCCATGACGGGCACGCTGCGCGAGCATCGCGGCCGGGGTCTGGCCAAGGCCGCCAAGGCCGACTCCCTGCGCCGCGCCCGCGCCGCCGGTTACACCGACGCGTTCACCAACAACGACGCGCACAACGAGCCGATGCTGGCGGTCAACCGCTGGTTCGGCTATCAGGTCTCTGCCTCGGAGGTACGCCATGTCCGCGAGCTCACCTGACTCGGGCGGGGCCCCGGCGGTCCAGGTCGAGGTGCGGCTGGTCAAGGCGGGCGCGACGAAGATCCACTACCCCGCCTCCCTCCTCGCCGACGACGGCACCCATGTGGTGGTGCGTGCGCCGTGGGCGGCCGAGGGCGTACGGGACTTCGGCTTCGTACGCTTCGAGCCCGGCGACGTCTTCACCGAGCACTACTGGCGCGACCGCTGGTACGCGGTGAAGGAGGTCCGCACGGCCGACGGCGTCCTCAAGGGCTGGTACTGCGACGTGACACGGCCGGCGGTCGTGCGTGGCCGGGGTCCAGGGGAACTCCGGTACGAGTTGGTGGTCGAGGACCTGGATCTCGATCTGTGGGCGTCGGCCGACGGCGGGACCGTGCTGCGGCTCGACGAGGACGAGTTCGAGGAGAGCGGCCTCGCCGAGCGGGACCCGGTCGCCGCCGACGCGGCCCGCCGCGCGCTGGACGAGATCGAACTCCTCGTACGCGACGGCGCGTTCACTGCCCTTCTCGGTCGCCCGCTCCCCTCGTAGCACCCGTGTCCGTCTTGGCCAGCAGGGTCGCGCGCGGTGTGCCCGCCGGGTCGTGGGCGATGGAGTCGGCGTCGTCGTGCCAGTGGATGACGAAGCGCTCCCCCGCGCGGTACGCCTCCAGGCCCGCGCGGCAGTAGGCGACCATGTCGTCCGGGAGCGCGGAGAGCGGGTGCCAGAAGAGGCCCGAACACTTCTCGGGCTCCCGGTTGTACGGCTCCCAGGCCGTACGCCCCGCGTCGTACCCGACCTCGAAGAACCAGCCGGTGCGCGGCCGGCCGCCGGGGCCTCGGTGGTGCATGACCAGGGCCGTACGCAGGTCTTCCGGGTCCAGTTGAGCGCCGATCTCCTCGGCAGCCTCGCGGATCACAGCCGTACGGACGTCCTCGCCGTCCTCGACGTGCCCCGCCGGGCAGTTGAGCAGTCCGTCGCCGTAGCCCGTGCCGGACCGGCGGGCGAGCAGCACCTCGTCGCCCCTGCGCAGGATCAGATGGACGTCGACCACTTCCGTGTGGCGGCGGCGCTCGGCCGCGTGGGCGATCAGCGCGTACCGCTCGTCGTCCACGGCGCGGCCCCATAGCGCGGCATCGGCCGACAGATGCTCGTGCTGGACGCGCTCGACGAGCGGGGCGACGGACATCGTGACACGTGTCGCCGGGAGTCCGGCGCCTGACCAGACGCCTTCGATCAGGACCAGCCGGCCGCCGGGCCGCAGCAGCGACAGCCAGTGGGTCAGGGCCCTGTCCGGATCGGGCAGCAGCCACAGCACATGGCGGGCCATGATCACGTCGAACGTCCGCTCCCCCACGGGCGGTCTGGCCGCGTCGCCGACCAGCACCTCGGTGTCCGTGCCGGACAGCTTGGCCCTGGCGAGTCCGACCATGCGCGGCGAGAGGTCGACGGCGGACACGCGGTGGCCCAGCTCGGTGGCGAGGAGGGCGAGGCTGCCGGTGCCGCAGCCGAGGTCGAGCACCCTGGACGGCTCGGCCGGCAGCCAGCCGGCGAGCTTGGCGGACCACGCCTTGCGCACGGCCGGATCGAGCAGCCCGTGGTCGGGCTCCTCGTCGAAGGAGTCTGCCGCGTCGTCCCAGTCGATCGGGGTCATGAGTCGATGGTCCCATCCACCACCGACAGTTCGGACCGGCGGGCATTCGGTCACCGGCCGCACGGCCGGTTCTCGACTCGGCCGCGGGACCGGCTGTCAGCCGGTCCCGCGGCCGGGCGGCCCTGTTACGCCGAGATCTTGGTCTCCTTCCGGCGCCCCGTCAGTACCTTGCGCACCAGCGGCCAGCAGATGATCAGTACGACGACGGCGTAGACGGCCACCGAGAAGGGCGTGTCCACCAGGCCGGTGGCGCTTCCGTCGCTGATCTGGAGCGCCCTGCGCAGCTGTTGCTCGGCGGCCGGGCCGAGGATGACACCGATGACGGCCGGCAGCACCGGCAGCCCGTAGCGCCGCATGCCGAACCCGATCAGTCCGATGATCAGCAGGATCACCAGGTCGAGGGCCTCCCCGCCGACCGCGTACGCGCCGACGGCGGCGAAGAAGAGGATGCCCGCGTAGAGGTAGGGACGCGGGATGCGCAGCAGCTTCACCCACACCGCGGCGAGCGGCAGGTTCAGGGCCAGCAGCAGCACCATGCCGACGAACAGCGAGGCGATCAGCCCCCACACCAGCTCCGACTCCCGCTCGAACAGCAGCGGTCCCGGCTGGATGCCGTACTGCTGGAACGCGGCCAGCATCACGGCGGCGACCGCGGTCGTCGGCAGTCCGAGGGTCAGCATCGACACGAGCGTTCCGGCGGCCGACGCGGACGCGGCCGACTCGGGTCCCGCGACGCCCTCGATGGCGCCCTTGCCGAACTCCTTCTTCTGCTTGGACAGCCGCTTCTCGGTGACGTAACTGAGGAACGTCGGGATCTCCGCGCCGCCGGCCGGGATCGCGCCGAACGGGAAGCCGATGACCGGCCCGCGCAGCCATGGCTTCCAGGTGCGCCGTACGTCGTCCTTGCCCAGCCAGGGGCGGCCGACGGGGACCGGTTCGCCGCTGGAGCGCCGCAGATGCGCGGCGACCCACAGGGCCTCGCCGATCGCGAAGAGACCGACGGCGACGATCACCACGTCGATCCCGTCCGCGAGTTGGAGCGAACCGAAGGTGAGGCGCTGCTGGCCGGTCATCTGGTCGAGGCCCACCAGTCCGATGGTGAGGCCGATGAGCAGCGAGGCGAGCCCGCGGATCCGCGAGGAGCCGAGGACCGAGGTGACGGCGATGAAGGCCAGCACCATGATGGCGAAGTAGTCGGGGGCGCCGATGTCGACGGCGAGGGAGGCGACGGTCGGTGCGAGGACGACCAGCAGGATCGTGCCGATCATGCCACCGACGAAGTGACCTCCGGCCGCCGCGGCGAGCGCCTGCGCGCCGCGTCCCGCCTTGGCCATCGGGTTGCCCTCGATGGCGGCGACGACCGCCGCGCTCTCACCCGGCGTGTTGAGCAGGATGGAGGTGGTGGAGCCGCCGAACATGGCGCCGTAGTAGATACCGGCGAACATGATGAACGCGCCGGTCGGCTCCAGGCCGTAGGTGACGGGAAGCAGCAGGGCGACGGCCATCGCGGGGCCGATGCCGGGCAGGACGCCGATCGCGGTGCCGAGCAGCACACCGATCGCGGCCCAGAGCAGATTGATCGGTGTGAGCGCCGTACCGAAGCCGTCGATCAGGGAGTTGAGGGAGTCCACGATCAGATCACTCCCATCAGGGGGCCGCCGGGGAGGGGGACGCCGAGGAGGTTGTTGAAGATGAAGTAGGTGACGAGGGAGAGGCCCGCGGCGATGAGCGGGTCGCGCTGGAGGTGGCGGCTGCCGAGCGCGTACGCCGAGCCCCAGAAGAGCAGCGCCCCGGATATGGGGAAGCCGAGGGGGCCGATGAGTACGGCGTTGCCGAGGAAGACCCCGGCGAGCAGCAGCACGGTCCGCCAGTCGCCCGGTTCGCTCAGGTCGATGTCCTCGCCGCCCTCGGCCTCGCCCCGGCCGCCGCGCAGGACGTCGAGGCTGAGGAGGACGGAGACGACGAGCAGACCGATACCGACGACGATCGGCACGGTCTTGGGGCCGACCGGGCCGCGCTGGGTGATGTCGACGTCCATGGTCAGGGCGTCGGTGAGGACGAGGATCCCGAGGACGAGCAGCATGAGGCCGACGCCGAGTTCGGAGTGGTCGCGCAGCCAGCCGCGGGACTCGGGGGTCTCCTCCTTGGGAGGAGTGTTCGCTTGGGTGGTCACAGTCCGAGCTCCTTCAGGACGGATTCCACGCGCTTGTCCTCGGCGGCGAGGAAGTCGCCGAATTCCTCACCGGTGAGGAAGGCGTCGTCCCAGTTGTTCTTCTTGAGCGAGTCCTTCCACTGAGGAGAGGCGTGCAGCTCCTCGAAGAAGCGGATGAGCTTGTCGCGTTCGGCGTCGGAGAGACCGGGGGGCGCGACCACTCCGCGCCAGTTGGTGAAGTCGGTGTCGAGACCCGCCTCGCGCAGGGTGGGCGCGTCCAGGCCGGGGGTCCGCTCGGGGCCGGTGACGGCCAGCAGGCGCAGCTCGCCGGCCTCGATCTGGTCGCGGTATTCACCGAGTCCGGAGACGCCGAAGGCGACCTTGTTACCGAGGATGGAGGCGAGGAGTTCGCCGCCGCCGTCGAAGGGGATGTAGTTGACGGTCTTCGGCGCGATCCCGGCGGCGCGTGCCATCAGCATGGGCGCGAGGTGGTCGGGTCCGCCGGGTGAGGAGCCGCCGCCGACGGGCAGTTTGGCCGGATCCTTCTTCCACGCGGTGAGCAGGTCGTCGATCGTCTTGTACGGGGAGTTCTTGCTGACGACGACGATGTCGGTCTCCTCGCTGACGCGGGCGATCGGCGTCGTGTCGGCGAGGGTCTCGTGCGAGTTGTTGGTGCGTACGGCGCCGACGACACCGAGGCCCATGGAGACCGCGAGCTTGCCGTTGCCGTGTTCGCTCACGGCGCGGGCGAGACCGACGGTGCCGCCGGCGCCCGGCAGGTTGAAGACCTCGATGTTGTGGTTGAGTTCGGCGTCCTCGGCGTTCTTGGCCATGGTGCGGGCGGTGATGTCGTAACCGCCGCCGGGCGTGTTGGGGACCATGAAGCGCAGGCCGGGTATCTGGGTACCGGTGTCGCCGCCACTGCCCACGGAAAGCAGCGGCGGACCCACCAGCACCAGCAGCGCGGCCCCGAGGAGGGCGAGGGGAGTGCGGAAACGCACGGGTGCCGCCTTTCGGGAGAGCAAGTCGCGGGGCAGTGAGATGGCCCACATGTTGCCTTCGCGTTAAGAAGCTGTCTCTCTTCCGGAATCAACGGACGTTGTGGTCGTTGCGGTCGCGGCCTAGCGTGACGGCGTGACAAAGGTGCTGGTGGTGGACGACGACTTCATGGTCGCGAAGCTGCACGGCCGCTATGTGGCCGCGATGGACGGGTTTGAGGTCGTCGCTGTGGCGCACAGCGGCGCCGAAGCGCTGCGCGCGGCCGAGCACCACCGGCCCGACCTGGTGCTTCTCGACATCTATCTGCCCGACCTGGACGGGATCGCCGTGCTGCGTGAGCTGCGGGCGGCGGAGGAGCGGGACGCGGCGCGTACGAGCGTGGACGCCCTGTTCATCACGGCGGCGCGGGACGCGGGCGTCATCCGCGCGGCGCTGCGGGCGGGGGCGCTGCACTATCTGATCAAGCCGTTCAGCCGGTCGGCGCTCCAGGAGCAGCTGCGGCACGTGGCATCGCTGCGGACCCGGCTCGACCGGCTGGGCGAGGCGCGCCAGGAGGACGTGGACCAGATCTTCGGTACGCGCCCGCCGGGCTCCCGTGAGCTGCCGAAGGGGCTGGCCGCGCACACGGCGGAGCTGGTCGAGCGGACGCTGCGCCGGCACGAGGAGGGGCTGTCGGCGACGCAGTGCGCGGACGAGGGAGCGCTGTCGCGGGTGAGCGCGCGGCGATATCTGGAGTACTTCGCCGACACGGGCCGCGCGGAGGTGACGCTCCGGTACGGCGGGACGGGGCGCCCGGAGCGGCGCTACCGCTGGGTGGGCTGAGGGGCCAGCCGTTCACGCGCCGGACTGGATGTCCCCCCGGGTCGAGGACGTGACGGCGTCGCCGTGGCCGAAGTCGCCCGGCGGGATGCCCGGATGGTGCCCGTCCCCGTCGGCCGCCGCCAACGACGATGCCGTCGCCAACGACGATGCCGTCGCCGATGACGCCGCCGGGCCCAGCGTGAGCCGGGAGACGATGCGGTAGCGGTCACCCCGGTACAGCGAGTGGACGTACTCCACGGGCCGGCCGGTGGTGTCCGAGGTCAGCCGCTCGAAGAGCAGCGCCGGGGAGAGTTCGGGTACGTCGAGGAACTCCGCCTCCGCGCGGGTGACGACGGTCGGCTCGATGGCCTGTACGGCCTCGTGGACATGGACCCCGTGGGTGTCCCGCAGATGGTCGTAGAGATCGCCGCTCTCCAGTTCCCGGGCCGACAGGCCGGGGGCGAGCGCGGCCCGCAGGTGCAGATGCTCGATCGCCATCGGGGCGCCGTCGACCAGCCGCAGCCGCGCGACGTAGAGGATGTCCTCGGCGGGTGACATACGGAGCTTGCGGCCGACGCGGGCGCCTGCCTGGTGCGTGGTGAACTCCAGCAGCCGGCTCGACCATGTCCCGGCCGCCTGCGGCACGGTCAGGGTGAGGTCGGCGGAGACCAGCTCCTGGGTGATCTTCGCGGGAGCGACGAACATGCCGCGGCCGTGCTCGCGGACCAGCAGACCGGCGGCCACCAGCTCGTCGATCGCCGAGCGCACGGTGGGCCTGGACACTTCGAGCAGCGCGCACAGGGCGCGTTCGGACGGGATGGCGTCCCCGGGGCTGCGCGACTCGATCAGCTCCAGGACGGCATCACGGGCCCGCTCCCGTTTGAGCACCGTCCCGGGTACCTCGGCATCCATGGTGTTGTTGTCCCCCTCCGGACGCCCGTCCTGCTCGAACAGCCCTACCGAACTTACCAGTTCGGCATACCAGTGCCCCAACTCCGCCACTGGTCAGGTCAAGTGTAACCGCCCTCCGGGAGAGTGAAAGCGCCTCGACCCCCGAGGAGATCATCAATTCCCCTTGTATCGCGAGGGGTTGACGGCCTTATTGGTCTATGCCACCTTCATCCAGCATCAAGAGGTGAGCTGACCAGTGAGCCCCACTGGTCAGGTGGTCAGGTCCCGCTCTCTCCGAGGTGAATCGTGAAGTACCGCTTGCTCGCCGGTGGTTCCGTGCTGGTCACGGCCGCCGTACTCAGTGCCTGCAGTACGTCCTCCGACTCCGCCGACGAGAGCGGCGACGGACGGACGACGGTCGACGTCTGGCTGATGCGTGACAGCGTCTCGGCCGCGTTCCAGAAGGAGTTCGTCAAGGGCTTCGAGTCCGAGCACCCGAAGATCAGGGCCAAGGTCCAGATCCAGGAGTGGGACGGCATCGGCCAGAAGATCACCGCCGCCCTCGCCAGCAACGACGCGCCCGATGTGATCGAGGTGGGCAACACCCAGGTCGCCCAGTTCGCGGCGAGCGGCGGACTGCTCGACCTCAGCGACAGCAAGGCGGAGTTGAAGGGCGGGGACTGGCTGAAGGGCCTCGCCGAGCCGGGTTCGTACGAGGGGAAGCAGTACGGCATCCCGTACTACGCGGCCAACCGGGTCGTCATCTACCGCACCGACCTGTTCAAGAATGCGGGCGTCGACGCCGCCGCGATCAAGACCCGCGAGCAGTGGATCGACGCGACCACGAAGCTCAACACGGCTGATACGCAGGGCATTTATCTGCCCGGCCAGCTGTGGTACGCCCTGGGCGGCTTCATCTGGGACGAGGGCGGCGACCTCGCCACCGAATCCGGCGACGGGTGGAAGGGCGCGCTGGACACCCCGGAGGCGCTGCGCGGCATGGCCTTCTACGAGAGGCTCCAGGCGCTGGGCAAGGGTCCCAAGGACGCCGACGAGGACGATCCGCCGCAGGCCGAGGTGATGGCGAAGGGGCAGGTGGCACAGCTCATCTCCACCCCGGGCGGGGCCAACGCCGTCATCGAGAACAACCCCGGGCTCAAGGGCAAGCTGGGCTTCTTCCCGATTCCGGGCAAGACCGCCGCCACCCCCGGCGCCGTCTTCACCGGCGGCTCCGATCTGGTGGTCCCCGCCGCGGCCGGCCACCCCGACGAGGCGCTGACGTTCGTCAAGGAGCTGACGGGAGACGCCTGGCAGAAGAAGCTCGCGGTGGCCATGAGCTATGTGCCGAACCGGACCACGCTGGCACCGGCGGTGGCGGCGGATCCGGGCGCCGCCGCGATGGCCGTCGGGGCGGTGAACGGGCACGCGACGCCCAACACCCCCGGCTGGGCCGCCGTGGAGGCCGAGAACCCGATCAAGGACTACATGACCGCGGTCCTCGTCGGCGGCGACGCGGCGAAGGAGGCCGCGAAGGCGTCGCGGGACATCACCAGGGCCATGAACGCCAACTCCTGACTCCCCGGCTCCTGGCTCCTCGCCGCCCGTGGGTTCCACCGAGAGGGGACATGCCGTGCCGGTCATCCGTGAAGGGACCACCCCACGCGCCCCCGCGCACAGCCTCTGGCCGTACGCCCTGATCGCACCCGCGATCGGCGGCATGCTGTATCTGCTCGTCTACCCGCTGCTGCGGGCCGTGCTGATCTCCTTCCAGGACTTCGGGCTCCGCCAACTGATCGCCGGGGACGCGGAGTTCGTGGGAGCGCGGAACTACCGCACGCTGCTGTCCGACCCGCGGTTCTGGGAGGTGACCGGCCGCACCTTCCTCTTCATGGCCGTCAGCGTCGTCCTGATCATGGTGATCTCCACCCTGGTCGCGCTGATGACCGAACGGCTGGCGAAGGCGGGCCGCACGGTGGTGCTCAGCGCGCTGGTGCTCGCCTGGGCGATGCCGGTGGTGGCGGCCACCACCGTGTTCCAGTGGCTGTTCCACTCCGAGTTCGGCATCGTCAACCGGTCCCTGGTCGCGCTGGGCTTCGAATCGTTCGACCGCTACCCGTGGTTCGCCGACGGCACCGCCGCCTTCGCGATCCTCGTCGTACTGATCGTCTGGCAGTCCGTGCCGTTCGCCGCGATCACTCTCTACTCGGGGCTGACCACCGTCCCCACCGAGCTGTACGAGTCGGCCCGGCTGGACGGGGCTTCGGGCTCCCGGATCTTCCGCTCGGTCACGTTCCCGATGCTCCGGCCGATCTTCATGCTGGTGTTCTCGCTGGAGGTGATCTGGACGTTCAAGGCGTTCGTCCAGATCTGGGTGATGACCCGCGGCGGGCCGGGCGACGCCACGACGATCCTGCCCGTGTACGCGGTCCAGACCGCGCTCTCCAGCCAGCGTTACGACCTGGGCTCCGCGGCGTCGATGCTCACCGTGGTCCTGATGTCCGGCGTACTCGTCCTCTACTTCCGTCAGATGCTCCGTCAGGAGGACGAACTCCGATGACACCGCCGTCGCGGCACCCCCGAGTCCGCCGGATACCGCTGAACGCCGCCGCCGTGGTGACGGTCGTGATCTCTCTGTTCCCCGTGTACTGGATGATCTCGACCGCCTTCAAACCGTCCCGCGACATCCAGTCCGCCGAGCCCCGGCTGGTCCCGCGCACCTGGACGCTGGACCACTTCCGCCGGGCCGTACAGGCCGACGGCTTCGAACTCTTCTGGCGCAACAGCGTTCTGGTCACGGTGGGGGCGGTGCTGCTGTCGCTGCTGGTGGCGCTCGGGGCCGCGTACGCCGTCGCCCGGATGCGCTGGAAGGGCCGGCGGCAGTTCATGCTCATGGTCTTCATCGCCCAGATGGCTCCCTGGGAATCGCTGATCATCCCCATCTACATCATCTCCCGCGACACGAACATGCTCGACCGGCTGCCGACCCTCACTCTCGTCTACTTCATGATCACGCTGCCGTTCACGATCGTGGTGCTCCGGGGCTTCATCGGGACCATTCCGCCCGAACTGGAGGAGGCGGCGCAGGTCGACGGCTGCACCCGGAACGGCGCCTTCCGGCGGGTGGCCCTGCCCCTGCTCATGCCCGGTCTGATGGCGACCTCGCTCTTCGGCTTCATCACCGCGTGGAACGAGTTCGCCTACGCGAACTTCCTGATCATCAAGGAGCAGGACAACCGCACCCTGCCGGTCTGGCTGTCGTCCTTCCAGAACACGTTCGGCACCGACTGGGGCGCCACCATGGCCGCGTCGACACTCTTCGCCCTGCCCGCGCTGGTGATCTTCCTGCTGCTCCAGCGCCATGTCACCTCCGGCTTCGCGGCCGGCGCCGTCAAGGGCTGACCCGGCGAATGCCCCCGAAGTCCCACGGAGAAAGCGCGCGACGAAGCACCCCGAGAAAGGCCCGCGAAGAAGGCCCGCGAACCGTCCGAGATCCGAACTCCCGGAGGCCACCGCCGTGTCAGCGTCACACCCCGAACCCGCCCTCGTCCCCCGGCCCCACAAGGTCGCACCCCGCCCCGGCCGTTTCACCCTCGGCCAGGACACCTCCGTCCAGTCCCCGCCCGGCACGCGCGCGGCGTCGGATCTCCTGCGCACCCTGCTCACACCGGCCACCGGACTGCCGCTCGCCCCCTCGTCCGACGGCCGGATCGTGCTGGCGCTCGACCCGGCCCTCAGCGGCCTCGGCGAGGAGGGGTACGGGATCACCGTCTCTCCGCAGGCGCTGACGCTGCGCGCCGCACAGCCCACCGGCCTGCTGCGCGGAGTCCAGACGATCCGTCAACTGCTCCCCGCCGAGGCCCTGTCGGGCCGGGTACGGGGCGGCTCCTGGGAGCTGCCCTGCGTCGAGATCACCGATGTGCCCAGACACCCCTGGCGCGGGGCGATGCTCGATGTCGCCCGGCACTTCCAGCCCGTCTCCTATCTGCGCAGATACGTGGACCTGCTCGCGTTCCACAAGCTCAACACCCTCCACCTCCACCTCACGGACGACCAGGGCTGGCGCATGCCGGTCGACGCCTACCCCCGGCTGACCTCGGTGGGCGGCCGGCGGAGCGAGTCGATGACCTGGCCCCCGGGCCATGGCGGCGACCGCTTCGACGGCGTCCCGCACTCGGGGACGTACACCAAGGAGGAGTTGCGGGCCCTGGTGAGCTACGCGGCCGACCGCGGGGTGAGCGTCGTGCCGGAGATCGAGATGCCCGGCCATGTGCGCGCGGCCCTCGCCGCCTACCCCGAACTCGGCAACCACCCGGAGCGGAACCTCGACGTCTGGACCCGCTGGGGTGTCTGCGACACCGTGCTCGGCGTCCACGACCAGGCCATCGACTTCTGCCGGGCGGTGCTCGACGAGGTCATGGACGTCTTCCCGTCCCCGTACATCCACATCGGCGGCGAGGAGTGCCCGACCACCGAGTGGGAGTCCAGTCCGGCGGCGCGTGCCCGCGCGGCGGCCGAAGGGCTCACGGGACCGGCGGCGCTGCACGGCTGGTTCATGGCCCGGATCGGCGCGTTCCTGGTGGAGCGGGGCCGCAGACCCGTCGGCTGGGCCGAGACGGGGACCGAACTGCCCCTGGAATTCACGGTGATGACCTGGCGCGATCCGGCGCACGCGCTGGCCGCCGCCCGGCGCGGCCACCAGGTGGTGACCGCCCATCACCGGGCCACCTACCTCGACTACGCCCAGTCCACCGCACCGTGCGAGCCACCCGGTCAGCCCGGTGACCCCGTCGGTCTGCGGGCGGTGCACGGCAACGAGCCGGTGCCGGGCGACTGGGACGCCGAAGAGACCGCCCGAGTCCTGGGCACACAGGCGCAGTTGTGGACCGAGTACGTGAAGACCCCCGACCGGATCGAGTACCTCACCTACCCCCGCCTGTGCGCTCTGGCGGACCGCGCCTGGTCCGGCGGCGCCGGCGACTGGACCGGTTTCATCGAGCGGCTGCGTCGGCACACCGCACGGTTGGACGCGCTCGGCGTCCGCTACCGGAGGCTCACCCCCCGCTCCCTCATGACCATCCCCTGACCATCCCCCGGCCGCCCCCGCAGGTACGGCGCGACCACGTCCGTAACCCCCCTCCCCCACCACCGTTCCGGAGAGGAACACCCCATGAGGAAACTCGCCAAGAGCCGCGTGCGCGCGGCAGCCGCGACCGCTGTCACCGTGGCCCTGAGCTGTACGGCGCTGGCGGCGATGCCCGCGCCCGCCGGCGCCGCGGCGGCGGCCGACGGGCTCGTCGTCCAGTACCGCACGAGCGCTTCCGGGGCGACGGCCGACCAGAGCGAACCCTGGCTGAAAGTCCGCAACAACGGCACCGCCGCCGTACAGCTGAGCGACGTCAAGGTGCGGTACTACTTCAAGGCCGATTCCGCCTCCGCCTCCTACCGGTTCGCCTGCTCCTGGGCGGTGAAGGGCTGCGCCAACATCACCGGCACCTTCGGAACACTCGCGAACCCGACCGCGGCGGCCGACCGGTATCTGGAGATCGCCTTCACCCCGGGGGCGGGCACCCTGGCCCCCGGCGCGGACACCGGGGACATGCAACTGCGTTTCCACCAGTCGAACTGGCAGCCGCTGGGCCAGAGCGACGACTACTCCTTCGGCCGGGACCGGGCCACGTACGGCGACTGGCCCCGGATCACCGCGCACGTAGGCGGTACGACGGCGTGGGGCGAGGCGCCCGGCGGCAACGACCCGGACGACCCCACGGATCCGACCGATCCCACCGATCCGCCGACCGACCCCGCCGAGGGCCCGACCCTGTTCGACGACTTCAACTACAGCGGCCACAGCGACCCGAAGATCGCCGCGAACGGCTGGAACGTCCGCGCGAACTCCGGCGGTCCGGGGGTGCCCGGCGCCAACTGGGTGCCGGAGAACGTCACGTTCGCCGGTCAGAGCGGCAACTCGGTGATGAATCTGGAGACTTCGACCGCCGGGACGGCCGCGTCCACGGAGCAGACGGAGATCCTCACCCGCTCCATGAAGTTCCGCAACGGGACGTACGCGGCGCGCGTGAAGTTCAGCGACGCGCCCAGGTCGGGACCGGACGGCGACCGCCTCGTCCAGACGTTCTTCACCATCAACGACCTCAAGGCACCGATGGCGGACGACTACGCGGAGTACGACTTCGAGTATCTGCCGAACGGCGGCTGGGGCGAACCGGCCAACATCCTCTACACCACCTCGTGGGAGACCTACCGCCCCGACCCGTGGGAGGCCGTCAACCAGCACAGCGAGGCCCGGCAGAGCTACGCCGGATGGCACGACCTGGTGGTGACCATCGACAACAACGCCATCACGTACTACGTCGACGGACAGCACTTCGGCACGCACGGAGCCGCTTATCTGCCGGAGCGGCCGATGTCGATCAACTTCAACCAGTGGCTGATCGACCTGGAGGGCCAGAGCAGCACGACACCGCGCTCATACGACCAGCAGGTGGACTATGTGCTGCATGTGAAGGACCAGGTCCTCAGCCCGGCCCAGGTGGGCGCGCTGGTGAGCGGGTACCGCGCGGCGGGCACGACGTTCGAGGACACGGTGCCGGCCACCTGACCGGACCGGACCGGGACCGGTGCGAGGTCCCGCGCCGGTCCTGGTCCGGGGCAATCTCAGCGGTCTCTTAGCCGTGTCTTAAGCGGACCATAAGGATCCCCTTCACCCCGTCCCAGCAGGCCGTTCCGGGGTTTCGAGGGGCTAGCTTGCTGAGGGCCGGAGCGGGACGACCAGCGGTGGCGCCGTGTGCAACGGAGGTCACGCCGCCGGGAGTTCGTCCCGTTCCGCTCCCCCAGCTCGCGCCGCTCTGAAGGAGAACGAATCCATGACCGCTCGTCGTAGGACCGCCGGGATCGTTGTGCTGGGCGTCGCGCCGCTCGCGCTCGTGGGGCTGGCCGCCGGGCCGGCCGGGGCCCACGGGTCGATGACGGACCCGGTCAGCCGGGTGTCCGCCTGTTTCGCCGAGGGGCCGGAGAATCCGCAGTCGGCGGCGTGCAAGGCGGCGGTGGCGTCCAGCGGGACGCAGGCGTTCTACGACTGGAACGAGGTCAACATCGCCGACGCCGCGGGCAACCACAAGTCGATCATCCCGGACGGCAAGCTCTGCTCCGCGGGCCGCGACAAGTACAAGGGGCTCGACCTGCCGCGCGGCGACTGGCCGTCGTCACCCTTCACCGCGGGCAACCGCACCTTCAACTACAAGGCCACCGCCCCGCACAAGGGCTCCTTCGAGCTGTACATCACCAAGGACGGTTACGACCCGGGCCAGCCGCTGAAGTGGTCCGACCTGGAGGACAAGCCGTTCGCCAAGGTCACCGACCCGAAGCTGGAGAACGGTGCCTACGTCTTCGACGGCATCGTCCCCGCCAAGTCGGGCCGCCACCTGATCTACTCGATCTGGCAGCGCTCGGACAGCCCCGAGGCGTTCTACACCTGCTCCGACGTGGTCTTCGGCGCCGACAACGGCGGTTCGGCCGCCGCTCCCGAGGCGTCCGCCCCCTCCGAGGCCGACGTCGAGGAGGGCGCGTCCAAGTCGACCGTCGACCACAACGGGCACGGCGGTGACAGCCCCGAGGAGGCCGGGGGCGGTGCCGAGGTGAAGGGCGCCGCGAAGGACGCCGGTGGCTACGGGGACGCGGCCGAGCCCGCCGCCGAGCCCAAGGCCAACGCGCCCGAGGCGAACGGCGCCGACGCGGCGGCGCCGCAGCCTGCGGGTGGTTCGGAGAACCTCGCCGAGACCGGTGGCGACAGCACCACTCCGTACATCGCGGCGGGTGGCGCGGCGATTCTCGCCGCCGGCGCGGCCGTGATGTTCGGTACGGTCCGCCGCAAGGCGCAGCCCGCGGGCGGCCGGCACGGCCGCTGACCATGCGTACGCGGGGCTCCGGGCCGATCGGTCCGGAGCCCCGCGGTCGTTTCACATTCAGCCGATGACCGACGCGCAGGTCGTCGGCGTGGCACGGCCCGGATCGAGCGCGTTGGCCACCTCGTGGAACGCGATCCGGTCGAACAGCCCGATCGCCAGGTGCTCGGAGAGGTCGACCGCGCACAGGTCCTGGAGGGTGACGTTCCGTACGTCGGGCCCGGTCAGGAACTGGCTTTGGTACGGGGTGACCACCTGGTCGTAACGGGTGGCGATGACGGTGTACTTGACCCCGGGCACGGTGTCGCCGCCCGCGTTGAGCTTGGTGAGGAAGGGCGATCCGGCTATCTGGTCGGCGAGTCCGGGGGTCTTCTCGTTCAACAGGTCCTCGGCGCCCGGGAAGTGCGGCAGGAGCTTCGTCAGACCGAGGAGGGTCGTGCCGTGGTTGTCGGGCGCGAGTCCGACGAGGGCGTTCACCTTCGGCGCTCCGCCGAGGAACTTGAGGTAGTAGCGGGGCATCATGCCGCCCTGCGAGTGGCCGACGATGTCGGCCTTCGGCGCGCCCGTGGCGGCGAGCACCCGGTCGACGTACGCGCTCAGTTGCCCGGCCGACTTGTCGATGGGGCCGAGGCCGTTGAAGAACGGCACTCCGGGGAGCTGCCCGTAGTCGAGCGAGAAGACGCAGTAGCCGCGGTTCACCAAGTACGGGGCGAGACCGAGCCAGTTGTCGACGGAGTTCGCGAGGGTGCCGTGGACGAGGACGACGGGGCGGGGGTGGGCGGTGGAGGGCTTGCAGGAGAAGTCGTTCCAGCCGCTGCTCACGGTGGCGGCGGTGACGGCTGTCGGGCTCGCGGTGGGGGTGGCCGCGACGGCGGGTGCGGTGGTGGCGGCCGAGACCGCCAGCAGCAGCGCCGCCAGTGGTCCGAACACGCGTTTCCAGGGCAGCATCGAGCGATCTCCTTGCGGCTCAAGGGAAGAGGGGGACAGCTGTCAGTGCTGTGGCCCGGACCACACCGGTTGTGCTCATGCCAAGTTACGCACGGGTAGTAACCGGAAGGGAAGTTACGCGTCAGTAAAAATATTGAACGGCCGCCGGCCCGGCGTCGCGGTCACCGCCGACCTGGCGGCTCCCCCGGAACAGCGTGCTGTCCCACTGCCATCCGTCAGGGATACCGTTTCCGCTCCCGGTGCGGTGCGTGGTCGTCGGCCAGGGTAGCGGGGTACAGGGCCCTCGGACCGAAGCGGTGGCGGGCGCGGTCCGCGGCCTTCTCCACCGTGTGGGCGCGGGCGTCGCGTGGATCCAGGGAGAGTTGGCGGGGAGCGCCGACGGCCGGCAGCAGGTCGTCGGCGCGGACCACGAAGGCGCGGACCCGCGCGCGCTGGAGCCCGAGCGCGGCCAGCAGACCGAGAAGAGCCGCCGCGAGCGCGGGTGAGTGGCCGGTCGGCTCCGGGAGCGTACGGGTACGTGTGGTGGAGCTGCGGTCGGCGTAGCGCACGGTGAGACTGAGCCGGCCGGCGACCTGGCCCTCGCCGCGCAGGCGTTGGCCGATCTGGTCGGCGAGCCCGAGGACGGCCCGGTGGTGCCCTTCCGGGTCGAGGCAGTCCCGGTCGAGGACGAGGTCGGCCACCAGATGTGCCGCCGGTTCCAGCGGGACGACCGGGCGGGGGTCGTGGCCCCGGGCACGCTCGGCCAGCAGACGGGCCGGACCGGCGCCGAGTAGGCGTTGCAGGGTGGCCGCGGGTGTGTCGGCGACCTGGCCGACCGAGTGCAGACCGTACCTACCGAGTGTGGTGGCCGTGGCGCGGCCGATCCCGGGCAGCCCGGTGACCGGGCGGGAACGCAGCCAGCCGGCGGCCTCCTCCTCGGGTACCCAGGTGGCCCGGCCCGGCGCCGACGCGTCGGCCGCCATGGTGGCCAGCATGCGGTTGGCCGCGAGCCCGGCGCTGCTTTCGATGCCGTACAGGGCCATCAGCCGCAGCTGCGCCAGCTGGACCAGGCCGTAGGGGGACCGGTCGAAGTATCTGAGCGCGGAGGTCAGGTCGAGCTGGACGGCGTCGGGCGAGACCGTCTGGACATGAGGGGTGATGCCGGTCAGCAGGTCGGTCACGTCCGCGTGCCGTCCTTCGTCCGGTGCGGCGTGCGAGTGCAGATGCAGATGGGCGATGTGCCGCGGGCGGGCGGTCATCCCGCGCTCCCCGAGCTGGTGTGGCCGAACTTCTTCAGGTCGGCCGAGCGGCTGCCGGGCGGTTGCAGATCGGCGTAGGGGTGCAGACGGGCGCCGGTGGTGCCGTTGGCGAGGGTCCGCCGGGGCTGGGCGGGGGTCGGCTGGGGGTGGCTCGCGCCGAGCAGGGCGAGCGCGGCCTCGGGACCGTTGTCGCGGCGCGCGGCGGCGATCTCGTCCAGGTCCCAGACCATGCTGCCGACGATGGTGCGGCGGGTACCGCGCACCTGTACGGTGCCGCGGACCAGCAGCAGTCCGCTGTGGAAGACGGTGTGCGCGCAGGCGGGGTGGGAGTCCTCGAAGAACGCCAGGTCGACCAGGCCTGAGCCGTCCTCCAGGGTGACGAAGATGACGCGCTTGCCGCTGGCGATCGGCGGGGTCTGGGTGGAGGCCCGTACTCCGGCGACCAGGACCTGCCGGCCCTGGGGAGCCTCCGCCAGATGTGCCGCGTCGATCGCGCCGATCTCCCGCAGCAGCCGGTGGTGGTGCTCCATCAGATGCTTGGAGACATCGATGCCGAGCGTGTTCAGCTCCGCGCTCAGGGCTTCGCGTCCTGTCATCTCCGGCAGTCCGCTCGGCCCGGCTCCGCCGACCGCGTCCGCGTGGATGGGCAGTTGTCCCTCGCCGGCGGACCGGACGCGGGACTGCCGGTGGAGTTCGGCGATCTGGAGCAGCAGATCGCGGCGGGTGGGACTGCCGTCGTGGAGGGAGTTCAGGGCGCCGATCTCCGCGAAGCGTTCGGCGACCGGTCTGCTGGGACGGGCCCGCTGCCAGAAGTCCGACAGCGAGTGGTACGGCTGCCCCTCCTCGATCCGGGCGTACTCCTCTTCGCTGATCCCGCGCACGGCGGACAGCGCGAGCCGTACGCCCCACCGCTCTCCCTCGGTCCGCTCGACAGTGTGCTCCGTCCTGGAGTGGTTGACGTCGACGGGCAGAAGCGGGACGCCGCGCCGGCGGGCGTCCGCGACGAGGACGCGCTTGGGCCACATACCGGGGTCGTGTTCGAGCAGCCCGGCCAGCAGGAACGCCGGGAAGTGCGCCTTCAGCCAGGCGCTCTGCAGGGCCGGTACGGCGAAGGCCACCGCGTGCGCGCGGCAGAAGCCGTAGGCGCCGAAGGCCTCGACGGTCTTCCACACCGCGTCGCGGACCCCGGAGTCGTAACCCCGGGCGGCGGCCTGGCTGTGGAACCAGTCCTTGATCCTGGGCAGCCGCTCCTTGTCACCGAGCGCGCGCCGGGCGATCTCGGCCATCGCGTAGTCGCAGCCGGTCAGCACCGACAGCGTCTGGATGATCTGTTCGTGCCAGATGGTCACGCCGTAGGTGTCGGCGAGCACCGGTTCGAGGTCCGGATGGGCGTAACCGGGGTCGCCGCCGTGCCGGGCGGCGATGTAGCGCTCCGGCATCCCCCCGGCGACCGGCCCCGGGCGGAAGAGACTGATGTCGGCGATGACGTCCTGCGGGTCGCGGGGCTGCAGTCGGGACAGCAGATCCTGCTGGCCGGGCGATTCGAGCTGGAACAGCCCCAGGGTCTGGCTCTCCTGGATGAGCTTGAACGCGAACGGGTCGTCGAGCGGCACCTGGCTCTGGTCGTCCAGGTCGATGCGGTCGCCGGTCGCCCGTTCGATCTCGACGACGGCGTGGGCCATCGCTGACTGCATCCGCACGCCCAGGACGTCCAGTTTGATGTTGCCCAGCGCCTCGATCTCCTCCTTGGCCGCCATCGCCATCGGGTAGTTGCCCTGCGGGGTGGGCTGCACCGGCAGCCGGTCCAGGAGCGTCGCGTCGCTGATGACCACTCCGCAGGGGTGCATGGCCATGCCGTGGACCAGGGAGTCGAGGCCCTCGGCGAGTTCCCACAGGGGGCCGTACCGCTCCGCCTCCGCCGCCAGCCCGCGCAGTTCGGGCAGTTCGGCGAGTGCGCCGGTGATGTCCGAGGCCCGCAGGTGCGGGAAGCTCTTGGCGATCCGGTCGACGTCCGCCGGTGCGATCCCCAGCGCCAGGCCGGTGTCCCGCAGCGCCCGGCGGGCCCGGTAGGTCTCGGGCATCGCGGTGACCGCGACCCGTTCGCTGCCGAACCGGTCGAAGATCGCGTCGTAGCACTCCAGTCTTCTGGCGGACTCCACATCGATGTCGATGTCGGGAAGCGATGCCCTGCGCGCGCTCAGGAAGCGTTCGAACAGCAGCCGGTGGTCGAGCGGGTTGGCCGTGGCGATGCCCAGCGCGTGGCAGACCATCGATCCCGCGCCCGAGCCGCGGGCCGCGACCCGGATGCCCAGTTCCCGGATGTCGGCCACGACCTGGCCGACCGCGAGGAAGTACGAGTCGTAGTTCAGCGTGGAGATCACGCGGAGTTCTTCGTCCAGCCGGTCGAGCGCGGCGCGGTCGCGGTCCAGACCGCGCCGGACGAGCCCGTCCTCGCACCGCCCGCGCAGCACCCGCGCCGCGCCGCCGGGCTCCGCGCCGAACACCGCCGGTTCCGGGAAGCGCGGCGTGCCCAGGCTCAGGTCCGCCGCGGGGTCGACGGCGCACAGGGCCGCCGTGGCCGCGGTGTCCGCCAGCAGGCGGTGTGCCCGCCGGTCGTCCGCTCCGGCGCATTCGGCGATCCGTCGTGCGTTCTCCGCCATCGCTCCCTCGTCCTTGAGCCAGCGGTGCCCGCCGTCCAGATGGCGCCGGTCGACCGGCCTCAGCAGCCGTGCGGCGTCCAGGACATCGGCGAGCCGGTGCTGGTCCGGGTCGGCGTAGCGGACCGCGTTGGAGAGGACGGCGGTGGTGCCGGTGCGGTCGGCCAGGGCCAGGGTGCGGGCGGCCAGCCGCAGTGAGCCCGGCCCGGTGCCGGACCGCTCGTGCAGGACGGTCTCCAGCCGGATCCCGGATCCGAAGATCTCCCGCCACGGCGCCAGCAGCTTCATCGCGATGTCCTCCCGGCCCGCCGACAGTGCCCGTACCGGCTCCGAGAGCGGTCCGAGCAGCACGATCAGACCGGGCCCGCCGTGCTCCCGCAGCGCTTCCCACGGCACCACCGGCGGTGTGCCGGCGAGCGCGCCGACATGGGCGGCCGAGGTGATACGGCACAGCCGGGCCCAGCCGGCGCGGTCCCGCGCGAGCAGGACGAATCGCAGGGGCGGCTCGATCACATGGGCGCCACCGCGGGTCGGGGTACGGCGGCGGCGCGCCGGAGGCGGCGGGGCGAGGGCCTCCACCGCCAGGTCGATACCGAAGATCGGCCGGACACCGGCTTCGGCGGCGGCCAGCGCGAACCGCACCGCGCCGGTGACCGTGTCCCGGTCGGTGAGCGCGAGCGACGGCTGGCCGCGCTCGGCCGCCCGCCGGACGAGGTGTTCGGGGTGGGCGGCGCCGTACCGGGCGGAGTAGCCGGACGCGGTGTGCAGATGGGAGAAATGCCCCATGACACACCTCCGTCTCCACCCCATTTCAGCCATACGCCCGATACATCCATCGCACGCCCGTTCGAATACTCTAACCCCATCGTCCCTAGTCAGCGACCTGACTCGAACAAAAGAGCGACTCCGGAGACCCCGGGGCGAGCGGCTGAATCACTATCACCCCGTCACTTCCACGGACATGGGGCGAAGTTGGTGACGGCGGCTTCCCGGGGCCTGCCCAGCGGGTACGCGCACACCGAAAAACCCGGCCCGCCGATGACGGCGGGCCGGGCTTCTTGTTTCCGTACGGTCGATCTGTCGGCCGGTCGGCCGGGGTATCAGCCGATCTCGGCGCCGAACGCCGAGAGCGCCTCCGGGACGGGCTGGAAGAACGTCTCGCCGCCCGAGGAGCAGTCGCCGCTGCCGCCCGAGGTCAGCCCCAGCGCGGTGTCACCGGCGAAGAGCGAGCCGCCGCTGTCGCCGGGCTCGGCGCAGACCGTGGTCTGGATGAGACCCTCGACGACGTCGCCGCCTCCGTAGTCCACGGTGGCGTCGAGCGCGGTGACCTCACCGTCGTGCACCTGGGTGGTGGAGCCGCTGCGCGAGACCGCCTGGCCGACGGTCGCGTCGCCCGCCTGCGCGATGGCCTGCGTGCTGCCGTCGTACAGGTCGACCTCGCTCGGGTGCTCGGCGGAGCCGGTGTACTTGACGAGCGCGAAGTCGTTGCCCGGGAACTGCGAGTCCACCATGGAGCCGATCTCGGCGCCGCCGGCGGAGTCGGACCAGGAACTGCCCGCCGTGCCGCAGTGGCCCGCGGTGATGAAGTGCGGCTCGCCGCCGACGACCACGTTGAAGCCGAGGGAGCAGCGGCCACCGCCGGAGTGAATGGCCTCGCCGCCGGCGATGAACTTCTTGAACTCGCCCGCCGTCTGCTTCAGTTCGGCCTTGGCGCCGAGCTTCTCCACGGTCTCGGTGAGCTTGTTCAGCGCGGCGCCCTTGACCGTACGGTCCGCGGTGACGACGACCTTGTTCGACACGGGGTCGACGGCCACGGCCGTACCGGGGGTGCTCGCCTCACCCGTGAGGGAGCCGCGGGCGTCCTTCAGCTCGGCGAGGGAGTGCGTCACGACCTTCGCCTTGGCGCCGGCCTCGCGGACGGTCTCGGCCGCCGCCGTGTCGATGACGTTGACGACCAGGGCCTTGGTCTTGCTGTCGTAGTACGAGCCGGCCGCGTCGGCGCCGAGGTCGCCGACAAGGGTGGATGCGAGCTTTCCGGCCGCGGGTGCCGACAGCGTCTTCGCCGTCACCGTGGGAGCGTCCTCACTGGCGTTCGCAGTCTGGAAGGAAATCCCGGCCACGACCATGGCGGTGACGGCGCTGCCAGCTATCGCCACGCGCTTCCTGGAAATGCGTCGGTGCTTCAACTGATACCTCCTGTGGGGGCCGTGTCATCGCATGTGGGGTGCGGTGATACGGAGGATGAGGCGCCCACTATTCCTAAACTCGCCAGTAGCACACAAGGTCGGCTTCCGGACGTGCACACGACGGGTTCATTTCCCTCCCGCCCCGTTCACGTGGGGAGGTCAGAACGTCGCGGTTCCATTCGTAAACACTCGGTGCAACCAGGTGCTCGGCGATGGGTGAGGACTAGTCCTGTCTTGAAATCGCCCCCTCGACACGGGAGTTCACCGTGCGCGGGTGCGCACCGGAAACACGCCGAGTCCCCGCCCGGAGCTCACGGGCGGGGACTCGGTTCAGCTCAGTTCAGTCCGGCTCAGCCGGTCGGACCGGCCGGCGGGCGGGCGGGCGGTGCTCAGGTGATGCTGACGCCGTACGCGTTCAGCGCCTCGACCACCGGCTGGAAGTACGTCGTACCGCCGGAGGAGCAGTTGCCGCTGCCGCCCGAGGTGAGGCCGATGGCGCGGCTGCCGGAGTAGAGCGGGCCGCCGCTGTCGCCGGGCTCGGCGCAGACGTTGGTGCGGATCAGGCCCGAGACGATGTCGCCGCCGCCGTAGTTGACCGTGGAGTTGAGGCCCTGGACGGAGCCGCTGTGGGTGCCCGTCGTGGAGCCGCGACGGGTCACGGACATGCCGACCGTGGCGTTGGCCGCGCTGGTGATGTCGACGCTGCCGACGGTGCCGGGACGCGGGACCGAGGCGTTGGAGTAACGCACGATGCCGTAGTCGTTGCCCGGGAAGCTGGAGCCCGCCGTCGGGCCGATGAGGGTGGTGCGCGCCGAGTTGGTGTACCAGCTCGGGTTGCCCTCGGTGCAGTGACCGGCGGTCAGGAAGTAGTCGGTGGTGCCGCTGCGTACGTTGAACCCGGCGGAGCAACGGCCGACGGACGAGTAGATCGCGTCGCCGCCGGAGAGGAGCTTGGAGAGCTTGCCGGGGGTCCGCTTGATCTCCAGGGCACCGGCGTTGGCGCCGGCTTCGCGCTTGATCTCGGCGATCTCGGCCGCGCTGACGGTGGTGTCGGCCTCGACGACGAGGGCGTTGGTCGCTTTGTCGACGTACCAGGCGGTGCCGGCCACGTCGGCGCCCAGGACGGCGTCGCTCGCCGCCGTCAGCTGGTTCGCGCTGAAGGTCCCGGCCGTGTCGGCGCTCGCTGTGGGAACGGCGAGTGCAGCGGCGGCGACGAGACCGGTGGTGATGGCGAACAGCCGCGTACGTCTCGCAATACCACTGCGGGGGGTGGTGCGCTTGATCCTCACGTGTCGTTCCTCCGAAGGAATCTGGGGCCTGATTGGGGTGGTCTGGCCCGTGAGGCGCAGTCAGAGACACGTCCGAATTCCGGATATGCCGTGCCCCTGACAAGCGCTGTGAGGGAGTATTGGGTGGGCCAACTGCCCGCACAAGGGCGCCTTCCGGCCACCCCATCGGGCAAAATGCCGTTGGAGCGGCCTGAAATCGCTGTCGGCACGTGATCCACGCACTGCCCACATGCCGGGACGGCCCCGGTCCGCACAAAACAGAATGAGGCCGTCCCGGGGCCGAAATCAGCAGTCGCAACCGCAGTCGCAGCAGTCGCAGTCACAGTCCCGGCAGCACCCCTCGCGCTTCTTGCGCGACCACGGGCCCTCGTACTCCTTGGCACAGCAGAGCTTGCAGGTGCAGCAGAGACCGATCGCCACCGCGCAGCCGGCCCAGAAGCCACGCCGCTCCGGCCGGGGCGGCTGCGGAAGGGGGTCGGGCCCGCCGCCGCCGGGGCCGCCGGGGCTCCCGCCGCCGTACGGATTGCCGTCGCCCTGACTGCCGCCCCCGTACGGATTGTTCGAGCCGTACGGATTCCCGCTCCCGCCCCCGTACGGATTCCCGCCCTGCCCGTCGTAGGGATTCCCGCCGCCCTGGACGGACGCCTGCCCCTCGTGCGAACAGGACGACGTCCCGAAGGCACGGTCGACGGATGTTCCCAGTTCGTGGGCGAGCAGCACATGCGCCAGCTTGTCGTCCACGAACTCCGCGTCGCGCAGCGCCAGCCGGATGCCGTGCAGCGCGTCGTCCGCGAGCCGGCGCGCCTCGGCGAGTGAGGTCCCCGTCGCCGTGAGCGGGTTCCAGGCACCCGACGCGGCGTCAGCGGCCTGGTCCTCCACGGCGTCCAGCAGATGCGCGAGCCGTCCGAAGAGCCGGCCCGCCTCGGCGAGCGGCGCCATGTTGCCCGGCCGGCCCGCGAGTACGGCGGTGTGGGCGAACGCGGCGGCCGTCGCCGTCTCGGTCGGCTCGGTGACGGTGAGCAGCGGGGTGCCGGGGCCGGCGAGCGCCTCGATGCCGGTCTGCCGGTCGACCGCGTCGACGAGCACCGCCGTGTCGAAGCCCAGCTCCGCGCCGGTGCGCGCGCCCGCGCGGTCCCAGCCGCCGGCTATCCGGCGCGCGGCGAGCGCCACCGGCCGGCGCTTCAACACCCCGTCCCCGTCGGCGACGTGGTCCCGTACCTTCGCAGAAGCGAGCACCAGCGAGACGGCCGCCGCGAGACGTGCTCCCTCGCCTTTCGCGACCGGAGCGGTTCGCATGCCGCGAAGTGGGCAGGGGCCAGCTGTACGGCGCCATCCGGTGCTGCGCTCGGCCTGAGCCTCCGTCAGGACGGAGACGATCAGGCCGTCATAGTTGGTGACGATGCGGGAGAACTGTCCGTGGTCCGAGCGAAGTGCCAGGCAGAGCCCGCACAGATGAGCCATCCACTCGGTCTTGAGCCCTTCCGAGAGCCGATGGCCGCAGGGCCTCACAATTCCGAACACAATGCTTCCCCCCGGGTGTGGTTCGACGGTGCGCCTGGCATCGTATCGAGCGGACGATTCACTCGTACGTCCCCACCGTCACCCGTCTGGCCGGACTTTCATATTTTCAGTGCGTCAGGGCCCGTACACAGGAAGAACCCTGACGAATCGCCATATCTTCTGCACCAGTACCGTCACGAATCCCCTGCGCGCCGACAATCCACTTGGCGCGCAATCCGCATCATGGACAACCATAGGGACGCGGAACCACAAGCGACCGCGGTGAAAGGAGGCGTCCATGGGATCGGTGCGCAAGGCGAGTGCCTGGCTGGGCCTCGTTGAGGACAACGACGAGCGTTACTACGACGACGAGTACTCCGAGGGTGCCGAGAGCAACGAGGCTTGGAAGACCGATCCGCGGGTGCGGATCGCCGCCGAGTCGGCTCCCGAACAGGACCGCAGGATCGCCACCGTCACGCCGGAGAGCTTCCGGGACGCGCGTGGCATCGGCGAGCTCTTCCGGGAGGGCGTCCCGGTCATCCTCAACCTCACCGCGATGGAGCCCGCCGACGCCAAGCGTGTCGTCGACTTCGCCGCCGGTCTGATCTTCGGCCTCCGGGGCTCGATCGACCGTGTCGCCACCCGGGTGTTCCTGCTGACCCCCGCCGACACCGAGATCGTCAGCGGGGAGTCGAAGACACACGGCCGGGACGGCTTCTTCAACCAGAGCTGAGCGAGGCACTCACCGGGTCGTCCCCCGGTCACCGGAAGGCATCGAGACCGGTGAGTGCCTTGCCCAGCACGAGCTGGTGCATCTCGACGGTGCCCTCGTAGGTGAGCACCGACTCCAGATTCGTCGCGTGGCGCATCACGGGATATTCGAGCGAGATCCCGTTGGCGCCGAGGATCGTGCGCGAGGTACGGCAGATCTCGATCGCCTCCCGCACATTGTTGAGCTTGCCGAAGCTGACCTGCTCGGGGAGGAGTCTCCCCGCGTCCAGCCGGCGGCCGAGATGGTGCGCGAGCAGGATCCCCTTGTGCAGTTCGAGCGCCATGTCGGCGAGTTTGGCCTGGGTGAGCTGGAAGCCGCCGATCGGCCTGCCGAACTGTTCGCGGGTCTTCGCGTAGTCCACCGCCGACTCGAAACTGGCGCGCGCCGCCCCCATCGAGCCCCAGACGATCCCGTAGCGGGCATGGCTCAAGCAGCTGAGGGGACCCCGCAGACCGGTCACCCCCGGGAGTACGGCGTCGGCCGGGAGCCGTACCTCGTCCATGACCAGTTCGCTGGTGACCGACGCGCGCAGCGACCACTTGTGCTTGATCTCGGGCGCCGAGAAGCCGGGGCTGCCGGCCGGTACGAGAAAGCCGCGGATGCCGTCGTCCGTCTGGGCCCAGACGACGGCGACACCAGCGACCGACCCGTTCGTGATCCACATCTTGCGGCCGGTGAGCACCCAGTCGGTGCCGTCGCGCCTGGCGTACGTGCGCATCCCGGCCGGGTCTGAGCCGTGGTCGGGTTCGGTGAGACCGAAGCAGCCGATGGTCTCGCCGGCCGCCATGCCGGGCAGCCACCGCTGCTTCTGCTCCTCGGAGCCGAACCGGTGGATCGCGTACATCGCGAGGGAGCCCTGTACGGAGACGAGCGAGCGGATGCCGGAGTCGGCGGCCTCCAGCTCCAGACAGGCGAGGCCGTACTGCACGGCGCCGGCGCCCGCGCACCCGTACCCCTGGAGCGACATGCCGAGCGCGCCGAGGGAACCGAGTTCACGGGTGAGTTCACGGATGCCGGGCAGCTCGCCTCGCTCGTACCAGTCGGCGATGTGCGGCATGACCCGGTCGGTGGCCCAGGAGCGCATCGTGTCGCGGACGGCCAGCTCCTCGGGCTCCAGCAGATCGTCGAGACCGAGGGGGTCGCGGGGGTCGAAGGGCGGACGTTTCGACGACGAGGGCTTCGAGGAGGACGGCTTCGAGGCTGAGGGTGCGGACATGAGGGCTGCCTCCGGCGGCTCGCGGATCAGTAAAACTAGCAGCGCTAGTTACGCTCGGCGCCGACATTACGGCGCAGGGCCGGGGCCCGTCCAGAGTCACCGCCGCGCGCCGGACCCCGGCCCGCGGGGACGGCGGCCCCGACCGCCCTGCCGTCCCTTCCGGCGCCGTCGCGTGGCCCCGGTATCCCCGTTCCCACCCGTTCCGCCGTCTCCGCGGCCTCCCCGCAGGGCGGTGCGCCGCAGTCCATCAGCCGGGGCAGCCGCAGCGCGGCCACCGCGCCGAGCAGCAGCAGGGCCGCGCTGACCAGGAGCGTGACATGCAGACCGTGCACGAAGGACTGACGCGCCGCGCTGCGCAGGGCCTCGCCCGTCGGACCACCCAGCTGGGCGGCCACCTGGTACGCCTCCCCCAGCGAGTGGGAGGCGGCCGACCCCGCCGCCGCCGGCACCCCGTCGACCGCGCCCGACGCCAGGCCGGGCGCGTACGCCGCGTTCATGACGCTGCCGAGCAGCGCGATGCCCATGCCCGCGCCGAGCTGGTACGACGTCTCGCCGATGGCGGCGGCCCCGCCCGCCTGCTCGGGCGGCGCCTCGCTGAGCATCGACTCGTACGCGCCGAAGAGCGTGGACTGGAGACCGAAACCGAGCAGCACGAAGGCCGTCGTCAGCAGCGCGGGCCGGTCGTGGTCGCCCATCATCACCAGCAGCAGCACGGCGCCCGCCGTGAGGACGAACCCGCAGGCCACCATCCGGCGCGGACCGACTCCGCGCAGGGTGTACGACCCGGTGGCGCCCGCCGCCATGGCGGCGAAGGTGAGCGGCAGCAGCCGCAGTCCGGTCTCCAGCGGGCTGAGCCCGAGCACCAGTTGGAGGTACTGGACGGCGATCAGCTCCAGGCCGACCAGCGCGAGCATGGCGAGGACGATGCAGCCGACGGAGGTCGAGAAGGCAGGCCGGGCGAACATCCGTACATCTATGAGCGGATGCTTCCGGCGTTTCTGCCGCCGTACGAAGAGGAAGAGCAGGACCGCGCCGAGCAGCAGCGGGCCGAATGTCTTGACGTCGAGCATCGAGGCGCCGGCGCCGAGGCGCTTGACCCCGAGGACCGCGCCGAGCACCCCGGCCGCCGCCATCAGCGCGCCGGCCACGTCCCAGGGACCGTCGCAGCCGCCCTTCGACTCGGGCAGCAGGAAGCGGGCGACGGGGAGGATCAGCACCATCAGCGGCACATTGATCAGAAAGACCGAGCCCCACCAGAAGTGTTCGACCAGGAACCCGCCGAGCACCGGTCCGGTCGCGGCGCCGACCGCGGCCACCGCCGTCCAGATGCCGATCGCCATGGCGCGCTCGCGCCGGTCGGGGAAGACGGCACGGAGGATGGAGAGCGTGGCGGGCATGATCATCGCGCCGCCGACGCCCAGCAGGGCGCGGGAGGCGATCAGCATGCCGGGCGAAGAGGCGAGTACGGCGGCCACCGATGCCAGGCCGAAGATGCCGAAGCCCATGAGCAGGACCCGGCGGCGGCCGATCCGGTCGCCGAGGGTGCCGAAGAGGATCAGCAGCGCGGCGCAGACCAGCGGGTAGGCGTCCACGATCCACAGCAGCTCGACACCGCTCGGGCGCAGGTCCTCGGTGACGGCGGGGATGGCGACGTGCAGCACGGTCGCGTCGAGCGCGACGAGCAGCAGACTGACGCAGAGGACGACCAGGACGGCCCACCGGTTGACGCCGGCGCCGTGGGCACCGCCGCCGACGGCGGCACGCAGGCGCGCTCCGGCCGTGGTGGTCCCGGACATCTCCCTACCTCCCAATGATTCTCGCGCTCGGCGGACCGGCCGGGGCGGTGGCGGTCCCCCGGGGCGGCCCGGCATCGACGGGCGAGTGCCGGACACAGTACGCGAGTTCCCCTGCTTCGAACGTGGCTCATCTCACCCGCCGGACGTCGAAGTGTGGCGTACGGGGACGGGCCGCGGACGGCCGGGGGGTCACCTCGGCGCGGTCAAGCTTCGGTCAAGCGGCCGGAAAATTCCGTGCGACGCCACGGTGAACTAATTCTGTTTTGCAGATAGACAGTTACCGGGGCCCCGCCACGGGCAATAGGGCGGAAGGTCACATGAAATTGCGGAACCGCCTCGGATAAACAGCGATCCGAGACACACTCCACATCACATCGTCATCACAAAGAGACTGGAACGACCGAGTCGGCCGTTCACTCGCTGTAACGTCGATTGGGTGCGTACCGACATCTTCGCCCGACTGGACCGGGAGCCGGAGCCGCCGAAGATAGAGATCCCGCGGATGAGCCGTACCCGCGCGACCCTCTTCGGCGGGACTTTGGCGATCTATCTCGCCATCGTCGTCGCCGTCCTCGCCTCGTCCTGGCTGGTGGTCCTCGACTGGAAGATCATGCTGTTCCGGCCGTACCAGCAGTGGCAGCAACTGCACGCCTTCCTCGACTACTTCGTGGTGCTCGGCCAGCGCGGCCCCACCGCCGTGATGATCGCGGCCTGGCTCGGGTGGCGGTCCTGGCGCCAGCACACGCTGCGACCGCTGCTCGTCCTCGGCGCGTCGTTGCTGCTGCTCAACGTGACCGTGGGCGCGGTGAAGCTCGGCCTCGGCCGGCTCGGCCCTCATTACGCGACGCAGATCGGATCGGCCGAACTCTTCGCGGGCGGCGACATATTCCCCTCAGGACACACCGCGAACGCGGTGGTGACCTGGGGCATCCTGGCTTATCTGGCCACCACGCCTCGGGCCAGGCGCTATCTGTCGATCGGGTCGTCCGTGGTCGCGCTCGGGGTCGGCGCGACGACCGTCTATCTGGGTACGCACTGGCTGAGCGACGTGCTGCTCGGCTGGGTCGCCGGTCTGCTGATCCTGCTCGCCCTGCCGTGGTTCGAGCCGACGATCGCCCGTACGGAGGCCGCTGTCTTCACCGTGCGTGAGCGGTGGCGCGAGCGGCGCAGGACGGTGTCCGAGCCGGCGCCCGCCGGCGGGCCCTGGCCCGTGATAGTCCCTCAACTCCCGGCGCAGGAGGACGAGGACGCCGGCCGTTCGACGGTCGGCACGGCGCACTCGGGACGCAACGCGACCGGCAGGAACACCTCCACGCAGCTCACCCAGCCCCGGCCGCACGCCACGGCGCGCTCGGAGCGGACGCCGATCACCCCGGCGGGCAGCCGCCGCCCGCCGCGCTCACGGCCGCTTACGGGCGGCTGAACTCCGGTCCTGACAGCGGAAGACCCCGGCGCGCGCGCCGGGGTCTTCCCGTTCGTGAGCCCTCGTACGCGCGGGTTCAGCCGAGCCAGCAGCGGATGACGGTGTCGTTCTCGACCTCGAAGTTCAACCGCCCCTGGAGGTACTCCAGGGTGATGATGGCGCCCGGCGGCAGCGCTCTGACGGTGGTCCAGCCGCGCTCGCGCGCGATGCGCTCGGCCTCGACCGCGCCGAGGCCCACATAGGAGTCGGGCGCGTCGTCGGGCTGCGCCGGAGGTGTCGGTATCGATGCCATACGGCTCAGCGTAAGGCTTGTCGGCGCTTCCGGCCCGGCCGGCGGGTGACGCCGGACGGTGACGGAAGCGGGTGCCGGGCGGGCTCCGCGGTCACTGTCCCCACTCACTTACATACGACAGCGTCACACTTGTGTCACAGGATCACGACATGTGTTCGGCGACTCCCCGGCGCCTTCTCGGGGGCCTTCACACATCTGCCGTAAGTAAGCGATAAGCAATTAGGCAGGTTCGAAGATCACCGTATTTTTTATGCCCCGAATTCCCCCGTTCGACGGACCTCCGGTAATTGACACGCGGCTTGGAATTAACCTCCCCCTCGCACAATCACGGGCGGTACGACACCTTCCGGATGAGGGGCGAACGCGGCGGCTCCCGTCCCTCTCTTGTTACGGAGCGTCCCCCAGCGCCCTGGAAAGGCGGTCCCGTGCCGTCCGCATGTGTGCGGTCAGCTCTTGCGGCTCGACCACCTCGAAGTCGACGCCGAGGAGCATCACGTGGACCACCATCACGTCGAGCCCGCCCGCCCCGGTGCGCAGCAGACAGCTGTGCGCGTCGACCGGCTCCAGCACACCGGCGGACGGTGACACGAGCTGCGCCGCCTCGGCCGCGGAGACATGGAGCCTGAACACCGCGGCGTTGGCGTACGCCCGCGTGGAGACGCCCTCGGAGACATAGGCGGCCAGATCATCGGCGGGCGGTTCGCGGGGCGGGAAGCGGGGGCCGTGCGGGGGTCTCGGGGTGACACGGTCGGCCCGGAACGTACGCCAGTCGGCGCGGTCCAGGTCCCAGGCGACCAGGTACCAGCGGCGCTCGGTGCACACCAGCCGGTGCGGCTCCACGGTGCGGCGGCTGGCGGCGCCGCCGTGGTCGAGGTAGTCGAAGCGCAGCCGCTCGCCGTCCCGGCAGAGATTCGCCAGTTCGGTGAGCACGCTCGCGTCGACGGTCGGGCCGGGGCCCCGGAGCATCGGGACGGTGAACGCGTTGAGCGCGCCGACCCGGCGGCGCAGCCGGCCGGGCAGGACCTGTTCCAGCTTGGCCAGGGCGCGGACGGACGTCTCGCCGATGCCGTCGATGCCGTTGCCCGCCGCCGTACGCAGTCCGACGGCGACGGCGACGGCCTCCTCGTCGTCCAGCAGGAGCGGTGGCAGTTCGGCCCCGGCACCGAGCTGGTATCCGCCGCCGGTGCCGGGGCGGGCGTTCACCGGGTAGCCCAGCTCACGGAGCCGGCCGACATCGCGCCGTACGGTGCGCGGTGTCACCCCGAGGCGTTCGGCCAGATCGGGGCCGGACCATTCGCGGTGGGCCTGGAGCAGGGAGAGCAGACGCAGGAGTCGGGCCGAGGTGTCCAGCATGCGGAGATTCTGTCAGCCGTCGAGGACAGCTTCCGTCCGCATGGACGGTCGGCCGAGACGCTCAGGGGCCGAGACGCTCAGGTCCGCGGGTCGAGCCGTACGAGGAGGTTGTTGTCGCCCGAGTAGCAGGGGGCGGCCAGCCAGCCGTCCGCCCGGTACGCCGGGTAGACATGGATGCTCCGGCGGTCCCATACGTCATCGAGGATCCGGGAGAGCCTCACGGGGTCCGCGCCGGGTGCGGGCAGCAGCCACAGGTCCCACAACCGCCGTGCGGTCATCGCCGGTTCGGCCAGTTCCGCGTACGGCAGCGTGAAGCTGAAGGCGCCGTCCGCGCCGCCGGTCAGCGGGACCCGGTGCGTACGGGGTGCCGCGGCGCCCTCGCTCGGGTTCCGCCGCGCCTCGACACTCGCGCCGTCGCCCGCATCGGCGCCGTACAGCACGCCCCGTACGGTCATGGCACCGTCCGCGAGCTGGATCGCCCCGGCCTCCGCGTGGGGTGCGCGGACCCAGCAGCGCAGCGCGAGGCGGCCGTCGGCGGTCGGGTAGGGGACGCGGACGGTGACCGGGCCCGCGCCGGGGATCCGGTCGACGAGCGCGCGTACGTCCCTGGTGCCGGGCCGGACGGGCTGTCCGCCGGCGTCACCGGCGCCGTCACCGGCACCGTCGCCCCGCTCCGCGACGAGGACGATGTCCCAGCGGCCCTCGGCGAGCGGGGTGGCGCGGTCGAGTACGGCGCGCGGTCCGGTCAGCGGAAGGCGGACCTCGTCGGCCGGCGTGGCGCCGCCGCGCCGCCGCAGCACCAGCTCCGCACCGGAAGCCGCCGCCGCTCCTGCCAGTTCGAAGGTCACGGTGCCGGCCGCGTCGGCCGTGCAGTGTGCGACGAGGGCGCTCACGCGGTCCTCCCCTTGCGGACGGCGGCCGCCGCCAGTTCGCGCACGGAGTGCGCGCCTCCCATGAGAAGGCCACGGCCGCGCCGTACGGTGCCGAGCACCGTCTCGCGCGGTCCCCCGTTCCTCCCCCGGGCGACCAGTTCGGCGTACAGCGCCTCGTGGCGCTCGGCGATCCGCGCGGGATCGAACCGGGCGGACGACTTCAGGGCCGCCAGGCCCGTACGCCGCCGCAGTTCGTCGTCCTCGATCAGGGTGAGGAGTCCGCCGGCGATCGCGTCCACGTCCCCGACCGGCACCAGCCGGCCGTCGACCCCGTCCTCGATGATCTCGCCCGGCCCGTGCGGGCAGTCGGTGGAGACGACGGGCACGCCGCAGCGCATCGCCTCGACGATGGTCATGCCGAAGGATTCGACGCTCGATGTCACGACGGCGATCGAGCCCTTGACCCACTCGGGCTCCAGCGGGTTCGCCGTACCCATCAGCTGTACGTGGTTGTAGAGCCCGCGCTCGTCGATCAGGGCACGCAGCGCGTCGCGTTCGTTGCCGGTCGCGTCGCCCGCGCCGTAGATCCGCAGCCGCCAGTCCGGCCGCGCCGCCACCACCTTGGCGAAGGCCGTGACCAGCAGGTCGTACCGCTTGACCGAGGTCAGTCTGCCCGCCGCCACGACCCACTTCCCGGTGGAGTCGGCGGGGGCGACGGCGGGCTCGGGCACGCTGCCGGGCACCGCGTCGATCCGTACGCCGGGCAGCCGCAGCCGGGTGCGGTAGGCGTGGGCGTCGGCCTCGGTGACGGTCGTGACGGCGTCGAGCAGCACGTACCGGTGGGCGATCTCGCGGCGCAGCCGGTGGCTGTGGGTGTTCAGCGTGAGGTGCTCCTGGCCGACCCGCACCGGGCCGCGCGCGGTCTGCCGGGCGATGTGGCAGTTGAGTCCCGGGCGGGTGCCGACGACGACGTCGGCACTCAGGGACCGCAGATGCTCGCCGATACGGGTGTCGGTGAGGCGGCTGTACTGCTTGTGCCGTCCGTCGCCGCGCGGGAAGACGGTGGCCGGCCGGGCCATGTCGGGGTGGCCGCCGTCGTAGTCCGGGCTGTTCTTGCGCAGATCGACGAGATGGCGGAGCGGGACGCCTTCGGGCGCGCTCAGCGTCGGCTCCTCGCGGTGGCGGAAGACCGAGACGATCTCGACGTCGTGCCGCTCGGCGAGCACCCGCGTGAGATTGAACGTGGTGCGGATCGTGCCCCCGACGCCGAACGCGTTGTGGAGCAGAAAAGAGATGTGCATGGGCTGCGGTGTCTCCCTGGTCAAACTGGAGCGACTGTGGGCCGGGGGCGGGCTCGTCCGGTCGCACGCCGGCGCACGCGCGAGCGGCGCCGTCGGCCGCCGCCGGGTGCGGCGGCACCGTGGCACCGTCGCGCAGCACGGCGGCGGCTCCCGCGCGGCGGGGCGGGGACGGCCGGAAGCTTCACCCGTACGTGCGAGAGGTGCCCTGCCGATCAGGCCGGATGCGGGAGCGCCCGCCGCGGCAGCGGCTGATGCCCCGTCGGTGCGTGCGGTCGCAAGGCTGAGGAGGCCACCTCCCGCGCCCCCTCAGGGCCTACGGGGGAGAACGTGCGTGCCAGGCCCCGCGAGCCCGGCGGGAGCGGCAGGACACCTCTTGGGCCGGGCGGGTGGTTCGATTCGCCCGGCTTCGCGCGTGACCCCGGCGACAGCTCACCCGTTGTCTCTTTACCAGCCGGGAACAGCCCGGCCCACGCACCGAGTTCGAGGAGCCACCCGTGCCGCGCATGCTCGACGTCAGCGAAGACGTACGCGCCGAGATCGGCGACGAAGAAGCCGATCGCCTGCTCGTCGGCGAGAACTCCCCGGGCAGCTACGACTGCACCTCCTGCCGTACCCCGGGCGACTCCGAAACTGAGCGCACCAGCACGGTGCTGTTCATCGGCGACGAGACCGCCGTCCTCGCCTTCGCCCACGCGACCTGCATCCCCTCGCAGGTCGTCAAGGTGGCCGAGGACCAGCTCCAGGGCGCCGTCCGGAGCATCACGGGCGGCGACCCGCAGGCGGCGCCGGGCACCGGCGGCGACCAGGCCGTCCTCGGTGTCACCAGCGGTCTGGTCCTGATCGACAACCAGCTGCACCCCGCCCTGGTCGTCGAGCCGACCGGACCCATCGCCCGGCCCGGTTCGCTCGCCGGGGAGGACGAGTTCCTGCCGCTCCTGGTGGAGCAGGGCTTCCAGCCGATCAGCGATCTGAACCGGGCCCCGCGCTCACTGCCCGGCTGGTCGGTGCTGCTCGCCATGGGCCAGCTGCACGCGGTTCTCCAGCCCGGTACGGGCGGTGGCACCCCGGTCGCCTGGTGGCAGGCCCATCAGCCGCTCCAGGTCACCGGCGACTGGCGGGCCGCCGCCAACAAGTCGCGTACGGTCCTCGTCTTCGCCGCGCCGGTCGGCTACATCGGGCAGCAGCCGCGGGAGGACCTGCTGCGCGACGCGCTCGACAAGGCGGCGGCGGACGGCCGCCTGGTGGCGGCGGCGATGCCGCTGGCCGGCACGTGACGGACGAGGGACCCGCCCCTTCGGAGGAGTACCGGCCCGCGGAGTACCGGGCCGGGGAACGCCCCGAGGGCAAGCACCGCGGCGAGGAGCGGGAGCGCGCCGAAGACCCGGCCCACGCCCCCGACGGCTCCCCCCTACACCCCTCCCGACCCTCCCGACCAGCATTTTCGCCGGTCAGGCCGCATCCGACGGACGACGAGGTCGTTGGCACCTACGTGCACTCATACGACCGTCACCGCCAGCAGTACCAGCCCCAGGTCCCCGCGATGCGCCCGGCCCAGGACCCGCCGGCCGGTTACTCGTCCGGCTGCTCGGCCACGCCGATCTACGACGCCCTGTACTCCGAGTATCTGCGGTCGTTCAGGACACTGCCGGGCGACCGGAGCGGTGAGGAGAGCCTGGGCTTCACCGCCTTCGGTACGGGGATGCACGGGTCGTCCTCGGGGCAGCAGGCCCCGTTCACCTGGCAGAGCGGCAGGCAGTATCAGGCGGGCCGCCCGCAGATGGCCCTGCCACCTGCGCCCCGCCGGGGCCTGTGACCGGGCCGTATACGAGAAGCCGGTGGGCCGGCGCGGATGTCTCCGCGCCGGCCCACCGGCTTCTCGTTTGGCACCCGCGTGTCACTTCTTACGGCCGCGCTTCTCCCGCACCCGTACGGAGATGTGGATGGGCGTGCCCTCGAAGCCGAACTCCTCGCGGAGCCTGCGCTCCACGAAGCGCCGGTAGCCCGCCTCGATGAAGCCTGACGCGAAGAGCACGAAACGGGGCGGCCGGGTGCCCGCCTGCGTACCGAACAGGATGCGCGGCTGCTTGCCGCCGCGGATCGGGTGCGGGTGCCCGGCGACGAGCTCGCCGAGGAAGGCGTTGAGCCTGCCGGTCGGCACGCGCGTCTCCCAGCCCTCGATCGCCGTCTCGATCGCGGGGACAAGCCGTTCCATGTGCCGCCCGGTGCGCGCCGAGACGTTGACCCGGGGCGCCCACGCGATCTGCGCCAGCTCGGTCTCGATCTCGCGCTCCAGGTAGTAGCGGCGCTCCTCGTCGAGGGTGTCCCACTTGTTGAAGGCGACGACGAGGGCGCGGCCCGCGTCGACGGCCATCGTGATGATGCGCTGGTCCTGGACGCTGATGGACTCGCTCGTGTCGATCAGTACGACGGCGACCTCGGCCTTCTCGACGGCGGCGGCCGTGCGGAGCGAGGCGTAGTAGTCGGCGCCCTCCTGGAGATGGACGCGGCGCCTGATGCCTGCCGTGTCCACGAACTTCCAGACCTTGCCGCCGAGTTCGATCAGCTCGTCGACCGGGTCGCGGGTGGTGCCGGCGATCTCGTTGACGACGACACGCTCCTCGCCCGCGACCTTGTTGAGCAGCGAGGACTTGCCGACGTTCGGGCGTCCGATCAGCGCGATACGGCGCGGGCCGCCGACGGTGGTGCCGAAGGTCTGCTGCGGGGCGTCGGGCAGCGCCTCCAGGACCGCGTCGAGCATGTCGCCCGTACCGCGGCCGTGCAGCGAGGACACGGGGTGCGGCTCGCCGAGGCCCAGCGACCACAGCGCCGTCGCGTCGGCTTCGCCGCTCTGGCCGTCGACCTTGTTGGCGCAGAGCACGACGGGCTTGCCCGCGCGACGCAGCAGCTTGACGACGGCCTCGTCGGTGTCGGTGGCGCCGACCGTGGAGTCCACGACGAAGACCACGGCGTCGGCGGTCTCGATGGCGAACTCGGCCTGGGCGGCGACGGAGGCGTCGAGTCCGAGGACGTCCTGCTCCCAGCCGCCGGTGTCGACGACCTTGAAGCGGCGTCCGGCCCACTCGGCCTCGTACGTGACGCGGTCGCGCGTGACGCCGGGCTTGTCCTGGACGACGGCCTCGCGGCGGCCGATGATGCGGTTCACCAGGGTCGACTTGCCGACATTGGGGCGGCCGACGACCGCGAGGACGGGCAGCGGGCCGTGACCGGCCTCGTCGAGCGCGCCCTCGATCTCCTCGGGGTCGAAGCCTTCGTGGGCGGCGAGCTCCATGAACTCCGAGTACTCGGCGTCGCCAAGCTCTCCGTGCTCGTCGACGGAGCCACCGGAGTCGCCGGAGTGAATAGGGTTGTTCATGAAGTCCGTACCTCGTTCATCGTGATCGGTGCACCGCGCGGACGCGGTGCACTACTCAAGTCCTGCCGGGCGCCCGGTGAGGCGCCTGGCGTGGTCCAGATGGGCGGTCAGCCGCTTCTGGATCCGCAGCGTGGCATCGTCCATCGCCTGCCGCGTGCGCCGGCCACTCCCGTCACCGGCCTCGAACGCGTCCCCGAAGACGACGTCGACACGGCTGCGCAGTGGTGGCAGCGCGGATATCAACCGCCCGCGGCGGTCCGTGCTTCCCAGTACCGCCACCGGGACGATCCGCGCCCCGGTGCGTACGGCGAAGTACGCGAGCCCGGACCGCAGGGAGGCGAAGTCGCCCTCTCCCCTGCTGCCCTCGGGGAAGATCCCCAGGACCCCGCCGCCCTTGAGCACCCCGAGGGCGTCGGTGACGGCGGCGCGGTCGGTGGTCTCACGGTCCACCTTCAGCTGTCCGATCGACAGCAGGAACGGGTCGAGCGGACCGATGAAGGCTTCCTTCTTGATCAGGAAGTGCACGGGCCTGGGCGAGGTGCCCATGAGCATCGGCCCGTCGATGTTGTGCGAGTGGTTGACGGCCAGGATCACCGGGCCGGTCACCGGGACCCGCCAGGCACCGAGCACCCGTGGCTTCCACAGGCCGTACATCAGTCCGATGCCGATGCGGCGGCCGACCGCGGCGCCCTTCGGGGAGGGCGCGGCGGCGCGGGACGGTTCGGTCCGGGAGGGTCCGCTCACCGGGCCGCCCGCTTCTCCTCGACAAGGGTGACGACGCACTCGATGACCTGCTGGAGCGTGAGGTCGGTGGTGTCCACCTCGACCGCGTCGGCCGCCTTGGCCAGCGGTGACGTCTTACGGCTTGAGTCGATCGCGTCCCGCTTGATCAGCGCTTCCCTGGTGGCCGCGAGGTCGCCGGCCTCCTTGCCCTTGAGTTCGCCGCTGCGGCGCGCGGCGCGCGCCTCGGGCGAGGCGGTGAGGAAGACCTTGAGGTCGGCGTCGGGCAGCACGGTCGTGCCGATGTCACGTCCCTCCACGACGATGCCGTTCCCGGCACCGGCCGCGATGGAGCGCTGGAGTCCGGTGATGACGGCCCGTACCTCGGGGACGGCGCTGACCGCGCTGACCTTGGCCGTGACCGCCTGCGTACGGATGGGTCCCGAGGCGTCCGCGCCGTCGACGGTGATCGTCGGGTTCGCCGCGTCGGTGCCGGACACGATGACCGGCTTGTCGGCCGCCGTGGCGACGGCCGAGGAGTCCTGGACGTCGATTCCGTTGCTGATCATCCACCAGGTGATCGCCCGGTACTGCGCGCCCGTGTCCAGGTAGCTCAGCCCGAGCTGGGTGGCCACGGCCCGGGACGTGCTCGACTTGCCGGTGCCCGCGGGCCCGTCGATGGCGACGATCACGGCGGCCGGGGCGGTCCTGGCGTCGGTTGCAGCGGTTTCCACGGGGGCGGACACCTTCCTGGTTCACGGGGCGCGGAGTCGTGGGCGAAGTGGTTCGCGCGCGACGGTCTGGATACGTTCCGGGGGCCGTTTCCCAACGCCCAGACGTCAGTACGCCCCCGCACAAGGTTACCGAGTGCTGGGACCCTCCCTTACACCCCCGCGAAAGCCGCCCGCGCGGCCACCCGGGGCGGGTGCGCGGGCGGGCTCCGTCAGCGGCGGATCGACCAGCCGCGCTCGCGCAGCGCCGCGCTCAGCACGGGGGCCGCCGCGGGCTCCACCATCAGCTGGACCAGACCCGACTCCTGCCCGGTCGCGTGCTCGATCCGGACGTCCTCGACGTTGACCCCGGCGCTCCCGGCGTCCGCGAAGATACGCGCCAGCTCGCCCGGCCGGTCGCTGATCAGGACGGCCACCGTCTCGTACGCCGTCGGGGCCGCGCCGTGCTTGCCCGGTACCCGCACGCGGCCCGCGTTGCCGCGCCGCAGTACGTCCTCGATGCCCTCGGTGCCGCCGCGCCGCTTGGCCTCGTCGGCGGACTGGAGCGCCCGCAGCGCCTCGACGGTCTCGCCGAGGTCGGCGGCCACGCCCGCGAGCACGTCGGCGACGGGCCCCGGGTTCGCGGTGAGGATCTCGACCCACATCCGGGGGTCCGATGCGGCGATCCGCGTGACGTCACGGATGCCCTGGCCGCAGAGCCGTACGGCCGCCTCGTCGGCGTCCTCCAGGCGGGCGGCGACCATCGAGGAGATCAGCTGGGGGGTGTGGGAGACGAGGGCGACGGCCCGGTCGTGGGCGTCGGCGTCCATCACGACCGGCACGGCGCGGCAGAGCGCGACCAGTTCGAGCGCGAGGTTCAGCACCTCGGTGTCGGTGCCGGGGGTGGGGGTCAGCACCCAGGGCCGGCCCTCGAAGAGGTCGGCGGTGGCGGCGAGCGGCCCGGAGCTCTCCTTGCCGGCCATGGGGTGCGTACCGATGTAAGCGGCCAGGTCCAGGCCCAGCGCCTCCAGCTCGCGCCGGGGGCCGCCCTTGACACTGGCGACGTCCAGATAGCCGCGCGCGCGGCCGGCGCGCATCGCGTCGGCGAGCGTGCCGGCGGTGTGCGCGGGCGGTACGGCGACGATCGCGAGGTCGACGGGGCCGGCCGGCGGCTCATCGGTGCCCGCGCCGAGCGCCGCCGCCGTACGCGCCCTGGCCGGGTCGTGGTCCACGAGGTGGACGGCGACGCCGCGTCCGGCGAGGGTCAGGGCGGCCGAGGTGCCGATGAGGCCGGTTCCGATGACGAGGGCGGTTCTCACTGGGCGATGTCCTTGCGGAGGGCTGCCGCGGCGCCGAGGTAGACGTGCGCGATCTCGGATCGGGGGAGCTCGGACTCTATGTGCGCGAGGATGCGGACCACGCGCGGCATGGCGCCCTCGATGTCCAGCTCCTGCGCGCAGATCAGCGGGACGTCGACGATGCCGAGTCCGCGCGCGGCGGCGGCCGGGAAGTCGCTGTGCAGGTCGGGGGTGGCCGTGAACCAGATGCTGATCAGGTCGTCCTCCCCGAGGCTGTTGCGCTCCAGGATGGCGGAGAGCAGCTGCGCGACCTGTTCGTCCATGTGTCCCGGCTCGTCCCGCTCCAGCTGGACGGCCCCTCGGACAGCTCGTACCGGCACGTCGTGCTCCTCGTCCCGCTCAGTGATCGTGTACTCCGTCCAGGTTAGACAGATGTACGCGGATACGGCCCGGCCGACCGTTGCGCGAGACGGCCGCGGGCCCGGCGGCGGGTCAGTGGTGCGGCCCCCGTAATCTCCATGGCCATGAACCCCGAGGACCTGGTGCGCGAGCACACCGTCTACGCGTGCGTCATGGGCTCCCGCGCCTTCGGTCTGGCGACCGAGGGCAGTGACACCGACCGCCGGGGGGTGTTCCGGGCGCCGACGCCGCTCTTCTGGCGCTTCGAGAAGCCTCCGACGCATGTCGACGGGCCGGCCGACGAGCAGTTCTCGTGGGAGTTGGAGCGTTTCTGTCTGCTCGCGCTGCGCGGCAATCCCAATGCGCTCGAATGCCTGCACTCGCCGCTGGTCGAGCATGCCGACGCCACCGGCCGTGAACTCCTCGCCCTGCGCGAGGCGTTCCTCTCCCGGCAGGCGCACGAGACCTTCGTCCGCTACGCGATCGGCCAGCGCCGGAAGCTGGAGGCGGACCTGCGGAAGCACGGCGCGCCCCGCTGGAAGCACGCCATGCATCTGCTGCGGCTGCTCGGCACCTGCCGCGATCTGCTGCGTACGGGGCGGCTGGTCGTCGACGCCGGTGACCAGCGCGAACCGCTGCTCGCGGTCAAACGCGGTGAGGTCTCGTGGGCGGAGGTGGAGCGGCGGATGAACCGCCTCGGAGAAGAGGCGGACACCGCGCTCGCCGACTCCCCGCTGCCCGCCGAACCCGACCGCGCGCGTGTCGAGGACTTCGTGATCCGCACGCGCCGGGCGTCGGCGCTCGGCGTCTAGGGCGTGTTTTAGAAGTCCCGTCTGGCCCACGACGCCTGGCACGCACGCTCGCCGCGTTGTCGGAGTCATCCAAGTACGTCCAGTACGAGGATGATCCTCCGCCTTGCGATCGCACGCACCAGACGCCGTGGGCCCCGCCCGATGGGCGGACGACGCTACTTCTAAAACACGCCCTAGAGCGTGTCCGGTCTCTCCAGCCGGGTGCGCACCACGAGGTCGTGGAGCGCCTCGTATCCGGCCGGGGAGTCGGGGAGCCGGGTCTCCTCCCTCGCGTCCGCCAGGACCTCGTGGAGGGCGTCCACGTCGCTCCGCAGGCGGGTCGGGGCGAGGCCCGTCGCCGCGCCGTGTTCGGCCTCGGCCTTCGCCTCGATCAGCTCGGGCAGATACGCGGGCGCGCTCACCTCGCCGAGCAGTGTGGGCAGATGGGCCTGCACCTCGCCGCTGCGCATCAGATGGACACCGGTGAGCAGCGCCCTGAACGTGTAGAGCAGCGGCTTGAGTTCGCCGGTCTTCTCGAAGAGCCGCCACTGGGTCGCGGCGAATCCGCGGTAGTGGTGGGCGTGGTGGCCGGTGAGTACGCCGGGCGCGAGGGACAGCAGTTCGCGGTGCGCCTCGGTCGAGTGGACGATCAGCGGCGAGTGGAGCTGTTCCAGTACGTAGCCGTTGCGCCGCATCATCATCCGCACGAACTTCCGCAGGTCGTGGCTGACCAGGTCCATCTCCACACCGTCCTGGTCCCACATCCGCGACCGGGTCTCGTCGGGCTCGTGCAGCCCGATGAGTTCGGCGACCGGCAGCAGATGGGCGCCGCGCAGGTCGACATCGGAGTCCGTGGAGGGGAATCCGTAGAGGTGCGCGCCGGAGACGGTGGCGAACAGCAGCGGATCCGTCTCCTCGGCGAGGGCCGGCCCGAGATCAGTCGTCGGCAGCCCGGCCCGCCACAGGCGCCGGGCGCGCTCGTCCGCCGGCTCGTCGATGCGGTGACCGGGAGCGCCGCCGTCGGCCACATGTTCGTCATCCATACGCATGGATCAAGCGTCCCAGAGTGCTCCGAGTTCCAGCAGCTCCTCGCGGTACTCGATCCGGTCGGCCCACTCCTTCGGCCACGCTCCCGCCCCGAGGTGCGCTCCCGCGAACGCGCCCGTCAGGCAGGCGATCGAGTCCGAGTCGCCCTTGGTGCACGCCGCCCGGCGCAGCGCGGTGACCGGCTCGTCGGGGAAGAGCAGGAAGCAGAGCAGCCCGGTGGCGAACGCCTCCTCGGCGATCCAGCCGTCGCCGGTCGCCAGGCACGGGTCCGTCTCGGGGGACGGTGTGCGCAGGGCCCGTTGGACCCGTTCGAGCACGGCCAGGCAGTCGTCCCAGCCCCGTTCGATGAAGTGCTCGGGGGACGGGTCCTGGCTGTGGGTCCACAGATCGCCGAGCCACGCGTGGTGGTAGCGGGACCGGTTCTCGTACGCGTACGAGCGCAACAGGCCCACCAGGCCCATCGGTTCGGTCCCCCGCGCCAGCAGATGCACCGCGTGGGCCGTGAGGTCGGAGGCGGCCAGGGCCGTCGGGTGGCCATGGGTGAGGCCGGACTGCAACTGGGCGGCTCCCGACCGCTGTTCGGCGCTCAGTCCCGGCGCGAGCCCGACGGGCGCGACCCGCATGTTGGCGCCGCAGCCCTTGGAGCCGATCCGGCTCGCCTGCTGCCAGGGACGGTCGCTGTCGAGCAGCTGACAGGCCGTCATACAGGTGTTGCCGGGGGCCCGGTTGTTCTGCGGGTCGTGGAACCAGTCCACGAACTCCTCGCGTACCGGCCGGGTGAGGCTCAGCGGTCCGAGCAGGCCCCGGCCCATGGCGGTGCGCAGACCCCGGCCGAGCGCGAGCGTCATCTGGGTGTCGTCGCTGACGATCGCGGGCTTCAGCAGGGGGATCTCCCGCCAGGGACCGAACTTGGCGAGGATGGCGGGCACATCGTTGAACTCGGTGGGAAAGCCGAGGGCGTCGCCGAGCGCGAGCCCGGTCATGGCGCCGGTGGCGGCTGACTTGCCGGCCGTGTCCGTTGCGGTCATGGGGTGGTCCGTCCTTCCGGTCGAAGCAGCGGCGGGTGCAGCGCGGTGGCCGCGCCGGCGCGGTAGAGGGCGGCCGGTTTGCCCCGGCCGCCGGTGCGCCGCGGCGGGCCTTCGACCGGTTCGACGAAGCCGGGTGAAGTCAGCACCTTGCGGCGGAAGTTGGGCCGGTCCAGCACCACGCCCCAGACCGTCTCGTAGACCTGCTGAAGCTCCCCGAGGGTGAACTCGGGCGGGCAGAACGCCGTGGCGAGGCAGGTGTATTCGAGCTTGGCGCCGATACGGCGCCGGCCGTCGGCGAGGATCCGGCCGTGGTCGAAGGCGAGCCGGCCCAGCTCGTCGTCGTCGTACGGGGTCCACCGGGCCTGCGCGGCGTCGCCGCCGCCGCGCGGCTCGGGGAGATCGGGCACGAGCGCGGTGTACGCGACGGAGACGACCCGCATCCGGGGGTCACGGTCCGGGTCGCTGTACGTACGCAGCTGCTCGGGCCGCAGTCCGGCCACGGTGTCGGGCGACAGGCCGGTCTCCTCGGCGAGTTCACGCCTGGCCGCCTGCCCGGCGGACTCCCGGGGCCGTACGAAGCCGCCGGGCAGCGCCCAGTGGCCCAGATACGGCTCTTCGCCCCGTTCGACGAGCAGGACGTGCAGACGGCTCTCACGGACCGTGAAGACGGCGAGATCGACGGTGACGGCGAACGGCACGAAGGCGGCGGGGTCGTAGTTCTCGGGCACCCGGGGCTGCCGGGAGGGCTGCTGCGAGGGCTGGGGAGTCTGAGGGGGTGTCATCTGTTCTCCGGCAGAGGTGCGGCGAAGTACCAACCCTGCCCCAGCAGCGCGTCCACAGCGGCCACCGCCTCGGCGAGACGACTCTCGCGCGACCCTTCGAGCGCGACGAACGTCCGCCCCGTGCGGGTCAGTTCGTCCCTGAAGCGGCCCGTCATCCAGGGCCGCAGCTCCTCGCCGTCGCGCAGTCCGTCGTCCTCGAAGGCGACACCCTCATGGCCGGTGAGCAGCCACAGATGGTGCGGCACCCGGTCGGCGATCTCCTCGACGCGCGGGTTGCGCCCGCCCACGTACCGCTCGTGCCAGACGGTGGTGGCGAAGGAGTCGGTGTCGCAGACGAGGACGGGCGAGCCGTCCCGGGCTGCCTCCTCCTCCAGCTCGTTCTGCCGCCGGGCGATCAACGGGAAGTCCTCGGTGGTGAATTCGACGTCCTCCCACTGCGCGCCGGGCCAGTTCTCACGCAGGGAGGCCAGCTTCCGCTCGCTGAACTCCCGCCCGTACTCGGGCACATGGCGCGTACGGCTCCACACGCCGCCACGCGCCCGGTAGTGCTCGGCCAGCGCCAGCGCGAGGGTCGTGGTGCCGGTGGACTCGGCGCCGAGCACCACGACGCGGCGGGTGAGCGCGGCCCGGACGGGCGGGGCGAGGAAGTCCCAGCAGCCGACGGGGTCCTTGCGGACGGCCGTCCCCGACACCGGGTGGAGCGTGCGGTCCGGGTCCACGGCGACGGACTCTGCGCCGAAGCGGCGGGCGAGTTCGTCCCCGTACGACTCCGAGGTGAAGACGGCGTCCACGGGCTCGGGGACGGCCGCGCGGAAGACCGCCATGTGCGCGTCCCAGACGGCCGGGTCGTGCAGATCCATCGGGGTGTCGTCGACGGCGCCCACGACATGGGCGTCCGGGTGGACCTCGCGCATCCAGGCGACGCGGTCGGCGAGCGGCACGGACTCGACGGAGGCGGCGCAGACGAGGACCGTGAGCCGTTCGCAGCGCTCCCGCGCGGTCCGTACGAGGTGGTGGTGGCCCGCGTGCGGAGGGTAGAACTTGCCGAGGACCAGGCCGTGTTCGTAGTTCCCGCTCATGCCGTGACCTCCAGCGGCACGGCGGGCCGGCCGGCCAGGTCGCGCGACCAGTTGCGCAGCCCGATGAGGCACAGGGTCAGGAAGCCCACGTACAGGATCGACGTCAGATAGAGGTCCTTGTGCGCGTAGAGCGGGATGTAGACGATGTCGGCCGCGATCCACAGCCACCAGGACTCCAGCCGCTTGCGGCACTGCCCGTAGGTCGCCATCAGCGAGAGCGCGGTGGTGACGGCGTCCCAGAAGGGGACCGTCGAGGAGGTCTGGCGGTCGAGGAGCAGCGTCAGCCCGAGAGTTCCCACCGCCCCCGCCACGAGCAGCCAGCCCCACTCGGTGCGCGTGGTGCGCCGCACCGGGAGAGATGACGTACTTGGTCCACCCCCGTGGGTCCAGGTCCACCAGCCGTACGTGGCGAGGGCGATGAAGACGACCTGCAGCCCGGCGTCGGCGTACAGGCCCGCCTGGGTGAACAGCAGGATGAAGAACAGGTTGTTGGCGATGCCGATCGGCCAGTTGGCGATGTGCTGGCGGGCGACGAGCCAGACGCAGAGCGCTCCGCTGCCGAAGCCGAGCACCTCGGTCCAGCTCACCGGGGTGTCGAGAACGGTCACCAAAGGCTGCTGCAACGGGTCGAGGAAATCCGCGAGACTCACGCCCGCCTCCTTAATAGTCATACTGACTATAAAGGTGAACCGGCGGGCCCCGCAAGCAGGAAAGCCCGTGGCCTCGGGCCACGGGCTGTCCTCAACTGCTGCGGTTCGGGTCGAACACGCCTGGTTACAGGCCGACTTCCTGCATCAGCATGCCGACCTCGGTGTTGGTGAGGCGGCGCAGCCAGCCGGACTTCTGGTCGCCCAGCGGGATCGGCCCGAACGCGGTGCGGACCAGCCGGTCGACGGGGAAACCCGCCTCGGAGAGCATGCGGCGCACGATGTGCTTGCGGCCCTCGTGGAGGACCACCTCGACCAGATAGTTCTTCCCGGTGTTCTCCACGACACGGAAGTGGTCGGCGCGGGCGTAGCCGTCCTCCAACTGGATGCCGTCCTTGAGCCGCTTGCCCAGATCACGCGGCAACGGGCCCTGGACAGCGGCGAGATACGTCTTCTTCACGCCGTACCTGGGGTGCGTGAGGCGGTGGGCCAGCTCACCGTGGTTGGTGAGCAGGATGATGCCCTCGGTCTCGGTGTCCAGCCGGCCCACATGGAACAGCCGGGTCTCGCGGTTGGTGACGTAGTCGCCGAGGTTCTGCCTGCCGTCCGGGTCGCCCATCGTGGAGACGACGCCCGCGGGCTTGTTCAGCGCGAAGAAGAGATGCGACTGGGTGGCGACGGTGAGCCCGTCGACCTTGATCTCGTCGCGGTGCGGGTCGACGCGCATGCCCTGTTCGACGACGATCTCACCGTTGACCTCGACACGGGCCTGCTCGATCAGCTCCTCGCAGGCCCGGCGCGAGCCCATGCCGGCCCGCGCGAGGATCTTCTGCAGCCGCTCGCCCTCCTGCTCGGCGCCCGGATTGGTCCTCGGGGTCCTGATCTCCGGCTTGTCGGCGTACCGGTCGCGGTTGCGCTGCTCGATCTTGGCGTCCAGCTCGCGCGGGCGGGCGGGCTTGCCCTGGGCCCGGCGCTTGGCCGCGATGCTCGGGGCCTTGGGGCCGCCCTTGGCACCGCCGCGGGCAGCCGCGCCACGGCTGCCGCCGCCCGACGGGGCGCCGGAACCGCCCTGACCGCCACCCTGGCCACCGCGCCCGACGTCGTAACGGCGCTCCTCGGGACGCGGCGTACCCTCACGCTTCGGCTGCTTGTCGCCGCGCGAGCCGGCGCCGCCGCCGCTCCCCCGGCTCCCGCCGCTCCCCCCGCTGCCGCCGCGACCGCCGCCGGCCCTCGACTGGGGTTTGCCGCCCGCGGCTCCCCGGCCGCCGCTCCGGTCGCCGCTGCCGCTTCCGCTGTTCCTGCCGTTGCTTCGCATCAAATGTCCGTCTTGTCGTCTGCGTGAGTGTCCGGGGCGTACGGTGCGTCCGGATCGAACGACGGAACGCCTTCCAGGCTGTCGGCCTCGATCGCGTCCGCCTCCGGAAGGAAGGGCGCGAGTTCCGGAAGCTCGTCCAGACCGCGCAGGCCCATCCGCTCCAGGAAATAGTTCGTCGTCCTGTACAGGATCGCACCTGTTTCGGGTTCCGCTCCCGCCTCCTCGACGAGACCGCGCTGGAGGAGGGTCCGCATGACCCCGTCACAGTTCACTCCGCGTACGGCCGAGACCCGGGACCGGCTGACCGGCTGGCGGTACGCCACGACCGCCAGGGTCTCCAGCGCGGCCTGTGTGAGCCGGGCCTGCTGGCCGTCGAGGACGAAGCCCTCGACGGCCTCCGCGTACTCGGCCCGCGAGTAGAAGCGCCAGCCGCCCGCGACGAGGCGCAGCTCGAATCCGCGGCCCTGGACGGTGTACTCGTCGGCCAGCTCGCGCAGCGCGTCCGCGACGGCCCTGCGCGGCCGGTCCAGCACCTTGGCCAGGTGGTCCTCGGTCGCGGGCTCGTCGACGACCATGAGGACCGCCTCCAGGGCGGGCTTGAGATCGAGGTCGGCGACCGTCCGTTGCTCGCTCACGCCATCTCCTCGCTCGTGTCCGTCGCGGCGTCCGTTTCCTTCGTGCCCTTCGAGTCCTTCGCGTCCTCCACGGGGTCGGGCGGACGGTCGAACTCGTCCGTGACCCGTGGCTGCTCGCCGTCGTCCCCGCCCGTCCAGCGCACCATGAGGGGCCCCAGGGCCTCGTCCTGGGCAAGAGCGACGGCCTTCTCCCGGTAGAGCTCCAGCAGCGCCAGGAAGCGCGCCACGACGGTGAGCGTGTCCGGGGCGTCCTCGGCGAGTGTCAGGAAACTCACCTCGCCGGCCGCCCGCAGCATCGCCACGACGATCCCCGCCTGCTCCTGGACGGAGACGAGCGGCGCGTGGATGTGGTCGACGTAGACCTGCGGCTTGGGCTTGGGCTGCATCGCCTTGACCGCGAGCCGGGCGAAGCCCTCGGCGCCGATGCTGATGACGACCTCGGGGAGGAGCGCGGCGTGGTGCGGTTCCAGGCCGACGGTACGGGGGTGGCGCCGCGACTCGGAGTCGAGCCGGGCGCTGAAGATCTCGGCGATCTGCTTGTACGCGCGGTACTGGAGCAGCCGGGCGAAGAGCAGGTCCCTGGCCTCCAGCAGCGCGAGGTCACCCTCGTCCTCCACGTCGGCGGACGGCAGCAGGCGTGCGGCCTTGAGGTCGAGGAGCGTGGCCGCGACGACCAGGAACTCGGTGGTCTGGTCGAGGTCCCAGTCGGTGCCCATGGCTCGTATGTGCACCATGAACTCGTCCGTGACCTTCGAGAGCGCGACCTCGGTGACGTCCATCTTGTGCTTCGAGATCAGCTGAAGGAGCAGATCGAAGGGCCCCTCGAAGTTCGCGAGCCGAACGGTGAACCGCCCGTCGTCCGGCTCGGGTTCACCATCGGCGGCCGGGGCGGGCTCGGGCTCGGTGTCCGCGTCAGGTGCGGGTACGGGCTCCGGATCGGGTACGGGCTCGGGGTCCGGCTCGGGCGGGAGCTCAGGTTCCGGCTCAGGCTCGGGCTCGGCGGCGGGCGCGGGCGGTGGTACTTGTACGGCCTCCGGCTCCGGCTCGGCGGCGGGCGCGGGCGGTGGTACTTGTACGGCCTCCGGCTCCGGCTCGGCGGCGGGCGCGGGCAGTGGTACTTGTACGGCCCCCGGCTCCACGACCACCGGCGGCTCGGCCGCCGCGCCGCCCGTCCCGGGCCCACGGCCCAGCGCGCGGCGGGGCGAGCGGGCGGTGGGTTCGTCGGTCGGTGGCATGGCGGTCCTGGAGGCGGGAGAGCGGTGCTCGGTCCGGCGAGGCTACCCTCAGCGCCCGCGCAGGCGCCGTACGAGAATGCTCGCGTCGCCGCGCGACTCCAGGTCGGCGAGGACCACGGCGACCGCCTCACGGACGATCCGCCCCCGGTCCACGGCGAGCCCGTGCTCGCCGCGCAGCACCAGACGCGCGTGCTCCAGGTCCATCAGTTCCTCGGCGGAGACGTAGACCGTGATCTTCTCGTCGTGCCGTTCGCGCCCGCTGGGACGGCGATTGGCGCCGCGGCCCCCTCGGCGGCGCTGGCCGCCCTGCTGGCCCGCCGGGGCCGCTCCACCGCCGCTGCCGCCGCTGTCCTGCGATCCCGGGGCCCGGCGCTGGGGCTGCTCCCGTTCGGGGGTGCGGCTGCGGGACGTGGCCGCCGAGTCCGCGTCGGTCGCCGAGTGCTCCTGGGCCGGTGCCGGCGCGGGAGCGGGTGCCGCCGCCTGCGCGGCCCCCGGCTGTTCGGCGACCGGGTCGCTCTCCTGGGCCGGTGCCGGGACCCGCGGCTCACCGTTCGCGGTACGCCGCCGGTCTCCCGGTGAGGAAGCCTGGAGCGCCATGCCCCCGGTCGTACGGAACAGCTCGTCGGCCCCGGGCAGACTCACTCGGCGTGACACCGGGCGAGCACCTCCCTGGCGAGCTGGCGATAGGCGGCGGCACCGACGGAGTTGGAGGCGTAGGTGGTGATGGGCTCACCGGCGACGGTGGTCTCCGGGAAGCGCACGGTCCGGCCGATCACCGTGTGGTACACGTGATCGTCGAAGGCCTCGACGACCCGCGCCAGGACCTCGCGGCTGTGCACCGTACGGGAGTCGTACATCGTGGCGAGGATGCCGTCGAGCTCAAGCTCCGGGTTGAGCCGCTCCTGGACCTTCTCGATGGTCTCGGTCAGCAGCGCCACACCGCGCAGCGCGAAGAACTCGCACTCCAGCGGGACGATCACCTTGTGCGCGGCGGTCAGCGCGTTCACGGTCAGCAGACCGAGCGAGGGCTGGCAGTCGATCACGATGTAGTCGTAGTCCTGCATCAGCGGCTTGAGCGCCCGCTGGAGCGTGGACTCCCTGGCGACCTCGCTCACCAGCTGCACCTCGGCGGCCGAGAGGTCGATGTTGCTCGGGAGCAGGTCCATGTTGGGCACGGCGGTCTTCAGGAGCACCTCGTCGGCCGACATGCCCCGCTCCATGAGCAGGTTGTAGACCGTGAGGTCGAGCTCCATCGGGTTGACCCCGAGCCCGACGGACAGGGCGCCCTGCGGGTCGAAGTCGACGAGCAGCACCCGCCGGCCGTACTCCGCGAGCGCGGCGCCCAGGTTGATGGTCGACGTGGTCTTGCCGACGCCGCCCTTCTGGTTGCACATCGCGATGATCTTCGCGGGGCCGTGGTCGGTGACCGGGCCGGGGATCGGGAAGTACGGCAGGGGACGCCCGGTCGGGCCGATTCGCTCGCGGCGCTGTCTGGCCGCGTCGGGCGCGAGGGTGGCCGCGTACTCGGGGTCGGGCTCGTACTCGGCGTCGGGGTCGTAGAAGTGCCCCTCGGGCACCTCGTCGAAGTCGGCGAAGTGGGTGGACTCTCGGCCACTCTCGTTGCCGGCCATGGCGTTCACGTTGTGGCCGTCCATCGTCTGGTGGGCTGTCGTCATGTGCTGATGGGTGGTGAAGGTGCGGACAGCGACGGAGCCGACGGCCTCTAGCCCGGACGACGGGCTCCGGTGGCCCAGCGCGGGCATTCCTGGTTGACCACCCCCGGGAGTAAATGTCGACTCATTCACAAGTCGTCTTACCTCCTTGGACGTGACCAGGAAACTTATCGATAGGTCAGCGTGGCACCATGCCGACGGTTGGCGACTCTATGGCGTGTCACCACTCCGCAGCAACACAATCCGCCGGACCCGGCCCGATGTGTCGGCAACCGAACACCCCTGTGTCAAGGGCGCACAGGGCTCCGTCGGCGCGCTTCACACGGGTGCGAAAGGGTTAAAGGGTTACGTTCGAGGCGAGTTGAGCGCGGGCGCGGGAGTGGCCGGACACACAGTCGGCCGGATCTCGCCGAGCAAGATCCGGCCGGGGGCGTCAGGTTGACGAACTCCGTTGACGGGTCAGCCCAGAACCGTTGCCAGTTCGGTGTACGGAAGACCGTGCGCCTCGGCCACGGAACCGTAAGTGACCTGCCCGTCATGGGCGTTGAGGCCCTTGGCGAGCGCCGGGTCGCGGCGCAGCGCCTCGGTCCAGCCGAGGTCGGCGAGAGCCACGATGTAGGGAAGCGTGGCATTCGTCAGCGCGTAGGTGGAGGTGTTGGGTACGGCGCCCGGCATGTTGGCGACGCAGTAGAACACCGAGTCATGGATCTGGAAGGTCGGCTCGGCGTGGGTGGTGGGGTGTGAATCCTCGAAGCAGCCACCCTGATCGATTGCAATGTCGACAAGTACACTTCCGGGCTTCATCTTGGCCACGAGCGCGTTGGTGACCAACTTCGGCGCCTTCGCCCCGGGGATGAGAACGGCGCCGACGACGAGGTCGGCCTCGACGACCGCCCGCTCCAGTTCGTACGCGTTGGAGACGATGGTCTGCACCTTCGTGCCGAAGACTTTGTCGGCCTCGCGCAGCTTGTCGATGTCCCGGTCGAGCAGGGTCACATGGAAGCCCATGCCGACGGCGATCTGGGTGGCGTTCCAGCCGGAGACACCGCCGCCGATGACGACGGCGCGGCCCGGAGCCGTACCGGGAACGCCGCCGGGCAGCACGCCGCGGCCGCCGACCGAGCGCATCAGGTGGTAGGCGCCGACCTGCGGGGCCAGCCGGCCCGCGACCTCGGACATCGGGGCGAGCAGCGGGAGGCGGCGGTTCGCGGTCTCGACGGTCTCGTACGCGATGGCGGTGGTACGGGACTTCAGCAGCGCGTCCGCGCACTCGCGGGAGGCGGCGAGATGCAGGTACGTGAAGAGGGTCTGGTCCTTGCGGAGGCGGTGGTACTCCTCGGCGATGGGCTCCTTGACCTTCAGCACCAGGTCGGCGGTGGCCCAGACGTCGTCGGCGGTGGGCAGTGTCCGGGCGCCGGCGGCGGTGAACTCGGCGTCGCTGATCGAGGAGCCCGCGCCGGCGTCCCGCTCGATGACGACCTGATGGCCGTGGCGCACGAGCTCGTGCACTCCGGCGGGGGTGATGGCCACCCGGAACTCGTTGTTCTTGACCTCGCGGGGGATGCCGACGAGCACGGTGATCACGGTCCTTGGCTCAGGGATTGCTCGGGCAATGCCCTACAAACCCATACGCCGACGGCGCATCGGAAGGCATCGCTAACCTACGACAGAGCCATTCTAATGAAGGACTTCTCACTGTCTAGCCTTGCAAAGCATCAACGTTCTACCGAGGCGCTTCGGATTTCGTAGGCGGATCAGCCCGCAGAGGAGTCGGTCGAGAGCAGACGGCCGGAGGCTTTGCGGTGCAGCCGGGCCGCCGTCGGGTCGCCGAGGCGGTCCAGCGTGTCCGCGAGCCGCAGCTCCAGCGCGGCCTGGAGCCGGGTGTCCCCGGCCAGCCGGGCGTACTCCACGGCCTCCTGGCAGGTCCCCAGCGACTCCTCGGGACGGCCCGCGTACTCCAGGACCCTGGCCGCCTCGCTGAGCGCGCGGGCCTGACCTGGAAGGTCCTGGAGCCTGCGGAAGCCCGCCGAGGCGGCGCGCCAGTGGCGCAGCGCCTCGCCGTAGCGGCCCGCGCAGGTGTGGACGGTGCCGAGCCGTCCGTACAGCCGCGCCTCGTCGGCCCGCTCGCCGCGGCTGAGCCGCTGCGCGAGGGCGCGGCCGTACCAGTCGGCGGCGCGGTGCCAGTCCTGGAGTTCCTGGTAGGCGCCGCCTACGGATTCCATCGCGCGGCCGGTGGCGTAGTGGTCGTTCGCGGCCCTTCCGGCGTCCAGCGCTGACCGGTACCGGGCCAGCGCGTCGTGCGTACGGCCCGTCAGGGCGTCCAGATCGCCGATGTTGAGCAGCGCCGCGGCCTCCTCACGGTGCAGGCCCTGGCGCTCGGCGACACCGAGGACCAGCTGGTGCAGCCCGTACAGGTCGGGGGCCGCCGCGTCCGTGCCCTGGTGTGCGGCGAGCGCCCTGACCAGCGCGGAGACCAGCCTGCGGGCGAGGGTGTCCAGCCCGCCGTCGGCCACGGCGAGCCGGGCGGAGGCCAGCAGGGCGGGCCTGCGGGAGCGCAGCCAGTCGGCGGCGGCCCGGGTGTTCGGGAAGCGCACGGCGCGGGGCAGGGCGGCGAGCTTCCTGCGCGCCTGCGAACCGTCGGGCTCGGTGACGGCGCGGCAGGACTGGAGCAGCCGTACGGTCCGCTCCAGCATCCGCGCCCTGGCGAGCTGCACCTCGGCGGGGCGTTCCTTGGCCTCCATCAGCGCGCGCATGAACGGGGCGAGGGAGCCGAGGACCTCGTACTGCTCCCCCGCAGGCCGCAGGAGGTTCAGTCCGGCGAGGTTGTCCAGCGCCGCCCTGGCGGCCGAGACGGAACAGCCGGCCAGCGCGGACGCGGTGTGGGCGTCGGCGAATCCGGCGGGGGCGAGTGCGAGCAGCCGCAGGACCCCGGCGGTGGAGGGCGGCAGCTCCTCGTAGACGAAGCGGAAGGCACGCGCCAACGCCCGTACGCCCTGCGGCTGTTCGGGATCCCAGGGGACGGAGCGCAGCCGCTTGGCGGCGTCGGCGACGGAGACCGTGGGACGGGCGGCGAGCCAGCCGCCGACGACGGCGAGCGCGGCGGGCTGGCCGCCGCACTCCTCCGCGAGCGATTCGGCGGCCTGCGGGTCGACGGTGATGCGGACGGTTCCGGTGTACGTGCTGAGCAGTTCGATCGCGGCCTTGGCGTCCAGGCCGCCGATGGTGCACGGGCGGATGTCCGGGATACCGGTGAGGGGACCGCGCGCGACGGCGACGACGAGGCAGTCCGGGTTCTCCGGGAGCAGGAGGTCGACCTGCTCGGCGTCGTGGGCGTCGTCGAGTAGCAGCAGCACCCGGCGGTCGGCCAGCGCGTCGCGCACCATCTCGGACAGCTCGTCCTCACCGGCGCCGGGCGGCACGGCGATGCCGAACTCGCCGAGGAGATCGCGCGCGGTGCGCTCGACGGGGACGGGCTCGCCGCTCGGCTCGGTGAGCCGGATGTGCAGCACCCCGTCCGAATACCGCCGCCCCACCTGCCGCGCCAGCTCCCGCGCGAGCGCGGTCCGCCCGGAGCCCCGCTGCCCGGCGATGAGCAGCACCCGGGTATGGGCGGCCTTCCGCCCGGCGATGGTGTTGAGCCCGGCCCGCTCGATGTCGCTGTGCAGGCTCTTCAACTCCCGCTGCCGCCCGAAGAATCCGGGGGCGGCGGTCGCCGCGCGAGCGCCATCGGCAGTGGTCGCGGGGTGCGGGGCGGGCCCGGATTCCGTGCGCCCGGCCGCAGGAGCGGCGGTCGCCGCGCGAGCGCCATGCGCCGCGGTCGCGGGAGCACGGTCGGAAACCGTCCTCGCGTCGCGGGCCGGAGCCGGTGCATCGGCTTTGGCCGCGCTAACCGTGCCACCGGCCGGAGTTGGCGCGTCCACCCGCGCGTCCGTCCTGGCCTCGGCCCGGCGCGGGCCGGAGCGCTCGCCTCCGGCAGCTCCGGCCTTGTCGGGTTTCCCGTCGCCGGCGCGCGGGCGCGGCTCCTTCGACGCGCGCGTCGCCGGCGGGTCGCCGTCGGCCGGCGCGAGGTCCGGGACAGGCCGTAGACGGGTGGCGGGCCGCCTCCCTGACGTACCGTCAGGCGCGACAGCCGCGCCGGCTGACGTGGCACCGGGTGCGACAGCCGCGCCGGCCGGCGTGGCGCCCGACACGACCGCCGGATCGACCGACGTGGCGTCAAGTGCCGACGTTTCGGCCGGAGTTGAGGGTTCCGTACGCGACCGGGCAGGGCCGCCGTTCACGTCCACCGCCTGGTCCGTCACGGCCACGCTCCTTCCCCTGCCCGTCCGGCGGGGTGCGCACGAGTCGAGCCCGGCGGATGTCCGCACGGGTGATTCGAGCCTAGTTCACGCTGCGCGACCGACCCCGTGGGGCACGGCGACAAATCCCCCAATCGGATCAGCAGTTCGTCCTACCGGAAGACCCCGGAGCCGGCCCTCACGCGTCGAACGGCCTCGCCGGCCACTCGGCGTCCGCCGGACGCAACGCCTCCGGACCGTCCCCCGCCAGCGCGGCGGTCAGCGACATCACGCCCACAACAAGGGCGTTGTTGTGCAGCTCCCCCGCCAGTACGCCCCGTACCAGCTCCGGCAGCGCCACCCGCGCCTGCTCCATGTCCGCCTCCTCGTCGGAGACGTCGAAGCGCTCGCCCTCCGCCTCGGAGAGGTCGCGCGCCAGGAAGATCCGTACGGACTCGTCGCAGCCGCCCGGCGTCGTGTAGACGTCCGTCAGCACCCGCCAGTCCTCCGCCTTGACGTGCGCCTCCTCGTACAGCTCCCGCTGCGCCGCGTGCAGCGGGTTCTCGCCGGGGATGTCGAGCAGGCCCGCCGGGATCTCCCAGAGCTTCTGGCGGACGGGGTGCCGGTACTGGCGTACGACGAGCACGCGGTCCGCCTCGTCCAGGGCGAGGATCGCGACCGAACCGGGGTGGACCTGGTAGTCACGGCGCGCGACCGAGCCGTCGGGCATGACCACGTCGTCCGTACGGACGCTGGTCTTGTTGCCCCGGAACGGCGTCGCGGTGGCGGTGATCCGCCACTCCTCGGGGGTGTCCTTGATGGCCATCGAAACTTACCTCCACACACGCCCACACAGCGGAAACCGAGGTACGGATCCCGGGAAGCCGGGAGAGCCGTACCTCGGTCAACGTTATCGCCTCGGGTCCGGCGGCTACGCGCCCCGCCGCCGCTCCACCGCGGCCTTGACCAAGCCCGCGAAGAGCGGGTGCGGCCTCGTGGGACGCGACCTGAGCTCCGGGTGCGCCTGTGTGGCGACCAGGTAGGGGTGGGTCGTGCGCGGGTACTCCACGTACTCGACGAGCTTGTTGTCGGGGGACGTGCCCGAGAAGACGAGGCCCGCTTTCTTCTCCAGCTCCGCGCGGTAGGTGTTGTTGACCTCGTAGCGGTGCCGGTGGCGCTCCTCCACGTACGGCTGGTCGTCGTAGACGCCCCGCACGATCGAACCGTCCGCGAGCTTCGCCGGGTAGAGGCCGAGCCGCATCGTGCCACCCAGGTCGCCGGCGCCCTCCACGTACGCGAGCTGCTCCTCCATCGTGGAGATCACCGGGTGCGCCGTCGCTGCGTCGAACTCGGTGGAGTTGGCGTCCGGGTTCTCCAGGAGGTTGCGCGCGGCCTCGATGATGATGCACTGCAGGCCCAGACAGATGCCCAGCAATGGGATCTTCTGTTCGCGTGCGTACTGGATCGCCCCCACCTTGCCGGTTACCCCGCGCTCGCCGAACCCGCCGGGGATCAGGATGCCGTCGACGTCCCCGAGCTGCCGCGCCGCGCCCGCGGGCGTCTTGCAGTCGTCCGAGGTGACCCACTTGACCTTGACCCGCGCCCGGTTGGCGAAGCCGCCGGCCCGCAGCGCCTCCGTGACCGACAGATACGCGTCGGGCAGGTCGATGTACTTGCCGACGAGCGCGACCGTGACCTCGTGGTCGGGGTTGTGGACCCGGTCCAGCAGGTCGTCCCAGACGGTCCAGTCGACATCGCGGAACGGCAGGTCCAGCTTCCGTACGACGTAGGCGTCCAGGCCCTCGGTGTGCAGCACCTTCGGAATGTCGTAGATGGACTTCGCGTCGATCGCCGCGACCACGGCGGCCTCGTCCACGTCGCACATGAGCGAGATCTTGCGCTTGATGGAGAGCGGCACCTCGCGGTCGGCGCGCAGCACGATCGCGTCCGGCTGGATACCGATGCTGCGCAGCGCGGCGACCGAGTGCTGCGTCGGCTTGGTCTTCAGCTCGCCGGAGGGGCCGATGTACGGGAGCAGCGAGATGTGCACGACGAAGACGTTGTCGCGGCCCACCTCGTGGCGGACCTGGCGGACGGTCTCCAGGAACGGCTGCGACTCGATGTCGCCGACCGTGCCGCCGACCTCCGTGATGACGACGTCGACGTCGTCGGTCGCCATGCGCCGGATGCGGTGCTTGATCTCGTTGGTGATGTGCGGGATGACCTGGACCGTGTCGCCGAGGTATTCGCCGCGCCGCTCCTTGGCGATGACCGTCGAGTAGACCTGGCCGGTGGTGACGTTGGCCGAGCCGTCGAGGTCGACGTCCAGGAAGCGTTCGTAGTGCCCGATGTCCAGGTCGGTCTCGGCGCCGTCGTTGGTGACGAACACCTCACCGTGCTGGAACGGGTTCATCGTGCCCGGGTCGACGTTCAGATACGGGTCGAGCTTCTGCATGGTGACCCGCAGGCCCCGTGCCTTGAGGAGAGCCCCCAGGCTGGAGGCGGTCAGGCCCTTGCCGAGGGAGGAGGCGACGCCCCCGGTGACGAAGATGTGCTTGGTCGTCGAGGAGGTCGAGGATCGGTTCGGCATGGCCAAGACGGTGCTCCCGTGGTCGCGGTCTGAGGTGCGTACCGGCGCCCCTGTCCGGTGGATCACCGGTGAGACCGGAGGATCTGGAGGGGTCGGCCGTCGCTGCGGTTCGGGGCCCCCGAGAAGCGCTGGGGGGCCATCCGTCCACGGGCCACCAGGGTATCAGCGACGGCGGGGGGACGTTCGCGTCGGCCGCGCGGGGGCGGCGCGGCGCCCGGTCGGCGGGCCCTCGCGACGCGCGCGGGACGCGACCGCCGGCGACCCCGGAATCACCTCGTGACGAGATGCCCGCGAAACCGGCGCGGACACCATGACAAAGACCTTTTCCAGCCAATCCACGAAGGGTGTTTGACGGTCTGTCAACCCCTGCCCAAGATCACAAGTTGATCACCCCATGAGCCTGAATGATCAGCACACGGTCACCATGCGGTCACGTCCCGGTCACCAGGCCGTCGGCAGCCAGTTGTCGGCCCGTTACCGCACGTCATCGGACCTGCGACGGCTTGGGTTGTGTCACTGTCGGCCAACTCGTTCGGCTCATTTGTGTTGCCTGGACACCTGCGCGGATCTCCGAAGTGCGTCGTATCCTGCTCGGACATTCGCTGCCGAGTCCGGCCGGCAAACGGCACTACCCCCGCCCGTGTTCCCGGAAAAAGAGCTCGTCAACGACCCTTGACCGCAGTAATCGCCCCCCGGGGCGAACGTGGCCGTTCGACTGGAGATGCACGTGGCCGGGCGCATCGAGGATTACGCACTCATCGGAGACATGCAGACCGCCGCCCTGGTCTGCCGGGACGGCACAGTCGACTGGCTGTGCCTGCCCCGCTTCGATTCGCAGGCCGTGTTCGCGGCTCTGCTGGGGACCGACGAACACGGTTTCTGGCGGCTCGGACCGGCCTCCCCCGCGGGGGCCGAGCCCCCGCGAGCCGATCGGCGCCGCTATGTGGGCGACTCCCTGATCCTGGAATCGGAGTGGGACACGCCGCGCGGCACGGTCAGAGTGACCGATTTCATGCCGCCGCGTGACGGCGCGCCGCAGCTGATCCGGATCGTGGAAGGTGTAAGCGGCCGGGTGCCGATGCGCTCCGCGCTGCGGATGCGTTTCAGCTACGGCCGGGTGGTGCCCTGGGTGCACCAGGTGGACAACCGCACCGTCGCCGTCGCCGGACCGGACTCGATCTGGCTCGACACCGAGGCGGACACGTACGGCAAGAACCTGACGACGTACTCCGACTTCACAGTGGCCCCCGGCGACCGCGTCACGTTCACCATCAGCTGGCAGCCCTCGCACCGGCAGCCGCCCGCGCTGCCGGACCCCGAGGGATCGCTGGAGGCGACCTCGGACTTCTGGCGGGAGTGGGTCGAGCACTGTACGTACCACGGCCCCTACCGCGAGGCAGTCGTCCGCTCGCTGATCACGCTCAAGGCCCTGACGTACGCGCCGACCGGCGGCATCGTCGCCGCGCCCACGACCTCGCTGCCCGAGGAGATCGGGGGCGTACGGAACTGGGACTACCGCTACACCTGGCTGCGCGACGCCGCCATCACCCTGTCCTCCCTGCTGCGCACCGGCTACCGCGAGGAGGCCCGCGCCTGGCGCGAGTGGCTGCTCCGGGCCGTCGCCGGCGACCCCGAGAATCTCCAGATCATGTACGGGATCGCGGGCGAGCGTGAGCTGGGTGAGGCGGAGCTGGACTGGCTGCCCGGCTACGAGAGGTCGGGCCCGGTCCGGGTGGGCAACGGCGCGGCGCACCAGCTCCAGCTCGACGTGTACGGCGAGGTCACCGAGGCCCTGCACCTGGCGCATATGACGGGCCTGGCCCGCAACGACTACGCCTCGCTGCTCCAGCTCAAGCTGATCGATTATCTGGAGACGCACTGGGACCAGCCCGACGAGGGCATCTGGGAGGTGCGCGGGCCGCGCCGCCACTTCGTGCACTCGAAGGTGATGGCGTGGGTCGCGGTCGACCGGACGATCAAGCTGATCGAGTCCGGCGACGCCGACGGCCCGCTGGAGCGCTGGCGCGAGATGCGCGACGACATCCACCACGACGTGTGTGAGAAGGGTTACGACAAGGAGCGCAACACCTTCACACAGTCCTACGGCTCCAAGGAACTGGACGCCTCGCTGCTGCTGATCCCGCAGATGGGCTTCCTGCCGCCGGACGACAAGCGCGTCATCGGCACCATCGAGGCGATCCAGCGCGAGCTCTCCACGGAGGACGGCTTCGTCCTGCGCTACCCGACCGCGGGCGACGACGCCGGCGTGGACGGTCTGGAGGGCGACGAAGGCGCGTTCCTGGCCTGCTCGTTCTGGCTGGCCGACGACCTCGCGATGATCGGCCGGGTCGACGAGGCCCGCAAGCTCTTCGAGAAGCTGCTGGCGCTCCGTAACGACCTCGGCCTGCTCGCCGAGGAGTGGGACCCGAAGCTCCAGCGCCAGGTCGGCAACTTCCCGCAGGCGTTCAGCCATGTCCCGCTGATCGACACGGCGCTGCGCCTGACGGCTTCGGGAGCGTACGGCGGCTGACGCCGGGAGGCGGCCGACGGCCCGCGGGTCCGGAGACGGACATGGACGCGCGGGCCGGGTAGCGTCCGGCCCCATGGACGATCAGGGCGGAATCACCGTGCGGCGGGCCCTGGAGCTGCCGGGGCTCCGCGCCGGGCTCCCGGAGGTCGTCGCGGGGGCGGACCGGCTGCACCGCACCGTGCGCTGGGTGCACGCGGGCGAGGTGCCCAACATCGCGTCGCTGCTCAAGGGCGGCGAGCTGCTGCTCACCACCGGCATCGGTCTTGGGTCCCGCCCCGCCGAGCAGCGCGTCTTCGTGCGCGGGCTCGCCGATCGCGGGATCGCCGCGCTGGTGGTGGAACTGGGACCGCGGTTCGGGCGGCTGCCCGCCGCCGTCGTGGACGCGGCGCGGGCGGCCGGGCTGCCGCTGGTACAGCTGCACCGTGAGGTGCCGTTCGTCTCGGTGACCGAGGAGATCCACACCGAGATCGTCAACGGTCACTACGCGCTGCTGCGCCAGGCCGACGAGGTCCACCGGCGGTGCACGGACGCGCTGCTCGACGGGGGCGGTGTGCCCCAGGTGCTTCGTATCCTCGCCGACTTCGCGGGCAACCCGGTCTTCCTGGAGACCGCCGAAGGGCAGTTGCTGTACGCGGCGGCCGGTGCGGCGGGGGCCCCGACGGCCGCGGAGCCGCTCCAGGTCTGGGAGGGGCTGCGGGCGCGGCGGGCCGACCGTGAGGCGGGGCCGCCCGCCGGCACGGTGCTGGTGGACGTGCCCGGTGGCGGGCACGGGGCCGGTTCCGTACGGGCGCGGCTCGTACTGCCTCCGGTGGCTGCCCCGTTGCTGCCGGTGCACCGGATGGCGGCCGAACGGGCGGCGGGCATCCTGGCGGTGGTCCTGATGCAGGCGCGCCAGGAGGACGAGCTGGCCGCGCGCGGCCGGGGCGATTTCCTCACCGATCTGGCGGAGGGCCGTGTCACGGCGGACGACGCGCCCGCGCAGGCCGCGGTGCTGGGGTTCCGGCCGGGCGAGGGGCCGCTGCTGCCGGTGGTGATGCGGCTGGACCCCGGGCCCGCTCCGTCGGGCAACTGGGCGCCGCTGGCCCGGGCCGTACTGGAGGAGCTGGGGATTCTCGGGGTGCCGGTGCTCCTGGGCGTACGTCCCGTGGAGGGCCGGATCCCGCTGCTGATCGGGCTGCGCTCCGCGTCCGAACGCGCGGCGGTGGCCGACCGGGTGGCCGCGGCGCTGCGGGCGGGCGTGGCACGGGCCGGACTTGAGCGTCCCGGCGGACCCCGGCCCGTGGTGGTCGTCGGGGTCCCCGGTGGCTGGGCGGTGGCGGGCGCGGGACTGCGCCACGCGGCGGAGACCGCGACGGCGGCCGGGGGTCTGCCGGAGCGGCCGTGGCACGACGCCGGACGGCTGGACATCGATCTGCTGCTGTGGCGGCTGCGGGACCACCCCGACCTGTCGGCGTTCGTGGACCGCGCGATCGGCCCGCTGCTCGCCCATGACCGCACGTCCCGCGCCCCGTTGCTGCCGACGCTGGCGACGTTCCTGGACCACGCGGGCCGCAAGGCGGAGACGGCGCGCGAACTTCACCTGAACCGGCAGACCCTCTACAACCGGCTGGCCCGTATCTCCGAACTGCTCGGCACGGACCTGGACGACCCGCAGACAGTGCTGGCCCTGAGCCTGGCGCTGCGGGCGCGGCGCCACGTGCGCTGAGCGAGAACTGGTGGGCGAGGGACTCGGGCCCGCGTCACCTCGGCGGCGACTGCGCCAACTCGTCGTAGACGCTGAGGACTTGGGCGATCGTGTGGTCCTCCGTCGGCCAGGTCGCCGCGCGGACCGGCCCGGCCGCCGCGAGTTCGGCCCGCCGCCCGGGGTCGGCCAGCAGCCGGGTCACCGTGTCCGCGAGGGCGGCGGCGTCACCGTACGGGACCAGCTCCGCCGCGTCGCCCACGAGTTCGGGTACGGCGCCGACCGCCGTGGCGACCAGGGGGACACCGAGCCGCAGCGCCTCCTGGGCCAGCAGCGAGCGGGCCTCCCAGCGGCTGGGCAGGAGAGCGATGTCGGCGGCGGCGAGGAGCTGGCTCACGTCGTCACGCCGGCCCACGAGGCTGACCGGCAGGCCCTCGTTGTCGATCCGCCCCTGGAGCAGGGCCCGTTCACGGCCCTCGCCCGCGATGACCAGCAGCGGTACGGGATCAAGACCGCGCCAGGTCCGCGCCGCGTCCAGCAGGGTGCCGTAACCCCGTCCGGGTACGAGGCTGCCGACCGCCATCAGCAACGGCCGCCCCATCGCGCCCAGTTCGGCGCGGGCCTTGTCGTCCGCGTCGTATCCCTCGTCCTCGCCGCGCGCCGGGGTCCGGCGCGGGGCCGGGACCGCGACCGGCGCGAGGCGCGCGTCGCGGGCGCCGCGCTCGCGGGCCCGGTCGACCAGCTCGGACGAGGTGCCGAGGACAACTGCCGCCGCCCTGACGGCTCTTCGCTCAAGAAGCCGGAGCAGCTGGCCGCGCGGCCCGTCGGCGTGCACGCGGGTGTGCCAGGTGACGACGAGCGGCACGCGCCGGCCACCGAGGGCGACCGCCGCGCGTACGGCGGCGTGCAGTCCGTGCGCGTGGACCACATCGGCGGTGGCGCAGACGGCCCGAAGTGCCCCGAGCGAGACGGGGTCCCCGCGCCGGGCCACCGGCACATGGTCGGCGCCACAGCCCCGGAAGTCGTGGATCGCTTCCAGCGAGTCCGGCGCACAGACCGTGACACGCACGCCACGGGCGACGAGTCCGGCCGCCAGCGATCTGACATGCGCGCTGCTGCCCGCACTGCCACCGCCGAGGACCTGGACCGTACGCAGCTGTGTCACGTGGTCAAGGCTCCTGTTTTCCGGTGGTGTGTGCCGTCCCCAAGGATGCCAGCCGGTACGGACCTTCCGGCACCGAGGGGGCACGGCGGGTGTGTCGATCGGGCGACTACCCGCCCGATATCACTCACATGAGTGACGTCAGGGCGCGCCCCACTTACGGTACCGGCCGGAGCGCGGAGGCCGTACGCCGCCCGCGCGGCCCGCCACCGCCGCCCGCGCCGGCGCGGCTCGCGCTACGCGTCCGCGCGGGCTGTCGCCAGCAGTTCCTCCGCGTGGGCGCGGGCCGTCTCCGAGTCCTCCTGGCCGGCCAGCATCCGGGACAACTCCCGTACCCGGTCCTCGCCTTCGAGAGCCGTGACACCGGAGCGGGTCACCGAGCCGTCGTTCGTCTTCTCCACCAGCAGCTGCCGGTCGGCGAACGCCGCGACCTGCGGCAGATGCGTGACGACCACCACCTGCGCGGACTTGGCGAGCTTCGCGAGCCGGCGGCCGACCTCGACCGCGGCCTTGCCGCCGACGCCCGCGTCCACCTCGTCGAAGAGATATGTCGGCACCGGATCGGACCCGGCGAAGACAACCTCGACCGCGAGCATGACGCGCGAGAGCTCACCGCCGGACGCGCCCTTGGCGATCGGCCGCGGCTGGGCGCCGGGGTGCGGGGCCAGCAGCAGTTCGACCTCGTCGGCCCCGGACGAGCCGTAGGCCACCGGCCGGCCGCCCACCTCGACACCGTCCGGGTCCTCGGACTGCCGTACGTCGAACGAGACGCGCGCGTGCGGCATCGCGAGTGACGCGAGTTCGGCGGTGACGGCTTCCGCGAAGCGCGCCGCCGCCTCCGTACGGGCGTCGGTCAACGCCTGTGCCAGGACGGACAGTTCACCCAGCAGAGTGGCGTGCTCGGCCGTCAGCTCGCCGATCCGGTCGTCGTCGCCTTCGAGTTCGGTCAGCCGCGCCGCGTTCTCCTGCGCCCAGGCGAGCACTTCGGTGATGTCCTGGCCGTACTTGCGCGTCAGCCCGGTGAGCGCGGCCCGCCGCTCCTCGACCGCCGCGAGGCGCAGCGGGTCGGAGTCCAAGTTGTCGGCGTAACCCGCGAGTTCACCGGCCACGTCCGCCAGCAGGATCGCGATCTCGCCCATCCGCTCGGCAAGTACGGCGAGAGCAGGGTCGTGGGACCGTACGGCGTCCAGGGCCCGTCCCGCGCCGCCCACGAGTGTCGTGGCGTCGCCGCCCGCCGACGGATCCTCGGGGTCACCGGCGAGCGCCGCGTGCGCGAGGGACGCCGCGGACGCCAGCGCCTCGGCGTGGCCGAGCCGTTCGGCCTCGGCGGCCAGTTCGGTGTCCTCGCCCGGCAGGGGCTCGACGGCGGCGATCTCGTTCAGGCCGAAGCGCAGCAGGTCGGCCTCCTGCGCGCGCTCACGGGCGCGGGTGGTCAGCTCCTCCAGCTCGGCGGCGACGGTCCGCAGCCGCCGGTAGGCCTCGGTGTACTTGGCGAGCGGGGCCGCGACCGCGTCCCCCGCGTACCGGTCGAGCGCCTGCCGCTGCCGCGCGGGCCGCAGCAGACCCTGCTGGTCGGTCTGGCCGTGTACGGCGACGAGGTCGTCCGCCAGCTCGGCCAGCACGCCCACCGGCACGGAACGGCCGCCGATGTGGGCGCGCGAGCGCCCCTCGGCCGACACGGTCCGGCTGATCAGCAGCGCGCCGTCGTCGAGCTCGGCGCCCGCCTCCTCCGCCCGCAGGGCGGCCGGGGCATCGGCGGACATGGTGAGCCGCCCCTCCACCACCGCGGCCTTGGTACCGATCCGCACCAGCGCGGGGTCGGCGCGACCGCCGAGCAGCAGCGCCAGACTGGTGACGACCATGGTCTTGCCCGCGCCTGTCTCGCCGGTCACCGCGGTGAACCCCGGCGACAGCTCGACAACCGCGTCGTCGATGACCCCGAGCGACCGTATCCGCATCTCCTCCAACACGGACACGACCTTACGAGGTCCGAAGCCCGGTGTGCGACGGCCCCCGCCCTCCGGTTCGATCCCGGAGGCGCTCGCGGGGGCGCGATCCGCTCATCTCGCGCCCCGTGACGACATGGCGGTACGGCGACGTGGCGGTGTGTGACGGTGGAAGCGGTATACGGATTTGGCGACACGGCGACGCCCGGCGGACAGGGCCTAGTGCGGCGCCCCGCGCCACCCCGCCACCGGGAGGGCGAACTTCGCCACCAGCCGGTCGGTGAAGGACGCCTGGTGCAGGCGTGCCAGCCGTACGGGGACCGCCCCGCGCCGTACCTCCACCCGGGCGCCCGCCGGCAGCTCCACCGTCCTGCGGCCGTCGCACCACAGCACCCCGTGCGGCGTGTGCGGCTGCACCTCCACCGCGAGCACCGACTTCGGCGAGGTCACCAGCGGCTTGGCGAACAGCGCGTGCGCGCTGATCGGCACCATCAGCAGCGCCTCCACCTCGGGCCACACCACAGGACCGCCGGCCGAGAAGGCGTACGCCGTCGAACCGGTCGGGGTCGCGCACACGATGCCGTCGCAGCCGAAGCCGGTCACCGGCCGCCCGTCGATCTCCAGGACGACTTCGAGCATCCGCTCGGGCGACACCTTCTGCACGGCCGCCTCGTTGAGCGCCCAGTCCTCGTACACGACCGTGCCGTTGCTGTGCACGAGGACGTCGATGGTCATCCGTTCCTCGACCTCGTACGCGCGGGTGACGACCCGGTCCACGACCTTGTCGAGATCGTCGCGCTCCGCCTCCGCGAGGAAGCCGACCCGGCCCAGGTTGACGCCGAGCATCGGCACACCCGAGGTGCGCGCGAAGGACGCGCCGCGCAGCAGCGTGCCGTCGCCCCCGAGCACGATCAGCAGTTCACAGCCGTTCAGCGCGCCGGACGCGTCTTCCGGGACGGTCTCGACGGCCGACGGGAGCGGCAGGTCGGCCGCCTCGGCGGCCAGCACCCGTACACCGAGGCCGTTGCGCAGCAGTCCCTGCACGACCAGTTCGGCGCTGCGGATCGCGGCGGGCCTGCCGGTGTGGGCCAGCAGGAAGACCGTGCGTCGTTCCGCACCGGTCCGCTCGGTCTGTTCTGCGTTCGTCGTCAACGGGGTCCCTCCGCCACAGCACGGTCGACATCGGCCGGGTCGACATCGGGCGCCCCGGCGGTGAGCCACAGGAAGTATTCGACGTTCCCGGCGGGTCCGGGCAGCGGGCTCGCGGTGACGCCCCGTGTCCCGAGGCCGAGTTCCGCCGCTTTGCGCGCCACTGTCCGTACGGCCTCGGCCCGCAGCTGCGGGCTGCGCACGACGCCGCCGCTGCCGAGGCGTTCCTTGCCCACCTCGAACTGCGGCTTGACCATCAGGACCAGGTCCGCGTCGGGCGCGGCGCACCGCGCCAGCGCGGGCAGCACCAGGCCCAGCGGAATGAACGACAGATCACCCACGATCAGGTCCACCGGCTCTCCTTCGATGATCTCCAGCGTCAACTCACGTACGTTCGTACGGTCCTTGACGGTGACGCGTTCATCGCTCCGCAGAGACCAGGCGAGTTGCCCGTATCCGACGTCCACCGCGACGACCTCCCGGGCCCCCGACCGCAGGAGCACATCGGTGAAGCCGCCGGTCGACGCTCCCGCGTCCAGCGCCCTGCGCCCCTCGACCCGCAGGCCCTGGGGGACGAAGGCGGCGAAGGCGCCCGCGAGTTTGTGCCCGCCGCGCGAGACGTAACCGGGATCGCCGCCGTCATCGGCGACGACCACGGCGGCGCTCTTCTCGACCTGGGTGGCCGGCTTGGTCGCGGTGGCGCCGGCGACGGTCACCCGTCCCGCGGCGATCAGTTGGGTCGCGTGCTCACGGGAGCGCGCGAGTTTGCGGCGTACCAGCTCGGCGTCGAGGCGTTGGCGTGCCACTCCTGCCACGTTCGGTTCAGCTCCTGTGGTCGTACGGCTGCGCGGGGCCGGGCCGGGGGGCGGCCTGGCCTGGTCCGGGGCGTACGTCGAGCGCGGTGAGCGCGTCGCGCAGGCCCCGGTGCACATCCTCGTACACGTCGAGGTGGCCGTCCGCCGGGAGGTGGTCCGCGTCGCCGAGTCTGGCCAGATTCTCGTCCACCTCGGGATTGCCGGTGGGGACGCGCTCTATGCCGAGAGGTGAGGGGGCCGCGGGGTCGTGGGCCGGGGCGGGGGGCTCGGGCTCGGTCCCGGGCTGCGGCTGCGCCTCCGGCCGCGGCTCGGTCCCGTACCGCGGCTCGGTCCCGTACCGCGGCTCGGTCCCGTACCGCGGCTCCGGCTCGGGGGGAGGGGAGGCCCGCTGCTCGTCGGCCGGGCCCGCCGTCTCGTCGCTCATGCCCAGACGCTACCGCGAAGCCCTGGGGTACCGTCGATCACGATGGCGACGAAGGAGGAGTGCCGCAGCGCACTCGAAAAGCTCTCGGACAACATGGCGCGGGCGGACCACGGGATCCGCGGGGCGGCCGGTTTCGACCGCTCGCTGAGCTGCCACATAACGGACCTCGACGCGACCTTCACCGGCCGGATCGAGGAGGGCCGGATCGAGGTGCTGGACACCCACGAAGGACCGCCGCGTGAGAAGGCGCAGATCAGGCTCGCGATGGCGGGCGACGATCTGGTGGCCATGGTTGACGGCGAGTTGAACTTCGCCAAGGCGTGGGGCTCGGGGCGGGTCAGACTCGAAGCGGGTTTCCGCGATCTGCTGCGGCTGCGTTCGCTGCTCTGAACCAGCCGCCGCCCGGTGCGCGCGGCGGGCGGCGCGTACAGCTCACTTGGACAGTCCCACCGGCACGGTGTGCCGCGCCCTGCGCGCGGCGGGGACGACCAGCGGGGTGCCCGTCTCCGGGTCGTCGATGACCTGGCAGCGGAGCCCGAAGACCCGCTCGACCAGCTCCGCGGTCACGACCTCGGCCGGCGGCCCCTCGGCGTAGATCTCGCCCTCGCGCATCGCGATGAGGTGCGTGGCGTAGCGGGCGGCGTGGTTGAGGTCGTGCAGGACGGCGACGAGCGTACGGCCCTGGGTCTCGTGCAGATCGGCACAGAGGTCGAGGACATCGATCTGGTACTGGATGTCCAGGAATGTCGTGGGCTCGTCCAGGAGCAGGAGCGGGGTCTGCTGGGCGAGCGCCATGGCGATCCAGACCCGCTGCCGCTGGCCGCCGGACAATTCGTCGACATAGCGATCCGCCAGTTCGCCGATGCCGGTCGACGCCATCGACTCCTCGACTATTCGTTCGTCCTGCCTGGACCACTGGCGCAGGAGCGCCTGGTGCGGATAGCGGCCCCGGGCGACCAGGTCGGCGACCGTGATGCCGTCCGGCGCGGTGGACGACTGCGGCAGCAGCCCCAGCGTCCGCGCGACCTTCTTGGCGGGCATGGAGTGGATCGCGGCGCCGTCGAGCAGGACACGGCCCTCGGACGGCTTGAGCATCCGGGACAGGGCCCGCAACAGGGTCGACTTGCCGCAGGCGTTGGGGCCGACGATCACGGTGAACGAGTTGTCGGGGATCTCGACCGACAGATCGCGGGCGATGACCCGCTGGTCGTAGCCGAGGGTCACCGTTTCCGCCGTGAGGCGCTGCATGGTCGTACTCCTGGGGGTGGGAAGACTCGGAGAGACGCTCGGGACGGGAACGGGAACGGGGACGCGAACGGGAGCGGGAGCGGGAGCGGGGGCGGGGGCGGGGGCGGGGCCACGGGCCGGGACGTCGGCGCTCATATACGGCCCGCTCTGCGCTCGGTGACCAGCAGCCAGAGCAGATAGCAGCCGCCGAGCACACCGGTCACCACACCCGCCGGCAGCTGACGGTCGCCGAACGCCGACGTCGCCGTCCAGTCGGCGACCAGCAGCAGCAGAGCTCCCATCGCCGCGGCCGGGCCGAGGTTGGGGCCTGGCGCACGGGTCAGCCGGCGCGCGAGCTGCGGCGCGCTGAGTGCGACGAAGGTGATGGGGCCGGCCGCTGCGGTCGCCACGGAGACGAGCAGTACGGCCGCGGCCATCAGCACGATCCGGGTGCGCTCCACCCGTACACCGAGCGCGTACGCGGCGTCGTCACCCATCTCCAGCATGCGCAACGGCCGTCCGTACACCAGCGCCAGAGGGATGAGTACGGCGCAGACGGCGAGCAGCGGCCAGACCTGTGCCCAGTCCCGGCCGTCGAGCGATCCCGTCATCCACAGCACGGCGCGCGTCGCGTCGACGAGGCTGGCCTTGGTGATCAGGTAGTGGTTGACCGCCGTGAGCATGGCGGCGACACCGATACCGATGAGGACCAGCCGGTAGCCGTGCACGCCGCGCTTCCAGGCGAGCAGATAGATTCCCGCGCCTGTCAGCAGACCGCCGACGACGGCGCCGCCAGCGACGGCGGCCGAGCCGCCGTGGAGGAGGACGATCACACTCAGCGCGCCGACGGTCGCGCCCTGTCCGAAGCCGATCACGTCCGGACTGCCCAGCGGATTACGGGAGATGGACTGGAACACCGCGCCGCCGACGCCGAGCGCCGCACCCACGAGCAGGCCGACCAGGATCCTCGGCAGGCGCAGGTCCTTGACGATGAACTCCTGTGCCGCCGTGCCGTTTCCGAGCAGGGTCGCGACGACGTCACCGGGCGACATCGTGAAGTCGCCCTGTCCGATGAGGATCACGGACATCGCGCAGACGGCGGCGACGAGCAGCAGGACGACGAGGCCGGAGCGGACGTCGAGCCGCAGGGAGAGACCGCCGGTCGTGCGGATCGCGCGCGTGGCGCCCCGGGCGGGGCGCATCCGTACGGGACTGGTCCGTACGCCGTTCCGGACGTTCACAGCTGGGCCATCCTCTTGCGCCGTACGAGCTGGATGAAGACGGGTCCGCCGACGATCGCGGTGACGATGCCGACCTGTACCTCGGCCGGCCGCGCGACGACCCGCCCGATCACATCGGCGCCCAGCAGCAGCACGGGCGACAGCACGGCGGCGTACGGCAGGATCCACCGCAGGTCCGGCCCGGTGATGGCCCGTACGAGATGCGGCACCATCAGCCCGACGAACACGATCGGTCCGCAGGCCGCGGTCGCCGCGCCGCACAGCAGCGTGACGCAGACCATGGCGAGGACGCGGGTACGGGTCAGATGGGCGCCCAGCGACCTCGCCGTGTCGTCGCCCATCTCCAGGGCGTTCAGCGGCCGGGCGATCAGCAGCGCGAGCAGGATGCCGACGGCGATGAAGGGCCATACCTTGCCGACTGTCGACATGTCGGCCGATGCCAGGGACCCCACGGTCCAGAAGCGCAGCCGGTCGAGGGCCGCCGAGTCCAGCAGCTGCACGGCGTTGACGTAGCCGTAGAGCGCCGCCGTGGCGGCGGTGCCGGCGAGGGCGAGCCGTACGGGGGTGGCGCTGCGGCTGCCGCCGAGCGCGTACACGACCACGGAGACGATCGCGGCGCCCGCGAACGCGAACCACACGTACCCGCCGATGGAGGTGACGCCGAAGAAGCTGATGGCCGAGACCACCGCGGCGGCGGCTCCGGCGTTCACTCCCAGCAGTCCCGGTTCGGCGAGGGGGTTTCGGGTGAGCGCCTGCATCACCGCGCCGGCGAGCCCGAGCGCGGCGCCGACCAGCAACCCGAGCAGCGTGCGGGGCAGCCGGACATCGACGACGATCACGTCGTTGCCGGTGCCGGAGTCGTGGAACAGACCATGCCATACATCGCCGAGCGGGATCGACTTGGCGCCGACGGCGATACCGGCGGCACAGACGAGCAGCAGGACTCCGACGGACACCAGCAGCCCGGCGGCGCGCAGCGTACGGCGCTTACGGGTCACGGTGAGCGGTACGGGCTCCGCGCTCAGTTCGGATTCGGGGGGACTGTCGACCAACACGAGGGTTAGGTTAGCCTACCCTCACGCTTGATCCTCAAGAGGGAAGCAACGAGGAAACACCGCGATGAACAGCCCCCTTCCGGTTCTCACCCGCCGTTCGCTGCTCACCGGAGTCGGCGCGCTCGGAATCGGCGCGCTCCTCCCCGTCTCCGGACTCGCCAAGCGGCGCCCCTGGAGCCGGCTGCCCGCCGTCAAGGCAGACCAGATCACCCCGTGGTCCATGGAGGAGCGCTACAGCTACGCCGGTTACGCACCCGTGGTCGAACAAGTCGCCGCTGCCATCACCAAGTCGAAGAGGCTGGCCCGATGACCGAGGAACCGTTCCAGTTCTTCAGCCTGACCGCGCTGCGTACGACGCGCCCCTCCCCCTCCTTCGTCCGCGTCACCTTCGGCGGCGACGACGTGGCGCGCCTGGCGTCGGGCGGCCGGGACCAGCGCGTGAAGCTCTTCCTGCCGCGGCCGGGGCAGAACGCCCCCGTCATGCCGGGCCCGGACGACGGGCACTGGTGGGCCGCGTGGCGCGCCCTCGACCCTGACGTACGCGGCGTCATGCGGACGTACACGGTGCGCGATCTGCGGCGCGAGCCCCAGGAGTTGGACATCGACTTCGCCGTGCACGAGGTGGCGCCGGGCTCCGACGAGGGCCCGGCCACCCGCTGGGCGCTGAACGCCGGGTCCGGCGACCGGGTCGGGGTGCTCGCCCCGATCCACGAGGAGAACGTGGCGTACGACTTCCGCCCGCCGGACGGCACCGACTGGATCCTGCTGACCGGCGACGAGTCCGCGCTCCCCGCGGTCGCCGGCATCCTGGAGTCCCTGCCGCCGGGCACCCCCGCGCATGTGTGGATCGCGCTCCAGCACGCCTCCGACCGGTGGGAGCTCTCCACCAAGGCCGACGCGCACCTCACCTGGCTCGTACAGGACGAGTCCGCGCCCGCCACCGAGGAGGCGATCCGCGCGGCCGACCTGCCGGACGGCACGCCGTACGCGTGGCTCGCGGGCGAGTCGGCGACCGTCAAGGCCGTACGCCGACACCTCGTCGGCGAACTCGGCTTCGACCGCGCGGCGGTGAGGTTCACGGGCTACTGGCGGCGCGGCACCTCCGAGGACGAACTGCTGCGCTCGGGCGAGGACGCGTAGGCCCGGGGCACCCCGCGTCACGAAGCCGGGCCCGGCTACAGCCCGAGCTTCGCCAGCGCCTTGCCCCCGTCCAGGGCGCACGAACCGTCCCCGGCGTGTGCCCAGGCCGCGGCGCACAGCGCCCGCAGCCCGTCCATGGCCACGCCGTCGCCGTCGAGCACCAGCGCCTCGTCCCGTACGGCGGCGGTCCACCCGCCGCAGACGAACTCGCCGTCCCGGACCGCCACTTCGGGCTGCCCGGTCAGCAACCCGCGCAGATCCGCGTCCACATACGTCGGCCGGTGCCTCGGCTCGGCGGCCAGCAGCTGCGCCCCGTCCGTCACCCCGGTCAGCACGAGCAGCGAGTCCACATCACCGTTGAACGCGCCCTCGATGTCGGTGTCCAGCCGGTCCCCCACCACGATCGGCCGCTTGGCCCCCGTACGCAGCACCGTCTCCCGGTGCATCGGCGGCAGCGGCTTGCCCGCGACCTGCGGCTCGGCGCCCGTGGCGATCCGTACCACCTCGACGGCCGCCCCGTTGCCCGGGGCGATCCCCCGCGCGCTCGGAATGGTCAGGTCGGTGTTGGACGCGAACCACGGCACCCCACGCGCGATCGCGTACCCGGCCTCGGCGAACCGCCCCCACGCCAGCTCCGGCCCGCCGTACCCCTGCGCCACGGCCGCCGGATCGTCGTCGGCCGACTCCACCGGCTCAAGTCCCCGCTCCCGCAGGGCGACCCGCAGACCCTCGCCACCGATGACCAGCACCCGCGCACCGGCCGGCACCTGCTCGGAGATCAGCCGCGCCACCGCCTGCGCCGACGTGATCACCTCGGCGGGCTCGGCGGGCACCCCCAGCTCCGTCAGATGCGCGGCGACGGCGTCCGGGGTCCGCAGCGCGTTGTTGGTGACGTACGCGAGACGCATGCCGCCGTCCCGGGCCGTGACCAGCGAGTCGACGGCATGGTCGATGGCCTCGCCGCCCGCGTACACAACCCCGTCGAGGTCCAGCAGAGCCGTGTCGTACGCCTCGTGGAGCGCCGTCGCGCTGCCGTCGGGCCTGGTCCTGCTCGGCTGACTCATCAGTCTCCCGTTTCCTCTTCCGCCCCATGACCGGACGTCGTCCCCCGATCATCGCTCATGCCCGAGCCCGCATACGATGCCCTGATGAACACCACAGGGTCGGCAGGGAAAGGTCTCCGTCTGATCCCGTTCCGCGGACTGCGCTACGTCCCCGAACGGGTGGGCAGCCTCGCCGCGGTGACCTCGCCGCCGTACGACGTCGTCGTACGGCCCGACGGACTGCACCACCTGGAGTCGGCCGACCCGCACAACATCGTCCGGCTGATCCTGCCCCAGGCAGCGACCGCCGCCGACCGGCACCGCCAGGCGGCCGAGACGCTCCGGCGCTGGCTCGCGGAAGGCGTCCTCGCCCCGGACGCGGAACCGGCGCTGTACGTGTACGAGCAGCGCGACGGCGATCTGCTCCAGCGCGGCGTCATCGGGGCCCTGGCCCTGTCCACGCCCGACGAGGGTGTCGTGCTGCCGCACGAGGACGTCATGCCGGACATCGTCGAGGACCGGGCGGCCCTGATGCGGGAGACCGCCACCAATCTGGAGCCGCTGCTCCTCACGTACCGCGGTGAGGGCAGCGCGACCGGCACGACCGCCGCCATCGAACGGGCCGTGCGACGGAGGCCGCTGCTGTCCACCACCACGGAGGACGGCTTCAGCCACCGCCTCTGGTCGGTCACCGATCCCGCCGAACTGGCCGAGATCAACAAGGATCTGGCGGACCGTCAGGCGCTCATCGCCGACGGCCACCACCGGTGGGCGACCTATCTGCGGCTGCGCGAGGAACACCCGCCGTCCGCCGCGGGCCCCTGGGCGTACGGCCTGGTCCTGCTGGTCGACACCGCGCGGTATCCCCTCCAGGTCCGCGCGATCCACCGGCTGCTGCACCGGCTGCCGGTCGCGGACGCGCTGGCGGCGCTGCGGAACGTGCCGGGTGCGCCGGGCGCCTTCCGGGTCCGCACGCTCGACGGGAAGCTGCCGGAAGCCCTGGAGGCCCTGGCCGAAGCGGTCACCGGCGGCACGGCGGCCGGGGACGGGGCAGGAGGCGGGCCCGGGAACGCCTTTCTGCTGGCGGGCGACGGCCGCTTCCACCTGGTCGACCGCCCCGACGCGGCGCTCCTCGCCCATACGGTGCCGGCCGGCCGGCCGGCGGAGTGGCGGGCCCTGGACGCGACCGTGCTGCACTTCACGCTGCTCGACCACATCTGGAAGATCCCGGACGCGCCCGATCACATCTCGTACATCCACGACACACAAGCCGTCGTCGACCAGGCGGAACGCCACGGCAGTACGGCCGTCCTGCTGCACCCGGTGCGCGAAGAGGTCGTACGGGAGCTGGCCCGCCAGGCGGTCACGATGCCGCGCAAGTCGACCTCGTTCGGCCCGAAGCCGGCGACGGGCCTGGTGCTGAGGAGCCTCGCGGACGGCTGACAAAGAGGAAAAAGAGAAAGAGGACAAAGAGAGAGGGCGGCAATCCCGGTGGGAATGCCGCCCTCTGTTCATGGTGCGGTGATCGTCGGATCAGGACTCGTCGCTGTCGGGCTCCGACTCGATGTCATCGTCATCGTCATCGTCCACATCGACGAACTGGACGCCGTCCAGAGCCGCCAGACGGTCCGAGGCGTCGGTGGCACCGTCCTTGTCGGCCTCAAGCGCCTTGGCGAACCACTCACGCGCCTCGCCCTCGCGCCCGGCCGACAGCAACGCGTCGGCGTACGCGTAACGCAGGCGCGCGGACCACGGCTGTACGGAGTTCGAGCCCAGCTCGGGACCCTGCAACGTCACGATGGCGGCGTCGATCTGGCCCATGTCGCGGCGGGCGCCGGCGGCGACCAGCCGCATCTCGACCTGCCCCGCCTTGTCGAGCTTCAGCACCTCGGGCTCACCGGCCATGGTCAGGGCCCGCTCGGGGCGGCCCAGACCTCGCTCGCAGTCCGCCATCACGGGCCACAGGTCGACGTTCCCCGTCATCCGCCGCGCCGCCCGGAACTCGGCCAGGGCCTCGCCGTACTTCTGCGTCGCGTACGCGGCGAAGCCGGCGGCCTCCCGTACCGCGGCGACCCTGGAGGCGAGCCGCAGCGCCACGCGCGAGTAGGCGTAAGCCTGGTCGGGGTCCTCATCGATGAGGTTGGCGACCATGACGAGGTTCTTGGCGACGTCTTCGGCGAGTGTCTTGGGCAAGCTCATCAGCTCCTGCCGCACAGCCTTGTCGATCTCCTCGCCGGTGACGTCCTCCGGGATCGGCAGCCGCTTGATGGGCTCCCTGTCCCGGTCGCGCTCCCGGTCGTCACGACGCCCGTAACCCCCGCGATCGTCCCGCTCGTCCCGCCCGCGGTACCCGCCACGCTCGCGGTCGTCACGCCGGCCGTAACCGCCGCCACCGCTGGGACGCCCACCGCTGCTGGGCCTTCCGCCGCGGTTGTTGTCGTCGCGATCCCGACGCGGACCACTCGGCCGGTCTTCACGACGGAACGAGGGACGCTCATCACGCCCGCCCCGGTCATCACGACGGGGGCCACTGGGACGCTCGTCGCGCCCACGGAATCCACCACCACTGGCGGGGCGGCCCCCGCCACCGGCCGGACGACCGCCACGGTCACCACGGTCGTCATCACGACGCGGACGGCTGGGACGCTCATCACGCCCACGGAATCCACCACTGGTGGGACGGTCACCACCAGTGGGACGCCCGCCACCGGTAGGGCGACCCCCTCCGGTGGGACGGCCACCGCCGGTGGAACGGCCGGCCCCGGTGGGACGACCAGCGCTGCTGGGCCTTCCGCCGCGGTTGTTGTCGTCGCGATCCCGACGCGGACCACTCGGCCGGTCTTCACGACGGAAGGACGGACGCTCATCACGCCCACGGGCCCCACCGCCCGAACTGCCGGTGGGACGACCACCGCTGGACGGTCGACCACCGCCACGGTTGTCGCCCCTGGTCACGTAGTCACCGACACCACCGCCCTTGCCGGCGGGACGACCGCCGCCGGAGGGACGGCCACCACCACGGTCGTCACGACCGCCACGGGAACCGCTCCGGTCACCACCACCGTCCCTACGACGTGATTCGCGCTCCGGACGGTCGTCGGGAGAGTTGGGGGACATCGGCACGGCTCCTGTCTTCGGGTACCACAGTCATTCTCACGCAGCCGGCGATCGGACGCGCTTCAAAGGGAAAGGCAGAGAAAACAAAAAGACCCCTGGTCCAGCGTGAACGCTGGACCAGGGGTCCATGAAAGATTGTTCGGCGGCGTCCTACTCTCCCACAGGGTCCCCCCTGCAGTACCATCGGCGCTGAAAGGCTTAGCTTCCGGGTTCGGAATGTAACCGGGCGTTTCCCTCACGCAATGACCACCGAAACACTATCGGCCGTGTCCCGCACAGAGGGGGATTTCGGCACTAAGCGAACAGGCACTCTATTCAATTGAGTACACACCGGATATAAACACGGTCGTTCGTTGTCTCAGAACTAACACAGTGGACGCGAGCAACTGAGGACAAGCCCTCGGCCTATTAGTACCGGTCAACTCCACACCTCACAGTGCTTCCATATCCGGCCTATCAACCCAGTCGTCTACTGGGAGCCTTACCCCATCAAGTGGGTGGGAGCCCTCATCTCGAAGCAGGCTTCCCGCTTAGATGCTTTCAGCGGTTATCCCTCCCGAACGTAGCCAACCAGCCATGCCCTTGGCAGAACAACTGGCACACCAGAGGTTCGTCCGTCCCGGTCCTCTCGTACTAGGGACAGCCCTTCTCAAGACTCCTACGCGCGCAGCGGATAGGGACCGAACTGTCTCACGACGTTCTAAACCCAGCTCGCGTACCGCTTTAATGGGCGAACAGCCCAACCCTTGGGACCGACTCCAGCCCCAGGATGCGACGAGCCGACATCGAGGTGCCAAACCATCCCGTCGATATGGACTCTTGGGGAAGATCAGCCTGTTATCCCCGGGGTACCTTTTATCCGTTGAGCGACGGCGCTTCCACAAGCCACCGCCGGATCACTAGTCCCGACTTTCGTCCCTGCTCGACCCGTCGGTCTCACAGTCAAGCTCCCTTGTGCACTTACACTCAACACCTGATTACCAACCAGGCTGAGGGAACCTTTGGGCGCCTCCGTTACCCTTTAGGAGGCAACCGCCCCAGTTAAACTACCCATCAGACACTGTCCCTGATCCGGATCACGGACCCAGGTTAGACATCCAGCACGACCAGAGTGGTATTTCAACGACGACTCCACAACCACTGGCGTGGCCACTTCACAGTCTCCCACCTATCCTACACAAGCCGAACCGAACACCAATATCAAACTGTAGTAAAGGTCCCGGGGTCTTTCCGTCCTGCTGCGCGAAACGAGCATCTTTACTCGTAGTGCAATTTCACCGGGCCTATGGTTGAGACAGTCGAGAAGTCGTTACGCCATTCGTGCAGGTCGGAACTTACCCGACAAGGAATTTCGCTACCTTAGGATGGTTATAGTTACCACCGCCGTTTACTGGCGCTTAAGTTCTCAGCCTCGCCACACCGAAATGTGACTAACCGGTCCCCTTAACGTTCCAGCACCGGGCAGGCGTCAGTCCGTATACATCGCCTTACGGCTTCGCACGGACCTGTGTTTTTAGTAAACAGTCGCTTCTCGCTGGTCTCTGCGGCCACCCCCAGCTCAAGGTGCAAGACCCATCACCAGAAATGGCCCCCTTCTCCCGAAGTTACGGGGGCATTTTGCCGAGTTCCTTAACCATAGTTCACCCGAACGCCTCGGTATTCTCTACCTGACCACCTGAGTCGGTTTAGGGTACGGGCCGCCATGAAACTCGCTAGAGGCTTTTCTCGACAGCATAGGATCATCCACTTCACCACAATCGGCTCGGCATCAGGTCTCACCCCGCATGAGAGACGGATTTGCCTATCTCTCGGGCTACACCCTTACCCCGGGACAACCACCGCCCGGGCTGGACTACCTTCCTGCGTCACCCCATCGCTTGCCTACTACCACCTCGGGTCAACGGCTCCACCACTTTCCATTCCCCGAAGGGTCCGGAACGGCTTCACGGTCTTAGCATCAGAGGATTCAACACTGGGCGTTTCAAAGCGGGTACCGGAATATCAACCGGTTGTCCATCGACTACGCCTGTCGGCCTCGCCTTAGGTCCCGACTTACCCTGGGCAGATCAGCTTGACCCAGGAACCCTTAGTCAATCGGCGCACACGTTTCCCACGTGTGTATCGCTACTCATGCCTGCATTCTCACTCGTGAACCGTCCACCACTGCCTTCCGGCGCGGCTTCACCCGGCACACGACGCTCCCCTACCCATCCCAACGGGCGTTGGCCCACATGCTGGAATGACACGACTTCGGCGGTACGCTTGAGCCCCGCTACATTGTCGGCGCGGAATCACTTGACCAGTGAGCTATTACGCACTCTTTCAAGGATGGCTGCTTCTAAGCCAACCTCCTGGTTGTCTCTGCGACTCCACATCCTTTCCCACTTAGCGTACGCTTAGGGGCCTTAGTCGATGCTCTGGGCTGTTTCCCTCTCGACCATGGAGCTTATCCCCCACAGTCTCACTGCCGCGCTCTCACTTACCGGCATTCGGAGTTTGGCTAAGGTCAGTAACCCGGTAGGGCCCATCGCCTATCCAGTGCTCTACCTCCGGCAAGAAACACACGACGCTGCACCTAAATGCATTTCGGGGAGAACCAGCTATCACGGAGTTTGATTGGCCTTTCACCCCTAACCACAGGTCATCCCCCAGGTTTTCAACCCTGGTGGGTTCGGTCCTCCACGACCTCTTACAGCCGCTTCAACCTGCCCATGGCTAGATCACTCCGCTTCGGGTCTTGAGCGCGCTACTATGACGCCCTATTCGGACTCGCTTTCGCTACGGCTTCCCCACACGGGTTAACCTCGCAACACACCGCAAACTCGCAGGCTCATTCTTCAAAAGGCACGCAGTCACGACTGGCAGCACAAGTACTGCCAGCGACGCTCCCACGGCTTGTAGGCACACGGTTTCAGGTACTATTTCACTCCGCTCCCGCGGTACTTTTCACCATTCCCTCACGGTACTATCCGCTATCGGTCACCAGGGAATATTTAGGCTTAGCGGGTGGTCCCGCCAGATTCACACGGGATTTCTCGGGCCCCGTGCTACTTGGGTGATTCTCAAACGAGCCGTTAATGTTTCAGCTACGGGGGTCTTACCCTCTACGCCGGACCTTTCGCATGTCCTTCGCCTACACCAACGGTTTCTGACTCGCCGACCGGCCGGCAGACCGGTCAAAAGAACTCCCACAACCCCGCATGCGCAACCCCTGCCGGGTATCACACACATACGGTTTGGCCTCATCCAGTTTCGCTCGCCACTACTCCCGGAATCACGATTGTTTTCTCTTCCTGCGGGTACTGAGATGTTTCACTTCCCCGCGTTCCCTCCACACTGCCTATGTGTTCAGCAGTAGGTGACAGCCCATGACGACTGCCGGGTTTCCCCATTCGGACACCCCCGGATCAAAGCTCGGTTGACAGCTCCCCGGGGCCTATCGCGGCCTCCCACGTCCTTCATCGGTTCCTGGTGCCAAGGCATCCACCGTGCGCCCTTAAAAACTTGGCCACAGATGCTCGCGTCCACTGTGCAGTTCTCAAACAACGACCAACCACCCACCACCCCCACAACTGTGGAGTTCACTGGGGCCGGCAACCCGAAGATCCGGAACAAGTCCGCACCCTCAGACACCCAACAGCGCGCCCGGCCCTCCCCATCCCCCCGGACTGTGTTCCACGCCCCCAAGAGGGGGCAGTACTGACAGGCCGTGAAGACCGGAAGAGCCGAATAGTCAACGTTCCACCCATGAGCAACCAGCACCGGACACTCGCCGATGAACTGGCCTCTGACCAAGCGGACTTGGTAAGAAGTGCTCCTTAGAAAGGAGGTGATCCAGCCGCACCTTCCGGTACGGCTACCTTGTTACGACTTCGTCCCAATCGCCAGTCCCACCTTCGACAGCTCCCTCCCACAAGGGGTTGGGCCACCGGCTTCGGGTGTTACCGACTTTCGTGACGTGACGGGCGGTGTGTACAAGGCCCGGGAACGTATTCACCGCAGCAATGCTGATCTGCGATTACTAGCAACTCCGACTTCATGGGGTCGAGTTGCAGACCCCAATCCGAACTGAGACCGGCTTTTTGAGATTCGCTCCACCTCACGGTATCGCAGCTCATTGTACCGGCCATTGTAGCACGTGTGCAGCCCAAGACATAAGGGGCATGATGACTTGACGTCGTCCCCACCTTCCTCCGAGTTGACCCCGGCGGTCTCCTGTGAGTCCCCATCACCCCGAAAGGCATGCTGGCAACACAGAACAAGGGTTGCGCTCGTTGCGGGACTTAACCCAACATCTCACGACACGAGCTGACGACAGCCATGCACCACCTGTACACCGACCACAAGGGGGGCACCATCTCTGATGCTTTCCGGTGTATGTCAAGCCTTGGTAAGGTTCTTCGCGTTGCGTCGAATTAAGCCACATGCTCCGCTGCTTGTGCGGGCCCCCGTCAATTCCTTTGAGTTTTAGCCTTGCGGCCGTACTCCCCAGGCGGGGAACTTAATGCGTTAGCTGCGGCACCGACGACGTGGAATGTCGCCAACACCTAGTTCCCAACGTTTACGGCGTGGACTACCAGGGTATCTAATCCTGTTCGCTCCCCACGCTTTCGCTCCTCAGCGTCAGTAATGGCCCAGAGATCCGCCTTCGCCACCGGTGTTCCTCCTGATATCTGCGCATTTCACCGCTACACCAGGAATTCCGATCTCCCCTACCACACTCTAGTCTGCCCGTATCGAATGCAGACCCGGGGTTAAGCCCCGGGCTTTCACACCCGACGTGACAAACCGCCTACGAGCTCTTTACGCCCAATAATTCCGGACAACGCTTGCGCCCTACGTATTACCGCGGCTGCTGGCACGTAGTTAGCCGGCGCTTCTTCTGCAGGTACCGTCACTTGCGCTTCTTCCCTGCTGAAAGAGGTTTACAACCCGAAGGCCGTCATCCCTCACGCGGCGTCGCTGCATCAGGCTTCCGCCCATTGTGCAATATTCCCCACTGCTGCCTCCCGTAGGAGTCTGGGCCGTGTCTCAGTCCCAGTGTGGCCGGTCGCCCTCTCAGGCCGGCTACCCGTCGTCGCCTTGGTAGGCCATTACCCCACCAACAAGCTGATAGGCCGCGGGCTCATCCTGCACCGCCGGAGCTTTCAACCACCCCCCATGAGGGGAACAGTATTATCCGGTATTAGACCCCGTTTCCAGGGCTTGTCCCAGAGTGCAGGGCAGATTGCCCACGTGTTACTCACCCGTTCGCCACTAATCCACCCGAAGGCTTCATCGTTCGACTTGCATGTGTTAAGCACGCCGCCAGCGTTCGTCCTGAGCCAGGATCAAACTCTCCGTGAATGCTCTGCCCGTGCCCGTTGAAGAGCGCGGGTGACACCACGAGAGCGGAACACCAGGACGGAATAAGACCCGGTGTTCACAGCGTCCTCGCTGTGTTTCTATCAAAGGAACCCAAACCCAACCCACCAAACAGGTGGACCAGGCCGGGGTATCAACATATCTGGCGTTGACTTTTGGCACGCTGTTGAGTTCTCAAGGAACGGACGCTTCCTTCGGTCCCGTCTCCGGGTCCCTCCGGGCTTTCCCTTCGGTCTTGCTGTCTTGCGTTTCCGACTCTATCAGAACCTTTCGGCGCCTGATTCCCAGTCAGCGGGAGTGCCTAATCGGTTATCCGCTTTCGCGTTTCCCTTTCGGCATGTCCACTACGTTAACCGATTCCCCGGGCGACTCATAATCGGGTCGAGCGAGTTCGAATTTCGGCATGCCGAAATAGAACCCGTCAGGGGTGAATCGTAGGTAGTGGGTGGCCGCTTCGGGCTGCTGAAGAGCAAGACCCGGGCAAAGCGGCTCGGACTACATTAGGCGTCCCGCCCCGGCGCGTCAAGTTGCCCGTTTGCGCGGAGTGTGGGCGCGGTACGGGCTCACCGTCGGGTCGCCGTCGATCCAGAAGCGCCAGGGGTGCGGGGCGCCTTCGCCGCCCACCCCGGTGCGCGGACCGCTGCGTACCTGGTCACGGGGCGGCGGCGTACCCGTGAGTATCGACAGGGGCGCGTCGCCACCGGTGCACACGTCGGTGCCGTTCAGGACGCGGTCGACGTCAAGGCCCGTGGCCAACCGGGCAGGGCCTTTGGCCAGTTCCTTGTCGTTACGGGCCGAGACTCGTCGTTTCCGTACCTGCTCCGCGCCCTCCCGGACCTCGCCGGCGCGCAGCAGTACACCGCTCGCCTTGCCCTCCGGGCCGCACACCAGGTTGAGGCAGTGCCACATGCCGTACGTGAAGTAGACGTACGCGTGGCCGGGCGGGCCGAACATCACGCTGTTGCGGTCGGTGCGGCCACGGTAGGCGTGGGAGCCCGGGTCGATGTCGCCGGCGTACGCCTCCACTTCCGTGAGGCGGAGTTCTATCGTTCCTTCCGCCGTGCGGCGCAGGAGAGTTCGGCCCAGCAGGTCGGGGGCGACTTCCAGCACGGGCCGGTTGAAGAAGTCACGGGGCAGCGGCGTACGGTCGGGGCGCTCGATCATGTCGTCCGAGCGTAGCGGGGGAACCGCCCGCGGTCGTGACGCGTATGTAGAGGTCAGGATCTAGGAGGAGTGACTATGGGCTTCAAGAGGCTGCTCGCGAGCATGGGCGCCGGCGGTGCGTCCGTCGAGACCGAGCTGACCGAGCAGAACGTCGTCCCGGGCGGGGTCGTCCAGGGCGAGGTGCGTATCCAGGGCGGTTCGGTCGACCAGCAGATCGAGGGGCTCTCCGTCGGTCTCCAGGCCCGCGTCGAGGTCGAGGGCGGGGACCAGGAGGTCAAGCAGGACCTGGAGTTCGTCAAGCAGCGTCTCGGCGGTGCCTTCGAGGTCAAGGCCGGCGCGGTCCACGTGGTGCCTTTCGGGCTGGAGATCCCGTGGGAGACGCCGGTGACGAGCATCGGCGGGCAGCAGCTGTACGGCATGAACATCGGTGTGACGACGGAGCTTGAGATCGCCCGCGCGCTGGACTCCGGCGACCTGGACCCGATCAACGTGCACCCGCTGCCGGCCCAGCAGGCCATCCTGGATGCCTTCATCAGCCTGGACTTCCGGTTCCGCAGCGCGGACATGGAGCGTGGGCACATCCGCGGGACGCGTCAGCGGCTGCCGTTCTACCAGGAGATCGAGTTCGCTCCGCCGCAGCGGTACCGCGGGCTGAACCAGGTCGAGTTGACGTTCATCGCGGACGACCGCGAGATGGACGTCATTCTGGAGATGGACAAGAAGCCGGGCCTGTTCTCCGAGGGCAGCGACTCGTACCGCTCCTTCCAGGTGGGTCTGCACGACTTCCAGGGGACCGACTGGGCGGCCTACCTCAACCAGTGGATCGCCGACGTCGGCGGGCGTCGCAACTGGGCCTGAGATCCGTACGGCCGTAGTCTCGGCTCCGGAAGGCCGCCGGGTCCCGCGAGGCCCGGCGGCACCGAGCCGAATCCGGAGGTTCAGTAGTGACCGAGGCGAAGAGGGCTCCACTCCCTCATGACTTCCACCCGCCTGTGCCGTCCTTCACCGTGGTGAGCGACGACATCACGTCGGGTGCGGTCCTGAAGGACGCCCAGGTCTTCGCGGCGGGGAACACATCGCCGCACCTGCGGTGGGAGGGGTTCCCCGCGGAGACCAAGAGCTTTGCCGTGACGTGTTTCGACCCGGACGCGCCGACCGGCAGTGGTTTCTGGCACTGGACGCTGTTCGACATCCCGGCGTCGGTCACGGAGCTTCCGGCCGGCGCGGGTTCCCGTTCGTTCGAGGGGCTGCCCAAGGGCGCCGTGCACGCCCGTAACGACTACGGGTCGAAGGACTTCGGGGGTGCCGCTCCCCCGGCGGGTGATCCCGCTCACCGTTATGTGTTCACGGTGTACGCGGTGGACAGTGACACGCTGGGCCCGGACTCGGACGCGTCGCCCGCCGTGGTCGGCTTCAATCTGCGGTTCCACACGCTCGCGCGTGCGCAGCTGGTCGGTGAGTACGCCGTGCCGGCGGAGAGCTGACCGTTCAGCTGTTGTTTGCCCTGCCCTGGTCTTGGAGAGATCAGAGCAGGGCATTTTTTCGTTGCGGGGGTTATTGGGGTCGTCCTCGGAACTCGGATAGGCGGATATTGCGTTGTCCATCTTGGCGCGCCCGGCCAGAGTTGATCCCAGCCCGCCGTCCGGCGGGACGGCACACGGGAGGTGGGCGGGATGCGGGACACGCTGGTACTGAATGCGAGCTTCGAGCCGCTGTCGACGGTGACACTCAACCGTGCGGTGGTGCTGGTCCTTCAGGACAAGGCCGTCGTCGAGCAGTCCCACCCGGCTCTGCGGGTGCGTGCGGCCCAGGTGGATCTGCCGGTGCCCCGGGTGATCAGGCTCTGCAGGTATGTACGGGTGCCCTTCCGAAGACAGGCACCGTGGTCGAGGCGCGGGGTGCTGATACGCGACCAGCACCGGTGCGCGTACTGCGGTCGGCGCGCGACGACCGTGGACCATGTGCTGCCGAGGTCGCGTGGCGGTGCGGACAGCTGGCTGAATACGGTCGCCTCGTGTGCCGAGGACAATCACCGTAAGGCCGACCGGACGCCCGAGCAGGCCGGAATGCCGCTGCTGCACGAGCCGTTCGTGCCGTCGCCGGCCGACGCGATGCTGTTGGCGCTGCGGGCCGGTGAGCGGTCGGCGCTGCCGCAGTGGCTGGCGGGGGCCGGTGTGGCCGCGTAGGCCTTGAGTGCTTTCCTCCCCGTCGCCGTTGTCACGTTTGTCGCCGGACGGCCCGTCTCCGTACACCGGAGGCGGGCCGTCGCGTGCGGGGGCCGCCCGGGGTCCGCGTGAAGTCCGCGTGAAGTCCGCTCAGCGGGTGACCAGTTGGACGATGGCGACCGTGCCGACGACCACGATCATCGTGCGCATCACGGTGGGTGAGAGCCGCCGGCCGACCTTCGCGCCGAGTTGGCCGCCGATGGCGGAGCCGACGGCGATGAGCACGACCGCCGTCCAGTCGAACTCGGCCACGAAGAGGAAGAAGATCGCGGCGATGGTGTTCACGATGGCGGCGAGGACGTTCTTGACCGCGTTGAGCCGCTGCATCTCCTCGTCGATCAGCATGCCCATGAGGGACATGTAGATGATTCCCTGGGCGGCTGTGAAGTAGCCGCCGTAGACGCTGGCGGCCATGACACCGCCGAAGAGGAGCGGTCCGCCGTCGGTCTTCGTGACGACGTTCTTCCGCGCGCGGTGGCGCTGGACGGTCTTGGAGAGCCGGGGCTGGAGGATCACGAGGACGAGCGCGAGGCTCACCAGGATCGGCACGATGGTCTCGAAGGCCGTCGAGGGCAGTGAGACGAGCAGGATCGCCCCGCAGAGCCCGCCGCAGACGGCGGCTGTGCCCAGGCGCATGACGCGCCGGCGCTGTCCGGTGAGTTCGGCGCGGTAGCCGATGGCTCCGCTGACGGCGCCCGGTATCAGGCCGAGTGCGTTGGAGACGGTGGCGGTGACGGGTGGCAGGCCGGTGGCGAGCAGCACGGGGAAGGTGATCAGCGTGCCCGAGCCGACGATGGCGTTGATGGTCCCGGCGCAGGTGCCCGCGACGAACACGGCGAGCATCTCCCAGATGGTCACGCGACACGTCCCTCGGTGATCGGTGGTTGTTGAACCGATCATGCACGAGGGCGGGGCCGTTCCCGTACGACGGGTGGTGCGTCGCACGGGAACGTGACGTACGGATCAGAGAAACGGGGATCGCCGGCGCCGGGACCTGGAGCCGGGACCTGGAAGGGTCAGTCGAGCGGTGCCTGCTGGCGGCGATCCTTGCCCGTGTTGAAGCCCGGCACTCCGGAGCCGAGGTTGTCGAACGCGCCGCTGAGTCCCTTGAGCGCGTCGCCGATCTCGCTGGGCACGATCCAGAGCTTGTTGGCGTCGCCCTCGGCGATCTTGGGGAGCATCTGGAGGTACTGGTAGGCGAGGAGTTTCTGGTCGGGGTCTCCGGCGTGGATGGACTCGAAGACCGTACGGATGGCCTGGGCCTCGCCCTCGGCGCGCAGGGCGGCGGCCTTGGCCTCACCTTCGGCGCGCAGGATCGCCGACTGCTTCTCGCCCTCGGCGGTCAGGATCGCCGATTGCCGAATACCCTCGGCCGTGAGGATCGCGGCGCGCTTGTCGCGGTCCGCGCGCATCTGCTTCTCCATCGAGTCCTGGATGGAGGTCGGCGGCTCGATGGCCTTGAGCTCGACGCGGTTGACGCGGATGCCCCACTTGCCGGTGGCTTCGTCGAGGACGCCGCGCAGGGCCGCGTTGATCTCCTCGCGGGAGGTGAGGGTCCGCTCCAGGTCCATGCCGCCGATGATGTTGCGCAGCGTGGTGACGGTGAGCTGCTCGATCGCCTGGATGTAGCTGGCGACCTCGTACGTCGCGGCGCGGGCGTCGGTGACCTGGTAATAGATCACGGTGTCGATGTTGACCACCAGGTTGTCCTGGGTGATCACCGGCTGGGGCGGAAAGGGGACGACCTGTTCACGGAGGTCGATCCGGTTGCGGATCGAGTCGATGAACGGGACCACGATGTTCAGGCCCGCGTTGAGCGTGCGGGTGTAGCGCCCGAAGCGCTCCACGATGGCGGCGCTCGCCTGCGGGATGACCTGGATCGTCTTGATCAGGGCGATGAATACAAGCACCACCAGGATGACCAAGACGATGATGATTGATGGCATCGCGTTCCTTACTGCCCTTCGCTGCCGAACTGCTGGACTGTCAGATGATCGAGTTTCGCAGAACACGCCTGCGTGTGGGGGGTGTTCTGCCTGGTTGCCTGGTCGAGCTCATGGAAACGCGGGGCGCGTGATGGCGCGCGGGGGCGCTCACATCACCACCGCGGTGGCGCCGTCGATCTCGGCCACGTCGACCTTCTCCCCCGGTTCAAAGGCCTGTTCGGCGTCGAGAGCACGTGCCGACCAGATCTCTCCGGCGAGTTTGATCCGGCCGCCGCTGCCGTCGACCCGTTCGACAACCACGGCCTGACGCCCTTTCAGGGCGTCGATTCCCGTGGCCAGCCGGGGGGTTCGGGTGCCTTGTCTGGCCGCCAGGGGCCGTACGACGGCGATGAGCGCGACCGAGACCGCTACGAAGACAAGGACCTGCGCCACGATTCCGCCGCCGAGCGCCGCGACGACGGCACCGGCCACCGCGCCCACGGAGAACATCCCGAACTCGGGCATCGCCGTCAGGACGAGCGGTATCGCCAGTCCCACGGCCGCGATCAGCCACCACACCCATGCTTCGATTTCCACATCATCATGGTAGGTGGGCGGGTCCGGTCCGGACAGGGGGCGCGATCAGGTCATCTACGCTGCCCAGGCGCCGTCTTGGCCGTCGGCGGCCATGAGATCGCCATGGGCCGCGGTGAGTTCGCGGTGGGCTCAGCGCAGCGGGAGACCGCGCGCGGACCAGCGGTCGTCGGCCTGCTCCACGACGAGCGGGAGGCCGAAGCAGAGGGAGAGGTTACGGGACGTCAGCTCGGTCTCCATGGGACCGGCGGCGAGGACCTTGCCCTGGCGGATCATGAGGACATGGGTGAAACCGGGGGCGATCTCCTCGACATGGTGGGTGACCATGATCATGGAGGGGGCGTACGGGTCCCTGGCGAGCCGGCCGAGGCGGCGTACGAGATCCTCCCGGCCGCCGAGGTCGAGACCGGCGGCGGGCTCGTCGAGGAGGAGCAGTTCGGGGTCGGTCATCATGGCGCGGGCGATCAGGGTGCGCTTGCGCTCGCCCTCGGAGAGGGTGCCGAACCTGCGGTCCAGGTACTCGGTCATACCGAGCCGGTCGAGGAAGGCGCGGGCGCGCTGTTCGTCGACGTCGTCGTAGTCCTCGTGCCAGGTGGCGGTCATGCCGTACGCGGCGGTGAGCACCGTCTGGAGCACGGTCTGGCGCTTGGGCAGCTTCTCGGACATGGCGACTCCGGCCACGCCGATGCGGGGGCGGAGTTCGAAGACGTCGACCTTGCCGAGCTTGTCGCCGAGGATCTTCACCTTGCCGGTGGAGGGGAAGAGATAGCTGGACGCGAGGTTGAGAAGGGTCGTTTTTCCAGCGCCGTTGGGGCCGAGGATCACCCAGCGTTCGCCCTCCTTGACGGACCAGGAGACATCGTCCACCAGAGCGCGTCCGTCGCGGACCACGGATACGTCCACCAGCTCCAGTACATCGCTCATGAGCGCGTTGTCTCCCCATGCAGTCTTGAGATCTGGCATGCGCCTGTGGGCGCAGCTCCACAGGGAAAACCTACGCCACCGGTCCGGCGGTCAACTCCTTAGGTCCGTTCCCTAGGCTGGGGCCATGCTTTCCGAACCACGCTCAGGACTGTTGGCGGCCTGGGGAAATGCCCTCCTTGCCGGTTTCGTATCGCCGGACGACGCGGCTCTCGCGATCGTCGGGCCGGACGCGGTGCACCGGGTGGCGGGGCTGCCGGGCGAGACGGGGCCGGTCGGGCTGACGCTGGCGCTCGGCCGGCTGCGCGCGCTGGGGGTGTCCGGGTACCGCGTGGCGCTTCCGGCGCCGGGGCATCCGCTGGGGCTGAGCGGGCCGCCGGAGTTCAACGCCCGGGCGCTGGAGGCGGAGGAGGCGGTGGTCGCTTCGGGGGCGCCGTACGGGCTGGTGCCCGAGGTGACCGCGGTGGGACCCGAGGGCGACCTTCGTGTGGAGGTGGTCTGGCACTGTCTGCCGGTGCGTGAGGCGCCGCCGGCGGATGTGCCGTCGCTCGGTGAGGCGGAGCGGGAGCTGGCCGAGGCGCTGCGGGACGCGACGGACGCGCTGTCGCGGCTGGATGTGGCGGCGTCGGGGCCGGTGGCCGAGGCGGCGCTGGACGCGTACCGCGCGCGGTCGGAGCGTGGCCGCGAGGTGCTGGCTCCGGGCTATCCGCCGCGTGCCGTACGGGTGCTGGAGCTGGCGCAGCGGGTGGGGCTGCTCGTCGCGCTGGCGCGGGAGAACGGGCACGGCGGGGCGGTGAGCGCGTCGGAGATGGCGGCGCGTGGTGAGTTGCTGCGGCCGGTGGAGCGGGTGTCGCGGCGGGCGCAGGTGGCCGCGTACAACGCGTATGTGGAGGAGAGGGAGCGCGGGCCGCGCTGAGCGGACCCGGGTGTGAGATGTGGCACGGCCCCGGTGCCCGTCGCTGAGGACGGGCACCGGGGCCGTGGCGCCTGGGCGGCGGTGGATCAGGGGTTCAGGCCGAGGTTGCCGAACGCCGGGTTGAGGACGCCGATCACGTTGATCGTGTTGCCGACCGCGTTCACGGGGACGTGCACCGGGGCCTGCACGAGGTTGCCCGAGCCGATGCCCGGGGAGTGCACGGCCTTGCCGTCGGCGGCGGCGTGGGGGCCGCCGGTGGCGAAGGCGGCACCGGAACCGGCGGCGACGAGGCCACCGGCGATCATGGTGAGGGCGGCGGCCTTCTTGAGGTTGTTCATTTTCAGGATCCTCCATCGCAAGGGCCGCGGCGGTGATCCGCGGCACGCCATGGAGAACGCGCGGACACCGCCGGGGATACGCCGTGTGGGGGACATGCACCCGACGGTATGAATCTCAGATCGGAATACGACATTCTGGATCAGCGGCCGCTAGGCTCCCGCGACCCCGCGACCCGAGCCCCCGCGACCCGCGCCACCGCGCTCATCCCGTGATGCCGTGCCGTACGGCCCACAGCGCCGCCTGCGTACGGTCCGCGAGGTCCAGCTTCATCAGGATGTTCGAGACATGCGTCTTGACGGTCTTCTCCGAGAGGACGAGCGCGCGGGCGATCTCCCGGTTGGAGCGGCCGTCCGCGATCAGGGTGAGCACCTCGCGCTCCCGGTCGGTGAGCGATGACCCCCTGCCCTGTCCGGACCCGGGGTCGTCCTGGGCCAGCAGGGCGCCCGCCACCTCCGGCTGGAGCAGGACATGACCGGCGTGTACGGAGCGGATGGCGCCGGCCAGCGCCTCCGGGTCGACGTCCTTGTACACGTAGCCCGCCGCCCCGGCCCGCAGCGCGGGCACCACCGTGCGCTGCTCGGTGAAGCTCGTCACGATCAGCACCTTGGCCGGGTTGGCGAGGTCGCGGAGCTTGCGCAGGGCCTCGATGCCGTCGGTGCCCGGCATCTTGATGTCCATCAGGACGACGTCCGGCCGCAGCTCCTCCGCGCCCGCCACGCCCTCGTCGCCGTCGGACGCCTCGCCGACGACCTCTATGTCGTCCTGGATCTCCAGGAAGGTGCGCAGGCCGCGGCGGACCACCTGGTGGTCGTCCACCAGCAGTACGCGGATTCTCTTGTCGTCAGCCACCGGGAACTTCCATCTCGATCGTGGTGCCCTGTCCGGGCGCCGATTGCACCGTCAGCCTGCCGCCGACACCGCTCGACCTGTCCCGCATCGAGACGAGCCCGAGGTGGCGGCCGGCCCTGCGGACCGTCCTCGGTTCGAAGCCCTTGCCGTTGTCGGTGACGCTGAGCACCGCGCCCTGGCCCCGGCGGGCGATGGTCACGTCGACGCGCTCGGCGCCGGAGTGGCGCAGGGCGTTGTGGAGCGCCTCCTGGGCCACGCGCAGCATCGCCTCCTCCTGGGAGGAAGGCAGCGCCTTCACGCCGCAGCTGTCGAAGGTGACATGCGCGGAGTGCGCGCGGTCGAGGACCTGGATCTGGGTGCGCAGGGTGTGGACGAGTCCGTCCTCGTCCAGGGCGGCGGGGCGCAGCTCGACCACGGCGGCGCGCAGCTCGTCGGCGGCCTCGGCGGCGAGGTCGGCGACCTGCCGCAGCTCGCCCTTGGCGCGGGCCGGGTCGCGGTCGATGAGGCTGGCGACGGCCTGGGCGGTCAGCCGCAGCGAGAAGAGTTTCTGGCTGACGGCGTCGTGGAGCTCGTGGGCGAGCCGGGAGCGCTCCTCGGCGATGGTCAGCTCCCGGCTGCGCTCGTACAGCCTGGCGTTGGTGAGGGCGATCGCGGCGTGCTGGGCGAGGATGCCGAGGAGTTCCTCGTCCTCCTCGGTGAATCCGCAGCCGTCGGCCGGCTTGGGGCAGCGCTTGTTGGCGAGGAAGAGCGTGCCGATCGTCTCGTCGCCGTCGCGGATGGGCAGGCCGAGGAAGTCGGACATGTCGGGGTGGGCGGAGGGCCAGCCCCCGAAGCGCGGGTCCTCCTTCACATCGGCGAGCCGCTCGGGCCGGGGGTCGAGCAGCATCGCCGCGAGGATGCCGTGCTGGCGCGGGAGCGGGCCGATGGCCTTCCACTGCTCGTCGCTGACGCCGTCGACCACGAACTGGGCGAAGCCGCCGTGGTCGTCGGGCACCCCGAGCGCGGCGTACTCGGCGTCGAGCAGTTCACGGGCGGAGGCGACGATCGTCTTGAGGACGTCCCGCACCTCCAGATGCCTGCTCATCGCGAGGAGCGCGGTGCTCACGGCGGCGAGCCCGGAGCTCGGTCGATGGCTCATGACCTCACGGTACCGGCGCCCTGAAGCGACCGGATCGGACCTCGGACGCAGGGGACGAGGGCTTGGGGACTAGGTCCTGTCGTTTGGATCGGGCCGGATCAGGGAGCGAGGTCTGGTGTCGTGGATCGCAAGGCGGAGGAGGGAGTCATGGCGGAGCCATGCCGACCGACGACAACGCGGCGGGGCGCGGCTCCAGGGACCGCGAGCCCGGCAAGATCCGAACGACAGGACCTTGGGTCTTGTGTCGAGCCACGGGACCTAGGGCGAAGTGCCTTCGCGGGGCGGGACCCGCGGCTGAGGTGGCGGGGCGCCTGTCCTTTCTATGTTGAGGACAACGGCTCTCGGCGAGGTCCGGGGCCGACGCGAGGCGAGAAGGAGTGGACGCCATGTCGGTAGCGGTCATCACGGGGGCTTCCAAGGGACTGGGGCGCGCACTCGCCGGGGCGCTCGCCGAGGACGGGTGGGATCTGGTGCTCGACGCCAGGACGCCGGGGGCTCTGAAGGAGGCGGCCAGGGAGATCCGGGTCCACGGGACGCGGGTGACGGCGGTCCCCGGGGATGTGACCGATCCCGTCCACCGCACGGAGCTGGTCGCCGCGGCGGCGGCGCTCGGCGGGCTCGATCTGCTGGTGAGCAACGCCAGCGCGCTGGGCGCGGAGCCGCTCGTACGGCTGGACGCGCTGGCCCTCGACGGGCTGCGCGCCGCGCTGGAGACGAATGTGGTGGCGGCGCTCGGGCTCGTACAGGAGTCGCTGCCGCTGCTGCGGGCCGGCGGCGCGGGGACGGTGATCGCCGTCAGTTCGGACGCGGCGGCTGAGGCGTACGAGACCTGGGGCGGGTACGGGGCGTCCAAAGCCGCGCTCGACCATCTGGCCGCCGTGCTCGCCGTGGAGGAGCCGGGGCTGCGGGTGTGGACGGTCGATCCGGGCGACATGCAGACCGATCTGTACGCGGCGGCCGTGCCGGACGACGGTGACGTACGGCCGGATCCCCGGTCGGTGGTGCCGGGCTTCCTGCGGCTGCTCCGGCAGCGGCCGACGAGCGGGCGGTATTCGGCCACCTCGTTGCTGGGGGCGGCCTCGTGGCCGGGGCGGTCGTGAGGCGGACGGGGCTGGAGGGGCCGGGCTGCCCGGAGGGGCTGGAGGGGCTGCGGGTGCCGGCCGAGCAGCGCGGCTCGGGGCCGAGCGGCTGGTCGTCCACTTCTCCACGCGGGGGGGGGACGGCCGGTGGGCGGTGGAGCTGCGGACGCCGGGGGCGCCGGGCCCGGGCGGGCGCAAGGGGGCGACCCGGGCACGTGCGGGGGGTCCGGACGGGGCGGTCGTACGGCTGCCGGGCGGCGGGCACCTCGTACTGGAGGAGCCGCTGGACCCGGCGGGCACACGGCTGTGGTGGGCGCGGATGGACGGCGGGGACGTGCCGGGGCTGCTGGGCCGCCACGGCCGTCCCATCCGCTACGGGTACACGGAGCGGGACCAGCCGCTCTCGGCGTATCAGACGGTCTTCGCGCTCCCCTCCCCCGACAGCACGGGCTCGGCGGAGATGCCGAGCGCGGGCCGGCCGTTCACCGCGCGGCTGGTGGCGGAGCTGGTGAGCCGGGGTGTGCAGTTCGCGCCGATCAGGCTGGACACGGGGGTGGCGTCGGCGGAGGCGCACCAGCCGCCGTACCCGGAGCGTTTCGAGGTGCCGGCGACGACTGCCCGGCTGGTGAACGCGGCGGTGGCGGGGGGCTGTCTTGTGGATCAGGCCGGATCAGGGAGCGGGGTCTGGTGTCGTGGATCGCAAGGCGGAGGAGGGAGCCGACGCGGAGCGTCGGCGACCGACGACAACGCGGCGAGGTGCGGCACCAGGGACCGCGAGCCCGGCAAGATCCACAAGACAGGCCCCGGCGGCGGGCGGATCGTCGCGGTCGGGACGACGGCCGTACGGGCGCTGGAGTCGGCGGCCGGGCCCCGCGGGGGTGTACGGGCGGCCTCGGGCTGGACGGATCTGGTGGTCACGCCGCGGCGCGGGGTGCGTGTCGTCGACGGGCTGCTGACCGGGCTGCACGAGCCGGCGGCCTCGCATCTGCTGATGCTGGAGGCGATCACCGGCCGGGAGGCGCTGGAGGCCGCTTATACCGAGGCGGTACGGCATCTCTACCTCTGGCACGAGTTCGGCGACGTCCACCTCGTCCTGCCGGATGAGAACGCTCACTCTCCGAGTTGCGCCAGCAACCTCTGGTGAAGTCGGGCCCTGCCCGATGTGACGCCGCACATAGGACGCAGATCACTTACGAAGGTACGTAGTGGACATATTGACGGGCGCAGGGATGCCGTGAACCGGTAGCAGGGTGTCTCATTTACACCCCTTTCAACTATCACGGGTCGTACGTCACACCTTTGCCACAGGGTTTTGCTGCCGCTAAGAATTGCAGCCGTCGCCGCCATTCAGGCATCTGGCCGACCGGCCTCCGCGACGCCCCGCTATTCGAAGAGGTAAGTCGAATGACCGCGTCCAGCACCCCTGGCAACCGTCTGAACAAGAGCCACCGGCTCTCGATCGCCGGCGTGACAGCTGTCGCCGCCGCGGCCCTCACCTTCTCCTTGGTCCCGGGCAACGCATCCGCCGAGGGCTCGAGCAAGGCCGTGGCCGCGTCCACGTCCGCCGCCCCGGTCGCATTCCAGTCGAGCACGGGCGGCACGCAGGCCGCCGCCGTCCAGAAGAGCCTGACCGAGCAGCACACCCTGGCCGACCGCGTCGCGGAGATTCACGCGAAGCAGGACTCCTCCGCCGAGGCGAAGGCAAAGGCGAAGGAGAAGGCGAAGGACAAGGCCGACGCCAAGAAGGAGGCAGCCGCGAAGGCGAAGAAGCGCGCGGCCGCCAAGGCCAAGGCCAACCGCTCCGCCGACCGCAAGCCCGCCTACGCCAACAACCTGAACGGATGGATCAAGGAAGCCCTGTCCATCATGAAGAAGGAGAAGATCCCCGGCACCTACGAGGGTCTGCACCGCAACATCATCCGGGAGTCCAGCGGCAACCCGCGGGCGATCAACAACTGGGACATCAACGCCAAGAACGGCGTCCCCTCGATCGGCCTGCTCCAGGTGATCAAGCCGACCTTCGACACCTACCACGTCAAGGGCACGCCGAACAGCCAGTACCACCCCGTCGCCAACATCGTCGCCGCGGCCAACTACGCCGCCGACCGCTACGGCTCGATCGACAACGTCGACAGCGCCTACTGAGCGACGGCACCACAGCGCACGACCACGCACAGACGCCGGTGGGCGGCACCCCTTCGCGGGGTGCCGCCCACCGGCGGCGTGCGTGTTCCGCGTTACTTGCGCATGACCTCAGGCTCGTGGCGGCGCAGCAACCGCGCCACCACGAATCCGCACAGGACGCCGATGAACAGCAGGACCGCGAGGTTGAAGCCCCACTGCCCGATCGAGTGGTCCCAGAGCGGGTCCAGGTCGTTCGGGCTCTTCGGGTCCCACGGCGGCATCAGATGCGCCAGGTCGAGCGTGGAGCCGGTGCCGGCGATCGCCCAGCGCGAGGGCATCAGCCAGGCGAACTGCTCCAGGCCGGGCGAACCGTAGACCTGGAAGAGCGTGCCGGTGAAGACGACCTGGACGATCGCGAACATGACCAGCAGCGGCATGGTCTTCTCGGCGGTCTTCACCAGCGAGGAGATCACCAGACCGAACATCATCGACGTGAAGCCCAGCGCGATGATCACGACGCACATCTCGACGGCCGGCGGCATGATCAGGCCCTCGTCGGGCAGCGCGCGCGGCGCGAAGCCGATGCCGCAGATGATGACGCCCTGGAAGGCCGTGATCACGCCGAGCACGATGACCTTGGACATCAGATACGCGGAGCGGGACAGACCGGTGGCCCGTTCCCGTTCGTAGATCACCCGTTCCTTGATCAGCTCTCGTACGGAGTTGGCCGCGCCCGAGAAGCACATGCCGACCGCGAGGATCAGCAGGATCGTCCCGGCCTTGCCGTTGAACCTGGACGGCGGGTCGGGCGGTCCCAGACCGAACTCCGCGGGGATCACGACGCTCACCACGCCGAGGACGGCGGGCAATATCACCATCAGACCGAGGAAGCCCCGGTCGGAGGCGATGACCGAGGAGTAGCGGCGGATCAGCGTCCAGAGCTGGGAGCCCCAGCTCTGCGGCTTCGGCGGGCGCATCTGCTGCGGCGACGGCATATGGACGGACTGCGCGGCGACGGCGTCGATGTCGGCGGCGTACATCTGGTAGTGCTGCGAACCGCGCCAGCGGCCCGCCCAGTCGTAGTCGCGGTAGTTCTCGAACGCCGAGAAGACATCGGCCCAGGTGGTGTAGCCGAAGAAGTTGAGCGCTTCCTCCGGCGGTCCGAAGTACGCGACCGAGCCACCGGGCGCCATGACGAGCAGCTTGTCGCAGATCGCCAGCTCCGCCACCGAGTGGGTGACGACGAGGACGGTACGGCCGTCGTCGGCGAGGCCGCGCAGGAGCTGCATGACGTCACGGTCCATACCCGGGTCGAGGCCGGAGGTCGGCTCGTCCAGGAAGATCAGCGACGGCTTGGTCAGCAGTTCGAGCGCGACGGAGACCCGCTTGCGCTGGCCGCCGGAGAGCGAGGTGACGCGCTTCTCCTTGTGGATGTCGAGCTTGAGCTCGCGCAGCACCTCGTCGATACGGGCCTCGCGCTCGGACTCGGCGGTGTCACCGGGGAACCGGAGCTTGGCCGCGTACTTGAGCGCCTTCCGTACGGTCAGCTCCTTGTGCAGGATGTCGTCCTGCGGAACCAGACCGATGCGCTGGCGCAGCTCGGCGAACTGCTTGTAGAGATTCCTGTTGTCGTACAGGACATCGCCCTCGTTGGCGGGCCGGTAGCCGGTGAGCGCCTTGAGGAGCGTGGACTTTCCGGAGCCCGAGGGGCCGATGACCGCGATGAGCGACTTCTCTGGGACACCGAAGGAGACGTCCTTGAGGATCTGCTTGCCGCCGTCGACCGTCACCGTGAGGTGGCGGGCCGAGAACGAGACCTCACCGGTGTCGACGAACTCTTCCAGCCGGTCGCCGACGAGGCGGAAGGTCGAGTGACCGACGCCCACGATGTCGTTCGGGCCGATCAGCGCCGTACCGGACTTGGGGATCGGCTGACCGTTGACGTACGTGCCGTTGTGGGATCCGAGGTCGCGGATCTGGAAGCGGCCGTCGGGCGTCGAGGTGAACTCGGCGTGCAGACGCGAGACCTGGAGGTCGGAGACCACCAGCTCGTTCTCCAGCGCACGGCCGATGCGCATCACCCGGCCGAGAGCCACCTGATGGAAGGTGGTCGGGCTGCGGTCCCCGTACACCGGCGGGGCCCCCGCCGCCCCACCGGAGCCTGGACCGCCGTGACCACCGGCACCGGGGGCTCCAGGCCCTCCGTGCTGCGGCGGTACATAGCCTTGCTGAGGCTGTTGCTGTTGCTGCTGGGGTGGCTGCTGTTGCTGGGGCGGCCAGCCCTGCTGCTGAGGAGGCTGCTGCTGAGGCGCCCATCCTGGGCCGCCCTGCGGCTGCGGTTGCGGCTGCGCGGGCGCGTGCTGCGGCGGCGCGTGCTGCACCTGAGGCGCCTGGGGCGCTGCCGCACCGTTGAGATTCAGCCGCGGTCCGTCGGTCGCATTGCCGAGACGCACAGCGGTTCCCGGACCGATTTCCATCTGGTGGATCCGCTGGCCCTGCACATAAGTGCCGTTGGTGCTGCCGTGGTCCTCAATTACCCAACTACGGCCCCCCCAGCTGATGGTGGCATGACGCCACGAGACACGTGCGTCATCGATCACCAAGTCGCCCTGCGGATCACGTCCCAGGCTGTACGACCTGGACTGATCGAGCGTCCAGGTCCTTCCGTTCATTTCAAGTACGAGTTCCGGCACTCCATGCCCCACTGGTTGTCCCCCGAGTTACCCCCATCACAGGGAGTCTAGGGATGGCGAACATCGTGGGGAACTATTTCAGGCCCGGCCCCTTATACGAAAGTCGGGCCTCGGAGAAGAGCGCAAAATCCCGTTCGTGGCGCGGCGAAACGTAAGTGAACACGCTCAAACCCCACCAGCGGGACCCCGGTCGGGACGGATGCAGGAAGAGCCGCCGGGGATGCCTGTCCGGCACGCGGGACACCGGGTCGCCCCACCCGTCCCGCCCGATACGGTGGAATCACCATGAGCGCATCTCAGCCCCCTCAGACCACCGACGCAGCCCCCACGCTTCTCGTCAAGATCTTCGGCAAGGACCGCCCGGGGATCACCGCGGGCCTCTTCGACACCCTCGCCGCCTACTCTCTCGACGTCATAGACATCGAGCAGGTCGTCACCCGCGGCCGTATCGTCCTGTGCGCGCTCGTCACCTCACCCGCCGGCGGCGGCGCCGAGGGCGAGCTGCGCGCGACCGTCCACAGCTGGGCCGACTCCCTCAAGCTCCAGGCGGAGATCATCTCCGGGACCGGGGACAACAGGCCGCGCGGCAGCGGCCGTTCCCATGTCACCGTGCTCGGACATCCGCTGTCCGCCGAGTCGACGGCGGCCATCGCCGCGCGCATCACCTCGACCGGAGGGAACATCGACCGTATCTTCCGGCTGGCCAAGTACCCGGTCACGGCGGTGGAGTTCGCGGTGTCCGGCACCCCTACCGAACCGCTGCGCACCGCGCTGGCGACGGAGGCCGCCGAGATCGGGGTGGACGTCGCCGTCGTCTCGGCCGGGCTGCACCACCGGGCGCAGCGGCTGGTCGTCATGGACGTCGACTCGACCCTCATCCAGGACGAGGTCATCGAACTCTTCGCCGCGCACGCCGGCTGCGAGGAGCAGGTCGCCGAGGTGACGGCCAGGGCCATGGCCGGTGAGCTGGACTTCGAGCAGTCGCTGCACGCGCGTGTGGCGCTGCTGGCCGGGCTCGACGCGTCGGTGGTGGAGAAGGTACGCGCGGAGGTACGGCTCACGCCCGGCGCCCGCACCCTGATCCGTACGCTCAAGCGGCTCGGCTACCAAGTGGGCGTCGTGTCGGGCGGGTTCACCCAGGTCACCGACGGGCTGAAGGACCAGCTGGGGCTCGACTTCGCCTCGGCGAACACGCTGGAGATCGTGGACGGGAAGCTCACGGGGCGGGTCGTGGGCGAGATCGTCGACCGGGCGGGCAAGGCCAGGCTGCTGCGCCGGTTCGCCGCCGAGGCGGGGGTGCCGCTGTCCCAGACCGTGGCGATCGGCGACGGCGCCAACGACCTCGACATGCTGAACGCGGCGGGGCTCGGGGTCGCGTTCAACGCCAAGCCGGTGGTCCGCAGGGCCGCGCACACGGCGGTGAACGTGCCGTTCCTCGACACCGTGCTCTATCTGCTGGGCATCACACGCGAAGAAGTCGAAGAGGTGGAGGCCGCGGAGGGCCCGGAGGCGGGCCCGTCGCTCTGAGCCGGAGCCGTACCCCGGACTCGTACGAGAGAGGGAAGAGCCCCGGCACGCACACCGTGCCGGGGCTCTGTCGTAAGGGAGTTGGGGCGGCGCGGCCGGAGGGGCGATCTCGGTCAGTCGTGCGGGGCCCAGTATTCGAGGAGCGTCCCCACGTCGGGCTCCACGGTCTTCCACGAGCCGGTGATCTCGATGACGGCGAACGCCGAGGTCGGGAACGCGCTCGCGGTCAGCCGCCCCAGGGCGTCGCCGTCGGCGCGCGCCGAGAGGGCGTCCGCGAGGGCGTGCATACCGGGGTTGTGGCCGATCAGCAGGAGGTCCTTCACCTCGTCCGGCGTCTCGGTGACCAGCGCCAGGAGGTCGCCGAGCGTGGCGTCGTACAACCGGTCCTCGTAGACGGTCCTGGGCCGCGACGGCAGCTCGTGCACCGCCAGCTTCCAGGTCTCGCGCGTACGGGCCGCCGTCGAGCAGAGGGCCAGGTCGAAGGCGATGCCGGTCTCCGCAATCCGGCGGCCGGCCACCGGGGCGTCCGCGCGGCCTCGCTCTGCGAGCGGCCGCTCATGGTCGGCCACGTCGGGCCAGTCGGCCTTCGCGTGCCGGAGTAGGACAATCCTGCGGGGTGTTTCGACGCTCATGCATCCCAGCTTCGCATGAATTGCGCCGTCAGGCGCGGGGTGTTGGAGGGGCCGCCCACCACGGATGACGTGACTCCGCTACCTGGCGAGGGTCTGCTGGATGTGGATCACCACACCGCCGACGCCGGGGTCGGTCGCGGCGGCGTCGGCCGGGACGGGGCCGGCCATCAGCAGCAGGAGCGCGGCGAACGCGAGGGCCGGGAGCACCACCGCCCACCAGGGCAGACGGATGTCGACGCCGTTGGGGGACGAGTGGTGGGACCGGGTGTGCGTAGGGGCCTGCATGGCCGCCTCCGTAGGTCAGCGGTTGAAGTACCTCAAAGCTACGGATCACCGGCCCCCGCTCCCATCCGGAGACCCACCCACTTGACCCTGACCCTGGCCCCCTAAGGGACGGTAGGGCCAGCACCACCATCCCCTCTTTTCAGGGCTCGGCTCGCCGAGGTCTCGCCCATATCAGGGCGCGGCGATCGAGGCGATGACGGCGATCACCACCATGATGCCGATGATCGTGCCGAACATCATCAGCAGTTTCTTCTGGCCGTTCTGGGGATGCGGATCAAGGACTGGCATGGGCCCAGTTTCTCATCTCAGCACTCGTCCTCGATCGTCCGGTCCCGGCCCGCGACGACCCCCAGGATGATCTGCGGCACCATGAGCCCGCCCATCAGCGTGATCGGCAGCTCCCAGCCGCCGCTGTGCTGGTAGAGCACGCCCACCAGCAGCGGACCGGGGATGGAGATCAGATAGCCGGTGCTCTGCGCGAAGGCGGACAGCCGTACGATCCCGGCGCCGGTCCTCGCGCGCATCCCGATCATCGTGAGTGCCAGCGGGAAGGCGCAGTTGGAGACGCCCAGCAGCACCGCCCACGCCCAGGCACCGGCGGCGGGCGCGAGGAAGAGCCCCGCGTAGCCGGTGAGACCGCAGGCTCCCAGGGCGATGACGATCGGACCCTGGTTCTTCATGCGGGTGGCCAGCCGGGGGATCACGAAGGCCAGGGGGACGCCCATGACCATGGTGACGGCGAGCAGCAGCCCCGCCGTACCGGCCGGGACCCCCGCGTCACGGAAGATCTGCGGCATCCAGCCCATGGTGATGTACGCGCCCGTGGCCTGGAGGCCGAAGAAGCAGCCGAGCGCCCAGGCGGTGCGGCTGCGGGCGATCCTCGGCGCCGGTGCCCCTGCCTGCGCCCCCGCCGCGCCCTGCTCGGGCTCGGGCCGCCGCCCCGTGCCGGCACCGGCCGGGCTCGCGGTGCTCCCCGCGCTCTTCCGGTCGCGTACGAGAAGCACCGCCCACGGCAGTACGGCGACGGCTGAGACCACCGCCCACAGCCCGAGGCCGAGGCGCCAACTGCCGCCCAGCGCCGAGGTCATGGGGACGGTCGCGGCCGCGGCCACGGCCGTGCCCGCGGACAGCGCCATCGAGTAGAGGCCGGTCATGGTGCCGACCCGGTCGGGGAAGTACCGCTTCACGATCACCGGCATCAGCACGTTGCCGACGGCTATGCCCATCAGCGCGAGCGCGCTCGCCGCGAGGAAGGCGGCCGTGCCGCTGGTGAAGGGGCGGATCAGCAGACCGGCCGTGATGGCCACCAGGCCGGCGCAGACCACGGTGGCGGGCCCGAAGCGGCGGGCCAGGCGCGGGGCCGTGACACCGAAGACGGCGAAGCAGAGCGCCGGTACGGAGGTGAGGACACCGGCGACGCTGCCGCTCATATGGAGTCCGGCGCGTACGTCTTCGAGCAGCGAGCCGAGGCTGGTGATGGCGGGACGGAGGTTGACGGCGGCGAGGACGAGCCCGACGACGAGAAGGCGTGCCAGCCATACGGCCGCCCGGGGTGAGGATGCCGGTGCGGGGGAATCGGCGGGCAGGGGCGCGGTGTCCTCCCGGGGCGGGAGTGGGGTCGTGGTCTCGTCCAGCATGGAGCCATCATAGAATCATGGGATGATTGGTTGTCCAATCGCCCCCGTCGTCCCCCGGCACCGAGAACTTGGAGCACCATGGCCCTGACCTCTCCCCGGCGATCCGCGCTCTCCGATCAGGTGATCACCGAGCTGCGGAACCAGATCACGTCGGGCGAATGGCCGGTCGGCTCTCGCATCCCCACCGAGCCCGAGCTGGTCGAGCAGCTGGGCGTGGCCCGTAACACCGTCCGTGAGGCGGTGCGCGCGCTGGCGCACAACGGGCTTCTGGACATCCGACAGGGCTCGGGCACCTACGTCGTCGCCACGAGCGAGCTGGCGGGCGTGATGCACCGCAGGTTCGCCGACGCCGACGCCCGGCACATCGCGGAGGTGCGCTCCACCCTCGAAGCGTCGGCGGCCCGGCTGGCGGCCGAGCGCCGTACGGATCGGGACATGCGGCAGCTGGACACGCTGCTGGCGCGCCGCGAGGAGGCGTGGGCCGGCGGGAACGCGGACCTGTTCGTGGCGGCGGACGCGACCCTGCATCTCGCGGTGGTCTCGGCCTCGCACAACGAGGTGCTCACCACGCTCTACGCGGATCTGAGCGATCTGATGCGCGACGGGCTGCGCGCCGATGTGGGGCGTGAGCTGCGGCCGGCGTTCTATCTGGACCACGCACGGCTGGTGGCGGCCATCAGGGCCGGGGACGCGGAGACGGCGGGGGCGGAGGCGGCGAGCCACGCGTTCAGCTGTCTGCGCGAGACGGCCTGAGGGCGGCGGCCGTGGCCCCGGTCAGGGCACGACGCGCTCGTGGCTGACCCAGGCCGATTCGATCTCCTTCCAGCAGCGCCCGGCGAGGCTGACGTAACCGGCGGGCCTGGCCTCGGCGGGCGCGCTGTCGGAGTCGACGTCCCACCAGCGCGCGCACTCGATGTGCAGCTGGACCCGGTCGGTCTCCGGGTACGGGTTGTGGCAGAACGCGGTCACCTGGGAGCCCTCGGCGGTCGTACGGCACGAGGCCCCGAACGGTTCGCGCCCGCGGGCGTCGCGGGCGTCGCGGTCCTCACGTCGGTCGCGGGCGTCCTCACCGTCGTCGCCCACCGCGACGCGGTCCACACCCAGCACGTCCGCCGCCGACGTCTTCACGGCCGGGGGCGGTGACTCGTCGCGTACGACAGCGGTGACGGCGAGGCCGGTCACGATCAGCACCGCCACCGTCAGCGAGGCAGCCACCTTGCGTGCTTTCCGGTACACAGCGAGACCTCCTCCCCGATCAGTCTGCGGGGATTCGTCGCGCTTCTCGACTCGTACGGACACGGACAGTGAGCATCCGCGCCGCACGACGCGCGAAACCGCGTGCCGCCGTCGGGCGGTCACGCGGTTTCGGGGTCGAGCCGTTCAGCCGGTCAGGCACCCATCATGTGGACGCCGCCGTCGACGTGCAGGATCTCGCCCGTCGTCTTCGGGAAGAAGTCCGACAGCAGTCCGACGACACCACGGCCGGTCGGCTCCGGGTCGGACAGGTCCCAGCCGATCGGCGCGCGGTGGTTCCACACGTCGGCCAGCTCCTCGAAGCCCGGGATGGACTTGGCGGCCATCGACCTGAGGGGGCCGGCGGAGACCAGGTTGCAGCGGATGTTCTGGGCGCCCAGGTCACGCGCGAGATAGCGGTTGGTGGATTCGAGCGCCGCCTTGGCGATGCCCATCCAGTCGTACTTGGGCCAGGCGAACTGCGCGTCGAAGGTGAGCCCGACGACCGAGCCGCCGCGCCCCATCAGCGGCAGGCAGGCCATGGTCAGCGACTTGAGCGAGTACGCCGAGACGTGCACCGCCGTGCCGACGTCCTCCCACTCCGCCTCCAGGAAGTTGAAGACTCCCTGCGGGCCGAAGGCGATCGAGTGCACGATTCCGTCGAGGCTCGCGCCCTCGCCCTGGTGCTCCCGGATCCGGTCGGCGAGGGAGTCCAGGTGCTCCTGGTTGGTGACGTCGACCTCAAGGACGGGGGCGGGCTTGGGCAGCCGCTTGGCGATGCGCTCGACGAGCGAGAGGCGCCCGTAGCCGGTGAGGATGACGTCCGCGCCTTCCTCCTGCGCGATCTTGGCGGCGTGGAAGGCGATGGAGGCGTCGGTGAGGACGCCGGTGACGAGAATGCGCTTGCCGGCGAGGATTCCACTCATGTGATCAGTGACCCATGCCCAATCCGCCGTCAACGGGAATGACGGCTCCAGTGATGTACGCGGCGTCGTCCGAGGCGAGGAAGCGGACCACGGCCGCGATCTCCTCGGGCTGTGCGTAACGGCCGAGGGGGACGTTGGCGACGATGTTCTTGCGCTGCTCGTCGGTGAGCACCTTGGTCATGTCGGTGTCGACGAAACCGGGGGCCACGACGTTGAACGTGATGTTGCGCGAGCCGAGTTCACGGGCGAGCGAGCGGGCGAAGCCGACGAGGCCGGCCTTGGAGGCCGCGTAGTTCGCCTGGCCGGCCGAGCCGAGCAGGCCGACCACGGACGAGATGAGGACGACGCGGCCGCGCTTGGCGCGCAGCATGGCGCGGTTGGCGCGCTTGACGACGCGGAAGGTGCCGGTGAGGTTGGTGTCGAGGACGGACGTGAAGTCCTCCTCGGACATCCGCATCAGCAACTGATCCTTTGTGACACCGGCGTTGGCGACCAGCACCTCCACGGGACCGTGGGCTTCCTCGATCTCCTTGTAGGCCTGCTCCACCTGTTCGCCGTCGGTGATGTCACACCGGACGGCCAGGCAGCCCGACTCCGTCAGGGCCTTGGGCGGTTCGCCCGAGCGGTAGGTGATGGCGACCTTGTCGCCGTTGCCGACGAATGCCAGGGCAATGGCAAGACCGATGCCCCGGTTTCCTCCGGTGACGAGAACCGAGCGGCTCAACGGAGCACCTTTCGTAGCTGTCTGGTACCTGCGAAATCTATCGCCCGAGCCGCCGGTCCGTGGACTCGGGCATGGACAGCGCCTCGGTACGGTCACTGTGGGGTCCCTACATAAACGCGGCGAAAGCCCGTTCCGTACCGCATGATTCACTGCGGACACCTTTACCGAGGCGTGTGAAAGGGAGGCCGACGTGCCCCATGAGGTCGATGAGTCGTTTCTGGCACTGCCGCTGAGGGCGCTCGCCGACGCGGCCCTCGCCAGAGCGCGTGCGCTCGGCGCCGATCATGCCGACTTCCGGTTCGAGCGGGTACGGAGCGCGGACTGGCGGCTGCGGGACGCCAGGCCCGCCGGGTCGTCGGACTCGACCGATGTCGGGTACGCGGTGCGTGTCGTGCACGGCGGCGCGTGGGGATTCGCCTCCGGGGTCGATCTGACGATGGACGCGGCGGCCAGGGTCGCGGGGCAGGCCGTGGCGATGGCCAAGCTGTCGGCGAAGGTGATCGCGGCGGCGGGTTCGGACGAGCGGGTCGAGCTGGCGGACGAGCCGGTGCACGGGGAGAGGACCTGGGTGTCGGCGTACGACATCGACCCCTTCGAGGTACCCGCCGAGGACAAGAGTGGACTTCTCGCGGAGTGGAGCGCGCGGTTGCTGCGCGCGGAGGGCGTCGCGCATGTCGACGCCTCGCTGCTGACCGTCCACGAGAACAAGTTCTACGCGGACACGGCGGGCACCGTCACCACGCAGCAGCGCGTCAGGCTGCACCCGCAGTTCTCGGCGGTCGCGGTGGACGGCGAGAGCGGCGAGTTCGACTCGATGCGCACGATCGCCCCGCCGGTGGGCCGGGGTTGGGAGTATCTGACGGGCACCGGCTGGGACTGGGACTCGGAGCTGGAGCGGATCCCGGCGCTGCTCGCCGAGAAGATGCGCGCGCCGAGTGTCGAGGCGGGGACGTACGACCTGGTGGTCGACCCGTCGAACCTCTGGCTGACGATTCACGAGTCGATCGGGCACGCGACCGAGCTGGACCGGGCGCTGGGGTACGAGGCGGCGTACGCCGGGACGTCCTTCGCGACCTTCGACCAGCTGGGGAAGCTGGCGTACGGCTCGTCGATCATGAATGTGACGGGTGACCGGACGGCCGAGCACGGCCTGGCGACGATCGGGTACGACGACGAGGGCGTCGAGGCCCAGTCGTGGGACCTCGTCAAGGACGGCACGCTCGTCGGCTACCAGCTGGACCGGCGGATCGCGAAGCTGACGGGCTTCGACCGGTCCAACGGCTGCGCGTACGGGGACTCCCCGGGCCATGTGCCGGTGCAGCGTATGGCGAACGTGTCGCTGAAGCCGGATCCGGGCGGGCTCGCCACGGAGGATCTGATCGGCGGGGTGGAGCGCGGGATCTATGTGGTCGGCGACCGTTCGTGGTCGATCGACATGCAGCGCTACAACTTCCAGTTCACCGGGCAGCGGTTCTTCCGGATCGAGAACGGCAAGCTCGCCGGCCAGGTGCGGGACGTGGCCTACCAGGCGACGACGACGGACTTCTGGGGCTCGATGGAGGCGGTGGGCGGACCGCAGACGTATGTACTCGGCGGCGCCTTCAACTGCGGCAAGGCCCAGCCCGGTCAGGTCGCGTCGGTCTCCCACGGCTGCCCCTCCGCCCTCTTCCGCGGAGTGAACATCCTCAACACCACGCAGGAGGCGGGACGATGAGCACGAGCAGCAAGCCGCACGAGATCGTCGAGCGGGCGCTCGACCTGTCGACCGCCGACGGCTGCGTGGTCATCGCCGACGAGCACTCGACGGCCAACCTCCGCTGGGCGGGCAACGCGCTGACGACGAACGGTCTTACCCGGGGCCGTACGCTCACCGTCATCGCGACCGTCGACGGCAGGGAGGGCACCGCCTCCGGTGTGGTGTCGCGGTCCGCCGTCACCGCGGACGAGCTGGAGCCGCTGGTGCGCGCCGCCGAGGCCGCCGCCCGTGGTGCGGGCCCCGCCGAGGACGCCCGGCCGCTCGTCGACGCCGGTCCGGTGTCGAAGGACTTCACCGACGAGCCCGCCGAGACGACGTCCGCGGTCTTCGCGGACTTCGCGCCGGCGCTCGGTGAGTCCTTCGCGCGGGCCAGGGCCGGTGGCCGGGAGCTGTACGGCTTCGCGAACCACGAGCTGACCTCGACGTATCTCGGTACGTCCACGGGGGTACGGCTCCGGCACGACCAGCCCAACGGCACGCTGGAGCTGAACGCCAAGTCCCCCGACCGCTCGCGGTCGGCCTGGGCGGGGCGCTCGACGCGTGACTTCAGGGATGTGGATCCGGCGGAGCTCGACGCCGAGCTGGCGCGGCGGCTGGTCTGGGCGGAGCGCCGCATCGAGCTGCCCGCGGGCCGTTACGAGACGCTGCTGCCGCCGACCGCGGTGGCCGATCTGCTGATCTACCAGCTGTGGTCGTCGTCCGCGCGGGACGCCGCCGAGGGCCGTACGGTCTTCTCCAAGCCCGGCGGCGGCACCCGCGTCGGCGACACCCTCGCCGGGCTGCCGCTGACGCTGCGCAGCGATCCGAACGAACCGGGCCTGGAATCGGCGCCGTTCGTGATCGCGCACGCGTCGGGCGACGACTCGTCGGTGTTCGACAACGGTCTGCCGCTCCTCGCGACGGACTGGGTACGGGACGGCAGGCTGGACCGGCTGGTCACCACCCGGCACAGCGCGGAGCTGACCGGGCTGCCGGTCGCGCCGGCCGTCGACAATCTGGTCCTGGACGGCGGCGGTGAGCGTTCCCTGGCGGAGATGGTCGCCGGCACCACGCGCGGGCTGCTGCTCACCTGCCTGTGGTACATCCGCGAGGTCGACCCGGCGACGCTGCTGCTGACGGGGCTGACCCGCGACGGTGTCTATCTGGTCGAGAACGGCGAGGTCGTCGGCGAGGTGAACAACTTCCGCTTCAACGAGTCGCCGGTGGACCTGCTGTCGCGCGCGTCGGAGGCGGGCCGGACGGAGAAGACGCTGCCTCGCGAGTGGGGCGACTACTTCACGCGGGCCGCGATGCCCGCGCTCCGGGTGCCTGATTTCAATATGAGTTCGGTCAGCCAGGGCGTATAACCTCGAAGGGGTTCCGGCGTCGTGGACGCCGGGCCGACCTGACACCGAAGGAGACGCGAGACACGTGACGGATATCGTCGACGAGCTGCGGTGGCGTGGGCTGATCGCCCTGTCCACCGACGAGGACGCATTGCGCAAGGCGTTCGCGGACGGCCCCGTCACGTTCTATTGCGGCTTCGACCCGACCGCGCCCAGCCTGCATCTGGGGAATCTGGTCCAGATCCTCACGATGCGCCGGATCCAGCAGGCGGGGAACCGTCCGCTGGGGCTGGTCGGCGGGGCGACGGGCCTGATCGGCGACCCGAAGCCGAACTCGGAGCGCACCCTGAACGAGCCCGAGGTCGTCGGCGAGTGGGTGGGGCGGCTGCGCGCGCAGATCGAGCGCTACCTGGACTTCGAGGGTCCGCACGCGGCGACCATGGTCAACAACCTGGACTGGACGTCGGGTCTGTCGGCGATCAGCTTCCTGCGCGACGTCGGGAAGTACTTCCGGGTCAACAAGATGATCGCGAAGGAGGCGGTCGCGCGGCGGCTGAACTCCGACGCGGGCATCAGCTACACCGAGTTCAGCTACCAGATCCTCCAGGGCATGGACTTCCTGGAGCTGTACCGGCGCTACGGCTGCACGCTCCAGACCGGCGGCAGTGACCAGTGGGGCAATCTCACGGCGGGTACGGATCTGATCCACCGGGTCGAGCCCGAGGCGTCGGTGCACGCCCTGGCGACCACGCTGATCACGAAGGCCGACGGCACCAAGTTCGGCAAGACGGAGAGCGGCACGGTCTGGCTGGACCCCGAGCGGACGACGCCGTACGCCTTCTACCAGTTCTGGCTGAACGCCGACGACCGGGACGTCTCCAAGTTCCTGCGGATCTTCAGCTTCAAGTCCCGCGCGGAGATCGAGGAGCTGGAGAAGCTGACCGAGGAGCGTCCGCAGGCCCGTGCGGCGCAGCGGGCGCTGGCCGAGGAGCTGACGACGCTGGTCCATGGCGCCGAGCAGTGCGCCGGTGTGGTCGCCGCTTCGAAGGCGCTGTTCGGCCAGGGTGAGCTGACCGGGCTGGACGCGGCGACGCTGGCGGCGGCCCTGTCAGAGGTGCCGCACGCGCGGGTGGCGGAGCTGGCGCCGATGGTGGACCTGCTGACCGAGGTGGGGCTGGCGCCGAGCAAGTCGGCGGCCCGTCGCACGGTGAAGGAGGGCGGGGCGTACGTGAACAATGTCAAGGTCGCGGACGCCGAAGCCGTACCGGACGCCGGGGAGCTGCTGCACGGGCGCTGGCTGGTGCTGCGCCGGGGCAAGAAGAACCTCGCCGCGGTCGAGGTCACGGCGGAAACGGCGTCCTGAGCCGGGGGACACCGCTACGACCCCTGCAGCCCCGTACGGCCCGGTACGCCCACTCGCGTACCGGGCCGTACGTGTTCGGGCGGGGACGGGGTGCGCCGCCATCAGGCGGTACCCCCTCTCGTAGGAGGCGCACGCCGGGCGTACCGTGGTCGGGGGCCGGTACTGGGAGCGGCCGGCGAGGGAATCGGATGGTGGACCGTGATGCGGAAGCAGGGCAGCACCGAGGTTTTCCGTATCACGGGAGCGAGGCGGGGACTCGACGAGGACGTGCGCGGCAGACAGCGGCGCTATGTCATCTCCATGCTGGTGCGCACCCTCGCGGTGATCCTGGCCGTCGCTCTGTGGAATGTGGAGCGTTATGTGGCGATCGGGTGCCTTGTCCTCGGTGTCCTGCTGCCGTACGTGGCCGTGGTGATCGCCAACGGGGGCCGGGAGAACGCCGGTTCCCTGCCGTCGACCCATCTGCCTCCGCCGGCCCGGCCGATGATCGCTCCCGCGCCCGTGCCGGGTGGAGCGGAATCCGGCGCGCGGTCCGCGGACTTCGAACAGCCGGCTCCCCCGCGCGGCCGGAGTTGACTCGAACACTCTCGAAGCTCAAGAAAAGCTCAGATCAATCATGAAGTTCCGGTGCACCTGACCCGGCTACCCGTGACATACTTTGTAGGCGCTCCGCATCCCCCGTCGGAGCGACGGACCGACGCCGGGCAGCTCCCCCCGTGGCTGCTCGGCGTCGCCTTTTTCGGGGCGCGTCTCCTTCGGGCGTATCTCCCGGGGTCAGCGGCTGTCGGTCGCGCCCCCGTCACGCTCTAGGCTTGAGGCCGTGGACCTCTTCGATTCTCCCGGCGCCTCCGAAGGACCCCCCGGCGGACCTGCCTGTTCGGCCAAGGGCTGCCGCGCCTCCGCCGTGTGGGTGCTGGCCTGGAACAACCCCAAGCTGCACACGCCCGAGCGCCGGAAGACCTGGCTGGCCTGCGAGGAGCACCGCGAACACCTGTCGTCGTTCCTCGGTGTCCGCGGCTTCCTCAAGGACGTCGTGACCCTGGCCGAGTGGGAGCGCGACACCTCACCCGCCGATGGCTGACATGGGCCGGTCGGGCTGGAGGAACAGCGGGTCGTCCAGGCCGGAGCCCGCCTTCTTGCCCCACATCGCCAGCTTCCAGAGCGTCGCGATGTCCTGGTCGGTGGCGTCCGAGCGCAGGGCCGCGCGCAGATCGGTCTCCTCACGGGCGAACAGACACGTACGCACCTGACCGTCGGCGGTGAGCCTGGTGCGGTCGCAGGCCGAGCAGAACGGGCGGGTGACGGAGGCGATGACACCGACCCGGTGCGGCCCGCCGTCCACGATCCAGCGCTCGGCGGGGGCGGACCCGCGCTCCTCGCCGCCCTCCTCGGTGAGGGTGAAGCGGGTGCGCAGCGACTGGAGGATGTCGCCCGCGGTGATCATCCCCTCCCGCTTCCAGCCGTGCTGGGCGTCGAGGGGCATCTGCTCGATGAAGCGCAGCTCGTAGCCGTTCTCGACGGCCCAGGCGAGCAGCTCGGGGGCCTCGTCGTCGTTGAGCCCCGGCATCAGGACGGTGTTGACCTTGACGGGGGTCAGGCCCGCCGCGCGCGCGGCGGCCAGCCCGTCGAGCACGTCCTGGTGGCGGTCGCGCCTGGTGAGGGTCTTGAAGACGTCGCGGCGCAGGGTGTCGAGCGAGACGTTCACCCGGTCGAGACCGGCGGTCTTGAGCGCCGCGGCCGTGCGCTGGAGCCCGATGCCGTTGGTCGTCACCGACATCTTGGGGCGGGGCGCGAGGGCGGCGCACCGCTCGACGATCCCGACGAGACCGGGCCTCAGCAGCGGCTCACCGCCGGTGAAGCGGACGTCGCGCACGCCGAGCAGGGTCACGGCGATACGAACGAGTCTGACGATTTCGTCGTCGGTGAGGAGATCGGGCTTGGCGAGCCACTGCAGGCCCTCTTCCGGCATGCAGTACGTACACCGGAGATTGCACTTGTCGGTGAGCGAGACTCGCAGGTCGGTGGCCACCCGGCCGTAAGTGTCGATGAGCACTGTGAGCCCCCTTCCTCGTGGTGCCTCTGGTACCTCTGGGACGGTCGTCTCGGTCTCGTGTGCGACCGATCTTTCGAGCGTACGGCAGACCTCTGACATCCACCGGGCCCGTTTCCTACAAGGAGCGGCGTGGCCGCGTCGTAGGACTCTACGACGCGGCCACGCCCGTGGCTCTCTCTTCGGTTGAATTCGATCAGCGAATCGATCAGTGGACCGATCGGGTCAGTGCGCCCCGGTGCCGGTGAGCGACTTGACCTCCAGCTCGGCGTACTTCTTGACGTCGGGCTCCTCCTTGGAGAGGACCGAGGCGAGCCAGCCGAGCAGGAAGCCCAGCGGGATCGAGATCAGTCCGGGGTTCTCCAGCGGGAAGAAGGCGAAGTCCACGTCCGGGAACATCGAGGAGGGCTTGGAGGAGACGACCGGCGAGAACAGGACCAGCAGGACGGACGAGGCCAGACCGCCGTAGATCGACCAGAGCGCGCCGACCGTGTTGAACCGCTTCCAGAAAAGGCTGTAGAGAAGCGTCGGCAGGTTGGCGGAGGCGGCGACCGCGAAGGCGAGGGCCACCAGACCGGCGACGTTCAGGTCGCGGGCGAGGGCGCCGAGCGCGATGGAGACGACGCCGATGGCGACGGTCGCGTAGCGGGCCGCGCGCACCTCCTCCTTCTCGGTGGCCTTGCCCCGGCGGATGACGTTGGCGTAGATGTCGTGCGCGAACGACGACGAGGACGCCAGCGTCAGACCGGCCACGACCGCGAGGATGGTGGCGAAGGCGACCGCGGAGATGACGGCGAGCAGAATGGCGCCGCCGGTGGAGTCACCGCCACCGCCGATCTCCATCGCGAGCAGTGGCGCCGCTGTGTTGCCCGCCGCGTTGGAACTGGTGATCTCCTCCGGAGTGAGCAGGGCCGCCGCGCCGAAGCCCAGGGCGATGGTCATCAGGTAGAAGCCGCCGATGATGCCGATGGCCCAGTTGACGGACTTACGAGCCGCCTTGGCGGTGGGCACCGTGTAGAAGCGGATCAGGATGTGCGGCAGTCCGGCGGTGCCGAGGACGAGCGCGATGCCCAGCGAGATGAAGTCGAGCTTCGAGGTCTCCGTGAGGCCGTACTTGAGTCCGGGCTCCAGGAAGGCCGAGCCCTTGCCGCTGTTGGAGGCGGCGCTGCCGAGCAGGTCGGAGACGTTGAAGTTGAACTTGAGCAGCACCAGGAAGGTGATGAGCAGGGTGCCCGCGATGAGCAGGACGGCCTTGACCATCTGGACCCAGGTGGTGCCCTTCATCCCGCCGATGGTGACGTAGACGATCATCAGGATGCCGACCAGGGCGACGATCAGGATCTTGCCCGCGTCGCTGGTGATGCCGAGCAGCAGCGAGACGAGCACGCCCGCGCCGGCCATCTGGGCCAGCAGATAGAAGATCGAGACGACGATGGTGGAGGCGCCCGCCGCCGTACGGACGGGGCGCTGGCGCATCCGGTAGGCGAGGACGTCGCCCATGGTGTAGCGGCCGGAGTTGCGCAGCGGTTCGGCGACCAGCAGCAGCGCGACGAGCCAGGCGACCAGGAAGCCGATGGAGTAGAGGAAGCCGTCGTAGCCGAAGAGGGCGATGGCGCCGGCGATACCGAGGAAGGAGGCGGCGGACATGTAGTCGCCGGAGACGGCGAGGCCGTTCTGGAAGGCGGTGAACTGGCGTCCGCCCGCGTAGAAGTCGGCGGCGCTCTTGGTCTGCCGGCCGGCCCAGACGGTGATGACGAGGGTGGCGATGACGAACAGCGCGAAGAGCGTGATGATCAGCGGCCGGTGCTCGCTGGCGTCGGTGTTGGCGGCCAGCTGGATTCCGGCGGCCTCGGTCAGCTGGATGGTCGGGCTCACAGGTCGGCCTCCATACGGGACTTGATCGCCGCGCCCTTGGGGTCGAGCTTCTGCGATGCGTACTTCGAGTAGAACCAGGCGATGAGGAACGTCGTGAGGAACTGACCGAGGCCGAAGACGAAGGCGACGTTGATGTTGCCGAAGAGCTTCGTGCCCATGAAGCCGCCGGCGTAGTTGGACAGCAGCACGTACAGCAGGTACCAGGCGATGAAGGCGATGGTCAGGGGGAAGGCGAAGGAGCGGTACGTACGGCGCAGTTCACCGAATTCGGCGCTCTCCTGGACCTCTGTGAACTGTGCTGTCGTGGGCTGGGCGGGGGTGCTGGGGTCCGAGTTGCCCTTGGGCGGCGGCGGTCCATCGGTAGCCACGGAATCTCCTCGTGACGCAGGTGCGGTAGGGGTGGTCGAGGGGGCGCTCACTGAGGGGGTGATGTTGTCCACCCCCTGACAACGGCACGGAGAGCGCGGCGAAGTGGTTCAACACCGGCGATTTTCTGCCCGAAATCATTGATGAGCAGGGATGATCAGCGATAGCTTCGCTCGTCATGTACCCGCCCATGCGCGCTGTGCGCAGGGGCGGCCTCACGGATGATGTGGAGAACCCATGGCTCATCTGAGATCCAGACGGCGGCACGCACTGGTTCTGCCCGTCGGTCTGGCGCTCATCGCCTCGCTCGGCTTCCTGCCGGCCGGGTCCGCGTCGGCGGCGCCGGCCGACGACGTCCCGGCCGCTGTCTCGGCGGACGGCCCGAAGCTGTCGTACGTCGTGAACACCAACGGCGGGCACTCCACCGTCAAGTCGGTGAAGAAAGCCATCACCAAGGCCGGTGGCACCGTGGTGATCGCCTATGACCAGATAGGCGTCATCGTCGTCCACTCGCAGAACCCGGAGTTCGGCCCGGCGATCCGCAAGGTCCGGGGCGTCGCTTCGGCGGGTGCCACCCGTACGAAGCCGCTGACGGCCCAGACCACCACGGACATCGAGGCCGAGCAGCCGCTGTCCGCCAAGGAGGCGAAGGCCGCCACGGCGAAGGCCGGCGCCGACCAGGACGCGCTGGAGCCCCTCCAGTGGGACCTGCCGGCCATCAAGGCGGACAAGGCGCACCAGAAGTCGCTCGGCAGCAGCAAGGTCACCGTCGGCGTCATCGACACGGGTGTCGACGACACCCACCCCGACCTCGCTCCGAACTTCGACCGTCGCGCGTCGGTCAGCTGTGTGGGCGGCACGCCCAACACGGCGGACGGCGCCTGGCGTCCGGGCCCCGGGGAGAGCGACCACGGCACGCACGTCGCGGGCACGATCGCCGCGGCCAAGAACGGCACCGGTGTCACCGGCGTCGCTCCGGGCGTGAAGGTCTCCGGCATCAAGGTGTCCCAGCCCGACGGCTTCTTCTACACCGAGGCCGTCGTCTGCGGCTTCGTCTGGGCCGCCGAGCACGGCGTCGATGTGACGAACAACAGCTATTACACCGACCCGTGGCTGTTCAACTGCGAGGACGACCCGGACCAGAAAGCCCTGGCCGACGCCGTCACGCGGGCCACCCGGTACGCCGAGGGCAAGGGCATCGTCAATGTCGCCGCCGCCGGCAACTCCGACATGGACCTGGCCGCCGACGAGCTCAACGACGGTTCGAGCCCGAACGACACCACCCCGGCCGACCGGGTGATCGACCCGTCCGAGTGCCTGGACATTCCGTCCCAGGTGCCGGGTGTCGTCACGGTCTCCGCGACCGGTGCGAAGAACCTGAAGGCGTCGTACTCCAACTACGGTCTCGGGACCGTCGACGTCGCCGCTCCCGGTGGCGACCTGACGGCGTACCAGACCCCGGAGGCACCCGCCGTCAACGGTCTGATCCTGAGCACGCTGCCCGGTGGTGGCTTCGGCTACAAGGGCGGTACGTCGATGGCGTCCCCGCACGTGGCGGGTGTCGCGGCGCTGATCAAGTCGACCCACCCGTACGCCTCGCCGTGGCTGGTCAAGACGTTGCTGAACGTCCAGGCCGACGCGACGTCGTGCACCAACCCGTACGACATCGACGGTGACGGCATCGTCGACGCGGTGTGCGAGGGCAACAAGCAGAAGAACGGCTTCTACGGTGCCGGCGTGGTGGACGCGCTGGACGCCGTCCGCCGCTGAGCACGACAGCGTGAGCAGACGAGCGGGCCGTCCCGGTGGGGCGGCCCGCTCAGTCGTGTACGGGGCGGGCCGTGCGGGCCGCCGGGCTGCCCTCCGTGGGCGAGAGGCCCGTGCCGGCGTGCACGACGCCCGCCGTGAGCAGGGCCTGGGCCGCGAGATAGGTCAGCATGATCCACAGACCGGCGGCCGGGGGCTGGGGCCACTCGGCGACGTCGGTGGCGATGAGCGTGTCGGAGAGCAGGAAGAGCGCGCCGCCCGCGCCGGCGAGCGGCCCGAGACCGCTCGCCCGGTAGGCCATGGCGGCCAGCAGCAGGCTGTAGACGGCGACGGGGACGCGCAGTTCGGCGGGGAGGCCGGGCCACAGCAGGACGAGCGCCACGACGAGCACGAGGCCGTATCCGACCGCGAGATCGACGCGCGTACGGCGGCGGCCGAACAGCGTCAGGTAGCAGAGGTGTCCGGCGGCGAAGCACCCCATGCCCGCGAGGAACGCCGCGTCGGCCGGGACGAGCAGGAGCACGTCGCCGCCCCAGCCGAGGAGCAGCGCGGCGACGAGGAGCCGGGGGCCTCCCCTGGCGGCCACGTACGCGGCGAGGAGCGGCATCAGCAGGGGCTTGGCGACGAGTTGGCCGGTGCGTGAGCCGACGGCGACGCAGACCAGTTCGGCGACGGCGGCGAGCGCGAAGGCCACCAGGAGCGGCTTCGCGGGCGGGCGGCTCACTCGGGCTGCCAGCCGGGTCCCCGGAAGACCCGTCCGGCCCGTTCGCGCCAGTCGCGGGCGGCCCGTACGTCGCGTGCGATGGCGGCGTACTCGTGGGTGGCGACCCGCAGCGGGTTGTAGGTCTCGATGTTCTTCGTGAGCCCGTAGACCGGCCGCTCGGTCTCGGCCGCGAAGGAGCCGAAGAGCCGGTCCCAGACGATCAGGATCCCGCCGAAGTTGCGGTCCAGATAGCCGCCCTGGGAGGCGTGGTGCACCCGGTGGTGCGACGGCGTGTTCAGCACGTACTCGAAGGGCCGGGGCAGCTTGTCGATCCGCTCGGTGTGCACCCAGAACTGGTAGACGAGGTTCGCCGACGAGCAGAAGGCGAGCGCGGCGGGGTGCGCCCCCAGGAGGATGAACGGGAGGTAGAACGGCCAGACGGTGAGCGAGGTCCAGGGCTGGCGCAGCGCGGTGCTGAGGTTGAACTTCCGGCTGGAGTGGTGCACCACGTGGCAGGCCCAGAGGATCCGCACGACGTGGTGGCCGCGGTGGGACCAGTAGTAGAAGAAGTCCTGCGCGAGCAGCATGAGCGGGATGGTCCACCACAGGACGGGGACGCGCAGGGGCGTCAGCTCGTACGCCGCCGTGTAGACGGCGACGACGGGTATCTTCCAAAGGAGGTCGAAGCCGAGGCTGCCGAGCCCCATGGAGAGGCTGGTGGCGGCGTCCTTGCCCGAGTACCCGGCGGCGTCCTCGTCGGGATGGAGCCGGTAACTCACCACTTCGACCAGGGTGAGCAGGACGAACGCGGGGATCGACCACAGCACGACATCGGGCAGGTTCGGCGGCATGCCAAGCACCGTAGAGCGGGGTGCGCGGCCCCGGCTAGATGTTGTTACCGACAAGTATGTGAGACATCCTGTCAGCGGCTCTTGGTGACTTCCCCCAACGGGTGACCGGACGGTCCGTCAGCACCCGTACCGCGCGGGCGGGGCGACGACTGGTCAGAGGCGCGTCACGGACTGTCAGTCGTGGCCCGTATTCTCTGTGACCATGCTCGACGACCCCGCGACTTCGACGATGTGGCCGGCCGCGTACCCCCAGGGATACGCGGTCGTCGACGTGGAGACCACCGGACTCGCCCGCGACGACCGCATAGTGTCCGCGGCGGTGTACCGGCTGGACGCGCGGGGCGACGTCGAGGACCACTGGTACACGCTGGTCAATCCCGAGCGCGACCCGGGACCGGTCTGGATCCACGGGCTGACGACCGATGTGCTGGCGGACGCCCCGCTGTTCAGGGATGTCGCGCGGGAGTTCTCGGAGCGGCTCGCGGACCGGGTGCTCGTCGCGCACAACGCGTTCTTCGACTGGTCGATGATCTCCCGGGAGTACGCGCGCGCGAAGGCGGTCGCGCCCACGCGTCAGCGGCTGTGCACCATCGCACTCGCCAAGGAGCTCCGACTGCCGCTGCCCAACCACAAGTTGGCCACGCTCGCCGAGCACTTCGGCGTCGCCCAGCGGCGCGCGCACCACGCGCTGGACGACGCGCGGGTGCTCGCGGAGGCGTTCCGGCCGAGCCTGCACGCGGCGGCGCGGGACGGGGTGCGGCTGCCGCTGCTCGAATGCCGGCCGCTCACGGAGTGGACGGACAGCCCGGCGAGGCCGCTGATCGGCCATCAGGCGACGCACCGTCCGACGACCTGGCGCCCGTCGCGCCGGCTGCCGCCCAGTCCGTATCCGAACCCTGGGCGGTACGAGAGCGACAAGCCGCTCGCGCAGGGGATGCGGGTGGCCTTCTCGGGTGACACGTCGGTCGACCGTGAGCTGCTGGAGGACCGGGCCGTCGAGGCGGGGCTGCATGTCGCCACCAGCGTCTCGCGGAAGACGAGTCTGCTCGTGACGAACGATCCCGGCTCGGCGACGTCCAAGACGGTGAAGGCGGCGGAGTACGGCACACCGGTCGTGGACGAGGCCGCGTTCACACATCTGCTGCGCGACGTGGCGCCCGCGGCGGTGCCCCCGGCAGACGGGTGATTGCGCCGCGACTCGCCCCCGGTCCGCTCGCGCACCGCGCCGCCGCGTCCCAACCTGTGGCGCATGGCACGTTGCGAAGTCTGCGGAAACGAATACGGCATGTCCTTCGAGGTGCACGCGCAAGGCGCCGTGCATGTCTTCGACTGCTTCTCCTGCGCCATCCACCGCATGGCGCCCGTCTGTGAACACTGCCGCGTCCAGATCATCGGCCAGGGCGTCGAGGTCGAAGGCCAGTGGTTCTGCGGCGCCCACTGCGCCCGCGCCGAGGGGAAGGCGGGCATCGTCGACCGGGTGTGAGTGATCTCGGACAGGTGTACGGGCGGGCGCCCGGCCCGGCGGACCCGCTGCCGGGTGCGGCCGACCCGCCGGGTACCGTCAAAGGCGTGTACCGGTTCCTCTTGTCGCGGCAGTGGGTGATCCTCACCCTGCTCGCCCTCGCCCTCATCCCCGTGATGATCGAGCTCGGCTTCTGGCAGCTGCACCGGCACGAACACCGGGTGGCGCAGAACACACTGATCGCCGACAACCTCAAGGCGAAGCCGGTCCCGGTCACCGAGCTCACCTCCCCCGGTCACACCGTGCCGCGCGCCGACTTCTGGCGACGGGTCGAGGCCACGGGCACCTTCGACACGGCGCACGAGGTCGTCGTACGCCGCCGGACCAACGCCGACGAGACAGTCGGCTTCCACGTCCTGACCCCGCTCGTCCTCGCCGACGGCCGGGCGGTCCTCGTCAACCGCGGCTGGATCCCCTTCGGCGCGGACCAGCGCTCCTTCCCGGACATCCCGGCGGTCCCCAAGGGGGAGGTCACCGTCACCGGCCGCCTCAAGGCGGACGAGACGACCGGCACCAGCGGCATCAAGGAGCTGAGCGACCTCCCGGACCGCCAGGTCATGCTGATCAACAGCGAGCAGCAGGCCGGGTTCCTCGGCCGGACCGTACTCGGCGGCTACATCGAGCAGACCGCCCCCGCGGCGGCCGGCGGCAGCCCGCGGCAGATCCCCGAGCCCGACTCAGGCTCCATCGGCCCGCACATGGCGTACGCCGTGCAGTGGTGGCTGTTCACCGCGGGCGTGCCCGTCGGGTGGGTCATTCTCGTACGGCGCGAGAAGCGCGACCGCGCTGCCGCCGCCGCCCGGGGCACACCCGAGCGGGAGACGGCCGCCGCATAACCCGCCTGCCCTGCGGGAACAGGGCTGAGGTGACCCAACGCATCGAGGACTACGCCCTCATCGGCGACTTGCAGACCGCGGCGCTCGTCGGCGTGAACGGCTCCATCGACTGGTTGTGCCTGCCGCGCTTCGACTCCGCCGCGTGCTTCGCGTCCCTGCTCGGCAGCAAGGAGAACGGCCACTGGCTGCTCGCTCCCCGAGGTGCCACCCGGTGCACCAGCCGCCGGTACGCGGGCGATTCGCTGGTGCTGGAGACCCTGTGGGAGACCAGGGGCGGCACGGTGAAGGTCACCGACTTCATGCCGCAGCGCGACGTCGCGCCCGATGTCGTACGCATCGTGGAGGGCGTCAGCGGCTCGGTGGAGATGAGCGCCGCCCTGCGGCTGCGCTTCGACTACGGCTCCATCGTGCCGTGGGTACGCAGGACCGACGGGCAGCGCGTCGCCGTCGCAGGGCCGGACTCGGTCTGGCTGCGGAGCGTCTCGCTGGCGCGGCCGGGCGGCGGTGAACCGGCGCCGGACGAGAAGCCGTTGGTCAAGACGTGGGGCCAGGAGTTCAGCACCTGTTCGTCGTTCACCGTCGGCGCCGGGGAGAAGGTCGCGTTCGTCCTCAGCTGGCACCCCTCGCACCTGCCGCGCCCCGATCTGGTCGACCCGTTCGAGGCCCTGGAGCACAGCAAGGCGGACTGGGAGGAGTGGGCGGGGCACTGTACGTACAAGGGGCCGTACCGCGAAGCCGTCCTGCGCTCCCTGCTCACGCTCAAGGCGCTCACCTACGCCCCGACGGGCGGCATCGTGGCGGCGCCCACGACCTCGCTCCCCGAGGAGCTGGGGGGCGTACGGAACTGGGACTACCGCTACTGCTGGCTGCGCGACTCGGCGCTCGTCCTGAACGCCCTGCTGTCCGCGGGCTACGTCGACGAGGCCAGGGCGTGGCGCGACTGGCTGCTGCGCGCGGTCGCCGGTGACCCCTCCGACCTCCAGATAATGTACGGGGTCGCGGGCGAACGGCGGCTGCCGGAGACGGAGTTGCCGTGGCTCGGCGGTTACGCGGGCTCCCGCCCGGTCCGGACCGGGAACGAGGCGGTCCAGCAGCTCCAGCTCGACGTGTACGGCGAGGTCATCGACTCCCTCCACGTGGCACGGGAGGTCGGCCTCGCGGGGCAGCCGCACGCCTGGGATCTCCAGCTCGCCCTGCTGGGCTTCCTGGAGTCGAAGTGGCGCGAGCCGGACGAGGGCCTGTGGGAAGTGCGCGGCCCCCGGCAGCACTTCGTGCACTCCAAGGTGATGGCGTGGGTCGCCGCCGACCGTGCGGTCAAGACGCTGGAGGCCGATCCGTCGCTGCGCGGTGATGTGAACCGGTGGCGGACGATGCGCGACGAGGTGCACCGGGAGGTGTGCGAGAAGGGTTTCGACCCGGTTCGTAACACCTTCACGCAGGCGTACGGTTCGGCCGAACTGGACGCGGCGACCCTGCTGATCCCGCGCTTCGGCTTTCTGCCGCCGGACGATCCGCGGGTGGTGGGCACGGTCGACGCGGTGCGGGCGGAGCTGGGAGCGGGCGGGCTGGTGCGCCGCTACAGCACGGAGGGGGCGTCGATCGACGGGCTGCCGGGCGGCGAAGGCACCTTCCTCGTCTGCTCGTTCTGGCTGGCGGACGCCCTGCTCATGACGGGTCGCGGAGAGGAGGCGACGGAACTCTTCGAGCGCCTTCTCGCCCTTCGTAACGACGTCGGTCTGCTCGCCGAGGAGTACGATCCGGCGATCGGCCGGCAACTGGGCAACTTCCCGCAGGCGTTCAGCCACATCGGGCTCGTGGGGACGGCCCTCGCCCTGGCCCGGGAGGACGAGGCAGGATAGGGGCCATGGATCTTGGACTGAAGGACCGCGTCTACATCGTCACCGGCGCGTCCCGGGGACTGGGGCGCGCGTCCGCCGAAGCGCTGGTGGCGGACGGGGCGAAAGTGGTCGTCACCGGGCGCGACGAGAAGTCCGTCACGGAGGCGGCGGAGTCGATCGGCCCGAACGCGTTCGGCGTGGTCGCGGACAACGCCGATCCCTCGGTCGCGGAGCGCCTGATAGCCGTGGCACGGTCGCGGTTCGGCGGCTTCGACGGGATCCTGATCAGCGTCGGCGGCCCGGCGCCGGGGCTCGCGCTGGACACGACGGACGAACAGTGGCTGTCGTCGTTCGACTCGGTCTTCCTCGGCGCGGTACGGCTGGCGCGCAAGGCGGCCACGGAGCTGGGTGAGGGCGGGGTCATCGGTCTCGTGCTGTCCGGCTCGGTCTACGAACCGATCCGCGGCCTCACGATCTCAAACGGCCTGCGGCCGGGCCTGGCGGGATTCGCGAAGTCACTCGCCGGCGAGGTGGGCCCGCGCGGCATCCGCGTGATCGGCCTGCTGCCGGCCCGCATCGACACGGACCGGGTCCGTGAACTGGACTCCCTGTCGGGCGACCCGGCGGCGGCCCGCGCGTCCCAGGAGGCCCGGATACCGCTGCGCCGCTACGGCACGCCGGCCGAGTTCGGCCGTACGGCGGCGTTCATGCTCTCCCCCGCGGCGTCCTACCTGACGGGCCTGATGCTCCCGGTGGACGGCGGCATCCGCCACGGCTACTGACCAAGGCAGACCTCTTCAGCCCCGCCGGCGTTCGAGGCGCGGGGCCCGGGGCGGAGCCCCGAAAATCAGCCCGCCCGGCGTTTGAGGGCACGGCCGAAGGCCGTACGGGGTCCGGGGCAGAGCCCCCACGCGGCGGAGCCGCATATCGATGCTGCCGGGAAGGGGCGGGTAGGGGAACAGGCCCCGCGCAGCGGCCCGCAACCTCACGCCACCCGCCGCGCCCGATGCTTCGCGGCCCGCAACCTCGCCTCCGTCGGCAACGCCTCCAGCCCCGCCGAGTCCCGCGCATGCGCCACCGCCTCCTCCGTCAGCTCCTCCAGCGCCTGCCCCGGCGCCGCGTGCGGCTCCAGCAGCAGCCGTACCCGCGCCTCCGGCGCACTGCGCCGCCCCGTCAGCCGCACCCGGGCCCGGGACACACCGTGCAGCGCCTGCGCCTCGCTCTCCAGGACGTTCTCCAGCGCCCGCCCCCGCAGCAGCGCGCCCTCACCGTTGCCGCTCTCGACCAGCACCTCTCCCAGCCGCGCACGCCGCAGTTGGGACAGCAGCCACCACAGCGTCAGCAGCACCAGGACCGTGAGCACCGCGATGACGACCGGCCACCACCAGCTCTGCGCGCTCCACCGGTCCCGGTCCGCGTCGCTCAGCAGCACGTCGTGGCGACCGGTGTAGGGCCACCAGGACGGCACGGACACGCCCAGACCCGCCACGAACACCCCGCCGCCGACGCAGAGCAGCACCAGCCCGACGAGGCCCAGCAGGGCACGGTTGACGACCCTGAGCATCCCGTCATCCCTTCTTCGGCCGGCGGACGTGCACCGAGAGCGCGGGCGGCCTGACGAGGCCGAGGTCTCCGATGCCGGTACCGAGCGCGGAGTCGAGATCGGCGCGTACGTCGTCGAGTTCGCGGAAGTGGGACACCGCCCGCACACGGACCTTGGAGCGGCGGGCCCGTACCCGTACGGACTGCACACCGGAGACTTCCAGCGCCCGGTCGCGCAGCATCAGCGCCGCCGCCTCCCGGTCGAGCCCGGCCCGTACGCGCGAGGGGCCCCGCCGCATCGGCAGCACCTGGCGCAGCCCCGGTGTGAGGGCGAGGACGATCAGCCAGAGTCCCAGGGCCCCCGTGAGGCCGGAGCCGACCAGGGCCCAGCTGTTGTCCAGGGGCACGGTGGCGAGTTGGTCGGCCAGCCACCGGCGCCAGTACATGGCGGGGTGTTCGGCGCGTACGGCCGAGACGTCGTAGAGGAGCAGGGCCGCCGCGCCGAGCAGGATCGCAGCGACCACGGCGGCGGGGATCCGGCGCCAGGCCCAGAAGCGGCCGGACTTGGTGTCCCCGTCGCCGTCACCGTCGCCCTGCTTCAGCGTCGGGCGCCTCGGTTCGTACCGCGCGGCGGAGGACGACTGGTCCAGGTCGATCACGTCCGCGCGGACGGCGCCCGACGCGCGTTCGGTCCCCTCGGCGTCCGGCTCGCTCATTGGATCCTCCCCTGTTCCGCGCGGGTGTGGACGGAGTGGAGCCGTTCGACCCTGACCACCACTTCGGGCACCTCCATCCCCGCCAGGGCATGTACCCGCTGGACGACCCGGTGACGCACCGCGCCGCACTGGGCGCCGATGTCGGAGGGGTAGTCCAGCTCGACACCGATCCGTACGCGCGCCACACCGTGGTTGACCAGGACGCCCGCGTGCGGTGCCGCACCGCCCTCCGGCACGCCGCCCAGTGCCTCCCGCGCCGCCTGCGCCGCGATCTTCGCGACGACACGGTCGGCGATCGTGGTCGCCCCGCGCTCGGGGGCCGTCACCCGCTCACCGGCCACGGGCGGTCACCGCCGGCGTTCGGGGCGCTCGCGACCGCGGAAGAGATCGCCCGCTTCCAGATCACCGTCGAGGAACCGGCCTGCCACGAACCCGACCGCGCCCAACGCGGCGACCAGCAGAAAGGCTCCGAAACCGCCGAAGTATCCGGCGAACGCCAGGGCCATACCGGCCAACAGGCCGACCACCGCCATGCTCATCGAGTGACTCCTCTTCGGTCTTCCGGATCCGGCCGTTACTGGAGCCGGGTCTCGGGCTCTTCGTCCTCTTCGTCGGGCAGCTTCACATCGCTGACGGCGATGTTGACCTCGACGACCTCAAGGCCCGTCATCCGTTCGACGGCGGAGATCACGTTCTCCCTCACGTCGCGGGCGACGTCGGAGATCGCCACGCCGTAGTCGACGACGATCTCCAGGTCGAGTGCGGTCTGCACCTCGCCGACCTCGGCCTTCACACCGCGCGACACGGACTTGGAGCCACCGGGGACCCTGTCCCGTACGGCGCCGAAGGTGCGGGACATGCCGCTGCCCATCGCGTGGACGCCGAGCACGTCACGGGCGGCGAGGCCGGCGATCTTCTCGACGACCCCGTCGGCGATGGTGGTCCGGCCGCGGACGCCCGGGTCGCCGCCGCCCTTCTTCATCGCGGCCTTCCGCTGCTCGTCGGCGGACGGCTTGAAGGAGGGCTCGGACTGGTTGCGCTGTGCGGTGTCGGACATAGCGATTCGCCCCTTTCCGGGCACCGATGGACTCGTTGCCCACATTAGGGCGCCTTGCCCGGTCTCGCGCCAGGAATGTTGCAGGGTGGGGCCATGACGACTGGGCAGGGCGGGACGGGTACGGACGGCTGGAGCAGGGCGGTACGCGAACGGCTCGGCCTCGGCCGGCTGCTCCCGCTAGGCGATACGGCGGACGGGGCGTGGCTGGCCGAACGGGCGGCGACGACCGCGCTGCGGCGCGCGGCGGCGGAAGTGCCTGGCGCGGTGCTGGGCCGGCTGAGGGTCTGTCTGGTGGACCCCGGCTCGGCGGAGCGGCCCGCCGTGCAGCCGCCGCCCAGTGCGCTGCCGCCGGGGGTGCTCCGTATCGAGGGGGACTTCGCGGCGGTCGCGGGCGAGCCGCTGCCCGACGTGGCCGAGCGGCTTCGTACGGCGCTGTACGCGCACGCGGTGGACCGGCTCGGCCTGCGGGTGACGGAGGTCGACCTGCGGGTGACGGCGCTGCTGGACAAGGAGCCGGATGCCGGCTCCGGGGAATCCGTCGGGCGCGCTGAGCCCTTCGGGGCAACCGCGGTCGCCCCGAAGGGCACGGCGGCGGTCATGGCGGCGAACGTCCCCGGCGTGGCCCATCTGTCGGCGTCGCTCGGCACGGCGGTGCTCGTGACGAGGGGCCATGTCCGCATCGAACTGGCGACGTCCCGGGGCCATCACCCGCCGGAGGTGGTACGCGCCGTCCGCCGGGCGGTCACGGCATCACTGCCGAGTCACCCGACGGTGGCCGTACTGGTCACGGCGGTCGACACGACGGACTGACCCAGCAGAAAGCGCGGGGACCAGCGGTCCCCTCATCTCGGCGCGCACACCTGAATGACCGAGCCTAGATTGGCTGAAGGGGGGAAACCGGCTGCGGCGAGTCGTCCCGTGGCTCGTCCGGCGGAACCTTCACACGCGTCCGAGAGGGGACCTTTGCCATGTCCAAGGTGCTTTTCATCGTGAGCGGAGCCACCTACTGGGTGCTGAACGACGGCACGAGGTACGCGACGGGATACTGGGCCGAGGAGTTCGCGAACCCGTACAAGATACTGACGGACGCCGGCCACGAGGTCGTCGTCGCGACGCCGAACGGCGTGACCCCGAACGTCGACATGATGAGTCTGCGTCCCGAGATGACCGGCGGAAACGACAGCGCCCTCGAACTGGAGGCCATCATCCGTTCCGCGGAGGTGATGCGCCGGCCGCTGCGGGTGTCGGACGTCCGCCTGGAGGACTACGACGCGGTGTACTTGCCGGGCGGTCACGGTCCGATGTCGGACCTGGCGTGGGACGCCGATGTCGGACGGCTGCTGACGCGGCAACTGGCCTCGGGTGACCCGCTGTTCATCGTCTGTCACGCACCGGCCTCGATGCTGGCCACCAGGATCCACGGCAAGTCGCCGTTCGAGGGCTTCAACATCACCTGCTTCGCCAACGAGGAGGAGGAGGGCGTGGGGCTGGCCTCCAGGGCCCCGTGGCTGCTGGAGACCGACGTGAAGGAGAAGGTCGGGGTCAACTACAGCCGCGGCCCGGTCTGGGAGCCGTACATGGTCGAGGACCGCAACCTGGTCACCGGGCAGAACCCGGCCTCGGCCGCGGTCCTGGGAGACCGGATGCTGGCAATCCTCAAGTAACAGCAGTTCCGGGCCCGCGAAGATCCGGCCTGACCCCAAAGACAGGCCCTAGGGCGTGTTTTAGAAGTAGCGTCGTCCGCCCATCGGGCGGGGCCCACGGCGTCTGGTGCGTGCGATCGCAAGGCGGAGGATCAGCCCCGTAGATGGACCGGACGTACTTGGATGACTCCAACAACGCAGCGAGCGCGCGTGCCAGGCGTCGTGGGCCAGACGGGACTTCTCAAACACGCCCTAGTCGCCGAGGCCCGCCAGGTCGCGCAGGCGGCGGGCCTGGGACGCGCGTTCGGCGGCGCGCTGCTCGTCGTACGTGCGTGACGAGGCGCCCCGCAGCAGGGCCTTCGTCTCGACCGTCGCGTCGCGCGGCGCGGCGAGCAGGGCCGCGGTCAGGTCCTTCACCGCCTCGTCCAGTTCCGCCGGCTCCACCACCAGATTGGCCAGGCCCGTGCGCTCGGCCTCGTCCGCCTGGACGAAGCGGCCCGTCGCGCAGATCTCCAGCGCGCGGGCGTGGCCGACCAGGCCGACGAGGGGATGCGTGCCGCCGAGGTCGGGGACCAGCCCCAGACTGGTCTCGCGCATGGCGAACTGCACGTCCGACGCGACGACTCGCAGGTCGCACGCGAGCGCGAGCTGGAATCCGGCGCCGATGGCGTGTCCCTGGACAGCGGCGATCGACACGATGTCGCTCCGGCGCCACCAGGTGAAGGCGGACTGGTACACGGTGATGGCCGCGTCCAGTTCCGTGTCGGAACGGCGTGCCAGCTCCACGAAGGAAGGATCGCCGTCGAAGCCCTCGGGGCTGAACGCCTGCCGGTCGAGGCCCGCGGAGAAGGACTTGCCTTCGCCGCGCAGCACGACGACCCGCACGCTGCCCGGCAGTGACTGCCCGGCTTCCGTCAACGCCCGCCACAGAGCGGGAGACTGAGCGTTGCGCTTGGCCGGGTTGGTCAGGGTCACCGTGGCAACCGCGTCCTCGACGGTGAGCCGTACGCCGTCCTTGTCGAGTACGGGATCAAGCGAAGTCATGGGGTGCCTCCGGTTCGGTGCAGTCAGCAGGACTTGCCAAGTGACTGCACAGTAACCACCCGGTCGACCGCGACGACCGGCCGGGTGGTCACCGGCGGAACCGGTGGCCGGAGAAGCCGTACGCGGTCGTCAGGCCGAGGCCTTCTTGCCGCGTGTCGCTCCGCCGCGTCCCCGCAGCGTGACTCCGGATTCACTGAGCATCCGGTGGACGAATCCGTAAGACCGGCCCGTTTCCTCGGCCAGCGCACGGATACTCGCACCGGAGTCGTACTTCTTCTTCAGGTCTGCCGCGAGCTTGTCGCGCGCGGGGCCGGTTACCCGGCTGCCCTTCTTCAGAGTCTCGGCCACCCGTGCCTCCTCATGGAAGTGCGCTCTGGACTTCTCATGATCACCCCTCGGGCCGCTCCTGGCCACCCATTCAGCAAGGTTCGCACCCAAAGCTTCGACGGAGCGCAGCATTCGAACACGAACGGAATTGCTACTTCCAGAGCGGCATACGCAGGCAGAACGCCGGATCCGCGCAAGAAACCGCAGGTCAGGAAGGGTGCGCCGGAAAGCTGATCCAACTGGTCACGGAACGCCTTGATCGTCGGCACGCCACGCCAAAGTACGAGACGCACTCACTCAGATGATGGATCACCGCTGAGCCGAATGATCCATACGGAGTGGATCACGCCCGTCCCGCGTCAGGCCAGCGCCACCAGATCCGCGTAGTCCGCGCCCCACAGGTCCTCGACGCCGTCGGGCAGCAGGATGATCCGTTCGGGTTCGAGCGCCTGGACGGCGCCCTCGTCGTGGGTGACCAGGATGACCGCGCCCTTGTATGTGCGCAGCGCGCCGAGGATCTCCTCGCGGCTGGCCGGGTCGAGGTTGTTCGTGGGCTCGTCCAGGAGCAGCACGTTGGCCGACGAGACCACCAGGGTCGCGAGCGCGAGGCGGGTCTTCTCGCCGCCGGACAGGACACCGGCCGGCTTGTCGACGTCGTCGCCGGAGAAGAGGAACGAGCCGAGGGTCTTGCGGACATCGACCAGGTCCAGGTCCGGGGCTGACGACCGCATGTTCTCCAGGACGGAGCGCTCGGGGTCGAGCGTCTCGTGCTCCTGCGCGTAGTAGCCGAGTTTGAGGCCGTGGCCCGGGGTGACTTCGCCGGTGTCGGGCTTCTCCACCCCGGCGAGCAGCCGCAGCAGCGTGGTCTTGCCCGCGCCGTTGAGGCCGAGGATGACGACGCGCGAGCCCTTGTCGATGGCCAGGTCGACGTCGGTGAAGATTTCCAGGGAGCCGTACGACTTCGACAGGCCCTCGGCCGTCAGCGGCGTCCTGCCGCACGGCGCGGGGTCCGGGAAGCGCAGCTTGGCGACCTTGTCCGACTGGCGTACGGCCTCCAGGCCCGACAGCAGGCGCTCGGCGCGGCGTGCCATGTTCTGCGCGGCAACGGTCTTGGTTGCCTTGGCGCGCATCTTGTCGGCCTGCGAGTTGAGCGTGGCGGCCTTCTTCTCCGCGTTGGCCCGCTCGCGCTTGCGGCGCTTCTCGTCGGACTCGCGCTGCTGCTGGTAGAGCTTCCAGCCCATGTTGTAGACGTCGATCCGGGAGCGGTTGGCGTCCAGGTAGAAGACCTTGTTGACGACCGTCTCGACGAGGTCGACGTCGTGGGAGATGACGATGAAGCCGCCGCGGTAGCTCTTGAGATAGTCCCGCAGCCAGACGACGGAGTCGGCGTCGAGGTGGTTCGTCGGCTCGTCCAGCAGCAGCGTGTCGGCGTCCGAGAAGAGGATGCGCGCGAGTTCGACGCGCCGGCGCTGACCGCCGGAGAGCGTATGGAGGGGCTGCCCGAGCACCCGGTCGGGCAGGCCGAGCGCGGCGGCGATGGTGGCGGCCTCGGACTCGGCGGCGTAACCGCCCTTGGTGAGGAACTCCGTCTCCAGGCGCTCGTACTTCTTCATCGCCTTCTCACGGGTGGCGCCCTTGCCGTTCGCCATCCGGTCCTCGTTCTCACGCATCTTCCTCAGGACGGAGTCGAGGTCCCGGGCGGAGAGGATGCGGTCGCGGGCGAGGGTGTCGAGGTCGCCGGTGCGCGGGTCCTGCGGCAGATAGCCGACCTCGCCGGAGCGGGTGATGGTGCCGGCGGCGGGGATGCCCTCGCCCGCGAGGCACTTGGTGAGGGTGGTCTTGCCGGCTCCGTTACGGCCGACGAGGCCGATGCGGTCGCCCTTGGCGATACGGAAGGAGGCTGACTCGATGAGGACACGAGCGCCGGCGCGCAACTCGACACCGGTGGCGGTGATCACGGAAAAACTCCAAGGCGGGTATGGACGGCGGAAGGGCGGGCGGAGGGGATTCTTCGACGCCGGCTAATGCACAAGGAGAGATGCCATGCCGCCGAGTCTACCGGGGCCGCACAACTGCTTACGCCCCATGGGTGTCCCCCGGGAGCACTCGGCCGGGCTGCGTTGTCAGTGGCCGCTGCCAGACTGGAGGAACTGAGACACAGGTCACAGCCGGAGCTTGGAGAAGGGTGATCAGCATGGCCGGTGCGCCGAGTATCTGTCCGACGCTCGTCTACGAGGACGCGAAGGCGGCCATCAGGACTCTGAAGGAAGCCTTCGGCTTCACGGAGGTGAGTGTGTACGAGGGCGAGGACGGCAGCGTCCTCCATGCCGAACTGGCCCATGGGAACGGCATGGTGATGCTGGGGTCCAGGAAGAGGGAGGGCGTCTTCGCCCAGGCGATGGCGGGCGGCGGGCCCACCGGGGTCTATGTGGTCGTCGAGGACGTCGACGCGCACCACGCGCGCGCCGCGGCCCAGGGAGTGGAGATCCTGATGCCGCCCACGGACCAGGACTACGGCTCCCGGGACTACATGGCGCGCGACGCGGAGGGCAACGTGTGGAGCTTCGGTACATACGCACCGGGCGCCGCCGGCTGAGCCTTCCGGCCCCTGGTGCCTGGGCCGGCCCGGCGCTCCGGTGCGTGGCGGGCGGGCCGGTGTGCGGGGCGGTCAGGCGCCTCCGGTGTGGACCTGGAAAGCCGCCCGGCGTACGGCCTTCGCGAGCGCCGGGTCCGGGTGCGCGGCCGCCAGTGCGACCAGCACCTGCACGGTGCGGGGGTGGCCGACGGCCCTGACCTCGTCGAGCAGGGCCGGGACGGTGCCCTGGACGGCCGAGTCGAGGTGGCGGACCAGCAGCGCGGTCTCGCCGTGGTCGGCGACCGCGGCCGCGGTGTCGACCCAGAGCCAGGTCGACTCCTCACGGGTGAGGATGTCCGGCGCGTCCTCGGGGTCCGCGCCTTCGTACTCCGCGAGCCAGAGCAACGCGTAGGGGCGCAGGGAGGGTTCGGCCGACGCGGTGCGCACCTCCGGCTCGGCGGGGGCGCCGACGACGCGCAGCGCCTCGAAGGCGAGTCCGCGCAGGAGCGCGTCCTCGCCGCGTGCCACGGCGACGAGTTCGGTGACCGCGCTGCCGACGGTGCGGGCGGCAAGCCAGGCGCGGTATTCGGCGCGGGCGGGTCCGGGGGTGAGCCGGGCGCAGCCTCGCAGCATGTTCTCGGCGGACTGCTCGATGTTGCCCGCCGGGCTCTGGGCGGCGACACAGATCTGCTCCAGCTTGACCCAGACCGCCCAGTTGCCGAGCGGGGTGAGGGTCGCCTGGCCCTCACCGAGGGTCAGGGCGCCGACGGCGGCCAGGCCCTCCAGGGCCCAGTCGAGAAGCCGCGGCAGCGGGACGGTCGCGGCGGTGGCCGGGGCCGGCTCGGGGCGGGGCTCCGGCGCGGCGGCGGGCGCCGTGGGACCCGCGGCGTTCGTGGGGTCGTACGGCACCTCGCAGCGCTCGTCGCGCAGTTCCGCGACGCGCTGCTGGAGCAGGTCGAGCAGGGCCGGTACAAGCACGGGGCCGGCCGAGAGCTGGAGGAGGGAGAGCACCTGGGGGACGGCTTCCACGACCTCGGCGACCGTCGCGGGGGCGAGGTCGTCCGGGGCGGCGTGGACGAGCGACCAGGCGTCGAAGAGGGCGACCCAGCCGCGCAGGACGGCCGACTCGTCACGGTCCCAGGCGCGCAGGCGCCAGCCGGGGCGTGCGGTGCCGCCGTGCAGTTCGACGAGCCCGGCCAGCCTGGCGCGGTCCCAGCCCGCGCTCACCTGGTCCGGCGTCAACTCCATGGCCTCGGCGGCCCGTTCGCGGGCCTTCGGGGCCAGCGGGCCCGCTCCGGGGTCCCGGTCGGCCGCTGCCCAGCGGGCGATCCGCACGGCGTCCGCGAGGACGGCCCGCGCCTGACGGGCCAGCTCCGCGCGCGGTGGTGTGCCCTCCGGCGGACGGGGCGCCGGACGTGTTCGCCCGGTGGTCACGGCCCGGCGGGCCGTGGTCAGGGCCCGGGGACGGACGAGTCGGAGTCTGGAGTTGCGCGCCAATTGCTCATCAGGCTTTCGGGACGTCACAGGAGCAGTCTTCCCGCTGATTGCCCGAAAGCCCAAACGGAACCTGCCGCCCGGACCTCCACCCGCCGGTCACCCGCCCGGGAAGACGCCGGAGCGGAGGGTGGCCGGGGGTGGCGGAGAAGCGCGGGCGGCCTTACCCGGCGGAGGTCGCGCGCCGGTGTGAGTGACGGTGCCGAGGGGTCACATGAGGGGGGTGAGGAAGCGGCGGAGCGTTTCCTCGTAACCGGTGGGGTCCGCGTTCCACATGGCGCCGTGCGGGGCGTCCGAGACCGTGTGCAGGGTGACCAGGTCGGTGCGGCGGGCGGCCAGTTCGCGGGAGGGGTACCAGGGGGACAGGGCATCGTCGGGGCCGTGGACGATCAGCGTGGGGACATCGAGCTTCCCCGGGTCGGCGACCACGGGCAGCCGGCCGCCGCGCAGTCCCGTGCGGCCCTGTGCGGCGCGGACGGCGAGGGGCAGGAGCGGGCCGGGGGTGCGGCGGGCGGTGGCCATGGCGCGCAGGGTGGCCTCCCAGTCGAGCACGGGGCTGTCCAGGACGAGTCCCTTGATGCGGTCGCGCTGTCCGGACTTCCCGGCGGCGTGCAGGGCCATCGTGGCTCCGACGGACCAGCCGTAGAGGATCACGTACTCGGCGCCGCCTCGCACGGCGAAGCGGATCGCGGCGTCGAGGTCGCGCCACTCCGAGTCGCCGAGGTGCCCGAGGCCGTCGGGGGGACGCGGGGCGCCCTGGTCACCCCGGTAGAACAGGTTCAGGACCGGGAGATGCTGCTCCACCAGGAACTCCATGACGTTCATGGGGTGCTCCGGGGTGGCGCCGAGCCCGTGTGCGGTGATCATCCAGGTCTCGCGGCTGCCGGGCACGAACCAGCCGGGCAGCGGGCCGAGTTCACCGGGGATCTCCACCCGGTCGTACTCCAGGCCGAGCGCGCTGCCGGGGTCGCCGTGGTGAATCTGGGGGGTGAGCCGGACGCGGCTGCCGGCGCCGAGGGTGCCGCGGCTGACGCGCTCCAGCCGGCGGACGACGGTGTCGGCGGGGTGCGGTACGTCGTCGATGACGGGCCCGACGACCGCCTGGACGTCCGCGGACTCCAGCCCGTAGGTCCCGGGGCGCAAGGAGGCCAGACAGCGCGTGAGGGTCACCCGGCCCGCGGCCGTGGCGTGCACGGTGAGCCGCGGGTCGCCCGGCAGTGGTCGTCCGAAAGGCGCCTTGAGCGCGGCGTCGCTCGCGTACCGGCCGGCCGCCACGGCTGCCGTGCCGACACCGATCACTGTGGTGACGGCTGCTGCCGTCGCTCTGGCCGGTCGCATTTTCCCAGTGTCGGTACGGACGGGCCGTACGGCCAGTGGAGCAGCCGTCCGGGGTGACACGGGAGGCACCGGAGGCACGGGAGGCACGGCCTTGCACCAGTCCGGGGGCTTGATCCGGCCGCGCGCCTGGTCAGCCCGGCTGGCCGTAGCCCTTGAGCCGCTCCTCGACGTCCCGCACCTGCTGCCGGGAGAGCAGGCTGGGCGCGTGGCCGGGGACGGAACTCGCCGTGAGCCAGAGGCGGCACATCCACTCCAGCTGAGCCGTACGGTCGTAGGCCTGGTCCAGGGTGGCGGCGTGGGTGACGGTGCCGTGGTTCTGGAGCAGACAGCCCGTGCGGTCGCGCAGCGCGCGCACCATGTTCTCGGCCAGGGCGTCCGTGCCGTACATCGCGTAGGGGGCGATCCGGACCGGACCGCCGAAGTCCGCCGCCATGTAGTGGATCAGCGGGAGTTCGGGCACGAGGGTGGAGACGGCGGTGGCGTGGACGGCGTGGGTGTGGACGACGGCGCCCGCGTCCGCGTTCCGGTAGACCTCCAGATGCATCGGCAGCTCGCTGGTGGGCCTGAGACGGCCGATGACCTGGTGGCCGTCGAGGTCCACGGCGACGGTGTCGTCGGGCGTCAGCCGGTCGTACGGCACCCCGCTGGGCGTGACGAGGACCAGCTCTCCGACCCGTACGGACACATTGCCCGAGGTGCCGACGACCAGTCCGTCGGCCGCGCTGCGGCGGGCGGTGGCGACGAGGTCCCGCCAGGCCCGCGCGATCCCCTGCTCCCGGGCCTCTTCGCGCGTGCCCTCGTAAGCGTCTTCGCGCGTGCCCTCATACGTGTGCCGGTCACCGGTTTCCGTCATGCGGCGATCCTGCCAGGTGCCCCACTCGGAGCGAGAGTCACCGCAAAGCCCGCCCCAGTTCATCTTCCGTTCATTCAACGTACCTACGTTCCTGAACGGCCGATGACGTCAAGGGATTGCCAGGGTTAATGGAACACCTCACGCTGCTGCTCGCGATCGTGATCGTGACGGCTCTCGTGTTCGACTTCACGAACGGTTTCCACGACACCGCCAACGCGATGGCGACGACCATCTCGACCGGCGCACTGAAACCCAAGACGGCGGTCGCGATGTCCGCCGTGCTCAACCTCGTCGGCGCGTTCCTGTCGGTCGAGGTCGCCAAGACGATCTCCGGCGGGCTCATCAACGAGCAGGGCATCAGAACAGAAGTGATCTTCGCGGCGCTCGTCGGCGCCATCCTGTGGAACCTGTTCACCTGGCTGCTCGGCCTTCCGTCGAGCTCCTCCCACGCTCTCTTCGGCGGTCTCATCGGCGCCACGCTGATGTCCGTCGGCACCTCGGGTGTCAACGGCGGGGTCGTCGTCACCAAGGTCCTGCTCCCGGCGCTCGCCGCGCCCCTGGTCGCCGGTCTGGCCGCGATGCTCGCCACCCGGCTGACGTACCGCATCGGCCGCGGCACGGACGAGAAGGCCACCGCGAAGGGCTTCCGGGTGGGACAGATCGCGTCGGCCGCCCTCGTCTCCCTTGCCCACGGCACCAACGACGCGCAGAAGACCATGGGTGTCATCACCCTCGCGCTCGTCACCGGCGGCGTCGTCGCCCCCGGCTCCAATCCCCCGCTGTGGGTGATCGTCTCCGCCGGTGTCGCCATCGCGCTGGGCACCTATCTCGGCGGCTGGCGCATCATCCGCACCATGGGCAAGGGCCTCACCGACCTCCGCCCGCAGCAGGGCTTCGCCGCCCAGACCAGCGCGGCGACCGTCATCCTCGCCTCGTCCCATCTGGGCTTCTCGCTCTCCACCACCCAGTCCTGCTCCGGTGCGGTGATGGGCGCCGGTCTCGGCCGCAAGGGCGGAGTCGTCCGCTGGTCGACCGCCACCCGAATGTTCATCGCCTGGGGACTGACCCTGCCGGCCGCCGCGCTGGTCGCGGCGGGCGCCGAGTTCCTGACCGGGCAGGGCCCGTGGGGCATCGCGGCCACGGCGGCGCTGCTCGTCGCGCTCTCGACGGTCATCTGGGTCGCGTCGCGGCGCAGGCCGGTCGACCACACGAATGTCAACGCGGCGGACGAGTCCGCCGTGGCCGACGAACCCCCGGGTGTCGTGACCGCGGCCGTCGCCGCCGTCACCCCGCCCCCTGTGGGCGGTCCGGCGTCGGAGATCGCCGCCACCATCCCGGCCCCGGGGGGCACATCGGACCCGACCGCCGAACCGGCCCGGCCCGCGGCCGTCTGACCTCAGCGGCCCGACACGAAGCGAAGGACACTCTTTCAGCATGAACATCGACTGGGCGGCGCTCGGCTCCGTCTTCGGCGTCAGTCTCGTGGTCACCGTCGCCCTGGTGGGCCTGTTCACCCTGGGCATCGTCGGGCTCTCGAAGAGCGCGGCACCCACGGGGTCCGTCACCGTCGCCCGCACCGGCGCGTACGTCTGCTTCGCCCTGTGCCTGGCCGCCGTGTCGTACGGGATCTACATGATCGTCGCCTGACCGCCGTGTGGGCCTCAGCACACTGCCCCGTCGCAGGTCAAAGCCTGGTTGACGGGACTTCGCACGCGTGGTGGACTGCCGAGGCCAATACGGCGACAGCGAGAGGAAGCCGGTGCGAATCCGGCGCGGTCCCGCCACTGTGACCGGGGACAGCCATGTCCCGGGGAGTCAGGAACTCTTGTCGCCGCATCACGTCGAACCAGGGCGCGGACCCTGAGTGAGGACATGTCGCCATGCCCGGCTGCGGTTCAGCTGTCGCGTCCAGACCTTCGAGTACGAGAAACCCGAGAGCGTCCCGAGGCGTATCGGCGGGCTGAGCGATGCGTGCCGGGTATTCGGCGGGCCGCGAAGTACCGGCCCAGGGAAGCGTTTTCGCGTACGGCGCCGCCGCCGGTCTCCTCGCGGACCGGCTCTTCGGCGATCCCCGGCGCGGCCATCCGGTCGCCGCTTTCGGGCGGGCCGCGGGCGCCGTGGAGCGCCTGCTGTGGCGTGACCACCGGGGCTGGGGCGCGCTGCACACCGTCGTCTGCGCCGGGGGTACGGCCGGGGTGGCCGCACTCGTGGCGCGCGGGCTGCGGGGCCGTACGGCCCCCTCCGTCGTCCTGACCGCCGCCGTCACCTGGACCGTGGTGGGCGGTACGTCGCTGGGGCGCGAGGCGAGGGCCGTCGGCGGGGCGCTGGCGGCCGGGGACATCGAGGCGGCACGGGAGCGGCTGCCGCATCTGTGCGGGCGGGATCCGCAGGGCCTGGACGGGCCGGAGATCGCCCGCGCCGTCGTGGAGTCCGTCGCGGAGAACACCTCGGACGCCGTCGTGGGAGCCCTGGTCTGGGGCGCGTTCAGCGGGGTGCCGGGGCTGGTCGCGTTCCGCGCGGTCAACACGCTGGACGCGATGGTCGGCCACCGGTCGCCGCGCCATCTGCGCTTCGGGTGGGCGGCGGCGCGGCTGGACGACGTGGCCGGCTGGCCGGGCGCCCGGCTGACGGCGGCACTGGCGGCCGTGGCGGGCGGCGCGCCCGCGCGGGCGCTGCGGGCGGTACGGCGCGACGCGGGCCGTCATCCGAGCCCCAACGCGGGCCCCGTGGAAGCGGCGTTCGCGGGCGCGCTGGGCGTACGGCTCGGCGGCACCCTCGCGTACGGCGGGCGGGTCGAGCACCGGCCGGTGCTGAACGGCGGTGGCCGGCCGGTCGAGGTGGCCGACATCGAGCGGGCGGTCGAACTGTCGCGCCGGGTGGGCGTGCTGGCGTTCGGGGTCTGCGTGGCCGGGCGGCTGCTGGCCGACAACTTCCTTGGGAAGGCGCGGCGATGAGCACGGGACAGGCGCGCGGGGGCGGGCTGCTCGTCGCCGGAACGACGTCCGACGCCGGGAAGAGCGTCGTGACGGCGGGCATCTGCCGCTGGCTCGTCCGCCGGGGCGTGAAGGTGGCGCCCTTCAAGGGGCAGAACATGTCGCTGAATTCGTTCGTGACGCGCGAAGGCGCCGAGATCGGCCGGGCACAGGCGATGCAGGCACAGGCGGCGCGCGTCGAGCCGACGGCGCTGATGAATCCCGTCCTGCTCAAACCGGGCGGCGACCGCAGCAGTCAAGTCGTCCTGATGGGGCGGCCGGTGGGTGAACTGAGCGCGCGTGGCTACCACGGCGACGGCGCGGGCCCCGGCCGCCAGGAAACCCTGCTGGGCACCGTCGTGGAGTGTCTGGAGGAGCTGCGGCGCACGTACGACGCGGTGATCTGCGAGGGCGCGGGCAGCCCGGCGGAGATCAATCTGCGGCGTACCGACATCGTCAACATGGGCATCGCGCGGGCGGCCCGCCTGCCGGTCGTCGTGGTCGGCGACATCGACAGGGGCGGTGTCTTCGCGTCGTTCTTCGGTACGACGGCGCTGCTGAGCCCCGAGGACCAATCACTGGTCGCGGGTTATCTCGTCAACAAGTTCCGGGGCGACGTGTCGCTGCTGGAGCCGGGTCTGGAGATGCTGCGCGGGCTGACCGGCCGCGCCACCTACGGTGTGCTGCCCTTCCGGCACGGTCTGGGCATCGACGAGGAGGACGGTCTGCGGGTCTCCCTGCGCGGCGCCGTACGCGAGTCGGTGGTGGCCCCTCCGTACGGAGAGGACGTCCTGCGGGTCGCCGTCTGCGCGTTGCCGCTGATGTCCAACTTCACCGACGTGGACGCGCTGGCGGCCGAACCGGGCGTGGTGGTGCGTTTCGTGGACCGCGCCGACGAGATCGCCGACGCGGACCTGGTGATCGTCCCCGGTACGCGCGGCACGGTGCGGGCGCTGGCCTGGCTGCGCGAGCGCGGTCTCGCCGACGCGCTGCTGCGGCGCGCCGCCGACGGCCGCCCCGTCCTCGGGATCTGCGGCGGTTACCAGCTCATCGGCGAGCACATCAAGGACGACGTCGAGTTCCGCTCGGGCTCGGGCGGTGTGTCCGTGGCGGGACTCGGACTGCTGCCCGTACGCGTCGAGTTCGCCCGTGAGAAGACGCTGGCTCGCCCTGTCGGCGAGGCGCTGGGCGAGCGCGTCGAGGGGTACGAGATCCACCACGGCGTCGCCTCCGTAGAAGGGGGTGACCCTTTCCTCGTCGACGGCGCCGGCCGTCGTCTGGACGGATGCCGTTCGGGCCAGGTGTGGGGCACGCACTGGCACGGCTCGCTGGAGAGCGACGGCTTCCGGCGCGCCTTCCTGCGCGAGGTGGCAGGGGCGGCCGGGCGCCGCTTCGTACCCGCCCCGGGCACCTCGTTCGCCGCCCTGCGCGAGGAGCAACTCGACCTTCTCGGCGATCTGATCGAAGAACACGCGGACACGGACGCGCTGCTGCGGCTGATCGAGTCGGGCGCCCCGTCAGGACTTCCCTTCATCGCACCTGGAGCGCCATGACCACCGCGCCTGTCAACAGCCCTTCCCCGACTGTGCTGTTGCTGTCCACCGCCGACACCGATCTGCTGGCCGCCCGTGCCTCGGGCGCCCCGTATCTCATCGGCAACCCGACCCGGCTCGACGCCACCGACGACCTGCCCGCGCTGATCGCCGGGGCGCGGATCGCCGTCGTACGGCTCCTGGGCGGCAAACGCGCCTGGGAGGACGGTCTCGCCGTGCTCACCGCGTCCGGCGTACCGACCGTGCTGCTGGGCGGGGAGTCCGTACCGGACGCGGAGCTGATGGCCGACTCGTCGGTGCCCGCCGGTGTGGTCGCCGAGGCGCTGCGCTACCTGGTCGAGGGCGGGCCGGAGAATCTGGCGGAACTGGCGCGGTTCCTCTCCGACACCGTGTTGCTGACCGGTGAGGGGTTCGAGGCGCCGCGCCCGATGCCCGAGTGGGGTGTGCACGGCGAGCGCGCCTTCGTAGAAGGGCGGCCGACCGTCGGGGTGCTCTTCTACCGCGCGCACCAGCTCTCCGGGAACACCTCCTTCGTGGACGTGCTGTGCGACCGCGTCGAGGAGCGGGGCGCCAACGCCCTTCCGGTGTACTGCGGTTCACTGCGCGGCGCCGATCCCGCCCTCTTTGATCGGCTCGGCGCCGCGGACGTGCTGATCGCGACCGTGCTCGCGGCCGGCGGCACCGTCGCGTCGGACGCGTCGGCGGGCGGCGACGAGGAGGCGTGGGACATCGGGGCGCTGGCCGACCTGGACATACCGGTCCTGCAAGGGCTCTGTCTGACGTCGTCACGGGCCGCCTGGGACGCGTCGGACGCCGCGCTGTCGCCCATGGACGCCGCGATGCAGGTCGCGATCCCGGAATTCGACGGGCGGCTGATCACGGTCCCGTTCTCGTTCAAGGAGCAGGGCCCCGACGGGGTCCCGGTGTACGTCGCCGACCCCGAGCGGGCCGGGCGGGTCGCCGGGATCGCGGTGCGGCACGCCCGGCTCGCGCACAGGCCGAACGCGCAGAAGAAGCTGGCCGTGGTCTTCACCGCGTACCCGACGAAGCACTCACGTGTCGGCAACGCGGTCGGTCTCGACACCCCGGCGTCGGCGGTACGGGTGCTGGACGCCCTGCGCGACGCCGGTTACCGGGTGGGGGACGGCGCCGACGCGCACCCCGACAACGGGGACGAGCTGATCCACCGGCTCATCAACGCCGGTGGCCACGACGTGGAGTGGCTGACGGAGGAGCAGCTGGCCGTGGCGCCCGCGCGGGTGCCGCTGGCCGACTACCGCGCCTGGTTCGACGAGCTGGAGCCGGAGCTCCGCGCGGGCATGCTGGAGCACTGGGGCGAGCCGCCGGGCTCGCTCTACGTGGACGGCGACGACATCGTGCTCGCGTCGCTCCGGTTCGGGAACGTCGTGGTGATGATCCAGCCGCCGCGCGGCTTCGGCGAGAACCCGATCGCGATCTACCACGACCCGGACATGCCGCCGTCGCACCACTACATGGCCGCGTACCGCTGGCTGGAGACGGCGGCGGACAGGAACGGTTTCGGCGCGGACGCGATCGTCCACATGGGCAAGCACGGCACGATGGAGTGGCTGCCCGGCAAGGGCCTCGGCCTGTCGGCGGGCTGCGGCCCGGACGCGGTGCTCGGTGAACTGCCCCTGATCTACCCGTTCATCGTCAACGACCCCGGCGAGGGCACCCAGGCCAAGCGGCGCGGCCACGCCACCGTCGTGGACCATCTGGTACCGCCGATGGCCCGCGCCGACACCTACGGGGACCTGGCCAAGCTGGAGCAACTCCTCGACGAGTACGCGCTGGTCAGCGATCTCGACCCGACGAAGGCGCCGGCCGTGCGCGCCCAGATCTGGACGCTCGTCAAGGCCGCCGAGCTGCACCACGACCTGCATGTGGACGAGCAGCCGGGCGAGGACGACTTCGACTCGTTCGTCATGCATGTCGACGGCTATCTCTGCGAGATCAAGGACGTCCAGATCAGGGACGGTCTGCACATCCTGGGCGGTGGCCCCGAGGGTGAGGCACGGGTCAACCTGGTGCTCGCCGTGCTGCGCGCCTCGCAGGTGTGGGGCGGCGAGGCGAACGCCCTGCCGGGCCTGCGGGCGGCGCTCGCCGAGCACTTCGGGCTGGCCGAGAAGGAGCTGCTGGGCGAGCCTGGAGCGCCGGTGAAGGTGCCGGCCGAGCTGACGGACCTGGTGGCGGGTCCGGCGCGGTCGGCGGCGGACGCGATCGATCTGCTGGAGCAGCTCTGCCGGCGGCTCGCGGAGGGCATGGAGGAGCGGGGCTGGGAACTGTCGGCGGCGGCTCCGCTGGCCGGGGAGGTCCTGGGGCAGGAACTGGCCTCAGCGGTGGCCGTGTTGGGCTTCGCCTCTACTGAGGTGGTGCCGAGGCTGGCCCGTACGACGGACGAGATCGGGAACATCCTGCGCGCCCTGGACGGCGGGTTCGTCCCGGCGGGCCCCTCCGGGTCGCCGACGCGCGGGCTCGTCAACGTCCTGCCGACGGGCCGCAACTTCTACTCCGTCGACCCCAAGGCCATTCCGTCGCGGCTTTCCTGGGAGGTCGGCCAGTCGCTGGCGGACTCGCTGGTCGCCCGGTATCTGGCCGACACGGGCGCCTATCCGGCGTCGGTGGGGCTGACCGTCTGGGGCACGTCCGCGATGCGCACCCAGGGTGACGACATCGCCGAGATCCTGGCGCTGCTGGGCTGCCGGCCGGTGTGGGACGACGCGTCCCGGCGGGTCACCGGCTTCGAGATCGTGCCCGCGGCGGAGCTGGGACGGCCCCGGATCGATGTGACGGTGCGGATCTCGGGCTTCTTCCGGGACGCCTTCCCGCATGTGGTGGGACTGATCGACGACGCCGTACGGGCGGTGGCCGAGCTGGACGAGCCGGCCGAGGCCAACTACGTACGGGCGCACGCCGATGAGGACACGGCTCTCCACGGTGACCGCCGGCGCGCGACGGCGCGGATCTTCGGATCGAAGCCGGGCGCGTACGGGGCGGGTCTGCTGCCGCTGATCGACGCGCGGAACTGGCGGTCGGACGCGGACCTGGCCGAGGTGTACGCGGTCTGGGGCGGCTACGCGTACGGGCGCGGGCTCGACGGGCGTGCGGCGCGCGGGGACATGGAGACGGCGTTCCGGCGGATCAAGGTCGCGGCGAAGAACGTCGACACGAGGGAGCACGATCTGGTCGACGCGGACGACTACTTCCAATACCACGGCGGCATGGTCGCGATGGTGCGGCATCTGGCGGGTGAGTCGCCCGAGGCGTATGTGGGTGACAGCGCGACGCCGGACCAGGTGAAGACGCGGACGCTGGGCGAGGAGACGCACCGGGTGTTCCGGGCGCGGGTGGTCAACCCGCGCTGGATGGCGGCGATGCGGCGGCACGGCTACAAGGGCGCCTTCGAAATGGCGGCGACCGTCGACTACCTCTTCGGGTACGACGCGACGGCGGGCGTCGTGGACGACTGGATGTACGAGAAGTTGTCCGCGGAGTACGTCTTCGCGCCGGAGAACCAGGAGTTCATGCGGCGGTCCAACCCGTGGGCGCTGCGCGGCATCACCGAGCGGCTGCTGGAGGCCGCCGAGCGGGGGCTGTGGGCGGAGCCTGACGAACAGACGCTGGAGCGGCTGCGGGCGACGTATCTGGAGCTGGAGGGCGATCTGGAGGGGGGCGGCGAGTGAGAGCGAACCCGAGCGCCGCCGGAGCCGCCGGAGCCGGCTTCCGAACGCCGGACGGGCCGAACACGCCGACCCATGCCTTGGAGGCACTGTGAGTACGCCGTATCCCTTCACCGCCATCGTCGGGCAGGACGATCTGCGGCTCGCGCTGCTGCTCAACGCCGTGTCCCCGGCCGTCGGCGGGGTGCTCGTGCGCGGCGAGAAGGGCACCGCGAAGAGCACGGCCGTGCGCGGGCTCTCCGCGGTGCTGCCGGACGTCGCCGTCGTCGCGGGCTGCCGCTTCTCCTGCGACCCGGGAGCACCCGACCCGGCGTGCCCCGACGGGCCGCACGAGGCGGGTCCGGGGTCCGCGCGCCCCGCGCGGGTGGTCGAACTCCCCGTCGGCGCCTCCGAGGACCGGCTGGTCGGCGCGCTCGACATCGAACGGGCGCTGGCGGAGGGCGTGAAGAGCTTCGAGCCGGGGCTGCTCGCCGACGCGCACCGGGGCGTGCTGTACGTGGACGAGGTCAACCTGTTGCACGACCACCTGGTGGACCTGCTGTTGGACGCCGCCGCGATGGGGGCCTCCTACGTAGAGCGCGAGGGCGTCTCCGTACGGCATGCCGCGCGGTTCCTGCTCGTGGGGACGATGAACCCCGAAGAGGGCGAGCTGCGGCCGCAGTTGCTCGACCGGTTCGGACTCACCGTCGAGGTCACCGCCTCGCGCGAGCCCGATCTGCGGGTGGAGGTCGTACGGCGCCGGCTCGCCTACGACGACGACCCCGCCGCGTTCGCCGCGCGCTGGGCCGACGAGGAGAACGAGCTGCGGGCGCGCATCGTGGCCGCGCGGGCGCTGCTGCCCGAGGTACGGCTCGGTGACGCCGCGCTGCGGCAGATCGCCGCGACGTGCGCCGCGTTCGAGGTGGACGGCATGCGCGCCGACATCGTGATGGCCAGGACGGCGACGACGCTCGCCGCGTGGGCGGGGCGCACGGTCGTGCTGGCGGAGGACGTACGGCAGGCGGCGCTGCTCGCGCTGCCGCACCGCAGGCGGCGCAATCCGTTCGACGCACCGGGGCTGGACGAGGAGAAACTGGACGACACGCTGGAGGAGTTCGGCGGCGATGACGGCTCTCCCGACGACGACCCGGATCCGGACGGGCCTGGCGGGGGCGGGCAGCCGCCGCAGGACGGGCCTGAGGGGCCGCGGGGGCCGGAAGCGGGGGAAAGCCCGGCCGAGCCCGCCGAGGCGCCTGCGGAGCCCGAGGAGGGGCAGGGCGGCCGTCCCGCCGGGGGCGGCGGTGAGCAGTCCGCCGTACGCGCCGCCGAGCCCTTCCGTACGAAGACGCTCAGCGTGCCCGGTCTCGGTGAGGGTGCGGCGGGGCGCCGTTCCCGGGCGCGTACCGACCACGGGCGTACGACCGGGGCCAGGCGGCCACGGGGCGCGCTGAGCAAACTGCATCTGGCCGCGACGATCCAGGCCGCCGCGCCGCACCAGCGGGCGCGTGGCCGTTCCGGGCGCGGGCTGGTGGTACGGCGCGACGATCTGCGGCAGGCGAACCGCGAGGGGCGCGAGGGCAATCTGGTGCTGTTCGTGGTGGACGCCTCCGGGTCGATGGCCGCGCGGCAGCGCATGTCGGCTGTGAAGGGCGCCGTCCTGTCGCTGCTCCTGGACGCGTACCAGCGGCGCGACAAGGTCGGTCTGATCACCTTCCGTGGGAAGGACGCCACGGTGGCGCTGCCGCCTACCTCCTCGGTCGACGCGGCGGCCGTACGGCTGGAGTCGCTGCCCACCGGCGGGCGGACTCCGTTGTCCGCCGGGCTGTTGAAGGCGCACGACGTCCTTCGGGTGGAGCGGATGCGTGATCCCGCGCGGCGCCCGCTGCTCGTCGTGGTCACCGACGGGCGGGCGACCGGCGGGGCCGATCCGGTGGCGCTCGGGACTCGCGCGGCACGGCTGCACGCCGCCGACGGCACGGCGTCGGTGGTCGTGGACTGCGAGTCGGGGCCGGTACGGCTCGGGTTGGCGGTCGCGCTCGCGGGCGAGCTCGGCGGCACGGCCGTCACGCTCGACGAGTTGCGCGCGGACAGCATCGCGGGGCTGGTCAGGGATGTGCGAGGCGCTTCGGGCGCGTACGGGAGGGTTGCCTGATGCCGCAGGGACAGCCGGCGGTCGTGCCGGACGACGGGCTCACCACCCGCCAGCGCCGGAACCGGCCGCTCGTCGTCGTCCACACAGGCGTCGGCAAGGGCAAGTCGACGGCGGCGTTCGGACTGGCGCTGCGCGGCTGGACGCAGGGCTGGCCGATCGGGGTGTTCCAGTTCGTCAAGTCGGCGAAGTGGAAGGTGGGCGAGGAGCACGCGCTGAAGGTGCTGGGGGCGAGCGGCGAGGGCGGTTCGGTCGACTGGCACAAGATGGGCGAGGGCTGGTCCTGGGTCCAGCGCGACAAGCAGCTTTCCAATGAGGACGCGGCGCGCGAGGGCTGGGAGCAGGTCAGGCGCGACCTGGCGGCTCAGACGTACCGGCTGTACGTACTGGACGAGTTCGCGTACCCGATGCACTGGGGCTGGGTGGACACCGACGAGGTCGTACGGGTGCTGCGGGAGCGGCCGGGGACACAGCACGTGGTGATCACCGGGCGGAACGCGCCGGAGGCGCTGGTCGAACTCGCGGACCTGGTCACCGACATGACGAAGGTCAAGCATCCGATGGACGCGGGGCAGAAGGGGCAGAGGGGGATCGAGTGGTGAATGCCGCCGCCCCGGGCCCCGCTGTATCGGTGCCTGTATCGGTGCCTGTATCGGTGCCTGTATCGGTGCCGCGTCTCGTCATCGCCGCGCCCGCCTCCGGCAGTGGCAAGACCACGGTCGCCACCGGGCTGATGGCGTTCTTCGCCGGGCGCGGCCTCGCCGTGTCCCCGCACAAGGTCGGGCCCGACTACATCGACGCGGGCTACCACGCGTTGGCGACGGGGCGGCCGGGCCGGAACCTCGACGCGTACCTGTGCGGTACGGAGCTGATCGGACCGCTCTTCGCGCACGGCGCGGCGGGCTGTGACCTGGCCGTCGTCGAGGGCGTGATGGGGCTGTACGACGGCGCCGCCGGGCAGGGCGAACTCGGGTCCACCGCCCAGGTCGCGAAGCTGCTGCGGGCGCCGGTGGTGCTCGTCGTGGACGCGTCGTCGCAGTCCCGGTCGGTGGCGGCGCTGGTGCACGGGTTCGCGTCGTGGGACCCGGAGGTGCGGATCGGCGGGGTGATCCTCAACAAGGTGGCGTCCGACCGGCACGAGGCGTTGCTGCGGGAGGCGCTGGACGAGTCGGGGGTGCCGGTGCTCGGCGCGCTGCGGCGGGCGGGCGAGATCGAGACGCCGTCGCGGCATCTGGGGTTGGTGCCGGTGGCGGAGCGGTGGGGGGATGCGGTCGGCGCGGTGCGGGGGATGGCGGAGTGGGTGCGGGTGGGGTGTGACGTGGAGGGGTTGCTCCGGTTGGCGCGGAGTGCGCCTTCTTTGGAGGTGGCGGCTTGGGATGCGGGGGGTGCGGTGCGGGGGGTGGGGCCGCTGCGCGGGGCTGTTCCCCTACCCGCCCCTTCCCGAAACCGGGGCTCCGCCCCGGACCCCGTACGGCCTCCGGCCGTGCCCTCAAACGCCGGGCGGGCTGATTTTCGGGGCTCCGCCCCGGACCCCGCTCCTCAAACGCCGGAGGGGCTGAAGGCGCCCGTTGTCGCCGTCGCCGGTGGTGCCGCGTTTACCTTCTCCTACGCCGAGCATGGCGAGCTGCTGCGCGCCGCCGGTGCCGATGTCGTCGTCTTCGATCCACTCCGGGACGAGCAACTGCCCCCCGACACCAAGGGGTTGGTCATCGGTGGTGGGTTTCCCGAGGTGTACGCGGGCGAGTTGGGGGCCAATGAACCCCTCCGTAAGGCCGTCGCCGAACTGGCCCACTCCGGCGCCCCCGTGGCCGCCGAGTGCGCCGGGCTGCTCTATCTCGCGCGGTCGTTGGACGGTGCGCCGATGTGTGGCGTGCTCGACGCCGACGCGCGGATGTCGGAGCGGCTGACGCTCGGGTACCGGGAGGCCGTCGCCGTCCGGGACAGCGTTCTCGCCGCCGCCGGGACGCGGCTGCGGGGGCACGAGTTCCATCGGACGGTGCTCGAACCCGGGGCCGGTGCGGCGCCCGCGTGGGGGCTGGTGCGGCCCGAGCGCCGGGTCGAGGGATTCGTACAGCGGGGCGTGCACGCGAGCTATCTGCATACGCACTGGGCGGCGGCGCCCGGCATGGCACGGAGATTCGTCGAAAGGTGCACGGCATGAGCGGCAGACTCGTCGGGGTCGGGGTGGGCCCCGGGGACCCCGAGCTGGTGACGGTGAAGGGCGTGCGTCTTCTGCGGGAGGCGGACGTCGTCGTCGTGCCCGTCATGGCGGCGGCCGACGGAACGGACGGCGGGGAGCCCGGCCGGGCCGAGGCGACCGTGCTGCACTACGTCGGCGCCGAGAAGGTCCGGCGTGTGGTCTTCGCGCTGAACGAGCGCGCCGACCGGGCCCGCCGTGAGGCCGCCTGGGACGCGGCGGGCGGGCGGGTCGCCGAGCTGCTGCGCGCGCATCCTCACGGAAGCGTGGCGTTCGCGACGATCGGCGACCCGAACGTCTACTCGACGTTCACCTATCTCGCGCAGACGATCGGTGAGTTGGTGCCGGGGACGGTCGTGGAGACCGTTCCGGGGATCACCGCGATGCAGGATCTGGCCGCACGCGGCGGCGCGGTGCTGACCGAGGGGACCGAGCCGTTGACGCTGGTGCCGGTGACGGCGGGCGCCTCCGTACTGAAGGACGCGCTGAACGGTCCCGGCACCGTCGTGGCCTACAAGTTCGGGCGGCTGGCCGGCGAGGTCGCCACCGCGCTGCGGGAGACGGGCCGTACGGAGGGCGCGGTGTGGGGGTCGGCGCTCGGGCTGCCGGAGGAGTCGATCCGCCCCGCCTCCGAGCTTGAGCGGGGGACGCTGCCGTATCTCTCGACGCTCATCGCGCCCGCGCGGCGCGACGGCGGGCGCGGGGGCAAGCTGTGAGCGCGGGCCCGGCGGGGCGGCTCGCCTCAGTTGGCCAGCGCCACCACCAGCCAGATGAAGCCCACGCCGCCGACGGTGCACAGCAGCGTCGACAGCGCGGGGTGTTCGTGGTGCGCCTCGGGCAGGATCTCGGCGGCGGCCAGATACAGCAGCGCGCCGCCGAAGAATCCGAGATAGCTTCCGATCAGTTCCTCCGGAAGGGTGAACAGCAGAGTGGAGGCAGCGCCGACGACGGGCGCGACGGCGTCGGCGAAGAGCATCGTGAACGCCCTGCGGCGGTCGTTCCCGTAGAGGCTGGTCAGCGTGTACGTGTTGAAGCCGTCGGCGAAGTCGTGGGTGATGACGGCGAGCGCGACGGTCGCGCCCATGCCGCCGCCGACCTGGAACGCGGCGCCGAGCGCTACGCCGTCCATCAGGCTGTGCAGCACCATCGCGGACGCGGCCGTCAGCCCCACCTGGGGCGCGCGGTCGGTCCGCCCGGCGCCGCCGCCGTGGCCGCCCGCGTGGGCGTGCGGGGTCTCGGCGTCCGCCGCGCCGTGTGCGGCCCGTCGTACGGCCAGCAGGCGCTCCACGACGTGGGCGAAGAGGAATCCGCCGACGAACAGCAGGAGCGCCCGGTGGACCCCGAGGAAGTCCTCGCCGGCGACGTCCATGGCCTCGGGCAGCAGTTCGAGGCCGACCACGCCGAGCATCAGTCCGCCGGCCAGGCCGAGTACCAGATGCCGGCGGTCGGTGACGCGCTGCGCCGTCCAGCCGCCGAAGAGCGTCATGAGGAACGCGCCGAGCGCGACGAACACCGCCATGCGCCCTTGCTAGCCGATCGGACCCCCGGTCCGCACATTCATGTTCACCCCATCCGCTCCCCCGCCCCGTTGACCCGCGAGGACCACCGCTCATGACCGATCACACCGCCGGCAAGGTGACCTTCGTCGGCGCGGGCCCCGGCGCCGCCGACCTGCTGACCTTCCGCGCGGCCCGCGCCATCGCCGGCGCCGATGTCGTCATCTGGGCGGCCAGCCTGGTGCAGGCGGAGGTGCTCGGCCACGCGCGCGAGGACGCCGAGATCCTCGACTCGGCGGCGCTTTCCCTGGAGGACGTCGTCGCCGTGTACGAACGGGCGGCCCGCGAGGGGCTGAAGGTCGCCCGGATCCACTCCGGGGACCCGGCCCTCTGGGGCGGTACGCAGGAGCAGGTGGACCGCTGCGACGCGCTCGGTCTGGCGGTGGAGATCGTGCCGGGCGTCTCGTCGTTCTCGGCCGTCGCCGCCGTCGCGGGGCGGGAGTTGACGATTCCGGAGATCGCGCAGTCCGTGATCCTGACCCGGCTGGGCGGTGGCAAGACGCCGATGCCGCCGGGCGAGGAGGTACGGGAGTTCGCGAGGCACGGCACGACGATGGCGGTGTTCCTGTCGGCCGCGCGGTCGGGCCAGCTCACCCAGGAGCTTCTGGAGGGCGGCTATCCGACGTCGACGCCGGTCCTCGTCGCCCATCAGGTGACCTGGCCGGAGGAGTTGGTGGTGCGCTGCACCATCGGCACGCTGGAGGAGACCGTCAAGCAGCACAAGCTCTGGAAGCACACGCTGTTCCTGGTCGGACCGGCGCTGTCCGCGTCGGGGACGCGCTCGCACCTCTACCACCCCGGGCACTTCCACGGCTTCCGGCGGGCCGACCCCGCCGCCCGCAAGGCGCTGCGCGAGGAGCGGACCCGGGGCGCCGCACGGTGATCACCGTCATCGGTACGGGGACGGGCACACCGCTCTCCGAGGACTCCCTGCGGGACGTGGCCGAGGCGGCCCTTGTCGTCGGCGGGCGGCGGCATCTTGAGGAGGCCGCGGCGATGGCCGGACTGCGCGAGGAGATCCCGCGGGTGGTGCTGGGGCCGCTGGCGCCGGCGCTGGACGCGATCGCGCGGCAGCACGCCCGTGCGGACGCCGGGCGGGTCGTGGTGCTGGCCTCGGGCGACCCGGGCCTGTTCGGGGTCGTACGGGCGCTGGCCGGGCGTTTCGGGGCCGGGGCTCTCGACGTACGGCCCGCCGCCCCGTCCGTCGCCGTGGCGTTCGCCCGGATCGGCCTGCCGTGGGACGACGCGGTCGTCGTCAGCGCGCACGGACGCGACCTCCGTACGGCGGTCAACGTCTGCCGCGCGCACCCGAAGGTGGCGGTGCTGACGGGTCCGGGAGCGGGCCCGGCCGAACTGGGCGCGGCCCTCGCGGGCACCGGGCTCCCCCGCACGCTCGTCGTCGCCTCCGCGCTGGGCGACCCGGACGGCGAGCGGGTCGAGCGGCTGTCCCCCGCCGACGCGGCGGGCCGCGACTGGCCCGAGCCGCTGAGCGTGGTGCTGTCCCTGGACGAGGCGCGGGCGCACGCCCCGGTCCCGCGCACCGTGGCCGGCCACGGGCCGGGCCCGGCCCGCTGGGCACTGGGCGAGGAGGAGTTCACGCACCGCGACTCGATGATCACCAAGTTCGAGGTGCGTGCGCTGGCGCTGGCCAGGCTCGGGCCGAGGACGGGCGACCTGGTGTGGGACGTCGGCGCGGGCTCGGGGTCGGTGGCCGTGGAGTGCGCGCGTCTCGGCGCGGCGGCCATCGCGGTGGAGAAGTCGCCCGACGGCGCCGAACGCGTCCGCGCCAACGCGCTGGCGCACGGCGTGGACGTCCAGACGGTGCACGGGTCCGCTCCGGCGGCACTGTCCCGGCTGCCCGATCCGGACGCCGTGTTCGTCGGCGGCGGCGGCCGTGAGCTGTCCGCCGTCGTCACGGCGTGCGCGCGAGTGGCGCGCCGGACGGTCGTGGTGTCGGTGGCCGCGCTGGACCGGGTGCCGGCGGTGCGGGAGGCCCTGGCCGGTGCCGGGTTCGCCACCGGCGGCGTACTGCTGCACTCCTCGCGGCTCGCACCGCTGCCCGGCGACGTGACCCGGCTCGCGGCCACGAACCCCGTCTTCCTGCTGTGGGGCGACCGCCCCGCCGCGCCGGATCCCCACCCCATGCAAGGAGCGACCCAGTGATCGGCCTGATCTCCGCGACGGCGGCGGGCGCCTCGGCCCGCGACCGCCTGGCCACGGCCTGGCCCGGCCGCACGCGCGTCTACGACGGCCCGGTACGCCGGGCGGTGGAGAGCGCGTTCGCCGAGTGCGAACAGTTGGTGTGCTTCCTGGCCACGGGGGCGACCGTACGGCTGCTGGCCCCGCTGCTCGCCGACAAGACGACGGACCCGGGTGTCGTGTGCGTGGACGAGGCGGGGCGGTACGCGGTGTCACTGCTCGGCGGCCACGGCGGCGGGGCGAACTCCCTCGCCGCGGAGGTGGCGTCGGTCCTGGCGGCGACCCCGGTGATCACGACGGCGACGGACGCCACGGGCGTCCCGGGCCTCGACACGCTGGGTCTGCCGGTCGAGGGCGCGGTGCCGACGCTGACGCGCGCGCTGCTCGACGGCACGCCGGTGAGACTGCGTGCGGACGCCGTATGGCCGCTTCCGGCGCTGCCGCCGAACGTGACGCGGGAAGAGCCGCCGGCGCCTGGCACGGCGGACCCCGCCGGGCGAAGCGCGGCGACCACCGCGGCTCGCACGCGGTCGACAGCCGAACCGCGCCACGCGGTCGCGCACGCGCGTCAGCCAGCGGAACCGGATGCCGCCACGACGCACCCGGCGCCACGGGCCGACGTCCCCGCTCCCCTCCCCGCCCTCCACCTCACCGACCGGATCGTGCCCCTCGGGCCTGCGGACGTCGTCCTGAGGCCTCCCTCGCTCGTCGTCGGTGTCGGTGCCAGCAAGGGCGTGGGCGGGGACGAGGTGTACGACGTCATCCTCGACGCCCTGCGGGACGCCGGGCTGTCGCCGCTCAGCGTCGCCGAGTTGGCCACCGTCGACGCCAAGGCGAACGAGCCCGGGATCGTCGAGGCGGCCGGCAGGTTGGGGGTGCCCGTCAGGACGTACCCGGCCGGCGTGCTGGCCGACGTCGCCGTGCCCAACCCGTCCGACGCGCCCCTCGCGGCCGTCGGCACCCCGTCCGTCGCCGAGGCCGCGGCGCTCGCCGCCGGGCGTGGCGGTGAACTCCTCGTACAGAAGCGGAAGTCCAGCCCCGATGGACGGCCCGCGATGGCCACCTGCGCGGTCGTGCGCAAGCCTCCGCGCGGGCGGCTCGCCGTCGTCGGGCTCGGGCCTGGCGCGCGGGACCTGCTGACTCCGCGCGCCACGGCCGAGCTCCGGCGCGCCTCGGTGCTCGTCGGGCTCGACCAGTACGTCGACCAGATCAGGGACCTGCTCCGCCCCGGCACACGCGTCGTGGAGTCGGGGCTCGGCCACGAGGAGGAGCGGGCCCGTACGGCGGTGGCCGAGGCACAGGCGGGGCATGCCGTGGCTCTCATCGGCAGCGGAGACGCGGGCGTGTACGCGATGGCGTCGCCCGCGCTCGCCGAGGCGGCCGACGACATCGAGGCGGTCGGCGTACCGGGCGTGACGGCCGCGCTGGCCGCCGCCGCGATCCTCGGCGCGCCTCTCGGGCACGACCATGTCTCGATCAGCCTGTCGGACCTGCACACTCCTTGGGAGGTCATCGAGCGCCGCGTCCGCGCGGCGGCCGAGGCCGACATCGTAGTGACCTTCTACAACCCGCGCAGCCGCGGCCGGGACTGGCAACTGCCCAAGGCGCTGGCCCTGTTGGCGGAGCACCGTACGGCGGCGACGCCTGTCGGAGTCGTACGCAACGCGTCCCGCCCCGACGGCACCAGCCATCTCACCACGCTCGCCCGGCTCGACCCGGCGACGGTGGACATGATGACGGTGGTGACGGTGGGCAACACGGCCACGCGTGAGATCGCGGGCCGGATGGTGACGCCCCGGGGCTACCGGTGGCAGTCGGAGGGAGTCCGATGAGCCAGGAACGTGTGGCCGACCGCGTCGTCCATCCCATCGAGGAGGAGTCGTTCCGCAGGCTGCGCGCCCGCGTCGACACCTCGCACCTCGCGCCGCTGACCCGCGCGGTCGTGGAGCGCGTCATCCACTCGGCGGCCGATCCCGCGTATCTGGGCGATCTCGTCTGCGACGAGGCCGCGTTGGCCGCGGCGCACGACGCGCTGCACGCGGGCGCGCCGGTCGTCGCCGACGTGCGGATGGTCGCCGCAGGCATCACCCGCAGGACCGCGGTGTGCCGTCTTGAGGAGGCCGCGGCGGGGCCGGGGCTCACCCGTTCCGCGCACGCGGTGCGTCTGGCCTACGAAGAGGTCGGCCCCGGCGCGCTCTGGGTGATCGGCTGCGCCCCCACCGCGCTGGAGGAACTGCTGCTCCTGGACGCCGACCCCGCGCTCGTGATCGGTCTCCCGGTCGGCTTCGTCGGCGCCGTCGAGTCCAAGGCGGCGCTGCGTGAGAGCGGGCTGCCGGCGGTGAGCAACATCTCGGAGAAGGGCGGCTCCGCCGTGGCCGCCGCCGCGCTCAACGCCCTGCTCTACCACCCGTACCACCCGCCCCAGCACCACCTCGCCAAGGAGAACGCGTGACCACCCCCCGACCCGCACTGCTCATCGCCGGCCACGGCACCAGGGACACCGGGGGCGCCGAGGCCTTCCGGGAGTTCGTACGGGAGTTGGGCAGGCGGCATCCCGAACTGCCCGTCGCCGGCGGCTTCATCGAGCTGTCGGCGCCGCCCATCGGCGACGCCGTGGCCGAACTCGTCGAACGCGGCGTCACCCGGTTCGCCGCCGTCCCGCTGATGCTGGTGTCCGCCGGGCACGCCAAGGGCGACATACCGGCGGCGCTCAAGCGCGAGCAGGAGCGTCACCCGGGGATCTCGTACACCTACGGCCGTCCGCTCGGCCCGCACCCCGCCCTGCTCACGGTCCTCGAACGACGTCTGGAGGAGGCGCTGGCGGGCCTGGCGGGGTTCACCGGCGACCGGTCCGAGGTGACCGTGCTGCTCGTGGGGCGCGGTTCGACCGACCCCGACGCCAACGCGGAGGTACTGAAGGCGGCGCGGCTTCTTTGGGAGGGGCGTGGTTACGCGGGCGTGGAGACGGCCTTCGTGTCGCTGGCCGCGCCGGACGTGCCGAGCGGGCTCGACCGCTGCGTACGGCTCGGGGCGCGCCGGATCGTGGTCCTGCCGTACTTCCTGTTCACCGGGATCCTGCCGGAGCGTGTCGTGCGGCAGACACGGGAGTGGGCGGCGGCGCATCCGGAGACTGAGGTGGCGTCGGCCGATGTGGTGGGTCCCACCGAGGAGTTGCTGGACCTGGTCATGGAGCGCTACCACGAGGCGGTGCGGGGCGATCTGCGGATGAACTGCGACAGTTGCGTCTACCGGATCGCGCTGCCCGGCTTCGAGGACAAGGTGGGGGCGCCGCAGCAGCCGCACTTCCACCCGGACGACGACGGACACGACGGGCACGACGGGCACGACGGGCACGACGGACACAGCGGGCACGGGCATCACCACGGCAACGGCCACGGCAGTCATGCGCACGCCCACTGACGCCCACGACCTGCGGCACCACGGCGACGCCGAGGTACGGGACGACGGCGCCGGCCTGACCGACCTCGCGGTCAACGTCCGCCCCGGCACGCCCCCCGACTGGCTCCGGGAGCGGATCGCCGCGTCGCTCACGACTCTCTCGGCCTACCCGGACGGACGCGCGGCACGGGCCGCCGTCGCCGCGCGCCACGGGCTCCCGGTGGAGCGCGTGCTGCTGACCGCGGGCGTCGCGGAGGCGTTCGTCCTGCTCGCCCGCGCCCTGCCCGCGCGCCGCCCCGTCGTGGTGCACCCGCAGTTCACGGAGCCGGAGGCCGCCCTGACCGGCGCGGGGCACACCGTACGGCGCGTGCTGCTCGACGCCGGTGACGGCTTCCGGCTGGATCCGGCGGCCGTCCCCGAGGACGCGGATCTGGTGGTGATCGGCAACCCGACGAACCCGACGTCCGTGCTGCACCCGGCCGAAGACCTCCTACGACTGGCGCGTCCGGGGCGGACGCTGGTCGTGGACGAGGCATTCATGGACGCGGTGCCCGGAGAGCCGGAGGCGCTGGCGGCGCGCGGCGACGTGCCCGGACTGGTGGTGCTGCGCAGCCTCACCAAGACGTGGGGACTCGCCGGACTGCGCATCGGCTACGTCCTGGCCGATCCGGCGACCGTCGGGGCCTTCGCGGCGGCCCAGCCGCTCTGGCCGGTCTCGACGCCCGCGCTGGCCGCCGCCGAGGCGTGTATGACGCCTGCCGCGCTCGCGGAGGCCGAGGCGGCGGCGCGCCGTACGGCGGCGGAGCGGGCCCATCTGCTGGCCGGGCTGGCCGAGTTCGACGGGGTGCGCGCCGTGGAACCCGCCGCGGGCCCCTTCGTGCTCGTGGCGACGGACTCGGCCGACGCGGTACGGGAGAAGCTGCGCGCCCTGGGCTTCGCGGCGCGACGCGGCGACACGTTCCCGGGACTCGGACCACGATGGCTACGCCTCGCGGTCCGGGACCGGGCGACGACGGACCGCTTCCTCCGGGCGTTCGCCCTGGCCCTTTCGGCGGTCCGCGCCTGAGGGGCGACGATGTGCGCGGCCGGTCGCCGGACGGGAACCCGACCCGCCCGGCGACCGGCCACAGGCGCCAAGCGCCAAGCGCCCCGTCAGCTCCTGTCGCGCCCGCGTACGAGCACCATCGCGCCGCCGCCCACGGCGAGCAGCAGCACCGCCCCGCCCGCCAGATACGGCGTGGTCGAACTGCCGCCCGTCTCGGCGAGGTTCTCGGGGGCCGGCTCCGACGCGGTCTGCGGTTCGACGCCGTCCTTCTCCGGTTCCGGCCGCTCCTCCTTCACCGGTTCGGCGGGCGCCTCACAGGTCGCTTCTGCGAGGGTGAGCGTGCCCTGGACGTCGGCGACGTTCAGCTTGAGCGGGTTCACCGCGACCCGCAGTTCGAGCGCGGTCGCGGCGGCCGTACGGGACGTGGTCCGCGTCTTCGACAGGTCGAGCGTCACCTCGCCGACGCCCGGCACCTCGACCCGGGTCGGTCCGCCCGCGGAGAGCGTGACCTTCTTACCGAGGACGGTGACGGAGCCGAGCAGATTGGACTCGGCGACGGGCTTCTTCCCGGCCTCGCAGACCGCCTTGGAGGTGACCTCCTGGACCTCGATGAGTGACAGGAGCGGCAGCCCGGGGACATGGACCTTGGCATGGGCGATGTTGGCGTAGCCCTCGGCCTTCTGGTCGTCGGCCGTGGCCCGCGCGGTGGCGACCTCGGCGCCCAGCACGGTGAAGGGCCTGCCCTGGTCGACCCCGTCGAGTTCGACGGTGAGCGCGGTCCTGTCGGCGTCGGCAGGGGCCTGCACCTCGTTGAGCGACGCCCGCAGCGGCACTTCGACGGTCTTGTTGAGCAGGGACACATCGAGGGCGGTCCGCAGAACGACCGCGCCCGCCTTGCCCTTTCCTGAGGTCGCTCCCGTTCCTCCCGTGGCCTGCGCCGGGGCGGCAAGCACGGCGGGCCCCGCGACCAGGGCCACGGCCGCCGCCAGCGCGGCGGAACGGCGTGCGGGCATGCGGAAGACATTGCTGTTCAAGATGGTGGAACCCCCACTGAGATTTGGCGTCGCCGACCGGCCTGCACGGGGACACATGGGCGGCGGCGACCGAGACACGGGAATCCTCGCGCACCGAGAGTGAACTGGCGGACACCTGGGGTGAGTTCACTCCAAAGGGGGGTTTCTGTGTCCACGTTCGAATTCTGTGGGTACGGGCGTTCCTTCCGACCCCCCACACGGGGGGCGCAGGGTCGCGCACCCGGCCGTTCCGGCGGGCGTACGGCGAGCTCACCCAAGAGCTCACCGGGGGCCTCGCCGAAGGGCGACCGCGCCGAACGTCAGCCCACGACCCGCCCGTTGAGCACGATCCGCCGCGGCGCCGCCAGCATCCGCACATCGACCCGCGGGTCCCCGTCGAGCACCACCAGGTCGGCCGGAGCGCCTTCCTCAAGGCCCGGACGCCCCAGCCAGGCCCTCGCTCCCCACGCGGTCGCCGACAGCGCCTCCACCGGCGGAATACCGGCCTTCACCAACTCCGCGACCTCGTCGGCCACCAGACCGTGCGCCAGGGAGCCGCCCGCGTCCGTGCCGACGAAGACCGGGATGCCCGCGTCGTACGCGTTGCGCACCGTGTCGTAACGGCGTTCGTGCAGCCGCCGCATATGGGCCGACCAGCGCGGGAACTTGGTCTCGGCGCCGGCCGCCAGATCCGGGAACGTGGCGATGTTGACCAGCGTCGGGACGATCGCGACGCCCCGCCCCGCGAAGAGCGGGATCAGGTCGTCGGTGAGCCCCGTGGCGTGCTCGACGCAGTCGATCCCGGCCTCGACGAGATCGCGCAGCGCGACCTCCGCGAAGCAGTGGGCCGTCACGCGGGCGCCGAGCCGGTGCGCCTCGGCTATCGCCGCCTCGACCTCGCCGCGCGGCCAGCACGCGGTCAGGTCCCCGGCCTCACGGTCGATCCAGTCGCCGACGAGCTTGACCCAGCCGTCGCCGCGCCTGGCCTCCTGGGCGACGAAGGCGACGAGGTCGCCCGGCTCGATCTCGTGGGCGAAGTTACGGATGTAGCGGCGGGTTCGCGCGATGTGCCGGCCGGCCCTGATGATCTTCGGCAGATCGTCCCGGTCGTCCATCCAGCGGGTGTCGGACGGCGACCCCGCGTCGCGCAGCAGCAGCGTGCCCGCGTCCCGGTCGGCGAGCGCCTGCTTCTCGCTCGTCGCCTCGTCCACCGGACCGTGGGTGTCCAGACCCACATGGCAGTGGGCGTCGACCAGGCCCGGTACGGCCCAGCCCGCGACCGTACGGATGTCGCGCGCGCCGGACGGACGCTCATAGGTGGTCCGCCCGTCCACGACCCACAGCTCGTCCCTGACCTCGTCGGGGCCGACGAGCACCCGGCCCTTCACATGCAGCACCGCGCGATCACTCATGGGCCGAACTTTACGAGGCGCTGAGTACCCTCGACGAGGGCGTGTCCGAACAGCGTTCGAGCGACGCCCGGCTCGACCGTCCCGCCCCGCTCCGCCCCACCAGCCCGACCCGAAGAGAGCCCGCCGCCGTGACCCACCCCCTGCTGGACCTCGCTCCCCTCACCCCCGCCCGCTTCGCGGCCGTCGAGCGACGGGTCGCCGCCCTGCTCGACACCGACCAGGACGTGGTGGTCATGCAGGGAGAGGCGCTGCTTCCTTTGGAGGGCTGCGTCCGCGGTGGTGCCCGCGCCGGTTCGACCGCGCTGAACGTCGTCACCGGCCCGTACGGCCAGACCTTCGGCGACTGGCTCCGCGACTGCGGCGCCAAGGTCGTGGATCTGGAGGTGCCCTTCCACGCGGCGGCCACGGCCGAGCAGGTCGAGCGCGCCCTCGCGGAGCACCCGGAGATCGACTTCGTGTCGCTGGTGCACGCGGAGGCGGCCACCGGCAACACCAACCCCGTGGCGGAGATCGGCGAGGCCGTCCGCGCCCACGGGGCGCTGTTCATGCTGGACGCCGTCGCGTCCGTGGCCGCCGAGCCGCTGCTGCCCGACGCCTGGGGCGTCGATCTGTGCGTGATCGGCGCGCAGAAGGCCATGGGCGGCCCCGCCGGTGTCTCCGCCGTGTCGGTGAGCGCGCGCGCCTGGGAGCGGCTGGCGGCGAACCCCGGGGCACCCCGCCGCTCGTACCTCTCGCTCCTCGACTGGAAGGAGCGCTGGATCGACACCGGCCGCGCGGCTCTGCCGCATGCCCCCGCCCAGCTGGAGATGCTGGCCCTGGACGCCTGTCTGGAGCGCATCGAGGCGGAGGGGCTCGCCACCCGGATGGCGGCACACGCCTCGGCGGCCTCGGCCACCCGCGCGGGGGCGCTCGCACTCGGCGGTGGGATTGAGCCGTACGTGTACTCCGCGCGGGACACCGCCCCTGTCGCCACCACGCTGCGCACCCCGCCGGGAACCGACGCCTCCGCGCTGGTCGCCGATGCCCTGGCCGCCGACCCCTCGCTGCCCCTGATCGCCGGGGGCGGGGCGCTGGCCAAGGAGATGATCCGGGTCAACCACTACGGCTCCCATGCCACCCCCGGCGCGGTCCGGTCCTCGCTCGCCGCACTGGGCGCCACGCTCGCGGCGGCGGGCGCCGATGTGAATCCCGCGGCGGCCGAGAAGGCAGTATCCGACAAGTGGTCCGGCATCGCATCCTGAAAACAACGGACGCATTAATTCGAGAATACGGGAATGTATTCTTCTCCAAGCAGCTTCCCGTATTCGTCTGCCCGCTTTTTCTGATCCTAAACGCCAAGGTTTCAACAACGGCGACGATGTAATTCCGACAGGGATCGAGAGCGTTACGCACATGTGACCGAGTACACAAGCACGCCCGTCTTGCCCGGTATCTCCTGGTCAAACCGTCACGTACCACCTCCCCGCCTCCTTGGCGCACGCGCCCGCGTGATAACACAGATCAGGTCCCCGCCCAACCCCTGCCGACGATGCGCTTTCTGAATCCGCTCGGTAAATTCAATAGACATGACTGCCGCCCAAGCAGACCTTGCAGGTGTCCGAAGCGAATTCACGCGATCCTTCCGGATCGACGCCCCACGAGTGGAGGACGGGGCCGCGATCTGGCGCATCGCCCGCGATTCCGAGGTGCTCGACCTGAACTCCTCGTACAGCTATCTGCTGTGGTGTCGTGACTTCGCCGCGACCTCGGTCGTGGCCCGCGACACCGCCTCGGGAGCCGACGGCGCGGCCGACGGGACCCCCATCGCCTTCGTGACGGGCTACGTCAGGCCCGAGCGCCCGGAGGCCCTGGTCGTCTGGCAGGTGGCCGTCGACAGCGCCCACCGGGGCAAGGGCCTCGCCGGCACCCTCCTCGACTCACTCGTCCGACGGGTCACCGACGAGCAGGGGATCACCTCTGTCGAGACGACGGTCACCCCCGACAACGCGGCGTCGGACCGCATGTTCCACGCCTTCTCCGAGCGTCATGGCGCGACCCTGGAGCGCGAAGTGCTCTTCGACGGGGAGCTCTTCCCCGACGGAGGACACCAGCCCGAGGTGCTGTACCGGATCGGCCCGCTCACGACCTGAGCCGCGCCACTCCCCCCACTCCCTCACTCCTCTCTCCCACACCCTTCAGGAGACTGCTATGACCATCACCCCGCCCGTCCTGAGTATCTTCGAGACCCTCGAATCCGAGGTACGGAGCTACTGCCGCGGCTGGCCGGCCGTGTTCGACCGCGCGCAGGGCAGCCGTCTCACCGACGAGGACGGTCACAGCTACCTCGACTTCTTCGCCGGCGCCGGTTCGCTCAACTACGGGCACAACAACCCCGTACTGAAACGGGCGCTGATCGACTACATCGAGCGCGACGGCATCACCCATGGCCTGGACATGGCGACCACCGCCAAACGCGCCTTCCTGGAGTCGTTCCGGAGCGTGGTGCTGCGGCCCCGTGATCTGCCGTACAAGGTGATGTTCCCGGGCCCCACGGGCACCAACGCCGTCGAGTCGGCGCTCAAGCTGGCCCGCAAGGTGAAGAACCGCGAGTCGATCGTGTCCTTCACCAACGCCTTCCACGGCATGTCGCTGGGCTCGCTCGCCGTCACCGGCAACGCGTTCAAGCGGGCCGGAGCGGGCATCCCGCTGGTCCACGGCACCCCGATGCCGTTCGACAACTACTTCGACGGCCAGGTCCCGGACTTCCTCTGGTTCGAGCGGCTGCTCGATGACCAGGGCTCCGGACTCAACAAGCCCGCCGCCGTCATCGTCGAGACGGTGCAGGGCGAGGGCGGCATCAACGTCGCCCGCCCCGAGTGGCTGCGCGCCCTCGCCGATCTGTGCGAGCGCCAGGACATGCTGCTCATCGTCGACGACATCCAGATGGGCTGCGGACGCACCGGCGGGTTCTTCTCCTTCGAGGAGGCCGGCATCACCCCGGACATCGTCACGCTGTCGAAGTCCATCAGCGGCTACGGCCTGCCGATGGCGCTGACGCTCTTCAAGCCGGAGCTGGACATCTGGGAGCCCGGTGAGCACAACGGCACGTTCCGCGGCAACAACCCGGCCTTCGTGACGGCCGCCGCCGCGCTCAACACCTACTGGGCCGACGGCCAGATGGAGAAGCAGACCCTGGAGCGCGGCGAGCAGGTCGAGCGCGCGCTGCTGGCCCTGGTGGAGGAGTGCGCGCCCGGCAGTGTGAGCTTCCGCGGCCGTGGCCTCGTCTGGGGCATGGAGTTCGAGGACAAGCCGCGGGCCGGCGCGATCTGCCGCCGCGCCTTCGAGCTGGGGCTCCTGCTGGAGACCTCGGGCCCGGAGAGCGAGGTCGTGAAGCTGCTTCCAGCGCTGACCGTCACGCCCGAGGAACTGGACGAGGGCCTGCGCACGCTGGCCCGCGCCGTACGCGAGACGGCCTGACCGACCGATCGACTGACCGCCTGACCGAAAAGGTCCGCCCCTGGGGCCCGGGTGATCCGGGCCCCAGGGCGGGCACCGGACAAGACAACGCGACGCGGCACAGAACCGCGGCACGCCGCAGCACGGACACGCCGCAGCACAGAAGGGTCCCAGCCACCGTGATCGTTCGATCGCTGAAGGACATCGAGAACACCGACCGCCATGTGAAATCGGCGTCGGGCACCTGGGAGAGCAAGCGCCTGGTACTCGCCAAGGAGAAGGTCGGCTTCTCCCTGCACGAGACCGTGCTCTACGCGGGCACCGAGACACCGATGTGGTACGCGAACCACATCGAGGCGGTGCTGTGTGTGGAGGGCGAGGCCGAACTCACCAACGACGACACGGGCGAGACCCACTGGATCTCCCCCGGCACGATGTATCTGCTCAACGGCCACGAGAAGCACACGCTCCGGCCGAAAACCGACTTCCGATGTGTCTGCGTCTTCAACCCGCCGGTGACAGGGCGGGAGGACCACGACGAGAACGGCGTATACCCGCTGCTGACCGAGGAGGGCTGAACCGCCATGACCACCGCCCCTGCACGCACCGACCTGTACCCGACCCGTGGCGTGGGTGAGGTGACCACCCCGCGTCAGGACCCCGTCGTCTGGTCACCGCCCGGCACCCCCGGCCCGGTCGCCGCTCGTGAGCTCCAGGGTCTGGAGCGGGACGGGTTCCTCGCCGTCGACCAGCTGATCGGCCCCGACGAGGTGGCGCTCTACCGCGCCGAGCTCGACCGGCTGGTCACCGACCCGGCCGTCCGGTCCGACGAGCGCTCGATCATCGAGCCCAAGTCCAAGGACGTACGGTCGGTGTTCGAGGTCCACAAGCTCAGTGAGCTCTTCGCCGGTCTGGTGCGCGACGAGCGTGTGGTGGGCCGGGCCCGGCAGATCCTGGGCTCGGACGTGTACGTCCACCAGTCCCGTATCAACGTGAAGCCGGGCTTCGGCGCCTCGGGCTTCTACTGGCACTCGGACTTCGAGACGTGGCACGCCGAGGACGGTCTGCCGAACATGCGGACCGTCTCCGTGTCGATCGCGCTGACCGAGAACCTCGACACCAACGGCGGCCTGATGATCATGCCCGGGTCGCACAAGACCTTCCTGGGCTGCGCGGGCGAGACGCCGAAGGACAACTACAAGCAGTCGCTGAAGATGCAGGACGCGGGGACACCGTCGGACCAGGCGCTCACCGATCTCGCGTCGGAGCACGGCATCAAGCTCTTCACGGGCAAGGCCGGTTCGGCGACCTGGTTCGACTGCAACTGCATGCACGGGTCGGGCGACAACATCACCCCGTTCCCGCGCAGCAACGTCTTCATCGTCTTCAACAGCGTGGAGAACGCGGCGGTCGAGCCGTTCGCGGCGCCCGCCCCGAGGCCGTCGTTCATCGGCTCCAGGGACTTCACGCCGGTCCGCTGAGTCCGCCCGCGTGGAAGAAGTGCGGGGCCGGTCGTCACGACCGGCCCCGCACTCACGCGTCCGGGCTCCGGCGGAGTGGTCGCTCAGCCCGCGAGGACGTCGAGCGCGCGGTCCACGTCCGCCGTGGAGTTGTAGAGGTGGAAGGCGGCACGCAGATTGCCCGCGCGGACCGAGACCGTCACGCCCGCCGCCTGGAGCCGGGGGTGCAGAGCGCCGAGACCGGGGACGGCCACGACGGTGGAGCCGGGGGCGGCGACCGGCTCGTGTCCGAGGGAGCGGAGGCCGGCCCGGAAGCGGTCGGCGAGCGCGGTGACATGGGCCTGGATCCGCTCGACGCCGATCTCTTCCAGCAGGGCCAGGGACTGTTCGGCGCCGTGGTAGGAGAGAAAGGCCGTCGGCTCGTCGAACCGGCGTGCGGAGTGGGCCAGTTGCTCGACGGGGCCGTACGTACTTGCCCAGATGTCCGCGCCCGAGACCCAGCCCGCGTGGATGGGCACCAGGCTCTCCTGCGCCTCCTCGGTGACGGTCAGGAACGAGGTGCCGCGCGGGCTCACCAGGAACTTGTAGCCACCGGCGACGGTGTAGTCGTACGCCCCCGCGTCCACGGGCAGCCAGCCCGCCGCCTGGGTGGCATCGAGCAGCGTACGGGCGCCGTGCGCCTCGGCGGCGGCCCTTACCGCCGGCAGATCGGCGATGCGGCCGTCTCCGGACTGGACGGCCGAGACGGCCACCAGCGCGGTCTCGGGCCGTACTTCGCCGGCCAGCGACTCCAGCGGCACATAGCGCGGCTTGAGATCACCGCGTACGGCGAAGGGGGTGACGACGGAGCTGAACTCGCCCTCGGCCATGAGTACTTCGCTGCCCGGCGGCACCGAGGCCGCGATCAGACCGACATGGACCGCCACCGAGCCGCCGACGGCCACGCGCCCGGCGGGAATCCCCACGAGGCGCGCGAACGAGGCGCGGGCCGCGTCCACCGAGTCGAAACTGCCCCCGCCGTGCCCTGCCCCCGTGCCGTTGTCGACGGCCAGCGCCCGTACCGCTTCGACCGCCCGGCGCGGCAGCAGACCGCAGCTCGATGTGTTCAGATACGTCGCCGCGGGCGTGAACTCGGTGCCTCCCAGAGTGTCCATGCCCTCACCCTGGGACCCCCGCGTCTCTCAGTCAATTGCGCGTTTCCAAGGGGAAGGCCCAAGGGATCCTTATGAATGGGTGTGGGCCTGCGCAATCTCGCAGGAGCCGTCCGCGTCGCAGGTGGGAGCCGGGTCGTTCGCCGCGCCGTCCCCTCCGAGGGGCGTGATCGCACGTCCCTGCCACGCCTGCTCCAGCGCCTGGGTGAAGACCTCGGCCGGCTGGCCGCCGGAGACCCCGTAGCGGCGGTCGAGTACGAAGAAGGGCACGCCGGTCGCGCCGAGTTCCGCCGCCTCCCGTTCGTCGGCCCGTACCTCGTCGGCGAACGCGTCCCCGTCCGCGAGGAGTACCCGCGTCTCGGCCTCGTCCAGGCCCGCCTCGACGGCGAGATCGACCAGGGTCTCCAGGTCGTAGACCGAGCGTTCCTCGGCGAAGTTCGCCCGGTAGACGACGCTCAGCAGCTCGTCCTGCCGGCCGCGCGCCTTGGCCAGATGGAGCAGCCGGTGGATGTCGAACGTGTTGCCGTGGTCCCGGTCGCCGACGCGGTAGCCAAGCCCTTCGGAGCGCGCCTGCGAGGCCACCTGCTCCTCCATGGCGAGGGCTTCGTCGCGGGAGCGGCCGAACTTGGCGGCGAGCATGTCGACCACGGGAGCGACCTCGTCCTTGGCGTGCCCGGGGTCGAGCTCGAAGGAACGGTGCACCACCTCGACGTCGGCCCGGTGCTCGAAGGATTGGAGTCCCTTCTCGAACCGGGCCTTGCCGATGTAGCACCAGGGACAGGCGATGTCGCTCCAGATCTCCACGCGCATGTGTCTGCTTCTCTCCAGGGCAGGTCGGTGCGGAGCCTCCCTCCGCTCCTAGCGCAACCCGCCGGACACACGTCCCATTCCCGCCACGACGGCCGGGAATGGGACGCCCGGCAACAGCCGCCTCACCGCGCCCCCGCCGAGACCCGCCGCACCACGCTGAGGAGGTACTCCTTGCGATTGAGCGGGTCGTGGTCGGTGCGGGAGCGGGCCGGGGGCGGGCCCTGGACCGGCCGGTGATGGTCGAAGGCCGCCTCCAGGACGCCCTCGCCGCTCGTGAGCGTCGGCAGCAGCTGTTCGAGGGCGTGCACCTGGGCCGCCGGGATCTCGCCCTCCACCACGTACGACGTCCCGCGCACCGACGGCGTGTGCGGCACCGCACGCCGCCGGGCGAGGGCGGGCAGCACCGCTCCGAACGTGTCGGCCGGTACGTCGAGCCGGAAGCGGTGCATGGGTTCGCACACGACCGTGCCCGCGTCCTTCAGCGCGGCCATCAGCACCAGCGGGGTCAGCAGCCGGAAGTCACCGCCGGTGCTCGACATGCTCTTGTCGAACGTGGCGTGGGCGTGGCTCTGCCGGGGCGCGTAGCCGGTGCGCGTCAGCACCACGAGGCAGTCGGGGACCGCCCATCCGTACAGCCCTTCGCGCAGGGTGAGCCGCACGGTGTCCTCGATGGCTTTCATGAACGCGTATGGCATGGAGCCGAGTTCGACCTCCAGCCGGAATTCCACACCGCTGCCGGGCGGCGCCGGTTCCACCCGCAGTCCGACGGTCGCGAGGAACGGATTGGGTTCCTTTCCCATGACCTCCGCCGCGCTTCCCGTACCGGCGAGCCTTTCCACACAGATCGTCGTGGTCTCACGGAAGGTGACGTCCACGCCGTACTCGTCGGCGAGCGTCGCCTGGATGACCTCTTTCTGTACCTCGCCGTAGAGCGAGACCGAGATCTCCTGCCGGATCTCGTCCTGCCGCAGATTGATCAGCGGGTCCTGCTCGGCCAGTTGGGTGAGCGCGGCGTGCAGCGCGCCCTTGTCGGTCCTCTCGCCGGGGACGACGACGGTGGCCAGGGTCGGCGGGGAGAAGTGGCGGCGCGCGGCGGTGGCGGCGGCCGGGTCGCCGATCACGTCGCCGATCCGGATGTCGGCGAGCCCCCAGAGCTTGCCGATCCGGCCCGCTCCGACGGAGGGGCGGCGCACCGACGAGCCGTCCTCGAAGACGTTGATCGCGGTGACCCTGCCCTCGTCGCCGTCGCCGACGGGCAGCCGGTCGCGTACGCGCAGCGTGCCGGCGAGCATCCGTACGTAGGCGATCTTCTCGCCGGCCGTGCCGCGCTCGACCTTGAAGACCGTGCCGGAGGCGGGACCCCGCTCGTCGCCCGCGGTGGCGGGCAGCAACTCCCTGATGGCGGCGGTGAGCGTGTCCACACCCGCGCCGGACATGGCCGAGCCGAAGTACACGGGATGGATCAGCGCCCGGCCTGTCCGGTGGGCCAGTTCGCGGCGGAGCGTGTCGTACGTGAGGCGGGCCGGGTCCTCGACGTACGCCGCCAGGAAGGCGTCGTCCTGTTCGGCCAGTCGCTCGGCCAGCGTGCCGGCCGGGGAGAAGGCCGGATCCGTCGCGCCGTAGGGGGTGAAGTCGGCCCCGCGCGTGCCGAGTCGGCGTACCGATCCCATCGGGACGATCGCGGGCGTCAGCTTCGCGGCCAGGTCACGCAGCAGGCCGTCGTGCCGGGCGCCGACGCGGTCGATCTTGTTCACGAAGACGAGCGTGGGGATGCGCAGCCGGCGCAGTGTCCGCATCAGGACGCGCGTCTGCGCCTGGACTCCCTCGACGGCGGAGACGACGAGGACGGCGCCGTCGAGCACGCTGAGCACCCGCTCCACCTCGGCGATGAAGTCCGGGTGTCCCGGGGTGTCGATGAGATTGACGGTGATGTCGTCGATGGCGAACGAGACGACGGCGGACTTGATGGTGATGCCGCGCCTGCGTTCGAGTGCCAGGGAGTCGGTCTGGGTGTTCCCGTCGTCGACCCGGCCGATCTCGTCGATGACTCCGGCGGCGTGCAGCAGCCGCTCGGTCAGGCTGGTCTTACCGGCGTCGACGTGCGCCAGGATTCCGAGGTTGAGCGTACGCGTACTCACTGAGCGTCATGTCCTTTGAATAGGCAGGGGTTCCCTTCCGCTGGATGGACACGGACGTTCCGCGCATGACGGCTCCTTGAGTGGTTGACGGGTCGGCCGGGCGGCCGACGTCGGGGAGTACAGCAAACCCCCGACCGCCCGGCAAACGATTTACCGGGCGGTCGGGGGTCGCGTTTCGCTGGTCTACGAGACCGTCGCCGGCTCCGCGCGGCCGTCCACCCGGCGGGGCAGACCCGCCGGGTTGTCGTCGCGCAGCTCCGGCGGGAGCAGCGCGGCGGGCGTGGACTGGTAGGTGACGGGCCGCAGCCAGCGCTCGATCGCCGTGGCGCCGACGGAGGTCGACGTGGAGGTGGACGCCGGGTAGGGGCCGCCGTGCTGCTGCGCGGGGGCGACGGCGACGCCGGTGGGCCAGCCGTTGACGAGGACGCGGCCCGCGAGCGGCGTCAGGTCGGCGAGCAGCCGCGCCGCGCCGGAGTCCGCGTCCCCGGCCTCGCTGTCGGCGAGGTGCAGCGTGGCGGTGAGGTTGCCGGGGAGGCGGCCGAGGACGGCGCCGATCTCGGCGTCGGAGCCGTACCGGGCGACGACCGTCACCGGGCCGAAGCACTCCTCCAGGAGCAGATCGTGCGGTCCGTCGGCGGCCAGGCGCCCCGCCGGTACGGTCAGATAGCCCGCGCTGACGGTGTGGTCGCCGCCGGCGCCCGGGGTGATGGGGGCCGCCACGTCGGGCAGCTCCGCCCGCTCGCGTACGCCCGCGACGAACGCGTCCCGCATCCGGTGGTCGAGCATCACGCCGGGCTCGGTCTCGCTGACGGCCGTCGTCAGCGACTTGAGGAGACTGTCGCCCGCGTCGCCCTCCGGGACCAGGACGAAGCCGGGCTTGGTGCAGAACTGGCCCTCGCCCAGCGTCATCGCCCCGGCCAGACCGGCGCCGAGCTGCTCGGGGCGCTCGGCCGCCGCCGCCTCGGTGATCACGACGGGGTTGAGCGAGCCGAGTTCGCCGTGGAAGGGGATCGGGGTGGGCCGGGCCGCCGCCGCGTCGAAGAGGGCGCGTCCGCCGCGTACCGAACCGGTGAAGCCCGCCCCGGCCACCAGCGGGTGCTTCACCAGCTCCACACCGGCCTGGAAGCCGTGGACCAGGACCACCACGTCCTCGGGCAGTCCGACCTGCGCGGCGGCCCTGCGCAGGGTGGCGGCGCAGATCTCGGAGGTGGCGGGGTGGTCGGGGTGTGCCTTGACGACCACGGGGCAGCCGGCGGCGAGCGCGCTCGCGGTGTCGCCGCCAGGGACGGAGAAGGCGAACGGGAAGTTGCTGGCCGAGTAGACGGCGACGACGCCGAGCGGCACCTTCCAGCGCCGCAGGTCGGGCCAGGGCGGCGTACGGTCGCCGTCGGCGTGGTCGATGCGTACGTCGAGGAACGCGCCCTCGTCGACGACGTCCGCGAAGGCCCTCAACTGGGCGGTCGTACGGGCGAGTTCGCCGGTGAGCCGGACCGGTCCCAGCGCGGTCTCGGCGTCCGCCGCCTCGATGGCGTACGCCCCCGATTCATCGAGGAGATCCGCCGCCGTACGCAGAAGCGCCGCACGCGCGGTACGGTCGGCGAGCGCGGGCCGGGCGGCGTGCGCGCGGCCCACCGCGCGGTCGACCTCCTCGGCCGTGGCCTCGACCGCGACCTGCTCACGCGGCTTCCCGGTTCGGGGGTCGACACTCCAGACTGGTACTGCTGCCACCGCGGCTTCCTTCCAATTCCTGTGTCGTCCGCTGTCATCACCAAGGCGCTGTTCGGTATTCTGAACAGAGTTCCTGATGATGAATCCAAGGGGACTCTATTTCTGTGCGTTCTATGTGGTCAAGAGTGGTCAAGTGAGGGGCGAGGGACAATGTCGGCAGCGGAAACGGGTGGAGCACAAGTCAAGTCCGCCGTGCGGACGGTGGAATTGCTGGAGTACTTCGCCGGGCGTCCCGGGATGCACTCCCTCGCCTCGGTGCAGGAAGCGGTCGGCTATCCGAAGTCCAGTCTCTACATGCTGCTGCGGACCCTGGTGGAGCTGGGCTGGGTGGAGACCGACGCGACGGGCACGCGGTACGGCATCGGCGTACGGGCCCTGCTCGTCGGCACGTCGTACATCGACGGTGACGAGGTGGTGGCCGCCGCCCGCCCCACCCTGGACCGGCTCTCCGACGACACGACGGAGACGATCCACCTGGCGCGCCTCGACGGCACAAGCATCGTCTATCTCGCCACCCGCCAGTCCCAGCACTATCTGCGGCCCTTCACGCGCGTCGGCCGCCGGCTGCCCGCGCACTCGACCTCGCTCGGCAAGGCTCTGCTCGCGACGCACAGCGACGAGCAGGTGCGGAAGATGCTGCCGGAGACGTTGTCGTCGCTGACCGAGCACACCATCACCGACCGCGAGAAGCTCATCGGGGAACTGAACACGATCCGCGAGCAGGGGTACGCCGTGGACCGTGAGGAGAACACCCTCGGGCTGCGCTGCTTCGGCATCGCGATCCCCTACCGGACACCCGCGCGCGACGCGATCAGCTGCTCGGTGCCGGTGGCGCGGCTCACGCCCGCGCACGAGCAGATGATCAAGGACGCGCTGTTCGACGCGCGCGACCGTCTGACGCTGGCCACCCGCAGGCTCTGACCGCGCCCCTCCCGGGCGACCGGTCTCCCCCGCGCGGGTGACCTCCGTCCCACCGGCCGGCCGGCCCGGTATGAAGAGTTTCTGAGAAGAGGCTCCCGGCGGAACGCGCGGCCCGGTCCCGTTCGTCCTCCGGTGTGGGATGAACAAGACAATCAGGCGCACCGCGGTCGTCTGTCTGCTCATGGTGCTCGCCCTGCTGGTGCGGGCCACCTGGGTGCAGGCGTACCAGGGCAAGGCCCTCGCGGACAACGAACGCAACCGACGCACGCTCATCGACCAGTACGCCCAGCCGCTGGGCGACATCGTCGTGGCCGGCTCCCCCGTCACGGGCTCCGCCAGGACGTCGGGCGGCGACGACCTGAAGTACAAACGTACGTACACGGACGGTGAGCTCTACGCGGCGGTCACCGGCTACAGCTCGCAGGCGTACCGCTCCACGCAGCTCGAAGGCATCTACTCGCACGTCCTGGACGGCACGGACCCCCGGCTGAAGAATCCGCTGGACGCGCTCACGGGCAAGCAGACCGCGCCGGGCAGTGTGCTGACGACGATCGACCCGGCGGTGCAGAAGGCCGGTTTCGAGGCGCTGGGCGACAAGAAGGGCGCGGCCGTCGCGATCGACCCGGCGACGGGGAAGATCCTCGGGATGGTCAGCACCCCGTCGTACGACCCGTCGGCGATCAGTGGCACGAACGACGGCGACGCGTGGAGCCGGCTGAACGCGGACGCGGACAAGCCGATGGTCAACCGGGCGCTGCGGCAGCCGCTGCCGCCGGGGTCGACCTTCAAGCTGGTGGTGGCCGCGGCGGCGCTGGAGGACGGGCTGTACGGGGATGTGGACACCCGGACCGAGAGCCCGGACCCGTTCACGCTGCCCGGCACCAGCACGGTCCTGGAGAACGAGAACAAGTCGGCGCCCTGCGAGGACGCGACGATCCGCACGGCGCTCCAGTACTCGTGCAACAACGTCTTCGCGAAGATGGCCGCCGACCTCGGCGAGGACAAGGTGCGCGCGACGGCGTCGAAGCTGGGTTTCAACGACACCGAGCAGGACGTGCCGGTGCGGGCCGCCGCGAGCGTCTACCCGTCCGGCATGGACGACGCGCAGACGGCACTGACGGGCATCGGCCAGTTCGAGGTCACCGCCACGCCGCTCCAGCTGGCGATGGTCTCCTCCGCGCTGGCCAACGACGGGGTCCTCGAATCGCCGCACATGGTCTCCAAGGTCGTGGACGCGGGCGGCGACACGCTCACCTCTTACGAGGACGAGCCGTCGCGCCGGATCGTCTCGTCGTCGACGGCCGAGCAGTTGCGCAGCGCGATGGTGACGGTGGTCGATGAGGGCACGGGCACCAACGCCCGTATCGACGGCGTCGAGGTGGGCGGCAAGACGGGCACGGCCCAGCACGGTGTGGACAACAGCCAGACGCCGTACGCCTGGTTCACCTCGTACGCGAAGGACGCGTCCACGGGCAAGGAGGTGGCGGTGGCCGTCCTGGTCGAGGACTCGGGCGCGGCACGCTCGGAGGTCAGCGGCAACGGGCTGGCGGCGCCGATCGCCAAGCGGATGATGGAGGCGGCGCTGCGCTGACCGGGCGGCCCCGCCGGCGGCCCGGACCCCCGTGCCAGGATGTGCCGATGGGGATGGGGAAGAAGTGGGCCATGGGCACGGTCCTCCGGGACCGCAACGCCGGGCTGTATCTGTCCGGTGTGGTGGTGTCCGGCTTCGGTACGTCGGCGATGTGGCTGGTCGGCGGGATCTGGGTCAAGTCCCTCACCGGGTCGGACAGTCTGGCGGCCCTGACCGTCTTCGCGATGTGGGCGCCGACGCTGGTGGGGCCCCTGCTGGGCGCGGTCGCCGACCGGTGGCGGCGCAGACCGCTGCTGGTGTTCTGCAATCTCGCGATGGCCGCGCTGCTGCCCCTGCTCCTCGTGGTCGAATCGGCCGGCCGGATCTGGATCCTGTTCGCCGTGCTGCTCGTCTACGGCGTCAGTGGTGTGGTGCAGGACGCCGCCGAGGCAGCCCTGGTCGCGACGGCGATCGACAAGCGGCTGCTCGGTGACTTCAACGGGCTGCGGATGACGGCGAACGAGGGCATGAAGCTCCTCGCGCCGCTCGCGGGCGCCGGGCTGTTCGCGGCGTACGGCGGCGGGACGGTCGCCCTGCTCGACGCCGCGACGTTCGCGCTGTCGGCGGGGCTCTTCGCGCTGATGCGGATCCGGGAGGAGAAGCCGGTGCCGGACCGCACCGGGAGTTGGCTCTCCCGTACGGCGCAGGGCGCGCGGGTGCTGCGGAACTCACCGGTCCTGCGCCCCCTGGTCCTGGCGGGATCGATGACGATGCTGCTCGCGGGGCTCAACGGCGCGGCGATCTACGCGGTGGTCGACAAGGGCCTCGGGCACGCGCCTACGTACGTAGGTCTGCTCTACGCGCTCCAGGGCGTCGGCTCGGTCGCCGTGGGGCTGCTGGCGGGTCCGCTGATGCGCAGGATGCCGGAACGGGCGTTCGCCGCCGGTGGCATCGCGCTCTTCGCGGTCGCGGTGGGGCTGCGGGCGCTGCCGTACGACGCCGTGGTGCTGGCGAGCGCGGTGGCGGTGGGGATCGGCCTGCCGTGCGTGCTGATCGTGGCGCTGACGGCGGTGCAGCGCGAGACTCCGGACGCCGTGCTCGGGCGGACCGCCGCCACCGCCAACACCCTGATCTACGTGCCGAACGCGGTGTCCCTCGCGCTCGGCGCGGGACTGATCGCCTTCGTCGACATCACGGTGCTGCTGCCGGTCACCGGAGTGATCGGGCTGCTGGCGGCGGCCGGCCTCGCCTTCTACGGAGGACTGCCCCGGGGCCGGTCAGCCGAGGCGTGAGAGCGCGGCGGTGACGGCCGCGAGATCGGCGTCCGACGCCAGGCCCGCGTGGTACAGCCGCAGTTCGGTCGCGCCGAGCGCACGCGCGTGCGCCGCGTCGTCGGCGAGGGTGCCGGGGCTCCCGCCCATACCCGCGACAACGGTGAAGTTGGCGGCCAGCACGGTGGGTTCACGGCGGTGGGCGGCGAACGGTGGCAGCATCGCCTCCGCCGCGCCCCCCGTGCACGGCAGGACGACGCCGTCGGCGGTGTCCAGGATGTGCGTGGGGTCGACACCGGCGTTGGCCCCGGTGCGGTGGCTGTGGGGGTCGGCGTGGACCAGCACCTGGAAGCCGGGGCCGCCGTGGGCGCGTACGGCCGCGACGGTGGCCTCCTGGAGCGAACGGGCCGTGCTGACACGCCAGTCGAGGGTGGCGGCCGTGAGCTCCGCGCCGAGCAGCTTCTCGATCCCGGCGAGGCCCTCGGGGCCGCCGGGAGCCTGCGCGCCGGCCCAGACGGGCTCCAGGGCGCGCCTGACGGCGGTGTTCAGCTCGTCGGGGTCCAGGCCCAGCGACAGGTATCCGGCGCGGCAGACGGTGCAGAAGCAGAGCGACATCAGATACTGCGCGGCCTCGCCGAGCGGGACGCCGCCGATCTTGTCGTGGGCGTGCAGATGCGCGAGCCCGTACCAGCCGAGGGATTCCAGTTCGGTGCCCCTCGCACCGGGCCGTACGGCGGCTTCGGCGGCGAGCGAGACGACATACGTACGGACGGCGGGTCGCGCGATGCACGGGGCCCAGGGGTATCGGTCGCCGTAGACGTTGACGACGGAGGTGCCTGGATTCTCGGCGCCCAGGCGGGAGTTGTGCGCGAGGACGACCCAGGTGTGCACGTCGAGTCCGGTGTCGGCGAGCACCGCGGCGGCTTCGCCGAAGGCGTCGCCGGGGGCCCAGTCGCCGGCGGCGTACGGGCGCAGTTCGGCGTCCGCCCAGCGGTCCTCGTCGAGAGGGTGGAGCACGGCGGAGTGTTCGGCGGTGACGACCCGGTGCAGGGGGTGGCGCGGGGTCAGGGCGCGCGTGGAGTGGTAGGCGGATGCGAGGGTGACCTGGCGGACGCCCAGGTCCCGCACGCGGGCGGGCGCGCCGGGGTCGCCCACGACGTCCCAGGGGTAGAGGAAGGCGGAGGCCTTCACGCGCCCTCCCCCGGCTCCTCGTCGCGGAGCAGCCCGTAGCCGCGTTCGATGATCTCGGTGAGCTCCTTGATGTGCGCGGGCCGCGGTTCGCTCAGCGGGGTGCGTACCTCGCCCACGTCGTAACCGCGCAGTCTGACGCCCGCCTTGACGAGCGAGACGGCGTATCCGCGTCCTTTGGAGCGCAGTTCGACCAGGGGCCGGTAGAAGCCGTCGATGAGGCTGTTCACGGTTGTGTCGTCGCCGGAGGTGAGGGCGCGGTGGAACGCGAGGGCTATCTCGGGCGCGAAGGCGAAGGCGGCGGAGGAGTAGAGGGTGATGCCGATGCCGCGGTAGGCGAGTCCGGTGAGTTCGGCGGTGGGCAGGCCGTTGAAGTAGAGGAAGTCGGTGTCGGGCCGGTCGGTGCGTACGGCGCTGAGGATGCGCTGCATCAGATCGAGGTCGCCGTGGCCGTCCTTGAGGCCGATGATGCCGTCGACCTTGGCGAGTTCGACGACGGTCTCGGGGGTGAAGACAGCGTTGTCGCGCTGGTAGACGATGGTCTCCAGGCCGGTGGCCGCGGCCAGCGCCGAGTAGTGGCGCAGCAGGCCCTCCTGGTCGGCCATGACCAGGTAGGGCGGCATCGCGAGCAGTCCGTCGGCGCCCGCGGCCTCGGCGATCTCCGCGTATCTGAGGGCGATTGACGTACCGTAACCGGCGGCCGCCACGACGGGGACCGCCCCCGCTGTCTCCTCCACGGCCACGCGCACGCACTCCCCGAACTCCTCCGGGGTCAGCGCGTGGAACTCGCCCGTGCCGCAGCAGGCGAAAACCGCGGCGCATCCCGCGTCGACACCGCTTCTGATGTGCGCGCGGAAGGCGTCGAGGTCGACGGCGCCGTCCGGACCGTACGCGGTGACGGGGAAGAACAACGGCCCGGCGACTCGGTCGAGGCGGGCGGCGAGCGGGGCTGAGGTCACTGGCGCTCCCTGGGCCGTGCGGCGAGCACTCACGCTCGTGCACAATTCTGATCGGCGTCCATATTTCTGAACAGCGCCACGCTAGGCCAGCCGCCTGGCGCCGGTCAAGACGGAAAACCGCAACTCACGAGCGGATTGACCACCTCCGCGCGACACTTGACCCTGACTCCGACACTCCTTAGCGTGTCCACGCATATGAACCACATCCATACATCTGATCGATTCTGATCGCTCGGGGTCCGCCCCCGTACGTCCGAGGAGATTCACGCCCATGCCCCAACCGCGAACCGTCCTGCTCACCGGCGCAGCGGGCGGCCTCGGCACCCTGATGCGCGGCCTGCTGCCCGCCTACGGGTACGAACTCCGGCTCTTCGACGCCACTCCCATAGAGGGTGAGCCGGACGCGATCACGGCCGACCTCGGCGACAAGCACGCGCTCCGTGAGGCCGTCCGGGGTGTGGACGCGATCATCCATCTCGCCGGCATCTCGCTGGAGGCGTCGTTCGACAAGATCCTGCGGGCCAACATCGAGGGGACGTACAACCTCTACGAGGCGGCACGCGAGGAGGGCACCGCGCGGGTGGTCTTCGCCTCAAGCAATCACGCCGTCGGGTTCACGCCACGGCCGCAGGGCTCCTACCCGCTCGACTCGGACGCGCTGATCCCGATCGAGACCCCGCGCCGCCCGGACACCTTCTACGGCATCTCCAAGTGCTTCGGCGAGGATCTGGCGCAGTTCTACTGGGACAAGCACGGGCTGGAGACCGTCTCCGTACGGATCGGGTCCTGCTTCATGGAGCCGACCTCCGTACGGATGCTGTCGGTCTGGATGAGCCCCGGGGACGGCGCGAGGCTCTTCCACGCCGCGCTCACCGCCGAGGACGTGCGGCACACCGTCGTCTACGGCTCGTCCGCCAACACCCGCCTGTGGTGGGACCTTTCGACGGCGCGGGATCTCGGGTACGAGCCGAGGGACGACTCGGAGCAGTACGCGGACAAACTCGTCGACGAACAGGGCGAGCTGGACCCCGGCAATCCCGACCACGCCCATCTGGGCGGCCACTTCTGCACCCACCCGCCCCAGTGGCCCTACTGACCCGTACGGGCGAGGGGCACGAGGGTAAGGGAACGGCAAAGAGGAGTCGTTCGTTACGCCTGGCATGACAGCTATGACCCCCGGCTCGAACATCCCTCTCTCCGCCACCCGCGTGGCGGTGGACGTCGCCGCACCGGTGCGGCTCGACGTTTCGGGCCTGCTGCTCACCGCCGACGGCAAGGTGCGCTCCGACGACGACTTCATCTTCTACAACCAGCCGACGGGCCCGGGTGTGACCTACCGGTCCGGCGGCGGTACGGCCCCGGACGCGATCGTGGTGGACACCGCCAACGTCCCCGCCGGAATCGAGAAGATCGTCGTCACGGCCAGCCCCGACGCGGCGGGACAGAGCTTCCAGGGCATCGAGCCCACAGCGACCATCCGCAACGCCGACGACGGCAGCGCGCTCGCCACCTTCACCCCGCCGAACCTGGGTTCGGAGACCGCCCTGGTGGTCGTGGAGGTCTATCTGCGCAACGGCGCCTGGAAGGTCCGCGCGGTCGGCCAGGGGTATGCGAACGGGCTGTCGGGCATCGCCACCGACTTCGGCGTCTCCGTGGAGGAGCCCACGGCGCCCGCCGCGGCCACCCCACAGGCCCCGCAGGCCCCGGTGACCCCCATGGCCCCGGTGCCGCCCTCCGCGCCCGTCCCGCCCCCGGCTCCGACCCCGACGGCGCCCGACCCCCGGATCGCGGCCCCTGTCACTCCCTCGGCGCCCGTCCCGCCGTCCGCTCCCCCGGGCCCCCCGCAGGCCGCCGGGAAGATCAATCTGGACAAGGGCCGCGTCAGCCTCCAGAAGAACCAGACGGTGTCGCTCGTCAAGGGCGGCGCCCCGCTGCTGACCCAGGTCAAGATGGGCCTCGGCTGGGAGCCCGCCTTCCGCGGCAAGGACATCGACCTCGACGCCTCCGTGATCGCCTACGGACCCAACCGCAACCACCTGGACAGCTGCTACTTCGGCAAGCTGTCCATCCTGGGCGGCTCGGTCAAGCACTCCGGCGACAACCTCACCGGTGAGGGCGCCGGGGACGACGAGACGATCGTGGTCGACCTCGGCCGGCTGCCGGCCGAGGCCACGGGCCTGGTCTTCACGGTCAACTCGTTCACCGGCCAGAAGTTCAACGAGGTCGCGAAGGCCTACTGCCGGCTGCTGGACGCCCGGACCGGCGAGGAACTCGTCCGCTTCGACCTGACGGGCGCCGAGCCGCAGACCGGCGTGATCATGGCCAAGCTGATCAAGCAGTACTCGGGTGAGTGGGAGATGACCGCCGTCGGCGAGTTCGTGAAGTCCCGCACGGTCCGCGGCATGGTCAAGCCCGCGGCCAAGTCCCTCTGACCACCGCTGGGGACATCCCTCTACGGGCCGCCGCGGTCACGGGGATCGCGGCGGCCCGTAGGCCTGGGTCTTCAGAGCTTGGTCAATTTGGAGAAGGGGCTCAGGATCCGACCCTGGCGGCCCGAGAAGTCGATGAGCACGGCGTTCTCACCCTCGACTCCGATGACTCTGCCCAACCCGAACTGGTCATGGGAGACACGGTCTCCCACGTCGAAGTGCTCGGGCGGAGGTGAGGCCGGGCCTTGGCGGTTGAAGGGACTGGACGGCAGGTGGCGCCGGGAACCGGCTGACTTTGTCATTAGCTGGAGTATGCGCCCAACGGCACCCGACGCGCCATGCCCGACAACCCACGGGCCGCAGGATCACTCGTTCCCCAGTGACCCCACGGCCCTCCCCGGCCCCCGTTCCGGCGGTCGGGCCGCCCACGGCCAGTCGGCGTCCCGACCCGCCTCCAGCAGCGGAACCATACGGAACGCGGCGTCGGACAGACCGCCGAACGTGTGCCGGTTCCGGCCACCAGACGGACCGTGTCCGGCCCGGTATCCCGCCAGATTCCAGGTGTAGACGGGAACGCGCTCCGGGACCTGCTCGGCCGGGTCGCCGTAGTGGCTGTACGACGCCTGCTCGTCCGTGACGATCAGCACCCGGTCATGGCCCCGGAAGTGCGCCCGGACCGCCCGCGACGTGTCCGTGCCACCCAGATCGCCGAAGCGCGCCAGGACCTTCAGCACCGACTCGCCCTCCCGGTACTTCACCTTGCCGCTGGTCGAACCGAACTCGACCAGATCGGCGTCGGCGGCCCGCATCGCCACCGCCGTACCGAAGATCGCCGCGGCGTCCGCCCGGTTGAGCTCCGAGCGGTCCGACAGCCGCGACCACATCGAGCCCGAGCGGTCAACCAGGATCAGCGTCCGTCCCGGCAGCGCGGGCACATTGGCCAGCGAGTGGCCGAGCGCCCGCTCCAGCGGGTAGGACCAGCGCAGCGACGGCGCGTGCCGGTAGGCGGCGAGATAGCGGAACGGGAACTGCCGCGAACGGGCGACCACCGCCGGGTCCGACAGCTCGGCGGCGACCTTCGCCGCGACCTCGTCGCTCACCCCGGCCTCGTCGAAGTTCCGCAGATTACGCAGCAGCGCCATCGGCCCCATGGACGGGATGACGGCCTCCCACGCCGCCGCGTCCATCGGACCCTGGAGCCAGCCCGCCAGCATCTCCCATGTCATGCCCGCCTCCGCCAGCCGCTCGGCGGCGCCGGGAGCCGTGATCACCGCGCGCCGGCCCGCGACGGGCAGCGCCATCAGCTCGCGGTGCGCGATGAGAGTGCGGTTCGACGCGGGCGGAACCGCGGTGTCGGGGTGGTGCCGGCGGTCGAGGGCATAACGGAACAACTCGCCCTGCCATGCCTTCGCCGGGTCGGGCGAGGCGTGCACGAGATTGAGAATGTCCCCGAACCGATAACCCTTGGACGCGGTGTCGTACTTCAACAGCGACTTTCCGCTGTAGAGCCGCTTCACCGCGTCGGCCGTGCCACGCTTGACGGGCTTGGGGATCCGGCGTCCGTAACGGGACGTCCAGTAACCGAGCATTTCGCCGGGCTCGTCGGCGCGCAGCAGTACGGAATCGATGACCTGACGGTTCGAAGGTCCGGTGCTGACGTCCAGGTCGAGACGCGCCTTCACGTATTCGGCGGCGCCGACAATGGCGGCGGTCCGCATGTTGCCGTCACGGCGCAGCCAGCTCAGCAGACCGGCCGTCCACCGCGGGTCGTCGACGGCGAGTTCACCTACGAGGCCGGCGAAGCGGTTGTCCCGGTCGTCCCCGGACTCGTAGAAAGTCTGCTGGGAAACGAAGTTGGCGACGGCCAGCAGGAACAGCTCGGACCTGGCGTCGCGCGAATGTCCGGTGCCGCCCTGGTGGGTGAGGGTGTTACCGCCGGTCGAGCGCACGGGCGACTTACCGCGGGGCGCGGAAAGACGGGTGTTGAAGCGTGCCATGGGAATTCCCCCGAATTCGATGAGAAGTCCAGAGATCAAGGCCGGCGGAACCGACAAGGTGCTCTGCCGACTGAGCTACACCGGCTTGTGCGCCGATGGCAGGACTCGAACCTGCGACCGCCCCATTAACAGTGGAAGTAGGTCCCGCCTTCGCACCTGGACAGATATGACTTTAGGAGAGCGGCCGATGAGCTGCCACGGGTTTTACCCGTATCGCCAAGGACGCCGGAACCTTGGGATGCTCATTACGCGTCGCAGTGATCGGCCGTGTACGCGGCGGAGGCACGGAGGGGGAGCCACGGTGGAGGAACTCGGGGGCTATCGGCTGGTCGCCCTGCTCGGTGAGGGCGGCATGGGCCAGGTCCATCTCGGCAGGGCGGCGTCGGGGCGGCTGGTGGCGGTCAAGACGGTGCACGAGCACCTTGCGACCGACCCGCTGTTCCGGGAGCGGTTCCGGCGCGAGGCGGCTGCGGCGCGCTCGGTGGCGGGGCCGTTCACGGCTGCCGTGCTCGCCGCCGATCCGGAGGCCGTACGCCCCTGGCTGGCCACCGAGTTCTGCACCGGGCCCACTCTCGCCGGGGCGGTCTCGGCCCTCGGCCCGCTCGCTTCCGGCGAACTCGCCGCGCTCGGGGCCGCGCTGGCGGAGGCCATCGCCGCCGTGCACGCCGTCGGACTCGTCCACCGTGACCTCAAACCGTCGAACATCGTCGTGACGCGCGACGGCCCGATGGTCATCGACTTCGGGATCGCGCGGACCGCCGCCGACGAGAGCCTGACCGGCAGTGGTGAGGTCGTCGGCTCGCCCGGCTTCATCGCGCCCGAACTGCTCACGGGGACGGGTGAACCCGGCCCGGCCGTCGACGTGTTCGCGCTCGGGGCGCTCCTCGCGTACGCGGCGACCGGCCGTCCGCCGTTCGGCACCGGCCCGGTGCACCAGGTGCTGTACCGGACGATGCACGGCCCCGCGGATCTCGACGGGGTGGCCGGGGCGACGGCCGGGGACGGCGCGCCGGAGTGGCGGGAGTTGCTCGGGCGCTGTCTGAGCCAGGAGCCGGGCGACCGGCCCACGGTGGCCGAGGTGTTGAGCGCGTGCGCGGCGTGGACCGACGGCGATCCGTGGTGGGAGCGGGAGGCGGTGTCCGGTCTGATCCGGCGCCGCGAGGAGGAAGTGGCCGCGCTGGTCGCGAAGGCGCCGGGGGCGGAGGTGGAGGCGGAAGGGGAAGTTGAAGCGGCGGCCGAGACGGGGGACGAACCGCGGGATGGGCCACAGGATGAGCCGCAGGACGCTCCCGCGGACGCACCCCCGGCACCGGCCGCGACCGTCCACGGCCCGGCCTCCGGGGCGACGCTCGCGCCGGGCGCGGGCGCCGACACGGTCGTGAGCGGGGGCCGGGGCGCGTCACGAAGGCGGTTTCTGCGCTGGGGCGGAGCGGCCATCGCGGGCGGCGCGGCGATCGGCGCGGTCGCCTGGCTCACCGAACTCACCGGCGACGACGAAGGGAACGGCGACGGGGCGCAGTCCGGCCCCTCCGGTTCACCGGGCCCGTACACACTCGGCCGCGCCCTGTGGACCCGCGACATCGGCGACGCCACCCCGCTGCGGCACGGCGAAGCCCTCTATCTGGTCTCCGACTCCGCGCTGACCCGCGTCGACCCGCGAACCGGTGCCGTCGCCTGGAGCTACCCGGCCGAGTACATCGCCGACGTCGTACCCGGCGACGGAGTCGTCCACCTGGCGCGCTCCTCGGGCATCTTCATGGCCGAGATCACCGCCCTGAACGCGGCGACCGGCGCCGTGAAGTGGTCCGCCAACCCCATGGTGCGCAACCCTCATCGCCCGCCGAATCCCAGCGGTTCCGCCACGTCCGACCCGGTCGTCTCGGTCGACGGCGAACTCTCCGCGCTCTCGGTCTCCGCGGACATCCTCTGTGTCGTCACCTACAGCCCGTACACGACACTGTGGGAGCGGCGCACCGCCCAGAAGCGCCCCTGGCGCGCCTACGGTTACGACCCCGGCACCGGAGCACCCCTCTGGTTCCACGAGGGCGCTCCGGCGGAGGTGGCGGGGCTCTACGAGAGGGACGGCCGGATCGGTGTGGCGGCCGCGAGCCCTTTCACCGCCGACGAGAAGGAGACGGACGAACCGCTGACGGTGCTGCGCGCCGCCGACGGCACACTCGACCGTCAGATACCGGGCGGCGCGCGCTATCCGGAGTCATATCTCGGCGCCCGCGGCGTCCACTACTACGCGCGGGCCGGGCAGTTGAAGGCCGTCGACCTCGCGACCCGGCGCACGCTGTGGTCCCTCGACCAGGCCGAGGAGGACACCGACGCCACCATCACCCCCACGGCCGCCGCCGGGCTCGTGCACACCGCCGATCACCGCACCGTGAAGGCACTCGACGCGGGAACCGGCCGTACGCGCTGGAGTTCGACGGACGTCGGTCGGCCGGAGGACGGTTCGCTGACGGTGGCCGGCGGGCTCGTCTACGGACTGGGGACGGCGCCCGGGGGCGACGAGGCGATCGGCGAGGTCCCCGGGTGGGGGGTGCACGCGCGGAACGCGGCGACGGGCGCGCTCGTCTGGGCGGCCGAGACGGGCGAGGTGCGTACGGTGATCGTCCGGCAGGGCGCCGGGAGTGACAAAGGTGCGGGTGAGGGCGGTGCCGGTGCGGAGGCCGGTGCGGAGGCCGGGCTCGTACATGTCGTGTCGGCGTCGGGCACCCTGTCCACCTTCGCCGTACCGGAGTTGACATGACCGATCCCCTCCTGCCCGGCGACCCCACCACCCTCGGCTCCGTACGGCTGCTCGGCCGGCTCGGCGCCGGTGGCATGGGCCGGGTCTATCTGGGCCGTACGACCGGTGGCCGGCTGGTCGCGGTGAAGACCGTGCACGCGCACCTCGCGGCCGAACCGCACTTCCGCGAGCGGTTCCGGCGCGAGGCCGCCGCCGCCCGCGCCGTGACGGGTGCGCACACTGCGGCGGTGCTCGACGCCGATCCCACGTCCGAAGTGCCGTGGCTGGCCACCGCCTACCTGCCGGGCGTCACGCTGCGGCGGGCGGTGGCCGCCGCCGGGCCGCTGGGCGTGACGGTCGTACGGTCGCTGGGCGCGGCGCTCGCCGAGGCGCTGACGAGCATTCACGGCGCGGGACTCGTGCACCGCGACCTGAAGCCGTCCAACGTCCTGGTCACCGCCGAGGGGCCGCGCGTCATCGACTTCGGGATCGCGCGTGCGCTCGGGGACCACGGGATGACCGAGGCCGGGGACATCATCGGGACACCCGGATTCATCGCGCCCGAGCAGATCACGGGCGACTCCCCGGTGACGGCGTCGGCCGACGTCTTCGCACTGGGCGCGGTCCTCGCCTTCGCCGCCACCGGCCGCAATCCCTTCGGGGACGGAACGGTGGCGATCCTGCTCTACCGGGCCGTGCACGAGGAGCCCGACCTGGACGAGGTGCCTCCGGAGCTGCGGGGGCTGGTCGCCGACTGTCTCAACAAGGGCCCGGCGCACCGGCCTTCGGTCGGCGAGGTGCTGGAGCGGACAGCCGATCCGCAGGCGCCGCTGTGGTGGCGCGAGGAGCCGCTGCGGAGTCTCGTACAGGGTGACGACACGGCAAAGGACGACGAGGCCCCGCCGCGCGAGCGGACGGCGGTGGTTCCCACGAAGCAGGTCACGAACCCCCGTCCCCCGGCGCCTCGTCCCGACCGCGGGCGCGCCCCCGGTCCCGACCTCGCCTTCCGGCGCGCGAAGCGCATCGAGCGGCGTCAACTGGCCCGCCGGGGAGTGCTGGTGGCCGGCGCCACCTCCCTCACCGGGCTGCTCGGCGTCTCCGTCGTACGCGGCTGGGGAAACTCCCCCTCCGGCGACCTCACCACCGGTGGCGTCGCCCAACTCACCCTCAGGAAGGGCTCGGCGACCCCGGGCGCGCTCCGCTGGAGTCTCACCGCCGAGCCGGACGGCATCGACGCCCTGCTGCTCTCCGGCGGCACCCTGCTGCTGCACGGGCGACTGAGCGGTACCAACGGTTACGTCCGCGCCTGCGCGGCATCGGACGGTGCCGGCCGCTGGGAACTGGAAGCCACGGCGAGCGCGCCGAGTGTGTGGGGCGTGGCGGACGGGGTTCTGGTCGCGCCCGACGTCGGGCTGCCCGTCGTTGCCCTCGGCTCCGGAAAGAAGCGCGCCGAGGCCGACCCGATTCAGAGGCTGCCACCCGTCTGGGTCACCGTCGCCGACGGTGCGGCGATCTCGTCGTACGAGGACCAGGAGGACGAGAAGGAGCTGATGGCCGTCGATCTGGGCACCGGGGCGATGCGCTGGGAGCGCGAACTCGGCCGCACGCAGCCACCGGCGGTACTGGGCCGCACCCTGCTGCTGGCCACCACCCTGGGGTGGCGGGTGGATGGTGTCGACGCCGCGTCGGCCCGGACGATCTGGACGTACGAGGGGTTGAAGGCCGACTCCGGCCAGTCCCTCGCCGCCACCGCGCTGCCGGACGCGGGGAACTTCGCCGTACTCACCACGGAGGGCAGGCTGCACATCATCCGCGCCCGTGGCGGAGAGCGCGTCGCCGTCGCCGCACGCACCTACGCCGTGACCCCGGGTGCCACGGCCATCGGCGCGGCGGGCTCCACCGGTCTGCTGGCCACGGCGGGCGAACTGCACGGCTTCGATCCGGCCGACGGGAAGCCGCGCTGGCTGCGGTCGCGCCCCACGCTCGGCGTCGAGACGAGCTGGCCACGGCGGACGGGCGGACTGCGCGATCCGGTCTCGGCGGGCGGTCTGGTGCTGCACTGGTCGAAGGCGGACACCCTGGAGGCCGTCGATTTCATGTCCGGCCAGCCCCGTTGGACACGACGGCTGACCGGGATCGCGAAAGTACCGCCCGTGGTCGCGGGCAAGACGGTCTACGCGGCGTCGGGCGACACCTGCACCGCGCTGCGCCTCGCCGACGGGGCACCGCTGCGCGCGTGGTCGCTGCCTGACATCATCGACGGGCTCGCGGCCGACGCGTCGGGCTGGTACGGCCGGATCGGCACGTCGGCGGTACGGGCGTACAACGGCGTCTAGGGTCTGTCGTTTGGATCAGGCCCTAGGGCGTGTTTGAGAAGTCCCGTCTGGCCCACGACGCCTGGCACGCGCGCTCGCCGCGTTGTCGGAGTCATCCAAGTACGTCCGGTCCATCTACGGGGCTGATCCTCCGCCTTGCGATCGCACGCACCAGACGCCGTGGGCCCCGCCCGATGGGCGGACGACGCTACTTCTAAAACACGCCCTAGGCCTGACGCCGGGCGAGCCGTCCCGCGACAAGCCTCCCAAGTCCCGTCTCCGAAGGGCCGCTTCATGAACTTCCCGCAGACCGGCCGCCGGGTCCTGGTCACCGGTGCCTCACGAGGGCTCGGCCGCGCCGTCTCCCGCGCCTTCGCCGCCAACGGAGACCGCGTCGCCGTCCATTACGGCACCCGTGAGGAGGACGCGCGCCACACCCTGGACTCCCTCGACGGCACGGGCCACACGCTGCTGGGCGGCGACCTGTCGGACCCCGAGGGCGCGGCGCGGATCGCCGACGCGGCGCACGAGGCACTGGGCGGCATCGACGTGCTCGTGAACAACGCGGCGGTGAACGAGCGTCATCCGCTCCCCACGACCTCGTACGAGGACTGGGCGGCGAGCTGGCAGCGCCATCTGTCGGTGAACCTGCTCGGTACGGCGCTGCTCAGCCATCGCGCCGCGCGGTCCATGATCGACCGCGGCACGGGCGGCCGGATCGTCAACATCGGTTCACGCGGCGCTTTCCGGGGCGAGCCCGACCATCCCGCGTACGGCGCCACGAAGGCGGCGGTGCACGCGCTGGGCCAGTCGCTCGCGGTCTCGCTCGCGCCGTACGGCATCGGCGTCGCCTCCGTCGCGCCGGGCTTCTTCGACACCGAACGGGTGGCCGACCGGCTGACGGGGGCGGAGGGCGAGGCGATCCGGGCGCAGAGCCCGTTCGGCCGGGTGGCGAGCGCAGACGAGATCGCGGCGGCCGTCCTGTGGCTGGCCTCCCCGGAGGCGGAGTGGTCGTCAGGCACCGTCCTGGACCTCAACGGCGCGTCGTACCTGCGGACTTGAGGGAACGGGGTAAGGCCCGCCGCCGCCGTGCGGAGGGTCCCCGCCCGGCCGTCAGCTCCCCTTGCGCGAGCGTGCCTTGAACGCCGCCTTGCGGGCGTCCTTCGCCGCCTTGCGGTCCTGGTGCAGCCGGCCCATCGCCTCCAGCACGTCCGCCGTCGCCGGGTGGTCCACCCGCCACACCGCGTCGAAGAAGCCGCTGTGCCGGCCGACCAGGCCCTCCACCAGTTCCTGGAGCTCCACCGGCTCACCCTCGGCGTCGAGTTGGGCGGCGATGGTGTCGATGGCCAGCCAGAAGATCATCGACTCGGACGGCGGCGGCACGTCGGCGGCGCCCAGTTCCGCCAGCCAGACGCGGGCGAGCCCGCCCAGCTCCCCGTCGTCCAGGACCTCGCGCACCGCGGGCTCCGCCTCGGCGCCGACGAGCGCGAGTGCCTGCTGGCAGTGCAGCCGGCGCAGCGGGGCGCCGGGGTCGGATCCCTTGGCGGCGCGCAGGAGTTCGCGCGCCGCTTCGGCGGATTCGCGGCGGGCCAGCCACTGTTCCGTCTCGGCGCGGGCAGCCGCTTCCGGGAAGTGCGCGACGCCGTCGAGCAGCGCGTCGGCGCCCTTGTCGGCCAGATCGCCGACGGCGGGCGCGTCCACGCCCGCGTCCCGCATCCGGGACCTGATCCCGTGGAGCCCGAGCGGGGTCAGCGTGACCACGCCGTACCGCGACACGTCCTCGTCGTCGCCGTACGGCACCGCGTCGGAGCCGCCTTCGGCGTCCTCGACCATCAGAGCCTCGTCCACGGGCACATACGTGACGAGCCCGATCGGCTCAAGCAGCGCGAACTGGTCGTCCAGCCGCATCATCGCCTCGGACACCTGTTCAAGGACGTCGTCGGTGGGCTCGCCCATGTCGTCGGGCACGATCATCGACGCGGCGAGGACCGGCAGCGGTACGGGGACGGGCTCGGTCCCGCCCTCGCCGACGGTGAGCAGATAGAGGTTGCCGAGGACTCCCTCCAGGAACTCGGCCTCCATCTCCGGGTCCCAGTCCAGCGCGTCGAGGTCGATCTCGCCGTCGTCGCCGATGGCGCCGGCCAGGTCCTCCAGGACGGGCGCCGTCGCGTCGGCGAAGACGACGTCCAGGGCGTCCAGCCAGAGCGAGAGGATGTCCTGCGGGCCGCCGGACGCGATCAGTTGGAGCGCGGCCCCGGCGCTCACGGTGCCGTCCGCGTCGGAACCCCCGCCCGCCTCCTCGTCCTGGCCGGGGTCCTCCACCTCGACAAGACCGGTGTCGACGGCCACCCGCCACGCCTCGCTCGCGTCGGCCTCCGCCTCCGCCCGTGCCCCCGCCGCCAGCGCCTCGTCGCTCTCGGTCGGTTCGGGGCTCTCGGTCCCGATCAGCCCCAGCGCCTCGGCCGCCGCGGGCAGTTGCTCCTCGACGAGTTCACCGCCCGCCCCCACGCGTGTCTCCGGCCCGGCCCAGCGGGCGAGGCGGACCGCCCTGGCGAGCAGCGGTACCGCGAGCGCGTCCCGCGCCAGCTCCGCGTCCGAGGGCAGCCGCACCGGCGGCAGAGTGGGGCGGTCTCCGGACATCTGGTGATTCTCCTTGCGCCTTACGGGATCCAGGGCGCCCAAGCGTAGACGTATTTCACCCCATCCCACCCGGTTCACTTGGCCGACAACGCGCGTACACCCGCACACCCTTGACAACATATGGGCGCACCCAAGAGTGTGACGCGCGTAGAACTTTGTCTCCAACTCCGCCTCCCACACTCCTTACTTCCTCACTTCCGGAGTCCCGTAATGCCTTCATCCGTACCGAGAACCGCCGCCGTCTCGGCCCTCGTCGCCGCCGCCCTGGCCGCCGGTCTGCTCGCCGGATCCTCCTCGGCCTCGGCCGCCGAGATCAGGATCCACGGCATCCAGGGCAGTGGCCGGATATCGCCGCTCGTGGGTACCCCGGTGGCGGACGTACCCGGCATCGTCACCGGCGTACGGGCCTACGGCTCCTCCCGCGGCTTCTGGTTCCAGGACCCGAACCCGGACAAGGACCGCGCGACCAGCGAGGGCATCTTCGTCTTCACCAGCTCGGCCCCGACGGTCGCCGTGGGCGACTCGGTCAAGGTGTCCGGCACGGTCACCGAGTACATCCCCGGCGGCACCGCCTCCGGGAACCAGTCCCTCACCCAGCTCTCGTCGCCGAAGATCACGGTCGTCTCCTCCGGCAACAAGCTGCCCGCGCCGGTGACCGTCTCGGCCAAGACCGTCCCGGCCGCGTACACGCCGAAGGGCACCGCCGCGACGGGCAACAGCATCAACGGCCTTCAGCTGAAGCCCCGCAGCTACGCGCTGGACTACTACGAGTCGCTGGAGGGCATGAACGTCCGCGTCGGCACCTCGCGCGTGGTCGGCGCCACCGACCCGTACTCGGAGCTGTGGGTGACGGTCAAGCCGAGCGAGAACGAGACCCGCCGGGGCGGCACGCTCTACGGCTCGTACGAGGACCAGAACACCGGCCGCCTCCAGATCCAGCAGCTGGCCCCGGTCGCCGAGCAGCCGTTCCCGAAGGCCGATGTCGGCGACGTGCTGTCGGGCGACACCGAAGGCCCCCTGGACTTCAACCAGTTCGGCGGCTACACGCTGACCGCCCGCACGCTCGGGAAGGTCACCGGCAACGGCGCGAAGCCCGAGACGACTCGCGCGCAGCGCCGCGACGAGCTGGCCGTGGCGACGTACAACGTCGAGAACCTCGACCCGTCCGACCCGCAGGAGAAGTTCGACGCGCTGGCCGCCGCCGTCGTCGGCAACCTCTCGTCGCCGGACATCCTGGCCCTGGAGGAGATCCAGGACGACAACGGCGCCACGGACGACGGCACCGTCTCCGCGGACCGGACGATCGCCAAGTTCACGGCGGCGATCGTGGCCGCCGGCGGTCCCGCGTACGAGGCGCGGACCGTGGACCCCGAGAACAAGACCGACGGCGGCGAGCCCGGCGGCAACATCCGTCAGGTCTTCCTCTTCAACCCCGAGCGGGTCTCCTTCACCGACCGCGCGGGCGGCGACGCCACGACGGCGACCGAGGCCGTACGCACGGGCGGCAAGGCCGCCCTGAGCCTCTCCCCCGGCCGGATCGACCCCACCAACGCCGCCTGGGAGAACAGCCGCAAGCCGCTGGCCGGTGAGTTCACCTTCCGGGGCGAGCCGGTCATCGTGATCGCCAACCACTTCGGCTCCAAGGGCGGCGACGAGAGCCTGGTCTCGCACCACCAGCCGCCGAACCGGATCTCCGAGCCGCAGCGGCACCTCCAGGCCAAGGCCGTCAACGCGTTCGTGAAGGACCTCCAGAAGATCCAGCGTGGCGCCAGGATCCTGGTCGTCGGTGACATCAACGACTTCGAGTTCTCCGCCACGACGAAGGCGCTCGCCGCCGACCGCGCGCTGTACCCGGCGGTCAAGTCCCTGCCGGCGCCCGAGCGTTACTCGTACGTCTACCAGGGCAACAGCCAGGTTCTCGACCAGATCCTGACGAGCCCGTCGATCGACGACTTCGACTACGACAGCGTCCACATCAACGCCGAGTTCGCCGACCAGAACAGCGACCACGACCCGCAGGTGCTGCGCTTCCGCCCCTGACGCCCTGACGCCCCTGACCCCTCTGACCGGGCACACCGCCCCCTGACCGGCGGTGGTCCGGCCGTACCCCACATACGGCCGGACCACCGCTTTCCCGGGAGCTAAACCCTGTCCGGGGCGGGGCTGAGGCTGATCGCGGCCGGCCCCAGGTGCGCGGCGCGCGTGTGTCGCCCTCGGCCGCCCGCTCACTGCGGTACAGCTCGTACGAACCGGGCCCCGCCCTCTCGATCTCCGGCACGGCCGCGACGGTCACACGGCTCACCTGTGAACCGGTCCTGAGATCAGAAGGATTCCGCCCAGTGCGCCACCCACTCGGCGAAGCCGGGCTCCTTGCCGAAAGGCGCGGCGCCCACGTCGCTGACGGCCCATATTCGGCCGCGCTGCGCGCCGGTGACGACGAGGTGCCAGTACAGCCCGCAGCCGTCCGTGCCCAGCACGATGCTGCCGTCGTTGCTGACCTCGTCGATCAGCGGCTCTATCTCCTCGTACGGCCGGGGGTCGTCCTCCCACACCCATGCCTCGGTGAGCGGGAAAGCCTTCGCGGGCGCGCGCTGCGCCCCGCCCGAACCCCAGTCCGCGGGAAGGGACTTCAGCGGTATCAGCCCGTCGACGTCGGCGGGACCCTCACCGCTGCCGTCGCATATCTCGGCGACGAGCGTGCGGTACGGCTCCGGGAGCACGATGCCCTGCTCCCGCTCGAAGTCCTGGACGACGTTCCAGCCCAGCGGGGGTCTGCGGAGCTCGGGCGGGAAGGCCGCGCGCAGCACGTCGAGGTCGGAGGGGTCGGCACGTTCGGTGTCCATACGTCCCATTGGATCACCGACCACTGACAGGTTCGTCCGCCGCCCACGAGGTCACGTCCAGGGTGCCGTCCGTACCGAGATCGACGGGGAGCGGCAGGGAGACGGGCTTCTCGCCGGCGGCGGGGGTGACGAGGATATGGGCGCCCGGAGTGGGGGCGCCGTCGATGGAGGTGACGCGGTTGTTCCAGTGCAGCACCGCGCTCGCGGTGCCGTCCGGCGCCAGGGTCAGCTGCCGGGGGCGGTCGTCGCGCCTGCCGGTGTAGGTGTAATCACTCTCATGGGTGACCTTGACGTCGACGGGCTCACGGGCCTCGTCGAGGAGTTCGACGCCGGGGTAGCCCTTGACGCGGTAGGGCTTGTCGCCGCAGTTCCAGAGCTGGACGGTGACCACGCGGTGGCCCATGGCGGCGTCCTCGCCGCCGATCACGACGTCGAGGCCCGACGGCGGGCAACCGGGCGTGCTCGCCCCGGCGGACGGCGACGCCGGGGCGGACTCGGCGAGCGGCGGGTAGGGCTCGACGGAGGGCCGCGGGCCGGCGGACGAGGACGGGGGCGGCCCCGGTCTGGACGGCGCGGTGCCGCCGCCCTTCTCCGCCTCGATCTCGTTGATCACTTCCGAACAGCCCGCCGTCGTCAGCAGCAGGACGAACGCCCCGGCCAGCATCCCGGCCGCGCGGTATCGCCTCGTCATCGGATCCCCGTCCCCCGTGGTGTATGCCGCACGCGGGCGCGTACGCGGCTGTCGTACGCGCCCGGCGCGCGTCAGTTGTTGCTGTGCAGAACGTCGTTCAGGCCGCCCCAGACCGCGTTGTTCGGGCGGGCCTCGACCTTCCCGGTGATCGAGTTGCGACGGAAGAGGATGTTCGACGCGCCGGACAGCCCACGGGCCTTGACGATCTCACCGTCGGGCAGCGTCACGCGCGTACCGGCGGTGATGTAGAGACCCGCCTCGACCACGCACTCGTCGCCGAGCGGGATGCCGACACCCGCCTCGGCGCCGATGAGACAGCGCTCGCCGATCACGATGCGCTCCGAGCCACCGCCGGAGAGGGTGCCCATGGTGGAGGCACCGCCGCCGATGTCCGAGCCGTCGCCGACGACGACGCCGGCCGAGATCCGGCCCTCGACCATGGAGACGCCGAGAGTGCCCGCGTTGAAGTTGACGAAGCCCTCGTGCATCACGGTGGTGCCCTCGGCGAGGTGCGCGCCGAGGCGGACGCGGTCGGCGTCGCCGATACGTACGCCCTTGGGGGCGACGTAGTCCGTCATACGCGGGAACTTGTCGACCGAGGTGACCTGGAGGTGCAGGCCCTCCGCGCGGGCGTTCAGCCGCACCGTCTCCAGCGCGTCGACGGCGACCGGGCCGAGCGAGGTCCAGGCGACGTTGGCGAGCAGACCGAAGATGCCGTCGAGGCTCTGGCCGTGCGGCTCGACCAGGCGGTGGCTGAGCAGGTGCAGACGGAGGTACACGTCGTGCGCGTCGAGGGGCTTGTCGTCGAGCGAGGCGATGACCGTACGGACGGCGACGACCTCGACCCCGCGGCGCGTGTCGGGTCCGACGGCCTTACGGGCGGCGTCGCCGAGCAGTTCGGCCGCACGGCCGGCGTCCAGCCGCTCGGTCCCGGCGGGGCCCGGGTCGTCGCTGAGCACGGGGGCGGGGTACCAGGTGTCGAGGACGGTCCCGTCCTCGGTAAGAGTGGCGAGCCCGGCGGCGACGGCGCCGGTGGTGCGAGTAGCAGTCGTGTCGGTCATGAGCGAAACCTAACGGGCGCCCGTACGCCGAGGCCAACCGGTCTCGGCGTACGGGCACACGGTGCGCCACGGTGGCGGCGCCGGGCCCGCGCCGGCTCTGCCCAGGACATTCAACGTTCAGCCGAGGCGGTTGTCGTCCCTGTCGCCCGCGGCGCGGCCCTTGTCGTCCTCGGGGCGCGGGAGCAGGCGGTGTCCCTCGGAGTGGTGGTTCACCCAGCCGCAGACCCCGCAGCTGTAGCGGCCGTCGAGCCCGGCGATGAGCGTGCCGCACTGGCGGCACTCGGCGTAGGTGATCTCGGGGCCTATGACAGCCGCGGGCTCTGTGCCGGGATCCGGCGCGCGCTCCGGCGCGGACTTGGCGGGCGGAATGCTCATCCGGTCAATCTACGGGAGCGCGCCGTGCTCCGCGGAGGCCATGTCACCGGCCGCCGACGCCCCGGCGAGGATCCGGTCCAGCATCTCGCGGGTGTAGCCGGCGTCGTACTCCCGTCCGGTGAGCAGTACTTGAAGGCAGATCCCGTCGAGCATGGCGACCAGCGCGCGGGCCGTGACGGGGTCGACCCGGTCGGCCAGGCTCTGTGTGATCGCGTCGCACCACTCGGCGGCCACCGGCCGCAGCGCGGGGCGGCGCAGGGCGGCGAGATAGAGCTCGTACTCCAGCTCCACGCCGGTGCGGTCCGCCGCGAGCCACTGCCCGGTGACCCGGGCCAGCTCGTCCGCGATGTCGCACCCCGGGTCGGCGAGGGCGCCGCTCTCCCTGAGGACGGCGGCGAAGCCCTCGTTGGCCTGTCGCAGCGCGGCGACCAACAGCTCGTCCAGGGAGGCGAAGTGGTACGTCGTGGAGCCGAGCGGCACATCGGCCTCGGCGGCGACGGTGCGGTGGCTCAGCCCCGCGATCCCGGCTCGCCCGGCCACCCGGATCGCCGCGTCGATGATGCGCTGGCGCCGCCCGGGGTCGTAACGCCGGGCCATCAGTGGGCCCCGCCCAGGTTGAGGAGGACGACACCGGCGATGACGAGCACGATGCCCGCGAGCTTGGCCGGAGTGGCCGCCTCGCTCAGGAAGATCATGCCGATGGCGGCGACGGCGGCGGTCCCGACGCCGGCCCAGATCGCGTACGCGGTGCCGACGGAGAGCGTCTTGAGGGTCTGGGCGAGCATGGCGAACGCCAGCACGTAACCGATCACGGCCCCCAGCGAGGGCCAGAGCCTGGTGAAGCCCTCGCTGTATTTCATGGCCGTCGTGCCTGCCACCTCCGCCGCGATGGCGACGGCGAGCAATCCGTATCCAAGTCCCATGTGTACGAGTGTACGCATGAGTTGCGTACGCCCGTACACAAGACCGGCGGATTCCCGGCCTCGGGCGCCCGGCGGCCACAGACGCGGAGGGGGGCGGGGCGGCGGTCAGTCCGCAAACCGGAACGGGCTGAAGTGGTAAGCCTGGAGGTCGCGCCGCTTCACCACCCCTGCGGTCCGCAGCATCAGCCGCTGCCCGGTGGAGAGTTGGTCCCGCACGGAGCCGGGCAGGTCTGTCATGGTGCGGGACTGTTTCAGTTCCAGGCCGAACTGCCAGTGCTCGATCAGGCGAGCGCCAGCGCATAGGCGCGGCCATGCTCTTGAGCACGTCTTGGCTGTACTGGTTGTCGACCATCCGTCCCGACGCGGTCTCCAGAGCGAGTTGGGCGCCCGGCAGCCGCGTGGCGATCAGTTTGTTGCTTCCCCGGGCACGCTACTCGTAAGCCCAACGTCGCGGCCCACTCCAAAGACAAGGAGGCAGCAATGGCAAACACCACCCACCGCCCCCCGCCCTCGACCTGCTCGTCCCGGACCCCTACGGAATGCAACCCCTCTGCGGACGCGAAGAGTTCACCGCCCTCCTCGCGGACATCGTCGCCGACAACGCACCCCGGCTGTTCGCTGTCGTTCAGGAGTACGGCGACCGGATCGACGGCCGCGTCGCCGCCTGGGGCATGGCGTTCGAGGACCACTCCGAGGTGATCAGCGTCGAAGGCCACCGACGGACGCGCACCTCATCGCCCGAGCAGGCGCTGCGCGCGTACCGGCTCGGGACCCGGGTAGTACCGCAGCTGATGTGGCCGTAGGTCTTGTGAGGATGCTGGGCCATGAACGGACAGGCCACGCCCCCGAGCCCAGCACTCGCGGGCTGCCGGTCCACCCCACCGGACAGGCCCTCCCTGCGGTTACACCAGCACGCCGCAACGTGCGGCCAGGCCCCTCAGTTCGCTGGTGGTCCGACCGGACACCAGCAGCCCGGAGACCATGGTCTTCACCGCCGGCCGGGAATGAGTCTCTTCCGGGGCGTGCTGCTCCGCCGCCAGCAACGCGCGCACGCACTCGTCCCGGCGCCCCCACCGCCCAAGCGCCGCAGCCACGTCGGTGAAGTAACGAGCGCGCCGCTCGACGGTGGGCAGGCTCTGCGGGGTCATGGCGCGGGCCGCCGTCAGTGCCGCGCCTGGGTCGCCGGTCGAGTTCTCCGCCGAGATCAGATGCAGTTGCACCATCGCCGCGCTGAACCCGCCGCCGTGGTCCCGCAAGCGGGTCGTACTGCCCAGCTCCCGTGCGATGGCGGCAGCTTCGGCGGTCATCTCCCGCATGGCGTCCGCGTCGCCGTCACGCGCGGCGCTGTAGGCGGCGGACTGGATCAGCAGCCCCCGCTGCGCCGTCCCGTCATGTCCCGCCTCGCGCAAGCCAGGCGTACCGGCAGCGGTCAGCGCGATCGACATCGCTTCGTGGTGCCATCCGGCTCTCCGCGCCAGCACTGCGATCTGCCGGGCGGACTCGGCGATGGCGAGAGTGTTGCCGTCCGCCTCGGCCAACTGTCGTGCGCGGTCGGCAGCCATCCATCCGAGCTGCTGTTCGTCGAACTTGACCAGCAGCCGGGTTGCCAGCACGTACGCCTTGGCCAGCACCAAATGCTGGCCATTCCCGCTGACGCTGTGCGCGTGCCCGGAGCGGATCACCAGCGGCAGCCGCGACGAGAGACTGTCGTACCGGCAAGCATGGAAGTCCGCAACGGCGCGGCCCAGTTCGACGGACAGTTGCACCGGTTCGGGCAGCACCTCGCCGCCGAGCCCGAGCATCGCGTCTCGCAGCCGGCCGACGAGCACGTCACCGATCAGCGTGTCCCTATTGCCCGTGCTTCCCAACATGAGCGGGGTGCCGGCGGCTGCGGCTGCGGTGACCGCCAGGTTCGCCAGCAACTTTCTACGCCGCACCGCATCCTCACCATCCTCGCTGCCAAGGTTTCTCACCATAGAGGCAGGCAGGCGTGGGTACTCGGCGAACACGTCAGGGGCCCGGCCGTGGTCATCGACCGGAACGTCCGGCGCCAGACCGAGCGCCTGCGGCGGCAGCCCGAGCGCGTCGATGAACAGCCTGCGTGTGGCGACGTCCGCGAGCGACGACCTCCCGGTCTCGTACCGCGATACCTGTGCGATCGAGTAGCCCATTTTCGCGGCAAGCTGAGCGATCGTCATCCTTTGCTTCCCGCGTTCAGTCCGGATGACCTCCCCCAGATGAGCGTCCTCCGCCCGGCTTCCCGGCGTTGCCCTGACCTCACCCATACCCCGCTCCCGTCACCGACCGAAGCCGCGCCCCGTCCACCGTAGGCGCTGGACGCCCATCACCGCAGGGCTTTTGCACCAGATGCAAACCCATTTGCAGCTCACAGCAGGCCCTCTCCCCAACCCCACCACCAGCGAGGTTCCCTCGTACCCAGGGCCTACCGAACGTCCTGGGCCATAACTCCACCGGTCTGCAAGGGAGGAACCATGACGACTTATCAGGAAGACCAGGTACCGGGCAGTCTTCTCGTCCTGGCCGAGGAACTGGCTGCCGCTGCCCGCTCCCGTGTTCCCGTACCGCGGTTGTCCGGGCGCTTTCCGTATCTGAATCTGACTCTCGAAGACGCGTACCGAATCCAGCAGATCAACGTGGAGCGGCGGGTGTCGGCGGGCGCCGAGGTCACCGGTCACAAGATCGGCTTGACGTCGTCTGCCATGCAAGAGCAGATCGGCATTTGCGAGCCCGATTCCGGATTCATCTTCGACGGCATGGTCGGGTCGAGTGGTAGCTGCCTGCGTGCCGCCGAGTTCATGAACCCCAGGATCGAAACCGAGATCGCCTTCCGGCTCGGACGCGACCTGTCAGCACCATCTGATCTGGATACGTGCCGCAGCGCCGTGGCCGAGGTGTTCCTTGCCTTCGAAATCCTGGACACCTGCTTCACCGACTGGAACATCACGTTGGTCGACTGCATCGCCGACAACGCCGCCTGCGCCGGCGTCATTGTCGGGGAGCCCGTCCCCTTCGACGTGTCCTGGGAACTCGGCACCGAGCGGGTCACAGCAACGGCCAACGGCGAGGTGGCCGGTACCGGGGAAGGGCGCGACATTCTCGGCGATCCGTTCAAGGCCCTGGCCTGGCTGACGCACCGCTTGCCCTCCCTGGGCACGACTCTGCACGCCGGAGACATCATCCTGGCCGGCTCGGTCCACGCAAGCGTCCCGCTCACCGCCGGCACGGACTTCCGCGCGACGTCCACCCGGCTCCCCTCCATCCACCTCCGGGTCGTCTGACCCGCTGCTCAGGAACGGAAGCAGCCCATGCCACCGATCGTGCTGAACGCGGCGGTCCTCGGGACCGGACCCCTGGGGCTCGACCTGATCGAGCGCATACGCAATTCCCCGTACCTGGACTGCGGCCTCGTCGTCGGCCGCGCCAACACCAGTCGAGGGCTGATCCAGGCCGCGGAACTGGGCTGTACCACCACAGCGGGCGGCGTCGACGCCCTGCTGGACTCGGACCAGAGATTCGAGATCGTCTTCGACGCCACCAATGCGTTCGACCACCCCGCCCACTGGGTCAAGCTCGCCGACAGCGGGGCGACGCTCATCGACCTGACCCCCAGCAGCTCCGGCACGCTGATCGTGCCTACCGTGAACGGCGACCAGGCTGCCGCACACCGGCACATCGGCCTCGTCTCCTGCGGCGGCCAGGCAGCCATCCCGGTCCTGCACTCGATCGCCGGGCGCTACCGGCCCGCCTACGTGGAGATGGTGGCCACGGCCGCCAGCGTCAGCGTCGGCAGGGCCAGCCGCCTCAACCTGGACGAGTACATCGAAACGACCAGGGGCGCGATCCACCAGTTCACCCAGGCGGACAGCGCCAAGACCATGCTCAACATCTCGGCCGCCGCACCGCCGCCCCCGTTCCGCGTCGCGATGACGGTGGTGGCCGACGGCGCCGAGCAGGGACCGGTCCGTGAACTCGTGGATTCCGCCGAGGCGGCCATGCAGGCCATCGTCCCCGGTTACCGCGTGACCTCCTGCACCGTCACCGACGGCACGATGCGCGTGATCGTAGAGGTCACGGCCACCCGAAGCCGCATCCCGGTACACGCGGGCAACCTCGAAGTGATCAGCGCCGCCGCGATCTACGCGTCCGAACAGCACGCCCTGTCCCAGGACACCGAGCTGAAGGAGTACATCTGATGCGCCAGCAGGCTGTGATCGTGCACGACCCCACGCTGCGCGACGGCCAGCACGCCGTCCGCCACCAGCTCGACCGCGACCAGATCCGCGCCTACGCCGCTGCCGCCGACGCCGCCGGTGTCCCCGTGGTGGAGATCGGCCACGGTAACGGCGTCGGCGCCTCTTCCCACCAGGTGGGCCACGCCAAGCTCAGCGACGACGAGATGCTGGCCACGGCCCGTGAAGCGATGCCCCACAGCAGGATGGCGACCTTCATCCTGCCCGGCTGGGGGAGTTCCACCGACCTCCGTAGCGCCGTACGTCACGGTGTGGACGTGGTGCGTGTCGGCGCGCACTGCACCGAGGCCAACGTCACCGAGCGGCACCTCGGCGTCATCCGGGAACTGGGCGTCGAAGCCCAAGGGGTGCTGCTGATGACCCACATGGCCAGTGCGCAGGAGCTTGCCGAGCAGTGCGCGCTGATGGTCGGGTACGGGGCTCAGGCGGTCTGCTTCTTCGACAGCGCCGGACATTTTCTCCCGAGGGATGTCACTGCACGGGTCGCCGCCGTCACCGCTGCGGTGGACGTGCCGGTCGCCTTCCACGGGCACAACAACCTGGGCATGGCCGTGGCCAACTCCGTGGCCGCCGTCGAGGCCGGGGCCCGCATGATCGACGCGTGCGCCCGCGGATTAGGGGCAGGGGCGGGCAACACCCAACTGGAAGTCCTTGTGGCGGTGCTGGAGCGCCTGGGCCATCCCACCGGGATCGACCTGCGGCTCATGGCGGACGCCGCCGATCTTGCGGAGAGGACGCTCATGCCGGCTCCGCCGACGATCGACTCCGCGAGCCTGGCCTCCGGGCTGGCCGGTGTGTTCTCCGGGTTCAAGAAGCCCGTCCTGACCGCCGCCCGGCAGGCGGGGGTGCACCCCTGGGACGTGTTCGTCGAGCTTGGCCAGCGCAGGGTCACCGCCGGGCAGGAAGACATGATCCCGGACGCGGCCCGCGCCCTGGCCGTGCAGGGAGAGCGACGATGATCCAGACGCCTGCTCCCGCAGGGGTGTGGATCATCACGCCCGGCCACGTCCTCACCCGGTTTCCGACCGCCCGCGACTGCGGCGCGGACGTCGCCCTGGTGGACCTGGAAGACTCCGTGCCGGCCCCGGCCAAGGCCGACGCCCGCCAGGCCGCCCGCTCCTTCTTCACCACGGCGGCGCCGCAGGGCTGCACCCTCGGTATTCGGATCAGTTCTCCCACCACCCGCGAAGGCATCCGCGACCTCGTCGCCGTCGCCGACTATCCGGTCAAGCCGCAGATCATCCTGATCCCCATGGTGGAATCCCCCCGCGATGTCGAGATCGTCGCCGGTGCCATCAGTTCGCCCGGCTACACGCCTCACCTGTATGCGCTGATCGAGACCCCCCGCGCTGTGGAAGATCTGCCGTCGATCGTGCGTGCCGAGCGCATCGCCGGGGTTCTGTTCGGGACGGCCGACTACGCGGCGGCCACCGGCTGCGGGAGGGGCTGGGAGCCCATGCTGCATGCCCGGTCCCGGCTCATCACCAGTGCCGCCGCCGCGGGCATCCCCGCGATCGACTCCCCGTTCTTCGACCTGGACGACAGCGATGCGCTGCGGTGTGAGGCGAAGCGCGCCAAGGATCTTGGCTTCGCCGGCAAGAGCTGCGTGCACCCGCGGCAGCTCTCGACCCTCACCGAGGTGTTCAGTCCGACGGGAGAGGAAATCGCGACCGCCCGCGCCATCGTGGCCTCCGCGGAGCAGTCTGGTGGCCGCATCGTCCGCGTCGGACACCAGATGGTCGGCCCGCCCATGGTCCGGGCAGCGAAGGACCTGCTGTCCCGTGCGGCGGCCCGGACCCCGCTGGCGGTGACCGCGTGACGGCCGGCATCCCGATGCCGAGCGGGTACCGGCGTATCGCGGACGACCGCTACCGGGAAGTCGTGGGTCTCGGCTACCACGAGCTGCCGGAAGGGATGGTTATCGAGCACCGGCCCGGCCGTACCGTCACCGAGACCGACAACGTCCTGATGACCACTCTCGGCGGCAACGACGCCCCGATCCACACCGACGCCCGGTACAGCAGCCTGACCGAGTGGGGCCGCCCCCTGGTGTGCAGCAGCATCACCCTTCACATCGTCGGCGGGATGACCGTGCGCAGCACCAGCGGCCTCACGCTCGCCAACCTCGGATTCGACGAGATCCGGTTCACCCACCCGGTCTTCGTGGGCGACACCCTTTACGCGGAGACGGAGATCACTGGTCGTCGCCTCTCGAAGAGTCGGCCGGACACCGGAATCGTCACCTGCCGCACCACCGGCCACAACCAGCACGGCGACACTGTCGTGATCTTCACCCGCAGCTTCTTCGTACCGGTCGACGCCGACGCCGCCCGCGACGAAACCAACTACTGAGAGGGGTGACGTCACGTGCCCGATTCGATCCGGATCGTGAACGCTGACGACGAACTCTGGCAGCAGTACAGCAACCTATCCACCCGCAGCTACGGCCACCCCGTGGGCGACATCACGCGTCTGCGCCCCTACGCGGACATCCGCGTCGCACTGCGGGGTGACAGGGTCATTGCCGGCGGCCTCAGCCTTCTCGGACACCAGTTTTTCGGCGGCGCGCCCGTGCCTTCCGCCCTGCTCAGCGCCGGATGTGTCGCACCCGAGGAACGCGGAACCCACCTGTCCGTCCAAATGATCACCGAACGGCTGCGCCCGCTGCGCGACCAGGGCGCCGTCCTCTCCACGCTGTGGACCAGCTCGAACGGATACGCCCGCCGCCTCGGCTGGGAGGCGCCCACCCCGGTGTTCTCCTGGACCGTACCCACCGACGAACTCAGACGCGGCTTTGACGGGTCCGGGTTTGAGATCTCTCACGGGAGCACCGAGCAGCACAGCCTGACGTACGAGGACCTGGCTTCGCGCTGGAACGGGCCGTGGAGGCGGCCGAGCTGGTGGGAGCGCTGGCAGCGGGAGAAGCACCCCGGCCTTACCAGCTACCAGTTCAACCGTCCCGGACAGCAACCAACCGGGATGCTCTCCGTGGCTTTCGAAGATCATCCGGCTGAGGGGCGGCGCTTGGTCGTCCACGACTTCTGGGCCACGTCAGGAGATGAGGCCGTGGCGATGTTCGCGTTCCTCGGCCGGCACAGCAGCAGGATCTCCAGCGTCGTTTTCCAGCGGACCGGGCTGCCGCCCGCTCCCACGCTGCTGCACCGACTGCGCCGCTCCGGCTCTCTGGCCGCTTGCGCGTGGCACCCGTGGATGCTGCGCGTCCTGAACCTGCGCCAGGCCGTGCAACTGCGGGGCTGGGCCGACGAGGCGGACCTCGCTCTCCCGATCGAAGTCGTCACCGAGGACGGCGCGGCCACCGAGCCGTTCATGCTGCGGGTCGCCGGCGGTAAGGGCGAGCTGTCGCCCACCACCCGAGAAGGGCGGCTCACCCTGACCAGGGGCCAGTTCGCCGTCTGGTACGCCGGGGGTTATCGCAGTGCTACCTCCGCCGCACTGGCCGGGGTAAGCGGAGACCCGAGATCTATCGCCCAGCTCCTCCTTACCACCGCAGACCGCGAACCGTGGTTGCCCGACCACTTCTGACCCTTCCGTTCCACCGGCCGACCCCCAGCGGTGAGTACAGTCCAGACGTCGCCGCAGCCACCACGCAGCACGTCCAGCTCCCTGCGGGATATCGCTGCCCCACGCGATTCGGAGAAGACTCGCCCATGGCCCAGAATGCCCCCATTCCCCCTGACCTGCTGCGATGGGCCGCCAATCACCTATCTGGCGTGGACCAGGTCACCGATGTGTCCTGGCCCCGAGGAGACTCCAGGGTCTGGCGGGTGTCAGCGGGCGCCGAGGTCGCGTTCGTCAAGATCAGTCCGAGCACGAGAGACTACGAGCGCGAGATCCGCGGCTATGCGTACGCGGCGCGGGTCCTTGCCCCCCACGAGACTCCCCGCATCCTCGCCGCAGATCCCGACCTTCAGGCGATCATGACCTCGCCACTGCCGGGCCGCGTGGTACGAGACCTGCCTCTCCAGCCGGAGGAGGAGCGGCACGTGCACGAACTCGCCGGCCGACTGCTGAGGCGCTGGCACGATCACTCCGGCCCAGCCTCGGAGCAGGACCGCGAGGGAATCCGCACATCCATGGCGGACCACGCGACCGAGGTCGCCACCTGCCTGGAGAACACCACCGGACACCTCGACGACGCCCAGCGCGCCCTGGTGCAGTGCGTAGCCCGTGAACTGCCCGAGCTGGCCGACGGCCTCCCCGCCGTGTACCAGCACGGTGACTATTCGACCCGCAACTGGCTGTGGGACCGCGACCACGGCCACGGACTGATCGACTTCGCGATGTCCGGCAACGGCATCGCCGTCGAGGAGTTCGTCTGGCTGTGCGCTGCGGTCTGGGCGACGCGCCCCGACCTCAAAGTGGCCTACCTCGCAGGGTACGGCCGCATGCTGTCGGACACAGAGGAAAGAGCACTGCGCCTGCTGGTCACAAGACTCGGCGTCTCATACCTGAACACCGGACTCACGAAACGAAACTCGGTGCTCGTCGAGCGCGGCCATCTCGTCCTCACCCGCATGGCGCACGAATACCAGTAGACCCCGCAGGCCGACCCTCGCCTCCCCTCTTCTTGTCCGGGCCATGGCCGTCACGGCTGTGGCCCGGTCGAAGCGGCCGTACAGCGAGGGAGGGCTGTCCCCCTGTCGGGCCTGGATCTCCGAGTCCCGCACAGCGGCTTCGCGATGAAGGCCATCCGTCCGAAAGGAGAGCGATGAAGATCGTCCTTGTTGTGGTGGCCCATCCGGATGACGCCGAGATCGCCATGGGCATGCGGCTGCTCTGGTACACGCTCAACGGTTTTCGGGTCCGGGTGCACTGCCTGACCACCGGCGCGCCGGGCCCGGACGGCACACCGGTGAGGCACGAGGAATGTCTGGCCGCCGGTGCCTTGCTGGGCGTGCATGAGTACACCTTCTCTTCCATCCCCGACACCAGCTTCGCGGAGCACCGGGGCCGCATAAAAGCGGATCTGGTCGACGTCTTCCACGAGACCCGGCCCGATATCGTCTACACGCACTTCCCACGTGACCAGCATCTCGACCACAGCACCACGGCACAGGAGACGACGTCCTTGGCCCTGCGGGAGGCTGGCAATCTCACTTACTTCCGGTCGCCCTACAGCGTCGGATTCGAGCCCAACGAGTTCTTCGTCGGCACTCAGGAGCTCCTGGACGTCAAGATGCGCGCCCTTAACTGCTTCGCCTCGCAGCAGCAGCTCGACATGGACGTCTTCCGGAAACTGGCCGAGGTGGCACACCGTCAGTACGTGCATCACCGGGTGGTAGAGCAATTCCAACAGGAGTCGAGCTGCGCCGAGTTGTTCAGCATCGCGCGAAGGGTGGAAGTGATCGACTGCGCGACGGGACGGCAGAAGGGGCCAACGTACGAGTAGCCGCCATCCCCCGATGCAGGTTCCCCCTCGCCGGGCGGTTTCCGAGCGCCCTGCCACACCCGGCCGGTTCGGCGGCACCGTTTCGAGCCGGCCGGGTCCGGTACGACGAAGGCGTGGCGCGCCCCAGCAAGGAGCGCGTCACGCCTTCGTGTAGCGGCCGGGCAACCGGCTCAGACGTTGAAGCCCAGCGCGCGCAGCTGCTCGCGGCCGTCGTCCGTGATCTTGTCGGGACCCCACGGCGGCATCCAGACCCAGTTGATCTTCAGCTCGCTGACGATGCCCTCGGTCGCCGACTTCGCCTGGTCCTCGATCACGTCGGTCAGCGGACAGGCCGCCGACGTCAGCGTCATGTCGAGGGTGGCGACATTCGACTCGTCGATGTGGACGCCGTAGATGAGGCCCAGATTGACGACGTCGATTCCCAGCTCGGGGTCGACGACGTCGTACAGCGCCTCGCGGACCTCCTCCTCGGAGGCCGGCTTCATCATCACGGTCTCGTTCTCGCTCATGCCGTCTCCTTATGCGCGGGGTCGCCCAGTGCCTGGGCCGTCGCGTCCTTCCACGCCATCCAGCTCAGCAGCGCGCACTTCACACGGGCGGGGTACTTGGAGACACCGGCGAACGCCACGGCGTCCTCCAGCACCTCCTCCATCGCGTCGTCGGGTTCGAGCCGGCCCTTGGACTGCATCAGCTCCAGGAACGTGCTCTGGATCTTCTGCGCGTCGGCCAGTTCCCTGCCGACCAGCAGCTCGTTCAGGACGGACGCGCTGGCCTGGCTGATGGAGCAGCCCTGGCCCTCGTACGACACGTCCTCGATGCGTGAGCCGTCGTACTTCACACGGAGCGTGATCTCGTCACCGCACGTCGGGTTGACGTGGTGCACCTCCGCGTCGCCGTCGCGAAGACCGCGCCCGTGGGGGTGCTTGTAGTGATCCAGGATGACTTCCTGGTACATGGAATCCAGCTTCACCGGTCAGTCCCTCATCCGAAGAAATTACGGACGTGCTCCAGCCCGTCGACCAGGACATCGACCTCGGACTGCGTGGAGTACAGATAGAACGACGCCCGCGTGGTCGCCGGAATTCCGTACCGCAGGCAGACCGGCCGTGCGCAATGGTGACCGACCCGGACCGCGATGCCCTGCTCGTCGAGCACCTGACCCACGTCGTGGGGGTGGATGTCTCCGAGTGTGAAGGAGATCGTGGCGCCGCGCTCCTCGGCCGTGGCCGGGCCGATGATCCTCAGGTCGGGGACTTCGAGCAGCCGCTTCACCGCGTACTCGGTGATGGCGTGCTCGTGCGCGGCGATCTTGTCCATGCCGATCGCGGACAGATAGTCCACGGCCGCGCCGAGGCCGACGGCCTGGGCGACCGGGGGCGTACCCGCCTCGAACTTGTGCGGGGCCGGGGCGTACGTCGAAGAGTGCATCGACACGGTCTCGATCATCTCGCCGCCGCCGAGGAACGGCGGAAGGTCCTCCAGCAGCTCCTGGCGGCCCCACAGGACGCCGATCCCGGTCGGGCCGCACATCTTGTGGCCGGTGAAGGCCACGAAGTCGGCCTGCAGCGCCTGCACGTCGACCGCGACGTGCGGGGCTGCCTGCGAGGCGTCGATCAGCACCAGCGCGCCGACCTCCTGCGCACGGCGGACGATCGCCTCGACGGGGTTGACCGTGCCCAGGATGTTCGAGATCAGCACGAAGGAGACGATCTTCGTCTTCTCGGTGATGATCTCGTTGATGTTCGACAGGTCGAGCCGGCCGTCGTCGGTGAGACCGAACCACTTCAGCTTCGCTCCGGTGCGCTGCGAGAGCAGCTGCCACGGCACGATGTTGGAGTGGTGCTCCATCTCCGTGATGACGATCTCGGTCTCGTGGTCCACGCGGTAGGGCTCGTCGGCCCAGCCCAGCATGTTCGCCACGAGGTTGAGCGACTCGGAGGCGTTCTTGGTGAAGATCACCTCGTCGCGGCTCGGCGCGTTGATGAAGGCGGCGACCTTGTCGCGAGCGCCTTCGTACAGGGCCGTGGCCTCCTCGGCGAGCACATGGACGCCGCGGTGCACGTTGGCGTTGTGCCGCTCGTAGTACTCGTTGAGGGCATCGAGCACCTGGCGCGGTTTCTGCGATGTCGCCGCGTTGTCCAGATACACGATCTTCTTCCCGTCGTGGACCAGCCGGTCCAGCAGGGGGAAGTCCTTACGGACCGCCTCGTCGAGCAGTCGGCCCGGCCCGGTGAGGAGGCCTGACGGCTGTGTCACGCGGATACGCCACCCTTCACGTACGCCTCGTAGCCCTCGTTCTCCAGCTTGTCGGCCAGCTCCGCGCCGCCGGACTCGGCGATACGGCCCTGGGCGAAGACATGCACGAAGTCGGGCTTGATGTAGCGGAGGATCCGCGTGTAGTGCGTGATCAGCAGTGTGCCGACCTCTCCGCTCTCCCGGACGCGGTTGACGCCCTCGGAGACGACCCGCAGCGCGTCGACGTCCAGACCGGAGTCCGTCTCGTCGAGGATCGCGACCTTGGGCTTGAGCAGTTCGAGCTGAAGGATCTCGTGGCGCTTCTTCTCGCCGCCGGAGAAGCCTTCGTTGACGTTGCGCTCGGCGAACGCCTGGTCCATCTGGAGCTGTTCCATCGCGGTCTTGACCTCCTTCACCCAGGTCCGCAGCTTGGGTGCCTCACCGCGCATGGCGGTGGCGGAGGTGCGCAGGAAGTTGGAGACCGAGACGCCGGGGACCTCGACCGGATACTGCATCGCGAGGAAGAGTCCGGCGCGGGCGCGCTCGTCGACCGTCATCTCCAGGACGTCCTCACCGTCCAGGGTCACAGTGCCACCGGTGATCGTGTACTTGGGGTGGCCCGCGATGGAGTACGCGAGGGTCGACTTGCCGGAGCCGTTGGGGCCCATGATGGCGTGCGTCTCGCCCTGCTTGACGGTCAGGTCGACGCCCTTGAGGATCTCGCGGGCACCGCCCTCCGCGTCGACAGAGACGTGCAGGTCGTTGATTTCAAGGGTTGCCATGGGTGACTCAGGACTCCTGGGTGACGGAGACGAGCACATCGTCCCCTTGGATCTGTACGGGGTATACGGGGACGGGGCGCGTCGCGGGAAGGCCGTTCGGCTTGCCCGTACGCAGGTCGAAGCTGGAGCCGTGCAGCCAGCACTCGATCGAGCAGTCCTCGACCTCGCCCTCCGAGAGGGAGACGTTCGCGTGCGAGCAGATGTCGTTGATCGCGAACACCTCGCCCTCGGTACGGATGACGGAGACCGGTATGCCGTCGAGTTCGACCCGCTTGGGGGTGCCGTCCTCCAGCTCGGTCAGTCCACAGACTCGGACGAAGGTCATCAGACTGATGCCTCCAGCTCCGCCTCGATCTTGGCGAGCAGACGCTCTTCGACGTCCGGCAGTTCGATCTGCTGGACCAGCTCGGCGAAGAAGCCGCGGATGACGAGGCGGCGGGCGTCGACCTCGGGGATGCCGCGCGACATCAGGTAGAAGAGCTGCTCGTCGTCGAACCGGCCGGTGGCCGACGCGTGACCGGCGCCGGCGATCTCGCCGGTCTCGATCTCCAGGTTCGGTACGGAGTCGACCCGGGCGCCGTCCGTGAGGACCAGGTTCCGGTTCATCTCGTAGGTGTCCGTGCCCTCGGCGAGCGCGCGGATCAGCACGTCACCGATCCAGACGGCGTGCGCGTCGTCGCCCTGGAGCGCGCCCTTGTAGACGGCGTTGGACTTGCAGTGCGGGGCGTTGTGGTCGACCAGGAGCCGGTGCTCCTGGTGCTGGCCCTTGTCGGTGAAGTAGAGACCGAAGAGCTCGGCCTCGCCGCCGGGGCCCCCGTACTGCACGCGCGGGTGGAGCCGTACGACGTCGCCGCCGAAGGTCACCACGATCGACTTGAACGAGGCGTCCCTGCCGACCAGCGCGTTGTGCTGGGCGACATGGACGGCCTTGGCGTCCCAGTCCTGCACGGACACGACGGTCAGCTTGGCTCCGTCACCGATGAGGAAGTCGACATTCGAGGCGACCACCGCGTCGCCGGTGTGGTCGATGACCACCACCGCCTCGGCGAAGGCGCCCAGCTCGACCACCTGGTGCACGAAGGCGGTGCCGCCCTGGCCGTGCACGGTGATCCGGATGGGCTCGGTGAGCACGGTCTCCTTGGGAACGGAGACGACCGACGCCTTCTCGAACGAGGTGTACGCCTGCGCCGCCACCCGGTCGGCCGGGATGCCGGCCTTGCCCACGCGCGGGTCGTCGCGGCCGACGGTCTCCTGGGTGACACCGGCGGGGGTGTACACCTCCGTACGGATGAGACCGTCGGCGACGGCCGTACCGTCCTGGAGACCGCGCAGCCGCTCCAGCGGCGTGAACCGCCACTCCTCCTCGCGGCCGTGCGGAACGGGGAAGTCCGCGACGTCGTAGGACGGCGGCGCGCTCATGCGCGTGGCGACGGTCGACTCGGCGGCCACCGCGATCGACCCGGTGGTGGTGGAACCCACCGGAATGTTCAAAGCCTCAGCCATGGCTGTCGTCGTGCTCTCTCTCTGCCTCTTGGGGAATCGGTCGCTGCTGCTGACTGCCGCGCGCGGCGGCGTCAGCCGACGGAGCCTTCCATCTGGAGCTCGATCAGCCGGTTGAGCTCCAGCGCGTACTCCATGGGCAGTTCCTTGGCGATCGGCTCCACGAAGCCGCGCACGATCATCGCCATGGCCTCGAACTCCGTCATACCGCGGCTCATCAGGTAGAAGAGCTGGTCCTCGGAGACCTTGGAGACCGTCGCCTCGTGGCCCATCGACACGTCGTCCTCGCGGACGTCCACATACGGATAGGTGTCGGAGCGCGAGACCGTGTCCACGAGCAGCGCGTCACAGAGCACGTTGGACTTCGATCCGGGGGCGCCCTCACCGATCTCGATGAGTCCTCGGTAGGAGGTACGGCCGCCGCCTCGCGCCACCGACTTGGAGACGATGTTCGACGAGGTGTTCGGAGCCATGTGAACCATCTTGGCGCCGGCGTCCTGGTGCTGGCCCTCGCCCGCGAAGGCGATGGACAGGGTCTCGCCCTTGGCGTGCTCGCCCATCAGATAGACGGCCGGGTACTTCATGGTGACCTTGGAGCCGATGTTGCCGTCGACCCATTCCATGGTCGCGCCCTCGTAGGCCACGGCACGCTTGGTGACGAGGTTGTAGACGTTGTTCGACCAGTTCTGGATGGTCGTGTAACGGCAGCGGCCACCCTTCTTCACGATGATCTCGACCACGGCGCTGTGCAGCGAGTCCGAGGAATAGATCGGCGCGGTGCAGCCCTCGACGTAGTGGACGTAGGCGTCCTCGTCGACGATGATCAGCGTCCGCTCGAACTGGCCCATGTTCTCGGTGTTGATACGGAAGTAGGCCTGGAGCGGGATCTCGACGTGCACGCCCTTCGGCACGTAGATGAACGAACCGCCGGACCACACGGCCGAGTTCAGCGAGGCGAACTTGTTGTCACCGACCGGGATGACCGTGCCGAAGTACTCCTGGAAGAGCTCCGGGTTCTCCCTGAGGGCGGTGTCGGTGTCCTTGAAGATGACGCCCTGCTCCTCCAGGTCCTCACGGATCTGGTGGTAGACGACCTCGGACTCGTACTGGGCCGCGACACCGGCGACGAGACGCTGCTTCTCCGCCTCGGGGATGCCGAGCTTGTCGTACGTGTTCTTGATGTCCTCGGGCAGGTCCTCCCAGGACTCCGCCTGCTTCTCCGTCGACCGGACGAAGTACTTGATGTTGTCGAAGTCGATGCCCGACAGGTCGGAGCCCCAACTCGGCATCGGCTTCTTGCCGAACAGCTTCAGTCCCTTGAGACGGAGCTTCAGCATCCACTCCGGCTCGTTCTTCTTCGCGGAGATGTCGCGGACGACGTCTTCGGAGAGACCGCGCTTGGCGGCGGCGCCGGCCTTGTCGGAGTCGGCCCAGCCGTATTCGTACTTGCCCAGTCCTTCGAGCTCAGGATGGGCGGTCTCCGTGGGGAGCGTCATGCGGGGTTCCTCCCGGCCGTGCTTTCGGATGCGTGATGATCGGTCTGCTGGCTGATCTGCGGTGGATCGGTCTGTGGGGTGCCGCCGGTCCCCGGGGGACCGGGTGGCGCGCCGTGCCCGCCGCTGTGCGGGATGAACGTCGTGCACACCCCGTCACCGTGGGCGATGGTCGCCAGCCGCTGCACATGGGTCCCGAGCAGTTCGGAGAAGAACTCCGTCTCCGCCTCGCACAACTGCGGATACCTCTCGGCCACGTGGGCCACCGGGCAGTGGTGCTGGCAGAGCTGCTCACCCTGCTGGTTCGGCGCGCTGCGGGCCGCGGCAGCATATCCGTCGGTGCTCAGTGCCCTGGCGAGCGCCTCGGTGCGCTTCTCGGGCGCGGCGGACTCGACCGCCTGCCGGTACGTCCCCGCCTGGGTGGCGATCCGGTCGCGCGCGAAGGCGGCGACGGCCGCTTCACCCTTGGCGCCGCCGCCCGCGCCACGGGCGATCCACTCGATGGCGTCGGCGGCGAGCTTGTCGTACGACTGGTCGAAGGCGTCCCTGCCGCAGTCGGTGAGGGCGAACACCTTGGCGGGCCTGCCTCGCCCGCGTGAGCCGTAAACACGCTGGTCGCGTGGTTCCACCACGTCGTCGGCGACCAGTGCGTCGAGATGGCGGCGGACGGCGGCCTGGGTGAGTTTCAGGCGCCCCGCGAGGTCGGAGACGGTGGAGGGGCCGTGGTCCAGGATGGAGCGCGCGACCCGGTTGCGTGTGGAACGCTCACCGGTCGCGAGTTCCTCCTGCGGAGCCTCGCCGACGTATTTCACAACGCCATTGTTGCGTAATTCCCTCGACAGTGACAACAGTCGTCCGGTACGACGAGTGGTGCCCTGCGTCACTTAGGGTGACCTAAGAATTCAGGGGCGGCCCCGGGGCCTCCTGGACCGCTGCCTAGACTCACGGCATGCGCAGCGACATCGGAGATCCGGTGGTCCAGGTCCGGGGCCTGGTCAAGCGGTACGGGGCCAGGACCGCGGTGAACGGCCTGGATCTCAGCGTCCGGGCGGGCACGGTGTCCGCGGTCCTCGGCCCCAACGGAGCCGGCAAGACCACCACGATCGAAACCTGCGAGGGCTATCGCAGACCGGACGAGGGAACGGTACGCGTCCTCGGCCTCGATCCCCTGACGGACGCGGCCCGGCTGCGCCCGCGCGTAGGCGTGATGCTTCAGTCCGGGGGCGTGTACTCCGGCGCCCGCGCGGAAGAGATGCTCCGCCATATGGCCGCCCTGCACGCGAACCCGCTGGACGTCACTGAGCTGATCGAGCGTCTCGGGCTCGGCGGCTGCGGCCGTACGGCCTACCGGCGGCTCTCCGGGGGCCAGCAGCAGCGGCTCTCGCTCGCCTTGGCGGTCGTCGGCCGCCCCGAGCTGGTGTTCCTGGACGAGCCGACCGCGGGGCTCGACCCGCAGGCCCGCCGCTCCACCTGGGAGCTGGTGCGCGAGCTGCGCGCCGACGGGGTGACCACGGTGCTGACCACGCACTTCATGGACGAGGCCGAGGAACTGGCCGACGACGTCGCCATCGTCGACGCCGGGCAGGTCGTGGCGCACGGCACTGTCGATGAGCTGTGCCGGGGCGGCGCCGAGAACACCCTGCGCTTCACCGGCCGCCCCGGGCTCGACCTCGGCTCGCTGCTCAAGGCGCTGCCCGACGGGTCGGCCGCAGCCGAACTGGTGCCGGGCGCCTACCGGATCGGCGGCACGATCGATCCGCAACTGCTCGCGACGGTGACGACCTGGTGCGCGCAGCACGGGGTGATGCCGGACAAGATCTCCGTCGAGCGGCACACGCTGGAGGACGTCTTCCTCGAACTGACCGGCAAGGAGCTGCGTCCATGAGCACGGGTACGGACACGGGCGCCGGCAGGTACTCCCCCGCGCCGGGCGCGGCGCCGCTGCCGCGGATGATCGCCGCGCAGACGGTCTTCGAGACGAAGATGCTGCTGCGCAACGGCGAGCAGTTGCTGCTGACAGTGATCATCCCGAGTCTGCTGCTGGTGCTGTTCTCGACGGTCGACATCATCGACACGGGCCCGGGCACGTCGGTCGACTTCCTCGCTCCCGGTGTCCTCGCGCTGGCCGTGATGTCGACGGCTTTCACCGGGCAGGCCATCGCGACGGGCTTCGAACGGCGTTACGGGGTACTGAAACGGCTTGGTGCCTCACCCCTGCCGCGCTGGGCCCTGATGACAGCCAAGACGCTCTCCGTCCTGGTCACCGAGGTCCTTCAGATCGTGCTGCTGACGGTCATCGCGTTCGCGCTCGGCTGGTCGCCGGGGGGCAACCCGCTCGCCGTACTGCTGCTGCTCGTCCTCGGTACGGCCGCCTTCTCCGGGCTCGGGCTGCTGATGGCGGGCACGCTCAAGGCGGAGGCGACGCTGGCCGCGGCGAATCTCGTGTTCGTGCTGCTGCTGGTGGGCGGCGGCGTGATCGTGCCGCTGGAGAAGTTCCCGGACGTGGCGCGGACCCTGCTCGGTCTGCTGCCGATCTCAGCCCTCTCCGTGGGGCTGCGTGATGTGCTCCAGCACGGTGCGGGGATGCCCTGGGACGACCTCGGGGTGCTGGCCGTGTGGGCGGTGCTCGGGCTCGGGGCGGCGGCCCGTCTCTTCCGCTGGGAGTAGCTTTCCGGACGCGCGCGCTGACGCGCGGGGACCCCTCGTGACTGCGTTCACAAGGGCCCGCCTACGATGGTGGCCGTGTGGAACCCCCTCGACTACATCGCCCAGCGCTGGACTCCGTCCCCCCGTACGCTCCGGCGAGCCGCCCTCTCCGCCGTCGTGATGACCGTCGTCATCATCGTCACCGGCGGCGCCGTCCGGCTCACGGGCTCCGGGCTCGGCTGCGACACCTGGCCCAAGTGCACGGACGACAGCCTGTTCGCGACGTCCGAGCAGGGTCTGCACGGCGCGATCGAGTTCGGCAACCGCATGCTGACGTACGTCCTGTCGGCGGCCGTCGGCTGGGCGATCGTCGCGGCCCGGTCGGTCAAGCCCCCGCGGCGCGGACTGTCCCGGCTCGCCTGGAGCATGTTCTGGGTCGTGGTGCTGAACGCCGTGATGGGCGGCATCACGGTCCACATGGAGCTCAACCCCTGGACCGTGGCGGTGCACTTCCTGCTCGCCAACGCCCTGCTCACCGTCACCGTGATCGTCTGGCAGCGCACCCGCGAGGGCGACGCGACGTCCCGGCCGCGGGTGCCGCGTCCGGTACGGAAGCTGGGCTGGGCTCTGGTCGTCGCGACGGGCCTGCTGATCGCCGCCGGTACGACGGTGACCGGCTCCGGCAAGCACGCGGGCGACAGCAGCGAGGTGCCCCGGATGCCGTTCGACTGGGTCGACGCGGCGCATGTGCACGCGGCGGCGGCCTGGGTGGTCTGCGCGCTGGCGATCGCGATGTGGCTGGTGCTGCGCGTCGTGGACGCCCCTGCCGACACCCGCGCGCGGGCGCGTGACCTGCTGATCGTGCTGCTCGCGCAGGGCGGTGTGGGCTACGTCCAGTACTTCACCGACGTGCCCGAGATCCTGGTCGGCGTCCATATGCTGGGCTCCGCGCTGACCTGGATCGCGGTCCTGCGGCTCGCGTTGAGCCTGCGTGAGCGGCCCGTGACCGAACCGGAGATCCCGGCGCAGGCGGATCCGGCCGACCCGGCACTGTCCACGGCCTGATCCGAAAGACCTCGCCGCCCCCGCCCGCCCTCGCGGGGCCTGACGGCCGTCAAGTCTCGTCGAGGCCGTAGATCCGGCGGGCGTTGCCCGAGGCGATCATCTCCGCGACGCGCTGCGCGTCGGCGAGCGCCCACGAACCGTCCGCCGCCCAGCCGCCGAGCACCCGCGCCACCGCCTGCCGGAAGACCCTCGCGCCCACCACGTGCAGTTCGGGCAGCCCGCGCGCGCCGCTGGAGTAGAGCAGCTTCCCGAACGGCGCCAGCTCCAGCACCTCGGCCAGTACGTCCGCCGCGCGGGCCCCGGTGTGCGCGAGGGCCGGGCCGAGATCCACGTACACATGAGGGAAGGCCGCGGCGAGACGGGCGGCCTGCCGGTGGTACGGCAGGCCGTGCAGCAGCACCACGTCGGTGCCGAGCCCGGCCGTGGCCGCCGCGAAGCCCGCGATCCGCGCCGGACCGCCGTCCGGGCAGTTGCCCCTGCACCCCTCGCCGCCGCCCGCGTGCAGTTGGAGCGGCAGCCCGGTGGCGACGGCGGTCCACAGCAGATGCCGCAGCAGTACGGGGTCGGTGAGCCGGCCGCCCACGCGCCGACTCGCCAGCCAGCGTCCGGCGGCGGCACGTACCTCCGCGGGGCCGGGCGGCTCGGCCGCCGACGCGGACCCGTGGCGCAGGGCGGCCACGGACACGAAGGCGACTGCGGTGCCGGCCGCCGTGTGCACGGCGTGGGCGAGGTTGGCGAGCAGCGAGCCGACGGTGCCCGAGGTGTCGGCGACCTGCTGGGCGAGCAGTTCGAGCCGGACGATCTCGCGTGCCTCGGCGGCGCCGGCGGCCGCGATCTCCCCGGGGGCGGTCAGATCGCCGGGCAGCCCGGTGTCGACCAGATACGTGGTGACGCCGGTGCCCCGCAACAGCCGCCGCCCTGCCTCCAGTACGCCGAGCTCCCGGCGCCGGGCGAGATAGCCGGCGGGCGAGGTGTGGGGCTCAAGGCCGAGGAGCGGCGGGCACCAGCGCCGTACGGCGAAACCGGTCTGGGTGTCGAAGAAGGTGGTCCCCGGCGCGGGCGGCCCCGCGGTCCTGCCGAGCTGGGCCTCGAAGGTGCCGAGGCCCAGCTCCGTACGGAGCACACCGTGGCAGTTCTGGTCCACCAGAGTCATTGTCTCGATCATGGCGCTTCCCGTCCTGGACCGAATCCCTACAGTCCTAACGGGCCGGCGGCGCTCGGGGTGTTGCCCGACCCACCGATCGAAACCGGACACGCCTTGGCCAGGAAGCCCTACGCGTTGGACGGGCCGCCGAGTTGGATGCCTGCCATGCGGGTCCACTCGTACGGGCCCGTGCGGACCTTCGCGGCGAACTCGCCGTCGAAGGACTCGTGCACGGTGATCCCCGACTTCTCGACGGCCTTCAGCGCCACCTCGTGCGAGGGTGCGACCAGATCGCCCCAGTCGCCGTCCCGCGCCACGAGCACGATGCGGGTGCCCGCCTGGCCCAGATACGCGAGCTGTCCCTCCGCGGCGCCGCCGTGCCGGCGCGCGAACGCGCCGATCTGCTTGGCCAGTCGGGCCGCGCGCCGCTCGTCCCGCGCGGCCTGCCGGCTCGCGCGCGCCGCCCCGTCACCGGTCTGCTCGTCAACCTCGGTCTCTGCCATGGGCGACATGCTACCGACGGGTAGTCGTGTCAGCGGAGGAAGGGGTCCACCGCGACGGCCACGAAGAGCAGCGACACATAGGTGATCGACCAGTGGAACAGCCGCATTTCCTTCAGCTTGGCGCCCGTCTCACCGGACTTGGCCCGCGACTGGAGCCCGTGCGCCTCCCAGAGCCACCAGCCGCCGGCCACCAGGGCCACCGACGTGTAGAACCAGCCGGTGTAGCCCAGCGGCGTCAGCAGCAGCGACACGACCACCATCACCCAGCTGTAGAGCACGATCTGGCGGGCGACCACGCGGTTCGACGCGACGACGGGGAGCATGGGCACGCCCACGCGCGCGTAGTCCTCGCGCACCTTCATCGACAGCGGCCAGTAGTGCGGCGGCGTCCAGAAGAACATCACCAGGAAGAGGATGACGGCGGCCCAGGACAGCGAGTTCGTGACGGCCGACCAGCCGATGAAGACGGGCATACAGCCGGCGATGCCGCCCCAGACGATGTTCTGGGACGTACGCCGCTTGAGGATCATCGTGTAGACGACGACGTAGAAGAGGAGCGCGCCGAGTGCGAGCGCCGCCGACAGCCAGTTGACCAGCAGACCGAACCAGAGCGTCGAGATCACGGCCAGGGAGAGCCCGAAGACCAGGCTCTCGCGGGGCGACACCATGCCGGTCACCAGCGGGCGCTGCGACGTGCGGTCCATCATCGCGTCGATGTCGCGGTCGATGTACATGTTCAGTGCGTTGGCACCGCCGGCGGAGAGGTAGCCGCCGACGCAGGTGACGACCATCAGCCAGAAGTCCGGCGCACCCTGCTCGGCCAGGAACATCACCGGCACGGTGGTGATGAGCAGCAGCTCGATGATCCGTGGTTTGGTCAGCGCCACGAACGCTTTGACGCGGGCCCCGAACGGCCGATGGCCCCCCGGGCTCGGAGTCAGGACGACCCCTGCGGGTCGGGACTCGACGGCCGTCACGCACACCCCAGACAGAGAAATCCCAGCAAGTTTCGGGCGTGAAGGCCCGGTAAAGACTTGCGCGTACCACGCCACTCTAGACGTTGCCCATATGCCGTTCTTATCGGGGGTGGGCTCGTGTTGACGCCTGCTGGGAGCGCCGCGCGCGGGGTCGGGCCCCGTCCGTCGGCCGCCCCCAGGGGGCGCACCCGACACCGTCCCGGCACCCCGGTGGTGCCTCCTCTTCACAGAAGTGGACGGGCATGGTCGCGAAGCGCCACAAGGGTAGGCTCGGCACCGAACCGGTGCGCCCTCAGACACCGGGATTCGACATGTGGAGAGGAGCCCTGACTCAGGGTGAGCACCAAGCCGACCACCACAGATCTCGAAGAGTGGACCGACCTGGACCGCAAGGCGGTCGATACCGTCCGCGTCCTGGCCATGGACGCCGTACAGAAGGTCGGCAACGGCCATCCCGGTACGGCGATGAGCCTGGCCCCAGCCGCCTATGTGCTCTTCCAGAAGCTGATGCGGCACGACCCGGCCGACGCGCAGTGGACCGGACGCGACCGGTTCGTACTCTCCGCGGGCCACTCGTCGCTGACTCTCTACATCCAGCTGTATCTCGCGGGCTACGGCCTGGAGCTGGACGACCTGAAGGCGTTCCGCACCTGGGGGTCGAAGACCCCGGGCCACCCGGAGCACGGCCACACGGTCGGCGTCGAGACCACGACCGGGCCGCTCGGCCAGGGTGTCGCCAACGGCGTGGGCATGGCCATGGCCGCCCGCTACGAGCGCGGCCTCTACGACCCCGACGCGGCCCCGGGCACCTCGCCCTTCGACCACACCATCTGGGTCGTCGCGGGTGACGGCTGCCTTCAGGAGGGTGTCTCCGGCGAGGCGTCGTCGCTGGCCGGCCACCAGAAGCTCGGCAACCTCGTCCTGCTCTGGGACGACAACCACATCTCCATCGAGGGTGACACCGAGACGGCCGTCTCCGAGGACACCCTGAAGCGGTACGAGGCGTACGGCTGGCACGTCCAGCGCGTCGAGCAGCTGCCGAGCGGCGACCTCGACCCGGCGGGTCTGGCGCGTGCGCTGAAGGCGGCGCGGGCCGAGACCGAGCGCCCCTCGTTCATCGCCGCGCGCTCGATCATCGCCTGGCCCGCCCCGAACGCGCAGAACACCGAGGCCGCGCACGGCTCGGCGCTGGGCGACGAGGAGGTCGCCGCCACCAAGCGGGTGCTGGGCTTCGACCCCGGGCAGACCTTCGAGGTGGCCGACGAGGTCCTGGCGCACACGCGTCAGGCGCTCGACCGGGGCCGCGAGACGCGCGCCGAGTGGGAGAAGACGTTCGCCGCGTGGCGTACGGCCAACCCCGAGCGTGCCGCGACGTTCGACCGGATCCGCGCGGGCGAGCTGCCCGACGGCTGGGAGAAGAAGCTGCCGGTCTTCGAGTCCGGCAAGGGCGTCGCCACCCGCGCCGCGTCCGGCAAGGTCCTCCAGGCGCTCGGCGCCGTCATTCCCGAGCTGTGGGGCGGTTCGGCCGACCTCGCGGGCTCCAACAACACCACGATCGACAAGACGTCGTCGTTCCTCCCGGCGGGCAACCCGCTGCCGGAGGCCGACCCTTACGGCCGCACGGTGCACTACGGCATCCGTGAGCACGCCATGGGTTCGACGATGAACGGCATCGCACTGCACGGCAACACCCGTATCTACGGCGGCACTTTCCTGGTGTTCTCCGACTACATGCGCCCGGCCGTGCGGCTCGCGGCGCTGATGCAGGTGCCCGTCACGTATGTGTGGACGCATGACTCGATCGGTCTCGGCGAGGACGGCCCCACCCACCAGCCCGTCGAGCATCTGGCGGTCCTGCGGGCCATCCCCGGTCTCAACATCGTGCGTCCCGCGGACGCCAACGAGACGGCGATCGCCTGGCGCGAGATCCTCAAGCGGCACGCCAAGGGCGCGCCGCACGGACTGGCGCTGACGCGTCAGGGTGTGCCGACGTACGAGGCCAACGAGGGCGCGGCCAAGGGTGGTTACGTGCTGTTCGAGGCCGAGGGCGGCGAGCCCCAGGTCGTACTCATCGGTACCGGCTCCGAGGTCCAGCTGGCGGTCGAGGCACGCGAGCGGCTTCAGGCGGAGGGCATCGCGACCCGTGTGGTGTCGATGCCGTCGGTCGAGTGGTTCGAGGAGCAGGATCAGGCGTACCGGGACAGCGTCCTGCCGCCGTCCGTGAAGGCGCGGGTGGCGGTCGAGGCCGGAATCGGGCTCACCTGGCACCGATTTGTGGGCGACGCCGGCCATGTGGTCTCGCTGGAGCACTTCGGTGCGTCGGCCGACGGCAAGGTCCTCTTCCGGGAGTTCGGATTCACCGCGGACGCGGTCGCGTCCGCCGCCCGGGAATCTCTGGCAGCCGTGACGCGCTGACGTTGGTATACGACTAAGTAGGAGATGCAACTCTTATGACAGACGCACTCAAGCGCCTCTCCGACGAAGGCGTCGCGATCTGGCTCGACGACCTGTCGCGCAAGCGCATCACATCAGGCAACCTCGCCGAACTGATGGACCAGCAGCATGTCGTGGGTGTCACGACCAATCCCTCGATCTTCCAGAAGGCCATCTCCCAGGGAGACGGTTACGAGGCTCAGGTCACCGACCTCGCGACGCGCGGGGTGACCGTCGAGGAAGCCGTCCGCATGATCACGACGGCGGACGTCCGTGACGCCGCCGACATCCTGCGCCCGGTCTTCGACGAGACGCAGGGCCAGGACGGCCGCGTCTCCATCGAGGTCGACCCCCGGCTGGCGCACAACACGGCGGCGACGGTGGCCGAGGCCAGGCAGCTGGCCTGGCTGGTGGACCGCCCGAACACCTTCATCAAGATCCCCGCCACCCGCGCGGGGCTCCCGGCGATCACCGAGACGATTGCCCGGGGCATCAGTGTCAATGTGACGCTGATCTTCTCCCTCGCGCGCTACCGCGAGGTCATGGACGCGTACCTGTCGGGTCTGGAGAAGGCGAACGCCGCGGGCCTCGACCTCTCGAAGATCTACTCGGTGGCGTCCTTCTTCGTGTCCCGCGTGGACACCGAGATCGACAAGCGGCTCGGCGCGCTGGGCACGGACGAGGCCAAGGCAGCGCGCGGCAAGGCCGCCGTGGCCAACGCCCGGCTGGCCTACGAGGCGTACGAAGACGTCTTCGGCACCGACCGCTGGGCGACGCTGGACCGCCTCCAGGCCAACAAGCAGCGTCCGCTGTGGGCCTCGACGGGCGTCAAGGACCCCGCGTACCGGGACACGATGTACGTGGACGACCTGGTCGCCCCGCACACCGTGAACACCATGCCGGAGGCCACGCTGGACGCGGTCGCCGAGCACGGAGCGGTCACCGGTGACACCGTGAGGGGTACGTACGACCAGGCGCGTGCCGATCTCGAAGCCATCGAGAAGCTGGGCATCTCGTACGACGATGTCGTCCAGGTGCTGGAGGACGAGGGCGTCGAGAAGTTCGAGAAGGCCTGGACCGACCTGCTCAAGTCGACCGAGGCGGAGCTCAAGCGCCTCGCCCCTTCGGAGGACTGAACCCTTGACCGCAACCCACGGAGCGAATCCGCTTCGTGACGCCGCGGACCGACGGCTCCCGCGTATCGCGGGGCCGTCGGGCCTGGTCATCTTTGGCGTCACGGGCGATTTGTCCCGTAAAAAGTTGATGCCGGCCGTCTATGACCTTGCCAACCGGGGCCTGCTGCCGCCGGGATTCTCGCTGGTCGGGTACGCCCGTCGCGAATGGCAGGACGAGGATTTCGCGCAGGAGGTCCACGACGCCGTCAAGGCGCACGCCCGTACGCCCTTCCGGGAGGAGGTCTGGCAGCAGCTCATCCAGGGGATGCGCTTCGTCCAGGGCGACTTCGACGACGACCAGGCCTTCGAGAACCTGAAGTCCACCATCGAGGACCTCGACAAGGTGCAGGGCACGGGCGGCAACTTCGCCTTCTACCTCTCCGTACCGCCGAAGTTCTTCCCCAAGGTCGTCAAGCAGCTCAAGAAGCACGGGCTGGCCGACCAGAAGCAGGGCTCCTGGCGGCGCGCCGTCATCGAGAAGCCGTTCGGCCACGACCTGACCTCCGCGCAGGAGCTCAACAAGGTCGTGCACGAGGTCTTCCCGTCCAACGAGGTCTTCCGGATCGACCACTACCTGGGCAAGGAGACCGTTCAGAACATCCTCGCCCTGCGCTTCGCGAACACTCTCTTCGAGCCCGTCTGGAACCGGTCGTACGTCGACCATGTCCAGATCACGATGGCCGAGGACATCGGCATCGGCGGCCGGGCCGGTTACTACGACGGCATCGGCGCCGCGCGTGACGTCATCCAGAACCACCTCCTGCAGCTCCTCGCGCTCACCGCGATGGAGGAGCCCGCCTCCTTCGACGCGGACGCGCTGGCCGCCGAGAAGACCAAGGTGCTCGGCGCCGTACGGCTGCCGCACGATCTCGGCAAGGACACGGTGTTCGGGCAGTACGCCGCGGGCTGGCAGGGCGGCGAGAAGGCCGTCGGCTATCTCCAGGAAGACGGCATCGACCCCAAGTCGACCACCGACACCTACGCCGCGGTGAAGGTGGAGATCGACAACCGCCGCTGGGCGGGCGTCCCGTTCTACCTCCGTACGGGCAAGCGCCTGGGCCGCCGTGTCACCGAGATCGCGGTCGTGTTCCAGCGGGCCCCGCACTCCCCCTTCGACCACACGGCCACCGAGGAGCTGGGGCACAACGCCCTGGTCATCCGGGTGCAGCCGGACGAGGGCGTGACCATGCGCTTCGGTTCGAAGGTGCCGGGCACGGCGATGGAGGTGCGGGACGTCTCGATGGACTTCGCCTACGGCGAGTCCTTCACGGAGTCCAGCCCCGAGGCGTACGAGCGGCTGCTGCTCGACGTGCTGCTCGGCGACTCGAACCTCTTCCCGCGCACGGAGGAGGTCGAGCTGTCCTGGAAGATCCTCGACCCGATCGAGCGGCACTGGGAGAAGCACGGCAAGCCCGCGCAGTACGAGTCCGGGACCTGGGGTCCGGTCGAGGCGGACGAAATGCTCGCACGACACGGACGGAGCTGGCGTCGGCCATGAAGATCGACCTTACGGACACCACGTCCAGCAAGATCAACAAGGCGCTGGTCGACGGACGCCGGGCGATCGGCACCCCGGCCGTCGGGATGGTCCTCACCCTGGTCCTCGTCACGGACGAGGAGAACGCCTACGACGCGCTCAAGGCCGCCAACGAGGCGTCCCGCGAGCACCCGTCGCGCAAGCTGGTCGTCGTCAAGCGGGTCTCCCGCTCGGCGCGCGACCGGTCCAAGGCGCGCCTCGACGCCGAGGTGCGGCTGGGCGTGGAGGCCGGCACGGGCGAGACGGTCGTACTGCGGCTGTACGGCGAGATCATCGACCACGCCCAGTCGGTCGTGCTGCCGCTGCTGCTCCCCGACGCCCCGGTCGTGGTCTGGTGGGCGGCGAACGCGCCCGACAACCCCAGCAAGGACCCGCTGGGCACGCTCGCCCAGCGACGGGTGACGGACACCTACGCCGCCGAGAACCCGATCGAGGAGCTCAAGGCCCGCGCCGCCGTCTACACCCCCGGCGACACGGATCTGGCGTGGAGCCGGATCACCCCGTGGCGCTCGATGCTGGCCGCCGCGCTGGACCAGGTCGACTGCAAGGTCACCGCGGTCCATGTGGAGGGCGAGGAGATGAACGCGAGCTGCGAGCTGCTCGGGATGTGGCTCGCCGACAGGCTGCACGTCGCGGTCACGCGCTCGGTCTCGCCGGGCCCCGGCCTCACGGCCGTCCGGATGGAGACCGACTGCGGGCCGATCGAGCTGCGCAGGTCGGACGGCTCGCTGGCGACGCTGGCGATCGAGGGGCAGCCCGACCGGGCGGTGGCGCTCAACCGGCGGGAGACCTCGGAGCTGATCGCCGAGGAGCTGCGCAGGCTGGACCCGGACGACACGTACGCGGCGACGCTGCGGTTCGGCGTGGAACGGGTGGAGCCGGTGAAGAACGGCGCGCACGGCTCGGGTGCGGGGTCCGGGTCGGGCTCCGGCTCGGGCTCCGGTCACGCGGCGGAGAAGGCGGCGCCGCAGGCCGACAAGAAGGCGACGTCGAAGTGAGCGTTCCGCAGCTCGTCGTCCACCGGGACAAGCAGCTGATGGCGTGTGCCGCGGCGGCCCGGCTGATCACGAAGATCGTGGACGCCCAGGCCTCGCGCGGTTCCGCGTCGATCGTCCTGACCGGCGGGCGCAACGGCAACGGTCTGCTGGCCGCACTGTCCGAGGCGCCCGCCCGGGACGCGGTCGACTGGACCCGGCTCGACCTCTGGTGGGGCGACGAACGCTTCCTCCCGGAGGGCGACCCGGAACGCAACATCACCCAGGCGCGGGCCGCACTGCTGGACTCGGTACCGCTGGACCCCTCACGGGTGCACGCGATGCCGGCATCCGACGGCCCGTACGGCTCCGACATCGAGGCGGCGGCAGCCGCGTACGAGACGGAACTGGCCGCCGCCGCACGGCCGGAGGACCATGCCCGGGTCCCGTCCTTCGACGTGCTGATGCTCGGCGTGGGCCCGGACACGCACGTGGCCTCGCTCTTCCCCGAGCTGCCGGGCGTCCGGGAGACCGAGCGCACGGTGGTCGCGGTGCGCGGCGCCCCGAAGCCGCCGCCGCTCCGGATCTCCCTGACCCTGCCCGCGATCCGGGCGGCGCACGAGGTGTGGCTGCTGGCGGCGGGCGAGGACAAGGCGGAGGCGGCGGAGATCGCCCTCTCCGGCGCGGGCGAGATCCAGGCGCCGGCGGCGGGGGCGTACGGCCGCGCGCGGACGCTCTGGCTCCTGGACGAGCCGGCGGCGTCGAAGCTGCCGCGCGCGCTGTATCCGCAGGCGTCCGCCTGATGCCGCGGGTGTCCGCCTGATGTCACGGGCGTCCGCCTGACTGAACGTCATCTCATCGGCCCGACGGCCCGGTTCGCCTCCCCGGCGGCCGGGCCGTCGCTGTCAGTGGGTCCCGGTAGCGTTCTTCTCCTACCGCAGTGCGGGGTCCATTCCCCTGCGGGATTCATCGTGCGTGAACGGGGAGAGGTGCGTGTTCCATGGGCTGGTTGCCGGCGGGCGAGGGGTATGAAGTCGCCCTGGTGGAAGGCCGGGTGACGGCGCGGTCCACAGCGGGGCGGGCCGCGGGGCGGCAGTTGAAGACCCTGCCCAAGGCCGTGCGGACGCACCCGGAGGTGGACAGGCTGCGCGCGCTCGCCGAGTGGCTGGACCGGCACGCGACCGATTGTGTCGCGCGGGTGGACAGCTGGATGGTGTCGTCCCTGCCCGTTCCCACCGGGCTGCTGGCCCGGGTGTGGCCCGACGAGGCGTGGCAGGCGGGGCTGCGGGACCTGGTGGTGATGGGCGGGAGCCCGGACGAGGTGGGGTTCCTCCGGGACGCCACCGACTCGGGTGAGCTGCGGGTGGTCGATCCGGACGGCGAGACGATACGGCTGTCACCGGCGACGGTGACTCTGCCGCATCCCGTGCTGCTGCCCGAGCTGGACGATCTGCGGGAATTCGCCGCCGAGTTGGGCCTGACACAGGGGGTGGAGCAGATCCACCGGGCCACTTGGCACAAGCCGGCCGACCTCGCCGAGAAGGCGACCTCGGTCTCGGATTTCGCGGGCGCGGGCTACGACTCACGGTTCGGGCTCGCGGCGCGGGCCACGACGCTCGGTTACCGGGTGACGGGCGGCTATGCCACCTGTCAGATACGGGAGGCCGGGACGGTCACCGAGGCGTCGGTGTGGATCGGGGAGCCGTACTGGTACGGGGATTCGGAGACCGGTGACCTGTCCTGGAGCCGCCAGGACGGGCGCACGCTGCCGCTGCGGCAGGTCGGACCGGTGGCCTGGTCCGAGGGGATGCGCATGGCCGCCGCCCTGCACGCCGGGCGCACGGTCAAGGAGGGCAAGGACGCGTGAGTGACGACACGGGGGCACGGATGCGGGCGGGAACGGACACGACGGGGGCTGTGGTGGGAGCGGGAACAGAGGGACGGACGGCGGCCGAGGCCGAACAGCTGCTGAGGGCCGGGGCGGTGCTGCCGCCCGGCACCCCGGACGCGGGACCGCGCGCGGTCCCCCTGACCACCCGGGCCTACCGGCATCCGGGGCTGGACGACCGGGTCGTGGTGCGGCTGGTCGCCGGGGAGCTGGGAGCGGCGGAGGACATGGCCGCGGGCTTTCTCGGCCTGGAAGCGGACGGCGAGCCGGCCGAGGTCGGCCTTGGGATGCGGCAGTCGCTGAGCTTCCCGGAGTGGGTGCTGGTGCACCACCCGAGGGACGGCCGTCAGGCGCTCGGGCTCGTGCCGGAGCTGGAGCGCGTGGCCAAGCAGGCGAAGACCAAACCGAAGGCGGCGCTGACCGCGTACCAGCAGATCGCGGGACGTCTGGCCGACTCCGTACCGCATTTCCTGCCGACCTTCCTCGAACAGGCCGGGCGCGTCTTCCTGGGCGCGGAGAATCCCACGTACGCGGGGCAGATGTTCATGCGGGCGCGCGACGCGGACAGGCAGCACGGGCTGGCCGTGGACGAGGAGCGGCTGGACGCGGTGTTCCTGGAGTTCGCGCTGGCCGGGGCGCTGCCGGTGAAGGCGCTGTCCGGGTACGCGCGGGAGCTGGCGGCCCGGATGCCGGCCGAGGAGGCGTACCGCCGGTTCCGTGAGCTGTGTGTACGGCGCACCGCTGGCGGGATCCAGCCGTCGGTCCAGATGTCCACCGATCTGCGCAAGCTGGCGAAGGCCGCCGGGGCGGACGTGACGGTGGCGGAGGGCGCGTATCTGACCGAGCTGCTCGCCCTCCCTGCCACCCGGCGGGCGGCGCCGGGCTGGTGGACCGCGCATCGCCCGGCTCTCGCCGCGCTGTCCCTGCGGGAGCCCTCGACGCGCGGGACGCTGCTGAACCTGCTGCCCGAGGACGGGGACTGCGCCGAGTTCTGGGTGGAGTTGCTGGAGGAGTGCGGGGCGACCGCGGGGCTCTGGGACGCCGGGCTGCCTGCCGGGCAGCGGCCCGCCGACGGCACGCTGGGCTGGTACCTGCGATTCACGAAGTACCGTTCCCCGTCCTATGGCGCGGTCCCCGACACACCAGAGTTCTACCCGCTCGTGGAGCGGATGGCCGGGCAGTTGCGCGCCGAACTGGCCGCGACCGGCGCGACCGGCCAACTGCCGGTTCCTTACGGCGATGTGGACCTGCTGGACCTGCTGCTGTCCCTGCACGTGCCGGTCGCCGATCCGAAGACGGAGGGGTGGACCCCGCGGCTGCACGTGCGGGAGTGGGCCGGGCAGGATACGAACCGCCGCGATCTGCGCGCGCTGGAGGCCGACGCCCGGTTCCGGCCCGCGTTCCGGGCGGGGCTCGACCAGTTCGGTGACGAGGCGGATCGCTTCCAGGTGGTGGCCGACTCCCCCGGCGGGCGCCCGATGCTCACGGAGTGGATGAACGAGGTCGCCCGCAGGCCCGCCGCGTCGACGCTGCCCCTGGTGCCCGACAGCCTGAACAGGCTGGGCCGGCTGCCCAGCCTGGCGCTGGCGCTCGCGGAGGACGAGGTGCGGGCCGTCGCCGCCACTGATCTGGTCCCACTGCTGGTCCGGACACTGCGGGCCGGGATCTTCGACGAACTGGGCTGGCCCGCCTGGGAGGCGGCCGTAGCGGAGCTGATGCCGGAGGAGGAGCGGAACCGGCTGGTCGTCGCCGACGCCTGGCCCCATCTGATCGTGGCGGGCACCTCGCAGGCGCGGGTGCTCGACGCCGAAGGCGCCGTACTGACACACGACCTGCGCATCCCCGACCGGGACATCCGCTGGTACGAACACCCCGGATTCCATTACGTCGACGGGCAGTTGCTCGTGCACTGGCGGGCCGCTTCCGACGGAGGCCTGTTGCACGGGTACTGGCACACCGCCGCCGACCGCCCGGTCCTCGTCGATTCCGCGAACGGCGTCCGCGGCGTCCGGGTCGACGCGCTCAGCAACGGCTTGGGCCCGTACACCGTGCCGAGGCCGGGCGGTGGGCGGCTCACGGGCGGCGGTGTCCTGTACGCGGGGGACACCACGCTGCCCGAGGAGCAGTCGGTGACCACGGACGGGACGCGGTACTGGACGCGGGCCAAGGACGCCGAAGGCAAGCTGCGCCTGCGTGAACTGGACCCGGAGACGGGTGATACCGGCGACATCGGCAGGCCCGACTTCTTCGCCGAGGCGACGCGCGACGCGCCGGAGGGCAGCAAGCTGCTCGGAGGCACGCTGGTGCCCGCCCCGTCGGACAGGACCGGTCCCGGCGCGCATCCGGTGGGCGGGCTGCTGGGCTGGCGGGTGGTGCGACTGCCCGACGGGTCGCGGCGCTGCGAGGACCTGGCCGGGAACGCCGTCACGCTGTCCCCGGACATCGGCTGGCCGGCCCGCCCCCTGCTCTTCCCCGGCGACGACCGGCCTCGGTGTGTCAGTGCCACGGGCTCGGAGATCAGTCTGGTCGACCCGGAGGGCGGGGTCACCTCGCTCGCCCGGACGAACGGCGAGCCGGGTTCGTTCGCGGCGGGCACGGCGGTGCTGCCGCCGGAGAACTACTGGCACTGCCTCAGGGTCAGGGACCCGAGGGGCTCCGAGGCGCTGCGGGGGATCGACCGCGAGACGGCGGCGACGCTGCTCGCGGCGGCGGTCGCGCAGGCCGAGAAGGCCAGGAAAGCCGAGAAGGAGCGGACGGGGACGGACCACCCCGACGAACTGCCCTCCCTGGTACGTCAGTTGCTGCCCGCCGTCACCCACGATGCCTTGGTGCGGGGCATCGCCGGGGTGGTGCGGTTCACCGCCGAGCAGCAAGCCGCGCTGGACGCGATCGTCGAGCGGCTCGACAGCAAGGCGGTCGTCCACACGCCGAAGACCGAGGCGGTCGGCCCGGAGAACGAGCTGATCGGGGAAGCGCTCAACGGACTCGCGGACGACTGCCAGTTCTCGGTGGGCTACTCGTCCCAGTCACGTAGCTTCGCCGGTCAGCTCCAGGTCCTGGGTGAGGTGCTGGCGAGCCCGGTGGGGGTGGAAGCAGACGCCGCGCACGAGACAGGGGCCGCCGCCGGTACGGCCGCACCCCTCCATCTGGACGGGTCGCCGCTGCCGGTGGACAGCACCGAGTGGGAGAAGCTTCTCGACTCCCCGGCCGCCGCGTCCGCCTACCGGGCCGCCTCGTCGGCCACGGCGGCGGAGCACCGCGAGACGCTGGTCGGGCTGCTGGCGGAGCTGACCGCGCTCGGTCTGACCACGGCGGAAGACGCCGGCCGCTGGCGCGTCTGCCGGCTCCAGCTCGACGAGAGCGCGCTCCTCGACGCGAACGGCAGCCAACGGGGAGGCAACTGGTCGGGTGTGCTGTCGCTGGCCGACGGCGCGTTCATCGCCGTCGTCCGTCCGGAGTTCTGGAACGGGCACCGTCGCGAGTTCGCCGCGCTGTTCCACGATCCGACGGGCCGCTTCGAGGTTCCCGCTCCGTACACGGTGCGGTCGGCGCCCCGCGAGATCGGCTTCGGCCACGGCCGGGAGGGCGACTGGTTCGGGGCCTTCCGCGCCGAACTGGCCGAGCGCGGGCCCGCGCCGTGGTTCCCTGCCGCCGCCGAGGAGTTCGCCCGGCTCACCGGCGTCACGCCGTCCATGGCGGCGCTGGTGGTGGCCGGTCTGCCCCAGGTGGACACGTACGTGCAGGGCTTCCTGCCCACGGAGGTACGCAGCACCCTGGGGCTGAAGGCCCCGAACGCCGCGCTGGCCAGGGACACACTGCGCCACGTCGACGTCGGCGTCCGGCGGGCCGTCGTGGCGGCGTTGCTGCCGGCGGAGCCCGCCCGGCTGTGGACAGAGGGGCCCGACGTCGCCGCGGCGGCCGAGATCTGGAACAGCGCGCTGGGCCGGCGGACCCCTGTCTCCGAGGAGATGCTGCTGCTCGTGTCGGAGGCGGTCCGGGCCGTGCGGTCGTCCTGGACGGCGGAGCGGACCCTGCGGGCGCTCATCGACCCGTCCGGCGAACCGCAGTTGGCGGTCGACGCGCCCTGGCAGGTGGAGGGTGACCATGTCGTTCCCGCCGGAAAGGACACCACCGTGTTCGACACGGGCGCGCTGACGACCGTGATCGCGACGGCCGCGTGGCTGGCCCACCGGCTGCCGGCCGGTCATCCGGTCCGGGCGCTGCTTCCGGGCGTGCTGAGCGTGGTGCGGGAGCGGCTGGCCAACCCGGAGCTGATGCTCAGCGTGGGCCGGTACGTGCACCTGTCCGCCTTCCGTAAGGCGGCCGGGGCGCCCACCGAGACCGGCGCAGGCTACGAACGCTTCGGCGCGGTGGTCATGGCGACGTCCGACGACCAGCCGAAGCCCGCGATCCGTGTGGCGCTGCTGGACGAGGCAGGTGGTGACCCGTACCTGCCGGTCCTCCGAGGCGTCGGCGGGTACGGGTCCGGGCAGAGCGCCAACGCCCAGCAGCTGTTCCCCGCCGAGGCGGGTCTGCGCGTCGCCCGCGACCCGCGCTTCACGGCGCTCCTCGGCGACCCGGGCGAACCGGTGGCCGGAGAGCGGGACAAGGACGGCACCTGGTATCCCCAGGATCCCGGCCGCTCCGTCCCCGACCTGGTCGTGGAGGTGGCCAAGGAGTGCGGCATCAGTGAGGACGCCGCCGTGCTCTATCTGATGCTGCTGGCGATGCCCGATCCGACCGACACCAATGTCGTCCGGTGGACGGGCTGGAAGCGGCGGCGCGGCGGAGCCGCCCGTATCGAGGCGGCGCGCGAGGAACTGGCGGCCACCGACCTGGTGGTCGGCGCGACCCGCACCGGGGCCAGGCGTTCGCTCTTCCTGCCGGGCGGCTGGACGGTCACCGGGTCGGCGGCGGCCCCGCTGGAGCGGTGGAAGCTGCCGCTGTTCGACCTGGTCAGCGCGGAGGGCGCGCCGCTCGACGTGATCGCGCCCACCGAGCCGGTGGCCGACCTCTACCGCAGGGCCTGGCAGCGGATCAAGGAGGGCGACGTCCCTCGGTTCGACGAGCTCAAGACGCGGCGCGCCGGGCGGGGCGGCCGGGGCTGACCGTGCGGCCGGGGCGGGGTGCCGAGCCACCCCGCCCCACTCACTCCAACTCCCCTGTCCCACCGCACTACTTCACTTCACTTCACCCGAACGAGGACTCTGCATGACGACCCGGACAGACACCCGGACGGACACCGGGGCGACCGCCCCCGCGAGCCGGCAGTCCCTGCCGGCCGAGGAACGGTACGCCGCCGAACTCGCCTTTCTCGCCGCGTACGACGACGGCCCGCGCCCACCCGGCTGGGCGCTGACCCCGCGCGCGGTGGTCACCTTCATCTGCGGCAGCGGCGACGAGGCGCTGCGGCTGACGGGGACCCACGCCGGGCTGCCCGCGCGGCTGACCGTCGCCCCCAAGTTCATCGGCGAACGCGCCCTGGTGGAGCGGTGCGTGGTCACCCTCGCCGGTGAGCGCGGCCTGCTGCTCGTCGGCGAACCGGGCACCGCGAAGTCGATGCTCTCCGAACTGCTGGCCGCCGCCGTCAGCGGCACCAGCGCCCTCACCGTGCAGGGCACCGCGGGCACCACCGAGGACGCCTTCCGCTACGGCTGGAACTACGCGCTGCTGCTCGCCCAGGGCCCCACACCACAGGCCCTGGTCGCCTCCCCGGTGCTCACCGCGATGCGCACCGGCCGGGTCGCCCGGATCGAGGAGATCACCCGCTGTCTGCCGGAGGTGCAGGACGCGCTCGTGTCGATCCTGTCCGACCGTCGGCTGAGCGTGCCGGAACTCGCGGGCACGGACGACGCGCAGGCCGCGGCCGTCCCCGGCTTCAGCGTGATCGCGACGGCCAACCTCCGGGACCGGGGTGTCTCGGAGATGTCCGCAGCGCTCAAGCGGCGCTTCAACTTCGAGACGATCCATCCCATCGCCGACGCGGACGCGGAGACCGCGCTCGTGCGCCGGCAGGCCACGGCGGCCGTGGAGCGCGCGGGTACGGCGTACGGGGTGGACGACGCCGTCCTGGACGTGCTGGTCACCGTCTTCCGCGATCTGCGCAGCGGTCGCTCGGCCGAGGGCTGGGACGTGGAGCGGCCGGGCACCGTGATGTCCACGGCGGAAGCCGTGCAGGTCGCCGCGTCGCTCGGGGTGGCAGCGGCGTATCTGCCCGGTGGGGAGCTGCTCGACCTGGTCCCTGGACACTTGCTCGGGGTGGTCCTCAAGGACGACCAGACCGACCACGGGCGGCTGTTGGGGTACTGGGACGGACCGGTACGACGCCGCGCCGAGGACGGCGCGGAGATGTGGCGGCGGCTCTGGGACCTCAGGGAGAACCTGCGTTGAGCGGCGCGCAGGCGGTGGACACCACCGCGGACGACAGTGCCGCCAGTGATCCCCGGGACGCGGTGAGCGCGCTCGCGGGCTGCGTGGAGCCGTACCTGATCGGGGTACGGCACCACAGCCCCGCGCTGGCCGCGGCGATACCGGCGCTGCTGGACGCCTCGGGCGCCGACGTGATCTGTGTCGAGCTGCCGACGGACTTCCAGCCGTGGCTGACCCATCTCGCCGCCCCCGGCACGGTGGCACCGGTGGCGCTCGCCGGCGCCCACGAGGACGGACGCCTGGGCTTCTACCCGTTCGCCGACTTCTCCCCGGAACTCGCGGCGATCCGCTGGGCCAGGGACCACGGCGTCGAAGTGCGCTGCTGCGACCTGCCGTTGTCCGACCCTGGCTGGACGCCGAGGGATTCCGACGCGGGCCCGGACCGCCGAGGAACCGCGTTCGCCGCCGCGCTGGACGCGTCCGGCACGGGCCGCGACGGCGACGACCTGTGGGACAGAACGGTGGAGGTCCGCGCACCTGACTGCCCACCGGAGGCGGTACGCCGCGCGGCACTCGGCGTCGGCTGGGCACTGCGCCACGACGCGTCGACGGCGGGCGGAGTACCCCAGACGGACCTGGCCCGCGAGTCCCACATGCGCCGCACGATCACCGAGGCGGCAGGCACAACGCGCCGCGTGGCGGCGGTGATCGGCGCCTTCCACGCCCCGGCACTGGCCCCACGCCGGGCGGCTTCGCCCGCCGAAGCCGGAACGGCCGGGCTGGCCGGGGCAGTTGGGGCGGTTGGTGCAGTCACAACAAAGGGGGCGCTTCGTCCCGAGACCGCCGGATTCGGCGGGAACGCCGAGGCGAGTCCGTCCGCCGCAGCCGACCAGGCCGCCAGGGCAGCAGGAGCCGCTGGGAGCGACCACCCAGCCCGGACCATCGGAAACGGCGGCAGTTCCCGGGCGGGCATCGGCGGGGGTGGCGTCGTCACCTCGCTCGTGCCGTATACCTTCGGCCTGCTCGACTCCCGTTCCGGGTATCCCGCCGGGATTCGGGATCCGCGCTGGCAGCAGGCCGTGTTCGTGGCCGGTGGGGTGGGTGAGCGGGTGCGGGAGGCCGCCGCCGGGGCGATCACCGGGTTGTGCCGGGCGATGCGGGACGCCGGACACACCGCGGGGACCGGCGAGGCCGTCGAGGCGTTGCGGCTCGCCGACGACCTCGCGCGGCTGCGGGCGCTGCCCGCCCCGGGGCGGGGCGAGTTGCTGGAGGCGGTCACGGCCGTTCTCGGTCAGGGCGAACCCCTCGGCCGGGGCCGGGCCCTGGCACGGGCCCTCGAAACCGTCCTCGTGGGCACCGAACGGGGCCGCGTCGCGCCCGGCACTCCGCGTTCCGGGCTCGGCCCGGCCGTCGAGGCCGAGCTCGCCGCGCTGCGGCTCCCCTGCCCAGAGAGCCCCGAGCCCCGCGAGGTGCGTCTGGACCCGCTCCGCTCGGAGCTGGACGGACGCCGCGAGGTCCTCCTGAACCGCCTACAGGTGTGCGACGTCGGCTACTGCTCCCCGGGCGATGTGACCCGTACGGGCGACTCCGCCGGTCTCAGTACCCGGTGGCAGGCGTCCTGGACGCCCTCCGTCCCCGCCCGGCTCGACCTGGTCGGTGTCCGTGGTGTCACGGCCGCCGGCGCCGCCGCCGGAAAGCTGCGCGAGATCGCCCACGCGCAGCACGCGGAGGGCGGGCCCACCGCCTCACACACCCTCACCGGGCTGCGTGACGCCGCCCGCTGCGATCTCCCGGAGCTGGTCACCGAGCGCCTGGCGGAGGCCGCCGACGTACTGCCGTCGTCGGCCACCCTGCCCGAACTCCTCGCCGCCCTGGACCTGTTGCACGCACTGCGCCAGGGACATCTGCCCGGCACCACGGACGCCACCAGGCGCGACGCGTCCGAACTCGCCGTGGTCCTGCTGGAGGCAGCCGTGCGCGGGCTCCCCGGTCTCGCGGGCAGCGACGACCCGCAGGACGCCGTCGCGCTGGTCGCGCTCGCCACGCGGGCCGGCGAGCACCGCCTCGGTCTGCGGATGGACGACGCGCTGACCACACTCGCGACGACCGGTTCACCGGTCATCCGCGGGGCCGCGACGGCGACGCGCGTCCTGCTCGACCTCGACGCGCCACAGGCTCTGGGCGACCGGGTCGCGAGCTGGGTCGACAGAGCCGTCGATCCGGACGGACGGCACCGCCTCTCCGGGCTGCTCACCGGTCTGCTGACGGCGGCCGGACCGCTGCTCCAGTCCGCCGAGGCCGCTCTCACGCCGCTTCTCGACCGGGTCGACACCCTCCCCGACCAGGGGTTTCTCGACCGGCTTCCGGCGCTGCGCGGTGGGTTCGACGTGCTCACCCCCGCCGACCGGGGCCGGCTGCTCCGTTCGGTCGCGGACCGCCTCGGCGACCGCCCCGACCTGACGCTGAGCGCGCCACCGGAGCTCGTCGCGCTGTGGACGGCGGCGGACACCGCCGGGCTCGCCGCGCTGACCGCCCTGGGGCTGCCCGAACCGGTGGTGCCCTCGCGGCGGCCGGGAGCCGACGACGCACCGGAGGACACGCACCGCCCGGAGAACCGGACCCGCCCTGCGGACGACTCCCGCCGCCTCGCACCCGCCGACCGCTGGCGGCTGCTGCTCGGCCGTGAGAGCGACCAACTCCCCGACGGCGCCCGCCGTTACGCGCACGCGCTGGACGAGCTGTACGGCAGTGGGCGCGGCGAGGGCGCCGACGGCATCACGGACGGGCTGCCGGGCGCACCCGGCGACGGGGGCGGCCAGGGCAGGTCCTTCCCCAGCGCCCGCGAGTGGGCGAAGGAACTCGACGTTTTGTTCGCCGCGGACGTCCGCGAGGAGGTTCTCGCCAGAGCGGCGGACGCGGGCCGTACGGACGTGATCGCCGAACTGGACCCGGCGTCCGTCCGGCCATCGGTCGAACTGCTCCAGTCGGTCCTCTCGCTGGCCGGCGGCATGCCCGAGCAACAACTCGCCCAGCTGCGGCCACTCGTACGCCGCCTGGTGGACGAGCTCGCCCGGGAGCTCGCCACCCGGCTGCGCCCCACTCTCACGGGGCTGGCACACCCCCGCCCCACCCGCCGCCCCGGCGGCAAGCTGGATCTTCCCCGCACGCTGCGCGCCAACCTGGCGCACACCCGGCGTCTGGACGACGGGCGGACCGTCGTCGTCCCGGAGCATCCGGTGTTCAGCACACGCGCGAGCCGGGAGGCGGACTGGCGGCTGATCCTTGTGGTCGACGTGTCCGGCTCGATGGAGGCGTCGGTCATCTGGTCAGCGCTGACGGCCGCCGTCCTGGGCGGGGTGCCCACCCTCTCCACCCACTTCCTCACCTTCTCCACGGAGGTGATCGACCTGACGGACCGGGTCACCGATCCGCTGTCGCTGCTGCTGGAGGTGCGTGTCGGCGGCGGTACGCACATCGCGGCGGGCCTCGCGCACGCCCGCTCCCTCGTGACCGTGCCGAGCCGCACCCTCGTCGTGGTCGTCAGTGACTTCGAGGAGGGCTACTCACTCGGGGGCCTGCTCGGCGAGGTGCGTTCACTCGCCGCGTCCGGTGTCCATCTCATGGGCTGCGCGGCCCTGGACGACACCGGCGCCCCTCGCTACTCGGTGCCTGTCGCACAGCAGTTGGTGGCGGCGGGGATGCCGGTCGCCGCCCTCAGCCCTCTCGCCCTCGCCCGCTGGGTGGGCGACCGTCTCCGCGGGGAGAACCGATGACATCGTCCGAACCGACCGTCCCGCTGCCACCGGTCACCGCGGAGGTGGTGGCCGGTGCGGTGGAGAGCCTGACGTCCCGGCTGCGCAAGAAGCTCGACGCGGCGATCGAGTTGTACGGCGCCGTACCGGCGACCGCCACCGACCCGCCCGACGACGGCGGTGTGAGGGTGAAATGCGGCGAGGACGCGGTGGTCACCCTGCTCCCCGGCGCGTCGGGCACCGTCACGGACGCCGATCAGGCGCGGTGCACGTGCCTGCTGTCGCCGCGCTGTCTGCACCGCGCGGCCGTCCTCGGCGCGTGCCCGGTGGCAGCTCCTGAAGACGTGCCCGCGACGGAGGCCGCCCCGGAGGCTCCGGCCCCCGTGGCCCCAGTCCCGGCCACGGGGGCCCCCGCGACCCCTGCCGAGCCGGTCGCCCCGCTCAGCCCGGTGCGGATCGACGCGGCGGCCGGGTTGTGGTCCGCCGCCACCGCCGTGCTCGCGGCCGGCCTGCCCGCCGCCGGGGCCATCCCGCAGGCGGAACTGCTGCGCGCGGCCCACACCGCCCGCCTGGCCGGACTGCACCGCGCCGAAGCCGCCGCCCTGCGCGTGGTGCGCGGCCTGCGCGACGCCCGCACGGGCCATGCCGGTCACCGGCTGGCCGACCTGGTCGCGGCCCTGCGTGAACTCCTGCTCACCACCCGCCTGTTGGCGGCGGGCAACGGCGACCCCGAACTGATCGGCACGGCCCGGCGCGGCTACCGGCCGAGTGGCTCGCTGCGCGTGTACGGCGTCTGCCGGGAGCCCGTCATCAGCGCGACGGGGTACGGAGGCGTGGTCACCCATCTCGTTGACGACGACCACCGCTGGTTCTCCGTGGCGGATGTGAAGCCGGGCGGATCGGCCCGCGCGCGGGGCGCGGCGACGGCCCCCGTCGGCGTCGGCGCGTCGGTCCTCAACCATGCCGAACTCTCCCGAGGCGGCCTGCTGATCACCGGCGCGACGATCTCTCCGGACGGCCGGCTCGGTTCGGGCAAGGGTGTCCGGTCCAGCCCGCTCGCAGGTCTGCCCTGGTCGTCGGGGCCGCTCTCGCCCTTGTTCGCCCGCTCGCCGGCCCAAACCGTGTCCGAGCGGCTCGCCGCCGCCCGCGGCGCCGGCCCCGACGAGGAACTGACCGCCAGGATCGGCGAACCGGTCGGCTGCGACCTGGTGATCACCGGCGCCGTGGGCGACCAGGTGCTCGCGCGCGAGTTGCCGAGCGCCGAAGCCGAACGGCCGGCCGGACCCCTGATCCGTCTGATGGCGGCGCACCCCCATCCGGATCTCGCCCACACGGCGAATCTGCGACGGCTCGCTTCCCGCCCCGGCCTGCGCGTGCGCGTACTGGGCCGGATCGACCCCGAGCGCGCCGCCACACTGCGTCCTCTGGCCGTGGGCCCGGTGCCGGGCACGGAGGCGACGCTGCGTCTTCCGGCGGACTGGCAGGATCGCGCCGACCTCGGCTACGACCGTCTCCAGGGCTCGCACCTCCCACCGCCGGAGGTCTGCCCTCCGACGGAGCACGAGCGCACCGGCCCGGACGTGCTGGTCGACTCCCCCGTGTGGCGCGTCCGCCGTCTGACCGAGCTCGCCGTCTCGGGCGGTCGCCGCGCGGTCGCCGAGTCCGCCCGTAACGGCGGCTCACGGGCGGACGGCGCCGCACTGCGCGCCACCGGCTTCCACACGGCGGCCGGCCTGACGACGACCCTCACCTCCGAGGCCGACCGCCGCACCCGCGACACCTTCGGCCGCCTCGGCGACGACGCCCCGGACAGCTACGCGTCGGCCTGGCTGGCGGCGGCCTTCCATCTGGCGGCCACGGAAAGGGAGTTGGTCGGATCGAGCTGGCAGTAGGGAGCTTCAGCCCGGCAAGCCCTTCAGCCCGCCCGGCGTTTGAGGGCACGGCCGAAGGCCGTACGGGGTCCGGGGCGGAGCCCCGGTTTCGGGAAGGGGCGGGTGGGGGAACAGGCCCGCGCAGCGGCCCGCCCCGCCCCGCCCCCTACTTCTCCAGGAACGGCTCCAGCAGCCCCGGCACCGCCTCCGCCGCGAACCCCAACCCCTCCCCCACCGCCGCGTCACGAACGTGATACGCGCCGTCCCCCGCCGCCGTCGTCGCCGTCAGCGTCACCAGCCCGGCCCGCCGCTGAAAGTACGACTGCTTGACCGTCCAGCCCACGACACCGCCCCGCTGGAGCGCGACGGTGGACCGCCGCACCGTCCCCGACCGCGCGACCAGATAACCCCCGCTGAGCCCGTGCCCGAGACTGCGGTACGCGTCGAGCGCGAGCGCCACCGCGATCGGCACCAGCACCACCGCGCACGCTGCCGCGATCGGCAGCAGCACCTCGCTCACGAGCAGGCCGAGGATCACCAGGACCAGCACCGGCAGCAGCGCGGCCCCCACCGCCCAGCGCAGCCGCCGCCCGCGCGCGGCAAGCGGGTGCGGGGTCAGAACGGCCGCACTCGTCAGGGACGACGTCTCGCGCAGGACGTGCGCTGCCACCTCGTCGGCGACCGCCCTCGGCGCCGCCGGCAGCAGCGTCTTGAGGTCGGTGTGCTTGTCGTCGTCGTCCTGGGTGAGCCCCGTCGCGACGGCATCCACCCGCGCCGCGCCGACGAGCCGCACACCGATCGGCTCGACCAGCTCCACGCCCCGCAGCCTGCGCTCCTCTATGGAGACCGACCGGGAGGTGAAGAGGCCGCGCCGGACCCGCAGCGTGCCGCCGGGCTCCCGCTCCAGCCGGTAGTTCCACCACATCTCAACCCAGAGGCCGAGCGAACCGACCACGCCGGCCAGGAGCGCGGCGGCCACGAGCACGACGACCGTCACCACGATCGAGGTGTCCCGGAACCGGTCCGCGATCCAGACCAGAACCTCGTGCTGGACCCCGAACCACTCACCGACCTGCATCACGCCGCCCGCCGCCGCGCCGCCCAGCAGGGGCGCGACGAAGGAGAGGGGGGCGTAGCCGATCCAGCGGGGGTCGAGGACGGCCAGCATCCCGTCCGGGTGCCCGGCGCCGGCCGACGCGGTGCGGTCCAGCAGTTCCGTACGGAGACGCTCGCCCTCGGCGCGGGTGACCGGGTCGAGTTCCAGGGTGGATTCGCCGCCGGTGTGCTCTCCCGTACCGATGCGGACCTTCACCAGTCCGAGGATCCGCAGCAGGAGGTTGGCCGTGAGGTCGACGCTCCTGATCCGTTCGCGTCCCAGTGAGCGGCGTTTGACCAGGAGCAGTCCGGTGTGGAGCTCGGCCCGGTCGGGGCCTATTCGGTAGCGGGTGCGGCGCCAGCGGACGTAGTCGGCGCCGGTACCGGCGGCGATCAGCAGCAGGGCCGCGGGCAGCACCCAGGCGAGTGCGCGCCCCAGCCCCATGCCGCCGGCGAGTCCGATGGCGGTCGGGACTCCGGCTCCGCCGGCCACGCTGGACATGACCGCGGCGGTGACGAGCAGGGTGCGCTTGTCGAGCTTGCGCCATCCCTCCCCCGGCGCCGGCACCGCGACCGTGCTCACGTCGCGTCCCCGGGCGTGGCCTGGGTGATGTGCGTCAGCTGCTCGGCCAGCTCCGCGGCGAGCTCATGGCCGAGCCCTTCGATCCGTACCGCTCCTTTGGAGGAGGCGGTGGTGACGATGACGGTGGAGAGCTTGAACAACTGCTCCAGCGGGCCCCGTACGGTGTCCACGGTCTGGATCCGGGACATCGGCGCGATCCGCCACTCCTGCCAGAAGTAGCCGGTACGGACGTAGACCGCATCGTCCGTCACCTCCCAGCGGTGCACCCGGAACCACCACTTCGGCAGGAACACCGTGCAGGCGAGGCCCAGCACGGCGAGGACGGCGGCGGGGACCAGCAGCCAGACGCGCGCCGGGGCTATGAGCGCGCCCAGCACGCCGAGGACGGCCACCGGCGCCAGGGTGAGCAGCAGCCACTGCGCACGCCACCAGGCGACCGCCCTCTCGTTCAGCGTGTTGTTCGGCGGTCTGAGCCGCCGCTCCTCCCCCTCGGTCATCGGCTCAACGCCCCCGCAGTGCCCGGTACTTCGTGACCAGCTCGGCCGTCGAGGCGTCCAGCGGCCTGTCCTGGGAGCTTTCGCGACCGCCGTCGATCTGGGTGAGGACCGGCTCGATCTCCTTGGCGAGGACCTTGCCGAGTTCGACGCCCCACTGGTCGAACGAGTCGATGTTCCACACCGCGCCCTGGACGAAGACCTTGTGCTCGTACAGCGCGATGAGCTGGCCGAGTACGGAGGGGGTCAGGGTCCCGGCGAGGATCGTGGTGGTGGGGTGGTTGCCCCGGAACGTCTTGTGCGGCACGAGTTCGGCGGGGACGCCCTCGGCCCGGACCTCGTCGGGCGTCTTGCCGAAGGCCAGCGCCTGGGTCTGGGCGAAGAAGTTGGCCATCAGCAGGTCGTGCTGGGCGACCAGTTGGTGCGGCAGGTCGTCGACGGGCTGGGCGAAGCCGATGAAGTCGGCCGGGATGATCTTCGTACCCTGGTGGATCAACTGGTAGTACGCGTGCTGGCCGTTGGTGCCGGGGGTGCCCCAGACGACGGGTCCCGTCTGCCACTGGACCGGCTCGCCGTCGCGGTCCACTGACTTGCCGTTGGACTCCATGTCCAGCTGCTGGAGATACGCGGTGAACCGGGACAGATAGTGGCTGTAGGGCAGGACCGCATGCGACTGGGCGTCGAAGAACGCGCCGTACCAGACCCCCAACAGGCCGAGCAGCAGCGGTGCGTTGGACTCGGCAGGCGCGGTACGGAAGTGCTCGTCCACGAGGTGGAAGCCGTCGAGCATCTCGCGGAAGTGGTCGGGTCCGATCGCGATCATCAGCGAGAGACCGATGGCGGAGTCGTAGGAATACCGCCCGCCGACCCAGTCCCAGAACTCGAACATGTTCGTCGTGTCGATGCCGAAGTCGGCGACCTTCTCGCCGTTGGTGGACAGCGCCACGAAGTGCTTGGCCACGGCCTCCTGGCCGGCCTTGAGCCCGGTCAGGAGCCAGTCGCGGGCCGAGGTGGCGTTGGTGATGGTCTCGATGGTGGTGAAGGTCTTGGAGGCGATGACGAACAGCGTCTCGGCGGGGTCCAGATCGCGCACGGCCTCGTGCAGGTCGGCCCCGTCGACGTTCGACACGAAACGGACCGTCAGATCGCGGTGGGTGAAGGACTTCAGCGCCTCGTAGGCCATCGCGGGGCCGAGGTCGGACCCACCGATACCGATGTTGACGATGTTGCGGACGGGGCGGCCCGTGTGGCCGAGCCATTCGCCCGCCCTGACCTTCTCGGAGAAGGCGGCCATCTTGTCGAGGACGGCGTGCACGCCCGGAACCACGTTCTCGCCGTCGACCTCGATCACCGCGTCACGCGGGGCGCGCAGCGCGGTGTGCAGCACGGCCCGGTCCTCGGTGGTGTTGATCTTCTCGCCGCGGAACATCGCGTCCCGCAGCCCCGCGACGCCGGTGGCCTCCGCCAGGTCACGCAGCAGCGTGAGCGTCTCGTCCGTCACCAGATGCTTGGAGTAGTCCAGGTAGAGGTCACCGACCTGGAGGGTGTAGCCGGTGCCGCGCGCCGGGTTCGTGGCGAACAGCTCCCGCAGATTCGTCTCCCCCAGCTGCTCACGATGCTTGCCCAGCGCGCTCCACTGGGGCAGTCGGTTCAGCTTTGCGCGGCCTTCTGCCTTGTTCTCGGACATCTTGCTTCAGCCCACTTCTTCTCGTACGTGAGTGCCTGCGTGAGTGCGGTGCCCAGGAGTGTGCTGGAGATCCTGGCTGCCCTCCCAACCTAATTGATCAGAGCGCCGAGCGATGCGACAGCGAGTGTGAACGCACCGGCCGCCAGCAGCGCGGGCGTGTTGAGTCCCCAGGCCGCCGCGGTTAGGCCGCCGAGCAGCGCGCCGAGCGGGGCGCCGCCGATGGCGAGCGTGCGGAAGGCGGAGCTGATCCGGCCGAGCATCTCGGCCGGGCTCCGCTCCTGTATCAGGGTCGCCTGGTTCACGTTCCAGACCATGCCCATCACCGCGAACACCGCCATGGCGGCGATGGCCACCCACAGTTCACGAACGGTCCCGAGGACCACCAGCGCACAGGTCTGGACGATCCCGGCGACAAGGACGCTCCGGGTCCGCCCGATCCGGAGGCCGAGCCGCGGTGCCACCAGTCCGCCGACGACGCCGGCGACGCCGTACGCCGTGATGACCGCCGCGTACCCGCCGTTGCCCGCGTCCAGCCAGCCGGTGATGTGCAGGACGAGGGTGGCGATCAGGGCGCCCATGCCGATGTTCGACAGGGCAGTCGCCACGGACAGGCCCCGCAGCACGCTGTCCCGCCACAGGGCGCGCGTCCCCTCCGCCATCTCCGCACGCAGGGTGCTGCCCGCCGCCTTGGGGGCCCTGCCCGGTGCGTCGGTCCGCAGGGAGGCGATGAGCAGGGCGCCGACGACATAGGTGGCGGCGTTGGCCGCGAATGGTGCGGAGGCGCCGATGACCAGGAGCGCCGGGACCAGTGGCGCCGCCAGGAAGCCGCTCGCGACCTGCTGGCCGGTCATGAGGCGGGCGTTCGCGCCGGCCAGCGTCTCGCGGGGAACGACGGCGGGCAGCAGGGCCGTGGCGGCGTTGTCGAAGAGCGTCTGGAGGGTGGTGAGCAGGAAGGCGAGGGCGAGCAGCAGCGCGATCGTGCCGTGGTCCAGCGCGACCGCGAGCGCGAACCCCGCCATCAGCACGCCACGCGCCAGGTCGACGGCCCACATGGCCCGCCGCTGATCCACCCGGTCGGCGACGGCGCCGCCCAGCAGTCCGAAGAGCAGCCAGGGCACATAGCCGCAGGCGGTCACCGAGGCGATGAGAAGAGGGTCGTCGGTCAACGAGGCGGCGAGCAGCGGCAGTGCGGCCGTACGCAGCGAGTCACCGAACCGGGAGATCACGGCGGCGCTCCAGAGCCGCCCGAATCCCCCGCGCCACGCGGGCACTCGCGCCTGCGCCGGCTTTCCCCCGGCCGCCGGCGCATCGGCTCTCGCCCCGGCCGTCATTCCGGGCGCCGATCCGTCGGTCGACTCGTCCGTGGTCACAACTCTCCCTTTCGGTCTTCCTGTTCGGACCGTAAGGGATGCCACTGACAATCGGCCGTCCGCGAATGCGGCTCCGGCCGGGCACCTTTGGGTGTCCGGCCGGATCAATGTCTAGATTTCGCCCCGCAGTTTGGCGAGGGCTTCGGCGAGGATCGCCTCGCCGTCCGCGTCGCTGCGCCGCTCGCGTACATAGGCGAGGTGTGTCTTGTACGGCTCTGTGCGCGGTGGATCCGGGGGATTGTCCCGGTCCTGGCCGGCCGGGAATCCGCACCGTGGGCAGTCCCACGTGTCCGGAATCTGTGCGTCACTGGCGAAGCTCGGCTGCGTCTCGTGCCCGTTGGAGCACCAGAAGGAGATGCGCGCGCGTGGCGCGGACTCGCCACGCTCGGCCTCACCCATCGGCCCCGCTCCGACCCGGCTTCCCCGGATCGCGTTGCCACTTGCCACGGTCGTAACTCCCTGCGTGAATGGTGCCGCAAGCATCAAGCGTCGAGAGGCATCTCCGCTGTCGAGCGCCCCAGTCTACGTATGGCCCAACGCGCGTCCAGCAAGTGGAGTTACACCCCCACCGCCGGGACGCAGGGCCTCATGATAGGCCGCGCCCCCGGCGACGTACTGTACGACCGGTCAGCTGTCCAGCTTCATCAGCAGACCAAGCACGACAATGCAGGCGAACCATCCCATACCGACCACGATGGTGATGCGGTCGAGGTTACGCTCGGCGACCGAGGAACCACCGACGGACGACTGCATGCCGCCACCGAACATGTCGGAGAGACCGCCGCCCTTCCCCTTGTGCATCAGCACCAGCAGCATAAGCAGCAGGCTGAAGACGATCAGGGCGATCGAGAACCCCACAATCACGGCTGGACCTACTTTCCGGAATTCTCTCGAATTGAATCGGGATTGGACGGAACTGCGAGGACAACGGGGGCCGGCGGCACCTGTGAAATGCCTGTCGGCCCCCGCCAGGGTACGACGGATCCGCGTCCTCGCATACTTACTGGTCGCGGAACCTGACGATCTTGACGAACTCCTCGGCGTCCAGCGCCGCACCGCCGACAAGGGCGCCGTCCACATCCGGCTGCGCCATGATCGCGGCGACATTCCCGGCCTTCACCGAGCCGCCGTACTGAATACGGACCTGGTCGGCCAGCTCCTGCGAGTACAGCTCCGCGAGCCGCGCGCGGATCGCCCCGCAGACCTCCTGCGCGTCCTCGGGGGTGGCGACCTCGCCCGTGCCGATGGCCCACACCGGCTCGTAGGCGATCACGACGGATTCGGCCTGGTCGGCCGAGACGTCCTTGAGGCCGCCGTCGAGCTGCGCGAGCGTGTGCGGGACCTGCTCACCGGCCTTGCGGACGTCCAGCCCCTCTCCGACGCAGAGGATCGGGGTCAGCCCGTGCTTGAAGGCGGCCCGCACCTTCGCGTTGCAGATCTCGTCGTTCTCGGCGTGGTACTGGCGTCGCTCGCTGTGACCGACGGCCACGTACGTGCACTTCAGCTTGGCCAGCATTGGCCCGGAGACCTCACCGGTGTACGCGCCGGAGTCGTGCGAGGAGATGTCCTGGGCACCGTACTTGATCTTGAGCTTGTCGCCGTCGACCAGCGTCTGCACGGACCGCAGGTCCGTGAACGGCACCAGGACGGCCGTCTCGACCGCGTCGTGGTCCTTGTCGGTCAGGGCGAAGGCAAGCTTCTGGACGTGCGCGATGGCCTCAAGGTGGTTGAGGTTCATCTTCCAGTTGCCCGCCATCAGCGGGGTACGGGCGGTCTTCTCGGTCGGGGTTTCAGCTGCCATCAGTAGGTCAGTCCTCCAGTGCGGCGAGGCCGGGAAGCGTCTTGCCCTCGAGGTATTCGAGGCTGGCGCCGCCACCGGTCGAAATGTGGCCGAATGCGTTTTCGTCGAAACCGAGGATCCGGACGGCGGCGGCCGAGTCGCCGCCGCCGACGACCGTGAAGGCGTCGGAGTCGATCAGGGCCTGGGCGACGGCCCGGGTGCCCTCGGCGTAGTCGGGGTGCTCGAAGACACCCATGGGGCCGTTCCAGAAGACCGTCGTCGCGTCGGCGAGCTTCGACGCGTACAGCCGGTTGGTCTCCGGACCGCTGTCCAGACCCATCTGGTCCGAGGGGATGGCGTCGACCGGGACGGTCGCCGGGTCGGCCGGCGCCTTCGTCTTCAGGTCGGGGAAGGCCGGCGCGACCAGGACGTCGACCGGCAGGACGAACTCCACGCCCCGCTCGCCGGCGCGCTTCAGATACTCCTGGACGGCCGGGATCTGGTCCTCCTGGAGCAGCGAGGCGCCGACCTCGTGGCCCTGGGCCTTGAGGAAGGTGTACGCCATGCCGCCGCCGATCAGGATGCGGTCGGCCTTCTCCAGGAGGTGGTCGATGACGCCGAGCTTGTCGGAGACCTTGGCGCCGCCGAGGACGACGGCGTACGGCCGCTCGACGTCCTCGGTGAGCTTCTTGAGCACGCCGACCTCGGTGGCGATCAGACCGCCCGCCGCGTGCGGCAGCCGGGCCGGCAGGTCGTAGACCGAGGCGTGCTTGCGGTGTACGGCGCCGAAGCCGTCGCCGACGTAGAGGTCGGCGAGCTCGGCCAGCCGGTCGGCGAAGGCGCCGCGCTCGGCGTCGTCCTTCGACGTCTCACCGGCGTTGAAGCGGAGGTTCTCCAGGACGGCGACCTGTCCGTCCTCAAGGTCGCCGACGACGGCCTTCGCGGAATCACCGACGGTGTCGGTCGCGAACGCCACGCCGGCGCCGAGGAGTTCACCGAGCCGCGCGGCGGCGGGGGCCAGCGAGAAGGCGGGGTCCGGCGCGCCCTTCGGGCGGCCCAGGTGCGAGGCCACGATCACGCGGGCGCCGGCCTCGGCGAGCCTGGCGACGGTCGGCAGCACGGCGCGGATCCGGCCGTCGTCCGTGATGGTGGTGCCGTCGAGCGGCACATTGAGGTCGGCCCGGACGAAGACGCGCTTGCCGGCGACCCCTTCGTCGAGAAGTTCGTCGATCGTCTTCATGTATCAGTGACTCCTTGAGAGCGGCTCCACGTCCCGCGACGTCCGCGAGCACACGGATGAGCCGGCACGGACAGCACACGGACGACAGGGCCCGGTCAGCGCCACGTCGCGCCGCACGAGCCCTGTCGAACACATTCGGAAGTTGCCTACCGGACCGCTGTCAGAGCTGCCCGCCGATGAAGGTGGTCAGGTCGACCAGCCGGTTGGAGTAGCCCCACTCGTTGTCGTACCAGCCGATGACCTTCACGCTCTTGCCCTGGACCATGGTCAGGGAGGAGTCGAAGGTGCAGGAGGCCGGCCAGTTAACGATGTCCGAGGAGACGATCGGGTCCTCGGTGTACTCCAGGAGGCCCTTCAGCTGCCCCTCGGCGGCCTTCTGGAACGCGGCGTTGACCTCGTCCTTGGTCACCTCGCGCTCCAGCTCGACGACCAGGTCGGTGACGGAGCCCGTCGGGACCGGGACGCGCATCGCGATGCCGTCGAGCTTGCCCTCAAGCTCCGGGATGACCAGCGCGGTCGCCTTGGCGGCACCCGTCGTGGTCGGGATGATGTTCTCGGCGGCGGCACGCGCGCGGCGCAGGTCCTTGTGCGGGAAGTCCAGGATGCGCTGGTCGTTGGTGTACGCGTGGACCGTCGTCATCATGCCCTTGACGATGCCGAAGTTCTCCAGGAGAACCTTGGCCATCGGCGCCACACAGTTGGTGGTGCAGGAGGCGTTGGAGATGACGTGGTGGTTGGCCGCGTCGTACTTGTCCTGGTTGACGCCCATCACGATGGTGATGTCCTCGTCCTTGGCCGGAGCCGAGATGAGGACCTTCTTGGCGCCGCCCGCGATGTGCTTCTCGGCGTCGGCCTTCTTGGTGAAGATGCCGGTCGACTCGATGACGATGTCGACGCCCAGCTCACCCCAGGGGATGTCGGCCGGGTTGCGCTCGGAGAGCACCTTGAACGTCTTGCCGTCGACCGTGATCGTGTCGGCGGTGTTGCTCACCTCGGCCTTGAGGCGGCCCATGATCGTGTCGTACTTCAGCAGATGAGCGGTGGTCGCGGTGTCACCCAGGTCGTTGACAGCCACGATCTCGATGTCCGCACCCTGCTCCAGCAGCGCGCGGAAGTAGCTACGGCCGATGCGGCCAAAGCCGTTGATGCCTACGCGGATCGTCACGAACCGATCTCCTCGTTGGTACGCCGGGTTTCGACGCCGGCGAGTGCGTATGGGATGTCCCCGACCTCTTATGACCCTACCTCCCCCCACGCGCCTCGGTGACATCGCGTGGGGGCCAGGGCCCGGGGTCCTGCCAACCAGCGGCGTCCCGTACCGCCCGGTGGGGGTACGGGACGCCGCGGGGTTGACGCGGCCCCGGTGGTACGGGCGCGGTCAGCGCCGCAGGGCCCGCAGCGCCTTCCCGAGCAAGTCGGCGCGCGCCGACGCGTCCGTGACCTGCTCCAGCCCGAAGCCGAGCAGGACGGTGTCCCTCGTGGTCACCGCCGCGGCCCCGGTGCCGACGTCGTAGGTCCCCGCCGCCGCGCTGGCGAACTGCGGGAAGAGGTCCGGGGCGAGTACGGAGGAGGTGACGGTGTATGTGCCCGCCTGGTCCAGCGGGTTGCCGGGTGCCGCGCCGAGCGGTCCCGACGTCCCGAGGAGCGCGCCGGCCCCGGTGAAACCGGTGGCGCCCGCCGCGGGGATACGCCCGTACGCGCCGAGGTAGTACTGGCTGAAGTCGTTCGTCTGCGTGCGCCCGACCTGTGCGTTCCCGCCGGCCCGCTCGCCCGCCTCGATCAGCTTGCCGCCCTCGTTGAGGAAGTCGCGTACGGAGATCTGCGTATCGCCGTCCGAGGTGCCCGCGCCGGTGTGGTGGACAGCGGTGGTGAAGTGGCTGAGGACGCCCAGGGGGTGCGGTGCGCCCTGCGTGGCCACGTCCCAGACAACGGCGGTACGGCCGTTGGCCCGGAGGGCGTCGACGTAGTCGCGCGCGTACTGCGCGGGCGCGCCTTCGTCGGCGATCACGAGGGTGTCGGCGCGGGGCCGTTCGGCCACCGTGTAGGTGAAGCGGTCGCTGGTGGTGCGCTTGCCGCTCTTGGTACGGCCGGTGAACCAGACCTCGACACGGTCGCCCGGACCGGCGTCCTCGACCTCGGCGCGGTACTCGTCGAAGTGGAGGTTGTCCTCGCCGCCGTAGGTCTCACCGCCCTTCCAGGCCCGCAGGTCCTCGTCGTGCGTCCGGCCGCCGTTGATCCGGTAGTTCAGCTCCTTCTTCCGCACCGACTTGCGGGCGGTGACGGCGACTTCCTGGTCACCGCCGCGCGCGTAGGAGGTGGTGAAGGTGTCGGGGGTGAAGTCGGGGGCGCTCAGTCCGACCGATGAGGACGGCCGGTCGGGGTGGGCTGCGGTCTCGGCGACGGAGAGCGCGAAGGGGATGTTCTTGGTGAACTCCGCCTGGATCAGCTTCTCGTCGTCGGGGAAGTTGAAACCGGACCGGCAGTCGTCCGCCTCCCAGGCGTCGTCAGGGATGCTGTCGGAGACCGTCTCGCAGGTGGTCATCTCCGGGGTGAACATCATGATCCCGTTGACGTTCGCGCCGTGTCCGTCGGCCTCGCCGTTGGTGGTGTAGAGCTCGGAGGAGACCTGCGGGTAGTAGCCGGGGACCGCGGAGTTCTCGGGGGTGCCGGCGAGCGACCGGTAGAGGATGTCGTCGGGGGTCGGGGTGGCGACCTGCCAGCCCACGCCGTAGAGGAGCAGTTCGGCGGCGGAGTGGTAGTTGACGCCGTAGTCGAACCCGATGCGCTTCTGGAGGCGGTCGATCGCCTGGGTCTCGGGCTCGGAGCCGGGGGAGGCGCCCCGGTAGGTCTCGCCGGTGGACTGCGGGGACGAACCCTCGTTGTCGTAGCCCCACTTGTAGGTGAAGTTACGGTTCAGGTCGATGCCGTCGCCGCGGCTGATGACGCCGTCGCCGTTGACGTCGCGGAGGTTCTTGCGCCAGAGACGGTTGGCCTCGGCGGCGTGCGTCCAGTCGTAGCCGTCGGGGTTGGCGGAGAGGACGAACCACAGCTCGGTGGAGTCGACGATCTTCGTGATCCTCGGGTCCTTGCCGTAGTTGTCGAGATAGTGGTGCATCAGCCGCCGCGTCATCTCGGGGGTGATCCACTCCCGCGCGTGCTGGTTGGACATGTAGAGCACGGAGGGCTTGGCGCCGTCCCTGGTCCTGTCCGCGCCCTTGGTGAGCTTGAGGGCGAGGATGTCCTTGCCCTGGATGGTCTTGCCGATGGAAACGACCTTGGTGAGGCCGGGGTTGGCCGCGCCGGCCTCGGTTATCTCCTCCTGGAGACCGCCGGGTCCGCTGTACGGGCGGTACACCCCGTCCCCTGCCGCCTTCAGCCGGGATTCCGTTTGCGCGGAGATCTTCCGCTCGGTGACCTCGACGCCCTGGGCCTCAAGCCCGCGCGCCTGGTCGCCGGTGAGGAACAGCTCGACCTTCGCCCTGCCGCCCTTCGGCACCGACTCGCCCAGTTCATGGGCGTCCTGGCCGGCCGCGAGGAGCAGCGGCACCTGCCCGGCGGTGACCTCGGCGTCGAAGACCTTGAGGGTGTCCCCGGCCGCTGCCGGGGACCTTTCGGTGGCCGTGTCGGCCCGGGCGCCGGGTGCCGCCGTGATTCCGCTCAGCAACAGTGCGCCCGCCGCGAGGATCGCTCTCGCTCCGCGTCTCATGTGCCCCCCTTGCTGTGGTCCGCCACAGGTGTGACGGGACGCCGACAGGCTCGCCAACCTGCATGGTCATGTCAAGGGCGCATCAAAGCCATGCAAAATGCCGCTGTCGGTCCCTTCGGGGTACCGGCAGCGGCATGTTGGTGTCGCGGTGGTGTGGCGTCCTCAGCCGACGAGGCCGTCGGCCATCTCCTCCGACAGCGTCGACTCCGTCCCCGGAATGCCCAGGTCCTGAGCCTTCTTGTCCGCCATCGCCAGCAGCCTGCGAATCCGTCCCGCCACCGCGTCCTTGGTGAGCGCCGGATCGGCGAGCGCGCCCAACTCCTCCAGCGACGCCTGCTTGTGCTCCATGCGCAGCCGGCCTGCGGCGGCCAGGTGCTCAGGCACCTCGTCGCCCAGGATCTCCAGCGCCCGCTGCACCCGGGCCCCGGCCGCCACGGCCGCGCGGGCCGAGCGGCGCAGATTCGCGTCGTCGAAGTTGGCCAGGCGGTTGGCCGTCGCGCGGACCTCGCGGCGCATCCGCCGCTCCTCCCACGCCAGCACCGACTCGTGCGCCCCGAGCCGCGTCAGCAGCGCCCCGATCGCATCCCCGTCCCGTACGACGACCCGGTCCACGCCGCGTACCTCACGCGCCTTGGACGGGATCTGGAGCCTGCGGGCCGCGCCCACGAGCGCGAGGGCCGCCTCGGGCCCCGGGCAGGTCACCTCCAGCGAGGAGGAGCGCCCCGGCTCGGTGAGCGAACCGTGTGCGAGGAACGCGCCCCGCCAGGCCGCCTCGGCGTCACAGGTCGCGCCGGAGACCACCTGGGGAGGCAGTCCGCGGATCGGCCGGCCACGGCCGTCGACCAGGCCCGTCTGACGGGCCAGCTGGTCACCGCCGGTAATCACCCGTACGACGTAGCGGCTGCCGCGGCGGAGTCCGCCGGGGGCCATCACCACCAGTTCGGAGTTGTGCCCGAAGATCTCCAGGATGTCCTTGCGCAGTCGGCGCGCGGCGATGCTGGTGTCCAGCTCCGCCTCGATCACAATGCGTCCGCTCACCAGATGGAGACCACCCGCGAACCGGAGAATCGCCGAGACTTCGGCCTTCCTGCAGCACGTACGGGTGACCGGAAGCCGGGCGATCTCGTCCTTCACCGCTGCCGTCATCGCCATGGGCCGATCCTTCCATGCATCCGAAAAATACGGTCGTACGCGGCGGCCAACAGTTCCGGGTCATGCTTCGGAAGTCCGTCGGGCCGGGCCACCGGGGCCAGCTCGACCGCGGCACCGAACCGCATGGCGGCGTCGGAGAGTGATTCGCTGTCGGGCACGGCGGCCTCGTCGGCCAGCACCACGTCCAGGGCGAGTTTAGGGGCGTGTCGTCCCAAAACCTCCAAATGACGCTGCGGTGAGAAGCCATCGGTTTCACCGGGTTGCGGCGCGAGGTTCAGCGAGAGCACCCGGCGGGCCTTCGTCTCCACGAGCGCGTCGAGCAACTCGGGCACGAGGAGATGGGGGATCACGGAGGAAAACCAGGAACCGGGGCCGAGCACCACCCAGTCGGCGTCGAGGACGGCGGCGACGGCCTCGGGGACCGCCGGCGGGTCGTTCGGCACGAGATGCACCGACTGCACCTCGCCGCGGGTCAGGGCGACCGTCGCCTGGCCCCGTACGGTGTCGATCTCGTCCGGGTGGTCCGGGTCATGGCCCCGTACGAGCGCCTGCAACTCCAGCGGCACCGCGGACATCGGCAGCACCCTGCCGTGGGCGCCGAGGAGCTTGCCGACCAGGTCCAGGGCCAGGACATGGTCACCGAGCTGTTCCCACAGGGCGACGATCAGCAGATTCCCGACCGCGTGTTCGTGCAGGTCGCCCTTGGACTGGAAGCGGTGCTGGATGACGCGGGCCCAGGTCTGGCCCCAGTCGTCGTCGCCGCACAGCGCCGCCAGCGCCTTGCGCAGATCACCCGGCGGCAGCACGCCCAGCTCCTCGCGGAGCCGGCCGCTGGAACCGCCGTCGTCGGCGACAGTGACGACCGCCGTGAGATCGCCGGTGATCCGGCGCAGCGCCGTCAGGGAGGCGGACAGCCCCATGCCGCCGCCGAGCGCGACGACCTTGGGCTGGGCGCCGCGGCCACGGCCGGCCAGCGCGGGTGTGTCCCTGCGCAGCCGCCGCAGCCGGAAGTTACGTCCGGTCACTCGCGCCCCAGGTCCCGGTGGACGACAACGGTCTCGATTCCCTCGGCGGCCAGCCGCGCGCCCAGCTTCTCCGACATGGCGACGGAGCGGTGCTTGCCGCCGGTGCAGCCGACGGCGACGGTCACATAGCGCTTGCCCTCACGGCGGTAGCCGCCGGCGATCAGCTCCAGCAGCTCCGTGTAGCGGTCCAGGAACTCCTTGGCGCCCGGCTGGTTGAAGACATAGCCGGACACCTCCTCGTTGAGGCCGGTGAAGGGGCGCAGCTCGGGGACCCAGTGCGGGTTCGGCAGGAAGCGGCAGTCGACCACGAGGTCGGCGTCGACCGGCAGGCCGTACTTGTAGCCGAACGACATGACGGTGGCCCGCAGCTCCGGCTCCTCGTCGCCGGCGAACTGGGCGTCCATCTTGGCGCGCAGCTCGTGGACGTTGAGGCTGGAGGTGTCGATCACCAGGTCGGCGTCGCCGCGCAGCTCGCGCAGGAGGTCGCGCTCGGCCTCGATGCCGTCCACGATCCGGCCGTCGCCCTGGAGAGGGTGCGGACGGCGTACGGACTCGAAGCGGCGGACCAGGGCCTCGTCGGAGGACTCCAGGAAAACGATCCTGCGGGTGACCTGCTTGGCGTCGAGGTCGGCGAGCGATTCGCGCAGGTTGTCGAAGAAGCGGCGTCCCCGGACGTCGACGACCACGGCGATCCGGGCGACGTTGCCCTGCGAGCGGGCGCCGAGCTCGACCATGGTGGGGATCAGCGCGGGCGGCAGGTTGTCCACGACGAACCAGCCGAGGTCCTCAAGACACTTGGCGGCCGTACTGCGGCCCGCGCCCGACATGCCGGAGATGATCACCAGCTCGGGGATGGCGGGCTCGGGGACGGGCTCCCCGGACGCGTCGGTCCCTTCGACGGGCTCTCCGGCGTTCTCCCGCGTGGTCTTCCCGCCCGTTTCCTGTGCTGCCCCCTCCGCGCGTTCCTTGGGCTCACCCGTACTCACGTCTGCCACTCCGTCCCGGTCTTGCTCAGTCATGCGTGCTGCCCCCGTCGTCTTCCATGATCTCTCCTGTTGCCGTGTTGACAGCGGGCGCGGCCGGTGCCGTCTGGGCGAGGGCCACGGCCACGGACTCGGCCGTCTTGCGGCCGAGCCCCGGCACCTCACAGATCTGCTCGATTGTGGCCTGCCGGAGCTTCTTCACCGAGCCGAAATGCTTGATGAGTGCCTGCTTCCGGGTCTCGCCGAGGCCGGGGACGTCGTCCAGGGGGCTGCTGCGGATGCGTTTGGCCCGTTTGGCCCGCTGATAGGTGATGGCGAAGCGGTGGGCCTCGTCACGTACGCGCTGGAGAAGGTACAGCCCTTCGCTGGAGCGGGGCAGCACCACGGGATCGTCGTCGTCGGGCACCCAGACCTCTTCGAGGCGCTTGGCGAGGCCGCAGACGGCGACGTCGTCGATGCCCAGCTCGTCCATGGCCCGCTTGGCGGCGGCCACCTGGGGCTGTCCGCCGTCGACCACGACGAGCTGGGGCGGGTACGCGAAACGCTTGGGCCTGCCGTCGTCCTCCTTGAGAGACGACGGTCCGGTGTGGCCGTTGTGCCCGTCCTCGCCCGGGGCGCTCGGCTGCTGGGCGGCCCGGTCCTGGCCGTTCGGATCCTCACCGTTCTGGTCCTGGGCGTCGGCGCCCTCCTCCGCCGTCCACTCCCCCGTCCGCTCCTTCTCTGCGATGTAGCGCTTGAAGCGGCGGCCGATCACCTCGTGCATCGAACGGACGTCGTCCTGGCCCTCGAAGCCCTTGATCTGGAAGCGGCGGTACTCACTCTTGCGGGCGAGGCCGTCCTCGAAGACGACCATCGACGCCACGACGTCGTCACCCTGGAGGTGCGAGATGTCGAAGCACTCGATGCGCAGCGGCACACTGTCCAGCCCGAGCGCCTGCGCGATCTCCTCCAGGGCCCGCGAGCGTGTCGTCAGATCGCTGGCCCGCTTCGTCTTGTGCAGGACGAGCGACTGCTGGGCGTTGCGCCCCACCGTCGCCATCAGGTCCTTCTTGTCGCCGCGCTGCGGGATCCGCAGCGAGACGTGCGAGCCCCGGCGGTCGCTCAGCCACTGGGAGAGCGCGTCGGTCTCCCGCTGGTCCTCCGGCAGGGCCGGGACAAGGACCTCCTTGGGAACCGAGTCGCCGATCTCCTCCCCGTACAGCTGCTGGAGCGCGTGCTCGACCAGGCCCGCCGTGTCGACCTCCTCGACCTTGTCCGTCACCCAGCCGCGCTGGCCGCGGACGCGTCCGCCGCGGACGTGGAAGATCTGTACGGCCGCTTCCAGTTCGTCCTCGGCGACGGCGATCAGGTCGGCGTCGGTGGCGTCGGCGAGCACGACGGCGTTCTTCTCCATCGCCCGGCGCAGCGCCCCTATGTCGTCGCGCAGCCGGCCCGCCTTCTCGTACTCCATGTCCTCGGCGGCGATGGCCATCCGCTGCTCCAGCCGGCGGATGTACGCGCCGGTGCGGCCGGCCATGAAGTCGCAGAACTCCTCGGCCAGTTCGCGGTGCTCCTCCGGGGTGACACGGCCGACGCAGGGCGCCGAGCACTTGCCGATGTAGCCGAGGAGACAGGGCCGTCCGGTGCGCTCGGCGTTCTTGAACACCCCGGCGGAGCAGGTGCGTACGGGAAAGACCCGGAGCATCAGGTCGACGGTCTCGCGGATGGCCCACGCGTGGCCGTACGGACCGAAGTAGCGCACGCCCTTCTTCTTGGCGCCGCGCATGACCTGCACGCGCGGGAATTCCTCGTTCAGCGTGACCGCGAGATACGGATAGCTCTTGTCGTCGCGGTACTTGACGTTGAACCGGGGGTCGTACTCCTTGATCCACGAGTATTCGAGCTGGAGCGCCTCGACCTCGGTGGAGACGACCGTCCACTCGACGGACGCGGCCGTGGTGACCATCGTGCGGGTGCGCGGGTGAAGATTCGCCAGGTCCTGGAAGTAGCTGGAGAGCCGGGGGCGCAGGCTCTTGGCCTTCCCGACATAGATCACCCGGCGGTGATCGTCGCGGAACCTGTAGACCCCCGGGGAGTCGGGGATCTGTCCCGGCTTGGGGCGGTAGCTGGAGGGGTCGGCCATGTCTTCCACCCTACTTGCGGGCACCGACAGTGTGGCCGCGCCGGGTGGGGCGGTGGGGGTGTTGTACGGCTTGAAGAGGGGGCGCTCAGGCGTCCGGTCCGGCGACGAGCCTGCCGTCCTTCGCGCTGATCGGCACCTCGGGCAGCGGCACCGTCGCCGGGCCCTTCAACGCCTTGCCCGTCGTGACGTCGAACCGGCTTCCGTGGCAGGGGCAGTTGCCCTCGTTACCGTCCAGTTTCTCCAGCACACAGCCCGCGTGGGTGCACTGCGCGCTGAAGGCCCTGTACTGGCCCTCGGCGGGACAGCTCACCACCAGACGCTCTTCCCGGTAGAGCTTGGCGCCGCCGACCGGTACCGCGTCGGCGGCGCCGAGGTCGACCGGGGCGGTCGGGGTCGGCTCCTGCGCGTGACCGAGCTTCGACTCGGTGGAGCAGGCGGCCACGCCGGCACCGGCCGCACCGGCGACGGCGACCCCCTTCAGGACGGTACGACGGGAGGTGGGCCGGGCGGGCATGGTGTCTCCACTGGTCAGAAAGGCTGGCGCTGGTCCCGACCCTACCCGGGGCGATTCGGGCGCCCGCCGCGGGCATCGTGTGCGGCCGGCCATGCACACGCTGTCGCGTGTGAGGACGATGGGTTACGTTCGGCGGCGTGATCGTCGTCGCCGGAGAGGCACTGATCGACCTGGTCCCGCAGCAGGCCACCGAAGGCCGGGCGGGCGGTTCCGGCGGTGGGGCGGGCGGTGGGGCGGGCGGTGGGGCGGGCGGCCCCGCGGCCGTGGTGCTCACGCGGGACGCCGACGGGCTGAGCGTACGGACACGGGCCGGGCTGGAGCTCGCAGTACCGGGCGCCCCGGTGGACGTCGTGGACACCATCGGCGCCGGGGACACCGTGAACGCCGCGCTGCTGCACCAGTTGGGCGTTCGCGACGTCCTGTCGAAGGGGCGGTGGACGCGCTCGACGCGGGGCAGTGGCGGGACATCCTCGGCTTCGCCGCACGGGCCGCCGCGGTCACCTGCTCCCGCACCGGCGCGGAGCCTCCTTATGAGGACGAGGTGGCGTAGGGCCGGACGGGGTCGACCGGGGCTTCGGCTGCGGTTGCGGCCTCGGCACCGACGAGGGGGCCGGAGCTGGGGGCGGGAGCGGCCCCGGACCGGCGGCGGGGTCGGCGAGGCTCGCCCGGGAGGGGGCCGGTGGCGGCAGGAAGCCCGTGCGGGTGAAGTAGTCCACATACGTACGGAAGAGCTCTTCGTCGATGTCGCGGCAGACGATCCCGGTGCCCGCCAGCGCACGCCGGGTGTCCCGCGCGTCAAAGAACGCGCTCCCCTCCGATCCCCCTCCGCGCGTCTCGGCGGCCATGGCCGCGAGCAGCGGGAAGGCCGCGTTGCCGGGATCCGCCTCGGTGGCGGCCAGCCAGTCGGCGGGCGGGACGTCCTCGACGGCGTGGCCCAGCGCGCGCAGGCGCGTGACGGCGGTGTCCATGCGCAGTGGGCGCTCCCCCGCGAGATGGAACGTCCGTCCCGCCGACCGGGGTTGACGGGAGAGCGCCACCACGGCGGCGCTGACGTAGTCCACCGGCACGAGGTCGAAGGCGGTGTCGACGCCCGACGGGGCGACGCCCGCCTGGACGCAGCCCTTCAGCAGCAGCCACATGAAGTCGCCCGTCTGGCAGACGCCGGTGGTCGATTCTCCGGTGATCCGGGTGGGCCGGTAGACGGAGACCGGCAGCCCCCGGTCACGCGCGGCCTCCACGAGTTGTTCGGCCGCCCATTTGCTCTGTGTGTAGCCGTGTTCGAGTGTGGCGAGCGGTCCGGTCGGGTCCTCGGGGCGGATGGACCGGATGCCGCGTACGGGGCTCTCGGCGGCGCCGTACGCGCTGCCGGCCGCACCGCCCCCATACACACCGACGGTGGAGATGTGATGGACGGGCACGGTGCGGTGCAGGGCGGCGAGCCGCAGGATCTCCTGCGTGCCGTGCACGTTGGCGGCTCTCAACTGCTCGTAGGAGAAGACCAGATTGACGGCGGCCCCGGCGTGGTAGACGACGTCGACGGTGCGGGCGAGCCGGTCGAAGTCGGCCGCCGGGAGGCCCAGCCGGGGCCGGGCCAGATCGCCGGCGATCACCGAGACGCGGTGCTCGCTGGACGGGTCGCTGAGGCCGTACGAATCGATGACCGAGCACAGTCGTTTCTCGGCGCTCGGCTGATCGCCGCCGCGCACCAGACAGTGGACGGTGGCGTCGGTTGTCCGCAGCAGCTCCCTCAGTAGGAAGGCGCCGAGGAAGCCGGTGGCTCCGGTGAGGAGGATGTGTTCCGGGTCGGGGACGACGGTGCGGACATCGGCCGCGGCGACGATGTCCGGGGCGAGCCGGATGTCGTCGCCGAGGTCGGGAGGGCTCGGGTCGTGAGGACTCGGGTCCGGAAGGCCCTGGCCGGGAAGAGCCTCCCCTCCTGCGGAGGAGGCGCCCGGGACCGGGGACAGTTCGTCCCGCGCCCGTTCTTCGGCGTCGTCCACCAGTGCGGCGAGGCCCGCGACGGTCGGTGAGGTGAAGACCGAGCGGAGCGGTATCTGTACGGCCAGTTCCTCCCGGAGCGCGAGGACGAGCCGGGTCGCCAGCAGGGAGTCGCCGCCGAGCGCGAAGAAGTCGTCGTGCACGCCGACGGGGCCGAGGCCGAGCAGCGTCGACCACAGGTGCGCGATCCGCTCCTGGGCGGCGGTACGGGGCGCGGCGCCGGCCCCCGGGGTGTCGCCCTCGCCCTGACCGGTCCTCTGGGCGAGCGCGGCGCGGTCGACCTTGCCGCTCGGCGTGAGCGGGAAGCGGTCGACCGGTACGCAGCGCGCCGGGACCAGCGGTTCGGGCAGCCGGGCACGCAGCGCCCGGCGTATCTCCTCCGGGCCGGGCGCCGTCGGGTCCCCGGTGATGAAGTACGCGAGGAGCCGCTTCCCGGCTCCCGGGCCGAGCTCCTGGGCCACGACAGCCGCGTCGGCGATGCCGGGCTGGGCGCGTACGGCCGCCTCGACCTCGCCGGTCTCCACCCGGTGGCCCCGTATCTTGACCTGGCCGTCGCCCCGGCCCACGTACTGGATCCGGCCGTCGGGCAGCAGCCGGGCCAGGTCGCCCGTGCGGTAGAACCGGCTGCCGCCGCTCGCGCCGGTGCCGGGGATGTCGCCGGGCACGAACCTCTCGGCGGTCAGCTCGGGGCGCCCCACATAGCCGCGCGCGACCACCGGTCCCCCGACGCAGATCTCCCCCACGGCGCCCGCCGGCACCGGCCGCAGCCGCTCGTCGAGCAGCGCGACCGTCGCGCCGTCGACAGGGCGGCCGATGCTCGGCAGATCGGGCCAGTCGGCCGGGTCGGGGCCGAGGCGCTCGGCGGTCACGACGTGGGTCTCGGAGGGGCCGTACTGGTTCTCCAGCGCGGCCGGGGTGAGCGAGCCGAAGAACTGCCGCAGGGCGGGCGTGACATGGAGCTGTTCGCCCGCCGTGAGGACCTCCTTGAGAGAGCCGCAGCGGCGGCCGGTCGCGCACGCGTACTCCGCCAGTTGCTGCAACGCGACGAACGGCAGGAACAGCCGCTCGATCCGCTCCGACGTGATCAGGTCGAGCAGTTGGTGCGGATCTCTCCGGGCCTCTTCGTCCACGAGGACGAGCGCGCCGCCCGCCGCCCAGGTCGAGAAGATCTCCTGGAACGCGACGTCGAAGCCGAGGGGCGCGAACTGAAGCGTCCGTGCCCCCTCACCGGTGCCCGGCCCGGCCGCCGACCTGCGGCGCTGCCACTCGATCAGGTTGGCGAGCGGGCCGTGCTCCATGGCGACGCCCTTGGGCAGGCCCGTCGAACCCGAGGTGTAGATCACGTACACGAGGTCGTCGGGCGCCACCGGGACGACGGGAGCGATGGGAGCGACCCCTTCGAACCGCTCCCGGCCCTCCGGCAGTTCGTCGATGAGCACCGCCCGCACACCGGCGGGCAGTTCGGCCGGCCGGCAGCCGCGCTGGGTGAGCAGGATCCCGATCCCGCTGTCCCGGAGTGTGAACGCGATCCGCTCCGCCGGATGGTCCGGGTCGATCGGCACACAGCTGCCGCCCGCCTTCAGCACCCCGAGGACGGCCACCGGCAGGTCCGCTGTCCGCTCCAGGCAGACGCCGACGGGACGGCGTACGGCGCCCTGCTCGACGAGCACCGCGGCGACCCGGTCGGCGGCGGCGTCCACCTCCGCGTACGACAGGGTCCGCCCGTGCGCGACGACGGCGGGGGCGTCCGGTGTCCGCCGGGCCGAGCGCGCGAACGCCTCGTGCACGAGCGGCACTTCGGAAGGCGGCGGCGCCCCGCGGGCCCACTCGGTGAGCACCTGCCGCTCCTCGCCGGCGGGCATGACCGCCAGGTCCTGGAGCGCGGCGTCGGGGCGGGCGACGGCGTCGGCGACGAACGTGACGAACCGGGCCGCCAGCCGCTCGGCCGTCGCCCGGTCGAAGAGGTCCGCGGAGTACTCCCACAGCCCGCGGTACCCGTCCCCGTCGGGCAACAGGTGCAGGAACACGTCGTACTTGGCGGTCCCGCCGTGCGCCTGGATGCGTTCGGCCCGGACGCCGGGCAGGGAGAGCGCCGACGGGGGCGCGTCGTCGACCGCGAACACCACCTGGAAGAGCGGAAAGCGGCTGAGCGTGCGCTCGACACCCAACTCGCGCACCAGATGGCTGTACGGCACGTCCTTGTGCCGGACGGCCGAGCGGACCTGATGCTTCATCTCCTGGGTCAGATCCGTGAACGACCGGTCGTGGCGCGGCCGTCCGCGCAGCGGCAGCACATCGGTGAGACAGGCGATGAGGTCCTCGGTCTCCGGCTCGTCGCGGCGCGACACGGGCGTGCCGATGACGAGATCGTCCTGGCCGGTGTGGCGGCCGATCAGCGCGGTCAGCGCGGCGGCCAGCACCACGAATCGCGTCGTCCGCAGCCGCGCGGCGAGGCGGCGTATCCGCGCTCCCGTGGCGGCGTCGACGGCGAACTCGACCTGGCCGCCGTGGTGGCTGAGGGCGGGCGGGCGCGGGCGGTCGGCGGGGAACGACGACTCGGCGGGCGCGCCGGCCAGTTCGGCCCGCCAGTGCTCGACCAGCCGCGCGCGGTCCTCGGCGCCGGTACTGCGCTGGCGCTCGGCGTACGGCCCCGACTGGACAGGCAGTTCGGGCAGCCGGGGCGCCCGGTGCTCGACCTCGGCGCGGTAGAGCTCGCCGAACTCCTGGTCCAGGAGGCTGAAGCACCAGCCGTCGATCACGGCGTGGTGGATGGCGACGGCGAGCACCGACTCCTGCTCGGAGTCGTTGTCGTGGTCGCCGTTCTCGTCGCCATCGCTGTCGCCGTCGCCGATCACCAGCAGTGTGGCCTTCAGCAGCGGCGGTTCGGCGAGGTCCAACTGCCGGGTGACAGCGTCCCTGAGCGCCGTTCCGCGCTCGTCCGCGGCGATCCGCCGTACGTCGACCGGGACCCGCATCGGCGGGACGACGATCTGCCGGGGAACACCGTCCACCAGCACCAGCCGACTGCGCAGCGCCTCGTGCCGGGCCACGATGCCGGTCAGCGCGGCTTCGACGGCAACGATGTCGAGGGCTCCGCGCAGCCGGTGGACCCACGTCTCCAGATAGCGCGAGGTGCCCTGTTGGTACTGGTCGTTGAGCCAGATCGACTCCTGCTCGAACGACATCGGGTAGGTACGCGGTTCCATCGCTTCTCGCTTCGTGGTGCGAACGACTGGGACGGACCTCTGGGGGGTGGCGGACGAGGCCGGTGCGGCGATATTCAGACACCGATCATGCGTCCCTCAGCCCGGCGGGTCCAACAGTGCGGCGATGTCGATCTTGCCGTTGGGCGTCCGGGGGAACGAACCGATGCGCCTGACCTCGTCCGGCACCTGGGCACGCGGCAGTACGGCGGCGAGCGCTTTCCGTACGGCCTCCGGCTCCGCGTCCGAGCTGTCGACCGCGGTGCCGGCGTCACCCTTCGCGCCCGTCCCGCCGTACGGCTCCTCTGTGTAGAACATCGCCAGACGCTCGTACGCACCGCTCCGACCAGCGACGGGGACCACTGCACACTCCCGTATCCCCGGCAGGCGCAGGGCCGCGGCCTCCGTCTCGGCGGGCTCGACTCGGTGTCCCGAGATCTTGATCTGCCGGTCGGCGCGGCCGTGGAAGTGGAGCACTCCATCGCCGTCCAGCCGGCCGAGATCGCCGGTGCGGTAGATCCTTCTGGGGCCGGTGCCGGGGTCGAACGTGGTGAAACTCTCCCTCGTGGCCCGCTCGTTGCCGAGGTAACCGTCGGCCAGTCCGTCCCCGGAGACACAGATCTCGCCAAGCGCGCCGGGCGGCACCTCACGGTCGCCGTCGAGGACATGGATCGCGGTGCCGGGGACCGCCGTGCCGAGCGGAATGCCGTACTCGGCCTCGCAGTCGGCCGGTCGGATCCGGTGGGTGGTGACGAAGACACAGCATTCGACCGGGCCGTAGCCGTTGACCAGCGTGATGCCCGGGTGGCGGGCGAGGAACGCCCGGACGTGCGGGGCGGAGAGGCGCTCGCCGCCGGTGAAGACCTGGCGCAGTCCGGTGAAGCAGTCGGGGTCCTCGTCCACGAAGAGGTTGAAGAGCGCGGCGGTGAGCCAGATGGTGTCCAGGCCGGTGGATTCGACGAGTTCGGCCAGGTCGTCGGGGAGGAAGTAGTCGCCGTCGACCAGCACGACCGTGCCACCGGTGGTCAGCATGCTCCACAGTTCGAGGGTGAGCGCGTCCCAGGAGACAGGGGCGGCCTGGGACATCACGCGGCCGGGGCCGAAGTCGGCGAAGCTGTCCGGGCCGAACAGCCGGGTGGTCGCACGGTGCGGGGAGAGCACGCCCTTGGGGGTGCCGGTGGTGCCGGAAGTGAAGAACACGGTGGCGGGAGCGGCGCCGTCGTCCGCCGCGTCCGAGGCGTCCACCGAGTCCGGCGCGTGCGGGGGGTGGCGTGCGGCCGGTGCCCGTTCGGCCGCTTCGGTCAGCTCTTCGGCGGGTGGCTGCCATACGGTGCGGCCGTCGTCGTCCACGGCGGGCAACGCGTGGCCGCCCGGCGACGGGGCGACGACAACCGGCGGGGCCAGCATGCCGAGCACGGTGCGCAGCCGGTCGGCGGGGAGCTTGGGATCCAGCGCCGCGTAGGCGGCACCTCGTTTCAGTACGGCGAGGAGCACGGCCACCAACTGGGGCGAGCGCGGCAGCAGTACGGGCACCGGCCGTCCGGGGCCCACACCGAGGCGGCCGAGCTCTGCGGCGTACGCCTCCGCCGCGAGGTCGAGCGTCCGGTAACTGACGCGCCGGCCACCGAAGACGAGTGCCGTCGCGTCCGGCCGGAGCCCGGCCTGCCGTGCGACGGCCTCGTGGATCAGCCGCGCGTCAGGCGTGGAAGGGGCGGGAGTCGTGTGGGACATGCGGGGCATGAGAAGTCGGTCCCCGTCCCGGTCAGACGGCTTCGCCGCGGGCCATCACGGCTGCCTGGAAGTCCCCGACCGTTTCACTGTCGAAGACCGTGTCGGGAGAGACCCGGATACCCAGCTCTCTCTTGACGCGGGTGCATATGCGTACCGCCTGGAGGGACGTGCCGCCGAAGTCGTAGAAGCTGTCGGAGGACTTCAACTCATCGGCCCCGAGGACCTCTGCCATGATCCGGACGACGGAAGCGCTCTCAGGGCGCTGCTGCTCGGACACCTTCATCTCGCATCCTGCCGTTTGATGGAAGGTGCCCATTCTGACCCAGATCTCGCGCATACGTTCGGCCGAGGCGCCCTCCGGCGACGCCCCGGCCGTCTGATGTCACGCCTTACGGGACCGCGCGGCCGTCTTCTTGGCCGCGACCGTCTTCTTCACAGCGGCCTTCGCCGCCGTCTTGCGGACCGGTGACTTCGTCCGGCCCGAAGAGGCCGCGTCGCTGATCCGCTCCACGTCGAGGATCTCCCGCAGGAACTTTCCGGTGTGGCTGGTCGAGACCCCGGCCACCTGCTCCGGTGTGCCCTCGGCGACGACGAGCCCGCCGCCGTTGCCACCCTCGGGCCCCATGTCGACGACCCAGTCCGCCGTCTTGATGACGTCCAGGTTGTGCTCGATGACGATGACCGTGTTGCCCTTGTCGACCAGCCCCGACAGCACGTTGATCAGCTTGCTGATGTCGTCGAAGTGCAGCCCGGTGGTGGGCTCGTCCAGCACGTACACCGTGCGGCCCGTGGACCGCTTCTGGAGTTCGCTGGCCAGCTTCACACGCTGCGCCTCGCCGCCCGAGAGGGTCGGCGCGGACTGGCCGAGCCGCACATAGCCCAGACCCACCTCGTTGAGCGTCTTGAGGTGACGCGAGATCGTCGGGACGGCCTCGAAGAAGTCGAGCCCCTCCTCGATCGGCATGTCCAGCACCTCGGCGATGGACTTGCCCTTGTAGTGGACCTCCAGGGTCTCCCGGTTGTAGCGCGCTCCGTGGCACACCTCGCACGGGACGTACACGTCCGGCAGGAAGTTCATCTCGATTTTGATGGTGCCGTCGCCCGCGCAGTTCTCACAGCGCCCGCCCTTGACGTTGAAGGAGAAGCGCCCGGGGAGATAGCCGCGGACCTTCGCCTCCATCGTCTCGGCGAAGAGCTTGCGCACATGGTCGAAGACCCCGGTGTACGTCGCCGGGTTGGACCGGGGCGTACGGCCGATGGGCGACTGGTCGACATGCACGACCTTGTCGACCAGATCATCCCCGTCCACGCGGGTGTGGCGCCCCGGCACCGACTTGGCGCCGTTCAGCTCACGGGCCAGGTGCAGATAGAGGATGTCGTTGACCAGGGTCGACTTGCCGGATCCCGAGACGCCCGTGACGGCGGTGAACAGGCCCAGCGGGAACGACACGTCGATGTCCCGCAGGTTGTTCTCCCGCGCGCCGTGGACCGTGAGCCGCCGCTTGGGGTCGGCCGGCCTGCGGACCTCCGGCGTCGGGATGGCCTTCTTGCCGGACAGATACTGCCCGGTCATCGACTCCTCGTTGTCCAGGAGCTCCTTCAGCGTGCCGGTGTGGACGACCTTGCCACCGTGCTCGCCCGCGCCGGGGCCGATGTCGACGATCCAGTCGGCCACCTTGATGGTGTCCTCGTCGTGCTCCACGACGATCAGGGTGTTGCCCATGTCGCGCAGCCGGATGAGGGTCTCGATCAGCCGGTGGTTGTCGCGCTGGTGGAGGCCGATGGACGGCTCGTCCAGCACATAGAGGACACCCACGAGACCGGAGCCGATCTGGGTGGCGAGCCGGATGCGCTGCGCCTCACCGCCGGAGAGTGTGCCGGCCGCGCGGTTGAGCGAGAGATAGTCCAGGCCGACATCGACCAGGAACCTCAGGCGTTCGTTGACCTCCTTGAGGACCCGCTCGGCGATCTGCTTGTCCCTGGCGTTCAGCGTCATCTTGCCGAGGAAGTCGGCGCATTCGCTGATCGACATCGCGGAGATGTCGGCGATGGACCTGTCCATGACCGTGACCGCGAGGACGAGCGGCTTGAGACGGGTGCCGTGACATGTCGGGCAGGGCACCTCGCGCATGTAGCCCTCGAAGCGCTCCCTGCTGCTGTCGCTCTCCGCCTCCGAGTGCCGCCTCTTGACGAAGGAGACCGCGCCTTCGAAGGACGGGGTCGTGTACGCCCGCTCGCGGCCGTACCTGTTCCTGTACCGCACCTCGACCTGGGTCTTGTGCCCGTACAGCAGTGCCTTCTTGGCGCGCTGCGGCAGTCCGGCCCACGGGATGTCCGTACGGAAGCCGACGGACTCGGCCAGTCCGCCGATGAGCCGGCCGAAGTACTCCTTCGTGTGCCCGTGCGACCACGGGTGGATGGCGCCCTCGTCCAGCGACTTCTCCTCGTCGGGGACGATCAGCTCCGGGTCGACCTCCATACGGGTGCCGATACCCGTGCAGTCGGGGCAGGCGCCGAAGGGCGAGTTGAAGGAGAAGGAGCGCGGCTCCAGCTCCTCGAAGGACAAGTCGTCGTACGGGCAGTACAGATGCTCCGAGTACATCCGCTCGCGCTCGGGGTCGTCCTCCGGGAGGTCGACGAAGTCGAGCACGACCATGCCGCCGGAGAGCCCGAGCGCGGTCTCGACCGAGTCGGTCAGCCGGCGCTTGGCGCTGCCCTTCACCGTGAGACGGTCGACGACCACCTCGATGGTGTGCTTCTCCTGCTTCTTGAGCTTCGGCGGCTCGCTCAGCTGGATGGTCTGCCCGTCGACGCGCGCCCGGCTGTACCCCTTGGTCTGGAGGTCCGAGAACAGATCGACGAACTCGCCCTTGCGCTCCCTGATCAGCGGCGACAGCACCTGGAACCGGCTGCCCTCGGGCAGCTCAAGGACCTTGTCGACAATGGCCTGCGGCGACTGGCGGGCGATCGGCCGGCCGCAGACGGGACAGTGCGGCTTGCCGATACGGGCGAAGAGCAGCCGGAGGTAGTCGTAGACCTCGGTGATCGTGCCGACGGTCGACCTGGGGTTGCGGGAGGTCGATTTCTGGTCGATGGAGACGGCCGGCGAAAGGCCTTCGATGAAGTCGACGTCCGGCTTGTCCATCTGCCCGAGGAACTGCCGGGCGTAGGAGGACAGCGACTCGACATAACGACGCTGCCCCTCGGCGAAGATCGTGTCGAACGCGAGGGACGACTTGCCCGACCCGGAGAGCCCGGTGAAGACGATGAGGGAGTCACGCGGGAGGTCGAGCGAAACGTTCTTGAGATTGTGTTCGCGAGCGCCACGGACGATGAGACGGTCGGCCACGCCGGTCCGCACCTTTCTGGAGAGAAGCAGGGGCGGAGCCCCCGTTCCAGAGTAATGGGGGTCGCCAAATCGATGGACTGCCAAATGGAATGACCCGGGTCACTGGGACACCGGGGGGCGAGGGCTCCTGGTCAGGATGCCTCTCAGGAGCTTATAGCACGTGCATTCGATTTACCGCAGCTTACGACTGCCTTCACCCGAAGGAGTGGCCGGGCTATGGTCGGCCCCATGCTCGATCATGTGCGCGACCTGGAATCCCTCCATGAAGCGACCGACCGGCTCCTCACCGCAGCCGCCCTGCTGGACAACGCCTCCCTGGCCAAGCCGTCACGGCTGCCGGGCTGGAGCCGCGGTCACGTACTGGCCCATCTCGCCCGAAACGCCGAAGCACTCGTCAATGTGCTCGAAGGCCGGCCCATGTACCCGGACGCCGTCACCCGCGACCGGGACATCGAGCGCGACGCCTCCCGGCCCCTTGATGTCCAGGTCGCCGACGTACGCGCCACGGCCGGGCACCTCCGGCGGGTGGCGGCCGTCCCCGCCGACTGGGCACGCACGGTCGCGCTCCGCAACGGCGTCACGGACATCGCCGCCCGGGTCCCGTTCCGCAGGCTCGTCGAGGTCGAACTCCACCATGTCGACCTGGGTATCGGCCGGGAGCTCGAAGACCTCTCCGACGACTTCACCGACCGCGAGACCGACTTCCTCACCGAGCGCTTCGCCGGGCACCCTGACGTACCCCCGCTCGCCCTCACCTCGCCCGGCGGACGTACTTGGCGCACCGGCCGCGCCGACGGCACCCCGGCGGCCGTCACGGGCCCGGCGGCCGACCTGATGGGCTGGCTCGCCGGCCGCCGCGACGGTGCGGCGCTCAAGACCTCGGACTCCTCACTGCCCGTACTGCCGCCGCTATAGGCTGAGTGGTATGACCTACAGCGGAGCCGTGAAGCTCGACGGACCGGCCGATGTGCACGAGTTGACCGACCTGATGATCTCCAAGGTCGCGGTCGGCGCGATGAACAACAACGCCTATCTGCTGCGCTGCCGGGCCACCGGGGAGCAGCTGCTGATCGACGCCGCGAACGACGCGGACACGCTGCTGACGCTGATCGGTGACGACGGCATCGCGTCGGTCGTGACCACGCACCGGCACGCCGACCACTGGCAGGCGCTGGCCGAGGTCGTGGCCGCCACCGGCGCCGAGACATTCGCCGGACGGTACGACGCCGAGGGGATTCCCGTCCCGACCGAGGTGCTGGTGGACGACGGCGACACGGTCCGGGTCGGGCTGATCGAGCTGACCGCACGCCATCTCGTGGGGCATACGCCGGGCTCGATCGCGCTGGTCTACGACGACCCGCACGGCCACCCGCATCTCTTCACGGGCGACTGCCTCTTCCCGGGCGGCGTGGGCAACACGCACCAGGACCCGGAAGCCTTCGCCAGTCTGATCAACGACGTCGAGACGAAGCTCTTCGACCGGTTGCCGGACGAGACCTGGGTCTATCCGGGACACGGTGACGACACCACGCTCGGCGCGGAGCGCCCGCAGCTCCCGGCCTGGCGCGAGCGCGGCTGGTAGACAGAGAGAACCGGGGCGAGCGGCTGATGCCACTCGCCCCGGCTCTTGTCTCCCGTACGGCGCGCGGTTCCACGCACGCCGTACCGTCAGGCCTCGATGTCGGCCTTGCCCTCGCTGTCGTTGTCCTTGCTGTTCCCGCTCCCGATGCCCTCGGCCGCGTCGCGCTCCGCCTGCTTCTTGGAGGCGATGAGGCTCGTGATCGTGGTGACGATCAGCACACCGCAGATGACGGCGAGCGAGAACGGGATGGAGATCTCGGGGACATGCACCCCGTTCTCGTGCAGCGCGTGCAGCACCAGCTTCACGCCGATGAACCCGAGGATGATCGACAGCCCGTAACTGAGGTGGACCAGCTTCCTGAGCAGGCCGCCGATCAGGAAGTACAGCTGTCGCAGACCCATCAGCGCGAAGGCGTTGGCGGTGAAGACGATGTACGGATCCTGGGTCAGACCGAAGATCGCGGGGATCGAGTCCAGCGCGAACAGCACATCGGTCGTGCCGATGGCGAGCATGACCACCATCAGCGGGGTCAGCACCCGCTTGCCGTTGTTCCTGATGAAGAGCTTCGTGCCGTGGTACTTGTCGGCCACTCCGAAACGGCTCTCGATGGACTTCAGGAGGCGGTTCTCCTCGAACTCCTCCTCCTCGTCGTCCGAGCGCGCCTCCTGGATGAGCTTCCAGGCGGTGTAGATCAGGAACGCGCCGAAGATGTAGAAGACCCACGAGAAGCTCGCGATGATCGCGGCGCCCGCAGCGATGAAGATGGCGCGCAGGACCAGCGCGATCAGCACACCGAAGAGCAGCACCCGCTGCTGGAGGTGTGAGGGCACCGAGAACTTCGCCATGATCAGGACGAAGACGAAGAGATTGTCGACACTGAGCGACTTCTCGGTGATGAATCCGGCGAAGAACTCGCCCGATGCCTGACTCTCGCCGAACACGAGCAGGCCGATGCCGAACAGTGCGGCGAGAACGATCCATACGACCGTCCAGATTCCGGCTTCCTTGATCGACACGTCATGGGGCTTGCGCCCGATGAAGAAGTCGACCCCGATCAGGGCACACAGACCAAAAATGGTCAGTGCCCACGTCATCCAAGTAACGTCCACTGCGCCTCCGGCGTCGTACGGCTACTGATCAGCGTCGTCGCTGCCGGAGGTCTCTTCCACCCGTGCGTCTCGTCTGCGCCGGCGGGCCGACGCCCCGGGACCGATGGCGGTCCGTATTGACGGGTACGTCGCGGTGCGGGAGTACTCCCCTCCGTTCAATGGAGAGTACAGGAACTCCCAAGAAAAGGTAAAGTCCATGGTCAAGCTCGCGCAGAGGTGCAGGTCAGAGACGCCTCGGCGAGCAGGAGCCCGTACGGTGCCGAGGCCGGGCGATCGGGGCTCGGGGACGGTACGGGCGCGTCAGCGGCGCCAGGCGCGGCGTGCCTCGGCGACCTGTTCGAGCACCTGCCGGAGTATCTGGCTTCCCGGCGGCATGGCCAGCGGCTCGAACGTCCACGCGTGGCCGACCCAGGGATCGGCGAGGTGGTCGTCGGCGACCGGTGTGATGCGCAGCAGCGAACGCCAGAGCGGGTCGAGCACGGGCCCGTACGCGCTGGCGTCCTCCCGGTCGGCGACCATCATCAGATGGACACCGACGGCCGGGCCCTCGTCGGCGAGGTAGCGCAGCTGGGTGACCGCGCGGTCGTCGAATCCGTGCGGGAAGTCGTTGACGATGAGCAGTTGTTCGGCGGTGTCGAGATCGGGCGGCAGTGAGTCGGCGGCGCCGCCCCTGATGGCCATCTGCACCAGGTCCACCCGCTGGGTGAGCCTCGCGAGGACGGCGGAGACGCCCCCGGCGCCGGTCGCCGGCGGCTGGTTCAGCACTCCCGAGCCGACCAGCGGGGCGAGGGACGCGGCGGCCGAGCCGGCGGCGTCGATCACATGGACGGTGAACTCGCCGGGCGGGTAGGCCGCGAGGAGACGTGCGGCGTGACCGACGGCGTTGTCCATGGCGAGCCTGCGCAGCTGCCCCTCGTCCAGCATGAGGGCGGCCTCCGAGCCCGACCTGCCGCTGTCGATCCACAGACCGCGCTCCAGCGGGAGCCTGACCAGCATCGGGATGCGGAGGTCAGTGCGCTCGGGGAGATGGAGATCGCCGAGGCGAAGCGCCATCGGGTTGTCCATCGGGACGCGGTAGGCGTGCCAGACGGGGTTGTCCCAGCGGGCGTACGACGGCGGCAGGGCGGGCTCGACGACCTCGGTCTCGGCGGCCAGCTGGGCGAGGTCCCGGTCGAGCGCCTCGCGCGCCTGGCCGGTGAGCTGGTCGCGCTTGGCGCGGGCGGCCTCGCGGGCCGCGTCGCCGGTGCCGCCTATCCGGCTGCGCGGGTCGGACAGGACCCGGTCGAGCTCCTGGTCCATCCGGGACTCGGCGAAGTCGACGGCGCTGCGGTAGGCGGCGGTGGCGCGGGCCAGGTCCTCGAACATGCCCCACACCTGGTTGTAGAGGCGCTCTTCCAGAGACCAGCCGGTCGCGTCGCCCGCCACCGGGCGCGACGCCTGGCCTGGCTGGGCCGGCGGAGCCGCGGGCGGTGGGGTGGGCGGGGCCGTGGTGCGGCGGCGCGGGTGTGTGTAGTCGACCCGCCCGCCCGTGGTGCCGTGCGAGGCGGCGGCGGGCTGCTGGCCCTGGCTGTCCGGGCCGGTGGGCCCGGGGGTGCCGGGCAGTTGGTGGGGCGTGGCGCCGGTGCCGGGGGTGGTGCCGGCACCGGTGGCCGCGGCGCCGGCTCCGGTGGAGCCCGCGGCGGTCTGGCCGGGCTGGGTGGCCGTGGCCGACCGGTCGGAGCGGACGCGTACGCCGTCCTGCGTGCCGGTCAGGGGTGCCTGGATCGCGCTGGCCATGTGCCGGGCCACCGCCTCCTGGATCCCGGCGGCGAACTCGCGGGCCCCCGGCAGGCCCTGGTCGCGGAACAGCTCGGCGAGCCCGCCCGCGTACCCCTGGCCGACGGCGCGGACCTTCCAGGCTCCCTGGCGGCGGTAGAGCTCCAGCGCGACGACGGCGGACTCCGCCTCCAGGTCGGTGATGGTGAAGCTGGCGATCTCGGTGCCGTCCGTGGAGGTGACGGCGGCGAACGGGGCCGCGGTGGCGCCGAACCTGGCCGGCCCGCCGCCCCCTTCGGGGAGCGCGAGCAGTATGTGCACCAGATGCGCGCGGTCGGGCAGGGCCTCCAGGTCGACATGGAAGCGCAGCCCGGCGGCGGCCTGCCGGGACACCTCGATGCCGGGGAGTGCGGGCGAGCCCGGGTGGGCGATCCACTCGACGCCGAGGACCGTGCCCCGGTTGTCGCCGAGGGTGGCGCACGCCAGGACCGGTGCCGCGGCCGTCACCCGGATCTCCAGTCGGCTGTGGGGCAAGGGGTGGTTCTGCCCCCGGACCAGCTCGGCCGTCATCGCCTCTGTCCCCTCGTCGGTCACGCTTCGGTGCCGCGTAGTGATGTCGTTCGGTGGTGCTGCTCGGACTGTGGTGCTCTGCGTGGTGCCGGGTCGTGTTGCCTGGCGCCGTGTGCGAACTGCTCGGTGGAGCCTGCCTGTTGGGCCGCTCGGCGGGATCGCTCGGCAAGCGGTGCAGCTCCCGGCGGCCTTGCCTCCGGGAGCTGCGCTTGCGCTGGCGAGCCGTGCCTACAGGTGCGGCAGGATCGCCGGCATCAGGTCCTGGAACGTCCGGCCGTTGGCCGGGTTGCCCAGGGCGGTCATCTGCCAGCCCGCGCCGGAACGGTGCACCTTGGCCATGATCTGCGCGGTGTACTGACCGCCGCCGTCGAGCGTGTAGCGGGCGAGCTCGTCGCCGTTGGTCTCGTCGACGATGCGGCAGAAGGCGTTCTGCACCTCCTGGAACGTCTGGCCGGTGAACGAATTCACCGTGAAGACGATCTGGTCGATGTGCACCGGAACGCGCTGCAGGTCCACGAGGATCGCCTCGTCGTCCCCACCCTGTCCGGCGCCGCCGACGAGGTTGTCACCGGTGTGCTTCACCGAGCCGTCGTCGCTGACGAGGTGGCGGAAGAAGACCACGTCGACCGGCTGCTTGTCGGCGAAGAGCACCGCCGAGGCGTCCAGGTCGATCTCGCGGGTGCGTGACCCGAACAGGCCGCGACGCGGGGCGGCCTGCCAGCCGAGGCCCATGCGCACCGCGGTCAGGGTGCCGCCGCCCTTCTTCTCCAGGCTGATGGCCTGTCCCTTGGTCAGATTGACCCCAGGGCCCCCGGGCGCACTGCCCCTTGATACGTCCGCCACGCGCTGTCCCCTCTCGGAAGTTCCCCCGCAACCGTCCATGTGTGCGGTTGTCCCGTACCCTACGCAGTCACACTGACAGCGCAGGAGACTTCGGCCGTTTTTGTGTCGGTCTTGCAACACACCGCATACGGCGCCCGATACGGCGGCGTCAGGCCAGCCCCACTTCTCTCATCTGCCGCAGCTCCTTCTTGAGTTCACCCACCTCGTCACGCAGCCGCGCGGCCACCTCGAACTGCAGATCGGCCGCAGCCGCGCGCATACGGTCCGTCATCTCCTCGATGATTCCGGCCAGTTCGGCCGCGGGCCGGTCGGTGACCACCGCGCCCTGCTTGCCGGCCTTGGCCGCCCGGCCGCCGGAGAGCGTCGGCACGGGGGCCTTGGCCTGCTTGCCCTCCTTGCCCTGGCGGTAGCCCGTACCGAGCAGTTGCTCGGTGTCGACCTCCTCGCGCGCGATGGTCGCGACGATGTCGTTGATCTTCTTGCGCAGCGGCTGCGGGTCGAGACCGCGCTCGGTGTTGTACGCGATCTGCTTCTCGCGGCGGCGGTTGGTCTCGTCGATGGCCTGCTCCATCGCCGGGGTGATCTTGTCCGCGTACATATGGACCTGGCCCGACACGTTGCGCGCCGCACGGCCGATCGTCTGGATCAGCGACGTGCCCGACCGCAGGAAGCCCTGCTTGTCGGCGTCGAGGATCGCCACCAGCGACACCTCGGGGAGGTCGAGGCCCTCTCGCAGGAGGTTGATGCCGACGAGCACGTCGTACTCCCCCGCGCGCAGCTCGCGCAGCAGCTCGATACGGCGCAGTGTGTCGACGTCGCTGTGCAGATAGCGGACCTGTACGCCCAGCTCCAGGAAGTAGTCGGTCAGGTCCTCCGCCATCTTCTTGGTGAGGGTGGTGACCAGGACGCGCTCGTCCTTCTCGGTGCGGGTGCGGATCTCGTGCACCAGGTCGTCGATCTGGCCCTCGGTCGGCTTGACGACGACCTGCGGGTCGACCAGCCCGGTGGGGCGGATGATCTGCTCCACGAAACCGTCGCCGCGTGAGAGCTCGTACTTGCCGGGGGTCGCCGACAGATAGACGGTCTGGCCGACGCGCTCCTGGAACTCCTCCCACTTCAGCGGACGGTTGTCCAGCGCGGAGGGCAGCCGGAAGCCGTGGTCCACCAGGGTGCGCTTGCGGGACGCGTCGCCCTCGTACATGGCGCCGATCTGCGGCACGGTCACGTGCGACTCGTCGATGACCAGCAGGAAGTCCTCCGGGAAGTAGTCCAGGAGGGTGTTGGGCGCCGTGCCCGGCGAGCGGTCGTCGAAGTGCATCGAGTAGTTCTCGATACCGGAGCAGGAGCCGATCTGGCGCATCATCTCGATGTCGTACGTGGTGCGCATGCGCAGCCGCTGGGACTCCAGGAGCTTGCCCTGCTTGTCCAGGTCGGCGAGGCGCTCCTCCAGCTCCCGCTCGATGCCGTTGACGGCCTTCTCCATGCGCTCGGGACCCGCGACGTAATGGCTGGCCGGGAAGACGTACAGCTCCCGGTCCTCACTGATGATCTCGCCGGTGAGCGGGTGGAGGGTGGAGAGCGCCTCGATCTCGTCGCCGAACATCTCGATGCGGACGGCCAGTTCCTCGTAGACCGGGAAGATCTCGATGGTGTCGCCGCGGACCCGGAAGGTGCCGCGTGTGAACGCCATGTCGTTGCGGGTGTACTGAATGTCGACGAAGCGGCGCAGCAGCTCGTCCCTGTCGTACTCCTCGCCCACCTTCAGCGGCACCATCCGGTCCACGTACTCCTGGGGCGTACCCAGGCCGTAGATGCAGGAGACGGACGCGACCACGACGACGTCACGGCGGGTGAGCAGCGAGTTCGTCGCCGAATGGCGCAACCGCTCGACCTCGTCGTTGATCGAGGAGTCCTTCTCGATGTAGGTGTCCGACTGGGGGACGTACGCCTCGGGCTGGTAGTAGTCGTAGTACGAGACGAAGTACTCGACGGCGTTGTTGGGCAGCAGCTCGCGGAACTCGTTCGCCAGCTGGGCCGCCAGCGTCTTGTTCGGAGCCATCACCAGGGTGGGGCGCTGAAGCTTCTCGATCATCCAGGCCGTGGTGGCCGACTTGCCGGTGCCCGTCGCACCGAGCAGGACCACATCCTGCTCGCCCGCGCGGATGCGGCGCTCCAGGTCCGCGATCGCCGTCGGCTGGTCGCCGCTGGGTGCGTAGGAGCTGATGACCTCAAAAGGCGCCAAAGTACGTTCGATCTTGGAAACTGGCCGCATGTATCCACGGTACGACCCCCCACTGACAGTCGGGTGTGGATCACCAGTCGTGGACGCCCCGCGACCCGCCCCCGGACCGCCTGGACACCGTCTCCTCGGCGGTTTCCCCGTACGTGGGCTCCCGTCGCGCCCGCTGGGCCGGAACGCCGGGCAGGGACCGCTCGTGGGGCCCTCGGCCCGCCCGGCCCCGGGGCAGCGGGGCGCGCCCCGCCCGGCCGCCCATCACCATCAGCGGGTCGAAGATCACGACGACGGCCGCCAGCAGCAGGAAGACCCCGGGCCCCACCAGCATGGGCCCGAGCAGCGTGGCCGCGGGCTCGCCCCCTTCGGCTCCCTCGGCGGGGCCGCCGGACGTCCGCAGATGGACGTGGACGGCCGCCATGCCCGTGTAGTGCATGCCCGTGACGGCGACGCCCATCGCCAGACTGGCGGCCATGCTCAGCAGCAGTCCGTGCACGGACGCGGCGGCCCAGAGCGCCGTGGTGGCCGCCACGACGGCTATGACGACCGAGCCGCCGACGGTCAGCGTGTCGTATTCGAGGCTGCCCCGCAGCCGCATCCCGGCCATGCCCAGGTAGTGCATGCTCGCGATGCCGAGGCCGGTGACGGTGCCGCCGGTGACCAGGGCCATCGTGGTCGCGCCCCGGTATCCCACGATGAAGAGCCCGACACCGACCATGACGATCGCGAGGCCGAGGCTGGCGAAGGTCGTGGCCCGGTCGTAGGTGACGGGCGTCTCCGCGACGCTGAAGCCGGTCATGGCGATGAAGTGCATCGTCCACACGCCCGAGCCGATCGCGATGGCGGCGAGCGCGAGCCAGCCGGCCTCCCGGCCGCGTTCCGGGGTGTGCAGGGATCTGATGGCGCAGCGCAGGCCCAGAGCGCCGCCGAGGCAGGCCATGAGGAAGGCCGCCACGGGGGTGATCAGGCCGTAGCTGAATCCGTCGGTGGTGCCCTGCATGCGGTACGCCCTTCGCTCCTGATGAGCCGTCTGCGGAAGCGCTGGTTCGGGGGCGAGGGTATGACCAGCGGCACGGCAAGCAAACATCAGGTCACCCTTTTGTCGACTTGGAGACCGCCTCGGGGCCTGCCTCGGGCGCATTCCGTTCACGTTGTGGCCAACCTTCGCCTGTCGCGTGTTGGCCGCCGGCTGTCACTCTCGGCCCGTCTGTGCTGGATCGACGCTAGGAGTCCACGTGTACGCACGCACCTCTGTGACCGCGACCGTCGCGCTGCTGGGAGCCGCCGCGCTGATTCTGCCGGGAACCACGTCGGCCGCCGCACCGCGCGCCACGGCCCCGGAGAGCTCCGCCGCGTCTGCCCGTCAGGGCGCCGACCCGCTGGTCATCGCGCACCGCGGCGCCTCCGCCTACGCCCCGGAGAACACGCTCGCCGCCGTCGACAAGGCCGAGGAACTGGGCATCGACTGGGTGGAGAACGACGTCCAGCGTACGAAGGACGGTGAGCTGGTCGTCCTGCACGACACCGACCTGAAGCGGACCACCGACGTCGAGCAGGTCTTCCCCGACCGGGCTCCCTGGAATGTGAAGGACTTCACCGCGGCGGAGATCGCGCGGCTGGACGCGGGCAGCTGGTTCGGCGCCGAGTGGGCGGGCGCGCGGGTGCCGACGCTGAAGCAGTATCTGGACACCGTCGAGGAGAACCGCCAGAAGCTTCTTCTGGAGATCAAGGCCCCCGAGCTGTACCCGGGCATCGAGAAGGACACCCTGCGCGTCCTGCGCGCGGAGGGCTGGCTCGACCGCTCGCACGTCAAGAACAAGCTCGTCATCCAGAGCTTCGGCGCGGACAGCGTGAAGGCCGTGCACGCGCGGCGGCCCGACGTGACCACCGGATTCCTCGGTACGCCGGCGGTCGCGGACCTGCCCTCGTACGCGAAGTTCACCGACCAGATCAACCCGACGCACTCCACGCTGACCGCCGAGTACGTGACCGCCGTGCACCGGCTGAAGGGCGCGCACGGCAAGCGGCTCCAGGTCAGCACCTGGACGGTCAACGACGCCGCGGGCGCGCTGCGCGTGGCCGGATTCGGCGTGGACGGCATCATCACCAACAACCCCGACGTGGTGCGGGACGCGGTGGGCTGACCGGCGTCGCTCCACAGGTCGGGGCCCGTTGTCAGTGCCGGGTCGTAGCGTGGTGGGCATGAACAGCAACGCGCAGTCCGTGGAGTGGGCCGTCGTCGGAAGCGACATCGGCCCGCTGCTGCTGGCCGCCACCGGTGAAGGACTTGTGACAGTTGTCTTCCACGCCACGACCGGGCGGCGGGAGACGGCACTTCGGCAGCTGAAGGGTCGGCTCGGCGCCGAGCCCGTCGAGGATCCGGCGGGCCGGCTGGCCGAGCCGATACGTCAGCTGGCGGCCTTCTTCGACGGCACGCTCCGGGAGTTCGAGCTGCCGCTCGACTGGTCGCTGTCGGGCGGCTTCAACCGGCAGGTGCTGCGGGAGCTGGCGGCCGGCGTTCCGTACGGCACGGTCGTCGGGTACGGGGATCTGGCCGACCGGGTGGGCAGTCCGGGCGCGGCCCAGGCGGTCGGCGCCGCGATGGGGTCCAACCCGCTGCCGATCGTGGTGCCGTGCCACCGGGTGGTGGAGAGCGGCGGCGGGCTGGGCGGCTTCGGGGGCGGCCTGGAGACCAAGCGGCGACTGCTGGCGCTGGAAGGTGTGCTGCCCGCGCCGTTGTTCTGACGCGTCTGCGGTCGAGCCCGGCGCTTGGGCTGGGGTGTCCGGGTGCTCGGTGCTCAGGTGCTCGGCCGACGTTTGCGGGGCCCCGTCCCGTGCCAGGGATGGGACATGCCTGACACGACACTGCTGCTCTCCCCCGAGGTGCGGGAGGCTCTCGACGCGCGCCGGCCCGTGGTCGCCCTGGAGTCGACGATCATCGCGCACGGTCTGCCGCGACCGCGCAATCTGGCCGTCGCCGAGGAGCTGGAAGCGCTGGTACGGTCCGGCGGCGCCGTCCCCGCCACCGTCGCCGTGCTGGACGGCCGGGCTCATGTGGGCCTGGACAAGGACCAGTTGGAGCGGGTCGCCGGGGATCCGTCCGTCCGGAAGCTGGGCCACCGCGACCTGGCGCCCGCGCTCGCGACGGGAGCGAGCGGTGCGACGACCGTCTCCGCGACGGCCTTTCTCGCCGCCCGCGCCGGGATCCGGGTCTTCGCGACCGGCGGCCTGGGCGGTGTCCACCGCGACTGGACCAGGGCGCAGGACGAGTCGGCGGACCTTCGGTTGCTGGCCCAGACCCGGATCACGGTGGTCTGCGCGGGGGTGAAGTCGATCCTCGACGTACCGGCGACCTTGCAGCGTCTGGAGACCCTGGGCGTCGGGATCCTCGGGTACGGCACGGAGCGCTTCCCGGGCTTCTACCTGACGTCGTCCGGGGAGCCCGTCGACTGGACGGTCCGCACTCCGGAGGAGGTCGCGGCGGTGATGGCGGCGCAGGACGCGCTCGGCGGGCCGGAGGCCGCCCTGATCGTCGCCAATCCCGTGCCGGAGGCGGAACAGCTCGATCCGGATTTGCACGACCGGGTGCTCGCCGAGGCCTTGTCGGACTGCCGGGAGCAGGGCATCGGCGGGCAGGCAGTCACGCCGTTCCTGCTGGGTGAGCTGATGCGACGTACGGGCGGCGCGTCCCTGGAGGCGAATCTGGCGGCCGTACGTGGCAACGTGCGGCTGGCCGCGCTGATCGCGGCGGCGCGGTGAGTGTGCGGTGAGCGGTGCGACCAGGACCGGTGGCGCGGGTGCGCCGGATGCGCCGGATGCGCCGGGTGCGTTGCTGATCGTCGGGGACGTCGTCACCGACGTGGTGGCCCGGCACCGTACGCCGCTCGCGCACGGCACGGACACCGCCGCCGAGATCCGCACCCTGCCGGGCGGCGCGGGGGCCAACGCGGCGTGCTGGGCGGCGGCCACGGGGTGCGCGGACGTCCGGCTGCTCGGCCGGGTCGGCACGGACGCCGCCGCGTGGCACGAGGGACAACTGCGAGCGGCCGGTGTCCGGCCGCTGCTCGTCGCCGACGACGAGGCACCGACCGCCACCGTCGTCTCACTGGTCGACGCCTCCGCCGAACGCACCTTCCTCACCGACAGCGGCGCCGTCCTGCGCCTCTGCGCCGCCGACTGGTCGGACGCGCTGCTCGACGGGGTGAGCAGACTGCACATCTCCGGCTATCTCTTCTTCGCCGCCACGAGCCGCCACGTGGTGCGCGCCGCCGTGCGGTCGGCGGTCGCACGTGACGTGCCGGTGAGCGTGGACCCGGCGTCGGCGGGGTTCATCACGCGCCTCGGGCCCGAGGTGTTCCTGGCGGCTGCCGACGGTGTTGGGGTGCTCCTGCCGAACGCTGACGAGGCCCGGCTGCTCACCGGCGTCCCGGACGCCGAGAAGGCGGCGGCCGAACTGAGCCGCCGTTTCCCGCTGGTCGTGGTGACGCTGGGACCCGGCGGCGCGCTGGTGGCGTCGGACGGAGCCGTAACGGCCCGCGTCCCGGCCCACCCCGCGCGGGCGGTCGACTCCACCGGCGCGGGCGACGCCTTCAACGGCGGCTTCCTCGCCGCCCTGTTGACGGGCGCGGATCCCGCGGCGGCAGCGACCGCTGGCTGCCGGGCAGGCGCCCTGTCGGTCACTCTGACGGGCGGCCGTCCACCGGTGCCCTAGGGCGTGTCTTTCGGATCTTGCCGGAGAGCCCAGGCAGGGTGGCGCGGGGTCGTCCGCGCGTACGACGACATCGGCGGTCTCCGCCGGACCGACCTCCCGTTCGTACCGCTCGAAGGCTGGCAGCGTCCACTGCTCGCTCTCGTCGGTGCGACGGCGGAGCGCGGCCGGTGACAGCCGCAGATGCACCGTGAGGTCGAACGGGAACCAGTGCCCGAGCAGCAGCGGCCCGTGCACCAACAGCACACCGCCCGGAGGGAGTTCGACGCGCCGGCTGCGGGTGGCGCGATCGGTCGCGGGATCCCAGAGATCCGGCAGGACCCGCCCCGTCCCACCCGCCTCCACCGGCCCGAACACCTCCCGCCACAGTGCGCCCGTGTCGAACCAGCCGTCGTAGTACGAGTCGGGCTCGTGCCGCCCGTACTCGTACCGCAGCGACGCGGGCCGCAGGAAGCCGCCCGTCCCGACGACGAGTACCGAGCGGCCCCGCAGCCGCAGGGCGTCGGCGAGCGCTTCGGCCGGTACGCCGGGGTGCGCGGCGGGAGCGCCGTCCACAGCGATTCTCAGCCAGGGGCTCCCGTCGTCGGCCTTGGTCTCCATGGCACGCTCGGCCAGGGCGTCGGTCAGCCGCTCCCAGGTGATCGCTTCGAGTCTCACCGGACCATCATGGTCCAGGGGCGGAGCCGTACGACGCGGTACATGCGACAGGCGCGTACGGGACCTGGACGGGGCACGCCCCCGTGCCCGAACCGTCGCGTCTACGCCGGGTCGTAGTCCTGGATGCGGCGACCGTGGCCACGGTCCGTCAACGCCGGTAGCCGGCTGGTCAGTTCCCCGACGATCTGCGGGAGGTCGAGCGTCAGCAGCCTTCGGTCGCGCATCAGGATCCGCCCGTCCACGATCGTGGTCAGCACATCGGCGGAGCGGGCGCTGAAGACGAGAGTCGCGGCGTGGTCGTGGACCGGCTGGGTGTGCGGTCCCGTCAGATCCACCAGGATCAGATCGGCGCGCCGTCCCGGAGCCAGTACGCCGATCCGGTCGCCGAGGCCGACCGCCTGAGCGCTCTGGGTGGTGGCGTGGTCGAGGGCCTGACGCGCCGTCAGCCAGGAGGGGTCGCGCTCCGCCGACTTCTGGGTGAGCCCGGTGAGCGTCATGCTCTCCCAGATGTCGAGGGTGTTGTTCGACGCCGCCCCGTCCGTCGCCAGGCCGACGGGCACGCCGATCGAGGCCAGCGCGCGCATCGGAGTCATGTCCCAGCCGAACTTGAGATAGCCCTTGGGCGCGGTGGCGAACGCGATATGCCCGGCGCCGCGCCCGAGTACGGCGAGATCGTCGTCGGTGAGCCCGGTGCCGTGGGCCACCAGCAGGTCGACGTCGAGCAGCCCGGCACGCCGCAGGGCCTCGATGGGCGTGTGGCCGTGCGCGGCGACGCTCGCGGCGGTCTGGTCCTTGTTCTCCGAGGCGTGGATGTGCACCAACAGACCGTGCTCGCGGGCGAGTTCGGCGGTGGCGGCCAGATCGTCGTCGCTCACCGTGTACGGGGCGTGCGGCGCCAGGGACGTGGTGATCCGTCCGTCGGCGGCGCCCCGCGCCCGCAGCGCGAAGTCGAGCGACCGCTCCCGTCCGGCGGCGCCCTCGCTGGAGAAGTAGCCCCAGCCGAGGTTGGCCCGCAGCCCGCTCGCCTCGGTGGCGGCGGCGACCGCGTCCATGGAGAAGTAGTGGTCCGCGAAGGTGGTGACCCCGCCGCGGATCATCTCGGCGCAGGCGAGCAGGGCGCCGAGTTCGATGTCGCGGTCGGTGAGATTGACTTCGATGGGCCAGATCCAGTCGTTGAACCACTCCTCGATCGGCACGTCCTCGGCGACGCCGCGCAGGGCCACCATGGGTGTGTGCGTATGGCAGTTGATCAGTCCGGGCATGGCGAGCTGCCCGCGCGCGTCGACGCGTTCGACGGCGGGCAGAGCGGCGACGGCCTCCGGTGCCGTGATCGACTCGATGACGCCGTCGCGTACGACGATCGCGCTGTTCTCGACGAAGCCGATACCACCGGCCCCATGGGGGTCGTCGTGCGTCAGCGTGGTGCAGCCGGTGATGACGAGATCGGCGGGGCGGCTCTCGGGAGCGGTGGTCATCGCAGCAACGTACTTCGTGCGAAGGGGGCGGTCATGCACTCATGCGGGTGGTTTCCGGTCGGATCCGGTGTCTCGACGGGGTGATGTGGCGGTTGATCGCGCGTGTGAATCCGCATGTGAGGGCCCTCCGTGCGGACCTTCCGAGAGAGAGCGACCTCCCGCCGTGCGGAACGTGCCGACCACGCCGAAGACATCCCGGCTCACCAGCCCCCGTACCCCGAGGCAGCTGGCGTGGCTCGCCGTCGCGGCGGCCTCGGTCGCCGTACTGGGCGTCGGAGCCCCGGCGGCGTACGCGAGCCTCGACAGCCGGCAGCCCTCGGCCGGGACCGACCGCGGCGCGGCGTATGTCGAGACGCGGCTCTTCTTCGGTACCGAACGGCCCGACGGCGAACCGGATGTGACCGACCGTCAGTTCATGGCGTTCATCGACCGCCATGTCACTCCGGAGTTTCCGTCCGGGCTGACGATCCAGGAGGGCCGGGGCCAGTGGCGCGACTCCAACGGCACGATCGAACGCGAGCGTTCGTACGAGCTGATCCTGCTGTACCCGGCGTCGGAGGCGACGTCGCGCGACGCCCGGATCGAGCGGATCCGGGCCGCCTACGTCCGTACTCATGCCCAGGACTCCGTGGCGAGGCTGGACGAACGGACGCTCGCCGACTTCTGAGCGATACGGGCGCAGAGCCGTAAACCCCGTCCCCAGCGGGCATTTCACCTCCATGACGGTTCGCCCACTGCTCCTCCTCGACGTCGACGGCCCCCTCAACCCGTACGCCGCCCGGCTGACCCGGCCGCGCGGGTACACGACCCACCATCTGCGCCCGTCGAACTGGCTCTCCCGTCAGGCGCCGGGATCCCGGCGCCACAGACGCGGGCTGCGGGTACGCCTCAACCCCGCCCACGGCCGGATACTCACCGAGCTGCCCTTCGAACTGGCCTGGGCCACCACCTGGATGCACGAGGCCAACACCATGATCGCGCCGGCCGTCGGGCTGCCGGGCGATCTGCCGGTGATCGAGTGGCCCGAGCTCTTCGCGAAGGACCCGGACGGTCTCTACTGGAAGACCCGGCCGCTGGTCGAATGGGCGGACGGCAGACCGTTCGCGTGGGTCGACGACATGATCACCGACCTGGACACGACGTACGTCTCGACCCATCACGACGGCCCGGCGCTCCTTCTGCGCATCCACCCGCGACGCGGTCTGCGGGAGCGGGACTTCGCGACGCTGGTGCGGTGGGCGGAGTTGCTGTGACCCGCTCCCGCGGGGGACGCGGGTGGCCGACATGACCTCCTGGGGAGGGTGTCAAGGGGTTCAGATTCTTGAGAGGGCGTTCACCGCCTGACTCCTGCAACGCTGTAAAGCCCGCTGTCAAGGGTCTGTTGGGGACTCTCGTGCCCGTTCGGGCACCCGTCGGAACACTCCGTTTCAACCCGCCAGGACCCTCCCGACCAGGCGAATCGAGACTTGCCCAGATTCCGTTCCACCATTGGCATGGACCTGTTCTTGATCCTTGGATACGCTCCGGCCGAGGCGAATGAGAGCGCTCTCACTCGCCCTCTGTTGCACTGTTCCGCTGTCCCACTGTTCCAACCCCACGATCGCTGGAACAACCGAAGGGCGAATGCCTTGAGACGCAAGACAGTTGTAAGCACCGGTCTGTCCGCACTCCTCCTCGTCGGCACCTGGGCGGCGGCCGGGCTCGCGCCCGCGTCGGCCGCCACTCCCGACTCGGCCTCGACATCGATGTCAGCTTCGGCGTCAGCATCGAAGGCGGCGCCCGCCGCGTCCGCCGGCCTGCTCACCGCCATGCAGGAAGAATTCGGTCTGACGAAGACTCAGGCCGTGGCGCGGCTCGCCGCCGAGAAGACGGCGACCGCCATCGACGGCAAGGCGCAGAAGGTGGCGGGAGCGTCGTACGGCGGCTCCTGGTTCAGCGCGGCCGACAACAAGCTCACCGTCGCCATCACCGACGACAACAAGGCCGCCGCCGTGCGCGCGACAGGCGCCACGGTCAAGCTCGTGAAGCACAGCGAGCGGGCCCTCGACGCGACCATGAAGCGCATCGACGCGCTCTCCGCGCCGGCCGGCGTCAGCAGCTGGCGCGTCGACCCGAAGACCAACCGGGTCGTGGTGAACGTCCTGGCGTCCGAGAGCGGCGACAAGGCCGTCGCCGGATTCGTCGCCAAGGCCAAGAAGGCCGGTCCGGTGACCGTCGCCGAGACGACCCAGGCCCCGACCACGTTCGCCGCGGGCACCGTGGGCGGTGACCCGTACTACACGGGCAACGTCCGCTGTTCCATAGGCTTCTCGGTGCACGGCGGCTTCGTCACCGCCGGTCACTGCGGCCCGCGCGGCCAGTCCGTGCGCGGCTGGGACAACTCCGCCATCGGCAACTTCCAGGGCTCGTCCTTCCCCGGCAACGACTACGCCTGGGTGAACGTCGCCAACGGCTGGTGGACCGTGCCCGTCGTCCTCGGCTGGGGCACCATCTCGGACCAGCTGGTGCGCGGCTCGAACGCGGCCCCCATCGGCGCCTCGATCTGCCGCTCCGGCTCCACGACGCACTGGCACTGCGGCAACGTCCTCGGCAAGAACGAGACGGTCAACTACGCCCAGGGCGCCGTCCACCAGATGACCAAGACCAGCGTCTGCGCGGAGGGCGGCGACTCGGGCGGCTCGTTCCTCAGCGGCGACCAGGCCCAGGGCGTGACGTCCGGCGGCTGGGGCAACTGCAGCGGCGGCGGCGAGACCTGGTTCCAGCCGATCAACGAAATCCTCAGCACCTACGGCCTGACGCTCCACACCGCCTGACCCCGGCCCCGGCCCCACGCGGGCCAGGCCATCAGGCACAACTGTCGCGGCGGGGGATGCCCATTCCCCCGCCGCGACGGCGATCCGTCAGAGCCCGCCTCGTCCGTGTGCGCCCTTGCCGCCGAAATCGACCCTGCCGATCGCGCCCGTCTGGATGACCGGGCCGTGCACCGTGGCGCCCGTGATCGTGTTGTGGACGTCGATCGCCTGGTACGTCGTGGGTGTTGCGGGGGACAGCTCGTCCAGCAGGGTGCGGAGTTCGGCAGCCGCCGACGGGTCCGCCGCCAGTGCGCGGCGCAGGCGGGTGCGCCACTCGGACTGGACGTCGGCCATCAGGTCTTCGTCCTCGTCGCGGTAGGCCGCGACCAGTTCGGCTCGGCCGGTCTCCAGGTCCTCCTCGACCGAGTCGGGGGTGACCGAGCTCCGGTCCGCGAAGAACGCCACCACCCGGTCGCGTGCCGCCGTCCAGCCCTCCGTTGCCATCTGTTGCACCAGGGCGGTCGCTCCCGCCGCCGCCAGTGCCACCAACTCGGCTTCCACCGCGCCCCCTTGGTCCGTCGGCCGTAACGGAGAAGAGTCTAACGGTCACCGTCCGAGCAGGGCTGTCAGTGCGCCCACCGGGTCCGTGTCCGGGGTGCCGCGGGGCCACCAGTCTTCCTGGTCGGGGTCCGATTCGTAGCCGTACCAGAGGCCGTCGCGGCCGAAGCGGAGTTGGAGCGAGCGCTCGGAGAGACGGTTGCGCCAGGGGCGGAAGTGGGAGAAGTCGGCCGCGATCAGGGCGGGGCGGGCCCGGTCGAAGGGGCCGGCGGGTGGGTCCCAGGGGTCTTCCAGGACGGCCAGGCCCGCGAGGCCGCCCTGGCGCCAGGCGGCGACGGCGCGTGACAGGTCCGTGGGGGTGTGGTCGGTGCCCGACGCAAGGTCGCGGTAGAGAGCGCGGGTGGAGGCGGTGAGGCCGGAGCCCGGGTGGGCGGCGGCCAGGCGGACGGCGTCCTGCCAGGGGGTGAGGCCGGCGACGGGGTCGATACCGGTCGCGAGGAACGTGTGCGCGCGGGCCGCCGCCTCCGTGGCGAGCAGGTCGAGCGCCAGTGGGTCGGGGGCGCCGGGTGTGTGCGGATAGACCGGCGGGCGGCCCGGGTTGGGGGGCAGCGGGAAGGGCGGCGGCAGGGTCCCCAGCGGGTGGGGGGTCACCGCCGCTGCCGCGTCGACCGTGGGCATGGGCGGTGCGGCCGTGCCGCGTTCGGCGGCGGAGCGGGTGGCGTTGCGGCGGGTCAGGTCGGCGAGGATCTCGTGCTCGCCCCGTCCGCGCATCAGGAACAGCACGAACGGGTCCTCGTCGAGCAACCGCGCCGTCTGGTAGCAGAGCGCCGCCGCGTGCTTGCACGGGAATCCGTCGTCGGGACAGGAGCAGTCGGGGGTCAGATCCCCCGCGGTGGGCAGCAGGTCCGCCGTGGCGGCCAGCGCCTGCGGCATGTCCTTGTCGAGAAGGGCGGCGATATGGTCCGGGCGGGCAGCGGCGGTGTCGAGGAGACTTTCCCAGTCGCCGTCGCCGAGGGTGCGCAGGCGGATCTCGGTACGGTACGGGCGCGGCCGGGAGCCGTGCACGTACGCCATCACCCGTCCCGGGGTGACCGTGATCGCGTCCACGTGCCCGCCGTCCGCGTAGGCGCGCCCGCGGCGCAGCCGGGCCGGGTCGAGCGCGGAGTCCGCCATGGACTCCACCCAGGCGTTGCCCCACCAGCTGGTGGCGAAGTCGCCCTCGCCCGCAGCCCGGGGCCGTCGCGGCAGGGCGGGGAACGTACGGCGGCGGTCGTCGTGCCGGGGGACGCGCGGCGCGGTCATGACGGCCTCCGGAGCGAGACCAGATCGGCCAGTTCACGGTCGGTCAGCTCGGTGAGGGCTCCTTCGCCCGAGCCCAGGACGGCGTCGGCCAGGGCGCGCTTGGCGTCGAGCATCTCGGCGATCCGGTCCTCCACCGTGCCCTCCGCGATCAGCCGGTGGACCTGCACGGGCCGGGTCTGGCCGATGCGGTACGCACGGTCGGTGGCCTGCTCCTCGACGGCCGGATTCCACCAGCGGTCGTAGTGCACGACATGGCCGGCCCGGGTGAGGTTGAGGCCGGTGCCCGCCGCCTTGAGCGACAGCAGGAAGACGGGCACCTCGCCGGACTGGAACCGGTCCACCATCCGCTCGCGCTCCGCCACGGGCGTGCCGCCGTGCAGGAGTTGGGACGGGATCGCGCGGGAGGTGAGATGCGCGGCGAGGAGCCGCGCCATCGACACGTACTGCGTGAAGACCAGGACCGAGCCGTCCTCGGTCAGGATCGTGTCGAGCAGTTCGTCGAGCAGGGCGAGCTTGCCGGAGCGGCCGGTGAGTCTGGTCCGGTCCTCCTTCAGATACTGCGCCGGATGGTTGCAGATCTGTTTGAGCGCGGTGAGCAGCTTCATGACGAGACCGCGCCTCGCGATGCCTTCGGCGCTCTCGATGGCGCCCATCGTCTCGCGGACGACGGCCTCGTAGAGAGAGGCCTGTTCGCGGGTGAGCGGCACGGGATGGTCGCTCTCCGTCTTGGGCGGCAGCTCGGGCACGATGCCGGGGTCGGACTTCTTGCGGCGCAGCAGGAAGGGGCGGACCAGCCGGGAGAGCCGTTCCACCGCCTCGTCGCTCGCGGTGGTGCCCGCCGACCCCGCGTGTTCCACGTTCTCCACGACGCGCGCGTGGCGGGCGCGGAAGGACTTGAGCGGGCCGAGGAGTCCGGGGGTCGTCCAGTCGAGGAGTGCCCACAGCTCGGAGAGGTTGTTCTCCACCGGGGTACCGGTCAGGGCGACGCGGGCGGGCGAGGGGATCGTGCGCAGGGCCTTGGCCGTGGAGGAGAACGGGTTCTTGACATGCTGGGCCTCGTCGGCGACGACCATCCCCCAGGTGTGGGCGGCCAGTTCGGGCGCGCTGCCGCGCATCGTGCCGTACGTGGTGAGGACGAACCCGTCCGTCACGCCGTCGAGCGTGCGGCCGGAGCCGTGGAAACGGTGGACGGGGACGCCGGGCGCGAAGCGGGTGATCTCCCGCTGCCAGTTGCCGAGGAGCGAGGCGGGGCAGACGACGAGTGTGGGGACCGGGCGTGCGCGGTGCAGATGGAGCGCGATGACGGTGATCGTCTTGCCGAGGCCCATGTCGTCGGCGAGACAGCCGCCGAGACCGAGTGACGTCATCAGGTCGAGCCAGGCGAGACCGCGCAGCTGGTAGTCGCGCAGGGTGGCGTCCAGGGCTGCGGGCTGCGGGACGGCCGCCGAGCCGGCGACGAGCCGGTCACGCAGGACCGCCAGCGCGCCAGTCGGGACGGCGTCGACCGTCTCGCCCTCGACCTCGGCCGAGCCGGTGAGGGCGACGGCCAGCGCGTCGACCGGGTCGAGCAGGCCCAGCTCCCGCTTGCGCGCCTTCCTCACGAGGTCGGGGTCGATCACCACCCACTGGTCGCGCAGCCGCACGATCGGCCGGTGCGATTCGGCGAGCGCGTCCATTTCCGCCTCGCTGAGCGGATCGCCGTCGAGCGCCAACTGCCAGTTGAACTTGAGCAGTTCGGTGCTGTCGAAGAAGGGTGTGCCGTCGGTGGCCGAGCCGGGCGCGGAACGTACGACGGCGGCGGCCGAGAGCGTACGCGCCAGCTCACGCGGCCAGTGGACGGCCACTCCGGCGGCGGCGAGACTCGCGGCGCCCGGACCGAGCAGTTCGTACAGCTCGTCCTCGGAGAGCGGCAGCACGGCGGGGACGTCGTGCTCCAGCAGCCTGGCGAGCGGCGGCCAGACGCGCGCGGCGCGGCGCAGCGCGAGCAGGGCGTCGATCCGGGCGCGCGGGCCGAAGAGGTCGTCGCCGTCGCCCGCCCAGAGCTGAGCCGCGTCCATGACGAGCGTCGGGTCGGCGAGGCTGTGGATCTGGACGAGGGCGGCCCCGGCACGCCGCTCGGTGCCGGACTCCTCCGGGGTCTCCCGCGGGGACGAGGAGTCGAACAGCTCGTACGCGGACAGGTCGAGGCGCAGCGATACGCGCACCCCGGCGTCCATACCCGCCGCCGCTTCGGCCGCCCAGGAGCGGGCGTGGGGCAGATGCTGCGCGGCCCGCGCGGCGAAGGGCGCGCCCGCGGCGAACGCGGCGGCGGGCGTGCGGGGCAGGGCGTCCGCGACCGCGTCGAGGAAGGCCCGCACCAGCGCCTCCGGCTCGGGCAGCCGCAGCGGGAGCGGACCGGGCAGCGGGACGGCGTGCGCCTCGTACGGCATGGCGGCGGCGATGGCCCGCAACTGGGCGATGTCGTCCGCGTCGAGCGGGCCCGCGCGCCAGGCGTCGTGGTCGGAGGCCGTGAGGCCGGGCAGCAGCTGGCCACGGGCCGCCAGGTGGAGTGCGTGCAGGGCGGCTGCGCCCCAGCAGGCGGCCGAGGGATGGGCCGAGGCGTCGGAGCGGGCACGGACCAGCAGGGGCACGGCGTCGGCGACGGGCATGAGCAGGGCGCGTACGACGCGGGTCGCCACGTCCGTGTGCGGACCGCCGGAGCCGTCCCCGTCGCCGGGATCATGGTGGTCGGCCGGGACCACGACCGTGAGATCGCCCGTGGTGAAGTCGCCCTCGGCGGGCGGCTCCCCCTCCGGCACCCAGAACGCGACACGTCCCTCACGGGGCAGGCCCGCGGGCAGGAAGACCACCGCGCAGCGGGCCGGCGGTGTCGCGGAGCCGGCGGCGTGGGTGCCGACGTTCGTGTCCACGTCCCTGCCGGTGTCCTCAAGAACGACCGAAGCGGCCCGGACAGTCGGCAGCGCGTCGTCCAACGCGTGTCGCGCCATCGTCACCGACTCCTTCCGTCCAGGTCCCCAGGTCGCACACCTGCGAGATCTCGTTACGGCGAGTCTAGGCGGGGGGTCTGACAGTCCCCCCGTCATGCCTGAAGGCCGCATCCTCCAGGGCGCGAGGATGCGGTCTTCAGACGCGACGGCGGGAGGCCATGGATCAGACCCGCCGGCGCACCAGGGCGACGAGTTCCACGGTCTTCTGCCGCCGCACCCACGCGACCACCGCGAAGAGGACGAGAAGGATCACCGGCGTCAGCGCGTTCTGACCGTCGAAGACGGTCACCTGGGTGATGAAGGCGCCGATCATCAGGCCGATGAGCGCGATCGCGGAGGCTCCCGAGAGGATCGGAACGACCAGCGCGACGGCGCCGGCCAGCTCAAGGCCCCCGGTCAGATACATGAACCAGTCGCCGAAGCCGATCTCGTCGAACGACTCGGCCGCCACCGAGTGGCCGATGATCTTGGGCCCGGCGCTCGGGATCGCCATGAACAGCGCGAGGACGATCTGGAGCGTACGGACCACGATGTCCGTACGGCGCGAGAGCCCGCCCCGAGCCTCGCCGACGGCACCGGCCGTGGAAGCGGACCGGACTTCGGAAGGCGACGTGAGCTGCGCGGATGCATCCGGCACGTGAGTGGTCGTAGCCTCGGACATTGGGGGTCTCCTCCGTTGAACACGTGGTGTGTTTTCAAAGAGGTAGACACCCGCCGCGCCTGGAACTCATCGTTCTCCGGGAGGTCGGATCGACGGACTTTCCGACGGGGCGGGCGCGGACCGGGTACGTCATCAACAGGAGGTGCGATGCAATGCGCACCGGAAATGAACCCGTCACCGCGCGCAGTCCGCTGCGGATGCGCTGGTGGCTGAGTGTCTGGGGGCTGTGCTGGTTCACCCTGGGCACGGTCGCCTTCGCGATCGCCGGCCAACCCGGCTGGGCCGCCGCCTGTGGGGTGCTGCTGCTGATCGTCGCCACGGACTTCGTGCTGGTCGTCCGCCATATGCGCCAGGGGTCCCGCTACCAGCCGAGCCGCGACGTACCGCCGTTCGAGGATCACGGCCAACGACGCGGCGGCACCACTGATGAGCGGCCCTGGAGATGGGGGAAGGACAGCGACCGGAACGACGACCTCAGTCGTCGGAGTCGAAACGGGCCGCCTTGAGGTACTCGGGGTTCGGGTCGAGCGCCGCCGCGAGCCTGAAGTGCTTCGTCGCGTGCTCGGGCCGCCCCGCCCGCTCATAGGTACGGGCCAGCGCGAAGTGCGCGAAGGCGTTGTCCGGCTCACGCTCCAGGACCAGCTCGAACTCCAGCTCGGCGGGACGCAGTTGGGCGGCGGCGAAGAACGCGCGGGCGCGCAGCAGCCGGGCCGCCGTGTTCTCGGGATGCGCCGCGATCACCGAGTCCAGCAGCTTGACCGCGCCGCGCGGGTCGCGCGCGGCGAGCAGCTGCTCGGCCGCGCGGTAGTCGATGACGTGGGTCTCCGGGCTCTCGGGCACGGTCGAATCCTTCCCCTCGGTCGCGCGTTCAAGGTCGCACAGGTTGCCGGTATTCCAAAACGGTTCGGTGGCCGAGGACCGGTCGGTGGGCCCGCCGGCGAGGCCCGTCAGCGGTCACTGGGGGCGTCGGCGGTGGCCCGCTCGACCAGCCGCTCCCAGACCTCACGGACCCGCGGCTCCAGCTTCTCCAGCGGCCCGTCGTTGTCGACCACCAGATCGGCGGCCGCGGTGCGCTGCTCTCGGGTGGCCTGCGCCGCCATCCGCGACCTGGCGTCGGACTCGGCCATGCCCCGGAGCCGTACGAGCCGGTCCAGTTGTGTCTCGGGGGACGCGTCCACGACCACGACCAGGTCGAAGAGCCCGGTCAGCCCGTTCTCGACGAGGAGCGGCACATCGTGGACGACGATGTCGTCCTCCCCCGCCGCGCTCTCCAGCTCCGCCGAACGCTCGCGGACCAGGGGATGGACGATGCCGTTCAGGGTGGCGAGCCTGTCGCTGTCGGAGAAGACCAGCGAGCCGAGCTTCGGCCGGTCGAGCCTCCCGTCGGCGGTGAGCACACCGGGCCCGAAGGCTTCGACAACGGCGTCGAGCCCGGGAGTCCCGGGCTCGACGGCCTCTCTGGCGATCTTGTCCGCGTCCACCAGCACCGCGCCGTACGAGACGAGCAGTCGGGATACTTCGCTCTTTCCGGCACCGATTCCGCCGGTCAGGCCCACTTTCAGCATGTCTCGCAGCCTAGAGCGTGCACCGGGCGTTTTACGAGACTGCCGGACGTCCGGACGTCTCAGGAGTCGCCCTCGCGCTCGGCAAGGAACTTCTCGAATTCGAGCCCGATCTCGTCCGCCGACGGCAGCTCCACCGGCTCGGCCACCAGATTGCCCCTGCTCTCGGCCCCGGACACCGCGTCGTACTGATGCTCAAGGCCCTGCACCATCGTCACCAGCTCCTCGTCCCCCTCGCCGAGCTGGCGCTCGATCTCGGTCTGGGTGCGCTGCGCCTCCGTACGGAGGGCGTGCGCGACGCCCGGCAGGACGAGTCCCGTCGCCGCCGTGATGGCCTCCAGCGCGGTCAGCGCCGCGTCCGGGTACGAGGACCGCGCCACGTAGTGCGGGACGTGCGCGGCCACACCGAGAACGTCGTGGCCCGTCTCCATCAGCCGGAACTCGACCAGCGCCTCGGCGCTGCCGGGCACCTGGGCCTCGTCGAAGGGGCTGCGATGGCCCGGCATGAGGTCGGTGCGGTTGCCGTGCGGGGTGATGCCGACGGGGCGCGTGTGCGGGACGCCCATCGGGATGCCGTGGAAGTTGACGGCCAGCCGTACGCCGAGGCGCTCGACGACCTGCGAGACGGCCGCGGCGAAACGCTCCCACTCCACGTCCGGCTCGGGTCCCGACAGCAGCAGGAACGGGGCGCCGGTGGCGTCCTGGACGAGCCGTACCTCCAGTGCCGGCGTCTCGTAGCCCGACCAGCGGTCGCGCCGGAACGTCAGCAGCGGGCGGCGGGCACGGTAGTCGACCAGCCTGTCGTGGTCGAAGCGCGCCACCACCTGGTGAGGCAGCGACTCCAGCAGGTTCTCGACGATCTGGTCGCCGGTCTCACCCGCGTCGATGTAGCCCTCGAAGTGATAGAGCATGACAAGGCCCGCGGACTCCTGCGCGAGCGCCATGTCGACGACTGCCAGGCCCTTGGGCTCCCACTCGTACAAATCCTGCGGATCAAGCACGATTACCGGTCCTCCTCGTGTTCCTCAGGAAGAACGCGCCTCCGGGCGTGAGCATTCCCCGGCGGCGCACCCCGCATCCGGCCGGTGACGGACGGACCGGAACCCGTCCGTGCGGGCACCGTGGGTCCCGGCGCCGGTGGTACGGGAATCAACAGGCCGACAGCGTACGGCACTTGGCCGCCGTTGATCTTCGCGGCCCGGCGATGCGCCCGGGGGTGCCCCGGCGGTGCGGGCATGCGTAAGGCCCGCTCCCCCGGGGAGCGGGCCTTACGTCGAGCTGTCGACCGGTTACGAAAACCGGTCTCCGTAGCCGGTTACGGAGTCAGAGCGTCAGCTCTGGCCACCGGCCAGCTTCTCCCGCAGGGCGGCCAGGGCCTCGTCCGACGCCAGGGCGCCGGAGTTGTCCTGGGACTCCGAGGAGTACGAACCGCCGCCGCCACCGTCACCGTTGCCACCGGAGGCGGCCGGAGCCGCGCCGGCCGGGGCGGCAGCGCCCTCGGCAGCGGCGGCCTCGTCGGCCTCGCGGGACTTGATGACCTGCGCCTGGTGCTGCTCGAAGCGGGTCTGCGCCTCGGCGTACTGGGTCTCCCACACCTCGCGCTGAGCCTCGAAGCCCTCGAGCCAGTCGTTGGTCTCGGGGTCGAAGCCCTCGGGGTAGATGTAGTTGCCCTGGTCGTCGTACGAGGCAGCCATGCCGTACAGCGTCGGGTCGAACTCGACCGAGGCCGGGTCACCGCCGAACGCCTCGTTGGCCTGCTTCAGCGAGAGGCTGATGCGACGGCGCTCCAGGTCGATGTCGATGACCTTGACGAAGATCTCGTCGTTGACCTGGACGACCTGCTCCGGGATCTCCACGTGGCGCTCGGCCAGCTCGGAGATGTGGACCAGACCCTCGATGCCCTCGTCGACGCGGACGAACGCACCGAACGGAACGAGCTTGGTGACCTTGCCGGGAACGACCTGGCCGATCTGGTGCGTCCGGGCGAACTGCTGCCACGGGTCTTCCTGCGTCGCCTTGAGCGACAGGGAGACACGCTCGCGGTCCATGTCCACGTCGAGAACCTCGACGGTGACTTCCTGGCCGACCTCGACAACCTCGGAGGGGTGGTCGATGTGCTTCCAGGAGAGCTCGGAGACGTGCACGAGACCGTCGACACCGCCGAGGTCCACGAACGCACCGAAGTTGACGATCGAGGAAACGACGCCGGAGCGGACCTGGCCCTTCTGCAGGGTCGTGAGGAAGGTCTGGCGAACCTCGCTCTGCGTCTGCTCCAGCCAGGCACGGCGGGACAGGACCACGTTGTTGCGGTTCTTGTCCAGCTCGATGATCTTGGCTTCGAGCTCCTTGCCCACGTAGGGCTGGAGGTCGCGGACGCGGCGCATCTCGACGAGAGATGCCGGCAGGAAGCCACGGAGGCCGATGTCGAGGATGAGTCCACCCTTGACGACCTCGATGACGGTGCCGGTGACGATGCCGTCCTCTTCCTTGATCTTCTCGATCGTGCCCCAGGCGCGCTCGTACTGCGCGCGCTTCTTGGACAGGATGAGCCGGCCTTCCTTGTCCTCCTTCTGGAGAACGAGGGCCTCGATCTCATCGCCCACGGCGACGACCTCGTTGGGGTCGACGTCGTGCTTGATCGAAAGCTCGCGGGACGGGATGACGCCTTCGGTCTTGTAACCGATGTCGAGCAGGACCTCGTCCCGGTCGACCTTCACGATGACGCCGTCGACGATGTCGCCGTCGTTGAAGTACTTGATCGTCTCGTCGATCGCGGCGAGGAATGCTTCCTCGTTACCGATGTCGTTGACCGCAACCTGCGGGGTGGTGGCGGTGGTCTCGGTGCTGCTCGTCATGTGGGTAAAGGCTCCGGTACGGACATTGAGTCGTAGGTACTGCCACGCCGAGAGCCCGTATCGCCATCTGCCGGAAGCCGGACAGCCTGGGAAGCGCCATTCCCGACGAGGAAGGCGCCTCGAACAGCCGAGGGGACCTACAACAGATGCGAGCGCGGCCTGCTACGTCTGAGGCGCGCAAGCCCGCAGCGCAACCTTTAGCATACGGGGGCAGCCGGACACGGTCAATGCGCGAAGGCGCACACCCGGGGCGGAACGCCCCATACCCGGCACAACATTCGTTTCATGAGGCCACAGCGGCCGCACCGTGGCCCCGGTCGCTACCGGCCGACTACGGAGCGGCACAGGCGCGTGCGGCCTCTCCGCACACTACGACGACGGACACGATGAGCCAAGACCAGGCAGAGCATCAGCACACGGAGCGTCAGACGGAGTGGGAGCCCGAGGCCACCCGGCGTGACAGTGACGGCACGGAGAGCAGCCGCGCCAACCGGGGCTGGTGGAACCGGAACGCGGACGACTATCAGATCGAGCACGGCACCTTCCTGGGCGACGACCGGTTCGTGTGGGGGCCCGAGGGGCTGGACGAGGTGGAGGCGGAGCTCCTGGGGCCGCCCGAGTCGCTCAAGGGCCTCGACGTCCTGGAGATCGGGGCGGGCGCGGCGCAGTGTTCGCGCTGGCTGACGAAGCAGGGGGCCCGTCCGGTGGCGCTCGACCTCTCGCACCGGCAGCTCCAGCACGCGCTGCGCATCGGCGACGAGGTGCCTCTTGTGGAGGCGGACGCGGGAGCGCTGCCCTTCGGTGACGGTTCCTTCGACCTGGCGTGCTCCGCGTACGGCGCGATCCCCTTCGTGGCCGATCCGGTGCGGGTGTTCCGCGAGGTGCGGCGGGTGCTGCGGCCGGGCGGGCGCTGGGTCTTCTCGGTCACGCACCCGATCCGCTGGGCGTTCCCCGACGAGCCCGGTCCCGAGGGCCTGTCGGTGTCCGCGTCGTACTTCGACCGCACGCCGTACGTGGAGCAGGACGAGCGGGGGCACGCGATGTACGTCGAGCACCACCGGACGGTGGGTGACCGGGTACGCGACGTGGTGGCGGGCGGTTTCCGGCTCGTCGACCTGGTGGAGCCGGAGTGGCCGGCCTGGAACACCCAGGAGTGGGGCGGCTGGTCGCCGCTGCGCGGGAATCTGATTCCGGGGTCGGCGATCTTCGTCTGCGTACGAGACTGAGGGCGTGATCCGCGAAGACGCCCTCGGCGCCCTGCCCGTCCGTACCGCCCTGCCCGCGCTGGAGGCGGCCCTCGACGGGCCCGGGTGCGCCGTGCTGTGCGCGCCGCCCGGCACGGGCAAGACGACGCTGGTGCCGCTCGTGCTGGCCGGGCTCGTGGGCGTGCACGGCGGCGTGCAGGGACCCCGGCGGCGGGTGGTCGTCGCCGAGCCGCGCCGGATCGCCGCACGTGCGGCGGCCCGCCGGATGGCGTGGCTGCTGGGCGAACGGGTCGGCGGGAGCGTCGGGTTCACGGTGCGCGGGGAGCGCGTGGTGGGACGCGACACGGTGGTGGAGGTGGTGACCACCGGCGTACTGCTCCAGCGGCTCCAGCGCGACCAGGAGCTCAGTGGGGTCGATGTGGTGATCATCGACGAGTGCCACGAACGGCATCTGGACGCCGACACGGTGGCGGCCTTCCTGCTGGACGTACGGGCCACGCTCCGTCCTGGACTGCGGCTGGTGGCCGCGTCCGCGACGACCGACGCCGAGGGGTGGGCGCGGCTGCTGGGGGACGCGCCTGTGGTGGAGGCGCGGGGAGTCACGCATCCTTTGGAGGTCGTGTGGGCACCGCCGTCGCGCCCGGTGCGTCCGCCGCACGGGATGCGCGTCGATCCAGCACTGCTGACGCATATGGGCACGGTGGTGAACAGGGCGCTGGCCGAGCGCGCGGGCGATGTGCTGGTGTTCCTGCCGGGCGTCGGCGAGATCGTCCGGATGGCGAATCTGTTGGGCGACCGGGACAGCCTGGGCGCCGACGTCCTTCAGGTGCACGGCCGGGCCCCGGCGGAGGTGCAGGACGCCGTGCTCGCGGGGCCGGGGGACGGCAACCGCCGCGTCGTACTGGCGACTTCGGTGGCGGAGTCGAGCCTGACGGTGCCGGGCGTCCGGGTGGTGGTCGATTCGGGTCTCGCGCGTGAGCCGCGTACGGACCACGCGCGGGGGCTGAGCGCGCTCACCACCGTGCGGGCCTCACAGGCGACGGCACGCCAGCGCGCGGGACGGGCGGGGCGTGAGGGGCCGGGGGTGGTCTACCGGTGCTGGGAGGAGGCGGAGGACGCGCGGCTCGCGCGGTTCCCGGCGCCCGAGATCAAGGTCGCCGATCTGGCGTCGTTCGCGTTGCAGGCCGCGTGCTGGGGCGATCCGGACGCCTCGGGCCTCGCGCTGCTCGACGCGCCGCCGGCGGGGGCGTTGGCCGCCGCGCGGGCGGTGCTGGCCGCGATCGGGGCGGTCGGCGCCGAGGGCCGGGTGACCGAGCGGGGCGTGCGCATGTCCCGGCTCGGTCTCCATCCGCGGCTGGCCCGCGCCCTGCTCGACGGCGCCCGGGAGGTCGGCGCGCAACGGGCCGCGGAGGTGGTGGCACTGCTGAGCGAGGAGCCGCCGAGGACGTACGGGGACGACCTGGCGGCGGCGTGGCGCAGGGCGAGACGGGGCGGGGACGCGTACGCGCCGCGCTGGCGCCGGGAGGTGCGGAGGCTGGCCTCCGCCGGGGGGCGCGGTCGCGAGGCCGACGACGGTGGCGGCAGCGGCAGCGGTGAGGCGGGCGCGCTGCCGGACGATGCCGTCGTCGGGGTCGTCGCCGCGTACGCCTTCCCCGAGAGGGTGGCGCGCGCCCGTGGCGGCGGCGCGTTCCTCATGGCGTCGGGGACCGGTGCCGAACTGGCCGACGCGTCCGGGCTGCGCAGCGCGCCCTGGCTGGCCGTCTCCGTCGCGGACCGGCCTACGACGGCGGCCTCCGCCCGGGTGCGGCTGGCCGCCGTCATCGACGAGGACACCGCCCGTGACGCCGCCGCGCATCTGCTGGTCTCGGGCGAAGAGGTGCGCTGGGAGGACGGCGATGTCGTCGCCAGACAGGTGCGGCGGCTCGGCGCGATCGAACTGTCCGCGCGGCCGCTGCGCCGGCCCGACCCGGCCCTGGTGCGAGCAGCCCTGCTGGAGGGTCTGCGGCGGGAGGGCCCGGGCGCCCTGCTGCACTGGACGCGTGACGCGCAGGCGCTGCGCGAGCGACTGGGCTTTCTGCGCCGGACGTTGGGCGCTCCGTGGCCGGACGTCTCGGACGCGGCCCTGCTCGACGGCGCCGGTGACTGGCTGGAGCCCGAGTTGTCGAAGGCCGGGCGCCGGGCCGATCTGGCGCGGATCGAGGCGGGCCAGGCGCTGCGGCGGCTGCTGCCGTGGTCGTCGGGGCAGGCGGCGCGGCTGGACGAACTGGCGCCGGAGCGCCTCCAGGTACCGAGCGGATCGCGCGTACGGGTCGACTACGGCGGCGAGCAGCCTGTACTGGCGGTGAAACTCCAGGAGTTGTTCGGTCTGACGGAGACGCCGAAGGTCGCGGGGGTGCCGGTGCTGGTCCATCTGCTGTCCCCCGCCGGGCGCCCCGCGGCCGTCACGGCGGATCTGGCGTCCTTCTGGCGGGAGGGCTACCTCGCCGTACGCGCGGAGCTGCGCGGGCGCTACCCACGCCACCCGTGGCCGGAGGACCCGACACGGGCGGTCGCGACGCGTCGCCTGAAGGACCGGCGGTAGGGCGTGTCCGCGGTCGTAAGCACGCGGCACGAACCGGCGCCGCCCCTCCGTCCGTGACAGAGGGGCGGCGCCCGCTGGGTGCCGTAGGCCCCGGGCTACGCGGGGGCGGTGACCTTCAGTTCGATCGTCACCGTCGCGCCGCCCGCCGTCTCGATCCGCAGCAGGAACGTGCCCGTCGTGTCGTCCGCGTAGATCTTCGGAAGCACGAGCAGGCCCTGGTCGTTCGTCTTCAGCCCCTCCAGGGACCTGAGCGGCTGACCGTCCGCGCCCTTGAAATACGGGCCCTTGTCGGCCGGCGACGCGTCGTCGGCCGACTTGACCAGGGTGGCCTTGACCGCCACGCCCGGAGCCGTCTGGCCCTGGTTGGTGGCCTTGACCTCGACCGCGTCGGCGAACTCCGCGCCCGGCGCCGCGTTGAGTTCCTTGTCGCTGATCCGGACGACCGCGTCCGCCTGGCGCTCGGTGACCGTCGCCGTGAAGTCGAGCGCCGGGACCGTACGGCCCACGGCACTCGCCCGCACCGTGAAGTCGCCGGTGTTCTCGCCCGCCTGGAGCGCGGGCGCCGTGGCGACGCCGTCACTGCCGCTGGTGACGGTGGCCTGCTTGCCGCCGCCCGTGAACGTCGCGTCGGTGTCGCCGACGATCTCGAACCGTACGGCCACCTTGCCGACGGCCTTGCCGGTGGCGTCCTCGCCGCGCACCGAGACGCGCTCCGCGAACGCCCCGCCCGCCGTGGCGGACAGCTTGCCCGTGCCCGCGTTCTCCAGCCGCTGGACGGTCGGCGCGGGGGTCGCGGGCGGTGTCGTCGTCGGCGGCTTCGGGGGCTTGGGAGGCTTGGGCGACGGCGAGTCGCCCGGATCCTGCGGGCTCGGGGACGAACCGGGGCTCGGCGTTTTGCCCGGCTTCGACGAGGTCGGACTCGGGCTCGGGCTCGGCGAGTTCCCGGAGCCGCCCGGGTTCAGCGGGCCGGGGCCTGTGGGCAGCACGCCCGTGCCGTCCGGCACCTCGTGGGTGCCGCGCTTGTAGTAGTCGAGCCAGGACAGGACCGTGGCCAGATACTCGTTCGAGCGGTTGTAGCTGAGGATCGCCTGGTCGAGATTGGCCTGAATCGACAGGTCGCGGTTGTTGGCGCAGAGATAGCGGCCGGCGGCGAGCGCCGCGTCGAAGATGTTGTTCGGGTCCTCGCGGCCGTCGCCGTTCGCGTCCTGGCCCCAGGTGGCCCAGGTGGACGGGATGAACTGCATCGGGCCCACGGCACGGTCGTGGGTCTTGTCCCCGTCGTACTCGCCGTTGTCGGTGTCCGAGATGTTGGCGAAGCCGACACCGTTGAGCACCGGGCCCAGGATCGGCGTGAGCGTGGTGCCCTCGCTGTCGACCCTGCCGCCGCGCGCCTGGCCCGACTCGACCTTGCCGATCGCGGCGAGGAGCTCCCACGGCAGATTGCAGCCGGGGTTGGTGATCGCGATGCTCTGTTCGGCCTGCTTGTACGCGGCCAGCACCGAGGCAGGTATACCGGCCTCCGACTCACTGCCGAGGCCTGGCAGATCGATCGAAGTGCCGGGCTTGTTCGGGGTGTTCAGCGGCGGGAGATCCGTGTGGTACGAGGAGTCACCGGAGGCCGAGCCGTCGCCGTCCGGCACGCTCGATCCGGACGCCTGCTTCCCGCCGCCGTCACCGCCACCGCCACCGGAGACGATGGCCGGGGCCTGCGAGGCGGAGAGTGCGGCGACCGCGAGCGCGGCGACCGCGGTGGTGGTCGCCCCTCTGCGGAGCCGGCGGCCGAATTTCGCTGCCATACGTCTGGTCCCTCCCGGTGAACAGCGGTTCGCGCTCCCAGCGCGAGGACTCAGGCGACCCTACGGCAACTCCCTGTGTACGCACATGGGCCGCTGACCGCTTTTCACCGGTTCGCCACCTCCCGGCTTCCCGTAGGTCGAACCGGTGGCGAGGAAGTGGCGTCCTCCATACTGACTCCGTGCCAGGTGGGCGTGTTCCCTGCCTGATCGGACGACCACACGCCCCCGGGAGACATGCCGTGCCTTTCACGTTGAGCCATGCCGCGGCGGTGCTGCCGGGCATCAGAAGGGACGGCACGTCGCGCGGGCCGCTGCTCGCCTCCGCGCTCGTCGCCGGGTCGATGGCACCCGACATGACGTACTTCGCGGCGACCGCCGTGCCTGCCGCCATGGAGTTCGGCGAGGTGACGCACGGCCCGGTGGGCCTGTTCACCGTCGACGCCGTCATCGCCGCGGCCCTGGTGGGCCTCTGGCTGATGTTGCGTGAGCCGTTGCTCTCGCTGCTGCCCACCGCCTGGCAGGGGCGGGCGTACGCCTTCGTACGAGGACCCGACCGGCGCGGCGGAGGGCGCGGGGCGCTCGCCGCCCGGTTCTACGTCTCGGCGGTGCTCGGCGCGTCCACCCATGTGGTGTGGGACGCGTTCACGCACATCGACCGGTGGGGCACCCGTATGGTGCCCGCGCTGGGGGAGGTCGTCGCCGGCTTCCCGCTCTACACGTACACGCAGTACGGCAGTTCGGCGCTGGCGGCGGTGGCGCTCTGCTGGTTCACGGTCTCCGCCCTGCGCCGGCTGCCCCGGTCTCCCGCGCCGGGCTCGGTGCCCGTGCTCGTACGGCGCGAACGCATGCTCGCCTACGCGCTGCTCGCCGGGTGCGTGCTGACCGCCATGGCGCACCGGTTCATCCGTTGGTACGACTACCACGGGCAGGTGTCGACGCCGCTGGACGTCATCCCGACGCTCTGCTTCGGCGCCGGGGCGGGGCTGGCGGCGGGACTCGTGCTGTACGGCGCGGGGATGCGGCTGCGCGGAGCCCGTACGAAGCCGGTGGCGCCGCCGGCCGCGAACGACCGGACGGCGCCCGATCGTTCACGTACGGGATCGCGCTGAGCGCCCAGCGAGACAGGAGCGGGGGCCGCTGTCAGTGGGCGGCCGAGTCCCAGTCCGGGCCGACGCCCACGGAGACGTCCAGCGGCGCCCGCAGCTCGGTCGCCGCGGCCATCTCGCGGATCACCAGCTCCTCCACCCGCTCCCGCTCACCGGGGGCGATCTCCAGCACGATTTCGTCGTGGACCTGGAGGAGCATGCGCGAAGCCAGCCCGGCTTCGGTCAGCGCCGTGTCGACCCGGAGCATCGCGACCTTCACGATGTCGGCGGCCGTGCCCTGGATCGGGGCGTTGAGCGCCATCCGCTCGGCCATCTCGCGGCGCTGCCGGTTGTCGCTGTTGAGGTCCGGGAGATAGCGCCGGCGGCCGAGCATCGTCTCCGTGTAGCCCGTGGCCCTGGCCTCTTCGACCGCTCGCTGGAGATAGTCCCGTACGCCGCCGAAGCGTTCGAAGAAGGTGTCCATCAGGCCGCGTGCCTCGGCCGCCTCGATGTTCAGCTGCTGGGAGAGGCCGAACGCCGAGAGGCCGTACGCCAGTCCGTACGACATCGCCTTGATCTTGCGGCGCATGTCGGGGGTGACGGCGGCCCGCTCCACACCGAACACCTGGGAGGCGACGGTGTTGTGCAGGTCCTCGCCGGAGGTGAACGCCTCGATCAGACCGGCGTCCTCGGACAGATGGGCCATGACACGCAGCTCGATCTGGCTGTAGTCGGCGGTCATCAGCGACTCGTAGCCCTCGCCGACGACGAACCCGCGGCGGATGGCCCGGCCCTCGTCGGTGCGCACCGGCACGTTCTGCAGGTTGGGGTCGGTGGACGAGAGCCGGCCGGTGGCCGCCACCGTCTGGCTGAAGGTGGTGTGGATCCGGCCGTCGGACGCGATCATCTTGACCAGGCCCTCGACGGTGACGCGGAGCCTGGCCTGCTCGCGGTGGCGCAGCATCAGGACGGGCAGTTCGTGCTCGGTCTGCGCGGCGAGCCAGGCCAGCGCGTCGGCGTCCGTCGTGTAACCGGTCTTGGTCTTCTTGGTCTTGGGCAGGGCGAGCTCGCCGAAGAGGACTTCCTGGAGCTGCTTGGGCGAGCCGAGGTTGAATTCGTGGCCGACCGACGCGTGCGCCTCCTTGACCGCCTGCTGGACGGCGGCGGCGAACTGCTGCTCCAGGGTGACCAGATGGGGCTGGTCGGCCGAGATGCCGTTGCGCTCCAGCTTGGCGAGGAGCGCGGAGGTGGGCAGCTCGATCTCCTGGAGCAGCCGGGTGGCCCCGACCTCCTCCAGCCGTCCGGTGAAGGCGTCGCCGAGGTCGAGGACGGCGCGCGCCTGTGTCATCAGCGCGTCGGCCTCGGCCTGGTCGTCGCTGCCGAAGGCGAGCTGCCCGTCGCCCGCGGCGGCCGGGGCGAGTTCGCGTCCGAGGTATTCGATAGCGAGGGCGTCGAGGGCGAAGGAACGGCGGCCGGGCTTGACCAGATACGCGGCGAGCGCGGTGTCCATGGTGACGCCGCCGACCCGCCAGCCGTGCTCGGGGGCGACCCGCATGGCGCTCTTCGCGTTGTGCAGCACCTTGGGGTGGTCCGCCGCCGCGAGCCAGGCGCCGAACGCCTTCTCGTCCGCCTCGTCGAGCTGGGTGGTGTCGAACCAGGCGGCGGCGCCGTCTGCCGCGGCCAGCGCGACCTCGCTGATGCTGCCCGTGCCGAGCGCCCAGGTGTCGACGAGGGCGACGCCCAGCGGTTCGTCGCCGTGCTCGGCGAGCCAGGGCGCCAGTTCGCCGGAGGTGAGGACCTTGCCGTCGAGCTCGATGCCCGCGTCGGGGGCCGGGGCCTCGTCCTCGACGGCGCCGGGGTCCACGCCGAGCAGCCGCTCGCGCAGGCTCGGATTGCGGATCTCCAGGACGTCGAGCACACCGGTGACGGCCGACCGGTCGTACGGGAAGCGCTCCAGGTCCTGTGCGGTCTTCGTCAGCTCGACGGTGCGCACGAGCTCGGTGAGATGGCGGTTGAGCTTGACCGAGGGCAGGTGCTCGCGCAGATTCTGCCCGACCTTGCCCTTGACCTCCTCGGCGCGCTCCACGAGCTCGGCGAAGGAGCCGAACTGGTTGATCCACTTCGCGGCCGTCTTCTCGCCGACGCCCGGGATGCCCGGGAGGTTGTCCGACGGGTCGCCGCGCAGGGCGGCGAAGTCCGGATACTGCGCGGGGGTCAGGCCGTACTTCTCCTGGACCTTCTCCGGGGTGAAGCGGGTCAGCTCGGAGACGCCCTTGGTGGGATACAGCACCGTGGTGTGCTCGCTGATGAGCTGGAAGGAGTCCCGGTCGCCGGTGACGATGAGGACCTCGAAGCCGGCTTCCTCGGCCTGGGTGGCGAGGGTGGCGATGACGTCGTCCGCCTCGAAGCCCTCGATGGCGAACCGGTGCGCGTTCATCGCGTCCAGCAGTTCGCCGATCAGCTCGACCTGGCCCTTGAACTCGTCGGGCGTCTTGGAGCGGTTCGCCTTGTACTCCGGGAACTCCTCCGAGCGCCATGTCTTGCGTGACACGTCGAAGGCCACCGCGAAGTGCGTGGGCGCCTCGTCACGCAGGGTGTTGGCCAGCATCGAGGCGAAGCCGTAGAAGGCGTTCGTCGGCTGGCCGGAGCTGGTGGTGAAATTCTCCGCGGGCAGCGCGAAGAACGCCCGGTACGCCAGGGAGTGCCCGTCCATGAGGAGCAGGCGAGGACGGTTGTCTTCGGTCTTCTTCGACGCTGTCTCAGCCACGTACTCGATCCTGCCACGCCCCACTGACAATCCTGACCGGCACTCCACCACGAGGTGCCCCCGGCGGTGCGTGACAGGATCGGGGGAGAGTTGTCGGGGGACGGGATCGCGGGACGGAGTCCCGTCGTACGAGTGAGGGAGTGCGTGATGGCTCGCAAGCCGCCTTCAGGTGACCCGGTCCAGGACGCGCCGCGGGTCGCCGACCCCCGGCACAGCGCGGCCGGGCTGCCGGCCGTGGCGCATTCGCTGCGGGTGGCCCAGCAGCAGATGGGCGTGGGGCGCGCGGCGCGGACGCTGCTCAAGGTCAACCAGAAGGACGGCTTCGACTGTCCGGGCTGCGCCTGGCCGGAGGGCGAGCGCCGGCACACGGCGGAGTTCTGCGAGAACGGTGTGAAGGCGGTCGCCGAGGAGGCGACGCTGCGCCGGGTGACGCCGGACTTCTTCGCCGCGCACCCGGTCGCGGATCTCGCGCGGCGCAGCGGCTACTGGCTGGGCCAGCAGGGCCGTATCACCCAGCCGATGCTCCTGGAGCGCGGCTCCGGCGACGGCGGTGACGGCGCGGCCGGCGGGGGCGACCGGTACGAACCGGTGAGCTGGGAGCGCGCGTTCGCGATCATCGCCGAGGAGCTGACGGCGCTGGACTCCCCCGACGAGGCGCTGTTCTACACCTCAGGCCGTACGAGCAACGAGGCGGCCTTCCTGTTCCAGCTGTTCGCCCGCGAGTTCGGTACGAACAATCTGCCGGACTGCTCCAACATGTGTCACGAGTCGTCCGGTTCGGCGCTCTCCGAGACCCTGGGTGTCGGCAAGGGCAGCGTCTCCCTGGAGGACATGCACCAGGCCGACCTGATCATCGTGGCCGGGCAGAACCCCGGGACCAACCACCCCCGGATGCTCTCCGCCCTGGAGAAGGCCAAGTCGGCAGGCGCGAAGATCATTTCGGTGAATCCGCTGCCCGAGGCCGGCATGGAGCGGTTCAAGAATCCGCAGACGCCGCAGGGCATGGTCAAGGGCGCCGCGCTCAACGACCTCTTCCTCCAGATCCGCATCGGCGGCGACCAGGCCCTCTTCCGGCTGCTCAACAAGCTGATACTGGAAGCGGCCGAGTCGGATCCGGCCGCCGTCGACGAGGCGTTCGTCGCCGAGCACACCCACGGCTTCGCGGAGTTCGCCGCCGCCGCGCGCACCGCCGACTGGGACGAGACCCTCGTCGCGACGGGTCTCGACCGCGCGGACATCGAGCGCGCGCTGTCCATGGTGCTGGCGTCGAAGCGCACCATCGTCTGCTGGGCGATGGGCCTGACCCAGCACAAGCACTCGGTCGCGACCATTCGCGAGGTCGTCAACTTCCTGCTGCTGCGCGGCAATGTGGGCCGGCCGGGCGCGGGGGTGTGCCCCGTACGCGGACACTCCAACGTCCAGGGCGACCGCACCATGGGCATATTCGAGCGGCCCGCGGCGGCCTTCCTCGACGCCCTGGACCAGGAGTTCGGGATCACCTCGCCGCGTCACCACGGCTATGACGTCGTACGGGCCATCCGCGCGCTGCGCGACGGCGACGCGAAGGTCTTCTTCGCCATGGGCGGCAACTTCGTCTCGGCGTCGCCGGACACCGAGGTGACGGAGGCGGCGATGCGCACCGCGCGGCTGACCGTGCACGTCTCGACCAAGCTCAACCGCTCGCACGCGGTGACCGGCGCGCGTGCGCTGATCCTGCCGACCCTCGGCCGTACGGACAAGGACGTGCAGGCGGGCGGCAGGCAGATCGTGACCGTGGAGGACTCCATGGGCATGGTGCACGCCTCGCGCGGCAACCTCGCCCCCGCGAGCCCGCATCTGCTGTCCGAGCCGGCGATCGTCGCGCGGATGGCGCGTGCCGTCCTCGGTCCGCGGTCGCTGACTCCTTGGGAGGAGTTCGAGAAGGACTACGGGTCGATCCGCGACCGGATCTCGCGGGTCGTCCCCGGCTTCGAGGACTTCAACGAACGCGTCGCCAGGCCCGGCGGTTTCCAGCTCCCCCACGCCCCGCGCGACGAGCGGCGCTTCCCCACCGCCACCGGCAAGGCCAACTTCACCGCGGCGCCCGTCGAGTACCCGGCGCTGCCGGATGGGCGGCTCCTCCTACAGACGCTGCGCTCGCACGACCAGTACAACACCACGGTCTACGGCCTCGACGACCGTTACCGGGGCATCAAGGGCGGTCGCCGGGTGGTGCTGGTGAACCCGGACGACGCACGCCGGCTGGGCCTGCCCGACGGCTCGTACACCGATCTGGTCAGTGAGTGGAAGGACGGCGTGGAGCGGCGGGCCCGCGGCTTCCGGGTGGTGCACTACCCCACGGCGCGCGGCTGCGCCGCCGCCTACTACCCGGAGACGAACGTGCTGGTGCCGCTGGACTCCACGGCCGACACCAGCAACACCCCGGCGAGCAAGTCCGTCGTGGTGCGCTTCGAGCACCGCTGACGGAACCCCCGGGTCCGGTCCCGGTCCCGGCCGCCTCAGCGCGGCCCCGCCTAAGCGTTCGCTCAGTCATCTGATAAGACGGTGCGTGCCGGCCCGCGCGGAGCCACGCGCGCAATCCCGCGCGCCGGCACGCACCAAAACACGCACCGCACACGTATCGCACCACGCAGCCGATCGGAGCCGGACCCATGGGTGAGCAGTCAGAAGCGAACGAGGAGTCGGCGACGTTCCCGAAGGAGGTCGTCGAGGAGTACGCGCCGTACGACACCGATCTGACCTCGCTCTTCTCCGCCGGGGACCTCGGCAGTCGCATGGGCCTGAAGGTCACCGAGGCGTCCCCCGAGCGCGTCGTCGCCACCATGCCCGTGGAGGGCAACACCCAGCCGTACGGGCTGCTGCACGGCGGCGCGTCCGCCGTACTCGCCGAGACCCTCGGCTCCATCGGCGCGATGCTCCACGGCGGACGCGACAAGATCGCCGTGGGCGTGGACCTCAACTGCACGCATCACCGCGGCGCGCGTGCCGGATTGGTGACCGGTGTCGCCACCCCGCTCCACCGGGGCCGGTCCACCGCGACGTACGAGATCGTGATCACCGACGAGCAGGGAAAGCGGGTCTGCACCGCGCGGTTGACGTGCCTTCTCCAGAGCGGCGACGGCACCGGATTCACGACGCGGAAAAACGCCTGAGGGGCGAACCTCAAGGGGAGCTCAAGCGGGCCGGTAAAGGTGCCGAACGGGCTTCCGAAGGCCCGCGGTGACCAACAGGTGAGACGCGTGACGGCCGCGGGACTACCGCGAAACACGGCGGAAACCAAGGCCTGTCGGGGCTCCCGCGGCGCCCCGCCCGCCGCCGGACCCCGGCACGGGAAAGCCAGGTGGGACCCTCGATGGTGACGTTGCGTCACGCCTTGCGGCGCGATCCATTGTCGTCGCGCCCGAACCGCATTAGCGTCGGCGCATGAGCGGTATCGGCCCCGTCGAACCGGGCGAGGACACCTATCACCATCCCGAGCCCCCGCTCACCGGCGCGACGGGGCCCCGCATCCGTCTCACGGTGCCCCCGCGGCACCGCCGCAAGGCCGCGCTGGGCGTCGCCGCGGCCCTCACGGCGGGCGGCTGCCTGTACGTCCTCAACTCCCCGTCGCCGCCTCCCGAGCCACCACCGCCCTGGCCGTCGCAGGTGGTTGGCTTCGCCTACGGGGGCGCCGCGCCGAAGAGCGAGCACGCGGGCGCGTTCACCTTCGGCGTCACCGTCTCGACCGAGCCCGGCCGGCGCGTCACGATCGACGCCGTCACCCAGCCGTCCGCGGCGCTGGCCGTTTCGACCGAACCGTCGGCGCCGTTCACCGTGCCGGCCGGAGGCTCCCGCGAGGTGCTGGTGACCGTCTATGTGCTCGACTGCGGGGAGGTACCACGGAATGCCGGACTCCCCTTCCTGGATGTCACGTTACGTAATGAACGGGCGGTCCAGAAACAGAGCCGTATCCTCGGCGGCGGATACCCGGAAGACCTCGGCGCGGCCGTCCAGAAGACATGCGACCGCTCCACTCCGTAATCGCCCGATTACCGGTGCGGTCCTGCTGGTTCTCAGTATGTGGACTCACCAACAGTCTCAAATCACACGTCTTTCCCCACCGCCACGGGCTTCATCGCGCTTCCGTCATAACAAGAGAGTCACATCCTTGGCCCCACCTCTGCACCACCCCCACCAGCGCGCTTAGAGTCACGGCCAGTCACCGCGCCACCGGATTCCTTTCAGTTCGGTTCCAGCGCTCGACCCGGCTTCTCAATCAGGGACAGCCGTGCCAGGGGAAAGGACTGATCGTGCGTCACCGTTCCTTGTTCATAGTCACCACTGCGGTCACTGTAGGAGCCCTCACGCTTTCTGCTTGCGGCTCCCGCGACGACAGCAGCGAGGGCGGCGGCGGCGGAAAGAAGACCGTCGTCATCGGCCTCGACGCGCCGCTGACCGGAGACCTCTCCGCGCTCGGCCAGGGCATCAAGAACTCCGCCGACCTCGCCGTCAAAACGGCAAACAAGAACAACGAAGTCGAAGGCATCACCTTCGAGCTGGAGTCCCTGGACGACGTCGCCCAGGCGGCGACCGGCCAGCAGAACGCCACGAAGCTCGTCGGCAACCAGGACGTCGTGGGCGTTGTCGGCCCCCTGAACTCCGATGTCGGCCAGGCCATGCAGAAGGTCTTCGCCAACGACAACCTGGTCCAGGTCTCGCCCGCCAACACCAACCCCGAGATGACTCAGGGCAAGGACTGGCAGAGCGGCAAGAAGGTCCGCGGCTTCGACACGTACTTCCGTACGGCCACCACGGACGCCATTCAGGGCCCGTACGCCGCGCAGTTCATGTTCAACGAGAAGAAGCTCAAGAAGGTCTATGTCATCGACGACAAGAAGACCTACGGAGCCGGTCTCGCCGCGACCTTCTCCGCCGAGTTCACGAAGCTCGGTGGCACGGTCGTAGGCACCGACCACATCAACCCGGACGACAAGGACTTCTCGTCCGTCGCGAGCAAGGTCGCCCAGAAGGACGCCGACTTCGTCTACTACGGCGGCGAGTACCCGGCCGGTGCCCCGCTGGCCAGCCAGATCAAGAACGCCGGCGCCAAGATCCCCACCGTCGGCGGTGACGCTCTCTTCAGCGCCGAGTACATCAAGCTGGGCAAGAAGAACTCCGAAGGCGACTTCGCCAGCTCCGTGGGCGCGCCCCTGGAGACCCTGGAGACCGCCAAGACGTTCATCAAGGACTACGAGGCCGGCGGCTACGACGGCGCGTTCGAGGCGTACGGCGGCTACGCCTACGACTCCACCTGGGCGATCATCCAGGCCGTGAAGGCCGTCGTCGAGAAGAACGACGGCGAGCTGCCCGGCGACGTCAAGGACGCGCGCAAGCAGATCACCGAGGCCATGCAGGACGTCAAGTTCGACGGCGTCACCGGCACGGTCGGATTCGACGAGTTCGGCGACACCGTGAACAAGCAGCTCTCCCTCTACGAGGTGAAGGGCGGCAAGCACGTACCCGTCAAGACGGGCGTGTTCGAGGGCTGACCGGGCTCACCAGCCCTCCCTCCTGTAGGACCTACCACCGCGCGGGGGCGCCACAGCGCCCCCCCGCGGCCGTATCTGACCCCACTCATTCGGAGGCCCCGCGGTGAACGATCTGCCGCAGCAACTTGCCAACGGCCTGCTACTCGGCGCGCTGTACGGACTCATCGCAATCGGTTACACGATGGTCTATGGCATAGTCCAGCTCATCAATTTCGCCCATGGCGAGATATTCATGATCGGCGGCTTCGGTGCGCTGACCGCATTTCTCTGGTTGCCCAGCGGTACCAGTCTGCTCATCGCACTCCCCCTCATGATCCTCATGGCGATGGCCTGCTCCGTGCTCGTCGCCGTAGGAGCCGAACGCTTCGCCTACCGGCCCCTGCGTGACGCGCCCAGGCTCGCGCCACTGATCACCGCGATCGGCCTCTCCATCGCACTCCAGCAGGCCATCTGGGCCTTCTACCCGGACGCCACGAAGTCCCGCCCCTTCCCCGAGTTCGAGGGCGGCAGGCTCGACTTCGGCGCGTTCGCCATCAGCCGCGGCGACCTCTTCCTGCTCATCGCCGCACCCCTGTGCATGATCACGCTCGGCGTGTTCGTCTCCAAGACCCGCACCGGGCGCGCCATGCAGGCCACGTCGCAGGATCCGGACACGGCCAAGCTGATGGGCATCAACACCGACCGCATCATCGTCACCGCGTTCGCCATCGGTGCCGCCTTCGCCGCCATCGCGGCGGTCGCGCACGGTCTCAAGTACGGCGAGGTCAACTTCAAGATGGGCTTCATCGCCGGACTCAAGGCCTTCACGGCCGCGGTCCTCGGCGGTATCGGCAACATCTACGGAGCCATGATCGGCGGCCTGGTACTCGGTCTCGCCGAATCCATGGCCACCGCCTACATCGAGAACATCCCCGGCATGTCGCAGCTCGGCGGCGGCGCCTGGAAGGACGTGTGGGCGTTCGTCCTCCTCATCCTCGTACTGCTGCTGAGGCCACAAGGTCTGCTCGGCGCACGCGTATCGGATCGGGCGTGATACCGATGACCACCACCACATCGAAGACGACCACCGCGGCCCCCGCACACCGGGAGCAGCGCCCCGTCATCGGCCTGCCGCCCGCGGTGGCCAGTCTCGGCGCCGCCATCGGCGCCGTCGCGACGTTCGCGAGCACCTTCCTCGCCTGGACCTGGACCGCCGAATTCCCCGGCGACCTCACGGTCACCGGCTACCCCGGCGGCCTCCAGCTGCTCACCCTCACCGGTGCGCTGCTGACCCTGCTCTTCGTCGCCGCCGGTTACGGCGTACGCGGCCTCGGCTGGCTCTCCCCCGGCGGCAAGAACGGCCCCGTCCTTCTCTTCGCCCTCGGCACGTTCGCCACCACCTGGTACACGGTCATCGCGATCGCCGTGAAACTCGGCGGACTCGCCAACCTCGAACCGGGCGCCTACGTCGCCGCGGTCGCCTCGCTGATCACGCTCGTCGCGGCCCTCGGCCTCCCCTGCGACGTCCCGCACGAGCACCCGAGCCCCAACGCCTGGCAGCGGTTCGTCCAGTCGTTCAAGGCGCCCGTTCCCGAGGAAGCCGCACCGCTCCCCGGCTGGGCCGAGATCCTCGTCATCGCCGCCGCCTTCGGGCTCGGCCTGTTCGTCTTCACCTTCGGCATCGACACCGAGGCCGCCGAGCTCTTCATCGGCTACATCCTCCTCGTCGCCTTCGGCGCGACCGCCATTTCGCGGGCCGGCCTCAACCGCCGCCTCGCAAGCCTCACTTCGAAGCACAAGAACGTGACCGTGACCGCGGCGTTCGTCTCCGCGTTCGCCTTCCCGTTCACCCAGAGCAACGACGCGTACGCCTCCATCGGGACGAACATCCTGATCTTCGCCACCGTCGCGCTCGGACTCAACGTCGTCGTCGGCCTCGCAGGTCTGCTCGACCTCGGATACGTCGCCTTCCTCGGCGTCGGCGCCTACACGGCCGCCCTCGTCTCCGGATCGCCGTCGTCCACCATCGGGCTCCAGCTGCCGTTCTGGGCCGCCGTCCTCTGCGGCGCCGGCGCCTCGCTGATCTTCGGTGTCGTCATCGGCGCGCCGACCCTGCGACTGCACGGCGACTATCTGGCCATCGTGACCCTCGGCTTCGGTGAGATCTTCCGCATCACCATGCAGAACCTCGACGGATCGTCGGGCCCCGATGTCACCAACGGCTCCAACGGCATCCCGAACATCCCCGACCTGGACCTCTTCGGGTTCAACCTCGGGGAGCCACATACGATTCTGGGCGTCGAACTCGGCAGGTTCTCCAACTACTACCTGCTGATGCTGCTGTTCACGATCATCGTGGTGACGGTCTTCCGCCGCTCCGACCAGTCGCGCATCGGCCGCGCCTGGGTCGCCATCCGCGAGGACGAGACCGCGGCCAGGGCCATGGGCATCAACGCCTTCCGGCTCAAGCTGCTCGCCTTCGCGCTCGGCGCCACCCTCGCGGGCATGGCCGGCACCGTACAGGCGCACGTGACCTTCACCGTCACCCCCGCCCAGTACAAGTTCGTCGAAGCCGTCCCGCCGAACTCGGCGTTCCTGCTCGCCGCCGTCATCCTCGGTGGCATGGGCACGGTCAGCGGTCCCCTCATCGGCGCCTCGCTGCTCTACCTCATCCCGGCGAAGCTCCAGTTCATGTCGGACTACCAGCTGCTGCTCTTCGGCATCGCGCTGATCCTGCTCATGCGATTCCGCCCCGAGGGCCTCATCGCCGACCGCAGGAAGCAGCTCGAATTCCACGAAACCGGGCAACTGGACGCGCCCAAGGGCGATATCGGCCTCAGTAAAGCGGGGGTGTGACCCGAATGACCACCGACATCGAACCCACCGGCGCCGGATCCCCCAAGGCCGCCACGCAGGCCGCCGTCCCCGTGCTCCAAGCCACCGGCGTCACCAAGAAGTTCGGCGGCCTCACCGCCGTACAGAACGTCGACCTCCAGGTCAACACCGGCGAGATCGTCGGCCTCATCGGCCCCAACGGCGCGGGCAAGACCACCTTCTTCAACTGCCTCACCGGTCTGTACGTCCCCACCGAGGGCACCGTCAGCTACAAGGGCACCGTCCTGCCGCACCAGTCCCATCTGGTCACCAAGGCGGGCATCGCCCGGACGTTCCAGAACATCCGGCTCTTCGCCAACATGACCGTCCTGGAGAACGTCCTCGTCGGACGCCACACCAGGACCAAGGAAGGCCTCTGGTCCGCGCTCCTGCGCGGCCCCGGCTTCAAGAAGGCGGAGAAGGAGTCCGAGGAACGCGCCATGGAACTCCTTGAGTTCACCGGCCTCTCGGCCAAGCGCGACCACCTCGCCCGCAACCTCCCCTACGGAGAACAGCGGAAACTGGAGATCGCGCGCGCCCTCGCCAGCGACCCGGGCCTCCTCCTGCTCGACGAGCCGACCGCCGGCATGAACCCGCAGGAGACCCGCACCACCCAGGACCTGGTCTTCGCCATCCGTGACCAGGGCATCGCCGTACTCGTCATCGAGCACGACATGCGCTTCATCTTCAACCTGTGCGACCGCGTCGCCGTCCTCGTCCAGGGCCAGAAGCTCGTCGAGGGCACCTCCGACGTCGTCCAGGCCGACGAGCGGGTCGTCGCCGCCTATCTCGGCACCCCCTACGAGGGCGCCCCAGGCGCCGAGGAAGTCTCCGAGGTGGAGGCCGCGGAGGCACACAGCACGGCAGGCAAAGAAGGAGACAGCAAGTGACCGCACTACTGGAGGTGGAGGACCTCAAGGTCGCCTACGGCAAGATCGAAGCCGTCAAGGGCATCTCCTTCAGCGTCGAAGCCGGTCAGATCGTCACGCTCATCGGCACCAACGGCGCGGGCAAGACGACCACACTGCGCACCCTGTCCGGGCTGCTCAAGCCGTCCGGGGGCCGGATCGTCTTCGACGGCAAGCCGCTGAACGGCGTCGGCGCGCACAAGATCGTCGCGATGGGTCTGGCGCACTCCCCCGAGGGGCGCCGGATCTTCCCGCGTCTCACGATCGCGGAGAACCTCAAGCTCGGCGCGTTCCTCCGTAAGGACGCCGCCGGCATCGACAGCGACATCAAGCGCGCCTACGAGCTGTTCCCGATCCTCGGCGAACGCAGCAAGCAGGCCGCGGGCACCCTCTCCGGCGGCGAGCAGCAGATGCTCGCCATGGGGCGGGCGCTGATGTCACGGCCCAAGCTGCTCATGCTGGACGAGCCGTCCATGGGACTCTCGCCGATCATGATGCAGAAGATCATGGCGACGATCGCCGAACTCAAGTCGCAGGGCACGACGATCCTCCTCGTCGAGCAGAACGCCCAGGCGGCGCTGTCACTGGCCGACCAGGGCCATGTGATGGAGGTCGGCAAGGTCGTACTCTCGGGCAGCGGGCAGGACCTGCTGGTCGACGAGTCGGTGCGGAAGGCGTATCTGGGCGAGGACTGAGTCCACGCGCGCGCGTACGTACGCGAGAAGGCCCGCGTCCCGAAAGGGGTGCGGGCCTTCTCGCGCCGTGCCGACCGCTCTACTGCCCCTTCGCGGCCCTCTTCTTCTCCTCGTCGTCCTCGATGACGGCCTCGGCGACCTGCTGCATCGACATCCGCCGGTCCATCGAGGTCTTCTGGATCCACCGGAAGGCGGCGGGCTCCGTGAGGCCGTACTGGGTCTGGAGGATCGACTTCGCGCGGTCCACGAGCTTGCGCGTCTCCAGGCGGGTCGTCAGATCGGCGACCTCCCGCTCCAGCGCCTTGAGTTCGTTGAAGCGCGAGACGGCCATCTCGATGGCGGGCACGACGTCCGTCTTGCTGAACGGCTTCACGAGATACGCCATGGCACCGGCGTCCCTGGCGCGCTCCACGAGATCGCGCTGGGAGAAGGCAGTGAGCATCAGGACGGGCGCGATGGACTCCCGCGCGATCTTCTCCGCGGCGGAGATGCCGTCCAGGACGGGCATCTTGACATCGAGGATGACGAGATCGGGCCGGTGCTCCCGCGCGAGCTCGACGGCACGCTCACCGTCACCGGCCTCGCCCACGACGGAGTAGCCCTCTTCTTCGAGCATCTCCTTGAGGTCGAGGCGGATGAGCGCCTCGTCCTCGGCGATGACGACGCGCGTCGTCAGGGGCGGCACATGCGACTTGTCGTCGTCGGCGACGGGCTGGGGCGACTCGGGGGCGGTCACTGAGGCTCCTCGTTCCAGGCAGATACTGCTCGTCAAGAGCCTACCCAGCTACGGTATGGTTGTGTCACGGAGGGGACACCAATTCCTTCGTTTCAAAGGGCGCCCCGGTAGCCCAGCGGTAGAGGCAATGGTCTCAAACACCATCCAGCGTGGGTTCGAATCCCACCCGGGGTACTTTCCCTCCATTTCCATGATCTCACCAGACCTCTGAGGTCCCGCGGGATCATGCGGCCGCGATCACGCCGCACGGACACACACCGGGCCGGAGCACTCAGCTCCGGCCCATCGTGCGTGCGCGGAGCGTACTACTTGGGGCTGTCGTCCTCGCCGATGTGGTGGACGCGGACCAGGTTGGTCGAGCCCGCCACTCCCGGTGGGGAGCCCGCCGTGATCACCACGATGTCGCCCTTGTCGCAGCGGCCGATCCGCAGCAGCTGCTCGTCGACCTGGTCGACCATCGCGTCCGTCGACTCCACCCGCGGGCCGAGGAACGCCTCCACACCCCAGGTGAGGTTGAGCTGCGCCTGTGTCGCCGGGTCCGGGGTGAAGGCCAGCAGCGGGATCGGTGAGCGGTAGCGGGAGAGGCGCTTGACCGTGTCGCCCGACTGTGTGAAGGCCACCAGGAACTTCGCGCCCAGGAAGTCGCCCATCTCGGCCGCCGCGCGGGCGACCGCGCCGCCCTGGGTGCGGGGCTTGTTGCGCTCGGTGAGCGGGGGCAGGCCCTTGGCCAGCACGTCCTCCTCCGCCGCCTCCACGATCCGGCTCATCGTCCGGACCGTCTCGACCGCGTACTTGCCGACGCTCGTCTCGCCGGACAGCATCACCGCGTCGGTGCCGTCGATGACGGCGTTGGCGACGTCCGACGCCTCCGCGCGGGTCGGCCGGGAGTTTTCGATCATCGAGTCGAGCATCTGCGTGGCGACGATGACCGGCTTCGCGTTGCGCTTCGCGAGCTTGATCGCGCGCTTCTGCACGATCGGCACCTGCTCCAGCGGCATCTCGACGCCGAGGTCGCCGCGGGCGACCATGATGCCGTCGAACGCGGCGACGATGTCGTCTATGTTCTCCACGGCCTGCGGCTTCTCGACCTTGGCGATGACCGGGACGCGCCGGTCCTCCTCGTCCATGATGCGGTGGACGTCCTCGATGTCGCGTCCGCTCCGTACGAAGGAGAGAGCGATGACGTCGGCGCCGATGCGCAGGGCCCAGCGGAGGTCCTCGATGTCCTTCTCGGAGAGCGCGGGGACGGACACCGCGACGCCGGGCAGGTTGAGGCCCTTGTTGTCGGAGACCATGCCGCCCTCGACCACGGTGGTACGGACGCGGGGTCCGTCGACCGCGGTGACCTCCAGCGTGACCTTGCCGTCGTCGACCAGGATGAGCTCGCCGGTGGTCACGTCGTCGGCGAGTCCTTCGTAGGTCGTGCCGCAGGTGTGGCGGTCGCCTTCGAAGGGTTCGACGGTGATGGTGAATTCGTCGCCGCGTTCAAGGAGTACCGGACCTTCGCGGAAGCGCCCGAGGCGGATCTTCGGGCCTTGAAGGTCGGCGAGGATTCCCACGCTGCGGCCGGTTTCCTCGGCGGCTTTGCGTACGCGCTGGTAGCGCTCCTCGTGCTCGACATAACTGCCGTGGCTGAGGTTGAAGCGGGCGACGTCCATTCCGGCCTCGACCAGTGCTTTTATCTGGTCGTACGAGTCGGTGGCGGGCCCCAAGGTACAGACGATTTTTGCTCGGCGCATGAACCGAGACTAAACCTTACCGCCGGGTAGGTAATCGGTCTCACATGACTACTCAACAACCTTTACATGAAGGGTTGTTGCCAAGTGTTGAAGTGGGCGCGGGGCTGCTCCGATGAGCGGTATTCGGTAATTCCCGCGTGCGCCGGTCAGAGAACGGGCGGTGTCATCGTGAAGCGCGCGTTCACCTGCGCGTAGACGGTCTGGCGCTGCGGTTCAAGGTCCAGCGCGGGGGCCGCGCCGGCGGCCTCGGGGGCGCCGCCGTAACCCATCGCGTACGCCGGGGCACGCGTGGCGAACGGCACGGCGTTCTCCGCGCCGATGTCGGCGAGCTCGACAAGGGCGGCGAGATTCGCGCCGAGCGCCCCGGCGTACTCGCGGGCCCGCTGGACCGCCTCGCGGACCGCCTGCCCGCGGGCCTCACCATGGGCGGGCGAGTCGGGGCGCAGGGCCCACCAGGGACCGTCGACGGTGGTGAGGTCGAGGTCGGCGAGGCGGGTGGTGAGTTCGCCGAGTGCGGTGAAGTCGGCGAGCTCGGCGTTGATGTGCACGCGGCCGTGGTAGGCGCGGACGCGTTCGCCGCGGCCGTGCCGGGTGAGTTCCGGGTTGATGGAGAAGGAGCCGGTCTCCAGCTTCTCGACGGCGTCACCGTAGGACTTGATCAGGGCCAGGACCTCGTTGTTGCGGCGGGTGAGGTCTTCCAGGGCGGTGCGGCGGTCGGTGCCGCGCGCGCTGACCGTGACGCCGATCCTGGCGATCTCCGGGTCGAACTCCAGGCGCGCCTCGCCGCGGACGGCGACCCTCGGGGTTTCCGGGGTGCCGTAGGGCGCGGAGACGGGGGCGGGGGCGTCGGTGGTCACGGCTGGGTTCTCCCTCGTACGACGGCGAGTTGTGGGGGGGGACGGGGAGGCGTACGGCCTTCCCCGGTCCGTCCGGTCACTCTCCCATCCGGCTCCCGTCCGGGGCACGACATTCGGCGGTCATCGGATCGAAACCCGCTGGGGGTGTTCGATTCCGCGTTCCTGCGTCAGAATCTAGCGGCCCTATCTACGCGCGTTGTGCGCCGAGTTGACGAGTACGAGGGAGTAGCGATGCCGCTGAACCGAAGGACGTTCCTGGGCCGGTCGGCCGCCGCGGGAGCCGGAGTGGCGATCGCCGGGGGCACCGCCGGGGGCGCCGAGGCGCGGGAGCACGGCGGCGGCCACGGTCACGGCCACGGGCGTCCGAAGCGGTACTCGTTCACCGTGATGGGCACCACCGACCTGCACGGCAACGTCTTCAACTGGGACTACTTCACGGACAAGGAGTTCGACGACAAGGACCGCAACGACGTCGGTCTGGCGAAGATCTCCACGCTGGTGAACCGCGTCCGTAAGGAGAAGGGCCGGGGCAACACCCTGCTCATCGACGCGGGCGACACCATCCAGGGCACCCAGCTCTCGTACTACTACGCCAAGATCGACCCGATCACGGCGAAGCGCGGCCCGGTGCACCCGATGGCGCAGGCGATGAACGCGATCGGGTACGACGCCGCCGCCCTCGGCAACCACGAGTTCAACTACGGCATCCCGGTGCTGCGCAAGTTCGAGGAGCAGTGCCGTTTCCCGCTGCTCGGCGCCAACGCGCTGGACGCGAAGACGCTGCGGCCGGCCTTCCCGCCGTATGTGATCAAGCGGCTGCGGACGCCCCACGGGCGCGATGTGCGGGTGGCCGTGCTGGGGCTGACGAACCCGGGTATCGCGATCTGGGACAAGGTGAACGTCCAGGGGAAGATGACGTTCCCGGGTCTGGAGGAGCAGGCCGCGAAGTGGGTGCCCAGGCTGCGGTCGATGGGCGCCGACGTGGTGATCGTCTCCGCGCACTCGGGGTCGAACGGCACGTCCTCCTACGGAGACCAGCTTCCGTACGTCGAGAACGCGGCCGGGCTGGTGGCCGAGCAGGTGCCGGGCATCGACGCGATCCTGGTCGGTCACGCGCACAGCGAGATTCCGGAGTACCGGGTCACCAACAAGGAGACCGGCAAGGACGTGGTGCTGTCCGAGCCGCTGAAGTGGGGACAGCGGCTGACGCTGTTCGACTTCGACCTGGTGTGGGAGCGGGGCCGCTGGTCGGTCGAGAAGGTCGGCTCGCAGGTCCTCAACTCCAGCACGGTGGACGAGGACCCGAAGATCACGGGGCTGCTCGTCGACGAGCACCGCAAGGTCGTGAGCTACGTCAACCAGGTCATCGGGACGTCGACGGCCGCGATGACGACGGCCGACGCGCCCTGGCGGGACGAGCCGCTGATCGACCTGATCAACCATGTGCAGACGGAGACGGTGAAGGCCGGTCTCGCGGGCGGCGAGTGGGCGGCGCTGCCGCTGCTGTCGCAGGCGTCGTGCTTCTCGCGTACGGCGGGGATCCCGGCGGGCGAGGTGACCATCAAGGACGCGGCGGGGCTGTACCCGTTCGAGAACACCCTGGAGGCACGGCTGCTGACGGGCACTCAGATCAGGGACTATCTGGAGTTCTCGGCGAAGTACTACGTGCGGACGGCGGCCGGTGCGCCGGTGGACACCTCGAAGCTGACGAACGCGGACAGCATCCCGGACTACAACTACGACGTGGTGTCGGGGCTGACGTACGACATCGACATCGCCAAGCCGGCCGGTTCGCGGATCGTGAATCTCTCCTTCGAGGGGAAGCCGCTGGACCCGGCGGCGAAGTTCGTCCTCGCCGTGAACAACTACCGGGCGAGCGGCGGCGGCAACTTCCCGCATGTCGCGGGCGCCCAGCAGCTGTGGGCCAACCCGGACGAGATCCGGAACACGATCATCACCTGGGTGCAGACGGAGAAGACCGTCGACCCGGCCTCGTTCGCCTCGGTGGACTGGAAGCTCACGCGCGACGGCACCCCGGTCTTCTGACTCGTCGCGCGATGACGCGCCGGCGTGGTGCCGTCCCCTCGGCACCACGCCGGCGCACCCCCCGGACAGGCCCTGGTCCCGTTCCGGGTCAGCGCACTTCGGAGAGCGGTACGAGACCTCTGGGCACCGGCACCGCCCGGTGCTTTTCCTGTCCGTCGAGGCCGAAGCTGGTGAACGCGGTACGCCGTGGCAGTGGGTAGGGCTCGGTGCCGGTCAGCGAGTTGAGGATCGTCGCGCTGCGCCAGGCGGCGAGTCCGAGGTCGGGGGCGCCGACGCCGTGCGTGTGCCGTTCGGCGTTCTGTACGTATACCGAGCCGGTCACCGAGGCATCGAGCAGCAGCCGGTACCGGTCGTCGATGCGCGGGCGCTGGGACTCGTCGAGACGCATGTACGGGTCGAGTCCGGCCAGCATTCTGCCGAGCGGGCGCTCGCGGTAACCGGTGGCCAGGACGACGGCGTCGGTGGTGAGCCGGGAGCGGCCGGACTGCTGGGCGTGTTCCAGGTGCAGTTCGATGCGGGTGGCGCCGACGCGTCCCGCCGTACGGACGAGAACGCCGGGGGTCAGGACGGCGTCCGGCCAGCCGCCGTGGAGCGTACGGCGGTAGAGCTCGTCGTGGATGGCCGCGATGGTGCCCGCGTCGATGCCTTTGTGGAGCTGCCACTGGCGGGGCAGGAGTTCGTCGCGTACGCGTTCGGGCAGGGCGTGGAAGTAGCTGGTGTAGTCGGGGGTGAACTGCTCCAGGCCGAGTTTGGAGTACTCCATGGGCGCGAAGGCCTCGGTGCGGGCCAGCCAGTGGAGCTTCTCGGCGCCGGTGGGGCGGGCGCGCAGCAGGTCGAGGAAGACCTCGGCGCCGGACTGTCCGGCGCCGACGACGGTGATGTGCTCGGCTTGGAGGATCCGCTCGCGGTGGGCGAGGTAGTCGGCGGAGTGGATCACGGGCACGGCCGGGGTGTCGGCGAGGAGCTTGAGCGGTTCGGGGACGTACGGCTCGGTGCCGACGCCGAGCGCGACACTGCGGGTGTAGGCGCGGCCGAGCGCCTCGACCTCGCCGTCGTTGTCGAGCTGGGTGAAGTCGACCTCGAAGAGGGCGCGTTCGGGGTTCCAGCGGACGGCGTCGACCTGGTGGCCGAAGTGGAGACCGGGGAGCTGTTCGCTGACCCAGCGGCAGTAGGCGTCGTACTCGGCGCGCTGGATGTGGAAGCGCTCGGCGAAGTAGAACGGGTACAGCCGGTCGCAGGCCCTGAGATAGCTCAGGAACGACCAGGGGCTCGCCGGGTCGACCAGGGTCACCAGGTCGGCCAGGAAGGGCACTTGGAGGGTGGTGCCGTCGAGGAGCAGCCCGGGGTGCCAGTGGAAGGCGGGGCGCTGTTCGAAGAAGGTGGCGGCGAGGCCTCCGTGGACGCCGTCGGCGAGCGCGGCGAGGGAGAGGTTGAACGGTCCGATGCCGATGCCGACCAGATCGTGCGGCTGGTCGTGATCGTCTGCTGACAGGTCGGTCATGGAGGTCCTTCAGGGCGCGGGGGCCAGATGCACCAGGGGTCCGGGGTCGGTCGGGTGGTGCCTACGGTGCACAACGATCCGGACCCGGCGGGGGTAGCGGCGTGCGCTGAAGGAGAGTGTGTGTGTTTACGGTGTGCGGTCTCCGTAAGGAGGGCGGGCCGGCCCGTCCTCCTTACGGAGACCGCGGGGTCATTCGGCCCGGACCCGCAGCGCGCGGCGCAGGTCGTCCAGTTGGTCGGCCAGTTTGCGGCGCAGCGCGGGCAGGAGGTCCGCCCCGGCCAGGCATTCCTCGCCCAGGCGCAGCGACTCCTCGTCCACCGCGTGGAGCGGGAAGGCGTAACGTCCGGCGAATTCGGCGATGGCGGGGCCGCGACGGGCGGCCAGTTCGACGGCGTCTTTGTAGAAGCGGGGGACGTACTCGCGTACGAGGCCGGTCTGTTCGGGCTGCCAGAAGCCCTGGGCGGTGGCGGTGAAGAGGTGGTTGGACAGGTCGTCGCCGAGGAAGAGCCGTTCCCAGGCGGCGGCCTTGGCGTCGCTGTCGGGGATCGCGGCCCGGCAGCGGGCGGCGCCTTCCTGGCCGGTGGCGCTGGGGTCGCGGGTGAGTTCGCCGGCGATGGCGGCGTCGTCCACGGCGCCGAGGACGGCGAGGCGGTAGAGGATGCGCCAGCGCAGTTCGGGGTCGAGTTCGGGGCCGCCGGGGACGCTGCCCGAGCCGAGCCAGTCCTGGATGCCGTCGGGCTGGGTGGCCGCGGAGATGAAGTGGCGTACGGCGGTGAGGCGCAGGCCGGGTGCGTTGCCGTCCTCGGTGCGGCGGATGAGGGCGCGGCAGATGGTGGTGAGGGTGGCGAGGGCGGCGGGCCGCTCGTCGGGGCCGAGGTAGCGGTCGGCGATCTGGGTGGCGGCGAAGCCGAGTACACCTTGGGCGATCGCGAGGTCGGACTCGTGCGGGAGGTGCGTACGCGCGGCCTCCAGGTAGGCGCCGGGGGGCAGTTCGCCGTCGCGGACCATGTCGCGGGCCGTGTTCCAGACGACGGTGCGGGTGAGCGGGTCGGGGATGGCCGAAAGGGAGTCGAGGGCGGTGGCCCAGGAGCGGTCGTCGAGGCGGACCTTGGCGTAGGCGAGGTCGCCGTCGTTGAGGACGACCAGGTCGGGGCGGCGGCCGGGGCGGAGCGTGGGGCCGTCCTGCTGCGGGATGTCGATCTCGAAGCGGTCGCGCGGGGCGAGCCTGCCGGGGTCGACCAGGTCACGGTCGTAGGCGCTGACGGCGATACGGTGCGGGCGGCTGCCGTCCTGGGTGACGCCGAGCGTCCAGCCGGCCTCGGAGCCGTTGCCGGTGACGGTGGGGGTGAGGGTGTCGACGCCGGTCGTACGGAGCCACCGCTCGGCCCACCGGTGCACGTCGCGGTCGGTGGAGGCGGCGAGGGAGTCGACGAAGTCGGCGAGGGTGGCGTTGCCGAACTTGTGGCGGGCGAAGTGTGTGTTGATGCCGGCGAGGAAGTCCTTCTCGCCGAGCCAGGCGACGAGTTGGCGCAGCGCGGAGGCGCCCTTGGCGTAGGAGATGCCGTCGAAGTTGAGCATCGCGGACGCGGTGTCGGGCACCGCGTCCGGGTCCGGCGCGACGGGGTGGGTGGAGGGCCGCTGGTCGGCGTCGTAACCCCAGGACTTGCGGTCTATGCCGAAGGCGACCCAGGTGTCGGTGTAGCGGGTGGCCTCGGTGAGGGTCTGGTAGCCCATGTACTCGGCGAAGGACTCGTTGAGCCAGATGTCGTCCCACCAGGTGAGCGTGACGAGGTCGCCGAACCACATGTGGGCCATCTCGTGGGCGATGACCATGGCCCGGGTCTGCCGCTCGGTGTCGGTGACGGCGGAGCGGTAGACGAATTCGTCGCGGAAGGTGACGAGGCCCGGGTTCTCCATGGCACCGGCGTTGAACTCGGGGACGAAGGCCTGGTCGTAGGAGTCGAAGGGGTACGGCTCCTTGAACTTCGCGTGGTAGCGGTCGTAACAGGCGCGGGTGATGGCGAAGATTTCGTCGGCGTCGGTGTCGAGATGGGGCGCGAGGGAGCGCCGGCAGTGGATGCCGAAGGGCAGGCCCGCGTGTTCGGTGCGGACCGAGTGCCAGGGACCGGCGGCGACGGCCACGAGGTAGGTGGAGATGGGCGGGGTCGGCGCGAGGCTCCAGCGGCCGTCGCCCTCGTCGGTGGCGATCCCGTTGCCGAGTACGGTCCAGCCTTCGGGGGCGGTGACGGTGAGGGCGAAGACGGCCTTGAGGTCGGGCTGGTCGAAGACGGCGAACACCCGCTGGACGTCTTCGAGGAACATCTGGGTGTAGACGTAGGTCTCGCCGTCGGTGGGGTCGGTGAAGCGGTGCATGCCCTCGCCGGTGCGGGAGTAGCGCATGGTGGCGTCGACGCGCAGTTCGTGCCGGCCTTCGGCGAGACCGGGGAGCGCGAGCCGGTTCTCGCTGAGGGCGCCGGGGTCCAGGGGCTGCCCGTCGAGGGTGACGGAGCGCAGCAGTGCGGGCTTCAGCTCGACGAAGGTGTCTCCGGCCGCGAGGGCGGTGAACTCGATGGCGGCACGGGATTCGAAGGTCTCGTCGCCGGTGGTCAGGTCGAGGGCGACCGTGTACCGGTGGACGTCGATGAGCTGGGCACGGGTCTGCGCTTCGTCGCGCGTCAGTACGGACATGGGGACATGCTGCCCGATGGGGATGGGGAGGCACAGCGGGTGGGGATTGCGCTGTGAGCGCACGGGAGGGAGCACGGGGTGGGGCACGGGAGCGCGGTGCCCGTACCGCCGGGTCACCGGTCGGTCAGGTCCGGCCGTTCGTGCGCCCCTGGCCGTCGGCCTTCTCCGCGTTGTCCGCGATCGTCTCGTGGTGGCGGATCACCTCGGCAATAATAAAATTGAGGAGCTTCTCGGCGAACGCGGGATCGAGTCTGGCGCTCTCGGCGAGCTGCCGGAGCCGGGTGATCTGCCGCTGCTCACGGGCCGGGTCGGCGGGCGGCAGATCGTGTTCGGCCTTGAGATGGCCGACCTGCTGGGTGCATTTGAACCGTTCCGCAAGCATATGGACGACGGCCGCATCGATGTTGTCGATACTTCCGCGGAGCCGGTCCAGCTCGGCCTGGACGGACTGGTCGATGCCGCCGGTGTTCCCGTTGTCGCTCGTGGTCATGGTGCGGAAGCTTAGGGGGTGTCCTCCCCCCAGGTCCCACGCGGTACGGGTCCACGACAGCCGGAGCACCACAGGCGGGACAGGTCGTGGACCGACGCGCCGACGGCGTGTCCTGACCTGCCCCGCCCTCGGGACCGGGCGCTCTACGGGCCCGGATCCGCTCGGATCAGAGAGCCCGGAGGGGGATCAGAGAGTGGCCGCGGCCGACGCGATGGCGGAGGCGAAGGTGGAGACCTCGGTGTAGACACCGGGGTAGTTCGGCCGGGCGCAGCCGTTGCCCCAGCTCACGATGCCGACCTGGATGAAGGCGCCGGCGTTGTCCTTGCGGAACATCGGGCCGCCGGAGTCACCCTGGCAGGTGTCCGTGCCGCCGGCGGCGAATCCGGCGCAGATCTCTTCGCTCGTGATGATCTGGCCGCCGTACGACGAGTTGCAGCTGGCGTCGGAGACGAACGGGACGGTCGCCTTGAGGAGGTAGCGCTGCTGGGCGCCGCCCTCGGTGGCCGCACCCCAGCCGGCGACGGTGAAGTTGCCGTTGTTGTACGCCGTGGTGGTGGCGATCTTGAGGGTCGGCAGGTTGATGGGCTGGGCGAGCTTGATCAGCGCCCAGTCCTTGCCCGCGCCGTTGTAGCCGGGGGCCTGGAGGACCTTGGTGGAGCGGACCTTGACGGCGCTGCTGCTCTGGAGGTCCACGACGCCCGCGGTGGCGGTGATGCTGGTGTTGTTGCCCGATCCGCTCACACAGTGGGCGGCGGTCAGCACGACGGTGGACGAGTACAGCGAGCCGCCACAGCCCATCGAGAGGCGGACCATGAAGGGGAACTCACCCTGGGCGGCACGGGTACCGCCGACGACGGGCGGCGCGAGGGGGGCGGCGGCCTGCGTCTTGGGCGCGTCCGGCACGGGCGCGGCGGTGGCTGAGGCGGTCTGGAGACTGATGGCGGCGAGCATGACAGCGCCGGCAGCGATGCATCTCTTGAGGACACCCTGAATGCTCAACGGTCTGCCTTTCGTGGGGGCTTGAGGGAGTTGCTCCTGTCATGGCACACACGGGTCGACGCGCGTTGCGCGCCGTTGGCATGAGCCCGACAGGAACGCGATCCGGATTATCCGGAGGGCAGGAGCGGCCCCACAAGATACGAATCTCGGCCAACCGAACGGTCGGCCTCCGGTCGCCGTCCGGCCACCGAACACCGGAACCCGCCCCGATCCCCGGTCGCCGCGCGCGCGTCCGCCGACATGGCGCCCACACGGCCGAAAGCACGGACGAAAGCCGCGCGGCTCCGAAAAACGGGAGAAACAAGAGAGAGGTGGGTTCCGGACCCCTTGGTCCGGAACCCACCCCTCCTCGTTCGTGTCACATCACGCGCGCCACGCGCCTAGCCGACGGCGCGGCGCGCCGGACGAGCCGTCCGTCAAAGGCCCGCCGCTGCCGACTGGATGTCGGCGGCGAAGGTGGACACCTCGGTGTAGACGCCCGGGAAGCCCGGCTGCGCGCAGCCCTGGCCCCAGCTGACGATGCCGACCTGGATCCAGCCGCCCGCGCCGTTGTCACGGAACATCGGGCCACCGGAGTCGCCCTGGCAGGTGTCGACCCCGCCCTCCTCGATGAAGCCGGCGCAGATCTCCTCGGACGGGACGAGGCTGCTGCCGTACGCGCCCTCGCAGTCCGCGTCGGAGACGAAGGGCACGTTGGCCTTCAGCAGGTACCGCTCCTGGCCGCCGCCCTCGGTGGCCGCACCCCAGCCGGCGACGGTGAACTCGCCGTTGTTCAGGGAGTCGTCGGTGGCTATGTCGAGCGTCGGCAGGTCGATCGGCTGGGCGAGCTTGATCAGCGCCCAGTCCTTGCCGGTGCCGTTGTAGCCGGGGGCCTGGAGGACCTCGGTGGAGTTGACCTCGACGGCGTCGGGGCTCTCCAGGTCCACGACGCCCGCCGTGGCGGTGATGCCGGTGTTCGGGCCGGAGCCGTCCACACAGTGGGCGGCGGTCAGGACGATGTCCTGCTCGTAGAGCGCGCCGCCGCAGCCCATGGAGAGCCGGACCATGAAGGGGAACTCACCCTGCTCGGCAGGGGTGCCGCCGACGACCAGCGGGCCCGGGGGCGGGGTGGCCGAAGCGGAGGTGGGCTGAAGGCTGACACCGGCGAGGACGACCGCGCCGACGACGGCACATCTTTTCAGGGCACGCAGGAAGCTCAACTGACTGCCTTTCGTGGGGGGAAACAGTGCGTTTGGTTGTCTTGCGTGGGGCTGTCGTGCGTGAAGCTGTGTACGGATGACACTCAGCACGTGGGGGTGCCGTACGCATGGCGAAGCCGACCGACGACCGGTGAAACAAAAGATCGCCCGCGTCCGCCCGCCACAGCGTGATCCGGATTATGGGGAGGAAATCAGCCGTGGCACAAGATGTAGATTTCAGCCAACGCAACAGTCGGGCCTCCGCGGAGCTCGCCCCCGTACAGTTGAGGGCGGTCGACCGTCCTACGAAGGGGTAGTGGCGTGACGGACAGAGGCGCGGCGAACGGCAGCCCGGTCGTGCACGGCTATCCGCATCTGGACACCGTGCGGGCCGCCATCACCGCGCTCTACCGACATATGCCGGGCGACGGAATCCGGCGGTACGACACCAGCGTCGCGCCCGCCGATGTGGCCTTCGCCGATCACGACGACCTGCATCTGGGAGTGCAGCGGGTGGCCCGCGCACTGGTCCAGCAGCTGCATCTGCCGGACGCCCGGATGATCGTCGGCTTCCACGAGATGGAGCACGCGGCGAGTGTCGAGCTGACGGCGGGGCCGGAGTACTTCATCGAGCTCAACGACCGCTTCCGGACCCACCGCAGGGACATCGGCGCCGCCCTCGCGCACGAGATCACCCATGTCCTGCTGCACCGGCTCGGGCTGAGCTTCCCCGGCACCCGCGACAACGAGATCCTGACCGACACCGTGACGACGTACCTCGGCGCGGGCTGGCTGCTGCTCGACGCGTTCCGGGAGGACCGGGACTCCAGCCAGAAGCTCGGCTATCTGACGCCGGAGGAGTTCGGCTACGTGCTGGCCAAGCGGGCGATCGTGTTCAACGAGGACCCGGCCATCTGGTTCACCAGCCCCCAGGGCTACACCGCCTACACGAAGGGCAAGGCCCAGGCCCTGCGGGACGAGCAGCAGCCGCCGCTGACGACGGCGGGGTGGTCGGGCCGGCACCGGTACGCCAAGGAGCGCCGTTACGCGCTCGACCACCCCGGCGAGTCCGGGGACGCCGGGCGCCCGTACGCCTTCGAGACGCTGCCGGACGGGCTGCGGGTGTCGTTCCCCTGCCCCACCTGCCATCAGCGCATCCGCGTGCCGGTCAGGGGGCGGGTGCGGGCGCGGTGCCAGCTCTGTCACACCGTGCTGGACTGCGACACCTAACTCCCCCTGGCCGTACGGGACTTCACCGCGCCGGAAAGCGGCCGTCGATTTATCGATTTGGCGTGAATGGTCCCGTCGGGCGAAGGTCGAAGGATGACGAACGAGCGGACAGCGGACACCGACGGCGCGCCCGGCAGCCCGCCCGGTGACGCGCACGGCCCCGCGCCGGACGAGGCGCCGGACGACGCGACGGACGAGCTGTTCTCGGCCGTGTACGAGGGCCGGGACGACGACGTCGTACGTCTGCTGCGCTCCGGCGTCCCCGCCGAGGCGACCGACCGGGACGGCCAGAGCGCGCTCTACGCCGCGGCCGTCAGCGACGAACCCGGCGTGGTCCGGCTGCTGTTGGCGGCCGGCGCCGGCCCCGGGCGCGCGAGTGGCCCCGGCGACGGCGACCTGCCGCTGTGCGGGGCCGCGTGCGGCGGTCATACGGAGGTGGTGCTGGCCCTGCTGGCGGCGGGCGCGGACCCCGACCGACGCGAGGCGTACGGCTTCACGGCGCTGGCCTGGGCCGTCGGGCAGGGCCACGCGGCCACGGTGGAGGCGCTGCTGGCGCACGGCGCGGACCCCGACCTTCCCGGCCCCGGGGGCGGCGCCCCGGACGGCGAGCCGCCCCTGGTGACGGCCGCCCGGCGCGGCTCGCCGTCGACCGTACGGGCCCTGCTGCGGCACGGCGCGGGCGCGCGCGAGGAGGCGCTGGCCGAGGCGCGGCGGTGGACGGCGCCGGAGGCGGTGGAGCATGAACTGCACGCCGAGCTGCTGCCGATGGCCGGCGAGGGCGACGAGACGGTGGTGCGCCGGATCGAGGAGGACGGCGGGGTGACGGTCGTCGTCGAGACGCTGAAGGACGGCGTGCCCGTCGCAAGCCTGGAGCGGCAGACCGGGCACGGGGCGATCACCACGGTTCTGGAGGAATCCCTGGGTCTGCCCGCACCGTTCGAGGTGCTGGCGGGGCGGGCGCTGCGGTGCGGGGTACCCGAACGGGACGACTGGCGCGAGCCGGTGGCCGCGCTGTGGCGGCGCGGCGACGAGGAGTCGTTCCAGGCGGCGCTCGCCTGGTGCGCGAGCGACGATCCGCTGCGTCGCGCCTTCGCCGCCGACGTACTCGCGGGGCTCGGCATGGCGGACGGGAACAAGCCGTTCGCGGACCGATCGCTGCCGCCGCTGCGGGAGTTGTGCGCGCGGGCTCGGACACCGGAGCTGATCGGCGCCTGTGTGACGGCGCTCGGTGCGCAGGGCGACGCCGCTGTCCTGCCGGAGATCCTGCGGCACACCGGGCATCCGGATCCGGGAGTACGGCGCCGGGTGACGGCCGCGCTGGCCGAACTCGTCGCGGGCGACCAGGAGGAGGGGATCGCGGCGCTGACGGCGCTCAGCGCGGACATCGACAACTCGGTGCGGGAGCGGGCGACGACGGCGCTGGCGGTGTCGGACGCGGACACGCCCGGGATCCGCGAGGCGCTGGCGGCGCGGCTGACGGACCCGGTGGCGGTCACGGCGGCCGAGGCGGCGCGGGGTCTCGCGGTCCGGGCGGACCCGAGGGCGGTGGACGCGCTGGCGCGGATGCTCGCCGACGGGAAGGTGGCCGGTCACGCGCGCGAGACCGCGGCCGACGCGGTGAGCGGTCTGCCGGACGCGGCGGTCCGGCGCAGGCTGGAGGGCCTGCTGCCGCGCGGCCGGTGAGCCGCCGGGGCCGGTGGGGGGCCCGGCGGTTCAGAGCAGCCGCAGGGTGCCTGGCGCCCGCTCGTCGATGATCTCCGTGAGCCAGTCGAAGACGGTGCTGCCACGGCCGGCCTCGGCGTCGTCCAACTGCCGTTGGACGAAGGCCCTGTTGACCTCGGGAACGCGCGCCAGCCGGGCGCGCAGCTGCCGGGCGGTCTCCTCGTGGCCGAGTGCGCGGCGGGAGAGTTCGTGCTCGCGCCACTCAATGACGAAGTCCCGGTCGTCCGGGGTCCCGAAGCCGCCGCTGAGGCAGTCGGCGAACGCGTCGAGATTACGCCCGAAGTAACCGTCGGGGCCGTTCACGGCTTCGCCGACCACCTGCCAGAAGCGCTCAAGACCGGTGACCTCCGCCCCGGGGATCACATACGTCACTGTCATGGGGCGGAGGCTACCTGTCTGCCGTGGTGCGGACGGTGCGGGATCAGCAGCCGTGGTCGACGAGGTCGAACGACTCGTAGTGGTCGGCGGTGTAGTAGTCCTGCTGCGAGTTACCGGTCACGATGCGGCGCGCACCGCGGTCGGGAGAGCCCGGCGTCTTGACGGTGTACTCGTGGTAGTAGCCGGTGGACTGCTGAGGCAGGATGCCCTCGCGGTTCTGGAAGACGCCGCCGTCCTGCGGGTACGGGTAGGGCCCGCCCTGGTCGATCAGGTCGAGGGTGTCGTGCGCCTGGGACGGCAGGTCGGAGTAGCAGATGTCGCCGACCGCGAGCGGGGCGGCCGTGGCGGCACCGGCCGCCGTACCGCCGACGAGGAGGGTGGACAGGAGGGCGGCTGCGCCGCCGATGAGGGCGATTCGTGGGGGGATTCGCATGCCCTCATGATGACGCGCGTAGACGTGTGCACGTCAATCCCAAGTCGGTGGAGTTTTCGCCAAGTTCACCACCCGACACGGCCACGACACCCGACCGTTGTGACCGGTTCGTCACGAGCACCGAACGACCGGAAGCCCGGCCCGGCACCCATGACACAACATCAGCACCCCGCGACACCTGCCCCGCCCACGCTCCGGCGCCCCTCGGGCACATTGCCCGAGTACGTCGCGTACGAGGGCGATCCCCCGCCCAGGCCCTGTCCGGGCGATCTTGGCGGATAGCCCGTGCCGCACGCCGCGACAGCGGCTGATGTCACTGCGGCGTTCGGGGCCCGCGAAGACCCGCCGGACGGGGCCTGGGGTCCTGTCCGGGCGATCCTGTCGGGCTCGCGGTCCCTGGCACGCACGCTCTCCCCCGCAGCCCTTCGGGCACGGGGGGGGTGCCCCCCGTTGTCGTCGGTCGGCATGGCCCCCTCATCCGGCCTGAGCCAAACGACACACCTAGGGCGTGTTTGAGAAGTAGCGTCGTCCGCCCATCGGGCGGGGCCCACGGCGTCTGGTGCGTGCGATCGCAAGGCGGAGGATCATCCTCATATTGGACGTACTTGGATGACTCCGACAACGCGGCGAGCGCGCGTGCCAGGCGTCGTGGGCCAGACGGGACTTCTCAAACACGCCCTAGCGCCGGCGGGCGCCGTCCCGCCCTGTGGGCGGGCAGCACCGCTCACGCGGCCCTCGCCCCCGCAGCCCTTCCGGCACGGAAGGCGCACCCGCGTCGTCCTCGCTCACCCAAGTACGGCCGGTACGAGGGCGATCCCCCGCCCTCGTAGGGCCTACGCCGCGGTGCGACGGCCGCCGTCGGCGCCCGTCCCCGGAGGCCGGCCGCGGCGGCCGCCGCGGCTGCCCCGGGCGGATCCGCCGGCCGCGCCCAGTCGGGTCCCGCCGCCGCCCGCGCCCGCGCCGCCCGTCCGCCGGGCCGGGCGCGACGCGCGTGCCTTCTGCGGCTTCCGTACGGCGGGCTGCGGCACCTCGATGGTGATCGCGACCCCGGAGGGCTCCCGCGCCCCGGTCAGCCGCGTCAGTTCCGCGTCGGTCGACTTGACGCTGGTGATCCTCGGGGCGATGCCCGCGTCCGACATCAGCCGCGTCATGTCCCGCTTCTGCTCGGGCAGGACGAGCGTCACGACGCTGCCCGACTCACCGGCGCGCGCGGTGCGTCCGCCGCGGTGCAGATAGTCCTTGTGGTCGACGGGCGGGTCCACGTTGACGACCAGGTCCAGGTCGTCGACATGGATGCCGCGCGCCGCGACGTTCGTCGCGACGAGGACGGTCACCTCGCCGGTCTTGAACTGGTCGAGCGTGCGGTTGCGCTGCGGCTGGGACCGGCCGCCGTGCAGGCCGGAGGCCCGTACACCGCTCGCCAGCAGCCGCTTGACCAGCCGGTCCACCGACCGCTTGGTGTCCAGGAACAGCAGCACCCGGCCCTCGCGGGCCGCGATCCGCATGGTGACGGCCTTCTTGTCGGTCTCGTCCATGACGTACAGGAGGTGGTGCTCCATCGTCGTGACCGCGCCCTGCGAGGGGTCGACGGAGTGGACGACGGGGTCGGTCAGGTACTGCCGTACGAGCCGGTCGATGTTCTTGTCGAGCGTCGCGGAGAACAGCATCCGTTGCCCGTCCGGCCGCACCTGCTTCAGCAGCGCGGTCACCTGCGGCATGAAGCCCATGTCGGCCATCTGGTCGGCCTCGTCGAGGACGGTGATGGTGACCTGGTCCAGCCGGCAGTCGCCCCGTTCGATGAGGTCCTTGAGCCGTCCGGGCGTCGCCACGAGCACCTCGGCGCCGCGGCGCAGCTGCCCGGCCTGCTTGCTGATCGACAGGCCGCCGACGACGGTGGCCATGCGCAGGTTCACCGCGGTGGCGTACGGCGTGAGGGCGTCGGTGACCTGCTGCGCCAGCTCGCGGGTCGGCACCAGGACCATCGCGTGCGGCGCGCGCGGCTCGGCGCGGCGGCCGGCGAGGCGGGCCAGCAGCGCGAGGCCGAAGGCGAGGGTCTTGCCGGATCCGGTACGGCCCCGGCCGAGGATGTCGCGGCCCGCGAGGGAGTTCGGGAGGGTGGCGCCCTGGATCGGGAAGGGAGCGGTCACACCCAGGGAGGTAAGGGTCTTGAGCAGTGCCGCGGGCATGTCGAGTTCGTCGAACGCCTCGACGGCGGGCAGCGCGGGGGTGATGGTTTCCGGGAGTGTGAACTCCTGCGGGCGCGCGACGCGGCGGACCGGCGCCTTCGCCGTGCCTTTCGCGGGGCTCTTGGCGCGGGAGTGGACCGGGCGCTTACCGGCCGGGCGGGGTGCGCGGGCCGGGCGTTCGGGGCGAGTCATTCGGTGAAGAACCTTCCTGGGGCGTTTCCGGCCCGGGTCTGGGGGTGTCTTGTCGATCAGGCCGGATCAGGGACCGCGAGCCCGGCAAGATCGGCAGGACATCCCCTGAGGGCTGTCCCGTAATCCCCGGTGGAGCAGCGCGCGCGGCGGCCGACGCGGCGAGATGCCGCAGCTGTCGTCGCACGCCCGCCGGGGATCACGGGACAGCCCTCAGGGACAGCACAAGCCGGGACCCGCACCGTGCAGGTGCGGGCCCCGGCTGCGAGGTACGCGTCCGGCGATCAGGCCGGGACGATGTTCTCCGCCTGCGGGCCCTTCTGGCCCTGCGTGACGTCGAACGAGACCTTCTGGCCCTCCTGGAGCTCACGGAAGCCCTGGGTGGCGATGTTCGAGTAGTGGGCGAAGACGTCGGCGCCGCCGCCGTCCTGCTCGATGAAGCCGAAGCCCTTTTCCGAGTTGAACCACTTCACGGTTCCAGTAGCCATGTCATTCTCCTAAAACAGGTGCAGAGACGAATCCGCACTTCACGGATTCCTCGTCGCCGCATTGAGCCCCATCCGGAGAAGCCGGCGAAAACAATAAAATGCGCCTGAGGAACATTCCCGTCAGGCGCACATAAAGTTCATGGGTACCAAAACTGCAACGCGGTCAGCCTAGCACGCTCCCCGGGCCTACCCGGATCCGACACGCCCGGTGCCGAACTGACGGTGTCCGCGCGGGTCAGCCGCGCACGATGCCCCGCGAGCGGGCCGCCGCGAGCCACAGCGGGAATTCCGCGACGAGCCGGTCGTACAGCACCTCGTCCGGCACCTCGCGCGGGTCGAGCCCGGCGTGGAAGAAGCCCGCGTTGTCGACGGACCGCTTCTGCGGAACGGCCAACTCGTCAAGTTTCTGAAGGAAGTTGAACTGTGAGCTGCGCTTGTTGCCGAAGCCGACGAACTGCCAGAACAACGGGAGTTCGGCCGCTTTGCAGAGATAGCGCTCCGCGGCGAGTTTGTTGATCGGCCCGCCGTCGGTCTGAAAGACCACCAGGGCGGGCGCGGTGGACCCGCTGTCCAGATAGTGGTCGATCACCGCGTCCATGGCGAGGTGGTAGCTGGTCTTGCCCATGTGCCCGAGCCCGGCCACGATCCGGTCGATACGGCCGCGGTGGTCGGCGAGCGCGATGTCGGTCTCGCAGTCGACGTCCGTGGAGAAGAACACGACGGGCACGACACCGTCGTCGTCCAGATTCGCCGAGAGGCCGAGCACCCGGTCGGCGAACGCCTGGACGCTGCCGTCCTGGTAGTACTCGCGCATCGATCCCGAGTAGTCCAGGACCAGATAGACGGCGGCGCGCTGACCGCTCATCCCGTGCTTCCGCAGTGATATGCCCGCCGCCCGGTAGTGCTCGACGAGCGCGGGCGCGGTCTCCTCGACCTTGCGGAGGCTGATCGCCGGGCCTGCCGCGAAGGGCGCTGTGGTCATGAGTGTTGCCGTTCACTCGACGGGCGCGGGGGGTGCGTAGAGGCTACACAGCACGGGGCGCACATGCCACGGCGCCCGCCGTCGTCCGGTCGGGGACTGGCGGGCGCCGTGTCTTGCGGAGGGTCCAGGGGACGTCCCCCGGGCCGTCATTCGTCCGTACGCCGTTGTACGGGACGTTTCTTGGCTCAGACCGTGAGTGAACGGTCCGTCGGGCGGATCGGGGCGTGCAGTTCGCTCGCTCCGGTCAGATAGCGGTCGACGCCGCGGGCGGCCGAACGGCCTTCGGCGATGGCCCACACGATCAGGGACTGGCCGCGACCCGCGTCACCCGCAACGTACACGCCGTCGACGTTGGTCGCGTACTCGGCGTCCCGTGCGATGTTGCCGCGCGCGTCGAGTTCGAGGCCGAACTGGTCGACGAGACCGTTGGACCGGTCCGTACCGGTGAAACCCATGGCGAGGGTGACCAGTTGGGCGGGGATGACCCGCTCGGTGCCGGGCTTCGGCTCCGGGCGGCCGTCCTTGAACTCGACCTCGGTGAGGTGCAGCGACTGGACGTTGCCGTCCTCGTCGCCCTCGAAGTGGGTGGTGGAGACGGAGTAGATCCGCTCGCCGCCCTCCTCGTGCGCGGAGGTGACCTTGTAGAGCATCGGGAAGGTCGGCCAGGGCTGGTTCGGGGCGCGGTCCTCGCCCGGCCGGGGCATGATCTCCAGCTGGGTGACGGACGCGGCGCCCTGGCGGTGCGCCGTACCGACGCAGTCCGCGCCGGTGTCGCCGCCGCCGATGACCACGACGTGCTTGCCCTCGGCGGTGATCGGGGAGACCGTCAGGTCGCCCTCCCGCACCTTGTTGGCGAGCGGCAGGTACTCCATCGCGAAGTGGATGCCGTTCAGCTCGCGGCCGGGCACGGGCAGGTCGCGCGAGACGGTGGCGCCCGCCGCGATGACCACGGCGTCGTAGCGCCTGCGGAGCTTCGCCGCGTCTATGTCGCGGCCGATCTCCGTCTCCGTACGGAACTTGGTGCCCTCCGCGCGCATCTGCTCGATACGGCGGTTGATGTGGGACTTCTCCATCTTGAACTCGGGGATGCCGTAGCGCAGCAGGCCGCCGATGCGGTCGGCGCGCTCGTACACGGCGACCGTGTGGCCGGCCCGGGTGAGCTGCTGGGCCGCGGCCAGCCCGGCCGGGCCGGAGCCGATGACGGCGACGGTCTTGCCGGACAGGCGCTCCGGGGGGCGCGGGACGACGTCGCCGTTGTCCCATGCCTTGTCGATGATGGAGACCTCGACGTTCTTGATGGTGACGGCGGGCTGGTTGATGGCCAGCACGCACGCGGACTCGCACGGCGCGGGGCAGAGCCGGCCGGTGAACTCCGGGAAGTTGTTGGTCGCGTGCAGCCGTTCGCTCGCCGCTGTCCAGTCCTCGCGGTACGCGTAGTCGTTCCACTCGGGGATGAGATTGCCGAGCGGACAGCCGTTGTGGCAGAAGGGGATGCCGCAGTCCATGCAGCGTCCGGCCTGCTTGCTGATGATCGGGAGCAGTGAGCCCGGAACGTAGACCTCGTTCCAGTCGTGTCTGCGCTCGTCCACCGGGCGGGACTTGGCGACCTCGCGCCCGGTGGTCAGGAAGCCCTTGGGGTCAGCCATTGGTCGCCGCCTCCATCATCTTCTCGGTGGTCTCCTGCTCGGAGAGACCGGCGAGCTCAGCGGCGTCCTTGGCGGCGAGCACTGCCTTGTAGGTGGAAGGAATGATCTTGCTGAACCGGGTCACGGAGGTGTCCCAGTCGGTCAGCAGTTTCTCCGCGACGGTGGACCCGGTCTCCTCGTGGTGGCGGCGCACGACGTCGTGCAGCCACTTCCTGTCGGTGTCGGAGAGGTCGGTCTCGACGGCGCCGAGGTTGCCGGCGTTGACGTTGTCGGCGTCGAGGTCGATGACGTACGCGATGCCGCCGGACATGCCGGCCGCGAAGTTGCGTCCCGTCTCGCCCAGGACGACGGCGTGGCCGCCGGTCATGTACTCGCAGCCGTGGTCGCCGACGCCCTCGGAGACCACCGTGGCACCGGAGTTGCGGACGCAGAAGCGCTCGCCGGTACGGCCGCGCAGGAACAGCTCGCCGCCGGTCGCGCCGTACGCGATGGTGTTGCCCGCGATGGTCGAGTACTCGGCGAGGTGGTCGGCGCCCCGGTCGGGGCGGACGACGACCCGGCCGCCGGAGAGGCCCTTGCCGACGTAGTCGTTGGCGTCGCCCTCCAGGCGCAGCGTGATGCCGCTGGGCAGGAAGGCGCCGAAGGACTGGCCCGCCGAGCCGGTGAAGGTGATGTCGATGGTGTCGTCGGGCAGTCCCGCGCCGCCGAACCTCTTGGTCACCTCGTGGCCGAGCATCGTGCCGACGGTGCGGTTGATGTTGCGGATCGCGGTCTGCGCGCGGACCGGCTGGGCGGCCTCGGCGCTCTCGGCGCCGAGCGCGTCGGCGGCCAGCTTGATCAGCTGGTTGTCGAGCGCCTTGGCCAGGCCGTGGTCCTGCTCGATGATCCGGTGCCGTACGGCGCCGTCGGGCAGGGCCGGGACGTGGAACAGCGGCTTGAGGTCCAGGCCCTGTGCCTTCCAGTGGTCCACGGCCCGCTCGGTGTCCAGCAACTCGGCGTGCCCGACGGCCTCTTCGAGCGTACGGAAGCCCAGCTCGGCCAGGAGCTCGCGGACCTCCTCGGCGATGAACTGGAAGAAGTTGACGACGTACTCGGCCTGGCCGGAGAAGCGCTCGCGCAGCACCGGGTTCTGGGTGGCGATGCCCACCGGGCAGGTGTCGAGATGGCAGACGCGCATCATGACGCAGCCGGAGACGACGAGCGGCGCGGTGGCGAAGCCGAACTCCTCGGCGCCGAGCAGCGCGGCGACGACGACGTCGCGGCCGGTCTTGAGCTGGCCGTCGGTCTGGACGACGATCCGGTCGCGCAGCCCGTTGAGCAGCAGGGTCTGCTGGGTCTCGGCGAGGCCCAGCTCCCAGGGACCGCCCGCGTGCTTGAGCGAGGTGAGCGGGGAGGCGCCCGTACCGCCGTCGTGGCCGGAGATCAGGACCACATCGGCGTGGGCCTTGGAGACACCGGCCGCGACCGTGCCGACGCCGACCTCGGAGACCAGCTTCACGTGGATGCGGGCGGCCGGGTTGGCGTTCTTGAGGTCGTGGATCAGCTGGGCGAGGTCTTCGATGGAGTAGATGTCGTGGTGCGGCGGCGGCGAGATGAGGCCGACGCCGGGCGTGGAGTGCCGGGTCTTGGCGACCCACGGGTAGACCTTGTGGCCGGGCAGCTGGCCGCCCTCGCCGGGCTTGGCGCCCTGGGCCATCTTGATCTGGATGTCGTCGGCGTTGACGAGGTACTCGCTGGTGACGCCGAAGCGGCCGGAGGCGACCTGCTTGATGGACGAGCGCCGCCGGGGGTCGTGGAGCCGGTCGGCGTCCTCGCCGCCCTCGCCGGTGTTGGACTTGCCGCCGAGCTGGTTCATCGCGATGGCGAGGGTCTCGTGCGCCTCCTTGGAGATGGAGCCGTACGACATGGCGCCGGTGGAGAAGCGCTTGACGATCTCGGAGGCGGGCTCGACCTCGTCCAGGGCGACGGGCTCACGGCCGGAGTCGAAGCTGAAGAGTCCGCGCAGCGTCATGAGGCGTTCGGACTGCTCGTTCACCCGGTCCGTGTACATCTTGAAGATGTCGTAGCGGCGGTTGCGGGTGGCGTGCTGGAGGCGGAAGACCGTGTCGGGGTCGAAGAGGTGCGGCTCGCCCTCGCGGCGCCACTGGTACTCGCCGCCGATGTCCAGCGCGCGGTGCGACGCGGAGATGCCGGAGGGCGGGTAGGCCTTGGCGTGGCGGGCGGCGACCTCCTGGGCGATGATGTCGAGCCCGGCGCCGCCGATCTTGGTCGCCGTACCGCTGAAGTACTTCTCCACGAAGGCCTCGTCGAGACCGACGGCCTCGAAGACCTGCGCGCCCCGGTAGGAGGCGACGGTGGAGATGCCCATCTTGGACATGACCTTCAGGACGCCCTTGCCGAGGGCGTGGATGAGATTGCGGATGGCGTTCTCGGGCTCCAGGCCCTCGATGAAGGTGCCCGCGCGGACGAGGTCCTCGACGGACTCCATCGCGAGGTACGGGTTGACGGCCGCGGCGCCGTAGCCGATGAGCAGCGCGACGTGGTGCACCTCGCGTACGTCACCGGCCTCGACCAGCAGCCCCACCTGGGTGCGCTGCTTGGTGCGGATGAGGTGGTGGTGCACGGCGGCGGTGAGCAGCAGGGACGGGATGGGCGCGTGCTCGGCGTCGGAGTGCCGGTCGGAGAGCACGATCATCCGCGCGCCGGCCTCGATCGCGGCGTCGGTCTCGGCGCGGATCTCCTCGATCCGGGCGGCCAGGGCGTCGCCGCCGTCGTTGACCCGGTAGAGGCCGGAGAGCGTGGCGGCGGTCATGCCGGGCATGTCGCCGTCGGCGTTGACGTGTATGAGCTTGGCCAGCTCGTCGTTGTCGATCACCGGGAACGGCAGGGTGACGCTGCGACACGCGGCGGCGGTCGGCCGCAGGATGTTGCCCTGGGGGCCAAGGGTGGAGCGCAGCGAGGTGACGAGCTCCTCGCGGATGGCGTCCAGCGGCGGGTTGGTGACCTGCGCGAACAGCTGGGTGAAGTAGTCGAACAGCAGCCGGGGGCGCGCGGACAGCGCGGCGATCGGGCTGTCGGTGCCCATGGAGCCGAGCGGTTCGCCGCCGGTGCGGGCCATCGGCGCGAGGATGATCCGCAGCTCTTCCTCGGTGTAGCCGAAGGTCTGCTGGCGGCGGGTGACGGAGGCGTGCGTGTGCACGATGTGCTCACGCTCGGGGAGGTCCTCCAGCTCGATCTCGCCGGCCTCCAGCCACTCCTGGTACGGGTTCTCGGCGGCGAGCGTCGCCTTGATCTCGTCGTCCTCGATGACGCGGTGCTCGGCGGTGTCCACGAGGAACATACGGCCGGGCTGGAGGCGGCCCTTGCGGACGACCTTCGCGGGGTCGATGTCGAGGACGCCGACCTCGGAGGAGAGGACGACGAGGCCGTCGTCGGTGACCCAGTAGCGGCCGGGGCGCAGCCCGTTGCGGTCGAGGACCGCGCCGACCTGGACGCCGTCGGTGAAGGTGACGCAGGCGGGGCCGTCCCAGGGCTCCATCATCGTCGCGTGGTACTGGTAGAAGGCGCGCCGGGCGGGGTCCATGGAGTCGTGGTTCTCCCACGCCTCGGGGACCATCATCAGCACGGAGTGCGGCAGCGACCGGCCGCCGAGGTGGAGCAGTTCCAGGACCTCGTCGAAGGACGCCGAGTCGGAGGCGTCGGGGGTGCAGACCGGGAAGGTCCGCTCCAGGGTGCCGGGGTCGTCACCGAACACGTCGGAGGCCAGCTGGGACTCGCGGGCCCGCATCCAGTTGCGGTTGCCCTTGACCGTGTTGATCTCGCCGTTGTGGGCGACGAAGCGGTACGGGTGGGCGAGCGGCCAGCTCGGGAAGGTGTTGGTGGAGAAGCGCGAGTGCACCACGGCGACGGCGGTCGCGAAGCGGCGGTCGGAGAGGTCGGGGAAGAAAGGTTCCAGCTGGCCGGTGGTCAGCATGCCCTTGTAGACGATCGTCCGGGCGGAGAGCGAGGGGAAGTAGATCCCGGCCTCGCGCTCGGCGCGCTTGCGCAGGACGAAGGTCCTGCGGTCGAGGGCGATGCCCGTGATCGGGGCTGTGCCGGCGTCGTTGCCCGCGTCCGTGCCTGTGCCCGTGGCCTTGCCCGCGTCCGTCGCCGCGGAGACGAAGAGCTGGCGGAAGACCGGCATGGTCGAGCGGGCGATGGCACCGAGCATCTGCGGGGCGACCGGCACCTCGCGCCAGCCGAGGACGTCGATGCCCTCCTCGGCGGCGATCGTCTCGATCCGTGAGACGGCTTCGTCCGGGTTGTCGGCGGGCAGGAAGGCGATTCCGACGGCGTACGAACCGGCCTCGGGGAGCGCGAATCCGGTGACCTCGCGCAGGAACGCGTCCGGGATCTGGAGCAGGATGCCGGCGCCGTCGCCCGAGTCGGGCTCGGAGCCGGTGGCACCGCGGTGTTCGAGATTACGCAGCACGGTCAGCGCCTGCTCGACCATCTCGTGGCCGGGCACACCGGTCAGGGTGGCCACGAACCCGACGCCACAGGCGTCGTGCTCGTTACGGGGGTCATACATGCCCTGCGCAGCGGGGCGGCCATCCATGGGCGACCAGGCGTCGAAACGCATCGGCTCTCCCGTCGTCGTCGTGGCATATGCGATAACCGAGGGACGACGCTGGCCCTGGGCAAAATTTCGTGCAGGTTACATGATGGGTCGGCTGCTCAGAAAGCGGATAGCGGAATCCAGCATGTGGACGCCGCTCGCAGCGGCGAAGGAGGTCAGGGGGTACGGGACGCCGTACACCGGACCACGGCGGAGCGAGCTTCATTGCCCGCGGCGCCTACGGGTCATGCCCGGAGTTCAAGCGTTCGAAACAACCGGGTAACGGCAAAAATATGTGACGCCACGCAAAGTGTCCCACCCAGGTGGGACAAGGCCGGAGGATGGTCGAGGGGATGTTCGTCACCACAGTGACGGCATGTCCCCGACCGCGCAATATGTCGTACGCCTGGTGGGCGGTGTGCCGGGCCGGGGCGGCAGACCGGGCTTGTCGCGGCGCCGGCCCACCACCCCGCCGGGGGCCGGCTAGACGGCCGCCCCGAACAGCGCCCCGAGCCCGTACGTGAGCGCCGCCGCCGTACCGCCGAGCAGCAGCTGCCGCAGACCGCTGTACCACCAGCTCCGCGCGGTGATCCGCGCCACGAGCGCGCCGCAGGCGAAGAGCCCGAGCAGCGCCACCAGCACGGCGGGCCACAGCTCGGTGGCGCCGATCAGATACGGCAGCACGGGCAGCAGCGCGCCCACCGCGAAGGAGCCGAACGAGGACACGGCGGCGACCATCGGGGACGGCAGATCGTCCGGGTCGACGCCCAGTTCCTCGCGCGCGTGGATCTCCAGCGCCAGCTCGGGGTCCTTCGAGAGCTGCTCCGCGACCTGGCGTGCCAGCTCCGGCTCCACACCGCGCGACTCGTACAGCTCGGCCAGCTCCGCCATCTCGTCCTTGGGGTACTTGCGCAGCTCCCGCCGCTCCACGTCCAGCTCGGCCTGGACGAGCTCGCTCTGCGACGCCACGGAAGTGTACTCACCCGCGGCCATCGAGAAGGCGCCGGCCGCCAGGCCCGCGAGGCCGGTGATGACGATGGTCTGCCGGTCGACGGAGCCGCCCGCCACGCCGGTCATCAGAGCCAGGTTCGAGACGAGTCCGTCCATCGCGCCGAACACGGCGGGGCGCAGCCAGCCGCCGTTCACATCGCGGTGCGTGTGATTGTCACGGTGTGCTCCGTGGAGTGACGCCTCGTTGTCCATGACGGACACGCTGTCCCCTTCCCAGCCGGTCCCGATGACCGGCTGATCCGGCTGCTCGGGCGTGGCGGGACACCCCGCCCACGGCTTCGAAAGTACGCACGAAACAGGGGCCCCGCCAGCAAGGAAAGCCATGCTTACCAAGGCACCAGCCGGGTGACAGAGGCGCTTGCGGGACTCTCGCGGGTCGCGGCGTGGGACGTATGGGAGGAAGAGTGGCCTCCCTGGGGCCCGATGCGCGAAAGGCCCCGCGATGGAGTTGACCGCCTGCGGTTCCGGCACCGGTCCCGCTCCGTCGAGGGTCACCGCTCTGCGGGAACGGGCGCGGGGTTCGCTGCTCGGCCTCGCGGTCGGCGACGCGCTCGGGGCGCCGGCCGAGAACATGCGCCCCTCGGAGATCCGCCGCCGCTGGGGCCGTATCGAGGGGTTCGTCAGCGACAACCCGGCCGGTACGGACGACACCGAGTACGCGATCTTCTCCGGTCTCCTCCTGGCCGGACACGGCTCGGCCCTGACGGTCGCCGATGCCGAGAACGCGTGGCACCACTGGCTGGCCGACCTGGACGAGGGAGCTTTCCGGGGGGCCGGGTTCAGCGAGCGCGGCACGCTGGAGAATCTGCGCAGGGGCCTCGCCGCGCCGATCACGGCGCAGCACCGGCACGCCTGGAGCGACGGCCTCGCGATGCGGGCGGCCCCGTTCGGCGTCTTCGCGGCGGGCAGCCCGGCCGAGGCGGCCAGGCTGGTCGCGGTCGACGGCACGGTCAGCCACGAGGGCGAGGGCATCTACGGCGGCCAGGCGGTGGCGGCGGGGGTCGCCGCCGCGATGACGGGCGCGGGCCCGGCGTCGGTGGTCGCGGCGGCGCTCTCGGTGATCCCGATGGACTCCTGGACGGCCCGTTCACTGCGCCGCGCGGTGGTCGCGGCGGGTCGCGAGTACCCCGACACGCTCACCATGGAGCGTGCGGTCCGCTCGGCGGTCGTGATCGGCGGCTATCCGTGGACGGACCTGGCGCCGGAGGCGGTGGGCCTGGCGCTCGGCGCGTTCGCGGCGGCCCGCGGCGACTTCCGTACGTCGGTCCTGACAGCGGTCAACATGGGCCGCGACGCGGACACGACGGCGGCGGTGGCGGGAGCACTGGCCGGAGCGGTGTCCGGCGCCGCAGCGATCCCCCAGGAATGGTCCTCGGCAATCGGCCCGGCCCGCGGCAGCTGCCTCCCATCGATGCGCGGCTACCACGTCCTGGAGATCGCAGACCTGCTGACTCCGGACGAGGACGGGGAGGGGTTGTGACGGGCGGGGAGGGGGGCGAGGGCGCGGGGGCGGACATCGGCACCTGGCTCGGTCCGCAGCCCGGGGGCGCGCTGAACGCGGGGCGGACGAGGACACAGGACGAGGCCCGGACCGGTTGGAACCCTGGCCGGGCGGAGGGTGACGAAGCACCGCCCGCCAGCCGGAACCCCGCCCACGCAGAGGGCGCGTACGAAACCCACGCCGCCGAACCGTCACCCGGCGCACAGCACGGTTCGCAGCCGCGGAACGCGCTGGGCGCGGAGGACGAAGTCCCAACCCGCCGAAACCCAGGCCGGCCGGAGGGCGCGGCTCGGGGAGCACACGACGTCGAGCCGTCGCCCGACGCCCAGCCCGGCCTTCAACAGCGGAATGTGCTGAGCGAGCCCTCGAAGCGCCGGAACCCGGCCGGGTCCGAGGGCGCGTACGGGACACCGCGCGGTTCGCAGCCGGCGGACGCGCGGGAACGGCCGCCGGCGCCCCGGCCGGACCGGAGCGCCGGCGCTCCCCGGTGTCAGCACCTGCGTGTCGGGGCGGGCGCCGGGCGCGAGCGGGTCGAAGGGTTGCTTCTCGGGCTGGCCGCCGGGGATGCCGCCGGGTGGCCCGCCGCGCGGCATCGGGCCGCGCGGATGCCCGAGTGGACCCGACGGCTCACCCGCGAGCTCGACACCTTCGCCGAGCAGAACGCCACCACCACCCTCCCCGTCCCCATCGCCCTCAACCAGCCCCCCGAGCCCCTGCGCCTCGGCCCGTCCGACGACGCCGAGTGGGCGGCGTTCGCCGCCGAGACCGTGCTCACCGCGTTCGGTGACCACTTCGCCGGCCTTCCCGCCGATCGCCGCACCCGCGCCGCCATCGACCTCGCCTGGTCCACCCTCGCCTGCGAGATCGCCGCGGCGGCGGACCGCGCGCCGGAGGTGGAGTCCGCCGTACTGCCGCTCCGCGCCCGGATCTCCGTACGTGCCGGGCTCGGCAATCTCGCCACCGGTCTGCGCCCGCCCGCGACCGGCCACGACAACCCGCACTACTTCGACGACGCGGCCTGCGTACGGGCCGTCGTCCTGGCGGTCACGTATCCGGGGCGTCCGCACGCCGCCGCCGAACTCGCCGAGTTCGACGCCCGCTACACGCAGGACGGCGACGGGGTGCACGGCGCCCGCGCGATGGCCGCCGCCGTGGCCGCGGCGCTCGGCGGCGCCGACACCGCGACCGCTGTCGCCGCCGCGCTCGAACAGCTGCCGGACAGCACGGAGATCGGCCGCAACGCCCAGCACGCGGTCAAGCTGGCGCGGGACTTCGCCGACGAGCCCGCCGGAGCTTTCGCGCTCGTCCCCCTGCTGGAGCATCAGATCGTCGACCACGTCTACAGCTACGGCATCGCCGCCGCCGAGACCGTGCCGGTCACCCTCGCCCTGACCCTCGCCTCCGGCGGGGACGTCCGCGCCGCCGTACCCGCCGCCGCCTGCCTCTCGCGGGTCGCGGACTCGGCGCCCGCGCTCGCCGGTGCGCTGACCGGGGCGCTCGGCGGGGGTGCGGCCGTGCCCCCGGCGTGGCGCGACGCCTGCCGCGTCCTGGCGGGCTGCGCCCTGCCGCGTCTCGCGGGCACGGACCTGGTCGAACTCGCCGGGCTGCTGACCCGCACGCTCGACTCGGCGAACTCGACGGACTCCGCGGACCACAACTCCCTTTAGCACCAAGGGCGGCGAGCTTCACCCCCACGGGACGTACCGGGGTGGACAATTCCGGCATGACGACGCTCACAGCATCCGCGACGCCCTCACTCCGAGACCGGATCGCCGGCAGTCTCGTCGGCGCGGCCGTCGGAGACGCGCTCGGCGGCCCCGTCGAGGGCTGGACCCCCGAGCAGATCATGGACCGGCACGGCGGCCGGGTGTCCGGCATCGTCGGCCCGTGGCACGAGGACTGGCGTACGGCGCGGCCCATCGCCCCGTACCACAAGGGCGACGGCCATGTCACCGACGACACCTTGATGACGCACGCGCTGGTGCGGGTGTACGCCACGGTCCGCGACCACCTCGACGCGTACGCCGTCGCCGACCATCTCGTCCCCGACCTGATCTCCACCCCGCGCTGGATCCCGGAGCTGGAGGCGGAGGCGCTGCCTCTCCAGCGGATCTTCCTCGCCGAGAAGTGGCTCGTCGCCCGTATCCACTACGGCCATGTGGACCCCCGCGAGGCGGGCGCCGGGAACATCGTCAATTGCGGTGCGGCGATGTACATGGCGCCGGTGGGCCTCGTCAACGCGGCGAACCCCGGTGCCGCGTACGCGGAGGCCGTCGACGTTGCCGGCGCGCACCAGTCCAGTTACGGCCGTGAGGCGGCCGGGGTCCTCGCGGCGGCCGTCGCGGCGGCGTGTGTGCCGGGCGCGACGCCGACGAGCGTCATCGACACGTGCCTCGGGCTCGCCAAGGACGGGACGCGCGCCGCGATCGAGGCGGTGTGCGAAGTGGCCGCCGCCCACGACGACTTCGAGCCGGCGCTGCGTCCGCTTCGGGAGGCCGTCGCGCCGTTCGACACCGTGGGCCCCGACTACCGCGCCCCGTCCCTCGGCGCGCGCCGTCCCTCGCGGCTGCACTCCATCGAGGAACTGCCCGTCGCCCTCGGCATGTTGCTCATCGGCGACGGCGACTACCGCCGTACGGTCCTCGGCTCCGTCAACTACGGCCGCGACTGCGACTCGATCGCCACGATGAGCGGGGCGGTGGCCGGGGCGCTGTCCGGCGGGGCGACGATCCCGCCCGACTGGGCGAAGCGTGTGTCGGAGGCGAGCCGCCTCGATCTGTACGGCCCGGGGCGGACGCTGACGAAGGTGGCGTACGAGATGTTCGCCCAGGACACGGCGCGCCGCCGGGCCCACGAGGCGGCGTTCGCCGAGCTGACGGTGGCGCGATGACGGAGCCGTTGCGGGTGACCTGGGTCCAGCCGGAGGACCTGCTGGGCCACGAGCTGCGCCAGGCGGCGGAGGACGGGCGCGACGCGACGGCGGTGGCCGCGCGGTGGCACGCCGGGGGCGGCCCCGCGTCCCCACCCCACGGGGGCGCCTCCACCCCACCGCCCCCCGCGCACCTGCGCACGCTGGCCGTGACGCTTCTGGATGAACTGGCGGAGCTGCCAAGCCCGTTGGCGGCCGATGAACCGACGGAGCTGCCGGAGATCGTAGGAGCGTGCGGCGACGCGTGGCCGACCGCGAGCGCGCCCGCCGCACGGGGGCCCGGCGGCCTGGCACCGGACCCGGGAGCGGGCAGTGCCGGCGATCACGCGCCGTCCACCACCGCGCCGCGAAGCGCGCCGCCCGGCCCGGCGGACGCGACCATCGGGGGGCCCGGGGGCCCACCCCCGGTTTCGGGAAGGGGCGGGGCCGGGGAACACACCCCCCTGAGCACCCACCAGCTGCACGCCGCCTGGCTCGGCCGCGCCGCCGGCTGTCTCCTCGGCAAACCCGTCGAGAAACTCCCACTCGCCGCCATCCGCGCACTCGCCCGCGCCACCGGCAACTGGCCCCTGAACAACTGGTTCACCGCCGAGGGCGTCCCGGCGGACCTCGCCGCCGCGCACCCCTGGAACCGGCGCTCCGCCGCCGACTCCCTCGCCGAGAACATCGACGGCATGCCCGAGGACGACGACCTCAACTACCCCCTGCTCAACGCGCTGTTGCTCCAGCGGTACGGCCGCGGCTTCCGCACCGCCGACGTCGCGCGTCTGTGGCTCGACCAGCTGCCCGCAGGACGTACGTTCACCGCCGAGCGCGTCGCGTACCGCAATCTGCTCTCGGGGATCGAGCCCCCGGACACGGCCCGGCACCACAACCCGTTCCGGGAGTGGATCGGCGCGGCCATCCGCGCGGACGTCCACGGCTGGACGCACGCGGGTGACCCCGCGTCGGCCGCCGCCCAGGCACACCGGGACGCCGCGCTGACGCACACCGCCAACGGGGTGTACAGCGCGATGTTCGTCGCGGGCACCATCGCCGCGGCCGGCGGCGGCGCCGACGTGCACGCCTCTCTGCGCGCCGGCCTCGCCGTCGTACCCCCGCGCTCACGACTCGCGGAGGCCGTCCGCGACGGGATCGGGACGGCCCGCGTCCACAATGGCTTCGACACCGTCGTCGACCGGCTGCACGCCGCCCATGGCCACTACCACTGGGTCCACGCCATCCCTAACGCCGCGCTCATCGCCGCCGCCCTCACCCACGCCGACGGCGACTTCACCGGCTCCATCTGCCGTGCCGTGTCCGGCGGTTGGGACACCGACTCCAACGGCGCGACGGCCGGGTCCGTCGCCGGTCTGCTCGCCGGGCACCCGGACCGGCTGCCCGAGCGGTGGACGGCTCCGCTCAAGAACCGCCTCGCCACCTCCGTCGTCGGATTCGACGGCACCGGCTTCGACGAACTCGCCCGACTCACCCAGGAGGCACTCCGCCCATGACCGGCATCGTGGTGCTCGGCAGCACCAACATGGACCTCGTCGCGTACGTCGCGCGGGCCCCGAAGCACGGGGAGACCGTCACGGGCCGTGAATTCCGTACGGTCCCCGGCGGCAAGGGCGCCAACCAGGCCGTCGCCGCCGCCCGCGCCGGTGGGGACGTGGCGATGATCGGCGCGGTCGGCGACGACGAGTTCGGCGTACGGCTCCGGCACACGCTCACCTCGTCCGGCGTCGACACCGACCTGCTCCACACCGCCGATGGCCCCTCCGGCACGGCGCACATCGTCGTGGACGACGAGGGCGGCAACGCGATCGTCGTCATCCCCGGCGCGAACGGCACCCTCACCGCGCTCGGCCCCGGCGAGGAGACCCTCATCGGCACCGCCGCCTCCCTGCTCCTCCAGCTCGAACTCCCGCTGAGCGTCGTACTCGACGGCGCGCGGGCGGCCAGGCGGCACCGGGTTCGGACGATCCTCACCCCCGCCCCCGTCCAGCCGCTGCCGCCCGAACTGCTCGCCGCCACCGATCTGTTGGTCCCCAACGAGCACGAGGCCGCGGAGCTCGCGGGCGTCGCCGACCCGCGCGAGGCGGCGAAGGTGCTGCTCCGGCAGGTCCCGGAGGTCGTGATCACCCTGGGCGCGGCGGGCTGTCTGTACGCGGCGCGCGACGCCGGGCCCGTCACCGTCCCCGCGCCGAAGGTGACCGCCGTGGACACGACGGCCGCCGGCGACACGTTCGTCGGCGCGCTGGCCGTGGCGATCGGCGAGGGCCGTCCGATGGCGGAGGCGACGCGCTGGGCGTCGGCCGCCGCCGCGCTCTGTGTGCGGCGCCACGGGGCGTCCACGTCCATGCCGTACCGCTGCGAGATCGACGAGGCCACGTCATGACCACCACGAACAGCACGGGCACCGGCACCGGGTCGAAGGCTCCCGCCGCTCCCCCGCTGGACGGCCTGCGCGTCCTGGACCTCGCCACCCTCTTCGCCGGGCCGCTCGCCGCCACGATGCTCGGTGACTTCGGCGCCGAGGTCATCAAGGTCGAGCACCCCACCCGCCCCGACCCGTCGCGCGGGCACGGCCCCGCGAAGGACGGCGTCGGCCTCTGGTGGAAGATCCTGGGCCGCAACAAGCGCACCATCACGCTCGACCTGTGCGGCCCGCCCGGCCGGGACGTCCTGCTGCGGCTGGCCGCCGAAGCGGACGTGATCATCGAGAACTTCCGCCCCGGCACGCTGGAGAAATGGGGCCTCGGCTGGGCCGAACTCTCCGCCGTCAACCCCCGGTTGGTGCTCGCCCGGGTCACCGGCTTCGGGCAGTTCGGCCCGTACTCCCGGCGTCCTGGCTTCGGCACGCTCGCCGAGGCGATGAGCGGGTTCGCCGCGATGACGGGCGAGCCCGACGGGCCGCCGACGCTGCCTCCGTTCGGTCTGGCCGACTCGATCGCGGCGCTGGCCACCGCGTACGCCGTGATGACCGCGCTCAACGGCCGGGCGACGACGGGGCGGGGACAGGTGGTCGATCTGGCGATCATCGAGCCGATCCTGACGGTGCTGGGGCCGCAGCCGCTCTGGTACGACCAGCTCGGCTACGTACAGCCCCGTACCGGCAACCGCTCCCGTAACAACGCCCCCCGCAACACCTACCGCACCGCCGACGGCTCCTGGCTCGCGGTCTCCACCTCCGCCCAGTCGGTCGCCGAGCGCGTCATGCGGCTGGTGGGCCGGGAGGAACTGGTCGACGAGCCGTGGTTCACCACCGGCAGCGGGCGGGCCGAACACGCCGACGTGCTGGACAAGGCGGTGGGCGAGTGGATCGCCCGGCGTTCACGCGACGACGCGATGGCCGCGTTCGAGAAGGCGGACGCGGCCATCGCCCCCGTCTACGACGTCCGCGACGTCATGAACGACCCGCACTACCGGGCGCTGGACAGCGTCACCGAGGTCGAGGATCCGGACCTCGGTCCGATCCGCATGCAGAACGTCCTCTTCCGGCTCTCGGAGACCCCCGGGGCCATCCGGTGGGCCGGCCGGCCGCACGGCGCCGACACGGACGCGGTCCTCACCGAGCTGGGCCTCTCCGCTGGGGAAATCGCGGCCCTCCGTGAGGAGGGCGCGCTGTGAGCCGCCCCGCGCCGCACGCCCCAGCCGTGCCGGGACGTCCGCACCCGACGTGCCCGCCGCACGCCCCGCTCACCTGGCTGTACGTGCCCGGGGACCGGCCCGACGTCGTACAGAAGGCGCTCGCCGCCGGAGCCGACGCGGTGATCGTCGATCTGGAGGACGCGGTCGCCACCGACCGCCGGGAGTACGCGCGCGCCGCGACGGCCGACCTGCTGGCCTCCCCCGGCGCGACCCCGGTCCATGTCCGTGTCGCCTGCGACGCCGACATCCCCGTGCTGGCCGGCCTCCCCGGTCTGGCGGGGCTGCGGCTGCCGAAGGTCACGCACGCGTCGGACATCCGCCGGGCCGCGGCCATGGCCCCGGGCGTCCCGCTGTACGCGCTGCTGGAGTCGGCCCTCGCCATCGAGAACGCCCACGCCATCGCCGCGGCCCATCCCCTCCTGCGGGGGATCGCACTCGGCGAGGCCGACCTCCGCGCCGATCTGGGGGTACGGAACGACGCCGGGCTCGACTGGCCGCGCAGCCGCGTCGTGGTGGCGGCACGGGCCGCCGGTCTGCCGGCGCCGGCCCAGTCCGTCTTCCCGGATGTGCGGGACCTGGAGGGGCTGGCGGCCTCGTGCGCGCACGGGCGCTCGCTGGGCTTCTTCGGGCGCTCCGCGATCCACCCGCGCCAGCTGCCGGTGATCGAACGCGCGTATCTCCCGACGGCGCGGGAGATCGAGTCGGCCACGGAGATCGTCGAGGCGGCGTCGAAGGACGCGGGTGCGCTGGCACTGCCGGACGGCCGCTTCGTGGACGCGGCGATCGTCACGGCGGCTCACCACACACTCACCCTGGCGGCCCGCGAACGGGGCGTGCTGCAGAACTGACGGCCCGAATGGGCCTCCGTGCCCGACGTCTCAGCCTGGCACGCTCCCGGCGTTGCCGAAACCGGGCCAACGAGCTATCCGCCCCCGGCGGGCCGACGCGCGCCCGTCAGGCGGGCACACGAAAGATCCGCCGGGCCTCCTGAGGAGGTCCGGCGGCCCTTTGGACCGTGTCTGGCAAACCCTGCCTGGCTGTCGCAGCCGTCAGGCGTTCTTGGCCGCCGCGGTGTCGGAGCTGCTCTCCGCGTCCGGGGCGGCATCCGCCCCGGCCCCGGCCGTCTCGGGCTCGTCGCCCTTCTTGAGCTCGACCTCGGCGTCGCCGTCCTCGGTCTTGGCCTTCGCGTCCTTGCCGAGCGTCTCGCGGTCCGGCTCGACGATCTCCTCGCGACCCGGGCGAATCCGCGCCGAGATCACGATGTAGACCACCGCGAGGACGAAGACGATGATCGCGGTCCACACGTTGAGGCGGAGCCCCAGCACGTGGTGCGCCTCGTCGACGCGCATGTACTCGATCCAGGACCGGCCTACACAGTACGCGGCGACGTAGAGCGCGAAGGCGCGTCCGTGGCCGAGCTTGAAGCGGCGGTCGGCCCAGACCACGAGCAGCGCGACGCCGACGCACCACAGCGACTCGTAGAGGAACGTCGGGTGGTACGTACCGCCCTCGCGGTTCACCCCGTCGGAGATCTCCACGGCCCACGGCAGATCGGTGGCCTTGCCGTACAGCTCCTGGTTGAACCAGTTGCCCCAGCGGCCGATGGCCTGGGCCAGCACGATCGCGGGTGCGATGGCGTCCGCGTACGCGGGCAGCGGGATGCCCCGGCGGCGACAGCCGATCCACGCGCCGACGGCGCCGAAGGCGATCGCGCCCCAGATTCCGAGGCCGCCCTCCCAGATCTTGAAGGCGTCGACCCAGTTCTTACCGTCGCTGAAGTACAGCTGGTAGTCGGTGATCACGTGGTAGAGCCGGCCGCCGACAAGTCCGAAGGGCACGGCCCAGACGGAGATGTCGGCCACGGTGCCGGCCTTGCCGCCGCGGGCGATCCAGCGCTTGTTGCCGTACCAGACGGCGACGAAGACACCGAGAATGATGCAGAACGCATAGCCGCGCAGCGGAAGCGGTCCGAGATGGACCACGCCGCTCGACGGACTGGGGATATAGGCAAATTCCATGGCGGTTCCGACGCTACCGTGCCGGGCGGGGAGTACGGCAACCCGCCCGGCAACGTATGGATAACGAGCCCGCGCGAAAAAGCCCCCGCGCGGCCCGCCGGCTCAGGAGGGAGAGGCCCCGGTGTCCGGGGGCGTCGCCGGTGCGGTGCCCGGCTGCTTGCCCTTGTTGGCCTCCCTGACCCACCTCTTGAAGTTGTCCGGAGTGATGTTCTCGGCGCCCTTCTTGGGGAAGACCGATTCACCGTTGAGCAGGACGGTCGGCGTGCCGCTGAAGCCGCCCTTCTGGAACGCCGCGTTCGAGTTCATCACCCATTTGTCGTGCTTGCCGTCCTCCACGCACTGACGGAAGCCGGGGGCCGACTCCAGGCCGTCGGCCTTGCCCGCGAGCTCCAGCAGCCGCGCGTTGTCAGCGAAGGCGTCGTCGGGCTCCGGCGGCTGATTCTGGAAGAGCGTGTCGTGGTACGGCGCGAACTTGCCCGCGTCCTGGGCGCAGGCCGCCGCGTTGGCCGCGCGCAGCGAGCCCGTACCACCCATGTTGCCGTCGATGATCGTGGCGAGGTGGTAGTCGACCTTGAGCTGACCGTCGGTCTCCAGCTCCTTGATCGTGTCCCTGAACGCGTTCTCGAACTGGGCGCAGGCCGGACAGCGGAAGTCCTCCCACACGGTGAGGGTCGACGGGGCGTCGGCCTTGCCCACCGGGATCGACAGCTCGTCCTTGCCCTGTGCGCCCGACGGCGCGAGAACGGGGCCCGCGGCGCCTCTCTCGCCCTTGTCCTCGTTCGCGTTGCTCGCGACGAGTCCGATCGCCGCCGCCACACCCAGCACGCCCACCACCGCCGCCGAGACGACGAGAGTGCGCCTGCGCCGCTCCCGCTTCTTGTCCCGCTCACGCTGCTCCTGGAGCCGCTCTCGGGCGCTCCTCTTTGCCTCACGGTTCTTCTCGCTCACGCCTCAGCAACGAACCGGGGAGGCACGTACGCACCTCCCCGGTCCCATGTCCACCCGTATGAGCTACCGCACCCGTCAGCGCTTGCGAACGCCTTCCGCCAGGTCGGCGGCGAGCCCGCGGACCGCGAGGACTCCCGCCCCGGTGTCGGGCGCGTCCAGCATCAGCTTGACGAAGGCCGAGCCGACGATGACCCCGTCGGCGAACGAGGCGACCTCGGCGGCCTGCGCCGCGTCGGAGACCCCGAGCCCCACGCACACCGGCAGATCGGTGGTGGCGCGGGTCCGCCGCACCAGGTCCTGGGCCTGCGCGCCCACCGACTGCCGGGTGCCGGTGACACCCATCAGGGAGGCGGCGTAGACGAACCCGGAGCCGGCGGAGGTGATCTTCGCGAGCCGGTCGTCCCTGCTGCTGGGCGCGACCACGAAGACGGTGGCGAGGCCCTGCTTCTCGGCGTGCTGCCGCCACACGTCGGACTCCTGCACGGGCAGGTCGGGCAGGATGCACCCGGCGCCGCCCGCCTCGGCCAGCTCGGTGGTGAAGCGCTCGATGCCGTACCGGTCGATCGGGTTCCAGTACGTCATGACCAGCACGGGCTTCCCGGTGGCCTCGTACGCCTCGCGGACCGTACGCATCACGTCCGCGATCTTCACGCCGCCCTTGAGGGCGATGTCGTCGGCGGTCTGGATGACGGGGCCGTCGAGCACCGGGTCGCTGTGCGGCAGCCCGATCTCGACGACGTCGGCGCCGCCGTCGAGGACGGCCTTCACGGCGTCGATGCCGCCGTCCACCGTCGGGAATCCGGCCGGCAGATAGGCGATGAGCGCGGCGCGCCCCTCGCTCCGCGCCGCCGCGAGGGTGTCGCTCAACAGCTGGATGTTCCCGCTCACTTGGCGCTCTCCTCGTCGTACAGCCCGAAGTAGCGGGCGGCGGTGTCCATGTCCTTGTCGCCGCGCCCGGAGAGGTTGACGACGATCAGGCCGTCCTTCCCCAGCTCACGGCCGACCTCCAGCGCCCCGGCGAGCGCGTGCGCGCTCTCGATGGCCGGAATGATGCCCTCGGTGCGGGAGAGCAGCAGCAGGGCCTTCATCGCGTCGTCGTCGGTCACGGCGCGGTACTCGCCGCGCCCGCTGTCCTTGAGGTACGCGTGCTCGGGGCCGATGCCCGGGTAGTCGAGTCCGGCCGAGATCGAGTACGGCTCGGTGATCTGGCCCTCCTCGTCCTGGAGGACGTAGGACCGCGAACCGTGCAGGATGCCGGGCTCGCCCGCGCTCAGCGTGGCCGCGTGTTCGCCGCTCGCGATGCCGTGACCGGCCGGCTCGCAGCCCACCAGCCGTACGTCGTCGTCGGCGAGGAACGCGTGGAAGAGACCGATCGCGTTGGACCCGCCTCCCACACAGGCGACGGCGGCGTCGGGCAGCCGGCCCGCCCGCTGAAGGATCTGGCGGCGCGCCTCGACGCCGATGACGCGGTGGAAGTCCCGCACCATCGCGGGGAAGGGGTGCGGTCCGGCGACGGTGCCGAAGAGGTAGTGCGTACGGTCCACGTTGGCGACCCAGTCGCGGAACGCCTCGTTGATGGCGTCCTTCAGGGTGCGGCTGCCGGACCTGACCGGTACGACCTCGGCGCCGAGCATCCGCATGCGGGCGACGTTCAGCGCCTGGCGCTCGGTGTCGATCTCGCCCATGTAGATGGTGCATTCGAGCCCGAACAGCGCGCAGGCGGTCGCGGTGGCGACGCCGTGCTGTCCGGCGCCGGTCTCGGCGATGACGCGGGTCTTGCCCATGCGCCTGGTGAGCAGCGCCTGGCCGAGCACATTGTTGATCTTGTGGGACCCGGTGTGGTTCAGGTCCTCCCGCTTGAGGAAGACCCGGGCGCCGCCGGCCTCCTCGGCGAACCGCGGGACCTCGGTGAGGGCGCTGGGGCGGCCGGTGTAGTTGACCATGAGGTCGTTGAGCTCGTCGGCGAAGGCGGGGTCGCCCTTGGCCTTCTCGTACTCGACGGCGACCTCGTCCACGGCGGCGACGAGCGCTTCGGGGATGAACTTGCCGCCGTACGCGCCGAAGTAGCCGTCGGTGTTCGGACTCAGGCCCTCGGGGTCGGGAATGAAGAAACCGGAAGAACCGGAAGAAGTGGTGGGAGCGGACGTCACGGATGATCTCCTCATGGAGCGGCGGAGCGACGGGTGGGTGCACCGTGGGCGCCATGGGCAAGGCCGCCCCGTGACCGGCGTGGGCCGGGAGGGGCGTGGGTCGTGGACCGGTCTTCCGGGCGTGTGTCGCCGCGGCGGGTGTCCGCCTGGGCTCAGTGGTCGCGGTCGGAAGGGCCTCGCCGGAGCGCGGCCCGGGGCCATCGCATCCCGTTGACCTGACCGGGTTCGTCACCGATCACGTACCGCACCCGCCGCCCGTGCACCCGCCGCGCGGGGGCCCGGCAGCCGCGCGGCCGGCACCCGCGCGCCAGCGGCGCGTGGGGCACGGGCACGACGGCCGGGCGTCCGGAGGCGGGGATGGGCATCGGGGGTCAGCTCCGCCCGTGCCGCAGGGCCGGGTGCGCGCCCGCGGCGACCAGATCGGCCACCGCCGTCTTCGGGTCGCGCCCGGTGACCAGGGACTCGCCGACGAGCACCGAGTCGGCGCCCGTGTTGGCGTAGGCGATGAGGTCGTGCGGTCCGCGCACACCGGACTCGGCGATCTTGACGATGCCGTCCGGGATCTCGGGGGCGAGCCGCTCGAACGTGCCGCGGTCCACCTTCAGCGTCTTCAGGTCGCGCGCGTTGACCCCGATGACCCGCGCCCCCGCGTCGACCGCGCGCTCGACCTCGTCCTCGTCGTGCACCTCGACGATCGGGGTCAGCCCGATGGACTCGGCGCGCTCGATGAGCGAGACGAGCGCGGGCTGCTCCAGGGCGGCGACGATCAGCAGGGCGAGGTCGGCGCCGTACGCGCGCGCCTCCCACAGCTGGTACGCCGTGACGATGAAGTCCTTGCGCAGGACGGGGATGTCGACCCTGGCCCGTACGGCTTCGAGGTCGGCGAGCGAGCCGCCGAAGCGGCGCTGCTCGGTCAGTACGGAGATGGCGGCGGCGCCGCCCGCCTCGTAGTCGGCGGCCAGTCCGGCGGGGTCGGCGATCGCGGCCAGCGCGCCCTTGGAGGGGCTGGAGCGCTTGACCTCGCAGATGACCGTGACGCCCTCGCCGCGCAGTGCGGCGACGCCGTCCTTGGCAGGCCGCGCCTTGCCCGCGCGCTCCTTGAGCTCGTCGAGGCTGACGCGCGCCTGCCGCTCCGCGAGGTCGGCGCGTACGCCTTCGATGATCTCGTCGAGCACACTCACGCGAGCGGCCCCCTTCCGGGAACGGTGTCGGATTCAGCCATGGATGAGGATCAGCCATGTCGATGGTATCCGGAGGAGGGCCGAGGGCCCGCATCCACCGGTCCACCCTCCCACCACCTGGCACTTCACGGGGCGAGCGACGAGCCGAAAGGAAGGTTTCGCAGCACCGTGAAAACCACGATGACCGCGCCGACGGCCCATCCCGTGAAGGGTGGCACCGAGACCCGGGGCCGTGTTCCGCGAGCGACGAGAATCAGCCAGCCCAGCCACACCGCCGCGAAGATCGCGTAGCCGACGACGGCGAGCGCGTTGGAACCGAACGCGGCGGCGATGTCGCCGTGCGCGACGGCGTGCGCGCTGCGCAGACCGCCGCAGCCGGGGCAGTAGAGGCCGGTCATGCTGAGCAGCGGGCAGACGGGGTAGTGGCCACTCTCGTTGGGGTCGACCAGGCCGACGTAGGTGAAGGCGGCGACGACGCCGGCGAGCGTGCCGAGCGGGGCGAGTAGCCGCCGGGCGCGGGTCGCCGGAGCGGGTGCCGGGGGCGGCGCGGCGGGTGCAGGCATGGCGTCCACCGGGTGATTGTCCCCCGTGCGGGCGGGAAAGCGCAGCCGGACCCCGCGCCGTACCCCGTACGCGCGCCGCCGATGAGCGTCCGCCGTACGACGAAGGCGCAGCCCGGCGGTGGCGGGGCTGCGCCTGGTGTCGCTGTGCGGAGTACGTTCCCGTAAGGCCGCGGGGGTTGGTTACGCGGTCTGCTTCGCGGGCTCGGGGCCCGCCTGCGCGACCTGCGGCTCACCGGTCGGGTGGCCCTCACCGCGTGCCACGGCCTCGCGCTCCGCACGGTCAAGGGACGCCCGCGCGGCCTCCACGCGGGCCTGCTTCGCCGCTTCGGACTCCTTCACCGCGCCGAGGCCGGCGGCCCGCATGGCGAGGCCGACGATGCCGCCGAGGAGGACGACCGCGAGGCCGCCCACGAACCCGAGGGGGTCGGCCGCCACCATGAAGACGCCTGCGATGCCGAAGCCGATGACAGAGATGGTGACACCGGTCCAGGCGGCCGGGGTGTGTCCGTGGCTGCTGCCCGCCATGAATTCGCTCCTCGTTTGCTGATGTGCTGCGCTGGTGTGCTGCTGTGGCGCTGGGGTCGCGCGCCGGCCGGGCCGAACGCTCACCGTTCATTGTCCCGCACCCCCCGGCGTTCCCCCTCGGGGGGTCCGGGCCGCGGTCGCCTCTTCAGCCCGTGGGGTCCTCGCCCCGGTCCAGGGCCTTCCAGATGTCCTCGGGCCGGTCGGGGTCGGTGGCCTTGGCGGGCCCGGCCGCCGGCCTTCGGACGCGGGCGGCGCGCGGGGTGCCGTCGCGCTCGTAGCGGCCCGACATGGTGGGCCAGTGTGATCCGTATCGCAGGGCCAGCAGACCGGCGAGGAGGATCAGTACGCCGCCGGCCGCCGTCACGTAGGGCCAGGCGGTGTGGATGAGGCCGTCGACGGTCGCGGCCGTGTCGCCGGTCGTACGGGCGGCCTCGTCGTCGAGGGCCGAGCTGTCGTTGGCGCCGACGAGCGCGGCGACTGCCGCGCCCGCGCCGCTGAGGGCGAGCAGCGCGGAGACCAGCAGCCGCCCGCCCGTACGGACGGCGAAGACGGCCACGAGGGCGGCGAGGCCCGCGATGGCGAGCGCGGCGGGGACACCGGTGACGTCACGGCCGCCGACGTGGAGCGACACGCTGCCGCCCGCCACGGTGGCGATGCCGTCGGCCCAGGTCTGGCCGGAGGCGATCAGCACCACGGCGGAGCCGGCGGCGCCGAGGAGGAGGGCTATGCCGAGACTTCGGCCGGCGCGCCTTCTCGTGGCGTCCGCCGTCGTCTCGGCGCGGGGCTGGGGAATCGGTACGGCACTCACCCGCCCCACTATCCCCTACCGCTCCCGCGCCGCCTCGGACGGGCCCGTGCCGGGCCCTCCCAGCCGGTTCGCGGTGTGCACCGCGCGCAGCACCGCGGCGGCCTTGTTGCGGCACTCGGTGTCCTCGGCGACGGGGTCCGAGTCGGCGACGACGCCGGCGCCGGCCTGGACGTACGCGGTGCCGTCCCTGAGCAGGGCCGTACGGATGGCGATGGCGGTGTCGGAGTCGCCGGCGAAGTCGAGGTAGCCGACGCAGCCTCCGTACAGACCGCGCCGCGTGGGCTCCAGCTCGTCGATGATCTGCAGGGCGCGCGGCTTAGGGGCGCCGGAGAGCGTGCCGGCGGGGAAGCAGGCGGTCAGCACGTCGAAGGCGGTACGGCCTTCGGCCACCTGGCCGGTGACGGTCGAGACGATGTGCATGACATGCGAGTAGCGCTCGACGGACATGAAGTCGACGACCTCGACGCTGCCGGGTTCGCAGACCCGCCCCAGGTCGTTGCGGCCGAGGTCGACCAGCATCAGGTGCTCGGCGCGCTCCTTGGGGTCGGCGAGCAGTTCGTCGGCGAGGGCCTGGTCGTCCTGCGGGGTCGCGCCGCGCGGGCGGGTGCCGGCGATGGGGTGGACCATCGCGTGCCCGTCCTCGACCTTGACCAGCGCCTCCGGGCTGGAGCCGACGACGTCGAAGCCGTCGAAGCGGAAGAGGTACATGTACGGGCTCGGGTTGGTGGCCCGCAGTACCCGGTAGACGTCGAGGGCGCTCGCCTCGCAGGGGGTCTCGAACCGCTGCGAGGGCACGACCTGGAAGGCCTCGCCCGCCCTGATGCGCTCCTTGATGTCGTCCACGGCCTCCTGGTAGGCCTCGCCGCCCCAGAGCGCGGTGTACGGGGGCAGTTCGGACGGCGGCAGCGCGGTGGGGAGGCTGTCCACGGGGCGCGCCAGGTCCCGTTCCATGGCGTCGAGCCGCTCGACGGCGTCCGCGTAGGCCTCGTCCACGCCGGTGTCGAGGTCGTTGTGGTTGATCGCGTTGGCGATGAGCAGGACGGTGCCGGAGCGGTGGTCCAGGACAGCGAGGTCGGAGGTGAGCAGCATCGTCAGCTCGGGCAGCCGCAGATCGTCGCGCGCGTGGTCGCCGATCTTCTTCTCCAGCCGCCGTACGACGTCGAAGCCGAGGTAGCCGACCATGCCGCCGGTGAAGGGCGGCCGGTCACCGTCGTGGTCGTGCGGGGTGTGCAGGGCCTCCACGGTGGCGCCCAGGGCGGCCAGGGGGTCTCCGTCGACGGGAACGCCGACGGGCGGGGTGCCGAGCCAGTGGGTCCGGCCGTCGCGTTCCGTGAGGGTGGCGGCGGACCGGACGCCGACGAACGAGTAGCGCGACCAGGAGCGGCCGTTCTCGGCGGATTCGAGGAGGAATGTCCCGGGGCGTTCGGCGGCGAGCTTGCGGTAGAGACCGACGGGGGTGTCGCCGTCCGCGAGGAGCCTGCGGCCGACCGGGATGACACGGCGGTCGACCGCCAGCTTGCGGAAGGTGTCGAGATCCATGGCAGCGGAGCCTAGTCGGCGGCGGGGCCCGTCGTGGGCGTCGATGGCCTGAGGACGTCGGCGTCGAAGCAGGTCCGGTCGCCGGTGTGACAGGCGGCGCCCACCTGGTCGACCTTGACGAGGACCGTGTCGGCGTCGCAGTCGAGCGCCACGGACCTGACGTGCTGGACGTGGCCGGACGTGTCGCCCTTGACCCAGTACTCGCGGCGGCTGCGGGACCAGTAGGTGGCACGCCCGGTGGTGAGGGTGCGGTGCAGGGCCTCGTCGTCCATCCAGCCGAGCATCAGCACCTCGCCGGTGTCGTACTGCTGGGCAACGGCCGGAATCAGCCCGTCGGCGCCGCGCTTGAGCCGGGCGGCGATGGCGGGGTCGAGGCCACTGGCGGGGCCTTGGCCCTCGGTCGTGCTGGTCATACGGCCCATTGTGCCGCGCGTGTCGCGGCGCGGGCTCCGGGCGTCCACTGGGCGGACGGTGCGCGGCGGTCGTACGCTGGCACGTATGTCGACCCATGCAAAGCGTGAACGACTTCTGCTCGCCGACCTGTTGGAGTCGGCGGGACCCGACGCCCCGACCCTGTGCGACGGCTGGACCGCCCGGGATCTCGCGGCCCATGTGGTGGTGCGTGAGCGCCGCCCGGACGCGGCGGGCGGAACGGTCATCGGACCGCTCAGGAACCGGCTGGAGCGGGTGCAGGGCGAGTATGTGGCGAAGCCGTACGAGGAGCTGATCCAGCTCATCCGTACGGGGCCGCCGCGGATGTCGCCCTTCGGGATCAAGCAGCTCGACGAGGTGGCGAACACGGTCGAGTTCTACGTCCACGCCGAGGACCTGCGGCGGGCGCAGCCCGACTGGGCGCCCCGCGAGCTCGACAAGGTCTTCTCGAACACCCTGTGGGCGCGGCTGGAGAAGGGCGCCCGGATGATGGGCCGCAAGTCGCCGGTGGGCCTCGTGCTGCGCCGCCCGGACGGCCAGACGGCGGTGGCGCACCGGGGCTCTCCGGTCGTGACGGTCACCGGGGAGCCGGGCGAGCTGCTGCTCTTCGTCTTCGGCCGGCAGGACGCGGCCCGGGTGGATGTGGAGGGCGACAAGGAAGCGGTCGACAAGGTCCAGCGGGCGAAGCTCGGGATGTAGGGCCGCGGACCTTCCGTCAGGCCGTACGCGCGGCGTGTGCCCGCGGACTGTGTACGAGGCGCAGGCCCACCTCGACCAGGAGCCAGCCGAGCCGGCCACGCAGCCGGCCGGGGGTGCGGGTCACCGCGCGGACCGGCCCGAACCGGGCCGCCTCCGTACGGAGTTCGGCGGTGTCACCGGCCTTCACCGCGGCCCGGCCGGCCTCCTCGTACCGCCAGACGAGTGCGTGCATCTCCCGGCCGAGTTCGGCCAGTTCCCCGGCGGTGAGCCGCGCCAGGTACTCGCTGCTGAATGAGGCGCCACGCCAATCCGGTGCCCAGGCCGACCGGCTGTCGAGGAAGCTCCGGTAGAGCTCCGAGCGCTGCTCGAACGACATCCGGCCCACGGCCGCGTGCGTCGCGACGGCCTCGGGCGCGTCCCTGAAGTCCTCGTCACGGAAGCTCAGCCCTTCGGACGCGGGCCGCCACCAGCGCTCGCGGCCGTCCTTGCCCTGCGCCGGCGCCTCCTCGATCAGGCCGTAGTCGGCGAGTTTGCGCAGGTGGTAACTGATGAGTGAGACGGCCTCGTTCACCTGCTCGGCGAGCTGCGAAGCGGTGGCGGTGCGGGCGACGTAGAGCGTGCGGCAGTCCCCTTCGTCGACTCCCCGTAATGACGCGAAGTCGCCCCGGAACAGACGTTCCGGGGCGGCTCCCGTGCGTTTCGCGGGTGTTCAGCGCACCGCGTGGCCCGTGTCGCGCAGTTCCTTCTTGACCTGGGAGATCCGCAGATCGCCGAAGTGGAAGACGGACGCGGCCAGTACGGCGTCCGCGCCCGCGTCGACGGCAGGAGGGAAGTGCGCGAGCCTGCCCGCGCCGCCCGAGGCGATGACCGGGACCGTCACCCGCGCGCGTACGGCCGCGATCATCTCCGTGTCGTACCCGTCCTTCGTGCCGTCCGCGTCCATCGAGTTGAGCAGGATCTCGCCCGCGCCCAGTTCGGCCGCGCGGTGCGCCCACTCCACGGCGTCGATGCCGGTGCCCCGGCGCCCGCCGTGCGTGGTGACCTCGAACGTGCCCTCCGGCGTACGCCGCGCGTCGACCGACAGGACGAGCACCTGGCGGCCGAAGCGCTCGGCGATCTCCCGCAGGAGCTCGGGGCGCGCGATGGCGGCCGTGTTGACGCCGACCTTGTCGGCGCCCGCCCGCAGCAGCTTGTCGACGTCCTCCGGGGTACGGACCCCGCCGCCCACCGTGAGCGGGATGAAGACCTGCTCGGCGGTGCGGCGCACCACGTCGTACGTCGTCTCGCGGTCCCCCGACGAGGCGGTGATGTCGAGGAAGGTCAGCTCGTCGGCGCCCTCGGCGTCGTACAGCCGCGCCATCTCCACGGGGTCACCCGCGTCGCGCAGATTCTGGAAGTTGACGCCCTTGACGACCCGGCCGTTGTCCACGTCCAGGCAGGGGATGACTCGTACGGCGAGGCTCATGCCGGGCCTCCCGCCGGCGCGCGGAAGGCTTCCAGCTCGACCTCGACCACCAGGCTCGGGTCGATGAGACCGGCGACGACGACCATCGACGAGGCGGGCCGTACATCGCCGAACAGCTCCTTGTGGGCGCGCCCGACGTCGTCCGCGTCCCCGGCGTGCGTCAGATACATCCGGGTGCGCACGACGTGCTCGGCGGCGAGGCCGAGGTCCCGCAGGGCTTCGACGGCGACACCGAAGGCGGTGACGGCCTGTTCGTACGGTCCGCCCTCGGCGATCCGCCCGTCCACCACGGAGGTGCAGCCGGAGACGAGGACGAGACCGCCGGGCAGTTCGACGGCGCGGGAGTAGCCGTAGGCGTCCTCCCAGGGGCCGCCCGATGCGATACGGCGCACGCCGCCCCCCGGGCTCATCGCGCCACCTCCGCGAGCGCCTCTTCCAGCGTGAACGCCTTCGCGTACAGGGCCTTGCCGATGATCGCGCCCTCGACCCCGGCGGGCACCAGCGAGGCGATGGCGCGCAGATCGGCGAGCGAGGAGACGCCGCCCGAGGCGACGACCGGCCGGTCGGTGGCCGCGCACACGCTCTTCAGCAGCTCCAGGTTGGGCCCCTGGAGGGTGCCGTCCTTGGCGATGTCGGTGACGACGTAGCGCGCGCAGCCCGCCTCGTCGAAGCGGGCCAGCGTCTCCCACAGGTCGCCGCCGTCGCTGGTCCAGCCGCGTCCGCGCAGCGTCGTGCCGCGTACGTCGAGGCCGATCGCGATCCTGTCGCCGTGCTCGGCGATGGCCTTGGCCGCCCACTCGGGGGTCTCCAGCGCCGCCGTACCGAGGTTGACGCGCGTGCAGCCGGTGGCGAGCGCGGCGGTGAGTGAGGCGTCGTCGCGGATACCGCCGGACAGTTCGACCTCGATGTCCATGGCGCCGGTGATCTCCGCGACCAGGTCCCTGTTGTCGCCCGTGCCGAACGCCGCGTCGAGGTCCACGAGATGCAGCCACTCGGCGCCCGCGCGCTGCCAGGCGAGTGCGGCTTCCAGCGGTGAGCCGTACGAGGTCTCGGAGCCCGACTCGCCGTGCACGAGCCGCACGGCCTGGCCGTCGCGCACGTCGACGGCGGGGAGGAGTTCGAGCCTCGGTACGGAGGGGGAGGTGGGTGTGCCGGACATCAGAAGGTTCCGATCCAGTTGGACAGCAGCTGGGCTCCGGCGTCGCCGGACTTCTCGGGGTGGAACTGCGTGGCCCACAGTGCCCCGTTCTCCACGGCGGCCACGAACGGCTCGCCGTGCCGGGACCAGGTGACCTTCGGGGCGCGGATCTTGGGGTTGGTGACTTCGAGGGACCAGTCGTGGACGGCGTACGAGTGCACGAAGTAGTAGCGCTCGTCGGCGTCGAGCCCGGCGAAGAGCCGGCTGTCCGCGGGCGCGTCGACGGTGTTCCAGCCCATGTGGGGGACGGTCGGGGCGAGGAGCGGGCCGACGGTGCCCGGCCACTCGTCGAGCCCTTCGGTCTCCACGCCGTGCTCGATGCCGCGCTCGAAGAGGATCTGCATGCCGACGCAGATGCCGAGCACGGGGCGCCCGCCGGCCAGCCGGCGGCCGACGATCCAGTCGCCGCGCGCCGCGCGGAGCCCGGCCATACAGGCGGCGAAGGCGCCGACGCCGGGCACGATCAGCCCGTCGGCGTTCATGGCCTTGTCGAAGTCACGGGTGATCTCGACGCCGGCCCCGGCACGCGCCACGGCGCGCTCGGCCGAACGGACGTTGCCGAAGCCGTAGTCGAGGATGACGACGTTCTTGGTCATTCCCAGAGCCCCTGGATACGGAGGATGCCGGCGACGAGAGCGAGCGCGGAGCAGATGCCGAGCAGGACGATGACGCCGGTGGGCTGTTTCTGCTTGGCGAAGGAGTAGACGCCGCCGGCCAGGAACAGGCCGAGGACGATGAGGATGGTGTTGAGACCGGTCATGAAATTACAGCGCGCCCTTCGTGGACGGGAGGATGCCGACGGCGCGCGGGTCGCGTTCGCTCGCGTACCGCAGCGCGCGGGCCAGCGCCTTGAACTGGCACTCGACGATGTGGTGCGCGTTGCGCCCGTACGGGACGTGGACGTGCAGCGCGATCTGGGCCTGGGCCACGAACGACTCCAGGATGTGCCGGGTCATCGTCGTGTCGTAACTGCCGATCATCGGCGCCATGGCCTCCGGCTCGGTGTGCACCAGATAGGGGCGGCCGGAGAGGTCCACGGTGACCTGGGCGAGCGATTCGTCCAGCGGGACGGTGCAGTTGCCGAAGCGGTAGATGCCGACCTTGTCGCCGAGCGCCTGCTTGAAGGCGGCGCCGAGCGCGAGCGCGGTGTCCTCGATGGTGTGGTGCGAGTCGATGTGCAGATCGCCCTCGGTCTTGACCGTCAGGTCGAAGAGTCCGTGCCTGCCGAGCTGGTCGAGCATGTGGTCGTAGAAGCCGACGCCCGTCGACACCTCGACCTTGCCCGTGCCGTCGAGGTCGAGCTCGACAACGACCGAGGTCTCCTTGGTCGTTCGTTCCACGCGGCCGATACGGCTCATGCGCTCTGCTCCTTCGTCAATTTACGTACCGCGTCGAGGAACGCGTCGTTCTCGGACGGGGTGCCCGCCGTGACCCGCAGCCGGCCGGGGACGCCGTTGTCGCGCACCAGCACGCCCTGGTCGAGGATCGTCCGCCAGGCCCGGTGCGCGTCGTCGAAGACGCCGAACTGGACGAAGTTGGCGTCCGATTCGGTGACCTCGAAGCCCATCGCCCGCAATTCGGTGACCAGCCGGTCCCGCTCGGTCTTGAGCCGTTCGACATATCCGAGCAGCGTATCGGTGTGCTCCAGCGCGGCGAGCGCGGTGGCCTGGGTGACGGCCGACAGGTGGTACGGCAGGCGCACCAGCTGCACGGCGTCGACCACGGCGGGGTCGGCGGCGAGATAGCCGAGGCGCAGTCCGGCGGCGCCGAAGGCCTTGGACATCGTGCGGGACACGACGAGGTTCGGCCGGCCGGCGAGCAGCGGCAGGAGCGAGGGGTGGTGGCTGAATTCGACGTACGCCTCGTCGGCCACGACCAGCGAAGGACCGGCCGCCTGCGCCGCGTCGTACAGCCGGGCCACGGTCGCGGCGTCGACGGCGGTGCCGGTGGGGTTGTTGGGGGTGGTGATGAAGACGACGCCGGGGCGGTGCTCGGCGATCGCCCGCGCGGCGGCGTCGGCGTCGATGGTGAAGTCCTCGTTGCGAGGGCCGGAGATCCAGCCGGTGCTGGTGCCGCGCGCGATGAGGTGGTGCATCGAGTACGAGGGCTCGAAGCCGATCGCGGTGCGGCCGGGGCCGCCGAAGGTCTGGAGCAGCTGCTGGATGACCTCGTTGGAGCCGTTGGCCGCCCATACGTTGGCGGCGGTCAGCGGGAGGTCGCCGGAGGTGCGGCGGAGGTAGGCGGCCAGCTCGGTGCGCAGTTCGACCGCGTCCCGGTCGGGGTAGCGGTTGAGGCCGCGGGCGGCCTCCCGGACCCGCTCGGTGATCCGCTCGACGAGCGGTTCGGGCAGCGGGTACGGGTTCTCATTGGTGTTGAGGTGGACGGGGACGTCCAACTGGGGCGCCCCGTAGGGGGACTTGCCGCGCAGTTCGTCACGTACGGGAAGGTCGTCGATGTTCGTCACGCGTCGGGCACCTCCCCCGTGGGCCGCCGCGAGGGCAGTTTCCAGCCGAAACGCGCCTTGACGGCGGCGCCGTGCGCGGGCAGGTCCTCGGCCTCGGCGAGCGTCACCACGTGGTGGGCGACATCGGCGAGGGCGTCCCGCGTGTAGTCGACGATGTGGATGCCGCGCAGGAAGGACTGGACGGACAGGCCGGAGGAGTGACAGGCACAACCGCCGGTCGGCAGTACGTGGTTGGAGCCGGCGCAGTAGTCGCCGAGCGAGACCGGGGCGTACGGCCCCACGAAGATCGCACCCGCGTTGCGGACCCGGGCGGCGACATCGGCGGCGTCGGCGGTCTGCACCTCCAGGTGCTCGGCGCCGTACGCGTCGACGACCCGCAGGCCCTCCTCGACGCCGTCGACCAGCACGATCGCGGACTGCTTGCCCGCCAGGGCGGGCGCGATGCGCTCCTCGACGTGCTTGGTGGCCGCGGTCTGCGGCACCAGTTCCTTCTCGACGGCGTCGGCGAGTTCGACGGAGTCGGTGACGAGGACGGCGGCGGCGAGCGGGTCGTGCTCGGCCTGGCTGATCAGGTCGGCGGCGACGTGCGCCGGGTCGGCGGTCCCGTCGGCGAGGACGGCGATCTCGGTCGGGCCCGCCTCGGTGTCGATGCCGATACGGCCCGCGAAGTAGCGCTTGGCGGCGGTGACCCAGATGTTGCCGGGTCCGGTGACCATGTCGGCGGGCGGGCAGCCGTCGGGGCCGGTCGTCCCGTACGCGAACATCGCGACGGCCTGGGCGCCGCCGACCGCGTACACCTCGTCGACGCCCAGCAGGGCGCAGGCGGCCAGGATCGTCGGGTGCGGCAGGCCGTCGAACTCCTGCTGCGGAGGGGAGGCGAGGGCGATCGAGCCGACGCCCGCTTCCTGCGCCGGGACCACGTTCATGATCACGGACGACGGGTAGACGGCGCGTCCGCCGGGCGCGTACAGCCCGACGCGGGAGACCGGCACCCACTTCTCGGTCACCTTGCCGCCGGGCACGACCTGGGTGGTGTGCGCCGCGCGCCGCTGGGCGCGGTGGACGATACGGGCCCGCCTGATGGACTCGTCGAGCGCGGCCCGTACGGCGGGATCCAGGGCCGCCAGGGCCCGGGTGAGGGCTTCGGCGGGGACCCGTACGCGCTCCAGCGAGACGCCGTCGAACTTCTCCGCGTACTCGATCAGCGCCGCGGTGCCGCGATGGCGCACGTCCTCGCAGATGGGGCGCACCTTCGAGAGGGCGGCTTCCACGTCGAAGTCGGCACGGGGCAGCAGGTCGCGCAGTGCGGCGCCCTCGGGGAGGGCGGCGCCGCGCAGATCGATTCGTGAGATCACGCGGTCAATTCTCGCAGACCTGATCCGGCCGACGGCCGCCCGTATCACTGGCTGATATGAGCCCCGAATGTCACTCACGGCTACTAATGTCAACGATTGGCGTTCGATCGGTCACTCAGAGGGAAGAACGTTCGTACGACCTCACCACAGCAGCCCCGCCCGGCGACGGCTGCGCGGGAGTCACACGACCACAGCGTGAGGTACGGCGCACAGCACGGCAAACGGGGAAGTGAGGCGCGGCAGTGTCCGAGCCGCAGGACGACGAAGCTCCGGACTGGCTCTCGGCCACAGAACTCGGCATGTGGCAGGCGTTCCGGAACGGCAGTACCTACGACCTGAGCGTGCCGAGTCCACTGCTCAACGATCCGGCCGCGGCCGGCCCCTGGGGTGAGCACCGCAGCGTGCGCGCCCGCGTGGTCGCGCTGCTGCTGCTGAGCGGTCCCTCGGCGCGCCCGGGGCGGGTCGCCGCGCTCAAGCTGCGCGGGGCGTACATCAGCGGGTCGCTGAACCTGGCCGGCGGCAATGTCGAGCCGTACGTGGAGCTGACGTTCTGCCGCTTCGAGCGTGAACTGGTGCTGCCTGAGTGCCACTTCACCACGCTGCGGCTGGTGGGGTGTGTGATCCCGCGCCTGGAGGCCGCCCGGCTGCGCACCGAGGGCGATCTGCATCTGCCTCGCTGCCAGGTCGCGCGCGGTATCCGGCTCACCGACGCGCAGATCGGCACGGACCTGCTGATCAGCCAGATATCCGTCCGGCCGGACAGCAGCAGCCGGTCGATAGCCGCCGACGGGATGTCGGTCGGCCAGGACCTTCAGGCCGAACAGATAGAGACGCACGGGGAGTTCAGCCTGCGCGGCTCGAAGGTCGGGGGCTCGCTGATGCTGCGCGGCAGCCGGCTGCGCGCGGCGGGCGAGCGCCGCGCGCTCAACGCGCCGCAGCTGACCGTCGAGCGCTCGCTCTATCTGACGGGCGCGGTCGTGAGCATCGCGACGGGCAACGCCAACTCCACACCGCCGTACGGCACGGTCTACACCGGCAACACCGCGGGCCGCGGGTCGTTGCCGCCGGGCACCGAGATCCGGCGCTTCGAGTGCTACGGCGGGGTGCGCCTCGACGACGGCCGGTTCGGCGACACGATCGACCTCCACCAGGCCCGTTTCCTGATGTCGCCCGGCGAGGAGCTGTCGCTGCGCCGGATCACCGCGACGGAGCTGCGCTTCCAGTGCGAGCGCCCGCTGGAGGGCAGGGTCGTGCTGAACGGCGCGAAGATCATCACGCTGATGGATCTCTCCACGAGCTGGCCGGGCCCCGGCGGTCTCGCGATGGGCGGTTTCGTCTACGAGAACGTGGTGCCGTCCGGCCATTTCCCGCTCAACCGGCGGCTGGAGTGGCTGGACTCGGCGACGCCGGAGTACTCGCCGGAGCCGTACGAACGCCTTGCGCAGGTGATGCGCAACAGCGGCGAGGACGCCGACGCCCGTGAGGTGCTGCTGGCCAAGCAGCGCCGACGGCGCGAGACGCTGCCGGTGGCGGGGAAGATCTGGGGCTTCATCCAGGACTGGACGGTGGCCTACGGCTACCGTCCCGGCCGGGCCGCGCTGTGGATGGCCATGCTGTGGGCGGCGGGCACGTTCGTCTTCGCGCGGCACGCCCCGGAGGCGATCAAGTCCGAGGAGCATCCGGCGTGGAATCCGGCCCTGTACGTACTGGATCTGCTGGTGCCGGTGATCGATCTGGGCCAGGACGGGCACTGGCGGCCGGAGGGCGGCTGGCAGTGGCTCTCGGCGGCGATGATCCTGCTCGGCTGGATCCTCGCCACAACAGTCGCAGCAGGTGCCTCACGTCTCCTGCGCCGCGGCTGACCCAGCGCCGGGACGGCTTTCTTTACTCTCCCTTGACCTGGCCCGAGACAACCTTTCACCCACCACCAAAGCTTCACATATGCCCTCTGGCGCCTCTGCGACCTGCGGTTTTCAATGGTCCGCACCATGTCATTGATTCGCGCCCTGATCAGTACCGCGCGCATGCTCCGGCACACCCCGCGGCTCGCCGAGGGGCTTCCGCCGGACGATGCGGTACTGCTCGACGCCCCCGACGAGCGGCTCGCCCCGGCGCTCGTCTCCGCCGCGCTCGGCGAGTACGAGCACGCGGCGAAGCTGCTGGCGACCACGCGCGAATCCGCCGAGTGGGAGGACCGCGACCGCTATGTGATGCGGCTCGCCGCCTTCGCCCACAACCGCCACGAATGGCTCGCCCACTGGCTCGCCGCCTCGCCCGCCGACCCGGACGCGCTCGTCGTCAAGGCCGAACTCGGTGTGCGCAAGGCCTGGGAGTCCCCCGCCCGCGCCGAGCTCCTGCGGGAGATGGGCCCGCTGATCGGCGCGGCGGCCGACGGCGACCCGCGCGACCCGGTGCCGTGGCGGATCGCCCTGGACCACGCGCGCGGCACGCACGCGGGCCACCGGGCCTTCGAGTCGCTCTGGGGCGAGGCGGTACGCCGCTCGTCGCACCACTACGGCTGCCATGTCGCGGCCCTGCAGTACCTCTCCGCCCAGTGGCACGGCTCGCACCAGGAGTGCTTCGACTTCGCCGAACAGGCCGCCGCGGACGCGCTGCCCGGGTCGCTCGTCAAGGCACTTCCGATGCGGGCCGCCTTCAGCCGGCTGCTTGACGACGACCTCACCTCGATGACGACGGACCGGACAGACGCGGCCTGCGACGAGGCGATCCGGCTCTCGTCCGTGTACGCGGTGGGCGACTCCTGGCCGGCGGAGGTACGGAACCTGCTGGCGTACGTGCTGGTCAGACGGCGCCGATGGGACGAGGCGCTGGAACAGTTCCGGCTGATCGGCCCGTACGCGACGTCCTTTCCGTGGACGTCGCTGACCGACGATCCGCTGGGTCACTTCCTGGAGACACGCGACGGCGTACGCCTCCAGGTGGCCTCCGGGATGCCGTTGTGGAACCGGACAGACCGAGGGCGTCCGCGCGGCCATTACGCTTGAGCGTTGTGACCACCGCACATCTCCCTCTCTTCCCGCTGAACGCGGTGTTGTTCCCGGGCCTCGTCATGCCCCTGAACATCTTCGAGGAGCGGTATCGCGCCATGATGCGCGACCTGCTCAAGACAGACGAGTCCGAACCGCGACGCTTCGTCGTGGTCGCGATCCGCGACGGGCACGAGGTCGCGCCGACCGCGTCGGGCATGCCCGACCCCACGTCCCTGCCGGAGCGCGGGCCGTCGGCGGGCTTCGGCGCCGAGCCGCTGAAGGCCTTCCACCAGGTGGGCTGCGTCGCCGACGCGACCACGATCCGCGAACGCCAGGACGGCAGCTTCGAGGTGCTGGGCACCGGCACCAGCCGGGTCCGGCTGCTCTCCGTCGACACCGGCGGGCCGTATCTGACCGCCGAGGTCGAGGCGGTCGAAGAGGACTCGGGTGAGGGGGCGGGAGCACTCGCCGAAGGCGTCCTGCGGGCGTTCCGCAGCTACCAGAAACGGCTGGCGGGAGCGCGTGAGCGGTCGCTGTCGACCGGCGACGACCTGCCCGAGGAGCCGTCCGTCGTCTCGTATCTGGTGGCCGCGGCGGCCGTCCTGGACATCCCGGCGAAGCAGCGGCTGCTCCAGGCCCCGGACACCGTGACGCGGCTCCGGGAGGAACTGAAGCTGCTGCGCGCCGAGACCGCGGTGATCCGGCATCTGCCGTCGCTGCCGGCCGTGGACCTCACCCGGGGCCCGACGAGCCCCAACTGACCTCCGCGGGCTCTTCTCAGGTCTGTGGGCTCTTCAACTGACGCGAGGAACAGATCCCTTGGCGAAGAAGCAAGCGAAGAAGGCCGCCGGCGGCACCCCGGCGACGGTCGCGCTGACGGCGGCGAAGGCCGAGTTCACCCTGCACGCGTACGAACACGACCCGGCGGCCCCCTCGTACGGCGAGGAGGCCGCGGCGGCTCTGGGGGTCCCGGCGGACCGGGTGTTCAAGACGCTGGTCGCCGACGTCGACGGCGAACTGACCGTGGCGGTCGTCCCGGTCTCCGGCTCGCTGGACCTCAAGGCGCTGGCCGCCGCGGTAAGCGGCAAGCGGGCGACGATGGCGGACCCGGCGGCGGCGGAGCGCACCACGGGCTACGTACGCGGCGGCATCTCGCCACTGGGCCAGCGCAAGCGGCTCCGTACGGTCCTCGACGCGTCGGCGGGGACCCACGCGACGGTCTGCGTCTCGGCGGGCCGCCGCGGCCTGGAGGTGGAACTGTCCCCCTCGGACCTGACGTCCCTGACGGCCGCGACGCTGGCCCCGATCGCCAAGGCGTGACGGCTCGACGGGGCGAGGTCAGCGTCCGGTCTCCGGCCCGTCCTCCCGGTCGGCCGGCAGATACGGCGCCCCGAACGGCACCCACTCCGGCTCCGGGTCGCGCGGGCCGAACAGCGCCGTCAGCGCCAGGTGCACGATCATCGCCGCCACCGGCCACGCCAGCAGCGCTCCCCGCGCGTTCAGCTCCAGCGGCGCGTCGAACGTCGCGCCCTCTCCGGCCGCCCGTGCCTGTGTGACCACGTCGTCCGGGCCAAGACCCCAGCCGACCAGCCAGGCCAGCCCCGAGGCGAGCAGCCCGCCCAGTGCCAGGCCCACGACGAGCGGGACACCGCCGCGCCGTCGGAAGAGGAAGACCAGGGCAGCGCTGACCAGGCCGAATCCCAGGGCCAGCAGCACGAACGTGCCGTCCGCGCCGATAGCTTCCTCGCCCTCCGTGTCCTTCAGGAACACGGCCGACTCACCGGCGATCAGCGGCACCCGGGGCGACAGCCAGAGCCAGAGCAGTCCGAGCAGCACGCCGGAGACAGCCACGACGAGCGTCACGACGGCTGCCTGCTTCAGCTCGGTCCTCGTGTCGGCCTCGTCCGCCGCCTTGGCGGTGTGGTGGGCGGCCGTGGCCCCCGCGCCCTGGGCGTGCTGCCAGGGGCCGTCGTTCGGGGGCTGGTGGGGCGGCGTCAGAGGAGCTGTCACCCCGCCATCGTGCCAGGCATGGCCCGGCAGTGCCTCATCGGACTGCCGCACGCCTGTACGCCCACGTCGCCACGGCCAGCGAGACGACGCCGACGGCCGCGCAGACCGCGAGGTCGAGCGCGACGGTGGGCCAGTCGGGATGCCTGTCGAAGGTACGGGCCAGGGCCTCCACGCCGTACGTGGACGGCAGCAGATCCCGGGCGTACGCGATCGGCCCCGGCAGCCGGTCGGCGGGCAGCACACCCAGCAGCAGCGCGGCGGACATGCCGAGCTGCCCGAGCAGCGTGGCGAGCTCCTGGCGGGGCGCCAGCAGCCCGAGCGCGGCCCCGAGCCCGGCCAGCGCGGCGCCGGAGAGCGGGATGACCGCGACCAGCACCCAGAGGTGGGTGAGCGGCAGGTCGAAGAGCAGACTGCCGGTCACCGCGGTCACGGCGGTGCCCGGGACGGTGAACGAGGCGTACGCCCCGGCCGCGCCCAGCACCACGGCGGCGGGCGGCACGGGCAGCGTCGCGTAGTGGTCGAGCCCGCCGGTGGCCCGGAGCTGACCGAAGTACTGGGCGAGCAGATTGAGCGCGACGAAGGCCACGACGAGCACGCTCGACCCCGCGACCACGGCGCGCGCCTCGGCGCCGCCGTCGACGACGCCGCGCATCAGGATCATGATCCCGACGGACTGGAAGGTCGCGACGAAAAGCAGCGGGATCCGGGCGACCCGCGCCCGCGACAGCTGCGCGCGGTACACGGCGGCGAGCGAGGGCAGCAGCCGCGCACGCGGCGCCAGCGCGGCCGGCCCCCGGCCGGCTCCGTCGCTCGCGGCACGGGGGTCCGGGACGGTCCGGCGCTTCCCGCCGACGGCCTCCGCGGGCACGATGCTCACCTGACGCAGCTCCTGTTCGGTCCGTACGGACGGATGCGACCCCGGCACCTGACACCCACGGCCACCCGCGCCCAGCGTGCCATACGCCCGGAACGCCCCGAACGCCCCGTAGGAACGGCCGAGTTCCGGCCGGTCGCGGGGAGGACGGCTCCGCCTCGGGCGCCCGGGGCGTGGCGGCCTTCGGCGCACTGCGCGTGGACGACGGCCACGCAATGGGCGGCCAGGGCGTTACGGCCTTCGGCGCACCGACCGCCTGCGGCGGTCGCGTGGACGGCGACGGCGTGGACGGCGACCGCGTGGACGGCAACGGCGGGAACTGCGGATGCGGGCCTGGCGGGCACGTCCTGGGTGGTCCTGCCTCGGAGGCCTCGGAGCGAAGCGGAGAGGATCAGCTGCCGGTGGGGACGGAGCGGAGCGGAGGGGCGTCCGGGCGTGGCCCGGAGGAGAGGCGCGCAGCGCCGGCCCGTTGCGCTGAGCGAAGCGAAGCGGGTCGCTTCCGAGGCGCGCAGCGCCGCACGGCCCGATCCGACGGCGGTCGCCCCGCGCGGCGGCCTGCCGTCCGCGCAGCGGGCTGTCCCAGGACCCCCCGCCCCAGCGAACGCGGCCCGCGTGCGAACCGCGGCGCGCCCCCCGGTGGCAAGGCGGGCGGGTCTCGGAGTCGTAAATCTGGAGTGTTTCCCGGTCATGTCTTCACCAGGCCTTGAACCTGGCCGCCGAGGGCCAGGTAGACGTCCTCCAGGCTGGGCGTCGCCAGGGTGAAGTCGTCCAGCGCCGCGAACGCCTCGCCGCCCGTCACCGCCGCCACCGCCGCGCGCGCCTCGTCCGGGGCGAGCCGCAGCACCCAGCGGCGGCCCGACTCCTGCGCGGAACCGCGCAGCGCGGCGACCTCCGGGACGTCGAGCGGGGCGCGCTGGCGCCAGACGAGTTCGAGCCGTACCTCGCCCGCGACCTGTTCCTTGAGGCCGGACGGGGTGTCGCAGGCGATGACCTTGCCCCGGTCCAGCACGGCGACCCGGTCGAGGACCGTCTCGGCCTCGATGACGTTGTGGGTGACCAGCAGCACCGTCGCGCCGCGTTCGGCCCGGCGGCGGTCGACCGCCGCCCAGACCGCGCGCCTGGCGACCGGGTCCATACCGGTGGTGGGTTCGTCCAGAACGAGCACCGGCCGCTCCCCCACCAGCGTCGCGGCGAAGCAGGCCATCCGCCGCTGACCGCCGGAGAGCTTCTTCAGCGGACGCCCCGCGAGCTCCGTCAGGCCGAGTTCCGCGAGCACCGCGTCCCGCTCGGCCCGCGCCTCGCTCAGTCCGAGCCCCCGCAGCCGGCCCGTGGTCTCGGCCGCGAGCCCGACCGTCAACTCGTCGAGCGCGGTGGACTCCTGGCCGAGATAGCCGATGAGGCGCGAGGCGCGTTCGGGATGGCCGACAAGATCGTGGCCGAGGACGTCGACGCTGCCGGAGTCCGGCCGCATCAGCCCGGTGAGCTGACGTACGAGGGTGGACTTGCCCGCACCGTTGGGACCGAGCAGTCCGAAGATCTCGCCCTGCCGCACGTCCAGGGAGATCCCGTCGTTGGCGCGCACCTCGGGCGTGGCCGGGGCGCCACGCCTGGCGCGCGCGGCGGGGTACGTCTTGACCAGCTCCCGCACCGCGCACACCGTACTCACAAGACACGAGCCTACGGGGTCCAACTGCCCGTAATCCGCCCGGGGGCGCCCGGTGACCCGTCCCGCGCCCGCGTGCGGGCGCTACTCCGCCGCTCCGTCGCCCTTCGGTGGCGAGTGATCCGCACCCTTCGCCGACGGATGCTCCGCCGCCGCCCGCACATCGATCTCGCGCCAGAACCCCGCTCTGATCGCGTACCGGTCGTGCTCGTCGATCTGGTCGTCCTTGTGTGCCAGCAGTCCGAAGCGGGCCGCGTACCTCAGCACCTCGCCGTCGATACGGTGCGGGATCCGCGGATACATCGTGGACAGCTTCTGCGCGTGGCCCACGTCGGGCAGCCTCTCCACCCAGCGCCTGGCGAACACCTGCCCCACCTCGAACGGATCGCCGCCGACCGTCGTGATGTCCTCCTCGCGGTCCGCCCAGCGCTGCTCCGCGCTGGTGAGCTGCGCCAGCGTCGGCAGTGACGCGGTCTCGGGCGGCTCCCCGAGCTGGCCCCCGCCGCCCGTGCGCTCGACCCAGCCCCGGTCGGACGACCAGCGCAGCGTCGCGTTCCCCGGCGGGGGCGCGGGCGCGGCGTGGGGTCCGGGCGCGCGCAGGGCGGCCAGGTCCTTCGGGGTGGGGACACCCTTGCCACCGGCGGGCGCCGACTGCGCGGTCCCGGGGCCGTGCTCGCGCCCCGGCCCGGCACCTGGCCCGTGCTCCGTCGTCGCCGGCGCCGTCCCGTTGCGCGCGGACGCGGCCTGCGCCTCGGCCGCCCGCTCGGCGGAGGCGGCGAGCGCCGACTCGGGCAGCGGCGCGGAGAGGATCGCGGCGATCTCCGGACGCGGCGCGGGCTGCGGCGCGCAGACGCCGCCGAAGTCCTTGGCGCGTACGGCCTTGGTGATCCAGGCCCGGTCGAGCACCCGGCGTTCGTCGGCCTCGGCCACGAGGTCCTCGGACTGGTTGTAGTCGCCGTCCGCCGCCTGCACCGCCCAGAGGTGCACGGCGACGCCGTGCTCCTTCGCGGACATCAGGCCGGGCAGCAGATCACCGTCGCCGGTCACCAGCACCACGTCCGAGCAGGCGCGATTTCTGGCCAACTCCGTGAGCTCGGCGTGCATCGCCGCGTCGACGCCCTTCTGCGCCCATCTCCCGTCGCTGCGGGTCAGCGCACCGAGCCGGACGGTGACACGTGACATGACGCGCAGCCGTCGGTGTTCGGGCTGCGGCACGCGGTCGGGGGCGCCGTCGAACCAGTAGATACGGAGCAGCGGCTGCTCCGTATCGGCCTCGGCGCGCTCGCGCAGCCCCTGGATGAGGGCGGCGTGGTCGACGGTGATGCGTGAGCGGGCCGGTTCTCCGGCCAGGAGGCTCGCGGCGGCGCCCAGCAGGTAACCGGCGTCCACCAGGACGACGCAGCGGTCCACGTGTTCCACCCTCTTTCGGGAACGTCGGGATCGGAAGTTGCTACGGGTTTCCTTCGAGTCTGCCCGACCGCAACTGGGTTAACGGCCGGAACTGGATCATCGGCGTGGCGTGTCCCTCCCGGCTACCCCCGGAGACGGCCGAACCATGTCCGTTACGCACAGCTATGATCCAAAATGCGGTGAGTCACGGCGTATGTGAATCTGACAGCGGCCCTGGCCCCAACATCCTTCAGGAGGCAGCACCATGGCCAAGAACAAGAACCGTGACCGCGGCAGACAACAGCAGCAGGACCGCTCGTCCACCGAGCGTGGCGCCGAGCAGTCCTCGTCCTCCTCGGAGGCCAAGGCCGAGCAGATACAGTCGCAGGTCACGCCGTCCGATGTGGCCCACAAGGGCCGCCAGAAGCGCTTCGGCCACAACTGACGCCGGACTCACGCGTGACTGCGCGCATGACTGACTGACGAGGTCAGCCACATCTGACTTCGGCGGCACCTGACTGAAGAGGGGCACGCCCGGTCTCCCGGGCGTGCCCCTCCACGCGTACGCGTACCGCTACGGCTCCCCCGCGCCCGCTACCCCGCCAGACAGGACGGCCCGAGCAGCACCTTCAAGTCGCCGAAGAGCGCCGGGTCCGGCTGCACCCGGTGCCGGTCGAGCCGCAGCACCGTCGTCTTCCGTGCGCCCTGGAGCTTGATCCGCACCTCGGAGTTGCCCCGGTGGTGGCTGAGGATCTCACCCAGCCTGCTGACCATGGGCGGCGTGAGCTTCACCGTGGGGATGGTGATCGTGACCGGCGCGTTCGTCCCGCTGGACGACAGGTCGGGGACCTGGAGCTCCATCGCGACAAGACGCGGGATGTCCTCGCGCTTGTCGAGACGTCCCTTGACGAAGACGACGGTGTCCTCGACCAGTTGGGTGGAGACCAGCTGGTAGGTGGCGGGGAAGAACATGCACTCGATCGAGCCCGCCAGATCCTCGACGGTGGCGATCGCCCACGCGTTGCCCTGCTTGGTCATCTTCCGCTGGAGGCCGGAGATGATGCCGCCGATGGTGACCACCGCGCCATCGGCGTGCTCGCCGCCGGTGAGCTGCGAGATCGCCGCGTCCGACTTGTCGGACAGGACGTGCTCGATACCGAAGAGGGGGTGGTCGGAGACGTACAGGCCGAGCATTTCCCGTTCCTGCGCGAGCAGATACGACTTGTCCCACTCCACGTCGGAGAACTCCACGTCGAGCCCGAAGCCCGGCTCGGAGGACGCGTCGTCGCCGTCGCCCATACCGCCGAAGAGGTCGAACTGCCCCTCCGCCTCCTTGCGCTTGACCTGTACGACGTTGTCGATCATCGGCTCGTGGTGCGCGACGAGCCCCTTACGGGTGTGGCCCATCTCGTCGAAGGCGCCCGCCTTGATGAGCGATTCGACGGTGCGCTTGTTGCAGACGACCGCCTCGACCTTGTCCAGGAAGTCGGGGAACGTCGCGTACTTCCCCTTGGCCTTGCGCGAGCGGATGATCGATTCGACGACGTTCGTGCCGACGTTCCGGACGGCCGTCAGTCCGAAGAGGATCACGTCGTCGCCCTGTGCGGCGAAGTTCGCCACCGACTCGTTGACATTCGGCGGCAGCACCTTGATGCCCATGCGCCGGCACTCGTTGAGATAGACGGCCGACTTGTCCTTGTCGTCCTTCACCGAGGTCAGCAGGGCCGCCATGTATTCGGCCGGGTAATTCGCCTTGAGATACGCGGTCCAGTAGGTGACGAGCCCGTACGCGGACGAGTGCGCCTTGTTGAACGCGTATCCCGCGAACGGGACCAGTACGTCCCACAGCGACTGGATGGCCTCGTCCGAGAAGTTGTTCTTCTTGGCACCGGCCTGGAACAGGACAAAATTCTTCGCCAGTTCGTCGGCCTTCTTCTTGCCCATCACACGGCGGAGGATGTCCGCCTCGCCGAGCGAGTAGCCCGCGATGATCTGCGCGGCCTTCTGCACCTGCTCCTGATACACGATCAGGCCGTAGGTGAGGCCGAGGACCTCCTTGAGAGGCTCCTCCAACTCCGGGTGGATCGGAGTGATCTCCTGCTGCCCGTTCTTGCGCAGCGCGTAGTTCGTGTGCGAGTTCATGCCCATCGGGCCCGGCCGGTAGAGGGCCGACACGGCGGAAATGTCCTCGAAGTTGTCGGGCTTCATCAGCCGCAGCAGCGAGCGCATCGGACCGCCGTCGAACTGGAAGACGCCGAGCGTGTCACCTCGGCAGAGCAGTTCGTACGTCCTGGGGTCGTCCAACGGCAGGGACAGAAGCTCCAGATCGATACCCTTGTTGGCCTTCACCATCTTGACGGCATCGTCCATGATGGTCAGATTTCGCAGACCCAGGAAGTCCATCTTCAGCAGGCCGAGCGACTCGCACTGCGGATAGTCCCACTGCGTGATCGTGACGTTGTCGGTGTGCCTGACCCAGACCGGCACATGGTCGGTGATCGTCTCGCTGGACATGATCACGCCGGCCGCGTGCACCCCCATCTGCCGCACCAGACCCTCGACACCCTTCGCCGTGTCGATGACCTTCTTGACGTCGGGCTCGTTCTCGTACATCCCCCGGATCTCGCCCGCCTCGCTGTAGCGCGGGTGCTTGGGGTCGGTGATGCCGGAAAGGTCGATGCCCTTGCCGAGGACGTCCGCCGGCATGGCCTTGGTGAGCCGGTCGCCCATCGCGTACGGATAACCCAGCACTCGCGCCGAGTCCTTGATGGCGTTCTTCGCCTTGATCTTTCCGTACGTCCCGATCATGGCGACCTTGTCGGCGCCGTATTTCTCGGTGACGTACCGGATGACCTCACCGCGCCGACGCTCGTCGAAGTCGATGTCGACATCCGGCATGGAGATGCGCTCGGGATTGAGGAACCGCTCGAAGATCAGACCGTGTTCGATCGGGTCGAGGTCGGTGATGCCCATCGCGTACGAGACGATCGAGCCGGCGGCGGAGCCTCGGCCGGGGCCCACGGCGATGCCGTTGTTCTTGGCCCACATGATGAAGTCGGCGACAACCAGGAAGTACCCCGGGAACCCCATCTCGATGATGATGCCCATCTCGTACTCGACCTGCTTCTGGCGGTCTTCCGGGATGCCGTTCGGGAAACGCCGGGCCATTCCCCGCATGGTCTCCTCACGGAACCAGGTGACTTCGGTGAAGCCGTCGGGGATGTCGAACTTGGGCATCAGGTTCCGCTCCTGGAACCAGCCTTCCGTATCGATCTGCTGCGCCACCAGAAGCGTGTTCGCACACCCCTCCTGCCAGGCGTCCGAGGAGTCGACCGCATACATCTCGTCCGTCGACTTCAGGTAATAACCCGTCCCGTCGAACCGGAACCGGTCCGGATCCGACAGATTCTTACCCGTCTGAATACACAGCAGCGCATCATGCGCCGTCGCCTCGCCCGCATACGTGTAATGCGAGTCATTCGTCACCAGCGGCGGAATCCCCAGCTTCTTCCCCACCTCCAGCAACCCGTCCCGCACCCGGCGCTCGATCTCGATCCCGTGATCCATCAACTCCAGGAAATACCGGTCCTTACCGAAAATATCCTGATAGTCCGAAGCCGCCTGCATCGCCTCATCGAACTGCCCCAGCCGCAACCGCGTCTGCAACTCACCCGACGGACACCCCGTCGAAGCGATCAACCCCTCCGACCACTTCGCGATCGTCTCCCGGTCCATCCGCGGCCACTTCGTCAGCCACCCCTCCGCATACGCGTCCGACGACAACCGGAACAGATTATGGAGACCGGTCTTGTTCGCCGCCCAGATCGTCTTGTGCGTATAACCACCCGAACCCGAGACATCGTCCCGCTTCTGATGCGGCTGCCCCCACTGCACCTTCCGCTTGTTCCGCCGCGACTCCGGCGCCACATACGCCTCAATACCGATGATCGGCGTCACACCCGCCTTCTTCGCCTGATGGAAGAAGTCGTACGCACCATGAAGATTCCCATGATCCGTCATCGCGATATGAGACATCCCCATCTCATTGCACGCCTTGAACATGTCCCCCAACCGCGCCGCACCATCCAGCAACGAGTACTGCGTGTGCACATGCAGGTGCGTGAACGGCGGCTTGGTCACGGCTGAGGCCTCCAGCGAACGAGCGGACGAGCGACGGGCTGCCCCCCCGGGGGGACAGCCCCGAAGTCTACGACCGCCCACTGACAATCGAAGCGCGTCCGGACGATGTCCCGAGGAGTCCGGACCGGGCGTCACGAACCTCCGGGTCGACCGGCGCGGAACGGGCACGCACCGGTACGTTCGTGCGTTGCCAGTACTGACGGCGCCGTCGCCCGAGGCGGGTGGCGTGTCAGTTCATCCGCCCAGTTCGTCATGTTCCAGGAGGCACCACCGATGTCGGTCCCGCGCCCGGTCGAAGCCGCTGACCAGCAGCGAGGGGAGGAGATCCTCTCCGTGTTCGGCACCGCCTTCGGTGCCCTGCTCGCCGCTGATCCGGCGGCCTTCCAGGTCAAATTCCGCAAGATGGCCGCCTCCGCCTTCGCCTTCTACCGAGGCACGGCGTCCCTGTTCTACAACGACCTGGAGCGGGAGCAGCACGGCGGGCCGTACGTGGACGAGCGCACCGGCCGGGTCTGGATCCACGGCGATCTGCACGCCGAGAACTTCGGCACGTACATGGACGCGAACGGCCGGCTGATCTTCAACGTCAACGACTTCGACGAGGCCTATGTAGGACCGTTCACCTGGGACCTCAAGCGCCTGGCCGCCTCGCTCGCGCTGATCGGCTACACGAAGGCGCTCAGCGACGACCAGATCAGCGAGCTGGTCCGGATCTACGCCGCCGCCTACCGCGAGCGGATCCACGCGCTGGCCACGGGCGCGAAGAACGACGAGGTCCCGCCGTTCACCCTGGACACGGCGACAGGACCGCTGCTCGACGCGCTCCGCGACGCCCGCTCGCTGACCCGTTTCGCGCTGCTCGACTCGATGACCGAGATCCGTGACTTCGAGCGCCGCTTCGCCCCGGGCGGCGGCTCCATCGAGCTGGACGCCGCCACCCGCTACAAGGTCCTGGCGGCCTTCGACGGCTATCTGGAGACCCTGCCGGAGTCCAGCCTGACCCGCCCCGACTCCTACCGGGTGAAGGACGTCGTGGGGCGGCGCGGCGTCGGCATCGGCTCGGCCGGCCTGCCCTCGTACAACATCCTGCTGGAGGGCAACAGCGACGCCCTGGAGAACGACGTCGTGATCTACCTCAAGCAGGCGCAGACCCCCGCCGTCTCGCGGCACATCACCGACGAGCGGGTGCGCGGCTACTTCCAGCACGAGGGCCACCGCACGGTGATCTCCCAGCGCGCGCTCCAGGCGCACGCCGACCCGTGGCTCGGCTGGACAGAGCTGGACGGCGCGGGCCAGCTGGTCGCCGAGGTCTCCCCGTACGCGGTCGATCTCGACTGGTCGGACATCGACGACCCGGCCGAGATCGCCGCCGTCGTCGCCGACCTCGGCCGCGCGACGGCGACGATGCACGGAGCGGCGGACGACGAGAGCGGCCACTCGCTGGTGCCGTTCAACACGGAGCGGGCCATCGACGCGGCGATCGCGGCGGACGAGGAGGGCTTCTCCGAGCTGCTGGTGGAGTTCGCCCACAGCTATGGGGCACGGGCCCGCGCGGACCACCAGATCTTCGTGGACCTCTTCCGCAACGGACAGCTCGCCGGCGGCTGACCCCGCCCGGGGCGACGGCGACCTTAGGGACCCCTTACAGGTTCTCGTGGCACACTCGGCGACGATGGACATATCGGCGGCACGGCTCAGGGCGCTGCGGGCGGCATTGTTCACGGCACTGGCCGTGACGCTGTCCGCCGGTTCCCATGTCCTGCTGTCGCGGGCCCCGCTGCCCCTGTCCGTCGTCGCCGTCCTGTGCGCCGTCGTGTTCCCCGTCTCGTACGCCCTGGCGGGCCGCGAGCGGGGTTTCTGGCGCATAGCGGCCCTGCTCGTCCCGCTCGAACTGGCCGCGGACACCATCTTCACCACCGGCCAGAACGTCTGTTACGGCGCCGCCGGCGGACCCGTCGAGGGCCCCCTGCGCTCCGTCGGCCTCGACGTCCTGTGCGGCGGCAGCTTCGGCTCCCCGCTGCCCGGCGTCTCGTCGGTCGCCTCGCCCGAGAGCGCGGCGGCCACCCTGCTGGGCTCCCCCGATCCCGCACTCCCGTGGCTGCTGCTCGCCACCCATGTCGCGATCGGTCTGCTCGCCGCGCTCTGGCTGCGGCGGGGCGAGGCCGCCCTGGCGGGCCTGGTCCGGGCGCTCGCCGGTTTCGCCTTCCGGCCGCTGCTGGTCGCCGTCGCGGTGGCCGGCACGGTCCGCCGTACGGTACGGCGCTTCCCGCGCCCCGCCACCCGCCCGCACACCTCCCGTACGCGCCTGTGCGCGCACTCCGTCGGACGACGGGGACCACCTCGCTCGGCCCTTCTCCCGGCCTGAGCACCACGTCGGCAGCCGTCTGCGGCCGCCGTCCGTCCCCCGCGTGCCGGCGCGCGTCTCTTCGCGCCCGCGCGTCTCGTTCGACCCCACACGGAGTAGACCAGTCATGAGCGCACGCAACAGCAACGCCAACAAGGCCGCCGCCCGCGAGAAGCTGCGCGAGCAGCGCGAGCGGCAGGCGAAGAAGGACCGCGCCCGCCGCCAGCTCGTCGTCGCCGGATCCACCGTCGCGATCCTGGCGATCGCCGGCGGTGTCGGCTTCGGGGTCGTCCAGGCGAACAAGCCCTCGCAGTGGGAGGCGGCCAAGGACGCGACGAACGTCACCGCGCCGAAGCACACCTCCGGCACGAACGGCACGACCGTCGTCATCGGCAAGCCCGAGGCGAAGAAGACCCTGGAGCTGTACGAGGACTCCCGCTGCCCGATCTGCGCGACGTTCGAGCAGCATGTCGGCGCCACGATCCAGAAGGACGTCGACGCGGGCAAGTACAAGGTCAAGTACGTCGGCGCCACGTTCATCGACAACTCGGACAACGGCGAGGGCTCGAAGAACGCGCTGTCCGCGCTGGGCGCCGCGCTCGATGTGAGCCCCGAGGCGTTCTCGGCGTACAAGGCGGCGCTCTACTCGGCGCAGAACCACCCCAGTGAGAGCGACGACAAGTTCGCCGACGACAGCTCCCTGCTGAAGATCGCCGACTCGGTCGACGGCCTCAAGGGCAACGCGGCGTTCAAGAAGAACGTCGAGAGCGGCACGTTCGACGCCTGGGCGATGAAGATGTCGGCGACGTTCGACAGCAGCGGCGTCGAGGGCACCCCGACGCTCCGCATGGACGGGAAGACGGTCACCGCGGAGGGCAGCGAGAACGCCCCGCTGACGGCGCCGGACTTCACCGCGGCGATCACCAAGGCCCTGGCCGCGTGACGGCACCGGGTCACCGGAGCCGGCCCAAGGCCTAACCGCGTACGGGCCACCCCACCGTGGCCCGTACGCTGACCCGCATGACCGGGGGCAGCGAGAACAGGATCATCGACGGGCGGTTCGAGCTGCTGGAACGGCTCGGCAGCGGCGGTATGGGCACGGTGTGGCGGGCACGTGACGCCGTGCTCCACCGCGAGGTGGCGCTGAAGGAGGTCCGCTCCCCCGACCCCGCGATGACGGCGGCCACGCCCCAAAGCGCCCATGTGCCGCGTGAGCGGGTGCTGCGCGAGGCACGGGCGCTGGCGAGGATCAGCCACCCGCATGTGGTGACGATCCATCACATCGTGGACGTCGGGCCGCATCCGTGGATCGTGATGGAGCTGCTGCCCGGCGACACGCTCATGGACCGTGTCGCGCGGGGCGCGCTGCCGCCCGTGGACGCCGCCAGGATCGGCCGCCAGGTGCTGGCAGGACTGCGGGCCGCCCACGCGGTCGGCATCCAGCACCGCGACGTGAAGCCCGCGAACGTCATGCTGCGCGAGGACGGCGGCGCGGTGCTCACCGACTTCGGCATCGCGGCCCTCCAGGGCTCGACCTCCCTCACGGCGACCGGCGAACTGGTCGGCTCGCCCGAGTACTTCGCCCCGGAGCGCATTCGCGGGCACGGCGACGACCCCGCCTCCGACCTGTGGTCGCTGGGGGTGACGCTGTACGTCTGTGTGGAGGGCGTCAGCCCGCTGCGCCGTGCGACGACCCTGGCCACGCTCGCCGCCGTACTGGACGAGCCCGTTCCGCCGCCCGTACGGTCCGGGCCCCTCACGCCCGTACTGAACGCGCTGCTGGTACGTGACCCGGCCGCGCGGCCCGACGCCGCCCAGCTGGATCGGATGCTGGCCCAGGTCGAGGCGGGCGTGACACCGCACTGGGAGCTGCCGACCCTCATCGCCCCCGCGCCGCCCCGGGCTCCGGTCCCGGATCCCCGGGTGGCGCTGACCCGGTCCGGCGGCTCGCACCCCGTGGCGGACGACGGGGTCACCACGCGGCGCCGGCCGGCTGCCGCCGCACGGAGCGGACGTACGCCGATGGTCGTCGCCGCCGTCGCCGTGGCCGTCGCGCTCGTGGCGGCGACCGCGCTGGTCATCTCGCTCCAGGACGATTCCGGCTCACGGTCCGACGGGAAGTCCCCCGGGGCGTCGGCGAGCCCGCGGAGCCCCGACGTGAAGTCGCCCTCGCCGACGCCTTCCGCCACGGTCGACAGCGAGACGGGGGACGAGGACAGCGACGACGACGAACCGTCCGGCGACGACCTGACCGGCAACTGGGTCGCCCAGCTCGCCTCCACCGAGAAGTCCGCGGGCACCGCCGCCCGCGACAAACAGGCCGCCGCCCTGCGCAGCAGGGGCATCGCCAACGCGCGCTATCTGGACAGCGACGAACACGCCTCGCTGAAGCCGGGCTACTGGATGTTCTACGTCTCCGGCTTCAACAGCGGCGAGCACGCCGTCAACTGGTGCCGCACCCGCGGTCTGGACACGAACAGCGCCTGTGTGGGCCGCTACATCAGCGACGAGGCGACCGACAGCATGTATCTGTGCGGCCCGGCCCCCGGCGGGCGCACCACGGGCCGCTGCACCCGCGGCTGACGGGCAGACACCGACTCCACGTGCTAAGCCAGCGACTCGATGAAGGCCAGCCCCGTACGCCAGGTCTGCTCCGCCGCCGGCTCGTCGTAGTCCGGCAGGTCCGGGTCGGTGTAGAGGTGCCCGACGCCCGGGTACCGGTAGATCTCCACGTCCGCCCCGATCTCCCGCATGCGCAGGTACCAGGTGTTCAGCCAGTCGTGCGGCTCGGCCACGTCCGGGTCGGCGACATGCAGCTGCACGGGCAGGTCGTCCACCGACGCGTTCGCGGCGATGTCCGACGTGCCGTGCATCAGCAGCAGCCCGCGGGCCTTCGAGTCCCCCAGCGCGAGCGTCTGCGCGACGGACCCGCCGAAGGAGAATCCCGCGTACACCAGACCGCGTTCCGAGTAGGGCGCCACGGCGAGGACGGCGCGCCTCAGCAGCTCGTCGGAACCGATCTTGTCCTTGAGTGCCCTGCTCTCCTCGACCGTCTCGACGGTTTGGCCCTCGAAGAGGTCGGGCACGTGCACGTGGTGTCCGGCAGCGCGCAGCCGTTCGGCTCCCGCGTGCACCGCCGGGCGCAGGCCGTGGGCCGAATGAAAGAGAACGACGTCCATCCGCCCATCCTGCCAGGTGGGCCCCCTCGTCCGAATCCGGAGCCATGGAGAACGTACTGCGACCGTTGACCGTGCTGGGTGGTGCTGTCGTCCTGACTCTGCTGCTCGGCTGGGCCGTCGACCTGATGCTGCGCCGCGCGGACGCCCGGCACGCCGAGACCCCGCTGTGGGGGCTGCTCCGGCGCTGCCGGCTGCCGCTCCAGGTCGTCGTCCTCACCGTGCTGCTGTTCGCCACGTACGGCGAGACGCGCTGGGCGGCCGTCGATAACCACGAGACCGGTGTCGGCCGCGTACTGACGCTGGTCCTGATCGGTGCGGGTGCCTGGCTGGTCGTGCGCATCGTGTCGGCCGTCGTGGAGTCGACGTACGCCCGCTACGCGACGTCGGCCCGCGACCTGGCAAAGGTCCGCCGGGTCCGTACGCAGGTCACGCTCATCATGCGGATCGTGACGGCGGTGGTCGTCGTGGTGGCGGTCGCCGCGATCCTGCTCACCTTCCCGAGCATGCGGACGATCGGTACGTCGATGCTCGCCTCCGCCGGCATCATCGGCATCGTCGCGGGCGTCGCGGCGCAGTCCACGCTCGGCAATCTCTTCGCCGGATTCCAGATCGCCTTCGGCGACATGGTGCGGCTCGGCGACACCGTCGTGGTGGACGGCGAGTGGGGTGTGGTGGAGGAGGTCACGCTCACCTTCCTCGCGGTACGCACCTGGGACGAGCGCCGGATCACGATGCCGGTGTCGTACTTCACGAGCAAGCCGTTCGAGAACTGGTCGCGCGGCGGGGTCCAGATGACCGGCACCGTCTTCCTCCAGCTCGACCACTCCGCGCCGGTGAAGCTGATGCGCGAGAAGCTGCACGAGATCCTTCAGGACTGCGCGGCCTGGGACGGCCGGGACTGGAGTCTGGCCGTCACCGACACCAGCCCGAGCACCATCGAGGTGCGGGCCGTCGTCACCGCGAAGGACGCGGACGACATCTGGACGGCGCGCTGCACGGTACGGGAGCAGCTGATCGCATGGCTGGTCGCGGAGCATCCGTACGCGCTGCCGCGGATCGCGACCGCGCGGGCCGCGGTGCTCCCGGCCCCGGGGAGGAACGGCGCCGCGAGCGATGCCGGACCGCACCACGAGCCCGACCCGGCGCTGACGGAGAACGCCGACGGGGACCCCCGCGCGGGCCGGGGCTGACGGCGGGTCAGGCGGGTTCGGCAGGTCGGGCAGGTCGCGTCAGGTCCCGCGGAACCGCCGGTCGCCGCGCTCAGCGCAGGCTGCGTACGTCCAGATATCTGAGCACCCGGTCCACCACTTCCGGATTCGCGTTGGGTTCGCTGCGCGCCGCCAGGACCTCGTGCCGGGCCGCCGACATCATCTCGCGCTGGATCCGCTGCGTGGTCCTGATCCGCTGTCCGCGCTTGGCGAACCAGTCGCGCCGCTCCTCGTCGACCACGTCCGGGCTGATCCGCGCCCCGATGTCGTACGCCCCGCGCGCCAGCCGCTCGCTCAGCTCCTCGGGCAGGTCCTCGACCTCCTCGATCTCCTTGAGGCGGCGCTTGGCCGCCTTGGCCGCGCGGACGGCCAGCTCGTGCTCGAAGCCGCGTTCGGCCTCGGTGTCGGCGCGTACGCCGAGGACCTTCACCAGCCACGGCAGGGTGAGTCCCTGGAAGACGAGCGTCGTCATGATGACGGCGAAGGCGATGAAGATGATCGTGTCGCGGCCGGGGAAGGGTGACCCGTCGTCGGTCTCCAGCGGGATGGCCAGCGCCAGCGCGACCGAGGCCACCCCGCGCATCCCGGCCCACCACATGACGACGGTCTCCCGCCAGCTGACCGGGATCTCCTCGTCGTAGTCCCGGAGTTTGTGCAGCCGTTTGGTGACCCACACCGCCGGGAGCAGCCACACCAGCCGTACGAGGACCACGACCCCGACGACGGCGCCCGACCAGGCGAGCATCTGCCCCGTGTGGCCCTCGGCCGCGCCGAGGGCGTGGTGCAGTTCGAGCCCGACGAGGCCGAAGGCGATACCGGTGACGAGGATGTCGATGATCTCCCAGAAGGTGTTCCCGGCCAGCCGTCCCATCACGTCGTCGGCGTCGGCGGAGTGCTCGGCGAGGAAGAGGGCGGTGGTCAGGACGGCGAGGACACCGGAGCCGTGCAGTTCCTCGGCGATGACATAGCTGACGAACGGCACCAGGAGGGTGAGACCGACCTGGAGGGGCGCGTCGCCGAGCAGCGCCATGAGCTTGTTGGAGAGCCACCCGAGCGCCACTCCCACGGCGATCGCGACGACGGCGGAGAGCACGAGCGTCCCGGCCGCCCCCGGCCAGGAGAAGCTGCCGCCGACCACCGCGCCGATGGCCACGTGGTAGAGCACGATCGCGGTGACGTCGTTGAACAGCCCCTCGCCCTCCAGGATGGAGACGAGCCGCCGGGGCAGTCCGAGCGAGCCGGCGACGGCGGTCGCGGCGACCGGGTCGGGCGGCGCGACGAGCGCGCCGAGGACGAACGCGGCGGCGATCGGCACTCCGGGGACGACGGAGTTGGCCACGCTCGCCACCGTCGCCATGGTGACGAGGACCAGCGCCACGGCGAGCAGCAGGATCGGCCGCACGTTGGCGGTGAACTGCCGCCAGGAGGTGCGCTGTACGGCCGCGTAGAGCAGGGGCGGCAGCAGAAGCGGGAGGATGAGGTCCGGCGGCACGTCGACGTTCGGTACGAAGGGCAGCAGCGCCAGGACGATCCCGAAAATGGTCATCAGCACGGGCGACGGCAGGTTGAGCCGCTCCCCCAGCGGCACCGTCACCACGGCGCCCAGCAACAGCACGAGCAGCAGCGCCAACTGGGCCACGGTGCGCCCTCCGGAGTCGTGAGCCCTGACGATCAAGGCCTCTCAACCCTGCCACGCGTGGACTCCGAAGCCGGCGAGGCTGAGGCGACGCGGTGCTCCTCGCGGCCCGCTTCCGGGCCGCGAGGAGACATTCCGGCGGTGCGCGCGGGCTTCACCCGCGCGCGGTCGCCGCTACTCGCGGATCCGGTCGCGGATCCAGACACCGGCCTCCTTGAGCACGCCGGTGCCCGAGAAGTTGCCGGCGTTGCAGGAGCCTTCCTTGAAGACGGCTCCGGAGCGGTGGTCGTCGGAGTAGTTCCAGTTGGTCCAGGAGATGTTCTTCCGCTTCATCAGGTCGAGGAAGCGCTGCGACTGGCCGAAGTCGTTGGCGCCCTCGCCCGCGTAGTTCTGGGTGCCGAACTCGGTGACGAAGACGGGCAGTCGGTCCGACGCCCGGTCGAGCGCGGCCAGGTACTCGTCCCGGTGCGACGCGGCGTAGAAGTGGAACGTGTACATGATGTTGGAGGCGTTGACGGGGTTGTTCACGACCTCCTTCTCGTCGGCGCCGTCGGAGACGCCGAACGAGGACCAGGCGCGCGTGCCCACGAGGACGACGGCGTCGGGGTCCTGCGCCCGGATAACCGGAATGATCTTCTCGGCGTACGACTTGACGGTCGCCCAGCTCACGTCGGACGGCTCGTTGGCGATCTCGTAGAGGACGCCGGGGCTGTCCTTGTACTTCTTCGCCATCGCGGTGAAGAAGGTCTTCGCCCGCTCCAGGTTGAAGTTGGGGTCGCCGGGGCTGAGCATGTGCCAGTCGATGACCGCGTACATCCCGCGCTGGTTCGCGCCGTCCACGAACTTCTGGGCGAGGGAGGTGAATCGCTGGGGGTCGGACTCGTAGCCGCCCTCCTGTACGTACGTGGAGACGCGCAGCACATCGGCCCGCCACTCGTTGGCGAGGACGTCGAGCGAGCCGTCGGTGACGCACTGGGAGTACCACTGGGTCCCGTGCGTGCTCATGCCGCGCAACTGGACGGCCTGGCCCTGGCTGTTGCAGAGGCGGGTGCCACAGACCTTGAGCTGGCCGTTGTCACTGATGGGTGAGGCCACGCCCGCGGCGGACGCGGGGGCGGTGCCGGTGCTCGTGGTGGCGGCGCCGGCTCTCATGGGGGACAGCATGGCGGTCATGATGCCGAGCGCGGACAGGGCGAGGAGCGCTCTGCGGCCGCGCCGTCCTCGGGTGTGGGGGACGGGGTGCTGGGACATGGGGTGGTGCTCCCTTCGGGTGGGGTCCGGTGCGGGAGATCGACTGTCAGAGGCATGACAGCAAGTGAGTGAAAGTTAAGGTTGTTTCCAATCACCGTCAAGAGTGTTGGGAAAGTTTCCTAACGATTGCCGCGCGGGCCGCGCCCACGATCACTCAGGGCCCCGGCACCCCCCGCTACAGCGCGCGGCGCATCCCACGGTGCGGGATCCCCACGGACTCGTACTCCGGGCCGTACGCCTCGTAACCCAGCCGCTCGTAGAACCCCAGCGCACGCGTCTGCGCGTGCAGATCCACCACGAGCAGCCCGCGCTCGCGCGCCAGGTCCTCCACGGCCCTCACCAGCGCGACACCGACCCGCAGGCCCCGCGCCTCCTTCACCACCGCGAGCCGGCCGAGCGAGCCGACCGTGGGATCACCGTCGGTCCGGTCCGCCGCCTCCGGCCCGTACAGCAGCCTCGACGTGCCGAGCGGCACCCCGTCGTCCCGCACCGCGAGCACATGCGCGGCGGCGGCGCCGAGAGCGTCGTGGGAGTCGAACTCCAGGTCCCCGGGCACCTGTTGCTCCGCGACGAACACCTGTCTGCGGACCGCGAAACACGCCTCGCGGTCGGCCGCGCCGACCGCGGACCGGATCTCGTACGCCAGACCGCCGATGCCCGCGGCGGCTCCAGCGGCGGCCGTGGCGTCCCCCAGGGTCATACGTTGCTCTCGGCGCGGACCTTGTCCAGCGCGTTCTGCAGATCGTCCGGGTACGTGCTCTCGAACTCCACCCACCGGCCGTCCGACGGGTGCTCGAAGCCCAGCCTCATCGCGTGCAGCCACTGCCGGGTCAGCCCCAGCCGCTTGGCCAGCGTCGGGTCGGCCCCGTACGTCAGGTCGCCCACGCACGGGTGGCGGTGGGCCGCCATGTGCACCCGGATCTGGTGCGTGCGGCCCGTCTCCAGCTTGATGTCCAGCAGCGAGGCGGACCGGAAGGCCTCGATCAGGTCGTAGTGCGTGACGGAGGGCTTGCCCTCGGCGGTCACGGCGAACTTGTAGTCGTGGTTCGGGTGCCGCCCGATCGGGGCGTCGATGGTCCCGCTCATCGGGTCCGGATGCCCCTGCACCAACGCGTGGTAGCGCTTGTCGACGGTCCGCTCCTTGAACTGCGCCTTGAGCGAGGTGTACGCGCGCTCCGACTTGGCCACGGCCATCAGCCCGGAGGTGCCGACGTCCAGCCGGTGCACGACACCCTGCCGCTCGGCGGCGCCGGACGTCGAGACGCGGTAGCCGGCCGCGGCGAGCCCGCCGATGACGGTCGTACCCGTCCAGCCGGGACTCGGGTGCGCTGCCACACCGACCGGCTTGACGACCACGACGATGTCGTCGTCGTCGTACACGATCTCCATGCCCTCGACCGGCTCGGCCACCACACGCACCGGGGCGGCCGGCGCGGGCATCTCGACTTCCAGCCAGGCGCCGCCGCGGACCCGTTCGGACTTGGCGACCACAGCGCCGTCGACCTGCACCTTGCCGGCGGCGGCCAGCTCGGCCGCCTTCGTACGGGAAAACCCGAACATGCGGGCGATGGCGGCGTCGACGCGCTCACCTTCGAGGCCGTCGGGAACGGGCAGGGTGCGGATATCGGGAACGGTGCTCACCCGTCGAGTATGCCTTGCCCGCACGGCCCGGCCGCCCACGGACGGCCTCCCCGGCCCCGGGACGGAGCCTCGGTTCCGGTCCGGAGTGCCCCGGCCTCAGTCGCGGTGGACGGTCCCGTCGGGGTCGAGCCCGCGGAAGGAAAGGATCACGATCAGGAAGCCGCCGCACACGATCGCGGAGTCGGCGAGATTGAACACCGCGAAGTTCGCCGGCGCGATGAAGTCGACCACGGCGCCCTTGAACACTCCGGGCTCACGGAAGATCCGGTCGGTGAGATTGCCGAGCGCCCCACCGAGCAGCAGACCGAGCGCCACGGCCCACGGCCCGCTGTAGAGCTTGCGGGCCAGCCGCGCGATCACCACGATCACGGCCGCCGCGACGAACGTGAAGAAGACGGTGTACGCCTCGCCGATACCGAAGGCCGCGCCCGCGTTGCGCACCGCCTCGAACTTCAGCAGATCGCCGACGACATTGATCGGATCGTGATGCTCCAGCCTCGCCACCACGAGCATCTTGCTGCCGAGGTCGAGCAGATAGGCGACCAGTGCCACGGAGAAGAGCGCGGCGATCTTGCGCTTTCCCCTGACCGGAACGGCGGGAGCCGCGTCCTCGTCGTCAAGATCCGGCGTACCGATGACGCGCTCCGCCTCTGCCACGTGAGTCCCTCAAGTTAGATCCCGATTAGGGTCGAGGGTACGGCACCCACGTACGGCCTCAGCCGCGCCGTTCCTGCTTCTGCTTGTCCTCGACACACAGCGTGGCCCGCGGGAACGCCTGCATCCTGGCCTTGCCGATCGGCTTGCCGCAGACCTCGCAGAGGCCGTACGTACCGGCGTCGAGGCGCAGCAGCGCCCGCTCCGTCTGCTCCACCATCTCGCGCGCGTTCGCGGCGAGGGACATCTCGTGCTCGCGGGTGATGTTCTTCGTGCCGGTGTCGGCGTCGTCGTCCCCGGCGCCGTCGCCGGAGTCCCGCATCAGACCGGCGAGCGCCTGCTCGGACGAGGAGATCTCGGCGTTCAGCCGGGCCGCCTCGCTCTCCAGACCGGTCCGCGCCTCGGCGACCTCCTCCTCCGTCCACGGGTCCTCGCCGGGCCGTACGGGGAGTTCCCCGGCCAGTGTCGTGCCGCGCACCGGGGGCACCGCGGTCGCCGTGGCGCCCGGGGCCGCCGATCCCTTGCCCGCTGTCTTCTTCGCTGCCACCGTCTTGGCTCCCGTCTGTTCCGCGGCCTCGGCCGCCCCCTCGGCCGCGGTCGCGGCCTCTTTCGCGGCCTTCTTGGCGGCGGCCTTCTTAGGAGGCGCCGTCTTCCTGGCCACGGTCTTCTTCGCAGGTGCCTGGTGCTCCGGCTCGGACGCGGCGGTCTCCTCCGCGTCCGGTGCGTGCGTCGCCGGTGTCTCTCGCTCCGGTGCCTCGGCCGCCGACGTCTTCTTGGCAGCCGCCTTGTCGGCCGCTGACTTCTTCACAGCCGCTTTCTTGGCCGCTGTCTTCTTCGCGGCGGTCTTTTTCGCCACCATGGCCGCGGCCCCTTCACATTTTGTGATCTTGCACGCGAGTCGTGCTGGGACGATAAATCGACACCAGCCACGCGGCAACGGGGCACGCCGCCGGTGGGACCCGCCTCCGCCGGTGACAAGGCGAGCCTCCATCCGTTGTGCCCAGCTCCCCGCCGGGTAATCCGCCGCACGGGCCGCTCCGGGAAGTCCACTCGGCCCGCCGGACCATTCGGGTCACCGTCGGGGCCTTACACTGGCCCGAGCGAGAGGCGTGGATGGGGACGAGTAGCTCCGAGAGCGGCCATGAGCGACCCGGGGACGGTGCGAGCCCGGGGGCAGAGCGCGGAGTGAAGCATCACCCCGGAGCCGCCGGAAGAAAGCCCTGGCAGTACGCGGGGCCGTAGACCCGGCAGCGCGACCCCAATGAGGGGGCCGAGGGCGGCCACGCCCGGGGCCAAGGAGGGTGGTACCGCGGGAGCCGCAGGCTCTCGTCCCTCCGACGGAGATGCCGCAGTTCCGTTGGAGGAGTTTCGTCCATGACGCCACCGCAGTACAGCCAGGTGCCCGCCCAGGTCGACCTGCCCGCGCTGGAGCACGCCGTGCTCGCCTTCTGGCGCGAGAACAAGGTCTTCGACAAGAGCCTGGAGCGGTCCGAGGGCCGCCCCGAGTGGGTCTTCTACGAAGGCCCGCCGACGGCGAACGGCATGCCCGGCGCGCACCACATCGAGGCCCGCGTCTTCAAGGACGTCTTTCCGCGCTTCCGTACGATGCGCGGCTACCACGTCGCGCGCAAGGCCGGCTGGGACTGTCACGGCCTGCCCGTGGAGATCGCCGTCGAGAAGGAGCTGGGCTTCACCGGCAAGCAGGACATCGAGAAGTACGGCATCGCGGAGTTCAACGACAAGTGCCGCGAGTCCGTGACCCGGCACACGGACGCCTTCGCCGAGCTGACGACCCGCATGGGTTACTGGGTCGATCTGGACGACGCGTACCAGACGATGAACCCGGAGTACATCGAGTCCGTCTGGTGGTCACTGAAGGAGATCTTCAACAAAGGGCTGCTCGTCCAGGACCACCGCGTCGCCCCCTGGTGCCCGCGCGACCAGACGAGCCTGTCGGACCACGAGCTCGCCCAGGGCTACGAGACGATCGTCGACCCGTCCGTCTTCGTCCGCTTCCCGCTGACCTCGGGCCCGCTCGCGGGCGAGGCGGCGCTGCTCGTGTGGACGACCACGCCCTGGACGCTGGTGTCCAACACCGCGGTCGCCGCGCACCCCGATGTCACCTACGTCGTCGCGACGAACGGCACCGAGAAGCTCGTCGTCGCCGAACCGCTGGTGGAGAAGGCGCTCGGCGACGAGGGCTGGGAGCTGACCGGCGAGCGGTTCACCGGCCGGGAGATGGAGCGGTGGACGTACGAGCGTCCGTTCTCGCTCATCGACTTCCCCGAGGGCACCGAGGCGCACTACGTCGTCAACGCGGAGTACGTGACGACCGAGGACGGTACGGGTCTGGTCCACCAGTCCCCCGCGTTCGGCGCGGACGACCTCGTGGTCTGCAAGGCGTACGGCCTGCCGGTGGTCAACCCGGTGCGTCCCGACGGCACGTTCGAGCCGGAGGTACCGCTCGTCGGCGGCGTCTTCTTCAAGAAGGCGGACGAGGCGCTCACCGCCGACCTGGACGCGCGCGGGCTGCTGTTCCGTCATGTGCCGTACGAGCACAGCTATCCGCACTGCTGGCGCTGCCACACGGCCCTCCTCTACTACGCGCAGCCGTCCTGGTACATCCGCACAACCGCCGTCAAGGACCGCCTCCTTGAGGAGAACGAGAAGACCAACTGGTTCCCGGACTCGGTCAAGCACGGCCGCTACGGCGACTGGCTGGACAACAACGTCGACTGGTCCCTGTCCCGCAACCGGTACTGGGGCACGCCGCTGCCCATCTGGCAGTGCGAGGAGGGGCACCTCACCTGCGTGGGCTCACGCGCCGAACTGACCGAGCTGAGCGGCGAGGACCAGTCGTCGCTCGACCCGCACCGCCCGTTCATCGACGCGGTGACGTTCCCCTGCCCGACCTGCGGGGAGAGCGCGACGCGCGTGCCCGAGGTCATCGACGCCTGGTACGACTCCGGTTCGATGCCGTTCGCGCAGTGGGGGTACCCGCACCGGAACAAGGACCTCTTCGAGAAGAGGTACCCGGCGCAGTTCATCTCGGAGGCCATCGACCAGACGCGCGGCTGGTTCTACACGCTGATGGCCGTGGGCACCCTCGTCTTCGACAAGTCGAGCTACGAGAACGTGGTCTGCCTCGGGCACATCCTCGCCGAGGACGGCCGGAAGATGTCCAAGCACCTGGGCAACACCCTGGAGCCGATCCCGCTGATGGACAAGCACGGGGCGGACGCGGTGCGTTGGTTCATGGCGGCGGGCGGGTCGCCGTGGGCGGCGCGGCGGGTCGGTGACTCGACGATCCAGGAGGTCGTCCGCAAGACGCTGCTGACGTACTGGAACACGGTCGCCTTCCAGGCGCTGTACGCGCGCACGTCCGGCTGGTCGCCGTCCGCGGCCGACCCGGCGCCGGCGGAGCGGTCCGTACTGGACCGCTGGCTGCTGAGCGAGCTGCACGCGCTGGTGGACCAGAGCACGAAGGCGATGGACGCGTACGACACCCAGCGGGTCGGCAAGCTGCTGTCGGCGTTCGTCGACGACCTGTCCAACTGGTACGTACGCCGCTCACGCCGCCGCTTCTGGCAGGGCGACAAGTCGGCGCTGCGCACGCTGCACGAGGTGGTCGAGACGGTGACGCGTCTGATGGCGCCGCTCACCCCGTTCATCACCGAGCGGGTCTGGCAGGACCTCGTCGTATCGGTCACACCCGGGGCACCGGAATCGGTGCACCTGTCGTCCTGGCCGGAGGCGGACCTGTCGGCGGTCGACCCCGCGCTGTCGCGCCAAATGGCGCTGGTACGGCGGCTGGTGGAGCTGGGCCGCGCGACGCGGGCGGAGTCGGGCGTGAAGACGCGCCAGCCGCTGTCCCGCGCGCTGGTCGCGGCGGCGGGCTTCGAGACGCTGTCGGCCGAGCTGCGGGCGCAGATCACCGACGAGCTGAACGTCTCGTCGCTGGCGGCGCTTTCGGAGGTCGGCGGCTCGCTGGTCGACACCACGGCGAAGGCGAACTTCCGGGCGCTGGGCAAGCGGTTCGGCAAGGGCGTCCAGGCGGTGGCGAAGGCGGTCGCGGACGCGGACGCGGCGGCGCTGTCCGCGGCGCTGCGTGAGGGGACGGCGTCGGTCACGGTCGACGGCGAACCGGTCTCGCTGGCACCGGACGAGGTGATCATCACGGAGACGCCCCGCGAGGGCTGGTCGGTCGCGTCCGACTCGGGCGCGACGGTGGCGCTGGACCTGGAGATCACCCCGGAACTCCGCCTGGCGGGCCTGGCGCGCGACGCGATCCGGCTGATCCAGGAGGCGCGCAAGAACAGCGGCCTGGATGTCGCGGACCGTATCGCGGTCCGCTGGTCGACGACGACGGAGGAGACCCGGACGGCGCTGTCGACGCACGCGTCGCTGATCTCGGACGAGGTCCTGGCGCTCGACTTCACCCCGGCACCACCGGACGCGACGTTCGGCCCCCCGTTCACGGACGAGGGTCTCTCCCTCACGTTCCACCTCCGCAAGGCCTGACCCCGGGGGGTGCTTTCCCCCAACCCCGCCCCTTCCCGAAACCGGGGGCGGGGCCCCCGGACCCCCCAGGGCCCCTTGGCCCTGCGGGCCGGGCCGGGGGTCGGCGCGCCGCACAACAACGCCCGAGCCGAACCGACCCGCAGGGCGGATGGCTACCGAGGCCCGGGGCCCAAGCTGGCCGCCGCGCAGCGGCAAACCGCGCCGCCCCGGCCCGCAAGGCCAAGGACAGCGGGGTCCAAGACCCCGCCGCGCAGCGGCAAACAACCCGCCCTGGCCCGCCAGGCCGAACGCCCCGCCGCACAGCGGCAAACAACCCAACCCGGCCCGCAGGGCCCGGGTCCGCACCCGGCCGCGAGGCCGAACTCCCCGCCGCGCAGCGGCGAACCCGCCCGCCCGGCCCGCAGGGCCGAGGGCCCTGGGAGGTCCGGGGCCCCGCCCCCGGTTTCGGGAAGGGGCGGGGTGGGGGAAAGCGCGCGCAGCGCCCCGGCGTCGCGCGGACGCGAAAAGGGCCGTGCCCGGGGTTCATACCCCGGGCACGGCCCTTCAGCCTGCCGACGGCTGCGCGCGGATCCCGCGCCCAACCCCCGTCAGTTGTCGTCCTCGTCGATCAGGAATCCCCGCATCGGCGACGGCGCCTGCTGCATCGGCTGCATGGGCTGCGGCGCCTGCGGCCGTACCGGTGCCATCGGCTGCGTCATCGCCGGGGACATCTGCTGCTGGTTCCCGTACGACGGTCCGCCCGACGAGGGACCGTGCCCACCGCCCATGGACGGGTTGCCACCCATCGTGTGACCCATCGCGCCCGCACCGGCCGGTGCCATGGACGGCGACGGCGGCAGCGAGGCCGCCGCAGGCGTACGCGGCGGGGCCAGCGAATCGTCGGCCTGGGTCTCCAACTGCCGCAGCTGGCTCTCCAGGTAGGACTTCAGCCGTGTCCGGTACTCGCGCTCGAAGCCGCGCAGGTCCTCGACCTTGCGCTCCAGCGTCGCGCGCGCGGACTCCAGGGAGCCCATCGCCACGCGGTGCTTCTCCTGCGCGTCCCGCTCAAGGGCGTCCGCCTTCGCACGGGCGTCCCGCTCCAGACCCTCGGCGCGGCTGCGCGCCTCGCCGACGATCTTGTTGGCCTCGGAACGGGCCTCCGCGATCGCCTGGTCGGCCGTCTGCTGGGCGAGCGAGAGCACACGCGCGGCGCTGTCGCCGCCGGGACCGCCCTGACCGGGCCCCGGGCCGTGACCCATGGGTCCGCCCATCGGTCCACCCATGGGACCGCCCTGCATCTGCCCTTGCATCTGGCCCTGCATCGGACCGCCCTGCATCTGCCCCTGCATGGGGCCGCCCTGCATGGGACCGGGACCGTGCTGACCCTGCGGGCCGGGGCCGTGACCGGGGTGTCCACCCGGGCCGGGGCCGTGACCGCCGGGGCCGGCGGGAAGCTGCGGGGGCCCACCCGGCAGTTGGGGCTGGCCCATCTGCGGGGGCTGCTGCTGCTGTACCGGCGGTCCAGATATGGCGGCGGGGACAGGCGCACCGGGCCGCTCCTGCTGCTCCGGCGGCTTGCGCATCCCCTGCTGCTGCTGTTGCTGCTGCTGGTTCTGCGCGGCGGCACGCGTCGCGGCGGCGAGCTTGGCGCGCAGATCCTCGTTCTCACGAAGCAGGCGCGTCAGTTCGGCCTCGACCTCGTCTAGGAAGGCATCGACCTCGTCCTCGTCGTAGCCTTCTCGGAGGCGGACGGTCGTGAACTGCTTGTTCCGCACGTCCTCGGGGGTCAACGGCATCTCTTCTTCACCTCTACGTAGTCGTCGGCAGTCGGCAAGACCGTATCGTTCACATGCCCCTCGCAAGGCCACTGACGACCGAGATCAGGATGTACACGATGATCATCAGAACGAAGAAGGACAGGTCGAGTGCCACGCCCCCGAGACGCAACGGCGGGATGAACCGCCGCAGAAGCTTGAGCGGTGGATCGGTGACAGTGTAGGTGGCCTCCAGAACGACCACCATCGCCTTGCCGGGCTGCCATGAGCGGGCGAATTGGAAGACGTAATCCATGACCAGCCGGAAGATCAGCACGATGAGGAAGCACACCAGCGCGATGTAGACCACCTGTAGCGCAACGCTCATCCCGCGCTTCCCTCTCCCCTGGCTCTCTGGTCCGGCCTCGTGGCCGGGTCGTTCCCGGTGTCGAATCTCAGCTCTGGTTGAAGAACCCGCCCTCTGCGATACGGGCTTTGTCCTCCGCCGTGACATCGACGTTAGCAGGCGACAACAGGAACACCTTCTGCGTCACTCGCTCAATGCTGCCATGGAGACCGAAGACAAGTCCCGCGGCAAAGTCGACAAGTCGCTTCGCATCGGTGTCGTCCATCTCGGTCAGATTCATGATCACCGGGGTCCCCTCCCGGAAGTGTTCCCCGATGGTACGGGCCTCGTTGTAGGTCCGCGGGTGCAATGTGGTGATGCGGTAGGGCTCTCGTTCGGAGACGACCTTGGGCATGATCACTGGTGCGTTCTTCTCCAGGCTGGGGCGTTCAGGTGTGATGGATGCCACGGGGGCGATTCGGGCAGGACGTCCGCTTTCTGCCGCTACCGGCACCGGCTGACGCTCCCGTTCACGCTGCGGAGGTGGCTGCACCACTCGTACCGGTTCGTCCCGTTCGACCTGGTGCACCGGCTGGTGGCGCCGGTGTTCACGCTCGGGTTCGGGCTCGGGTTCGAAGTCGTCATCGGGGTCGAAACCCCGGCCGTCGTACCCATCGTCCTCCACGAGGCCGAGGTAGACCGCCATCTTGCGCATCGCGCCGGCCATGCTCTGAGTCCTCCGCTCTGTGGTGGATCGGCCTCGTCACCAAGTGCCCTCGATCCACGCGGCCCGTCCACCTTTCGGCGGAAATGACCATATTTTCTGCTGTGGTCCGACTTGCTTCGCGACGTTACCCGAGCCGGGGGCGGACTCCGAGTACCGCCGTACCGACGCGCACATGTGTCGCTCCGGCCGAAACGGCTGCTTCGAGGTCCGCACTCATCCCTGCTGACACCATGTTCGCAGCAGGATGGTCCGAGCGCAGCAGGGATGACAATTCCAGCAGCCGCTCGAACGCGGCCTGTTGACGATCGGCATACTGTCCGGCGAGTGGTGCCACGGTCATGAGACCGTCCAGCCGCAGTCCCGGAGCCTCGGCGACGGCCGCCGCCAACTCCCCGATTCCGTCCGGCGCGACGCCGCCCCGCTCGCCTCGCGCACCCGAATCCGCGTCGAGCGCGACCTGGATCAGCGCGCCGATCTCACGGTCCGCGCGCACCGCGGCGGCGGACAGCGCCGAGACGAGCCTGAGCCGGTCGACCGACTGCACGATGTCGGCGTAACCGACCACGGAACGGACTTTGTTGGTCTGCAACTGACCCACGAAGTGCCATGTCAGCGACAGATCCGCGCACGCGGCGGCCTTGGGCGCCGCGTCCTGGTCCCGGTTCTCGGCGACATGCCGCACACCCAGTTCATGAAGGAGCCGGACATCGCTCGCGGGGTAGGTCTTGGTGACGACGATCAGGGTTACTTCGTCCCGGTTCCGCCCGGCCGCGGCGCAGGCGGAGGAGATACGGTTCTCCACCTTGTGAAGATTTTCGGCGAGTTCGGCCCCGCGATCGGTCATGACGCCTCCAGCCAGACATAACCGGCGAGCCGTCCGGTGGTGCGGTCGCGGCGGTACGAGAAATGGTCGGCCGATTCGAGGGTGCAGACCTCCGAGCGGTGCCTGTCCCCGATCCCGAGCGCGGCGAGTTGGGCGTGCACCCCGGCGATGACGTCGACGGCGGGGGTGCCCCAGCTGGTCTCGGCCCAGGACTCCGGTACGGCTTCGGCGACTTCGGCCCGCATGGCTTCGGGGACCTCGTAACAGCGTCCGCAGACGGCGGGTCCGGTCCGGGCGGTGATACGGGAGGGCTCGGCGCCCCGCGCGATCATCGCATCGACGGCGGCTGGGACGACTCCCGCGACCATTCCCGGGCGTCCGGCGTGCGCGGCGGCCGCGATTCCCGCCACCGGGTCGGCCAGCAGGACCGGGACACAGTCCGCGGTCAGTACGGCGAGTGCGAGCCCCCGGCTCGTGGTGACCACGGCGTCGACCGCCGGGATCGCGTCCGACCCGGCCGGCTCCCAGGGTCCTTCGACGACGGCGACATCGCGGCCGTGCACCTGGTTCATCCACACGACCCGCGCCGCGTCGATCCCGAGGGACTCGGCGGCGGCGGTCCGGTTGGCGCGTACGGCGGCGGGATCGTCGCCGACCGCGCCGCCGAGGTTGAGCTGCTCGTACGGAGCGGCGCTCACCCCGCCCCACCTGTCGGTGAAGGCGAAATGGGCGCCGCCGGCCGAGCTCAACGCGTTGTGCTGGCCTATCACTTCAAGAAGTCCGGAACATCCAGCTCTTCGGCCTGGGTGTCCTGGTACGGACGGGCCGGCGGGACGTGCGGCGGCGAGATGGGCGGCAGGGACTTCTCGTTGGCCACCGGGGCCGGCTCGGGGGCGGGCGCCTCCTCGCGGGGGACCGTGCCGAGCCCGCCGGCGGGGCGGCCCGAATCGGGCTCCTGGGCGGCGGAGCGGTAGGACGGCTGCTCCTCCCGCTTGGCCGAGGTGAGGCCGGCCTCGCGGCGGGTCGGCGGCTGTCCGCCGTCGAAGCCTGCCGCGATCACGGTGACCCGTACCTCGTCGCCGAGGGCGTCGTCGATGACGGCGCCGAAGATGATGTTGGCCTCGGGGTGCGCGGCCTCACTGACCAGTTGCGCGGCCTCGTTGATCTCGAAGAGACCGAGGTCGGAACCGCCGGAGATGGAGAGCAGCACACCGCGCGCGCCGTCGATGGACGCTTCGAGGAGCGGCGAGGAGATCGCCATCTCCGCGGCGGCCACCGCGCGGTCGTCGCCACGTGCGGAGCCGATGCCCATGAGGGCCGATCCGGCCTCGGACATCACGGACTTGACGTCGGCGAAGTCGAGGTTGATCAGACCCGGCGTGGTGATGAGGTCGGTGATGCCCTGGACACCCGAGAGGAGCACCTGGTCCGCGGACTTGAACGCGTCCAGAACGCTCACCTGACGGTCCGAGATGGACAGCAGGCGGTCGTTGGGGATGACGATGAGGGTGTCGACCTCTTCACGGAGCTCGGCGATGCCGTCCTCCGCCTGGTTCGCGCGCCGCCGGCCCTCGAAGGTGAAGGGCCGGGTGACGACGCCGATCGTGAGGGCGCCGAGCGAGCGGGCGATGTTGGCGACGACGGGGGCGCCGCCGGTACCGGTTCCACCGCCCTCACCGGCGGTGACGAAGACCATGTCGGCCCCCTTGAGGACCTCCTCGATCTCCTCGCGGTGATCCTCGGCCGCCTTGCGGCCGACTGCCGGGTTCGCGCCGGCGCCGAGGCCACGGGTGAGTTCACGGCCGACGTCGAGCTTGACGTCGGCGTCGCTCATCAACAGGGCTTGTGCGTCGGTGTTGATCGCGATGAACTCGACGCCCTTGAGGCCGACCTCGATCATTCGGTTGATGGCATTGACACCACCGCCGCCGACACCGATGACCTTGATGACTGCGAGGTAGTTCTGCGGTGCTGCCACGTCGAAGGCCTCTCGCCTCGAGTTACGTGTCGCCGCTTCGCTGTTGTCGCGAGGCGGGGACTGATGCCGATGGGACGGTCCGGACGCCGACCCGAACCCTAACCTTGAAGTTTAGGGTTACCAGAGTGTCTGCTTCTTGGACTCTTCCGAACAGGACACTAAGTCGACACGTGGCGCACGTTCAACGAACACGCCGAACCTCCCGTTTTTCTTTTCACCCTATGTGATCACGCACAGGGCTGACCAACCAGGGTGCTGGTCAGCACATATGCGCGTCAACTCCCTGATACGGAAGGGGCGGTGGGCGCACTCACATCGAAGTGCACCGCGTCGGGAACTGCTTTCATGAGAGCGGTGAGAGCCCGCGCCTTCGCGCCGCCATCCTCGCCGCTCCCCCACATCACGGTGCGCCCGCCGGTCAACTCCAGTGAGATCGAGTCGTACGAACGGACCTTCACCACACTGGTGGCGTCGGCGACTTTGCCGGGGAGTTCGTCCCAGACGCGTACCGCTTCGGACATCAGACGACTGGCTGTGAAGCGTCGCACACTCGGGGACTGATCCACCGTCAATTCCAGCAGGGGTACGCCCTTCGGGGCCTTGTCGACGGTGGCGAAACGAACGCCCTTCGCGTCCACTTCGATGAACTTTGCTCCCTTTTCGATAACCAGCGCGGGCTTTCGCTCAGTCACTTTCAGACCGATGCCGTTCGGCCATGACCGTTCGACATCCACCGAGTCGATACGCGGCAGCTTCTGCCGAAGTCGACGCTCAATCGCTTCGGTGTCGGCGGAAATCAGGGGGGTGTCGAACGGAACTGCCGCGACGGCTTCCACCTCGGCGGGCTTCAGCACCTCGACCCCCGAAGTCTTCACCTGCTCGACCCTCAGCCAGGCAGAGCCGTAAAGCAGCCAGATTCCCCCGCCACCGAGCACGATCAACGAAGTAAGAAGAAGCAGAAAACGGCGGTCGAGAAGCCGGAATCGGCGGCGCCCGGGCCGCCCCGATCGGGGGCGGCCGGATTCCGACTCGGTGCGTTCCGCATCACGCTCGGCGGTCGTCGGTCCGGCCACTGCCCCTGCCTCCCTATGCCTGACGGCGCGCTGCGACCGCCTCGTACACCATGCCGACGAGCAGCTCGTCCGCATCCCTGCGGCCGAACTCGGCTGCCGCGCGGGACATCTCGTACAGCCGGTGCGGGTCGGACAGCACCGGCAGCACATTGCCCTGGACCCATTCGGGCGTCAGTTCGGCGTCGTCGACCAGCAGTCCGCCGCCGGCCTTCACCACCGGCTGGGCGTTGAGCCGCTGTTCACCGTTGCCGACGGGCAGCGGTACGTAGGCGGCCGGGAGCCCGACGGCGGAGAGTTCGGCGACGGTCATCGCGCCGGCCCGGCAGAGCATCATGTCCGCAGCGGCGTAGGCGAGATCCATCCGGTCCACATACGGTACCGGGATATACGGCGGCATTCCCGGCATGTTGTCGACGCGCGGCATTTCGTTCTTCGGTCCGACCGCGTGCAGGATCTGGATCCCGGAGCGCTGGAGGAGCGGCGCGGCCCGCTGGACCACCTCGTTGAGCCTGCGGGCGCCCTGCGAGCCTCCGGAGACCAGCAGCGTGGGCAGGTTGGGGTCGAGCCCGAAGGCGGCGCGCGCCTCGGGACGCACCCGCGCCCGGTCGAGGGTGGCGATCGTACGGCGCAGCGGGATGCCGATGTAGCGGGCGCCGCGCAGCTTGCTGTCCGGGGTGGAGACGGCGACGGCCGCCGCGTACCGCGAACCGATCTTGTTGGCCAGGCCGGGGCGGGCGTTGGCCTCGTGCACGACGATCGGCACGCCCAGGCGCTTGGCGGCGAGATAGCCGGGCAGCGCGACGTAGCCGCCGAAGCCGACGACGCAGTCCGCCTTCGTGCGCTCCAGGATCTGCTCGGCGGCCTTGATGGTGCCGCGGAGCCGGCCGGGGACGGTGATCAGTTCAGGGGTGGGCTTGCGCGGCAGCGGGACGGCGGGGATGAGGGCCAGTTCGTACCCCCGCTCGGGTACCAGCCTGGTTTCGAGTCCGCGCTCCGTACCGAGGGCCGTGATCCCCACGGTGGGGTCCTGCCTCCGCAGGGCGTCCGCGAGGGCGAGCGCGGGCTCGATGTGGCCGGCGGTCCCCCCACCGGCGAGTACGACATGCACCGAAATTCACCGCTCTCCGGACGGACGCTTCTTGACGCGCCGTCTCATCGTCTTCCATCTCACGCCGGGCCTTCGCATGGCCAGGGCCGCTTTCGCGGCGGGATCCTCTCGCGCGAACGCGATCAGCAGCCCGACAGCGAACATGGTCGGCAGCAGGGCTGAACCTCCGTAGGAGAACAGCGGGAGCGGGACTCCGGCGATCGGCAGCAGACCGAGCACCGCGCCGACGTTGACCACGGCCTGCGCCGTGATCCACGTGGTCACGCCTCCCGCCGCGTACCTCACGAAGGGGTCCTCCGTGCGTCCGGCCACGCGGATACCCGCATAGCCTAGAGCCGCGAAGAGGGCGAGTACCGACAGCGTCCCCGCCAGCCCCAGTTCCTCCCCGGTGATGGCGAAGATGAAGTCCGTGTGAGGTTCCGGGAGTTGGCCCCATTTTTCCACACTCGCGCCGAGCCCGGAACCGAACCATCCGCCGGAGGCCAGCGCGTAGATGCCGTGCACGGCCTGCCAGCACTGGTCGCCGGGGCCGGGGTCCGTGGCGCCGATGCAGGCGAGCCTGGACATCCGGTTGGGGCTGGTCTTGATGAGAATGAGACCGAGGGCGCAGGCGATGGCGAGCACGCCGCCGAAGAGCCGGGTGGGCGCCCCCGCGAGCCACAGCAGTCCGAAGAGGATCGCGGTGAGGATGATCGCGGTGCCCATGTCGCCGCCGAGCATGATCAGACCGAGCAGCATGAAGGCGACCGGGACGAGCGGCACCAGGAGATGCTTCCACTGGGTCAGCAGCCGCTTGTCCTGTTTGCGGGCGAGCAGATCGGCGCCCCACAGGATCAGCGCCAGCTTGCCGAACTCACTGGGCTGGAGCTGGAAGGGGCCGCCGATGTAGATCCAGTTCTGGTTGCCGTTGACCGAGTGCCCTATCCCCGGGACCTGCACGAGGACCATCAGGAAGACGGCGCCCACGAGCAGCGGGTAGGAGAGGGCGCGGTGCAGTTTGCCGGGCATCCGGGAGGCGAGCAGCATCAGTCCGGCGCCGATGACGGCCGCGAGGAACTGTTTGCGGAAGAAATACGAGCCGGGCAGCGAGAGCTCCAGCGCCTTGATCATCGAGGCGCTGTAGACCATCACCAGACCGAGCACGGTGAGCAGCATGCTGGCGCCGAGGATCAGGTAGTACGCGGTGAGCGGCCGGTCCCAGGCGCGGCGGGCCTGCTCGTACATCCGCCGCACCCTGTTGCCGCGCGGCGGGCGGGGCCCCCGGGCGCTGGGTCCGGCGGACCCGCCGCGGACGGCGGGAGGCCGCCGTACGGCCGCTCCGGGGGCCCGGCCGCGCAGGGCGAGGCCGGGCGGTGCGGGCGGGCGCGCGGCCCCCGTGACGGCGCCGGCGGTCACTCCCGGCAGGGCGAAGGGCGGTACGGCGGCGGGGAACCGCCCGCGTACCGAAGGACGCACGGGGCGCGGGCGGCCACCCGTGGTGTCGTCGGCCGGCATCTTCGCTGTCCCCTCCAGTCGTGCGCGGCACGACCGGACCGGCCGGTGGGGCCCTCGCGGCTCGCGCTCGCAGGGCTGTCGGCCGGTCGGTCAGGCGTGCTCGGCGGCGAGTGCGCGGACCGCGTCCGCGAACGCCTCGCCCCGCTTGTTGTAGTTGACGAACATGTCCATCGAGGCACAGGCCGGGGCCATCAGGACGGTGTCCCCGGTCTTCGCGAGGCGCGCCGCCGCACGGACCGCGGCCGACATCGCCCCAGTGTCCGTCTGTTCGAGGTCCACGACCGGGACTTCAGGGGCGTGTCGCGCGAGGGCTTCGGCGATCAGCGCGCGGTCGCGGCCGATGAGGACCACGCCGCGCAGCCGCTTCGCCGACGTCTCGACCAGCTCGTCGAAGGACGCGCCCTTGGCGAGCCCGCCGGCGATCCAGACGATCGGGTCGTAGGCCGCCAGTGAGGCTTCGGCGGCATGGGTGTTGGTGGCTTTGGAGTCGTCCACGTAGCTGACACCCGCGACGTCCGCGACGTGCTCGATACGGTGCGGGTCCGGGCGGAAGGCGCGCAGTCCGTCGCGTACGGCGGCGGGTGCGACGCCGTAGGCGCGGGCGAGGGCCGCCGCGGCGAGGGCGTTGGCGATGTTGTGCGGGGCGGGCGGGTTGACGTCCCCGATCTCGGCGAGTTCCTGGGCCTGTACGGTGCGGTTCTCGACGAAGGCGCGGTCGACCAGGAGGCCTTCCACGACGCCGAGTTGGGAGGGGCCCGGGGTGCCGAGGGTGAAGCCGATCGCACGGCAGCCCTCCTCGACATCGGCCTCGCGCACCAGGTCCTCGGTCACCTTGTCGGCGGCGTTGTAGACGCAGGCGACGGTGTTGCCCTCGTAGACACGGCCCTTGTCGGCGGTGTACGCCTCCATGGAGCCGTGCCAGTCGAGATGGTCGGGCGCGATGTTGAGGACGGCCGCCGAGTGGGCGCGCAGGCTCGGCGCCCAGTGCAGCTGGTAGCTGGAGAGTTCGACGGCGAGGACGTCGTACTTCTCCTCGCCGTTCTCGTCGGGCAGGACGGCGTCGAGCAGCGAGACGCCGATGTTGCCGACGGCCTCCGTACGGAGGCCCGCAGCCTTGAGGATCGCGGCGAGCATGCGGACGGTGGTGGTCTTGCCGTTGGTGCCGGTGACGGCGAGCCAGGGGGCGGCGTCGGGTCCCCTGAGCTGCCAGGCCAGTTCGACGTCGCCCCAGACGGGTACGCCGGCTTCGGCGGCGGCCAGGAAGAGCGGCTTGTCGGGCTTCCAGCCGGGCGCGGTGACGACGAGTTCGGTTCCCTCGGGGAGGGTCGCGCCGTCGCCGAGCCGTACGGTGATGCCCACCTCGGTCAGTTCGGCGGCCTGGGTACGGGCACGCTCGTCGTCGCCGTCGTTGACGACCGTGACGACGGCGCCCAGGTCCTTCAGCGTGCGGGCCGCCGGCATCCCGGAGACCCCGAGACCGGCGACGGTGACCCGCTTGCCGTGCCACCGGGCCCGGAGGCCGGCCGAGGCTCCGGCCGGCGTTCCGGCCGGCTGACGGTCGCTCACTTGTCGGCCGCCCAGCCCGCGTAGAAGAGTCCGAGTCCGACGATCACGCACATGCCCTGGATGATCCAGAAGCGGACCACGACAAGGACTTCGGACCACCCCTTGAGTTCGAAGTGGTGCTGGAGCGGGGCCATCCTGAAGACGCGCTTGCCGGTCAGCCGGAACGAACCGACCTGGATCACCACGGACATGGTGATGAGGGCGAAGAGGCCGCCGAGCAGGGCGATCAGGAGTTCGGTACGGGAGCAGATGGCGAGGCCCGCGAGGGCGCCGCCCAGGGCGAGCGAGCCGGTGTCGCCCATGAAGATCTTGGCGGGTGAGGTGTTCCACCACAGGAAGCCGAAGCAGGAGCCCATGAGGGCCGAGGCGACGACGGCGAGGTCGAGCGGATCGCGTACCTCGAAACAGGCGTCGGGGTTGGTCAGGGTCAGCGCGTTGGCGCAGGACTCCTGGAACTGCCAGAGGCCGATGAAGGTGTAGGCGCCGAAGACCATCACCGAGGCGCCGGTGGCCAGTCCGTCCAGACCGTCCGTCAGGTTCACGCCGTTGGACATCGCGAGAATCATGAACAGCGCCCAGACCACGAAGAGCACCGGTCCGATGGACCAGCCGAAGTCCGTGACGAAGGACAGCTTGGTGGAGGCCGGGGTGTTGCCGCGGAGGTCGGCGAACTGGAGCGAGAGCACCGCGAAGGCGATACCCACGATCAGCTGTCCGGCCATCTTCGCCTTGGCCCGCAGACCCAGCGAACGCTGCTTGACGATCTTGATGTAGTCGTCGAGGAAGCCGACGAGGCCCATTCCCGCCATCAGGAACAGGACCAGCACACCGGAGAACGTCGGGTCCTCGCCGGTGATCACCTTCGCCAGGGCGTAGGCGATCAGCGTGGCCAGGATGAAGGCGATGCCGCCCATGGTGGGCGTGCCCTTCTTGCTGCCGTGGCTGCGGGGGCCGTCGTCCCGGATGAACTGGCCGTAACCCTTGCGGGCCAGCAGCTTGATCAGCAGCGGCGTACCGATCAGGGTCAGGAAGAGCCCGATGGCTCCCGCGAAGAGGATCTGCCTCATCGGCCGGAGACCTCACCCTCGACTGCGTTCTCGAGCAGTGCCTGGGCGACCCGCTCCAGTCCGGCCGACCTGGAAGCCTTCACCAGCACGACGTCTCCCGAACGCAGTTCACTGCGCAACAGATCGACCGCCGCCTGCGCGTCGGACACGTGCACCGACTCCTCACCCCACGAACCCTCGTTGTAGGCGCCCAGTCGCAGCCAGGACGCTTCCCTGCCCCCGACTGCGACGAGCTTGCTGACGTTGAGCCGGACGGCGAGCCGTCCGACCGCGTCGTGCTCGGCGAGCGCCTCGTCACCGAGTTCGGCCATCGGGCCGAGCACCGCCCACGTGCGTCCGCCGGTTTCCCTGGCGGCACCGCCCATGGCGACCAGCGCGCGGAGCGCTGCCCTCATGGAGTCGGGGTTCGCGTTGTAGGCGTCGTTGACGATCGTCACGCCGTCCGCGCGCTCGGTGACCTCCATACGCCAGCGGGAGAGGGTCTCCGCCTCGGAGAGCGCCAGGGCGATCTCGTCGACGGACATGCCCAACTCATGGGCGACGGCGGTCGCGGCGAGCGCGTTCGACACGTGATGCTCACCGTACAGCCGCAGCGTCAGCTCGCTGCACCCGGTGGGTGTTCGAAGGCGGAAGGAGGGTCTGCCGAGGGCGTCGACGTGGACGTTCTCTGCCCGTACGTCTGCTTCGTCGGACTCTCCGAAGAGCAGGACGCGCGCCTTGGTGCGGGTGGCCATGGCGCGTACGAGGGGGTCGTCGGCGTTCAGGACGGCCACGCCGCCCTCGTCGGCGGACGGCAGGGACTCGACCAACTCGCCCTTGGCCTCGGCGATCTGCTCGCGGCCGCCGAACTCGCCGATGTGGGCGGTGCCGACGTTCAGCACGAGGCCGATCCTCGGGGGGACGAGGCCGGTGAGGTAACGGATGTCACCGATGTAGCGCGCGCCCATCTCCAGAACGAGGAACCGGGTGTCGTCGGCGACGCGCAGGGCTGTGAGGGGGAGGCCGATCTCGTTGTTGAGATTGCCGTCGGGCCAGACGGTGGGGGCGGCCCGCCGCAGGAGCTGGGCGATGAGGTCCTTGGTGCTGGTCTTGCCCGAGGATCCGGTGAGCGCGACGGTCGTGGCGCCGGTGCGCCGCACGACGGCGCGGGAGAGGGCGCCGAGGGCCTGGACGACGTCCTCGACGACGATGGCGGGGACACCGACGGGGCGGACGGCCAGGACGGCGGCGGCGCCCGCCTCGACGGCCTTGCGGGCGTAGTCGTGGCCGTCGACGTTCTCACCGGCGAAGGCGGCGAAGAGACTGCCGTCCGCGACCTGGCGGGAGTCGATGACGACGGGTCCGGTGACGAGGACGTCCGGATCCGGTATGTCGTGCGGCTGTCCGCCGACGATGGTGGCGATCTCGGCGAGGGAGAGGGTGATCACTGGGACCGTCCGGCAATTGGAGGGCGGGTGAGGGACAGGGGCGGGGCGGGGGTCTCCGGGTGGCGGGCGGGGACGTCATGCCCGGTCGGCGCTCTCGCTCCTGCCGCGGCAGGAGCGCTCGATGGCCTCGCGCAGCACCTCGCGGTCGTCGAAGGCGCGTACCACCCCGGCGATGTCCTGGCCCTGTTCGTGGCCCTTGCCGGCGATCAGGACGGTGTCGCCCTCGCCCGCGCGGGAGACGACGGACGCGATGGCCGCCGCCCGGTCGGCGTCGACCAGGACGTCGCCGCGCTCGTGGATGGGCACCTCGGCGGCGCCCGCGAGCATCGCGGCGAGGATCGCGAGCGGGTCCTCGGAGCGGGGGTTGTCCGAGGTCAGTACGGCGGTGTCGGCGAGCCTGGCGGCGGCGGCGCCCATCGAGGGGCGCTTGGACCGGTCGCGGTCGCCGCCGCAGCCCAGGACGACGTGCACCTTGCCCCGGGTGACCTTGCGCAGCGAGCGCAGGACCGATTCGACCGCGTCCGTCTTGTGGGCGTAGTCGACGACCGCGAGGTAGGGCTGGCCCACGTCGACGCGCTCCAGCCGGCCGGGAACGCCGGGCACGTGTGCGACGCCGTCCGCGGCCACCTGGGGGTCGATTCCGGCCACGGCGAGGGTGACGACGGCGGCCAGTGTGTTGGCCACGTTGAAGGGGCCGGGCAGGGGTGCCTCCGCGCGGATCCGCTCGCCCTTGGGGCTGACGACGGTGAACGTGCTGCCGCGTGAGCCGACCTCGACGTCCTCGGCATGCCAGTCGGCGTCGGGGTGGCCCTCGGCGGAGAAGGTGGTGATGGGCACGCCCGCCTCGTCGACCAGCCGGCGCCCGTACTCGTCGTCGTAGTTGACGACGCCGACCCGGCTGCGCTCGGGCGTGAACAGCCGTGCCTTCGCCTGGAAGTAGTCCTCCATGCCGGAGTGGAACTCCATGTGCTCCGGGCTGAGGTTGTTGAAGACGGCGATGTCGAAGACGCAGCCGTCGACCCGGCCGAGCACCAGCGCGTGGCTGGAAACCTCCATCGCGACGGAGTCGACACCGCGCTCGCGCATGACGGCGAGGAGCGCCTGGAGGTCGGTGGCCTCGGGGGTGGTGCGCTCGGACTTGATGCGGTCGTCGCCGATGCGCATCTCGACGGTGCCGATGAGCCCGGTGTGGTGTCCGGCGCCGCGCAGTCCGCCCTCGACCAGGTACGCCGTGGTGGTCTTGCCGGACGTGCCGGTGATGCCGATCTGGAGCAGGCCGGCGCCCGGGTGGCCGTAGATCTCGGCGGCGAGTTCACCCATGCTGCCCCGTGGGTCGGGGGTCACCAGCACCGGCAGGCCGGTGGAGGCGGCGCGTTCGGCGCCCGCGGGGTCGGTCAGGATCGCAGCGGCGCCGAGGTCGGCCGCCTGGGCGGAGAAGTCGGCGCCGTGGAAGCGGGCACCGGGCAGGGCGGCGTACACGTCCCCTTCGCGTACCGCGCGCGAGTCGTGGGTGATGCCTGTCGCCGCCCCGTCCGCCGGGGGCTCGGCCCCCAGCTTGGCGGCGAGGTCCACGAGTGAGATCGGCCGGACATGGTCCGGGCGGGGCGCTCCGGGGTGGTTCACGGGCGCGTCCTTTGTGGCGGTTCGGTGGTTATCTGCGTGGGGCACGGCGGTGAGCGTACCGGGCTCACCGGGCACCGGGCCAAGTGAGGGCCGCCGGGTGCCGGAGCCGTCCGGTGGGGTGACGGACGGGTCGTCTTGGTTCCCCGGGTCGGGGGTGATCGTTGTCACTGGGGTGTTCCCTGGGTCACTCGCCGGGCTTGAACTCGACCGGCAGCGGATCCGATGTCCGGCCGGTCGGTGGGATCTGGAGGCTCTTGAGAGCGAACTCCATGACCTCCTTGTAGATGGGGCCGCAGATCTGGCCGCCGAAGTAGCTGCCGCTGGTCGGGTTCTGGATGGCGCAGTAGACGGTGATCTGCGGGTCGTCGGCGGGCGCGAAGCCCGCGAAGGACGCCGTGTAGCCCTTGTAGCGCCCGGTCTCGGGATCGACGCGGTTGGCCGTTCCCGTCTTGCCCGCGACGCGGTAGCCGGGGATACGGGCCTTGGTGCCGGTGCCCGCCTCGTCGCCGACGACGGATTCCAGCATGGTGGCCAGCGTCTTCGCTGTCTTCTCGCTGACGACGCGGGTCTTCTTGGGGGCTTCGGCGGGGGTGAAGAGGCCGTCGGGGCCCTGGGTGCCGCGGACGAGGGTGGGCTCGATCCGTACGCCTCCGTTGGCGATGGTCGAGTAGACCGAGGCCGCCTGCATGGCGTTGATCGACAGTCCCTGGCCGAAGGGGATCGTGTACTGCTGCGAGGTCGACCAGTCCTTCGGGTCGGCCAGGATGCCCTGGGTCTCACCGGGATAGTCGAGGCCCGTGGGGCTGCCGATGCCGAATTTACGCAGGTAGGAGTGGAGGACCTGGTTGGCCTCGGGCTGGGTCCTGCCCAGCTGTCCGGTCGCCAGGATGGTGCCGATGTTGCTCGACTTGGCGAGGACGCCGTTGAGCGTCAGATACCACGTGGGGTGGTCGATGTCGTCCTTGAAGAGGCGGTCGCCGCGGTGCAGCCGGTTGGGCACGGTGACATGGGTGCCGGCGATGGCGGCCTTCTCCTCGAGGACGGCCGCCATGGACATGACCTTGCTGGTGGAGCCGGGTTCGAACGCGTCCTGGAGCGCGGCGTTGCCCATCCGGGCGCTGTCGGCCTGCGACAGGTCGTTGGGGTCGAAGCCGGGGGCGTTGGCCATGGCCAGCACCTCGCCGGTCCGGGTGTTCTGCACTATCACGTACCCGCGGTCGGCCTGCGACTCCTCGACCTGGTCGGTGATGGCCCGCTGGGCGGCCCACTGGATGTCCCGGTCGATGGTGAGCTCGATGTCGGTGCCGGGGACGGCCGGGGTCTCCTGGGAGTCCGCAGTGGGGACGCGACGGCCGCCGGAGTGCGCGTAGGTGATCTCGCCGTCCTGGCCGGACAGCTTCTTGTCGAGCATGGACTCCACGCCGCCGCCTCCGTGGCCGGCGGCGTTGACGTAGCCCAGTATCCCGGCCGCCAGGTCCCCGTTGGGGTACACGCGCTTGCTGCTGGGCTCCTGGAAGACTCCGGCGAGGACGCTGGCCGGTGCCTCACCGCCCTTGCCGCCCTTGGCCGAGCGCGCCTTCTCGGCCTTCTCGGCGAGAACGGCCTTGAGGTCGCTGATCTGGTTCCAGACCTGGGGGGTCTTGCGGTGGGCGAGCACCGTGAAGCGGGACTTGGGGGCCGAGAGCTGCTTGGCGAGCGTCTCGGGCTCCTTGTCGAGGATCGGCGCGAGGAGGGCGGCGGCCTGCTCGGGGGCGTCGGGGACGTTGCTGTCCTCGGGGGTGAACATCTTGGGGTCGGCCGTGATGTCGTGCGCGTCGACGCTGGTGGCGAGGGCGACACCAGCGCGGTCGGTGATCTCACCGCGCTCGGCGGCCAGCGTGACGCTCGTGAAGCGGTTCTTCTCGGCCTTGGCGGTGTACGCGCTCGCGTCGACGGCCTGGACCTGGAGCAGCCGGACGACGAAGACCAGCATGACGAGGGTCAGTCCGAGGCTGACCAGGCGCAGCCGGGGGCGGTGGCTGCTGAGCCGGATGCGGTGCGGGGCGCGGGGGGCGGCCTCGGAGCGCGGACGGCCCGGGTCGGGGCGGCGCGGGCGTCCGGAGGGGCGGGGCGCTGGACGCCGCGGGGAACGCGATTCGGGCCGGGGGCGGGCGCCGCTCCCGGAGCGCGCGGGGCCGGGGACCCGGCGGCGCGGTGGTTGCTCGGGGGGCACTTGCGTCACCTGCCGGGGGTCGTCGGGGTGGTGGGCGCGGTGGACGTCGGTCCGGGGACGGGTGCGGTGGAGGGCGCGCCGCGCGAGTCCGCCGAGGCGGACGAGTCGGAGGGGACGGAAGGGACGGGCGAGGCGGTCGGCGTGGTCGACGGGTCCGCGGGCGCGAGTCCTTCTGTGGAGGACGGGTCCGCCGCGGTGTCCGTGGGCGACTCCGACGGGGACACGGACGGTGCGAGCGAGGCGGGCAGGCTCGGCGCGACGGGCGGGAAGGCGTCCAGGGCGGACGGTGCCGCGTACGGGAGCGCGTCGGCCTCGGAGGGGACGCCGCTGACCTTGCCGTCGGGGTTCAGGAAGGCGGGGCTGCCGCCGGGCACCATGCCGAGCTGCCGTGCGCGGCGCTGGAGGGCGTCGGGCGCCGAGAGGTTGTCCACGTCCCGCTGGAGCGCCTGCTGCTCGTCGGTCAGGTCGGTGGTCCGCTTCTTGAGCTCGCTCAGCTTGAACGACCCCGCGTTGAGCGAGGAGTTCAGCAGGAGCAGGGTGATCAGCCCGCCGCCGAGGAGGAGAACGACCAGCAGGACGAAGGGCGTACGCGCGGCGGTGCTCGCCCCGGTCGTCGGCATCAGCCGGGCGAGCCGCGCGGCCCGCCCCCTCAGCTGCCTGGCCCGTCCGCTCACCGCACGTCCTCCCGGATCCGCTCCGCGCCGCGCAGCCGGGCGGGGGCGGCCCGGCGGTTCTCGGCGACCTCGGCGTCGGTGGGCAGTTCGGCGCCGCGCGTCAGGAGTTTGAGTCTCGGCTGGTACTGCTCGGGCACCACGGGCAGGCCGGGCGGCGCGGTGTTGGCGGCGCCGGCCGCGAAGACCTGCTTGACCAGGCGGTCTTCGAGGGAGTGATAGGCGAGTACGGCGATACGGCCACCGACGGCGAGGGCTTCCACCGCGGCGGGAATGGCCGCTTCTACTGAGGACAGCTCGCCGTTGACCTCGATCCGCAGGGCCTGGAAGGTCCGCTTGGCGGGGTTGCCTCCGGTGCGCTTGGCGGCCTGCGGGAGCGCGTCACGGATGAGTTCGACCAGGCGGGCGCTGTTGGTGAAGGGCTCGACGGCGCGTTCCCTGACGATCGCCGACACGATGCGCTTGGCCTGCTTCTCCTCGCCGTACGCCCGCAGGATCCGTACCAGTTCGCCCGGCGCGTAGGTGTTGAGGACCTCGGCGGCGCTCATCCCCGCCGACTGGTCCATGCGCATGTCCAGCGGGGCGTCCTGGGCGTACGCGAATCCCCGCTCCGCCTCGTCGAGTTGCATGGACGAGACGCCGAGGTCGAAGAGCACGCCCTGGACGCGCGGGATGCCCAGCCGGTCGAGGACGTCGGGGAGTTCGTCGTAGACGGCGTGCACGAGGGTGGCGCGGTCGCCGTACGGGGCGAGGCGCTCGCCGGAGAGGCGCAGCGCCTCCTTGTCACGGTCGAGCGCGACGAGCCGTGCGGCGGGGAAGGTGCTGAGCAGCGCCTCGCTGTGGCCGCCGAGCCCGAGGGTGCAGTCGACGACGACGGCGCCCGGTTCGGCGAGGGCGGGGGCGAGCAGGTGGAGGCACCGGTCGAGCATCACCGGAACGTGCCGGATCGCGGTCATACCCGGGCCTCGCGGGTTCGCTGGCTGCGCTCGCTCATGCGCCCTCTCAGGTCCGGCGTGTTTGTACGTACCGCCGAGCGTGGGGAGGCCGAGCCGCACGTACGCCGCACACGCGGGGGGAATTCGGGGAGTGTTCCGGTGAGTGTTCGGGATGTCCGTGAACTTCGCGTCACTTTAGTCCACAGGTCTCCCCGGTCAATCAACCGGCCAGCGCGTCGCCCGGCCCGGCGCGGGTGGAGCGGCGGGGTGGATCGTCCGGAGATCGCGTGCGCGTCGGGTGCCAATTGTGTGGCTTACCTCACACCAGGGCTCGCCGACGATGTTTGTCCTGCCGTGGAGCGGGCCCCCGGCGCGGGTGGGCATTACCGTCTATGGGTATGTCGACTTCCGCGCACCTCCCCGCCGAGTCCGCCCGGGCAACCGCCGCCGCGGCCCGTACCGACGGCACGGTCACCGATCGACTCGTGGATGCCAACCGGCACTACGCCAAGGGCTTCGACGACCCCGGGATGGACGCCCGCCCCGTGCTCCGCGTCGCCGTGGTCGCCTGCATGGACGCCCGTCTCGACCTGCACGACGCGCTGGGCCTGGAGCTCGGTGACTGTCATACGATCCGCAACGCGGGCGGCGTCGTCACCGACGACGTCATCCGCTCACTCACCATCAGCCAGCGCGCGCTCCAGACCCGCAGCGTCGTACTCATCCATCACACCGGCTGCGGCCTGGAGGCCATCACCGAGGACTTCAGGCACGAACTGGAGATGGAGGTCGGGCAGCGTCCGGCCTGGGCCGTGGAGTCCTTCCGGGACGTGGACCAGGATGTACGTCAGTCGATGCAGCGGGTGCGGACGTCTCCGTTCCTTCTGCACACCGACGACGTGCGGGGGTTCGTGTTCGACGTGTCGACGGGCCTTCTGCGGGAAGTCGACCCGGCGAACTGACCGCGTCGCCCGCGGCAGAAGCACGGCAACTCCGGCAATTCACACCCACTTATCCACAGGCGAGTGACACGAAGCGGTAACGGCTACAAGAATGCGTGAGTGACGGCGGCGTTCCGGAACCATCCGGGCGCGGCGTCCGTATTTCGGGGTGGGCCGGGCCGTGAGAAGAGCCTCGGCCCGTATGAACGGGCCGAGGAGGGCCGGGTGACGACCTATGACGATCGAGCGAGCCTCACAGATCTGACCACCACAGCGGAGCGTGTGCGCGCATCGGTGGAGGGTGTGATCGAGGGCAAGCCTGAGGTCGTACGGCTTTCGCTGACAGTGCTGCTCGCCGAGGGACATCTCCTCATCGAGGATGTCCCCGGCGTCGGCAAGACGATGCTGGCCAAGACGCTCGCACGCTCCATCGACTGCTCGGTGCGGCGTATCCAGTTCACGCCTGACCTGCTGCCGTCGGACATCACCGGGGTCTCCATATACGACCAGCAGCGGCGGGACTTCGAGTTCAAGCCCGGGGCGATCTTCGCGCAGATCGTGATCGGCGACGAGATCAACCGCGCTTCGCCGAAGACGCAGTCGGCGCTGCTGGAGTCGATGGAGGAGCGCCAGGTCACCATCGACGGGCAGACGTACGAACTGCCCAGTCCCTTCATGGTGGTGGCGACGCAGAACCCGGTCGAGATGGAGGGGACGTATCCGCTGCCCGAGGCGCAGCGCGACCGTTTCATGGCCAGGGTCTCCATCGGTTATCCGAGCGCGGAGGCCGAGTTGGAGATGCTGGACGTGCACGGCGGGGTCTCGCCGCTGGACGATCTCCAGCCGGTGGCCCACGCGCACGACATCGTGAAGCTGATCGACGCCGTGCGGAAGGTCCATGTGGCCGACTCCGTGCGGCGGTACGCGGTGGAGCTGGTCGGTTCGACCCGTAACCACCCGGATCTCAGGCTGGGCGCGTCGCCGCGCGCGACGCTGCATCTGCTGCGCGCGGCGAAGGCGTCCGCGGCCCTGAGCGGCCGGGAGTACGCGCTGCCGGACGACGTACAGGCGCTGGCAGTCCCCGTGCTGGCGCACCGGCTGCTGCCGACCGCGCAGGCACAGCTCAACCGCCGGACCGCCGAGCAGGTGGTGCAGGACATCCTGCAGCGCGTCCCGGTGCCGACGGCCGACGGTGGCCGGCAGGCTCCCGTGGCCGCCGCGCCGCTCTACGACCGGCCCCAGCCGGGCGTCCGGCGGCTGTGATGGAGCCCGCTGCCACCCCCTCGGAGACCGAGGACAAGGGCGGGCTGCGGGCGGCGCTGGGCGGTCTCACCACCCGCGGCCGGTCGTTCTTCGCCGCAGGCATAGCCGCGGCGGTCTGCGCCTATGTCCTCGGCCAGGCGGATCTGCTCCGGGTGGGGATGCTGCTGGCCGTGCTGCCGCTGGTCTGTGTCGCCGTGCTGTACCGCACGCGCTACCGGGTCGCCGGCAGCAGGCGGCTCTCGCCGTCGCGGGTGCCCGCGGGGTCCGAGGCCCGCGTCCATCTGCGGATGGACAACGTGTCGCGGCTGCCCACGGGTCTGCTGATGCTCCAGGACCATGTGCCGTACGTGCTGGGCCCGCGCCCCCGGTTCGTCCTGGACCGGGTGGAGGCGGGCGGGCGCCGCGAGGTCTCCTACCGGGTGCGCTCGGACCTGCGCGGGCGCTATCCGCTCGGGCCGCTCCAGCTGAGGCTGAGCGATCCGTTCGGGATGTGCGAGCTGACGCGGTCCTTCAGCGCCCACGACATCCTGACCGTCATCCCGCGCACCGAGCCGTTGCCACCGGTCCGGCTGGCGGGAGCGACAGCGGGGTACGGCGACGGGCGGCAGCGCTCGCTGTCGCTGGCCGGCGAGGACGACGTCATCCCGCGCGGGTACCGCCACGGCGACGACCTGCGCCGGGTGCACTGGCGCTCCACCGCGCGCTACGGCGAGCTGATGGTGCGCCGCGAGGAGCAGCCGCAGCGGGCCAGATGCACGGTGCTGCTCGACACCCGGCGGCTCGCCTATCAGGGCGCCGGCCCCGACTCGGCCTTCGAGTGGGCGGTGTCGGGCGCGGCGTCCGCGCTGGTGCACATGCTGGAACGGGGCTTCGCCGTACGGCTGTTGACCGACACCGGGACGTCGGTGCCCGGCGAGGGCGCCGACGGGTTCGCCGGCTCGACGCAGGAGTCCGCCGACGCGGCCGGACTCATGATGGACACGCTCGCGGTCGTCGACCACTCCGACGGGGCGGGGCTGTCGCGCGCGTACGACGTGCTGCGCGGCGGCACCGAGGGGCTGCTGATCGCCTTCCTCGGGGATCTCGACGAGGAGCAGACGGCGGTGGCCGGCCGTATGCGGCACCGCAGCGGCGCCGCCGTCGCGTTCGTCCTGGACAGCTCCGGCTGGTTCCAGGACGGCGGCGAAGAACCGCCCGCGCGCCTCCAGGACCGGCTGAGGCAGCTGCGTGAGTCCGGCTGGACCGCCCTCGCGGTGCCGGCCGGGTCCGCGCTCCCGGACCTGTGGCAGCAGGCGGCACACCAGCGCACCGAGTCGGGTGCGACCCAGGGCTCGGCAGGTTTCTCCGGAGGATGGTCATGAGCGGTCGCGCGAGGCTGGCGCTGTGCGCGTTCGCCGCCACGCTGATGTCGGCGGGCGCGCTGCTGCCGCTGGTCGATCCCGCCACCTGGCTCCTCCAGGCGGCGTTCATGGTCGGGATCCTGGTGGGGGCGGGCGCACTCGGCCGGCGGGTGCCGCTGGCCAGGACGCTGATCGTGGCGCTCCAGGCGGTCATCGGGCTGCTGATGCTCACGGTGGTGTTCGCGTCGGAGCACGCCGTGCTCGGTCTGTTTCCCGGCCCCGAGGTCTTCCAGCGCTTCGGCGAGCTGCTGAACGAGGGCGGCGAGGACGTCGGGCGGTACGCGATCCCCGCGCCGGCCACCGACGGCATCAAGCTGATGCTGGTCGGCGGTGTGCTGGTCATCGGTCTCGCCGTGGACGCGCTCGCCGTGACGTTCCGCAGCGCGGCCCCGGCCGGACTGCCGCTGCTCGCGCTGTACTCGGTCGCCGCCGGTCTCAACGGCGGCGCGGCCTCCTGGCTCTGGTTCCTGCTCGCGGCCGGCGGGTATCTGCTGTTGCTGCTGGCCGAGGGCCGGGACCGGCTCTCCCAGTGGGGGCGCGTCTTCGGTGGCGCTCCGCGCGCCCCGGGCCGTACCGCCGCCGGGATGGACACCGGGGGCCGGGCCGCGGCACCGGTCCGCGCGGGGCACCGTATCGGTGTGATGGCCCTGGGAATCGCGCTCGTCGTGCCCGCCGCGCTGCCTTCGCTGAACGGCGGGCTGCTCAACGGCACGGGGGCCGGGGCGGGTTCGGGTCTGGGCGGTGGCACGATCTCCGCCGTCAATCCGCTCGTGTCCCTCCAGGACAACCTCAACCAGCCCGAGGACCGCGAGGCGTTGCGGTACCGGACGAACGCGGAGAGCACCCAGAACCTGTATCTGCGGATCATGGCGCTGGACGACTTCGACGGTACGTCCTGGCGGTTCTCCCAGCGCAGTGTCGAGGACGTGCCGGACAGGCTTCCCAGTCCGCCCGGTCTGAACGGCGACGTCAGCACCACCGAGATCAAGACGAGTATCTCCGCCGCCAATTGGTACCGGCAGAACTATCTGCCGATGCCCTATCCCGCGTCCGAGGTGGACATCGAGGGGCGCTGGCGCTTCGAACCGAGCGGCCGGACCCTGGTCGGCGACCGGGGCGAGACCACGCAGGGCGCGCAGTACCAGGTCGGCAGTCTGCTGGTGGAGCCGACGCGTGACCAGCTCGCCACGGCGCCGAGACCCCCGGCCGCGCTGGTGCGTGAGTACACGAAGGTGCCCGACAACCTTCCCGAGGTGGTCGCGGACACCGCACGCGAGGTGACCGACGGCGCCGCGAACGACTACGAGAGGGCCGTCAGGCTCCAGGACTGGTTCGCCGTGGACGGCGGCTTCACGTACGACACCCAGGTCGCGTCGGGCACGGGCGTCTCGGCCATCACCCGCTTCCTCAGCCAGAAGCAGGGCTTCTGCGTCCACTTCTCGTTCTCGATGGCGGCGATGGCCCGCACGCTGGGCATTCCGGCCCGGGTGGCGGTGGGCTTCACCCCGGGTACCCCGCAGTCGGACGGCACGATGTCCGTCGGGCTGCGTGACGCGCACGCCTGGCCCGAGCTGTACTTCGAGGGGGTCGGCTGGACCCGCTTCGAGCCGACGCCGAGCCGGGGCAGCGCACCGGACTACACGATCCCCGAGGCTCCTTCGGGCGACGCGAGCGATCCGTCCCAGCCCGAGGCCAGCACGTCGTCCGCGCCGAGCTCGCAGCCGTCCGCCTCGGACAGCTGCCCGCCCCAGGCGGCCAGGATCGGCGACTGCGGCACGACGGCACCGGCGGGTGCGCTGCCTCCGACGGGCTCGGGAACGTCCGCGGGGACGGTCATCGGCATCACGCTGGGCGTCCTGGCCGTGCTGCTGGTGCCACTCCTGCCGCTGCTGTGGCGGATCCGGGTGCGGGCCCGGCGTCTCGGTTCCGGGGGCCGTACGCCCGCCGATGCCACGGCGCGGGCGCTGGGCGCCTGGCGGGAGATCGTCGACACCGCGTGGGATCACGGCATCCGTCCCGACGACGCGCAGACCCCCCGCAGGACGGCGGCCCGGATCGTGCGGCTGGGGCGGCTGGAGGGTGAGGCCGCCAACGCCGTGCACCGGGTGGCACGCGCGGTGGAGCAGGTGCTGTACGCGCCGGAGCCACAGCCCGCCACGGGCCTCGCCGACGAGGTCCAGCGGGTACGCGCGGGGCTGGGCGAAGGGGTGGGCCGCTGGGCCCGCCAGCGCGCGCTACTCCTGCCGCGCTCGTCCATTCGGGTGATGTGGGCGCTGTCCGAGCGCTGGGCGGCCGTCACGGACCGCTGGGGGGTGCGCCGCCTGGAGCTTGTCCGCCGGCTGACGGCGCTCTTCAGCAGGCCGTCCCGGCAGCGGGGCTGAGCAGGCGGGGCTGGACCGTCCACGGGGGCGGGGCGCGGGGCGGCTTTCGGGCCCCGCGCCCCACCCCCGTCTCGTGTGTCCTGGGGCCGGGGCTACGGGCGAGCGCGAGATACGGGGCGGGGGTACGGCCCGTATGCGGAGACGGGTGAGGGGCGAACGCTTTCCGCGTTCGCCCCTCACCCGTCTCTGCCGTGTCCCACGGCAGCCGCACCACTGCTACAAGCTTGGCTGGTGAACCTCTGCGCCGTACCTGCCGTATCTACTGACCCTGCTCGTCACGGCGGCGCTGCCATCGCTGCTCGATCCGGTTCATGAATGAGCGGCGCTGCCGAGGCTGTCTACGGTCGGCCGTCGCTTCCCCGGTCGGCTGCTGCTCGCCCGGTTTCGGGGCCTTGCGCCAGCCGGTGACCGCGAGGACCGCACAGCCCAGCATGACGAGGAATCCCACCACGCCGATCCAGATCTGCTTGGCGACCATACCGGTCATGAGGAGCGCGATACCCACCAGAAAGCCGGCGACCGCCTGGTAGACCCGTCGCCGGGTGTACCTGCGCAGCCCGCTTCCCTCAAGCGCTGTCGCGAACTTGGGATCTTCGGCGTACAGCGCTCGCTCCATTTGCTCGAGCATTCGCTGCTCGTGCTCCGAGAGCGGCACGGAGTCCTCCTAGTCGTCGGTCGCGGGGGGCGACCGGTATGCGGCCCCTTCAGGATAGGCAGGGATTCGCCCCCGTGAAACCCGCCCTCTACGCCATTTCGCCAATCCGGGCCGCCACGACGACTCGGCCGCTGAGGCGTTGATTCCCCAACCGTCCACCCGTCATGCCGGAAGGCGTACCCCGATCATACGGCGCCGAAGGCTCTGCCGGGGGGCCTGTGGCGCACTCCATCCACAGCTGCGTTGCTGATCAGCCCGGCGATCAGTGCTCCGGGGCGCCCGCCGTCAGGCCCGCTTCTCCCCCAGGACGTGCAACTGGCTCGCCACGGAGTGGAAGGACGACAGTTCGGCGGCGGCCGCCTCAAGCTTCAGGAGGGCCTCCAGGGCGCCCGGTTGAGTGTCCACCAGAACACCGGGAACCAGGTCGGAGAAGACCCGGACACCATGCACCGCGCCCACGTCGACACCGGCCTTGTCGACCAGTTCCGTGAGCATCTCGACGGTGAACCGCCTGGGCACGGGGTCGCCTTCGCCCCAGCGGCCCGCCGGGTCCGTGAGCGCCTGCCGGGCCTCGGTGAAGTGCCCGGCGAGCGCCCTGGCGAGTACGGCGCCGCCGAGGCCGGCCGCAAGCAGGCTGAGCGCACCGGAGGGGCGCAGCGCCTCGACCGCGTTCCGGACGCCCTCGGCGGGGTTGTCGACGTACTCCAGGACGCCGTGGCAGAGCACCGCGTCGTAGCCGCCCCGCCCCACCACGTCGAACAGTCCGTGGATGTCGCCCTGGACGCCGCTGACGCGGTCCGCGACGCCGGCCTCGGCGGCCCGGCGCTCCAGCGCGAACAGCGCGTTGGGACTGGGGTCGACGACGGTCACCCGGTGGCCCAGGCGGGCCACGGGCACGGCGAAGTTGCCCGTGCCGCCCCCGGTGTCGAGGACATCCAGGGCCGCCGTACCCACGGCGGCGGCGCGGCTTTCGAGGGCGACCTGGAGCACCTCCCAGACCACGGCGGTGCGCAGGGAGCTACGGGGGCGCGACGGCGTCTCTCCACCGAAGGCAGGGGAAGGGTCCGACACGGCAGTTGACTCCTCGGCGCGGTGCCGCCCCAGGTCGCGGGGCGTGAACGGTGCAGGCACCGCACAGCCTATTGCCTCCGTCGGTCCGTCCCTGTCACCCAACGGCGCCGCCCTTCTCCGGCTGTTCGGCCCTCGGCCGGGGCAGCACCGGTTCGAGCACGAGAAGCCGCTCCACGAGCCGCAGGAACATGGCCACGTCGCGCAGCAGATCGTCCGCGTCGCGGCTGCTCGCGGCGCCCTGGATACCCGCCTCGGCCCGCGCCCTGCGGGTGGCTCCCGAGGCGAACAGGGCGCTCCACTCGGTGAGCTCGGGGGCGATCTCGGGCAGCACTTCCCAGGCGCTCCGTATGCGCCTGCGGCGCGGGCTCGTCGGCTCGGGGCGGCCACGCGCGGCGAGGACCGCCGCCGCCGTGCGCAGGGCGGCCAGGTGCGCCGTGGCGTAACGCTCGTTGGGCGCTTCGAAGGTGGCGGCCTCGTCAAGTCCCGAGCGGGCCTGGGCGAGCAGGTCGATGGCGGCGGGCGGCGCGGTCGCGCGCCTCTGGACGGGGTGGACATCGGTCGCGGCGCCGGTCAGTGAGGGGGCAGGGCCGCCTGTGCTTCGCCGGTGCGCGGCTGCGGCGTAGGAACTGGCCATGACGAACCTCCTGGTCGTCTCTGTGACGGCTCTGTGGCCGTATGTGTCCATCGTGGAGTACGCCACTGACAATCGACCCTGACCTGCACTTCTGCCCCGTGCGCGGGCTCGGGGGTCCTCGCGGTCGCGGGCGCGTCCGGCACGGGCCGCACCTGCCTGCTGCCGGCGCTCACCGTCGGACGCCTCCCCGGCACCTGTGAGAATCGGGCGCATGGACAGCAGCAGCACCCGCCGGCAGGCCACCCGTCAGAAGCTCTACGACGCCGCGGTGACGCTCATCGCCGAACAGGGCTTCTCGGCGACGACCGTGGACGAGATCGCCGAGCGCGCCGGAGTCGCCAAAGGCACGGTCTACTACAACTTCAAGAACAAGAACGAGCTGTTCGAGGAGCTTCTGCGGCACGGCGTGGGCCTGCTCACCGCCTCCCTCCAGACCGCGGCCGACGAGACGGCGGAGCGCGAAGGGACCAGCGTCGAGGCGCTGGACGCCATGGTCCGCGCGGGACTCGCCTTCATCGACCGCCACCCGGCCTTCACCCAGCTGTACGTGGCCGAACTCTGGCGCACCAACCGCGCGTGGCAGCCGACGTTACTGATAGCGCGTCAGCGGGCCGTCGCCGTCGTGGAGAAGGTGCTCCAGGAGGGGATCGACGGCGGTGAACTCGGCGAGGAGATCGACATTCCGCTCACCGCCGCCGCACTGGTGGGAATGGTGCTGGTGGCGGCCCTGGACTGGCAGGCGTTCCAGCCCGAGCGGTCGATCGACGACGTGCACGCGGCGCTCTCGCTGCTGCTGCACGGCCGGGTCGGCGGGAGCTGACGCGGCGTCCGGGGCCGGCACGCTCTTGCCTGCCGGACAGCGGAAAGTGCGCCGCTCCGGCCGGACTTCCTCACTCGTCCCGGCCGGAGCGGCGCACTGCCCACCCCCGTGGCGGTCGGGGTGCCACGCCGCTCCGCCGCCCCGTGCCGGCGGTTTCGGCGTCGCGCCCCTCCCGTGCCCCTCACTCTTCCGTCTTCGCAGGTGAGGGCCTATCCGTGTCTCTACTCATCTCATGTACTAGGTACGGATACTCACGACCCCGTTGCGGAGCTCACCCGTCCGGCCGAGTCTCTGGCTACGATCTCGTCCGTGTCCGTACTCCCCCTTGTCTTCACCAGCGGCTGGGCCAGCGGGATCAACGCCTATGCGGTGGTCCTGCTGTTGGGTGTCTTCGGCGCGACCGGGATGACCGACGAGGTCCCCGAGTCGCTCCAGCGCACCGACGTTCTGATCGTCGTCGGTGTGCTCTTCGTCTGCGAGGCGGTGGCGGACAAGATCCCGTACGTCGACTCGATCTGGGACTCCGTGCACACCGTGATCAGACCGGTCACCGGCGCGGTGGTCGCCGCGCTGCTCGCCGGACAGAGCGGTTCGCTCCCGGAGATCACGGCGGGCGCGGTCGGCGGATCGACCGCTCTGGTGAGCCATCTGGTGAAGGCCGGCACGAGGATGGCGGTCAACACGTCGCCGGAGCCCTTCAGCAACATCGCCGTGAGCACCGCGGAGGACCTGGGTGTCGCCGGGATCATCACGTTCGCGATCTTCCACCCGCTCGCCGCGGCGGTCGTCGCGGGCGGCCTGCTGCTGATCGGCATCGTGATCACCTTCTTCGTGGCCTCGAAGATCCGCCGGTTCTGGCGGCGCAGGGCGGACAGACGCGCCGAGCGGCGCCTCGCCACCACCTGGCCGCCCGCTGTGAACACCGCGCCTCCCGGGCGCGACCGGGGAAAAACCGGCCGCTAAGGTCCACTTCATGGCACGGATTGCGGTGATCGGCGCCGGGATGGGCGCGATGGCGGCGGCTGCCCGGCTGGCGGTGGCGGGGCACCAGGTGACGGTGTACGAGCGCTCCGCGACGTACGGCGGGGCCCTCGGCCGGTTCGAGCGGGACGGGTTCGCGTACGACACGGGCCCCGGGCTGCTGCATCTGCCCGCCGTCTACCGGGATCTGTTCGTCAAGACCGGCAAGAAGCCGCTCGAAGAGTGCGTGCGGATGACGCAGGTCGACCCGGCGAGCCGCCATGTCTTCCCCGACGGCACCGATGTGTCGCTGCCGAACGCGTCGCGCGCCGGTGTCGTCGCCGCCCTGGACGCCGCTCTCGGCGCGGGCGCCGGCGCGCGGTGGGGCGACTTCCTCGGCCGGGCCCGGGACGCCTGGGACCGGTCGCGGCGGCCTCTGTTGGAGGAGCCGCTGCGCGAGGACTGGCAGGTGCTGGGGCGCGATCCGTATCCCGCCGTGCGGCAGCGGAGGCTCCTGCGCGGGCCCCGGTGGGCGGGCACCGTCGCCGAGGTGGGCGCGCGGGAGCTGGCGGATCCCCGGCTCGCCGCGCTGTTGGAGGGGTACGCGCTGTCGTACGGTCTTGACCCACGGCACACCCCGGCGGGCGCGGCGTCGCTGCCGTACATGGAGCAGACCTTCGGCAGCTGGTATGTGCGGGGCGGGATGCGGGCGCTGGCGCACGCGGTGTACGAGCGGTGCCTGGAGCGCCGGGTGGAGTTCGTGTTCCACGCCGAGGTGACCCGGATCGTCGAGAAGGACGGCCGCGCGGTCGGTGTCGAGCTGGCGCCGGGGGCTTCGGCCGGCACCTCGGCGGTCGTCGGGGCGGAGCATGTGGTGGCGGGCACGGCTCCGGCCGCCCTGGCGGGCCAGGAGCTGTGGCGGGACGAGGACGTACGGCCCCGGGGCGGGGGCGCGGGCGGCGTCGGGGCGGCGTCGGTTCCCGGCAGGTTCACGGTGCTGCTGGCCCTGCGCGGAGGCAGGCCGGACGACGCGGCGCACCGTACGGTGGTCCACTCCCCCGCCGGCGCCGGTGAGGCCGCCGCGGTCTTCTCCGGGCGGACGGCGGAGCGGCCCACGGTCACGGTGCTGCGGCCCGACGATCCGACGACGCGTCCGGACGACGGGCACGAGGCGGTCACCGTCACGGCGACCGTCGCGCCGCAGGGTCCGGTGGACTGGACGGATCCCGGGCTGCGTGAGCGGTACGCCGATGTGCTGGTGGAGGCGGCCGGCGCCGCCGTGCCTCAGCTGCGGGAGCGGCTGCGCTGGCGGGAGGTCCGTACGCCGGCGGACACGGCGGCACGGACCGGGGCGCGGGGCGGCTCGGTGCCCGCACCGTCGCTGGCGGGTGCGGAGGGCCGGCTGCTGCATCCGGCGAACACCACGCGGCTGCCGGGGCTTTATCTCGTCGGCGGCGAGGCGCATCCGGGCGGCGGGCTGGCGCACGCGGGGATGTCGGGGGCGCTGGTCGCCGGGCTGATCGTGGAGGGCGCGGACTTCCGCGGCTCGCGCTGAATCCCCCGCGCCGGGGTGAACTCGCGAAGGGATGGCGGGAGTTGAGTGCCCGTCAGTAGCGGTACTGCTGCTCGTCGTAGTTGGGGTCGTAGCCGTACTGCTGCGGTGCCTGCTGCGGCATCGGGGGGACGTTCTCGCCCTCGCGCTGCTGCGGGACCCAGACGCCGCCGGGCGGGGTCTCCGCGCCGTACTCCGGCTGGGCACTCTGCCCGTTCTGGCCGGCGTAGGGGTCGGCGTACTGCTGCTGGCCGCCGTAACTGTCGTACGAGCCATAGGACTCGCCGCCGGTGGCCGCGCCGCTGTACGGGTCGTCGGTGTAGGCGGCGTACTGCTGCTGGCCCGTGCCGTAGTCGTACTGCCCGCCCTGGTCGTTCCGCGCCGCGTACGGGTCCTGCTGGGCGCCGTACGCGTCCTGGCCGCCGTACACATCCTGCCCCTGGGTCGCGTACGGGTCCGGGGCGGCGTACACGTCGGAGGCGCCGTATCCGTCCTGGGGGCCCTGGCCCTGGCCGGCGTAGGCGTCATGACCCGCGTAGGCGTCCTGGCCCGTGGTCGCGTCGTAACCGTGGTACGGGTCGTAGTCGCCGTACTGGGTCGCCTGGTAGGCGGCATCGGTGTAGACGCCGTACTGCCCGGTCTCGTCCGGCATGGGCTCCGGCTCGTAGACGGAGGCGGTGTACGGGGGCTCGTCGGGGACGGGAGCGGCGGCCTCGGCGGGGCCCGCGGCGACGGGCTGGTACTCCAAGTCCGAGACTTCCAGGCTCGGTTCGCGGTTCTCGGTCTCACCGCCACCGGCCCTGCGGCGCCGGCTCGCGCCGGGGCTGCCGCCGATCGCCCAGCCCGTGGAGAAGCCGCGGCGGAACGAGAGCGTCACATAGGTCTGGCCGACCGCGAACGCGATCGCGCCGACCGCGATGACCGGGACGGAGGCGAGGAGGACACCCAGCACCACGCCGGCGAAACCGATGAAGGCGAGGAGCCGCCAGCGGAGCCGCGCCTTGTACTGGAGCAGCACTTCGCCCAGCAGCCACAGCGCGACGATGCCGAACGCGATGTAGAGGACCGTCCAGCCCATGCCCGCCCCTCTCCTGCGGTCACCGCCCCGGAGCGGGGCGGGTACGACCTGTCACGACTGCTCGTGCAGTCCGAGATTCTCGTAGATTTCGAGCGTCGCCGTGGAGTTGTTGAGTGTAATGAAGTGGAGTCCGGGAACACCCTCCGCGCGCAGCGTCGCGCAGAACTCCGTCGCGTACTCGATACCGATGGAGCGTACAGCGGCGGGATCGTCCTTGACCGAGAGGATCCGCTCTTTCAGCGCCGGGGGCAGCGAGGCGTTGCTGAGCTGCGAGAAGCGCTCGATCTGCCGGACGTTGGTGACCGGCATGATCTCCGGGATGATCGGCGTGTCGCAGCCCGCGGCGGTGACCTTGTCCCGCAGCCGCAGATAGTCCTGGGGGTCGAAGAACATCTGGGTGATCGCGTAGTCGGCGCCCGCGCGGCACTTGGCCACGAAGTGCCGGATGTCGCTCTCCCAGTCGGCCGAGCGCGGGTGCATCTCGGGGAAGGCCGCGACACCGACGCAGAAGTCGCCGGACTCCTTGATCAGCCGGACGAGGTCGGCCGCGTACCGCACGCCCTGGGGGTGGTTGACCCATTCGCCCATGGGGTCGCCGGGCGGGTCTCCGCGTACGGCGAGGATGTTCCTGATCCCGGCGTCCGCGTACTGGCCGATCATGTTGCGCAGCTCGGCGACCGAGTGGTTCACGGCGGTGAGGTGGGCGACCGGGGTGAGCGTGGTGTCGGAGGCGATGCGCTGGGTCGCCTTGACCGTGCCGGCCCGGGTGGAGCCGCCCGCGCCGTAGGTCACGGAGACGAAGCTCGGGCCGACCGCCTCGACCCGGCGCAGCGCGTTCCAGAGATTCCGCTCGCCTTTCTCCGTCTTGGGCGCCCAGAATTCGAACGAGTACGACAATTTGCCGGTCGCAAGCAGGTCACGCACCGTACGAGCGTGATCCGTCCTGGTCGAAGCTGTACCAAGGGCCATATCCGAAGGCTATCGAGGCTACGGCGATCACCCAACCAGACCAGGGCGATTTGTTCGTTTCACACCATCCCTGTCCATCCCTCGGACGGTACGGACACCGAAGATCGAGGGCGGGCGGGGCAGGCGCCGGCTTGCCGGGCGGCCGGGCGCCGGATGTCAGGCCACTCGGTCGCGGACGCGCTTGGCGAGACCGGCCGCCGCCATGGCCGGATCGTCCGCCTCCGTGACGGCCCTGACGACCACGACCCGGCGGGCCCCGGCGTCCAGCACCTCTTCGAGGTTGCCCGCGTCGATCCCGCCGATCGCGAACCACGGGCGCCGGGTGGCCAGCGACGCCGCGTACCGCACGAGGCCGAGCCCCGGCGCGTGCCGGCCGGGCTTGGTGGGGGTGGGCCAGCAGGGACCCGTGCAGAAGTAGTCCACACCGGGCTCACCGGCCGCCGCCATCGCCTCGGCCTCGGAGTGCGTGGAGCGGCCGATCAGCAGCTCCGTACCGAGAATGGCGCGGGCGGCGGAGACGGGCAGGTCGCCCTGGCCCAGATGCAGCACGTCGGAGCCGATGGCGTGCGCCACGTCGGCCCGGTCGTTCACCGCGAGGAGCTTGCCGTGGCGCCGGCAGGCGTCGGCGAAGGCCTGGAGGTGCTCCAGCTCCTCGGCCGCCTCCATGCCCTTGTCACGCAGCTGCACGATGTCCACACCGGAGGTGAGGACGGCGTCCAGGAACTCCGGGAGATCCCCCTGCCGCTTCCGCGCGTCCGTACACAGATAGAGCCGGGCGTCGGACAGCAGATCGAGTGCGCTGGGCGCACCGGGCGCTGCGGGCATGCGGGTCTCCCCCGTCGGATCGGTGTCTGTCGGAGCGCTTCTCCGTAACGGCCGTGCGCGGGGCGGAGCGCTCCGCCCCGCGCACGGCCGGTGGTGGTGTCGTCAGACGGCGAGCGCCTGAGCGCGGCGCTTCACCTCCGTACCGCGATTCTCGCTGAGGGCCTGCGCGGGCGTGCCCGGCAGGGACGGGTCGGGAGTGAAGAGCCACTCAAGCATCTCTTCGTCGGTGAAGCTGTCGTCCCTCAGGAGCGTCAAGGTCCCGGCGAGGCCCTTGACGACCTTGTTGCCGTCGATGAAGGCGGCCGGCACCTGGAGCGCGCGGTTCTCCCCGCGGCGCACGGCGATCAGCGTGCCTTCCTTCACCAGCTGACGCACACGCGTCACCTCGATATCCAGCATTTCGGCGATATCGGGCAGGTGAAGCCAGGCAGGGACGAGAGCATCGATCTTTGCGTCAATCTCAGTCACAGGACAAGCCTGCCATCCCGGACTGACAGTCGGAAGCCGAGCCGGGCGGCGAACGGGTCTCCGGGCGGCGTCGGGCGAGGTCAGAGAACCGTCGATTTGAGCGGTACGGCCGGGTCGGCGGCCCGCCGTGTGTCGATCCGCGCGCCCGACGCGACGAGCTTGCGGCCCTGCGCCAGATCACGCGGCCGGCCGACGGTCATCAGCGACACCAGCGCCCCGTCGCGCAGCCACAGGACCGACCAGGCCGCGGTCGCCGGGTCGCCGCGCCACAGCAGCGTGTCGGCCCGCGCGTGATGGCCCGCGTACTGCACGAAGCGGCCGAACTGCTCGGACCAGAAGTACGGCACGGGGTCGTACGGCTCGTGGGCCTCCCCCACGATGTCCGCGGCGACCGTGCGCGGCCCCTGGAGCGCGTTGTCCCAGTGGTGCACCAGCAGCCGCTCGCCGTAGCGGGCCGAGGGGAACGAGGCGCAGTCCCCGACCGCGTACACGTCGGCCCGTGACGTGCGCAGCCGGTCGTCGGCCGTGACGGCGCCCTCGGGGCCGGTCACGATGCCGGAGCCCGCCAGCCAGGCCGTGGCGGGTCTGGCGCCGATGCCCACGACGACCGCGTCCGCCGACAGCTCGCGGCCGTCGGCGAGGGCCACCGTGCCGGGCCCGATGCGCGTCACGCGCGCGTGGGTGAGGAGTTCCGCGCCGCTCTGCGCGTACCAGTCCCCCATCGGAGTGGCGACCTCGGCCGGCAGGGCGCCCGCGAGCGGACGGTCCGCGGCCTCGACGACGGTCACCGCGCAGTCGGCCTCCCTGGCGGCGGTGGTGAACTCGGCGCCGATCCAGCCCGCGCCGACCACGACGACGTGGTTCCGGCGGTCCAGGACGGGGCGCAGCCGCGCGGCGTCGTCCAGGGTGTGCAGCAGATGGACACCGGGCGTGTCCCCGGTGCCGGGGAGGGTGATCGGTTCGGCGCCGGTGGCGAGGACCAGTACGTCGTACGGGACCGGCCCCGCCGCCGTGTCCACCTCGTGGTCGTCGGGGCGCACTCCGGTCACTTCGAGTCCCAGCCGCAGCTCCAGGGAGAGCGCGCCGAAGTCCACGTCGAAGGCCGAACTCTCCGCCGTCCCAAGGAGGACGGCCTTCGAGAGTGGGGGCCTGTCGTAGGGCTGGTGGGGCTCGGCTCCGATGAGGGTGACGGGGCCGCCGTAGCCCAGTTCACGCAGGGCGACGGCGGTCTGTACGCCCGCCATGCCCGCGCCGACGATGACGGTGCGCCGCCGGTCCGCCTGCTTCCGCTGCTCGTTCACCTGATCACCTTAGGGTCTGGCTTTTGGATCGGGCCGGGACGACGACGCCCTTACAGGGCGCGGGGAGCGGGGGTTACGCTGACCCGGAAGCATCTGTCGGCAGTAGCGAACAAGAGACTTCACACCTCGCGGGAGCCCGTACGCACCGGGCTGAGAGGGAGGCTGACGCGGCCTCCGACCGTACGAACCTGATCCGGGTCATGCCGGCGAAGGGAGGAGCTGGACGCCCATGCGCTCATCTCACGTTCCGTTGGGGCAATCCGGTCCGGAGACCTCTCCGGGCAGGTCTCCGGACCCGTCGGCCGGCCCGGGTCCCCGGCACACCGACGTCCTGGTCGTCGGGGGCGGCGTCATCGGCCTCGTCACCGCCTGGCGCGCGGCACAGCGCGGGCTCGGCGTCACCGTCGTCGACCCCGAGCCCGGCGGCGGGGCCGCGCGGGTCGCCGCCGGGATGCTCGCCCCCGTCAGCGAACTCGACCACGGCGAGCAGACCCTGCTGGGGCTGAACATCGCCTCCGCGCGGCTCTATCCGGACTTCGTCGCCGAGTTGGAGTCCGCCACCGGGCAGGACACCGGCTACCGCGCCTGCGGCACGCTCGCGGTCGCTCTCGACTCCGACGACCGGGCGCGGCTGCGTGAACTCCACGCCCTCCAAAGGAGGTCGGGCCTGGAGTCCGAATGGCTCACCGGCCGCGAGTGCCGGCGGCTGGAGCCGATGCTCGCCCCTGGCGTACGCGGCGGGCTGCGGGCCGACGGCGACCACCAGATCGACCCGCGCAGGCTCGCGGCGGCCCTCGTGACGGCCTGCGAGCGGGCCGGGGTGGTCTTCCACCGGGCATGGGCCGAGAGGCTGCGGGTGGTCCGGGACCGGGCCGCCGGAGTCACCGTCGCAGGCGGCACCGAACTCGGCGCCGAGCAGGTGGTCATCGCCGGCGGCAGCCTCAGCGGGCGGCTCGCCGGGGTGCCGGACGACGTCCTGCCGCCGGTACGGCCCGTCAAGGGCCAGGTCCTGCGGCTGACGGTGCCGCGCCCGTACGCACCCTTCCTCTCCCGGACACTGCGGGCCGAGGTCCGCGGCAGCCATGTCTATCTGGTGCCGCGCGAGAACGGCGAGCTGGTCGTCGGCGCCACGAGCGAGGAGCTCGGCTGGGACACGACGGTGACGGCGGGCGGGGTGTACGAACTCCTGCGCGACGCCCATGAACTGCTCCCCGGCATCACCGAACTGCCGCTCACCGAGACCCGCGCGGGGCTGCGGCCGACATCGCCGGACAACGCCCCGCTGCTCGGCCCGACCGCGCTGCCCGGCCTGCATCTGGCCACCGGGCACCACCGCAACGGGGTGCTCCTGACGCCGGTCACGGGCCAGGTGATGGCCACCGTGCTCACGACGGGTGAACTCCCCGACGACGCACGGCCCTTCACACCGGACCGCTTCTCGCCCACGTTCGCGCCCGGCCCGGCGCCGGGTCTCTCCCCCGCCGTCTCCGCAGGTCAGGAGCAGCACGCATGACAGACACCGTGAATCCGCCCCTCGATCCGCACGCGAACCCGCCCACGAACCCGCCCGCGGACTCCTCCGTGACCGTCTCGGTGAACGGCGAGACCCGCGTCCTCACCGGCCCCGTCACCCTCGACGTCCTCGTCGCGACCCTCACCCCCGCCCCGTCCGGCGTCGCCGCCGCGCTCAACGAGACCGTCGTCCCGCGCGGGCGCTGGTCGGCCACCACCCTGTCCGACGGCGACCGCGTCGAAGTCCTCACCGCTGTCCAGGGAGGCTGAACCAGATGTCCGACGACAGGCTCGTCATCGGCGGCACCGCACTCAACTCCCGGCTCATCATGGGGACGGGCGGCGCGCCCAGCCTCGACGTACTGGAAAGGTCCCTGACCGCCTCCGGCACCGAGCTCACCACCGTCGCCATGCGCAGGCTCGACCCGACCGTGCAGGGCTCCGTCCTGTCGGTGCTCGACCGGCTCGGCATCCGGGTGCTCCCGAACACAGCCGGCTGCTTCACCGCGGGCGAGGCGGTCCTCACGGCCCGGCTGGCGCGTGAGGCGCTGGGCACCGGCTGGATCAAGCTCGAAGTGGTCGCCGACGAACGGACGCTGCTGCCCGACCCGATCGAACTGCTCGACGCCGCCGAGACGTTGGTGGACGACGGCTTCACCGTCCTGCCGTACACGAACGACGATCCGGTGCTCGCGAGGAAGCTGGAGGACGTGGGCTGCGCGGCGATCATGCCGCTCGGGTCACCGATCGGATCGGGTCTGGGCATCCGTAACCCGCACAACTTCGAGCTGATCACCGGCCACGCGCGCGTGCCGGTCATCCTGGACGCGGGGGCGGGCACGGCCTCCGACGCGGCGCTCGCCATGGAGCTGGGCTGCGCGGCGGTCATGCTGGCGTCGGCGGTCACACGCGCCCAGGAGCCCGTGCTGATGGCCGAGGCGATGCGGCACGCGGTCGAGGCGGGCCGGCTGGCCCACCGCGCGGGGCGCATCCCGCGCCGGCACTTCGCCGACGCCTCGTCTCCCAAGGAGGGGCTGGCGGTACTGGACCCGGAGCGGCCGGCCTTCTGACCCCCGTTCCGGGAGGGCCGGAGGGCGCCCCGGGGGACGGCGGCCGGAAGGGTGTCGGCCGATTGCCGCGAAGTGGTGTGCGCGCTGTCACAAGACGGCTCCATTGGCGCGTCCGGCCTCACCCGGGGCTGCGGGAGTGTCGGTGGCGGCTCGTAGAATCGGCCGGGTGGATACGACGCTCAAGGACCCTCTTGTCGGGCAGGTGCTCGACGGCCGTTACCGCGTCGACGCGCGCATCGCCGTCGGCGGCATGGCCACGGTCTACCGCGCTGTCGACACCCGGCTCGACCGGGTCCTGGCCCTGAAGGTGATGCACCCCGCTCTGGCGACCGACTCGGTCTTCGTGGAGCGCTTCATCCGCGAGGCCAAGTCCGTGGCGCGGCTGGCGCACCCGAACGTGGTGGGGGTCTTCGACCAGGGCGCCGAGGGCGCGTACGTGTATCTGGCGATGGAGTACGTGGAGGGCTGCACGCTGCGGGACGTCCTGCGCGAGCGCGGCGCCCTCCAGCCGCGTGCCGCCCTCGACATCCTGGAGCCGATGCTGGCCGCGCTGGGCGCCGCGCACCGGGCCGGCTTCATCCACCGGGACATCAAGCCGGAGAACGTCCTGATAGGGGACGACGGCCGGGTGAAGGTCGCCGACTTCGGCCTCGTACGGGCCGTCGGCTCGGTCACCAACACCAGCGGCACGATCCTCGGCACGGTCTCCTATCTCGCCCCCGAGCAGATCGAGTACGGCACCTCCGACACCCGGGTCGACGTGTACGCGTGCGGTGTCGTCCTGCACGAGATGCTGACCGGCGCCAAGCCGCACGGCGGGGACACCCCCGCGCAGGTGCTCTACCTCCATCTGAACGAGGACGTGCCCGCGCCGTCCGCCGCCGTGCCCGGAATGGCGATCGAGCTGGACGAGCTGGTCGCGGCGGCCACCGCCCGCAATCCGGAGATCCGCCCCGAGGACGCGGTGGCGCTTCTCGCGATGACCCGGGAGACACGCGCCGCGCTCGACGACGCGCAGCTGGACGCGATGCCGCCGCAGGCGACGACGTCCACGACCACGTCGGCCGCCGCCGGCACGAAGGCCGGCAAGAGCGGCAAGGGCCGCACGGGCGGCACAAGGGTGGGCGCCGCCTCGGAGCCGTCCCAGGACAGCCACGACAGCGTCGACGGCGGGGCCGGACGCTCGCGGGACGCCTCCCTGGCCCCCTCCGGAGCCGCACCGGCCACCGGTGCGGGTGATGGCCTCGGCGACGGCTCCGACGACCGTACGAGCGTGATTCCGCGCCTTGTCCGCTCCCCGGTGTCGGCCGACGAATCCGGTACGCCCGGCCCGGCCGCCTCCTCGGGAGACGACCAGGTCCGCCGCACCAGCCGGCTCACGCTGCCGCCGCCGGGACCGCCCGCCCCGCCGCGACAGCCTTTCGCGCGCCGCCGGGGCGGCCGGGGCGCGTCCGGACCCCCCAGGGGCGTCGTCGCCATCGTGGTGGCCGCGCTGCTGGTGCTCGGTGTGGGCGTCGGGGTCTGGTACATCAACTCCGGGCAGTTCACCCGTGTCCCCTCCGTCCTCGGACAGACCGAGCAGGTCGCGAAGAAGCGCCTCGCCGACGCCGGTCTGGACGCGAAGGTGGAAATGGACTTCAGCGGGACGTTCGAGCGCGGCACGGTCATGCGCACCGACCCCGAGCCGCGGTCGCGGATACGGGGCAACGGGTCGGTGACCCTCGTCATCTCACGCGGCCCGGAGATCGTGCGGGTCCCGGATCTGGCCGGCAAGTCGCTGGCCGACGCCAAGGACGCCCTCAGGAAGGCCGGGCTCGCGCCCGGCGTCGTCACCCGCTCCTTCGACCAGCAGACCGATCAGGGCGACATCATCCGCACCCAGCCGAAGGCGGGTACGGAGCTGCGGCCCGACGCGGGAGTGGCGCTGGTCGTCAGCAAGGGCAGCCCGGTCCACATGCCCGACGTGACCGGTCAGTCCGAGGAGGAGGCGACCGCCTCGCTGGAGGACGCGGGACTCGACGTGAGGATCGCGGCCGAGCGGGTCAACTCCCCTGAGGACGCTGGGTCGGTGGCCGGGCAGTCCGCGAAGGAGGGCACCAAGCTCGCCCGCGGCGACAGCGTCACGCTGACCATCTCCAAGGGCCCGCGGATGATCGCCGTCCCGGACGTCACCGGGAAGTCTATAGACGCCGCGAAGACGGAGCTGTCGGAGGCGGGCTTCGAGGTGAAGGTCGACCGGAGCTTCCCGTTCCTCGACGACACCGTGGAGAAGCAGTCCGTCGACGGCGGCGAAGAGGCCCCAGAGGGCAGCACCATCACCATCACGACCAAGGGAATCTGAGGCTTGACGCTCCCCGACCGCCCGCGCAATCCCGTAGGCGGCCATGTTCCGGTGGCGGGCGGTCTCGCCCGCGTGGGGCTGGCCTGGGCGCGTGACATCGGCGCCGAGACCGTCCAGGTCTTCGTCGCCAACCCGCGGGGCTGGGCGACACCGCGCGGGAATCCCGCGCAGGACGAACGGTTCCGAGCGGAGTGCGCGGCCGAGGGGCTGTCCGCGTACATCCACGCGCCCTACCTGATCAACTTCGGCTCCCACACGCCGGAGACGGCCGAGAGGTCCGTGGAGTCGCTGCGGCACAGCCTTCGCCGGGGCCGGGAGATCGGCGCGCCGGGCGTCGTCGTGCACACCGGATCGGCGACCGGCGGGCGGACGCGCGAGGTGGCGCTGGCGCAGGTACGGGAGCTGCTGCTGCCGCTTCTCGACGAGCTGACACACGACGACGACCCGTATCTGCTGCTGGAGTCGACCGCGGGGCAGGGCTCCTCGCTCTGTTCGCTGGCCGGGGACTTCGGTCCGTACTTCGCCGCGCTGGACTCGCACCCCAAGCTCGGTGTCTGCCTCGACACGTGCCACATCTTCGCCGCGGGCCACAATCTGGCCGCGCCCGGAGGGACACGCCGGACGCTGGACGAGCTCGTGGAGACGGTGGGTCCCGGGCGGCTGCGGCTGATCCACGCCAACGACTCCAAGGACGTCTGCGGCGCCCTCAAGGACCGGCATGTGAACGTCGGCGCGGGCCATATCGGCGAGGAGCCGTTCCGGGCGCTGTTCTCGCATCCGGCGACCGAGGGCGTTCCGCTGGTGATCGAGACCCCCGGCGGCAAGGAGGGCCACGCGGCGGACGTGGCCCTGCTCAAGAAGCTGCGCGAGCACGGGTAAGGCCCCAGGTCCTGTCCTAGATCTCGGGGCCGTCTCCGGGGACTTCCTGGTAGGAGTAGCGCTGCTCGGACCAGGGGTCGCCGATGTTGTGGTAGCCGCGCTCCTCCCAGAAACCGCGGCGGTCGGCGGTCATGTACTCCACGCCCCGGACCCATTTCGGGCCCTTCCACGCGTAGAGATGCGGGACGACGAGCCGCAGCGGAAATCCGTGCTCGGCGGTGAGGAGTTCGCCGCCTTTGTGGGTGGCGAAGACGGTCCGTTCCGACGCGAAGTCGGCGAGCCGGATATTGGCGCTGTAGCCGTACTCGGCCCAGACCATCACATGGGTCACGGTGGCCGCGGGCGGCGCCAGTTCCAGGATGGTACGGGCGAGTACACCGCCCCATTCGGCCCCGAGCATGCTGAATTTTGTGACGCAATGCAGATCGGCGACGACCGTGGAGAACGGCAGGGCCGAAAACTCCTCGTGATTCCAGCAGCGCTTCTCACCGTCGGCCGTGGCGCCGAAGACCCGGAACTCCCAGCGGTCCGGCTTGAACTTGGGCACGGGCCCGTAATGGGTGACCGGCCAGCCGCGCTGGAGCCGCTGCCCCGGCGGAAGCCCGGACTGCGCGGACTCCCGCTCTTCCCGGCTTTCCGGCTGACCCATGCCTTCCATGGTGACAGACCGCGAAGGGTGGTCATGACCAGGTACCGACCGATTCGGGCAACTACTACTAAGGATGGACTTACTGGACGCTTTTCATGCGTGGTGCAAGGATGCGCGAACTGCCACTCCCCGTGCGGAAGGAGTCTCTGCGATGCAGGGCGACCCCGAGGTCATCGAGTTCCTGAATGAGCAGCTGACCGCCGAATTGACCGCGATCAACCAGTACTTCCTGCACGCGAAAATGCAGGAGAACTTCGGTTGGACGAAGCTCGCGAAGTACACCCGATCCGAGTCGTTCGACGAAATGAGGCACGCGGAGGTTCTGACCGACCGGATTCTCTTCCTGGAGGGTCTGCCGAATTATCAGCGGCTTTTCCATGTACGGGTCGGCCAGACGGTCACCGAGATGTTCAACCTCGACCGGCAGATCGAGATCGAGGCGATCGACCGGCTGCGGCGCGGGATCGAGCTCATGCGGGCCAAGTCCGACATCACGTCCGCGAAGATCTTCGAGTCGATCCTCAAGGACGAGGAGCACCACATCGACTATCTGGAGACCCAGCTTGATCTGGTCGAGAAGCTCGGCGAGCCGCTCTACATCGCCCAGTTGATCGAGCAGCCGGACAGCTGACGGCGTAGCCGCGCGTCAGGCGGCTTCCAGGCCGGCCGAGGTGGCCACAGCCTGTACGGCACCCGACTGCGCGAGCACCGGCCGCACCGGCTGGGAGACCGCCGTCTCCACGATCGCGGGCTCCGCGGCCGTCCCCAGCAGCTCACGGCGCGGGCAGCCGCCGCGCCCGAGGAGCGACTGGATGCTTCGTACGCACGACCCGCAGTCGGTGCCGGCCTTGGAGGCCGACGCGATCTGGCGGGGGGTGCACGCGCCCGCCGCCGCGTGTTCCCGTACCTGCTGCTCGGTGATGCCGAAGCAGGAGCAGATGTACACGCGGTTCACCTCCCGGCGGGGTCGTTGGCTGGCGCCGTCCCCGTTCTGAACGGTGAGGCAAACCTAACCTTACCCCGCCGCCCGGCGTGCGCGACAGACCCCCCTGCATGGGTGGGGCGCGGATCACATCGCGATCCGCGCCCCACTCCTCGTATGTCTCCCGCGTGCCTGCCGCGGCTGCCGTCAGGTCCTACTGCGCCCGGTACATCTCCGCGACCAGGAAGGCCAGATCGAGCGACTGGCTGCGGTTGAGCCGGGGGTCGCAGGCCGTCTCGTACCGCTGGTGAAGGTCGTCGACGAAGATCTCGTCGCCGCCGCCCACACATTCGGTGACGTCCTCGCCGGTCAGCTCGACATGGATGCCGCCCGGGTGCGTGCCGAGGGCCTTGTGGACCTCGAAGAAGCCCTTGACCTCGTCCAGCACGTCGTCGAACCGGCGGGTCTTGTGGCCGGACGCCGCCTCGAAGGTGTTGCCGTGCATCGGGTCGGTCACCCAGGCCACGGTCGCGCCGGACGCGGTGACCTTCTCGACCAGCTCGGGGAGCTTGTCCCTGACCTTGTCGGCGCCCATCCGGACGACGAAGGTCAGCCGGCCGGGCTCGCGCTCGGGGTCGAGCCGGTCGATGTAGCTGAGCGCGTCGTCCACGGTCGTCGTCGGGCCGAGCTTGATGCCGATCGGGTTGGCGATCCGCGAGGCGAACTCGATGTGCGCGCCGTCCAGTTGACGGGTGCGCTCGCCGATCCAGACCATGTGGCCCGAGACGTCGTACAGCTTGCCGGTGCGCGAGTCGACGCGGGTCAGCGCCGACTCGTAGTCGAGGAGCAGCGCCTCGTGCGAGGAGAAGAACTCGACCGTACGGAACTCCGCCGGGTCGGTGCCCGCCGCCTTCATGAAGTTCAGCGCGTTGTCGATCTCCCGGGCGAGCCGCTCGTAACGCTGGCCGGACGGGGACGACTTCACGAAGTCCTGGTTCCAGGCGTGCACCTGGCGCAGGTCCGCGTAGCCACCGGTGGTGAAGGCACGCACCAGGTTGAGCGTCGCGGCGGACGCGTGGTACATCCGCTTCAGGCGCTCGGGGTCCGGGACGCGGGCCTCTTCGGTGAAGGCGAAGCCGTTGACGGAGTCGCCGCGGTAGGTGGGCAGCGTCACGCCGTCACGTGTCTCGGTGGGCTTGGAGCGCGGCTTCGAGTACTGGCCGGCGATCCTGCCCACCTTCACGACCGGCACGGCGGCCGCGTAGGTGAGGACCGCGCCCATCTGGAGCAGGGTCTTGAGCTTGCTGCGGATCTGCTCGGCGGACACGCCGTCGAAGGCCTCCGCGCAGTCGCCGCCCTGGAGCAGGAACGCCTCGCTCTTGGCGACGGCTCCCATCCTGGCGCGGAGCTGGTCGCATTCGCCCGCGAAGACGAGCGGCGGATAGCTTTCGAGCTCCGCGACGGCAGCGCGCAGGGCCTCGGCATCGGGATACTCGGGCTGCTGCGCCGCGGGGAGGTCTCGCCAGGTCGCCTGCACGGCGGGTGCTCGGGTGTCAGCGTTCACGGTCACGCGGACAACATTACGGGGTCCCGGAGGCCGTCCATGTCCTCTCTCAGTGGTTGAGACGTCTCTCCGCGTTCGTTTCACGCGCGGGGGATGTCGGTTATGCTCCGCGACATGTTGGCGCAGCTGAACCAGGCTTGGTGGTGGACCGCACATCCGGCGGTCCGCTGATTCACGCGCTCGACACCGAATCGCAAGGCCGCCCGAGGGGCGGCCTTCCGTGTTTCCCGGCCCGCCGGCCGGCACGGACCGGGAATCGGGGCCGTTCCTCTTCTCCGGAAGGAACCCCACCCGTATGGACATCACTCGCGTTGACGCCATCCGTACAGAGAGCACCGGTACAGACAGCACCGGCGCGGACACCCGCGCGCTCCTGGCCCGGCTCACCGGCGACGGCTGCCCGCCCTTCGCCCTGCTGCGCCGCCGCACACCGGGGCGGGACCACGACACCGTGGAGCTGCTCATCGGCGAGGTGCGCGAGGCGGCGCGGCTGGCCGACATCCCGGCCGAGGACGAGCGCCCCTCGCTCGCCCTGGTGCCGTTCCGGCAGATCCGGGAGCGCGGCTTCGAGGCGCACGACGACGGCACCCCCCTGGCGGTGCTCGTTGCCGACGAAACGCACGAGCTGCCGCTCGCGGAGGTCCTCGCGCACCTGCCCGCGCACCACGTCCAGGTCGAGGACGGCGCCTTCGACGTGGACGACGAGCGGTACGCGGACGTCGTCCGGCGTGTCGTCGAGGACGAGATCGGGCGTGGCGAGGGGGCCAACTTCGTCATCAGGCGGACCTTCGAGGGCCGGATCCCCGGCTTCGGGCGCGCCGACGCGCTCGCGCTCTTCCGGCGGCTGCTGGCCGGTGAGCGGGGCGCGTACTGGACGTATGTGGTGCACACCGGGGACAAGGGCGGCCGGACCCTGGTCGGGGCCAGCCCCGAGGTACATGTGCGGATGAGCGGCGGCACCGTCGTGATGAATCCCATCAGCGGGACGTTCCGCTATCCGCCGCAGGGGCCGACCGCCGAGGCGCTGCTCGACTTCCTCGGCGACCGCAAGGAGACCGACGAGCTGTCCATGGTCGTCGACGAGGAACTCAAGATGATGTGCACCGTGGGTGACATGGGCGGGGTGGTGATCGGCCCCCGGCTCAAGGAGATGGCTCATCTCGCGCACACGGAGTACGAGTTGCGCGGGCGGTCCTCGCTCGATGTGCGTGATGTCCTGCGGGAGACGATGTTCGCCGCGACCGTCACGGGATCGCCGGTGCAGAACGCCTGCCGCGTCATCGCGCGGTACGAGCCGCAGGGGCGGGACGGCACGGGGCGCGGCTACTACGCGGGCGCGCTGGCCCTCGTGGGGAGGGACGCGGGCGGGGCGCAGACCCTCGACTCGCCGATCCTGATCCGGACGGCCGACATCGGCGCCGACGGCGGGCTGCGCGTGCCGGTCGGGGCCACGCTCGTACGGCACTCCGACCCGGCCGGCGAGGTCGCCGAGACCCATGCCAAGGCGGCGGGGGTGCTGACGGCGCTGGGCGTGCACCCGGGGCGGCCGGACGGCTCCTCCGTACGGAAGGCGCTCGCGGACGACCCGCGCGTGCGGGCGGCGCTGGACTCGCGGCGCGCGCAACTGGCGCCGTTCTGGCTGAAGATGCGGGAGCGGTCGGCGTCGCTGACGGGGCACGCGCTGGTCGTCGACAGCGAGGACACCTTCACGTCGATGCTCGCGCACCTGCTGCGGTCGGCCGGTCTGGAGGTGACCGTACGGCGGTACGACGAACCCGGCTTCAGTACGGAGGCGGCGCTCGCGCACCGGGGGCCCGTGGTGCTCGGCCCGGGGCCGGGAGACCCGTCGGACGCCGCCGGTCCCCGGATGCGTACGCTGCGCGCGCTGACCGCCGCGCTGCTGCGCGAGCACCGGCACGGGCTGCTGGGTGTCTGCCTCGGCAACGAGCTGATCGCGGCGGAGCTGGGGCTCAGGACCGCGCGCAAGCGGCTGCCGTACCAGGGCGCGCAGACCCGGATCGAACTCTTCGGCCGGACGGAGACCGTCGGCTTCTACAACAGCTTCACCGCGCGCTGCGACGACGAGCGGGCGGCGGCGCTGGCGGCGCGCGGCATCGAGGTCAGCAGGGACGGCGCGGGAGAGGTGCACGCGCTGCGCGGACCGGGCTTCGCGGGGGTCCAGTTCCATCCGGAGTCCGTACTGACGCTGCGCGGGCCGGAGATCGTCGGTGATCTCCTCGCCGGCGCGATGCGCGGCAGCGGGGCGGAGCGCCTGCGCTGACCGGCCGGCCGGCGGCTGGCCGTACGTACGCCACCGCGCGTACGTACGGCCATGGCCGGTGATCGGTGACCGGTCAGCCGAAGAAGACGCCGACTTCTTTGTAAAGCTCCGGCTGGACCGTCTTGAGTTCCGCTATCGCCTCCGAGATCGGGACGCGCACGATGTCCGTGCCGCGCAGGGCGACCATCTTGCCGAAGTCGCCGTCCTTCACGGCCTCGATCGCGTGCAGCCCGAAACGCGTGGCCAGCCACCGGTCGAACGCGCTGGGCGTACCACCGCGCTGCACATGCCCGAGGACCGTGGTCCGCGCCTCCTTGCCGGTGCGCTTCTCGATCTCCTTGGCGAGCCACTCGCCGACACCCGACAGCCGGACATGGCCGAAGGAGTCCAGCGTCCCGTCCTTGAGAATCACCTCGCCGTCCTTGGGCATCGCGCCCTCGGCGATGACCACTATGGGCGCGTAGGAGGCCTTGAAACGGGAGGTCACCCAGGCGCAGACCTGGTCGATGTCGAAGCGCTGTTCCGGGATGAGGATGACGTTCGCGCCGCCCGCGAGACCCGAGTGCAGGGCGATCCAGCCCGCGTGCCGCCCCATCACCTCGCAGACGAGGACGCGCATGTGCGACTCGGCGGTGGTGTGGAGGCGGTCGATGGCCTCGGTCGCGATGCCGACCGCCGTGTCGAATCCGAAGGTGTAGTCGGTGGCCGAGAGGTCGTTGTCAATGGTCTTCGGCACGCCGACACAGGGCACGTCGTGTTCGTCGGAGAGCTGGGCCGCCACGCCCAGGGTGTCCTCGCCGCCGATCACGATGAGCGCGTCGACCCCGCCGTCCGCGAGGTTCTCCTTGATCCGGCGGATGCCGTCGGCCGCCTTGAGTGGATTGGTGCGTGAGGATCCGAGGATGGTGCCACCGCGGGGCAGGATGCCCCGCACGGTGGGGATGTCGAGCCGTACGGTGTCGCCTTCCAGCGGTCCGCGCCAGCCGTCCCGGAAGCCGGTGAACTCGTACCCGTACTCCTGGACGCCTTTGCGTACGATGCCTCGAATGACCGCGTTGAGCCCTGGGCAGTCGCCGCCCCCGGTCAATACTCCGACCCGCATGGAAACACTTCCCTTCGCCGTCGGTGACGCACCTGAGCCACGCCTGAGTGACACAGGTCACCCCGGCATGGTGCGCAGGGTCATTTCCGTAACACCAGAGGGCGGTGAGGGGCGGTTGCCGATCGGCGGTGGTGCGCACGGCGCGCCGGCGGCGCGTCACACGTCGTCGAGGCCGCGCTCGATCGCGTACCGCACCAGCTCCACGCGGTTGTGCAGCTGGAGCTTGCCGAGGGTGTTCTGTACGTGGTTCTGCACCGTGCGGTGCGAGATGACCAGGCGCTCGGCGATCTGCTTGTACGAGAGCCCCTTGGCGACCAGGCGCAGCACCTCGGTCTCGCGGTCGGTCAGTTGGGGCGCCTTGGGCTCGTCGGACGCGGCGGGGGCGGGCTCCGAGGCGAGCCTGCGGTACTCGCCGAGGACCAGTCCGGCGAGTCCGGGAGTGAAGACCGGGTCGCCGACGGCGGTGCGCCGTACGGCGTCCGTCAGCTCGGCCGTGCTGGCCGACTTCAGCAGATAGCCGGTGGCGCCGGACTTCACCGCTTCGAGTACGTCGGCGTGCTCGCCGCTCGCCGAGAGGACCAGGACCCGCAGGCCGGGCTGGGAGCCGACCAGTTCCTTGCAGACCTGGACACCGGGCATGCCGGGCAGGTTGAGGTCGAGGACGATCACGTCGGGGGTGGTGGCCGTCGCGCGGCGCACCGCCTGAGGGCCGTCGCCGGCCGTCGCCACCACGTCGAAGCCGGCCTCGGTGAGGTCGCGGGCGACGGCGTCGCGCCACATGGGGTGGTCGTCGACCACCATCACGCGCGTCGGTCCTGCCACGGCGCCGTCCGCGCCGCCGCCCTCGCCGCGCTCGTTCTTCTCCGTCTGCTCGCTCATCGCTCCGCCTTCCCCCGTGGAACCTTCAACTCGACTTCCGTGCCCTGGCCGGGAACCGAGATCAGCTCGGCCGTACCGCCCAACTCCCGCAGCCGCCCCCGGATCGAGAGCGCGACACCGAGACGTCCCTCCCCCTCCGCCTGGGCGAGACGCCCCTCCGGGATACCCGGGCCGTCGTCCCTGACGGTCACGACCACCTCGTCCGGTGAGTCCTCGACCAGGATCCAGGACCGCGCGCCGTCGCCCGCGTGCTGACGGACATTGTCCAGGGCGGCGTTGACGGCCGCGGCCAGTTCCCTGGCCGCCGCGGGCCGGAGCAGGACGGGAGCACCCGGCTCGGCGAGTGTCACCGCCGAGCCGGAGAACGGCGCCAGCAGCGTACGCAGATCCCACAACTCGGCCCCGTCGGGGCCGCAGTCGTCCCCGGGTCCCCGCCCCTCCGCGCCGTACTCCGCGTCGTCGACGTGACGCACCACCGCGCCCAGCGAGGCGTCCTCGGAGGCGCGCGTGGGGGGCACGAGGCCGCTGGAGACCAGGGTGCGCAGGGCGACCTCCTGCTCCCCGGCCATCCGGCCCAGCTCCGCCGCCTCGCCCCCGAGCGCGGTGCCGCGCCGCTGCACCATGGCCAGGACCTGGAGCACGCTGTCGTGGATGTCGCGCGCCAGCCGCTCGCGTTCGCGGGTCGCCGCCTCGATCTCCAGGGCGCGCGCCAGGGTGCGTTCGGAGGCGCGGGCGACCTCCACGATGTAGCCGATCGCGATGGACGCGACCCAGACGAGCAGCACGTTGTGCAGGGTGTCCCGGCTGGGGTTGCCGCGCCCGACCAGGTTGGCGACGGCGACCAGCGAGGAGGCGAAGGCCGCCCAGCGCCAGCCGCCCTTGACAGCGAAGGCGAGGACGGCGCCTGCGGTCCATATGCTCGGCAGGGTGGGGCCGTCCTCGTGCCGGGCCTGCACGTCGACGACCGAGGTGAGCAGGACGCCGGCGAGCGCGATGGTGAGGTCGACGCCGAGGAAGCGCTTGGTGCAGCTGACGGCGTTGGCCACCTTGGGCAGCGTGGCGACCGTCCAGACGACGAGGAGGGCGAGGTAGCCGGCGGCGAGCCAGGGGCGCTCGAACTTGTCGCGCGCGAAGGCGGCGATCAGGACGGCGTAGACCATGGTCAGCAGGCGGTACGCGGTGAGCGCGCGCCACAGCGGCTGCTCGACCGACATCCGTACGACCCGTTCGCGTCCGGCCATGTGTTTCCCCAACCCCCCGGTCCCGTCCGTCCCGCCTACCCCGGCTGCTCCGTCTTCCCGGGCTTGAGCGGTTTCGCCGTCTTCGCCGCCTTCGCCTCTTCGGCGATCTTGCGCTTGGCGGCCGTCGCGTAGATGTCGACGTACTCCTGACCGGACAGCTTCATGATCTCGTACATGACTTCGTCGGTCAGCGAACGCAGGATGAAACGGTCGTTCTCCATGCCTTGATACCGGCTGAAGTCCAGCGGTCGCCCGATCCTGATGCCCGGCCGCATCAGCTTCGGCATCACCGTGCCCGGCGGCTGGATCTTCTCCGTGTCGATCATGGCGACCGGGATCACGGGCGCGCCGGAGGCGAGCGCCACGCGCGCCAGGCCGCCCGGCTTGCCCCGGTAGAGCCGTCCGTCGGGCGACCTGGTGCCCTCGGGGTAGATACCGAAGAGTTCACCGCTCCGCAGGACCGCTATGCCGCTCTTGATGGCCGCCTCGCCCGCGCCGCGCGCGCCGGAGCGGTCCACCGGCAGCTGACCGACGCCCTTGAAGAACGCGGCCGTGAGCCGGCCCTTCACGCCCGGCGATGTGAAGTACTCCGCCTTGGCGATGAAGGTCACCTTCCGGCTCAGGACCGCGGGAAGGAAGAAGGAGTCGGAGAACGAGAGATGGTTGCTGGCGAGGATCGCGGGCCCGTCATCGGGGATGTGCTCGATGCCCTCCACCCAAGGTCTGAACGCAAGCTTGAGCGGCCCTCCGATGGAGAACTTCATCGCGCGGTAGATCAACTCGGGTGCCTCCTGTGTGCTGTCGACGCACCTTAACCCGCGGGGGACGCGGTGGTTCCGTCCCGGGGCGCCGACGGCTCTGGTCGGTGTCGGTCCGGTCGCGTACGGTGAAGTACCACTTCGAGACTGACGAACAGGAGACCCTGTGCCGGTCCTTCCTGGAGCCGAGCCGTACCGCCACGAGGGCGGAGCTGTCGGCGTCCTCCTCTGCCATGGATTCACCGGTTCCCCGCAGTCGCTGCGCCCCTGGGCCGAGTATCTGGCCGCCCGGGATCTCACGGTGTCGCTGCCGCTGCTCCCCGGGCACGGCACGCGCTGGGAGGACATGCAGATCACCGGCTGGCAGGACTGGTACGCGGAGGTGGACCGCGCGCTGCGGGAGATCGCCGAGCGGTGCGAGCAGGTCTTCGTCTTCGGTCTCTCCATGGGCGGGACGCTGGCGCTGCGCCTCGCCGCCAAGCACGGGCACGCCGTCACCGGCGTCGCGGTCGTCAACCCGGGGAACAAGGTGCACGGCCTTTCGGCGTACGCCCTGCCGGTCGCCCGTCACCTCGTCCGGACGACAAAGGGTCTGCGCAGCGACATCGCGCTGCCGGGCAGCGAGGAGATCGGTTACGACCGGGTGCCGCTGCACTCCGCGCACTCCCTGCGGAACTTCTTCCGGCTGGTGGACGGTGAGCTGCCCCAGGTCACCCAGCCGCTGCTGCTGATGCGCAGCCCCCAGGACCATGTCGTGCCCCCGGCCGACTCGGCCAGGATCCTCGGCCGGGTCTCGTCGACGGACATCCGTGAAGTCATTCTGGAACAGAGCTACCACGTGGCGACGTTGGACCACGATGCGGAGCGGATTTTCGAGGAGAGCCACGCGTTCATCGGCCGACTCGCTCCGATCGTCGGGAAGAAGGGGAGCACAACCGGTGGCTGAGCATGACGCGGACCGTGAGCCGCAGCCGATCGACGAGGACGCCGCGTGGGCGGCGATCGTCGCGGGTTACGGCGAGGAGCCGGCCGATCCGCCGGGTGCCAAGCCCTTCAAGTCGGTCGAGGATCTGGCGCTGCTGGAGAGCGACCGGAACAGCTCCGAGCCGGCACCGCCCAAGGACAAGGGGTCCGGGACCACGAAGGCGGACCTCGGGCCGGTGAACCGGTCGGAAGCGGGACCGGAGACGAGGCCGGAGGCAGGGTCGGGCACCGGTCCGGGCGCCGGTCCGGGCGCCGCCGACGCCGAATCCGCCGTGGCGCCGACGCCCGAGCGCCGGCCGGACACCGAGACCGGCGATCCGGTCAAACCGAGCAAGTTCGACAAGCCGGACAAGCCCTCGCTCGGCGGCTCGATCGTCTTCGCGCCCGGCGTCGCCGGCGGGGGGCCGCGCGACTACTCGGTGGCGGAGCCCGGCGAGGACGACCTCGACGACAGCGACGAGGGCCATTTCGTACCGCCGGAGCCGCCGCCGCTGCCGGAGGCCGACGTCACGGCCAAGTTCGCCTGGCTCGCGGTGATCGGCGGCCCGGTGCTCATGCTCCTCGCGGTGCTGTTGCAGTGGGAGATGACCTGGTGGCTGACGACGGTCTGTATCGGCGGCTTCCTGGGCGGTTTCGTCACGCTGGTGGCGCGGATGCAGCAGGACGACGAGGAGAACGACGATCCGGGCCGCGGCGCGGTCGTCTGAACAAGGAGCCCTGAAGGGCGTGGGCCTGATGCCCCGTCGGATCTGAGGCGAGGTCAGGACCCTTGCCCGGAGGCGGCGTTCAGGACGCGGGCACGCGCAGGGCGGCCAGCACCGGAAGGTGATCCGTGGCCGCCCGCAGGTCGCTCTCCGCGATGCCCGGCAGCCCCAACGGCACTCCGCAGCCCAGCACTTCGACGCCCTCGGTCGCGAAGACCGCGTCGATACGCTGACGCGGATCGGCGGGCGTCGAGGTGTACTCGCTCCCCCAGGGCTTGACCGCCCAGCAGTCCTGGAGTTCCTTGGCGATCCGCCGGAACGAACGCCCCTGGGGCCGGTCGTTGAGGTCGCCGGCCACCACCGCGTGCGGCACGTCCATCGCCCCGACGCGGTCGAGCAGCATCCCGGCCTGGGCGAGGCGTTCGTCCGCCTGGAGGCTCAGATGGCAGCTGAGCAGCCCGATACGGGCGCCGCCGATCCGTACGACGGCCGTGGCGAAGCCGCGCCGGTGCAGCCCCGGCGTGAGCGGCAGCAGTACGTCCTGCGTACGCTCCACCGTGGCGCGCAGCGAGCACAGCAGCAGAGGTCCCGCGGCCGTACCGCCGCCACTGAGGACGACGAGATCCGTCCGGGCCGCCAGCCACGCGGCGCGCTTGCGCCAGCGGAAGAAGCGCGGCGCCTCCTGGACGAAGACCAGATCGGGCTCGCAGGCGCGGATCACCCGGGCCAGCGCATCGCAGTCGTCGCGCATGGAGCGGACGTTGTAGCTGAGCACACGGATCACGGCCGAACCATCAGGCTCGGTACGGGAGTCGGGCAGCGAAATCATGGGGACGGGTCCACCCTGTCCACTCACCGGAATTGTCACCGGACCACGATAGGCCAACGCCCGCCGCACCCCCGAGGGGCACGGCGGGCGTGATCATCCCGATTGCCTGGCCCGTACGTGATTCCGTACGGGACCGGTACGGCTCAGCCCTGGCGGGCCAGGTCCGCGGCCCCCACCAGCCCGGCCTTGCCGCCCAGTTGGGCGGCGAGGACCTGCGCGTGCGGGCGCCACTGCCCGCCGATCAGCCAGCGGCGGAAGGACTTGCGGATCGGGTCGAGGACCAGTTCGCCCTCGTCCGACACGCCACCGCCGACGATGAAAGCCGACGGGTCGAAGAGCGAGGCCAGGTCGGCCAGGCCCGCACCGGCCCAACGGGCCAGCTCCCGGAAGGAGTCGACGGCCACCGGGTCGCCCTCGCGGGCGGCGGCGCTGACGTGCTTGCCCTCGATGCCGTCGGGTGTGCCGTCGCCGAGACGCAGCAATATCTCCGCGTTCTCGGGGGTGGCGTTGGCGCGTTGCTTCGCGTATCTGACGAGGGCGCGCCCCGACGCGTACTGCTCCCAGCAGCCCTGGCTGCCGCAGCCGCAGAGCAACCCGTCGGGCACGACCCGGATATGGCCGAATTCCGCCGCCACACCGAAGCGTCCCCGGCGCAGTTTGTTGCCGATGATGATGCCGCCGCCCAGCCCGGTGCCGAGCGTGATGCAGATGACGTCGTCGTGGCCCTGTCCGGCCCCGAACTTGTACTCGCCCCAGGCCGCCGCGTTCGCGTCGTTCTCCACCACGACCTGCATACCGACCCGCTGCTCGACCTTGTCCTTGAGCGGTTCGTGACGCCAGTCGATGTTCGGCGCGAACAGAACGGTGGCGCGCTTGTCGTCCACGTAACCGGCGGCGCCGATGCCGACGGCCTCGATGTCGTGTCCCTTGCCGGCCCCGGACACCGCCGCGCAGATCGCGTCGACGATGCCTTCGGCGGTCGGCGGGGTGGGCACCTGATGCGTATCGAGAATCGTGCCCTCTTCGTCGACCACGCCCGCCGCGATCTTCGTGCCGCCGATGTCGACGCCGATGGTGAGTCCCATGTGTCCCTCAGTTTTCGGTCGAGCCCCGCTGGGCCCAACCGTACCCGAGGGCGGGCGCCGGGCTGGTCAGTCCAGGTCGATGTGGGTACCCGGAGTAGGGCCCTCGTCACGGGGATCCGAGGGGTCGTTGGCCTTTTCGTCCGTCTTGTTCAGGCGGATGTCGGGGGCCTCGGACGGTCCCCGGGTCCAGCGGCGCTCGTCGCCCTCGACCGCGGAGCGGTAGGCGGCGAGCAGTTCGTTTCCGGCCGCCGCGAGATGGTCGAAAAGGTCCGGATTACGGTCGATGACCGGCTCGACGGCGGACCTGGCCTGATTGATGAACTGCTGGACGGCGCCCTGTGCGGCCATGCCGAGCAGCGGGCTCTGGAACGAGGACACCTTGTCGGCGACCGCGTCCACGAACTTGCGCAGCTCCTCGGAGGCCGAGCCGGGCGGCGTACCGTGCACGGCGCGACGTCGGGCCTTCTCGGCGGCGAGGTCCTCGGCGCAGGCCGTGGCCCAGGCGTCCGGGTCGGCGGCGGGACGCTCGATGGCATCACTCATGGGTTTCTCCCGCATCGGGACAAGGTGCCTCGTCCGGGGCGGAACGGAGGCTGTGTACCTTCGACGGTACCTGAACCCCGGGGGGACGTTCAGGGCGTGCGCGGCCAGAGCCCCGGCTCCGGCGTGAACCGGACCTTCAGGACACCGTCCGTGAGCGCGGCGCCCGAGACGGTGCAGCGCCGCAGAGCGGCTTCGAGGGGCACCATGCGGTGGAACGGGCCTACGGTCAGCAGGAGTTCGTCGCCGCGCCGGACCAGGCCGACGTCCGACTTCACGGCGCCGGGCAGGGGCAGGCACCACACCAGCAGCCCGTCCTCCCCGCGCCGGTCCTCGACCCACCACGGATCGCCGTACGCGGCGGGGTCGGGTCCCACACCCGCGTCCAGGTCCGCGTCCAGGTCCGCGAGACCGGCGAGGTCCGCGAGATCGGCGGCTCCGCGCGGGTCCCGGCCGAGATGGCGGACCGGGCGCAGCGGCCACGCGGGGCCGTACTCCTCGCTCCACTCGTCCAGGCACTTCTGCTGCTGGGCGGCGAGCGTCGCGAGCCAGGCGTCGGACGAGTCCGTCGGCAGCACCTTGTTCGGTACGAGGGCGTCGACGCGCAGCCCGTACAGTCCGAGCCCGGCGCGGGCCACGCGCAGTGCGTCCCGGGCGGCAGGACCCGGCTCCGCGACGAGCCGCACCGTCGTGGTGCCGGCCCCGATCAGCGTCTGTACGGCGGCCAGTTCCTCGTCCCTGCGGGCGGCGGCGCCGTACAGCCACTCGGCGGGCATCGGCACTCCGGCGAGCTGCGCCATGATCGGGCGCAGCGCACGCGCGGCCTGCCGCTCCACCGGCAGGAGGCGGCCCAGCAGCCGGCGGAGCCGCTCGGGCAGGGCGAGCACGGACAGGGCGTCGCGCAGCGGCGGCAGGTCGACGACAGTCACGTCCCAGTCGCCGGCCGAGGCCCGGCGCAGCGCCTGGAGCAGGGCGAACTGTTCGCTGCCCGGCAGCTCGGTCAGCTCTTCGCCGTCCAGACGCCGTGCGCCGAGCATGTCGAGCACGGTGGCGGCACGGTCCTGGAGCGCGAGGAACTCTGTGCGGAAGTAGTCGGCGGGGTCGACGCACGCGGCCCACAGGCCGGGCGTCACCTCGGCCGGTTCGATCCCGAGGCCGGCCGGGGCGCCGATGACGGCGCCGGGGCCCGCCGGGTCGGCGCAGAGCAGCAGCGTGCGGTCACCGCGCCGGGCGGCTGCCAGGGCGGTCGCCGCGGCGACGGTGGTACGGCCCGCGCCGCCGGGGCCGGTGACCAGGACCGTGCGCGTCGCCCTCGTCGTACGTGCCTCATGTGCGGTGTCGGCCGTACTCTCCGCCATCAGGCGCCGGGCTTCTCGAACGCTTCGGCGGACCCGGCGCTTCCGGGGGCGCTCTCGACGCGCTTCTTCAGACCGGCGAGTGCGCGGTCGATGATGACCTTCTCGGCCTTGCGCTTGATCATCCCGAGCATCGGGATCTTGACGTCGACGGTCAGCCGGTAGGTGACCTCGGTGCGCGCGCCGCCGTCCGTCGGGACGAGGTGGTACGAGCCGTCGAGCGAGCGCAGCATCTGGGACTTGACCAGCGTCCAGCTGACCTCGTCACCGCCGGTCCAGGTGTACGCGAGGGTGTGGTCGTCCTTGATCGCGCCGGCGTCGAGCACCAGCCGTACCTGTTCGGCGCGGCCCTCGGCGTCGGTGGCGAGCACCTCGGCCTCCTTCACCTCGCCGGTCCACTCGGGATAGCGGGCGAAGTCGGCGATCACGCCCATCACGTCGGCGGGTGCCGCCTCGATCGTGATGCTCGACTTGGTGTGTTCCGCCATCGACGTGCTCCTCCAGATGGTGTCTCCCCGGTGGTGCGGGGCGACGGTCACGCTTACCGGTACCGCCCGTGCAGCGTGCAGGTTATCGCGTGCGCGCCGGTCACCATTCCATGGCCCAGGGCCGTCCGGTGGACGCGAAGTGTCCGACGTTCACGCACTCCGTCGAGCCGACGCGCATCCGGGGGGCGAGCGGCTGGTGGACATGGCCGAAGAGCGCGTACCTCGGTTTCGTCCTGCGCAGGGCGTCGAGCAGCGCGCGGCTGCCGCGCTCGAAGCGGCGGGCGACCACGTCGTACGTCAACTCCGGCACGTCGGGCGGGATGTGGGAGCAGAGCACGTCGACATCGCCGAGCCGCTCGACCTTGGCGGCGTACTCCTCGTCGGAGATCTCGTAGGGGGTGCGCATCGGGGTGCGCAGGCCGCCGCCGACGAAGCCGAAGACACGCCCGCCGATCTCGACGCGCTCGCCGTCGAGGACGGTCGTGCCGGGTCCGGCGTACTCGGGCCAGAGGCCGGGGATGTCGACATTGCCGTAGGTGGCGTACGTCGGGTTGGGAAGGACGGCGAACATTTCGGCGTACTGGCGGCGTACCGCCGATTCGATGGCCGTCTCGCGGTCGGCCTCAAGACCGGCCCAGAGGCCGCGGCCGAGGTCACGCGCCTCGTCGAAGCGCAGGGCGGTGCGCAGCTCCACGATGCGGTCGGCGTTCTCCTTGCCGAAGAGGTCGGGGAAGATGCCGCGCGAGTGGTCGGCGTAGTCGAGGAAGAGGACGAGGTCCCCGAGGCAGATCAGGGCGTCGGCGCCGTCGCCGGCCCTGGCCAGGTCGCGGGCGTTGCCGTGCACGTCGCTGACGACATGGACGCGGGTACGGGCGCTGCCGCCGACCCGGTCGCTGCTCCGGTCACTGTTCTGGTCGATGTCCCTGCCGATGTTCCCGCCACCACCCATGCCGCTCACCCTAGATCGCCGTCTTCGGGCTGAGTAGAGGGGTCCGGACCTGCGCTTACTCGCACGTCCGCACAGCTGTGGACTAATCTGCGCGAAGGACTGTCAAAAACGTGTGACGCAGGGAACATCTGGCCGGCACCCTCTATCCGGAACCCTGTACCGGTGGGTAACGTCCGGGCAGTCCCCTCGTGCTCGCCCCCGAGAGCACCTGCCCGATGTGGACCGCAGCCGGTTCGGCACAGTGCCGTGCGACCGGCGCCCGACGAGGAGCAGCAGTCTTGCGCGAGTTCAGCCTTCCGGCCCTGTACGAGGTCCCCTCGGACGGCAATCTGACGGATCTCATCAGCCGCAACGCCGCTCAGCATCCGGATGTCGCGGTCCTGGGCCGCAAGACCGGCGGCGTCTGGACGGACGTCACGGCCACCCAGTTCCTCGCCGAGGTACGGGCGGTGGCCAAGGGGCTGATCGCGTCCGGCATCCTCCCGGGCGAGCGGGTCGCCCTGATGTCTCGGACCCGCTACGAGTGGGTGCTGTTCGACTTCGCGATCTGGAGCGCGGGCGCCGTCACGGTACCGGTGTACGAGACGAGTTCGGCCGAGCAGGTGCAGTGGGTCCTCGGTGACTCGGGCACCGCGGCCGTGATCGTGGAGTCCGACGCGAACGCGGCGGCCGTACGGTCGGTGTCGGACGGGCTGACGGAGCTGCGGCACGTCTGGCAGATCGACAAGGACTGTGTGGCGGAGCTGACCGCCGCCGGCGCGGAGGTCCCCGAGGCGGTGGTCGACCGGCGCAGCGCGACGGCGAAGGCGGACGATCCGGCGACGATCGTCTACACCTCCGGGACCACCGGCCGGCCCAAGGGCTGCGTGCTGACGCACCGCGCGTTCTTCGCGGAGTGCGGCAACGTGGTGGAGCGCATGAAGCCGCTGTTCCGCACGGGCGACTGCTCCGTCCTGCTCTTCCTGCCCGCCGCGCACGTCTTCGGGCGGCTGGTCGAGGTCGCCTCCGTGATGGCGCCGATCAAACTCGGCTGCGTACCGGACATCAAGAATCTGACCGAGGAACTGGCCACGTTCCGGCCGACGCTGATCCTCGGGGTGCCGCGTGTCTTCGAGAAGGTCTACAACTCGGCGCGCGCCAAGGCCCAGGCGGACGGCAAGGGGAAGATCTTCGACCGCGCGGCACGGACGGCGATCGACTACAGCCGCGCGATGGACAGCGCGCGGGGTCCGTCCCTCGGACTCAGGATCAGGCACAAGGTCTTCGACGTGCTCGTGTACGGCAAGCTGCGCGCGGTCCTCGGCGGCCGGGGCGAGTACGCCATCTCCGGCGGCGCCCCGCTGGGCGAACGGCTCGGTCACTTCTTCCGCGGCATCGGCTTCACGGTGCTGGAGGGGTACGGCCTGACGGAGACGTGCGCGGCGACCGCGTTCAACCCGTGGGACCGGCAGAAGATCGGCACGGTGGGGCAGCCGCTGCCGGGTTCGGTGATCCGTATCGCCGACGACGGCGAGGTGCTGCTGCACGGCGAGCACGTGTTCACGGGCTACTGGAACAACGAGGCGGCGACGGCGGAGGCGCTGGCCGACGGCTGGTTCCACACCGGCGACATCGGCACGCTCGACGAGGACGGGTATCTCGCGATCACCGGCCGCAAGAAGGAGATCCTGGTGACGGCGGGCGGCAAGAACGTGGCGCCCGCTGTGATCGAGGACCGCATCCGCGCGCACGCGCTGATCGCCGAGTGCATCGTGGTCGGCGACGGGCGTCCGTTCGTGGCCGCGCTGGTGACGATCGACGAGGAGTTCCTGGCGCGCTGGGCCAAGGAGCACGGCAAACCGGCGGGCTCGACGGCGGCGTCGCTGCACGACGACCCGGATCTGCTGGCGGCGGTCCAGCAGGCGGTGGACGACGGCAACGCGGCGGTCTCGAAGGCGGAGTCGGTACGCAAGTTCCGTGTCCTGGACGCCCAGTTCACGGAGGACGCCGGCCACATCACGCCGTCGCTGAAACTGAAGCGCGGTGTGGTGGCGAAGCACTTCGCGGACGAGATCGAGTCGCTGTACCGGGGCTGAGGGCTCCTACAACAGCTCGCGCAGGCGGTTCGCCAGGAGGTCCCAGCGCCAGCGGTCCTCGACCCAGTCCCGGCCGCGCGTGCCCATGCGACGGCGGAGTTCGGGGTCGAGCAGCAGGGTCGTGACGCGGTCCGCCGATTCCTGGGCGGCGAGCGCCGGCGGGGCGCCATGGACCACCCAGCCCGTCTCACCGTCCAGTACCGCGTCAGGAGCGCCGCCGGAGTCGCCCGCGACCACTGGGAGGCCCGTCGCGGAGGCCTCCAGATAGACGATGCCCAGGCCCTCCACGTCGAGGCCGCCGCGGCGGGTGCGGCAGGGCATCGCGAAGACGTCGCCGGCGCCGTAGTGGGCGGGCAGCTCGGACCAGGGCACGGGGCCGGTGAAGCGTACGGAGTCGGCGACGCCGGTCTCCGTCGCCAGCTTCCGCAGCTCCTTGTCGTACGGTCCGCCGCCGACGATCAGCAGCACGGCGTCGGGGACCCTCGCCAGGATCGCGGGCATGGCGAGGATCAGGGTGTCCTGCCCCTTGCGCGGCACCAGCCGCGAGACGCAGACCACCACCGGCCGCTCCGCGAGCCCCAGCCGCTCGCGTACCGCGTCGCCGCCCGACCCCGGATGGAACGTCTTCTCGTCGACGCCGGGCGGCAGTTGGACCATGCGCCCGGCCGCTTCCGGCGTGAGCGCGGCGGCGATCCGTGAGCGCGTGTACTCGCCGAGGTAGGTGATCGTGTCCGTCCCCTCGCCGATACGGCGCAGCAGTCGCCGGGCCGCGGGCAGCTGCGCCCACCCCGCCTCGTGGCCGTGCGAGGTGGCGACGATCCGCCGGGCACCCGCCCGGCGCAGCGCGGGGCCCATCAGACCGAGCGGGGCCGCAGCGCCGAACCACACCGACTCGCAGCCGTGTTCACGCAGCAGTCCCACCGCCCGTCCGGTCACCCTCGGGGTCGGCAGCAGCATCGTCGTGCGGTCGCGCACGACCGTGAAGGGCTGCTCGGCGTCGAAGGCCGCCGTCGCCTCCGTGCCCTCGGCGCCGCGCTTCCAGGTGGAGGCGTAGACGACGATCCTGTCGGGGTCCAGCCGCAGCGCCATGTTGTGCAGGAACGCCTGGATGCCGCCGGGCCTGGGTGGGAAGTCGTTGGTCACGATCAAGGTCTTGTGCATCGCCGCCGACAGTACCGAACGGCCCCGCCTCACCGGTCGCGCGCCCGTTCCCCCGCATGATGGCTCCCGTCCATACGTAAGGCATATCGGCCAAAACGGTCAGGTGGTCATGGTGATCGAGGGCACGGCACTCTCCCGCGTCGCGGCGGCCACGAAGGCGGGCGGGAGCCGCGCGGTCTGGCCGGTCGCGGTGTGGCTTCTCACCAGGACCGTCCTGATGGTCTGTGTCCTCAGGATCCTCGTCACCCCGGGCGCCGACGTCACCCCGGACGTCTCCGTCACCTACCAGGGCTGGTACGACGTCCTGCGCTCGGGCACCTTCCCGCGTTCGGACGTCACCTGGCAGTACCCGCCCGGCGCCGCGTTCGCGATCCTCTCCCCCGCCCTGCTGCCCTTCCTCGGCTACGCCACGGCGTTCTTCACCCTCTGTCTGCTCTGCGACGCCCTGGTGTTCGGTCTGCTGCTCCACGCGGGGCGGCGCCCCGGACGTTCGGTCCGCGGCGCCTGGGTATGGGTGGCGGGCGTGGCACTGCTCGGTCCCACCGGGTACGCGCGTTACGACCTGATGGTGACCGCCGTGGCCGTCTGCGCCCTTCTCGTGGGCCTGGGCAGACCCCAACTCCTCGGCGCGCTCGCGGGGTTCGGGGCGCTGCTGAAGGTGTGGCCGGTGCTGCTGCTGATCGGTACGCCGCGGGGCAGGGCCACCCGGCTGTCCTGGTCCGCCGCCGTGGCGACGGCGCTCGCGCTGCTGGCCATGGTGTCCGCGGTGCTGCCTGGCGCGCTGGACTTCCTCACCGCGCAGCGCGACCGGGGTACGGAGGTCGAGTCGCTGGGTGCGCTGGTCTTCCATGTGGCCCGCCATCTCGGCTGGGACGGGGCCGTGATGTTCTCCTACGGCTCGGTGGAGTTCATGGGGCCGTACGTCCCGCTCGTCAGCGCGCTCGCCCTTCTCCTCAGCGTGGCGGCCTTCGGCTGGCTGCTCGTCTGGCGGGTGAAGGCGGCCACCTTCACCGCGAGCACCCTGTGCGACGCGGCGTTCGCCGCGGTCCTGCTCTTCACCGTCACCAGCCGGGTGATCAGCCCGCAGTACCTGATCTGGCTGGTGGGCCTGGCCGCCGTCTGTCTGCTTCTGCGGTCGAGCCCGATGGCGCTGCCCGCGGTGCTCGTGGTGGCGGCATCGGCGGTCACGGTGCTCGAATTCCCGGTGTTCTTCTCGAACGTGACGGCCAGCGACCCTCTGGGCGTGACCCTGCTCGTCGTACGCAACGGGCTGCTGGTCGCCGCGACGCTGACGGCGTGCGGCCGGCTGTGGCGCGGGACGGTGCCCGCTCCGCGCCCGCGCGAAGGCCAGGAGGTGGCGAGCGCGGCCGGGGGCGAGGAGGAGAGCAAGGAGGACACGTACCGGCTGCTCGGCTCCTGACGGCCCCGCCCTGCGCCCGTACGGGCGTCGTACGGCCGGCCTGGCAGGGGCGCCCTCAGCGCAGCCGCTCGCGCATGTAGTCCCGCCACAGCCCGCCGAACTCGTCCGGCGTCACCGACAGCACCTCGTTCATCGCGTCCTCGACGGCTCCCTCGCGCCGCTCGTGCTCCCCGACCGCCCGGTAGAAGTCCGTCAGCTTCTTCTCGCCCCAGCGCTCGGCGATCAGCTCGCACGCCAGCCGCCCGCCCTCGTACGCGCGCGCCAGTTCGTCCGCCTTCGCGTCGAAGGCGAAGTCACCGTCCTCGGGAAGCGCGGCGGGCAGGTCACCCTGGCGCAGGGACCGTTCGAGCTCCGGCGCGGCCTGACCGTCCATGGGGCTGGTGTCCCGGTAGGCGACCCAGTCGGAGAAACCTTCCGACAGCCACATCGGTGTCGCCTCCGAGGTGTCCGCCCGCGTCGCCACATGGGTGGTCTCGTGGGTGAGGACCACCCGGCGCCCGAAGTCGCCCAGGATGCTGTACGCGTCGGGGTTGACGATCACCCGGTCCGCCGGTGACGAGCCCTGCCGCCGCGTCTCACCGGTCGTGACGGCGGCGATGCCCCGGTAGCTCGTCGCGGAGGCGCCCAGCAGACCCGCCATCGACTCCACCGACTCCGGCACCAGCACCACGACGCGCCCCGACCACTCGCCCGGCCACGCCTCGTCGACGGCCGGCACCGCCCGGTCGGCGGCCGCGGCGATCTCACGCAGCCGTTCGTTGTCTTGGCCGACGCCGAGGACCAGGCTGCGTCGGCCGTGGACGACGTCGACGGTGCCCTGCTGCCACAGCTGCTGCACGCCGCCATCGCCGGGCCGGTCGGCCGTCATGTACCAGCGCCCGTCCCGTTCGGCCAGCTCCAGCGTGCGGGCCGAGGTGACGGGCGCGCTGTCGTAGCCCTCTATCCAGTAGCGCAGCTCGACCCGCGCCGTCGCGCGCTTCCCCGAGCGCTCGACGCCGCGCAGCTCGTACTCCCAAGACCGCACGGGCACGTCGACGAGGTTCCGGTACGTCCGCCGCTCGGCGGCGAGCAGCTCGCCGGCCGCGGGATCGACGGCGGCCAGATAGCCGCTCTCGTCACGCTCGATGAGCGCGTCGGCCCGGTGGTCGAGCGTGCGCTCGATCGCGGCGGTGTCGGCGTCGGTCGCCTTGGGGGCCGAACAGCCGGAGGCGACCAGCAGGCACCCCAGCAGCGAGGCCGCCGCACGGCGGCGCACCACGCGGCGGGTGGGCGTACGCCCGCGACCCGCCGCACGTCTCCGAGTCGTACGTCCCTGACCTGCCACCCGGCCGATCGTACGGGGCGCCGCGAGGACGAATCCCGACGATGCGTCGGTGACCGGTCCTCCGGGGCCAGGACCGCGCTCAGATCCGGGTGACGGAGGAGACCGGCATCATGCCGACCGGGTCGTAGCGGACCGAGGCACCGGGGTAGGGCGCATGGACCACCTGGCCGTTGCCCATGTACATCCCGATGTGGCTGGCGTCGTCGCGGTAGGCGACCAGGTCACCCGGTCTGGCCTGGGAGAGCGGCACCCGCTGTCCCGCGTACCGCTGCGCCTGCGACGTACGCGGCAGGGAGACCCCGGCCTGCGCGTACGCCCACTGGGTCAGGCCCGAACAGTCGAACGCCGAGGGGCCGTTGGCGCCCCACACGTAGGGCAGGCCGACGACCCCGCGGGCGGCGCGGGCCGCCGCCGCGGCCCACGCGGTCGCGGGCGCCTCCCCTCCGTAGGACAGCCGGCCGGCGTCCCGCCCCGAGCGCGAGGCCCGGCCGGCGTCCCTCCCGGCGTCGGGCAGCGAGTTCAGCAGCCGCCGCGCCTGCGCGAGCTTGGCCTCGACGGTGCGCTTGTGGCGGGCGACGGCGGCCCGGCTGCGTTCCAGTTCGGCGAGGTCCTTGGCCGCCTCGTCGCGCTGGCGGTCGAGCTTGCGCTGGGCGAGGCCGAGTTCACGCAGGGCCACCGCCTGGCGGTCGCTCAGCCGGTCAAGGGCCTCGGCCTTGCCGAGATAGCTGTCCGGGTCGGACGAGAGCAGCAGCGCGAGCGCCGGGTCGAGCCCGCCGGAGCGGTACTGGGCACTGGCGATCGAACCGAGCGCGCCACGCATCCGGTTGACGCGCTCCTGGCCACGGGCCGCGCTGTCGCGCACCCGGTCCACCCGCTTGCGCAGCACACCGGCCCGCTCGCCCGCCTTGTTGAACCGCTCGGTGGCCCTCTCGGCCTCCGCGTACAGCCGGTCGACGGCCGACCGGGTCGCCTCGGTCGTCTCCCCCGGGTCCGCGCCCGCCGGCGCGGTCCCGAGGGCGGTCGCGGCCGTGACAGCCGCGGCGGACAGGACCGTGACCCGGGCGCCCCGGCTGTGGCCGGGGGGTGAGGAACGACGATGGGACACCACAGGAAGCCGCACTTCCTTCCGCTGGACGCAACCGCGCAGCCCCTGCCGCCCGACGGGCGGAACCATGACCGGGAGCTGCGGCGCAGCAGAGAGTAACCGCGCGGACACGGAGTGACCAAAGACCGCGCCGGGCACAGACAGTGATGCCCCGCCGGAGATCACAGGTCACCGGCGGGGCGTGCGTCAGCGGGAGCGACCGGAGTTCGCCCGTACGGGCGACCGTGGTCGTGTCCGTGGATGTGCGCGGGTGTCCGTGCGGAGCACCCGCGCCGAGCGGTGGGTCAGACGCGGACGCCGAACTGGAAGCTGCCGGCCCACTCCATGGCCTCGTACCGCACCACGGTGCCCGGCTTGGGGGCGTGGATGACCTGGCCGTTGCCGACGTACAGCGCGACATGGCTCAGTCCGCTGAAGAACACCAGGTCGCCGGGGGCGAGTTCGCCCCTGCCTATCTGGACGCCGTCGTTGACCTGGGTGTACGTGGTCCTGGTGAGGCTCACGCCCGCCTGGGCGTAGGCCCACTGGGTCAGCCCGGAGCAGTCGTAGGAGTTGGGACCCTCGGCGCCGGAGATGTACGGCTTGCCCAGCTGGGTCTTGGCGGCGGCCAGCGCGGCGGCGGCACGGCCCGAAGAGGCCGACTCGTTGCCGAGGTTGACGCGCTCGTTGCCACGGGCCGCGCGCTCGGCGTCCTCTTCCTGGATCTTCGCGCGCTCCTCCGCGGTCAGCGTGTTGAGGAGCTTGTTCGCCGCGTTGAGCTTGGTCTGGACGTCCTTCTTCTTCTTCGCGAGTTCGACCCGTGTCGACTCAAGATCCTTCAGCTTGAGGGACGCCTCCTTGCGCTGCTGCGCGAGGGTCCGCTGCTTGGCCTGGATCTTCTCCAGCGCGCCGACCTGCTTGGCGCCCATCTGGTCGAGCACGGAGGCCTTGTCCAGATAGTCGTCCGGGTCGGAGGAAAGGAAGAGCTGGAGGGCGGGGTCGATGCCGCCGGAGCGGTACTGGGCGCTGGCCATCGAACCGAGGCCGGTACGCAGCTCGTTGAGCTCGTCCTGGCCGCGCGCGACCTTGTCCTGGATCGCCTCGACCTGCTTCTCGAGCTTCTTTTCCTTCTCTTCCGCGCCGCTGTGCTTCTCCGTCGAGGCCTCGGCCTCGTGGTAGAGCTTGTCGACCTTTTCCTTGACGTCCTCGACGGTCGGCTTCGGGTCGGCCTGTGCGGCCTGGGACGTCAGAGCGACAGCTGCGGCTGCGGTCGCGGAGAGCACGGTCACGCGGGCGCGGCTCGGCTGCTTGGGACGACGGTGGGACGCCACGAAGGCGAGCTCCTTCTTCCTCGAGCCGCCTACCGGGTGTACGGGGAGCGGATCCCCGGCTCCATGAGCTCAGCGTTCCCGGTGGGGCCAGGAATCCGGCACAACCGGACTGAACTGCACGAATTCGGCGGTTCCTTCGCCGCCACCCCGGATGGGTGATCAACCGCGCGAAGGTTCGAGGCCTGACCCTAGTGACCTTCTCGTGATCAGTTCAAATCCTGAAGAGAAAAAATTTGGCCGCGGAGTGGTTTCTTCACATACATCGCACTGACAGTGATGAGCAATTGACGCTGTGGTGTGACATGGAGTGACCAAATGCCGCATTGGCCACAGGAGTTACTAGACGCGCGAAAGCCGCTTCAGCAGCAAGGCGGACGCGACGGGCCGCGCGCCGGCCCGCGCCACGCCGTCGGCGACCTCACGGTCGGTGGAGACCACCACCACCGGGCGTCCGGGCGGCTCCGCCCGCACGAGCTGACGGATCAACTCATCAGCCGTCACACCCGGTTTCGAGAACAGAACCCTTACCCCGCGCGGCGGCGCGAGCAGTACGGGAGCGACCAGTTCGGCCCCGTCGAAGACACACGTCATCTCGGCGCCGGACTGCGCCGCGAGCATCGCGAGCCCGCCCAGCAGCCGCAGCCGCTGCTTCTCCAACGGCATCGTCGGATAGCCGGTCTTGGTGACGTTGTAGCCGTCCACGACCAGATGCGCCTGCGGCAGTGCGAGCAACTGGTCCAGCAGCGCCGGGTCCATGTCGGACAGCGCGCGGGCCGCGATGTCCTTGGGAGACATCCGGCCGGGCGCCACGGCGTCGACCAGATCGGCGGGGTGCGAGGCGGCCGGCGGCAGCGCCAGCTCCCGCCGCAGGCCCTGTGCCGACTCCAGGACGGTGTCCAGCAGCAGCCGCAGCCGCATGTCCTCCACGGAGCGCCCCTCGCGGGCGGCCCGGCGGCCGGCCTCCACCGCCGCCTCCGCCTCCGCGAGCCGGGCCTTGAGGCGCCGCGTCTCGCTCTCCGCCGCGGACACCTGGACCGCGACCTCCGCACGGGCGGCCTCGATCTCGGCGGTCGTACGGCGCAGGGCGGCCTCGCCGCGCTTCACATCGCTCAGGGCGCTGCGGAGCTTACGGTGCGTGGACTCGGCCTCCTTGCGGGCGGTGTCCAGCTCCGTACGCAGCCGCTCCGTCTCGCCCCTCGTCGCGGCGCGGGCCTCGGCCAGCTCCTCGCGCAGCCGCTCCAGCTCACGGCGGTTCTCCTCGTCGACGCGCTCGGCGTCGGCGCGCTGGACCTCCTCGCCGGCCGCGGCCACCAGCTTCACCCAGCCGACGGGCCGCAGGACATACGCGGCTGCCGCCACGTCGACGGGGTCGGCGGCCGGGGGCGGCGAGCCGGATTCCACGGCGGCGGCCAGCTCGGGATCCGCCTGGCCAAACCGCTCACCGATCCGCTGCCGGAACACCGGGTCGCTCTCCAGGGCGGCGGCCATCGCGTTGCCCGCGAACCGGGCCCGCCTGGTCGGGGTGAAGCGCGCGTACTGGCGTAGCTGGGTGGGCAGTTCGGTGACGGTCAGACCGCCGAAAGCGTCCGAGACCAGCGCCACGACCCGGCGCCGTACGGACTCGGGCAGCGGTCTGTCGAGCGCCTCGGCGTCGCCGTCGGCCGCACCGGCCGGCTCGGCGCCACGTGCTGGCTGCTCCACGATCCGTTCACCCCACTACCCTTTCGGGCGGCTCCCTCAGGAACCGGCGCCCGGCCTGTCAACCAGTTCGATCTGATCCACCGCGTTGCACCAGCGGCAGCGGACGGACTCGATGGTCTCACTGACCACGTCGCGCTCCTCGACCTTCGATGTCCCGGCCAGGTCCAGATGGACGTACTCCACCACCTTGGACGAACGCGTCACGTCGAACCTGGTGAGATTGCCGCACAGCGTGCAGCGCCACCGGGTGGCGCCGGTCGGCAAGGGAACCGTCGTCATCGTGCCGTCCTCATTTCGTCGAGCCCTGATGTCGTGAGGTCGAGCCTGCCGCACCGGTCACCGGTACGGCACCGTTCCATGGATGTACGCGCCCGTAACCCTACGGCCTCCCGCAAGTCCCATGTCGCGGCGAGGCGGTCTGTGCCTGTCTGTCCGCGTACGGGATGATCCGTGGATGATCAATTGGCGGGCGACCACCGGAGCGCCGGTGATGACCTACGGGCTGATCGGTCTGTGCGCCCTGGCCTTCCTGACCGGCCCGCTGTCGGGGTTCAACCCCGCGTACGGGACGGGTGACACGCTGCTCGCGGCGCAGAGCTCGTACTTCGAACGCTGGGGGGTGATCCCCGACCAGCTGACCAGCGGTGACTCCCATGCTCTGCTCACCCCTCTCACCGCGCTGTTCGTCCACGGCAGCTGGCTCCATCTGCTCGGCAATCTGCTCTTCCTCCATGTCTTCGGGGCGATGGCCGAGGAACGGATGGGGAGGGTGCGGTTCGCCCTCTTCTATCTCGTCTGCGGCTATCTCGCCCTGCTCGCCTACGCGGCGGTGAACGCCGAATCCGACCAGACCCTGGTGGGTGCGTCGGGCGCGATCTCCGGCGTGCTGGGAGCCTTTCTCTGTCTCTTTCCCCGCGCACGCGTCACCAGCCTCTTTCCGTTCCTTTTCTTCCTGCCGCTGCGCTTCCCCGCCTGGATCGTCCTGATCTTCTGGTTCGTCCTCCAGTGGCTGGCGGCCCGCGACGCCGAGCCGGGCCCGGGCGTCGCGTATCTGGCGCATCTGGTGGGCTTCGCGCTGGGCTTCGTCGCCGCCTGGGGGCTCTTCCGGCGTACGGCTAGAGTGAAGTCCCGTTCAGCGGCCCCCGAGGGAGAACGTCAACCGTGATCACCGCGATCGTGCTCATCAAGACCAGCGTCGACCGGATCCCCGAGATCGCCGAGTCGATCGCGGCGCTGGAGAGCGTCAGCGAGGTCTTCTCCGTCACCGGCACCTACGACCTGATCGCCATGGTGCGGGTCGCCAAACACGACGACCTGGCGGACGTCATCCCCGGCAGCATCAGCAAGATCCCGGGCGTCGAGGCCACGGACACGCATGTGGCGTTCCGTACGTACTCCCAGCACGACCTGGAAGCGGCCTTCGCGATCGGCCTCGACGCCTGATCCGAGCCGGGTGGGTCAGCCGCGGTCGGGGACGCAACGGCCGTCCTCGGTGCGGTAGTTCCAGCGCGCGCCGTCCCGGACGAGTTCCCTGACGGCGCCGGTGAACCGGGCCACGTGCTCGTCCGGCGTACCGGCCCCGAAGCTGACCCGGATCGCGTTGAGCGACTTCTCGCCGGGACCGGCGTCGGGCGCGCCGCACTCCCCCGGGTCCTCCGCGTCGCCGCCCAGCAGGGTGCGGACGAGCGGGTGGGCGCAGAAGAGCCCGTCGCGCACGCCGATGCCGTACTCCGCCGAGAGCGCGGCGGCGAAGTGGGAGCTGTTCCAGCCGTCGACCACGAAGGAGATGACGCCGACGCGGGGCGCGGCGTCGCCGAAGAGCGAGAGCACCCGCACCTCGGGGACCTCGGCGAGTTCCGCGCGCACCCGGGCCACCAGTTCCTGCTCGCGCTCGACGAGGCGGTCGAAGCCGGCCTCGGTGAGCGCCTTGCAGGCCGAGGCGATCGCGTACACGCCGATGACGTTCGGCGATCCGGCCTCGTGGCGGGCAGGGGTGGTGTGCCACTCGACGTCCACTCCCCCGTCGCCACGGCGCGCGACCTTGCGGCTGGCGCCGCCACCGGCGAGATACGGCTCCGACTCCCGCAGCCAGTCGGCGCGGCCCGCGAGCACACCGGAGCCGAACGGCGCGTACAGCTTGTGCCCGGAGAAGGCGACCCAGTCCACGTCCAGCTCCGCGATGTCCACGGGGTGGTGCGGGGCGAGCTGCGCGGCGTCGAGGACCACGCGCGCGCCGTGGGCGTGAGCGGCGGCGGCCAGTTCCCGTACGGGCCACAGCTCGCCGGTGACGTTGGATGCGCCGGTGACGCACACCAGCGCGGGGCCCTTCGGGTCACGTCGGCCCGCCAGCGCCCGCTCCAGCGTGGCGACGGCATCGCCGGGGGTGCGCGGCGCGTTCAGGTAGCTGACGCGCGCGTCGCGCCAGGGCAGCAGTGACGCGTGGTGCTCGGTCTCGAAGACGAACACCTCGCAGCCGGCGGGCAGCACGGCGGCCAGCAGATTCAGCGAGTCGGTGGTGGACCGGGTGAAGACGACCTGGTCGTCCTCGCGACAGCCGAGGAAGCCTGCGACGGTACGGCGGCTGTTCTCGAAGAGGTCGGTGGAGAGCTGCGAGAGATATCCGGCACCGCGGTGGACACTGCCGTAGTACGGGGCGTAGGCGGCGACGTCGTCCCAGACCCGCTGGAGTGCGGGGGCGCTGGCGGCGTAGTCGAGCGCGGCGTAGGTGACCTCGCCGCCGGTGACGAGGGGGACGGTGACGTCACGTCCGAGGACGGGGAGCGGCTGGTCGGTGCTGGTGCGGTGAGGCGTGTCGGTCTGTGCGGACATGTCGGTATCTCCCGGCGGGACAAGGCGGAAACGAACGTCAGGACCCGGCGGACGGGCACGCCGTCGTGACGGCACGTGCGGTGCCGTGACGGCGCGGCAGGTCCGCGCGGGGTGTGGGACTCACTGAAGCGGGCCGGAAGCCCTATCGCATTCGCTTGCTCACGAGACTGCTCCCTTGAGGACCAGGACCCCAGGGATGACGACATCCGAACGATGTCCAGGGGTCCGCGCTTGCCGTAGACCTCGCTGCCTACGGCCTGGTCTTCACCCGGGGCACCCCGCCACGGACGGAGGGTTGCCGGACAGCGGGCCGGGGCCGTAGTCGCTGTCACTCATGACCTGCGGTGAGATTACCCCACCACCGCGAGACGGCCCAGAGGGCGTCCGTCATACGGGACACCCGGTGCCGCGTCCGATCGACGGCAGGCGAGGTCCACAGGCCGACGGCCCGGGATGCTGTCCCGACCACAGCACCCCGCCGATCCGAGCCGGCGGCAGGCCGTTACGCGTTGCTCGCGGCCACCCAGCGGTCCAGCGCCTGCTTCGCGGCGCCCGAGTCCACCGCGCGTGCCGCCCGCCGCATCTTCTCCGCGAGCTGGTCGTTCAGCGGGGTGTCCGCCGGTTCGAGCGCCACCAGCGCCGCCGCCGCGTTCAGCAGGACCGCGTCCCGTACGGGGCCGGTCTCGCCCTCCAGCAGCCGGCGCGCGACGTCCGCGTTGTACGAGGCGTCCGCACCGCGCAGGGCCTCGACCGGGACCAGCTCCAGACCGATGTCCCTGGGGTCGAAGGACTGCTCGGTGACCTGGCCGTCCCGAACCACCCATACGTGTGAGGTGGCGGTCGTGGTCAGCTCGTCCAGACCGTCGTCGCCGCGGAAGACGAGCGAGGAGTTGCCCCGGGCGGCGAGCACCCCGGCCACGATGGGCGCCATCCGGATGTCCGCGACACCGACCGCCTGGGAGCGGACCCGCGCCGGGTTGGTGAGCGGGCCCAGGATGTTGAACGTGGTCTGCGCGCCGAGTTCCTTGCGGGCCTTGGCCGCGTGCCGCAGCGCCGGGTGGAACTTGGCCGCGAAGCAGAAGGTGATCCCGGCTTCCTCGGCGACCTCGACGACCCGCTGCGGCGTCAGTTCCAGATTGACGCCGAGCTTCTCCAGCACGTCGGAGGCGCCGCTCGCGGACGAGGCCGCCCGGCTGCCGTGCTTGACGACCTTGCCGCCCGATCCGGCCACCACGATGGCCGCCATCGTGGAGATGTTGACGGTCTTGGCGAGGTCACCTCCGGTGCCGACGACGTCGACGGTGTCGCCGGGGACCTCGATGGTGTTGGCGTGCTCGTACATGGCGCCCACGAGTGCCGTGACCTCGTCGACGGTCTCGCCCTTGGCGCGCAGCGCGACCGCGAAGCCCGCGATCTGCGCGTCGGTGGCCTCGCCGCTCATGATGCGGTGCATGGCCCAGGCGGTGTCCTCGGCGTCGAGGTCCTCACCGCGCAGCAGCGGGTTCAGTACACCCGGCCAGGAACGCGCCGCCATGGTGTCGCCTCCGGCCGGTGTGACAGCGCTGCTCATGCTCGCTCCTGGGGTCTGTGGACGGGTGCACGGCCGGGCGGCCCGTGCTGCCGGGCGTCAGCCTATCGGCGTCGGCCCGGATCCAGGACCCGCCGCCCGAAGGGCGGACGAACCCGCTGCCGTGGCCGTACGCGGAAGGCGCGTGCCCGCGGCGTACGAAGGCCCCGGCCCGGTCCCTCGGAAGGGACCGGGCCGGGGCCTGACACGTACGGAGGATCAGTGGTGGCCGTGGCCGCTCGTGATCTCGTTGTACTCCTCGGCCGTCGGCTTGGGGATCTGGCTTCCCTCGCCGTAGTAGCCCTTGCTCAGCTTGACCCGCAGCTTCTCCGCCGGAGACGTCTTGCGCACGACACCGTTCTCGTCGACCGTCGGGCCGATCTCGGCGGGCTTGTACTGCTCGTGCGCGGTGAGCGTGTGCAGCGCGCTCTGGTCGAGCGGCTCGTGGACCTCGATGAACTCACCGTGCGGCAGCCGCTTGATGATGCCGGACTCGCGTCCGTGCAGCACCTTCTCGGCGTCGCGGCGCTGAAGTCCCAGACAGATCCGCTTGGTGACGACGAACGCGACAACGGGCGCGACGAAGAACGCGATCCTGACGAACCAGGTGATCGTGTTGATCGACAGATGGAAATGGGTGGCCCAGATGTCGTTTCCGCCACCGATGAGCATGACGAAGTACCAGGTCAGCCAGGCCACACCGACGCCCGTGCGGGTAGGCGCGTTGCGCGGACGGTCCAGGATGTGGTGCTCGCGCTTGTCCCCGGTGACCCAGGACTCGATGAACGGATAGACCGCGAGGACCACGAGGACCATCGGGAAGATCATCAGCGGGATGAAGACGCCCAGGACGAACGTATGGCCCCAGACGTTCAGCTCCCAGCCCGGCATCACTCGGATCAGGCCCTCGGAGAAGCCCAGATACCAGTCCGGCTGGGCTCCGGTGGAGACCTGGTCCGGACGGTAGGGGCCGATCGCCCACACCGGGTTGATCGTGGCGATCGCGGAGATGATCGCGATGACGCCGAAGACCAGGAAGAAGAAGCCGCCCGCCTTCGCCATGTAGATCGGCATGAACGGGGCGCCGATGACGTTGTTGTTGGTCTTGCCGGGACCGGCGAACTGCGTGTGCTTGTGGTAGAAGACCAGGATCAGGTGCGCCACCACGAGGCCGAGCATGATGCCCGGCAGCAGCAGGATGTGGATCGAGTAGAACCGCGCCACGATGTCGTGGCCGGGGAACTCCCCGCCGAACAGGAACATCGAGATGTACGTGCCGACGATCGGCGTGGACAGGATGGCGCCCTGCGCGAAGCGGACACCGGTTCCCGACAGCAGGTCGTCCGGCAGCGAGTAACCGGTGAGTCCGGTGAACAACGCGAGGACGAACAGCAGGAAGCCGAACACCCAGTTGATCTCGCGCGGCTTGCGGAACGCGCCGGTGAAGAAGACGCGCATCATGTGCACCAGCATGGCCGCCACGAAGATCAGCGCGGCCCAGTGGTGGATCTGGCGGATCAGCAGGCCACCACGGACGTCGAAGCTGATGTCCAGGGTCGAGGCGTACGCCTCGGTCATCCGGACACCCTGCATCGGCACGTAACTGCCTTCGTACACAACCTCGTTCATGCTCGGGTGGAAGAACAGCGTCAGATACACACCCGTGAGGATGATGACGACGAAGCTCCACAGGGCGATCTCGCCCAGCATGAAGGACCAGTGGTCCGGAAAGACCTTCCGCACCATGCCCTTGGCGGCGCCGTAGATCCCGAGACGACCGTCCGCCCAGTTGGCGACCCGCTCCCCCGCGGGAGCCTGGCGGCTCTTTTCGTCAGACGCTGTACTCATCCGCGCTCCCAGAAGGAAGGACCGACGGGCTCGTCGAAGTCGCCGAGCGCTTCGAGATAACCCTCACCGTTCACACCGATCCGCAGCTGCGGAAGGGCGTGGCCGGCCGGGCCGAAGATGACGCGGGCGCCGTCGGAGAGGTCGAAGGTGGACTGGTGGCACGGGCAGAGCACGTGATGCGTCTGCTGCTCGTACAGGCTGATGGGGCAGCCGACATGGGTGCAGATCTTCGAGTAGGCCACGATGCCCTCGTGGGACCACTCAAGTTCCCGCTTGTCCTTGATGTCGGCCGGCTGAATGCGAACGATCATGAGAGCCGCCTTGGCGATCTCATTGTTGAAGTTCTCATTGTGCTCGTCCAGCCCCTCGGGCTGGGCGAACGTCAGCGACCCCACCGTGACGTCCTCGGGACGCAGCGGCTCGTTGGTGTTCTGGTTGATGAGCATCAAGCCCTTCTTCCAGAACGTCGTGCGGAGCTTGTCCTCGGGCAGCGGGCCGAGGTCACGCAGCAGTACGACGCCGGAGAGCGGCACCATGGCCAGCGCGCCGAACATCGTGTTGCGGATCAGCTTGCGGCGTCCGAAGCCGGACTCCGCCGAGCCCTGCAGGAAGTCCCGCTTCGCCTGCGCGGCGACCTCGGGGGTCGCCTCGATCGGGTGCCGCTCCTGGATGATCTCCACGTCGCTCATCAGCGTGCGGGCCCAGTGGACCGCGCCCGCGCCGACGGCGAACAGGGCGACCCCGAGCGTCAGTCCCAGCGAGAAGTTGAGCGCGCTCACATGGCCGAAGGGCCAGATGTACACGATCTTGTCGACGGGGAAGATGACGAACGAGGCGATGAATCCGGCCGTGGCCAGCATCGACAGCGTGAAAAGTCCCGCAACCGCGCGCTCGGAGCGCTTGGCCGCCCGCTCGTCGATGTCCTGGATACGCGGCCGGTGGGCCGGCATCCCGGGGTCGACGAACGGGTCGTCGGCCCGCTCCACCTCACCGTGCGCGGTTTCCTGCTCGCTGGTCGGCAGGTTCTCGTCTGAAATCCGGTTGTCACTCATGACTTCCTGGCCTTAGCGGTGTGCGCCGCGACCCAGACGGCAACTGCGATCAGTGCGCCCAGACCGATGGCCCAGGAGAACAGCCCCTCGCTGACGGGCCCGATGCCACCGAGCTTGAAGCCGCCGGGGCTCGCGGAATCGCCGCTGTTCACGGACTCGATGTACTTGATGATGTCCTGCTTCTGCTGCTCGGGCATCGTCGAGTCGGGGAACGAGGGCATGTTCTGCGGACCGGTGAGCATGGCCTCGTACAGGTGCTTGGGGGTCACACCCTTGAGCCCGGGGGCGTACTTGCCGTTCGTCAGCGCGCCGCCCTCACCGCCGAAGTTGTGGCACTGCGCGCAGTTGGAGCGGAACAGTTCGCCGCCCTTGGCCGCGTCCGCCCCTTCCGGGTTGGACTGCTCGGTGGACGGGATCGAGGGACCGGGGCCGAGCGAGGCGACGTACGCCGCGAGTTGGTCGATCTCCTTCTGGTCGTAGATGACCTTCTTCTTGGGAACCTGCGGACCGGGCTGCTGCGCCGGCATCCGGCCGGTGCCGACCTGGAAGTCCACGGCCGCGGCACCGACGCCGGTCAGCGATGGACCGTCGGACGTGCCCTGACCGCCGACACCGTGGCAGCTCGCGCAGCCAACGGCGTACAGCTTCTTGCCCTCGTCGATGGCGAGGGACTGGGCGGTGTCGTCTGCCTGTGCCTTGCCCGCGGGCGCGAACGCGGCGTACAGCCCCCCGGTGGCCGCCAGCGCGAGGAGTAGGACGACGACCGCCGCCATCGGATGGCGTCGTCGTGCGGAGAGCTTTTTCACGGATTACCCCGGTGTCAGGATCTTCTGCGTCGGTGCTTCTGGACTGGACTGTGCGCGAGCGCTTCGGGCGCTGTGGCCCGCTACTTGATCAGATAGATCGTGGCGAAGAGGCCGATCCAGACGACATCGACGAAGTGCCAGTAATAGGACACGACGATGGCGGCGGTTGCCTGCTCGTGGGTGAACCTCTTGGCCGCGTACGTTCTGCCGAGAACCAGCAGGAAGGCGATGAGACCGCCCGTCACGTGCAGACCGTGGAAGCCGGTGGTCAGATAGAACGCGGAGCCGTAGGCGTCGGACGAGAGCGAGAGGCCCTCGTGCTTGACGAGTTCCGTGTACTCGAAGATCTGACCGCCGACGAAGACCGCACCCATCACGAACGTGATCACGAACCACGAGCGGAGCTTCTTCACGTCGCCGCGCTCGGCGGCGAAGACGCCGAGCTGGCAGGTGAGGGAAGAGAGCACCAGGATCGTGGTGTTGACCGCGGAGAACGGGATGTTCAGCGAGTCGGCCTTCTCCGACCAGAACGCTTCCCCTGTCACCGACCGCAGGGTGAAGTACATCGCGAAGAGGGCCGCGAAGAACATCAGCTCGGAGCTCAACCAGATGATGGTTCCGACACTGGTGAGGTTCGGCCGATTGACCGTCGGGTGCGCGTGCCCGGTTTCTACTGTCGTTGCTGTCGCCACGACCGACATTATGTCGGTCGCTTATCCCGCCCTCACTCCCGGGGGTGCCCTTCGGAGTGTCAGCGGCTCCGGAGGCGATCAGGGCCGGGATCGAACGGCCCTTTGCGGGAGGGGCGGGACCCGTGTGACTTGGTGGCCGACGGAGTAGCATCCGACGTCACGACGGATGTCACGGAGGAACAATGGAGCCGACCGCCACGGTCCTGGTCTACAGCGACAACGCGAACACCCGCGAGCAGGTGCGGACGGCCGCGGGACGCCGGCCGGCCGCCGATCTGCCGCCGGTCGAGTACGTGGAGTGCGCGACAATGCACGCCGTGCTCAAGGTGCTCGACAAGGGCGGCGTCGACGCCTGCGTCTTCGACGGTGAGGCCACGCCCATCGGCGGCATGGGCCTGTGCCGGCAGATCAAGGACGAGATCTTCAACTCCCCGCCGGTACTGCTGCTGATGGGCCGCCCGCAGGACGCATGGCTGGCCACCTGGAGCCGTGCGGAGGCCGCTGTGACGCTGCCGGTGGAGCCGGTCGGCTTCCCGGAGGCACTGGCCGCGCTGCTGCGCACCAGGCTCGCCGTGGAAGCCTGACGGCTCCACCGGGGCCGGTTCACCCGGCCCGCGTCAGACCTGCGGACGCAGCCGGGCGGCTTCCACCGGGCCGGAGCCGTCCTTGGTCCCGCCGCCCAGCAGCGCGCTGCCCTGGCGCCACTCGTTCCAGTCCAGGTTCCAGTCGCCGAAGCCGTTGCCGAACGGGTCCATGTCCTCGCCCTCGCTGTTGACGACTCTGACGATGTCGCCCTCGCGGACGGTGTCGAAGAACCATTGGGCGTTGTCGGTGGACATACCGACACAGCCGTGGCTGACGTTCGCCGACCCCTGTGAGCCGACGGACCACGGGGCGGCGTGGACGTACTCACCGCTCCAGGTGACCCGGGTCGCGTAGTGGACCGGCAGGTCGTACGACTCGCTGCTGCCCGCCGCGATGCCGACGCTGGTGCCGCGCATGCGGACGAACGACTGCTTCTCCAGCACCACCTTGATGCCGTTACGGGTCGAGAAGCCGGGCTTGCCGGTGGTCACGGGGACGGTCTTGATCTCCTCGCCGTTGCGCATCACCGTCATGTGGTGCGTACCGGCGTCGGCGATGGCTTCGAGCCGGTCGCCGGTGCTGATCTTGAGGGGCTTGACCGGTCCGCCGTACAGCTTGTCGCCGACCTTGATGCCGTCGAGGGTGCTGCTGACGTTGACGGACGCGTTGGCGGGCCAGTACTCCCTGGGCCGGAAGTGCAGGGTCTTGTCGTCGACCCAGTGCCAGGCGCCCTCCACGGCGGGGCTGGAGCGGACCTTGAGGCCCCGCTCGACGACGGCCCTGGCCTCCTTGTCCTTGACCGGCGTGCCGAGCTCGGCGGTGATGGGCTGGCCGACGCCGTACTTGCCGGCCTTGGGGCCGAACTTCACGGCCAGGTTCCGCTGCTTCACCCGGGACGTCTCGAAGTCGAGCGTACGGCTGCCAGGGGCACCGTCGTCGTCCTCCGTGGAGACCTTCACGGTGTAGCGGGCACCGGCGGCCAGTGGCGCCGTGGAGTGCCAGCGGGCCCCGTCCGCGGCCAGCTCGCCCGCCAGGTGGTGGCCGGAGCCGTCCGTGACGGTCACGTCGGTGATACGTGCGTCACCGCCCTTGGCGACGATTTCCAGTGGCTTGTCAGGGTTCGCCTTGGCGTCACCCTTGGGTGCGTTGAGGGAGACCTGGTCGGCTGCGTCGTAGGGCTTGCCGGACAGCGGGTGGCCGTCCGGGCCGCCACAGCCGGTCGCTGCCGCCCCGAAGGACAGGACCAGCACAGTGCAGCCGAGAACGGTGCGAAAGCGCGGCTTGTGGTTCATATGCACACGTTATGAAGAATGTTCGGTTACGGCGCGCTGTGTGACTGCAAACGAGGGGCCCGGATCCTCCTCAGGGGTGAGGAGGATCCGGGCCCCTTGTGCCAATTACGGCTGTCCGCCGCGGTGCCTACTGGTTCTGGTTCTCACCGCTGTAGTACTCGAAGACCCAGCCCCACAGGCCGATCAGGAGTACCGGGAAGGAGAAGAACAGCAGCCACCAGCCGATGGCGATGGAGAGGAACGCGAGCGCCCCGCCGACGGCCAGGGAGAGCGGCTGCCAGCTGTGCGGGGAGAAGAACCCCACCTCGCCGGCCTCGTCCGCGACGTCGGCCTGCTTGTTGTCCTGCGCCATCGCGTCGACCCGCCGGGCCGTGAAGGCCAGGTAGAAGCCGATCATGAGGCTCAGGCCGAAGGCCAGGAAGAGCGCGGTGGTGCCGACGGGCTCCTTCGACCACACGCCGTAGACGGCGGCGACGACGAGGATGAAGAGGCTCAGCCAGAGGAACATCCAGCCTTGGACCTTCACTTGCCGACCTCCTTGCCACCGACAAGGGCGGCGTCCTTCTGCCCGTCGTTCTCAAGGTGTTCGAGCGCCGCGATCTCCGGGTGGTGCAGGTCGAACGCCGGGGATTCGGAGCGGATCCGCGGCAGCGTGAGGAAGTTGTGCCGCGGCGGCGGGCAGGAAGTCGCCCATTCGAGTGAGCGGCCGTAGCCCCACGGGTCGTCCACCTCGACCTTCTTCCCGTACTTGGCGGTCTTCCAGACGTTGTAGAAGAACGGCAGGACCGACATGCCCAGGAGGAAGGAGCTGATCGTGGAAATGGTGTTCAGGGCGGTGAAGCCGTCGGCGGCGAGGTAGTCCGCGTACCGCCGTGGCATACCTTCCGCGCCCAGCCAGTGCTGCACCAGGAACGTGCCGTGGAAACCGATGAACAGCGTCCAGAAGGTGATCTTCCCGAGCCGTTCGTCGAGCATCTTGCCCGTCATCTTCGGCCACCAGAAATGGAAGCCGGCGAACATCGCGAAGACCACCGTGCCGAAGACGACGTAATGGAAGTGCGCGACGACGAAGTACGAGTCGGAGACATGGAAGTCCATCGGCGGCGAGGCCAGGATGACGCCCGTCAGACCGCCGAAGGCGAAGGTGACCAGGAAGCCGATGGTCCATAGCATCGGTGTCTCGAAGGACAACGAGCCTTTCCACAGCGTGCCGATCCAGTTGAAGAATTTCACTCCTGTCGGTACCGCGATCAGGAATGTCATGAAGGAGAAGAACGGCAAGAGGACGCCGCCCGTCACATACATGTGGTGCGCCCACACCGTCACCGAAAGGCCGGCGATGGCGATCGTCGCGCCGACGAGACCGATGTAGCCGAACATCGGCTTCCGGCTGAACACCGGAATGATCTCGGAGACGATCCCGAAGAAGGGCAAGGCGATGATGTACACCTCTGGATGCCCGAAGAACCAGAAGAGATGCTGCCAGAGCAACGCGCCGCCGTTGGCCGCGTCGAAGATGTGCGCACCGAACTTCCGGTCGGCCTCCAGGGCGAGGAGCGCGGCGGCCAGCACCGGGAAGGCGAGCAGGACGAGCACACCGGTCAGCAGCACGTTCCAGCAGAAGATCGGCATGCGGAACATCGTCATGCCGGGCGCGCGCATGCAGATGATCGTGGTGATGAAGTTGACCGAGCCGAGGATCGTACCGAAGCCGGAGAGGGCCAGACCCATGATCCACAGGTCGGCGCCGACACCCGGTGAACGGACCGCGTCCGACAGCGGGGAGTAGGCGAACCAGCCGAAGTCGGCCGCGCCCTGCGGGGTGACGAAACCGGCCACCGCGATGATCGAGCCGAACAGGTAGAGCCAGTAGGCGAACATGTTGAGCCGCGGGAACGCCACATCGGGCGCACCGATCTGGAGCGGCATGATCCAGTTCGCGAAACCGGCGAACAGCGGCGTCGCGAACATCAGCAGCATGATCGTGCCGTGCATCGTGAACGCCTGGTTGAACTGCTCGTTCGACATGATCTGCGTGCCGGGACGGGCGAGCTCGGCGCGCATGAAGAGCGCGAGCACACCACCGATGCAGAAGAAGACGAACGACGTGACCAGGTAGAGCGTGCCGATCGTCTTGTGATCGGTGGTGGTCAGCCATTTGACGACGACAGCGCCGGGCTGCTTGCGCCGCACCGGCAGCTCGTTCTCGTACGAGTCGTCAGCTGCTACGGCGGCACCCTTGGGTTCGTTGAGGATGCTCACAGTTGTTTCTTCTCCGCATTCCTGGCCGGGTCCGTCAGCTCGATGCCCGACGGGATGTAGCCGTCCTGCCCCTTCTCGGCCAGCTCCTTCAAGTGCTGCTGGTAGCGCTCCGGGGAGACGACCTTGACGTTGAAGAGCATCCGGGAGTGGTCCACACCGCACAGTTCGGCGCACTTGCCCTTGAACGTGCCCTCCCGGTTGGGAGTCACCTCGAAGGCGTTGGTGTGACCCGGGATGACGTCCTGCTTCATCAGGAACGGCACGACCCAGAAGGAGTGGATGACGTCACGTGACGTGAGGACGAACCGGACCTTCTCCCCCTTCGGCAGCCACAGGGTCGGACCCGGGTTGCCGTTCTGGGGGTTCCTCGTGCCCGGGATTCCGGCGTCGTAGACGCCTTCGGCGCCCGCGGGGAAGTCCTCCAGGAACTTCTGGGGGATGTCGGCGAGTTCCGGGGCGACCTTGGCGCCGGTGGAAGCCTCACCGTCCACGTTCTCGACGTAATTGAAGCCCCAGCTCCACTGGTAGCCGACCACGTTGATGGTGTGGGCGGGCTTGTCATCCAGGGAGAGGAGCTTCGACTCGTCACGCGCGGTGAAGTAGAAGAGCACCGACACGATGATGAGCGGAACGACCGTGTACAGGGCCTCGATGGGCATGTTGTAGCGGGTCTGCGGAGGTACCTCCACCTTGGTGCGGCTGCGCCGGTGGAAGATGACGCTCCACACGATCAGCCCCCACACCAGGATGCCCGTGACGAGCGCTGCCGCCCACGAGCCCTGCCAGAGGGAGAGGATTCTGGGGGCCTCCTCGGTCACCGGTGTGGGCATTCCAAGGCGGGGGAAATCCTTGTATGTGCAACCGGTGGCGGTCGCGAGGATCAGGCCCGCAGTCAGCACCTGCGGCAGCTTCCGCCGCATCGGGCGCCGCGACGAGCGGTCGGAGCCGTTGGGACTCACGTAGCGCCTTCCCGAGAGTCTCGCCCGCGCGGCCGGCTGCGGCCGTCACGGTCGTCGCCGGCCCTGACGCGGGCAGGGGTTTGGATGTTTATGCGGACCAAACCCTACTGGACGCAATTTGGGGTCACGCATGGAGGGTGCCCAACGCGCCGTCCGGGGCCCCGAAGGGGTGGAACGCACCGGACGGGGCTTGCCGCGGGGCACTTCTGACGCCTCTCCAGACGCCTTCGGGGAGCCAGGGCTTAGCGTTGCGGCGTGGCCTACTTCGACTCCGCGTCCTCCGCTCCTTTGCACCCCGTCGCACACGAGGCCCTGCGTGCCGCCCTCGACGAGGGCTGGGCCGACCCCGCCCGGCTGTACCGCGAGGGACGGCGGGCCAGGCTGCTGCTGGACGCCGCGCGCGAGACCGCGGCGGAGGCCGTCGGCTGCCGCCCCGACGAACTCGTCTTCACTCCTTCGGGGACGTACGCCGTGCATACGGGAATGACCGGAGCGCTCGCGGGCCGTCGGCGGGTCGGCAGCCATGTGGTGGTCTCGGCGGTCGAGCACTCGTCGGTGCTTCATGCCGGACACACCCGGGTCACCGGCGGGGCCGGCGCGGCGGTGACGGAGGTGCCGGTGGACCGTACGGGCGCGGTGTCCCCCGACACGTACGCGGCGGCCCTGCGCGCGGACACGGCGCTCGCCTGCCTCCAGTCGGCCAACCACGAGGTGGGCACGGTGCAGCCGGTCGAGGCCGTCGCCGACGCGTGCCGGGCGGCCGGGGTGCCGCTGCTGGTGGACGCGGCGCAGTCGCTGGGGTGGGGGCCGGTGGAGGGGCGGTGGTCGCTGCTGACCGCGAGTGCGCACAAGTGGGGCGGGCCTGCCGGGGTGGGGCTGCTCGCCGTACGCAAGGGGGTCAGGTTCGCTCCCCAAGGGCCGGTGGACGAGCGGGAGTCGGGGCGGGTGCCCGGTTTCGAGAACCTGCCGGCGATCGTCGCCGCCGCGGCCTCGCTGCGGGCGGTGCGCGCCGAGGCGGCGGACGAGGCGGCCAGGCTGCGGGTGCTGGTGCACCGGATCCGGGCGCGGGTGCCGCGACTGGTCCCCGATGTCGAGGTGGTGGGCGATCCGGTGCGCCGGCTCCCCCATCTCGTCACCTTCTCCTGTCTCTATGTCGACGGGGAGACTCTGCTGCACGAGCTGGACCGGGCGGACTTCTCCGTGTCGTCCGGCTCGTCCTGCACGAGCAGCACGCTGACGCCGAGCCATGTGCTGCGGGCGATGGGGGTGCTCTCCGAGGGCAACGTCAGGGTGTCGCTGCCCGCCGGTACGGCCGAGGCGGAGGTGGACCGGTTCCTGGAGGTGCTGCCGGGGGTGGTGGCGCGTGTACGGGAGCGGCTGGGCGCCCCGGTCGTACGGACGGAGTCCGCCGGCGCCGCCGGAACTCCCTCGCTGGTCGTGGACGCGCTCGGCAAGCTGTGCCCGATCCCGGTGATCGAGTTGGCGAAGGTCATCGGGGACGTACCGGTGGGCGGCACGGTGACCGTGCTGTCCGACGACGAGGCCGCCCGTCTGGACATCCCGGCCTGGTGCGAGATGCGCGGGCAGGAGTACGGCGGCCGGGACGGCACCTCGTTCGTGGTGCGCCGTCTCGTCTGACCGCCCCCGGTGCCCGGCGTCGTGAAGAAGGCGTACGCCGGGGGGCGCGGGCCGCACAACGGGTGTCCGGTGATGGGCGCGCGCCCCCTGGGCTGCGCCTACTTCAGATGCGCACGGACCTCGTCGGCCGCCTCGTCGCCGTACGCCTTGGTGAAGCGTTCCATGAAGTGGTTGCGCCGCAGTGTGTACTCCTGGGTGCCGAGCGTCTCGATGACCAGGGTCGCGACCATGCAGCCGACCTGCGCCGCGCGCTCCAGGCCCACGCCCCACGACAGACCGGAGAGGAAGCCGGCCCGGAAGGCGTCGCCGACGCCGGTCGGGTCGACCTTGGCCGTCTCCTCCGCGCAGCCGACCTCGATCGGGTCGTCGCCGACGCGCTCGATCCGGACGCCGCGCGAGCCGAGGGTGGTGACCCGGTGGCCGACCCTGGCGAGGATCTCGGCGTCGGTCCAGCCGGTCTTGGACTCGATGAGCCCCTTCTCGTACTCGTTGGAGAACAGGTACGTCGCGCCGTCGAGCAGCAGCCGGATCTCCTCGCCGTCCATCCGCGCGATCTGCTGCGAGAAGTCGGCGGCGAAGGGGATGGACCTGGTGCGGCACTCCTCCGTGTGGCGGAGCATCGCCTCCGGGTCGTCGGCGCCGATCAGTACGAGGTCGAGTCCGCCGACCCGGTCGGCGACCGACTTCAGCTCGATCTGCCGCGCCTCGCTCATGGCGCCGGTGTAGAAGGAGCCGATCTGGTTGTGATCGGCGTCCGTCGTACAGACGAAGCGCGCGGTGTGCAGGACCTCGGAGACCCGGACGGACGCGGTGTCGACGCCGTGGCGGTCGAGCCAGGCGCGGTAATCGTCGAAGTCGGGGCCGACGGCACCGACCAGGATCGGCGCGCTGCCGAGCTGCCCCATGCCGAAGCAGATGTTGGCGCCGACACCGCCCCTGCGTACGTCGAGGTTGTCGACCAGGAAGGAAAGCGAGACCGTGTGCAGCTGGTCTCCGACCAACTGGTCGGCGAAGCGACCGGGGAAGGTCATGAGGTGGTCGGTGGCGATGGAGCCGGTGACTGCGATTCTCACGGCTGACTGCTCCTGTGGAATTGGGAGGTGTGCGCGCCAGCGCTCCGGCAAGGGTGGCGGTGGGCGACGGGAGGGCTTGTGGACAGCTCACGCTATCGGGTCGGTCCGGGAGCCTCGAAACGGCAAACTACCCGATAGTACGGCTTTCCTCTCGACCACTCCGTGCTTACGGTGCGTGCATGAGGAATGACACCGTCCCCCGCGAGCGTGCCGTGCGCGAATCCGACACCAGCCTGGCCGAGCTGCGCGGTGACTGCGCGCGGATGGCGCCGGACTGGGTGAAGCCCGCCCCGGACGCTCCCGTCCCCGTCCCTCCGTCGCTGATCCATGGCGTCACGGTCCCGCCGGACTCCGCCCGGCTGATCGACGGCATGTCCGAGTACGGCGACTAGGTACTAGGTCGCGGGGAACCGAGCGCTCCTGGCGGCCGTCTCACCGGTGTCCCGGCCACGGCGGGGCCGACCGGCCCGAAGGAGCAGACGGTGACCAGTACCGAACGACCTCAGGACAGCGGAGGCGAACGCGACGGCGCCCGCCCGGGGTTGCGGCGTTCCCCGCTCGTGATCGCTTCGGTGGCGGCGGCCGTCCTGCTCGCGGGCGGCGGGGGAGCGTATCTCGCCACGACCTCGTCGGACGGCGACGGCGCGGACAAGAAGGCCGCACGCGACCTGGATCCGCCGCCGCTGGCACTCGACGGCGGGGCGGACACCGCGACGTCGGCGGACGGCTCCGGTACGGATCCCGGCCTCGGGATCGCGCCCGGGGAGCCGAGCCCGTACGGAGTCGAGTACCACGCGGCCGGCACCCTCCCCGAGGGGCCCGACTCGGCCGCCGTACACCGCCCCGAGGGTTCCGTCGCGGCGGCGGACGTGGCGCGTCTCGCCAAGGCCCTGGGGGTGGCCGGTGCGCCCGAACTCGCGGGTACGGCCTGGAAGGTCGGTGCCCAGAAGGACGGTTCGGGCCCGCTGCTCAGTGTCGACAAGCAGGCGCCCGGCGACTGGACGTTCGGCCGCTTCGGTCCCGCTCCCGGCGGCGACAACTGCCTCAAGGGCAAGGAGTGCCCGAGCGGCGGGGGCGGCGCGGTCGGGAACAATCCCGTCGTACCCCAGGACGGGGCGGGACCGGTGAGCGAGGAGGCCGCGAAGAAGGCCGCCGCGCCCGTGCTGAAGGCGCTCGGCCAGCAGGACGCCGCACTCGACGCGGGCCAACTGATGGGCGCCGTACGGGTGGTGAACGCCGCGCCCGTGATCGGCGGGCTGCCCACGTACGGCTGGTCGACCGGCATCCAGATCGGCGCGGACGGCCAAGTCGTCGCGGGCAGCGGGAAGTTGAAGGCGCCAGAGAAGGGCGAGGAGTACCCGGTGGTGGGCGCGGCCGAGGCGCTGAAGCTGCTGAACGAGTCGGTGAACGCGCCGGGCACGAGCGGGATCGGCGGCTGCGCGTCGGCGGTACCGCAGAAGGACGGGCGGGAGCCGGCGGCCCCGTGCGAGCCGAAGGGCAGGGGCGGGGAGCCGGTGAAGCCCACGCGGGTGCCGCTGGAGAAGGCGGTCTTCGGTCTGTCGGCACAGCAGGTGGACGGGCGGCCGGCGCTCGTACCCGCGTGGTGGTTCGAGGTGGCGGGCACCGGGGGCGGGCCGACGTCGACGGTCACCCGGACGGCGGTACTTCCCGAGTATCTGACGCAGGGCGGCGAGGCCGACGCGGCGCCCCCTCAGGACGAACAGGGGTCGTCGATCGAGACGTACAGCGCCGAGGGCAGCACGTTGAGCGTGCGCTTCGTGGACGGCGTGTGCGGCGAGTACTCCCTGCGGGCGGACGAGAGCGCGTCCACGGTCAGGGTGGAGGTGGTGGACTCGGCGCCGCGGGGAGGTGTCTGCATCGCGATGGCCAAGAGCTTCACCGAGAAGGTGACGCTGGACCGGCCACTTGGCGACCGTAAGGTCGTGGACGCGGTCACGGGCGACGCCGTGCCCCTCAGGAAGTAACAGGACCTAGCACGCCGACGCACGCGGAAGGCGGCGGCCCCAACGGGGGCCGCCGCCTTCTCGGCTGTGCGATCAGCGATCGGCGATAGGCGCGATCAGCTGAAGGAGTCGCCGCAGGCGCAGGAGCCGGTGGCGTTGGGGTTGTCGATCGTGAAGCCCTGCTTCTCGATGGTGTCGACGAAGTCGATGGAGGCGCCACCCAGATACGGGGCGCTCATCCGGTCGGTCACGACCTTGACGCCGCCGAAGTCCTTGACGACGTCGCCGTCCAGCGAGCGCTCGTCGAAGAAGAGCTGGTAACGGAGACCGGAACAGCCGCCGGGCTGGACCGCGACGCGCAGCGCGAGGTCGTCCCTGCCTTCCTGGTCGAGCAGGGCCTTGACCTTGCCCGCGGCGGCGTCGGACAGGAGGATGCCGTCGCTTACGGTGGTGGTCTCGTCCGATACGGACATCTGCTTCTCTCCCGGGGTGGGGCCTCTCCCGCCGAGGCAGGGGAAGTACGGACTCATTGCCGACAGCTACAACCGGTGCGGCCCCGGATTCATTCCGGGCCCCGCCGCTCGCCTCGTCTGCCGTCCTTCTGTCGAGCTTCTGTTCGTGGTTCTGCGTTCTTCTTCATGCTCGCACACCCCGCTCCGCGGCGGCATGTGCCGTGTTCCCGGGAATGCGTCACATCGACGCTATCGCCATCGTCAAAGTGACGTGAAGGGGTTATGATAGATAACGTCAATTAGACGAAAAGGCTCCTCCGCAGAGAAGAAAGGGTGCGTGACGTGACCACGGCCCAAGCTCGTCAGGATCTCGATGTCCAGCCGACGCCCCTCGCACTGCTCCTGCTCGGCCGTGAGGCCGACGCCCGGAGCGAGCGCGGCGTGGAGTGCCCCGGCGACCTCCCGTCGCCGTCCGACCCGGATCTGGTCGAACGCGCCCGCGCGGCGAAGGAGAAGCTCGGCGAGAAGGTCTTCATCCTCGGCCACCACTACCAGCGCGACGAGGTCATCCAGTTCGCCGACGTGACCGGGGACTCGTTCAAGCTGGCCAAGGACGCAGCGGCGCGCCCCGAGGCCGAGTACATCGTCTTCTGCGGCGTCCACTTCATGGCCGAGTCCGCGGACATCCTGACGGCCGACGGCCAGAAGGTCGTCCTGCCCGACCTGGCCGCCGGCTGCTCCATGGCGGACATGGCGACGGCCGAACAGGTCGCCGAGTGCTGGGACGTACTGACCGACGCCGGCATAGCCGAGCAGGTCGTACCCGTCTCGTACATGAACTCCTCCGCCGACATCAAGGCCTTCACCGGCGAGCACGGCGGCACGATCTGCACCTCGTCCAACGCCGAACGCGCCCTGAACTGGGCCTTCGAGCAGGGCGAGAAGGTCCTCTTCCTCCCCGACCAGCACCTCGGCCGCAACACCGCCGTACGGGACCTGGGGATGTCCCTGGAGGACTGCGTCCTCTACAACCCGCACAAGCCGAACGGCGGTCTGACCACCGAGGAGCTGCGGAACGCGAAGATGATCCTGTGGCGCGGCCACTGCTCCGTGCACGGCCGTTTCTCGCTGGACTCGGTGAACGACGTCCGCGAGCGGGTCCCGGGGGTGAACGTGCTGGTCCACCCGGAGTGCAAGCACGAGGTGGTCTCCGCCGCCGATTACGTCGGCTCGACGGAGTACATCATCAAGACGCTGGAGGAGGCGCCGGCCGGTTCGAAGTGGGCGATCGGCACCGAGCTGAATCTGGTACGGCGGCTGGCGAACCGTTTCGCCGCCGACGACAAGGAGATCGTCTTCCTCGACAAGACGGTGTGCTTCTGCTCGACGATGAACCGCATCGATCTGCCGCATCTGGTGTGGGCGCTCGAATCGCTCGCCGACGGCAAGGAGATCAACCGGATCCAGGTCGACAAGGAGACGGCGGACTTCGCGCAGCTGGCGCTGGAGCGGATGCTGGCGCTGCCGTAGGGCCTGACCACGGCGTACCGGGAACAGCGGTAAGGGGCGCCCGCTATTGGCGGGCGCCCCTTACTCGGTTACTGCTCCGGACGACCCCGGTCAGACATTGACCGGCTGGGCCGGCGACGCGTCGGAGTGCGGCGGCACGCCGCCTCCGTCGCTCCCGCCACCGTCGGCACTCCCGCCGCCCGGCTTACGGGCGCGCTTGGCCGCCTTCTTGCCCGCTCGGCGCTCCTTGCGGAGCTCGACCATCGTGTAGAGCGTCGGCACCAGCAGCAGCGTCAGCAGCGTCGACGAGAGCAGACCGCCGATCACCACCACGGCCAGCGGCTGGCCGATGAAGCCACCCTCGCCGGTGATCCCCATCGCCATCGGAAGCAGCGCGAAGATCGTGGCCAGAGCGGTCATCAGGATCGGCCGCAGCCGGTGCCTGCCGCCCTCGACGACCGCCTCGACCACACCGAGCCCCTGCGCCCTGTACTGGTTGATCAGGTCGATGAGCACGATCGCGTTGGTCACCACGATGCCGATCAGCATCAGCATGCCGATCATCGCCGGCACACCCAGCGGCGTACCGGTCAGGAGCAGCAGACCGATCGCGCCGGTCGCCGCGAACGGGATGGAGACCAGCAGGATCATCGGCTGGACCAGCGACTTGAACGTGCCGACCAGCAGCATGAACACGATCGCGACGGCCGCCAGCATGGCGAGCCCCAGCTGGAGGAACGCCTCGTCCTGGTCCTCGGACACACCGCCGATGGAGGCGGTCGCCCCCTCCGGCAGGTCGAGCGCGTCGATCTTCGACTGGAGCGTGGTGCCGATGGCGCCGGTGTTGTCACCCTCGGGCTTGGCGGTGATCGTCGCGGCCGTGGCGCCGTCGATCCGGGTCTTGGACAGCGGGCCCGGCGCCAGCTTGACGTCGGCGATCTGACCGAGCTTCACACCGCCGAGCGGCAGCTCCTTCAGTTCGGCGAGCGTCTTGGCCGGCTCGGCGGAGGTGACGTACACGTCGCGCTCGGTGTCACCGAGGATCGCCTTGCCGGACGGCGTACCGCGCACGGCCTGGCCGACGGCCATGCCGAGCGAGGCATCGGTGAACCCGGCCTCGGCGGCCGCGGGCTTGGCCTTGACCGAGATGCGCGGGATGCTCTGCGCCAGGTCGCTCTGGACGTCGGTGACATCGTCGATGCCGGCGACCTCCTCGCGTACCTGCTCGGCGGCCGCCGCCAGGATCTTCGCGTCGGGCGCCTTGACGACGACGCTCAGGTCCTGGGCGCCGAAGCCGTCGCCGGCCGCGATGGTCGTGTCACCGATGCCGTCGAGCTTGCCGAGGGCGTCCTCGATGGTGTCGCTGGTCTCGTCGTAGGTCCCCGAGTCCTTCAGGGTGATCTGGTACGACGCCTGGTTGGCACCCGTACCGCCGCCGAACGCCGCCATGAAGCCGGAGGAGCCGACGGTGACCTGGTACTCCTTGATCTCGTCGATGCCTCCGAGGGTCTTCTCGACCTTCTTCGCCGCGGTGTCGGCCGCCTCCAGGCTGGTGCCCGGAGCCAACTCCTGCTTGACGGTGAGCACTTCCTGCTCGCCCTGGTCGAAGAAGTTGGTCTTGAGCAGCGGTGCCATGCCGAGAGTGACGAGCAGGACGACGAACGCCAGGACGACGCTCGTGATCCGGCGCCGGGTCGCGAAGCCGAGGACCCTGACGTACGCCCGCTGCATACGGCTGTTGGACTCCTTCTCCTCCGCGATCCTGCGGGCCTCGGCGGGGTCCATGCCCCGTACGGCCTTCGGGGCGCGCAGGAACCAGTACGAGAGCACCGGTACGACCGTGAGCGAGACGAGCAGCGACGCCAGCAGGGCCGCCGTGATCGTCAGCGAGAACGAGCCGAACAGCTCGCCCACCATGCCGCCCACGAGGCCGATCGGCAGGAACACCGCGACCGTGGTGAGCGTCGACGCGGTGACCGCGCCCGCGACCTCCTTGACCGCCGAGGTGATCGCGAACTCGCGCTCCTCGCCGTAGCCCAGGTGCCGCTTGATGTTCTCCAGCACCACGATCGAGTCGTCGACGACGCGTCCGATCGCGATGGTGAGCGCGCCCAGGGTGAGCATGTTGAGCGACAGGTCGCGGGTCCACAGCACGATCAGCGCGAGGACGACCGAGAGCGGGATGGAGACCGCGGTGACCAGGGTCGAGCGGATCGATGCCAGGAAGACCAGAATGACCAGGATGGCGAAGACCAGACCGAGCGCACCCTCGGTGGTCAGGCCGGAGATCGACTTGGAGACGGCCGGACCCTGGTCGCTGACCACGGTCAGGTCGGCGCCCGCGCCGAGGTCCTTGCGCAGGTCCGGCAGCTTGTCCTTGACGGCGTCCGAGATGGTGACGGCGCTGCCGTCGTTGTCCATGGTGGCCATGACGGCGAGGCTGGGCTCACCGTTCGTACGGGTCAGGGACGTCGCCTCGGACGGCTCCTGCTCGACCGTGGCGATGTCACCGAGCCGTACGGGCTTCGCGGCCTGCCCGCCCTCGGGGGCGCCGGGCTGCGGACCGCCGACCCGCAGGTCCTCGATCTGCTCCAGGGAGGTGAAGCCGCCGCCGACCTGGACGGTGCGGCTCTTGCCGTCCTCGGAGAACGATCCCGCGGGGACGGTCGCGCCGCCCGCCTTCAGCGCCTCGGAGAGTGCCAGGGTGTTGAGGCCCGCGGACGCGAGCTTCTTCTCGTCGGGGGTGACGGAGACCTGGAGGTCCCTGACACCGTCGATGGAGACCTGACCGACACCGTCGATGTCCTCAAGCGCCGGAACGACCGTGCGCTCCAGCCGGTCGGCGAGCGCCTGCTGGTCCTCTTGGGAGGTGGCGGCGAGGACGACGGTGGGGATGTCGTCCGTCGAGCCGGCGATGACCTGCGGGTCGACGTCATCGGGAAGCTGGGGCCCTGCCCGGTTCACGGCCTGCTGGATGTCGGCGACCAACTGCTGCGAACCGTCACCACCGAAGTCGAAGCTGGCCATGATCACGGCGCTGCCCTCGCTCGCCGTGGAGGTGACGCCGGTGATGCCGTCGACGGATTCGAGTGAGGCCTCGATCGGCTCGACGACCTGCTTCTCGACCACGTCGGGCGAAGCGCCCTGGTACGGGGCGAGAACCGAGACCATCGGAAGCTCGATGGAGGGCAGCAGCTGCTGCTTCAGCTGGGGGATGGCGATCGCCCCGAAGACGAGCGCGATGATCGATATCAGCCCTATGAGGGCCCGTTGCGCGAGGCTGAATCTCGACAGCCAGGACATTGGGGTCTCTCTTCTGTGGTGTACGCGTGCAGAAGGGCGCAGGGGCCCGTCTATACGATCTGCCATCCGGCAGGGCCGTTCCGTCGAACCCCAGGTCCATTTCCTTACGCGCCGCATACCGCGCCTGGAGTACTGACCCCCGGGACCTACTCCACCCTTGGACGTACCAGGCCCGATTCGTAGGCGATTACCACCAATTGGGCACGGTCACGTGCCCCCAGTTTCGCCATGGCCCTGTTGACATGGGTTTTGACGGTGAGCGGACTGACGACCAGACGCTCCGCGATCTCGTCGTTCGAGTGGCCGCCCGCGACGAGGACGAGGACCTCACGCTCGCGCACCGTCAGGGCCGCGAGCCGCTTGGAGTACGCCGCGGAGTCGGGTCCCTCTCCCGCGCTGCCGCCCTGGGCCAGGAAAGTGGCGATGAGCCCCTTCGTCGCGACGGGCGACAGCAGCGCCTCACCGGCCGCCGCGACACGGATGGCGTTGAGGAGTTCCTCGGGCTCGGCGCCCTTGCCGAGGAAGCCGGCGGCACCGGCCCGCAGCGACTGCACCACGTACTCGTCGACCTCGAAGGTCGTCAGCATGACCACCCTGACCCCGTCCAGCTCAGGATCGGCGCTGATCATGCGGGTGGCCGCGAGCCCGTCCGTACCGGGCATCCGGATGTCCATCAGGACGACGTCGGCCTTCTCGGAACGGGCCAGTGCCACGGCCTCGGCCCCGTCGGCGGCCTCCCCCACGACCTTCATGTCCGGCTCCGAGTCCACCAGCACCCGGAACGCGCTGCGCAGCAGTGTCTGGTCGTCGGCGAGCAGCACCCTGATCGTCATGTGTCCTCCCCCGTGCGGGCCTTGACCGGCAGTATCGCCTGCGTACGGAAGCCGCCGCCGTGGCGGGGGGCCGCTGTGAGGGTGCCGCCCAGCGCGGTGACGCGCTCGCGCATCCCGAGGAGGCCGTGGCCGCTGCCGTCGGCGGGCTCGCCGGTGCCGGTGCCGTCGTCCAGGACGGTGACCTCGACGGTCGGTCCGACCCGTACGACACTCACCTCGGCCCTGGCGCCCGGACCCGCGTGCTTGCGGACGTTGGTCAGCGCCTCCTGGATGATGCGGTACGCCGCGAGGTCGACGGCCGCGGGCAGACGGGCGCCCACGTCGCCGCGGGCCACCTCGACGGGCAGGCCCGCGTGCCGGAAGGTGCCGACGAGTTCGTCGAGCACCGCGAGGCCCGGGGCCGGTTCGGTGGGGGCGGCGGGATCGCCGGACTGGCGGAGCAGGCCGACGGTGGCGCGCAGTTCGTTGAGCGCGGACCGGCTGGCCTCTCGTACGTGCGCGAGCGCCTCCTTGGCCTGGTCGGGGCGCTTGTCCATGACGTGCGACGCGACGCCCGCCTGGACGTTGACCAGCGCGATGTGGTGGGCGACGACGTCGTGCAGGTCGCGGGCGATGCGCAGCCGCTCCTCGGCGACGCGGCGGCGCGCCTCCTCCTCACGGGTGCGTTCCGCCCGCTCCGCGCGCTCGCGTATGGCGTGGACGAAGGCGCGACGGCTGCGCACGGCGTCGCCGGCGGCACCGGCCATCCCGGTCCAGGCGAAGATGCCGAGGTTCTCCTGCGTGTACCAGGGGGTGGGTCCGGAGACCATCGCGGCGACCGTCAGCGTGGCCATGGTGGCCAGGCCGACGCGCCAGGTGGTGTGCCGGTCGGTGCGCGAGGCGACGGTGTAGAGGGCGACGACGGCGCTCATCGCGGCCGGCGACACCGCGTCGTTGGCCAGCAGCTCGGCGACGCTCACCGCTCCCGTGAAGACGAGCACGGGCAGGGGGTTACGGCGCCGGAAGACGAGCGCGCCCGCCCCGAGGGCCATCAGGACCACACTGCGGAGCCCGGGGGCCTCCTGGCCGAACGAGGGGAGCGCGTCGTGCCGGGGGCGCGGGTCGGCGAACGCGCCCGCCATCATGCACACCAGCACGGCCGCGGCCAGCGCGGCGTCGAACGCGAGCGGGTGGACGCGCAGCCAGCTCCTTACGCGGTCGAAGCCGGTTCCGAGTGAGGTCACAACCGGAACGGTACGGCGTGCAGGGCCGAACGGGTGATATCCGTTCACCGGCGGCCCCGGCCCGGCGCCCGTTCCCGGGGCGAACCGCCGTCCCACAGCACGATGCCCCGTGCCGTGGGGCACGGGGCATCGGGAGTGCTGGAGCGTGGGGTGCGGGGCGGCCGGAAGGGTCAGGGAGAGGGGATCAGACCGTCGTCGCTGAGAAGCGCGCGTACTTCTTCGATCGTGGCGCCCGGGGCGGGCAGAATCAGCCCCGACGGCTCCAGGGAGTCGTCGGGAACCGGCTCGCCCAGCTCACGCACCTTGTCGAGAAGCGCGTGGAAGGTGCGGCGGAAACCGTCACCGTCGTCCGCGTCGATCTCCGCGAGAAGGTCGTCGTCGAGCTTGTCCAGTTCGGCCAGGTGGCTGTCCGCGAGCTCCACCTGGCCCTCTCCCATGATCCGTACGATCATGACGCGCCCTTAGCTCTTGTCGAATTTGTTCGGACTCTGCGAGGGCTGGGAGCTGTCCTGCTGGTCGCCCTTGCCGCCCTCGATGGCCTGCTGCTGCGACGACGGACCGCCCGCCAGCTCGGCCTTCATCCGCTGGAGCTCCAGCTCTACATCCGTACCACCGGAGATCCGGTCCAGCTCGGCGGCGATGTCGTCCTTCGCCAGCCCCGAGTGGTCGTCCAGGGCGCCCGACGCCAGCAGCTCGTCGATGGCCCCGGCCCGCGCCTGGAGCTGCGCGGTCTTGTCCTCGGCACGCTGGATGGCCATGCCGACGTCGCCCATCTCCTCGGAGATGCCCGAGAAGGCCTCCCCGATGCGGGTCTGCGCCTGCGCGGCCGTGTACGTGGCCTTGATGGTCTCCTTCTTCGTACGGAAGGCGTCGACCTTGGCCTGGAGACGCTGGGCCGCGAGAGTGAGCTTCTCCTCCTCGCCCTGCAGCGTGGTGTGCTGCGTCTCCAGATCGCTTACCTGCTGCTGGAGGGCGGCACGACGGGACAGCGCCTCCCGCGCCAGGTCCTCACGGCCGAGCGCCAGCGCCTTGCGGCCCTGGTCCTCCAGCTTGGTGGACTGGCCCTGGAGCTGGTTCAGCTGCAGTTCCAGCCGCTTGCGCGACGTGGCCACATCGGCGACACCGCGCCGTACCTTCTGAAGCAGTTCGAGCTGCTTCTGGTACGAGTAGTCAAGGGTCTCGCGCGGATCCTCAGCCCTGTCCAGGGCCTTGTTGGCCTTCGCGCGGAAGATCATCCCCATACGTTTCATCACACCGCTCATGGGCTTCGCGCGCCCCCTTCTGACGGACTCCGGATCCAGCACTCCAACAGAACCCACAGTACGGGCCCTGCCTCTATTACCGCACTGTTCGGGCACGGATGGGCTCATCCCCAAGGACGACTGGCCCCCATATCGCTCCGGCGCAGGGAGTAGGTGACCTTCGGGGGCAGTGGGCGCTAAGTCCCCTCTGCACCAGTACAGACGTCCGCCGTTGCCGGATCGTTCCCCTCGGGGGTGGGTCGCCCGCGCAACACCCCGTACCCTTGGGCTTTGTGTTCCGTAGCCGCTCCAAGGACGAGAAGGCGCCCACCGGCAAGGTGACGGCGGACCTCTCCACGCAGACCAGAGACCCGCAGGCCCCGAAGGGCCGACCGACGCCGAAGCGCAGTGAGGCCCAGACGCAGCGCCGCCGTGCCTCGACGACGCCGACCGACCGCAAGTCGGCGATGAAGAGACAGCGTGAGGCCCGCCGGATCGATCTGGCGAAGCAGCGCGAGGCGCTGGCCAGCGGTGACGAGCGTTATCTGCCGGCCCGTGACAAGGGCCCGGTGCGCCGCTTCGTCCGCGACTACGTGGACGCGCGCTTCTGTATGGCGGAGTTCTTCCTGCCGCTCGCGGTGATCATCCTCGTACTGAGCATGGTCCGCGTCGGTCAGCTGCAGAACATCGCGCTGCTGCTCTGGCTGGGCATCATCGTGCTGATCATCGTCGACTCCATCGGCATCTGGATCCGGCTGAAGAAGCAGCTCGCGGAGCGCTTCCCGAACGAGCCCAGGCGCGGCGCCATCGCCTACGCCCTGATGCGTACGCTCCAGATGCGCCGGCTGCGTCTGCCCAAGCCGCAGGTCAAGCGCGGGGACCGGCCCTGAGCACTGGGGCATCCGGCTTCACGGGGGGCTCGGCCGGCCGGCCTGCGGGCCTCGGCGGGCTGCGGGACATCGTCCGCCAGGAGCTGGTCTCCCGGCAGCTCGACGAACAGCTGGCCTCCCGCTATCCCGTCGGGCAGCGGCTGCGGGTCCTGGACGTTGGTATGGGCCGGGGCACGCAGGCGCTCCGGCTGGCGCGTGCCGGGCACACCGTGACCGGGCTGGAGTCCGATCCCGGGATGATGGCCTCGGCGCGCGATTCGCTCGAAGCCGAACCCGCCGGGATCCGTGAGCGGGTCACGCTGGTCGAGGGCGACGGGCTCCAGACCGGAGTGCACTTCCTGCCGGGCGGTTTCGACGTGGTGCTCTGTCACGGCGTGCTGATGTACGTCGAGGAGCCCGACGCCATGCTCGCGGGGCTGGCCAGGATGCTGGCACCAGGCGGGCTGCTCTCGCTCCTCGTACGGAACGCGGACGCGCTCGCCCTGCGGCCGGGCGTCGCCGGGGACTGGGCGGGGGCGCTGGACGCCTTCGACTCCCCCACGTACACGAACGGGCTGGGCGTGCGGGTCCGCGCGGACCGGCTGTCGGCGCTGACGGCGACGCTCGCCGGGATCGCGGCGCCGCTGCACACCTGGTACGGGGTACGCGTCTTCTCCGACAACATATCCAGCGACGTGGAGCCCCCTGCGGCGGCTGAACTGGAGCTGCTGCTGGCCGCGGAGGACCGGGCGGGACGTACGGAGCCGTACCGAGGGGTCGCGGCGCTGCTGCATCTGTGCGGCGTGCGCGGATGACGGGGCGGGTGACAGGGGCACCGCGGGGAGCCGGGGGCGGGGGCCTGTCAGGCGCACGGGGCCTCTCTGCGTCCGTACGAATGTGAGCATCACGGGGACGACCGAGACGGTCCGGACACCGGACGACGGCGCCGGACGCGCCAGAAGCACCGGAAGCACCACGAAAACCGGGCCCGAGGGCACGACGGGGGCCGACGGGGCGGAGAAGACGCCGAAGCTGTCCGCCGGGGAGACCTGGCGGGCGCTGTACGGGCACTTCCGCCCGCACCGGTGGATGGTCGCGCTCGGCGCGCTGTTCGCACTCGTCGGGGCCGCGACGGGGCTGGCGCAGCCGCTCGCGGCCAAGGCGCTGGTGGACCGGCTGGGTGAGGACGGTTCGATCACCGGGGTCCTGCTGCTGCTCACCGGTCTGGTGGTGCTCGGCACGGCGATCGAGTCGGTCGGCGCCTACATCCTGGAGCGGACCGCCGAGTCCGTCGTCCTCTCGGCGCGGCGCGACCTCATAGGGAGGCTGCTGCGGCTACGGCTCCCGGAGGTCGAGCGGACCCAGCCGGGCGATCTGATGTCCCGCGTCACCTCGGACACCACGCTGCTGCGCGCCGTGACCACGCAGTCGATCGTGTCGGCCGCGACCGGCGGGCTCACGTTCGTCGCGACGATCGTGCTGATGGGCTTCATGGACCCGGTGCTGCTCGGGGTCACGCTCGGGGTGATCGTGCTCATCGGCGGCGCCTTCGCGCTCGTCCTGCCGAAGATCGCCGAGGCCACCCGGCGTTCGCAGGAGGCGGTCGGCCGGATCTCCACCGTCCTGGAGCGCGCCTTCGGCGCCTTCCGCACCCTGAAGGCGTCGGGCGCAGAGGAGCGGGAGGCTGCGGTCGTGGAGAGCGCCGCACGGGACGCCTGGCGGCACGGCCTCAGATCCGCGAAGTGGCAGTCGCTCGCCTCGTCGTCGATCGGTCTCGCCATCCAGGTGTCGTTCCTGGCCGTGCTCGGCATCGGCGGGGCCCGGGTCGCGTCGGGCGCCATCTCGATCTCGACGCTGATCGCCTTCCTGCTCTTCCTCTTCTATCTGATCGACCCGGTGTCGCGGCTGGTCGAGGCCGCGTCTCAGTACCAGGTCGGCACGGCGGCCGTCGCGCGGATCATCGAGGCGGAGCGGCTGGAGACGGAGCAGATCGAACCTCCCAAGGAGGCGGCGGCGGGCGGTCGTTCACCCGCGGCCTCCGTGGTCTTCGACGATGTCACCTTCCGCTACCGCGACGGGCTGCCGCTCGTCCATCACGGCGTCTCCTTCGAGGTGCCGGGCGCCGGGATGACGGCCTTCGTCGGCCCCTCGGGCGCGGGCAAGACGACCGTGTTCGGTCTGATCGAGCGGTTCTACGACGCGACGGGCGGCCGGGTCCTGATCGACGGCAGGGACGTACGGGACTGGCCGCTGGGCGAGTTGCGGGCGGCCATCGGTTACGTCGAGCAGGACGCGCCCGTGCTCGCGGGCACGCTCCGGGAGAATCTGGTCTTCGCCGCGCCCGCCGCCACCGACGACCAGATCAGGGACGTCCTCGTACGGACCAAGCTGGAGAGGCTGGTTGAGCAGTTGCCCGACGGTCTTGAGACGCTCGTCGGCCACCGCGGGTCCAAGCTGTCCGGCGGTGAGCGGCAGCGGGTGGCGATCGCCCGCGCGCTGCTGCGCGGTCCCCGGCTGCTGCTTCTCGACGAGGCGACGTCGCAGTTGGACGCGGTCAACGAGATGGCGCTGCGGGATGTGGTCGCCGAGGTCGCCAGGGACGTGACGGTACTGGTGGTGGCGCACCGGCTGTCGACGGTCACGCTGGCGGACCGGATCGTGGTGATGGACGCGGGGAAGGTGCGGGCGGTGGGTACGCACGAGGAGCTGGTCCGGGAGGATCCTCTGTACGGAGAGCTGGCCGCGACGCAGTTCCTGGCGTCGGCCCGCTGAACACGCCTCCCCTTAAGGAGACTTGCTCCGGTCAGGAGAGAGGTACGTCCCCGAGCGCCGGGCGGGAGGCCGGGCGCGCGAGGACGTTCCCGCCGTCAGCTCTCGTCGGGCGCGCTCTCCGGATCGGCCTGAAGGCTCATCGGCCCGTAGATCTTGGTGCCGTCCTCGAAGAGCGTCACCTGGTCGGCACCGCCCTCCAGCAGCTCCTTCCAGGCCTCACCGACCCAGGACTCGGCGTCGCCCTGCGTGGTGAACTCCTCCGGCTCCACGGCCGGCGGGACCTCCGTCCCGTCGGTCTTCTCGAACCGCCACGTCCACGCCATGTCCGCCTCCCGGGGCCCGCGAAAATGATCTGCTTGCTGCCCGCAGCGTAGCCGGGCGCGCACCCAGCGCGGTGACACGGGAGGATCATCCGCGTGGAACTGACTCTGCTCGGCACCGGAGCACCCGACGGCCTCCCCCGCACCCGCTGCCCCTGCGCGTCCTGCGCGACCGCCCGCGGCCCCCTCGCGCGGGCGGCGACCGCGCTGCTCGTGGACGGGGCGGTGCTGCTCGACCTCACCCCGGGTGCGGCGCTGGCCGCCGCGCGGGCGGGGCACTCGCTGGCCGGTGTACGGCAGGTGCTGCTCACGCACCCGCACGAGGGACCGGCCGTCGAACTGCCCGCCGGGCTGCCGACGGCCGGACGGGTCGCCGACGGAAGGGTGCTGACGCTGATCAGCGGGCACCGGGTGCGGGCCGTGCCCATGGACTCCCCCGGTACGGGGTACGAGGTGACGGCCCCCGACGGCGAGCGGCTGCTGTATCTGCCCCCGGGCGGCGCACCGGCGGGGCTCCCGGCCACCGGCAACGGCGACGGGGAGGCCGGCGGGAGGGGGACCGGCCGGGGCGGTGACCGCTCCGCGCGGGACGCCGGGCCCGCCCCGTACGACATGCTCCTCGCCGATGTGACGGGCCGCCCCGACGCCCTGGCCAGGCTGCGCGCCGCCGGGGCGGTGGGTCCTGGCACCGACGTCATCGCCGTCCACATCGGCCACGAGGTGGCGCCCGGCGCCGAGTTGGACCGGAGGCTGGCGGCGGTGGGCGCGCGGGCGGTGCCGGACGGGACGACGCTGACGGTCGGCGAATACCACGACGTACCCGAACTGCCGCGCCGCACCCTCGTGACGGGCGGTGCGCGCTCCGGCAAGTCCGTCGAGGCCGAGCGGCGGCTCGCCGCCTTCCCCGGCGTGCTGTACGTCGCGACGGGCGGGGCCCGTGAGGGCGACCCCGAGTGGCGGGCCAGGGTCACGGCGCACCGCGACCGCCGGCCGGGGTCCTGGCGCACCGCCGAGACGTGCGACCTCGTACCGCTGCTCACCGGCGAGGGCCCGCCGATGCTGATCGACTGCCTGTCGCTGTGGCTGACGGACGCGATGGACCGGGTGGGCGCCTGGGACGACGCGGCGTGGACAGGGGGCGGCGAGGAGGCGCTGCGCGAGCGGACGGACGAACTGGTCGGCGCGGTGCGCGCGACGCGGCGCACGGTGGTCCTGGTGACCAACGAGGTCGGCTCCGGCGTCGTACCGGCGACGGCGTCGGGCAGGCGCTTCAGGGACGAACTGGGGCGGCTGAACGCGGCCGTGGCGGCGGAGTGCGAGCACCTCCTGCTGGTCGTGGCGGGGCAGGCGCTGATCCTGCGCGGGTGACGGCGGGCGGGCCGGTGCGGGGGCGCCGTGAGGCAGACGGGGCTTTGCCGGGGCGCCCCGTGCTGCCGGTACTGTTCGGCGAATGAGCTCGCTGAATCTCGACGACTTCTCCGATCTGATCGAGCGCCCCGACGGCGGTCTGCGGCGTGACGCCGAGGAACGCCGCGAGCGGCTTTCCGTCCCGCCCGGTGCGCTGGGCCGGCTCGACGAACTGGCCGAGTGGTTGTCGGCCGCCCAGGCCTCCGTACCCGTCACCGCCATCCGGCAGCCGCGCGTGGTGCTCTTCGCCGGTGACCACGGGGTCGCCGCGCTCAATGTCTCGGCGCGCCCCGCAGGCAGCGCGCATCTGCTGGTACGCGCGGTGCTGGAGGGCGAGAGCCCCGTGGCCGTGCTCGCGCGCCGCGCGGGGGTGCCGGTACGGATCGTGGACGCCGGTCTCGACTGCGATCCGGAGCTGCTTCCTACAGAGGTCGTACGCCATCGGGTACGGCGCGGCAGCGGGCGTATCGATGTCGAGGACGCGCTGACGATCGAGGAGGCCGAGCAGGCCGTACGGCTCGGCATGGCGATCGCCGACGAGGAGGCCGACTCCGGCACGGACCTGGTCGTGCTCGGCGATCTGAGCGTCGGCGGTACGACTCCGGCCGCCGCCCTGATCGCGGCGCTGTGCGGCACGGACGCGTCCGTGGTGACGGGGCGCGGCGGCGCGGGGATCGACGACCTGGCGTGGATGCGCAAGTGCGCGGCGATCAGGGACTCCCTGCGCAGGGCGCGGCCGGTGCTCGGGGACCAGCTGGAGCTGCTGGCCACGGTGGGCGGTGCGGATCTGGCGGCGACGACCGGGTTCCTGCTGCAGAGCGCGGTGCGGCGGATGCCGGTGATTCTGGACGGCGTCGTCTCGACTGCGTGCGCGCTGGTCGGCCAGCGGGCGGCGTTCCGGGCTCCGGACTGGTGGCTGGCGGGCCAGGTGAGCGGGGAGCCGGCGCAGGCGAAGGCGCTGGACCGGATGGCGATCGATCCGCTGCTCGACCACGGGGTGGTCGTGGGCGAGGGGACGGGCGCGCTGCTGGCACTCCCGCTGGTGCAGGCGGCGGCGGCACTGGGGGCGGAACTCCCGGAACGGCCGGAGCCTGAACCGGAGTCGGAGGCGGCGGCGGAGGCGGCGGCGGCGGCGGAGAACGCGGGCATCGAGGACGTGACGTAACGGGAGCGCTTCGTCAGGCCCCGGCGGGCACGGCCGGAGCCGCTCGCCGCGGGCGCCTCAGTGCGGCGGGTCCGCAGCCTCGGCCCGGCGCTCCGGTTCGTCGTCCGGCGCGCCGCCGATCCAGTCCTGGACGCGGCGGCGCGGCGCCGACCAGCGGCGGACGCGGCGGTACTCGCGCAGTGTCATCCGGGCGCGCGCCCGGTGGCGGCGCCGGTAGAAGCGGCGGGCCCAGACCGAGCACGGCCGGGCCAGTCTCAGCGCGCCGACGATCGCCACCGGGGGCACCAGCGTGCCCACGAGCGCCATCCACAGCTTCCCCTTGGACAGCGTGATCAGTACGAAGACGAAGCTGGAGCCGAGAGTCAGCGCCAGCGTCGTCCGGTCCTGGCGTTCCTCCCCCGACAGCGAGTCGACGCCGAGGGGCGAGAAGCCGCTCAGGACGAGCAGGGCCAGCGCCGCGGCGAGTACCACGACCTCCACGCTCTGCCGGCCCTGCTCGGTCCAGTACACGTCGTCCAGATGCAGGATCAGCGCGAACTCGTCGAGGACCAGACCGGCGCCGATGCCGAAGATCACGGCGCACACCGCCGCCCCGGCTCCGGATCTCGCGCTGCCGACCGCGCCGAAGCCGCCGATCACCATGAGCACCACGCCGGGCACCACATGGTGAATGTGCGTCCCGCCCGACCCGAGGTTGCGGAACGGCCCCTTCCCCGCCCGGATCAGGCGGGTGATCATCCGCGTGATCAGAAAGGTCAGTACGAAGGAGGCCAGCACGAGCAGCATCGGGATCTTGCCCGGCTCGACGAAGTTCTGGTGGAACCAGGAACCCATGCCGCCCGCCTCCACTCCGACCCTTTTGCTCACCTATGGGCAACTTATCGTCTACGCGCCCGCCGGACCGCCCGCCTGCCCCGGCTACCCTTCGCGCGATGAGCGCCCCACGTTCGACGCACACGCCCGCCGACGGCATACGGTTCGCGTTCGGCACGCTCACCGCGCTCCCGGTCCGGGTCACCCGCTGGGACCGTGACGCCGCCCGCGCCGGGATGCTCGCGGCGCCGCTGGCAGGTCTTGCCGTGGGCCTGTGTGCCGCCGCCGTGGGCGGCGTACTGCTCCTGGCGGGCTCCGGGCCGCTGCTCGCCGCCGTGGCCACCACCGCCGTCCCCGCCGCGCTCACGCGGGGCCTGCATCTCGACGGTCTCGCCGACACCGCCGACGGACTCGGCAGCGCGAAACCGGCCGAGGACGCGCTGCGGATCATGAAGCAGTCGGACATCGGCCCGTTCGGCGTGATCACCCTGCTGCTCGTCCTGCTGGCCCAGGTGGCCGCGCTGACGGAGCTGTACGACGAGGGCTGGGCGTACGGCGCCGTCGCCGCCGCCCTCGCGGCCGTCACCGCGCGGCTCGCGCTCACCCTGGCCGCGCGTACGGGCGTACCGCCCGCGCGGCCCGACGGACTGGGCGCCGCCGTCGCCGGCTGTGTGCCGGCGCGGGCCGCGGTACTGGCGTCGCTGCTCGTGACGGCGCTCGCCGCGGCGGCGTGCGGCGGCCTGTTCGGGGCGTACGGCGCCCTGCACCACACCCTGGCCCTCGCGGCCGGTCTCGGCGCCGCCCAGGCGCTGCTCGCCCACTGCGTGCGCCGCTTCGGCGGCGTCACCGGGGATGTCTTCGGCGGCCTCGCCGAGACGGCGGCCACCGCGACTTTGATCGTCCTGACCCTGGGGTGACGAACCGTCGACCGGGGCCCGCGCCAAGGTTTCTGACGGTATGTCAGCAACCGCACGCGGCGGCCGGTCCCGGCCGCCGCCGCGACTCGGCGTGAACACCGCGCGTAGGCTCGTTCGATGTGCTCCGCGGGCCGAATTACGATGCGGTGGGCACGGCCGGCCCCACGAACGACCGGCTTCCGCCGAATGAACTTCTATGGAAGCGAGATTTCACCACCGTGACTGCTCTCACTCTCAGCACAGCCGGCGCGGCGACATTGCGCGCCGACGCGATCGTCGTCGGCGTCGCCAAGGGAGCCAAGGGCCCGGCCGTCGCGCCTGGCGCCGAGGCCGTGGACAAGGCGTACGACGGCAAGCTCGCCTCCGTCCTGGAGTCCCTCGGCGCCACCGGTGCCGAGGGCGAGGCGACCAAGCTCCCGGCGCCGTCCGGCCTCAAGGTCCCGATCGTCATCGCGGTCGGCCTCGGCACGGCCCCGAAGAAGGACGAGGCGTACGGCGCCGAGACCCTCCGCCGGGCCGCCGGTGTCGCCGCCCGTACGCTCTCCGGCGCCAAGAAGGCCGCGTTCGCGCTGCCCGTGGAGGCCGCCGAGGACCTCGCGGCCGTCGCGGAGGGCGCGCTGCTCGGCGCGTACGCCTTCACCGCGTACCGCGGCGCCGAGAAGAGCGCCAAGTCCGCCGGCGACAAGGGCGACGGCGGTGTGAAGCAGCCGCTCGGCGAGGTCGCGCTGCTCGGCGGCAAGCCCCGCGACAAGGCGCACAAGGCGGCCGTCGAGCGCGCGGTCTCCCTGACCGAGGAGATCAACCGCGCCCGCGACCTGATCAACACCCCGCCGAACGACCTGTATCCGGAGACCTTCGCCGCCATCGCCACCGCGGCCGGCAAGGAGCACGGCGTCAAGGTCCAGGTCACCGACGAGAAGGCGCTCGTCAAGGGCGGCTACGGCGGCCTCCTCGGCGTCGGCCAGGGCTCGGAGCACGGCCCGCGCCTCGTACGCCTGGAGTACACGCACGCCAAGGCGAAGAAGACGATCGCCCTGGTCGGCAAGGGCATCACCTACGACTCGGGCGGCATCTCGCTCAAGCCGCCGGGCCACAACGAGACGATGAAGTGCGACATGAGCGGCGCAGCGGCCGTCCTCGCCGCCGTCGTCTCGGCCGCCCGCCTCGGCCTCCAGGTCAACGTGACCGGCTGGCTGGCGCTGGCCGAGAACATGCCGTCGGGCACCGCGACGCGCCCCGGCGATGTCCTGCGCATGTACAGCGGCAAGACCGTCGAGGTCCTGAACACCGACGCCGAGGGCCGGCTCGTCCTCGCGGACGCGATCACCCGCGCCTCCGAGGAGAAGCCCGACGCGATCATCGACGTGGCGACGCTGACCGGCGCCATGGTCGTGGCGCTGGGCAGCCGGACGTTCGGCATCATGTCGAACGACGAGGCGTTCCGTACCTCCGTGCACGAGATCGCCGAGGAGGTCGGCGAGGCGTCCTGGCCGATGCCGCTGCCGACCGAGCTGCGCAAGGGCATGGACTCCCCCACCGCCGACATCGCGAACATGGGCGAGCGCATGGGCGGCGGCCTGGTCGCCGGACTGTTCCTCAAGGAGTTCGTGGGCGAGGGCATCACCTGGGCGCACCTGGACATCGCCGGCCCGGCCTTCCACGAAGGCGCCCCGTACGGCTACACGCCCAAGGGCGGCACGGGCTCGTCGATCCGCACGCTCGTGAAGCTCGCCGAGCGCACCGCCGCGGGCGACCTGGGCTGATCGAGGACCGTCGCCGACCCGCGGCCGGCCCCCGGCCGTCCAAGGGAATGCGTGACCCGCCCCGCTGGTTCCAGTTGAGTGCTGGGGCAGCGGGGCGGGCCCGTTTCGATCGCGGCATCCGTACTGAGGACGCGTCGGTATGTGTGCGACACGCGTACGGCGTGTGTACGGGCATCCGCACGAGCACCCGTACGAGTCAGTAACCCCTGTTGACGGCCGGCCGGCCGTCTCAGACCCCGGCCCCGCGTCCCGCCGCCCTCCGACAAGTGCGAAGATGGGTTCTCGGCAGGACAGGGCCCCCACCACAGGGCCGACGAAACAGCGGCCGAACACCAGCCGCCGCCCGGTCATCGACCGCGCCCGGCGCACATGCATGGAGGACGTGACGTGGCGAACGACGCCAGCACCGTTTTCGACCTAGTGATCCTCGGCGGCGGTAGCGGCGGTTACGCCGCGGCGCTGCGCGGAGCGCAGCTGGGCCTGGACGTCGCCCTGATCGAGAAGAACAAGCTCGGCGGCACCTGCCTGCACAACGGCTGCATCCCTACGAAGGCCCTGCTGCACGCCGGCGAGATCGCCGACCAGGCGCGCGAGGCCGACCAGTTCGGTGTCAAGGCCACCTTCGACGGCATCGACATCGCGGGGGTCCACAAGTACAAGGACGAGGTCGTCTCCGGCCTCTACAAGGGCCTCCAGGGCCTGATCGCCTCCCGCAAGGTGACCTACATCGAGGGCGAGGGCCGGCTCTCGTCGCCGACCTCCGTCGACGTCGACGGGCGCCGCGTCCAGGGCCGTCATGTCCTGCTCGCCACCGGCTCCGTACCGAGGTCGCTGCCCGGCCTGGAGATCGACGGCCAGCGGATCATCTCCTCCGACCACGCGCTGAAGCTGGACCGCGTCCCGCAGTCCGCGATCGTCCTGGGCGGCGGCGTCATCGGCGTCGAGTTCGCCTCGGCGTGGAAGTCCTTCGGCACGGACGTCACCGTCATCGAGGGCCTCAAGCACCTCGTGCCGGTCGAGGACGAGAACAGCTCCAAGCTCCTGGAGCGCGCCTTCCGCAAGCGCGGCATCAAGTTCAACCTCGGCACCTTCTTCGACAAGGCCGAGTACACGCAGGACGGTGTGCGCGTCACGCTGGCCGACGGCAAGACCTTCGAGGCGGAGGTGCTGCTGGTCGCGATCGGCCGCGGCCCGGTCTCGCAGGGCCTCGGCTACGAGGAGCAGGGCGTCGCGATGGACCGCGGCTTCGTGCTCGTGGACGAGTACATGCGGACGAACGTGGAGACGATCTCGGCCGTCGGTGACCTCGCCCCGACGCTCCAGCTCGCGCACGTCGGCTTCGCCGAGGGCATCCTCGTCGCGGAGCGGCTGGCGGGCCTGCAGACCGTCCCCGTCGACTACGACGGCGTGCCCCGGGTGACGTACTGCCACCCCGAGGTCGCCTCCGTCGGTATCACCGAGGCCAAGGCCAAGGAGATCTACGGTGCGGACAAGGTCGTCGCTCTGAAGTACAACCTGGCGGGCAACGGCAGGAGCAAGATCCTGAAGACCGCGGGCGAGATCAAGCTCGTCCAGGTCAAGGACGGTGCCGTCGTCGGCGTCCACATGGTCGGTGACCGGATGGGCGAGCAGGTCGGCGAAGCACAGCTGATCTACAACTGGGAGGCTCTGCCGGCCGAGGTCGCGCAGCTCATCCACGCGCACCCGACGCAGAACGAAGCCCTCGGCGAGGCCCACCTGGCCCTGGCCGGCAAGCCGCTCCACTCCCACGACTGATGCGTCGGTCCGGGCGCGACGACCTTTACCGCACTTCCCCTCGCACGGCGCTCGGCGCCGGCTGGGGAGATCCCACCGTTAGGAGCAAGTGAGACCATGGCGGTTTCCGTAACCCTGCCGGCGCTCGGCGAGAGCGTCACCGAGGGCACTGTCACCCGCTGGCTGAAGGCCGAGGGCGAACGCGTGGAGGCCGACGAGCCGTTGCTCGAGGTCTCCACGGACAAGGTCGACACCGAGATCCCGGCGCCCGCCGCCGGGGTCCTCGCGTCGATCAAGGTCGCCGAGGACGAGACGGTCGAGGTCGGCGCCGAGCTGGCCGTCATCGACGACGGTTCGGGCGGCGGTGCCGCCCCGGCGGCGCCGCAGCAGGCCGCGGCTCCGGCCGAGCCGGCGCCCGCCCCCGTCCAGCAGGCCCCGGCGGCGCCCGAGGCTCCGGCGCCCGCGCCGGCTCCCGCCGCGCCGGCCGGTGCCGCCACGGGCACCGACGTCACGCTCCCGGCGCTCGGCGAGAGCGTCACCGAGGGCACCGTCACCCGCTGGCTCAAGGAGGTCGGCGAGGCGGTCGAGGCCGACGAGCCCCTGCTTGAGGTCTCCACGGACAAGGTCGACACCGAGATTCCCGCCCCGGTCTCCGGTGTGCTGCTGGAGATCACGGTCGGCGAGGACGAGACCGCCGAGGTCGGCGCGAAGCTGGCCGTGATCGGCGCCGAGGGTGCCGCTCCGGCGGCTGCCCCCGCACCGGCTCCGGCTGCTCCTGCCGCGGCTCCGGCTCCCGCACCGGCCGCTCCCGCACCCGCACCGAAGCAGGAGGCCCCGGCGCCCGCGCCGGCCCCCGCGGCTCCGGTCGCGGCGCCCGCACCCGCCGCACCCGCCCCGTCGGCACCCGCGGCGCCCGCCGCCACGGCCGCTCCTTCCGCCCCCGCCGCGGCGCCCGTCGACGACGGCGCGTATGTGACGCCGCTGGTGCGCAAGCTCGCCGCCGAGAACGGGGTCGACCTGGCCTCGGTCAAGGGCACCGGCGTCGGTGGCCGTATCCGTAAGCAGGACGTCGTCGCCGCCGCGGAGGCCGCCAAGGCCGCCGCCCGCGCCGCGGCTCCCGTGGCCGCCCCTGCCCCCGCCGCGTCGAAGGCCCCCAAGCTGGAGGTCTCCCCGCTGCGTGGCCAGACGGTCAAGATGCCGCGCATGCGCAAGGTCATCGGCGAGAACATGATGAAGGCGCTGCACAACCAGGCTCAGTTGACGTCGGTCGTCGAGGTCGACATCACGAAGCTGATGAGGCTGCGCGCGCAGGCCAAGGACTCCTTCGCCGCCCGCGAGGGCGTCAAGCTGTCCCCGATGCCGTTCTTCGTCAAGGCCGCGGCCCAGGCGCTCAAGGCGTACCCGGTGGTCAACGCCCGTATCAACGAGGACGAGGGCACCATCACGTACTTCGACTCGGAGAACATCGGCATCGCCGTGGACTCCGAGAAGGGTCTGATGACGCCGGTCATCAAGGGCGCGGGCGATCTGAACCTCGCCGGCATCGCCAAGAAGACCGCCGAGCTGGCGGGCAAGGTCCGCGGCAGCAAGATCACGCCGGACGAGCTGTCCGGCGCGACCTTCACCATCAGCAACACCGGCTCGCGCGGCGCCCTGTTCGACACGATCATCGTGCCCCCGAACCAGGTCGCCATCCTGGGCATCGGCGCGACGGTCCGCCGTCCGGTGGTCATCAACCACCCGGACCTCGGCGAGACGATCGCGGTGCGCGACATGGTCCACGTCGTGCTCTCCTACGACCACCGGCTGGTGGACGGCGCGGACGCCGCCCGTTACCTGGTCGCTGTCAAGGCGATCCTTGAGGCGGGCGAGTTCGAGGTCGAGCTCGGCCTGTAGTCCCCGCCAGGCAGACGTGCACGACGGCGCCCCCGCCCGGAGAGATCCGGTCGGGGGCGCCGTCGTGCGTTGACGCACCGCCCCATGACCGATCGGGGAGCGCCCCGGGAGGGGTAATCTCGGCGTCGGTCACCCGAAGGAGCACCGACATGATCCCGCCCGTCGTCCAGTCGCTGCGCGAGCAGATCCGCGAGCACATCGTGGAGGGCATCGTCAGCGGACGCTGGAAGCCGGGTGAACGGATCGTCGAGCGGCGGATCGCGACCGAGCTGGCGGTCAGCCAGACGCCCGTACGTGAGGCGCTGCGCGAGCTGGAGTCGTTGCGGCTGATCGAGTCCGCGCCGAACAAGGGCGTGCGGGTACGGAATCTGACCGCCGCCGATCTTGAGGAGAGCTACCCCGTGCGGGCCGGCCTGGAGCAGATCGCGGCCGAACTGGCCGCCGAGCGGCTGGCGGAGGACACCACCGCCCTGGAGCCGCATGTGACGGCGCTGTACGAGGCCGACCGGCGGGCGGACGGGACGGCGCAGGTGCGGCACACCGTCGACTTCCACCGGGAGCTCGTGCGTGCCGCGGGGAACAGCGTGCTGCTGCACACCTGGGAGGGGCTCGGCATCGAGGTCTTCACGGCGCTGTCGATCCGGTGGCTGGGTACTGTCCAGCAGTCGTACGCCGAGGAGCACCAGGAACTGGTCGAGGCCTTCCGCCGCCGCGATCCCCACATCGGCGCGCTGGTGAAGGACCATGTGCTCGGATGCGCGCCGCGCGCCTGAACGGGCGCCCGGTTCGCCCCGCTTCGCTACGTCACCGGGTGCCCCATCTTGGGACACTGGATGCCAATTTCTTCAGATCCTGAAGTTTTCCTGCCAAAGCTTTGATCGATCATCGATCAGCGACTTACAGTCGACATCGGGCCGCACCCGGCCCGTCGCCCTGTCCTGCCAGACAAGGCTCATCCCAACTCTTCACCACCCCCTCCAGTTGGCCGGAAGGCGGCGACCATGCCCGACCCCGTAGGCAAGCTTCCGAGCGAGCTCGACCAGCTCCCGGACCGCGACGCCGAGGAAACCGCCGAATGGGCGGCCTCTCTCGACGCCGTCACCGAGCATGCGGGCCCGCACCGTGCGGCGTACCTGATGCGGCGCACGTTCCAGCACGCCGAGAGCACCGGCGTTCCGGTGCCCGCCCTGCTGGAGACGGACTATCTCAACACCATCCCGACCGCCGCCGAGCCCGCCTTCGAAGGCGACGAGGCGATGGAGTCCCGGATCGCCGGCTGGAACCGCTGGAACGCGGCCGCCATGGTCACCCGCGGCTCACGCCTCGGCGTCGGCGGGCACATAGCGACCTTCGCCTCCGCCGCCTGGCTCTACGAGACGGGCTTCAACCACTTCTTCCACGGCAAGGAGGGGGACGGCTCCGGCGACCAGCTCTACATCCAGGGCCACGCGTCCCCCGGCATCTACGCCCGCGCGTTCCTCGACGGCCGTCTCACCGAGGAGCACCTCGACAACTTCCGCCAGGAGGCGGGCGGCAAGGGACTCCCCTCCTACCCGCACCCCCGGCGGCTGCCCTGGCTGTGGGAGTTCCCCACGGTCTCCATGGGCCTCGGCCCGCTCTCCGCGATCTACCAGGCGCGTTTCAACCGCTACCTGACGAACCGCGGGATCAAGGACATCTCCGCCTCCCACGTATGGGCGTTCCTCGGCGACGGCGAGATGGACGAGCCCGAGTCGACGGCGGCACTCGCCCTGGCGGCCCGCGAAGGGCTCGACAACCTCACCTTCGTCATCAACTGCAACCTCCAGCGCCTCGACGGCCCCGTCCGCGCCAACTTCAAGATCGTGCAGGAGCTGGAGTCCCAGTTCCGCGGCGCGGGCTGGAACGTCATCAAGTCGCTGTGGGGCTCCGCCTGGGACGAGCTGTTCGCGCTCGACACCACGGGCGCCCTCGTACGGAGGCTGCGTGCCGTACCGGACGCGCAGTTCCAGACGTACGCGACCCGCGACGTGGCGTACATCCGTGAGCACTTCTTCGGCGCCGAGCCCGCGCTCGTCGAGCTGGCGAAGCTGCTGACCGACGCGAAGATCGACGAGTGCTTCCACTCCTCGCGCGGCGGCCACGAGGCCCGCAAGGTGTACGCGGCCTACCGCGCGGCGCTCGCCCACAAGGGCGCGCCGACCGTGGTCCTCGCGCAGACGGTGAAGGGCTACACGCTCGGCACCGGCTTCGAGTCGCGCAACGCCAACCACCAGATGAAGAAGCTCTCCGGCGAGCAGTTCCGCACCATGCGGGACCTGCTGGAACTGCCCATCCCCGACTCGAAGCTGAACGAAGAGCTGGTGCCGTACGCCCACCCCGGCGCCGACTCCCCCGAGGTCCGCTATCTGCAGGAGCGGCGTGCCGAACTCGGCGGGCCCGCCCCGGCCCGCCGAGTGCATGCCGTCGCCCTGCCCGAGCCGTCCGAGAAGGCGTTCCAGACCGTCTACAAGGGTTCCGGCAAACAGTCGGTCGCCACGACCATGGCGTTCGTCCGGCTGGTGAAGGACCTGATGCGGGACAAGGAGACCGGCAGGCGCTGGGTCCCGATCGTCCCGGACGAGGCGCGTACGTTCGGTATGGAGGCGCTGTTCCCGTCGGCGGGCATCTACTCGCCGCTGGGCCAGACGTACGACCCGGTCGACCGCGACCAGATCATGTACTACAAGGAGGCCAAGGACGGCCAGATCCTCAACGAGGGGATCACCGAGGCCGGTTCGATGGCCGACTTCATCGCCGCCGCCACGTCGTACGCGACGCACGGCGAGACGATGATCCCGTTCTACATCTTCTACTCGATGTTCGGCTGGCAGCGCACGGGCGACCAGATGTGGCAGCTCGCCGACCAGCTCGGCAAGGGCTTCGTCGTCGGCGCGACCGCCGGCCGTACGACCCTGACGGGCGAGGGCCTCCAGCACGCGGACGGCCACTCGCATCTGCTCGCGGCGACGAACCCGGCCTCGCTCAACTACGACCCGGCGTTCGCGTACGAGATCGCGGTCATCGTCAAGGACGGTCTGCGGCGGATGTACGGCCCCGCCCCCGAGAACGTCTTCTACTACCTGACCGTCTACAACGAGCCGATGCCGCAGCCCGCCATGCCCGATGGCGTGGAGGAGGGCATCGTCAAGGGCCTGTACCGCTTCAAGGAGGGCGTGCCCGCCAAGGCGGACTCGCCGCGACTCCAGCTCCTCGCCTCCGGTACGGCCATCCACTGGGCTCTCGACGCCCAGCGGATGCTCTCCGACGAGTGGGGTGTCACGGCCGACGTCTGGTCGGCGACGTCCTGGGGCGAGCTGCGCAGGGAGGCCCTGGAGTGCGACGAGGCGCTGCTGCGCGGCGAGCAGCGCACGCCGTACGTGACGCGGGCCCTGGACGGGGCGCCTGGTCCGGTGCTGGCCGTCAGCGACTGGATGCGCCAGGTGCCCGACCAGATCAGCCAGTGGGTCGAGCAGGACTACTCCTCGCTCGGTACGGACGGCTTCGGTCTCTCCGACACCCGTGAGGCGGCCCGCCGGCACTTCGGCGTCGACGCCGGGTCGATCACGGTCGCGGCGCTGGCGCAGCTCGCGCGGCGCGGCGAGGTGCCCGCGTCGGCGGTGAAGGAGGCGCGGGAGCGCTACGGCCTCTGAGCCCGGCGACGAGGACACGTCCTCCGTAAGGAAGCGGCTTCGGCCGGCCCCACCACGGGTCGGCCGAAGCCGCTTCCTTATGAGGTGGCTTTCCGGCCATGCTTGACCCTGACACCGTGTGAAGCCGTGCAGTAGGGGACGTCATGTTCACCATCGGAGACTTCGCCAGGTACGGCCGGGTGTCGGCCCGCATGCTGCGTCATTACGACGCGATCGGGCTGCTGCGTCCGGCCCGGACCGACCCGTACAGCGGCTACCGCCACTACACGGCGGCCCAGCTCGCCCAGCTCAACCGGATCATCGCCCTGAAGGATCTCGGCTTCACGCTCCAGCAGGTGCGGGAGATCCTGGAGGACCGCGTGAACCCGGACGAGCTGCGCGGGATGCTGACACTGCGGCGGGCCGAGCTGGAGGCCGCCATGGCGGCTGCCGCCGCCACGCTGGTCCAGGTCGAGGCGAGGCTCCGGTCGATCGAGAGTGAGGGGCGTATGCCCAGCGAAGACGTTGTCGTCAAGAACGTTCCATCGGTACGGGTGGCCGAACTGACCGCCGTGGCCGCCACGTACGAACCCCAGGACATCGGCCCGGTGATCGTTCCTCTGTACGAGGAGCTGTTCCGGCGCCTGGAGGCGGCCGGCGTGGCTCCGACGGGGCCCGGCATCGCCTGCTACGAGGACGCGCCCGAGGGGAACGGCGCGGTCGTCGTCCACGCGGGAGTGGTGGTCGCCGCCGACCCGGCGCCGGGCCAGGACTTCGAGATCCGGGACCTGCCTCCCATCGAGCGGGCCGCGACGATCGTGCACCGGGGGCCGATGGACACGATCATGCCGACGGGCCAGATCCTGGCCCGCTGGATCGACACGGGCGGCCACCGCTCGGCCGGGTACGCGCGCGAGGTCAACCTCGAATGCCCGGCGGACAAGGACAAGTGGGTGACGGAGCTCCAGGAGCCCCTCGCGTAGCGAGCCCGTCCGGCCCCCGGCGGCGCGCGTGGACAATGGGGCCATGCGCGCTGCCCGGCTGATCAAGATGGTGCTGCTCCTCCAGGCGCGGCCCGCCATGACCGGGGCCGAGCTGGCCCAGGAGCTGGAGGTGTCCGAGCGCACCGTCACGCGCGACGCACTGGCCCTCTCGGAGGCCGGAGTGCCGGTCTACGCGGACCGGGGGCGTTCGGGTGGCTACCGGCTCGTGGGCGGCTACCGTACGCGCCTCACGGGCCTCGCACGGGGCGAGGCGGAAGCCCTGTTCCTGTCGGGGCTGCCGAACGCGCTCCGTGAGATGGGCCTGGAGGACGCGGCGTCCGCCGCCCGCCTGAAGGTGTCGGCCGCCCTGCTGCCCTCCCTGCGGGGCGCGTCGGACTCCGCGGCGCAGCGATTCCACCTCGACGCGCCGGGCTGGTACAACGAGCCGCGGACACCGCAGTGGCTGCCCGCCGTCGCCGAGGCCGTCTGGGACGACCGGACCGTCATCGCCCGCTACCGGCGCCAGGACGCCGAGGTGGAGCGGGAGTTGGCACCGTACGGACTCGTGCTCAAGGCGGGCGTCTGGTACCTGTGCGCCCGCGTCGACGCGTCCTTCCGGGTCTACCGGATCGACCGCTTCACCGACGTCACGTTCTTGGAGGACCGCTTCGAGCGGGACGAGTCCTTCGACCTGCCCGCCTTCTGGGAAGAGCGGGCCGCGCAGTTCGCCCGGTCGATCCTCCGTACGGAGGTGGTGCTCCGGCTCTCCCCCGACGGCCTGCGCCGGCTGCCGTACGTGACCGACCGGGCCTCGGCCGAGGAGGCCGCCGCTGCGGCCGGCCCCCCGGACGACGACGGCTGGACGACGCTCACGCTGCCGGTCGAGTCGGCCGACGTGGCGTTCTCCCAGCTCTTCGGCTTCGGGCCGGAGTTGGAGGTGCTGGAGCCGGCGGAGCTGCGTGCCCGCTTCGCCGACTCCGCCGCCCGCACCGCGCGTCTCTACCGGTAGCCGTCCATGGGGATCTCCGTACCGGGCGCCGCAGCCTCGGCCGCCATGTAGCCCCACATGTCCGGCCTGCTTCCGTCCACGTCCGTGACGCCGTACTCCTTCGCCAGCTGTCCGCTGGAGAGCGACTGCCCGGCCCAGCGCTCCCGCTCCGGGTCGGCGACGAGCGCCGCGACTCCCCGCCCCAGATACACCGGTGTCTCCGAGAGCGCGAAGTGCCGCTCGATCTTGATGCCGTCCCGCCAGTTCTTCTCGGTAATGCCGAAGCCGTCGAGCATCTCCTCGGAGCGCAGGAAGCCGGGAGTGACGGCGACGGCCGTGCCGCCCACCTCCTTCAGCTCCTCGGCCAGCAGATAGGCCATCCGGATCGGGGCGTTCTTGGCGAGGTCGTAGTAGAAGTTCTCGCGCGGCCTCCGGTTCGACTCGGCGGTGCCGTCGGTCACCTCGATCACCAGGCCGCCCGGCCGCCGTACGAGCAGCGGGAGCGCGACGCTGCTGGTGATCAGATGGGTCTTCACCCCGAGGTCGAGCATCCGCAGCCCGCGCTCCAGGTCGATGTCCCACAGAGGGGTCTTGAAGTCGAGGAGCTGGTTCCCGCCCCACACGTCGTTGACCAGCACATCCAGCCGGCCCTGCTCCCGGTCGATCCGCTCCACCAGGGCCCGTACCCGCTCGGCCTCCAGATGGTCGGTCGGTACGGCGATGCCCTCGCCGCCCGCGCGGGTGACGAGTTCGGCGGTCTCCTCGATGGTCTCCGTCGCCCGCCCCACCTCGCTGACCCGCTCGCGCGTGGTGCGCCCCGTCACGTACACGGTCGCCCCGGCGGCACCCAGCTCCACGGCGATCGCCCGGCCCGCGCCCCGGGTGGCCCCGGCCACCAGTGCGATCTTCTCTGTCAGCGGCTTGTCGCGGTTGTCGGTCATCAGGCGGCTCCTTCTCGGTCGGTCTTTCCCTGTGACCGTTCCACGGAAAGGAGACATCTTCTGTCCGGCTTCCACATGATCCGGCTTCCACGCGATCGCATGCTCCGTTCGGCCGCCCGGCGCGGATCTCGCCCGCTTTCCGCGCTCCGCGTGCGCCGCCCTCCGGCAACCACGATGCTGTACCCGTGACCGACGAGACGGAGTTCTGGGAGATCATCGACGCCACGCGCGAGGCCGCCGGCGGCGACCCGGACGAGCACGCCGATCTCCTCGTGGAACGGCTGCTCCAGCTGGACCCCGACTCGGTCCTGGACTTCGCCCGGCACTTCGAGACCCGCTACAACCGCGCGTACCAGTGGGATCTGTGGACGGCGGCCGCGATCCTGCTGGGCGGCGCGAGCGACGACGCGTTCGACTACTTCCGCTGCTGGCTCATCGGCCAGGGCCGGGAGGTCTTCGAGGGCGCGGTGCACGATCCGGACAGCCTCGCGGACCTGATCGGCGAGTTCGACGAGGAGATCGACGGCGACGGCGAGGAACTGGGCTACGCGGCCGACGAGGCGTACGAGCAGCTCACCGGCGCCGTCGCGCCCGACCTGGGGGTCGGCGCGCAGGCCCCTGAGCCCGAGGGCACACCGATCGACTTCGAGGACTCACAGGCGCTCGCCGACCGGCTTCCCCGTCTCTGGGAGCGGTTCGGCGTCGACTGACGCACGCGCCTTCACACATCCAGCGAACGGCCCATGAGCACGTCGTCCACGTACCGCCTGTCCAGGAAGAACTCCCCCGGCAGCACGCCCTCCACCACGAAGCCCTCCGACTCGTAGAGCGCACGCGCCGGCTTGTTGTGCCCGAGCACCCGCAGCGTCATCCGTACCGCGCCCTCGCCGCGCGCCCTCTCCATCGCCGCGCCCAGCAGCCGCCGCGCCACGCCACGACCGCGCGCCCACTCGTGCACGGCGAGGCCCTGGATCTGCCGGACGTGCGCGTTGCAGGCGAGCGAGGTGGGCGGCACCAGCCGGAGGTAGCCGGCCGTCCGGCCGTCGAGCTCCGCGATCAGGTAGTCCCGCGGCCGGTGACGCGCGTCGAAGAACGGCTCGAACGGCGGCTCCTGCCTGGGCGTCACCGCGTGCAGAGACGACCACGTGTCGTGGTCGATGCGGCTCAGCGCGTCGTCGTCCGACGAAAGAGCGGCGCGTATGAGAGGTTCCGGCATACCGGCAACTGTCCCATGTGGGCGCGTACCGGCAGGATGGTTTTCATGAGGATCGCGATCACCGGCTCCACCGGGCTCATCGGCACGGCGCTCACGCGCTCCCTGCGATCCGACGGGCACGAGGTGGTCCGCCTGGTCCGGCACCCCTCCCGCGCGGGCAACGAGGTCGAGTGGGACCCCGTGCGGCAGTACGTGGACGTGAGCGGGCTCTACGGCTGCGAGGCCGTCGTCCATCTCGCGGGCGCGGGGGTCGGCGACCACCGGTGGACCGCGGCGTACAAGCAGAAGATCAGGGACAGCCGCGTCCTCGGTACGGCGGCGATCGCCGAGGCCGTGGCGTCCCTCGACACCCCGCCGAAGGTCCTGGTGTGCGGTTCGGCCATCGGCTTCTACGGGGACACCGGCGACCGCCCGGTGGACGAGTCGGCGCCCGCCGGCGAGGGCTTCCTGCCCTCCGTGTGCGTCGAGTGGGAGGGAGCGGCGGCCTCGGCGGCGGAGGCGGGCGTACGGACGGTGTTCGGCCGCACGGGGCTCGTGGTGGCCCGCGAAGGCGGGGCGTGGGGGCGGCTGTTCCCCATCTTCCGGGCGGGTCTTGGCGGCCGGCTGGGCAACGGGCGGCAGTACTGGAGCTTCATCTCCCTGCACGACCATGTGGCGGCCCTGCGGCACCTGATCGACACGGAGTCCCTGTCGGGCCCGGTGAACCTCACGGCCCCGGAACCGGTGACGAACCGCGAGGTCACGGCGGCGATGGGGCGCGTGCTGCACCGCCCGACGCTCTTCGCGGTACCGCCGGTGGCACTGCGGGTGGCGCTGGGCGGCTTCGCGGAGGACGTACTGGGCAGCCAACGGGTGCTGCCGGGGCGGCTGTTGGAGTCGGGGTTCACGTTCGCGTTCCCAAAGATCGACGAGTCAATCACCGCGGCGATTCGCGTGTAGCGCGGGTTTCGGATTTCGGTTGCTGTTCGTTGCCGGGGGCGGGGGTCGCGTGGCGCTGTCAAAGCCCCGTACCGGCCCGCGGGATGGAAGGGGGACGCGCAGGGGTCGTGGTCGGACACTCAGGCTGATGTGTGTCGCGTGAACGACCCGGCTCCCCCGGGTCCAACGAGCCGTGCACGCGGCGTAAATCACGCCGTCCGGGCATGACCCCGGAGCGGCACCCGGACACCCACCCGCACAACCGACCCCGCCGGGAGGCGACCCCGTAACCCAACAACCCCCGCAACCGCCGGACGGCAAGCCGTGCGCCCCGCACGCACCGATGCCCCCACCACTGCGCGACTGCGAAGGGCCGGTTCCCTTCCTAGTCTCGACCCGCACTCGGGTATTCCCTGAGTGGGGGCGAGGCACCCGCCCCGGCCCGTACAGCCGCGCCGACCTCGGGGAGGGGCACGTGCTCAACACTGAACATCACGCGGACGTCGTCATCATTGGCGCCGGAATCGCAGGTCTGTCGGCAGCCCATCAGCTCACCCGCGCCGGCGTAACAGTCACTGTCCTGGAGGCCGCCCCTTACATCGGCGGCAGGATGACCACCGACCACCTCGACGGCTTCCGGCTCGACCGCATAGGTCAGTTGCTCAACACCTCGTACCCGGAGCTGCTCCGCACACCCGCGCTGACGGACGCCGCGCTGCGGCTGTTCTCGCCGGGCGTGCTCGTCCACAGCGAGGGACGGCACCATCGCGCGGGCGTCACCGTCAGCGCGGGGAGCGCGCGGGGCGCACTCACCGCCGCACGCGCCCTGGCAAGCGCCCCACGCGCCAGGACGGCACGGACCCGCGTCCCGGGCGGCGTCAGGGCCGCCCGGCTCACCTCCCGCCCCCCGCTGGGCAACGCGCTCGACCAGGCCCGCCTCCACGCGGCCTTCGGCCGCCTCGCGACGACGCCGGTCAATCGTCTGCTGGCCCGCCCCGAACGCCCCGCCCTCGCCGCGCTGTCCGCACGCGGACTGCCCGCGCGGACCATCGACGGCTTCGTACGCCCCCTGCTGTCCGCGCTGCTCTGCGACCCGGACCTCACCACCTCCAGCCGCTGCGCGGACCTGGCACTGCGGAGCTTCTCCCGGGGCCGGCTGTGCGTCCCCGAGGGCGGCGCCGCCGCCCTGCCGGAGCAGCTCGCGGCCACGCTGCCGCCCGGCACGGTGCGGACGGGTGTATGCGTGACGGACGCGTCGATCAGCTCCGTCGGCACGAAGGAGCACGGCGAGATCTCCTGCCGCTCCCTGCTCGTGGCGACGGGCGCCCGCGCCGCCGCCGAACTGCTGCCGGGCCTGCGGGTGCCGGACTTCCACCCCGTGACGGTCCTTCACCACACTGCCCCCACGCCCCCGATGACCGAACCGGCGCTGCTCCTGGACGGCGACCGGCGCGGCGGCCCCGTCGCCCACACGACGGTCATGAGCGCGGTGGACCCGTCGCGCGCCCCGGCGGGCCGCTCGCTGATCTCCTCGACGGTGCTCGGGCTCCGTACGCCGCCTCCCGAGGCCGAACTCGACGCCGAGGTACGCGCGCATCTCGCGACGCTGTACGGCACGTCCACGGCCGACTGGGAGCTGCTGGCCGTCCACCACGACCCGGAGGCCGTCCCCGCCATGCCGGCACCGCACGATCTGTGCCGTCAGGTGCGGCTGCTGTCGGGGCTGTACGTGTGCGGGGACCACCGCGACACGAGCACCGTCCAGGGCGCGCTCTCGTCGGGCCGCAGGGCCGCGTACGCGATCTTGGCGGACCTGGGCGTACGCCCCGGCGACGGACCCGTCCAGCTCCCCACGGCGGCATAGCCCGCTCAGCCGAACGCCGCGATCCGGTCACGGTAGTTGCGTACCGCGGCCGCTTCCCGGTACGGCTCCAGCCGCCGTTCGAAGTCCCGTACGTAGTCCACCGCACGCGCCGACCGGATCTCCGTCGCCTGCTGCGCCGCCTCCGCTCCCAGCGCGCACGCCTGGTCCAGCTCACCGAGCCCCAGGCGGGCGCAGGCCAGCACCACCCGGCAGAAGAGCCGGCTGCGTGCGAAGGCGGGAGACCGTAACTGAAGCGCGCGCTCCGCGTGCTGGACGGCCGCGCGGTACTGCTGGAGATCGCGGTAGCAGTGCGCGAACTCGTCCGCGAGCTGCCCTTCGTCGAAGGTGCGCGCCCAGTGCGGCACCTCGTCGCCGGGCCGCGCCGACTCCAGGGCGCGCTCGGCCCGCGCGAGCGAGGTGGTGCAGGCCCGCGCCTCGCCGAGCACGGCGTGCGCGCGCGCCTCGACGGAGTGCAGCAGCGCCTGCACCACGGGCGGCGCGGACGAGCCGACGCCCTGCTGGGCGACGCGGGCGAGCTGGACCGCCTCCCTGCCGTGCCCGAGATAGACGGCCTGGCGGCTCATGGTGATCAGCACGAACGAGCCGTACGCCCGGTCGCCCGCCGCCTGGGACAGCCGCAGCGCCTGTACGAAGTAGCGCTGGGCGAGTCCGTGCGCGGCGATGTCGTACGAGGTCCAGCCGGCCAGCCTGGTCAGGTCGGCCGCGGCGGCGAACAGCCGTCGCCCGGTGGCCTCGCCGTACACGCCGCGCAGCATCGGCTCGCACTCGTGCTCCAGGTACCTGACGAGCGCCTGGCGGGCATGGCCGCCGCCGTACGCCTGGTCCAGGGTGCGGAACAGGTCGCTGACGGACCGGAGGGCGGCGACGTCGCCGCCGCCCACCCGCTGCCCGGCGACGCGGTCCGTCTGCCGGGCCGACATCCCGGCGGGGACGGCCTGACGCGGCACGGTGGCACGGCCCTGGAGAGGCACCCGGGCGCTCGCGGTGCCGTCCCCCGCGCGGCCGGGCCCCGAGCCTCCGCCTCCGTAGGAGGACGACGCCCCGTACGACGCGCCCCCGCCCCCGGCCGTCGCCAGCCGGTGGCCCGTGGGCTGGCCCGGCACATGAGCCGGGGCGGCGGTCCCCTGCGCGGCGGACGCCTCGTGCCCGACCCGCTCGTCCGCGCGGCCGATCAGCCAGTCGCGGCTCGGCACGACGAGGCCCGCCGGGGTGAACGCGATCTTCCGGAGCTCCGCGTGGCTCCCCGAGTCTTTGCGCCAGAGCCCGCCGACGATGTCGACGGCCTCCTCAGGGGTCGCCGCGAACTCCAGCCCCGCGTACACGGGCGCGCAGGCGTCCAGACCCAGGTCCTGCGCGGAGAGCCGCCGGCCGAGGCGTCGTGTGAAGACCTCGGCGATCAGTGCGGGCGTGGTGCCGCGTGGCTGCTGACCGCGCAGCCACCGCGTGACGGATGTCTTGTCGTATCGCAGATCGAGGCCGTGTTCCAGCCCGAGCTGGTCCACCCTGCGGGCGAGGCCCGCGTTGGAGAAACCGGCTTCTGCGATGAGCGCGGCGAGCTGGCGGTTGGGGATGCGCTGCGGAGGTCGTTCCGACATCAGCTGTACGGTCTCCTGCCTTCCGGGCCCCGAGAGCAGCCCTCATGGAACGGCGCGAATTTAGCGGTCCGAGCTGCCCGCACCGTCACCTTCGCCCCACATTCATCCGATCGTGTGAGGATTGTGGGCTTTGCTGACGTACCGCACCCACCGGTCCTGTATAGCCCTCCCGGCCCCCGCGGGCCTGCCGGACCACTCCGCGGAACGCGGTCGTACAGTGGCTGAGGCGCGATATGTGCACGCGCCCGGTTGTCGCGGGGACACCCAGGATCACACCCGCCGGACACCGGGCGCAGACGAAGGAGGCAATGCCGTGAGTGAGCTGCGGTTCGTCCGTCTGGGCTTCGGCGACGACGCCGTCGAGTACCTGGAGGCGTGGGAGAAGCAGCGCGAGGTCCACGCGGCCCGCTACGCGGACGAGATCCCCGACACCTGCCTGCTGCTCGAACATCCGCCCGTCTATACGGCGGGGCGGCGTACTGAGGACAGTGAGCGCCCGCTGGACGGCACTCCCGTCGTGGACGTCGACCGAGGCGGCAAGATCACCTGGCACGGTCCCGGCCAGCTCGTCGGCTATCCGATCCTGAAGCTGCCGCGCCCCGTGGACGTGGTGGCGCACGTGCGCCGTCTCGAAGAGGCGCTGATCCGTACGGCGGCCGACTTCGGCGTGGCGACGACCCGGGTCGAGGGCCGCAGCGGCGTGTGGGTGCTCGGCGATCCGGTGGAGGAGCGCCCGGCCCTGGGCGGTCTGTCGCTGGACTTCGATCCCCGGCTGACGGACGGGGAGTTCGACCCCCGGCTGAACGGGCCGGAGTACGCCCCCTCCAACGCGGGACAGCGCCGCGAGGACCGCAAGCTCGCCCAGATCGGCATCCGTGTCGCGAAGGGCGTCACGATGCACGGCTTCTCGATGAACGTGAACCCGGACAACACCTGGTTCGACAAGATCGTGCCGTGCGGGATCCGGGACGCGGGCGTGACCTCGCTCTCGTACGAACTGGGCCACGACCTCACCGTCGCCGAGGTGCTCCCCGTGGTGGAGCACCATCTGCGGAACGTCCTGGAGCAGGCGGAGCCGAAACCTCGCGACATCGAGGCGGAGGCGGCGATCAGGGCGGCGGCCGATGCGAAGTCCGCGGCCGGGGTCAAGTCCGAGGCCGTAGCCGAGTTCACGGCTATGGCCAAGTCCGATGCCGTGGCCAAGTCCGATGCGGGCGCCGACGCCGTCGGGCAACCGGCGCGCGCCTGACCCGCCGGCGCCGGGCCACCGGCCACGCAATACCAAGCAATCAACGGGCGTACTCTGGTGTTCACCGAAGATTCGAATGCCGCGCCAGCAGAGAGAGGTGCCGGACGTGTCCGCTGTCGCACCCGACGGACGCAAGATGCTGCGCCTGGAGGTCCGGAACAGCCAGACCCCCATCGAGCGCAAGCCCGAGTGGATCAAGACCCGGGCGAAGATGGGGCCCGAGTACACCAAGATGCAGCAACTCGTGAAGGGCGAGGGCCTGCACACCGTGTGCCAGGAGGCCGGTTGTCCCAACATCTACGAGTGCTGGGAGGACCGCGAGGCGACCTTCCTCATCGGCGGCGACCAGTGCACACGGCGCTGTGACTTCTGCCAGATCGACACCGGCAAGCCCCAGGCGCTGGACCGCGACGAGCCGCGCCGGGTCGGCGAGTCCGTCGTCACGATGGACCTGAACTACGCCACGATCACCGGCGTCGCACGCGACGACCTGGCGGACGGCGGCGCGTGGCTGTACGCGGAGACCGTCCGCCAGATCCACGCGCAGACCGCCGATCGCCCGGCCGGCCGTACGAAGGTCGAACTCCTCATCCCCGACTTCAATGCCGAGCCCGAGCAGCTGGCCGAGGTCTTCTCCTCGCGCCCCGAGGTGCTCGCGCACAACGTCGAGACGGTGCCGCGGATCTTCAAGCGGATCCGCCCCGGCTTCCGCTACGAGCGCTCCCTCGATGTCATCACGCGGGCCCGTGAGGCCGGCCTGATCACGAAGTCCAATCTGATCCTCGGTATGGGCGAGACCCGTGAAGAGGTCAGCGAGGCGCTGCGCGACCTGCACGACGCGGGCTGTGAGCTGATCACGATCACGCAGTATCTGCGGCCCTCCCCGCGCCACCACCCCGTCGAACGCTGGGTGAAGCCGCACGAGTTCGTGGAGCTGAAGGACGAGGCCGACGCGATCGGCTACTCCGGTGTGATGTCGGGGCCGCTGGTCCGGTCCTCGTACCGCGCGGGGCGCCTGTTCCAGCAGGCGACGGAGCGCCGGGGCGCGGACACCGTCCGCCAGGCGGTGTGAATCCGAGCACAAGTGGCTACTCGACAGTAACGGCCGCATTGCCGCGGCCCGTACTCTCCCCGCAGGTAAGGGGCCGAGTACGGGCCGCGGCGGCGTTCCGAGGTACGGCTTCGGGCATTCACGGCCGTTTGACCGCTTGGTCACGCACTGGTAACACCGAGGAGTAACCCTCGTTGTCAAGCACACCTCACCCCGCACTCGCACTCGTTCCCAGGAGGAACAGCCACCATGCAGGCCGCGCCGGTACGACCCGTCACCGAGGTGATGGCGGCAGCCAGCCGCCCCAACGCCCTGCCCTCCGTCGCCACCGCCCTGCGCGCCATGGAGTCGCTTCTCATGAGCGGCGGCCAGCGCACAGCCCGCAGGAACGCCTGGACCGCCGTCCTTGAGGACCGCCGCAGGGCCAAGGACCGGGACGAGACGCAGCACGTACTGGAGGCCGTGTCGGGCCGTCCTTCCTGAGCCACGTAAACTTCGGTTATGGCGAGGAAGGAAAACGCAGACACTGCGGCGGAAACTGGGCGACTGAAGCAGATCGCCCTCACCTACAAGATGACCCGACGGGTCGACAAGAAGGTCGGTCTCGTCCTCGCGGGCGTGGGCATCGTGACCTTCGGCGTCCTCCTCGCGATCGGCTTTCTGGTCGGTCACCCCATTTATCTCGGCATTCTGGGCTTCATTCTGGCCTTCCTCGCGATGGCGATCGTCTTCGGACGCCGCGCCGAGCGTGCTGCCTTCGGGCAGATGGAGGGCCAGCCGGGAGCGGCGGCGGCCGTGCTGGAGAACGTGGGTCGTGGCTGGTCCACCACCCCCGCGGTCGCGATGAACCGCAGCCAGGACGTGATCCACCGCGCGGTCGGCAAGGCCGGCATCGTCCTGGTGGCCGAGGGCAACCCGAACCGGCTGAAGAGCCTGCTGGCGGCCGAGAAGAAGAAGATGGCGCGCATCGTCGTCGATGTGCCGGTGCACGACATCATCGTGGGTGACGGCGAGGGCCAGGTACCGCTCAAGAAGGTCCGTACGACGATGCTCAAGCTGCCCCGGGTGCTCTCCGGCCCCCAGGTGACGGCGGCCAACGACCGGCTGCGGGCGATGGGTGACCTGATGAGCAACATGCCGCTGCCTAAGGGCCCGATGCCGAAGGGCATGCGGATGCCGCGCGGCGGAAAGATGCGCTGAACGAACGTATGGAGGGCGGCGGCGGAACGCGAGTTCCGTCGCCGCCCTCTCCTATGTCCTGGTGTCCTGGGGACTTCTCTGTAACTAAATGTACTAGATCCTGACCTGGACGGCGCGCCCGAGCCGGTCGTGCAGCCCGCGCCCGTCGCGGTCCCAGATGAGGGCGGGCAGGGCGAGGCAGAGCAGCGCGCTGCGGACCACGGCCCACCCGAAGCCGAGCCGCTCGCGGTTCTCGGAGATGACCCGCAGCCCGAAGAGGCGCTTGCCGGGGGTGCAGCCGACGGTGCCGACGGTGAGGATGTTCAGTACGAGGAGAACGCCGAGGGCGTAGTTGGAGGCGGACTGGGCGTTCTGGGCGAAGAGCCCGTACGCGATCAGCATGCACAGCGCCCAGTCGAGGAAGAGCGCGCCGAAACGCCGCCCGGCGGGGGCGGCGGAACCGGGGCCTTCCTTCGGCAGTCCGAGGCGCTCGCCCCGGTACCCGAAGTCCGTGCCCATCTCCTCGGCCGTCGCGCGGGGTCCGGAGAGCCACGATCCGATTGCTTGCCTGTTGTCCACCCGACCACGGTACTGCGCGGGGGTACGTGGACCAGGTCCCGGGGTACAAGAGAGACAAGAGGTGCGGGCGTGGACGGCCCGCCGTGCTCTGCCGACGGCAGGGCTGTTTCAGGCCGCCGTGGCCGGTCTGTGGAACGCGGCACACCCGGGCCGGTTAACTTCGGCGAAACAAATGGGTCATGCTTGAGAAATCCCGCATACCTATGGTCGGGTCCTGCGTGTGCCACCGCACTGGCCGCACGACCAGTAGCGATAGACCCCCGCCCCTCCCCGGGGACGGGAGGAGGAGGAGCTGGATGTTCCAGAACGCCGACGACGCCAGGAAGTTCATCGCTGACGAGGACGTGAAGTTCGTAGACGTCCGGTTCTGCGACCTGCCTGGCGTGATGCAGCACTTCACGATCCCGGCGAAGGCGTTCGACCCGGATGACGAGCTTGCTTTCGACGGTTCGTCGATCCGCGGTTTCCAGGCGATCCACGAGTCGGACATGGCGCTTCGCGCGGACCTGTCGACCGCTCGGGTGGACCCCTTCCGTCGCGACAAGACGGTGAACATCAACTTCTTCATCCACGACCCGATCACGGGTGAGCAGTACAGCCGCGACCCGCGCAACATCGCCAAGAAGGCGGAGACGTACCTCGCCTCCACCGGCATCGCGGACACCGCGTACTTCGGCCCGGAGGCCGAGTTCTACGTCTTCGACAACGTGCGCTTCAACACGACGTCGAACGAGAGCTTTTACCACATCGACTCCGAGGCCGGCGCCTGGAACACCGGCTCGACCGAGGACAACCGCGGCTACAAGGTCCGTTACAAGGGCGGCTACTTCCCGACCCCGCCGGTCGACCACTTCGCCGACCTGCGCGCGGAGATCTCCCTGGAGCTGGACGGCGTCGGCATCGACGTCGAGCGCCAGCACCACGAGGTCGGCACCGCCGGCCAGGCCGAGATCAACTACAAGTTCAACACGCTGCTCGCCGCGGCCGACGACCTGATGCTCTTCAAGTACATCGTGAAGAACGTCGCCTGGCGCAACAACAAGACCGCGACCTTCATGCCCAAGCCGATCTTCGGCGACAACGGCTCCGGCATGCACGTCCACCAGTCCCTGTGGGCCGGCGGCGACCCGCTGTTCTACGACGAGCAGGGCTACGCGGGCCTGTCGGACACCGCCCGCTACTACATCGGCGGCATCCTCAGGCACGCGCCGTCGCTGCTGGCGTTCACGAACCCGACGGTGAACTCGTACCACCGCCTGGTCCCCGGCTTCGAGGCCCCGGTCAACCTGGTCTACTCGCAGCGCAACCGCTCGGCGGCGATGCGTATCCCGATCACGGGCTCCAACCCGAAGGCCAAGCGCGTCGAATTCCGCGCCCCGGACCCGTCGTCCAACCCGTACCTGGCCTTCTCGGCCCTGCTCCTCGCGGGCCTGGACGGCATCAAGAACAAGATCGAGCCGGCGGAGCCGATCGACAAGGACCTCTACGAACTGGCCCCGGAAGAACACGCGGACGTGGCCCAGGTCCCCACCTCCCTCCCGGCGGTCCTCGACGCCCTGGAGGCGGACAACGAGTACCTCCAGGCGGGCGGCGTGTTCACGTCGGACCTGATCGAGACGTGGATCGACTACAAGCGCACCAGCGAAATCGCCCCGATCCAACTCCGCCCGCACCCGCACGAGTTCGAGCTGTACTTCGACATCTAGACTGCGGAGTCCGGCCACTTGGGCGGAAGGCTCACAACCAGCGCTGACCTGCGAGAACGCTTCTCACCAGTTCTCACGGTAGCTGCTAGCTTTCCACCCCCTTGTGCACCGAGTGTGCACCGCCGGACCGATTCCCTGACGCGACGTCATAACCACTGCGAGGGCCGCTACCCCGTTGCCGGGGTAGCGGCCCTCGTTGGTTTGTTCGGTCGCTGTGTGCGGCGGCACTATCCAGAGGCCACTGACTGCGGATTGTCCCCTCGGAGTGTCAGTGGTGCCCGGTAGGTTCTGCTGGGGCACGTCATCACGGATGGGGAGATATCGATCATGTACGACGCCGAATTAATGGCTGTGGCCACTGGTGCAGCTGGCACGCTGGTCGCAGCCATAGCCACATCGGGCTCCGAGAAGATGCGCTTGAGAGTTGCGCGTTTCTTCCGCCGGGCGGCCCCGGATCAACAGCGCGCCGCTGCCCAGGCAGTGGATGACACCGCAGCGCAGCTCACCTCGCTCTCTCCAGAAGCTCAGGCGCTCGCAGCGACTGCCTGGGTACAGCTCATCGCTCACTATCTCGACGAGCACCGCGACGCCATGAGCGAGGTGGACGAACTCGCAGTGCCTGACCCGCCGGTCTCGAATGTCTGGAACCAACACAACACTGGCACTGGCACGTTCATCGGTGGTGACGTGCACGGTGGCGTGACATTCAACTACGACGGGGCGTCAGATGGCGGACGCTGAGCACCGGGAACAGCACAACCACGGCTCCGGCACGTTTGTGGGCGGCGACGTCCACGGTGGCTTTTGGCAGATCATTCTTCCGCCCTCAGGAAAAAAGACGTCCGGCGAACCTGCGTCGACTAAACAACAGCCCAAGCAGGATGACAAGGAAGAGGAGGATGACTACGAGGGCCGCCTGGAGTATCTGCTCGGGTCTGCATGGATAGCCGCTTCGGCCGGTCTGGCCGTCGTCTATTCCGTCATGGGTTGGCCTTGGAGCGACGAAGGACCGCCTCCTGGTATCGCTGCGCGCATCGGCGGAGGGCTCACTAGCTTCTATATTTGCTTGGCTGCGGCGGCAGCCTGCTTCGCCCGTCTCGCTCAGGTTCTTGAGCTCTGGTCGGAGCAATGCGCCATCGCGGCTGCAAGAAGCCGAGGCCGATGGGTTGCTAGGCCCCCCGCGTCCATGTGCGGGGTGATGGCAGCGCTGACAACAGCAGCGGCTGTTGCAGCCGAACTGCTCGCTTCTCTCTTCGGATGGTCCTCTTTCGGGGGCGAAGTCTCGCAACGCGCGCAGGTAGCCCGTCTCAACGCAACTTCCAACGCGAAGTCGGCTCGGGCCGCGACGGAGAAGTACGAGACATAGGTCACGGGCCCTAAGTCTCTGCCGGCTTGCCGACGCGTCCCTCTTTCCAGCTTTGGTTCCTGAACTGAGGCCGAGGTGGTCATGGTGATACTGCCTGCCGGATGATGCTTATGGCGTGGCCTGGTTGAGGCAGAGTTGGAGTGCCAGTTCGATGGCGTGTGCCTGGCTGTTGGGGTCGCTGGTGATGCGCTGGTGCGGGATCTTGTCTTCGGCGAGGAGCGTGTGCGTGTGGTGGTCGACCAGCGCGCGGTAGTGGGCGTCGTAGTCGTGCTTGTTCTCGACCGGTTGTGCCGGGTCGAGGACTGTGGCAAGGAGCAGGTGGTATTTCGGGGTCTGGGTGGAGGCGAGGAGGCGTAGTCGTTCTTGCTCCAGGGGGTCGGGGGTTTCGTGTCGCCATTGCTGGGCGGCGTGGAAGTAGGCGAGGGCGTCGAAGGGTGCGCGGTCGGCGAGGAGGACTTGGATTGGTTCGGGGGCGGGGTGGGCGGTTGCGGCGATTTCGTCGGCGATGCCTTGGGTGATGATCCATTCGGTGGAGGTGGCGGTGTGGTGCTGCATCTTCGGGAGGCCGGCGAGTGCGGCTCGTTTTCCGAGCCGGCCGGTGCGGGCAACGGGGATTCCATGGGCGCGTAGTTCCATCTCGATGCGCTTGAGGAGTGTGGTCTTGCCGGTGGAGTGGGTGCCCATGACGCCGATGCGGATGGGCTGAGGGTTGGTCACCACAGGGTGGGGTCCTTGTCTGGTTCGGGGGCTCCGGGCAGGCCGGGCGGCACGGCCGCGGCGACGAGCTGGTCCCAGGTGTCGTACCGGTCGGCCATGAGGATCAGGAGCTGGGCGGTGGCGTAGGCGTCGTAGGTGGCGCGGTGGCGATGTGCGGGGGCTGCGGTCAGGTCCGGCCGGAGGTCTTCGATCAGGGCATCGAGCGAGTACTTGGGCAGGCCGGGGTAGGTGGCCTTGGCCAGGCGGAGGGTGTCGAGGACTCCGGCCGGCCGCCATGCCGGGAGGTGTGCGGAGAGCACCCGGTGGTCGACGTGCGCGTTGTGGGCGCAGATCCACGAGGTGCCCAGCAGCGTGCCGACCTGGTCGGCGATCTCCTCCCAGACCGGCTCGGTATCCAGGCGCTCGTTGCTCAGGCCGTGGACGCGTGTGGCGAACGGGGTCACGGGGTGCCGGGGTTTGGTCAGCCACGCCCCGGCCGTGCTGGTGTCCGGGCTGCCTTGGCGTACGGGGAGTGCGGCGACTTCGACGAGGTCGGGCAGGTTGGCGCCGTTGCCTTCGACGTCGACCACGAGGAGCGGGGGCCAGGAGGAGAAGTTCATGCGGGGGTGGGTCCGTTCTCCGCCGTCCAGCCGATGGGGGCCCGGCCGTGCCGGCGGTGGTGATGGGGTTTGGTGCGGTCGTGGCACTGGTAGCCGAAGCCGTGCTGGAGGTAGTAGCGCGGCGGCTCGTCCAGTCCCTCCACGACGATGGCACGGTCGTTGACCTCCACCGCGCCCGTCGCGCCTAGTGCTTGGGCTTCGGCCGTGACGGTGGCCGGATCCGGCTTGACCCAGGCCGCCTGGCACCGCGCGATCTGGGTCTCGGGGCAGATGTCGCACAGTTCCCGGATGCCGAAGTGGCCGTTGTAGTCGGCCTCTCCGTGGACGTACGCCACCCCGCAGCTCGTCTTGCGGAACAACGCCCCCCACGTGCCGTCCTGTTGGAAGGCGTCGAGGATCCGCTGCTCGGAGACTTCGGGCATGATCTTCCGCCGGGCTGTCTCGTCGTAGGGGATCGGCAGGCCGTGTGCCTGGTAGTAGGAGGCGATCTGATCGCGGAAGAACAGGCCGGTGAAGACGGTCGCGTGCGCGTGCCGGGACAGTTCCCGTGCCCGTTCGATGTCGGCGGCGGAATTGTTGAGGCCGGGCACGATCGGACGCCAGTACAGGACGGTGCGGTAGCGCTCGGCGTGCTCGTACAAGGTGCGCAGGCTGCGTGCGGCGATGGTCGAGTCAACGGGCTCGATCGCCGGGTCGGCGATGTTGGAGTGCGTGACGAGCACGGTCAGGCGCGGGTGGGTGAAGCTGTTGAGGACGGCGCAGTCCTCGGGCGTCACCCGCCATCGCGTGATGATCAGTACGTGGTTGGTCAGGCCCCGCTCATCCAGGGCCCGCAGCACGTTGAACACGTGCGGTTTGACGATGGGGAGCATGGGGTCCGTAGCCCGGTTCAGGAGCTGGACGGGCGTCTTGTGCGCCCGGAAGTACGGGTGCCCGACGAGGCGGGTGACGGCCTCCTCGTCGCTCATGAGGCGGCGGGGGGCCTTCATCTCGAAGTTGTCGAAAAGATGCCGGACGCAGTATCCGCACTCCAGCGAGCAGCCGACGATCCAGTTCAGCGACAGCCCCGACTTGCGGTACTCGATCACGTCGGCGAGTTCCGGCTTGAGCCCGCCGATCTGGTCCGAGAACAGGATGGGCAGGGCACGGCGTAACGGGGCGACGGGTGTGTTCATGCGGATCTCCAGTCGGGGGTGTGCCGGAGCGGGTGCTCGGCTGCCGCACGTTGGTGCGGTGGGTGTTGCGGGGGTGGGGTGAGCAGCCTGCGGCGGCGGGCGCCGTACCAGGTGCCGAAGTCCCGGCGCGCGGCGTCGGGGTCGTCCGAGGTGTGCACGAGGTTGTTCACCAGCCGGCCGCCGACGAGCGCCTCTTCCAGGCTGTCGCGGCCGAGGTCCCCGCGGATGGTGCCCTTGGCGGCCTGCGTGGGGTCGAAGTGACCGAGCAGGTCCCGCACTCTGCCGTGGATACCGGCATCACCGTGGGCGAGGGCGACGGTCACCGGCTTGTCGGCGTACAGGGCATCGAGCGCGGTGGGAATGTCCCGGTCGGTGAACCAGTCGGCGTCCACCAGCAGGTCCCAGTAGTGCACGTGGGCCTGCCACGCCCTCGCCGTAAGGTCGAGCCGGCCGAGGACGGCGACACCGCAGGCGGCGATCCGCTCAAGGACCCGGTCGGTGAGGCCGGTCTCGGCGCAGTCCGGCTTGCAGAGGATCACCGTCCACCGGTCCCAGTCGACGCCGTCGACCACACCGCCGCTCCAGGACGGCTTACCGGGCATCGTCACGATCGCGCTCCCATATCGGGCATGCTCTTGGGCCAGCGATGGGCCACCAGCCAGCGAAGTCCCGGATCGAGGGCGCCCAGCACGCTCTCCTCGACCGGGTCCGCCGGGCAGCGGCGGATCTGCCGGTGCACCTCGAAGAGCAGCAGCACCTGCTGCCAGTACGGGTCGAAGCCGAGCGCCGCGATCTTCTCCGGCTGCAGGCGGCCCCGGCCGTTGCGCAGTCTCTCCTCGTGTACGAGCAGGTCGGAGATGGTTGAGAAGGACGTGCCGGCAGGCATCCTCGGGAACGGGAACCGCGCCTGTGGCGCGTGGAGTTCGGCCTCGGCAAGGACACGCCCGATGCGCGGGACATCACGCTCGCCGACGTGCGCCGAGCCGATGTGATGGGTGTAGGTGCCCAGTTCGAGCCCGAGCTGTGCGGCGGCGAACTCCTGGATCATCGTGAAGGAGAACGTGTCGGACAGCAGCCCGCGGTCGCAGTCGTTGGCCCGCATGTAGCAGACCATGTGGAGTCGGCCCTCCCGGACCAGGAGGTGCAGGGCGACCACGCAGGACATGTCGGGGTTGTCGGCCACGGCCAGCTCGTCTGCGGTGAAAATCGGCAGCAGGCCCCGCTTGCTGTCCTGCTCCGTACGCAGCAGCTCCAGGACCCGGTCGAACGGTGATGTGCCGTCGTCCGTGGGCGGGTTGAACATGCGCGAGCCGTACGCGGAGCCGCCCATCGTCCGACCGTCACGCGAGAACTGCCGCACATGCGGCGCGTAGTACGCGAGCATCTCCAGATCGTTGCGACCGGCGAGGTACCAGAGCGCCTCGGCGAAGTGCCAGACAGGATTGACCTTCCGCTCGGCCAGATACGGATGACGCGCACGCGGATCGGCGATCTGGAAACTGAGACCGACGCGCTCACGCGCGGCGTTCCCACGCGGTGCGTTCCGGTACTCGAACCGATCCACCAGATGACCGAGCACATCCAGATACGCGCGCTCAAAGTCCGGATAGACAGGTGGAGTTAACACGGGTTCCTCCTTCAGGTACACAGCCTGGAGCCGGGCTGGTGGTCCGCTGGAAAAAGCCGCGGATCGGCTCGGCACACCGGCTGCCGGGATGGTGGGCTCATGGTCACGCCGCTCGCGGTCGGAGAGCGACCAGGAGACGTTGCGCGGCCTGCGCGTTGATGCGGCTGAGTGCCAGGGCGGCGTCGCGGTCGCAGCGGACACAGTCGTGGTGGAAGTACAGATCGAGAAAGCCGCCGCCAGTCGCTGCTGTGAAGGCCGCACCGAGTCTGCGCATGACCTGCCGAACCTCGGGCCATTCCTCCAGGTTCCGCTCGACCCTCTGCACCGGTGCACCCAGGAGACAGGCGAGCCGGTCTGCGGTGGCGACAGTGACCTCGCCAAGCTCCACCGTGCCCCCGACTGCAGACAGACCGGGAACGGCAAGGCCGTGCTGACGGAATGCGGCGCGGAGAGCGTCGGTGGTCTCCTGGACCAGAGTCGCGGTGTCTGCGTCAGCGATCGTGGTGCGCATGGTGGAGTCTCCGGGAAGTACGTGAGCGGGCTTCGAATGCGCCTGGTCGGCGTTTCGGGCCAACAGGCTCAGAAGGAAATGCGAGTTGCGGTGCTGTCCAGGCCGTGGCGACACCCGGTGGCGCCCGCCGTATCCCGGTCGGTCCTCGGTCTTGGCTGTCCTGTAGGAAGCTCTTCCCTTCGCGTGGCTACCGTTGGAGTCGGGACGCGGCCTTTGGGGGGCTTTGGGTGTTGGGTGGGTCGGCGCGCGGCCCAGGGACCAGCGGTGGTGGCCGTCATGCGACTTCCTTCATCGAGGAGGGCCTCGAAGCGCAGCGCGGCGCGCGCTGAAGGAGACGGCACACCTGTGCGTCCCCGCCCCCAGCGGCCTTGGCGATAGCCACGAGTCGCAGGAGATCGCCGCGCAAGCGCTCGGCGCTCTCTTCGAACTCGCTCTCGCAGGGATCTTGGTCACCCAGAACGTCACCAACGTCGTCCACGATCGCCTCCAACGACTTCACCTGACGAAGCAGGCTGGCGACGCGGGCGAGACCCTCGGAATCGAGGGGTGGAAACCACCGCTCAACCGGGGGTTCTGTGCGCCCACCGGTCGCGGCAAGGACCATCGAGGAGGAGTGCATCAGCCGCTCCCGGCGGTGAACGTGCACCAGGTGCATGTGCCTTTGCGGCCCCAGTCACGGGCGAAGAAAGAGACGAGCTGCATGCCGCGTCCACCTTCGTCGTCCGGATCCGCCTTCCGTACTTCCGGAGCACCGGCCGAGTGGTCGTCCGCCTCGATCAATACCTCACCAGTGGGGTCACAAGTGATGTGGAAAGAGACCGAGTTGGCTTGGCCGTGGACGATTGCGTTGGTGACGATCTCGCTGACCAGCAGCTGCACCGTCCCTACCACTTCACGGTCCCTGACGCCAGCCCTCCCCAGCACAGCCGCCGTCACCCGACGCGCAGCCTCCACTCGCCTCGGATCGGCATCGAACGACATCGCAGCGTGCGCACTTCTCATCGGCCCTCTCCAGGTCCCCGTCTCGCCACCCGCCGGGATCGTGCCGAGACGGGCCGGTAAACGCCGGGAGTGGAGAGCGGGAATGCGGTGTGCCAGAGGCGTCGGATGCATAGGAATTCCTCTGAGGTCGTGGAAGGCCAAGCCCTGACCGGGACATGGGACTTCGCGAGCTTCTGATGCCGCTGTCGCCTGCCGCGCGGTCGCTCAGTTCCGGTGTTGGCCGTTCGGGGCAAGGGGTTGTGCCGTTGGTCTTTGCTGGCCTCAGCCCGGCACCCTGCAGACCTCGGCGCCGATCCAGGAAGGCATGATCTTCATCCTGGTACCGCCAGGCGCTGAAAGTGGCGGCACAGCGCCGCGACGGAGCGGGCGAGGAGTGTGGCGTGCCGTACCGGGCCGAGCGAGCTGGGGTCGGCTACCAGGTGACGCTGCGCTTCACCTATCCCCGCTTCAGCGCATGCCACGTCCCGTGGCTCGGCCATGTCGCACCGCTGTTCCAACTCCGGGATGAGCAGCTTGAGGTGCCCGCGAAGTGAGTGAGCGAAGTCAGTGCTTCGCCGGCAGGAGGCCCGGCGTCATCATCGAGCAGGGCGGCTGCCGCTGCGGTCATCGTGGAGATGTCGAGCGGGAACGTACTCTGCATCGCTGGATAGGTGGTCTCGTCCATGGCGTGCTCCCCGGCTCGTCGGTGATGAGGTGTCACCAGCGTGCGGCGCGGGGAAGGGGCTAAGTGTCACTCTTCAGTGACACCCGCCGGGCGGGCGTGACACCTGTCAGAGACCGATCCACGCGGCCATACTGTCCAGCGTGTCCGGGGTTGTGCGGCGCTTGTGCACCAGACCCTTGATGGTCTCGCGCGCCCCAGGGTGATAGCGGGTCTGCTGCGGGGCCATCTTCCGCGCCGTCACCAGGTCTACCAACGCGGATTCGGTACGCCCGATCTCCATCTCCGCGCGCGCCTTGTCGACGTAGAAGTGAGCCCGGCGGGACAGGGGCCACGAATTCGGCATCGTCACCGCCGCCGCGTCGGTGACCGCTTTGCCATAGTGGCGCAGCTCTACATCCGCCGACACTTCGTGCAGTTGCACATTGGTCGGGCCAAAGCTGAGCCAGTGAACGTGACCCGCCTCGCCCGTGTGGCCGGCCAGTCGCCGCGCTTCCGCCAAGTGCGTCTTGACTGTCGTCTTGTCCTGGGCCCGTGCGGCGATCACGGTGGCTCCGAGATGAAGTTGCCCAGCGACGGCAAGAGACTCCACGGTCTCGTCGGCGTCGCCGATGAGACTCTGGCCGGCGGCAATGAGCCGGAGTCCGATGGTGTGTTCGCCCTCGCGGAAGTAGACCAAGGCCCTCATGTACTGGCGCACCGCGGCGAGGAGGGGATCGGAGGCGCGTTGCGCTGCCCAGTCCATTCGAGCGAGGGCGATGCTCGACAGGTCGAAGTAGCCGAGCTTGACCGTGATGTCGTGGGCGGTGCGGTAGGTGGACGCGAGGGAACGCCACAGTTCCGTCGTGGGGTTCCGGTGCGCGACGGTCGTGAGTTCCGCGACAACCGCAGGCAGTGCGGTGGCCGCCTTGTTGAGCTGGGTGGCGCGGACCTGGCGGCAGAGGTCGTCCGCCGCAGTGATCAACTCCGGAACGCTGCGGGGGCGGAGGTCGGGGTCGGCGCCGAGGTCGTAAAGGTCGAGCGATTCGCGGATGGGGCGGATGAGTTCCGCGAGCCGGTCCTGCTGGAGTTCCGTCACGTAAGGCTGTCCTGTCAGGGCGGTGACGTCGATACGAAGTGCCCTGGCGACGGCCGACACGAGGTCTGGGCTCGCGTTCTTGTGTCCCGCTTCGACCTGATGGAGCAGGCTGTATGAGTAGGGGATGCGCCCGGCGAGGCCGCGTTGTGTCAGCCCGGCGAGTTTCCTCTGGTCGGCGATGCGAGTGCCTGTGTGCTCGTCCTTGCGCATACGGGTCTCCGTTCCTGACTCGTCATCTGGAACGTTACTCGCGCCGGGCCTGAGCCGACCGGTTCCCGGCTTTCGTGTGTGGTCGACTGGACGGCATGACGAGGACCTTGTACCTGTTCGGCAGCGCGGCGCCCCCGGTGTTCGACATCGGACACGTGGTGGGTGAGGCGCAGGAGCGCGGTTGGGATGTGCGTCTCGGGTTGACACCGACGGCGGCCCGTTGGCTCGGTGATCAGTTGCCCACGCTGGAGGAGCGGACGGGCGGCCCGGTCCGGTCCGAGTACAAGCTGCCGGGCCAGCCGGACGTCTGGCCGAAAGCGGATGCGATCCTCGTCGCGCCGGCCACCTTCAACACGATCAACTCGTGGGCGCTGGGGATCACTTCGAGTTTCGTCGTCGGGGTGGTCGCTGAGGGTATCGGGAAGAGCATTCCGCTGGTGACGATGCCGTGCGTCAACGCGGCGTATGTGCAGCATCCGGCGTTCCACCGGTCGTTGGAGACGCTCCGCGGCGCCGGAGTACGGGTGTTGTACGGCCCCGGGGGGTTCGAGCCGAACCAGCCCGGCGAGAAGAAGCCGTATCCGTGGCCTGCGGCGCTGGACGCGGTGAAGGCAGTCGCGGGCTGACGCGTCCGTCACCGCCTGTTGGCTCCTCGGCAGCACGCGGAACGAGAGGCCGGGGAGATCCGTACGGCGCTCTCTCCGCGCGGTTCGGAGGCAGGCCGCTCCCACGCGCGCGGACCGGCTTGTCGCGGTGTAGGGACGGGACTCCTCCGTCGGGCAAGGGCGGGGGCACCGCCGACACCGTCGAGGAGGCGCGCGCGGCAGGACTGCCCGTTGATGTCGTGTGGCCGAACGGCGCGGCACGCCGGGCGTGACGAGAGAGTCCCTTGTCCCGCTCGAAGACTGGCAAAGGGCGCAATCCTGCCGTGGACGCGGTGATGCCGTGTTTGACGAAGTCGGCGCCCTGGTCGGCTACCCGGGTCCGGTGCGATGAGGCGGGAGTCGACGGCCCCGGTCAGCAATGAGGGGCTGGTGTGGCCAAGCCCGTCGGCGATGATGGCGGTTCCGGTGGTGAGGCCGCCGCCGCACGCCCTGCGACACCTCTTCGCCTCCGAGGCGATCAACGAAGGCGTGGACGTCTACACCCTGGCCGACCTCCTCGGTCACGAGGACCCTGCATTTGCTCTCCGCCGGTACGTCCACCGCGTAACGGGAGCGGTTGAGAAGGCCCGCAAGGCGATCGGCCGACGATATCGAGCCGCCGCATAGACCCTTCTGCGCCTCGTCCCGCTTCTCCGCAGAGAGGTTGAGCGAAGACATCCCCTCCGCGTCCGACCGTGCCCGACCATGGTTGAGACCACCACCGCCCAGAACGCGACAGTAGGGGGATCACATGCGCGTTGAGGTTCGTGTCGAGCCGGCGGACGACGAACTCCGTTCCCTGCTCACTTGGCTCCGCCGAGACCCCGACATCCGGCGTACTGCCAGCGTCGAGATGTGCGAGCAACCGCCGCGCGAGGGCGAGATGGGGGCAGTCTCCGACATCCTGCAGTTGGTCACGGAGAACGGATGGAGCGCCGCGAACTTTGCTCTCACGCTTGCCGCTTGGAAGCAGACACGCCCACGAGCCTCGCGCGTGACGGTCCGCCACGAGGATCTCGTTGACGCCTTGACCGACTGCAGTGACGAGGAGATCGAACGAATCACACGGCTACTCCAAGAGAGCCGGCGAAACGGCGGGGAGGGCTCGGCAGGTTGAGCGTGTTCCCAGATCCCGGCGCTTCGAGGGCGGTGCTGATCGGAACGAGCACGTACGACTTCCTCGAAGATCTACCGGCCGTCTCCAACAACCTCAACTCCATGGCGGAGGTGCTCATGGGGCCCACATCCTGGAGTCTTGGCAGAGACGACTGCATCGTGCTTTCCAACCCGCCCAGCGCGACAGCGGCCATGGACTCCCTGCGCGACGCCAGCGCCGCAGCCAGGGACACGCTGCTCGTGTACTACGCGGGGCATGGCCTGGTCACGCCAGAAGGCGAGCTCTATCTCGGGCTGCCTCAATCCAAACAGCAAAGGGTCGAAACAGGGATTCCGTACGGATGGCTCCGTGGCGCTCTGCTGGAGGGGCGAGCGGAACGAACGGTCGTCATTCTCGACTGCTGCTACGGCGGACTGGCTCTGGGAACGATGGGGCTGTCGGAGTTGGCTGCCCAAGCCGATGTCGAAGGGAGCTACTTGCTGGCCGCGGCCTCTGAGAACCGTCAGGCGCTCGCCCCACCCGGGGAACCCCACACCGCTTTCACCGGCGAGCTGCTCGCCATCCTCACCTCCGGTATCTCAGGAGGCCCCGAGCGGCTGGAGCTCGACTCTGTCTTCCGCGAGCTGCGAAGGTCACTTTCGGCAAAGGGTCGCCCCGTTCCCCAGGGACGGGAGCGCAACAGCAACGGCCGGCTCGCGCTGGGCTGGAATCCCGCCTTCAGCCGACCTCCTGTGTCCAGCAGCCCTAGTGACGTGCATGCCGGCCAACGAACGTGGCCAGACCCTGCAGCCATCCGCACCGTCGAAGGGTTCTTCCACGCACTGGGGCAGGTGCGCATCGCCAGCTCCCTCACGCATGCGGCGATCAGCCACCGCTCCGGCGGGCAGATCGCTCCCGGAACGGTCGGCAACCTCCTTAACCGCAAGGATTTGCCCAGGACATGGCGGACAACGGGCGTCTATCTAGCCGCCTGCGGAGTGCCTGACGAGCAGCTGAATGACTGGCAGTTGTGCTGGGAACGGCTTCGATCTACTCCCCCGGTTGCAAGAGGATCTGAATCCGAGGAGCCACATGGCCGGAGCCAGAACACCCGCACCACGTTCCCTTGGGGACAAGCCTTCCGAAAGCTAACGGGACGGCGATTCCGTGGCTGACTGAGCCGTGCGCTGAGGCTCCGGCGTCGTCTTGTCGCCGCCATCGCCGAAGAGAGTGTTCCAAGCGGCGATCACCAAGAGAACGCCGACAACAACCACCCAGAGCGCCGGCATCTTGACCTTGCTGGATACGTTCGTCGGCCGCACGTAGTGCGCCGCCCGGTAGTACCCCTTTCGCGGTTGTGCCACTGTCCTACCCCCGATTCGGTGCCTGGGTCCGTCAGCAGGAGTGTTACAGAGGAGTCTCACCGGCAACCGGCGGATGAGGAATAGCGGCTGGATCTGGTCGGCGCGCGGCGCTCGACTGCTCCTTGCGACGGTTGTGGACGACGTGATCAGCCGAGAAGGCCCACCTGGCGATCGGCAAGCCGTATCGACAGGCGGCTTGACCAAGACGGTTTGACTGATTCCCGAATCGAGACGGGAGGGGTGTGCCTTATTCAGCGTGGTTCTGAGACCGGGTGGGACACCATGGGCCAAGGCCGGGAAGTGTGCAGTAGCTGTGACGGCAGAATCCACCTATGAGCACTCCGTTTTCCGGACCGGGCCCGGTCCGGCAGAGTTCCGCCCCCCAGCCGGACCCGGGGCCTGCGAGCCCGGCCGGGCTGCCCTTCAACCGGCGTATCCGCATCCTCGTGGAGGTCCTAGACCACCCTGAGGAACTCGACCTGCTCCAGCAGGTCTGCGACGTGATGGGCTGGCCCATACGCGAGGCTTCGGCCGGGGAGACCACGGTAACGACGGACGCGAGCTGGACGCTGCGCGTGCTCGAGATCCGCATCCGCGCGGTTCGCGAGACAGCGGTCGAACAGGCGGTCGCCACCCTCGACACGCTGGCCCAGAATGCCGAGCTCTCCCTGCACTGTCGCGACGCCTACCTTGTTGAGCGTGTCCAGCGACCACAGATCGAATGGCACCTGCGGGGCAAGCGGAGACCGCTGAGTCGACGGATCAGCCACGCGCTCCACCTGGCCATCAGGACCGGCGGGCACGATCCGCATACGGGCACTGTCCGGCTGGTCCGCGTCCCGACCGGGCTCGACGAGCCCCGACCGCGTCGCCTGGCGCGTACACGACGAGCCGCTCGGGCCGAATTCTCGCACCACCCGCTGGCACTGCGGCGGCTGGACCCAGAGGTCCACGAGATCGGCAGCCCCTCGGTGTCTCGAGGCTGGCACGTCCTGGCAGCCTTGGCGCTCGTCTTCACCGCGACGGCGATCTGCTTGCTCGGTGCCGGGCTCTGGCCCGCGGTCGGCTTGGACAACCCACGAGTTGGCGGCCCGCTCGTGGCCCTGGCCGGGAGCTATCTGCTGGGCGGAACCCTTCTGGCGGTGCGGCGCACCCCCACGCATCGCGCGCTTCCGTGGCTGGTCCCGCTGGCCGTGCCCCTCGCGGTTCCCCTGGTGCCATGGCTCGGGGCACTCGTCCAGCGAGCGTATTTGTCGCCGTTCGGTGTGCGCCCCACTCTCGGAAGCGACGGGCTGGGCAACATTCAGGCGGGACTCTGGGTGCTATGCGTATTCGTCGCGACGGCGCTGCTGCCGGTTGCCTACCTGGGGTGGATGCGATTCCTCGCCCCCTCCCTGCGAGTTCAAGGGCCATGGCTGTCCTGGGCCCCTGCGGTGACCCTAGGTCTAGGCATGAGCATGGCGTTCAGCCTGCTCATCCTCCACACGGCGGCGAACAGTGGCGCGGAGAACCGCGCGCTCGCCACAGCCGGCCACGACATCCCGGACTACTTCGGCGTCAGCGCCGAGTACGCGTGCGTGGAGCCAACCTCCCGCGAAGTGCCGTTCTACGGAGCCCCGCCTCCCCACAGCATTCCGGTGGTGATCTTTGGGCAATCCGGTGACCGGCTCGAGTTCTGGGACCCCGCCGCCAACCAAAACACAAGCATCCGTCTGGAGGACGCCCGCATCAAGATCGTCCCCGACAGTGACTCACCATGCGCCAATGCCGCCCAGTAGCGAGCTCTGAGACCTCCCGGAGGCTGGGGCTCGCCTGCTCGGCGCGACTGGCCGGCCGACGTCACGCAGGCCGTAACCCGACTACAGGTGCCCTGGACGATCGGCAGGCCCAGGCAGAGCCCTTCCCTTCCTCGCAATGTGCACCGATTGTGCATCGGCCAGCTCCTCACAAGAGGGTCTGTGCAGGTCAGAAGACTTATCGAGCTGTACTTCGACATCCAAAAGCCGGAGTCGACCGTGAGGGCCGCCACCCCGTAGCCGGGGCAGCGGCCCTCGTTGGTTCGCCCTGAGCGCGGCTCGGAAGAGCCGTGGTTATCGGGCCGCCGTTCGCGTGGGCCGCTTCGTGTTGAGTGGCTCGGCCGCGTAAGTGATGCGTACGACTCCGTCCGGGTGGCGGGCCGCGCTGGCGGACACGCCGAAGACGTCGGCCAGGATTTCGGAGGTCAGGACGTCGAGGACCTCCCCCGCCGCCACCACGGATCCTTCGTCGAGCACGATGATCCGGTCGCAGAGCCGGGCCGCGAGGTCGAGGTCGTGCAGGGCCGCGAGCGTCGTGGTGCCCGTGGAGCGGATCAGGTCGAGGAGTTCGAAGCGGGCCCGGATGTCCAGGTGGTTGGTGAGTTCGTCGAGAACCAGGACGTCGGGATGCTGGGCCAGGGCGCGGGCGAGGAGGACGCGTTGGCGTTCGCCGCCGGACAGGGAGGCGAAGTCGCGGTCGGCGAGGACGTCCGCGCCGCATTTCCGGAGGGAGTCGTCCACAGCCCGGCGGTCGTCGGCGCTGTCCCGGCCGAGGAGGCCGTGATGGGGGGTGCGGCCGAGGGTGACGATCTCGGTGACGCTCAGTCCCGACACGCTGCCGCCGTCCTGCAGTACGGCGGCGGTCCGGCGTGCGGCGTCCCGGGAGGAGAGCGTCCAGACGTCGTCGCCGCCGACGCGGACGACACCGGTCCTGGGGCGCAGGGAGCGGTAGACGGCGCGCAGGAGCGTGGACTTGCCGCTGCCGTTCGGGCCGACGAGGCCGACGACCGCGCCCGGGGGCACCTCCAGGCCCACATCACGCAGGATCGGCTGCCGGTCGAGGGTGATGTGGAGCTGTTCGACGGTGAGTCTCATACGGTGTCCAGTCCTTTGTTGCGGCGCAGCAGCCACAGGAAGAACGGAGCGCCCAGCAGGGCGGTGAGGATGCCGAGCGGCAGTTCGTTGGGGCGGTTGAGCGTGCGGGACAGCAGGTCGACGAGAACCAGGTATATGGCGCCGACCACCGCGGTCAGGGGAAGCAGTCTGCGGTGGTCGGCTCCGGTGGCGAGCCGTACGAGGTGAGGGATCATCAGGCCGACGAAGCCGATCCCTCCCGCGACGGCGATCACCGTGCCCGTGACCAGGGCGGACATCACCAGCAGGATGCCCCGCAGCCGGTGGACGTCGACGCCGAGCGCTGTCGCTGACTCGTCCCCGGCCAGCAGGGCGTTGAGCCGGCGGCCGAACAGCGAAAGAGCGAGGGCGCTGAGGAGGACGACCGTGGCGACCACGGGCAGTTGATCCCATCTGGCTCCCGAGACGCTTCCGAGCATCCAGAACATGACGGTGCGCAACTCGGTCGGAGTCGCCCGCAGTTGGAGGAAACTCGTGGCCGCGAGAAAGAGGTATCCGACGGCGACTCCCGACAGCACCAGCCGGGTTGGTGCCATGCGTCCTCTCTTCTGCCCCAGGACGAAGACCAGAGCCCCGGCAGCCAGAGCGCCGGCGAAGGCCGCGGAGGAGACGCCGAGCCCGCCCAGTGTCGCGCCGCCGGCCGCCGTGATGGCGATGACGGCGCCGAGTGACGCTCCGTAGGAGAAGCCCAGGACGGTGGGGTCGGCGAGCGGATTGGCCACCACCGCCTGGAGGATCACGCCGGCGATCGCGAGTCCGGTGCCGACCAGCGCGGCCAGTACGACACGGGGCGTGCGGAAGTTCCACACGATCTGGTCCGTGGCGGGATCGCCCGTCGCACCGCCGCCCGTCAGGTGACGGAGGATGATGCGCCACACCTCTCCGACCGGGATGGTGACCGCCCCGATGCTGACGCCCACCACCATCACCAGGACGAGCAGGGCCAGGAGCACCGTCAGGAGCAGCGGCAGGGGAAGCCGGTTCAGAACGCGTCGGGGTGAAGCGTCCTTGCCAGCTTGTCCACCGCCACGTCGTTGCTCGGCCCGAGGTAGATCGAGTCCGACAGGACGGTGTACGTCTTGTTCTTGGCGGCCGGCCACTGGGGGAACTCCTTGAGCAGTTTCTCGGCGTACGCCTCGGGGTCGGGGTCGTTGTAGCTGACGACGACGAGCGCGTCGACGGAGGTGGCGGCCACCTTCTCCTTGCTCAGGTCGGCGAAGGTGTTCCTGGAGGAGTTCGCGAAGGCGTTGGAGCCGCCGGCCTTGGTGAGGATGTCGTTGATGATGCCGTTGGCGACGATCGAGCTGAAGTCGTTCCCGCCCATGACCATGTTCGAGAAGAGCACCATGACGTTCGGCTTCTCCTCGCCATCGACCTTGGCGGAGATCGTGCCGATGTGTTTCTCGGACTCGGCGATCAGCTTCTCCGCCCGGTCGCTCACGCCGAAGATCTTGCCGAGGTCGCGCAGCAGTGTGTGACTGTCGGCGACGCTCATCCTGGAGGGGTCGTCGGCGCAACCCTGGGGCGAGATATAGCTGTTCGCGCTCACCGAGCTGAGGTCATCGCGCGTGGCGAACCCGTTCTTCGCGTCGAACCCGTACGAGGTGATGGACAGGACCAGATCGGGACGCAGCCCGAGCATCGCCTCGCGGGGGATGTCGTAGGCCTCGTTCGGCTTGACGTCGCCCGTGGGCAGGGCCTTGATGGCCTCGGCCCGCCCCTTGACCTCGGACCTCCCGTACGACTGCTGGTTGGCGACGATCCGGTCGCCGAGGCCAAGGGCGAGGAGCGAGGAGACCTCGGCGACGGACGCGCCGTTCATGACGACAACACGCTCGGGCGCCTTCGTGAAGGTCTGCTTCTCGCCGCAGTTCTCGACAGTCACCGGATAGCCCGACCCGGACCCCGGCCCCGCCCCCGACCCCGACTTGGGCGACTTGTCGCCCGCCGTCTCCGTCGAGGAGTCGGCACATCCGGCCGCGAGCAGACAGAGCGCGGTGACCGCGATGGCGACCGGCCGTTTCCTGGACATACTGGCTCCTTGGTGCTGCCTGGTCAGATTTTCTGTCCGAGTAGTCGGGGCGGAAGCCGCCCCAGTTCCCTCAGTCGCCCCGCTCGTCGCCGGAGGCCGGCGGACCACCGCCCCCTCGCGGCGCGGGCAGGGCTCCCGTGCTCACGCAGCGGGCGAGATAGCGGAACATGAGGTCCTGGCTGATCGGCGGGCAGATGATGCCGGTGCCCCTCAGTTTCCTGTTCGCGTTGTCCGAGCGGATCCCGCCCATCGCGAGTTCCGGTTCCTGGTCGTCCGTGGTCCCCCAGGAGTCGAAGAAGGCGAGAGTCGTCGCCGCCACGTCGGCCGTGCGGGGAAGTTGAGCGCGCCATCGGTCCAGCGGCATCCGCTTGACGTCGTAGCCGAACTCCCCGACCCACGCGTACACGTCGGAGAGCCGCACCTGAGCCGGAGCCGGGGCGTGATGGTAGACCTCGCCGCCCGGTGGCGGCGTGCCCAGGGAGATCGCGACGACGGCCTTCGCGACATAGTCCGCCGGGGTCCAGATCTCGCTCTCGAACAGGTCGGGCAGCATCCCGGCGGGAATGCCCGCTCTCAGCACGCTCCAGAGGAAGTCCCGTTCGTTCACCACGCCGGTTGCCGGTGCTCCGGTGACCCGGCCGAGGCGGTGGACGGAGACGGGCAGCCCTCGTTCCGCGGCCTGTTCCGCCAGGCGTTCGGCGACCCATTTCGACTGCTGGTATCCGTAGGCGAGTCCGTTGTGCGGCGCAAAGAACTCTTCGGGCACTTCGCACGCCGAACTCCGCGGCGGCGCGGTCGACAGCGTCGATATGAGGTGGAAGGGCGTCCCTCTCTCGGCGGCTATACGCAGCAGTTGCCGGGTGGACTCGACGTTGACCCCGCGCAGACTGGTGTATTCGCGCATGATGCTGACTGTCGCTGCGTTGTGGAAGATCGCGTCGCAACCGTCGGCGAGGCCCGCGAACGCGGCGCTTCCCAGGCCGAGTCGAGGGCGGGCGAGATCGGCGGGGATCGCGGTGATCCGCGCCCGGTCCCCGGGCGGGGCGATCCGCAGCTCGCGCAGGGCCTTGAGGATGCGGGCCGATCCCCGGCGAGGGCTCGGTGCGCGTACGGGACAGATGATCTCGGCGTCGGTACGTGCGAGCAGTTCGGCCAGGAGGTGCGCGCCGACGAAGCCGGTGGCACCGGTGAGCAGTATCCGCCGTGGCGAGGACGGCACGCCGGGGGTGGTTGCCCGCGGCCGGATGTCCTGATCGAGTACGGCGTCGTCGCGCGCGGTCTCGGACAGCGGCGAGGCGGAGGGCGGCAAGGCCGACAGCGACGAGGCGGCGAACGGCCCTGCGGTGGGGACCTGTTGGCGCCGGGTCAGGAAGGCCGCCAGTTCCGCCGCGGTCGGGTACTCGAAGAGCCACGCGACGCGTACCTCCCTGGCCAGCTCGATGCCGAGCCGGTTGGCTACCTGGATCGCCTGAAGTGACTGCCCACCGAGGTCGAAGAAGTCGTCATGGGGCGAGACGGCATCCGTCCCGAGCGTCGTTCCCCACGCCGTCTGGATGGCTCGTTCGAGGAGACTGCCGGACTGCGACGGTACGGTCGCCCGCCTCTCGCGCGCCTCTGCGCCCAGCGCGTTCCTGTCGATCTTTCCGGAGCTGGTGCGGGGCAGCCGCGCGACGAACTCGATGAGGGCGGGGATCACCGCCGCCGGAAGGGTCGCTCTCAGCCGCCCTCTGATCCTCGCCGCACAGCGGTCGTGGCCCTCCGCCCGGCCGCCGGGTTCCGTGACGACGTACGCGGCGAGGCGGCGGGTCCCGTCCGGCAGGACGTCTCCGACGACCGCCGCCTCCCTCACGCTCGGGTCGCCGAGCAGCGCCGTCTCGATCTCGGCGGGGTGCACGCGGTGTCCGCTGATCTTGAACTCGTTGTCGGCCCTGCCGGTGAACCGCAGTTGTCCGTCGTCGCCGAGCCGGACGAGGTCGCCGGTGCGGTAGGCGCGCGGTGCGCCGGTCAGTTGACCGAGTGGGGCGAATCGTTCCCCGTCCGGGGTCCGCCGGCCGTGATAGCCGAGTGCGAGAGCGTCACCGAGCAGGTAGAGCTCGTCGCCGACGACGGCGGCGCGGGTACCGGGCAGTGGAACACCGATCGGGACGTCACCGGGAGGGAGTGCGGGGAGTGCCTCGTCGTGCAGTTCGGCCACGGTGGCGACAACCGTGGCTTCCGTCGGGCCATAGGTGTTGAGCAGTCGGACCGACGGTCGGACCGTCCGGCGCCAGCGGTCGACGCGTTCGGGCAGTGCCGCCTCACCGCCGATCACCACCGTGTGTATCGCGTCGGGAAGCACCGTGGAGCCGGTCGAGAGGGCATGGGCGAGTTCGTGCCAGTAGGCCGTGGGCAGGTCCAGGAAGCTGATCCGGAGCGTCGCGCAGGCGTCCATGAGTCGGGGGACGGACTCGGTCATGTCGTCCGTGCGGACCACCAGCGTGGCTCCGGCGCAGAGCGTGAGGAAGATTTCCTCCACACTGGTGTCGAAGTGCGGTGGCGCGAACTGAAGAACGCGGTCCTCGGGCCGCAATCCGTAGCGGTCCGAGGCTCCGGCGACGAAGTGCGCCAGGGCTCCGTGGCTGATGTCGACACCCTTCGGCCGGCCGGTGGAACCGGACGTGTACATCACGTACGCGAGAGCGTCCGGCCCCGGGCTGCCCGCGAAGGGACCGGGTCCTGCCGGTTCGTCCGCGACGGGCGGTCGGGTGTCCTCGTCCCGGTCGAGGAGCAGAAGCTCGCCATGGGGGACGGCCATGGCGTGTGCGCCGGTGGTCACGGTGACCGACGGCTCGGTATCAGCCAGCATCGCCTCGGTGCGGGACGCCGGCGCCCGCGGGTCCAGCGGGCAGTAGGCGGCGCCGCAGAGGAGAACGCCCAGAACGGTGGTGACCAGGTCGATCCCGCGTGGGAGCGCGACGGCGACGACGGTGCCGGGACCGGCACCCCGCGCGGTGAGACGTCGCGCGAGTCTCCGTGCGGAGCCGAAGAGTTCGGCGTACGTGAGGAGTGAGCCGTCATGTTCGACCGCGGGGGCGCCTCCGCGCCGCGCCGCGTGGTCCGCGATGCGTTTCAGAACCGGGCGCGCGGGGCCGGACAGGGGACCGCCGTCCAGCACCGTGACCGTACGCGAGCGGGCCGGCGCCCCCAGGGCACTGTCGGGTTCCGCCACCGCCATGCGCAGCAGTGAGAGAAAACCCTGCTGATGCCGTGTCAGTTCTGTTTCGGCGTACAGCTCGGGGTTCGCGTCCACGGCGATCCGCAGTCCCGCGCCCTCGGCCCGGTCGTACACATTGATCGCCATGTCGTCGACCGGTCCCGCCGACAGGTTGTGGACGGTGCTGCGGTGTCCGGCGAACCGCAGGTCGTACTCGAAGGGCATGATGTTGACGCCAAGCCCCGACAACCGCCGTCCGCCGCCGACGAGTTGGAGGTCGCGTCGCATCTGCTCGTAGCGGTAGCGCTGGTGGGGCAGACCGGATCTCAGCTCGCCGGAGACGCGGGTCGCCAGGTCTCGCAGACTGTCTCCTTCACGCACGGTGACGCGCAACGGCAGGATGTTGCGCACCATGCAGGGGACACGCAGGGAGACGGAGCCGAGTCGGCCCATGACAGGCAGGCTCAGTACGATCTCGTCCTCGTTCGTCGCCCGCCGGAGGTACGCGGCGGTGACCGACAGGACGATGTCGGACCAGGTGACCGACAGCCGCTGGGCCACCGCCCGCAGGGCGGCCGACTGTTCGGTTCCGAGATCGGTGACGCGCCGCAGGAAGGTCCGGGCGGGAAGGGCGGGGCGTTCGGCGAGAGCGGCCACGGAAGGCCGGTCCGCGAAACGCCCTGCCCAGTAGGCCCGGTCCTGGGCGAACCGTTCGGACTCGCGGTAGGCGCGCTCCTCCGACCGGACGGACGCGAGGGTGCCGAAGCCGCTGTCACCGATCCGTTCGCCACCGACCAGCGCGGTGTAGACGGCCGCGACGCGGCGGGCCACCAGAGCGAGTCCGAACCCGTCCAGCGCGATGTGGTGCACCCGGTGGTACCAGAGGAAATGATCCGGCCCGATACGGAACAGGGCATGCCCGAAGACGAGGTCGCGACGCAGGTCGACCGGCCGGGCCAGGTCCCGCCGCATCCACGCCAGGGCCGCCTCCGACGGGCTGCTCCGGTCCGTCAGATCAGAGATGTGCGGTCGCCAGCCCGCGACGGACCGGGTGATCTGGCGCGGCTGTCCGTCCACCGTGTCGAATCGGACGTTGAGGGCCTGGGTCTCGGAGACGACCCGGCGCAGTGCCTCGCCGAAGACCGCGGTGTCGACCGGTCCATGGATCTCGACGTACTCGGCGGTGTTGTAGGCCGGGCTGTCGAGGTCGAGGTGGTGGCCGGTCCAGATGCCTTCCTGCGCCGCCAGCAGGCGGGCCTCGTCCACGCGCGTGTCAGGCGTCCGCACGGGGAGCTCCCGCCAGCCGTTCGGAGAGCAGTTGCCACCACTGGGCGAAGGAGGTGCGCTCGGCGAGTTCCACGAAACCGATGTCGGCGCCTGCGGCCCGCCATCGTTCCGCGAGCGTGACGATACGCAGCGAGTCCAGGCCGGCCTGGAGGGGGTTCTCGTCGAGGTCCACCTCCTCCGGGCTGAGGTGCAGGAACTCGGCCAGATCGGTCCGGAACGAGGCGGGAGTCAATGGTTCGGGCACAGGAATCTCCTCGCGAGGGTGCGTGACACATACGGGGTGCCGGGTCGGCAACAGGGCCTCGGGCGCGGTCAGTTGACCTTGCGCTCGGAGCCGCCCCAGAAGCGGTCCCGGAGTTCGCGGCGCAGGATCTTGCCGCTGGGGTTGCGCGGTACCTGATCGATGAACTCGTACCGGGCGGGCAGCTTGAAGCTCGCGAGCCGGTCCATGAGGAAGCGATGAAGCTCCCCGAACGAGGGTTGCTGTCCGGGGGCGGCGACGATGAAGGCGTGGACGCTTTCGCCCCAGCGTTCGTCGGGAGCGCCGACGACGACGGCCTCGGCCACCCCGGGGTGGTGTTCGAGGGCGTTCTCGATCTCCGCGGGGTAGACGTTCTCGCCCGCGACGATGACCGCGTCCTTGATGCGGTCACGGATGAAGACATAGCCGTCGGTGTCGATGTAGCCGGCGTCACCCGTGTGGATCCAGCCGTCGATCAGGGTCTCGCCGGTCTGCTCCGGCCGTCCCCAGTACTCCACCATCCGCGCCGGGGTGGCCAGACAGATCTCGCCCACCGTGCCGGCGGGCAGTTCACGCCCCCGCTCGTCGACGACCTTGCCTCGGACACCGGGGTACGGGCGGCCCGCGGCCCGCATGCGGGGGTGCCCGGGTATGTGGTCGGCGGGCGGCAGACACACGGCGGTGTTCCCGGTCTCCGTGAGGCCGTAGATCTGCGCGAACTGGCAGCCGAACATGGCCAGGCTCTGCTCCAGAAGGGCCTCGGAGATGGGCGAACCGCCGTACACGATCTTTCGCAGAGTCGAGAAGTCGCCCGGGGTGACGCCCGGTTCGGCCAGCAGCAGCCGGAGCATGGCGGGGACGACACAGGCGGTGGTCACACCCAGGTCCCGGATGAGGGCCGCGGCGTCTCGGGCGGCGAAGGCGCGCATCGCCACGACGGTCGTCCCGGCGTTGAAGTTCTGTGCGGCCCACCACAGGCCGCCGACGTGGAAGCCGGGAATGCCGACCAGCGCGATGTCACCGGGCCGCCAGTCGATCCAGTCCAGCCCGGCGTCCGCCATCGCGTCGCGGATCGCGGAGAAGCTGCGGTGGGCGAGCACGACCCCCTTCGGCAGCCCCGTGGTCCCGCTCGTGTAGAGCTGGGCGACCGGCGTGTCAGGACCGATCGGCGGGGCCGGTGTCCGCTCCGCACCGGGCCGCCCCGTCTTCCAGATCTCGAAGGGGTCTCCCGCGCCACCGTTCCCGAGGCGGACGACCGTCTTGGGCGGCGGGGTCCCGAGGCGTTCGGTGACCGGGGTGAACTCCTCTTCCAGGAAGAGCAGTTCACTGGCAGAGTCCTGGAGGATGTGGCTGATCTCGGGAGCGGCGAGGCGCCAGTTGACGGGGACCAGGACGGTGCCGCTCTTGGCGCAGCCGAAGAGGATCTCGTAGTAGCGCTCGGATTCCTTGCCCAGGTAAGCCACCCTGGCGCCGGGCCGGAGCCCGGCGCCGTGAAGGGCGCGCGCGACGCGGTCGCTTTCGAGGTCCAGTTGTCCGTAGGTGACGCCGCGTCCTTCGCAGAGGATCGCGAGGGCGTCGGGCCGGTGCTCGGCGTGGAAACGCGCCGTATCCACGAGTGTCATGACGTGAATCCGCTCCTCTGTTCCTGGTATGTGACGGTGCGTCGCCGAATGCGGCGAAACTAAGGGCTGTCCCGTAATCCCTGGCGGGCGCGCGACGACAGCCCTTAGGGAAGATTGACGAACGCGAGGACGGCCTCGCCGTCGCATCGGCCCCCGTCGCCGTCCCGGTACCGAAAGGCGGTCTCCGCCACCAGCAGGGGGCTGCCGCCTGCCGGCCGCCTTGGCGACACCGCGGTGAACTCCATCTCACCGGAGAAGGAACGCGGGTTGACGGGCCTGCGGAAGTTGCTGGAGAAGCGGGCGATGAGAATGTCCGGCAGTTGGCGCGTCCAGTAGTCCTCCAGCGTCCAGGAGGAGAGTGGTTCAAGGAGCCTTTCCTGGACGGACTTCGCTACGAGGTAATACATCATCTGGTTGTAACAGATGTTGACTTCAACGGAGTTCAGGTGCCCGGTGTCCTTGATGTAGCAGGATTCCGGTATCGCGAATTCGCAGTGCGCCGCCACGCGTCCTGACTCCGTGGTGACTTCGGCGGACCGGACGTACGCGCAGTTCTCCTTGTAGGGCAGCAGGACTCGCGCGAGCAGGGCGTGGTCCGTCTCGTACGACCGCGCCGGCCGTGCGGTCCGAAGGACGGACGGAACGCTCGTCATGCCGCGGCCGTCGTCTCGTACAGCTTCCGCTCGTCGTGCACCGTGACCCGGTAGGACACCGTCGGCTCGGGGGTGACGGTGTGGCGGGCCCGGTGAACGAGACTGCGGTTGTCCCAGATGAGCAGGTCACCCTGTTCGAAGCTCTGGAGGTGAATGTTCTCGTGGCCGAAGGTGTCGTCGAGCTGGCCGGTGGCTTCGAAGAGCTGGTGCAGCAGATCCCCCTCGGCCGGTTTTCCGTCCTCGTCCTCGATCCCGACGGTGAACCCCTCACTGAGGTACAGGACGGTTTCGCCGGTCATGGGGTGGGTGAACGTGGTCGGGCGGACGACAGGAGGTGTCTTCCGTTCGACCTCGTCGATGATTTCCGAGATGGGGCGGTACACGTCGTGCGGACGGATCTTGAAGTACTTGCGCACGGTGTGCCGGCAATACGTGCTCCTCACCGCGGACTTGAGGTGCCCGGGAAGTCTCTCGTACGCCTTTCCCATGTCGATGAAGTACGTGCCCCGGTTCTTCTCCGGTATCACCTGCGGGTAGATCAGTGTGATACCGAAAGGATCCGGCATGAACTGATAGTCGGCGTGCCAGAATTTCCCGGTCTTCGGCACCCCGATCTGTTTGCCGTCTTCGGGGACGTTGGAGGACACGAATATCTCCTCGATCTCCGGGTGCCGGTACATCGGTTCGTAGTACGTCTCCGGACGGCCGAGCCGTCTGCCGAGTTCCAGGAACCGTGGCGGGGAGAGTTCCTGTCCCTTGAGGACCACCATCTTGTGGCGGTAGACCGCTTCTTTGAGGGTGTCGATGTCCGCGGACCCGGCGGTGTCGTGGTCGAACCCCTCGACCGTGACCCCGAAAGCGGCGTCCGAGTGTGCCGAGATCTTCATCGTCGTTGCCCTTCGTGGTTGATATCGGCGGTGCGGTGTCTTACTGGTCCCTCTTCGTGTCGATCAGCTTCGCGGTGGCGTCGAGGGTGAGGTCCGGGCGGAGTTCGCTGTCCTCCACCGTCACTCCGAGGTCACGTTCGACCCGCATGCTGATCTCGACCAGCGTCAGGGAGTCGACATCCAGTTCGGCGAAGGTCGCGCCGGGATGGATCCGGTCGTGCGGGGCGTCGTGCAGTTTCGCGATGATCGCGACCAGCTGGTCGTAGGTGGTACTCATGGAGTGGGTTCTTCTCCTCCTTCGTACGGGTGTGGTGTGGGCGCGAGTTCGGGCCAGTCGACCAGGCAGGATCCCCAGGTGAGGCCTCCGCCGAAGGCGCTGAGGAGGACACGCTCACCCGGCTGGACGATGCGGCGGGCGGCCGCGTCGGCGAGCGCCAGGGGAATGGAGGCGGCTCCGGTGTTCCCGACGGACTCGATGTTGCTCCGCAGCCGTTCCGGCGGGAGCCCGAGTTCATCGGACACCGAGCGGAGGATGCGCAGGTTCGCCTGATGAGGCACGAAGTGGTCGATCTCGTCGGCCTTGAGGCCGGCGTGCCGGAGGGTGTTGCGCGCCGAGGCGGTCAGGTGTGTGACGGCCTCGCGGTAGACCTCCTTGCCGCGCATGGAGAAGTGAAGGTCCTGACGCGACGTGTCGGTCGCGGTGAAGGGCTGCCGTGAGCCCCCGGCCGCGACCATGATCAGCTCCTCCTGTGTGCCATCGCTCCCCAGGTCGAAGTGGCCGACCGCGCCGGGCTCGCCGGGATCTCCCGCACGCAGGACGACGGCACCGGCACCGTCCCCGAAGATCACCGCGTTGGCCCGGTCCTGGGGGTCCACGATCGTCGAATAGGTGTCGGCCCCGATGAGCAGGACACGTTCCGCGACTCCGGCCGCGATGAGCCCCGCGGCGGTGGCCAGTCCGTACACGAACCCGGTGCAGACAGCGCCGACGTCGAACGCCGCCGCCTCGACGAGTCCCAGTCGGCCGGCGACGACGGGAGCCGTCGCCGGGCAGGAGCGGTCCGGCGTGGTCGTGGCGACGATGACCGTGTCCGCGCTCCCCGTGCCGGCGGAGACCAGGGCACGGCGCCCCGCCTCCACCGCGAGATCGGAGGTCGCCTCGCCGGGCTTCGCGACATGTCGCCGGGCGATGCCGGTGCGGGAGCGAATCCACGCGTCGGTGGTGGCGAACCTCGCGGCGAGGTCGTCGTTCGTGACCACGGCGGAGGGGAGCCAGCCGGCGAGTCCGGTCAGAACGGGGGCGACGGCCGGAGTACCGGTACGGCGTCCGTACACAGTGGTCCTCCTCGGTGTGCTGAAGGGGTGAGTGATGGGCGAACAGTGGGCGGGCGGGGCCGGCGCTCACCTGGCCTGCCCGGTCGGTGAGGTGTGCGTCCGCCGCCGGGCGAGGATCATCAGCGCCCCGCAGCAGAGCCCTGCCGCGATCAGGTGCACGGCGGTACGGATTCCGTCGAGCAGCCCGGCACCCGCTGAACCCGTGACGGAGTTGGCCGACGCGACCAGGACCGCCAGACCCAGCGCGCCGCCGGCCTGAAGCGTCGTGGAGGCCAGGCCGGAGGCGATTCCCTGGTCGTCCGGGGCGACGCCGGCGGCAGCGGCGATCCACATGGCGGTCCATCCGATGCCCTGTCCCAGGCTCAGCAGGAGAAGCCCCGGCAGCAGAGGTGGATACGAACCCGAGTCGGCCAGGGCCGGCCCCAGGGCGAGGGCACCCGCCGCGCCCGCCAGCATTCCGCCCAGCAGAGTGCGGTGCGGTCCGAAGCGCGACACCGCCTTGGCGCCCAGCCGCGCACCGAGGGCCACGACCACGGCGGGCACCAGGAAGGCGAGACCTGTGGCGAAGGCGGTGTATCGGTGCAGCGTCTGGAAGTACAGCGTGAGGAAGTACGGCATCGAGCTGAAGGTCGCGCCGTAGAGCGCGGTCAGGGCCATCGCCCCCAAGAGCCCGCGACGGGCGAACAGACGGGGCGGGACGAGCGGGGCACGGGACCGTGACTCCACCACCACGAAGATCGCGGTCAGGGCCAGAGCGGTCAGCACCAGAAGGGCGGTCTCGCGCGTCCTCCAGCCCGTCTCGGGAGCCCGTACCAGGACGAATACGAGAAGGGTGATTCCGGCCGTGGCGGTCAGGGCTCCCAGGACGTCGAACCCGTCCCGCGCCGGGCGCCGGACGTCCGCGGGGAAGAGCAGATACCCCGCCAGGGCGATCGCACCGGCCAGTGGAACGTTGACGAAGAACACCGCCTGCCAGCCGAACATCTGCACAAGCGCCCCGCCGAGCAGCGAACCGAAGCAGAGCCCTCCCGCGCCGGCCGCCCCCCACACCGCGAGCGCGCGGTTACGGGCCGGCCCTTCGGCATAGACCGTGTTGATCAGTGAGAGCGTCGCGGGAAAGAGCAGGGCCCCGCCCAGACCCTGGACGGCGCGCACCGCCACGAGGGTTCCGGCGGACTCGGACAGACCACCCACCAGGGACGAGACCGCGTAGAGGAGTGCGGCCAGGACGAACATCCGACGGCGGCCCAACAGGTCGGTGGCGCGACCGCCCAGCAGAAGCAGGCCGCCGGTGGCCACCACGTACGCGCTGACGACCCACTGGAGATCCTGCGCGGAGAAGCCCAGTGCGCTCCGGATACCGGGAAGCGCCACGTACACGATGCTGAAGTCGAGTGCGATGACCAACTGCGCGGCGGCGAGCGCCAGAAGAGGTGCCCCCAGGCGGGGGCCGGTCACGGCGACGGGCGACTTCGTTACGGACATCCTGCGACGGCCCTCTCGGTACTCGGTGGAATCGCGGACCAGGCGGATACCCCTGGCCGGGGCCCTGGTGGCTCATCGGATGGTGGTTCACACTCCCCCGCCGGACAAGCGCTCAAGGAGCGAATCAGGACCGTCTCAAAATGGTCTTGAATCCTGCTCGCCATCATGTATTTGGAGAGGAAGGCGCCGGGAGTTCCAACGGTCGTGAAGAACGCCGTCGAAGAACGTGTCAGCAAGGCTCGGGAGAGAGTTTATTTTCAGCCATGGAGCGCCTCTTGATGCGCTGTCAAACTGGCCTGTTCCGGCTTGAGAATTCTGGTCTCACGGCCAAGTGGCGGCCGACCGGAAGGAATTCGGGGAGCTTCGCTCCAACTCGCCCATCGTAGCCTATCCAGAGGAAGTCGCCCAGAAAACACATCCAGTTCCCGGACAGCGTGAAAGTGTGCGGCTGCGGATCGGGAGCGAGGAATCAATATACCCCTGCTCCGTATACGGCGATGGCCCGCTCCGGACGTGAGCAGCCGGAACGGGCCATGCGGAGGTGACGGGTGTCGGGGGTCGGGTATCGGGTGTTCAGTCGTCGCCCATCAGCCGCCGGATCTCGGTGAACAGAACGACGAGCGCCTCGCGTTCAGGAAGCGTGGTGTCCGGATGCCAGAGATCGACGAGCAGGCAGGTGCGCGGACGGGTCCCCGAGTTGTACGCCTCGTGCTCGAAGGAGTAGTCGAATAGCAGGCACTTGCCCTCCTGCCAGGAACGATGCTCACCGGCGACCGTGATGCCGCAGCCGTCCGGGATGTCGACGGCGAGATGGAGATTGATGCTGAAATTCCACAGGTCGCAGTGCGGATCAATGGCCGCTCCGGGCAACAGGGTCGAAAAATGACATTCGAGGAGCGGGCAGATCTTCTCGGGTTCGACCGCCATCTCATCGATGACCCGGAAAGCGGTGGGCGCGAGGGAGGCCGATTCATCGACCAGCCTTCCCCGCCGGAACAGATACAGTGCCTGCCAGTCCTTCTGCCGGGTCAGATAGTGCTCGTAGTCCGAGAAGGCGCCCTGTCGGGTTGCCCACGCCTCGCTCAGCTCGTCCTTGATCGATGGGTGGCTGGACTCCAGGGCCTCGACGACGGGCGCCAGTTCGGCGTATTCGTAGGGGTCGTGCCAGGGCCTCTGCGAAAGGCCGGGCATAACCCATTTGGCGCCGCGTTGCAGCGGATGGCGTGGCTGGTTCCCGGTCTCCATCATCCGCTCCACGCGCGCGATGGAGGCCGGCCCGGACCTTCTCCTGATTTCCGCGAACGCGTTCTCCATCTCGGGTGTCACGCGGAACTCCTCACGTTCGAGAGCGACTTTCGGCCAGCGGCAGTGCCATGCGGAAAGGCGACCGCACTCGCCCTCGTTGCTGTCCGGCGCATCAGGCCGCCGCGCCTGTCAGATTCGCCGTGGACGGCCGGTGGGCCGGGTCCGCCCCTCCGGCCGCCGCGCGCTCCGCGTCGATGAGCATGCCGATCAGGTGGCCACGGGCGCGGGACACCCGGGAGCGGACCGTGCCCACCGGGCAGCCGATGGCCCGCGCGGCTTCCTCGTAGGGCAGGCCGAGCAGTTGGGTGAGGACGAAGGCGTCGTACCGCTCCGCCGGGATGGACGCCAGCAACTCCGTCAGCGCGATTCCTTCCTCGAAGCCGGGGATGCCCTGAGGTCTGGTCTTCTCGGCCGCGACGCACCAGTCGACGGTGTCGGAGACGACCGGCCGCACGGCGGCGTGACGGAGGCTGTCGATGAAGGACCGCCGGGCGATCGACAGCAGCCAGGTGCGGGCCGATGAACGGCCTTCGAACCGGGGCAGGCTGCCCAGCGCTCTCAGGAAGGTCTCCTGGGTCAGGTCGTCGGCGGATTGCGGGTCGCCGCTCAGGTACGCCAGGTATCGCCAGATGTCGCGGTGCAGGGCGCCGACGAACCGTTCCACGGCGTCGGCGTCACCTTCACCCGCGGCGAGGGCCCAGTCCGTGATGGTCGCCTCGTTCGTACCCGGGAGGCCGGGGGTTCGTACGTCGCTGTCTCTCAGGTCGGTTCGGGGCAGGGCATGCGTCATCGCCTGATGTCCTTCTTCGGAATCCGGGTCGGTCCGGACACCGCTCGCAGGCGGCTCCGGCCCACTGGTACGGCCCCGTTCAGGCAGGGCCGGGCACCGTGGCCGCGCCGGTGAGAGCCGTCGTGGTCACGGGAATCGGGCTGTCAGAGGACAGCGGTTCCCGTGGGCGGACCCCGTGAGGTGATGGCGTCGGCGAGCAGCAGTTGCCGCGATCCGCGGACGGTGTGCGGGGAATCGGCTCGTACACGCGGCAGGACGGAAGGTGCCGGCAGGGCGCCTGGCAGTCGCAGGGGGGCGACGACCCAGCCGGCACAGGCCCGTAGGCACTGGAAGGCGGCCCGCTCTCCGAACGCGAGCCAGAGGCCGCACAGCACGGCGGCGAGCAGATGGGCGGAGAGCATCGCCAACGATGTCGTGGCGCTCTGTCCGCTGCCCATGGCCATGGTGTCGGGCATGGCCGGCATCCCGGGCATCGCTTGGTGGGTGTGGTCGGCCATGGTCGCGGCGGGTGCCTGGCACAGCACGTGCCGGACCCACTGCTCCATGATCGAGCCACCGCCCGTCCCGGCGGGGCGCCGCGTCACTTGGGCCAGGGCGAACCAGGCGTGCAGAAGGGCCTGGACGGCGACCACCGAGGACAGGACCACGGGGAATCCGCGCTCCCTGCCGGTCACGACCCACCCCGTGAGACCGGTGATCGCGCATGCGACGAGCACCGCGGGCCATGGGACGGTCATTCCCGACATGAGGACGTGTCCCAGGGCAGCGAGAAGCACACCGACGGCCGCGAACAGCGCGGCCCTCACTCCGCGGAAGCATGGACCCAGGTGCATGGCGGAGTCATCGTTGCACCGCAATCACGCCGAGAACAGCCTGTTCCGCGATATCACTCACGGAGGACAGGAACGTCCTTCCCCATGCGGGAAATGCGTCGGACGACAGGCGCTCGGAGTTCCCGGGAATCGGCGGGAGAATCCTCACACGATGACGAGCCCGCACAACTGCGTCCCGTGAGTGCGCCTCATGTCAGCATGGTTTTCCGAGCGTGCGCGGGCCGACCGCCATGGCCCTGAATTCCCGCCGATTGTCCGGCGGTCGGCGGAGATCTCTTTTCTGGAGCGGTGATGGCAGACCGGCATGGGCCCTTCGTCCCGCGGGTGGTGGCATTGCTGAAGCGATGCGTGCCGCCCCCGGCACTGACCGGGTTCCTGGTCCTGCTGACGGTGGTCTTCGGCATGTCGTACTGGGTCGGCTCGGCGGTCGGCCCGGTCGCTCCCGGCATGCACTCCACGGACACCGGGCCCCAGGGCCCGCTCGACGGTCCACCGGGCGGCGGCACCGGCGACACCGGCGACACGGGTGATATGGGCGATATGGGCGACGACATGGGCGACATGGGCGGTACGCATTCGGGCGGCGGACAGTGAGCACAGAGACCAGGAGTTCCGCGACGATCACCACAGACATCGTCGTCGGCGGGATGACCTGTGCGGCGTGCGTTGGCCGGGTGGAGAAACGGCTGGCGAAGCTCGAAGGAGTCACCGCCACGGTCAATCTGGCCACGGGGAACGCCCGCGTCAGCCACCCGCCTGACATCACTCCAGAGGTCCTGGTGGCGACGGTCGAGCGGGCCGGCTACACGGCTCAACTCCCCTTGCCGCCCGAGCCCCAGAAGGGTGCGGAGCCGACCGAGGAGCCCGATTCGCACGAGGCGGCCGAGGCGCGCCGGCGGCTGGTGGTGACGGCACTGCTCTCCGTACCGGTCCTGGTGCTGTCCATGGTTCCGGACCTGCAGTTCCGTAACTGGCAGTGGCTCTGTTTCGCGCTCGCCGCTCCGGTCGCGACGTGGGGCTCCTGGCCCTTCCACCGCCGCGCGCTCTCGGGAGTACGGCACTCGGCGGCCACGATGGACACACTGGTGTCGCTCGGCGTGGTGGCCTCCTTCGCCTGGTCCGCCTACGCCCTCTTCTTCGGCGGCGCGGGCGATCCGGGCATGCGTATGCCGTTCACGTTCCTGCCGTCGGCGGGCGACGGGGTGCCCCACATCTATCTCGAAGCGGCGGTCGGAGTACCGCTGTTCGTCCTGACAGGACGCTTCCTTGAGGCGAGGGCACGGCGCGCCACCGGGCAGGCGATGCGCGCGCTCGCCGGGCTGGGCGTCAAAGACGTGACGGTGCGGGTCGACGGCGAAGAGCGCAGCGTCCCCATCGAACAACTCGGCGTGGGGCAGGAGTTCATCGTCCGGCCGGGCGAACGGGTCGCCACCGACGGCGTCGTGGTCTCCGGCAGCTCCGCGCTCGACCTGTCCCTGGTCACCGGTGAGAGCGAGCCTGTCGAAGTCGCCCCCGGCCAGGCGGTGGTGGGGTCGGCGGTCAATGCCGGAGGGCTGCTCACCGTCCGTGCCACGGCGGTCGGGACGGACACCCAGCTCGCCCGCATCACCCACCTGGTCACCGAGGCCCAGGCCGGAAAGGCCCGCGCCCAGCGGCTGGCCGACTCGGTGGCGGGCGGCTTCGTCCCGGTCGTACTGACCCTGGCGGTCACCGTGCTCGGATTCTGGCTCGGTGCCGGAGCCGATCCGCAGGCCGCGGTCACCGCGTGTGTGGCGATCCTGGTCGTCGCCTGCCCCTGCGCCCTGGGCCTGGCGACCCCCACCGCGCTGCTGGCGGCCACGGGCCGAGGCGCGCAACTCGGCGTACTGGTCAGCGGTCCGCAGGCGCTGGAGACACTGCGGCACGTCGACACGGTGATTCTCGACAAGACGGGAACCCTGACCACGGGCCATATGAGCGTCACCAAGGTCACGGTGGTCGCCGACGGCCTCGGCGAGCGGACCGTGGTCCGGCTGGCCGGAGCGGTGGAACGAGGTTCGGAGCACCCTCTCGGCCGGGCACTCACCGCGTACGCCCAACGCGCCTGGCCCGACGCGCCGTTGCCCGAGGTGACAGAGTTCGCGGCGACCGCCGGGAGCGGCGTCTCCGGTCTTGTCGACGGCCACCGGGTCGAGGTGTGCTCCCCCGGGGACGACCTGGCGAAGTCCCTGGCTGGAGCTTTGGCGGACGCGGAAGCCGCTGCGCGTACGGCGGTACGGGTCCGGGTCGACGGGGTGGACGAGGCGCTCATCGTCCTGGGCGATGTTCTGCGCCCCGGGAGTTACCGTGCCGTCGACCGTCTCAGGCGCCTTGGAGTGGAGCCCGTCCTGGCGACGGGCGACCGCGAGGCCACCGCCGAGGCGGTCGCCGCCGAACTCGGCATCACCGAGGTGCACGCCCGGTGCACCCCCGAGGGCAAGGCCGATCTCGTCCGCCGGCTGCGCGAGGAGGACCGCCGCGTCGCGGTGATCGGAGACGGCGTGAACGACGCCGCCGCCCTCGCGGGCGCGGACCTCGGCATCGCGATGGGAAGCGGCGCGGACGTCGCCATCGGAGCGGCCGACGTGACGCTGGTGCGCGGAGACATCGAGTCGGTCGCCGACGCGATCGGTCTCGCCAGACGGACCCTCGGCACCATCCGTACCAACCTGATCTGGGCCTTCGGCTACAACGTCGTCACCGTGCCGCTCGCGGCGGTGGGGTGGCTCAACCCGATGGTCGCCGCCGCGGCGATGTCCGTGAGCTCCCTGCTCGTGGTGGGCAACAGCCTCCGGCTGCGCGGCTGGCGGCCCTCGCGCGCCCCGGGAAGCGGAGCGCGTACGAAGCAAGGAGCACTGCGGCGATGACCGACAGCCCCTCCCAGGAGACCTCGACGGGATGGCACATCACGCGCGAGCGGCTGCGCGACGGTTTCTATGCCGGGCTCATCCCCTGGACCGCCTGCGTAGTGGCGCTGGCGGGTCTGACGCAGTGGGTCGGGGCGGGGCAGGCGGGCAGGCCGCCTGTCCTTGAGGTCACCGATCCGCATGTCTTTCTTCCGTACAGCGACAACACGGAGACGGCGGCGTTCTTCACCGTGACGAACAAGGGCGGCGCGGACGACGCGCTCGTGTCCGTGACGTCGCCCGCCATCTCGGAGGCCATGCTGAGCCGCCACCGGAGCAACGGAGGAGGCGGCGACTCCATGGGAATGGCGGACTCGGCGACGGTTCCCGCCGGGGCGGCGCTGGCCATGTCGCCGTACGGCCTGGACGTGATGGTCACGCTGAAGGAGGGGACCCGCTGGAACGAGGGTGACGCCGTCCCGTTCGTCCTTCACTTCCGTCACAGTGACAGCGTGAAAGCGGTCGCGACCGTGGTGCGCCCGGGCAGTTGACCGGGCGCACCCGCGTCCCGGGGCTCAGGCCCGCCGCCACACCGCCCCGCGCCGCTCGTACTCCAGTACTTCTCCAGCGCTGGATTCGTCTTCCGCATCAGAAGTCGGCGGGATTCCGTGTCCAGTTCCTGGGCCCGGCCAAGTTGTCGGCGTGACCGCCGAGTCCAGTCGTTCAACTCCCCCGAAAAGTTCCCGGAGATGGTGAAGTTTTTTGAATGCCCGTGAAATACGGAGACGCCGGATCGCCGTCTTCCGTGATGGGGAAAACGTCGTTACTCTCCACCGCGAAGAGCGTGGTACAGACCAGCATTGCCCCGGGTTGTTCACCATCGGTGTCCCGTGGCATGCCGTACGGAAAACCGGAGTTGAGCAATGGCGAAGTCCTCGGGACCGGTGACGCCTTCCTCGCGTCAGGGGAAGGAGCGTGCCCGTTTCGACTGGGCCGGTCTGCGCGCCGATCTGCGAGGCGCGGTGCCGGACGCCTCACTGGCCCTGGTGGTCACCCTGTTGATCTACTGGCTGCTCTACGTCCGCGTGGAGAACGGGACATCGGCGACCCTCAAGCTCATGCCGGACATGGCGAACGCGGGCGAGTTCTGGATGTACTGGATGTGCCAGGCGTTCGGCTGGTCGGCGATGCTGTGGGCCTACGGGACGCTGATATTCGGGCTGTTGCGTTCGGGGCCGAGACCCCGCTGGCGCCGGCTGCCCGCCGCGCGGCTGGAGAAGTGGCACCGCACCACGAGCCTGACCACCGTCGGTCTGATGTTCATGCACGCTCTCTTCTTCTTCACCGACCAGATCCGGACCAACCAGGACCAGTGGTCGCTCGGACGCAGCGTGTGGACCGCGTTCGTCGACGTGTTCGTCCCCGGCGGGTACGCCACCGGCACCGGCCGTGTCGCCATCCTGATCGGCCTGCTGGCGATGTACCTGGCCATCCCGCTCGGCCTCGCCTTCTACCTGCGGCACCGGACCGGCTCGCGCATGTGGCTGGCCCTGCACCGCTTCGTCATCGTGGTCTACATCCTCAGCGCCTGGCACACCCTGCTGTACAGCAGCCAGGCGTGGTTCGACGGCCCCTTCCGCACCATGGTGTGGGCCCTGCAGATCCCGATCGCCGTCCTGCTCCTGGCCCGTCTGATGGCACCGGCCCGCCCCGGCGAGCGCCTGCGCCTGCGCGGCCCCCGGCGTCGCGACGTCGCGCTGCCGCTGAGCGCGAGGCTGCTCGGGAGGATCGTGGTGGTGGCCACCATCCTGGGGCTGGTGGCGGTCGTCGTCACCGGCGTGGACGGCGGGCGCTCCCCCGAGGCCGGCGCTCTCGTGCCGTGGCCGCACAAGTGGGTGATCTGGGCGGGCCTGGCGCTGTTCACACTGGCCGTCGTCGCTGTTGTCCTCAGACTCCGTCCCCGAGCTGCCGGTACGGCGAAATCCGCGGCCCCCGCGGACGAGCGCGCGACGGACACGGCCGACCGGGTCTGACGCGAGGACGCCCGGCACTCGTCCGGAGGCCGGGCAGTCCCGCGACACGTCAGGCGTACGTGTGAAGTCGGTGCGTCACGCGTGGTCGGGTCGGGCGCGCCGTTGCGGGGTCACCCAACCACCTGAACATAAGGTGCGGTCGCAGGGAGGGGACCCAGCCGCGTTTCGGCGCACCGGACGAGATTCGAAGAGGACCCATGGCCGTAGAGATCCCGCCCCTGATCAAGCCGGCCCGATTCAGGCGGCGAGCGACTCTCGCCGGGGAATGCCTGGCGGAGTTTCTCGGGACGTTCGTCCTCATCTCCTTCGGCTGCGGTGTCGTCGCGATGACCGTCGCGGCCCTCCCCGGTTCAGGCCGCACAGAGGGGCCCACCACGTTCTTCCTGGGCTCCGGCGACTGGCTGCTGGTCACCTGGGGCTGGGCGATGGCCGTGGTCTTCGGTGTGTATGTGGCCGGCGGGGTCAGCGGCGCGCACATCAACCCGGCGGTGACCCTGGCATTCGCCGTGCGGCGCAAGTTCGCCTGGGCCAAGGTCCTCCCGTACTGGGCGTCCCAGCTCACCGGGGCGTTCGCCGGCGCCGCTCTCGTCTTCTGGGTCTACCACGACGCGATCCACGCCTTCGACCTCGTGTCGAAGGACCCGAAGACCAACGGGCACACGAACGCGACGTTCTCCATCTTCGGCACCTTCCCCGCGCCGTACTTCAACGGCGGCATCTGGGGACCGCTGATCGACCAGATCGTCGGCACCATGTTCCTGGTGATGCTGATCGTCGCCGTCGTCGACCTGCGCAACACCGCCGTGAAAGCCAATCTCGGTCCGTTGATCATCGGGTTCGCCGTCGCGGCGATCGGCATGTCGTACGGAGCGAACGCCGGCTACGCCATCAACCCCGCCCGCGACTTCGGCCCCCGGCTGCTCGCCTATGCCGCCGGCTGGGAGGACCTGGCGATGCCCGGCACCCTGTCCGGGTCCTTCAGCGATTACTTCTGGATCCCCATCGTCGGGCCGCTGATCGGCGGAGTGATCGGAGTACTGCTGTACGACCTGTTCATCGGCGATGTCCTCCACATCCGTGCGCAGCAGGCCATCCCGCAGGAAGTGGGCGAGACACGGCCCGAGAAGGGGACGGACGAGGAGTAGCACCATCAGGGCGGGCACGGGGAACCGTACGTCGCTGCCGCGGCTCTGAGCACGGAGCACGCTGACGCACTGCGATCCGCGATCTGCGAGACATGGGGTTCGTACCGTGATGCCGCTCTTGTTCGTTCTTGGCGGAACCGGGGGTGTCGCACTTCGGCTCGTCATCGAGAAGTTCTTCTTCCGCGTATGGCACGGTAACCTCCCCACGTGGGTGCCGTTCGCGGTCAACTTCACAGGATGCTTCGTGCTGGGTGTCATCCAAGGACAACGTCTTTCAGAACACATGAGTCACCGTCGGGGATGTTCATCAGGTCTCAGCCGAGGGCAGCGACGGCCCGGACCGCGCTGAGGGCGAGCGAGCCGATGAACCAGAACGGCATCACGGCGCCGAGCAGCCGGGCTGGGACGCGGTCACCACCCGCCTGCTCGCCGAGCGCATCGAGTACAGCCGGCCCGTCCTCTACAGCCACTTCCGCGGGAAGCGCGAGATCATCGGCGCCGTCGCCCTGGAGGGCGCCGCCGAGATGGCCGCGGCGCCGCGGGCCGCGACCTCCGCCGTGGAGGGCCCGCGCGCCCGGGTCACCACCCTCGCCCGCGCCTACCTCGACTTCGCCGAACACAACCCGGCGGTCTACGACGCGATGTTCCGGCTCGACGGTGGCCTGGCGTTCGCGAGGGAGTACACCCCGGAGCCTCTGCGGGACGCCTTCGCCGCCCTGCTGGAGACCCTGGGCGAGGTCGCCGGTGACGGCGTCCACCCGGCGCTGTTCACCGAGTTGTTCTGGGCGGCCCTGCACGGGCCGGCGACCCTGACCCGGGCGGGACGGCCGCCGCCGGGGGACGCCGAGCGGAGGGTGGAGCTGCTGGTGGACCGGCCGGCCATGGTCTGACGCACCGTCCGGCCCGACTGCCGGCCTACGGCATGGCTTCTGCTCACCCGCTGCCCATCCTCACGAGCAAATTCCGGAGCCTGGCATCTGCTATGTCGGGAGTACGCGTCAACGTTGCGCTTCCTCAGTCAACCCGCGAAGAATTCCGGAATTGCCCACTCAGTGGCCGAGGTTGACCTGCGCCCTGTGGTGGTCGCCTTTCTCGATCAGGTCGACGAACCCGAGGGCGTAATCCGCGGCGGAGATCGCGCCACCGTCCTCGGGCTGAACCGCGACGTCGTCGCCGAGCCGATATCGGCCGAGTCGTTCTCCGGGCATTCGTGCGCCAAACCTGAGCGCCGGGCTCACAAAGACCCAGTCGAGTGTCGCGGGCGTGGCCGGAAGGTCCTCGATGATGAGCGCTGCCCCGGCGCGGATCTCGTCGTGGAGTTCCGCGGGGATGTGGCTGAGGTCGGTGACGAAGCGATCCGCCCCGGGAGCTGGGCGCAGTGACGAGTAGCCGCCAACGACGAACAGGGGTACGCCTGCGGCATCGGCCAGGCGCGCGATGGTGCTGCAGACGTCGCGGAAGGTGCTGACCAGCGGGCCGCGTGGGGCGAGTGCGCCCACTACGACATCCGCGCCCCCAATGGGTGCCGAGAGTGTCGCTTCGTCGGCGGCGTCGCCTTGGACATAGGTCACGTTCGGGATTGGCGCGTCGGGAAGCGAGCGGCTCAGTGCGGTGACCTGGTGACCACGAGCGGCGGCCTCCGCGACGATGGCCGAACCGGCATAGCCGGTACCGCCGATGACGGTTATGCGAGACACAAGGTGCCTTTCCACGGGACGGGTGGCGTCGAACGACGCACTCCGATTACCGTATGAGCGCAGCTCTCCCATGGAAAGAAGGCACTTTGTGGTAACCACTCAGGCCGAGTCGGTGCTCCACGGCAGCCCCTACCGCGCCGACTGCCCGACTCGCCATATCCTGGATCGAATTGGCGACCGGTGGACGGTGCTCATAGTGGGCGCCCTCTGGGACGGCGACGCCCGCTTTTCAGAGTTGCGCCGACGCATTGAGGGCGTCTCGCAGAAAATGCTCACCCAGACTCTCCGCGGGCTCGAACGGGACGGGCTCGTGCGCCGCACCGTCCACCCCGAAGTTCCGGTCCGTGTCGAGTACGCGCTCACCGAGGCGGGCCGCACCCTGTGCGAGCCGCTGCGCGCACTGGAGGAATGGTCGATCGCGCACCTCGGCGACGTGTCGGCGTCGCAGGAAGCCTACGACCGCGCGAATCGAGCTCCTGCCGACTCCACGAATCGCGAGAGGTAACGCCGCGATATCGGCGCTGCCGCCAATGAGAGCTACGCGTTCCCGATGGGAGCCGTCCTGCGAAAGCCGCTCCCCCGTTGTCGGGGAAGCGGCCTTCGGACGGGTCAGGTCAGCCGGTGACGGAGGCCTTGATTGTCTTCACGGTTCCGGAGGGGAGTGCGACCCGGGCGGACGCGTAGAGCTCAAGGGGGCTGGCGAGACCGGGCATGGTCCGGGTCACCGTGGCGGACCAACTGCCGGTGCGACGCGTGCAGGACGGGTCGCAGAGGTCGCTGGTCTTGAAGGTGTTGGTCCCGTTCATGACGGTACCGACCCGGACCCAGCGCGGCTCGATCCACTTGCCGGCGGCCGGGGTCACCGTCAGCTTGCCGCGCTCCTGCATGGTGTCGCGGTAGCCGCGTTCATGCCGGTAGACACAGAACTTGCCGGCGACGTCCGTGGCGCATTTCTCGGCGACCCGTGCCCAGCCGCTCCAGGAGGCGGCGGCGTCGAAGAGATAGCCGCCGGTGGTCTCGCCCCGTGCGACGTACGTCCCTGCGGTGGTCTTGACCGGCGACCACGCGGAGGTCCACGCGGAAGTCTGCTGGGAGCAGCCGCCCGCGCAGACCTGGCTCAGCGCGCCGTCCGAACTCCACGAGTAGGTGGTCGGCTTCATCCAGTTGCCCGCGGTGGGGGTGACCGTCATCCTCGCGCGGTAACCGTTGACCGCGCCCGCGTCGGTGACGCGCTTCTGCACCTCCGCGCAGACCGAGCCTCCCGTGACGGTCTTGCAGTTCTTGTCGTGGGCTTGCCAGGTGGGCGCGGCCTGGGCGGCGGGTGCGCCGGCAAGGGCGCCGCCGACCACCGCGGCCGTGGCGCCAACGGCGACCAGCGCTCTTCTGAGTTTCCTCAAAGATTTGTTCCTTCTGTGTGGACCGCCGGTGCGCGGCGGCTGTTGCGTCGGACCGCGGCGGGCCGGGGGGGCGCCGACTACGGTCGCGTTTCGCCGGACTCGGGGACCTGGACATTCATCGTCCACCGCACCGTGTCCGGCGCCTTGATCGAGACCTGCGCCTTGCGTGGCTTGGAGAGGTTGAGTTCATGTGCGTAGTAGCTGACTTCCCCGCTCTTGCAGTCAGTTGAGAAAGTCGCCACGGTATCGACGACGACGTCCACCATCGGCGATCCCGAATCGGCCACGCAGTTGAGCGAAACCCAGGTGACGCCCTTCTGCAGCCGCACCGGGCTGAACTCGTCACTGCCACGCGTAGGTCCTTCGGAAAGGATCTCCGTGAACCCCATCTCCAAGTCGGGCGCGGACAGCGCCGGTGGCGCCTTGGGCACCGCGGGCGATGGGGTGTCCGTGGGGGCACCCCGCGTTTCCTCGCCGTTGGCGCAGGCCGCGACCGTGGAAAAGAAGGCCGCGGCTGCCAAGAACGCCACCGTCCGCCGCATCAGGAACTGGTCTCCCAGTACCGGAATCCCTGCTTGGAGTTCGATATCTTCGCGGTCCCGGTCTTGCGCTGCGACTTCTTGCAGTTGGGGAGCGTGAGGTACTTCTCCACGCGGGCGGTGTGCCCCCACGATCCGTACTGCACGTTGCCGTACTTGTTACGCGAGATCTTGTGCGAGTAGCTGTGCTTGGTGTTCCACGAGGTCTTGACGGCGGCGCCCGCGCTGACCTCCGCCTTAGCCTCGGCGACAGCGGCCTTCGCGGTGACCCCGACCGTGCCGCTGACCGAGGTTTCGAATTCACCTGCCCTGATCTTCTCGACGGTTATCGTCCCGCCGCGCCCGTCCTTGTAGATAGGACCCTTGCCGTGGTGCTTGGACTTGTAGCCGTAGACGTTCTTCACCCAGACCCGGTCGCACCTGCCAAGAGGGCCCGCGTCGTCCCCCGATTCGGCGACCGCGGACGGCGCGCCGACGAGAACGCCGCCGAGCAGGCCGGCCAGAATAACTCCGGCCGCAGCGGTCGACTTCGCGCGCCCTTTTCGGATTCTGATCAATTCTGTTCCACCTTCTGATTTCCGGGCCATCGCCTGTACGGGCGGGCCCCGCGTCTGAGAGATGGGCAGACTGCCCCCGTTGACTCTCAGCGCTTGTCTCGGACCTCGAATTGCTCCCGAAATTCCCCCGGGGCGGTCCGGTACCGAAGATTACGTGACGGCCCGGAGAAAGGCATGTCACGCGAACAGGTGACAAGGGCCGCCGCCCGACGTCCCGCCCGGCGGCCGGCCCGACGTCCCGGTGCGCTACTCGCGGTTGGCGAGCGCGTCGGCCGGTGAGGTGCGGAGCGCCTGGCGGGTGGGGAGTTCGATCGTGAGGAAGGCGATGGTCACGATCGTGAGCGCGATCGCCGGAAGCAGCCAGACCGGACCCGCCGGCCAGGGCCGGCCGAGGAAGCCGCTGCCCAGGAGGGCGAGCGGGATCGCGGAGACGGCCAGGCCGGCGACGAGCGCGGCGGTGGCGATCAGCGCGGCTTCGCGCCGCATCATGGCGCGGATCTGGCGCGGGGTGGTCCCGTTGAGCCGCAACGTGGCGATCTCGGTGCGGCGTTGGGCCGTGGTGGCGGTGAGCTTGTTGGCGATGGAGAGGAGGAGGTAGCCGAGGAGTACGGCGATGGTGGCGAGGTTCACCCAGACCTCGGGCGGCGCGTCGCTCAGCCCGGCGCCGGTGGTGTCGGCGGGTTCGAGCGAGAGGCCGGGACGGGCGGCGGCCAGGGCGGCGAGGTTGTCATGGGCCGTCGCGGAGTCGTCGGTGCGGATGAGGATGCTCTGGTCGAGGCGGGTGGTGGTGTGGTCGATCGCGAGATCGCGGGAGACGACGACGGGGCCGAAACCGAGGCCGCGTTCGTAGACGGCGACCACTCGCGGGGTGACGCGCGTGCCGTCGCCGAGGATCAGACTGATCCGCTGCCCGACGTTCGCGTCGCGCGAGGTGGCGACGTCGCTGCCGACCGCGACCGTGTCACCGGTGAGCCGGGCCAGGCTGCCGGAGCGTACGTCGAGGTCGAGCACGCCCGGCGCGGCGGGGTCGAGGATCATCGCGGACGCGGACTCGACGACGGGGTCGCCCAGTTGCTCGTACGGCCAGAGGACGGTGGTGGTGGTGACGGGAGCCGCCTCCCGTACGCCCGATGTGTCCCGTACGGCGGCGAGCGTGCCCTCGGGCATTCCGCCGAGGCCCGGCGCGGTCAGGCGTTCCTGGGCGAGGGTGCCGGCGCGGACGTCGTTCGTGGTGGCGGTCAGCACCGTGGTCTGGGCGAGGGTGTAGGTCAGGGTGAAGACGACCGCCATGGCGAGGGTGCTGACGACGCCGGCGATACGGTTGGCATAGCCCCGGACGTTGGACATCGCCAGCCAGGTGGCGGGCGAGGCACCGGCCGGCAGACGCCAGGCCAGCGTGTCGCTGACGCTCCGGACCAGAGCGGGGCCGGCCATGGCAAGGCCGATCGCCGCGATGATGCCGGCGATGGAGGTCGCGGTCGCGCCGAGCGCGGTGCGTGACAGCAGCGGCACCACCGAGAGGGTGGTCGCGGCGACGACGAGCAGCAGGCCGGCGCGGGTCCGCAGGCGTGAGGGGTTACGCGGTTCGCTGCGCGACTCGGCGACGGCTTCGGTGGCGGGCATACGGGACGTGCGCCGGGCGGCACCCCGGGCGGACACCTGAACTGCCAGGGCCAGCAGGAGAATGGTGGCCAGGGCGGGAAGCGGGCTGTACGTCAGCGGGAGCGCTTCCGGGAGTACGCCGCGCTCGACGAGCATGCTCCGGAACTGGCCGGCCAGCACGTAGCCGAGGGGTATGCCGGGTACGAGCGCCAGGGCAGCGATGACGGTGGCCTGGTCTGCGGCGAGCCGGCGGATCTGCTTCGGGGTCGCGCCGACGGCGCGCATCAGGGCCAGTTCGCGGCGCTGCCCGGCGATGGCCACGCCCAGCGCGCCGGCCATGACGAATCCGGTGATCAGCAGGATGATGCCCGCGAGCGACGAGGAGAGCAGGATCAGCAGGGACCGTGCGGCCACCGTGTCGGGGGCCGCGAGGTCACCGCGGTCGGAGCCGGTGGCCACCACCAGTTCGGGGGAGGGCAGTTGGGACTTCTCGTCGCGCTTCTCAGCGCTCTCCTCGTCGCGCGGCTCGGCGTCGCGGAGTTCGGCGCGTACGGCCGCCGCGACCGTGTCGGTGACGCCCGGCTCCGTACGGAGGCCGATCAGGTCCACCGTCCCGGACCGGAATCCGCCCTCGTCGCCCGCCGGTTGGGCGGCGGTCCGGTCGGCGAAGAGGACACCCGCGCCCGGCGCGTCGATCACCGCCGAGACGCGGTAGTCGGCGGCGGCGCGGCCGGCCGCGACCACGCGGACCTCGCCGCCGGGCTTCACACCCGCGGCGGCAGCGATGTCCCTGTCCACGGCGATCTCGCCGGAACCGGCCGGCTTCCCGCCCTCCACGTCCGGGCCACCGGCCAACAGTCCGAGGGAGGACCAGTTGTGTCCGGCCGTCCTGGGGTCATCGACGGGCACCGCCCGCCCATGGGCGTCGAGCAGCCCGACGGGGAAGCTGATGTCCCCCACCGCAGCGGTCACACCCGGCAGTTGGGCCAGCCGCTCGACCAGCGTCGCGGGTACGGTGCCGCGTTCCGGCAGCGCCAGCGGCAGGTCCGGGCCGCTCCGGAAGGTCTGGTCGGCCGACACCACGATGTCGGCGCCGCCGAGCCGGCCGGGCGGCAGGTGGGAACGGAGTCCCGACTCCGTCAGGACGCCGGTGCCGGTGATCAGCGCCGCGCCGCCGAGCACCGCGCACACCACGGCCAGCAGAGCGCTGATCCGGTGCCCGGCCATCTGTACCGCGAGACGGAGCATGATCAGTTCTCTCCCAACGCGACGAGCCGGGCGGCCAGTTGGGGGGCGGTCGGCGCGAGCAGGGTGTCCACGACACGGCCGTCCGCCATCACCAGCGCCTCGTGCGCCTGCGCGGCGGCGGCCGGGTCGTGCGTGACCATCACCACCGTCTGGCCGAGCTCGTCGACGAGCTCACGCAGCAGGTTCAGCACCCCGTGGGCGCTGCGCAGATCCAGCGCACCGGTCGGCTCGTCGGCGAACACGACGGCCGGTTTGGCGACCAACGCCCGTACGATCGCCGCGCGTTGCTGCTGCCCGCCGGAGAGTTCGGCGGGCCGGTGGCTCAGTCGGTCGGACAGCCCCACCCGCTCCGTCAGGGTGTGCAGCCACTCCCGGTCCGGGGCCCGCCCCGCCAGGCGCAGAGGCAGCGTGATGTTGTCCGCGACGCTGAGGGACGGGACGAGGTTGTAGGACTGGAAGACGAACCCGATGCGTTCGCGGCGCAGTTCGGTGCGGCGGTTCTCGTCGAGCCCGCCGATCTCCTGGCCGTCGATCCGCACGCTTCCGCCGGTCGGCGCGTCGAGCCCGGCGGCGCAGTGCATCAGGGTGCTCTTGCCGGACCCGGACGGCCCCATCACGGCGAGGAACGTGCCGCGCTCCACGGTCAGTGACACGTCGTGCAGGGCGGTCACCCCGCCCGGGTACGTCTTGCCGAGGTTCACCAGCGCGATGGCGGGTGCGTGGCCCTGGCCGTAACCCTGGCCCCGTCCATACGCCTGCCCCTGCACCTGGCCCGGTGCCTGGCCGAAGCCGGTGCTCGCCGCGCGCTTCTCGGCCCTCCCGACGGGCGCCCTCATCGCCCTCATCGCCGGCCCCGCAGGCGCTGGGCGACGAGCGCCGTCACACAGAGCGCGGTGACCGCACCGCACACGAGGTGGACCGGCGTACCGGAGCCGCTGTACGAGGCGACCATGTTGCCGACCGCGCTGATGACCAGCACCAGCCAGAGCAGGGTGCGTACCACTCCGGCCCCGGTGACCTCGGTACTCGGCTCGTCGTGGCTCCCGGCTGAGCCGCTGGGACGGTAGGGGTCGGTGTAGGCCATGAGGTGCTTCCTCTTCCCGCTCGGTGGTGTCTCGCTGTCGTCACCGACGCTATGAATCGGCACCCCGTGCGGCCGAGCCCGCCTGCTCCCCAGTCGTTGGTACAGCCTGCTGTACTCATCGGCCGTCCGGCTGGCGACCGGCTCGGCGGGCCGCATATGGTCGCTGCCGAAGGAGGGGTGCATGTCGACCCAACGCAGCACACTCGACGGGGCCGCCGACCCCGAGGCCGCCGGCGCCGGGACCGGCGTCCGGGACATCGTCGTCCGGGCCGGCGCGGCCGCCCTCGTCGCGCTCGAAAGGCTCGCGGGCGGGTTCGGTACGGCCCTGCTCGCGTTCTTCACCCTCGTCTGGCTGGCCGTCTCCGCCGTGACCGCGCTGGTCGGCGTCGGACTGCTCATGGCACCCGTCGGGCTGCGCCTCCTGCACTCCGTCGCCAACCGCGAACGCGGCAGGCTGAACCGCTGGGGCCCCGAACTGGTCGGCCCCGGCCCGGCCCCCACCAAGCTCCGTCCCGCCCTCACGGACCCCACCACCCGCCGCGAGCTGAGCTGGCTCGTCCGCCACGCCACGGCGGGACTGTTCCTGGGGCTGATCGGCGTACTGCTGCCGCTCTGCGCGATCCGCGACAGCACCTTCCCCCTCTACTGGCAGCTGCTGCCGGACGGCGCCACCAGCGCCTCCATCGGGCTGGGCGTCGCGCGCGGCTGGTCCGACGTTCTCGCCGTCGCCCTGCTGGGTCTGGGGTGGATCGCCATCATCATGGGGCTCACACCGGGGATGGCCAGGCTCCAGGCGAAGCCTGGCCGGCGGCTGCTGTCCGCCGGACCCGACGCGGACCTGTCCCTGCGGATCGCGGAGCTCACCGCCACCCGGGCCGCCGCCCTGGACGCCCACGCCACCGAACTGCGGCGCATCGAACGCTCGTTGCACGACGGCACCCAGAACCGGCTCGTCACCGTCACCGTCCTGCTCGGAGCCGCGCGGCGCATGGTCGCCCGCGATCCGGCCGGCGCCGATGAGCTCCTCGAACGCGCCCAGAGTTCGGCCGAGCAGGCCCTGGCCGAGCTGCGCTCGGTCGCCCGCGGCATCCTGCCGCCCGTACTGACCGACCGCGGGCTCGAAGGCGCGCTCGCCGGGCTCGCCGCGTCCTGTCCGGTCCCCTGCCGGATCGATGTCGAGGCACCCGAGCGGCGCGCGGCGTCCGTCGAGGCGACCGCCTACTTCGTGGTGGCGGAGGCGCTGACCAACATCGCCAAACACAGCGGTGCCGAGCAGGCCGGCGTCACCGTGCGCGGCGGTGGCGGCAAGCTGCGCCTGAGCGTCAGCGACAACGGCCGGGGCGGCGCGGACGAGAACGGCGGATCCGGGCTCATCGGCATCCGCCGCCGTATCGCCGCGCACGACGGCACTCTCACCGTGGCCAGCCCTCCCGGCGGCCCCACGACCATCGAGGTGGAACTCCCATGCGGATCGTGATAGCCGAGGACGACCCGCTGCTGCGTGAGGGGCTCGCCCTGCTGCTGCGCGCGGAAGGTCTGGACGTGGTGGCCACGGCCGGGACCGCCGAGGGGATCCTCGACGCCATCGACGAGCACAAGCCGGATGTCGCGATCCTCGACGTACGGATGCCGCCGACGCACACCGACGAGGGGATCGTCGCGGCGGTCGAGGCCCGGCGCCGCCGTCCCGAGCTGGCCGTGCTCGTCCTGTCCGCGTACGTCGAGCAGAGCTTCGCCACGGACCTGCTCAGCGGTGGCGTCACCGGCCTCGGGTATCTCCTGAAGGAGCGGGTCGGCCGTGTCGAGGAGTTCCTGGACGCGCTGCGGCGCGTGGCGGACGGCGGGACCGCGATCGACCCCGACGTGGTCGCGCAGCTCTTCACGCGCAGCCGCGACGACACCCGTCTGGAAAGGCTCAGTCCCCGGGAACGCGACGTTCTCGCCCTGATGGCCGAGGGGCTGGGCAACTCGGCCATCGCCGAGAAGCTCTTCGTCACGGACGGCGCCGTCCACAAACACATCCGCAGCATCTTCGCCAAGCTCGACCTGTCGCCCACCGACCAGATGGACCGGCGGGTGGCCGCGGTGCTGCGCTATCTCGACGACGTCCGCCGCCGCGGCTGACGCCCGCCCGCCCTCGTCAATTCAGTGACGTGAGCGGGAGCGGCGTGAAGCGGATGGCCTCGTACGCGGTGGCCGTCCCCGTCTCGTACAGGATCCCGACGTGTTCGCCGTCCAGCTGTACGAGGTCGGAGTAGGCGGCCTTGGCGTCGGAGAGCCGGTATCCGGTGGACCAGGTCGCGCCGCCGTCGTGGCTCGCGCGCACCGTCATCCACGCCCGGTCGCGGGGGTCGGCGGGTGAGGCCATCAGCAGCGGGGCCCCGGCCCGGCCGGTGACCTGGAGGAGGCTGCCCTGCACGGGCGGCGCGGTGATGCCTTCGGCCGCCTCGAAGGGGCCGTCCAGCGTGGCGCCGCCGTCGCGGCTCCAGGCGTGGACCCGGTTGCCGGGGGCGCTGCCCTTCTGGTCCCGGGCGTTGAAGTAGACGGTCCCGTCGGGGAGTTGGGCGACAGCGGTCTCGTTCACATGGAGGGTGCCCTCGTCCGCCGGGTCGACGTAACCGATCCGCCAGGTCTCCCCGCCGTCGTCGCTGAGCAGGGAGTGCCCGGCGTAGTGGCTGGGCTCGGCTCCCGTGTCCGTACTGCCGTCCGCCGGGGCCACGGAGTGGTTGGCGCCGACGACGAGACGGCCCGCGTCGGGGCCGGCGGTCAGCTCGACGCCGTGGCCGGGGCCGGTGGCGTACCAGCGCCAGTCGTCCCGCTTGACCTGCCCGGTGATCTCACGCGGCGCGGACCAGCCGGCGCCCGCGTCCGTGCTCGCCTGGACGTACACCCGGCGGCCGTCCTCGGGGGCGGCCTGCCCCGTCATGATGGCGGACTCCGTGGCGTCGCCGCCGTTGCGCGTGGTCAGCAGCACCAGGCGCCCGCTGTCCCCGACAGAAACGGGCACGGGGTTGCCCAGCGTGTCCTGCCCGGAGTCCGCGACGGGCCGCACCTCGGACCAGGTGCATCCGCCGTCGTACGAACGCCGCCGCACCACGTCCACATCGCCGTGGTCGGCCTTCCCCAGCCGCCGCCCCTCGGCGAACGCGACCAGCACGTCCCGTCCGGAACCAGGCTCCTTGACCGCCACCACGGCCGGGATCCGGAACGTGTCGTAGCCGCCCTCCCCGGACACGAACACATCAACGGCACCACACTCCCCCGCCGCCCGCGCTCCGCCCGCCCCGTTCGTCCCGGAGTCTGTTCCCGATCCCATCTGATACCCCACGATCACCATTCCGAGCCCCACAACGACCAGACGCCCCGCCCACCCCACCACACGACTTCTCATCTCTCCCAGCCCAGCCCGCCGAACCTTCACCACCGGGAACAGCACACATCGGCGAGGTGAACAGGAAAGGGCGCGCATATGCGGCCCTTACGATCGTCGGATGTCAGGCCAGAGATCGGTCGCCACGGGACAGGTGCTCCGTTGGATACGCGTCGTCGCCGCCGTGCTCGTCAGTGGGTGCGCGCTGATCGGGGCCGTGCGGCTGGTGGTGCCCGCCACCGCTGGGGTGGACGGCGAGCCCGCCGGCGTACGCGGTCAACTGGCCTTCATGCGCGGGGCCCTGAACGAGGGCGCCGGGGACGAGGCCCAACAGCAGTTCCCGGAGGGGTACTTCTTCCTGCACGCGCTGTACGGCCTGAGCTGGGTCGAGTTGGGGATGCGGGAGCCCGCCGGTGAGCCGCGCGACGAGGCGCTGCGGGAGGCGGAGTGGGCCCTGGGGCGGCTGGACTCGGTCGCCGGGCGTGCCGCGTTCAGTGCCGAACTGACCCCGTCGTACGGGGTGTTCTACCGGGGCTGGACCAACTGGCTGCGCGGCGGCACGCTCATGCTGCGGCCGGACGGCGAGCGCGACGCCGCGCAGGTGCGGCGGTTCGCGGCGGATTCGGCCGCTCTCGGGGCGGCGTTCGACGGCGCCGAGTCGCCGTACCTGACGGCGTATCCGGGGCAGGCGTGGCCGGTCGACTCGACCGTCGCCGTGGCCTCGCTGCGGCTGCACGACACACTGCTGCCCGCCCGGTTCACCGGCACCGTCGAGCGGTGGCTCGACGGAGTGCGGCAGCGTCTCGACCCCCGTACGGGACTGCTGCCGCACCGTGTCTCCCCCGGCACCGGAGCTCCCGTCGAGGTGGCCAGAGGCACCTCGCAGAGCATCATCCAGCGGTTCCTGGCCGAGATAGACCCGGCCTTCGCCCATGAGCAGTACACGCTCTTCCGGGACCGTTACGTCGTCACCCCGCTCGGTCTCGGACCCACGACGCGCGAGTATCCCGAGGGCATGGACGGCCCCGCGGACGTCGACTCCGGGCCGCTCCCCCTCGGTGTGAGTCTGTCGGCGACGGTCGTCACGCTCGGCGCGGCGCAGGTGGCGGGCGACGCGTCGCTGGCCGAAGGGATCGCGAACTACGGGGAGTTGCTGGGTGTGCCGGTCAGCACTCCGTGGACCAAGCGGTACGCCTTCGGGCTGATCCCGATCGGCGACGCGTTCGTGGCGTGGTCGAAGACAGCGCGGCCGTGGGTCGCCGAGCCGGGGGAACCGCCGCCCGCGCACCTCTCGTCCTGGTGGCGTCTCCCGCTTCTGGCGGTCCTGCTGCTCCTCGGCGCCGCGCCGTGGCTGCCCGCCCTGCTGCGCCGGTACCGGAGGAGGGCGGCGGGCCGCGAGTAGATCATGGTGTGGCCCCGCACGGCGTCCTCCGCGCGGGGCCACGGTCATGGCCGGCCACAGGGGCCGGGGCCGGTCAGGCGGTGATGCGGAGCGCGTCCACCATCCCCACCGATGTGCTGCGGTTCACGATCCTGATCGTGTGCGAGCCACGGGCGAGCCCCTGTTTCTGCCACACGACCTGCTGGACCTGTCTCGCACCGTCGGCTCTCAGGTTCACCGTCGCCTGGAAGACGTTGTCGAGATAGACGTCGGCCGTCCCCATGTCGCCGTTGCGTTCGGAGAGGTACTGGATCCCGGTGCCGGTGAACGTGTAGGACGCGACGGCGTCCACCGTGGTGCTGTGGTGGGTGTCGTCGTTGAAGTCGCCGTAGCCGCGGCTGTTGGTGAGATGCCAGTTGTTGTCGTACGTCAGCGCGGTGTTGTTGACCATCGGGTCGGACGTGGCGTTCGACCCCAGCGTGGAGCTGGTGCCCGCCAGGGACTTCATGCCCTGGTTCGCGGTGCCGGTGAGCTGCGTCTGGCTGTACGAGCTGAGCGGCTTGGCGGTCCGCTCGACGACGTACACCTCGTTCGCCCCGGTGTTGAAGGTGATCTCGGCGCTGCTGGATGTCGTCACGACGGCGTTGTCGGAGGTCCGGCGGACCCTGACCTCCTGGGTGCCCCACGGATTGACGACGCGGGCGGCATTGCCGAACTGGCTCTTCAGCCCTATGTACTTGACCTCGCCGGCCTCCCTCTCCGAACTCACCATGAATCCGCCCTTGGCCAGCAGACTGAATTTGCCGACGAAGGTGGAATCGGTGGGGACGGCGGGAAAGACCCGGAGCTTGTCGTTGTACGACTGGAGCAGCGACTCGTTCGTCGCGGCCAGATGTACGCCGAGATACTCGAAGACGCCGTTGGTGTTGCTGGTCATGCCGTTCGGATAGTTCTGGTACTTCTGCAGCATGGTCTTCAGACCCTGGAGTGTCTGATTTCCCAGCCCGAGCCGGGCGGCCTGGATCGCGTCGTTGGCCCATACGTTTCCGTACGGGAACGGCCTGACGTTCCAGGTGTTGATCGCCTTCTGCTGGTCGGGATAGCCGATCCCCGTGAGGTCGTAGGGCCAGATCAGTTCGGCCGCGACGTTCTCGTTGTTACGCGTCTGCGCGATCGGGGGCGTGTGCGGCAGATAGGTGTTCGCGTTCGTGTCGGAGGGGTACGCGATCAGGTTGTCCAGGATGTTCTGCCACTGCGGACGCAAGCCGGCGTCCAGGCCCAGCTGGTTGCTCGCCTTGATGGCCAGCGGGAACAGGGTACGCACGGCGGCCAGGTCGGTGATCGCGTTCGGCACGTTCCAGTACGTCTCGTGGGCGTGGGACGTGGCCACGTAGTACTTGCCGGTCGAGCTGTTGAACGACAGCTTCGCCTGGTAGAACTTGGCGACCTCGCGCATGAACGGATAGGCCGTGTTCCGCAGGTAGTTGGTGTCGTTCGTGTACGTGTACTGGAGGTACATGTTGTACGCGGCCTCGGTGCCGGTCGACCATATCTGGTTGGTGTAGTCGCTGTTGACCGTACCGCGCGCGTTGCCGTCCCAGCCCATCGTCTCCGGCACCCAGATGCCGTCCACGTTGTACCGGGTTCTGGTGTATGCCTTCAGCGCGTCGAAATTGCGGCTGTAGAGCTTGTTGAACCCGGCCATGAGATCGGTGTGGTTGGAAGCCAGGAACGAGTTGTAGATGTCCCGTTGATTCCAGTACCAGTACGAGTTGCTCCATTTCGTGGCGTCACCGGTGGCCCGGAAGACGCCGTTGATGAAGTGGGCGGGATAGTTTCCGTATCCGGCCGCCGCGATCATGTAGGTGGAGAGGTAGTAGACGTTCTCCATGTAGTCCGCTTCGCGGGACCCGTTGGAGTACTGGACGAACGACTTCTGCCAGAACGCGTGCCACCAGTTGAGGTAGCTGTTGTTGGTGGCGGTGTATCCGGCGGCCTTGACCTCGGCGAGCGCGCGCTTGGCCTCGGCGACCGAGTTGTGGCTCGGCGCGTTGAGACGGGTGCTCGCGGTGAACCAGATGGTGTAGCTGGAGTCCGGTGTGATCGAGAGCCGTACCTTGCGGCCGTCGACGACGCGCGCGGTGTACGCGGCGCCCTCCACGGTCGCGCCGAGGGTGTAGCCGAAGTTCTGCGGGTCCGCCTGGCCCCGGCTGAGTCCGGCGCCGGTGGAGTCCGCGTACGTGGACACCGTGCGCCAGGTCTCGATGTTCGGCACGTCGCCGCTGTTGCCGAGCCCGGCGACGTCCCAGAGGCTCAGATCGAGGTTGACCGCGGAGACCCCGGAGCGGGTGTCCTCCACATGGATGCCCATGACCTCGGAGTTGGGCCTGCCCATCACCGTGACGGTGCGGTTGTTGTCGTACGTGGTGGTGAGGGTGCCGTCGTAGAGGGACAGGCGCTGCTGGAAGGTGGAGTAACCGCTGTCCATGGCAGGGGTGGTGGACAGGTTGATCAGCCCGGCGCCGAAGGCGGTCTGCTGCGAGGTGTCCACGCCGGACACCTGCATGTTGAAGCCGTTGTTCTGCCAGGCCATCGCGCCGGTACGGCCGTTGCCGACCGTCAGGCCGTGCTTGGGCTCGGTGGTCGGCCTGTTGTAGACGATGTCGTGCTTGGACATGTACTTCGCGTAGTCCACGTTCAGTGCGCCGGTCGAGGAGTTGAAGGCGGCGTCGGTGGGTGCGGCGACGGCCGGTGAGACGCCCGAGAGACCGCTCACCATGGAGACGAGGACGAGGAGCGCGCCCAGCAGACGCGCGGCGCGTGTTCTCCCGGGTGTTGTGCCGGGTGTTCTGCCGCGTCCGTGCGTCGCGGCCGGTCTCACCGGTCGGTCGGATCTCGCGGTGGTCACTGTGCATCACTCCCACGGGCGGTCATGGAGCCGGGACGGCTGATGCCGGGCCCGGTGAAGGTGTAGCTGTCGAGGTCGAGAATGGCGCCGGAGCCGCCGGTGAAGGCCACGAAGAGATCACGCGGCTGCTCCACGGCGTTCGTGACAGGCACGTTGACCTCGGTGTACGTCTCCCAGCCGCCGGTGTTGGGCACGGTCACCCGCCCGACCACCGGTCCGGTGACGGAGTCGTACCGGAAGGTCGCCACGTTCCCCGCCTTGTCGGAGGAGACCCGGGCCCTGATGCCGGTGACGCCCTTGAGGCTCACCGGGTGGTACTTGACCCACTCGTTGTTCTGCACATCACCCAGGCGTTTGCCGCCCTCGGCCCCTGCGGCCGTGATGACCTGGGGGCCGGACAACTGCGCGAAGTGCTCCGCCTGCCACTTCTTGGGCCAGAGGCTGAGCTCCTTCTCCCCGGTCAGCGCCACGGTGCCGGCCGCGCCCTTGTCCGTGTAGCTCGCCCGCACCACGTAGAACTGCGTGGCGTCGAGGCCGGAGTGGATCGGCCCGGTGTTGAAGGTCGTGGAGCATCCAGTGCCTTCGGCGACCTCGTGCGCGTGCTCCTGGTGGCCCAGGGCGATCCGTACGATCACCTTCGAGCAGTCGATCGGGCCGTCCTGGGGATCGGTCGCCGACGCGGTGACGGTGACGTTCTCGTTCCACTCGAAGGCGCCGCCCGCCGGTGGCTGCGAAATCGTCAGCGTGGGGCGGTCGTTGCCGACAACGACCGGGATCGTCGCGGTGCCGGTACGGCCGGTGCCGTCGCTGACGGTGAGTCTCGCCTGGAAGCTGCCGTTCGAGGGATACGTGAAGGACGGGTTGGCGGCGGTGGAGTCGGTGCTGCCGTTGTCGGTGAAGTCCCACGCGTAGGTGAGCGGGTTGTTGTCGGGGTCGCTGCTGCCGGCGCTGGAGAAGGTCACGGCCAGCGGCGCGAGACCGTTGTCCTTGTTCACGGAGGCCTTGGCGAGGGGTGACCGGCCGCCCTGCACGTAGTTGATCTTGTAGAGTCCGGCGTCCTCGGCGCCCGAGAAGTAGCCGCTGCCGTATTCGAGGAGATACAGCGAGCCGTCCGGGCCGAACTCCATGTCGATCGGGTGGACCAGCTTCATACCGTCCAGGACCGGTTCGATCGCCGTCGGCGTACCGGTCGACGCGTTGCCGTTGCTGAACTGCACTTCCTTGATCCAGTTGCGGCAGTACTCGGAGATCAGCAGCTTGTTGTCGTAGTACTGCGGCCACTTGACGTCGGAGTTGAGATTCGCGTCGTAGTGGTAGACCTCGGTGTGGTTGGGCGAACCGCAGCCGCCGGGGTTGTCGAGCTGCGGCCACTCCTTGCTGCCGCCGTGCTGCTCCCACACCAATGACGGCTTGGTGGGCGGCAGTTGCTGGATGCCGGTGTTGCGCGGGGAGTTGTTGACGGGGCCGGTGCCGCCGCCGCAGGGGAACCAGCCGCGCGGCTGGTTGGCCGCGAAGTCCCAGTCGTTGTAAGCCGTGTTGGGACCGCCGCAGTAGGGCCAGCCGTAGTTGCCGGGGCCGGTCGCCCGGTTGAACTCGTCGTACGCCGCCGGGCCGCGCGCGGGGATGGTCGCTCCGGCGTCGGGGCCGACCTCGCCCCAGTACAGGGTGTTGTTCGCCTTCTTGTCGACCCAGACGCGGTACGGGTTGCGTACACCCATCACATAGACCTCGGGGCGGGTGCCCGCGGTGCCCTTGGCGAAGAGGTTGCCGTCGGGGACGGTGTACGTGCCGTTGTCCTCCGGATGGATACGGTTGATCTTGCCGCGCAGATCGTTCGCGTTGCCCGACGTGCGGGGTGCTCTTGGGCGAGTAGAACAGCATCACCCAGCCGGTGGTGGCGAACTTCGGGTGCGGGGTGATGCCGATGAGTCCGTCCTCGAAGCGCGCGTCCAGCGGGATGGTCAGCGCGACCGTCGTGGACCTGGTGGCCGGGTTGTAGAGCCGGACCTGGCCGCCGGCGGCGCTGGTGCCGCGGTTGATGTAGAGGACCTTGCCGTCGGGCAGTACGGCGAGCTCGATCGGCTCGCCCATGCCGAGACCGCCGTCGAGCTTGACCTTCTCGAAGCCGCTGGTGGGCGGCGGGGCTGCGGCTTTCCGGTCCTTCGCTTCGGCCCCTGTGGCGGCGGGTCTCTGCCCGGCCTCCGGGTCGGCCGCCACGGCACTGGGCGCGAGCAGAAGTGCGGTCAGGGTTAACAGGGCGGTGAGGTGGGCGACAGCGCGCGACAACACGGAACCTCCAGGGGCCGTTCGCGGGTGTGGGGGCGCCCCGACGGCCCGGGGCGCGACAGAGGTGCTGTCACGCCCCAGGTCGTCCGGGCGGGTCGATCGTGTGGTGACCGCTTACTGAGTGGTGCCGTACACGGCCAGGTCCCAGAGGGAGTAGCCGTACTGCGTCGCTCGTGTGGTGCCGTGGACCCGTACGTACCGTCCGGTGCCGCTCACGGCGATGTCGTCGAGACCGCCGTCACCCGCCGTGACCGTGCTGACGGTGCGCCAGGTGACGTTGTCCGTCGACGTCTGGACCGTGTACGCGGAGGCGTGGGCGGTCTCCCAGTTGAGCCGGACCCGCTGGAGCGTATGGACGCCGCCGAGGTCGACGGTGATCGACTGCGGGTCGGCGTACGCGCTGCCCCAGCGGGTGGCGGAGTCGCCGTCCACCGCGTTGGCGCCCACGTGGGTGCTGCCGGGCTCGACGCTGGTGACTGTGACGGGTTTGCCCCGCGCGAGATCGGTGGCCGGCGCGCCGTCCTGCTTGATACGGACGTTGCGGTAGTTGATGTCCAGGCCCGCGCCGTCGTTCTGGAGACCTATGTGGCCCAGCGCGATGTCACGGTTGCTGGTGTAGTCGTTGATCTTCACGCCGTTGAGCCAGATCTCGACGTGCCGGCCGTGCACCGCGATCTCGTAACTGTTCCAGGTCCCGGGCGGGTTGAGCGCCGCCGCCCGCGCCGCCGTGTCGGGAGCCTGGAAGCTGTAGACGCTCCCGGTGGTAGGGGTCGGGTCGCCGTCGGAGGCGTCGATCTGGATCTCGTGGCCGAGGTCGACCGGCTTCCAGGGGTCGCCCTGCGGGTCGGGGAAGCCGATGAAGACACCACCGTTGTCGTCGCCCGGCATCATCCAGTCGGCCTTGAGCGAGTAGTTGGCGAACGGGGTCACCGGATACCAGAGCAGGCCCATGCCGCCGACCGAGGAGAGCGTGCCGTCGGCGAGGCTGAAACTGCCGGCGCCCGCCTGCCGCCACTTGTCGAGGCTGGCCTGGCTGCCGTCGAACAGCGGCGTGTAGCCGGTCTCCGGGCGGCAGTCGGCGGCCTTGGCGCGGGCGGCGGTCTGGATGCCGCCGAGGAGCATGGTGGTGAAGGCGGGGTCCGCGTACGACTCGTCGGTGTGGCCGAGGCCGGTGTACCAGGAGCGGCCGCCCCGGTAGTCCTGGCACCAGGTGATCGGATGGTCGCCCATGGTGCCGCCGGAGTACGAGGTCTCGTCCAGGCCGGCGAGCACCTTCACCGCCGAGCGCGGGTTGGCGCGGTAGTTGTACCACTCGTCGGTACGGGTCCAGCGCTGCGGCAGATGCGAGGTGGAGACGGACGCGCGGTCCTCGACCTTGACGGTGGCCTGCTGGGTGGCGGGGTGGGAGGCGAAGTACGCGCCGACGAGGCCGCCGTACCAGGGCCAGTCGTACTCGGTGTCGGCCGCGGCGTGCACGCCGACGTAACCGCCGCCGTTCGCGACGTACGACTCGAAGGCGCTCTGCTGCGCGGAGTTGAGCACGTCGCCGGTGGTGGAGAGCCAGACCACCGCCTGGTACTGCGCGAGGTTGGCGGCGGTGAACGCGCCGGCGTCCTCCGTGGCGGTGACGGTGAACCCGTTGGCCGTACCGAGCCGTTGGACCGCGGCGATCCCGGCCGGAATGGACGAGTGCCGGAATCCGGCGGTCTTGGAGAAGACCAGGACCTTGGTGAGGGGGGCGGCGGGAGCGGGGGCGGGGGCCGCGGCCGGGAGCTTGGCGTTGGCCGCGGCCGGGCCGCCGGCCGAGGCGGGCGCAGCCTCGGCGGGCGGGGCCTGCGGTACGGCGACGAGCGACATGGCCGCCAGGACGAGCGCGATCAGGGCGCGGGACACAGTGCGCACTATCCGGTCCTCTCTCGGGGCGCGCGAGGGCGCTGGCTGAGCGAAGCGGTGATTGGCGACGAGGCGGCGGCATCGTCAGGCGTAGTGAACATCGGAGGTCTAGGGGGGTCAAGGGTCGGCGCTGAACTATCCGAAGATTAGTTTTCCTCCATGACAAAATGTCCCCCTTGAACGCTCCTCGGCCTCTCCCCTGGCAAGGACAGCCCTCAACACCGGTGCGGGGTACGGGAATCGGCCAGCGCGAATGATCGGATCTTCGCGCGGTGGAGGGTCATGGCCGGCCTTGACCGAACATGCGCCCCGTTCAGCGGAGGTCGAGGACGGGACGGACACCGAACTCGTCGCTCATGTCCTCGCCCTCGGGGCCGTTGATGAATTCGGCCATACCGGGGTTGCGGTTGGCGGTCGCCAGGGGCAGCCAGCTGACGAAGGCGCCGTAGCCACCGCAGACCGCCTCGCCGCCGTCACCGCCGTAGACCGATCCCGGATCGGACGTCACCTCCGACTCGTAGACGTCCCGGGCTATGTGCAGCCCGAAACCATTCGGCCGGTGCCGGAGGTCGGCCGGGCGGTCGCGGTCACCTTCGGCCGCGCTGTCCTCGCCGAACGGGTAAAGGTCGAGCGGGCAGGCGGACCCCCAGCGGAACAGCGTCTCCGCGCCCGCCCCGCAGGCGTGTTCCCACTCATCCGGACCGGGCAGCCGCAGACCACGCTCCGCGAGGGATTCCGCGACGGATCCGCCCTCCTCGGGCAGTTCCTCCGGCTCCACCGCCATCAGCACGGTCGGCACCGTGACCGAACGCCTCGGGGTGAGATACCGCGCGAGATGGTCGACAAGGTCGTCGTCGAAACCGAACCCACCGGCCAGACTCTCGGTCCGGTACGAGTCGAGCTGTTCCGGCAATGGCCGCCAGCCGTCCAGGTCGAACCCCACCCGCACCTCGCCGCCGGGTATCAGGGCGAACCGCTGCCCCTCGCGCTCGATCACCGCGCGATACAGAGAACCGCCCAGGTGGGCGCTGCCGTCGAAGTCGACAAGTCGCCCGTCCACCCGCTGTACGGCTTCTCGCGCGTGGTGGTGCGCGGCGTCCCTGTCCAGGGCGCGCCAGCGGTCGAAAGTCAGGTCGGCGAGAGACATGATGAAGATTCTGGCACCTGCCACTGACAACCCCGCGGTCGGTGGTTGGTCCATGGTTGGTCCGTGGTGGCAGGCGGGTCGGTGGCTCGGCTGAGGGTCCTTCGATTGTCAGTGGTCGGTGTCACTATGAGTGACATGGAGATCTTGGGGTGGGGACCTTTCCTGGAGCGGTGGAACGCGGAGTGGGCAGCCGCGCCGAGTACGAGGGAGGAAGCGGAGGAGGACGGGGAAGAGGGCCGGTTCGAAGAGACGGTCGAGGCGGGGCTCGGATTCCCGCCGTTGGACGAGGAGCGGATCACCGGGCTGGAGCGGCGGCTCGGTGCCACGCTGCCGCCGTCGTACCGCTCGTTTCTGGCGGTGTCCGACGGCTGGCGGCGAGCAGGGGGCGGGATCTATCTGCTGGGGACGAGCGAGGGGGTCCGCTGGCACAGGGATCACTTCGGCTTCCAGGAGAGCTACGAGAAATCCCTGACCACGCACTCCTCGGCCCAGGAGGTCCTGGTGGCGGGGATGTGGAGCAGGGCCCTTCAGCTCTCCGTCGACTCGGACATGACCGATGTCCTGCTCGACCCCGGCGATGTGAACGACGACGGGGAATGGGCGCTCTATATCTACCGGGGCTACTCGGGCGAGTATCCGGACAGGTACGAGTCGTTCGGCGCGTTCATGCGGGAGAAGTACGTGGAGTTCCACGGCGACAACGGCGCTCACCCCGGCTTCGTCAATGACACGACACGTGCACTCGACGCGTCCTTGGAGCGGGCGCGCATGGCATGTCTTTCCGGGGAGGACGTCGACCGGCAGGTGGAGACGCTGGCCGAAACGATGAGACACGGCAGACCGCGCGCCCGGAAGCTGTATGTCCAGCTGACGTCGATGCTCGGCCGCAGCGAGTACTACCGAGCGGCGGGCCGGCTCGAAGACCCGCTGGTCGGGAAGGAGTTCACGCCGCTGGCCGCGCTGGAGGACGTCCGGAGCGGGAATGACGGGGACTGGTTCCTGAGGACGCTCGAAGAGGGCGACCGGGCGGGGGGCGCGGAGCTGCTGGAGCGGATCCGTGAGCGGAGTTACGCGTACGAGTCGCCGGGCCTGTTCGGCGAGGCGGTCGTCGCGGCGCGTGAGCAGGCGCGCTGGGGTGACACCGACGGTGCCTGGCGCACGATGGAGGCGGCGCTGGCCGAATGGGAGCCGTACGAGGACGATCACCTCGCCCCGATAGGGCTGCTCGCCGATCCGATCCTCGGGCCGCTCGTGACGCCGGAGCGCGGGCGACGGATCCTGTCGACACCACGGGGCGCGGGGCGGGCGGCGCACGCCGGGCTGGTGGGTCCTCCCCTCGAAGAGACGGTGCCTGACGGGCTCGCGTGGCTGGCCGATCCGGCGCGGCGTCAGCACTCGTACCGTTTCGTGCTCGCCGAGGGGCTCTCTCCGCGGGAGCTGGCAGAACGGCTGGGCGGCGATTCGCTGTTGCCCCCGCACAACCAGGCGGAGACCCGCCCTTGGCACGGAATGGCGCGGGAGGCGCCCGAGCGGGTCGGCTTCTGCGGGGCGGAGGGCCCCGAGGGGAGCGGCGGCCGCTGGAGCTTCGCGTTCAGGGACGGCACGGAGACGTTCCAGCCGAAGCGCGCAAGTCCGATGGGAGAGAAGGCTTCACGGGGCGGCGGCCGGTCGGTGCTGGTGTGGTGCGAGATTCAGGGCGAGACGTCCGAGGCGTTCCCGGACACCTTTCACTTCTCCTACTGCGAGGACGGCCAGGAGCGCTATGGCTTCACCGCGCGCGGCGGGGTGACGGACCGGAGGGGGGACGTTCCGGAGGCGCTCGATCCGCGCCTCTTCTTCCCCGAGGGCGAGGAGGAGGGCGAGGACCGGCGGGCGGGCGAGCGGCGCATACTCACCGCTGTCGCGGACACCTTCGGACTCTCGCTGCCGCGCTTCGCGATCCAGCACGGGCGGTTGCACGCGGTCATGACCGGGCCGTGGATCAGGCCGCCGGGTCCGGGCGAGCAACGGCTGGTATTCGTACGACACCGGACTCCGGCGCCACGGAGCGAACAGTGACACGTATCGAGGCCGAAGTCATCGGGACCGAGCGGCTGCTGCTGGTGCCGCAACGGGTGGAGCACGCACAGGAGATGGCCGTGGTGCTGTCCGACCCGGGGCTGCACCGCTTCATCGGGGGTGAGCCGGCGACCGCCGAGGAGTTGACCTCGCGCTGCGCGCGCATGGCCGCCGGCCCCTCCGATCCCGCTGTCTCCTGGTGCAACTGGGTCATCCGGCTCCGGGAGGATGAAGAGGACGGCGACCAGGGGCAGTTGGCGGGAACGGTCCAGGCGACGATCGGCCCGGCCGGCCCCGGGACCGAACCATGGCTCGTCGCGGACATCGCCTGGGTCGTGGGTACCGCCATGCAGGGCCGGGGCATCGCCACCGAGGCGGCACGCGGGCTGGTGGGCTGGCTCGAACGACGCACGACGGTGCGCGAGATCGCGGCTTACGTCCACCCCGACCACGCGGCATCGAACGCCGTCGCCCGCAACGCCGGTCTGGAGCCCACCGACGAGTGGCACGACGGCGAGGTGAGATGGCTGCGCGGCCTCCTCCGGCCTCGGGGAACATCGGCACAGCGGACAACGCCAAGCCGGTGATCATGCGGCGCTTCCCCGAGGCGACCGCCCTGGTCGAGACCTGCGCGGTCTCCAGCTCCCTCGGTCACGACCTGGTCGGCCAGGCCCACCGGGAAGGCTCTCTCGACCCCGGCTTCACCGGCGAGGACCTGTTCTGCCTGCTCTGGATGGCCGGCACCGCCAACCGCGAGGCGTCCGCGCCGCCCGGATGGCGTCGCGTCCTCATCCGCGCCCTGGACTCCGCCTGGACCGGCCGAGCGGCAAAGGCCCCCGCTGCCTGAGCCGTCGGCAGTGTTGGCGTCGAGCGCGACAGAGACGGCAGGGCACCCGCCCCTGCCGTCTGATCGGCGGGGGCGGGTGCCCTGCTGTGTCGCTGTACTCGGTCTTCTCGGTTTCTCGGTCTTGTCGGCCGTCAGCGGCCGTAGCGGATCAGTGCGCGCACCATGCGGCACGTCGTGTCCGACGGCGGGTGGATGCCTATCAGCGCCGCCGTCGAACGGATCCTCCGGTTGTTCGCGTTCGACGGGTGATACACGCCTGAGTCGAGCAGGGCGATGGCGAGGCGCATGGCCTTCAGACGGCGGTTGTGGGTCTCGTACCACTCACGGGGCTGTCCCGCGGGCAGTGGCTTGCGCTGCACGGACTTGGCGGCTGGCTGTGTGATGTCGAAGAGCTTCGTCGTGATAGTGGCAACGGCCATCAGCGACCTCCCGGCACAGTGGTGGAACCCTCACGAACACTTACAATTCTACCGCCCTCCACTGACAATCGCCCCTGGCCAGACGGGGTTTGAGGGGAAGCGGGAGCCCTCGGCCCAGATATCCCGGGGACAGGGTCCGACCGCTCCTGTACAGTCCGGCGCACTACGTATCGCGAGGAGGTGGAGCCCGATGTGCCGCAACCGAACTTTCCGGGCCCTCCTGGCCGTCGCGTCCGTCTGACCCGCGCGCCAGGAGACGTCCGTACCCACGGACAGATTCTCTGAGCGAAGGAAGACATGACCACCGAGCAGTTCCGGATCTCCGTATCCGACGAGGTACTCGAAGACCTGCGTGACCGGCTGAGGCGCACGCTCTTCACCACGGCGTCCGACAGCACCTTCTGGCGGTCGGGAACCGACCCCGGCCATCTGCGCGAGCTCGTCGCCCACTGGGCGGACGGGTTCGACTGGCGGCGGGCCGAGACCGCCCTCAACACCTACGACCACCGCGTCGCCGAAGTCGCGGGCCGACAGGTGCACTTCGTCCATGTTCCGGGCAGGCGGGCCGAGGGAGCGCCCGCGCCGTTGCCCCTGATCATGACGCACGGCTGGCCCAGCAGCTTCGTGGAGATGCTGAAGGCGGCGGAGCGGCTGGCCGATCCGGCGGCGTACGGCGGGGACCCGGCCGACGCGTTCGACGTGATCGTCCCGTCGCTGCCCGGTTTCCTCTACTCGGCGCTGCCCGACGGGCCGTTCACCCGCAGGCGCGTGGCCGAGGTCTGGCACGAGCTGATGACCGGGACCCTCGGGTACGCGCGGTACGGCGCCTTCGGCGGCGACATCGGCGGCGGGGTCACACAGTGGATCGGCGCCCTGTACCCCGACCACGTCGCCGGAATCCACCTCACCTCCGCCGTGATCGGGACGGATTTCGAGGAGCACCCCGCGACACCGGAGGAACAGGCGTACCTCGACCATCTCAGCGCCTACGACACCGGCGACCAGGGCTACAGCGAGATCATGTGCACCCGGCCCGACACGATCGCGGCGGCGCTGGCGGACTCCCCCGCCGGGCTGCTGGCCTGGATCATCGACAAGTACCGCGACTGGAGCGACTGCGACGGCGATCTGGAGAGCCGCTGGGACAAGGACACACTGCTGACGGTCGCCACGCTGTACTGGGCGACCGGCAGCATCGGATCGTCCTTCCGGCAGTACTACGACTACCCGCTCAACAAGCCGGTCCCGACGATCCAGGTGCCGGCGGCCGTCACCCTGAGCAATGAGCCCGCGTTCAAGGGACTGCCCCGCAGCATCACCGAACGGCTCTGCGTCGACCTGCGGCACTGGAACACGCCGGAACGCGGCGGCCACTTCATGGCCCACGAGGAGCCGGAGCAGGTGGCGGACGAACTGCGGGTGTTCTTCCGGCCGTTGAGGTCCGGGGGCTGACGCGGACCCGAGGCGGGCGGGGGTGCGGGCCGGACAGGCCGACACCCGTCCGCCCGCCTTCGGGTTGGGGAACTCTGCCCGGGGTTACGGAAGTTGGTGGCGGGGCGGTTGAGCAGTACGGGCCCGGCGCCCGTACGTAACGGCACACGGAACCCATCCGGCCGCCCCCGCGGCCGGGGACAGGAGCCCCCACGTGTCGCGCAAGAAGTCGTTCAGCCCGAAGAAGAAGATCGCCCTGCTCGTCGGCGCGGCCGCGCTGGTGGGAGGTACTGCGGTGGCCATGACCGGCACCAGCCAGGCCTCGGTGGAGTGCGACGGGCTGAACACCGCCCTCGGCAACAACCAGCGTTTCATCGACGGCCAGCGGGCCGCTCCGGACGCCCTCTCCGAGGCGCGGATCGCCAACCGGCAGGACGTGATCGAGGAGATCAAGCGGAAGCAGGCGGCGTCCGGGTGCGAGGTGGGCGCGAGCGACACGGGCGCGGCACCTCCGGCGCCGCCGGCCGGTGACGAGGGCGCGGGCGAAGAGGCAGGCGCGGGCGCCGGTGAAGACGCGGGCGCCGGCGCGGGCCAGGCCGGTCAGGTCGGTGAGGTCGTCTGTGCCGGATCGACCGTCACGCTGTCCGGCGAGGCGGGTGCCCCGGCGGCGTCGAGCAACGAGTTCCCGGTCGGCACGACGCTCAAGGTGACCAACCTCGACAACAACAAGTCCACCACCGTGCAGGTCACCGCGCCGTCGGGCAGCTGTGCGCTGCTCAACGACGCGGCGTTCGAACAGGTCCGTGAACCGGGCAAGTTCCTGATCCGCAACGCGCGGATCGAGCGCGTGGGCTGATCCCAACGCCGGTCGGGCCCCGGTCAGGGCCTGGTCAGAACCGGATCAGGCCCCGGTCAGCTGCTCCTCCGCCTCCGCGAGGATCTCCGTCAGCCGCAGGCCGAACCGCACGTCGCAGGCGTGCGGTTCGCCCGTGCGCGCCGCCGTGAGCAGGGCACTGATCGCGGTGCCGAAGATGTCCGCCGGGTCGCCCCAGCCCTGGGGAAGCACCGCCGTGCCGTGCTCGCCGCGCAGTTCGAGCCCCGCGCCCGCGCCCTTGGCGGGGGTGCTCAGGCTCAGTACCGCCGAACTGCTCACGCCCGACGTGTGCGTGAGCACCAGATGCGTGAGGTCGGGCTCGGTCCGTACCGCCGTCACGGCGGTCACATCGCCAAGTACCGGCAGCAGCGCGGAGAGCGCGTGGGGGCCGACGTCCCACAGGCCGCCCTTCTCGCGGCGCCAGGGCGAGTCCGCGTACGGGCTGTCGTTGCCCGCCCCGTACAGCGCGCCGAGCCAGTGGGCGCGCGCGGTGAACCATCCGCCCAGCGCCGCCTGTTCCTCGACCCACTTCGCGGTCTCGTCGGCGAATCGCAGCGTGCAGAAGACCAGCGAGGCGACGCCGGCGCGTTCGGCGGCGTCCGCCACGGCGCGCGCGCCGGGCACGGTCGTTGCGACCGGCTTGTCCATGAGGAGGTGGCAGCCGGCCGCCGCCGCGCGTGCCGCGAGCGGCGCCTGGACGTCCGGCGGCAGGGCGAAGGCGACCGCGTCGCTCGCGGCGAGCAGCGCGTCGAGCCCGTCCAGACCGCCCGCACCCGAACCGCCGTCTCCGTCTCCGTCACCGCCGCCCGCGTACGCCTTGGTGTCATGAGCGGCGGCGAGGGCCGCGGCGGCCTCGGGCCGCCTCCCCCAGACGCCGCTGAGCTCGGCGTCCGGGTGGGCGGCAATGGCGGGGGCGTGCGTGCGCTCGGCCCAGGGGCCGGTGCCGAGGAGTGCTATGCGTAGCTGACTCATATGGATCAGTGTGCCGCCCGCGCCCCGTGCCGCCCAGAGCGGACCGGGAATTGGGTGGCGCGGTACGGGACCCCCGGTGCTACGTTTCGACGGCCGGCCGCGGGCCTCCGGTGCGACTTCCGGGACTTGCCTCTGAAGCAATAATTTCGCTGTTCGCGCCCCCATGCCCCGGCCGGCTTCAGCATGTCCGAAGGACGTGGGCAACGGGGAGCACGGGGGAAAGCATGACGGAGACCTACTCCGATCTGATCGCGGCCGAGGACGTGCTGCTCTTCGTCAACGCCGCCGTCACCTCCACGGGGCAGCGCGAGTTCCGCTCCGAGGCGTATCAGCAGCGGCTCTCGCTCGACTTCCTCCACGAATACGTACGGGTCAACTACCGCACCGTGTACGCCGCTTCGCTCGCGCTCGACATCAACGACCACAACGCGGCGCGCGTCGTCGAGCAGTTGCTGCGCACCGCAGGCGAGGCGAGCGCGGACCAGAAGCGGACGGAGGGCCGGCTGATCGCCGCCCGGCTGGCGGTGCTGCCGCCGCAACGCGTCTACCGCCTCTTCCGCGCGCTGCGCGCCGCGAAGGTCGGCAACCGGCGCACCCGCGCGATCCTGCGCGACTGGCTGGCGGCGCGGCCGGACCTGGGGCACGACGCGGTGAAGTACCGCGCGGGGCTGAAGACCGCGGCCCGGCACTTCCATCTGCCGCTGGCGACCGCCACCGGAACCGCCCCGGCGGCGGGTGAGTTGGGCGACTTCCTCTTCAAGCCGGGCGTACGCCCGCGCTACGAGCACCGGTTGCTCGACGCGTACCGCCGGGCCCACTACGAGCAGGGCGCGATCTACGAACTGCCGTTCACCGTCGCCGAGGGATTCGCGGCGAAGCACGGCGTAGGGCGTTCGGCGTTCGTGGAGCGGATCGCGCCCCGGATGACCCGGCTGGAGCGGCTGCGCACGCAGCGCGAGGCGGGCGCGGACGCCGAGGGCGCGCCCGCTCGGACGGATCTCTCCGTCATGCCGCTGACCAGGCTCGCGCTGTACGTTCTGTCGCTGACGATCGACGAGCGGGTGCGCCGGCGCGCGGAACTGACGGACGCGCTGCGTACGGCGGCGCGCCGGGCCGCAGGGCCGTACGCAGGGACGTGGGGGCGGGTCGCCGCCGTACTGGACGACAGCTACTCGGCGTCCGGCTCCGGCGAGAAGCGCCGCCGTCCGCTCGCCGTCGCCCTCGGTGGGCACTTCCTGCTGGAGGCGCTCGCGGCGCCGGGGTCGTACGGCGCCTGGTGGACATCGGGGCGCACGGACCCGCTTCTCGTACGCCCCTACGGTCCGACGCCGCTGGGGGCGCGGGTCGTTGACGCGCTGGAGTACGCCCCCGAGCGGCTCGTCCTCGTCTCCGACGGCTGGGACAACGCGCCACCGGGGCTGGCGGGCGAGGTGCTGCGGGTGTGGCGTACGCGGCTGGACCGGGAGCGGCGGACGACGGTGGTCCATCTCAATCCGGTGTACGACGCGGACGGCTTCGACGTGCGCAGGCTGGCGGCGAGTGTGCCGACGGCGGGGATCCGGGACGCGGAGGACCTGCCGGCGCTGGTGGAGATCGCGCAGTTCGCGGAGGGGCGTACGGGACTGGCCGAGCTCCAGGCGTATCTGGACCGGCGGATCGAGAGCTTTCTGTACGAGTACGAGGGGGGAAAGGCGACATGACCGGGCTCGACTTCACCGGGCTGACCGCGCGCCCGGCGCAGGTGTGGGGCGGCGTCCGGCTGGTGCCGCTGGTGCGCGAGGAGCCGATGCCGGGGCTCCGGCTGCACCGGGAGGTGTACCACCGGTTCGGTGAGGTCCTGGTGTCGCCGGGCACGCGCTATGTGTCGTACATCCCGCACGGCCTCATCGCCGACTGGTCCGGGGGGAGTTCGGCGGCGAACGGGACGGAAGGCGGGCAGTCGGCCGCGTACGGGACGCAGTTGGACACCACGCGCCCCACGGCGATGGGCGTCGACCGGCACCACCGCATGATCAAGCGGCGCCCTCCGAAGAAGAAGGACGGGGCGGCGGGCGCCGTGGGGCGCTGCCGTTTCCTGCCGCTGCATCTGGCGATGGAAGGGTATCTGGCGCTGCATTTCGGCGGGCCGACGATCGCCTGGGAGGAGTGGTCGCGGGAGGCGGTGCGGCAGGGCCTCTCGCCGCGTTCCGAGTCCGCGTATCTGGGGCTCGGGGTGCCCGGACTGGCAGACGCGCTGCGGGTCTTCGAGATCCATCCGGGGCAGTGCGGGGTGATGGTGTACGTCGCGGACGCGCTCGCCGCGGCGTTCGTGGTACCGCACCCGGACGACTACCGCGCCCTGCATCCGACGCTGCTCCAGGACATGTACGGGGAGTTGATCTACCAGTACGGCCACTTCGGCGGCCCCGTACCGGACTTCGACGCGCGCCTCGGCGACGGGCGGTACATCACGACGCTCGCCGATCTGCGGGCGGCGGCGCGGGAGCGGGAGCGGGCGTGGAGCGAGTCGCACGACACGGTCATGGCGCGTGAACTGCTGGGCGAGTCGTACGCGTTCGAGCGTGTCTACCGGATGGGGGCCTTCGACATGTACCGCTTCCTGCCGCCGTTCCGTACCGGCTCCGACGAGCAGCACATCGGCGAGCTGATCACGGACCGCAAGGGCCGGACGGCGTACCTGAAGACGTTCCGGCTCTCTCCGGCGCAGAGCAGGCGGGGGCATCTGCTGAACAGCCTGGCCAACAACGACTGGCAGCTGGTGCGGACGGCGGACCAGTTGGGCACGACGCCGGAGGAAATCGTGCGCCGCATCCACGCGGCGGGCTTCGCGACGCTGCTGCGGTGACGTGACGCGCCGCGGGGGCCGGGCCGTAAGGCTGTGTTTTCGGTGTTGTCAGTGGGCTGTGCCAGAGTGCTGGCCATGCTGGCGATCAGGGTGCGAACAGAGAACTCGCAGGAATACGAGCGGATTTCGGCGGATCAGCTCGGTGTGTTGGTCGAGCGGATCGGGGATGCCGACGACTCGTTTCTGGTCGTGGACCGAATTCCCGATCTGCCGTGCGTCTTCATCCAGGTGGCGCGGGGTGCGGAGTGCTACTCGCTGGAGTACCGGGACGGGCGGGCCGGCCCGATGTTCGGCACCGAACTGGCGGACGCGGAGTCGGTGACCCGGATCATGGTGGCGTGGGCCCGCCAGGACGCCGGCTGGGACGCGGGCGTGGTCTGGGACCGGGTGGAGCTGCCGCCTGCCGAGCCGGTGCCCGAGCTGGACGAGGAGACGCGGCGAGAGGTCGAGGAGTACGTACGCGGACTGATACGTCGCGGCTACGACGGACGCGAGCAGCTCGCCGAGGACGCCGAGGAATGGCTGGTCGACGGCGACGAGCGCCCCGTCTCCGCCGCGCAGGCCCAGCAGATCGTGGACCGGCTGTGGCTGGAGCGCGTGGAGGAACAGGCCGGGTGGGAGGGCGAGACCGATCCGGAGCGGATCACGTCGGTGTTCGCGGGGCTGGACGCGGCCGGCATCGTGGCCCGCGAGAACTTCACCTGCTGCCGCGGCTGCGGCCTCGCGGAGATCGGCGCGGAGGCCGAGGACCCGGAGAGGGTGCGTGGCTTCGTCTTCTTCCACATGCAGGGCACGGAGTCGGTGGCGGCCGGGGGCGGGCTCTCGCTCTACTACGGAGGCTTCGACGGCTCGGAGGATACGACGACGGCGGTCGGGGACGAGGTCACGACGGCGCTGAAGGCCGCAGGCCTGTCGGTGAAGTGGGACGGTTCGCCGGGATCGGCGATAGACGTGACGAACCTGGACTGGCGGAAGCGGTTGGGGTGAACGGGGCCGGGTCGGCCCGCCGGCCCGGCTGAGCGCTGCCCAACCGGCTGAACGCCCACCAAAGGCACGGGCCCGACCAGGCTGCCCGTATCCGGCAGGCGGCCGGGCGGGGTCCGTCGGCCCCCGGGGTGTCCGTATCGAGGCTTGAGAGGGCCTCCTGTTGTGGGGCTGGGTCTGCTTCAATGAGGGCATGGCCAGCCTTCAGCACGACGCGTCGGGTCACTTCGACCTTGAGCCGTTCTGGCCGTCCCGGCAGCACCACGACTTCGACCGGGTGTGTTGCCGCGCGAGGAACGCGTCGGCCCTCTAAAGCCTGCTTCCAGGCCTTCGGCCGTCGCGAATGACGTACGTCCCGTCCTGTCGACTCGACGACATCCTTCGCGCGAAAGAGCTGACCCCTCATGGCGAACTCCCGCCCCTTCTCCCCCGCCGCCACCCCGCACCCCTCCGGCCGGACCCGGCTGCGAGCCGTCGACCGGGACGAGGTCGTGCCACTGCCGGCCCCCGACGTACCCGGTCCGCTCGTGGACCTGCTGCCTCCCGGGTCCACCTGGCTGCCCGCCCCGGCGCACACCCTGCCGACGCTGCCGGGCAGGCCGTCGATGGTCGGCTACCTCGTCCTCGTACCGGCCGATCAGCACCCCCCGGCACCCGCCCCCGCCGCCGTCGGGATCACCGAAACGGGGCCGGTGCGGATCGACCCCGGTGAGCGGACCGCCGAGGTGGACGGCCGGTTCCTGGAGCTGACCTATCTGGAGTTCGAGCTGCTCGCCCATCTCGTGGCACACCCGCACCGGGTGCACACCCGCGACCAGTTGGTGACCACCGTCTGGGGTTACGGACACGTGGGCGACGGCCGGACCGTGGACGTGCATGTGGCCCGGCTGCGCCGCAAGCTCGGTACCGAGCACCGGCAGACGATCCGGACGATCCGACGGGTCGGTTACAAGTACGCCCCGTAGCCGGCTCGGGCATACGTGTGAGGCCCCCGCCGGTCGGTCCGGCGAGGGCCTCACACCTGAGCACTACGCAGCCGCCCCGGCCCTCGCACGCGCCCGCGCCACCGCGCCCAGCACCACGTCCAGGACCAGGAACGCCACCAGCGTGATGCCGAGCAGCGGTACGAACCAGCCGACCAGCGCCGCCACCGCGATCAGCGGCAGCAGCACCGACAGCGGCACCTTCCGCCACGCCCCCCGCGCCATCGGCTTGCCCACACCCAGCTTCCGGTCCTGGGTGGGCCTGCGCTGCCACCACATGCGGTAGCCCCACACGATGATCAGGATCAGCGAGAGGGCGAGGGCGGCGAGCAGCAGCTGGTTGACGAGACCCAGCGTGAGCCCCATATGGGCGTCGATTCCGAACCGGGTGAGCTTGGCGAGCAACGGGTAGTCGGCGAACCGCAGTTCGTCGAGGATCAGGCCGGTGCCGGGGTCGACCGAGACGGAGTCCAGCCGGACCGGGAACTGGTTGTCCCGCTGGGCGACGACATACGCCGTCCCCTCGGCGGGCGGTTTCACGCTCACGGGGCCGTCGAGCCCGGCCTGGCGCGCGGCGGTCAGCGCGTTGTCGATGCCGATGTCCATGCCCTCGTGGTCACCGCCGGGCCCGCTGTCGCCGCCCCCGTGCCCCTCGTGCTCTCCGGAGCCGGCGCCCGCCCCCGAGCCGCTCTTCAGCTCGGCCGAGACGACGGGGGTGGCGCCGCCCAACTGGTCCTGTACGGCGCCGATGTTGGCGCCCGCGTACGTCGACCAGGTCAGGCCCGTCGCGGAGAGCAGCAGGAATCCGGTGGCGGCCCACATGCCGAGCGCGCCGTGCCGGGTGAGCGTTCTGCGGCGGCCGGTGGCTCCGCGTTCGGGCCGGAGCAGGGCGCGCTTGGAGGTCCTTCTGCGGCCGATCCAGAGCAGCAGTCCGCCGAGCGCGACGACCCACAGCCAGCTGGCGGCGGTCTCGCTGTAGATACGGCCGGGCTCGCCGAGGTGCAGATGGCGGTGGAGTTCGGAGATCCAGGCACGCAGCGGGAGAGCTCCGGAGGAGCCGTAACTCTCCAGCTCGCCGCGTATCTGCGCGGTGTGCGGATCGACGAACACGGCCAGCGACTTGCTCTCCTCGCTGTCCGGCATCGTCATCAGGACCCGGGTGGACTCCTCGTCGTCCGACGAGGGCCAGACGGCGGTGACCTTGCCGTCGGGGTGCTCGGCGCGTGCCGCCTCCACCTGCTGGGAGAGCATGGCCGTACGGTCGCTGTCCGGGGAGCGGAGCTCCTGGCGGTAGACGATCTTCTCGGCCTGGTACGAGAGCGAGTAGAGCAGCCCCGTGGTGGCGGCGATCAGCAGGAGCGGGGCGATGAGCAGACCCGCGTAGAAGTGGAGCCGCAGGACGAGCGGGCGCACCGCGCCCCAGGTGGTGGCCGGGGCGGTTCCCGGCTTCGTGTCGGCCTTCGTGCCGGCCTTCTTCGCGCCTGTCTTGCTGCCTGCCTTGGTGCTTGTCTTCTTTGTCGCGGGACCGGTGCCCGGGGTGTCTGCACCTTGTACGGGGTCGTCAATGGCCATGACTGTCCTAGGAGTTGGCGTGGCACGGGGACATCGACCCCCGGGCCCCGCCCAGGTCAGACCAGAGCGGCGGCGGCCCCGGAGGCCGTCGTACGGATCGGAGGCGCGCCCTGCGCCGGTGGGCCCCGCCGGGACACGGCATGGGCCAGCACGGCGCCGCGCGTCCGGTGCGGTGCGCGGGAGCGGTGCCGGGGCCGTACGGGCGGCGGTACGGCGAGGGGCCGGGGCGCGGCGAGCAGCAGCCTCAGCGGGGTGAACGCGAAGGCGGCGACGGTCCCGGCGAGCCGGAAGAACGCGGCCTCGCCGCGGGCCAGCCACAGGGCGCAGACGGCGCCGGCGAGCAGGTGGGCGGCGAGCATGCCGGGCGAGGTGTCGCCGGCGGCGGCCAGGACGGCGGTCACCGTGCCGCCGATCCCCTCCGCCCTCGCGCCCTCTCCCATGTCCATGCCCGCCGCCGCGTGGGCGTGGTCCGGCGACAGCACCCCGCCATCCGTTCCGACGGCGGTGAACGTCACATGCAGCGCGGCCTGCGCGCCGAGAACGGCGGGTCCGATGAAGCCGATGCCGCAGCGCCGGCCGGCCGCGAGCCACGACAGACCTGCGGTCACGGCGAATGCCACCGTAAGGACACCGAGCGGAATTTGATGCGGAGACATGGACGAATGCCCCACGGCCGCCAGTGTCACGCACACCGCCGCGAGGATCGCGGCCCGCAAGGCGCGTATCGGCGACCGGGCATCTGTCATGGTGCGCTCATGCTGCCATTCCCGTGGCGCGTGCGGCAGATGGTGCGAACGACGCCGACCTGCTATGCCCGCAGCAGAACCCCTCCGGTAATCGGACAGCCCCGTGCCAGAGTCGAGGAATGAGACTTCTGATTCTGGGTGGCACCGAGTTCGTGGGCCGCGCCGTGGCCGAGGCCGCGCTGGCGCGGGAGTGGCAGGTGACCGTCTTCCACCGGGGCCGTCACGAGGCACCGGCGGGGGTCCGCGTCCTGCACGGCGACCGCACCGCGCCGGACGGCCTCGCCGCCCTCACCGACAGCGTCGACAGCACCGACAACGCCCCCGAATGGGACGTGGTCGTCGACACCTGGTCGGGCGCACCGTCCGTCGTCCGCGACGCGGCCCGGCTGCTGGCAGGCCGGGCGGGCCGCTACGCGTACGTCTCCAGCCGTTCGGTGTACGCGTATCCGACCCCCGCCGGGCTCGACGAGGACGGCCCACTGGTGGAGGGCGCCTCGGCGGACGCCGAGGAGAGCGACTACGCGCGGGACAAGCGCGGCGGCGAGCTGGCCGCCGACGCGGCCTTCGGCGACCGCGCCCTGCTGGTGCGCGCGGGCCTGATCCTCGGCCCGTGGGAGAACGTGGGACGGCTGCCCTGGTGGCTGGGCCGGATCGCACGCGGCGGACCGGTACTCGCGCCCGGTCCGCGCGACAACCCGTTGCAGTACATCGACGTACGCGACCTCGCCGAGTGGACCCTCGACGCGGCGGCGCGCGGCCTCGGGGGCGCGTACAACCTGGTGAGTCCGTCCGGCCACGTCACGATGGGCGGGTTGCTGGAGGCGTGTGCCGAGGTCACCGGGTCGGACGCCGAGCTGCGCTGGACCGACCCGGAGACGATCCTCGCCGCCGGAGTCGAACCGTGGACCCAGCTGCCGATCTGGCTGCCGCCCGGTGAGGTGCACGACATGATGCACCGCGGTGACGTCTCCAAGGCGGTCGCGGCGGGGCTGCGGTGCCGGCCGGCGCGGGAGACGGTCGCCGACACCTGGGCGTGGCTCCGGTCGATCGGCGGCGAGGCCCCGCAGCGCCCGGACCGCCCGAGGCTCGGGCTCGCGCCGGAAGTGGAGGCGGACCTGCTGAACAGCTGACTCTCGGTGACGGACCCGTCGCGGATCCTGGTCAGGGGGATGCCAGGGGGGCGTACGAGTGGTGCTAGGTACACCACCGATTGGGGGCGGAAACCGCTCACGTACGACGGGCGCCGCACGGCAGACTGATGGTCGTGCCCGTCGGAGGGCGCAGGGGGTGTCTTGTCGATCAGGCCGGGTCAGGGAGCGCGCCACCAGGGCACGCGAGCCCGGCAAGATCGACAAGACACCCCCTATGACCGGTCGCCGTCGGGGCACGGGCGACGAAGAGAGGACGCACGATGAACGGGAAGAAGATGCTCGCCGAGGCGGCAAGGACAACGGGCCGGGGGCTGGCACTGTCGGTGATCGCACTGGCCGGCTCCATCACACTGTTCGTCCTCTCGGTGCTCTCGATCACCTTCGTCCTGCTCGGCATCGGCTTCTTCTCCACCCCCTATGTACTGACCGCGGTGCGGGCGCACGCCAACCGGCGCCGGCTCCTCGCGGCCACCTGGTCGGACGTCAGGATCCCGGTGCCGTACCGCCCGATGCCCGCCGATCTGCGCACCGGTGTCACCGGCCACGTGGAGCGGACCACGCTCATGCTGAAGGACCCGGCGACCTGGCGTGACCTGGCGTGGCTGCTGGTGGACATGACGGCGGGGGCGACGATCGCGCTGTTCACCGTGGGCCTGTTCATCTATCCGCTGGACGGTCTCGTGCTGGCGGCCGGTCTGTGGCAGGTCTTCGAGGACAAGGCGTTCTGGTACGGCTTCGTCCCCGTCGACAGCCAGCTGACCGGCCTGCTCGCGGCGGCGCTGGGCGCGGCCATCGCGGCGTTCGGCCTCCGGTACGGCGGCGACATCCAGCGCGGCCACTTCCTGCTGGCCAAGTCGCTGCTCGCCCCCACCCAGGACCAGGAGCTGGCCCAGCGGGTCGCCCACCTCACCGAGACGCGGCACGACGCCGTGGACACCTCCGCCGCCGAACTGCGCCGGATCGAGCGGGATCTGCACGACGGCGCCCAGGCCCGGCTGGTCGCCATGGGCATGGACCTGGGGACGATCGAGGCGCTCATCGAGAAGAACCCGGCCAAGGCCAAGGAGCTCATCGCCAACGCCCGCCAGTCCTCCGCCGAGGCGCTGACCGAGCTGCGCGACCTGGTCAGGGGCATCCACCCGCCGGTGCTCGCCGAGCGCGGTCTTGGCGACGCGGTGAAGGCGCTGGCGCTGCGGCTGCCGGTGGAGACCGACGTACAGGTGGATCTGCGGGGCCGGGCCGACGCGCCGGTGGAGTCGGCCGCGTACTTCGCGGTGAGTGAGATCCTCACCAACGCGATCAAGCACTCGAACGCGGACCGGATCTGGATCGACATGATCCACTCGGACTCCATGCTGCGTGTCGCGATCGGTGACAACGGTGAAGGCGGCGCGAAGATCGGTTCGGGCACCGGGCTGAGCGGACTGGAGCGCCGACTCGGTACATTCGACGGCATCCTGGCCGTCAGCAGTCCGGAGGGCGGCCCCACCATGGTCACCGTGGAGATCCCTTGCGAGTTGTCCTAGCCGAAGACCTCTTCCTGCTCCGAGACGGTCTGGTCCGGATGCTGGAGGCGTACGACTTCGAGGTCCTGGCCGCCGTGGAGACCGGACCCGAACTGACCAAAGCATTCAAAGAGCTGGAGCCGGACGTCGCCGTGGTCGACGTCCGGCTTCCGCCGTCCCACACCGACGAGGGTCTTCAGTGCGCGCTCGCCGCGCGCCGGGACCGCCCCGGGCTGCCCGTCCTCGTCCTGTCGCAGCATGTGGAGCAGTTGTACGCACGGGAGTTGCTGGCCGACGGCAACGGCGGCATCGGATATCTGCTGAAGGACCGGGTCTTCGACGCCGACCAGTTCATCGACGCGGTGCGCCGGGTCGCCGCCGGCGGTACGGCGATGGACCCCCAGGTCATCCAGCAACTGCTCTCCCGCAGGGCCCAGGACAAGCCGATCGGCCAGCTGACGCCCCGTGAGCGCGAGGTGATGGAGCTGATGGCGCAGGGCAGGTCGAACGCCGCGATCGCCTCCCAGCTCGTCGTCACCGAGCGGGCGGTGTCCAAGCACACCTCGAACATCTTCGGGAAGCTCGGGCTGCCGGTGTCGGACGACGACAACCGGCGGGTGCTCGCGGTGATCGCCTATCTGGACCGGGGACAGCAGTGAGGGGCTGAAGACACGGCCTAGGACGTGTTGAGGGCATCCGCCCGGTTTGTTGATGGAGATTTCTATGAATTCCACCGCCCGCTGAACAGGCCGCGTTTGACGTGCGTATGGAAGGGAGCGCTTCCTCCCCCCGCCGGAGATCCCCCTGAACCGGCACTGAAGCTTGAGGAGTTCCATGGGACGCACGTCAAGAAAACGCTCGACACTGGCGAACCGGGCCATCGCGGCCGCGGCTGCCTTGATTCTGGGCGGGGGTGGGCTGGTAGCGGTAAATGTCTACGCATCCGCGGGAGAAGGCCGCTCCGGTCAGGATCAGCGGATCCAGAATGCCGGGCGCCAGATGTCCACCATCGACTGTCCAGAAGTCGTCAATGAGCTCACCAAGGTGCCGAGGCGGGCCCGTGCCCAGGTCGACCGGGAACTGGCCCGGATGGACACGCAGATAACTGTCGCGTACAAGCGGTTCGCCGACAACAAAACGAAGTTGGAGAGCGATCCGAGACTTACCGAGAAGAAGATCCTGAAGCCGCTGAAGAAGCAGCGGCTGGCCAGCCTCAAGCGCATCCGCACCGCGCTCAAGCGGGCCGGGCACTGGCAGAAGAACCTGGACTCGCTGGCGCCGTGCACCATGCGCCCCGACGACACCCCGAACGAGGGTGACCCGGGCGGCGGCCAGAACGGCGGTCAGGGTCAGGACGGCGGTCAGGGTCAGAACGGTGGGCAGAACGCCGGGCAGGACGGCGGTCAGGGCCAGAACGCGGGCCAGGACGGCGGTCAGGACGGTGGCCAGGGTGGCGGCGAGCAGCCGCCCGGCAACGGCCCCGATGCCTCCGACTTCGTGGAGATCGAGTCCATCGAGCCCAACGTGCAGCAGCCGCAGGAGCAGGAGCAGGCGTCGACCGGCACCTTCACCACCGACTGCGGCCGCAACGAGAACGGTCTCTTCAACTCGGACAACGTCATCGCCGCGCCCGGTGTGAGCAACGGCGCCCACCACAAGCACGACTACGTGGGCAACCAGGCCAACAACGCCTTCGCGAGCGACGACGATCTGGCCAACGGTGAGACGACCTGCAACGAGCAGGGCGACAAGTCGACCTACTACTGGCCGGTGATCCGCCTCCAGAACGGCCAGAACGAGAACGACGCCAACGAGGACGGCGGCGGCAAGGACGGCAACGTCGGCGAGATCCAGACCCCGTCCGAGGTCACGCTGCAATTCGCCGGAAATGCCACGTCCAAGGTCACGGCGATGCCCCGATTCCTCCGCATCATCACCGGTGACGCGAAGGCGTTCGTCAACGGCGACGCCAACGCGAATGCCTCGTGGAGCTGCACCGGATTCGAGGACCGCCAGCTGAAGGACAAATACCCGATCTGCCCCGCGGGCAGCCAGGTGGTGCGTTCGTTCGACTTCCAGAGCTGCTGGGACGGACAGAACACCGACAGCGCGAATCACCGCACGCATGTCGCGTTCGCCGACGAGAACGGTCAGTGCCAGGAGGGATTCCAGGCGATTCCGCAGCTGAAGCAGCGGATCGTGTACGACCTCCCGCCGGGTCCCGGTTTCGCGGTGGACTCCTTCCCGGAGCAGTTGCACAAGCCCGTCACCGACCACGGAGACTTCATCAATGTCTTCGACGAGAACGTGATGAACAAGATGGTCGACTGCATCAACACCGGCAAGGAATGCAACTAGAAGTAGCGGTCTGAGGTAATTCCCAGGCACCGGAGGGGCCCTACGAGCCCCTCCGGTGCCTGCTGTCGTCAGCTCTTCTTGGGGTGGCCCGAGTGGCCCTCTCCGTCGTGGCCCGCGCTGTCACCATGACCACCGCTGTCGCCGTGACCACCGCCGTCGGCCCCGCCGTCGCCGTTCCCGCCCCCCTCGTGGTGCTCAGGGGCCGTCTCGACGTCCCCGCCCAGCCGGCCGCGCAGCGACTCGACCGTCTTCGCGTCGCCGCTGGCGACCCACTTCCTGCCGACGAGATACGAACCGCCGTAGTCGTTGGCCTCGTTGATCCACTCGCGCAGACCGCGGTCGGTCTCGAACGTGGTGAGGATGTATCTGCCGTAACCCGTCTTGCAGTTCGCCTGACGCAACTCCTCAGCGTCGGTCTGCACGTTCGGATCGCACTCGGCCTGCTCGGCCAGCTGTTCGAGGCTCCCTGTCGCCGTCTTCGGCGTCTCAGGGGCCTCGTCGTCATTCGCTCCGCAGCCGCTCAGCAGAGCCAGGGCCAGGGCCGGCACCACCAGTGCCACTCGGGGTCGCTCGGTACGCATTCGGCCATCGTGCCCTCTTTACAAGCCCTCGCGCGGGTGAACGACGCATCACATCGTTGCCCACCCCCCTCCCCCTCATTAACGTGCGCTCCGCACGCACCTCTTGTCACACCCTGTGACGTCACACCAGTGACCGAGGAAACCAGTAACCGAGGAAGAGGACCGCCGATGACCGAGCTGCCGAGTCCCGTCCCTCCCGCCGCTCCCTCCAGACGAGCGGTGCTGGCCGGCGCGGGGGCGGTCGGAGTCGGCGTGGCACTGGCCGCGCCCTCCGTAGCCGCGGCCCGCCCCTCCGCATCCGGCGCCACCACAACGGCCACCGCGACAGCCGCCACGGCCGCCACCGACGCCGCCGACGCCGCCCGCGCCGCCGTGGGCCGGCTGCTCCCCCGCCACGCTGACCAGTTCCGCTTCCAAGTGGTGGGCGGCCCCGAGCGGTTCCGCGTCGCCGGGGCCGCCGGACGGATCGAGGTGTCGGGCACCGACGCCGGCGTCCTGCTCACCGGGGTGCACTGGTATCTCAAGTACGTGTGCGGCGCCCACATCAGCTGGTCGGGCGGCCAACTCGACCTGCCAGCCACGCTTCCCGCGCCCCGCCGCCCGCTGGAGCGCTCCGCGACCGTACGGCACCGGTTCGCCCTCAACGACACCCACGACGGGTACACCGCCCCGTACGCCGACTGGCCGCACTGGGAGCGCCTGCTCGACATCCTCGCCCTGCACGGCTGCAACGAGGTCCTGGTCACCACCGGCCAGGAGGCCGTCTACCACCGGCTGCTGACCGGTTTCGGCTACACCGACACCGAGGCCCGCACCTGGCTGCCCGCGCCCTCCCACCAGCCGTGGTGGCTGCTCCAGAACATGAGCGCGTACGGCGGCCCGCTCTCCCCCGAGCTGATCGCGCGCCGCGCGGGGCTCGGCCGGCGGATCACCGACCGGATGCGCGAGCTGGGCATGGCCCCCGTGCTCCCCGGCTACTTCGGCACCGTCCCGGCCGGCTTCGCCGCCCGCAACCCCCGTGCGCGGACCGTGCCCCAGGGCATGTGGAACGGGCTGCCGCGCCCCGACTGGCTCGACCCGCGCACGCCCGTCTTCGCCGATGTCGCCGCCGCCTTCTACCGGCACCAGAGCGACCTCTTCGGCGAGGTGGACCACTTCAAGATGGACCTGCTGCACGAGGGCGGCGACGCCGGTGACGTACCGGTGCCCGACGCGGCCCGCGCGGTCGAGACCTCGCTCCACAAGGCTCGCCCCGACGCGACGTGGGTGATCCTCGGCTGGCAGACCAACCCCGTGCCTGCCCTGCTCGACGCCATCGACACCGACCGCGTGCTGATCGTGGACGGCCTGTCCGACCTGGACTCGGTGACCGACCGCGAGCGGGACTGGGGCGGCGCGCCGTACGCCTTCGGCACCATCCCGAACTTCGGCGGGCGCACCACGCTGGGCGCCAACTCCGACCGCTGGACGGAGCGGTTCACGGCCTGGCGCGACAAGCCGGGCAGCGCGCTCGTCGGGACGGCGTACATGCCGGAGGCCACCGAGCGCGACCCGGCCGCCTTCGAGCTGTTCAGCGAACTGGCGTGGCGGGAGGAGGCGGTCGAGCGCGCGGGCTGGTTCCGGTCGTACGCCGATCTGCGGTACGGCGGCGAGGACAGCGCCGCGCGGGACGCCTTCGGTGTGCTCGCGGCGACGGCGTACCGGCTGACGACCACCGACGGCCGCCCCGTCGACTCCCTCTTCTCGCGCCGGCCCTCCCTCACCTCCTCTGTGGGAACAGCCTTCGACACCGCCGAGTTCGACAAGGCCTTCGGCTCGCTGCTCGGTGTACGGGAGGAGCTGCGCGGCTCGGAGGCCTACCGGCACGATGTGACGGAGCTGGCCAGGCAGGCGCTCGCCAACCGTTCCCGGCTGCTGCTGCCGCAGTTGCGCGGCGCCTTCCAAGGAGGCGACGCCGCGACGTTCCGCGCGCTGGCCGCTCTGTGGCTGAAGCTGATGCGGCTGAGCGACACGATGGCGGGGTGCCACCGTTCGTTCCTGCTGGGGCCGTGGCTGGAGGACGCCAAACGGCTGGCGACCGGCCCGGCGGAGGCCGTGACGCTGGAGTGGACGGCGCGCACGCTGATCACCACGTGGGCGGACCGGTCGGCGGCCGGACACTTGAGCAACTACGCCAACCGCGACTGGCAGGGCCTGCTCGCCGACGTCCATCTGCCGCAGTGGCAGGCCTACTTGGACGAGCTGACCGACGCGCTGGCCGCCGGGCGGGAGCCGAAGACGTTCGACTGGTACGTGGACGAGGAGGCATGGACCCGGGGGCGCGGGAGCTATCCGGTACGGGCGACGGGGGACGCGTACCGGACGGCGCTGCGCGTACGGGACACCCTGGCCACCGCCCCGTACCAGGGCACGGTCAGCGTCACGGCCGACCCGATCGCCTTCGCACCGGGCAGTACGGGCACGGTGAAGGCGGACTTCAAGAACGCCAACGGCCTGCGCGGCACCGGCCCCGTCGACTTCGCCCTGACCGGGCCCGACGCCCGCCCGGACGGCCCGACCCGGCTCTCCGCCGTCGGTCCGGCCGGCACCGGATCCGTCTCCTGGTCGGTGACGGCACCCGCCGAGCCGCTCACGGTGCCGCTGCGCCCGCTGCCGTACGAACTGGCGCTGCGGTTCGGCCCGAGCGGCGAGGAGCGCGTGCGGACCATCCAGCGGGGCGCGGTGTACGTCGCCGGGCCGCTCGCCGCCGGGTGGCGTACGTACAGCAACAACGGCGCGGTCTTCGGGCAGCTGGGCGACCGCTACGCGATCAACGGCGGCGGCCAGGACCTGTGGCGGGCGACGACGCAGTTCGGCGCGGCCTTCGTAGGAGGCGCGTTCGCGGACGGGGTGAGCGTGACGGTGCGGGTGGACTCGCAGGAGAACACCGGAGCGTGGGCCCGCGCGGGCATCATCGTCCGCGACAGTCTCGCGACGGCCGGCTCACCCGGCATCGTCAACCTGGCGGTGACACCGTCGAACGGCGTCGTGCTCTCGTACGACACGACGGGCGACGGCACGCTGGACACGTACCAGCGCGTCACCGGCGTCACGGCACCGGTGCTGCTGCGGCTGACGCGGTCCGGGGGCCAGTTCACGGGCGCGTGCTCGACGGATGCCGGGGCGACCTGGCGCACGGTCGCCACGGTGCGGGTGCCGGGCGCGGCGGAGGTCCAGGACGTGGGCCTGTTCATGAGCGCGACGAACGGGAGCAGCGGGCTGCGGGGCACGGTGGAGTTCGGCGACTGGGCGGTCTCGGGCGGGAGCACTGGGGGCAAGTAGCGCCGGGAGCCCGGCCGGGGGCGTCGGCCGGCACCCCGAATTCCCCCGCCCCGCAAGGGAGTTGCAGTCGTTCGGGGTGACCATCCGACGAATCGCTCGTTCTGCTGAATGTGCCTCCATCCGACGCCGCAACGGCCTCCGCGACCGCCGCAGCTCCCACTCCCCCCGGACCCGCTCCCGCGCCCATCGACGTGGAACAGGCCGAGGCAGCCCTCGTCGAGCACTATCAGCGGCTGGTGCGGCTCGCCTATCTCGTGCTGCCTCCCGCCCTCGGGCGGAACCGCCGCGTGCTGACCGCGCACGCCGTCGTCCAGCGCTCCCTGCCGCACAACCGCACGCCTGTCACGACGGCCACGCCCGACGGCGGATACGCCTACGTACGTTCCCGGGTGCTGCGGCAGGCGCTCGACGCGGGGCGGCCGTTGCGCCGTCTCGCGTGGCCCCGGCGCGCCCAGCTGCCGCCGCTGCTGCCGCACGTGTGGGGACTGCGGCTGTTCCCGCGCTCGGGCGGCGCCGACGAACTCGCCCTCGACCAGCGCCTGTCGGCCCTCTCCGGCGGCGCCAGGGCCGCCTTCGTGCTGAGGGGCCTGGAAGGGCTGTCCGACCCGGACGTGCGCCGGCTGCTCGCCGGCTGTGGGGTGGACGACGCGCACGCGGCGCTCACGGAGGCCGACGGCATCGGTACGGAGGGCGTGGCGCTGCTGGAGTCCCCGGAGTACGACCCCTGTTCGCTCCAGGCCCGCCCCACCGATCTGCTGCGCCGGCGCCAGCACGCGCGGGCGGCGGTCGCGGGGGTCGCCGCGGTGGCCGTCTGCGGCACGCTCCTCGGGCTGCCCGGCGACGGCTGGGGCGCGAACGGCGCCGCAGCCCCGTCGTACACCCGCAATGCCGCCGCCGAGGCGGCGATCGACCCGGCGAAGGTACGGCGCGTCTCGCAGGACGCGTGGCGCACCTCCGCGCGGACCGACTTCTCCGTGTGGCCCACGCGCGGCGCGCTCACCGACGACCGGCCGCTGCTGCGCCGGGCGCTGGCGGTCTGGGCCGGGCCAGGTACGTCGGTGCGGGTCTCCTCCACACCGGCCACGCCTGTGGGGCCGCCGATGGGACCGGCGCAGTTGCTGTACGCCGGCGAGGTCGACCAGGCACGGGTGGTGCTGCTGTACGACGGGCTGCGGATCGCCCGGTACGCGGAACCCCGCACCGGCACCGGCCCCGTGGCGCTGGACTTCGCCCGGGTCGACGGGGCGGCGGCCGACACCGCGCCGGGCGCGGCACCCGCCACGTACGCCTTGGTCGCCGCCCGCACGGACGGCAACGTGCGCTATCTGACCGCCCCCTGGGTGCGGGGGACGTCCGTGCGGGATCTGCTCGATCCGGCCGGTGACGCCCGGCCGCTGCGGCGCGGCGCGGACGGGGTGACCGATCCTCTGCCGGCACCCGGCGAGAAGACGGAGTGCGGGGCGTGGGACGTGCTGGAGGTGACCGAGAAGGACGCGAGCGCCGTACGGCTGCTGTCCGACCTCGGCGAACTCACGCCCGCGCGGCTGACGTCGGGCCCCCCGTCGGCGCCGGTCGATGTGTCGGGGAGCGCGGCGCGGGCCGCCTGGGCGCGAACGGCGTGTCTGCTGCCCGCGGTGCGCTCGCACGGCGTGCGGACGGTGAACTCCTGGCAGTACGCGAGCCAGAGCCTGCCCGAGTCCAACGGCGGCGCGACGTGGGTGTGCACCCGCGCGGAGACGTGGCGGGGCACCGAGAACAGGGTCCTGGCGCAGTTCCAGCCGCCGACGGCGAAGGCCGGGGCGCCGCGGCCGGGGGCGGTCGCCGCGCGGTCATCGGGCTCGTCGGCGTGCGGCGCGCGCGAGCCCTCCGTGCTCGCGGGGGTGCTGTGGAAGTCGCGTGGCGGCCGGTGGTACGTACTGGCCGCCGGCAGCGAGCAGTTCCGGTCCGTCCGTGCGACGGGCGGTGTCACGGGTGACGCGCGGGGCCGGGTGCTCGCGGTACCGGCGAGGCCGGGCGACCGGGCGGAGCTGGACGGGCTGCTGGCCGACGGCAGGCGGGTGGGCGCGCTGCGGTGAGGGCCGGGGGCGCGGTTCAGGGCAGGAGCAGCCAGTCGATGGCGAGTGTGGCGAGGAGGCCGGCGCCGAGCAGCCAGGTGGCCAGGCGGGTGCGGCCGTGCCTGCTGAGTTCGATGACGACCCCGCAGACGATCATGGCCAATCCGTAGAGGCCGACGACGAGGACGGAGCCGCGATTGGAGAGCCGTACGCCCAGCAGCGCGGCCATGGCGACCAGCAGGACCGAGGCGACGGCGACGCGGAGACGGCGGGCCTGGCGCGGGGTGAGGGCGCCGTCGTCGTCCTCCTCGTCATCCTCGTGGTGGTCGCCGTCTTCGTGGTCGTCCTCGTCGCTGTCTTCGTGGTCGTCCTCCTCCGGATCGGCTTCGACCGGCTCCCCCTTGGTCCCGGACTCCGGCTCCGATTCCGGCGTTTCGGTGACCTTCTCCTGGTCAGATGTGCTCATGGTCGGCGAGCGTAACCGACAGGCTTCAGCCACCGACGGTTAGGCTGTTCATATGACGACCGGGGTCCGACGCAGAATGGGCGTCGAAGAGCGACGCCAGCAACTGATCGGTGTCGCGCTGGAACTGTTCAGCCACCGCTCGCCCGATCATGTCTCCATCGACGAGATCGCGGCGGCCGCCGGCATCTCCCGGCCGCTCGTCTACCACTACTTCCCGGGCAAGCAGTCGCTGTACGAGGCCGCGTTGCGGCGGGCCGCCGACGACCTGGCCGAGCGCTTCGCCGAGCCGCACGAAGGGCCGCTCGGCGCCCGGCTGCTGCGCGTCATGACGCGCTTCTTCGACTTCGTGGACGAGCACGGCCCCGGCTTCTTCGCGCTGATGCGCGGCGGCCCCGCCGTGGGCTCGTCCACCGCCAACGCCATGATCGACGAGGTGCGGCAGGCGGCGTACGAGCAGATCCTCTCCCACCTCGCCGTCCAGTCCCCGCCGTCCCGGCTGGAACTGGTCGTACGCTCCTGGGTCTCGCTCGCCGAGTCCACGGCCCTGCTGTGGCTGGACGGCCGCCGGATCCCGCGCGGCGAACTGGAGTTGCAGCTCGTGCACGACTTCGCCGCGCTGGCCGCGGTGAGCGCGGCGTACGACGACGAGATGGCGCGCATTCTGCTGCCGGTCCTCGCCGACGAGCCGCCGGGCGGCCCGTTCGGCGATCTGGTGACCCGTCTGACGGAGCTGGCCTCCATGCTGCCGGCGGCCCGGACAACGGAAGCGGCACAGGCGGCGGCGTCGCCGCTGCCCGCCGCGCGCACCGCGTAGTGCGGGTCAGCCCGCCGACCCGTACACCACCGTCACTTCCTTGAAGCCGAGGGAGGTGAGCAGACCTTCCAGCATGCTGGTGGTGTTCTTCTCGGCCCGCTCCGTCAGTCCGCTGTCCTTGGCGGCCTCCTGGATGTGCTGGGCGGCGAGCTTGTTGACGGCGCGCTCGTCGGCCGGGTTGTCGGAGAAGAAGTCACCGAGCCGGTCGAGCAGCCCCCGCTGTTTGGAGACGGCGTACGAGCGGTCGGCGTCCAGTGTCGCCTTGCCGAGCCGGGCGTGCGGCAGCCGCAGTGTCGCGGTGGTCCGCTCCTCGTTGACCTTGACGTTCTCGTCGCCGACCGCGCCGAGGTCCACGTACGACCCCACGCTGCCGGCGCCCACATAGAGCGTACGGCTCCCCTTGATGGTGTCGGGGAGGAACTTGGCGTCCTTCTCCAGATCCACCACCACCTGGAAGTTCCCGGACGCGGCCTGGTACTGGCTGAGGTCCTGGATGGACTTGAGAAGGGTCGGCCCGGTGCGGTCCTCCGTCTTCTCGCCGAACACGTCGTCGAATCCGGGTACGAGATCGAGCCTGCTGCCGATCCCGAGCAGCAGGACAAGCACCACGAGCCCGGCGGGCAGCTTGATCCACCAGGGCATTCCCGCCCCACGGGGCCCGCGGGTCCTGCCCCGACTCTGTTCGGGATCTGGTTTCACGCCGGTGGACGTCATGCCTACCGGATTACCCGTCCGCCGGGGTTCACACCCTCACCGGCCCCTGAAGACCGCCACCGTCCGTCCCGGGACCTCGAAGGTGCCCGAACTCGCCCCGTACGCCGCCTTCTTGACCGTGGCGTCCGCACCGACCGCCTGTACCGGGTGCAGCCCGTACGCCCGGCCTGCGAGCCCTTCGACCCGCTGACGCGTCGTGTCCGGCGTGGCGTTGAAGACCACCACCAGCTCCCCGAGGCGCATCGTGATGACGCCCGGCGTCTCGTCGGGCCCGGAGAGCGGGAAGGAGAGCGCGGACTGGACCGCGCCGGTGGAGGAGAGCCGGAAGGCCGCCTCCGTGGTGCGGATCCTCAGCAAGTCCTGGTACGCGGCCGAGGCGCCGGAGATCTCCGCGCAGCCGGGAGCGATACCGGGCGTCCCCAACAAGGGCTTGGCATAAGGCCACTTGTCCTCGTTGTCGGCGGCGGGCGGCAGACCGCGCCCGAAGCCGTTGCCGTCCCGGCAGTCCCAGTTGATCGCGTTGAACCAGTCGCCGCTGTCGTACGAATTGCGGTCCAGCGACTTGGAACGGAGCAGGTCCGTCCCCGCCTGCGAGAGCGAGGGCCCCTGTGTGAGCGCCGCGGTCGCCATGGCGAGCACCTGCGCCCTGGCCCGGTCGGCGGCCGGTGTGGTGCGCGGGAGCTTGAAGGCCAGGGCGTCGTAGAGGCTTTCGTTGTCGTGCGCGTCGGCGTAGGCGAGGGCGTCTCCGGGCGCCGCGGCGTAACCGGCGGGCGCGCCGTTGTAGTCGACCTCGGAGCCCTTGACGGTGCGGCCCGCGCTGTCGGTGAAGGAGTAGCCGGCGAGATTGCCGGTGAGTCCGACCTTGATCAGGTCCTGGTAGTGCAGCAGCCTGGCCCGCTGCTCGGCCGGAGTGCCGTTCGCCGACGAGGAGTTGGGGTCGGTGAAGAGTCCGGATGCGAAGCCCTGGACCCCGGGGTCCTCGTCGAAGGGGCCGCCGCCGCGTACCGCGTCGCGCGCCCGGTCGGAGAAGGTCGCGATGCCGGTGCCTGCCATGTTCTTCTGCGTAGCCTGGACGAAGCGCGCGTCGCCGGCGATCTCGCCGAAGTCCCAGCCCTCGCCGTAGAGGACGACCGACTTCCCGTCGACCCCGTCCTCGGCGAGGGTCAGGGCGTCCAACGCCTCGCGTACGGCGAGGATGTTGGCCTTGGGGTGATGGCCCATCAGGTCGAAGCGGAAGCCGTCGACCTTGTACTCCTTCGCCCAGGTGACGATCGAGTCCACCACGATCTTGCCCATCATGGCGTTCTCGGGCGCGGTGTTGGCGCAGCAGGTGGACGTCGCCACGGTGCCGTCGTCGAGCAGCCGCTGGTAGTAGCCGGGCACGATCCGGTCGAGTACGGACTTGGGGTCCTGACCGCTCGCCACGGTGTGGTTGTAGACGACGTCCATCACCGTCCGCAGGCCGGTGCCGTTGATGCCCCGCACCATCCGCCGGAACTCCACCGTGCGCCCGGTGCCTTCGGGGTCACTGGCGTACGAGCCCTCCGGCACCGTGTAATGCAGCGGGTCGTAGCCCCAGTTGAAGCCGTCCTTCGCCGCCGCCTTCGCGACGCACGCCTGCTGCTCGTCGGAGTCGGGGGCGTACACGGACAGTTCACAGGCCAGCTGCTGCTGGTCGGACGGCTTCTCCGGGATCGTGCCGATGTCGAAGGCGGGCAGCAGATGGACGTAGGAGGTCCCCGCGTCGGCCAGTTGGGCGAGGTGCTTCATGCCCTTCGACCGGGTGTCGGTGAAGGCGAGATAGCGGCCGGGGTGGTCCGAGGTGCGGTCCGCGATCGAGAAGTCGCGGATGTGCAGCTCCTGGATCCGCGCGTCGCGCATCGGGACGGCCACGGGCTTCTTCAGGCTCGACCAGCCCTTGGGCGCGAGCTTCGGGTCGGTGAGGTCGACGGCGAGGCTGCGGGCCGAGTCGGTGGTCAGGGCGGTCGAGTACGGGTCGGTGACCTTGTTGGTGACCATCTTCCGTACGCTCGGCGCCCAGACGTCGACCACATACCGGTAGGGCTTGCCCGCCCAGCTCCGGTGGCCATCCACGGACCACACGCCGCTGCGGTCGTCGCGCCGCATCGCCACGCGCTTCCCGTCGAGTTCGAGCGCGACGCGCTTCGCCGTGGGTGCCCACACCGACAGGGTGGGGCGGCCGTCCCGGAAGACGGGGCCGAGCGAGGCGCGCGTCGCGGAGGCTGCGTACAGGTCGTCGAGCACGCCGGGGATCTGTACGCCGGTCGCCGCCAACAGCGCGCCGTTGGCGTCCCGTTGGGTGGCGATGAGCTGGCCGCGCAGCGATTCCCTCGCTCTGTCCCGGTCGCGCGGGTCGACGGTGAAGGCCGGATAGTCCTTCAGATGGGGGTACGTGGCCTTCTGCGCGTCGGTCAGCTCCCCCGGGGCGAGCCGCAGCCAGTGCCCTTTCTCGGACAGCGCGCCCTTCTCGACGGTGATGCCGCCGTCCGGCGCGTACACGAGCTGCTGGCTGGTGGCCTCGGTGGCCTTCACCTTCCAGACGACGGTGGAGCGGTCGATCCACTGTGCATCGGCCTTGCCGAGATCGGGGGTGGGTACGGCGGCGACGGCCGGCAGCGCGGGCACCAGCGCCGCGCAGAGGGCCGCGGCCAGGACGGCCACGGCCGTTCTGCGCGGGAAGGCGGGCAGGGACGGGCGTATCACGCGGGATCTCCCAGGGGGTGTCTTGTCGGTCAGGCCGGATCAGGGAGCGGGGTCTGGTGTCGTGGATCGCAAGGCGGAGGAAGGAGCCGACGCGGAGCGTCGGCGACTGACGACAACGCGGCGAGGCGCGGCACCAGGGACCGCGAGCCCGGCAAGATCGACAAGACACCCCCTAGGGGGTGTCTTGTCCGCCGGGGGTCGTTCGGCGTCAGCCGCCGCAGGTGCGGGCGCCGGCGTGCAGGGCGATTGCCGTGTTGGCGCCGAGGGTCGCCGTGAACTGGCCCGAGCCGTTCACGGTGACGCCGTTGCCGCTCTGCACGTCGCAGTAACCACCGGCCGGCAGCGACGTCTGGAAGGTCCGGGTGAGCGAGGAGCCGGTGTAGTTGATGGCCACGTACGCCTTGGAACCGCGCCCGAAGGCGATCCGGTCGCCGCCGTCGTCCCACCAGTCGGTGACCGCCTGGCCGCGCGCCGCGTTGCGGAAGCCGACCATGGAGGAGATCTCGCGCCAGTCGTGCTGGCACTTCCAGCCGTCGGCGTAACACGCGTTCACGGTGCCGCCGTTGGGAGGTCCGGCGTCGTGGTCGCTGAACTCGTAGCCGGAGTGCACGTCGGGCGAGCCGTACGGGTAGGCCAGCATGAAGACGTTGGCCAGCGTGTAGGTGGCGCCGTTCTTGTAGTTGAGGGTGTCGCCGCCGCGCTCGGTGTCGTGGTTGTCCACGAAGACGGCGGACTTGCCGCTCTCCATGAAGCCCCAGCCCTCGCCGAAGTTCTTCAGGTAGGCCAGGTTCTCGTTGAGGAAGACCTGCTTGAGGCTCCGGCCGTAGCGGAATTCCTGTACGTCTCCGGTACCCAGGTACTCGGCGGGCGACACGGCCTCGCCGCCGCCGTGGATGGCCTCCTGCTTCCAGTACACGTTCGGATCGCTCAGCCGTGACTTGATGTTGGCGAGGTCCGCGGCCGGCATGTGCTTGGCGGCGTCGATCCGGAAGCCGTCCACGCCGAGCGAGCGCAGGTCGTTCAGGTAGGCGGCGATCCGGCCCCGTACGTAGTCCTCGCCGGTGTCGAGGTCGGCGAGCCCGACGAGTTCGCAGTTCTGGACGTTGCCCCGGTCGCCGTAGTTGTTGATCTGCGAGCGGCAGTCGTCCATGTCGGCGCCCGAATAGATGCCGGGGTACTCGTACTTGGCGTACGAGGTGCCTCCGGTGCCGGTGCCCGAGCCGGCCGACATGTGGTTGATGACGGTGTCGGCGACGACCTTGACCCCGGCGGCGTGGCAGGTGCTGACCATGTTCTGGAACGCGGCCCGGTCGCCGAGGCGGCCGGCGATCTTGTAGCTGACGGGCTGGTACGAGGTCCACCACTGGCCGCCCTGGATGTGCTCCTGGGGCGGGGAGACCTGGACGTAGCCGTATCCGTCCGGGCCGAGGCTGTCGGTGCAGGCACGGGCGACCGAGTCGAAGCGCCACTCGAAGAGGACGGCGGTGACGTCCTTCTCGCCGGGAGGCGCCGCCTGGGCGGCACTTCCGGGGGCGACGAGGGCCGCCGCGCCCGCCACCAGGGCGAGGGCGAGGGAGGGAGCTCTGCGGGCCATGTTTCCTCCTGCGTGGGGGGGGAGGTGCGGGGATCGGGCAGAGACCTCGCAGGGCAACGGGCCCCGCCCTCAAGGCTCTTGAAGGTTCTTGCTGCAAGAAAGCAAAAGCTTGTCGCGAGCAGACCGTACGAGGCCCGCCCCGTCCGGTCAACCCTCTGGACACCACGGGGCAACACCAGTGAAATACCGGCACCGTTGACGTGCGGAACAACCCGCAAAGCCTTCCGCAAGATGTTGCGGTGCGCCGCCCCCCGTACGGCACACCGCACACACCTCAGGCGCTTCGAGCGCCCGCCGTCGACCCCCGTACGACCAGCTCCGGCTGGAACACATACTCCGTACGCTGCACGGGACTTCCGCCGATCTCCTCCAGCAGGGCGCTCACCGCCGCGCCCGCCATCGCCTGTACCGGCTGGCGGACCGTCGTGAGCGGCGGGTCGGTGAAGGCGATCAGCTGCGAGTCGTCGAAGCCCACCACCGACACGTCGTACGGGACGCGCAGCCCCCGCTCGCGGGCGGCCCGCACCACGCCCAGCGCCATCATGTCGCTGCCGCAGACGATGCCCGTGCAGCCCCGGTCGAGCAGGGCGCCGGCCGCCACCTGGCCGCCCTCCACGCTGAACAGCGTGCAGCACACCCAGCCTTCGGCCTCCTCGCGCGCCAGCCCCAGCGTGCGGGCCAGCGCGTCCACGAAGCCATCCCGTTTGCGCGCGGAGGGCACATAGCGCAGCGGTCCCGTCGCCAGGCCGATCCGCCGGTGCCCCAGATCGGCCAGATGCCCGACGGCCATCCGCATGGCCGCCCGGTCGTCCAGGGACACGAACGGCGCGCTGACCCGGTCGTTGCAGCCGTTGATCATGACGAACGGCACGCCGCGGTCGATGAGTTCGGCGTAGCGCGTCGGGTCGGCGGAGGTGTCCGCGTGCAGCCCCGACAGGAAGACGATGCCGCCGACACCACGCTCCACGAGCTGCTCGACCAGTTCGTCCTCCGTTGCCCCGCCCGGCAGTTGGGTGCAGAGGACCGGGGTGTAGCCGTGCCCGGCCAGGACCTGTTCGACGGCCTGGGCGAACGCCGGGAAGATCGGGTTGATCAGCTCCGGGGTCACCAGACCGATCAGCCCCGCGCTGCGCTGCCGCAGCCGTACGGGACGCTCGTACCCGAGGATGTCGAGCGCGGCGAGCACCCGTTGGCGTGTGGTGTCGGCGACGCCCGGCTTGCCGTTGAGCACCCGGCTGACCGTCGCCTCGCTGACCGCTGCCTGTCCCGCGATGTCGGAGAGCCGTGGCGTACCGGCTCCCGGCCTGGGGAGGGGCAGCGTCACACCGTCCACCACACCGTCGTGTCGGCGGGCAGCTCGGCCTCGGTCTCCATGGCGCCGGGACCTGCGTCGAAGGTGACGGTGCCGGGACCGCTGGCCAGCAGCAGGCGCCCGCGCACCGGGATCCGGACCGGCGCGCCGGTGGTGTTGACCGTGCAGAGGAAGCCGGGGCGCGCGAAGACGAGCACCCCCTCCGGCGAGTCCTGCCAGTCGACCGACGCCCCGGCGCCGAGCCCGGGGTGCGCGCGGCGCGCGGCGATGGCCGCCCGGTACAGCTCCAGGCTGGAGCCCTCCACCCCGGTCTGCGCCTCGACGCTCAGCGCGCCCCAGCCCGGAGGCTGCGGCAGCCAGCTGCCGCCCGCGCCGAAGCCGTACGAGCTGCCCTCCCGGGTCCATGGGATCGGCACCCGGCAGCCGTCGCGGAAGCCGTCCTGGCCGGCGGCGCGGAAGTACGAGGGGTCCTGCCTGGCCTCGTCGGGGAGGTCGGTGACGTCGGGCAGCCCCAGCTCCTCGCCCTGGTAGAGGTAGGCGGAGCCGGGCAGGGCGAGCATCAGCAGCGTCGCCGCTCGGGCCCGGCGCAGGCCGAGTCCGCGGTCGCCCGCGTCGCGGAGCTGGGTGCCGAGGAAGACGGGGTGGGCGAAGCGCGTGGTGTGCCGGGTGACGTCGTGGTTGGAGAGCACCCAGGTGGTGGGAGCGCCGACGGGGCGCATCGCGGCGAGCGAGGTGTCGATGACGTCGCGGAGCGCGGCGGCGTCCCAGAAGGTGCTCAGATACTGGAAGTTGAAGGCCTGGTGCATCTCGTCGGGGCGCACGTAGTTCGCGGTGCGTTCGACGGTGGGCGTCCAGGCCTCGGCGACGGCGATCCGGTCGCCGGGGTACTCGTCGAGGATGGTGCGCCAGCTGCGGTAGATCTCGTGCACACCGTCCTGGTCGAAGAACGGCATGACGTCATTGCCGAGCAGCTTGACCTGGCCGTCGCTGCCGATGTCCGGCAGCCCCGGGGCCTTCACCAGTCCGTGGGCGACGTCGACGCGGAAGCCGTCGACGCCCATGTCGAGCCAGAAGCGCAGGATGGAGCGGAACTCGTCGGCGACGGCGGGGTGTTCCCAGTTGAAGTCGGGCTGCTCGGGGGCGAAGAGGTGCAGATACCACTCGCCGGGAGTGCCGTCCGGGTCGGTGGTCCTGGTCCAGGCCGGGCCGCCGAAGATGGACTCCCAGTCGTTGGGCGGGAGTTCGCCGGTGGCGCCCTTGCCCGGACGGAAGTGGTAGCGCTCGCGCAGCGCCGATCCGGGGCCGTCCTGGAGGGCGCGGCGGAACCACTCGTACTGGTCGGAGGAGTGGTTGGGCACCACGTCGACGATGACGCGCAGGCCCAGCTCGTGGGCGTCGCGGATGAGCGCGTCCGCGTCGAGGAGGGAGCCGAACATGGGGTCGATGGCGCGGTAGTCGGAGACGTCGTAGCCCGCGTCGGCCTGCGGTGAGGCGTAGAACGGGCTGAGCCAGACGGCGTCGACACCCAGCGCGCGCAGGTACGGCAGCCGGCTCCGTACGCCTTCGAGATCGCCCATGCCGTCGCCGTTGGAGTCGGCGAAGCTGCGTGGATAGACCTGGTAGATCACCGCGTCCTGCCACCAGCCGGAGCGGTGGGCCGGGGCGTCGTCGGACGTGCCGGTGGAGGGGGCAGCGAGGTGCTGGGTCATGTCGTCCCTGGGGGGTCTGGATGGGAGTTGGCGGGGGAAGGCGTCGTCAGCCCTTGACGGCCCCGGCGGAGACACCGGTCACCAGATGGCGCTGCGCGAACAGGAAGACGATCGCCGCCGGTATCGCGATGAGCACGGACGCCGCCGTCATCGGACCCCACTGGGCGCCGTACTGGTTGACGAACTTCTGCAGCCCGCCGGCGAGGGTGAGGTTCTCGTCGCCGACCATGAAGGCGGAGGCGTACGCCACTTCGCCCCAGGCGGTGACGAAGGAGTAGAACGCGGTGACCGCCAGGCCGGGCTTGGCGAGCGGCAGGATCAGCCGCCAGAAGGTGCCGAACGGGGTCAGCCCGTCGACCATGCCCGACTCGTCGATCTCGCGCGGGATGGTGTCGAAGAACCCCTTCATCATCCAGGCGCAGAACGGCACGGCGATCGTGAGGTACGTGATCACGAGTCCGGCGGCCTGGTTGAGCAGTCCCAGGTCCGACATGATGTTGTAGAGCGGCACGATGAGGACCGCCATCGGGAACATCTGCGTGACCAGCAGGGTCCACATGAGGCCGCGTTTGCCGGGGAAGCGGAAGCGGCTGACGGCGTAGCCGGTGGTGGCGGCGGTGAACACGCCCAGCACGGTGGTGAATCCGGCGATGAGCAGCGAGTTGCCGAACCAGGTGAGGAACGGGGTGTCGTCCAGCAGCTTGGTGTAGTTCTCGAACGTCGTCTCCTTGAAGAAGTCCGTCGTCGTCGCGTACGCGGCGGGCTTCAGCGACGTCAGCAGGACCCACAGCACGGGGAAGACGGCGATGACGGACGCCACGATCAGGGTGGCGTGCAGGCCGACGGACGCGGCCCTGGAGCGGTCGCCGCGGCGCCGTACCCTCACCGTCGGCCGCGCGGGGGCGGCCGGTGTCTCGGGCTGCGTATGTGTCACGGCGGTCACCAGGTATCTCCCTGCTTGCGGAGGACTCGTTGGTAGACCACGGCGAAGATCATCAGAAGGACGAGGATCAGTACGCCCCAGGTGGACGACTGGGCGAAGTCGCGGGGGCTGATCTCGAAGGAGAACTTGTACGCCTGGGTCACCAGGATCTGGGTGGCCTCGCCGGGCCCGCCCCTGGTCAGCAGGAAGATCACCGGGAACATGTTGAACGTCCAGATGGTGCTGAGCAGGATCACGGTCGCGCTGACGGACCTGAGGCCGGGCATGGTGATGTGCCGGAAGCGCTGCCAGGGGCCGGCGCCGTCCATCTCGGCGGCCTCGTACATCTCCCCCGGGATGGACTGGAGTCCGCCGAGCAGGGCCACCAGCATGAAGGGCACGCCGAGCCAGATGTTCACGGCGATGACCGAGAACTTGGCCCAGGTCGGGTCGTTGAGCCACGGCACGGCGTCGATGCCGCCGCCGGCGAGCAGCTTGTTGAGGAAGCCGCGGTCCTCGTTGTAGAGGAAGCGCCAGGCGAAGACGGAGACGAAGCCCGGGACCGCCCACGGCAGGATGAGCATCATCCGGTAGAGGGAGCGGCCCGCGATCCGGCGGTTGAGAATATTCGCCAGGGTCAGGCCGAGGACGAAGGTGAGACCGACGCAGGACACGGTCCACACCAGCGTCCAGCCGAGCGTGGAGAGGAACTGACCACCCGTCAGGGCGTCGGCGTAGTTGTCGAGACCGACGAACTCGTAGGTGGCGGGCAGGTGGTTGACGCCGATGTTCCGCTCGACGTTGCGTTCGTTCGCGTCGGTCAGCGACAGATAGACGCCGCGGACCAGCGGGTATCCGACGATCACGCCGATCACGGCCACCACGGGGGCGACCATGGCCCAGGCGTACCAGTGCGTCGCGAGCGAACGCCGCAGCCCGCCGGGGGGTTTGCCAGTGCCGCGGCTCCGGCCGCGGGCGACTTCCGAGTCACCCGCGGCCTTCGCCGCCGACTGGCCGGTGTGGACAGCCATCAGCCGGCCTGCCTTCCTTCCTCTCGCTCCGTCTTACTTCCAGCCCTTGAGCAGCTCGCGGTAGGAGTCGCCGGTCGCCTTGACACCCTTCTCGGGGGTGGTCTGGCCGGTGAGGACCTTCGTGTACTCGGTCACCAGCGGGGCGAACAGGCTGCCGGTCTCCGGGATCCAGGGGCGCTCGATGGCCTTGTCGACGACGGGCTTGAAGAAGCCGACGATCTCGTTCTCCGCGACCTCGGGCCGCGAGTAGACCGAGGTACGGGTCGGCAGCAGGTTGAGCTCGGTGGTGATCCTCGCCTGGGACTCGGCGGAGGACATGTACTCGATGAACGCGTAGGAGGCGTCCAGGTTCTTGGAGCCCGCGTAGACGGCGAGGTTGTGGCCGCCCTGCGGGGCGCCCTGGCCGGCCGAGCCGGCGGGCACGGGGGCGACTCCCAGGTTGGTCTTGTCCTTGAACTGCGGTCCTGCGTAGGTGTCGGCGATCGCCCACGGGCCGTTGATCATCATGGCCACGTCGCCGTCCTTGAAGGCGGCCTGCATGTTCTCCCAGCCGTCGGTGGCGTCCGTCTTGGCGGCGCCGGAGTCGACGAGGTCCTTCACGACCTCCATGGCCTTGACGCCGGCCGGGCTGTCGACGGTGACCGTCTTGTCCTTGGCGTTGACCAGGTCGCCGCCCTCGCCGTAGAGGAACGACAGGAACCTGTACGCGTCGTCGCCGCGCAGATACATCCCGGTCTTGCCCGTCTTGTCCTTGATGGTCTTCGAGACCGTCTTCAACTCGGCGATGGTCTTGGGGACTTCGACCCCGGCCTCCTTGAAGAGCTTCTTGTTGTAGAAGATGCCGAGGGAGTCGATGACCTGCGGGACGGCGTACGTCTTGTCCTCGTACCTGGTGGAGGCGGCGGCCTGCGGTACGAAGTCCTTCTCGTCCTTCAGCGCGGGCGTGCCGTCCAGCGGCGCGAGGTAGCCGAGATCGGCGAACTCGGGCGTCCAGGCGACCTCGGAGCGGATGACGTCGGGCGCGCCGGAGCCGGACTGAGCGGCGTTCTTGAACTTGTTCTGCGCCTCGCCGAACGGCACGTTGACGTACTTGACGTCGACGCCCTTGTGTTTGGCCTCGAAGTCCTCGGCGAGCTTCTTGAAGACCTTGTCCTCGCTGCCCACCGTCGAGGTGTCCCACCAGGTGACCGTTCCCGTGAGCTCGCCCGAGCCCGACTTGCCCGCGGACTCCTCGTCGTCGCCGCCGCAGGCGGTCGCCGCGAGCGCCAGGGTCGCGACCAGGGCGGTGGCCGTTATGCCACGTCGCATCTGAAACTCCTTCAACTGCCGTACCGCTCCGTCGCGGCGCCGGGTCGACGTGAAGGTAACAAGGATGAAAGAAGGCCGAAAGAGCTTGCGGAAGATTCCTGCAAGCATCCTTGATCGTTACATTCGCGTGTCCTCACAGTTGCCACAAGGGTTCTTGACGGGGAGTGCGCCAGCTGGCAAGTGCGCTCCGCGTAAGCCGATATCGGCCCGGCGCACGCGTGCCGCGCTCCGGCGGAGCCGTCTCGCAAGACATTGCAAGATCTTGCCGGTGCGAGCCCCGCAAGCCACTGCAAGCCCGTCGGCACCGACCGTCCGGTCGGTGCCCGTGGCTGATTCAGGCGCATGGTGGGCAATCCCGGCAGACGCCCGGTACAGTCCACTCCCATGACCGCACGGCTAGCCGACATCGCAGCCCAGGCGGGGGTCAGCGAAGCGACGGTCAGCCGCGTACTGAACGGCAAACCGGGTGTTGCCACGGCCACCCGCGAATCCGTACTCGCCGCACTCGACGTCCTCGGCTACGAGCGCCCCGTGCGGCTGCGCAGACGCAGCGCCGGACTCGTCGGACTGATCACACCCGAGCTGGAGAACCCGATCTTCCCCGCGCTCGCCCAGGTCATCGGCCAGGCACTGACGCGCCAGGGCTACACACCCGTCCTCGCGACGCAGACCCCCGGCGGCTCCACCGAGGACGAGCTGACGGAGATGCTGGTCGACCGGGGCGTCTCCGGCATCATCTTCGTCTCCGGGCTGCACGCCGACACCTCGGCGGACATGCGGCGCTACGAGCAACTGCGCGCCCAGGGTGTGCCGTTCGTCCTTGTCGACGGTTTCTCGCCCCAGGTGCGCGCGCCGTTCATCTCGCCGGACGACCGGGCGGCGATGCGGCTGGCCGTGACGCATCTCGTCTCGCTGGGCCACCGCCGGATCGGTCTCGCCGTCGGACCGAAGCGGTTCGTGCCGGTGCTGCGCAAGATCGAGGGCTTCCGCGCGACCATGGGTGAGCAGCTCGGGCTGGACTCCGAGGAGACGGAGGAGCTGATCGAGCACTCCCTGTACACACTGGAGGGCGGCCAGGCGGCGACGACGGCGCTCATCGGGCGGGGCTGCACGGCGGTGGTGTGCGCGAGCGACATGATGGCGCTGGGCGCGATCCGCGCCGCAAGACAGCTCGGCAAGGACGTGCCGCGCGAGGTGTCCGTCGTCGGTTTCGACGATTCGCCGCTCATAGCGTTCACGGATCCGCCGCTCACCACCATCCGCAAGCCGGTGCCTTCGATGGGCCAGGCCGCGGTCCGTACGCTCCTGGAGGAGATCGGGGGGACACCGGCTCCGCACAGCGAGTTCGTCTTCATGCCGGAACTGGTCGTTCGCGGTTCAACCGCCTCCGGTCCGGCGCCGGGCCCCGTGGGGTGATCCCCCAGGGAAACCGGCCCTGAGTAGGGGTCTCGGAGTCGTCCCCAAGGCGTAGCGCGTGCGTTCAGGACCCACCCGAGGGATGATCGGTCGAAGGCGGAAATCTGGCAGACTCTCTCTCCATGGGTGAAACGACCGTGAAGATTCCGGAAGGCACGACGGCCCCGCCGACACCCCCCGCGGGTGCGACGGCCGACGCGTCCGGCCCGGGGTCCCGGTCGGGCCGGCTGCGCCGGATGAGGTCGCCCCGGCACCCTCGCCTCTGGTTCGAAATCCTGCTGATCGCGGTGAGTTACTGGACGTACTCACTGGTCCGTAACGCGGCGCCCGAGCAGAAGGCCCAGGCCCTGCACAACGCGGACTGGATCTGGGACGTAGAGCGTTCAATGGGTCTCGCCTTCGAGGAGAGCGTCAACCATGCCGTGAATTCGGTGACATGGCTTGTCGTCGCGATGAACTACTACTACGCGACGCTCCATTTCATCGTCACGATCGCCGTGCTGGTCTGGCTCTACCGCAGTCATCCGGGCCGTTACGCGGCCAGTCGGCTCGTCCTCTTCGCGACTACAGGCGCGGCCCTGGTCGGTTACTATCTGTATCCGCTCGCGCCGCCCCGGTTGATGAACGGGCAGAATTTCATCGACACGGTGCAGGTCCACGAGACCTGGGGCTCGATGGCCTCGGGCAACTTCAAGAACGTGTCCAACCAGTTCGCGGCGATGCCGTCGATGCACATCGGCTGGTCGCTCTGGTGCGGGCTGACCATTTTCGCCCTGGCCAGGACGCCATGGGTGAAGATCCTCGGACTGCTCTACCCGACGGCGACGCTGATCGTGATCGTCGCCACCGCGAACCACTTCTGGCTGGACGCGGTGGGCGGCATGATCTGCCTGGCGTTCGGCTTCGGCGTCAGTTACGTCTGGTTCCGGGCGCTCCCTCACCAGCTGCCGCGGCTGATCGAGGACGACGTGCGTCCGGAACGGCGGCGGTGGCTCCGACGACCGGGTGCCGGCCCGCGGACTCAGCCGGGCACGGGGTCCGCGCAGGAGCCCGCCGGGCAGGCGGCCACCACGGCGCAGCCCGCCCCGCCCGCCCAGATCCCCAGGACCGGACAGGCCGCCAGGACCCCGCCGTCCCCGCGGCGCGCGCCGTCCAGCCCGCACGGCCCTCCGCCACAGGGCGGGCCCTCCGCACCGACCACACAGACGACTCAGACCGCTCCGTAGAACAGCTCGTCCATCACCGCGCGAGCCCGGCGGGTGGTCCGCAGATAATCGTCGATCATGTCGCCGGTGTGCCCGTTGTACGGGGAGGGGCCGGGCGCCATCGACCCGGGGCCGTAGCCCAAGTACCGCCCCATGGCGGCCAGTTCACGGCCAGCCGACGGGAAGGTGTCGCCCGCCCTGCCCCGTACGAGCATCACACCGTTGCGCACCCGGGTCGCCAGCACCCAGGCCTCGTCGAGGACCTGGGCGTGCTCCTCGGAGATCAGGCCCGCGCTCCGCGCGGCGGCCAGCGCCTCGCGCGTACGGGTCGTACGCAGGCCGGGCACCTCCCGGGCGTGCCGCATCTGGATCAGCTGCACCGTCCACTCGACGTCCGAAAGACCGCCCCGGCCCAGCTTGGTGTGCAGGTTGGGGTCGGCGCCGCGCGGCAGCCGCTCCGACTCCATCCGCGCCTTGAGCCGGCGGATCTCGCGTACGGCGGCCTCGCTCAGACCGTTGGCGGGATAGCGCAGCGGGTCGATGAGCTCGATGAACTCGCGGCCCAGTTCCGCGTCCCCCGCCATCGGCTCGGCGCGCAGCAGCGCCTGGCTCTCCCAGCCCAGCGACCAGCGGCGGTAGTAGGCGGCGTAGGAGGCGAGGGTGCGCGCCAGCGGGCCGCTCTTGCCCTCCGGGCGCAGATCGGCGTCGATCATCAACGGCGGGTCGGACGCGGGCAGCTGGAGAAGCCTGCGCATCTCGGAGATGACGGTACCGGCGGCGCGTGACGCCTCGTGGTGGCTGACGCCCTCGCGCGGCTCGTACACGAACAGGACGTCGGCGTCGGAGCCGTAGCCCTGCTCGTGGCCGCCGAAGCGGCCCATGCCGATGACCGCGAACCTGGCGGGCAGGGTGTCGCCCCATGTCTGGCGCACGGCGGCGCGCAACGCCCCCGACAGGGTGGCGGAGTTGAGGTCGGTGACGGCGTTGCCGACCCGGTCGACGAGCGCGCCGGGGTCCTCCTCCGCGGGGCTCTCCTCGGTGCCGTAGGAGCCGATGATGTCGGCGGCGGCGGTCCGGAACAGCTCGCGGCGGCGGACCCCGCGGGTGACGGCGACGGCGATCTCGGCGGTCTCGGCGCGGCCGACGGCGGCCAGGATCTCCTGCTCCAGATGGTCCCGGCCGCGGGGCCTGAGTCCGTTCGGGTCGCCGAGGATGGCGACCGCCTCCGGGGCGCGCAGCAGCAGGTCGGGGGCGAGGCGTCCGGCGGACAGCACCCGGGCGAGGTTCTCGGCGGCGGCTCCCTCGTCACGCAGGAGCCGCAGATACCAGGGGGTCTTGCCGAGCGCGTCGGAGACCTTGCGGAAGCCGAGCAGTCCGGCGTCCGGGTCGGCGGAGTCCGCGAACCAGCCCAACAGCACGGGCAGCAGGGTCCGTTGGATGGCGGCCTTACGGCTCACGCCGGACGACAGCGCCTCCAGATGCCGCAGCGCGGACACCGGGTCCGCGTAGCCGAGGGCTCCCAGGCGCTGGCCGGCCGCCTTCGTACTGAGCCTGATCTCGCCGGGGGCGAGCTGGGCCACGGCGTCGAGCAGCGGCCGGTAGAAGAGCTTCTCGTGCAGCCGCCGCACCATCGAAGCGTGCCGTTTCCAGGCCCTGTTGAGCTCGCCGACCGGTTCGGTCCGCAGCCCGAGGGTGCGGCCCAGCCGGCGCAGATCGGCCTCGTCGTCGGGCACCAGATGTGTACGGCGCAGCCGGAACAGCTGGATGTGGTGCTCCATGGAGCGCAGGAAGCGGTACGCCTCGTCGAGCTGCGCCGCGTCGGTCCTGCCGACGTAGCCACCGGCTGCGAGGGCCCGCAGGGCGACGAGCGTGCTGCCGCTGCGCAGCGAGGCGTCGCTGCGGCCGTGCACCAACTGGAGGAGCTGGACGGCGAATTCGACGTCCCGCAGCCCCCCGGGGCCGAGCTTCAGCTCACGGTCGACCTGGCCCACGGGGATGTTGTCGACGACCCGGCGGCGCATCTTCTGTACGTCGGGGACGAAGTTCTCCCGGTCGGCGGCCTGCCAGACCATGGGCGAGACGGCGTCCACGTAGTCCCTGCCGAGGGCGAGATCGCCGGCCACGGCGCGGGCCTTGAGCAGCGCCTGGAACTCCCAGGTCTTGGCCCAGCGCTGGTAGTAGGCGAGATGGCTGGAGAGGGTGCGTACGAGCGGGCCGTTGCGGCCCTCGGGGCGCAGATTCGCGTCGACGGGCCAGATGGTGCCCTCGGCGGTCGTCTCGGAGCAGATCCGCATCATGTGGGCGGCGAGCCGGGTGGCCGCCTGGATGGCCTTGGCCTCGGTCTTCGACGTGTCACCGGTGTCCTCGCCCGCCAGATGGTCGGCCACCAGGGTGTGGGCGGGCTCGCCGACGAAGATGACGTCGACGTCGGAGACGTAGTTCAGCTCCTGGCCGCCGCACTTGCCGAGCGCCACGACCGCGAGGCGGCACTGGGCCGCGTCCTCGGGGGCGGAGGTGCGGGCGATGGCGAGCGCGGCGCGGAGCGTGGCGGTCGCGAGGTCGGCGAGTTCGGCGGCGGTCTGCGCGACGTCGGTCGTGCCGCAGACGTCGCGGGCGGCGAGGGCGAGCAGACAGCGGCGGTAGGCGACGCGCAGCGAGTCGACGTCGTTGGCGTCGGCCAGCCCGGTCTCGAACTCGGCGACGCCGGGGTGCAGATCGGTCGACTCGTACGTGACGAGGACCCGCCAGTCGGCGGGGTGCCTGGCCAGATGGTCACCGAGCGCCTCGGACGCCCCGAGGACGCCCAGCAGCCTGTCCCGCAGCGGCTTCGCGGCGATCAGGGTGTCCAGCAGGACCTGCCGGTCGTCGCTGTCGTGCGCCTCGGCCAGCCGGACGAGGCCGCGCAGCGCCAGATCGGGGTCGGCGGTGGAGCCGAGCGCGTCGAGGAGGACGGAGTCGCCGCGTACGGCGGCCATCTCGGGGACGGCGAGCAGATCCTCGGCGGCGGACGGGTCGGTGAAGCCGTGCCGGAGCAGGCGGGTGAACGTACTGCTCCTGCGTCCCTGCACCGTCATCCGGCCTTTCGTCTGTCCGCCCGAGGTCCGGGCCCGAGCCTAGGCCCTGTCCGGCGGATCTGCGCGGATCGGCCCGGGGCGGCTGGTGCGGTGCATCGCAAGACGGAGGATCGTGCTCGTACTGGACGTACTTGGACGACTCCGACAACGCGGCGAGGTGCCGTGCCGGGCGTTCCGGGCCCGCGAAGATCCGCCGGACAGGGCCTAGTACTGAGTCACTCGCACGGGGCCGGTGTGCCGGTCCGGCGATGAGTCCTGGTGTCGCGGCCGGTCATCACTTACGGAAGGCTCGTGAGCGTACTCCCGCTCGCCGCCGTACAGGACCTCACCCGAAGGGACCGCGCCATGGCGCACAAGGAACCGGCCAGCACACACCTGGACCACCGCTACAGCCACCCGACGGCCGTCGTGGAGGACTGGGCCGACGCGGTGGCCCGGCTGACGGAGGCCGAGATCTTCTGGCTCTCGACCGTACGCCCCGACGGCCGCCCGCATGTCACCCCGCTGCTGACGGTCTGGTCACGGGACGCGCTGTACTTCAGCTCGGGAGACCGGGAGCGGAAGGTCATGAACCTCCAGCAGAACCGCGAGGTCGTCCTCACCACCGGCACGAACACGCTCAACGAGGGCCACGACCTGGTGGTCGAGGGCGAGGCGGTCCCGGAGACGGACGACGCGCGGCTGCGCGAACTGGCGGCGCTGTGGGAGCGGAAGTACGGCTCGGTCTGGCACTTCGACGTGAAGGACGGCGCGTTCGTGGGCGCGGGCGGCCCGGCCCTGGTGTTCGGAGTCACCCCCCGCACGGCCTTCGGCTTCGCCAAGTCCCCGTACAGCCAGACCCGCTGGCAGTTCACCTGACGGCCGGCGGGCGCGGGCGGGAGTCGTGCCCGCCCGGCAGCGGCGGTGCGGGGCCCGGCTCGCCCGAGGTGGCCTGGACACGTGGTCGTAGCATGGGTTATCGCCATGGACACGATCAGCATCTGGGAATTCGTCGCGCTCGCCGCCGCCGCCGCGCTCGTCGGCTTCTCCAAGACGGCGGTCAGCGGCGCCAACACGGTCAGCCTCGCCGTGTTCGCCGCCGTGCTGCCGGCCCGTGAGTCGACCGGGGTGCTTCTGCCGATCCTCATCGTGGGCGACACCATCGCCGTGCTCACCTACCGCAGGCACGCGCACTGGCCGACGCTGTGGCGGCTCTTCCCGGCCGTCGCCGCCGGTGTGGTGGTCGGGACCGTCTTCATGCTGTGGGCCGACGACGGAGCCGTACGCGTGTCCATCGGCTCGATCCTCCTGCTGATGGCGGGCGTCACCATGTGGCGGCGCCGTTACGCGCCGGAGGAGGACACCCCGCAGGACTCGGCGTCGCTCAAGGGGCGCGTCAAGGCGCGCTCGTACGGGGTGCTCGGCGGGTTCACGACGATGGTCGCCAACGCGGGCGGGCCCGTCATGTCGCTGTACCTGCTGTCGGCGGGCTTCCGGAAGCTCGGCTTCCTGGGGACGTCCGCGTGGTTCTTCCTGATCGTCAACACCACCAAGGTGCCCTTCAGCGCGGGCCTCGGCCTGATCGACCGAGACTCGCTGACGCTGGACGCGCTGCTGGTGTTCTTCGTTCTGCCCGGCGCCCTCGTCGGGAAGCTGTGCGTGGACCGTATCGACCAACGGGTCTTCGAGCGGCTGGTGATCGGCGCGACGGTGCTGGGCGGCCTTCAACTACTGCTGCGCTGAGCCACGTCGTACGACTCCCGTGCGGCCTCGACCTGTTCGATGTTCCGCTCGGCCCAGCCCGACAGGGCGTACAGCACCGGCATCAGGCTCTGCCCCAGCGGCGTGAGCGCGTACTCCACCCGGACCGGCACGGCCGGGGTGACGGTGCGCGAGAGCAGGCCGTCGCGTTCGAGCCTGCGCAGCGTCTGCGTCAGCATCTTGGGGCTGGCGCTCGCGATCGTACGGGCGAGGTCGCCGTACCGGCGCGGTCCGCCGGCCAGTTCCTTGAGGACCAGCGAGACCCACTTCTCACCGATGCGCTCCAGCAGCCGGTTGGTCGGGCAGTCGGCGACCCGGGTCAGATGCGAGGTCCGGGCGTCGGCCCGCCGCTCGGCGGCGGTACGGGTCGTCATGGCTCTCCTCCGCGTGCCCTGGGCACTTTGAAGTGCGTACTCCCGCCCCACGGTAGCGCCGCCTAATTTCGGTCGTGAGCGGCACGATCACCACCGATCAGGGAGCGGATCCACCATGACCACCATCGCCGTCCTCGGCTCAGGCAGCGTCGCACGGGCCCTCGCGGGTCCCTGGAGCGACGCCGGCCACACGATCGTCGTGGGCTCCCGCGACCCCGGGCGGACCGCCGCCGAGCGGCCCCTGCCGGGCGTACACGTCACCGGTCTGCCGGACGCGGCACGGGCGGCCGACCTCGTGGTCAACGCCCTGCCCGGCACGGCCTCCTTGGACGTCCTCACGGCCCTCGCGCCCCACCTCGCGGGCAAGGTCCTCGTCGACGTCGCGAACGCGGTCGAGACGGACGCACAGGGCTTCGCTTCGGCCACCCCGTACCCCGGCGGGAGTCTCGCCGAGGAGATCCAGCGGGCGCTGCCCGCCGTACGCGTGGTGAAGACCCTCAACACGGTGCACGTGTCGCTGATGGCCGCCCCGCGCACCCTCGCGACCCCACCGTCGGCGTTCCTGTCCGGCGACGACCCCGGGGCCAGGAAGACGGTCGGCGCGCTGCTGACCGACCTGGGGTGGCCCCCGGAGTGGATCGTCGACCTCGGCGACCTGCGCACGGCACGGGCCCCGGAGGCGTTCCTGCTCCTGGTGGGGAGTCTGGTCCGCGCGTGGGGCCCGGTGCCGTTCGCGATGTCGGTCGCCCGCTGAGGGACGGCTACAGCACCGGCAGCAGGTTCTTCAGCTCGAAGGCGGTGACCTCGGAGCGGTACTCCTCCCACTCGCGCTTCTTGTTGCGCAGGAAGAAGTCGAAGACGTGCTCGCCCAGCGTCTCCGCGACCAGTTCGCTCCGCTCCATCAGCGAGATCGCCTCGCCCAGGTTCTGCGGCAGCGGCTCGATGCCCATCGCGCGGCGCTCCGAGTCGGACAGCGCCCATACGTCGTCGTCCGCGCCCGCCGGGAGTTCGTAGCCCTCCTCGATGCCCTTGAGGCCGGCGGCGAGGAGGACCGCGTACGTCAGGTAGGGGTTCGCGCCGGAGTCGATGGAGCGGACCTCCACGCGCGCGGAGCCGGTCTTGCCGGGCTTGTACATCGGGACGCGGATCAGGGCGGAGCGGTTGTTGTGGCCCCAGCAGATGTAGGAGGGGGCCTCGCCGCCCGAGCCCGCCGTGCGGGTGGAGCCGCCCCAGATGCGCTTGTAGGAGTTGACCCACTGGTTGGTGACGGCCGAGATCTCGGCGGCGTGCTTGAGCAGTCCGGCGATGAAGGACCGGCCGACCTTGGAGAGCTGGTACTCAGCGCCGGACTCGTAGAACGCGTTGCGGTCTCCCTCGAAGAGGGAGAGGTGGGTGTGCATGCCGGAGCCCGGGTACTCGCTGAACGGCTTCGGCATGAAGGACGCCTGGACGCCCTGCTCCAGCGCGACCTGCTTCATGACCAGGCGGAAGGTCATGACGTTGTCGGCGGTGGAGAGCGCGTCGGCGTACCGCAGGTCGATCTCCTGCTGGCCGGGAGCGCCCTCGTGGTGGCTGAACTCCACGGAGATGCCCATGGATTCGAGCATGGTGATCGCCTGGCGGCGGAAGTCCATGCCCACGTTCTGCGGGGTGTGGTCGAAGTAGCCGGAGCTGTCGGCGGGGGTCGGGCGGGTGCCGTCGACCGGCTTGTCCTTGAGGAGGAAGAACTCGATCTCGGGGTGGGTGTAGAAGGTGAAGCCGAGGTCCGAGGTCTTGGCGAGGATCCTCTTCAGGACGTAGCGGGGATCCGCGAACGACGGTGAGCCGTCGGGCATCAGGATGTCGCAGAACATCCGCGCGGTGCCCGGGGCCTCCGCGCGCCACGGCAGGATCTGGAAGGTGCCGGGATCGGGCTTGGCGATCATGTCCGACTCGTACACCCGCGCGAAGCCCTCGATCGCCGAGCCGTCGAAGCCGATGCCTTCGTCAAAGGCCTGCTCCAACTCGGCGGGGGCGACGGCGACCGACTTGAGGAAGCCGAGCACATCGGTGAACCACAGGCGTACGAAGCGGATGTCCCGTTCCTCGAGGGTCCGGAGGACGAATTCCTGCTGCTTGTCCATGTCTGCTGTCCTACCCATCCTTGCCGGTCAGGCCGCCTGCTCCCACGCTGCCGAGTACACCGGGGCACCCGAGCATGACACCACAGGATTTCCGGAAGGTTGCACACCGGCGTACTAAAGCATTGTCAGACACGCGCCCCGTAGCTCGCGCGCCCGGGGCCGGGTAGGGACGCGCCTCAGTGCAGCGGAGCCGCCGTGTCCGACCAGCCCAGCGGGTACGGCTCCCCGTCGTCGCCCGGCATGGGCCGCTCCCCGCCCGCCTCGGTGAAGGCCGTGAGGGCCTCCACGAGCGCCGTACGCTGCTCCGGGGCCAGCCGCTCGACGATCGCCGTGATCTCCCGCCTGCGCGCCGCCGAGACGTCCGAAACGAGCGTCCGGCCCTCGTCCGTGAGCCGCAGCACCGTCTCGCGCCGGTTGCCGGGATTGACCCCGCGCTCGGCGAGCCCGGCGGCGATGAGCCGGTCGACCATCCGCATCGCGGTGGAGGGGTTCACCCCGAGCCGGTCTGCGAGCGACACCAGGTTCGCGCCGCCGTACGCGGAGAGCACCTTCAGGAGCCGGAACTGCGGCAGGGTGACCCGGCCCTCGACAGCGGTCAGGGAACGGACGGACACCGCGACGAGCAGCCGTGAGGCGATCAGGACCGCCCGGGTCACGGCGTCGACGTCGGGCTCGCTCGGCGAAGGTTCCGGAGGGTCGGCCATAACCTCTTTGTACCGCGCCGGAGCCCCGGCAGGCCCCTCCCGTACGACCGGGGGACGCCGCCCCACGGCACGTTCCGGACTTGGTACCCCCTGCGCACTCCTGCTCGGCCACCTGTACGGACTACGATCTGCGCCCATGGGGGGACGACAGCGCATACGTCACGCGCGTCCCACGGCCTTGCTCAGCGCCGTGGCGACGCTGCTCGCCGCGCTCTACTTCTGTCTGACCCCCGTCGACACGCACCACTCGGCCTCCTCGTCGCCGACGGCGGAAGCGGCGGCGGACACGGCCGCGGGCATCGCTCGCACCGGCATCACCCTCCGTACGGAGGTGGAGGGCACGGCCGCCCGGCCCGCCGCGCCCCCCGAGTACACCTGCCCGTACGACCCCGGCGGCTGCCGCTTCCTCCCGCACTTGAGTCCGGCCGTGCTCACCGCGCCGCACCCCGCCGACCCGCTCGGCACCGGCGACGTGAGCCCCGCGCGTCTCGCACTCCCGCCAAGCACCGGCCAGGTGTCCCGGTCCGGAGCGCTTCCCCGCGCGCCGGACCTCCACGTCCTTCAGGTACTGCGGACGTAGCCGGGCCCGCGCCCCCACCGGGTGCCCGTAACTCCCCCACCCCCGTTCCGCAGGTTTCCGAGAAGGACGAACAGACACCATGGCTTCCAAGTCCAAGACCCAGAGCACCGAGCGCAAGGCCCGAATAGAGCAGATGCGCCGCGCGGAGCGCATCCGTGAGCGCCGCAACCGCATCATCACGATCACCGCGAGCGCGGTCGTCGTCGCGGCGCTCGTCGGCTTCGGCGCGTTCGTGCTGAACAAAGAGTCCGACGACAAGAAGAAGCAGGAGCAGGCCGCGGCCGAGCCCGTGACGGGCGAGAAGTCCTGGGACGCCGAGAAGCTGGGCCGCGACCATGTCGCCGAGGCGGTCAAGTACCCGCAGACGCCGCCCGTCGGCGGCAACCACAACCAGGTCTGGATGAACTGCGCGGGCGACGTCTACAAGGAGCCGGTGCCGGACGTCAACGCGGTGCACTCGCTGGAGCACGGCGCGGTCTGGATCACGTACAACGACAAGGCGCCCGAGGGCGACGTGAAGGCGCTCGGCGACCTCGTGGGCAAGACGCAGTACTCGCTGATGAGCCCCGTCAAGGAGCAGGCCGGCGCGATCATGCTGACCGCGTGGGGCAAGCAGGTCACCGTCGACAGCGCGAAGGACCCGCGGGTCGACCAGTTCCTCGCGAAGTACGTGCAGGGCCCGCAGACGCCTGAGCCGGGCGCCGCGTGCACCGGTGGAATGGGTGCCCAGTGACGCGCACGAGCTGGGCCGCCATCACCGCGGTCGTCCTCGCCCTGCTGTTCGCTGGGGCGGCCACGGTCGCCTCCGCGGGCAGCGACGACTCGCCCCGCGCGGCTGCCACGCCCACGGCGGAATCGGCGGAGGCGGGATTCGCGCGTGACATGGCGGTCCACCACCAGCAGGCGGTGGAGATGTCGTTCCTGGTGCGGGACAGCACGGACGACGAGGAGGTGCGCCGCCTCGCGTACGACATCGCCAACACCCAGGCGAACCAGCGCGGCATGCTGCTGGGCTGGCTCGACATGTGGAAGCTGCCGAAGGTCGCCACGGACCAGAAGCCGATGGCCTGGATGGAGCGGGGCGAGCACGCGGGTACGGACGACATGGCCGGCATGGAGGGCATGGACCACGGCGGCCACGAGGTCCGTGACGGCTCCCTGATGCCCGGCATGGCGACGAAGACGGAGCTGGAGACGCTCCGGACCGCCAAGGGCGAGCAGGCCGAGATCCTGTACCTCCAGTTGATGACCGACCACCACAAGGGCGGCGTCACGATGGCCCAGGGCTGCGCCGATCTGTGCACGGTCGACACGGAGAAGGCCTTGGCCAAGGGCATGGTGGCGGCCCAGCAGTCCGAACTGGGCCTGATGGCCGACCTCTTGGAGGCCCGGGGCGCGAAGCCGCGCACCTGACGTACGACGTGACGCGCGAGGTACGAGGCGCACCGCCGCCCCCGTCCGTGGAGATCATCTCCGTGGGCGGGGGCGGCGCCGTTCGGGCGGTGCGCGCTCGGCCCCGCCGGACCCACGATTCACCCGTTCGGGTGACTGCGGTCGCGTACACCCGTACGGCCCCATGACGATGGGTGCGCTCGGGAAGGACGGCATTCAGGAGGGACGAACCCCATGACCAACGCCAGAGACATCATGCATCCCGGCGCCGACTGGATCCCCTCGCACGAGACCCTGGACCGGGCCGCGCAGCTCATGCGGGACCTGGACGTGGGCGCGCTGCCCATCGCGGACGTCGACGAGCGGCTGACGGGCATCCTGACCGACCGCGACATCGTCGTGGGCTGTGTGGCGCAGGGCCACGACCCGGCGAAGACCACCGCGGCCGAGATGGCGAACGGCACACCGCGCTGGATCGACGCGGACGCGGAGGTGGACGACGTGCTCGAAGAGATGCAGGAGCACCAGATCCGCCGGCTGCCCGTGATCGAGAACAAGCGCCTCGTCGGCATGATCAGCGAGGCGGATCTGGCGCAGCACCTGAGCGAGGAGCAGATCGCCACGTGGGCCGAGCAGGTCTACGCGGCCGGCTGAGCAGCCTCACAGGCACCGGGCGCGTGTGCGGGCCGCTGCCCCGTGGCGCGGCTCACACACGGCCCGTGCGTGGGTTCTGTCGGCCGGATCCTGCCCCGCCACCCCATCGCGTCAGAGAGACGATTACAGTGGACGCGTGCCTCAACTACGTCTCGCTCTGAATCAGATCGACTCGACTGTCGGCGATCTCGCCGGAAACGCCGAGGCGATCGTGCACTGGACCCGGCACTCCGCCGAGCAGGGCGCGCATCTCGTCGCGTTCCCCGAGATGGTGCTCACCGGCTACCCCGTCGAGGACCTGGCCCTGCGGTCGTCCTTCGTCGAGGCGTCCCGCGACGCGCTGCGCGCGCTCGCCGCGCGGCTCGCCGACGAGGGCTTCGGCGAGCTGCCCGTCGTGCTGGGCTATCTCGACCGGTCCGAGCGGGACCGGCCGCGGATCGGCCGGCCGGCGGGCTCGCCGCAGAACGCCGCCGCCGTGCTGCACCGGGGCGGGGTGGCGCTGTCGTTCGCCAAGCACCATCTGCCGAACTACGGCGTCTTCGACGAGTACCGCTACTTCGTGCCCGGCGACACCATGCCCGTCGTACGGGTGCGCGGCATCGACGTCGCCCTCGCGATCTGCGAGGACCTCTGGCAGGACGGCGGCCGGGTCCCGGCCACCCGGTCCGCCGGGGCCGGTCTGCTGCTCTCGATCAACGCCTCGCCCTACGAGCAGGCCAAGGACGACACCCGGCTCGAACTCGTACGCAAGCGCGCCCAGGAGGCCGGGTGCACCACCGCGTATCTGGCGATGATCGGCGGCCAGGACGAGCTCGTCTTCGACGGTGACTCGATCGTCGTCGACAAGGACGGCGAAGTCGTCGCGCGCGCACCGCAGTTCTCCGAGGGCTGTGTGGTGCTCGACCTCGATCTGCCGGCGGCCGCCGCCGAACCGCCGGCCGGCATCGTGGACGACGGGCTGCGCGTCGACCATGTCGTCCTCTCCGAGGAGCCCGTCGCCGCCTACGAGCCGGAGCTGGCCGGCGGTTACGCGGACCGGCTGGACGACGACGAGGAGGTCTACTCCGCCCTGGTGGTGGGCCTGCGCGCGTACGCGGCGAAGAACGGCTTCAGGTCCGTCCTGATCGGCCTCTCCGGCGGCATCGACTCGGCCCTCGTCGCCGCGATCGCCTGCGACTCGCTCGGCGCGGAGAACGTCTACGGCGTCTCCATGCCGTCGAAGTACTCCTCGGACCACTCGCGCGGTGACGCGGCCGAACTGGCACGCCGTACGGGGCTGAACTTCCGCACCGTTCCCATCGAGCCGATGTTCGACGCGTACATGGACTCGCTCGGCCTGACCGGACTCGCCGAGGAGAACCTCCAGTCGCGGCTGCGCGGCACGATGCTGATGGCGCTGTCCAACCAGGAGGGCCAGATCGTCCTCGCGCCGGGGAACAAGTCCGAGCTGGCGGTGGGGTATTCGACGCTGTACGGCGACTCCGTCGGCGCGTACGGCCCGATCAAGGACGTCTACAAGACGACGGTCTTCCGGCTCGCCCGCTGGCGCAACCGCGCCGCCGATGAGCGCGGCCAGACCCCGCCCATTCCGGAGAACTCCATCACCAAGCCGCCGAGCGCCGAACTGCGCCCCGGCCAGGTCGACACGGACTCGCTGCCGGACTACGACGTGCTGGACCGGCTGCTGGCGCTGTACGTCGACCGCGACCAGGGCAAGGACGCGATCGTCGCGGCGGGTTTCGACCCGGCGGTGGTGGCGAAGACGCTGCGCATGGTGGACACGGCGGAGTACAAACGACGGCAGTATCCGCCGGGCACCAAAATCTCCGCGAAGGGCTTCGGCAAGGACCGGCGGCTGCCGATCACCAACCGCTGGCGGGAATCGCCGAGCCCGTGAGCAGCCGGACGACTGGACGGCCGAAGCGCCGAACAGGCCCGGCGGAGCTCAGAGTTCGATACGGGCGGCGATCGGCAGATGGTCGCTGCCCGTCCGGGGCAGCGTCCACGAGGACAGCGGCTCGACGCCCTTGACCATGATCTGGTCGATCCGCGCCATCGGGAACGCCGCGGGCCAGCTGAAGCCGTAGCCGTCACCGGCGGCGCCCTGGGTGGAACGCATCTGCGACGTCACGGCGTTCAGGGAGCGGTCGTTCATCGTGCCGTTGAGGTCGCCGAGCAGCACCACCCGCCGGATCTCCTCGTCCGCGATCGCCTCACCGAGCGCGTCGGCGCTGTTGTCGCGCTGGTTGGCGGTGAATCCGGCGTGCAGCTTGACGCGTACGGACGGCAGGTGCGCCACGTAGACGGCGACCTCGCCCTTCGGCGTCGTCACCGTGGCCCGCATCGCGCGGGTCCAGCCCATCCCGATGTCGACGGGGCTGCTGCCGGTCACCGGGTACTTGCTCCAGAGGCCCACCGTGCCCTGCACCGAGTGGTACTTGTACGTCCCGGCCAGCCCCTTCTCGTACGTGGGAACCGCCGACGCCTTCAGCTCCTCCAGCGCGACGACGTCCGCGCCCGACGCGGCGACCTCGCGCGCGGTTCCCTCCGGGTCGGTGTTCTCCGCGTTGACGTTGTGCGTGGCGACCGTCAGATCGCCGCCGCCGCCCGACTTGTCGAGGAGCAGCCCGCCGAAGAGATTGACCCAGACGACGGCGGGCAGCAGGAGCGCGATCAGCGCGGTGGCGGAGCGGCGTACCAGCGCGCCCACGAGAATCACGGGGACGAGCAGCCCCAGCCACGGCAGGAACGTCTCCATGAGACTGCCCAAGTTGCCGATGCGGTTGGGGACCTGGGCGTGCAGGATCATCAGCAGCGCCGTCAGGACGGCCAGCACCGCGAGGACGAGACCCCTCCGCCAGATCCCGCGGTCGCCGCGTACACGGTCGACGAAGGCCCGGAACCGGCTCGTGGGAGGGTCGTTGTCCTCGGCGCCGTCCACCTGGGACTCAGCCGTGTACTCCTGCGTCATTCCGCCTGCCCTCGCTGCCTTGCCGTGCACGCCCGCCGTCGACCCTAGGCGATGACGGGCGCTTTCCCTGCCGTTCCCCCACGACGGCCGTACGGGCACAAGGACGAGTGGTGAGGGGCGGCGGGTTCCGGACGAGGGTGAACGACGGGCGGCTGTGACGGAACACGCACGTTCGGCGCGGGTGCACGGCGGGCGCTCAGCTCTCCGTCCCGCCGACGGCGTCCGTGGCGGTTTCCCTGGGTCGCAGGCCTTCGAGCAGCGTCCGGACGATCCGCTCGGAGAGGTCGTCCTCCAGCGGCGCGTCCCTGCGGTGGATGGTGCGTACGAGCATGGGGCTGGTGATCAGTTCGGTCATCAGCTCCACGTCGATGTCGTCGCGGAGTTCACCCGCGGCGACGGCGCGGCGGACCGCCGCCCGCATCGCGACCCGCCGCGGCTCGATGACGGTGGCGTGGTAGGCGTTCCACAGCTTCGGGTGGCTCTTCATCTGCGAGAGGACGCTGTGGAGCAGGGTCGAGTCGCGCTGGGCGAGACCCCGGCGGCGCAGGGTCTCCAGAATGATGAGGATGTCGGCGAGGCCCGAGGTGCCCGACAGGGCGGGTTCGGGCGGTTCGATGTCGCGCAGGACGTCGACGAAGAGCTCTTCCTTGTCGCGCCAGCGCCGGTAGATGGTCGCCTTGCCGACGCCCGCCGTCCGTGCGATGCGCTCGATGGAGAGCCCGGCCAGCGGCTCACCCTCCTCAAGAAGCCGCACCACGGCCTCGATGATGGCGCGTTCGGCCGCCTCGCTGCGCGGCCGGCCTCGCCTGGGCTCCCGTTCCTCACCCTGTTCTCGCCCTCGCAACGCCTCACCTTTCGCCCTGCTCCACCACGCCGTACGCCGCGCGACGCGGTCGATTCTCGCCGACGCCGGCGGACGGGGTCGACCGCGCGCGACCGGTCGGGCGCGGTCGGCCGCCTGTCAGTCCCGCAGGGCCGACGCGGGCTCGGCCGGCGGCTCCGCCCGCGGACCGGCCGCCTGCTTCTTCGGGGCGGGTCCCTTCGGAGCCGTACGGCCCGGCATGAAGAGCGCCACCACGACGGTGCCGACCAGCGCGACGGCGGCCGAACCGAGGGCTGTGACGTGCATGGCGGTCAGGAAGGCGTCGTTCGCCGAGGAGATCAACTGGCCGCCGGCGGGGCCGAGTTTCTCGGCGACGGCCATGGTCGCCTCGATCGACTCCCCCGCCGTGTCGCGCGCGGCGGCCGGTACGGCGCCGAGGTGTCCCTCGATCTCGCCGCGGTAGGTGGTGGAGAGCAGCGAGCCGAGTACGGCGATCCCGAGCGCGCCGCCGACCTGGCGGAAGGTGTTGTTGACGGCCGAGCCCGAGCCGGCCTTCTCGCGCGGCAGGGCCTGCATGACGGCGACGGTCACCGGCGGCATGATGTGGGCCATTCCGGCGCCCTGGACGAAGAACACGACGCACAGCACCCAGACGGGCGTGGTCGCGTCGAACAGGGCGAACGCGGCGAGGCCGACAGCGACGAGCAGCATGCCGGCGGTGCAGACCGCGCGGGCGCCGAACCGTTCGACGACCAGCCGGGCACGCGGCGCGAACACCATCTGCGCCACGGCGAGCGGCAGGATCAGCAGGCCGGAGTCGAGCGCGCTGTAGCCGCGCACGCTCTGGAGGTAGAAGGCCGAGAAGAAGGTCACGCCCATCAGGGCGAAGAAGACCAGCGCGATGGCGGCGACAGCGGCCGAGAACGCGGGCTTCTTGAAGTAGGACATGTCGATCGACGGATGGTCGCTGCGCTTCTGGTGCACGACGAACGCGGTCAGGACGGCCAGACCGCCGATGATCGAGGCCAGCACCCCGGCATCGGTGAAGTCGGCGAGCTCGCCCGCGCGGATGATCCCGTACACCAGCAGGACGAGGCCGACGATCGAGAGCAGTACGCCCACCGGGTCGACCCGGCCGGGGCTGGGGTCCCTGGAGTCCGGGACCAGCACCACCATGGCTATCAGGGCGACGACCACCACGGGGACGTTGATCAGGAAGATCGAGCCCCACCAGAAGTGTTCGAGCAGCACGCCGCCGGTGATGGGCCCGACGGCTATGCCGAGTCCGACACTGCCGGCCCATATGCCGATGGCCTTGGGCTGCTCGTCACGCTCGAAGACGTTCATCAGGACGGCGAGGGTGGCCGGCATCACAAAGGCGGCGCCGAAGCCCATCAGGGCGCGGTACGCGACGAGTTCACCGGGCGATCCGGACATCGCGGCGAGGGCGGAGCCGACGCCGAAGACGGCGATGCCGAAGAGCAGCACCTTCTTTCGGCCGACGCGGTCGCCGAGCAGACCGGAGGTGAAGAGGAGGCCGGCGAAGACGAGGGTGTAGGAGTTGATCGCCCATTCGAGCTCGCTCTGGGTGGCGCCGAGGCCGACGGGCTCGGGGCTCGCGATCGTCTTGACCGCGACGTTCAGGATCGAGTTGTCCAGCACCACGATGAGCAGGCTGAACATCAGGACGCCGAGGATGGCCCAGCGGCGGCGGTGAATGGCTTCGGGGACCCGGGGTGCCGAGCCGTGGTCGCCGGCCGGCCCGGATACCGGTGAGGACGGCGGCGGTGTGGACGAGGGTGACGATGTGGACATGGACCTGAGCGTATGCCCATTTCAATACGAGACCGTCTCGTATTGTAAATTCTTTACCCAACGGACCGGCCCGGCCGGAGCAACCCCACTTCCCGTCGACGGTCCGGAGATGCCACCATGGACTCGGTCCGGGGACGCCGTCAGGGCGCCTCGAGATGACGAAGGAGCCGTACGCCATGAATTCCGAGGCTGCGCAGAACCCCTCCGGCGACACCAAGTCGCTCTACGGCGGCACCAGCACCCGCCGCGTCACCGTCCACGACATCGCCGCCGCCAAGCGACGCGGCGAGAAGTGGCCCATGCTCACCGCCTACGACGCGATGACCGCGTCCGTCTTCGACGAGGCCGGCATCCCGGTCATGCTCGTCGGCGACTCGATGGGCAATGTCCATCTGGGCTACGAGACCACGGTACCGGTCACGCTCGACGAGATGACGATGCTCTCCGCGGCGGTCGTACGGGGCACCAAGCGCGCGCTGGTCGTCGGTGACCTCCCCTTCGGCTCGTACCAGGAAGGCCCCGTCCAGGCCCTGCGCAGCGCCACCCGGCTGGTCAAGGACGCCGGGGTCGGCGCGGTCAAGCTGGAGGGCGGGGCGCGCTCGCTGCCGCAGACGGAGCTGCTGGTCCAGGCCGGTATCCCGGTCATGTCGCACCTCGGCCTGACGCCGCAGTCGGTGAACACCCTCGGCTACCGGGTGCAGGGCCGGGGCGACGAGGCCGCTCACCGGCTGTTGCACGACGCCAAGTCGGCGCAGGCGGCCGGCGCGTTCGCGGTGGTCCTGGAGCTGGTGCCCGCCGAGGTCGCCGCCGAGGTCACGCGGTCGCTGTCCATCCCGACCATAGGCATCGGCGCCGGTCCTGACACCGACGCGCAGGTGCTCGTGTACACCGACATGGTGGGTCTCACGGGTGGCAAGGTGCCACGCTTCACCAAGCAGTACGCGAACCTCCGGCAGACGCTCGGCGACGCCGCGAAGGCGTTCGCGGACGAGGTCGTGGGCGGCACGTTCCCGCAGGAAGAGCACACCTTCCACTAGCCCCACCACAGCAGCCACTGCCGCAACACAAGACAGCCCGCCGACATCCCCCATCGGCGGGCTGTCGGCGTTCCCGGGGTCGCGGCGCATCCGTCGCGTGTCCTCCCGGGACAGGTCCGACACGTGCGTGTCGGCGGGCTGTCGGCCGCCTGTCGGTCCGTTGTCAGTGGCGGATGCCAGGATCGTCGGCATGACGCGAATCGACACAATCCCTGCCGACGGCACCACGGCCGTCACAGTGCGGGGCCTGGTCAAGCACTACGGTGCGACCAAGGCGCTGGACGGGGTGGACCTGGACGTGCGTGAAGGCACGGTCCTCGGTGTCCTCGGCCCCAACGGCGCCGGGAAGACCACCCTCGTACGCTGCTTGTCCACCCTGATCCTGCCCGACGCGGGCACGGCCGTCGTCGCCGGCTACGACGTCGTCAAGCAGCCGCGACAGCTCCGCCGCACCATCGGCCTCACCGGGCAGTACGCCTCGGTGGACGAGAAGCTCGCCGGCTGGGAGAACCTGTACATGATCGGGCGGCTGCTCGATCTGCCCCGGCCCGCCGCCCGTAAGCGCGCCGACGAGCTGCTGGAGCGGTTCTCGCTCACCGAGGCGGCGAAGAAGCCGGTGCTCCAGTACTCCGGCGGTATGCGCAGGCGCCTGGACCTCGCGGCGTCGATGATCGGCAAGCCCGCGGTGCTCTATCTGGACGAGCCGACGACGGGCCTCGATCCCCGCACCCGTAACGAGGTGTGGGCGGAGGTCCAGCGGATGGTGTCCGACGGCGTGACCGTCCTGCTCACCACGCAGTACATGGAAGAGGCCGAGCAGCTCGCGAGCGAGCTGACGGTCATCGACCGCGGCCGGGTCGTCGCGGGCGGCAAGGTCGACGAGCTGAAGGCGAAGGTCGGCGGCCGGACCCTGGAGATCCGCCCGAGCGACCCCGCCCGGCTGCCGGAGATGGCCAGGGCGTTGAACGAGACGGGTCTTGACGGCATCGCGGGATCGCAGATCCACGACGGCATGCTCTTCGTGCCGATCCTCGCCGACGAGCAACTGACCGCCGTCATCGGGCTGCTGGGCGGGCGCGGTTTCGACATCGCGCACATCGGCACCCATCTGCCCAGCCTGGACGAGGTGTTCCTGGCGATCACGGGCGAGAAGTCGAGCGAGCGGTCCGACGACACAGAGACCGACGCGCAGTTGAAGGGGGCCGCGGCATGAGTACGGCGACTACGACGAAGGTGACGGAGCCCGCGCCGTCCCCCCGGACCGAACAGAGAGTCCGGACCACCGCCGACGAGGGCCGGATCGGTCTGCGGGCCAATCTGCGGCACATCGGCGCCCTCGCGCGCCGTAACGCCCTCCAGATCAAGCAGGACCCGGAGTCGATGTTCGACGTCCTGCTGATGCCGATCGTCTTCACGCTGCTGTTCGTCTTCGTCTTCGGCGGGGCCGTGGCGGGCAAGGGCAACCAGTCCGAGTACGTGAGCTATCTGGTCCCCGGCCTGATGGCGATGATGGGGCTCAACGTCTCGATGGCGGTGGGCAGCGGGATAAACGAGGACTTCCAGAAGGGGGTCATGGACCGGTTCCGGACGATGCCCATCGCCCGGTCGTCGGTCCTGGTCGCGAAGATCGTGGTCGAGGTCGGCCGCATGATGGTCGCCTTCGCGATCCTGCTGACCGTGGGCTTCATCCTCGGTATGGAGGTCGAGACCTCACCGCTCCACGTGCTGGGCGCGATCGGGCTCTCGCTGCTGTTCGGTGCGTCGCTGATGTGGATCTTCATCCTGATCGGTCTCACCGTGAAGACGGCGCAGGCGGTGCAGGGGGTCGGCTTCCTGGTGCTGATGCCGCTCCAGTTCGGCTCCTCGATCTTCACCCCGCCGTCCACGATGCCGGGCTGGCTGCAGAACTTCACGGACTACAACCCGCTGTCGAATCTGGCCGACGCGGCGCGCGGGCTGTTCATCGGCGGGCCGGTCGCGCACGACCTGTGGCTGACGCTGGCCTGGTCGGCGGTGATCACGGTGGTGACGGCGCCGATCGCGGTGGCCAAGTTCCGCAAGAAGACCTGAGACCGGGCCTCCGGTGGGACGGAGACGGGCGCCTCAGGCGCCGGCGAGTTCGAAGGCCTCGTCGAGGGAGAGCGTTCGGCCCTCGGCGAGCGCCTTCTCGTAGTCGGCGCCCGCCAGCCCGCCGGCGTGGATCATGGCATCGGCCCCCTCCCGGCACTCGCGCTCCTGCGAGTGGGAGTAGTGGCCCCGCGGCAGGTGCGCCTCGTACGCGCCCACGAGGCGCGCGCCGTCGCGTACCCGCTCCGGGCCGCCGAGTCCGGCCATCGCCCAGCCCGCGGTGAGCAGATGGACCGCAGGCATCTGCGGGGCGACCATCCGCGACATCGGGTCGCGCGTACGGTCCAGGGCCTGCCGTGACCGGTCGAGCGCTTCTGCGTACCGCCCGTCGAGATTCTCCAGCCAGGAGAGCAGCCCGAACACGAACCCTTCGAAGAGGGCGAGGTTGGAACGGTTGAAGTCCTCAAGCAGCAGGTCGAGTTCACGGCGGCCCTCGGTGGCCCGTCCGGTGCGGCCGAGCCACATCGCCAGATAGAGGCGGGCGGCCGGCTCGGCCTCGTAGCCCCGCCGTTCGGTCCGGGCGAGGATCTCGCGCAGCATCGCCTCGGCCTCGTCCCCGTCGCCCGTCTCCATCATCACGCCCGCGAGGCGCGTGCGCAGGAGCGAGATCTGCGACTCGGCGCCGAGCAGCCGGGCGTTGTCGATGGCGGCGCGGAAGTCGGTCGCGGAGCGCTCGAACTCACCGCTGCGCTCAAAGGCCTCGGCACGGGCCGACAGGGCCTCCGCGGCGCCCCACGCGTCGCCGATCCTGGTGAAGATCTCCAGGCTCTCCTCGGCGTCCCGGCCCGCGTCGCCCACCCACTCCGTGCGGTTGGCGAGGATGTTCGCCCGCACCTGGAGGGCCGACGCGAGCTCCCACTCGTAGCCGAGTTCCCTGCACGCGTCGACGGTCCCGTCCGTCACCTCACGGAGCCGGTCGGACTCCCCCGTCAGCAGGATGGAGAAGAACCAGAGCGAGCCGGGTGTACGGCAGGTCTGCGGCAGACCGGGCCGGTACACCTCACGGACGCGGCGCAGCCACTCCAGCGCGTCGGGCGAGGTCCACACGTCGAAGTCGTGGTCCATGTTGGCCAGATGGATCAGCCGGGTCCCGCGCCGCGCCTCCAGCAGCAGCTCGGGCGCCATCGGCGGCGGCGCGTCCGTGCACCGTTCGTGGATCGGCGGGGCCGGGGAGACCGGTGGATCGAAGGGGTCGGGGCCCAGTTCGGCGGCGGCGCCCGACCAGTGCCGGGCGTCGGTGCGCATGTCGCGGATGTGCCAGTACCAGGCGAGGGAGTGCACCAGACAGAGCGCCTCGTGCTCGTCCCCGGCGGCGACGGCATGCCGCAGCGCGGTGCGCAGGTTCTCGTACTCGACCGAGAGCCGCTCGATCCACCGGAGTTGCTCGGCACCGCGCAGCTTCGGGTCGGCGCGCCGGGCCAGCTCCCGGAAGTGCACGAGATGACGGCGCTCGGCGGCGGCGCGGCCGTCGGACTCGTCCAGCCGCTCACCCGCGTACTCCAGGACGGTCTCCAGCAGCCGGAAGCGCATCGCCCCGTCCGGGGCAGGGGTGGCGACCACGAGCGACTTGTCGACCAGCGAGCCGAGCACTTCCAGCGCGTCGGGCCCGCACACGGCCTCGGCGGCGGCCAGGTCGCAGCCGCCCGCGAAGACGGACAGGGCGCCCAGCGCGGTCCGCTCGGCGGAGTCGAGCAGGTCCCACGACCAGTCGACCACGGCGCGCAGCGTCTGCTGTCTGGGCAGTACGGTGCGGCTGCCGCCGGTCAGCAGGCGGAAGCGGTCGTCGAGGCGGTCGGCGATCTGCCGGGGGGTGAGCATCCGCAGCCGGGCGGCGGCCAGTTCGATCGCGAGCGGCAGCCCGTCGAGCCGGCGGCAGATCTCGTCGGCGGCGGCCGGGTCCTCGTCCGTACGGAAGCCGGGGCGGGCGGCGGCGCCGCGGTCTGCGAGCAGCCGCAGCGCCATCGGTTCGGGCAGGGGGCCGACGGGGCGTACGACCTCGCCGGGCACGCCGAGCGGTTCGCGGCTGGTGGCGAGGACGGTCACGCCGGGGCAGCGGGCGAGCAGTTCCTCGGCGAGCCGGGCGGCGGCGTCCACGACGTGCTCGCAGTTGTCGAGCAGGATCAGCATGCGCCGGCGCGAACAGTGCTCCACGAGCCGTACGAGGGGGTCGTTGGAGCCCGGGTCGACGGCCCGCAGCCCCTCGGCCCCGGCGCCGCGCAGCACGGTCTCACGCGCCCCGAGGGCGAGGAGTACGGCCTCGGGCACGGTCGCGGGGTCGTCCACGGGCGCGAGTTCGGCGAGCCACACCCCGTCGGGCCAGCCACCGGGGTCGACCGCGGCGGCGGCCTCCTGCGACAGGCGCGTCTTCCCGGCGCCGCCGGCCCCGAGCAGGGTGACGAGCCGCGCGTCGCGGAGGTCTCCCCGCAGGGCGTCCAGGTCGGTGTCGCGGCCGACGAAGCTGGTGAGGGGGACGCGGAGGTTGCCGGAGGCCGAAGGGGGCGCGGCGCCGTTGACCGCGGGCGCGGGCTCCGTCCGGGGCGTACGGCGCGGGCGGTCGCCGTTGCCGTGCTCGCCGTTCGCGTTCTCGCCCGTCCCGTGCTCGTCCGGGCTCAGCAACTCCTTGTGCAGCGAGCGCAGTTCGGGCCCCGGGTCCGTGCCGAGCCGCGTCGCGAGGTCGCGGCGCACGTCCTCGTACGCCGACAGCGCCTCGGCCGTACGCCCCACGGCGCGCAGCGCGCGGATGCGCAGGGCCTGGAGCAGTTCGTCGATGGGGTGGTCGTCGCAGAGCGCCGCCAGCTCCGGGAGCGCCTCCTCCGCCCGGCCGAGGGCGAGCGCCGCCGTGAGCCGTGCCCTGCGGGCGCCCAGCCGACGGGCCTCCCAGCGCGCCGACTCCGCCCTGCGGTCGGGCAGGTCGGACAGCGCGGGGCCGTGCCAGAGTCCCAGGGCCTCGTCCAGGAGTTCGGCGCCCCGTTCGTGGCTGCCGGCGTCCAGCGCCTTGGTGCCCTCGGCGGTGAGCCGTTCGAAGCGGTACAGGTCCACGTCCTCCGGGGCCGCGCGGAGCCGGTACCCACCGGTGTCGGAGACGACCGCCCCGGCACCGAGCACCCGGCGGAGCCTGCTGACCAGGGCCTGGAGCGCGCCGGCGGCGTCCGCGGGCACTTCGCCGTCCCAGACCTCCTCGACGAGGGTGGCCGCCGGGACGGTCCGGCCGGGCCGCAGCGCCAGCACCGTCAGCAGCGCGCGCAGCCTCGATCCGCCGACGGCGTACGGGGTGCCGTCGGGGCGCAGTGCCCGGGTGGGGCCGAGAAGCCGGTAACGCACCCCACCATTGTCCGGTACGACCATCCGGTCGGCCGACAGCTCCCCCACGTTCCTGCCCCCCATGTGCGCCTCCCCCTCCGTACGCCCACCCTCGCCGGAACCCACCCCCGCGGGCGAGACGTTTTCGGCGTGTCGCCGACAGGGCCGGGCGCGCTCTAGCGCGAGGCGGCTGTCCTCGTCCTACGGCGGTAGTACCAGGCCATGTTCGAGGACAGCCCGGCCAGCAGCACCCAGACGACGCCGAGCCAGGTGCTGCCCTGGACGAAGGACACCACGGCCGCCGTGACGGCCAGGAGGCAGACGACGAGGGCGTAGAGGGCGAGGCGGGGCATGAGGTCGGCTCCTGTCGGGGGCGTGAGGACGTGCGTACGGCGCCCGTCCAGTGTCCCCCATGCCTCGCCGCCCTCAGACGTCGGTGACCCGCAGACCCGCGTGCGCCTTGTAACGGCGGTTGACGGAGATCAGGTTCGCCACGAGCGACTCCACCTGGTGCGCGTTGCGCAGCCGCCCCGCGAACACCCCCCGCATCCCGGGGATACGCGCCGCGAGCGCCTGCACGATGTCGGTGTCGGCCCGCGTCTCGCCCAGCACCATCACATCGGTGTCGATCTGCCCGACCGAGGCGTCCAGGAGCAGTACGGCGGACAGATGGTGGAAGGCACCGGTCACACGTGAGCCGGGCAGCAGGGCTGCGGCCTGTTCGGCGGCGCTGCCCTCCTCCGGCGTCAGCGCGTAGGCGCCCTTCTTGTCGAAGCCGAGGGGGTTGACGCAGTCGACGACGAGCTTGCCCGTGAGTTCTTCCCTGAGCGATTCCAGCGTCTTGGCGTGGCCGTCCCACGGCACAGCGACGATGACGATGTCGCTGCGGCGCGCGCACTCCGCGTTGTCCGCGCCCTCGATGCCGAGGCCGAGTTCGGCGGCGGCCGTCCCGGCGCGCTCGGCGGCGCGGGAGCCGATGATCACTTTCTGCCCGGCCCGTGCCAGCCGGTAGGCGAGGCCGCGCCCCTGGTCGCCGGTGCCGCCGAGAACACCCACGGTCAGGTCCGCGACGTCGGGAAGCTCCCAGGGGTCCTTGGCGGGGGGCTTCGGCGTGCTGCCACTGTCGGTAGAAGTCATGACCTTGACAGTACTTGTCGCCGTGGGACCCACTCGGCGCGACCCTCAAGGGCCCCTCTCGCGCCCCCGCACAGCCGGAATGGCACGTTCGGGTGACGCCGTGCCGACCTCCGGTGCGGGGCCCGCCGCTGCGGCAGGATCCCGGCCCATGGATGCCGTACGCGTCGCCCTGCTCCGTGAAGTCCTGGCCGGTACGGAGTGGCCGGCCGCGACCAGGCGGTTCGCCGCGTCCCTGCGGTCCTCCGTCGTGCCGCACGGGGGCGGACTGCTGCTGGTCGGGACGCGGGCGTACGAGCCGTGGCACATGGCCGCGCATCTGGTGGACGAGGCGGCGTGGTCCGGCCGTCCGGAGCTGACGCCGCTGCTCGTACGGCACCGGGTACGGCCCGGCGACCCACCGCATCTGGCCGTCGGGCTCGGCAGGCTCCAGGCGGCGGGACGGGGCGAGACGCTGCTGATGGTGGCACCGGAGCGGCCGGACGGCGGGCTGCTGGAGCGGGTGCACGACGCGCGGCGGGCGGGGGCGACGGTGCTGTCGCTGGGGAGCGGGGACTCCGAGGTGGTGGGGCTCGCGCACGAGGCGCTCACGATCGCCCCGCCGGTGCCGGAGGCTTCCGAGGAGGGTGGGTCGGGCATCGACCTCGACATGGTGCAGCACCTGGTGAGCGCGGCGGCCGGCGAGAACAGCCTGCCGGCGGCGCACGGCAGGCGCCGCTTCCGGGACCGGCTGTCGCGGCTCGTCGACCAGCTGACGTCACCGCCGCCCGCCCGCTGGTGACGCCCGCGCCGGGGGCGGAGTCGGATGCGGAGTCGGGGCCGGAGTCGACGGCCGGCTAAAGAAGTTGCCCGTCGTGACCGTCTCGGCAGAGCATGGCCTCTCGTGACCCGAAAGCTGTCCGCGATCCTGCCGGACCTCACCCCCCTGCGCACGCTGCGCGAGTTCCGACTCCTGTGGATCCAGGGCCTGGTGACATATTTCGGCAGCTCCATGGCCATGATCGCGCTGCCGCTCCAGATCAAGGACCTCACCAACTCGCCTCTCGCGGTGGGGGCGATGGGCGCCGTCGAGCTGGTCCCGCTGATCGTCTTCGGGCTGTACGGCGGCGCGCTCGCCGACGCGGTCGACCGCCGCAGGCTGATCCTGCTCTCCGAGACGGGCCTCGGGCTGCTCGCCGTCGTCCTGCTGATCAACGCGCTGCTGCCCCGGCCGGCCCTCTGGCCGCTCTACGTCGTGGCCGCCGGTGTCTCCGCGCTGGCGGGCATCCAGCGGCCGGCGCTGGACTCGCTGATCGCGCGGATCGTGCCGCATGCCCAGACGACGGCCGCCGCCGCGCTCAACGCGCTGCGCTGGCAGACCGCGGCGGTCGCGGGGCCCGCGGTGGCCGGTGTCGTGGTGGCGTTCTCGGGGACGGCGACGGCGTACGCGCTGACGGTGACCGGGTTCGTCGCCTCCGTACTGATGTGTCTGCGGCTGCGGCCCGCGCCGCCTTCCAAGGAGGCGGGCAAGCCGTCGCTGCGAGGGATCGCCGAGGGCGCGCGGTACGCGTGGAGCAAGCCGGTGCTGCTGGGCACGTACGCGGTCGACCTGAGCGCGATGCTCTTCGCCTACCCGCTCGCGATCTTCCCGTTCCTCGCGGAGGACCTGGAGGCGGAGTGGGCGCTGGGGCTGATGTATGGGGCGATCCCGCTCGGTTCCGTACTGGTCAGCCTGACCAGCGGCTGGGCGTCGAGGATCCGGCGGCACGGCCTGATGGTGGTGCTCGGCGCGGGCGGCTGGGGCCTGGCGATGACCCTCGCGGGCTGGATGCCGAACATCTGGCTGGTCCTGCTCTTCCTGATGCTGGCGGGCGCCGGCGACATGCTCAGCGGCCTCGGCCGTTCGACGATCTGGAACCAGACGATCCCCGAGGAACTGCGGGGGAGACTGGCGGGCCTGGAGCTGCTGTCGTACAGCGTGGGCCCGCAGCTCGGACAGGTCCGCGCGGGCACGGTGGCCGGCTGGACAGGCACCCGCCCGGCGGTCTGGAGCGGCGGGGTGGCGTGCGTGGTGGCCGTGGGGCTGCTGGCGGCGGTGCTGCCGAAGCTGATGACGTACGACTCGGCGACGGACGAGGACGCGCTGCGCCGGAAGGCCCACCAGGAGGCGGCCGAGGCGGCGCAGGACGCGGTCGCCGCCGAGGTCCCGGCGCCAGGGGCGGTCGCCTGACGCCGGACGGGCCGGCGGAGAAGCGGGGTCAGGACGGGGGCGGGTCCTGCTGCTTGTCGTGCCAGCGGGGGTCCGTCTCCCAGTCGAGGTTGCGTTCGGCCGCCGTCTCCATGGCGCGCTCCGCCTCCTGTCTGGAGGCGTACGGGCCGAAGCGGTCCTTGGCCGGACAGTCCGGGCCCTCCTCGACCCGTTTGTGTTCCAGGCAGTAGAACCACTCGCCCGGCTTACCCACCGTGCGCTTCTTGAACAGGGCCATCGTCGGCTCCTTCCTCTGAACCCTCTGAACCCTCTGAACGCCATGCTGCCCCACCGACGGCTTTTGAACGCTGGTTAGACTCGCTGGTATGTCTGGCCAGTCACTCCTCGTGCCCGGGGAGCTCTCTCCCGCCCGTACCGTTCCCGCGAAGATCCGGCGCCCGGAGTACGTCGGCAAACCTCAGCCGGCCCCGTACACCGGGCCGGAGGTGCAGAGCGACGAGACCGTCGAGCTGATGCGGATCGCCGGACGGATCGCCGCCCAGGCGATGGAGGAGGCCGCGAAGCACATCGCGCCCGGCGTCACCACCGACGAACTCGACCGGGTCGCGCACGACTTCATGGTCGACCACGGGGCGTACCCCTCCACCCTCGGCTACCGCGAGTTCCCGAAGTCGCTCTGCACCTCGGTCAACGAGGTCATCTGCCACGGCATCCCGGACTCCACCGTGCTGCGCGACGGCGACATCGTGAATCTCGACGTCACCGCCTACATCAACGGCGTGCACGGCGACAACAACGCCACGTACTTCTGCGGTGCCGTCGACGAGGAGTCCAGGCTGCTGGTCGAGCGGACCCGTGAGTCACTGAACCGGGCCATCAAGGCTGTCAGGCCCGGCCGGCAGGTCAATGTCATCGGCCGCGTCATCGAGTCGTACGCCAAGCGGTTCGGTTACGGCGTGGTCCGCGACTTCACCGGGCACGGCATCAACTCGTCGTTCCACTCCGGGCTGATCATCCCGCACTACGACAGCCCGCACGCGACGACCGTCATGCGGCCCGGCATGACCTTCACCATCGAGCCGATGCTCACGCTGGGCACCCACGAGTACGAGATGTGGGACGACGGCTGGACCGTGGTGACGAAGGACCGCAGGCGGACCGCCCAGTTCGAGCACACGCTCGTGGTGACGGAAACCGGCGCGGACATCCTGACCCTGCCGTGAAGCGGACGCCCTGACCCGCTCCGCGCTGCGCGGGGGCCACACCGGTGACGGGTGGCCCCCGCGCGCTCGGCGGGTAACACTTTTACCGACAGGACGTCGGGAACCAGTTGACTTAGGTAAGCCTAAGTAGGAGGATCGGCGAAGGCAAGCGCCCATGCTGCCCCGCCGGACCCCGGTCTGGTTCTCCCCTTCCCTCGGCCCCCGGAGGCCTGCCTTGGACGCCACCGCCACCGTCCCGACACCCTTCTCGACGATGATCCGTGTCGCGTCGCACGAGAAGCACACGGAGGTGAACACCTCGACCTTCATGAGCGACCTGCTGGGCCGGCGGTTCGGGGTGGAGGCGTACACGCGCTACACCGAACAGCTCTGGTTCGTGTACCGCGCGCTGGAGGACGCCGCCGGGGCTCTCGAAGGGGACCCGGTCGCCGGCCCCTTCCTGCGGCCCGAGCTGATGCGCGCCGACGCCCTGGAGCGCGACCTGACGCATCTGCGCGGCGCCGGCTGGCGCGATGGCCTGGAGCCGCTGCCCGCCACCGCGGCGTACGCGGCGAGGATCACCGAGTGCGCCCGCACCTGGCCCGGCGGCTATGTGGCCCACCACTACACCCGTTATCTCGGAGATCTCTCCGGCGGCCAGGTCGTCCGCGACATGGCGGAGAAGACCTGGGGCTTCGCACGCAAGGGCGACGGCGTCCGCTTCTACGTCTTCGACGAGATCGCCAACCCGGCGGCGTTCAAGCGCACTTACCGCGAACTGCTCGACGCGGTCCCGGTGGACGACCTGGAGAAGCAGCGCGTCATCGAGGAGTGCAAGCGGGCGTTCGACTTCAACGGTGCCGTGTTCCACGAGCTGGAGGGCGAGTTCCCCCTCAGCGCCTGAGAGCCTGTCGGGTGGCCTTCGATCGGATAGCGGACGCGGTCTGGTGCGTGCGATTCCAAGGCGCCGGGATGCCCTTGTAGCGGAGCTACTTGGGCATTTCGGCAACGCGGGAAGCGTGCGTGCCAGGGCGTGGACGCCCGGTCAGAGGCCACCCGACAGGCTCTGAGGAGGGTGACGCGAGGGACCGCGTTCAGCGCGGCGCGAGCAGGCGGACGCGTCCGCCGACCTCGATCGAGCCGTCAGGACCGGGGGCAGTGAGGATCTGCGACCCCCGGCCCTGCCTGATGTTCAGGGCCCGCCCCAGCTCGGCGGTGAGCAGCAGGGCAGCCGCCCCCGTCGCCTCGTCCTCCACGATGCCGTCGTCGCGGCGCGGGAAGGCCCGTGCCCTGACCCGGCCTGCCGACTCGTCCTCCCACGCCCACGCGTAGAGCCAGCCCTCGCCCGGCGGCGGCGCGGGCAGGGCGTCGACCTCGGCGGCCGTCCCGTAGCGGCACAGGGTGCGCGGCGGGGCCCATTCGGGGCGCGCCGTGATCCAGGTGAACTCGCCGTCCTGGCGCACCCACACCTCGCCGACGGGCGGGTTGACCAGCTCCAGGTCGAGCAGCCACGCGGCGCCCACGAGCGGGTGTCCGGCGAACGGCAGCCGCACGCCCGGGGTGTAGATGTCCACATGGCCGCGCTCGGGGTCGTCCACGAACACGGTCTCGCTGAAGCCGAGTTCGGCGGCGAGCGCCTGCCGGGACGCCTCGTCCGGGTAGTCGCGGCCGTGCCGTACGACTCCGAGCGAATTGCCGTGCCGCCCGTCGCCCCCGCAGAAGACGCTCAGTACTTCGATGCCGCCGTCGGCGATGTCATTCACGCAGGCATTGAAGCATCAGCCGTTGAACATCACGTGCGAGGTGTGCCCGACGGGGCAGGGCCGTACCGCGACTCCCGCGGTACGGCCCTGCCCCTTGAGGTCCCTCGAAGGTCCCTCGCACGTGGTCCGACGGCTCAACTCGCCCGTCAGACCTCGTCGATGGCGGTGTTACGGCGCCGGGCGACGTAGACGGCGGCGGCGCCCGCGAAGGCGAGCGCGCCCGCCGCGCCGGTCAGCGCGCCGGTGGGAACCTCGGAGCCGGTGCTCGCGAGATTCCCCACGCCGCCCGCGGAGCCGCCGACGGTGCCGCCGCCCGCCGTGCCGCCGGTACCGCCCGTGGTGCCGGCGCCGCCGGTCGTACCGCCCGCGCTGCCGCCCGTACTGCCCGAGCCACCCGAACCGCCCGGAAGCTGGGCGTCGTCCGTGAGGGAGACGGCCGCGGTGACGGCGTCGAGCGCCTCGCCCGCCTGGTACATGCCGCCGAACGCCTTCGTGCCGTCCGCGGTGAGCGAGGCGGGTACGGCGTCCAGCGTGACGACGCCGTCCTCGGCCGCCAGGTCACCGGCGGGCAGGTCGAGCGTGGCGATGGCCAGGTCCTCGAAGGTGGAGACCTCGTGGGTCTCCCGGTCCTTGGTGCTGACGTCCGCGACGAGCGTGCCCTTGCCGTTCTCGACCTCGGCCTCCAGACCGCTGAGCTTGAGGTCGAGGATGTACGAGCCCGCCTCCTCGTGGCCCAGGAAGCGGACGGATCCTTTGAACTTCGCCGAGAGGGTCTGCGCGTCGGCGTCGAACGAGCCGGTGGCCTTGGGGAAGCGGTAGGCCTCGCCCGGCTGGGTCGCGCCGGCGGCGAGTTCGACCTTGCCCTTGGCGATGGGGCCCGTCACATACGTACGGAAGCTCTTCTTGACGCCCCAGTCGAGGTTGCCGTCGACGATCGCGCCGTCCACGACCGCCGGGTCCGTCGGCTCGTCCGTGGGCTGGTCGGTCGGCTCATCCGTCGGCTCGTCGGTGGGCTCATCGGTCGGCTCATCGGTCGGCTCATCCGTGGGGTCATCCGTAGGAGGCTTGGCCGCCGTCACGGAGAGGGTCGCCGGGTCCAGTTGCACGCCGGCGGCGTAGAAGCCCGCGAACGCCTCCGAGCCTTCGGCCGTGAGCTTGGCGGGGATGTCCTTGAAGACCATCGCGCCGTTCTCGCCCTGGCCCGGCTGGACCGCCGTCAGGTCCAGATCGGCGATCGGCACGTCCTCCTGCGTCGCGGACTCGCCCTCGGTCACGCTGGTGACGTCGGCGGTGATCTCCCCGGTCTCGCGGCCGGTGTTGACCTTCACATCGCTCAACTTGATGTCGAGGACGCCATGGTGACCCTCGAAGTGCACGCTTCCCTTGAAGGCGGTGGCGGTGGCGTGCGTGCCGGTGTCGTAGGTGCCCTTGCCGTCGGTGAAGGTGAACACCCCGTTGCCGGCTGCCTGGGTGGCACCGTCGGCGGCCGTGATCTTCCCGTTGGCGATGGGCGAGAGGAGGTACTTACGGAAGGACTCCTTGAAGCCCCACTCCAGGGTGCCGTCCTTCAGGTCGAGCTGCGGCGCGGCGGGGGCACCGGGCGCCGCGGGTGCGGCCGGGGCGCTGCCCGACGCGAACGCCGGGACGGCGAGCGCGGTGGCGCCGATGGCCACGACTGTGGCGACTGCCGCGGCAAGGGCTATGGGACGACGGGTGGCTGGCATGTTCGGGGCTCTCCTCGATGAGTGGGAACGCGCTGAAGGAGTGGGGGGTGGGGGGCCGGGGGAAGTCAGGTTCCGCCGGAGCCGGAGCCGGAGCCGGTGTCCGGGGCGCCGACAGAGTCGGCATCGGCATCGGTGCCGCCCGCCGTCGCGCCGCGGCGCCGTACGCCGACGTACACCGCCAGGGCGGCGGCGAGCAGCACGCCCGCGCCGATCCCCCCGTAGGTGAGGGCCTGGGAGGACGTGGAGGCGGACGCGGCATCGTCCGCCTCCGCCGGCTTGGTGGAATCGCCGGTCGCCGTACCGGACTTGGGCTCGGCGGATGCCTCGGTGTCGCTGCCCAGATCGGGGAGCGCGGGCAGCTTCGCCTTCTTGTCGACGGCGACGGCGAGTGAGACGGGGTCCATCGCGGTCCCCGCCTTGTAGAGGGAGCCGAAAGCCTTGGCCCCGGGCTCGGTGAGCGCGGCGGGCGCCTCGGTGAGCGCGGCGAGGCCGTTCTTCGGTGTGAGGTCCGCGGCGGCAAAGGTGACCAGCGGGACGGCCTTGGCCGGCGCCTCGCCCTCGCTCGCGACATCGGCGGCCAGGGTGCCCTTCCCGCCCTTCACCTGGACGCTGATACCGCTCAGCGTCAGGTCCAGCTGGTCTCCGGTGAAGGAGACGCTGCCCGCGAAGTCGGCGTCGAGCGTCTGCTTCTTCGCGTCGTACGTCCCCTTGCCCTTCGGGAAACGGAAGAGCGCGCCGCCGTCCTGGGCCCCGCCGTCGAGCGTCCAGCGGCCGCCCGCGATGGGGCCGGTGACGTACTCACGGAAGGTACGGCGTACGCCCCAGTCGACGGCCGCGTCCTCCAGAGCGCCCTTCGCCCGCTCGTCCTCGGCCCCGTCCTTGTCCGGGTCCGTGCCCTTGTCCGTCTCGCCCGGCTTCGGCGCGGGCTTCTGCGCCGGGTTCTTCGCGGCGGCCACGTCCACGGAGAGGCTGACCGGATCGAGCGGCGTGCCCGCCGTGTAGTAGCCGGCGAAGGCGGTGGCGCCCTGTGCGGTGAGCGTCGAGGGGACGTTGCCGAGTGCGACCGGGCTGCCGCCGCCCCTCATGTCGATCCCGCCGAGATCGAGTGTGGCGAGCGGGACCTGCGACGACGTGGTGACCTTGCCGCTTCCCTTGGCCTTGCTGGTCATGTCGGCGTGCAGGGTGCCCCGGCCGCCGGAGATACGGACCGTGGGCCGGCTGATGGTGAGGTCCAGCTCGTGCGTTCCGTCGGGCTTGGTGTGGCCGACGAAGCGGACGCCGCCGCTGAATCCGGCGCTCAGCGCGCCGCTGTCGGGGTCGTACGTCCCCGAGGCGGAGTGGAAGCGGAACTGACTGCCGCCCACGGTCGCCGCGCCCCTGGTCAGGCTCCAACTGCCGCCCGCGATGGGCCCGGTGACATAGCTCTGGAAGGAGGACTTGATGCCCCAGTCGAGCCTGCCGCCCCGCACGGTGCGGTCCGCCGCGTGAGCCGTGGCCGCCGGGAGCAGAGCCCCGACGAGCGCGGCGAGAAGCGCGACGGCGAGAAGGCGCACCGGTCTGGACGACAGCATGGAGATCACTCCTCCGTAGGAGACGACGGCGGCCCTGGGCACGCCGAAAAAGCCCGGTTGAGACACCCCGGACCTGGTAAGCAAGGTAAGGCTAACCTAAGCTATCTCCAGCCCGGTTCGGAACCCTTCCGCCCCGGGCGCCTCAACAGGACCCCACACAACGACGGGACGGTGCACTCCGTGCGCACTCAACGCCTGGCGGGCGCAGTCATCTCGGTGCTGACCCTCGCCCTGCTCGCCACCGGCTGCGGCGGAAGCGGTAGCAGCGGTAGCGGCGGGACCGCGAAGGGCGCCGGGGCGACCGCCACCGCCGACCGGGTCGAGCCGCTGGCCACCGTCCCCGAGCCCCGGCTGCCGGTCACCGTGGACTCCGCCGACGGCACGAAGGTCACCGTCACCTCCGCCGACCGGCTCGTCCCCCTCACCGGTTCGCTCAACGAGATCGTCTTCACCCTCGGGCTCGGCGAGCACGTCGTGGCCCGCGACATCACCGCCACCTTCGAACAGGCCGGTGAACTGCCCGTGGTGACCCGCGCGCACGACGTCTCGGCCGAGAGCGTCCTCTCTCTCAAGCCGACACTCGTCATCGCCGAGACCACCACGGGACCGGCCGAGGCCGTCGACCAGATACGGGACGCCGGGATCCCCCTGCTCGTCGTGGCGCCCGCGAAGGGCCTGGACGACGTCGGCAGGCGCATCACGACGGTGGCGCACGCGCTGGGCGTTGACGCGGCGGGCGAGGAGTTGAGCGCGCGTACGGCCGAACGGATCGCCGCCGTACAGAAGCGGATCCCGGCACCCGCCGACGGCGCGAAGCCGCGCGTCGCCTTCCTCTATCTGCGTGGCTCGGCGTCCGTCTATCTGCTGGGCGGCCGTGATTCCGGGGTGAGTTCGCTGCTGGAGGCGGCCGGCGCCGTCGACGCGGGCAAGGAGTCCGGCCTGGACAAGGACTTCACCGCGATCACCAGCGAGGCGCTGGCGAAGGCCGCGCCCGACGCGATCCTCCTGATGACCAAGGGACTTGAATCGGTGGGCGGTCCCGACGGTCTGGTGAAGATCCCGGGCGTCGCCGAGACACCCGCCGGGCTCGACCGCCGGTTCGTCTCCGTCGACGACGGCGTACTGCTCAACTACGGGCCCCGTACGGACCAGGTGCTCGCGTCCCTGGTCGAGCAGCTCTACCCGGACGGCGAGTGACATGACGGCCACGCCCACGGTGACCGCCGGGCCGCCGGACACCGCCCCGTCCGGGGCCACTTCGAAGGAGCGGCCCGGGCGGCGCGGGAGAACCTGGCTGTTGACGGCCGGGCTGCTCGGTGTGCTGCTCGTGCTCTGTCTGCTCTCCGCCGGGCTCGGCGCGTACGACATCCCCCTCGGCGACGTCCTCTCCTCCGTCCTGCACCGGACCGGTCTCGGTGGCACCGCGCTCGAACGGGTCCCCGAGAGCGTCCTGTGGAACGTCCGGCTGCCGCGCGTCGTCCTCGCGCTGCTCGTCGGCGCCTCGCTGGGCTGTGCGGGCGCCCTGATGCAGGGCGTGTTCGGCAATCCGCTCGCCGAGCCCGGGGTCATCGGCATCTCCGCCGGCGCGGCGGTCGGCGCCGTCGCGTCGATCGCGCTCGGCCTGAGCTTCTTCGGCAACTGGACGGTCACCGTCTGCGCGTTCGTCTCCGGGCTGGTGACGGTGCTCCTCGTGTACGCGATGTCCCGCTCCGGCGGCCGTACGGAGGTGGTCACGCTCATCCTCACCGGCATCGCGGTGAACGCCTTCTCGGGCGCGCTCATCGGACTGTCCATCTTCTTCGCCGACAACGCGCAGATCAGCCAGATCACCTTCTGGCAGCTCGGCTCGCTGGCCCAGGCGACCTGGCCCAAGGTGCTCGCCGTACTGCCGTGCGCGCTCCTCGGTCTGGCCGTCGCGCCTTTCTACGCACGGAAGTTGGACCTCCTCGCGCTGGGCGAACGGCCGGCCAGGCATCTGGGCGTGGATGTCGAACGGCTGCGGATCGTCCTGGTCCTGGTCGTGGCACTCCTGACGGCCGCCGCCGTGGCGGTCGCGGGGATCATCACCTTCGTCGGCCTGCTGGTCCCGCATCTCCTGCGGATGGTGAACGGCCCCGGCCACCGCTTCCTGGTGCCGGGCAGCGCGCTCGGAGGCGCGCTGGTCCTGGTGGCGGGCGACCTGGCGGCCCGCACGGTGGCGGCCCCGGCCGAACTGCCCCTGGGTGTCCTGACAGCTCTCTTCGGCAGTCCGTTCTTCTTCCTGCTGCTGCGCAGGACCCGCCGCAGGCAAGGGGGTTGGGCATGAGAACCGGCACCGTCGTGAAGGCCGCGGCGCACCGCGTGGTGCGGAATCTGTTCCCCGTACGGGGCCGGGAATCGCCCGCGCCCTTCGCGCCCGGGGACGTCGTGGCCGAGGCACGGGACCTGCGGATACGGCTCGGGGGCCGCGACGTGCTCGGCGGTACCGACGGCGGGGTCGACCTCGTCGTACGCGCCGGTGAGGTGCTCGCTCTCGTCGGGCCGAACGGGGCCGGCAAGTCGACGCTCCTCGCCGCCCTCGCGGCCGATCTGCCTCCCGACCCCGCCACCGGCGGTGGCGTACGGATCGCCGGCCGCGCCGCCCATGACTGGTCCGCGCCCGAACTCGCCCTGCGGCGGGCCGTGTTGCCGCAGGCGGCCACGCTCTCCTTCCCCTTCCCCGTGGAGGACGTCGTCCGGATGGGCCGCGCCCCCTGGGCGGGCACGGCGTCGGAGGAGGACGACGACGCGGCCGTGGCCGAGGCGATGGCGGCCACGGAGGTGGGCGAGTTCGCCCGGCGCCCCTTCTCCGCCCTCTCCGGCGGCGAACGCGCCCGTGTCGCGCTCGCCCGGGTGCTCGCCCAGCGCGCCCCGCTGCTCCTGCTCGACGAGCCGACCGCCGCACTCGACCTGCGCCACCAGGAGTTGGTGCTGCGCGTCTGCCGGGCCCGCGCGGCGGCCGGTGACGCCGTCGTCGTCGTGCTGCACGACCTCGGGCTGGCCGCCGCGCACGCCGACCGGGCCGCCGTCCTGCACGAGGGACGGATCGCGGCGGAGGGCCCGCCGGCGGACGTGTTCGGCGGTCAACTCCTCAGCCGGGTCTACCGACAGCCCGTCGAGGTCTTCCCGCACCCGCGCACCGGGACCCCGCTCGTGGTGCCGGTGCGGACCGGTAGGGTTCGGACGGTCAGTGGGGGTCACGGAGCAGAAGGCGACCGATGAGAAGGCCGATTCGGGCAGCGGGACTCGCGATGGTGATGTCGCTGCTCGCGAGTGGGTGTATGACGGTCCACGGTGAACTGGCCGTGCTGCCAGGTGCGAAGAAGTCCGAGGCGGCCCAGGCCCTCGCGGATTTCACCGAGGCGTACAACAAGGCCGACAAGGCGTACGACCCCGGCCTGGACGCCGGCCGGGTCACCGGTGCGCTGGGCGCGATCAACCAGGCCGGGCTCAAGGCCAGAAGCATCACCGACCCCGACGGCAACGACCGGCACCAGCCGCTGGAGCTGACCGACGCCAAGTTCCTCATCCCCAAGAAGGCGGGCTGGCCGCGCTGGTTCGTCGCCGACACCGACAGCAACCGCGACAAGGACGACGGCCCCGGCGACAACCGCTGGGTCCTGGTCTTCGTACGCAACGGCGCCGACCAGCTGTGGGAGGTCGCCTATCTCGCGATCCTCACGCCGGACGAGTTCCCGGAGTTCAAGACCGACAAGGACGGCTTCGTCGAACCGGCCCCCGCCGACAGCGAGTCACCGGCGGTCGCCCCCGGAGACGTGGGCGCCGAGTACATCTCGTACTTGAAGGACGGCGAGCCCGAGCACTTCGCGCCGGGACCGCACACCGACGAGTGGCGGGACATCCGCGCGAAGAACGCCAAGCTGCCCGGTCTCACCATCCAGTACAGCGATCAGCGCCTGGACACCGGGGACTTCGCGCCTCTCGCCCTCGCCACGAAGGACGGCGGCGCGCTCGTCTTCTTCGCGATCAAGTACTTCGACCGGCAGACGGCCGCCGAGGGCTTCACCCCGACCGTGAGCGCCGACGTGAAGGCGCTGATGACCGGTGAGGTGAAGGACACTCTCACCAAGGAGTGGGTGTCGAGCCAGGCGGCGCTGGTGAAGCCGGGCGGGGCCGAGGCGGACCGGATAGACGTGGTGAGCAGGCTGCAAGGGGTGATAGGGGCCGAAGGCTCCTGACACCCCCCGCAGGGGGACGCCCCGCAGGGGGACGCCCCGCAGAACACAGGCGGGCGAGCGCGGACCGTCGTCCGACGGCGGTCCGGTCCGGCTCGGGTGGTCAGCGGCCGAGCGGCCAGGCCACCGGGTCCAGCTCCTGGTTCTCGCCCGCGTACCGCGCGCACGCGTCGGTCAGCGACTCCAGCAGCGTCAGCGGGTCCGGCAGCGGATGCTCGGGGCCGCGCAGCCAGGTCATCGACAGCTCGCCGGGCAGCCTCGCCGGCGGTACGAGGACGTAACTGCCCCGGCAGTGCCAGCGGAAGCCGGGATGCTCGTCCATCGTCTCGGGGTGGCAGTCCAGTTCACAGGGCCACCACTCGTCCTCGTCCTCGGGCGTGCCCCGGGTGGCGGTGAAGAAGAGCATCCGGTCGCCGCCCGAATCGGCCACAGGACCGACGTCGATCCCCGCGCCGAGCAGCCGCTCCAGTGCCATGCGGCCCGCCTCCAGCGGGACGTCGAGGACGTCGTGGACCAGACCGGTCGCCGTGATGAAGTTGGCCTCGGGCTGGTTCCTGGCCCAGCGTTCGATCTGGGCCTCGTCGGTCGTGGACTGTGTCTGCCAGGCGAAGGAGATGGGATGTCTGGCGGGGGTGGGACAGCCGATGCGTTCGCACGAACATCGGTAGCCGATGGGGTGCGCGGCGGGCGAGACGGGCATACCGGCGGCGGCCACCGCGAGGAGCAGTGCCAGGCGGGCGTCGGGGTCCTGGGCGGACGCCGGACCGTCATCGGTCTTTCTGGCGAGTCGGCGCAGCCACTGGGAAACCCTGCCCTCAGTGCCGCGGTAGCGGCCGAAATCGTCGCCCATCTATCCCCTCACCTCATGCATCGGCCCTCTCGGACTCTTCCATGTTCGCACCATCCTGCGCCTCGGGGGGCCGCACTCCTCAACCGGGGTGGGCGGGCGGATGCCCATCACCGGGCGCCATCCCAGGCTATTTCGGGAAATCAGCCACCGATGCGGGCGATGGGTGCCGGTGGTGTTCGACACATTCGGCCTGGCAGGGAACTCACCCCGTACGGGTCGAAAATCCGGTACGGCCCGATACGGCACTGAGTGCCGCGAGACGCCCGACCAGGGCCGACGGAGCCGATGAGGCCGAGAGAACCGACGGGGCCGATGGACCGGTCGGGCTACTGATCCGATGACCTCGGCGCCAGTCCGCCGAGCGCGTAGTCGACCAGCGAGTCCGCGTACTCGTGGGTGAGCGGCAGCGTCCGCAGCAGCCAGCGGTGCAGGATCGGGCCGGTGAGCAGCTCCATCGCGGTGCGCGGGTCGATGTCGTCGCGTACGGTCCCCGCCTCCTGCGCGGCCCGCAGCCTCCGTACGTAGAGGGCGGCTTGCGGCTCCAGGAGCTTCTCCGCGTACTGGGCGCCGATCGCCGCGTCCACGATGCCCTCGGCGGCGAGCGCGCGGATCGGCGCCTCGAACCTCGGATCGTTCAGCTCGTCGACCGTGGCGCGCAGCACCGGCTTGAGGTCCGCCGCGAGATCGCCGGTGTCCGGGATCTCGTACGCGCCGGCGCCGCCGCCGGCCGCCTCGGCGGCCTGTTCGCCCAGGTCGAGGAAGGCTTCGAGGAGTACGGCTGCCTTCGACGGCCACCAGCGGTAGATCGTCTGTTTGCCGACGCCCGCGCGGGCCGCGATGCCCTCGATCGTCGTCTTCGCGTAGCCGGCCTCGCCCACCAGGGACAGGGCGGCGGCGTAGATCGCGCGGCGCGACCTCTCGCTGCGGCGGGTGGAGTCCGGTGCCTTGCTCTCAGCCATTCCGTCAGCCTACCAGGAAGGCGAGACGCACCGTCTCGCCCGATGAACCACCCGAACGGATCACTGTGCGAACGCCCTTTCCGGGCGGACCATGGGGCGACGCACACACCCCGTGCGATCCCATCGTTCGTGAGGAGCCCTCGTTGCCTCGTGACGCCTCGCCCCGGCGCTATCTGATGTGCCCACCGGCGCATTTCAGAGTGACGTACTCGATCAACCCGTGGATGGATCCGTCGAAACCGGTGGACATTCCGCTGGCCCTCGCGCAGTGGGAGGTGCTCCGCGACCGCTACCGCGCTCTCGGTCACACCGTCTCCCTGCTCGAACCCCGGCCCGACCTGCCCGACATGGTGTACGCGGCCAACGGCGCGACCGTCATCGACGGCCGTGTGCTCGGCGCGCGGTTCGCGCATCCCGAGCGCACGCGGGAGGCGGAGGCGCATCTGACCTGGTTCCGCGCGCGCGGCTTCACCGAGATCCATGAGCCGGCGCACATCAACGAGGGCGAGGGCGACTTCGCCGTCACCGGCTCGTACATCCTGGCCGGGCGCGGCTTCCGGTCCAGTCCGCTCTCGCACGACGAGGCACAGGAGTTCTTCGGCCGGCCGGTGATCGGTCTCGATCTGGTCGATCCGCGCTACTACCACCTGGACACCGCGCTCTGTGTCCTGGACGACGCGGCCGACGACGTCATGTACTACCCCGGCGCGTTCTCGCCGGGCAGCCGGGCCGTCCTCGCCCGGCTCTTCCCGGACGCGCTCATCGCGGAGGAGACGGACGCGGCGGCCCTCGGGCTCAACGCCGTGAGCGACGGCCGCCATGTGCTGCTGCCGCAGGCGGCGGCCGGTCTCTTCGCACCGCTCAGACGCCGGGGTTACGAGCCGATCGCCATGGACCTGGGCGAGCTGCTCAAGGGCGGCGGCAGCGTGAAGTGCTGCACGCAGGAGCTGCGTCCGGAACAAGAGCTGGACGTACGGCGGGAGTTGCTGCTCTCAGCCTGATTCGGGCGCGTGACCCGGAGCGTTGTCCGGCGCGCTCTCCGGCGCGTCGTGGGGCGGCCAGGCGTCGCCCCACGACGCGTCGCGCGCGGCCCGGTACAGCGGCCCGTGCCGCTTGCTCACCGTCTCGCGCCGCAGTCCGTCGCTCTCCGTACAGAGGTCGAGCAGCATCTGCCCCTTGCGGGTCTGCGGCTTGCGGGTCACCCGCGCCCGTACCGGCTCCGCGTCGAAGCGCACCGCCGCCACGTAGCTGAACTTCTCGTCCTCGTACGCCAGCGAGCCCCCCTTCACCTGCCGGTGCAGCGAAGACCGGCTGACGCGGGCGGCGAAGTGGCACCAGTCCGTGCCGGGTTCGATGGGGCAGGCGCCGCTGTGCGGGCAGGGCGCCGCGACGCGCAGGCCCGCCGCGATGAGCAGGTCGCGGGCCTCGATGACGCGTGCGTACCCGTCGGGCGTCCCCGGCTCCACGATCACCACGGCCTGTCCGGCGCGCGCGGCCTCGGCGACGAGGGCGCCGCGGTCGGTGCCGGTCAGTTCCCCCAGGACGTACGAGACGGTGACGAGGTCGCACTCGGGGAGTTTCAGGCCCGTGCCGATCCTGGTCCGGCGCCACTCGGCGTCGCGCAGCGCGGGCACCGGCGACCCGGCTGCCAGCTCGCGGCCGAGGGCGAGCGCGGGTTCGGCCCAGTCCAGCACGCTCGTCGTACGCCCGCCGCCGTCGTCCCCCTCACCGTCCGGCCAGGTCGCCTCGGTCGCCCACACCGCCGCCCCCGTGCCCCCGCCGACGTCCACGTGGCTGCCCGGCGCCCACCCGGGCGCGGCGTCGGCGAGCGCGTCGAGCGCGGACCGTACGGCCTCGAAGGTGGCCGGCATCCGGTAGGCGGCGTAGGCGGCGACGTCGGAGCGGTCACGCAGGAGCGGTGTGCCGGTCGGGGTGGCTCCCCGGTAGTTGGCGATCAGCCGCTCGACGGCCTGGGCGGCCTTGCTGGGCGGCAGTCCGTCGAGCAGTCCCGCGAGGGCGGCGCGGAGGACGTCGGCGGTGCGGAGGGAGGCGTTCACCGCCGAAATTGTAGGCGCCCCGGGTGTGGCCTGAATCCGCCTGTCCGACAGTCGGCCGCCACGTAACGGGCACGGAATCGTGGCGGCACCGAACTGCGGCGGGTACCGACCCAGTTGCTACGCTGACCGCCGTTGCCGCTCCATCGCCACACCGTGCTCGCGGGGGGACCAATTGCCGTTTTACCGTGCGCACGGTCTGACGCCGATGTCCTTGATGACCAAGCGGCAGAAGATCGTGCGCGTCACTCTCATCGCCGGGGTGCTGATCCTGGTGATGCTGCTCGTCCTCGCCAGCTGCGGAGGCACCAAGGACGACGACGCCAAGCCCCGCAAGCCGGTGCCGAGTTCGGGTCCCGAGACACAGCTGAACGTGCCCGACGCCTACAACACCCGGCGCGGCTGGGAGATCGAGGACGTGTCACCGCAGTACGCGGTCGCCTCCGCCAACGGTCTCGTCGCGTATCTGGCGCGGGCCGACGACGGCCGGTACCAGCTGCGCACCCAGTACACCGAGACGGGGAAGGCCGGCTGGTCGGGCCAGGCGTGGCGGCCCCTGGCGCCGGTGGACCGCTATCCCAGGCTGCTCGCGGTGACCAAGGGCGACAAGCAGTACTTCGTGACCTGGTCGTACGGGCGCCTCGGCGAGTACGCGCTGGCCTCGGCCGACTCGCTCGTCTCCCTCGACGTGTACGACGCGGCCACCGGTGAACAGCGGCGCGTCGAGGTGCCCTGGACGGACGCGCCGACCGTCACGGGCACCGGCCCCGGCATTCTGATCAGCGACGGCAAGGCTGTCAGCGCGGTCGTCGACCCGTCGACCGGCGAGGTGTCCAGGACGGCGCCGGGCTCGCTCGGCTTCCCGAAGGACTGCCCGGACTGCAAGAAGCTCACCGAGGTACGCGGCGTGACCGCGAACGGCCTGCTGGTGAGCGGCGCGAAGGAGTTCTGGGTACGGGGCGGCTGGTTCAGCCGGAAGGTCGCGCCGAAGGGCACCGAGCCGAAGTCCGGAGTGCCCGCGTCCATGTCGGCCGGACATGTGCTGGCCAAGTGGCAGAAGAAGAAGGGCGCGAAGGACGCGGCCACGCACGAGATGTGGGTGGTGCACGCCCTGGACACCGGCAAGATGGTGGCGCAGGTGCGGTGCCGTAAGCCCGCTATCAATCCGGGCGCCGATCCGCAGCTCGTCTCCTCCCCCGACGGCCGCTATCTCATCGCGGGCAGGCTCGCTTTCGACCTGGACGAGAAGAAGGCGTTCTGCTTCGAGGAGTCGGACGGCACGAGGCCGCTGACGCTGACGTCGGTGACGGACACGGGCGTGGCGTACGGGGCGACGAGCGCCCGTACCGTGACGGACGCCCTGTCCGGCGGCGGCAATCCCGTACAGGTGAGTCTCACCACCGGTGAGCCCGAGCCGCTGCCGCTCAATGTGCGGCTGCCGAGCGGGGACGCGAACGGGGTGGGGCTGTTCCGCTGGACGGACCCCGGCGACCGTCCGCATCTGATCGCCTACTTGCGGCGCGACGAGGACTGAGAGCACAGCGTCAGGAAGCAGACCAGCGCCCCGGCGCCGCACACCACCTGTACGACGGCCATCGGCACCGCCGTCTCCTCGCCCGCGATCCCGACGAGCGGTGAGGCGATGGCGCCGATCAGGAACGACGCCGTACCGATGAGGGCCGACGCCGACCCGGCGGCGTGCGGGGTCCGCATCAGCGCGAGGGCGTTCGTGTTGGGCATCGCCAGTCCCATGGCCGACATCAGCACGAACAGCCCGGCCGCGACGGGGACGAGGCCGGGCTCGCCGAACACCCCGCTCGTCATCACCAGCAGCGCGGCCCCGGCGAGCGTGATGACGACGAGGCCGAGGCCCAGCACCTTCTCCATGCTGACCCGGCCGACCAGCAGCCGGCCGTTGATCTGCCCGACGGTGATCAGACCGATGGAGTTGACGCCGAAGAGCAGGCTGTACGTCTGCGGCGAGGCACCGTAGATCTCCTGCACCACGAACGGCGAGGCCGCGATGTACGCGAACAGAGCCGCGAAGGCGAGCCCGCCCGCCAGCATGTAGCCGGTGAAGACGCGGTCGGCGAGCAGCCCCCGCATCGTGCCGAGCGCTTCGCCGACGCCGCCGCTGTGGCGCTTCCCGGGCGGCAGCGTCTCGTGCAGCCATTTCACGACGACGAGGGTCAGCGCGATGCCGACGACGGTGAGGACGACGAAGATGCCGCGCCAGTCGGTGACCTGGAGCACCTGGCCGCCGATCACCGGGGCGATGACCGGCGCGACGCCGGAGATCAGCATCAGGGTGGAGAAGAAACGGGCCATCTCGACGCCGTCGTAGAGGTCACGCACGACGGCGCGGGCGATCACGATGCCCGCCGCGCCCGCCAGCCCCTGGAGAAGCCGGAAGCCGATGAGCAGTTCGACGGTGGGGGCCAGGGCGCAGATCGCGGTGGCGAAGACGTACACGACCATGCCGAGCAGCAGGGGCTTCCGCCGTCCCCACTTGTCACTCATCGGCCCCACGACGAGCTGGCCGAGGGCCATACCCGTCAGACAGGCGGTGAGGGTGAGCTGCGCGGTGGCCGCCGACGAGTCGAGGACGCGGGTGACGGCGGGCAGCGCCGGGAGGTACATGTCCATCGACAGCGGCGGGAGTGCGGTGAGTCCGCCAAGAACGAGAGTGACGATGAGGCCGGCGCGTCGCGCGGCGGGGATGTCGACGCCGGTGTCGCTCCCCGTCGCGGCCGGAGAGCTGGGTATGTGTCCTTCATGTGCGCGTGTGCTCTGGCCGCCGTCCGGCATTCATATCTCCATGTAGTTGAAACCCTCCCTATGCTCTCAGCTCTGGCCGAGTGGTCGGGACCTTTTTTGTGTAAGGGGCATATATGACGGCGGAACAAGACAGAAATGGCGTGGTCGCCGCCGGTGACGGCGCGATCCGGTGGGGCGTTCTCGCCACGGGCGGCATAGCCGGGAGGTTCACCGCGGACGTACGGAGCATGGCGGGCGCCGAGGTCGTCGCGGTGGCCTCCCGGAGCGAGGCGTCGGCGAAGGCGTTCGCCGACCGCTTCGACATCCCCCGGGCGTACGGCGACTGGGCCGGGCTCGTCGCCGATCCGGACGTGGACGTGGTGTACGTCGCGACGCCACACTCCGCGCACCGTGCCGCGGCGGGGCTCGCCCTCGAAGCGGGGAAGCCGGTGCTGTGCGAGAAGGCGTTCACGCTCAACTCGCGCGAGGCACGGGAGCTGGTGGCGCTCGCGGGTGAGCGGGGTCTCTTCCTGATGGAGGCCATGTGGATGTACTGCAGCCCGGTGATCCGGCGGATGACGGAGCTGATCGCGGACGGGGCGATCGGTGAAGTCCGCACGGTGCAGGCCGACTTCGGGCTCCAGGGTCCCTTCGGTCCCGAGCACCGGCTGCGCGATCCCGCGCTCGGTGGCGGTGCGCTGCTGGACCTCGGGGTCTACCCGGTGTCGTTCGCGCAGCTGATTCTGGGCGAGCCCGACCGCGTACAGGCCGACGCGCTTCTCTCGCCCGAGGGGGTGGATCTGAACACGGGGATGCTTCTGGGCTGGGAGTCGGGGGCGACCGCTCTGCTCAGCTGCTCGGTGACCGCCGCGACGGGGACGACCGCGACGGTCACCGGCACGGCGGGCCGGATCGAGCTGCCGAGCGGGTTCTTCGCGCCGGAGACATTCGTACTGCACCGGGACGGGCGGGAGCCCGAACAGCACTCTGTGGAGAGCGGGTTGACGGGGATGCAGCACGAGGCGGCCGAGGTGACGCGGTGCCTGCGGGCCGGGGAGACGGAGTCGCCGCTGGTGCCGCTGGAGGGCAGCCTGGCGGTGATGCGGACGCTGGACGCGGCACGGGAGCGGGTCGGGGTCCGCTACCCGGTGGACGAGGTGGCCTGAGGGGGCGTGGGCGGGTGGGGCGCGGGCGGCCGGCGCTCCGGCATATGACACAGAGCGGATAATGCCGGAGAAATCCGGGCCTATTGTCCGGTTATGGGTTATCTTATTCGCCGCGACTGGTGGGGAGCCTCGCTCTCTCCGGCGCCTGGCCGCCGGTTCCGTCGGCCGTCGCACCGGCACGCAGCGTGGCGTGCCCGCCGCCACCGGCAGGAGGAAGCGCCATGCGGCAGCCCGCCGACCCCAGCAGCGGCCCCGGCACCGGCCTCGGCGGCCTGGACGGACTGATGACAGCGGTGATGCGCGACACCGGCGCGTCGATCGGCCTGCTCTATCTGTTCCCGCCCGGGGACGGGGTGTTGTGGCTGACGCTGGTGTCCGGCGTGTCACCGCGGGTCGCCGCGCCGTATGCCCGTGCCCCGCTGGACATCTCCAGTCCCGTCGTGGACGCCGTTCAGCGACGGAGTCCGGTGTGGCTGGGCAGTCAGGGCGAGATGTCCAGCCGCTACCCGCAGTTGGGCGTCGTCGTGCCGTACGACTTCATGCTCGCCGCGCTGCCGGTGGCGAGCAGAAGCCGGGTGTGGGGCGGGATCGCACTGCTGTGGCCCATCGGGCACCCGCCGAGGCTCCGTCCTCGCGACAACGAGGCGATCTCCGCCTTCTGCCGGAAGGCCGCAGGGCTGCTGGAGCGGTCCCACGACCAGGGCCGGCCGCTGCTGCCCCCGCGAGAGCCGCTGCTGCTGCCCACGGCACTGGGCCATCCCGATCCCGTCCGTGCCACGGCCGCGCTCCGCTTCACCGAGCGCCTTCCCGTCGGCTGCTGCGAACTCGACCTCGACGGCAAGGTCACCTTCATCAATCCCGCCGGGGCCGACCTCGTGGGCGTCGGTCCCCTCGCTCTGGTGGGCAACTACCCCTGGGAAGTGCTGCACTGGCTGAACGGTCCGGTGTTCGAGGACCGCTACCGGTTCGCGGTGATCACCCGCCAGTCGACGTCGTTCACCGCCGTCCGCCCGCCGGACACCCCGCTTCTCTTCGAGCTGTATCCCGGCGGCAGCGGTATCAGCGTGCACATCACGGCCGTCGACGAGCAGGAAGTCGGGTCGGCGGCCAGGCAGGAGCACGTCACCTCCCGCGAGGCCCCGGCGGAGGGCGAAGCGGTCGGTGCGATGGGGCTCTACCACCTGACGCACATGTCGGCCGTACTCGCCGAGGCCGTGGGTGTCCAGGACGTGGTCGATCTCGCCGCCGACCAGATCGTGCCCGGCTTCGGCGCGCAGGGCCTGGTTATCCTGATCGTGGAGGAAGGCCGGCTGCGCGCCATCGGTCAGCGCGGCTACAGCACCGAGTTCATCGACCGCATCGACGGCGCGCCCCTGACCTTCCGCAGCCCGGCCACGCGCGCCCTCGCGACCGACGCCCCCGCCTTCTTTCCCACCTTCGAGGACTTCCTGCGCGACTACCCCGACGCGCCCCGCTACCAGAACAGAAGCGCCTGGGCCTTTCTGCCGCTCACCGCCTCCGGCCGCGCCATCGGCTCGCTCACGCTCTCCTACGACCGGCCCCGTGCCTTTCCTCCGGCCGAACGCGCCATTCTCACCTCACTGGCCGGGCTCATGGCCCAAGCCCTGGACCGCGCCAATCTCTACGACGCCAAGCACGCCCTCGCCCACGCCCTGCAGAACTCCCTGCTGCCCCGCGTACTGCCCCGCTTCCCCGGCCTGGACGTCGCCGCCCGCTATCTTCCGGCCGGTCACGGCGCGGACATCGGCGGCGACTTCTACGACCTGGTCCGCGGCAGGACCACGCTCACGGCCGCGATCGGCGACGTCCAGGGCCACAACCCCTCCGCCGCCGCCCTCATGGGGCAGGTCCGCACCGCCGTGCACGCCCATGCCAACACGGACACGCCTCCGGGGGAGCTGCTCGCCCGCACCAATGTGCTCCTCACCGACCTCGACGCCGGCCTGTTCACCAGTTGTCTGATCGTCCGCGTCGACCTCACCCACCACCGTCTGCACCTCGCGTCCGCCGGACACCCGCCGGCGCTGCTCCGCCACCCCGGCGGAGCCACCGAAGTCCTCCGCGTGCCGCCCGGACTGCTGCTCGGCATCGACCCCGGCGGCGAATACCCCACCGCCGAAATCCCTTTCCCGCCGGGCGCGGTGCTCGCCCTCTACACCGACGGGCTCGTGGAGATTCCGGGCACGGACATCGACGACAACACCGACGCTCTCGCCCTGCGCGTCGGGCAGGACCGGAGCCCGGACCTCGACCAGCTCGCCGACGCCCTCATCCGCCATGCCGAACACTCCGCCCCCCGGCTGGACGACATCGCTCTTCTGCTGCTTCGCCGGGAAGCCGGCACCTGACCCTGCCCGTCGGACGGCGGGCAGGGCCGGTGCGGGTGCCGGTGAGGCGGGGCGTCAGACGGGCTTGAGGCCCGGGTCGCCCGCCTCGGTCACGAAGGACGCGGCCGTCGAGAGGGGCGCGCCGGGCGTGGTGACGGCGGACACCGTCTTGAAGTCGACCCGCGCCTGCCGCGTGCCGAGCGTGACGGTCACATAGCCGCGCCGCCCGTTGTAGAACTTCATGTGCGGGTTGGCGGCGGTGAGGTTGTCCCAGTTGGCGGGCTTGTCCGCGCCGTCCTTCCCGCTGGCGATGGAGGTGGCGACGACCTCGGTGCCGACGGTGCGGGACGCGGGGTCGTTGAAGTCGGCCTTGAGATCGAAGCCGTAACCGACGTGCACATCGCCGGTGAGCACCATCAGGTTGTCGAGGCCGGCCGCGTCGGCGCCGTCCAGGACGCGCTTGCGGGAGGCCGGGTAGCCGTCCCAACCGTCCATCGACAGCTTGAAGTTGTCCCCGGGCACATCGCGGCGCTGCGCGAAGGTGACCTGCTGCGGCAGCAGGTTCCAGGTCGCGTTCGAGCTCTTCCAGCCGTTCAGCAGCCACCGCTCCTGCGTCTCGCCGGTCATCGTGCGCGTCGGGTCCTCGGACTCCGGGCCCGGGACCTGCCAGCCGTCCCCGTACGCCTGGTTGGAGCGGTACTGGCGGGTGTCGAGGATGTCGAACTGGGCGAGGCGCCCGAAGTGCAGCCGGCGGTAGAGCCGCATGTCCGGTCCTTCGGGCTGCTGCGGGGCGCGCAGCGGCTGGTTCTCCCAGTACGCGCGGTAGGCGGCGGCCCTGCGGAGCAGGAACTCCTCCGGCGGCACGTCGTTCTCGGGCGTCTCGTCCGCGTAGTTGTTCTCCGTCTCGTGGTCGTCCCACGTGACGATGAACGGGTGCGCGGCGTGCGCGGCCATCAGGTCCGGGTCGGACTTGTAGAGGCCGTACCGCAGCCGGTAGTCCTCCAGCGTGATGGTCTCGCGGTTGTAGTGCGCGGGCAGCCGCCGGTCGGTGTAGTTGCGGGCGCCGCCCACCGCCGAGACGGCGTACTCGTAGAGGTAGTCGCCGAGGTGGATGACGACGTCGAGGTCCTCGGCGGCCAGGTGCTTGTACGCGGTGAAGTAACCGTCGTGGTACGCCTGGCAGGAGACGGCGCCGAGCTTGAGCTCCCCGATGTTCGCGGAGCGCGCGGGGGCGGTACGGGTGCGGCCGACCGGGCTGATCCACGTGCCCGCGCGGAAGCGGTAGAAGTAGAAGCGGTCGGCGTCCAGACCGGGGACCTCGACATGGACGCTGTGGTCGAACTCGGGGTGGGCGGTGGTGGTTCCGCGTCTGACGACGCGGGTGAACCGCTCGTCGTGCGAGACCTCCCAGCGTACCGAGACCCTGGTCCGGGGCAGGCCGCTGTCGGGCTCGTACGGGCTGGGCGCGAGGCGGGTCCAGAGCAGTACGGAGGCGGGCTGCGGGTCGCCCGAGCCGACGCCGAGGGTGAAGGGGTCGCTCTTGATCTTCGAGGCGTCCAGCTCGGCGGCGCTCGCGGTGCCCGCCGTCGGCAGGTTGACGGCGAAGGCGAGTGCGGCGGCGGCGCCGGTGACGCTGAGGAAACGCCGGCGGCCGAGATGGGCCGCGGCGGCCCTCATCTCGGGCGAGTGCGCGGCGGCGTTGGCGTTGCCGGAGGTACCGGTGCGTGCGGGTGTCATCTGATGTGCCCCTCCCCTGACGGCTGCTGTCAGAGGAAGTGCAGCCGGGCGCGACGTCGGATCGTTGTCGGGTACACAACATCCGGGTGTCCGCCTGATGAGTTCCCCGTGCGCCCGTTATATGCCACCGCCCCGCGCGCCCCGGTCGCGGCTCGCCAGGTCCCGTACTCCCGTCGCGTCTCCTCCCGTACGCTGCGGCCCCATGGATGCTGTGCGGAAGATCGCTGTGGTGACGGGAGCGGGTTCGGGCATCGGACGGGGCGTCTCGGTCGCCCTGACGGGCGCGGGCTGGTCGGTCGTGCTCGCGGGACGGAAGGCCGAACGCCTGGAGGAGACGGCCGCGTTGGCGGCGGAATCGGCGACCGGGACGGCCGACACGGTGTGCGTGCCGACGGACGTGGCGCGGCCGGAGGACGTGGACGCGCTCTTCGAAACGGTGCGGCGGCGGTACGGCCGGATCGACTTCCTCTTCAACAACGCGGGCACGTTCGGACCCGGCGGCGTACCGCTGGAGGAGCTGCCCTACTCGGCGTGGCGCAAGGTGGTCGACACCAACCTGACGGGCTCGTTCCTGTGCGCGCAGGCGGCGTTCCGGCTGATGAAGGACCAGGACCCGCAGGGCGGGCGGATCATCAACAACGGCTCGATCTCAGCGCACACGCCGCGTCCGCACTCGGTGGCGTACACGGCGACGAAGCACGCCCTCACGGGTCTCACCAAGTCGCTCTCCCTGGACGGCCGTCCGTACCGCATCGCGTGCGGCCAGATCGACATCGGCAACGCGGCGACGGACATGACGCAGCGGATGACCCTCGGCGTGCCGCAGGCGAACGGCGAACTGGCCGTGGAGCCGGTGATGGACGCGGCGGACGTGGCGACGACGGTGCTGCACATGGCGGAACTGCCGCTGGAGGCGAACATCCAGTTCGCGACGGTGCTGGCGACGGCGATGCCGTTCATCGGGCGCGGCTGAGGGGCTGTTCACGGCGGGCGGCGCACGGGTTCCCGCCCGGCGGGAATGACGCCCCGCCGCCCATGGTTGGCACGCGCATGAGTGAACCGACACCGACCGGCGAAGTCCTGCGCTACACCGCCTTCTCGGCCGACCCCGCGGGCGGCAATCCCGCCGGCGTCGTACTCGACGCGTCCGGACTCACGGACGACGCGATGCTCGCCGTCGCCGCCGACGTCGGTTACAGCGAGTCGGCGTTCCTGACGGCGCCCGCGCCGGACGGTGCCGGGTCTCCCGGGCGGGCGTTCACCATCAGGTACTTCAGCCCGAAGGCCGAGGTCCCGTTCTGCGGGCACGCCACCGTCGCCACCGCGATCGCGCTGGCCGAGCGGATCGGCCCGGGTGACCTGGTCTTCGAGACGCGCGCCGGGACCGTGCCGGTGACGGTCGCCGCCACGGGGGACGGCGGTCCGCTGCGGGCGACGCTCACCAGCGTCGAGCCGCACGTCGAGGAGGTCACGGACGCCGACCTCGCCGAGGCGCTGGCCGCCCTCGACTGGCCGGCCGGCGACCTCGACCCGGAGCTGCCGCCGCGCATCGCGTACGGCGGTGCCCGCCACCTCGTCGTCGGCGCGGCGACCCGGGCCCGACTCGCCGACCTGGCCTACGACTTCACCCGTCTCGAAGCGCTGATGCGCCGGCTGGACCTGACCACGGTGCAGCTGGTGTGGCGCGAGTCGGCGGACGTCTTCCATGTACGCGACCCGTTCCCGGTGGGCGGCGTGGTGGAGGACCCGGCGACGGGCGCGGCGGCGGCGGCGTTCGGGGCGTACGCGCGCGAACTCGGCCTCGTCCCCGAGGCGTCGGTGCTCACCCTCCACCAGGGCGTGGACATGGGCCGGCCGGGTGTCCTGACGGTGGAACTGCGAGCGGGCGACGCGCGCGTACGGGTGTCGGGGACGGGGACGCCGATCCCGGCGGAGTCGGTGTAGTACGGCCCCGGGGCCGGTCGGGGGCGGACCGGCGGGTGCCAACAGCTGGGCGTTCTCCCCCGGTTGGGCCACGCTCGGCGGGCCGAAGTCCCGCGCGTCCTGTGCGAAGAAGCGAAAGCCAGGGATCGGACCGCCGGCGCACGGCGTCGGGACGACGTACGAGGGCTGCCGTGCGGCTCCGGTCCCGAGCGCGCTCGACGGCTCCCGGGCCCGGATCGGCGACGGCGCCGGGCGTGCGACGCGCGTACGTCTCACTCCACCGGCTCGCGCTGCTACCCACGCGCCCCATCCCGCCCGCCTATGCTCACGGCATGGAGCAGAGCGAGGTCCTGAAGCGCGTGATCGCCATCCTGACGCAGGCCGGTGACTGGCAGCGTCGACTTGAGGAGGACACCGGTCAGGAGCAGGACATGGACGCCGAGATGGGCGTCGTGACCGAACTGCTCAACGAGACGATGCCCCGCGTCGAGGTCCCGGCCGACGCGACCCCCGAGGAACTCAGCGCCCTGCTCGGCCGGGAGGTCGGCGGCGCGGTGGAACAACTCGTGGGAGCGTTCACCCTCGCCTTCGTGACGCTGGCCCGGGTGCACGACGCGGGCGGCCCCGAGGTCTCGTCGGCGGACATCCTCCAGGACCTGGCGCTGCGCGCCGAGGAGCTGTGACCGCCAACTGCGCGTCCCCGACCCGTGATGACGACGACGCCGACGGCGGGCGGGGGACGGCAAGCGGCAGACGAGTCGGGCTCTACGCCGGATTCTGTCGCCCGGTCGCCTCGCGGCGGCCGGGGAGACGGCCATCCATCTAGGACCGGCGTTGCCGCCGGCCTCGTGCGGTCTACCCGCGGACTCGGGCGGGCAGCCCTCGGACGTCCGCGCAGGGTCGTCTCGCGACGGCCCCTCTTGACCTTGCTCCAAGTGGGGTTTACCTAGCCGCCCGAGTCACCTCGGGCGCTGGTGGTCTCTTACACCACCGTTTCACCCTTACCCGGCGCCTGAGCGCCGGGCGGTCTGTTTTCTGTGGCACTGTCCCGCGGGTCACCCCGGGTGGGCGTTACCCACCACCTTGCCCTGTGGAGTCCGGACGTTCCTCGGGAAGATCCGGAGATCTTCACGCGGCCGTCCGCCCGGCTCGTCTGCCGTGATCGTCATGGTACCCGGCCGGGCGGGCCGGTGGCGGCCGGCCGGGTCCTTGACCTTGCCGCGACGTCAGGGTTTCTACTGGACGCATGCGAATCGGAGAGATCGCCGCACTCGTGGGGGTCACCTCGCGGGCGGTGCGGCACTACCACCACATGGGGCTGCTGCCCGAGCCCGGGAGGCGGGCCAATGGGTACCGCGTCTACTCCGTACGGGACGCCGTACTCCTCGCCAGGATCCGGCGGCTCTCCGAGCTGGGGCTCAGCCTCGACGAGGTACGGGACGTCCTCGCCGACGACGCGGGGCGTGAGCTGGCGGAGGTGCTCGGGGAGCTGGACGCCGATCTGGCGCGGCAGGAGGAGGAGATCCGTAACAGGCGGCGCAGGCTCGCCGAGCTGATGACGGAGCCGCTGCCGCCCGAGGGGCCGGTGTCGCCCAAGCTGGCGCGGTTGCTGCGGGCCGCGCCGGACCTGGACTCGGCGATGGCGGCCAAGGACCGCGAACTGCTCGTGCTGCTCGACACCGCGGGCGGCGGCGAGGAGTTCTACGAGGCCCTGCACCCCCTGCTGGAGGACCCGGACGTCCTCGCCCTCTACGGCCGCCTCGACGACCTCGCCGACGCCCCGGCGGACGATCCCCGCATCGTCCCGCTCGCCGACGCACTGGCGGCCATCGTCCCGGACGCGGTGCTGGACGCGATCCCGGAGGACGACGGGCCGCCCGTGCTGGAGGGGGTCGGGGCGGCGATCTTCGCCGACTTCTCCCCTGCCCAGGCCGAGGTGGCCCGGCTGGTGATGGAAGCGCTCGGGCCGATGCGGGCGCGGCGGGCGAGGGAGCGACAGGACAGGAAGACGGACGGGGAGGGAACGGGATGAGCAGAGCCCTGTGGGTGCTGGTGCCGGCCGAACTCACGCTGGTCGTGTGTCTGGTGGCGGGCGTGGACGTCCCGGCGCCGGTGCTGCTGGCCGCCGAGGCGGTCGTGCTCACGCTGGTGGTGGCCGAGGCCGTGCTCGTACGGCGGCGCTACAAGGCGGCGCGGCGGGCCGGGGCCGAGCGGCGGGCCGCCCTCGTCGCGGCGGTGGAGGCCGCCGTACCGGCCACCGCGCGCCGGCTGCTCGTCAACGAGCTGCGGGGCATGACCAGCCTCGTACGGTGGGTGGGGCGGCGGGTGCACGGCGTACGCGAGGGTGATCTCGCCGCCGCGTACACCGGCCCGCAGACGGCGATGATGTACGGCTTCCTCTTCGTGTCCGTCGTCGAGACGGTGGCGCTGGCGATCCTGGTTCCCTGGCCGCTCGTGCACCGGATTCTGCTGGTCGTGGATGTGTACGGCCTGCTGATGGTGCTGGCGCTGCACGCGAGCTGTGTGACCCGGCCGCATGTGGTGGGCGCCGACGGATCGCTCCGGGTGCGCTGGGGCGCGCTGTTCGACATGCCGATCGCGAGCGACCGGATCAGCTCGGTACGGGTCGAACGCCGTTACCCGGACGGCTCGTTGATCAGGATCGACGAGCCCGGCGGCACGCTCGACCTGATCGTGGGCGGGCAGACGACGGTACGGGTGGAGCTGACCGGGCCGGTCGGGTTCGTACGGCCCATGGGCAAGCGCGGCACGGCGACGGTGGTCCGCTTCCACGCCGACGACCCGGCGGCGCTCGTGGCCCGGCTCACGGCGGTCAGGAAGGCGCTCGCCGGGGCACCGGACGAGGCCGTGGGCGACGTCAGCGCGTGAGTACGAACGCGGCGAGCGCCATGACCACCACGCACACGACGCGGAACACGATGTGCGCGGGCGGGACGTCGTACCTGTCGCGGGTCACACCGCTGTCCATCTCGTGCGCCCACGTCGTGAACGGTTTGCGGGTCGGGAACAGGCCGACCGCCAGGCCGACGAGGGAGAACGCGTGGTCGTGGGTGGAGCTGTCGGCCGGGTTGGAAGCACCACTGGGCGGCGTACGTGCGTGCCGTACCGCTTAACCTGGCGGAACGGGGCCGCACCCCCGTTCCGTACGTCCTTGAGGAGAACCACCGTGCTCGTGCTGTTGCCGCCGTCGGAAGGCAAGGCCGCATCCGGCCGCGGGGCTCCGCTGAAGCCGGAGTCACTGTCACTGCCCGCCCTGGCCGAGGCACGCGCAGCCGTACTGGACGAGCTGGTGGAGCTGTGCGCCGCCGACGAGGAGAAGGCCGCCGAGGTCCTGGGCCTGAGCGAGGGGCTGCGCGGCGAGATCGCGAAGAACGTGGAGCTGCGGACCGCGGGGGCGCGGCCGGCCGGGGACATCTACACCGGGGTGCTGTACGACGCGCTCGGCCTCGCCACGCTGGACACCGCCGCGCGGCGGCGGGCCGGGAAGTCGCTGCTGGTCTTCTCCGGGCTGTGGGGAGCGGTACGGATCGGCGACCGGATCCCGTCGTACCGGTGCTCGATGGGCGTGCGGCTGCCGGGCGTCGGGGCGCTGAGCACGCACTGGCGCAAGGCGATGGCGCCGGTGCTGCCCGAGGTGGCGGGCGGCGGGCTCGTACTGGACCTGCGCTCGTCGTCGTACGCGCCGGCCTGGAAGCCGGTGGGCGAGGTCGCCGCCCGTACGGCCACGGTGCGCGTCCTGCACGCGCAGGTCGTGGACGGTGTGGAGAAGCGGTCGGTGGTCAGCCATTTCAACAAGGCGACGAAGGGGCGGCTCGTCCGGGACCTGCTCATGGCGGGTGCCGGGCCGCGGAGGCCCGCCCAACTGGTGGAGACGCTGCGCGAGTTGGGGTATGTGGTGGAGGTCACCGAGCCCGGTGGGGCGGGGCGGGCGTGGGCGCTGGACGTGGTGGTGACGGAGATCCACTGAGAGCCGTCGCTCCCCTGTTGCGCAGGGCGCAACGCTCGTTGCGGGGAGCGTGGGCGGCGCGGCAGGATGGCGGTATGACCTCCGTGCTCGACCTCGCCCCCGTTGTCCCTGTCGTCGTCGTGGACGATCCCGCCGATGCCGTGCCCCTGGCCCGCGCCCTTGTGGCCGGCGGCCTGCCCGTGATCGAGGTGACCCTGCGCACCCCGGTCGCGCTGGAAGCGATCCGGGCGATCGCGGCACTGGTGCCGGAGGCGGTGGTGGGCGCGGGGACGGTCATCACGCCGGAGTCGGTGACGGAGTCGGTGACAGCCGGGGCGCGCTTCCTGGTCAGCCCGGGATGGACCGGGAGCCTGCTCGACGCGATGCTGACGTCCGGGGTGCCGTTCCTGCCGGGTGTCTCGACGGCCTCGGAGGTCGTGGCGCTGCTGGAGCGCGGCGTGACGGAGATGAAGTTCTTCCCGGCGGAGGCGGCGGGCGGCACGGCGTACCTCAAGTCCCTGTGGGGCCCGCTGCCCCAGGCCCGGTTCTGCCCGACGGGCGGGATCTCCCTGGCGTCGGCGGAGTCGTATCTGGCGCTGCCCAACGTGGCCTGTGTGGGCGGCACTTGGATGCTTCCGCCCGACACGCTCAGGGAGAAGGACTGGCCCCGGGTGGAGAAACTGGCCCGCGAGGCGGCGGCGCTGCGCTGACGCGGGGCGCCCTGCTCAGGCGGACGTCCGCTGATCGAACGTCAGAACCTGACTGTCCACCAGCGGCCGGTAACCCAGCCGCCGATAGAGCGCGTTGCTCGTCGGATTCGCCAAGTCCGCGTAGAGCAGCACCTGTCCGGCCCCCGCGTCCAGCGCGGCACGGCTGACCGCCGCCGTGACCGCGCCCCCGTAACCCCGGCCCCGGAGCCCGAGCGGTGTGTAGACGGGCGCCACCCGTGCCTGTCCCGCGAGGATCGGGCTGACCGAGGCCATCGCCACCGGTGCGCCCGCGATGTCCCACAGCCACAGCCGGCCGTCCACGACGCGCTCCGCCGTGGCCTGTCTGTAGTCCCCGTCCGCCCTGACCGGCTGGCCGGTGTCTGTCGCGAAAGCGCTCATCCACTCGGCGAGGAGCGGCAGGTCGGCGGCGGTCGCGAGCCGTGCGCGGCCGGCGGGTGCGGGGTCCGGCGGGGTCAGCTCGCCCAGGCGGAACAGCCGTACCCGGTGCGAGACCCGCCAGCCGCCGGGCTGCCCGGTCCACGCGGCGGCGAACGCCCGTACACACGCCTCCTCACCCTGTACGGAGCTCAACGACGGGTCCACGGCGCGCAGTACGGGTACGAGTTCGCGCGCCGCCCGGTCCGGCATCGGGCCGAGCAGCGGGCGCAGCGGCGGTGTCTGGAGGAAGGCGGCGGAGACCGGCGCGTCCTCGCTCGCCCGCCAGTAACCGAACCGCGCGGGCGCCCCGGCCCCGTTCGTGCGCAGCGACTCGCTGATCGTCAGCAGCAGCGTCGAGCGGGCGGGGTCCAGTGCGAGGCAGGGGGCCGCCGCCGTACGGAACTCCCCGGCGTCGTCGGTCAGTTGCCAGGCCATACCGAGCCCCTCCCCGCCCGCGACCGCTCAGCGCAGGTGCGACGTGTCGTTCAGCAGACGCAGCGACGCGTTGCCGTCCGCGTAGTAGGCGACCGCCGACAGCGACGCCGCCGAGAGCTCCATCCGGAACAGGGACTCGGGCGGCGCTCCCAGCGCCAGTCTGACCAGGGTCTTCACCGGGGTCACGTGCGTGACGACCAGCACCGTACGTCCCGCGTACCGCGCGATCAGCGCGTCGCGCGTGGCGGCGACCCGCGCCGCGACCGCGTTGAAGCTCTCGCCGCCGCCGGTCGGCGCCACGTCGGGCGATGCCAGCCAGGCGCCGAGATCGTCCGCGTACCGCTCCCTGACCTCGGCGAACGTCAGGCCCTCCCAGGCGCCGAAGTCCGTCTCGCGCAGCCCTTCCTCGACCCGTACCTCCAGACCGAGCCTGGTGGCGACGGCGCCGGCCGTCTCGCGGCAGCGCAGCAGCGGCGAGGAGACGACGGCCTGGATCGTGCCGCGCGCGGCGAGCGCCGCCGCTACGGCGTCGGCCTGCCTGCGGCCGACCGCCGACAGCTCCGGGTCGCCTCCCCCGCTGCCCGAGAAGCGCTTCTCGGGGGTGAGCAGCGTCTCGCCGTGCCTCAGCAGCACGAAGGTGGCGGGGGTGCCCAGGTCGGCCGGGCCCCAGCCGACGGGCGGGGCGGCCTGCTCGGGGACGCCGACGGTGAGTTCGTACGAGGCGGCCAGCGCCGCGCGCGCCTTCGCCGCGCCGGCCGCCGCGTCCCCCGGCGGTCCGTCGGGGGCGGGCGCGACGGCCGAGCGCGTGGACTTATGCCGTGCTCCCGCGCCCAGCTCGGCGTTCGACGCCGACGGCTCCCACTGCTTGCCCTTCTTGCCCGCGTCCATCGCCTCGTTGGCGAGCCGGTCGGCGTGCTTGTTCTTCTCGCGCGGGATCCACTCGAAGCGGACCTGCCCCGTGGGATAGATCCGCGACGCCTCGGCGGCCAGCGGCTTCATGTCGGGGTGCTTGATCTTCCAGCGGCCCGACATCTGCTCCACGACGAGCTTGGAGTCCATCCGGACCCGCACGTCGGCGGCCGGGTCGAGTGCCTTCGCGGCCTTCAGCCCGGCGATCAGGCCCTTGTACTCGGCGACGTTGTTCGTGGCGACGCCGATGTACTCGGCGGCCTCGGCGAGCGTCTCACCGGTCACCGCGTCGAGCACGACGGCCCCGTAGCCCGCAGGGCCGGGGTTGCCCCGTGACCCGCCGTCCGCCTCGACGACGAATGTCGGCATCTACAGACCCGATTCGGACGTACGGACAAGGATGCGGCGGCAGTTCTCGCACCGCAGGACGGTGCTGGGGCTCGCCGCCTTGACCTCGTTGACCTCGGTGATGTTGAGCTCCAGCCGGCAGCCCTCGCAGCGGCGCTGGTAGAGGCGGGCCGCGCCGACGCCGCCCTGCTGCACCCGCAGCTTCTCGTACAGCTTGAGCAGGTCGGCGGGGATCGTCGCCGACACCGTCTCGCGCTCCTTGGCCGCCGTCGCCCCCTCGGCGTCGAGCTTCTCGGCGGCGGCGTCCCGGCGCGTGACGGCGTCGTCCGTCTTGGCCTGGACGGATGAGACACGCCCTGTCAGCTCGGCGGCCCGCTCCTGCGCGGCCTCGCGGCGTTCCATGACCTCAAGGACGACGTCCTCCAGGTCACCCTGGCGCTTGGCGAGCGAGACGATCTCGCGCTGGAGGCTTTCGAGGTCCTTGGGCGAGGTGACCGCGCCCGAGTCAAGCCGCTGCTGGTCGCGTACGGCGCGCTGGCGGACCTGGTCGACGTCCTGCTCCGCCTTCGTCTGCTCGCGCGCGGTGTCGCTCTCCTCGGTCTGCGAGGCGACCAGCAGGTCGCGCAGCTGGGTGAGGTCCTTGTTCAGCGACTCGATCTCGGCGTGCTCGGGCAGCGAGTCGCGCCGGTGGGCGATTTGCTGGAGTCGCAGATCGAGTGCCTGGACGTCGAGGAGTCGGATCTGGTCGGCGGGTTCGGCGTTCAGTTGGGGGCTCCTGAGGAATGGTGGGAGGACCAGGGGTCGGTGACCGTCTTCGAGACATGGACCCGCAGGTCCCAGTCGTGACGGTCGGAGATCTCGTCGAGCTGGGTGGCCGCCAGCTCGCACCAGGGCCACTCGGTGGCCCAGTGCGCGGCGTCGACCAGCCCCAGCGGTGAGCGCTGCGTGGCCTCGGAGACCGGGTGGTGGCGCAGGTCGGCGGTGAGGAAGACGTCCACTCCCGCAGCCCGTACGTGGTCGAAGAGGCTGTCGCCCGATCCGCCGCTGACGGCGGCGGTGCTGACGAGGGCGTCGGGATCGCCGGCCACGCGGATGCCCTGCGCGGTGGCGGGCAGCCGGTGCGCGGCACGCGTGGCGAAGTCGCGGAGGGTGGCGGGGCGGTCGAGTTCGCAGATCCGGCCGAGCCCGCGGCGGCCCGCGGGGTCGGTCGGGTCGGGTACGAGGGGGCCCACGACGCGCAGGCCGAGCGCGCCGGCGAGGGCGTCGGAGACTCCCGGATCGGCGCTGTCGGCGTTGGTGTGCGCGACGTGCAGCGCGATGTCGTGCTTGATGAGCGTGTGCACGACGCGGCCCTTGAAGGTGCCCGCGGCGACGGTCGTCGTCCCGCGCAGATAGAGCGGGTGGTGGGTGAGGATCAGGTCGGCGCCGAGTTCCAGGGCCTCGTCCACGACGGACTTGACGGGGTCGACGGCGATCAGGACCCGGGTCACGGGGGCGTCGGGATCGCCGCAGACGGTGCCGACGGCGTCCCACTGTTCGGCCCGCTCGGGCGGCCAGAGGGCGTCGAGCTGGGCGAGGACTTCGGACAGGCGGGGCACGGGGCACAGGCTACCTGCCAGGCATGGTGCCGCGACCATGGCCGGCGGTCTCCGGTCCGTCCGGCGATCGAGGACATCACCGGCCGGGGGCGCCGTTCGGCCCGTCCGGCGTTCGAGGACGAACCGGCCTGCCGGGCGGGCCCCGTGAACCCGCCCGCGTCACTTCGCCAGGGCGCGTGGTGGAGAATGCCTACACGAAGCCCACCACAAGGGCGAGCAGGCCGGCCACCGCGCCGCCCGCCAGCGGGGCGACCACCGGTATCCACGCGTAACTCCAGTTGCTCCCGCCCTTGTTCTTGATGGGCAGCAGGGCGTGTGCGATGCGCGGGGACAGGTCGCGGGCCGGGTTGATGGCGTACCCGGTGGGGCCGCCCAGGGACGCGCCGATTCCGACGACCAGCAGGGCCACCGCGAGCGGCCCGAGCCCCGAGGGTGTCTTGCCGAAGGCCACGACGACGAAGACCAGCACGACGGTCGCGATGAACTCGGTCACGAAGTTCGACAGCCGGCGCGGAATGGCCGGCCCGGTCGAGAAGACCGCGAGCTTGGCGCCGGGGTCGGACTCCGGGTCGTCGAAGTGGTCGCGGTACGCGGCCCAGGCGAGCACCGCGCCAAGGAACGCGCCGAGGAACTGCCCCGCCAGATAGGCGAGTACGTGAAGCACCCCGCCCAGGCTCTGACCGGAGGCCAGCAGCCCGACGGTGACCGCGGGGTTGAGATGCGCTCCGGACTTGTACGCCACGTACACGCCGGCGAACACCGCGAGGCCCCAGCCGAAGTTGATCATCAGGAAGCCGCCGTCGAAGCCCTTGGCCTTGGCAAGGACAACGTTGGCGACGACACCGCAGCCCAGGAGCAACAGCATGGCCGTGCCCATGAGTTCGCTGAGGAAGATTTCCCCCGTACCGGTCATACGGCAGCCTCCTCGGCGGCGGGCAGGGTGGTGGGAGTGTGGCGGGCGGTGCCGGACAGGCGCGGTGTTCTCCCGGCGTCCGGTGCCGGGTCAGTGCGCTTCATGGCGCACCGGTGCCGGCAGGCTCGCGTCCTCGCGGACCCGGGAGGCGAAGCGTTCGATGGACTTGAGCGCGCTGACCACGTCCTCGCTGTGGACCTCGAAGGGCATGGAGTGGATCGTCTCGCCCTCCGCGGTCGCCGCCTCGGCGACCGTCCGCAGCTCCGTGTCGTCGTCCACGCTCAGCCCGACCTCGGTGAGGGTGGTGGGCAGACCCACCCGGGTGGTGAACTCCACGAACTCGCGGATGTCGCTGGTCGGCGCCCCTTCCAGGACGAGCTGGGTGAGCGACCCGAGGTTGACCTTCTGCCCGTGTGCCAGGCCGTGGGTCTGCGGGACCGCGGTGAGGCCGTTGTGGATGGCGTGTGCGGCGGCCAGGCCACCGGACTCGAAGCCCAGGCCGGACAGCAGGGTGTTGGCCTCGATGACCTTCTCCACGGCGGGCGTGACCTGCCGGTCCTTGACCGCCTCGATCGCGGGCAGCGCGTTTCCCCACAGCACGTCCCAGCTGAGCTGGGCGAGCGCGGTGCCGGTGAGGGTGGGCAGGCCGCCGGCCATCGTCTGCGAGTTGGACCGCGCTGTGGCCCGCGCCTCCAGCCAGGTGGCGAGGGCGTCGCCCACCCCTGCCACCAGCAGCGAGACCGGCGCGTTGGCGACCACCTGGGAGTCGACCAGTACGAGGTCGGGGTTGCGCGGGAAGAAGCGGTACTCCTCGAACTCACCGTTCTCCGTGTAGATCACGGACAGCGCGCTGCACGGCGCGTCGGTGGAGGCGACGGTCGGGCAGTTGGCCCAGCGGATCCCGGCGACATGGCCGGCCGCCTTCACCGCGTCGATGGCGCTGCCGCCGCCCACCGCGACCGCCACATCGGAACCGGTCGCCTTGATGACGTCGGCCAGTCTGTCGACCTCGTGCGCACTGGGGACCCCGTTGAACTTCTCGCGTACGAGGGGAAGCCCCGCGTCCCTCAGCGAAGTGGTGATGTCGTGGCCCACCAGGCCCCACACCAGGTCGTCGGTGACGATCAGCGGGGTCGAGCCGATGGGCTTCAGATACTCGCCGAGCCGTTGTATCGCCCCCTTGCCCTGGACATACCGGCCGGGGCTGATGACAGTACGGAGTGCGCGCGTCATGATTCCTCCCAATATGGGTACGACTGTGAAGCGATGCGGTCCGCAAGACGGGACGGAAACCGTCGGCGGCTGTCCGCCGCCGTGTTCTCCTCATGACGCGCGCGCCTGCCGTGCCGGACCGTCCCGCGAAACCGTTTCGGTTGAACCGTGGGAATCCGGGGCTTCTCGCGCGGCCACCGTCCTTCCGTGGCCGGGTTCCGCCGCGTTCGTTCCGCCGCATTCCGTGCGGGGCGCGTGCGCATCGGCCATCCGAGATGGCTACACCTATTCTCCTACTCCCCCGATGCCGTAGCACTTGCTACGGCGGTACGTGCCGGCCCGGCACATGCCGCGCCGGCACTCCCCCTTCGGAAGGGTCACGGGGTGAGGATCGCCCGGCCCCGGATCCGGCCGCTCCCGAGATCGTCCAGGGCGTCCTGGAAGCGGTCGAGGGGATACTTGGTGGTGTGCAGGCGCACGCGGCCCTGCGCGGCGAGCACCATCAGTTCGCACAGGTCGGTGTAGGAGCCGACGAGGTTGCCGATGAAGTTGATCTCGGCGGAGATGATGTCGATGGTCGGTATGTCGATGTTCTCGCCGTACCCGACGACGTGGTAGTCGCCCGCTCGGCGGAGCATGCGTACACCGTCCCCGGTCGCGCCTCCCTCGCCGACGAAGTCGACCACTGTCTCGGCACCATGACCGCCGGTGAGTTCCAGCACCTGGTCGACGTGGCCACCGTCGGCGACGACACCGCGGTCGGCACCGATGGACTCGGCCAGTTTCACCGCTTCGGGGTTGCGGTCGACGACGACGATCTCGGCGGCCGTGAGGGCCTTGAGCACCTGGACGCCGATGTGGCCCAGTCCGCCCGCGCCGATGACGACGCAGGTGTCGCCCGGTCGTAGCCTCCGGGCCGCCTTGGCCGCGGCGTGGTAGGCGGTCAGGCCGGCGTCGGCGAGGGCGGCGACGTCGGACGGTTCGAGGGAGTCGTCGAGGGGGACGACGCTGCGGGCGGAGGTCTTCAGGTACTCGGCGTAGCCGCCGGCGGTGTCGATGCCGGGGAAGAGGCTCTGCGCGCAGTGGACGTCGTCGCCCCGGCGGCAGGCCGGGCACAGGCCGCAGGTGATCAGCGGGTGGACGATGACCTTGTCGCCCTCGGCGACATTGGTGACGGCACTGCCGACCGCGTGGACCCATCCGGCGTTCTCGTGCCCGATGGTGTACGGCAGCGCCACTCCCGACTTCTGCGCCCACTGGCCCTCCAGGATGTGGAGGTCGGTACGGCACACCCCCGCTCCGCCGATCCTGACGATCACGTCGTGCGGGCCGGTGACCTCGGGGGCAGGGATGTCGGTCATGTCGAGGCTCCGGTGGTAGCCCACCACCTGGACTGCCTTCATGAGATGTGCTCCTTCGCGGGGGACGCGGCGGGTGCGGAGTCCCACGCGCGGGGGGTCTGGTCGGTCACGGATTCGGGGTAGCGGGTGCGCAGCAGACCTCGGCAGAAGTGCGCGTTCCCTTCGATCGAGATCCGCACGGCGCGGGCGAACCGCAGGCGCAACGGGATCTCCCCCGGCGGGAAGCGGCGTCCGTGCTCGTCCACGAGGACGGGGTCGGCGGGCGCCGTGCCCAGGCCGAGGGCGGCCCGGCGGCGCAGCAGGGCGCGGGTCCCCGGCTCGTCGGGCAGGTCGCCGAGTACGACGTCGTGCAACCGCTCCTCTTCGACATCGGGGCGCCGGCGCAGCACAGAGGTCAGCGCCCGCTCCATCGCCGCGGTGTGTGCCTTGCGGCGGAAGGTCTCCCGCAGCTCCTCCAGGCCGTCCTCGGCCTCGGTGCCGAAGGTGCCCCGGTAGCCGGCGTCGGCCGCGAGGCCGTGGTTGATCAGCTCGGAGTCGTGGTGGTCGTCGAGCAGCACGACGACCTCCTCCGCGCCCGGGAGAGCCGTCAGGGCATCCTTGGCGTCCGAGGCCATGAGGTAGGCGAAGTTCGGGGAACAGAAGGACGTGGGCAAGCGCAGGTGGACTGTCACCCGACTGCCCGAGACCGTCACGGAGCGGACGAAGCCGAGGTCGGTGATCGGCTCGTCCAACTCCGGGTCGAAGACCGTGTCAAGCGCCGCGCGAGCGGACCGTTCCCGTGAGCCGGCGGACATCTCAGGCCACCACCGGTTCGGCGACGCCCAGCCCGGCAGGCACCTCGATCCCGTACATGGCCGCCGCGTTCAGCCCGAGGATCTTCTTCTTCTGCGCCAGGGTGATTGGCGCGTACTCGGTCATGTCCTCGGGAATCTGGAAGTCGACGAACCGCTCGATCAGCCACCGCGGCGTCCACAGCGCGTAGTCGCTGGAGAACTGGATGCGGTCCTCGTCCAGCCAGTACAGCAGTTCGCCGATGATCTGCGCGAAGTACCGCGGCCGACTGTGGATGAAGGGCATCCCCACGGCGAGACCGGCGTGCACATTGGGCTCCTGAGTGGCGATCCAGCAGAAGTCCTCAAGGCGGGGCAGGCCACAGTGCTCGACCACGAAGTTCAGCTCCGTGAAGTCGGTCGCCACCTTGTCCACGTCCGCGACATCGAACGCGTCCCGGTCCAGCGGCCGGATCGTCGGCCCCTTGTGGATGTGGATGTTCTTGATGCCCAGTTCCTGCGCGGCCTCCAGGTAGCGGTACGACCAGGGGTCGTCCAGCTTGTAGCCGCGGCTGTCGCCTTTCCACTCGGCGGTGTAGAGCTTGACGCCCTTGAGCTGGAAGCGCTCGGCGTCACGCCGCAGCTGGTCCAGCCCGGCCTGCTCGAACCGAGGGTCCCAGCAGTGGTTGTACGTCAGCTTGTCCGGATGCTTCGACGCGAGCGCGAACGCCTCCTCCGTCTGCCCGAAGCCGTTGCGGTAGAACGCCCCGAGCCGGGCCGGCTGAAAGATGGCGTGATCGACATGACCGTCGGTGAACAGGTCCTTCATCAGGCGCTCGCCGCCGTAGTAGAGGTACTCCTCGTACGGCCACAGTTCCGATTCCGGGCTCAGGTTGCGGTGGTAGTCGTAGAAGCAGTCGATGAACTGCTTGCCGTGAATGTTGAGCTGGTTCTCGGGGCGCGCGTCCCAGAGCGCGACGTGCGCGTCCACGATGAAGTAGTTCTCGCCGTCCTTGGAATACATCTCTCTCCTCAGTTCGCGATGGCCGGCTGACCGAGTGGGCGCTCGACTCCCCGTGTCAGGAGAACTGGATTCCGCCGTCGATCATGACGGACTGGCCGGTCATGTAGTCCGAGTCCCGCGAGGCCAGATACGAGACGAAGGACGCGACATCCGCGGGCTCCTCCACCCGGCCGAGCGCGATCGCCTCCGCGTACTTCTTGATGGCCCGGCCCTTCTCAAGGCCCTCGGCCTCCGCCAGCCGCTCGTCGATCAGGTCCCACATGTCGGTGCCGACGATTCCCGGGCAGTACGCGTTGACGGTGATGCCGTGCCGCGCCCACTCCATCGCCGCGGCCTGGGTCAGACCACGTACGCCCCATTTCGACGCCGAGTAGGCACCGAGCAGCGCGAACGGGCGGTACGCGACGATCGAAGCGGCGCCGATGATCTTTCCGCCGCCGCCCTGGGCGATCATCTGGCGCGCCGCGGCCTGGTAGGAGAGGAAGACACCGCGCAGGTTGACGGCCATGATCTGCTCGAACTCGTCGAGCCCGGTGTCCAGCAGCGGGGTGACCCTGGCGATACCGGCGTTGGCCACATAGACGTCGACCCTGCCGAAGCGGCCCGCCACCTCTTCGACGAGCGCGTCGGTCTGTTCCTTGCTGGTCACATCGGCGTGTACGGCGAGGGCCCGGCGGCCCGTCTTCTCGATTCCGGCCGCCACCTCGCTCAGCTCCTCGCTCATACCGGGGAGGTCGGCGACGGCCACATCGAGTCCGTCCTCGGCCAGCCGCTCCGCGATGCCGCGGCCGATGCCACGGGCTGCGCCGGTGACGATCGCGGTACGGGTTGCGTTATCGGCGGAAGTCATGGGTGCTCCTGTGCTCGACGGTAAGCGGCCACACCCTTCGTGCGGCGCTGCCCATCACCGTGGGGGCTGGGGGTGCCGTCGAGTTTTTCAATGTGGAACACACCGGGCCCGGCTCCGAATCAGGGCACGGGAAACGCACGGGACAGTCATGGCGAACTAACCATTGACAGGCGCAAACATGTTCGTAATATGGCGGAAACACGCTCATCGGAGACGCCATGCTCAGTGACAGCACGGAGCGGGACCGGACCATCGCGCGAGCACGCCTGCACTTCCTCACGAACGCGGAACCGCCTGCGGCGATCGTGCCCGAGGGCATCCGAAACTCCTGGCAGCGTTCCAAATACCTGGGGGTCGGCACGGACGAGGTGGTCGTCCCCTACCAGCCGGACTACGACCGGGAGAGCCGCTTGGTCCGCGCCGCCACGCCGGTCCTTGACCGTCTGGAACAGGCGCTGGCGGGTTCGGACGCCTGTGTGATCGTGACGGACCGAAAAGGGTGGGTACGCGATCGCCGCGTCGGGGAGAAGCGGCTGTCGGCGCACCTGGACCGGGTCCACCTGGCGCCCGGCTTCAACTACGCCGAACAGTTCGTCGGCACGAACGGCATCGGGGTCGCGCTGGAGGAGCGCAGGCCCAACGTGGTCCTCGGCACCGAGCACTTCAACGAACGCCTGCAGAACGTCTCCTGCGCGGCTGCCCCGATCCGTAACTCGGTCACCGGACGAGTCGAGGGAGCCATGAACCTGACGTGCTGGAACGGCCCGGCGCGCACTCTCATGACAGCCCTGGTGCAGGAGGCCGTCAGCGACATCGAGCGCATGATGTACGAGTTCAGCACCTCGCACCAGCGCGCCCTGCTGGAAGCGTTCCAGCAGGTGACCCACTACGGCGACCGGCCGGTGCTCTGCCTCGGCCAGGATCTCGTGCTCGCCAACTCCGCCGCATCGGCGAGACTCACCGGCGACGACCACCGGCTGCTGCACGAGGCCGCCGCCGAACTGGGGCACGCGCCGCGCACCCGCAAGCAGGTGCAGCTGACCGGCGGAGAGACGGTGCTGATGCGGTGCCGCCAGGTCGACAGTTCCGCGGGCGCGGCCGGGTACCTGCTGGAACTGGCCTTCGCGGACCGCCCCTCCGACCAGGGCCACCCCCGTAACGGCTCCGGCTCCCGTCAGGAGCAGGTCGCGACCCGGCCGTGGCCGCTGCCGGGCCTGGCCGGGACGGACCCGGCATGGAACACCGTCTCCCGTACGGTGTCCCGCTGCGCCCGCGAAGGAACGCCGCTCCTGCTCCACGGCGAGAGCGGAACAGGGAAATCCGCGCTGGTCGGGGCCACGCACGCGCTTACCGGGGCGGCCTCCGCGCCCGTGATCGTGGATGCCATGGACCCTCGGGCCACCGACGCCGAGACCGACCTGCCGGCCGCCCTGCGCGCGGCGCCGACAGGGCCGGGACGCGCCCTGGTCCTGCGGAACGTCGACGCCGTGACCCCCGAGCAGGGGCCCGCCGTCGCCCGGGCGCTGGAAGCGGCGGCGGCACAGGGCACATGGATCGTGGGCACGCTCCACGGCGCACCTGGCGTACCGGAGCCCTTGAGACGCTGTTTCGTCGAAGCGGCGACGGTACCCGCCCTGCGGCACCGTCTCGCGGACCTCCCGGCCCTGGTCGACTGTCTGCTGCGACGCATGGGCGCGGGCGTCGAGTGCGCACCGGAGGTGCTGCCTCTGCTGCGCCGGCACGACTGGCCGGGCAACATCCGCCAATTGAGTCTCGCCCTGTGCGAGGCCGCCGCGGGCCGCCGCACGTACCGGATCGAGCTCCGCGACCTGCCGCCGTCTCTGCACAGTCCGGGCAGCCGGTCCCTGAGCGCCTGGGAAGCGTCCGAGCGCGACACCCTGGTCCAGGCATTGCTGGAGGTGGACGGCAACAAACTACTGGCGGCGCAGCGGCTCGGCATCTCCCGTACGACGATCTACCGGAAGATGAGGGCTTACGGCATCACTCTTCCCGCGCGCCACTGAGACGGATCGGGGCCGACGGTCAGGCGGGTCCCACCGCCGGGGCCGGGCCGTACGCCGAGGGTGCCCTCTCCCCTCAGCACACCCACCCCCTCCCTCTCAGCCGAACCCTCGACCGGCCACCCTTATGTGTGAAGCGGGTTGTCCCGTGTTGTTCGGCAGCGAGTGCGAACCTAGCGTCGTCGCCGGAGGTGACTGAGCGATGACAGCCTGTGTGATGGAGAGCGTGGAGAGCGCCGTGCCGGACCGGGCCGCCCCGCGCGCGGGATTCGTGATCGCGGCGGACGGTTCCTACGCGGCGCGGCTGACCCTCGGTACGGAGGCGGGCGCCGGCCCTTCTCCGAACGAGGGCGAGGGGGGAGACGGCGCCGGTGCGGCGTGGTTCCCGGAGCGGTGGACGCTGGACGGGCCCGAGCCGTACGCCGTACCGCTCCCGCTCGACCAGCCCGAGGAGCCCGACGCCGAGGTGCTGCCGCTGACCGACGGACGGGTGCTGATTCACCGTCAGGTCGCGGACCGGCAGGCGTTCTCGCTGCTTTATCCGACCGGCCCCGGCACGGGTGAACTGCCCCTGGGCGCCGTCGAATGCGCCCGGCTGACGCTGCTGCCGCCGTCGCCCGACGGCAGACGCGCCTATGCCCTGGCCCCCGGCGAACACGGCACCACACTCTGGCTGGTGGCGGGCGGCGCGTTCGGCCCGGAACCGGTCACGACCGTGCGGGGACGCTGCACGGGCGGTGTCTGGCTCGACCGTACGGGGCGGCTGCTGGCCCTCGACCGCGAACTGGACGGTTTGGTCAAGACCGTCGCCGTCGATCTGGAACGGGGCGGCGAGGTCAGCCCGTTGCTCCAGATCACGGAGGACAGCAACGACCGGCTGCTGCTGGCCGACGCCGACAGCGGTCTGCTGCTGATCCGCTCCGACGCGCCGGGGCACGACCGGCTGGGCTGGGGCGTGCTGGGCAGCGCGCGGCCGGTGCGCTTCCCGGAGTGTCTGCGGCCGGCCGGCCGTACGGTCACCCCGTTCGCCGTACAGCCGGGGCAGGTTCTGATGCCGGAGAGCTGCGCGGTCGCGCTGCGGATCGACGGGCCGGCCGGCACGTGGGTGGGGACATGGCGGCCGTCGGGCCGGCGGCTGCACCAACAGGCGGCGCCGGATGGCTGGTTGGCCGGGACGGGGCTGTGGTCGCCGGACGGGGTGCTCCAACTGCCGTACGCCACAGGCACGATGCCGTGCGGCGTGGCACGGGTGGAGGCGCCGCGCGACGTGCCCAGGGACGTACCGATGGACACCTGGCATGCCACGGCGGGGGACGAAGAGCCCGAATCGATCACGGAACCCGCACAAGCGGAAGCCACGGGCGAAAATGGGTCCGCGCCCCGTCCAACTCGCCTGGCCCGCAAGCCGGTTCCCTTGCAGCAGGCACCCCTCACCGGGCGAACGGCCGCCGGGTAGGGCTGGTTAGAATTTCGCCGCGGGTCCGGTCGGTCGGTACGGGGACGGCCGGCCCCCGTGTGCCACGCAAGCGGCGACATCAGCGCCATCAGCGATCCAACGGGGTGACTTCCCACATGTCTGAAAGCCGAACAGACACGGCCCAGAACCGTCCGCAGCAGGCGGTCGGCGACCGGGACGAAACCAGCCACGGAAAACACCGGGGCGGGGCCGCCGCGACGGACGACTCGCAGTCGTCGGTCCACGGCCGCCACCGCCGCCCGGGGGACAACGGGCAGAGCGGCCACACGTCGTAGCACCCGCTTCGAACGCCGAACGGGCCGCCCGCTGCCGGGCGGCCCGTTCGGCGTTCGTCCGGCGTTCGTCCGGCGACTGCGGAAAACCTCCGCCAAGGGCAGGACATTCGTACCGGCGGAATCCGTACATGCGCATCTGCCGGAGGACCGCCCCCTCTCCGTAGCGTCGTCGGCATGACTCAGCCCACGGCACCGGCACCGGCACCGGCACCGCCGGCGGATCCCGAGCGCGAGACCGGGCCCGCCCACGGCTTCGCCGAACTCGACTCGGCCACCACCGACGGACACGCCCCCGCGACGGCGACAGTCACCGTACTTCTCGGATGGCTGACGGCGTTCGGTTCGTACGCTGTGATGTTCTACCGCGAATCCGCGAGGACGGCATGAGCATGAAGATAAGCGTGCATCCGAAGAAGACACGTTGCGGGCACCGCCGCCCGGGACGGGCCTCCGGCTTCGCCATGCTGCCGTGGCTGCTGCTGGGCCTCGGCTCCCTCTCCAATCTGGTCCAGGGCGACACCCCGAGCCCCTGGCTCGGCGGCGCCGGTCTGCTGGTCTTCAACACCCTCTACATCCAGGTGGTGTTCCGGGCGTTCGACCCGGTACGGCGGCGCGGTCCCGACACCTGGTGGGCGCTCGGGGGCATGGCTGTGATGACGTTCGGCCTCGGCGGCGCGTACGGCGGCAGCTGGCTGCTGTTCTTCCCGCTGTTCGGACTCGCCTGCGGCACCGTGCTGCGCGGCCGGGCCCTCGCCCTGGCCGGTGTGCCGCTGACGCTGGTGGTGGCGGTCGTCGCGGCGGTTCACGACGGCTGGGGCGCGATCGCCATCGCGTACGCCACGATCATGTCGATGCTGGTCACGGCGGCGATCCTGGCCCTGACCGAGACGATCACGGAGCTGCGCGCCACCCGGCAGGAGCTGGCGCGCTCGGCGGTCGAGGAGGAGCGGCTGCGGTTCTCGCGTGACCTGCACGACCTGCTCGGCCACACGCTGTCCGTGATCGTGGTGAAGTCGGAGGCCGCGCGCCGGCTCGCGCCGCGCGACATGGACGGGGCGCTGGCGCAGATCACCGACATCGAGTCCGTCGGCCGGCAGGCGCTGACCGAGATCCGCGAGGCCGTCACCGGCTACCGCGACAGCAGCCTCTCGATCGAGCTGGACCGGGCGCGCTCCGGGCTGACCGCCGCCGGGATCGAGCCCGTCGTACGGCAGTCGGGGCCGCCGCTGGGGCCGCGTACGGAGGCGCTGCTGGGCTGGGTGGTACGGGAGGCGGTCACCAACGCCGTACGGCACAGCGGGGCGAGCCGGTGCGAGATCACGGTGGACGGCGCGCCGGAACAGGTACGGCTGGTGATCACGGACAACGGTCGCGGCGTACGCTCTGGACCGGCCGAGGACGTGAACGACGGCGCGGACGCCAGCGGCAGGCGTGGCCGGGGGACGGGCCTGAAGGGGCTCACCGAGCGGCTGGCGGCGGCGGGCGGTTCGCTCGAAGCGGGGCCCGCGGGTCCGGCGGGGCGAGGCTTCCGGGTCACAGCGCTGCTTCCGGTGGATCCCGCGGCGGAAGCATCATCCTCAGCCCCTGCGTCACTGGCAGTCTCACCGACGGAATCGGGGCAACCGGCATGATCAGAGTCCTTCTCGCCGAGGACCAGGGCATGATGCGCGGCGCCCTCGCACTGCTGCTCGGCATGGAGAAGGACATGGAAGTGGTCGCCCAGGTGTCCACCGGGGACACCATCGTCAGCACCGCGCTCACCGCGCGCCCCGACGTGGCGCTGCTCGACATCGAACTCCCCGGCCGCAGCGGACTCGACGCCGCCGTTGATCTGCGCGACGAGGTCCCCGACTGCCGGGTGCTGATCCTCACCACCTTCGGCAGGCCCGGTTATCTGCGCCGGGCCATGGAGGCGGGGGCCGCCGGGTTCCTGGTGAAGGACGGGCCCGTGGAGGAACTGGCCGAGGCGATCCGGCGGGTGCTCGCGGGTGAGACCGTGGTCGATCCGGCGCTGGCCGCCGCCGCGCTGAGCGCGGGGCCGAGCCCGCTCACCGCGCGCGAGCGGGACGCGCTGAACGCCTCCGTGGACGGGGCGACCGTCGCCGACATCGCCGAGAAGCTGCGGCTGTCCGAGTCGACGGTACGGAACTACCTCTCGTCGGCGATCGGCAAGACCCACACCCGTAACCGCATGGAGGCCGTACGCGCGGCGCGCCGGCAGGGCTGGCTCTGAGCGTCCGAGCCAACTCCCGCCGCATGACGCGTCGTTACGTGTCCGAGTGGCCGTTCGTGTCCGGTGGTCGTTACGTGTCCGAGTGGCGCGGCAGCCAGAAGGCCATCAGCACCGCCGCGACGAGCAGCAGCCCCGTGCCGGTCCGGAAAGCCAGCGCATAGCCCTCGGTCAGCGCCACCGGATCCGGACTCACTCTCACGGCCTTCGTCTTGGTCAGTGCACCTTGGTCGGAGCACATGATCAGACGAAGGCCGCCCCTGCGTCCGGCGAATCCCCAGGTGAGCGACTCAGTTCGAGACACCGTTCGGGGCCGTTAGATCAAGAACAGCGTAGGCGTCGTTGACGTCCACGGGGCTGCCTCCGGCTGCGATGCCCCCGCCTGGGATGAAAATAGTGCTGCCTACGGCGACGGCCGCCGTTCCGTGGCGCGGGACAGGCATCGGGGCGAGTCGCTGCCACTTGTTCCGGACCGTGTCGTACGCCTCGGTCTCGTCGAATACGGTGTTGGGATTGTGGCCGTCGTGCTTGCCCTCGCCTCCGAAGGTGTAGATCTTCGTGCCGACGACAGCGGAGGCCAGGCCGCCTCGGGCTGTCGGCATGGGCGCCCCCTCGGACCAGCGGCCCGAGCGGAGGTCGTAGATGTAGACGGTGTCGCGCACGTTCACCTGCCCCCGGTCACGGCCACCGACCACGTAGAGTTTGGTGCCGACAATGGCCCCGCCGACGTGGTCACGGGCTTCTGGCAGGCTCGGCAGCCTCTGCCACCGGCCGGTGCGCACGTCGTATGACGACACCGTGTCCACGGTGTCCTGAAGCCCTCCCGGCCCCGGCGTGAGAGTCCGCATGCCTCCAGCAAGGTAGATCTTGCCGCCGTGCACGCCTACCGCGGCGCTCCCCCGCTCAAGGCCCACGGGCACGGACGGCAGCCGCGTCCACTCGTTCGTTCGGGGGTCATAGACGAAGCTGTCACGCAACGCCTGCCAACTGGCGCCGCCGGACAGTGCGCCGATGACGTAGATCTTTCCGCCAACCGTAGCAACGTTCGGGTGGTTCATCGCGACCGGCAGGGGGGCGGCGCTCGCCCAGGTACCGCGTTCTGTGTCGTAAACCTCCACGTGTCTCGTGGTACTGACAGCGCCGGTACCGTCAGGAGTTATGCCGCCGATGACGTAGACCTTGCTGCCGACGGCGGCCAGGCCGTGCTCCTGCCGTGGTCCGCCGGCGATCGTTGCCAGCGGTCGCCAGCCCTTCCCGTAGGAAACTTGTGGTGGCACCGTTGCCTGCGCGGTCGGCGTAGGAGATTCATGCTGGCCCTGATGTGCGTGAGCTTGCGAGATCGGAGCGACGACGAGGGTCACTCCGAGGAGGAGGGACGGCCAGTTCTTCAAGACAACTCCCTTGATAGGTACTGGATATCGGTAGCCGTGATGACTCGGGTGATTGAGTGAGTGGTGCGGTCGGCAGAATGCCTGTCGTGGTCCATGGTCGGGGCGTAGGAGCCACTGAGAGTGGTGGTGTCAGGCGTCGCTGTTGAGCATGGCGGCGGTCACCACGTTGCTGGCAACACCGCAGCCGGCGTCGACGACTTCGTCGAGGAACAGCCCTGTGGCCGTGGGACGGGGGCGACCGTGTTCACGGTGATGTCCCGTCCGCGCAGCTCGCGGGCAAGGATCAGCGTGATCGACTCGACGGCGCTCTTGCTCGCTACGTACGCGCCGTAGAGGGGGAACTGAGTGCCGACCACCGAGGTCGTAAGCACCACGAGGGAGCCACCTGTTCGCAGTCGGCGGGCCGCCTGCTGGGCAACGACGAAAGCACCGCGGATATCGGTGCGGTGCACAGCGTCGAGCACAGCGAGGTCGAGGTCGGCGATGGGTGACAAAACCAATCGGCCGGCGGAGTTCACGACGACATCCACGCCGCCGAATTCCTGCTCCGTGATCCGCCGGTGACGATGGCAACCCGCGCGGCCGGAGGTTCACGAGCTTGCTCGTTCGTCGTCATGTCCTCCACGATGCACGGCGCCCACCAACGCAACCAGGGGATGTCATCCCCTGGGTTCCTGCCCTCAGCAAGTGCAAAATGGTGGTATGGGTTCTGCAAAATACGCTGAGCTGGGTGCCTTTCTGCGTTCGCGGCGTGAACGCATCCGTCCGACCGACGTGGGACTTCCTTCAGGGCCTCGGCGCCGGGTGCCCGGGCTGCGCCGCGAAGAGGTCGCCCAGCTCGCCGGAGCATCAGTGGACTACTACAACGAACTCGAACGCGGAGCCGGGTCTCAGCCGTCCGAGCAAATGATCGCCGCGCTGGCGAGGGCCCTGCGCCTGACCGCTGACGAACGCGACTATCTGTACCGCCTCGCGGACCGCCCGGTGCCCGTGCACGGCGGAGCCGCCTCACACATTCACCCCGGGATGCTCGATCTCCTCAGTCGCCTGACCTCGACACCTGCACAACTCATCACCGACTTGCACGTAACCCTCGTGCAGAACCCGCTCGCGGTGGCGCTGATCGGAGACCACTCCGACTTTCGCGGCACCCGGGCCAGTCTTCTCTACCGGTGGTTCACCGACCCGGGCGCCCGGCACCTGTATCCAGAAGCCGACCACGAAAGTCAGTCCCGCACCTTCGTCGCCGACCTTCGTGCAGCCGCCGCTAGGCGCGCTGACAAGGATGTCGAAGCCACTTCGATGATCAGCGCGCTGCTCGACGTCTCCCCCGAATTCGCTGCCGTGTGGGCCGAGCACGACGTTGCGTTCCGGCGAGATGACCGCAAACGCCTCAACCACCCTGCGCTCGGACTGATCGAGGTCAACTGCCTCAACCTGTTCAGTGAGGACGGCAGGCAGCGGCTGCTCTGGTTCACTCCCGCGGTCGGTACGGGCAGCGCCGACCTACTCGACCTGCTTGCGGTCATCGGCACCCAGGAAATCGTCGAACCGACATACTGAGAGTGGTCGGTGGGTACCGGCCCGGCGAGTTGGGCGTCGGCTGCCTGACGGGCCGCCCTCGCGGCTGCGGTGTTGCGCCAGCAGTAGAAGCTCGATCGGGCGATGCCGAGGATGGTGCACAGCCGCTTCACGCCGAAGCGGCGCTGGTGCCAGAGGCTTGAGAACTCTCCGGCTGGCGAGGGCCGTCGGCCGACCGCTCGGCAGTCGGCACACCCGCCCCAACTGTCGGGCGCGTACAGACCAGTTACAAACTGCATGGATCCGAACAACTGGGGCCGCTGGGGTGACGATGATGAACGAGGCACGCTCAACCTGATCACCGAAGAGGCCCAAGCCAGAGGTGCCGCAGAGGTCCAGTCAGGGCGGGCGGTGTCGCCGGCCATACCGATCCGGCCGACGCCACTCATCAGCGGTCCCTTCGCTCCTTCCACGCAGGACGCCTCGCCGGTCCAACAGGTGATGGTGTACACCGGTTCTCCGGCGATCGCGACGGCTGAGGTGATGATGGTCACCAATCACCATCCACGCTCGACACACCTCGACGCACTGGCGCACATGCCGCGCGACGGGCGTGCCCAGCGGCTATGCGGTTACCTCGCGCCAGAGGAAGGCTTTGTAGCAGGCGCCGTTGTCGGTCAGCACCCGCTCGACGGTGATGTTGTGGTCCGCGAAGAGCGTGTGGGCCCGCTGCCAGAAGGCTGCGGCGGTCTCCGTGCGCTCGTTGGGCAGGATCTCGCTGTAGGCCAGGCGGGAGTGGTCGTCGACGGCGGAGTGGATGCAGCTGTAGCCGATCACGGGATGGCAGTTCCTGCGCAGGGGGGTGGTGGCCTGTTCGTTCGCGGCTCCCTGCTGTCGGCCGGTGATCCGGTGTCCGCCGCCGTCCGGGATGTTGCCGAGCTTTTTGATGTCGACGTGGACCAGCTCGCCCGGCCGGGCGCGTTCATAGCGTCTGATCGGCTCGTCGGCGGGACGGTCGAGCCAGGACAGCCGGTTCATGCCGTGGCGAGCCCGGCCGGGCCTTCGGCCCGCCACCGCCGCATCCACTTGTGGGCGGGTGGCCCGGGAGACCCTAGACAGCTCCCACCACACCGGAGGTCTTCGCCATGTTCAAAACCCGACAAGCTTCAACACCGCCCGTGATCAATACACCTAGGCCCTGACGGCCAGCTCTTCGACCTACCTGACCAGGCCCTGTTCGGCGGACCTTCGGGGATACTCAGAAGCCGACGCCGCCGTCGACTCGTCGGTCGACCTGGCGCTGGTCGACGGCTGACAGGTGGCGGGGCGAGGCCGGCGCCGGTAAGCGAGGCACCGAAACGTCCGCCGCCGAACTAAGCGGCCCCCCACCGCGTCCGTACCGCACGGCGACCAGCTCCGCGACGATCGAGACCGCGACCTCCTCGGGCGTACGTCCCCCGATATCGAGCCCGATCGGCGACCGCAGCCGCGCCAACTCCGCCTCCCCGACGCCCGCTTCCCGCAGCCGCCGATTGCGGTCCTCATGCGTGCGCCGCGACCCCATCGCGCCGATATAGGCAACCGGCAGCCACAGCGCCAGCTCGAGGAGCGGCACATCGAATTTGGAGTCGTGGGTGAGCACGCACAGCACGGTGCGCCCGTCGACCGCGGTCCGGGCCAGATACCGGTGCGGCCAGTCGACCACGATCTCGTCCGCCTCGGGGAAGCGGGCCCGCGTCGTGAACACCTTCCGCGCGTCGCACACGGTCACGTGATAGCCGAGGAACTTGCCCGCCCGCACCAGCGCGGCCGCGAAGTCGATGGAGCCGAACACGATCATCCGTGGCGCCGCCAGGCTCGACTCCACAAACACGGTGAGCCCGCCAGGGCAGCGCGAACCGTCCTCGGACAGCTCGACGGTACCGGTGCGGCCGGCGTCGAGGAGCGCCCTGGCCTCGTCGGCCACGGTGCGTGCAAGGCCGCCGTCGCGCGGAAGAGCGTTCCCATCCGAACCGCCCAACGTCCCCTCGTACGCGCCCTCCGCGCGCACCACCACGGCGCGGCCGACCAACTCGCGCGGCCCGCGCAGCACCCGGGCGAGGGTCACACCCTCATCCCGGGCGGCCGCCTGAACAGCCTTGGCGAACAAGGACCGTTCCCGCGCGTCGGCGCCGACCGGAGTGACCAGGATGTCGATCACCCCACCGCAGGTGAGCCCCACGGCGAAGGCGTCCGTATCGCTGTACCCGAACCGTTCGAGTATCGGCTCGCCGTCCGCGAGCGACTGCGCACACAGTTCGTACACTGCGCCCTCGACGCACCCGCCGGAGACCGAGCCGATGACCGTGCCGTCGGCGTCCACGGCGAGTGCGGCGCCCGGGCCACGCGGTGCGCTGCCGCTCGCGCCAACGACCGTGGCAACGGCGAAGGCCCGGCCGTCGGCCAGCCATTCGGTCAACTGCGAGGCGATGTCAAGCACTTGAGGACTCCCCTCGCCGAGACCGGGACCGGATGGACCGGCAGCTGCCGATGCCGCGGACCTGTCGCATGCCACACGGCATTTGGGACACGTCATCGGCGTGGAACGCGTCGTGGCAGTCCGTGAGGAAGGCGACCTCGGCGAACTGCGCACCGGAGTGGCTCCGTTCGGCCGGCGTCCGACCAGCGAGTGCCGGCGCCACAGCGCTCGGGCTGAACGGTCCGGCAAGGCCGATCATCTCGCATGCTTTCTGAATGTCCACTATCCACTTCCGGTGCTTCGAATAGCCGCAGCCCTCAGGCTTCTGTTCCAGCAGGGAACTTCGGCAACGATCGGTGGTACGCGCAGGTGGTGACAGGCGACACGGTGCTGTCAGGTTGGTCATGTTGTCCCATGGGGACTGAGCGCCTCAGCGAAGCGCCTGCGGCCCTATGACCGACAGGAGCTGGAGCTTCTCGTAGCTCTCACTGCCGGGAATGGCGGTGTAGACGATGAGGAAATGCGACTGATTGGGGGCGCAGAGTGTTTGGCAGGTCAGCTCCAGTGCGCCGACATCGGGGTGGACGAAGCGCTTCACCTCGTCGGGGCGGATGCCGACCTCGTGGTCGTTCCACACCTCCCGGAACTCGTCGCTTTCAGCGAGCAGCAGGTCGACGTAGTGGGCCGCGCGAGAACCTGGGCCCCGCAGCGTGACCACCCCTCGCAGGCCCGAGGCGAACATGCGGGTGAGGAATGGCTGGTCATCAGGGGCGTAGAGCTGTCGCGTGGCGGGGTCGGTGAACCATCGGTAGCCGAGGCTGCGAGCCGGGCCGCTGAAGACCGTCAGGTCGCCAGTGAGCGCGACTGCCAGCGGGCTCTGCCGCAGCGTCTCGCCGAGCTCGGAGACGATCTCCGCGGGAGTGTCCTGCAGACGGTCGAGGATACGCAGCAGGCCGGGGCTGATGTGCTCATTGTCTGCGCCCCGCGTGGGTGGGGTGTGTCCGGCGAGCCGGAACAGGTGATCGCGCTCGTCGAGGGAAAGGTGGAGTCCCTGGGCGATGGAGGCGATCATCTGCTCGGACGGCTGAGGGCCGCGCCCTCGTTCCAGCCGCGCGTAGTAGTCGGTCGACATGTGGCAGAGGACGGCCACTTCCTCTCGTCGTAGCCCATTGGTGCGACGGCGGCGTCCGCGCGGCAGACCGACGTCTTCGGGTTGCAGCGACTCCCGGCGGAGCCGGAGGAACTCCGCCAGACCGGTCCGGTCGATCACTATGTGTACCTCTTTCACCAGTGTGCCTTCTTCAAAGATCATTTGTACCCTCCGCAGATCTCGGCATCCACGGACTGTTGATCCCCCCATTCGCGTATTGACGCGGCCGCAGCGCCGCCTGAGGCTTGATTGCAAACCGGCGGATATCTTCACAAACAGCAGAGTCCACTGTGGCACCAGAAAGTTTCACCGACGCCACAGACCGACCTTCGGCCTCGCCGAAGGATCGGCGGTCGTTCCTTTCCAGCTGCGGACCTGGTGGAACCTGGACTCCCGCATCAGTGGATCGGGCAGCCCTGAATAACGCCGACGTCTTCCACCACAGTGGGGGCAACGACACAACTATCTGGAGTGGACATTGTCACGCAAGCATATTGATATCGCCGTGCCCGACCTGTCCGGGAAGCGTGCTGTGATAACCGGGGCAAGTGACGGGATTGGTCTTGGGATCGCTACGAGACTTGCCGCGGCGGGGGCCGAAGTGCTGCTGCCTGTGCGAAATCCGCGTAAGGGCGAGGCGGCACTCGCCTCGATCCGGCGGGCGAGTCCCGACCCGGACGTGTCGCTCCGTGAGCTCGACCTGTCGTCTCTCGCGTCCGTCGCCGCCCTCGGCAGGACGCTGCTCGATGAGGGGCGGCCGATCCACATCCTCATCAACAACGCCGGCGTGATGACCCCGCCCGACCGGCAGACAACCACCGACGGATTCGAGCTCCAGTTCGGCACCAACCACCTGGGCCACTTCGCCCTGGTGGCCCACCTGCTGCCGCTGCTGCGCGTCGGCCACGCCCGTGTGACCTCGCAGATCAGCGTCGCGGCCAACAGCAACTCCATCAACTGGGACGACCTGGACTGGTCGCGCTCTTACGACGCCATGAAGGCCTACAGCCAGTCGAAAATCGCGTTCGGGCTCTTCGGCCTCGAACTCGACCGTCGCAGCCAGAGGGAGGGCTGGGGCATCACGAGCAATCTCTCCCACCCCGGAATCGCCCCCACAAACCTCCTCGCCGCACAGCCCGAAGCCGGCCGCGACAAAGACACCCTGAACGTACGCATGATCCGGGCCATGTCCGCCCTCGGCATCCTCGTCGGAACCGTCGATACCGCACAGCTCCCTGCCCTTTACGCCGCCACCTCTCCCGACGCCAAGCGCGGCGGGTTCTACGGGCCGGGCGGACTCGGGCACTTGGGCGGCCCTCCCGGAGAACAGCAGCTCTACTCCCGCCTTCACAGCACCGAACAGGCCCACCGCATCTGGCGCATCTCCGAACAGCTGACACAGGTCTCGATCCCGAACGGCTAAGACGTCGTCTCATCTGGTGAGTCGGCGGTGACAGATGAGTGTGGCTGCGATGCCGACGAAGGCGAGGAAGTGCTCGGCCTCGCGTTCGTAGCGGCGGTGGAGGCGACGGCAGCCAGCCACGAGACAGTTCGTTCGACAACCCATCGGTGGCGGCCAGTCGTTACGAGGACTCGACGGCCCTTGCGGGCGATGCGGTGGGTTTACGCCACGCTGACGGAGCCATCGGCGCAAGTGGTCGAGTCGTAGCCCTTGTCGCCGTGCAGCTTGGCCGGCCGCCGCCGGCGGGGGCCGCGGCGGGGCGGGATGGGTGGGATACCGCGCACGAGCGGTACGAGGCCCTAGCTGTCGTGCGTGTTCGCGCCGGAGATCCCCAGAGACAGCGGCAGGCCGCCGCGATCGGTGATCAGGTGGATCTTCGATCCCAACTTGCCGAGGTCGGTCGGATTCGGTCCCGTCAAGGCCCCCTTCTGCCGCCCGGACACTGACGGAATCAATCGCGCACCGCGACCAGTCCAGCTCGCCCCGAGCACCGAGTTCGCCGAGGACGACGCGGTGGAGCCGGGCCCACACCCGCGCCTCCGACCACTGCGCGAACCGCCGGTAGACCGTGGGCCAGGCCGGTCCGAACACCGGCGGCAACTGCCGCCAGGTGCGGCCCTGTCGGCGTACGACCTCAGCTCCCCACCCGCGTACGAATGAACGTCCCCAGTGATCGCCGGCCTGATCGAGACCGGCGATTTCCTTACGTCGGTCACGAGTCTGCTGGGGCCATCGCCGTAGCGGCGCTCGGATGGAAACGGCGCGTCCCGGATAGTGCCCAGTCACAGGTGGATCGTCAGACCCTGGTTAAGCGGAGCGCTCGAGTGCAGCATCTGATTCAGACTCGCCGGGGCGGCTCACACTGCTGATCGCCTCGGTACGGCCTGCGAGGAGAACGCTTCCGGTGGTCTTCATAACCATCGGCTTCGCCCCTGGCCCCCGCCGTTCATCCACGACGTCGGGCACCGCAGCTGACAAATTTCCGCATCGCCACTCCTGCCGCTACACGGCGGGAGTGCGGAGAAATACTGGAGGAGAATGTGGCATCACAGTCCCGGAAGAAGCGTCGGCCCCGTGGATTTTCTCGCCGCACCTTCATCGGCGGAACCGGAGCCGTGGTCGCTGGAACCGTAGTGGCCGGCGAGTCGGCATCCGCTGCGCCGGCGAGGTCGGAAGGCTTGGTGACGGTGCGCGCGAGCATCAACGGCCGTACGCAGCAGCTGGAGGTGGATCCGCGCGCCACGCTTCTGGACACCCTGCGCGAAGAGTTGGACCTGACCGGGACGAAGAAGGGCTGTGACCGCGGGCAGTGTGGTGCCTGCACCGTGCACGTCGATGGACGCCGAGTCGTGTCCTGTCTGACGCTGACCGCCACGCTGGACGGCAAGAAGGTCACCACGATCGAGGGCCTCGCCAGCGATGGTGAACTCCATCCCATGCAGAAGGCGTTCGTGGCCCATGACGGCTTCCAGTGCGGTTTCTGCACACCGGGGCAGATCATGTCCGCCGTCGCCTGCGTCGAAGAAGGACATGCCGACAGCGACGACGACATCCGTGAACACATGTCCGGCAACATCTGCCGGTGCAGCGCCTATCCCGGCATCAGAGCAGCCATCACCGACGCCCGGAAGGAGATGCGCTGATGCGTGCCTTCGTCTTCGACACCCCCCGCAGTCTGCGCACCGCCGTGGACCGAGCCACCGAGAACACCCGGTACCTGGCCGGTGGCACCACCCTGGTCGACCTGATGAAGCTCGAAGTGATGGCACCCGAGCAGGTCCTGGACATCAACCGGCTCCCGCTCAAGGGCATCAGATACGACCGGGACGGTCTGTTCCTGGGTGCACTGGAGCGCATGAGCGACGTCGCAGCCCATCCCCTGCTGCGTGGCAGCTACCGCGTCATCTCCCAGGCATTGGAGCTCAGCGCCTCCCCGCAGCTGCGGAACATGGCGAGCATGGGTGGAAACCTCCTGCAGCGAACCCGGTGCGGCTACTTCCGCGACACCACGATGCCCTGCAACAAACGAGAACCCGGCAGCGGCTGCCCCGCGCTCGACGGTGAGAACCGTGGGCACGCGATCCTCGGCACCAGCACGTCCTGTGCGGCCACCCATCCCAGTGATGTGGCGGTGGCCCTCGTGGCCCTCGACGCCCAACTCCACGTGTACGGTCCAGGCGGCCAACGCACCACCGCACTACAGGACTTCTACCGCCTGCCCGGCGACACCCCGCATCTCGAGAATCGCCTGCGGCCCCGGGAGCTGATCACCGCGATCACCGTCCCACCACTGGCGAAGGCCACACGCTCCGGCTACCTCAAGATCCGCGACCGGCAGTCCTACGAGTTCGCTCTCACCTCCGCCGCCGTGGCGCTCCGGATACAGGGCAACACCATCCACGAGGCGCGGATAGCCGTCGGAGGCGTAGGAACACGACCGTGGCGACTGCCCGCGGTGGAAAGCGCGCTGATCGGCAAGCCGGCCTCCGAAGCCACGTATGAGGCGGCCGCGGCCCAATCCACTGAGGAAGCACGTCCCTTGGCTCACAACGAGTTCAAAGTCGAACTGCTGCGGCGCACCCTGGTGCGTGCTCTGATCACTGTGGGAGGCGCCCGATGACCAGCGGAATCCTCGGAGGCGAGACGGACCGGGTCGACGGACCGGCGAAAGTCACCGGCCGAGCCCAGTACGCCTCCGACCACAACATGCCGGGCATGGCGTACGGCTACGTCGTCCTCAGCACCATCGGCCGCGGCCGTATCCGGGAGATGGACACCGAGGCCGCTCTGCGGGCCCCGGGCGTCGTAGCCGTCTACACACCGTTCAGCACCTTCAAGCTGTACGCGCCGCTGCCCGGCTACCCTGAGAACTTCTCGCCCCTGCAGGACCGTACCGTCCGCTACCGCGGACAAGTCATCGCCCTGGTCATGGCCGACAGCTTCGAACAGGCCCGTGACGCTGCCGCCCTCGTGGTCACCCGCTACGACAGCGAGGACCCCAACGTCTCGCTCGCCGCGGGCAGTCCGGGCATCAGTGCCCCTGGGCGACCGGGCGCACCGCCCGCACGCTCGACGCTGCTCGCGCCGGGTGTGAAGTCCCTGGACGAGGCCCTGGCCGCCAGCACGGTGACCGTGGAGGCCACCTTCCCGCAAGCCGCTCAGCACCACGTCGCGATGGAACCGCACGCCACCGTCGCCGTATGGCGGGATGGTCATTTGACGGCTTACACCGGATCACAGTTTCCGGCCAGGCATGCGCTGTCCCTCGCCACGCAACTCGGTGTCGCGGCCGACCGGGTGCGTGTCATCTGCCCTTATGTCGGCGGCGGGTTCGGCAGCCGTGTTATCTGCTGGAGTGATGCGACACTGGCCGCCGCGGCCGCTCGCGAGTTGGAGCGCCCCGTCAAGCTCGTGCTCACCCGGGAGCAGGTGTTCACGGTCGTGGGCCACCGCGGTGCGCTCACCCAGACCGTCCGGCTCGGCGCTCTCGCCGACGGCACCCTGAACGCCGTCAGCCACGAAACCGACGCCGCCATGCCGGTTGTTGGCGGGTGGCCCACAAGGCCGGCCGATGACATCTCGGCAGTCCTCTACAAGACGCCCAACCTCGCCATCGACCAGCGCGTGGTCCCCCTGGACATATCTCCGACCTGGGCCATGCGCGCCCCCAATGAAGCACCTGGCGCGTTCGCCGTCGAAACGGCCATGGACGAGTTGGCCGTCGCCTTGAACATCGACCCCCTGGAACTGCGTCTACGGAACTACGCCACGGTCGTGCCCGGCACCACGCACCCCTGGTCGAGCAAGCATCTACGGGAGTGTTACGAAGTCGGCGCCAAGAGATTCGGCTGGTCAAAGCGGCGGGCACGCCCCCGGAGCCGGACCGAAGGCCAGTGGCTGATCGGCACAGGAATGGCCACCGCCATCTACCCGGCCGGCCGCGGGCCCGCAAGCGCACGCATCCGCTTCCACGACGACGGCACCGTCACCGTCGCCTCCGCCACCTCCGACCTGGGCACCGGCTCCACCACCGCACTCGCCGTACTCACCGCCGACGAGCTCGGGATCCCGGTCCGCCGGATCACACCCCTTCTGGGCGACACCGACCTGCCCCCTGGCGCCGCGGCGGCCGGTTCGTCCGCCACCGGAAGCACGACTCCAGCCATCCATTCCGCGGCGCAGGCGGCGATCAAGGCTCTGGTCGATACAGCGACCACCCATCCGGACTCACCGTTCCACGGCAAGGAACCGGACGAAGTCCGCTACCGCAACGGCTTCCTCAGCACGCACAGCAACGACGCCATCAGCTTCTCCACCCTCCTCAAGGTCACACGGACATCCGGGGTCGAGGCCGTCGGAAGCTCAGAAGCACGCACCGACGACGGCTCGTACGCCTACCACGGCTTCGGCGCCCACTTCTGCGAAGTACGCGTCAACCGCTACACCGGCGAACCACGCATCAACCGCTTCACCACCGTCGTCGACGTCGGCCAAGTAGTGAATGCCAAGACCACCCGCAGCCAGATCATCGGCGGCGTCATCTTCGGCATCGGCCACGCCCTGCTCGAAACCAACCCCATCGAAGCCACCGGACGACTGGCCTCCAGCAACCTCGGCGACTACCTCGTCCCCGTCAACGCCGACATCCCCGACCTCGACGTCCACTGGCTCAACCACCCCGACACCATCTACACCCCCCAAGGGGCCCGAGGGGTCGGCGAACTCGGCACCGTGGGCTCGGCAGCCGCCGTCGGCAACGCCGTGTACAACGCCACAGGCATCAGAATCCGTGAACTGCCCATCACACTCGACAAACTCCTCGACTGACGATGGCTCTCGTCGGCATCCCAGTATTCGGGAAGCGCTGACCAGCGAGCCAGAGGGGGGAGCCAGGCCCCGGTTCAGTCGAACGAACGGTGTTACCACGGTTGTTGGGGTTACTGGTGGGCTGCTGAGAGCCAGCCGTCGAAGGCGTCCAAGGCGGTCTGGTGAGGCAGCGAAACGGCAACGTCAACATCCACCCCGCCGCGAAGCGGGAAAGCGGACGGCAGAGGAAGAGGAAGACTCCTGCCGAATCAGCTCTGTGCTTGCCCCGGCCGACTGCGGGTGGGGAAGATGACTGGCCGGCGCAATCCGACGGGACCGATTACGCGATCCCCTCCCCTCACTTGGTGTCGCTGTGGAAGCCGGCGGCGCGGCACGCGGCGGCGCGGCGGGAACACGCGGCAGGTCGAGGCAGCCGCGACAGAAGCCGTTTGCCGTCCGCGTCGATCACCACCGCGTGGTGGTTCTTCTTACCGATGTCCTTCCGGCCCAGAACTGAGACACGGCCACCTCCGTCGCTCGCCGTCTCGCCGTCTCGTTCCGATCCCGCGGACGACCTCGCCGACGCAGTCATGCAATGGCGATCGAGTCGCGACTTCCTGATCGCGTCGTCGGTGAGCCGCGAACCGGTGTGGATCACGGCCGGCGGGCCGGCCGTTCCCTGCGGTCGGCCTGCGGGGCACGGCCGGTCCAGCGCCGGAACGCTCGAACGAAGCTCGACGGTTCGGTGTAGCCGAGGCGTTGGGCGACCTGCTGGGTCGTCATGTCGGTCCCGAGCAGCTCCTCCGCCAGGGTCTGCCTGACCTCGTCGGTGAGCGCCCGAAACGAGGTCTGCTCCGCATCGAGTCTGCGGGCCAACGTCCGCGGGCTCATCCCCAGCTCACTCGCCACCTCCGGGAGGGACAACAGCACCCCGGACCTGCGCAGCAGCGCGTCCCGCACCGCACCCGCGACACCCGCGCGGGCCCGTCGACGGTCGAGCAGCTCACGACAGACCTTCTCGTAGTTGCGCCAGGCCCACTCGTTGGCTTGCGGAAGCGGTCGGTCGAGGTAGGAGGCGTCGAAGCTGAGCGAGTTGTCCGGGGCGTCGAAGGTCGGCGTGATTCCGAACAGGTCGGTGTATCGGGTGATGTCCGCAGGTGCCGGGTTCCGGAACCGCACTGCGGTCAACGGCAGGGCGGTGCCCATGACGTCGCGGATGAAGGCCTTGGTCGCAGCGCTGTTGCGTTCGATATGGAACGTCCGCACATCGGCGGGAATGTGCTCGCCGTCGATGCTGAGCACGGCCTCGCCGTCGACCTCGGCGAAGGAGAACTTGACGAACACCCAGCCCAGCTCGCCGTAGCGTACTCCGACGTCGACGGCCTCCCGCACGGTACGGCTGGTCGCGATGGCCAGGCCCCATGCACCGTGCATCGCGACGTGGTAACGGCTTCCGGCCACCATCGCGAGCCCCGGCTGCTCAGCCCCTAGACGACTCTGGAGGTTGCGGACCACCGCGAACTCCTGGCCGATGGTGACCTCGGCCTCCGGGTCCAGCAGCTCGGCCGGATCGACGCCGGTGCCGGCCAGGCAGTCGGCGAGCGGCAGCCCGTACTCCGCGCCGAGCTCGGTCAGCAGCCGAACACTGGTCGCGCTGATCGGGAGATCGATCTGCATGCCCGCTCCCCACCTACTGCCACCGGGCCTGGTGGCTGAAAATGACAATACCTCGGCATGGGATGTCCTGGGGCGGCCCCTGGGCCGTCACTAGCGTCTGGTGGGTCGGCATCCTGCAGTTCAGCCCCGCCGAGAAAGGCGAACGACGACGTGCCCTCCCTCCGCATCGACGACGCCGTCAACCTCCATTACGACGTCCACGGCCGTGCCCACAGCGGTGGGGAACCGGTCCTGCTCGTGACCGGTACCAGCACCTCGGTCGAACACTGGGCGCCCACGATCATCGACAGCCTCGCGGCAGACCGTCAGATCATCACCTACGACCACCGCGGCATCGGCGCCTCCCCGCCGCACACCGAGCCGGTGTCAATGGCCTCACTCGCCGTATCGGTCCTACCGCTGTTCCCGCAGATCGCCGCGCAGATCCGAGCGGTCGCCCACCAGTGGGCGGCGAACCCGGCCCACGAGGCCCTCGACCGGCTGCCAGGGATCGAACGACCGACGACCGTCCTGGTCGGTGAGCAGGACGTCTTCACTCCGCCGCGGCAGGCCCGTGTGGTCGCCGACGCGATCCCGAACGCTCAGCTCGTCGTCGAGGGGCCCGGCGCAAGCCGCGGCCTCCATTTCGAGCGCCCCGCCGAGTGGCTGCACCACGTGCGGTCCCATCTGGCGCGCTGCGCGTCGCCACTGCATGCCTGATGTCGCCGACCTCTGAGCCGGACACCACACCGGCGCTCACCGGCAACCGGCGCACCGGCGTGGACGGATTCCTCGGGACGACGATCGCCGGGTTCCCGAACCTGTTCGTGCCGGCCGGGCCGAACACGCGACCACGAGCTGCTCACTTCGTCCGCCCGCCAAGGCCGGGAGGACGAGTCGTGCCTTGGATCCGAGGAAGGCAACGTTGATCGATAGAACCGGACTGGCCGAGTTCCTGCGCCACCGCCGGGAGTCCCTGCAACCCGAGGACGTCGGCCTCATACGGGGGCAACGACGCCGGACCAGCGGGCTGCGGCGCGAGGAAGTCGCGCACCTGTGCCACATGTCGACCGACTACTACGCACGACTCGAACGCGAACGCGGCCCCCGGCCGTCCGAGCAGATGATCGCCTCGATCGCCCAGGGCCTGCACCTCTCACTCGACGAACGCGACCATCTGTTCCGCCTCGCCGGCCACCGCCCATCCGCTCGGAGTACCAACAGCGAACACATTCCCCCCGGCTTGCTGCGGGTGCTCGACCACCTCGTTGGCACCCCCGCAGAGATCGTCACCGAACTCGGTGAGACGCTGCGACAGAGCCCGATGAGCGTCGCCCTCACCGGGGACACGACCCACTACAGCGGCCCGGCCCGCAGCCTCGGCTACCGGTGGTTCACCGACCCCACCACCCGCGCGCTGCGCGCGGCCGAGGAGCATGCGTTCCTCTCCCGGATGCACACCTCGGCCCTGCGTCGGCTCGTCACCCTCCGCGGGCCGGGATCCCGGGCGACGCATCTGGCCAATCTCCTCCTCGCGCGGAGCGAGGAGTTCCGGCGCCAGTGGAACAACCATGAGATCGGCGTCCACCCTCGCGACAACGAGCGCTTGGTCCATCCCGACATGGGCCTCCTCGAGCTGAACTGCCAGCGGCTGCTCGACCCGAGCCACTCGCACGTGCTGCTCGTCTACACCGCCACTCCCGGCAGCGAAAGCCACGAAAAGCTGCAGAGACTGTCCGCACTCGGCGCCCCGGCACTGCCATGACGCTCCGCTCCCGGCCCCGGGCCCATCCGCCGAGGGGGCGGATGGTCTGGTCCTGGCTGCCACCGAACGGAGGACCCGACCCACGTCTTGGCGGGTTGCCCCTGAGGAGTTTGATCTCGGTGTCCACGCTGTCGTGTGTCCTGAACCTCGATCGCCAGCAGGAGCCGGCGACGGGCGCACGTTGCGCGGGAGGTGCTGATCAGCTGGTCAGGGCGGGTTGACGGGGTTTCAGGTTCGTTGGTTCGGCTGTCGCCTGCTCGGCGTAGAGGGCCCCGTTTCCAGCCCCCGACCCCACTCAGGCGCGCACGGGTGCGCCCTGCCGGATGAGGTCAAGGAGTCCGGGAAAGTGGTCGTCGAGCTCCGCGCGGCGCAGCACGGGGAAGCGATGCGTCCCCTCAACCCTGCACACCGTTATGCCTGCGTTCAGCAACTTTGAGAGGTGATACGAGCAGGTTGACGCCGGTAGCGAGACCGATTCCGCGATCTGACCGGCTGTGCGCGACTCGCCATCGAGCAGCAACTGCACGATGGCGAGTCGGCTCTCGTCGCTAAGCGCTTCGAACACCTTGGCCAGGCTGGGGATCGGCATGGGGGTCGATGTCCGAGGTTTGCGCGTCATGCGACCCATGCTAGCGTAGCATTCCTATTTCCAAGCACTTGGAAACTCGGAACATTAGAGGAAGGCTTCACCATGGCTGACAAGGACCGCATCCAGTACCTGCTCGACCGGATCGAGATTCAGGACAAGGTCGCCCTCTATGGACTGGGCCAGGACCTGCATCAGGCGGACAGCGGGGACGGCAACGTGCTCGCTCAGTGGGGCGAGCTCTTCACCCCCGACGCCAAGATCGACGCCACCGACGCCGGGGCCAAAGTCTTCGGACTCGGTGAGTACACCGAGCTGATGCGTGGCGAGGACCTCGTCGGCGGCACCGAGGGGCTGGGCTTCTCCTTCAACGCGTGGCAGCACATCGAAGGACACGCGACGGTGACGATTGACGGCGACACCGCCCACTCGATCGCTCCGCACATGCACACTCACGCCAACCGGGACGGGTCCAGCAACACGTTCGCCGTGGGCTACTGGCACGACGACTGGGTCCGTACGCCCGCCGGCTGGAGGATCTCCTACCGTCGCGTGGAGCAGCTCTACTTCCACACGTTCCCCGTTGTCGCGAACCCCAAGATGGTGTCGGGCGTCTGAGCTGAGCCGTATCCACGTTCATGCCGGGCGGAAGCCAGGGGCTCGGATCACACATCCAGTGAACCCCTGACCGCGGGTGCTGCTGGCCACTCCGTGTGGGCGACACAGTGTCAGTCCCACCTCGCCCCGCAGGTTCACCAGCTGCCGCGGAGCCGTTACGAGCGCGTCGGCCGACGAACCTGTGACCGGCGTCGATTCTCTCAACGCCGGGCAGCGCGACCGGATCCTGTCCGCCTGCGGCGAGGCGATCGGGGAGCTGCCCGGGTCTCCTCCCTTACCCGTCGCCGTGGTCCGTCCCCGGCCGTGGAGCCGGCATTCAAAGCATCCCGATCCGGGGCTCGCCGGTCACAGTTCCGCTCGGGAAGGGGGGATCGGCAGTCCGTGGCTACCTCGGCCCGCAGCCAGTAGAAATGAATTGGGCCCCGCCGGATCCCTTGCGATCGGCTCAGTCGGCAGGGTCCTGCCCCGACAGCTTCGCCGACCCGCTTCCGACCCCTGATGCTGGAAACAGCATGAGTGATCGGTGCTCCCGCAACGGAGTCAGCAACGCACCCAACAGCGCACTCCGCCACGTCACACCGGGTCTCCGCACCGGAGCCAGCCGCCGAGAAGACCTCTACGGTCCAAGGAGACTGACCGTGTTACGAGAACCATCCCGGGCCGCCCTCGCTACCCGGCCGTCCCGCGAGGGCTGCGGACAACGAGGAACTCACCGTCGTACACGGCCTGTTGGTTCACAGCCTCTGGCCTGGACTCAGCTTGGCCTCGGAGACCGCGTGAGAGAAGATCACGACCGACGTCCCGATGCGCGGCGTCCCTTCGCGGGCAGGGAGCCCGCGTCATCGTCACCGAGCCCGACGCGATCTGCGCCAGGATCAAGCATCGGTTGATCGTGCGCAGCATCGGTCACCTCGACAACGAGATCGACCGAGTCCGCCTCTCTGAGATCCCCGGCATCGTCAAGGACGAGGTCAAACCACCGGCGCACGCCCGCATCCTGCCCGAGGAACGCCTGCTGAACCTGGGCGAGGCCAACGGCCGCCTGTCATTCGTGAAATCCCACTGCTTCGCGGACCAGGGCCTGGCCCAGATCGGGCTGTGCACCAGCCCGACTCCCCTGTGCGCCAAGACTCTTCCCTCTCCCGGAGCAGGCGATTGCCGCGTCATGGCCGCTCCCGCAGAAGACAAACGACAGCGAAGGAAAACTCCATGGACGATCAGGCAAGGACCGTTCCAATGCACAGGACCGGGCCGGTCTCCGCTACAGACGTGCGTCAGATCCCCGGCTGCCAGAAGCTGCTGCTGGCAGTGCTGATGCCGATCTCCGCTCGCCCCGCCTCCCCCGCAGCCACCTCGTATCCGCCCGAGACAGGCGCCAGGACCGACAAGGAGACCTGACAACATGACCGCCACCGGACTCGATCCGCGCGTGGACGTGACCACTCTTCCCGACGCGCTGCGGCAGCGCAGCGAGAAACAACCCGACGACACGGCCTATGTCTTCAGGCCGGCCTCGACATCGCCGACCTCGCTGCCTTCGTGCCCCACCAGGCGAACGCCCGCATCATCGACACCGCCGCGAAATCCCTGGGCCTCGGTGACGCGCTCCCGGAGGTTAACGAGCTCGTGCATGGTTGGCGGTGGCGCGTCGAAGGGCGGGAGTTCGCCGTGGTGTTCACATTCACGCACCGCCGCCCATCCACGGCCGACAGTTGGCAAGCAGCTTGACCAGGCCCAACTTATCCATTTCCAGTTTTAACTATATGCAAGTATGCAAAAAGTTTCGGGAGTTCTTTTGAGTGACGATGACCGTATGCCGGTTCGCTTCAATATCCTGGGACCGCTTGAGTGTCGAACTAGAGACAGAAGGCTGCTGCCACTCGGCGGGCCGGTCACGGAGCGTGTACTCGCCTCCCTGCTCCTCTCACCGAACCGCGTTGTTTCGGTTGGCCGGTTGGTCGAAGCGGTCTGGGAAACAGAACCACCCAGCACCGCCTCCCACCAGGTGCGCAAGGCTGTCGGCGCCCTGCGTCACTGCATACCGGGCGGACGGGAGCTGATAGTCACCGAGAGGCCCGGTTATCAGACGGTGGTCAGCCGGGAGCAGCTCGACCTGCTCAAGTTCTCCGACGGGTTACGCCGAGCCCCGCTGGAAGTGGCCGCAGGCCACACCGCAGAAGCGGTCGCCACTCTGCGCGATGCCCTCACCCTGTGGCGCGGCCCCGTACTTGCCGGAGCCGGCGGGAGCCTGATCGATGTCGCCTCCGCCGGCCTGGAGGAGCGCAGGCTCGCTGCGATCGAGCAGTACTTCGAGCTGAGGATGTCGCTGGGAGAAACCAGCGAACTTATCGGCGAACTGCGTACTTACGTAAGTAACTACCCGTTCATGGAGAACCTGCGCGCTCTACTCATGCTCGCCCTCTACCGTTCCGGACGGCAGGCGGACGCGCTGAGCGAGTACTACCAGGTGTGCAAACTCCTCGCCGGGGAACTCGGCGTCGACCCGAGTAGCCGACTTACTGCCCTGTACGAGAAAATACTGCGCCAGGCCCCCGAACTCGCTGCCCCCCAACACCCCACACCTGCTCGCTCGTCCACCCCCGCTCCCCGCCCGCAGGACTCCGCGCTCGTCAAGCCGACCGGCCCTCACCGCTGCACCCTCCCGTGTGACCTGCCGGACTTCACCGGACGCGACCGGGAACTCGGGCAATTGCTGCGGTACGTCAAACAATCCGGCAGCGCCGACCGCCTATCTGGCGCGGGCTTCCGCATGGCCGCCGTCGACGGTATGGGTGGCAGTGGCAAAACCTCCCTGGTCATTCGGGCTGCCCACCGGCTGGCCGACCACTACTCGGACGCCCACCTCTACGTCGACCTGCGAGGTTTCTCACCCGGCGAGGAGCCTCTGCAACCCTATGCCGTGGCCGAGACCCTCCTACGCCTGCTAGACGTTCCCGCTGAGCGCATTCCGGCCGACGCGGGGAGCCGTTTCGCACTCTGGCGGGCGACAGCGGCGCAGCTCCGGCTCATCCTGGTCCTTGACAATGCTGTCAGCGGTGAGCAGGTTCGCCCGTTGCTGCCGGGCCCCTCCAACAGCCTTGTGCTGATCACCAGCCGACCCCGGCTGGTCGAGCTGGACGGTGTGCACTGGATGTCCCTCGGGGTAATGCACGAGAAGGACAGCACCGCGTTGGTGTCCAGGATCCTCGGCGAGAGATGCCTCGCGTCCGAGCCGGAGGCCGTGGCCGAACTGGTGGAGCTCTGCGGCCATTTGCCGCTCGCTGTGCGCATCGCCGCGACCAGGCTGTGCAACCGACCGCGCTGGACCGTGCGCTACCTGGTGCAGAGGCTGAGCGACGAGAGCAGCCTGCTCGGGGAACTGCACACCGGGATACGGAGCGTCAGCGCGACACTGGCTCTTTCGTACGAGGCGCTGGAACCCGCCCACCGTTCCGCGTTCGAAATGCTGGCCGGTCACCCGGGGGCGGAGATCGACCCGTACTCGGCCGGAGCACTGCTCGGCATGGATCCGGAAAACGCCGAACAGGTGCTGGAGCTATTGCTGGACGTGCACCTGATGCAGCAGTACGAGACCGGCCGCTACGCCTTCCACCGCCTCGTGCGCTACTTCGCGCAGTCGCTGGGAAGGCAGACCAATGAGGAGCGCGCCCGAGCCCACACCAGCGCGCTGGAACGGCTCCTCGGCTACTACGTCGGGGCCACCAACGCGGCATGCGACGTGTTGTTCCCCGGACGGGCACCGCTGGGCCGTACAGCCTCGGAATCTCCTTTGGGCTCCGACGCTGTGTTGCCGTATCTGGGTTCCCAGAAGCACGCCCAAAGGTGGCTGGAACGGGAGGAAGACAACCTGTTGGCAGCCGTCTCCCTCGCGGACCGCAAAGGCCTGCGTCGGCACACCCACGAACTGGCCCGCAACGTCGTCTTCGGCCTTGACAGGCGAGGACGCTTCGAAGAATTCCAGCAGGTGGCCGCCGCCGCGGTCGAGGCCGCTCGGGAATTGGATGACCAGTCGGCACTGGCGCACAGCCTGTCTGATCTCGCGGTCGTCAACTGGAAGCTCGGACGCACCGCGGACGGGCTGTGGGCGGCGCAGGAGAGCTGTGAGCTGTCCGTGCGGTTGGGAGACCGCGAGGGGGGAGGCGAAAGGCACGGGGGTGATGGGTCTGTTGCCGGCCACGCTTGGCCATTTCGACAAGGCACTCTCTCACCTGACAGTCCATTGAGATCAAGCAGGAGTTGGGCGCCCGGCGTGCAGAAGCCGAGTCCCTGACCAATCTCAGCTCGCTCTTCGAGCGCTGAGGCAGATACGAGGAAGCTGCCGAAGCGGCGCATCGCGCAGTCGAACTCAACCGGGTGATCGGCGCCCCGGACAACGAGATTGTCTCCCTCGCCGATCTGGCCCTCGCTCACCTTGGGCTCGGCGAGGACGAAGCCGCACGTAACTCCCTGGATCAGGCCTTGGAGCTGAGTTACGAGTCGGGCTCGCTGGGAGATATGGGCCCGGATCTTCGCCCTGTCCGCCAAGGCGCACCGCAACTTCGGCAAGTACGGCGAGGCGGTGGGACCGGCTGAGCGTGCCTGGAAACTGGAACGACAGACTTGTTCCCCACGCTGGCGTCGGGAACTTGCTGTCAGAGGAAACCCCGCTCGTGGTTCGGTAACAGAACAGGAAGCGATGGGGAGCGCCATGCAGGACGGTGGCGCGGGATGGGCCAGCAGGTGTTCGGATCTCGCCGGAACTGTCCTGACCACTGGAGCGACAATGCAGTTCTTGATAGAGCGTCGGCATCGCAGGGGGAGTGCCCTCGTCCGCACGACATCCGAGTACCAGTCATATTGGGGACGGATGGCCCATGCCGAAATCCTCCTGTACGGCGGCATGTGGGCCCAGGGCGACGGAGACACCTTGCTACTCCAAGTCGCCAACCTCACCGGGATGCGGCATGTGCTGGCAGGGGATCCCTATGTCAGGGAGCGGATCGTCATCGAGACCACAACCAGGGAGCTCGGCGACGTCATCCCCCGGCCGGGGGCTTTCGCTTCCGCGCATCGCCCCGGCACCTCCCGCGTCGAATGCCGACCGGGCGATCGCAGCGAACTGAGCGCCCATGAACAGCGGTTGGCGCGGATGATACTCGACGGACTCACCAACCGGCAGATAGCAGACCAGCTACAGGTCACCCAGCGAGCCGTGGAACAGCACATCACCCGTATCTATCGCAAACTTGACATCGGTCGTCGCGCTCAGCTTGCCGTGGCACTGCAGGGGCACTCCGCGTCAGTCTGACTACTCCAGCTCGGCGCGTATCGCCGCCCCGGCGTCCTTCGTGGTCAGCGAGCCTCCGAGATCCGGGGTGCAACGCCGCGCGGTGATCGCCGCGCCCACCGCGCGGCGCATCGCATCGGCCTCGGCCCGGTGGCCGAGGCGCTCAACCATGAGCGCGGTGGAGAGCACGGCCCCGACCGGATTGGCCAGACCTTGGCCGGCGATGTCCGGGGCGCTGCCGTGCACTGGCTCGTACACCCCATAGCCCGTCTCCGCGTTGAGGTTCACCGAAGCCGCCGTGCCCACCCCACCGGCCAGTTCCGCCGCGAGATCACTGAGGATGTCGCCGTACGAGTTGTTGGTGACGATCACATCGAACGCCGCCGGGTCGGCAACCAGTGCCATGGCGGCGGTGTCCACGTACAGGTGTGAGGCCGCAATGCCGGGGTGTTCCCCGACTTGATGTCGCCAGCACCGCTGCCACAACCGGCCGCCGTGCGGTACGGCGTTCGACTTGTCGACCATACATACTTTTGTCCGGGCGACCGAGAAGGCGAAGTCGATCACCCGGGACACTCCGTGCCAGGTGCTGATTTCCGCGTCGATGGCGACCTCGTGCTCGGTGTCGGCACGCAGTCGACCGCCGACCCCCGCGTAGAGACCCTCACTGTTCTCTCTGATAATGAGGCAGTTGAGTCCCCCACCCGCCGAATCGCGCAGCGGGCTGAGACGGGGATGCCACAGTGTCACCGGGCGGTAGTTGACGTACAGGTCGAGCTCGAAGCGCAGTCGCAGCAACACCCCGCGCGCGTACTCCGGCGACGAGAGCCGCGGGTCGCCCACCGCACCGAGCAGCGTCGCGCGACTCCTTCGGATCCTCTCCAGGTCGCGGTCGGTCATCGCCGCGCCGTCGCGCAAATAGGTGCCGGCGTTGATGTGATCGAGCACGTCGATGTCGACGTCGAGCCCGAGTACGTCGAGGGTTTCCAATGCCTGTTCGATGACCTCCGGGCCTATGCCGTCACCCGGAATCACAGTTATGACTGACATGCGCTCTCCTGTCCTGCAAGGAGCAGGTTCTGCTCCGCTCGGAGCAGGGTCTCCATCGATCTGTTGAACGCAATCCGGACGAAGCCCTCCCCGTACTTCCGATCGGCGGTGAAGGCCGTACCGGGCACGACGAGCACCCGCTTCTCCTCAAGCATCCACATGGCGTAGTCATCCGCGGCGAGGTCTGTCTGGTGGTCGATGGAGGCGAAGAGGTAGCAGCCTCCCTCGGGCGGACGGCAGTCCAGCCCGAGGGAAGTGAAAATCCGCAGCGCCTGGTCGCGCCGCGCCTGCATCCCCGGCGCCGGCAGGCGCTGGTCGCCGTCGAACGATCCGATGGCCACAGCCGCCTGGAGGGGAGCACCAGTGCCGTTCGTCGTCACCTCGTGCACCTTTCTGAACACCGCGCTCCGCCGTGAATCGCTGCGCAGGAATCCCAGCCGCCAGCCACTGACCGCATGCGACTTGGACAACGACCCGACAACAACACTCCGGTTCTCCAGGCCCGGAACGTCGGCGGCGGAGACGTGCGCCCGGCCGTCGAACACATATGGCGCGTACACCTCGTCGGAGACGACGGTGACGTCCCAGCGCGCGCTCAGCTCGGCGATCTCCACCCACTCGGCCGAGGTCACCACCGTGCCCACCGGATTGCCAGGTGTGTTGGCGAGCAGAACCCGGGTCCGGGGGCCGAACGCCCGGCGCAGTTCCGCGGGGTCGAACCGCCAGTCGGGCCGGCGCAGGCGGACGAAGCGCGGCACGCCTCCGGCCAGGGCGATCGCGTTGACGAAACACTCGTAGTAGGGCTCGAAGACGATCACCTCGTCGCCCGGGTCCACCAGGGCCAGGAGCGCGACGCACAGCGCCTCGGTGGCGCCGACCGTGACGGTGATCTCGGACTCCGGATCGGCCGGGGTGGCGAACGACGCGGCGATCCTCCGGCGGGTGCCCGGATCGCCGACCGGGTCGGCGTACTGGTTCCGCCCGGCCAGAATGGCTGACACCGCCGCGTCGGCCAGCGGCCTGGGTGTGGCGGGGAACTCGGGCGTGCCCACGGCGAGGTCGACCGCACCGAGTTCGTGGCCCAGACGCAGGAGTTCGATCAGTCGGCTGCCGGTGAGCTGCGCGGTCCGCCGGGCGAACGCGGCGCGACGGCGGACCGACGTATCGGTCATCGGCCGGGACCTGGTGCCGTGCCGGGCAGCCATGCCGACCGCGATGCCTCGAAATCCTCGATGACACGCAGCCGTTCCAGAGTGACGTCGATGTCGTCCAAACCACGCAGCAACAGCCGTCGGGCCCGCTGGTCCACGTCGAAGCTCGCCACGATGTCACCCGCGCGGACTTCGAGGCTCTGCAAGTCGACCGTGATCCTGCTCGCCCTGTCCGTCTCCACCAGGTCGGCCAGCGCTGCCACGACGTGCTCCGGGAGTTCGACGGGCAGCAGCCCGTTGCACAGTGCGTTGCGCCGGAAGATGTCGCCGAAGCTGCTCGCGACGACGACACGGAAACCCCAGTCGCGCAGCGCCCATACCGCGTGTTCCCGTGAGCTTCCCGTACCGAAGTTGTGGCCCGCCACCAGCACGGTGGCCGACGCCGCGTCCGGGTCGTTGAGCACGAACTCCGCGGATCGCCGCCAGCCGGCGAAAAGTACGTCGGCGTAGCCGGACTTCCCCAGCCGCTTGCAGAACTCGGCCGGGATGATCTGGTCGGTGTCAACGTCACTGCGGCGCAGTGCGACCCCGCGGCCGGTGTACCGAGTCAGCGGTTCCATTGGGTTCCTCCTCCGAAAGGCCGGTCGGGGTGGTCAGACGTCCGGTCACCGCGGTCGCCGCGGCCACCGCGGGGGACACCAGGTGAGTGCGGGTGCCGGGCCCCTGCCTGCCCTCGTAGTTGCGGTTGGAGGTGGAAGCGACACGCTCGCCGCCGGCCAGCCGGTCGGAGTTCATACCGAGACAGATGGAGCAGCCCGACAGTCGCCACTCCGCTCCCGCCTGCTCGAATACCTCGTGCAGTCCCTCCTCCTCGGCCGCCCGGCGTACCCGCATCGAGCCCGGCACGACCAGCATGCGCAGCCCTGGTGCGAGCGTGCGCCCGCGAAGCACGTCAGCGGCCTCTTTCAGGTCCTCCAACCGCGCGTTGGTGCACGAGCCGAGAAAGACCGTGTCGACAGCGATCTCGTCCGTGGGTGTGCCGGGCCGCAGCCCCATGTAGTCCAGTGCCCGACGGGCGGCGGCTCGGACAGCAGGATCGGGGAAGGACTCGGGTGCTGGTACGGGCTCCCCCAGAGGGACGGCCTGCCCCGGGTTGGTGCCCCAGGTGACGAACGGCCTCAGTTTGGACGCGTCGATGGTGATGACGCGGTCGAACGTCGCGTCCTCGTCGGTGCGCAGTGTTCTCCAGTAGGCAAGAGCCTGCTCCCACATCGCGCCCCGCGGCCGGTTCGGACGGCTCTCCACGTAGGCGAAGGTCGTGTCGTCGGGTGCCACCATCCCAGCGACGGCACCGGCCTCGACACTCATGTTGCACACCGTCATCCGGCCGCTCAGCGACAGCCCGCTTATCGCCTCACCGCGGTATTCGATCACGTGGCCGTGTGCCCCGTTCGCGCCGATCCGCGCGATGACCGCCAGAATGACGTCCTTGGCCGTGACGTCGGACGGCAACTGCCCGACGAAGTCCACCGCCATCGTCCTGGGCCGCGCCAGGGTGAGAGTCTGCGTCGCCAGTGCGTGTTCGACGTCGCTGGTACCGACCCCGAACGCCAGCGCACCGAAAGCTCCGTGGGTCGAGGTATGACTGTCGCCGCAGATCACCGTCATTCCGGGCAGGACGTACCCGCCCTCGGGCGCGACGACGTGCACGATACCTTGACGTCTGTCGCCGAGCCTGAGGAGGTCGATACCGGCTTCGGCGCAGTTCCTGCGCAGTGCCTCGACCTGGAGCCTGCTCATCGTGTCCTCGATGACCAGCGAGTCGGTAGGGACGTTGTGGTCCTCCACCGCGAGAGTCTGCGCGGGCCGCCGCACCGGTCTGCCAGCCAGGCGCAGCCCGTCGAACGCCTGGGCGGAGCTGGCCTCGTGCACCAGGTGGAGGTCGATGTACAGCAGGTCCTGATGGTCCGGGGTGTGCTCCACGACATGGCTACGCCAGACCTTCTCGAAGAGTGTGAGACCGCCGGGCATCACACGCTCGCCTTCGCCGGGGCGATCTCTGCTACCAGCAGACTCCTCAGCGCCGCCAGATCGATCGGGTCGTCATCCTGCCCGCGCTCCACGTGCGTCCGGTAGACGCGATCGATCAGTGCCTCGTCCAGTGCGGCACCGAGTTCGCCGAGGAGATGCCGGATCAGGGTGCGCCCGGAGTGCCGGCCGACGATCAGGGAGCGGGTGCGGCCGAATCGGGCGGGCTCGACGTACTCGTACGTCGCCGGCTCCCGCAGCACTCCTGCCTGATGGATGCCGGCCTCGTGAGCGAAGGCGTTCATGCCGACGATGGCCTTGTTGCGCGGGGACTCCAAGCCCACCGTCCTGGCGACGAGTTCGAAGACCTCGTACAGACGCTCCGTCCTGATGGCGGTGGTCGCACCGTACTGCTCGCCCTTGTAGGCCAGTACCGCGGCCAACTCCTCCAAGGCGGTGTTGCCCGCGCGCTCGCCGATACCCGCGACAGTGACCTGCACCTCATCGGCTCCCGAACGTACCCCCGCAAGCGCGTTGGCCAGCGCGAGCCCGAGATCCTGATGGCAGTGAACCGAGAGCACGTGCGAGTCCGGTACCCACTCACGCACGGTGGCGATAAGGTCTCCGAACTGCTCAGGGGTGGCATATCCGGTCGTGTCGGCCACCACGACCGTGGCCGCACCGGCCTCCATGCCCGCCTCGGTCAGATCCCGGAGCAGACCGATCGAGCCGCGGCTGGCATCCTCCAGCCCGAGCGAGACGTCCTCAACCCCCAGCGAGCGGGTGAAGCGGATCGCGTCGACCACCTCACGCAGGTTCTCCTGACGGGTTATGCCGCGCTTGCGCTCCAGGTGGAGTTCGCTGGCGGTGGCTACGAACTCCACCTGGTGGTTTTCGACCCCAGCCGCTTCCACCGCTCTCAGCACGTCGGCGCTGACCGTTCGGCTCAGCGTGGCGACCCGAGCGGTGGTCAGTGCCTCGGCGATCATCCGGGTCGCCTCGAAGTCGCTGGGTGAGGAGTTCGGGAACCCTGCCTCGATGATGTCCACACCGAGCGCTTCGAGAGCGAGCGCGATCTCCAGCTTCTGCGCGGGGGCCATAGCGTTCCCTGGCGCCTGTTCCCCATCACGCAGCGTTGTGTCGTACACACCGATCCGTCGCAACCCCGACTTCTCAGTCACGGACATGGTGCCTCCTTAGGTAGTCGCCCCGTCTATAGCAGGACGCGATCAGAGCGCGCGCCAGTCGAGCACGCCGTTCGCGAGTTCATTGATCGTGGCCAGGAGCCCGAGACGGGCGTCGCGCAGCTTCGGGTCGTCGGCCATCACGGTCACTTCGTCGAAAAAGACGTTGACGGCGCCGGTGAGCGGCCGGGCGGCATCGATGAACTCGGCCAGGTCGGTGCGCCTACCCGCCTTGAGCCGTTCGGCCGCTTCCCGGACCGCTTCGCGTAGCGCGAGCTCAGAGGTGCCCGCCGGCACGTCGGGGTCGTAGTGGGCCTCCGTGCCCGGCTCCACGATCCGGCGGACCCGCTGCAACGCGGCGACCAGTGCGATGAACTCCTCGTCACCGCTCCGTCGCTCCAACTCGGCCAGCGCGGCATCCGCCGCCGCCGGCGCCTTGGCCAGCGGCAGCACCGCACGCACCAGCCGGTGCTCGTGACCGGCGTCCAGCAGTTGCCGCTCGTAGCGGTGCACCGTGAACTCCAGGGCGTCCGCCAGCGCCGTCTCCGGCACTTCCACACCGTGCGCCCGCACTTGGCGGGCGGCGGCGGCGAGGCCGGTGTCCAGCCGGACAGCGGAAAGCTCCGGGAACGCGCGAAGGATACGCACGACGCCGCCCCCCGCCCTGCGCAGTCCGAACGGGTCGGAGCTGCCGGTCGGTGACGCGCCGACCGAGAACAGCCCGACAAGCAGGTCGAACCGGTCGGTCAGGGCCAGCAGGGCGCCGGGGACGCTTTCCGGCAGGCAGTCCCCCGTACCGTATGGCTGTTCCATTTCGGCGAGTGCCTGCGCGACTTCGGGCATCTCGCCGGCGCGGAGCGCGTACTCGCGGGCCATCGTGCCGGTCAGGCTCGACAGCTCGATGACCATACTGGTCGCCAGGTCGAACTTGGCGAGCCGCCCGGCCCTGTTGAGCGTGGCCCGGCCGACTCCGCCGAGGCCGGCCACGTCGGCCAGCTCGGTGGCTGCCCCGGCGATCCGGTCCGCCCGGTCGGCCATCGAGCCGAGCCGCTCCTCGAAGGTCAGCTTCTCCAGGCGGGCCCTGTGCTCCTCCGGCGCGGACTTTTGATCGGCCCGCCAGAAGAACGCGGCGTCCTCGTAACGGGCCCGCAGCACCGACTCGTTGCCGGCCCGTACCAGATCGGTGTCGCAGGGACCGTTGGCCACGACAACGAAGTGCGGAAGGAGCCCGTTGTCCCCGCGGACCGGCAGATAGCGCTGGTGCTTGCGCATCACCGTGGTCAGAACCTGCTCGGGCAGGTCGAGGTACCGCTCGTCGAACGACCCGAGGATGACTTGGGGCCGTTCGACGAGGTTGGCCACCTCGTCCAGCAGCGCCGACTCGCCCCGCACATCGAGAGTCCCGCCCACGCCAGCGACGAGTGCCGTCGCGTCGTCGACGATGGCGCGCCGCCGTGCCGCCGCGTCCAGCACGATGCCGTACGAGGCAAGGAGCGCCGGGTAGCCGTCGGCCGAGGCGACGTCGACCTCCGGCTCCGGTGCCGTCCGGATCACACGGGTGCGCTTCCCCGAGGTCAGCGACGAGACCGCCACAGGGACCACCGTCTCGCCGAGCAGCGCCACCAGCCAGCGCACCGGCCGGGAGTAGGAGAGGTGTGCGTCACGCCAGCGCATGTTCTTGTCCGCGCGCATCTCCGAGACCACCGCGCCGAGCACCTCCGCGAGGACGGTGACCGCCGGCCGGCCCAGCTCGGTCCGGACGGCCGCCACGTACTCAGCCCCGTCCTTTTCGACGCGCACCAGGTCGTCGACGGCGACGCCCTGGCTACGGGCGAATCCCTGGGCCGCCTTCGTCGGCCGTCCCTGGGCGTCGAAGGCCGCCCCGGCCCGGGGGCCGCGCACCGTCCCCTCGGTGTCGGGCTCGGCGGACCGCACCGAGTCCACGATGAGCACGATCCGGCGTGGTGTGGCATGCACGGTCATCCCGCCGTGGCCCAGCCGGGTGGCCCCGAGCTTCTGGGCGAGCGACTCGCCAACCGCCTGCGCGCCCCGCGTGACCTCGCCGTGCGGCAGCTCTTCGACTCCGATCTCGAACAACAACGTTGCGGTCTCGTCGACACCCGGCAGCTCGGCGGGCAGTCGTGCGGGCGGCGGCGGCGTCACGACGCCGAGCGGGTGGCCCTGCTCCGCGCGCCGCTCGGCCCACAGCCGGGCTGCCTGCCTGGTCAAGGTGCGCATCGTGGCGAATGTCCTGGCCCGCTCGGTGGTGCTGATCGCGCCGCGGGCGTCGAGCACGTTGAACACGTGGCTGCACTTGAGGACGTACTGATACGCCGGCAACGGCAGCCGTGCGGCGATCATCCGTGCCGACTCGGCGGCGTAGTTCTCGAAGAGCCGCCGATTGACGTCGATATCGGCGTCGTCGAGGTAGTAGCGGCTCATCTCGTATTCCGACTGTCCGAAGAGCTCGCCGTAGGAAATACCCGGCGCGTAGGTGATCTCCTTGAAGTGGCTCACGCCCTGGAGCGCCATCATGATGCGCTCGACACCGTACGTGATCTCCACCGACACCGGGTCGAGCGTCATACCGCCGGCCTGCTGGAAGTAGGTGAACTGGCTGATCTCCAAGCCGTCCAGCCACACCTCCCAGCCCAGTCCCCACGCGCCGAGCGCGGGCGAGGCCCAGTTGTCCTCCACGAAGCGGACGTCGTGGGCGCGGACGTCGATGCCCAGAGCCTCCAGGCTGCTCAGATAAAGCTCCTGCGGATTGCCCGGGTCCGGCTTGAGAATGACCTGGAACTGGGTGTGAGTCTGCAGGCGGTTGGGGTTTTCGCCGTAGCGGGCGTCATCGGGGCGCACGCTGGGCTCCACGTAGCCGACGCGCCAGGGTTCGGGGCCGAGGACACGCAGCGCGGTCGCGGGATTCGCGGTGCCGGCTCCGACCTCGGTGTTGAACGGCTGCGCGACCATGCACCCCTGGTCGGTCCAGTACTTCTGCAACGCGAGCAGCGCGTCCTGCATTGTCAACACGGGACTTTCCTTTGATCGGTGACTCGTTTTCGGGCGCTCGGACCGAGCGCGGGGAGGAAGCAGAAGCTCAGCAGCCAGGTCAGCAAGCAGGTGACCAGGGCGCCCAGGATGAAGGTGTTCGGCATGTTCTGGTCGAGCAGTCCCCCTGCCAGCAGGGGGCCCAGCACGAATCCGGCTGAGGTCGCCGCACCGTAGATTCCGTTGATCCGGCCCCGGTTCCCGTCCGTGGCGACCGCGTTGACCACGGTCGGCATCGCGACGGAAAAGAAGCATTCGCCCACCGCGAACACGGCGATGGCGACACAGCTCACCAGCACCGCGGTGGTGAAGTCCGACATCGCCACCACGAGCAGGATCAGACCCCAGCAGGAGGCCCAGGAGACGGCCACCACACCCAGTGCCCGCTTCGGAGGGAAACTGCGGAAGACCGGAAGCAGGAACAGCTGGGCCACCACCACAACGGTGGTGTTCACTGCGAACAGGATGGCCAGCTCGCGGGGGCCCATGCCCCGTGTCTCGACCAGCACGGCGGAGAACCCGGATTCCAACTGCGAGTAACCGGCCATGTAGAACAGGCAGGTCACGCCGAAGATCGCCAGGATCCGACGGTCGGCCAACAGCGCCCGGTACGAGACCGAGGCGGTGGTACCGGGCTCCTCACCGGGGGCTGGGGCCGGTGCGGGGCTCTGCCGGTACCCGCGCAGCACGACCACGCCCACGACAACGAAGGACGCGGCGTTGGTCAGGAACAGCAGGTGGAACACCCACGGCTGGCCGCCCGCCGTCGCCAGACTGGCGATCAGGCCGCCCACCCCCACCGCGAGATTCATCATCGTGAAGTTCAGAGCGAACACGGTGGGACGGTCCTTCTCGGTCACCGCTTCCGCCAGGAGCGCGTACCAGACGGAGTTCGCCCCGATGCCGAGACCGACGATCAGCGCGGCCAGCATCGTCTGCCACACCGTCGTGGCCACGGCGTAGACGACCATCCCCGCAGCCGACACCAGCATCGCGCCGAACACGGTCCGCGTGCGGCCGAAGCGGTCCGAGGCCCATCCGGCGACGGGACCGCACACGAAAGCGCCGAGCGAGGTCAGTGACACGGCACCTGTGGCGACCGAGACACTGAACTCCTGGACCCGGGTGAGATAGACGATCAGCAGCGGATACACCAGCCCGGTGCCCAGGGAGTTGACACCGCTGGCACCCAGCAGGACCCAGACGGGCCGGGGCAAGCTTCTGATCTGTGGCAGATTAGCCACCTCAGTCGACATCGCCCGCCTGCTTCTCCAGCAGGTAGTACCGCAGGAACCCGCAGCGCAGGCGCGTCTCGCGGGACACGAACTCCTCGGCCGCGCGCAGCGTCTCGATGTCGGCCGCGGTGAAGTCACGACGCGGAAAGTCGCCGTACCGTTCGCTGTCTGCCTTCCTCAGCCGGTCGGCGAGGGTTTCATAGAGCGCGTCCAGTTCCCGGTCCCCTGCGTTGTAGTACTTGGCACGTCCGAAGAACAGGTGGGCACCGTCCTCCGCGACCAGGCGCAGACCGGCGGCGGACGCGAGATCAGGCACCGAGATCTCCTCGTGGGAGTCCTCGTAGACACGCCCCTCGACCGTCACTGTGCGCAGGAACGAGCGGAATACCGCACCGTGTTCGTTGGGTACCGCGACCAACACCCACCGCTTCGACTTGGCGGCGCTCAGCTCCAGGAAGGCGCGCTGCCGTTCAGGTTCGAAGTGTTCGATCACCCCGATGTGAAAGACGAGGTCGGCGGGGGCGAGCCCGGCTGTCACCGCGTCGTCGTCGAAGTCTGCCGATACCAGTCTCGGTGCCGGCGTCCCAAGAGTCGCCGCAGCCTGCTCGGCGAGCTCCAGGGCCACCGGGTCCCGGTCCACTCCGACACAGTCGACGCCGGCCGCCTGGAGCTGCGTGAGCAAGGTGGCCGAGCCGCAGCCCAGTTCCAGGGCGGAGCCGACGCCGTCCAGTCCCGTCAGCAGGTCGCACACCGTCAGCAGGGACTGCCACTTCGTCGGCTGCCAGTCGCGGTAGTCGTGCCCCGGATGGGCCGACAGATACGACCGGAAGTCCGCCAGCTCCGCACTCCAGTAGGTCATCCGCCCTCCTCAAGGCCGTAGTGAGACGCCGTTGAGGCGTGGAACGAGTTGGAGTTCCCTGATGTCGTACTGGTCCAGCAGCCACATGAGCCACCGTTCCATCCCCATCCCGAACCCGGACGTGAGCAAGGGCGCCTCGGTCTTCATGCGGACGTACCAGTCGTAGGACTCGACCGGGACATCGTGGTGATTCAGCGCCCCGACCAATGCCTTGCCGTCGGTGTGCCGTTCGCCGCAGCCGACGATCTCTCCAGGGCCGAACAAGAGGTCCGCGTTGCGGGCCGACCGCATGCTGTCGTCCTCGTACGCCTGGTAAAAGGGAACGGACAGATGGTCGTAGTGGGTGACCCAGACGAAGGGACCGACCTCCTTCAGCAGCCGCAGCTCACCGTGTCGGGTCAGGGTGCGTATCCCCTCGCCCAACGTCCGTACCGCGTCCGCGTCGTCGGACAGGCGGGCTGCCGCCTCGGAGAACGTCATGCGTTCGAACGCATCGCTCGTGGCCATCTTCTCGACGTGCCGTACGGAGCCGGCCACCAGGGCGAGTTCGTCCGCATACTCGGTCAGCACCGCCCGGGCGAGTTCACGGAGGTACTCCTCGCTCGTACGCATGACGTCATCGAGGCCGCCGCTGATCTCCGCCTCGCTGTGGAAGAACTGGTTGAGGTGGGTGGCGTCGGCGTCCTCACCCCGGAAGCTCGGCATGAGGTACCACACGCCGTCCTCGTTGAAGCGGCAGCCGTACTCCAGCATGAACTGCATCGAGTCCGCGAGATACGTCTTCCGGTCGAACATCTCCACGGACACCGGCACGCTGTCGCTGCCGAGCCCCATCGGGCTCGACACCGAGTCCGTCGTGATCGGCAGGTGCATGCATTTGGAGCCGCGCTCCGTCCAGAACCTGGTCGTCACCCGCGTCGCGAGATCCTGCAGCCCGATCAGCAGGCGGTAGAACGGATCATCCAGTATGCGGATGAACCTGTCGGCGTCGGGACGCCAACCTCCATGGTCGAACCTGGGCTGTTGTGTCATTGTTTCCTCCTGCCGCGAGCGTTTCGGAGTCAGTGCTGTTCGTCCCTTGTCCGAACGCTCAGCCCACGCATGGCTGACAAGGCGTTGAGCATGGCGATCTCGGCGGTCTCACCCCGCGCCGAGAGGATCGCGACCGCACCCCACAGGTCGTGGACGGAGCCCATGCGCGCCCCTGTCTCGCGGGTCCGGTGCAGCACGATCGACCCTTCGTGCCTGTCCAGAGTTTCCGTGCCGTCGATCCGCTCGAACACACCGGCCCGCGGCGGGTACAGAACGGCGTTGGCGATTCCCCCACGCGCCTCCAGAGGTTCGTCGAGCAGGTGCGGCCGAATACCCAGCGCCATGTCGGCAAACGCCTCGTACAGGTCCGATCCCAGGACCTCCGAGAAGTTCTCACCGCAGGGTCCGCCCGGAATACGTGGGTTGATCTCGACCACTTCGAAGCCGGTGTCGGTGATGATGAACTCGGTGTGGGCGAACCCCGACGTGTAGGAGATGGACCCCAGCACACTCTTGATCCACTCGTCCAGCCGCCGCGTCCGCTCCAGCGGGAGCTGGACCGGGAAGGTGAACACCTCCTCCCGGAAGTGGGGCTCCGCGGACAGCACGCGGCCGGAGACCCCGAGTAGCCGCGTCTCGCCGTTCCAGGAAATGGTCTCCGCGCTGTAGAGCGGGCCGATGAAGTACGGCTCGGCGAGAAGCCGGCCCCGCGGCCGCTCCCGGCGGATGGCGTCGAGGTCGTCGCGGCCGCGGACCAGCCACACGTCGTGGCTGCCACTTCCTGCCCGGTCCTTGACGATGAACGGCGTTCCCACCAGCCGGGCCGTGTCGTCCCAGTCCGCGTTGTCCGGGTCGAGCGGCACACTGCTTCCTGCGGACAGGCCGGCGCTGAAAAGGTGCTGCCTGAGCTTCATCTTGTCGCGGACGAGCCGCACCGCCTCGGCGTTCTGCCGGGCCAGCCCACGCTCGCCGGCCACTCGTAGCGCGGCGGTCACGCCCTCCTCGACCGGGTGGATCACCCCGTCCACCGGGCCGATTTCGGCGAGGACCCGCTCGACGTCCTCGGGGTCGTCGATGTCGGCCTTGTGCATCACTGGACCGCTCGAACCCGACCGCTGGACATCCCACGAGAACACGTCGGGGTTCTCCGCGAGCAGGTGCAGCACCGCCCCGCGTCGCTCGGCTGCCTCCGCGAGGCGGGCCACGCCGAAGAACATCCAGTCGAACGTGATCAGGCTTTTCATGGATTCTCTTTCAGTCGAATGAGGTCACGCGGGAGCAAGGTGCCCACCCACGCGTCGGTCCGGGAGCCGTCCCGCATGGGGAGCCGGTCGGGGGCGACGCCCTCAAAGCCGAACCCCACCCCCAGCGCCACTCTCCGCGAACGTTCGTTGCCCAACTCGGCCGCCCACACGATGCGCAGCAGCCCCAACTCGTCGAACGCCCAGCGGGCCAGGGCCCGGGTGGACGATGCCGCCACCCCACGCCCGCGGGCCCACTGGGCCGTCCAGTAGCCGACCTCACCGGTAGCCTGTGCCAGGTCGAGCTCCACCAGGCCGGTGGCGCCCAGCAGGTCGCCGTTCGCGTCGGTGACGCAGAACAGCGCGCTGCTCCTCTGCTTCCACCCGGCGTCCGCGATACCGACGAACGCCACCGCCGACTCCCGGGTGTACGGGACCGGCACGGTGGTCCAGCGCTGTATCTCCTCGTCCTGGCATGCCTCGTGGAGCCGGGTGACGTCCGTCGCCCGCCAGGGGCGCAGGACGAGTCCGCCTTCCGCGGCCAAGGCGGCGGGGAGTTCATCGTTCATCGGGCTTCTCCGCCGGTGATGCGTCGAGGACGGTTTCCGCCAGGGTCCGCACGGACACGCCGGTGTTGTCCGCGGTGACCGCGACCGGGCTTCCGATCGGCAGCGTGAGCATCGGGTCGGTGTGGCCGAAGGGCATGTCTGCCACCACGGGAACGCCAGGGGGCAACAGGTCGAGCACCAGAGCAGCAAGGTCCTCCGTCCGACGAGGCAGCGAGGGGGTGGTGGGCACACGACCGATCAGCACGGCTGTGACCTGGTCGAGGAGGCCGAGATGTCTGATGTGGCGCAGCCATCTGCGCATGGCCTCCGGCTGACCGCTCGTCGCCGTCGCCTCGACGGCGAGCACGATCGGCCCCTCGGGCGGCTGCCACCACGCCGTCCCTGCCAGCAGATTCATCGTCGGGACGTTCCCTCCGAACACGACGCCGCCACCGGTCCCCTCTCGCACCACCAGTGGCTTCGCCGGCCCGTAGGAGGCACGGACGAACTCGTCCCCCGCCGCCCAGTCTGTGTCCTGCTGGGTGTACCAGCCCGGCAGCTCCCACTCGCCCGGGCGACCGTCCAGGACGGTCGTGACGAGGCTGTCGACGGACTCCTGATGGGGCCGCGGCCATTCGCCGAACTGCGGCAGGGCAGCGGCACCGTAGAAGACAACCGATTGCGTCATCGCCTGGTAGCCGAGGAGCACGGCGGTGCTGTCGCTGTACCCGACCAGTGGCTTACGGGGGGCCTGTGCCGCCCACGAGGCCATGTGCTCAAGCATGTCGTTCGAGTTGAACCCGCCGACACTGAACATGACCAGGCCCACCTCGGGGTCCTCCATCAGGTGGCGCAGCGCGTCCGACCGCGCCTTGGGCGAGCCGGCGACGATGCCGGGGAACTCGGCTTCGGAAACGAGCCTGACCGGTCTGCCGAGTTCCTCCCGCAAGGCGCCCTCGGCGCGTGCGGTGCGCCGCGGGAAGCGGCCGAACGCGGCGCTGCTCGCGGAGAGCAGAGCGACGGCCGCACCGGGAGCAGGACGAGGTGGAGGGAGGTAGAACGCCATTCCCGGCCCCCCGTCGTCCTGACACAAATTCACCATGCTCCTCGTTCTCGTCCCCTGGACCCGCTGTCTCCGATTGGCGCCCGGCCCTACGCCCAGCCCATCCCCGGGACGAGCTCCTTCGGCTTCTTGAACCAGTCCAGCGACTCGGCCTTGCCGTCGAGAATCGCGCGCACCCGCGGAAGCTGGCCGAGCACCCATGTCTCGATGTCGAACTGGCTGGGGAATCCTTCGAGTTGCTCGGCCCATGTGACGCACCGCCAGAACGCGTCGAAGTGGTTCTCGATGATCGCGTCACGGTGCGCGAGGACGGTCTCCCGCTCAGAGGCACACAGCGGTGCCACTACGTCGAACAACAGACTCGCGTAGAGCCGCATGGCCTGGAACGTGGTCGCGACGTGGGCGTCTTCGTAGCGCTTTCCGACGAACTCATGCTGCGAGGCGACTTCCTGGTACCAGTTGATGCTGCCGTGAGAGGCGGCCATCGGAAGCGTGTCCGAAGGCTCCGAGCTGGGCCGGGTGAAGATCTGGAGCAGGTCGTCGTAGCCTTCACGGCTCATGTTGCTCGCGCCAAGCGGTGTCTGCTCGAAGTCCACCAGTGTCCTGGTGAAGAAGTAGAGGTCGTAGTAGCGCATTTCCTCGGCCAGTTCGACGTTCGCCTTGAGCTCGTCGACGGACATCGTCGGATCGAAAGTGATCATGCCGAGGTTGATCCGGATGTTCCGCTTGGCCAGTTCGCTGATGACCAGCCCGTACTGCTCCGGCCGCTGCGGCTTGGTGTAGCTCTTCAGCCGGTTCGTGGACGTGGACTCGAAGCCCGCGAAGACCGTGTCCAGGCCCGACCGCGCCAGCAGGTCCAGTGGCTCCTGCTTCTTTGCGAGGAAAACCAGGCTCTTCACCAGGGAGTTGACGTAGTAGTTCATCTTGATGCCGCGCTCGATGAGCAGTTCGGCGATGCGCAACGCCCGGCCAACGCCGCTCTCCCCGTTGTCCCCGAAGTAGTCCTCGTCGACGAAGGTCACTCGGGTCACGCCGTGCTCGCGGTACAGGTACTCCATCTCGTCCACGACGTTCTCCGCGCTGCGTGCCCGCCACTTCGGCTGAAGCGACACGGACTGGTACGGCAGCAGGTAGCAGAAGGAGCACTTGGCGAAACCGCAGCCTCGGCTGGAGTACATCGAGACTCCGTGGCCGTACTCGCGGATCAGGGGGAGCAGGTCGCGCACCGGGAAGGCCAGCGAGTCGAGGTCCATGATCGGCACGGGAGGCGTCAGCCGTCCGCTCTTACCGTCGTCCGACGCGATGCCACGCACCTTCTTCGGATCGCCCTCGCCGCGCAGGATGGACTTGCACAACTCAACGAGGGAGATCTCGCCGTCGCCGACGACGACATAGTCCACCTGTTCGTGGGCTATCAGTGTCTTCCACAGCGGGGACGCGTACGCACCACCGAAGACGATGACGGTTTCCGGATCGCGCTCCTTGAGCACCTTGGCGATGCGGAGCGCCTGTTCGATGGTGTTGTGGAAGATCGCGAAGCAGTAGATGGGCGTGTCAAACATCTGCACGACACGGGTGAGCTCATTCTCGTCGAGCCGGTGGCAGTACCCGTCCACCAGCTCGGTGGTCAGGCCGGCGGCCCGAGTCTGCCCCGCCAGCATCGTGTAGTACGTCGGCTCGGCCGGGAAGGTGTGGTGGAAGAGCCCGTAAAGGAACGACGGCGGAATGGTGTCGACGTACCGAGCCGGCGCCGACTCCTTGCCCCGCGTGCCCGGCGCACCCTCGACCGGGTTGATCAGAAGGACTTCGGGGCTCCAGGACGTGATCGTCACTTTCAGGTCTTCGACAAGGTCCCTGGTGCTCAGGTCCGCGTACATTCACTACCTCCTACTTGTCGCCCTGGTACTTGACTCCGCGCAGGGCCCGGCCGGTGGTCGGCACTCCGCATCCCTCACACGGCTGTTCGTCGTGCGGCTCGCCATAACAGATCCCGGCGATGTCGTGTGGCCGCGCTCTTTCGACAAGGTCCGCCCGGCACGGCGTCGCCTCACAGACCGGCAACTTCGCCACCACGCCGGTGGCAAGCGCCTCCGACAGCAGTCGGCTCGCATCCTGTGTCCAGTCCTCCTCCGCGCGCTTCAGATACCGCGCGGCGATCCCGGCGGCGTCCCGCGGATTCGCGAAGGGCTCACCCCCGTCGGCGCCCGGCCGGACGACGCTGCCGGTTCCACCGGGAGACAGGCGCACCGCGACCGGTGCCCCGAGGTCCCTGGCCCTGGCGAGCCGGTCGGTGACGCCTCGCCCGTCCGTCACAGCGCTCGCGCGCAGGCCCTGGTCACGAAGCGTGGCCAGCATCGGGTCCAGGTCGGCGTCAGCCAGGTTCTTACGCTCCGGCACGACGGCCACCTGGGTCGGCGCCAGTCGGGGGTGGTACATCTGCCGGTCAGGTCGCAGCGAGTGGGCCAGCACGGCCAGGATCAGGCGTGCCGAGAACGCGAAGTTGAGCATCCGCACCGGCGCGCCGCGGTACTGGACGCCGAGCAGTTCGCTGAACCGGACTCCAAGGTCGTACACCGACGTGAGGATGGTGATCTGCCCGTTGGGCATCAGCACCACCAGTTCCAGGCGCCGGTCGGCGTACTGGGTGGCGCCCCGGTCCAGCCGCAGCCGCTCGACGGCCATCACGGGGAGCCCGAGCTCCGCGCAGATCCTCCGCGGAGCGGTGACCAGGAAGTCGATCTCGCTCGTGCCGTCGCCCACGTACGCCGTCTGCGCCTCGAAGAACGGCCACACCACCCGCTCCTTCCACAGCGGACGCAGCGAGCTGGTCTCGTGGCGCGCGACACTGCGCATGGTCATCACACGGAGTGGGGGCTCCTCTCCAGCGTCCAGCCACCGGGCGAAGACGGGACAGATCTGGGCTTCGATGGTCGAGGCGACGACCTGGTCGCTCCGGGAGAAGTAGAGCCTGCTGTCGAAGTCCTTGATGGACTGCGCCTGTCGGCGCAGCAGGTCTCGGGGCACCACGGACGGCAGACCTATCTCCCGGTAGCCGGCCGCACGGAACTCGTCGAGGAAGTGGTCGATGAGCAGCAGGCACAGCTCGGTGCCGTGCGCCTGCCAGGAACTCGCTCCGTACATCGGATACCGCGTGTCGAGGATGCTCGCACGCTCCAGCTGGTCGCGCAGGTCGCTCCACACGTTCCGGCTCTCGACTCTCATCGTTCGCCTCCGAGGTCCAGCAGTGCCAGCTCGGAGAAGTAGAAGAAGGTCACGGTGGCCGTGCCGTGCGAGGAGTCTCTGGTGGCATAGCGGATCCGCAGGCGGGACGGCAGCGCGGACTGGTCGGCGCCCTGTGCCACAGCAAGCACCCGGCCGGACCGTGACCAGATCCGCGCGGGAGCGGTGAGCCCCCAGTGCCCGTCCTCATGTCCCAGTCCGGGCAACAGCCTTCCCAAGGCGTCGTCCATGAAGGCGTTCGCCGCCTTCGGCGTCTCGGTAAGGAGTACGCCGCTGACGCAGACGACGTCCTCCTCCTGGCCGGCAGAAACCGGCGGTGAGGCCGGGCCGACCGTGTAGCAGCCTCTGGGCAGGTCACGGTGGCTCCACTGCCTGCCGCGCAGTACGGGCAGCGCCTGCAAGCAGATGCCCGCGATGGGTAGCGCGCCACACGCCTGCTCCGAGAACGCGGTCGTGACGGGGATGATGCGGGCGTCCGGGCTCAGCAACGGGCGGGCGTCGGCCAGTGCTTGGGAGGCGACGATGTCGGGCAGGTGCACTCGCTTGACGGCGGCGGAGTCCAGGACCCTGCCCACCGCCTCGGTTCCGGCCCGAACATGGCCCATCCCCGAATCGGTGAGCAGGTGGTGGCCCGGCAGCCCGTCGTAACTCTCGATCAACTGGGTCATTCGGATTCCACATGTAGTAGGGATTCCCAGGCGTTCTGACACGCTGTAATCCATGGTCTGTTCCAAATCGACCGGCCTGGTTCTTCCCGAGGCCGACGAGGGATCCGGCCTTCGATGGACGGCCGCCCCTGGACAGAATTGAGGCTACGGTTTCGGCGAGCGCCGGAAACTACGGAAACACGTACCTGCGTTCGCCGCCGACGCGCTCGGCGGCGAACGCAGACCACGGGGCGGGCGCCTGCCGCCGTCTCAGTCGCGCGCTGAGCGAACCCGCCTACGGCGTGTCTGACAGCGGGACCGGGCCGGCGCCGCTCACAGGCACAGCGTCGGAGAGCGGGCGCAGCGGGTCTCGTACGGCCTCTTCCAGCACCTTGGTGAACTCTCCGGCCCAACGTTCGACGGTGGTGCGCTCGAACAGGTCTGTCGAGTACTCGAAGGTCATCGTCATGCCTTCGTCGTGAGGGGAGAGGACGACATACAGCTCGTTGCGTGCGACGCCCACGGTCGGCAGGCCGCGCACCGTGGCCGACACCGCGTGCAGGTCCAGGGTGGGGGGCGGAGTAGTGACCACGGTGAAGAGCACGTTGGGGAACAGCCCGTCCGAGGTTCCGGGTGCCACCAGGTCGGCGACATCGGTCAGCGGCAGCTCCTGGTGGTCGAGCGCTGTGAACAGCGTGGCGCCGAGCTGTCGCGCCAGGTCGGCGAAGGTGTCGGCCTCGCGGAGCCTGGCCCGCAGCAGGACGGCGTCACCCAGCAGCCCGACCACGTCCGCGCGTTCGGCTCGCAGCCGGTTGGCGCTGGAAGCGGCCAGCACGAGGTCGTCGAGCCGACCGCGGCGCCGGGCGGCCCAGACGGCGAACCCCGCGGCGAGCACGGCGTACGGCGTCACGCCCAGTCGGCCGGCCGTCTGGTGGACCGGGTCGGTCAGGGAGCGGTCGACGGACCATGTGTGCAGGGCACCTCGGCCGGACAGTGCGGGAGGCCGCGAGTGGTCGTGGGGCAGGTCCAAAGTGAGCGGGACTCCTTCGAGTTCGGAGCGCCAGAACCGCTCCAGCTCCGCGCGGCGTCCGTCGTCGAGCCCGTGTTCCCCGCGAGCGCAGCCGGTGAATTGCGCGGTGGGCGGCGGGAGCGGGCTGCCGGTGCCGTCGCGCCGGTTGTTGTAGAGCTCCTGGAGCTCGCGCCAGACGATTCCCATCGACCAGCCGTCGCAGATCGCATGGTGCAGGACGGTGAGCAACGTCCAGCGGTCCGGGCCGAGTCGTGCCAGGCGGAAGCGGAACAAGGGTGCGCGGTCCATCTCGAACGGACGGGAGGTGTGCTCCAGGCACCAGTCCGCCAGCTGGGCCTCGTTCCCGCCGTGTTCGGACAGGTCGCTGAGCGGCAGATCCACGGGCACGTGGGCGAGCACCTCGACGAGGTACTCGCGGCCGCGGTGAACCGCCCTGCTGCGCAGTGCTTCATGACGTGTCACCAAGTCTGTCAGGGCGTGTTGGAGGTCGCTGGGGTCGAGGTCGCCGTGCAGGTCGATTCGGTGGGCGACGTTGTAGACGCTGGAGTCGGCGCGTTCGTGGTGGCGGCGCCACAGTCTGCGCAGTACGGATGTCATGGGAACGGTGTCCTGCACCTCGTCGTCCCCGCCTGTCCTCGGGAGCGGGGCCGTGCCGGGCTGTTCGAACCGTGCCGCGATGCCGCGAATCGAGGGAGTGCGGAAGAAGTCGGCCATGGGCAGGGCCAGGTCAAGCTCCACGGCCATGCGGTTCACCAGCCGGATCGCGCTCAGGGAGTGGCCGCCCAGCTCGAAGAAGGAGCGGGTCACCTCGGTCCGGCTCAGTGAGAGTTCCTCGCACCACAGCTCGTGCAGCGCCTTCTCCAGGGGCGTGATGGGCCCGGCGCCGCGCTCCGAGGACTGGTCGTCGGGCGCGGGAGCCGGCAGGGCCCCCCGGTCCAGCTTGCCGGAGGCGTTCACCGGGAGCTGCTCCAGGCGCACCCAGCGACGCGGTATCAGGTGGTCGGGGACCCGGGCGGAGAGCGCGGTACGCAGCTCGCGAAAGTCCGCGGCCGGTGCTGCGGGGACCACGTAGGCGACGAGTTCCATCTCGCCGTGCCGGTCGCGGCGGGGCACGACGGCCGCGTCCCGTACCCCGGCCACGGCGGTCAACGCCGCCTGGGTCTCGCCCGGTTCGACCCGGTGGCCGCGAATCTTGACCTGGTCGTCGACCCGGCCGCAGTACTGGAGGGTGCCGTCGGTGCGCCAGCGCCCGAGGTCACCCGTCCGGTACGACAGCCCGCCCGCACCGTCGTCGAGGAAGGCGGCGGCGGTCTCCTTGGGCCTGTCGTGGTAGCCGTACGCGACCGGGACGCCGCCAACGTGGATCTCACCGACGGCCCCGACCGGGACTTCCTCTCCCGCGCCGTCTCGCAGCACGATGTGTGCTCCCGGCACGGGTGTGCCGATTGGCGGCCACTCTTCACGGTCCGGCTCGACACGGTGGGAGGTGACGATGATCGAGGTCTCTGTGGGGCCGTACTGGTTGTACAGCTCACAGTGCGGGTGCGCGGTGAGGAAGCGGCGGAAGGCAGCGGTGAGCTGGAGCGCCTCGCCGGCCGAGAACACCTCGCGCAGGGACGGCAGTCGGGGGCCGGCCCCGATCAGGTACTTCAGCGGCGTACAGGGAATGAACATCCGCTGCACTTCGTGGCGGCGCACCGCCTCGGCCACGGCCGCGGGGTCGTGCCGCACCGCGTCGTCGATGAGGACGAGCGCGGCACCGGAAGCCAGCGTGGTGAAGATCTCCTGCACGCTGACGTCGAAGGAGGGCGAGGTCCACTGCAGGGTCCGCAGCGGGGCGTGCCGTTGGAGGTGTTGGCGAACGAGGTTGGCCGGGCCGCGGTGCGGCAGGACGACACCCTTGGGCCGACCGGTCGAACCGGAGGTATGAATGCAGTACGCGGGGTCCTCGGGCCCGGCTCGGTTCTCCAGGGGCTCCGGCGGCAGCGTGTCGTCCGCCTCTTGGTCCATCAGGTGCAGGGGCGGACGTGACGTGAGTTCCGGGTGCCGCGCCAGGGCGGTCCCGGAGGTCAGCAGCAAGACGGGTGTGCCGTCATTGAGGAGCGCGGAGAGCTGGCCGGTGGGCGCCGAGGGGTCGATGGGCAGGTACGCGGCTCCGCTCTTGAGCACGCCCAGCAGCGCGGTGATCAGTTGCGGGCCGCGCGGCAGCAGGACCGCCACGCGTGTGCCGCGCTCCGCGCCTTGCGCGCGCAGCCGCCGGGCGAGCCGGTTGGCGCGCGTGTCCAGTTCTCCGTAGGAGATCTCCTGATCAGCCCCGATCAGTGCGATGGCGTCCGGTGCCCGCCGCACCTGCTCCTCGAACAGACCGTGCAGGGTCTCGCCGGTGGCGGGCGGCGGCTCGTCCAGGTGGCCCAGCCGGGTGAGGGCCGCCCGGTCGGCGGCGGTGACCTCGGTCAGTTCGGTGAGTGGCGCGCCGGGGGCGTCGAGGACGCGGCGAAGCACCCGATCGACGTAGTCGACAAGGCGACGCACGCTGCTCGCGTCGAAGAGTGCCGTGTCGTACTCGACCATGAACCGCAGGCCGTCCGGGTGGTGCGTCAGGTAGAAGCCGAGGTCGAACGGGGCACGCTCGCTGGGCACATCGAGCAGGGTGGCCGTCAGCCGTGGCGGATCGAAATCGACTCCGCCCTCGTTCTCGTACTCCACCATCACCTGGAACAGCGGGCCCCGGCCCGGGTCGCGCCGCGGGTTCAGTGCGCCGACCAGTTCGTCGAAGGGGACGCCGCGGTGCTCGTACGCGGACATGCTGCCGTCGCGTACGCGGCGTAGCAGCGTGGGGAAGTCCGGGTCACCGGTGAGGTCCAGGCGCAGTGGCACGGTGTCCAGGAACAGGCCGACATGGTGTTCGGCGCCGGCGGGGCGGGCGGCGACCGCGGTGCCGATCACCACGTCCGGCTGTCCACTGAACCGGCCGAGCACCGCGCCGATGGCGCTGGTCAGTGTCATGAAGAGAGTGGCGCGGTGGCTGGTGGCGAACGCCTTGAGTCTGTCGATGAGTTCGGCGTCCAGGGAGTGGGTGAGGCTCGCGCCCGCACCGGACCTGACCGGTGGGCGGGGCCGGTCGGTCGGCAGCATCAGGTCGGGGGCGCCCTTCAGCTGCCGCCGCCAGAAGTCGACCGAGACGGCGCGCTCCGTGTCGTCCGGCCGCTGGGCCGGCGGCAGTTCGGGCAGGGGCGGCAGGGCGGCGGTGCCGGGTGCACGGGTGCGGGCGCGATAGTAGGCCGCGAGGTCTCGGGCCAGCACCGCTGTGGAGGCCGAGTCGAAAACGATGTGGTGGGCCAGCAGGAAGACCAGGTGCTGTTCCGCGGACAGGCGGAGCAGCCTCGCCGTGACCAGCGGCCCGGCGGTCAGGTCGAGGACCTGGTGCTCGTGAGCATCGAGCACCGCACGCAGGGCCTCTTCCTCCGTGGCAGTGCTGTGGTCCTCGACCGGGCAGTCGAGTCGTACGTGCTCCTGTACGACCTGGTACGGCACTCCCTCCAGGTCGCCGAACACGGTACGCAGGGCCGGATGCCGGTCGGTGACCCGCTGCAACGCCCACTGGAGCGCGCCCACGTCGAGAGGGCCGTCAAGGCGAATGGCCTTGGGCTCGTGGTACATGGTGGTACCCGGATGCAGCTGCTCCAGGAACCAGATGCGGCGCTGTGCCGGTGTCAGCGGCAGCCGCTGAGGTACGAGCGACACCTTGCCCCCTGCTTCCTCCCCCTCCTGCGACCGGCCACGGCGCCGGAGCCGGTCGAGCGTCGGCAGCGCGGCCAGGACCTTCTCCTTCGGCACACCGAAGTCTACGAAACAGGCGATTTCGTCCGCTCCCGCGTCCTTGAGCCGCTGCACCGTCTCGTCGGCCGTGTACTCGTCCCCGATCAAGGCGCGCGAGGCGCAGTAGCGCTCGTAGGCGCGCCCGAGGAGGAATTCGACGTCCTCCTCCGGGGTGTTCTCCAGATCTACTTCGAAGCCGAGGCTGTTGGTGACCTGGTTGAAGAGGGAGAGCGAGGAGCGCAGGTAGGACACGAACGGCCGAAATGCCTCGGCCCGCGCCTGCTCCGCGTCCTCGCCGAGGTAGGTGTGCACGAGCACCACGACGCGCCCCGCCGCGGGATCGAGGCCGTGCTCGGCGCGGGTTCGCCGGTACAGCGCAATGTTCTCCGCCAGTTGCTCGACGGTCTGCGTCATCAGGTTGGTGACCACCCCCAGGTCCTCGGCGGCGGCCCGGCGATAGCTGTCCGGGTTGCTGACAATGGCCACGTACATGGGGAGTTGAGGTTGTACGGGGCTGGGATGCAGCCGTACCTCGACGGGTTCACCGTTGCCCGCCGTCGTGGCCAGCGGGCGGCCCGACCAGAGCTGCCGCACGGTCGCCAGGTGCTCGTACATCACCTCCTGGTGCCTGCCGTAGTGCTGCGGGGCGAGTGCGAAGTCGGTGGCGTGCCAGCCGCTCGCGAAGCACAGGCCCGCCCGGCCGCGGGAGATGTTGTCGACGACAGACCACTCCTCGGCGACTCGGACCGGATGGTGCAACGGCAGGACGACGGAGCCCGCGTGCAGCCGGATCCGGCTCGTCCGCGCCGCGAGCGCGGCGGCGAGAACAGAGGGGTTGGGGAAGAGCGCGCCGAAGGAGTTGAAGTGGCGCTCGGGGAACCACAGGGCGTGGAACCCGTTTCGGTCGGCGAACTCCGACGCCTCTGTGATCAGCGCGTACTTGTCGTGGTCGGCGTCGTCGGGGTAATCGCCGAAGAAGTACAGGCTGAAGTCGCAGCTCGTGGAGGGTGCGAGCGATGTGTGTACGGAGGCGCGGGCGAGGGGCGGCGCCGGCACGGGGAGGGTTGCCGGCGGCGACGCGGGCGTGGTGGCCGCGTGCGGCGGTTCGGTGGTGGTGGACCCGAGAAGCCGCAACTGATTGGTGATCACCTCGTCGACCCGTTCGGCCAGTTGGCCCATGAGGCCGAGCTGCTGACCGAACAGGGCATGGAGATCGGGGGAAACCGCGGTCGTTCGGCGAGTCGGTTGCGTCATCGGTGCCCCGGGCGTGGGGGTCTCCTCCGCTTCCGGGGCCTCCGGCGTTTCCGTTGCGGTCGGCGAGTCACCCCGCAGCAGCGCCAGCCGTTCGGCCAGCCTGCGCGGGGTGTCGGCCGAGTCGAAGAGTTCTCGGACCGGAACACGGACCCCGAAGCGCCGCTCCAGATCCGTCGTCATGCCCATCAGGGAGAGCGAGTCCGCACCCAGCTCGAAGAACGAGCTGTCGGGTTCGACCCGCTCCGCCTCCGTGCCCAGCTTGTCGGCTGTCAACTCTCGTACAGCCGCGAGCAGTTCCCCGGGCGCGGCAGAGTCCTCGGTAGCGGTGAGCCCGTGCTCCGCCCGCTCGGGCACTCGTGTGACGGGGAACGCCACCCGCTGCCGCCGCAGGGGATGGCCCGGAAGCGACACCCGGCCGCCGCCACGGGTGAGCGCGCCCCAGTCCAGGTCGGCTCCCCTGCGATACAGCGTTCCCAGGGCGGTGAGCAGCCCGTGCACCTGGGTGTCCGGCGCGCCGCCAGTTCCCTGCCCGGCCAACCAGTGGCTCGCCGGTACGCAGTGCCGGCCAAGGCCCGAGAGGGTGCCCCCGGCACCGATCTCCACGAAGTCCTCGCACCCCTGCGTGACGGCGGCGCCCATGGCCAGGTCGAAACGGACCGGTTGCCGCGCCTGACGGCAGAGGTAGTCCGCGTCGATCCTCCAGCCGGCGCCGCGCACTTCGCCGTCGACCGCCGTGACCAACGGAGTGTGCAGCGGCCGGTAGGACACCCTCTCCGCCAGGGCACGGAACTCACGCACCGCCGGTTCGACCGCCGCCGAGTGGAAGGCACGGTCGACAGGCAACGCCCGCCACCGCAGCCCCTTCTGGTCGAGCGACCGCCCCGCCTCCGCCATGGCCTCCGGTGACCCGGAGATCACTTGGGAACTCGGGCCGTTGACCGCGGCGACTTCGGCACCGGCGCTCCGGGCGATACGCCGCACGGTCTCCACGTCGGCGCGGACGGCCAGCATTCCGCCGGGCGGGCAGGCCGTGAACATGAGGCGCCCGCGCCATGCGGCGAGCCGCAGTCCGTCATCCAGTGTGAGCGCACCGGCGGCGTACAGCGCCGCGTACTCGCCGACGCTGTGACCCAGCAGAAGCGCGGGGCTGACCCCGGCGGCGCGCCACACCTCCGTGAGCGCGGCCTGATGGGCGAACAGCGCCGCCTGGGCTGTCTCGGTGGGCCAGACCTCGTCCTCGGCGTCGGCGCCCTCCAGCAGCAACGGAAGCAAGCGGTCACCGAGTTCACCCGCGTAGATCTCCTCGCACCGGTCGAGGACGCGCCGGGCGGCGGAAGAGGCGGCGTACAGACCGCTCGCCATGCCCCGGCGCGCGGTTCCCTGTCCGGGGAAGGCGAAGGCGAGCGGCCCGAGAGGAACGGACGGTCCGGGCGGCGGGTTGTCCAGCGCACGGGCGAGATCCTCGGTGGTGCGGCCGATCACCGCTGTGCGTGCCGTGTGGTGCGGCCTGCCGAGGGCCAGGGTGGCGGCCACATCCGCGGCTGAGAGGTCCGGCGCGTCCCGCAGCCGGGCGCCGAGCTGAGCGCCGAATTCGTCCAGGGCCTGCGGATCGCGGGCCGACACCGGTACGAGAACGGGAAGTTCGCCGTCGGCTTTGGGGACCACGGGCGGCGCTTCCTGAAGCAGGATGTGGGCGTTGGTCCCGCCGACGCCCAGCGCGCTGACGCCGGCCCGGCGAGGCAGGTCGTTCGGCACCGTCCACGGCCGCAGGTCGGTAGCGAGTGTCAGCGGACCGCCTTCCAGGCGCAGTTCCGGGTTGGGACGGGTCAGGTGCACGGTCGGCACCAGGGTTCGGTGGCGCAGCATCAGGATCACCTTGATCATCCCGGCCATGCCGGCACAGCTGTCGAGGTGGCCGATGCTCGGTTTCACGGAACCGACCGCGCAGAACCCGGTGCGCCGGGTGCCCTCACCGAGCGCCCTGCCGAGCGCCTCCAGTTCCACCGGGTCGCCGAGCGGAGTGCCGGTGCCGTGCGCCTCCACGTACGAGACCGTTTCCGTGGGGACATCCGCTCTGCGCAGGGCCTGGCGTACGACGTCGACCTGTCCCTGAACCCCGGGGGCGCCGAAGCCCACCTTGGCGGCACCGTCGTTGTTCACCGCGGAGCCCAGGATGGTCGCGTGCACGGTGTCGCCGTCGGCCAGAGCCCGGTCGAGCCGCTTGAGCAGGACGGCGGCCACTCCGTTGCCCCCGACGGTGCCATCAGCCTCGGCGTCGAAGGCGCGACAACGTCCGGTGGGCGACAGGATCGACCCGGGTTGGCTGCGGTAGCCGGTCTGCTGAGGCAGGTGTACGGCCGCGGCGCCCGCGAGTGCCAGGTCCGTCTCGCCGCTGAGCAGCGCTTGGACCGCGAGGTGCACGGCCACCAGCGAGGTGGAGCAGGCCGTCTGCACACCGATGGCGGGTCCCGTGAGACCCAGCTTGTAGGCGACCCGACTGGCGAGGAAGTCCGGCTGCCGGCCGATGGCCGTCTGCATGCCGGTCGCCGAGTCCGTCCCGTACGGTACCCCCGTCACCGACGGCTGCTGGTGGCCGTAAAGATTCATGCCCGACCCCGCGAACACCCCGATCCTGGTGTTCTCCGCGGTGGCCGCGTACCCACCCTCCTCCAGGGCCTGGTGACAGCATTCCAGGAACAGCCGGTGCGCGGGGTGGGTCAGTTCGGCCTCTTTGGGGCTCATGCCGAAGAAGTTCGCGTCGAACTCCTCGACGCCGCTGAGGACTCCGGCAACGGGTACGAGATCGGAGGCACGTCGCTGCTGAGGTGTGAGACCCGCGTCCGCGAGTTCCTCCTCGCCGAAGACCCGGAGACTGTCCACGCCGTCGCGCAGATTGGCCCAGAAACCGTCCGCCGAGTCGGCGCCCGGGAAGCGCAGTGCCAGTCCGATGACCGCGACGCGTTGATCGGCTCTGTCCACCGGGACGGTGTCAGCGGGTTCCGGTTCGGGTGGCGCTGTCGCGCCGTCGGACAAGTGCGCGGCGAGCGCGGTGGCCGTCGGGTACTCGAAGAGCGTGCTCCCGGCGATCCGGACCCCGAGCCGCTTCTCCAGGCGGGCCCGCAGTCGCACGATCAGCACGGACGTCAGGCCCAGTTCATAAAACGGGGAATCCGCGTCCACCGGGCGCCCCAGTACGGCGTCGAGTTCCTCCCGCACCACTCGTGCCACCGCGTCAGGGTCCACCTGCGCGCCTGGAGCCGGACCTGGGGCGGAGACAGGAACCGGCTCCGGGGCCGCGTCGAGGTGAGCGCCGGTCAGACGGTCCCGCAGCTCGGCGCGGCGCACCTTCCCCGCGGGTGTCCTCGGGAACCGCTCGTGAGCGACAGGCAGGACATGGGCGGCGGTGAGTCTGAGCCGCTTGAACAGCGCGGCCCGCACCTCTCGCGCGATCCGTACGTCCTCGGCCGCGCCCCGGCTGACGAAGAACACGGCCAGTTCCTCTGTGGCCCGGTCCGGGTGCGGGACACCACAGGCGGCAACCTCTCCCGCTCGCACACCGGGTACGGCGGTGGCGGCCTCCTCGACCTCGTGACAGTAGACGTTGTGCCCGTTGAGAATGAGCACGTCCTTGCGGCGACCGGTGATGACGACCTGTCCGCCGTCGAGGAACGCAAGATCGCCCGTGTCCAGCCACTCCCGGCCGACGGGGAATGCCGCGGCGTCCGCCTCCGGGTCGTTGACGTAGCCGGGGGTCAAGCGCGGGGGCGAGTGAACCTGGAGCCGGCCGATTCTGCCGTCGGACGCGACTTCACCGCTGTCGTCCAAGACACGCAGGGTGACACCGTGCGCGGGCGAGCCGGAGGCGACGAAGGTGACGCAGCGATCGTCCGGAGTCTGCTCGTCGGCCGGTGTCAACTCGCCGCTCAGGCTGCTCTTGAGCAGACGGTGCACGGTGCCCGGCCGGTCGAGCCGACCGTAAGCAACGGCGGTGACGGTCTCCGCCATACCCCACGCCGGGACGATGTGCCCCTCACGGATACCGTACGGAGCCGTCGCGTCGAGAAAACGGCGCAGCGTCGGCAGCGCTACCCGCTCGCCTCCGCAGAGCAGAGCCTTCAGCCCCCCGAGGTCCCACAGCCGGTCCGGGTCCGCCGACTCCGCGAGCGCATCCGCGACGAGCTGGTACCCGAAGGTCGGGGCCCACCCGAACCGCGCTTGGTGCTCGTGGAGAAGGTCGAGCCACCGTAGGGGGTCGGCCAGGACCACCTCGGTCGGAATATGGACGTTGGTACCCCCGGTGAAGACTCCGAGCAGATGGAACAGCAGAAAGGCACCGCTGTGGTCGAGGGGCAGCCAGTTGACCGTGGTGTCCTCAGGACACACGTCCAGGATGCGCCGGGAACTCGCCGCGAAATCCGCCAGGCCCTCGTGCGTCAACCGCGCGGCCTTGGGCACACCGGTGCTGCCGGAGGACAGCATCAGCAGGGCTGTGTCGGACTCCCGCGCCTCGACGAGGTCTTCGGCCGGCTCCGCGTCCAGGCAGTCTCGGGCGACCACGAGGCGGACATCGGGGGCGGCTTGGGCGAGCGCCGCCGCGCCGGCCGCGTCGCTGACCACCAGGGGCCGCTCCAGCAACTGGCGGGCGTGCAATAGGCGTTCGAGGGCCGGTGAGCCCGGCACCGGGGACTCCCCGATGGCCGCCGGCCACGCTCCGCCGAGCACACAGGCCCAGAAGGCCGGGAAGAACTCAGCCAGAGGCAGCCCGCACAGCAGCACCGGGTCGCCGGGGCGCAGTCCATGTGCCCGAAATCCGGTGAGCAACCTCCGTGCGCTGTCCAGTAGTTCGGCATACGACTGCGAAGTTGACGTGCCATCCGCGGCGACGCTCACGACAGCCCCACCGGAAGCGGACCGCGCGGCTCTCAGGAGCGCCTCCACGGCGTCGCGTGGATCGCTCTCGGTGCGCTCCGGCTCAGGGCCCCGACAGAGCGCTTTCTCCAGTTGTGGTTCCATTTGAGCCCTCTTCCTCTCTTCTACTCGTGGACGGCCGCTGCCGCGCTGCGCCGCGCCGGCCGGAGGTGAACAGCAAGAACGCCAGGGCCCCGCACAAGGCCACGCCGTGGAAAGCACCCACGACGGCCAGAGCGGGCAGTGTCTCGAGCGCGGCCGAGGCGGCCACCGTGCCCAGCGCGAACCCGATCTGCTCCGCTGCGGCGGACAGCCCGAACAGCCGTCCGCGCTGCGGGCCTTGGGCAGCCTGCAGGCGTGATGTGTAGACGATCTCGGTCCAGCCGTCCGCGAACCCCGCCGCCGCGGTCGCCGCGACCAGCCCCAACGCGGGCAGTCCCAGAAACGCCGCCACGAACGAGAGCGCCATGGCGCAGGTACCGAGGGCGAACGCTCGCTCGTTCCAGGCCCCTTCGCCTCGCCGTCGGCCGAGCACCAGATGGGCGAGGACGGCGCCTGCCGCCCACGCGGCCCAGAACCGGGCCATGTACGCCTCGGGTTGAGCCGCGCTGGTGGCGTGTGCGACCACCGGCAGGGCGACGTTGTGCGAGGAGGAGGCCAATGCGTCCACCGCTCTGAGCAGGACCATGCCGAGCAACAGGGAGGGGAGGGCCCGTGCAACACGCCACGGACGTCCGTCGCGCGTAGGCACGGCCCGCCGCCCGCCTTTGGTGCCCGCCGAGTGGACCTCACCCGAATCGTCGGGCGTACGTGCCCCGACCCCGTCCTCCGTCGGCAGGTTGAGCGCCAGCAGAGCCGCGCCGGACACGACGAAACTCGCCGCGTTGACGGCGAACGCGAGCGCGTACCCGCCGAGACCGATGAGGGGAGCCGCCGACGCGAATCCGAGCAGCATCGCCAGCGACCGTGCCACGACCAGCAGCCCGTTCCCCTGGGCACGGGCGTCCTGGCCGACCATGACCGGAACCGCGCTGCGCAGAGCCACGGTGAAGAGCGTGTTTCCCGCGCCCAGCGCCATCGCCGCCGCGGCGAGCAGCAACAGCGGTCTGCCCTCGGTGCAGACCGCCAGAACGGCCATGACGGCGCCCTGAGATATGTCGGCGCAAATCATGACGGCTTTTCCGGTGATTCGGGTCGTCAGCGTATCCGCCATGAGACCCGCCACAAAACCGGAGAACAGCCGCAGCGCCATCACCGCGCCGACACCGAACGCCGTGCCGGTGACCTCGTAGGAGAACAGGCTCAGGGCGATCAGGTTCAGGTAGTTGCCATAGGCGGAGGCGGCGTGGGCGGACGCGAGCACGCGGAACCGCCAGCCGACACGCTTCACCGCGCCTTCTTCTCGCATGACCGGTGCCGACCCGCTGCTGGTCCGCTCTACGACCAACGCCCGGGTGACGACGGAGACCAGTTGTTCCGTTTGCTTGCGCGCATGAGTCATCCCATCGGTTCAGGGGCTTGTCCCCGCGCCGTCAATGGTGTCCGCGCGACTTCCCGATCCCGTCCGGTTTCGATACCGCTCACCACAGGACACAGCCCTCGTCCGCTCAGGTCCGGGCGCGGTCGACCCGGCGGCAGAGGACGCGGGGTGTGCGCGGTGACACGCCCGGAGGACGGAGGTAAGGGGGCGGGACTGGATCGGGAACCCGCGCGGACAGCATTAACGGCGCGAGGACCAGGCACGAGAACCGATGGGAAGACTCATGCGCGGAAACACACGAACCAGTTTCGCCACCGTCATCTTCTCGGGAGCGCTTGCCCCGACCTTCCGGAGGAACGCCAAGCCGACGCGGCCGGCAACCGGCGAACACTCCCCCAGCCTCCCCCGCCTCGCCACGGTCTCCGGCGAGGGCCCGCGTAAACGGCCAACACCAAAAAACACGCCCCAATGGCTTTGACCAGTGCGGTGGGGACCTTCCGGTAACCCGCCAGGAGGTCGTCCTGTTAGCCGACCGGCCCCAAGCGTTTCGGCTTCCTGAAGCACTACCTGCTCGACTGCTCGTAAGCCTTGACGCACTGCCTGTACATCGGACTTTTTCGTAACAAAGGAGCGGTTGTGTACGAGGACCTGCGACACCGCGGGCTCAGGGCCGACCAGTTCGAGGAAATCGCCTCGCGGAACCCGGCCGTCTTACTGGTGGATCCGGTGGTGGATGCCCGGGCCACTCGTGGAGGGGAGGCTGCGCCGTACCGCCATGTCGAGCTGGCCCCGGTCAACAAGTACGGCCACGGCGTGCCCAATTACACCAGCCGGGGCTGTGGCATCGCGTGCTGCTCGTTCTGCTATCTGCTGCCGTACCTGGCGATCGCCGAACAACCAAAGTGGCCAGCGCACTATCGCGAATGCGGCGTCCGTCGGTTGACCTTCGTGGACAAAGACTACGTCAACGCACTCGACAAGAGCAGGAGGTACCTGATGAAGAAGGAACACCTGGAGCCGCTTACAGGACCGCATCGGGCTTCGATACCAGGACACCTGCGTGGCCACCACCTTCCGGACCATTCGGCTTTACGCAAACCTACTCTTCGAAACGGTGGCCCCGTTCTGTGTCACGGGCAAGGACGAGGCACAGGTGCTGCAACAGGAACTGATCGAGTGGCACTCCGACGTTTGCCGGTACTGCCTGGCCCGGGCCGGGGGACCGTGCCTCTACCCCTCGAAGGCCGAAATCGAGGCCACAACCATGGTCTTAGTGCCGCAGATGCACGAGGTGCTGGCCGCCCCGCCGACCGTCGTAGAAGCATCCGAACCGCCGAAGGCGGGCGTCCCCGGCCTCGCATGGGCGTGAGGGGACAGGGATGACGGACAAGGTGCAAGCCAACCGCGTCGCCGTGGCGAGCCTGGTCGGGACAACGCTCGAGTACTTCGAGTTTTTCAGTTACACGGTGGCCTCTGTCCTAGTGTTTCCCGATCTCATGTTCCCGGACTTCCTGCCCGCCACGGCGATGCTGCTGTCCCTCGCTTCCACCGGAGTGGCCTTCCTCGCCCGGCCCTTCGGGGCGCTGGCTTTCGGACACTTCGGCGACCGCTACGGCAGACGCCCGATGCTTCTCCTCTCCCTGGTGATGATGGGGACGGCGACTACCCTCATCGGTCTGTTGCCCGGACACAGCACATGGTCCCTGGCCCCGATCCTGCTGGTCGTCCTGCGGTTGGTGCAGGGACTCGCTGTTGCCGGGGAGAACGCGGGATCGTCGCTGCTGGCGATCGAGCACGCCCCCGCGGGCCGCAGTGGGCTCTTCTCGGGCTTCACCGGCACCGGTTCGGCGATCGGCATTCTGCTGGCGAACGGCACCTTCTTCGCGTTGAGTAGTTCTCTGAGCGACGAGCAGTTCATGAGCTGGGGCTGGCGGGTGCCCTTCCTGGCCAGTGCGGTATTGGTCCTCTTCGGTCTCTGGGTACGCCTGAGTGTTCCGGAGACCCCCGTCTACCAGTCGGCGGGCCGGCCCTCGCGGGTTCCACTGTGGACGATCGTCCGCCGCGTGCCGCGGCCCACGCTCCTCATGGTGGGCGCGATGGTCTTCGGCAACGTCTTCTACTACACGGTGCAGACCTTCGTAGTCGCGCACGGGACCGCTCTCGGCGTCTCGCGCAGCACCATGCTCGCCGCCACCACGATCGCGGCGCTGCTGCAGGCGATAGCGAACCTGGCCTGGTGCTGACTCTCGGACCGGGTGGCGCGCCGGGGCCTGGTAATACTCGGCGCCCTGCTCGGCGGGGTGTGGATGTTCCCGCTGCTGATGCTGGTGCGCAGTGAGCAGCCGGTGTGGATCGTCATCGGCTTCAGCGTCGCCATGATTCTGTTCGCCATGCACGCCGCCCCGCAGGCGGCCTACCTGGCCGACATCTATCCGTCCGAAGTCCGCTTCAGCGCACTCGCGTTCACGACCAATGCGGGCGGCCTGATCGGTGGCGCACTGGCGCCGATCACCGCCGACCGGATTGCGGAGGTCACCGGAAGCGTGTGGTGGGCTGCGGCCGTCGTACTCGGAGTGGCCATACTGAGCTGCACCTGCTTGGTGTTCCTGCCCGACTCATTCCACGGACTCCGCGGACTGGACCGCGCTCGCTCCGAACACGAACCTGAAGCCGCAACCGTTCCTGCCAAGGCGTGATGGCCGAGGGCACGAGCCGGCGACCTCGGAGGGAACCGATGCCAGCCGCTTGGTGTGCTTGGCGATTACGGCCGCACGACCCGCCCAGTGCCACCGCATCCCGCTTGAACTCCGCCGTGTACCGCTTGCTCATGCTCTTGCCACTCAACCTGGACTACTTCCTCCGGGACACATCCGTCCCAGCATCAAGCTGTCCAGATCAACGGGGGAACCTCAGTTCATCCAGGCGCTGACCTTCTGTCGGGAGCGGTCACCACGGGACGTCCACGCCCTCCCACATGGTGAAGGTGCCGGTCGGCCCGCTCGGCCCGAGGCGGGCGACGCGCACCACCTCGCGGGCGGCGTCCTCGACCGTCTCCGTCCCCTCGAAGTTGACCAGTGAGGTGTTCGCGAACCCCGGCGAGACGAGGTTGACCTTGATGTCGGTCGCTTCCAGCTCGATCATCATGGACAGCGTCACGGCGTTGAGCGCCGTCTTCGACGCGGAGTAGACCGGCTCGAAGGTCGAGCGGTACGCGAAGGTCGGGTCGGCAGCCGTCGTCAGCGAACCCAGTGCGCTCGTGACGTTCACGATTCGCGCATCCGACGACTTGCGAAGCAGTGGCAGCATGGCCTGGTACACCGCCAGGGCGCCGAAGACGTTCACCTCCCAGACGGCCCGCACCTCGTCGAGCGGGACGATGCTCGTCTCCGACATGGCGCGGAGCTCGGCCATGTCGCGGATGTCGGCGCGGGTGGTGGAGATGGCTGCGTTGTTGACGAGTAGGTCGAGCCGGCCGGCCTCCTCACGGATCCGCTCGGCGGCCGAGGCGATCGACGCCGCGTCGGTCACGTCGAGCTGGAGCGCGGTGGCGCCGTCGCCGATCTCGGCGGCCGCCGCCTCGCCGCGGGCGAGGTCGCGGGACCCGACGAACACGGTGACGCCGTCGGAGGCCAGCTCTTTCGCGACCTGCTTGCCCATGCCCTGGTTGGCTCCGGTGACGAGAGCGATGCGGTTCGTGGGCACGAGGACCCTCCTTTGTCTGATGCGGGTGCGGTGGAGGAGCGCTCGCGCCACCCGGCACACGTCGCGCTCTACGACAACCATGCGGAACCTCCGGCAGACGCGGGAGACCCCCTCAAGCCTGGTACTGGGAGGGCCAGTCAACGGATGGCCGGTGGCAGAATGGTGTTCATGCCGACGACGAGCAGGGCGGACTTCGGGAGGTACCTGCGTCATCAGCGCGCCATGATGGCGCCTCCCAAGCAGCCAACCGACTGGCCGGCGCCACGGCGACGGGTCCCGGGGCTGCGACGACAGGAGCTGGCCGAGGCCGCCGGGATCTCCGTCGAGTACTACACCCGCCTCGAGCAGGGGCGGGCGCCGCGTCCGTCGCGGGAGATCCTCACCGCGCTGGCACGGACCCTCGGCCTCACGGCCGCCGAGCGGGATCACCTGTTCCGACTCGCCGGCGAGCTGCCCCCCGAGCCGCTCGCCCCTGACAGCGAAATCCGACCAGGGCTACTCCGACTGCTGCGTGGCCTCGACGACACCGTCCCCGTCACCGTCCACGACGGGCGCCTGGACGTGATGGCGCGCAACGCCGCCGCCGCCGAGCTCCTCGGGCCGCTGTCCAGCGCGGGTCGGTACCGGCGCAACATCGTGCACCAGGGCTTCACGGCCACGGCCCGCCACATCCTCGGAGACGAGGGAGCCCACCAGTACGCCCGGTGGGCCACGGCGGAGCTCCGCTCGGCGATGGGCCGATACCCGAACGACCAGTACCTCCGGTCCCTGTTCACGGAACTCTCAGCCACCAGCGCCACCTTCCGAAGCCACTGGGCGCAAGGCGAGGTCATGGCAGGGCGGTCCGCCGTGAAACACCTGCGCCACCCGACCCGAGGACAGCTGGCCTTCCAGAGCGAGATGCTCCACGACGCCGAACGGGACCACTGGATCGTGATCTACGCACCCGCTGAATGACCCGGGATCCGATTGTCCGACCGCATGAACGACCAGGCTCGGCCCGATCTTCGGCCTCGTCTCGGCCGGGTTAGAAATCGAATTCGGCATCAACGAGTACGTCGCCCCGCTGCTCCCGGTGTCAATGCCGGCACCGACGGCGCGTTCCCCGTCACGGTCCTCGACCTCGAAGGTCCCCGATCGCGGACTCGGTCCGTGAGACCAGCGGGAGCGTCCGATGAGCTTCGAGCGCCTGCGGCGGCTGGAGTTCGTGCTGCGTCCGCTGACCGACGCAGTAGGTACCGACCTTCTCGTAGCCGGCAGCCGTGGCGGTCGATATCGTGCTGGTCCCGGAGAAACCGGTGCGCTACTGGTCTCCGCCCTTGGCCGTGGTGCCGACGGGGGCGGCCGCCACGTAGGCGGCGCTGATGTACCTGCCCCGAGGGTCGCGGTGCTTCTCGGCAAGGCGCCGCAGGGAGTGCAGAGCCCCGGAAGGAGGCCGACCGCGGCACCTCGATCGCCGGGAACGCCACCGGCATCGGCCTCGTCCTCGATCTTGTAAATGGGCCGACTCGACAGGAACTCGAAGGCGCGGAAGGCCCAGCCGTCCGGCCCTAGGGCCTGTCCGCCACGGCGAGGATCCTGTCGGGGCCAGGAATACGAGGGCGGCGCCAGGAATACGGGGGCGGCCGGGAAGCGTTCAACCTCCAGCCACTTAGTGGCCTCAAGCATCCTTTTTGCTGGCCTTATCCACTCTTCGCCTGCCCGGAGGCTCCACCTATGCCACAAGCGACGCCCGACCACCACACCGGTTCCGGCCCCCTCCCCGGGGCCGCTTCGCGTAAGCGCGGGACCGGCGGCGTCGTCCCCGTACTCGCCTTCGCGGGCATCACCGTCGCCGTCATGCAGACCCTGCTCGTCCCGATCATCAAGGACCTGCCGACCCTGCTCCGTACCTCGCCCGACAACGCGACGTGGGTCATCACCGCGACCCTCCTCGCCGGTGCCGTGTCCACCCCGATCATGGGGCGGCTGGGCGATCTGTACGGCAAGCGCCGGATGCTGCTCGCGAGTCTGGCCGTCATGGTCGTCGGCTCGCTGATCTGCGCGTTCACCGACGATCTGACGGTCATGATCGTCGGCCGCGCCCTCCAGGGCTTCGCGATGGGCGCGATCCCCCTGGGCATCGGCATCATGCGTGACGAACTGCCCCGCGAGAAGCTTCCCTCGGCGATGGCCCTGATGAGTTCGTCGATCGGGGTGGGCGGCGGTCTCGCCCTGCCCGGCGCCGCGTTCGTCGCCCAGCACGCCGACTGGCACACCCTCTTCTTCGGCGCGGCCGGCCTCGGCGTGCTGTCGATGCTGCTGACCGTCCTCACCGTCCCGGAAAGCTCCGTGCGGGCCGGCGGCACGTTCGACTGGTTCGGCGCGCTCGGGCTCTCCGCGGGCCTCGTCGCCCTGCTGCTGCCGGTCACCAAGGGCAGTACCTGGGGCTGGACCTCGGGCACGACGCTCGGGCTCTTCGGCATCGCCGTCGTGGTCCTCGGGCTGTGGGGCTACATGGAGCTGCGGCTCAAGGCCCCGCTCGTCGACCTCCGCACCAGCGCGCGCCGTGAGGTGCTGGTCACCAACCTCGTCTCGGTGATGGTCGGCGTCGCGTTCTACGCGGTGTCGCTGATCCTCCCGCAGCTGCTCCAGCTCCCGACGTCCACCGGCTACGGACTCGGCCAGTCCATGGTCGTCGCGGGCCTGTGCGTCGCCCCGCTCGGACTGACGATGATGCTCGTGGCCCCGGTCTACGCCCGGCTCTCGGCGCGGCGCGGTCCGAAGGTCTCGCTGATGACCGGCATGGCCGTCATCGCGATCGGCTACGGCGCCGGGCTGCTCATGATGAGCGCCGCCTGGCAGACCGTCGTCATCTCGATGGTCCTCGGCGCGGGCATCGGCCTCGCGTACTCGTCGCTGCCCGCCCTGATCGTGGGGGCCGTCGACCCGTCGGAGACCGGCGCGGCCAACGGGCTGAACACGCTGGCGCGTTCGATCGGTACGTCCGTCTCCAGCGCCGTGATCGGCATGGTCCTGGCGCGTACGGCGATCGGTACAGGTCCCACGGCGGTACCCAGCCTGCACGGCTTCCGCATCTCGTTCGTGATCGCCACCGCCGCCGTGCTCGTCGGTCTGGCCCTGGCGATGCTCCTGCCGTCCCACAAGGCCTCGGCCCGCACGGAGTTGCGGGCCAGCAGCGAGGGTGACGCCGAGACGGCCGGTGGTTCCCCCGCCGCCGCGGGCTTCCGCGGCCGGGTGCTCGACGCCGACGGGGCGCCCGTCGCACGGGCGAACGTCACGCTGATCGACCCCCGTGGCCGCCAGGCGGGCCTGACCACGGCGGACGACGAGGGCAGGTACGCGCTCGCGGCCCCGGCCGCCGGGCGGTACGTGCTGGCGGGTTCGGCGACGGGGTACGCGTCCCACGCCCACCCGGCGACGTATCACGGCCGCGCGCTTCCGGTGGATGTCGACCTGGTCCTGGCGCCCCGGGCGGCGGTCCGGTCGTAACGCGCGTCGGGTCACCGGGCTCGTGTCCGGTCACAGGGCGCGTGTGCGCGTACGGGAGGGCGTACGGCAGCATGGGCGACCGCAGTCCGTACAGAACGCAGGAGGAACACCAATGACCGCCGGGACCGCCCCGTACGACCCGACCCCGGCCCGTGTCCCGGCCTCTGTCCCAGCCCCCGCCCCCTCCCCCGGCGTCCTCGCGGCCTTCGAGGGCGCCAAGGGCTTCATGCCGACCGGTGAGGGGCTCGCGCTGTACGCCGCCGCCATCGAGGCCGCCGCCCTCGGGCTGCCGCTGCTGGAGGTCGGCACGTACTGCGGCCGTTCCACGATCCTGCTCGCCGACGCCGCCCGCGCCGCCGGTGTCACGGCCCTCACCGTCGACCACCACCGCGGCAGCGAGGAGCAGCAGCCCGGCTGGGAGTACCACGACCCGGCGGTCGTCGACCCCGAGGTCGGCCGGATGGACACCCTGCCGTCGTTCCGCCGCACGCTCCACGCGGCCGGTCTCGAAGAGCATGTCGTGGCGATCGTGGGCCGTTCACCGCAGGTTGCCGCCGTCTGGGGCGGCCCGCTGGGCCTGGTGTTCATCGACGGCGGTCACACCGACGAGCACGCGAACGGCGACTACGAGGGCTGGGCGCCCCATCTGGCCGATGGCGGGCTGCTGGTCGTCCACGATGTGTTCCCGGACCCGGCGGACGGCGGCCAGGCCCCGTACCGGGTCTGGCTGCGGGCGCTGGCGTCCGGCGCCTTCACCGAGGTCCGGACGTACGACTCGCTGCGCGTTCTGCGACGTACCGGCGCCGGAACCTGACGCTCCGTCCTCCACGCACTAGCATCGCCGCGTGTCGTACGACGAAAGCCACTCCCCCGCCCCCCGCCGCCGGACCTCGCGGACCACGCTGACCGTCGCGCTCGCGGCCCTGGTGCCCGGCGCCTTCGCCGGGTGGCTGATCTGGCAGGCCACGGGCGGGTCCGACGAGGGGGGTCCGGCGCGGAGCGCGAGCGCCTCGTCCCCCGCCGACGGCACGGGCGACAGCCCCGGTTCGCCCGGCTCCGAGCCGAGGCCGGGCCTCTCCGAGTCGCCGGGATCGTCCGCGCCGTCGAAGCCGGCGCGGGGCGACGACGGGGCTCCGGGCGACGCCAGGCCCGCTCCCGGCGAGGGCCCGCTCGCGGGGCGCGTCGTCGTCATCGACCCCGGGCACAACCCGGGCAACTTCAAGCACACCACCGAGATCAACAAGCTGGTGGACATCGGAACCAACCGCAAGGAATGCGACACCACGGGCACCTCGGGCAACTCCGGTTACACGGAAGCCGAATTCACCGCCGATGTTTCACAGCGCCTCCGCACTCTCCTCCGTAAAGAGGGCGCGACGGTGAAACTCACTCACGACAACGACCGCCCGTGGGGACCGTGTGTGGACGAGCGCGCGGAAATCGGCAACAAGGCCAAGGCCGATGCCGTCATCTCCATCCACGCGGACGGCTCGGCCGTCGGCAACCGGGGCTTCCATGTCATCCTCCCCGCACTGGTGAAGTCGGGCGGAGCCGACACCACAAAGATCGTGGCCCCCTCGCGCGATCTCGGCGAACGCGTCGCGGGCAATTTCGTACGCACGACCGGAAGCGCCCCCTCCAATTACCTCGGTGACGACACGGGACTTGATGTCCGCGACGACCTCGGCGGACTGAATCTCTCCACCGTGCCGAAGGTGTTCATCGAGTGCGGCAACATGCGCGACTCCAAGGACATCGCCCTGCTGACGAGCGCCAACTGGCGCCAGAAGGCCGCGCAGGGAATGGCCGACGGCATCAGCTCTTTCCTCAAGCGATAGCCGTACGCCAGGAACAGTAGGCGTCACAGGTCGGGGAACGCAGCCCGAACAGCCGGAAACGGCAACGGATTCACAACGAAAAGACCGCTGTCCATTCTTCGCCGCGCTCTCCCGCAACCGTTGGAGGGCCTGTTGTGGTCCCCTCATGAGGTGGCCCGGAACCAAGAAGACGACCCGCTCGGGCAGACGATAGATTCATCCGTACGATAGGGAGCCGCCCCCGAGCTTCGCACTCCGCACCGTCGCCCTCGCGCCGGTGGCGACCGCCCCGACGAGACGATCTACGAAGGACTTTTCACGTGAACATCCGCTCCCTCACACGAGGCGATGGCGTGGTGATCGGAGCAGCGGTGGTGCTGTTCATCGCCTCGTTCCTCGACCTGTCCAGCATCGACTGCCCGCAAGGTATCGACTGTTCGGGCTTCGACAGTGCGAACGCCTGGGACGCACTCGGCCTTCTGATGAGCATGTTCATCGCCGGCATCATCGGCGCTGCTCTCATCGTCGTCGGACGCGCCATGCCGGGCCGCAAGGTGGCCGGTCTGGACCTCGGCCAGTTCGGTGTAGCCCTTACCGTCTTCGCCCTGTGGACCGCGTTCTGGAACATCATCGACGCGGACAACGCGGGCGCCGGCATGATCCTGGGCCTGCTCTCCACGATCGTGCTCGCCGCGGGCGCGGTCGCCACCCCGCTCGTCCCCGCACTCAAGGGGCCCCTCGTCGGAGCCCCGAGGCCGCCGCAGGTCGCGTCGCCGTACGGCCAGCCGGGCCAGCCGGGCCAGCCGGGCCAGCCCAACCAGGGTTACGGCTACCCGGGCGCCCAGCAGCAGCCGTACGGTGGCCAGCCGGGTCAGCCGCAGCCCGCGTTCGGCGGTGCCCAGCCGGGGCAGCCCGGTCCGGGTCAGCCCTCGCAGGGCGGGCAGCCGGGGGCCCCGGGCCCGAAGCAGGGCGGCGCGCCCGCCGGTAACTTCGAGCCGTTCTGGTTCGCCGTGCCGGTGGCCCGTCCCCTGTACGGCGAGGACGGCTCGCCGTCCCCGATCGCCGAACTCGCGCCCGGTACCTGGTACTTGGCCGTCGAGCAGCGCGGTCCCGGTCTGATCGCCCAGACGCAGGACGGGCGTCGCGGTCTGCTCCAGGACACGACCGGCATCCAGCGCGGCTGAGCGCCGCGCACCCCGTTTCGACGCACCACCGCACCACCGACGGCCCCTCCCCCTTCCAGGTGAGGGGCCGTCAGCGTCCACCGGACACGGCATGTGGCTCAGGTGGGAGCTTGTTTCTTCACCTCCCGCCGGGATGCCTGGTCACTGGTGGACCGCTGCTGATGCGGCTGAGGGCGCGCAGCACGGCCCAACCGCGGGCGCGGCGTGGGGTGGTGGCGTCCGGGCTCGGCCGGTAAGCCTCGTGGAAGCGGTCGGCGGCGCGCGGGCGGCGTACGGGTCGTCTACCAGCCCCAGTTCGGCGGCCGAGCTGAGCGCTTGGGTGAAGCCTTCGGCATGGCAGTCGATCTTGCCGCGGGTGGCTGGATCTGAGCGTGATCGCGGTTCTGCAACACGCTTTAGATGGGGGCACCCGGTGGGACACGGGGTACGGGGCCGAGAAGCGCCGCGTCCTCGCCGGCCAGGAAGGCGGTGATGGTCCCGGCCGCCTCGCGCTCCGTGTCGCCGCCTTCGCGCAGCTCTTCGGCGAGCCGCCTGAGCCGACCGCTGATCCGGGCCCGTACGGTGCCGTGCGGAAGGTCGCTCTTCAGTACGCCGAGTACCGCGCGAAGCACCACCCAGCCTGCGGTCTCCTGGACGGCCTCTCCGGCGACGAGGTCCGCGGGGACAGGGTCGTGCCGACGCCAGACGGTGTCCAGCAGCGTGTCCACGACGTCTCCGGGGCCGGGCACGGCGGGATCGGCGGCGTGCTGCCAGCCGAGCCGGTTGAGGCGTGCCGGATCCAGCAGCGCTTCGGTGACGAGCGCCGCTGTCGCCTCCACCGCGCTGAAGGGGTCGAAGACGCGACCGGCCCGGGTGTCGAAGTACTCGGAGGTCCGCCCGTGGCGGATGGCCGGTGGGGTGAGCGCGTCCAGGACATGTGCGGGCAGGGCGAGATGCTCGGCGCGCAGCAGGTCCGCCAGCCGGGCAAGCGCCTGCCGCTGGACGTCCGCCGCGACCGGTACGGTGCCGGCGCCTTCCTCCCCGGCAAGCCCGTACCCGTATCTCGTGCCGCCGATCAACCGGGCGACGGCCGAGAGCTGGGAGCGGTGGTAGAGCTGGAGGAGGACCGCACGCTCCTCCAGTTCCCCGGTCTGCCGTCCGGGCGGAAGCGCCGCGCGCGAGAACCCCTCCAACGCGACTCGCCGTACGGCCAGCGCCTCGTCCAGTGCGGCGAAGGCGTCCGGGACCGGGGAGACCCAGACGACCGCGTCGGCGTGCGCCGCCTCCGATCCGCGCGCGTCCTCGTCGGCGATGTACACGAGCCCCTCGTCGGCGGCAGTCTGCCGCAGTCGCGCCAGGGCGGTCTCCTCGTCCTCGCCGGGAAAGCGTCCGTAGGCGTGGGCGACCAGGAAGTGGTCCCAGGGGCCCAGCCCTTGGGCATAGGCGTTCGACGAGTCGAGGCCGCCGTCCGGCGTGACGGTGACACGGGGGTGCGGATAGTCCATCACCGAAGGGCGGGGATGGTGCGTACTGGCGAAGTTGTGCATGAAGCCGAGGGCATGACCGATCTCATGAGCCGCCAGCTGCCGCATCCTGCTCAGCACCAGATGCTCGACGGCGGCCAGTCGCTCCCGCTCGTCCGCCCTGCCGTAAGGGGCGTACAGGGCCTCGGCGATCGCTGTGATCTGCTCGACGCGCTGGGAACCGAGCCGTACCCGGCCGCAGATGATCTCCCCGGTGCGTGGGTCGGTGAGCCCCTGACCGTGTGACCAGCCGCGGCCGTCCCGGTGCACCCAGCGGACGGAGTTGACACCGAGGTCGTTGTCGTCGAGCCGCTCGGACGCCACCTCGACACGGTAGGCGTCGTGGAATCCGGCCCGTTCGAAGGCGTCCCGCCACCAGTTGCCGCCCTCGACGACGGCGGTGCGTACGGGTTCGGGGACAGCGGGGTCGACGTAGAAGACGATCGGGTCGCGCACAGGTCCGGCCGGGGAGGTGGGATCGACGGGTTCGAGCCGGTGGCGGGGCTGGAACTTCGTCCCGGTGCCCGCCCTCGTGGCGGCGCCGTAGTCGTGGTGGCCGATGCCGTATCCGCCGGAGGCCGGGTGGTACCGGCGGGCGGGCAGCGGCGGGTCGGGCAGCGGGACGAGATGGAGCTGCTGGACCACGGTGAGGGAGCGCGGCGAGGGAACCACGGCCCGCAGGGCCGGGCCGGGTGCCGGCGCCCGGAGCGTGAGCAGAGCGGGCAGCCTGGTGCCGCCTGGACCGGTCCGTGCCTCTTCCACGAGCGCGAAGCTCGCGGTCGGGTCGATCTCGTACGCGCCCTGCTCCCGCTCCCGCAGATCGTCCGCGACACCGTGGAAGTCGGTGAGTGCCAGTCCCGTGCCATCGACGATCACGGCGCCGTCCCGCTCGCGCAGCACCGGGGCGCTCCACACCACCGAGCCTGCGAAGGATTCCTCGCCCGCGCGGACGGCCGCGGTGTCGCCGGTGGCCAGATGGTGTTTGTTGCGCAGGATCAGCAGGACCCGGCCGGCGATCCGCCGGAACTCCGCGACCTTCACCTTCCCCGCCTTGCCCCGGTCGAGTCCGAGAGCGCTGGAGCCCACTCCGTGGGACAGGGCGGCGGTCAGCAGGAAGGGCTCGCCGAATCGCCTGACGCCGAGGAGGAGCCGGTGTCCGCCGGTGTCCGCGCACAGTTCGAGGAAGTCCCGGGGGGCGGCGGATATCGGGGCTGAGGGCAGGTCGCTCACGCCGGGCTCGCTTCTCTCTCGGAATCGGAGAAGCAGATGGTACGTCCGGGGCGCGCCCCGCCCTGAGGCCCGGTCTTCCTCAGCCGTCGGCGGGCTCGGCGGGGATCTCGTACGCGAGCCGGAAACGTTCGCCCGGTACGACGAGGTCCGCGGTCTCCAGAGGGCGCTCCCCCGCGTAGTACGTGCGCTCGATGGCGGCGACGGGTGCGCCGGGAGTCAGATCGAGTACGTCCGCCTCCCCGCGGGTGGCGGTGCGGGCCGTCACGGTCTCGGTCGAGCGTGTGATCTGGAGGCCGATGTACGACATACGGGCCACGACGCTGCTGCCCGCCATGGGGCCCGCTCCGGGGAGGGAGACGGCTGTGCCCCCGGTGATGCCGAGGGGCTCCCAGCTGACGCAGAACATGGCCGGTCTGCCGTCCCGGGTGATCAGGTACTCGCTGCGGATCACCGCTTCGGCGGCGGGGACGCCGAGGCGCCGGGCGATCTCCCGCGGGGCCTCACCCGTGGTGGAGCGAGGGGTGCCACGGACCGAACGGCCGTCGTCGTCCGTGACATCGCGCCCGTACCCCGTGACCGCGAGCCTGCCCTGCAGGCGTTCATGGGTCCACGACCTGGCCATCGTCCTGGAGGAGGGCTGCTCCCGTACGAACACGCCGAGCCCCGCACGCCCTTTGACCAGGCCCTCCGCGACGAGGACGCGTACCGCGGCAGCCGCGACGTTCGAGCCGACGCCGTAGGCGCGGGAGAGATCGGCGCGCGACGGGAGCGGGTCGCCGGGCGTGAACTCGCCCTCCTCGATACGGCGCCGAAGGTCTTCCGCGACCACCTGATAAGCGGCGACGGCCATCGTGTCTCACTTTCCGGGCCGCGTCTCAATATGTGAGAGGTTTTCCCTGGGGTCAGACCCACCGGAGAGCACCCGAAACGGATCTTCCGGAAGGCTCACCGAGTACTTGGTGCATCAGGTGAGGCCGATAATCCACTTTCCCACGCAGTGTGCCACGCCCAAGCGGGACCTGTTGCATCAAGTGCCCGGCGCCCACAGGCCGCCGATGGAGCCGCGCGGACCCTCTGAGCAGCCCTGTTCCAGGCGGCAGGGGCTTTGCACAGGGCCCTGTGCGGAGCTAACTTTCACCTTCTGTCCGGCAGGCGCGTCTTACCAGCCGGACGCGGCCGTGGACAGACACGCGTTGGACAGGCACGCGATGGTGAGGAGGACGACCATGAGCGACGGCACGCGGCACCGCGCCGGGCTGAGCGAGCACACGGCCGCCTCCCGTCGCGTCCTGCTCACTCCGCGATCCCCGGGGGCCGTGGAGATCCTCACGCCCCGGCTGCGGATCTCGGCCGCCGCCCGCGCCGCCGAACTGGCGGGACAGCCCCGGCTCGCCGCGGAGTACCGGGCCATGGCACCCGCGGCACCGCGCGTCGCCCCGGACCCGGCCCCCTCCCTGACGGCGGCCGTCCACGACTTCACCGACCGCGTCACTCTCGCACCGGGCCTGGCCGGTCCCGACGTCCTGCGTGGCCTGACCGAACAGGGGCTGGACGCACCGGCCGTCGTCGCACTCGCGCAGATCTGCGCCTTCGTCTCGTACGAGGCCCGCGTCGTCTCCGGCCTCGCCGTGCTGGCCGGACACCCGGCGGCCGAGACCACCTACATACCCGCTCCGCCTCCGGCTGCGCCGCACGCGCCCGGGGCGGAGCGCCTCACCCTGGACGAGCTGACCTGGCGCCCGCGAATATCCTCGGTCGACGCCGCTGCGCTCACCGCCGAGCAGCAAGCCGTGATCGACGCGCACACCACCCTGTCGGTCACCTCGCCGTACTACCGGACGCTGCTCCACGACCCGGCCGCGCTCGACCACCGGACCCATGTCTACAACGCCGTCATGTACGGCCGCGGCGGTCTGCCGCGGGCCGAACGCGAGCTGGCGACCCTGCTGGTGTCCCGGGCCAACGGCTGCGTGTACTGCGCCTCCGTACACGGCCGCAAGTACGCGCAACTGTCCCGCGACCAGGCCGCCGCCCAGCGCGTCCTCAGCGGCGGAGGCGACGGGCTCGCCGCCGACGACGCCCGCGGCCGGGCCATCGCCCGCTTCGCGGAAGCCCAGACCCGCACACCGCCCCGTGGCAGCGCCGAGGATGTGCACGCGCTCCGGGCGGCCGGGCTGGACGAGGCCGAACTCACGGACCTGGTGCACGCCGTAGCGCTCTTCGGCTGGGCCAACCGTCTGATGCTGGTCCTCGGCGACGCACACCCCGTGCGGCAGCCGGACTCTGACATTCCGCGCAGCGGCATCCCGCGCAACGACGCACGGGAGTCCTGTAGCCAGACGTCGGGCCGGGCCTCACGGGCAGGCGACGCATAGCCGTCCCCCCGTGGGCTCCGGCCCGGCGTCGCCCCGCGCTCGTGGTCCGCTCCCTTCCGATCCCCGTCCGACCGGAGACCGTCATGCCTTCCCTCCGCACTTCCTCGCGCACTTCCCTGCGTCCCGCGCTCACCGCCGCCGTACTGACCAGCACCGCGCTGCTGGCGACGGCCTGCTCGTCCTCCGCCACCTCGCCGTCCGGTGGCTCCGGCGACTCCGGCGGCAAGCAGACCGTCACCTTCATGGGCTTCTACGGCACGTTCCAGGACGCCTTCACCAAGACCGTGATCAAGCCCTTCGAGAAGGCCAACCCGAACATCACGGTCAAGTACGTACCGATTCAGAACTCCACCGAGGTGCTGGCCAAGCTGCGCGCGAGCACCGCGCGCCCGGTCGCCGACGTCGCCCTCATGGACAGCTCCGTGGCGCCGACGGCCAACAAGGAGAAGCTGTTCGCCCCACTCGACACGTCGAAGGTGCCCAACCTCGCCCAGCTCGTCGACGCCGCGAAGAGCAAGGACGGCCACGGGCCGGCCGTCACGTTCGACAGCCTCTCCGTCCTCTTCAACACCAAGAACGTCAAGAAGGCGCCGACCAGCTGGAACGACCTCTGGAACGCCGAGTACAAGGGCAAGCTGGCGATGCCCATCGCGGACACCCGGGGAGTGGCCCTGATCGTCGCTTTGGAGAAGATCCTGCAGGCCGACTACAAGCAGGACATCGATCCGGCGATCGACAAGCTCAAGCAGTTGTCCCCCGGCGTCCAGACCTGGCAGCCCTCGCCCGATGTCTACACCGCGATCCAGTCGGGCGACGCGGACATCGCCGTCGGCTGGAACGCGCGCGGCCAGTACTACAAGGACTCGTCCGGCGGAGTCGTACAGCCGGTCCTCCCCAAGGAGGGCACGGTCACCCAGGTCAACACCATCAACCTGGTCAACAAGTCCCAGAACACCGCGGCGGCACAGAAGTTCATCAACTACGCGATCGGCGCCGAGGCGCAGAAAGCGTTCGACGACGAGGCCTTCTACGCACCCGTGAACAAGGACGTCAAGCTCGCCGCCGACACCGAGAACCGCACCCAGGCCTCCCCCGAGCAGCAGAAGAACCAGATCCCCGTCGACTGGAACTGGCTCACCACCCGCTACACCGGCTGGGTCGACCGCATCAAGCAGGAGGTCATCGGTGGGTGACACGAAGTCCCACGACGGCGGCGCCGGGCACCTGGTGCTCGAAGGTCTGGCCAAGACCTATCCCGGCAAGGACGGCGCCGCCGTGCGCGGCATCGACCTCTCCGTGGAGCGCGGCCGGATGCTCGCCGTCCTCGGTCCCTCGGGCTGCGGGAAGTCGACCACACTACGCATGATCGCCGGCCTGGTCCCGCCCACCGCGGGGACCGTACGGGTCGACGGCCGCGACATCACGGTCGCCCCGGTGCACCGCCGCGACATGGGCGTGGTCTTCCAGTCGTACGCGCTCTTCCCGCACCTGGACGTGGCCCGCAACATCGCCTTCGGCCTGGAGATGCGGAAGATTTCCAAGGTGGACGTGAAGCGCCGCGTGGACGACGCTCTGAGTCTGGTGCGGCTCGGTCATCTCGCCGGCCGGCGTATCTCGCAGCTCTCCGGCGGACAGCAGCAGCGCGTCGCGCTGGCCCGCGCGCTGGTCGTGGAACCCGCCGTACTCCTCCTCGACGAACCTCTGTCGAATCTGGACGCCCAGCTGCGCTCCGCGATGCGCGACGAGATCTGCCGGATCCAGCGCGAGACCGGCGTCACCACCGTCTTCGTCACGCACGACCAGCAGGAAGCCCTGTCCATGGCCGACCGTGTCGCCGTCATGAACCACGGCCTGATCGAGCAGGTGGGCACCCCTGAGGACATCTACGAACGGCCCTCGCGCCCGTTCGTGGCGGGGTTCGTGGGCCGTGCCAACCTGCTCGACGGCCCGGTCGGCGACCAGGACGGGGACCGGGCCCTGGTCGAACTGCCTGGCCTCGGAAGGGTTTCCGCGGCGGGCGCCGGCGTGGACAGGGGTCGCACGGCCACGGTGATGCTGCGCCCGCACCGGATCGCCCTCAGCTCCGCCGCTCCCGGCAGCGGCGGAGCCCGTGGCACGGTGCTGTCCGCGGGATACGCCGGCGAGACGGTGGCCTACCGGGTGCGCGTGGGCGTTGACGGCCCCGTGCTGGACGTCGAACGACCCACTGGGACGCTGGAGTCGTTCGGTCCCGGCGCCGAGGTGGAGCTCTCCTGGGACCCGGAGGCCCCACGGCTGATCTCCGCGGTAGAGGAAAGCGGGGAGCGCCGGTCATGACGGCGGACTCCGTACCCGCGAAGGCGCCCCCGGCACCCCCGGAATCCGGGAAGACCCCCACACGCCGGCGCGGTCCCGCACGCCTGGCACTGGCCCTGCTGTTGCCGGGGCTGCTGGCCCTGCTGCTGACGTACGCGCTACCGCTGGTGTGGGTGCTGCGCATGTCGCTCAACGAGGCGGGAGAAGGTGGACTCATCCTGCAGACCGTCTCCCTCGCCACGTTCGCCGACGTACTCGGCAGCGGCCACTACTGGAACGTCATCGGGCAGACGGTCGAACTCGGTGTCCTCGTCACCTTCTTCACCCTCGTCGTCTCCTATCCGGTGGCGCTGTTTCTGGCCCGTACCACCAGCCGGTGGCGGAGCCTGCTCGTCGCGCTCGCGGTCACACCGCTGCTGATCTCCTCGGTGGCGCGCACTTTCGGCTGGATGGCGATCCTCGGCAGCCAAGGCGTCATCAACAAGACCCTGAACGGTCTCGGACTGATCGACAGCCCACTGCATCTGGCCAACAACCTCACCGGTGTGGTCATCGCCTCGACAGAGATCTACATGCCGTTCGCCATCCTGGCGATGATCAGCGGCTTCGGGCGGCTCGATCCGGCGCTGGAGCACGCCGCCGCCTCACTGGGCGCGCCCCGTCGTACGGTGTTCCGCCGGATCGTGCTGCCGTTGACTCTGCCGGGCGTACTCACCGCCGCGCTGCTGGTGTTCGTCCTCAGTCTCAGCGGCTATGTCACGCCCCGGCTCATCGGCGGCGGACGCGTCTTCGTCCTGGCCACCGAGATCTACGACCAGGCCATCACCAGCCTCAACTGGCCGGTGGCCGCGGTGCTCTCGGTGCTGCTGCTCGCCGTGTTCGGTGTGGTCATCACGCTCTATCTGTGGGCACAGAGAGTCCTCGAAGCCCGATTCACCGGGCCGCAGGAGGCACGTTCATGAACTCGCGCCGCCTGACCCCGACCCGGGCCGTGTGGGCCGTCGTCCTCACCGGCCTGTATCTGTTCCTTCTCGCACCCATCCTCATCGTGCTCGTGGAGTCCTTCGACACCTCGTCCTATCTGCGGTTCCCGCCGGAGGGCTTCGGCCTCGACGCCTACCGGCAGGTATTCGCCAACGAATCCTTCCGCGCGGGCTTCCAGGTCAGCGGCGTCACGGCCGCGGCGACCGCGCTGCTGGCCATGGTGACGGGTGTTCCGGCGGCGCTCGCGCTGACCAGACTGCGCTTCCGGGGCCGGAGCGCCATCGAAGCGGTCTTCCTCTCGCCGCTGCTGGTGCCGCATATCGTGCTCGGGCTCGCGCTGCTGCTGATCCTGGCGCCGATCCCGCTCACCGACACCTACTGGGGGCTGATCCTGGCGCATCTGGGTGTGACCGTGCCCTATGTCGTACGTACGGTCTCCGCCTCCTTGGTGTCCGCGGACCCGAGCGCCGAGGAAGCCGCCCGTACGCTCGGCGCGAGCGGGCTCATGACCTTCTGGCGGATCACCCTGCCGACCATCCGGCCCGGCCTCTTCTCCGGCGGCATCATCGCCTTCCTGCTGTCCTTCGACGAGACCGTCATCTCGCTCTTCGTCTCCGGGCAGAACACCGTCCCGCTGCCGGTGGCCGTCCTGCAGTACGTCGAGTACCGCAGCGACCCGTCGGTGGCCTCGCTCTCCGTCCTTCTGGTGCTGCTCTCCGTCGTTGTCGTCGTCCTCGTGGAGCGCGGCCTCGGCCTGCGCCGCACACTGCGATCCGGCTAGTCCGGCTGAGAGGGCCGGTCCTTCAAGCGGTCCGACCCGCCCCACCCCGTTCCAAGGAGATCCACCGTGTCCGTCACTCCGGCGCAGCCCCTCGACCCCACCGCACTGCACCGAGACAGCGTCGTCTTCAACGCGCTCGACTGCACTCCGCTCTCCTGGGCGGACGAGACGTACCTCGGCAAGCTCGCCGTCTCCGGGGTCACGGCGATCAACCACGCGGTCTCCATCTCCCAGGGCTACGACGCGGCGGCCTCGGCCATCGTCGGCTGGCAGCGGCGACTGACGGAGACCGACGGGCGGGTCTTCCAGGCCTTCGGCCTCGATGACGTCGCCCGCGCCAAGGCCGCGGGCGGTGTCGCGTGGTTCGCCGGGTTCGAGGACAGCAAGCCGGTCGGCGAGGACCTGTGGCGGCTGGAAGCGCTGTACCAGTTGGGGCTGCGCTTCATGGGACTGACGTACCAGAACCGGAACTTCGCGGGTGACGGGAGCGGCGAGAGCGCCAACGGCGGACTGAGCCGCTTCGGCCGCGCCCTCGTCAAGGAGAGCAACCGCCTCGGCGTCGCCCTCGACCTGTCGCACACCGGCGAGCGCTCCACGCTTGAGACGATCGAGGTCTCCGAGAAGCCCGTCCTCGTCACCCACGCGGGCCTGACGCACTTCGTCGACAGCCCGCGCAACAAGAGCGATGTCGTGGTTCGTGAACTGGCCGCGCGCGGCGGTGTGTTCGGCCTGGCGGCGAAGTCCGGGTTCCTCACTCCCGACGGTCTGACGCGGCGTCCGGGCGCCGAGGTGTTCGCCGACAACATCGACTATCTGGTCGAGTTGGTGGGCATCGACCATGTCATCGTCGGCACGGACGTCGGCGACGAGCGCAAGTACTCCCGCGAGGGCATGGCGCGCGTCCGCCGGCTCTACCCGGAGATCCCGATCGTCGGCGAGGACCTCGACCTCGACCGCATCCACCCCGAGGGGCTCGGTACACCTGCCGACCTTCCCCTCATCACCGAGCTTCTTGTCGGCCGCGGCTACAGCCCGCAGGACATCACCAAGGTTCTCGGCGGCAATATGCACCGGGTCCTCTCGGTAATCTGGGACACGCGAGCGTGACACCGCACCCGGTGAGCGTCGCGGTCGTCGGAGCCGGGCCGCGCGGCACAGCCGTACTGGAACGCCTCACGGCGAACCTCGGTCCCACAGGGCCCTGGGCGGGCACTCCGGCAGAACTGCACGTCGTGGAACCGTTCACGCCCGGCGCCGGCCGGGTCTGGGATCCCGGACAGCCTGAGCAGCTGCTGATGAACACCGTCGCCGGGCACGCCACCGCCTTCCCCGACGACACCGTACGGATGGAGGGCCCCGCGACGACCGGGCCCACCCTCATGGAGTGGGCGCGCGACCACGCGCGCGGCCTCGCGGAGTGGGAGCATCCCAGCCGAGCGCTCATGGGCCGCTATCTGGCCTGGTCCCATGAACGGATCACCCGGGCCGCGGCCCCAGCCGTGCGGTTCGTCCCTCATGCGACGCGCGCGGTGGGACTCGACGAGGTTTCGGGAGGCCGGCTGCGGCTGCGGCTCGACGACGGTACCGTCCTGCTCGTCGACGCGGTGGTGCTCGCCACCGGTCACACCGATCAGCGGCCGTCACCCGAGGGGCGCGAACTCACCACGGCCGCACGGCGGTTCGGGCTACTGCACCTCACCCCCGGCCACCCCCATGAAACCCGGCTCGACCTGCTGGCGCCGAAGGAACCGGTTCTCGTTCGGGGCCTGGCGCTGAACTTCTTCGACCAGTTGACAGTTCTCACCTCCGGGCGCGGCGGCAGCTTCGAACAGAACGGCCCGGACGGCCGGCTGCGCTATCGGCCGTCCGGCCGCGAGCCTCTGTTCCTCGCCGGCTCGGGCCGGGGCGTTCCGTACCTGGCACGAAACCACGTGCCGGGCCGTATGCCGACGGGCCACAGCCTCCGCTTCTTCGACAACACGGCGGTCCAGCGGCTGACCGCGCGGGAGCCGGGCACGGTGGGTTTCATGGCCGAGGTGTGGCCGCTGATCGCGAAGGAGGCGGGAGCGGCCTGGTACGGGACGCTCCTGGAGAGCCGCCCCGATGCCACGCGGCTGACAGCCGAGGTCTTCCTGGAGCGGTACGCGGCAGTCGGCCACGGATCCGACGCGTGGGCGGAACTGCTCTCGGAGAGCCTGTACGATCCCGCCGACCGTTTCGACCTGCTGGACCTCGACCGGCCGCTGGCCGACCTGCGGTTCACCGACCGGACGGCGTTCGGAGCGTGGCTGGCGGAGCGGCTGCGCGAGGACCTGGCAGCGGCCCGGGATCCGCGGCACAGCCCGCTCAAAGCTGCCGCCGCGGCGGTCGCGGCGGTGAAGGGGCAGGTACGGCGGGTCGTCGCCGCGGGGGTACTGACCGGTCCCTCGTACCGCGAACTGTCCTGGTTCCGGTCCTTCGGGGCACATGTCTCCAGCGGCCCGCCCGCCGGCAGGATCGCCGAGCTGATCGCCCTGCACGAGGCCGGCGTCGTCGAGTTCGTGGGGGCGCGGCCGACCGTCACCGTCGACACGGCGGCGGGCCTCTTCGTGGCCACCTCCCCGACCACGGACGGCCCTCCGGCGCGGGCGCGTGCCCTGCTGGACGCCTGGCTGCCGGGATCCGATCTGGCCCTGACCGCCGACCCGTTGCTGCGCGGACTGGTCGCCTCGGGCCTGGCCCGCCCGCACATGGCGGGCTCGGGAGACTCGTCGACGGCGACGGGATCTCTTGATGTGGCCGGATCTGATCTGCGGGTGCGCAGCGCCACGGGACAACCGCATCCGCACCTGTTCGCGTTCGGCATCCCGGTGGAGGGTGTCCAGTGGAACACGGCGATCGGAGCACGGGCACGTGCCAACGCCGAGATGTTCCGTCAGGCCGATTCGATCGCCCGCTCCGCCCTGAAGGCGGCGGTCGACCGAGCGGTGGGGGTGCCCGACACTCATCGCGGAGGAACGTCGCGAGAATGCGCGGGCCGGCCCGGGGCCGACGCTCTGTCTGCCGCACCGACTCGCCGAGCTGGTCCTCCCGGCCCTCGCGGTACGCCTGCGTGATCTGCTCGGGCTTGCCGTGGCAGATACCTTGGACCGGCTGTTCCGAGGTTTCACCCGCCCCGGAGCGGCAACACGGTCGTCATGGCTACACGTCAACGCAGTGGAAGCAGTGCGGCAGCCACGGTCCTCATCGTGATCGCGGATGTCATGGCCTTCATCCTGGGCCTGTGGATTCTGATGTACCTGCTGGACGCCAACCGCGCCAACGACCTGGTGAACTTCGTCCAGGACGCGGCGCGCTGGCTCGCCGGCTGGTCCTACGACCTGTTCACCTTCGACGAGGCATGGGCGCGGGTGGTGTCCGGTTACGGTCTCGCGGCCGTGGTGTACCTGCTCATCGGCCACGGGCTGGCCGGCCGGCTGCGCCGTATCTGACGCCGGTCCGCACCCTGACACAGCGTCAGAAGGCCGACTCAGCCCACCCGTTCGCAGCAGTCCGGCTCCAGCCCGGACGGCAGCCTCTCACCGCTGAAGACCGCCGTGGTCGCCTCGTCTCCCCCGAGCGCGGCCACGGCCAGCAGCAGTGATGCCGCCGTCCAGCTGGTCAACTCCTCCGGCCAGAAAGCCTTCTTGCCCTCGAAGACATACCCCGTCCAGTACATTCCGTCGTCCGCACGCAGATGCCTGATGGACTGGAGTACGTCGAGCGCGCGGTCGGACTCGCCCACCACCCAGAGCGCCATGGCGAGTTCACAGCTCTCGCCGCCGGTGACCCACGGGTTGGGCAGCACGCAGCGCACCCCGAGTCCGGGGACGACGAACTGGTCCCAGCCTTCCTCGATACGGGCCTTCGCCTGTGTCCCGGTCATCGCGCCACCGAGGACCGGGTAGTACCAGTCCATCGAGTAGCGGCTCTTGTCCAGGAACCTTTCGGGGTGCTCACGGATCGCGTGCGCGAGCGATCCGGCCGCCAACTCCCAGTCGGGCTGAGCCTCTTCACGCTCCTCGGCGATGGCGAGCGCGCACCGCAGCGCCTGGTGCACGGACGAACTGCCGGTGAGCAGCGCGTCGTCGACGGCGGTGCCGTCGGCCTCGCGCTTCCAGCCGATCTGCCCGCCGGGCCGCTGGAGTTCGAGGACGAACTCGACGGCGGAGTGCACCACGGGCCACATCCGGTCGAGGAACGTTTCGTCGCCGGTGGCCAGATAGTGGTGCCAGACCCCGACGGCGGGATAGGCGCAGAAGTTGGTCTCGCGGCTCGAATCGGTCGGCCGGGCCCAGTCGCCGTCGTGGTAGGCGGCGTACCAGGACCCGTCCTCGTTCTGATGCCGGGCCAGCCACTCGTACGCGCGCGCCGCCGCCTCGTGTTCGCCGGACGCGTCGAGCGCCATGGCGGCCTCGGTGTGGTCCCACGGGTCGAGATGGTGGCCGCGAAACCATGGGATGGCACCGTCGGGGCGCTGGACGGCGAGGATGCCGGCGACGGTCTCCGCCGCCTGATCCGCCGTCAGGACACCCGGCAGGACGAGGTGTTCGGTGCTGTCGGGGCCGCGACCGGGCAAGGTCACTTGCCCGCCGCCGTCGGCAGGTGCGGCTTGGTGGCGTAGGCGACGAAGCTCTTGCCGACGACCGGGTTGAGCAGTTGCTCGGCGAAGCGCGTCGCGAACGGCTTCTTCATGATGTCCCAGACGAGCAGCTTGTGATACGCGCGCACGGGCAGCACCTGGTCGTTGTCCACGCCGAAGGCGCATTTGAGCCACCAGTAGGGCGAGTGCAGGGCGTGCGCGTGATGGGTGCCGTACGGCCGGAGCCCGGCCTCCCGCATCCGGCCGAGGAGTTCGTCGGCCTTGTAGATCCGGATATGGCCGCCCTCGACCTCGTGGTACGCGTCGGAGAGCGTCCAGCAGACCTTCTCGGGGCCGTAACGCGGCACGGTCACGGCGATCCGGCCGCCGGGCCGCAGAACGCGGACCATCTCGGCGAGCACACCCTTGTCGTCGGGGATGTGCTCCATGACCTCGGAGATGATCACGACGTCGAAGGACTCGTCGGGGAAGGGGAGGTTGAGCGCGTCCCCCTCCATCGCGGTGGCGGTGGCGCCGGGCGGCGCCTCCCCGGTCTCCTTCATCGCGGCGAACCAGGTGGCGACCTCGCGGATCTCCGCACCGTTCCGGTCGAGGGCCACGACCTGGGCGCCGCGCCGGTAGCACTCGAAGGCGTGCCGGCCCGCGCCGCACCCCAGATCGAGCACCCGGTCGCCGGCGGCGAGCGGGAAACGGGAGAAGTCCACGGTCAGCACGAGTTCCTGCTTTCGCGGGTCGGGGATGGGGGGTGGAGGGAGTTGCGGGATCAGCGGGCTGCCCCAGCGCGGGCGGCGACGGCCGCACGGTACAGCTCGGCGGTGCCCTCGGCGGCGCGCGCCCAGGTGAACCGGCGCAGCACCCGCTCGCGCCCCGCGGCGCCGAGCCGCTCGCGCAACTCCCGGTCGTTCAGCAGCCTGTTGAGCGCGCCTGCGAGCGCGTCCGCGTCGCCGGGCGGCACCGCCAGACAGGTCTCGCCGTCGGCCCCCGAGACCTCGGGGATCGCGCCGCCGGTGGTGGCGACCAGCGGGGTGCCGGTGGCCATGGCCTCCGCGGCGGGCAGGGAGAAACCCTCGTACAGGGACGGCACGCAGGCGATCTGCGCGCCGCGTACGAGGTCGACCAGCTCGGCGTCGGAGATGCCCTTGACGAACTGGACGGCGTCGCCGAGCCCGTGTGTCTCGATGGCCCGGTGGACGGGCCCGTCCTCGGCGCGCTTGCCGACGACCACGAGATGCGCCCCGGGATTCCCCGTACGGAGCTTGGCCAGCGCCTCGACAAGATGGACGAGGCCCTTGAGCGGTACGTCGGCGCTGGAGGTGGTGACGATCCGGCCCGGGATCTCGGGAACGGCGGGGTCCGGCGAGAACAGGCGCGTGTCGGCGCCTATGTGCACGACCTTGATCCGGTCGTGCCGTACCCCGAGATGGTCGGTGATCTCCTGCTTCGAGCTCCCGGAGACGGTGACGACCGACGGCAGCCGGCGCGCGACGCGCTTCTGCATGCGGGTGAAGGCGTACCAGCGGCGTACGGAGGCGCGGGCGAGCCGCCCGGCGGCGGCGTCGATCTCCAACTGCCGGTCGACGGTGATGGGGTGGTGGATGGTGGTGACCAGGGGTGCGCCGAGGTCGCCGAGGAGCCCGTAGCCGAGGGTCTGGTTGTCGTGCACAACGTCGAACTCGCCCCGGCGGGCGGCCAGATGGCGGCGGGCCCGCAGCGAGAAGGTCAGCGGCTCGGGAAAGCCGCCTGTCCACATGGTGGCGACTTCGATGGCGTCGATCCAGTCGCGGTACTCGCCGCGCCCCGGTGTCCGGAACGGGTCGGGCTGCCGGTAGAGGTCGAGACTGCCGAGTTCGGTGAGCGGGACGCCCTCGTCGAGTACGGGGTAGGGCTGGGCGCCGATGACCTCGACATGGTGACCGAGACGGGCCAGCTCGCGTGAGAGGTGTCGTACGTAGACGCCCTGGCCGCCGCAGAAGGGGTTGCCCTTGTAGGTGAGGAGCGCTATGCGCAGCGGCCGGTCCCCGTCCGCCGCGCCGGAGGTGCCCGCGGGCCCTGCGGGGGCACCCGCCTCTACGGCCTCAGCGGTCACTCTCGGCCCTCACTTCTCACTTCACTTTCGCCGGAGCGTAACCGCTCGCGTCAATCCGGAACAAGTTCCCGTCGGGTGGACGGAAGGGCATCGCGAGCCTCGAATCTACCGGCAGGCGGCGCCGTGAAGAGGGGCGTCCAGGGGTGATTCGTACCACGACCGGGGCGGGTGGGGCGGCCGGGGCGGGCTAAGGCGAGCCAGTCACTGACGGTCCGTCAGATGACTTCCGTGGACCGGTCGTCGGGCGGATTCGTCCGGCCCGTACGGCGATTTGGGGACGAAAACGGCGACGGGGCGGTGGCGGGAGAGTCCCCGGCGGGGCGGGAGGGGCGGCGACGGGGTCCGGGCCGTCCGGAAAGGTGGCCGGTAGAGTGAGCGGGTCGTCATCATGCCCGTACGGGGGGAAGCCGGTGTGAATCCGGCGCTGACCCGCAACCGTGAGCCGCCCTCACCGGCGGCGAGTCGGAACACCCCGGACGCGGTCGTGACCGGCTCGTGCCACCGGAAACCCCCGGTGGCCGGCACCGTCGAGGCATACGGAGCCGGAGCCTGGTGCCTCTGTGCGCCTGCCCGGTTCTCGCGTACCCCGCGTACCCGTGTATCCGCGTTCCCGCAGGAGAGGCCCCACCCGCCATGAACACCGTTCGCCGCCGCGCGGCGCGCAGCGCGGCAGCGTTCGCCGCAGCCGCCGTCCTGTGCGTGGCCGCCGTCCCCTCCACGGCCTTCGGCGCCCCGGCCGACGACGCCTCGGCCGCCGGCGGGCGGGCGCCCGCCGCGCCGCCGGTGAAGCTCCCCACCGGGATGTACGGCACGGGAGACCCGACGTACGACGGCGTCTGGCGGCAGTCGCTCGCCATGCTGGCGCAGCGCGCCGTGAACGTCATGCCCGCCGACTCCGCCGTCAGCTGGCTGCTCGGCCAGCAGTGCGACAGCGGCGCGTTCCCGGCGTACCGCCCCGATCCCACGAAGCCGTGCGACGCGACGACGGTCGTCGACACCAACTCGACCGCCGCCGCCGTGCAGATGCTGGCCGCGCTCACCACGCACCCGGACGCGATGAACAACGGCATCAGCTGGCTCGCCTCGGCGCAGAACAAGGACGGCGGCTGGGGCTACAGCGCGGGCGCCCCCAGCGACGCCAACTCCACGGCGCTGGTGATAGGAGCGCTGGCCGCGGGCGGCGCCCCGGTGGGCAAGAGGCTGTCGACGGAGGGCAGGTCCCCGTACCAGGCGCTGCTGAGCTTCGCGATCCCCTGCGACGCGAAGGAGGGCGCGGGCGCGTTCGCGTACCAGCCGGACAAGTCCGGCGCACTTCTCCCCAACGCCGATGCCACCGCCGCCGCTCTGCTCGGCGGGGTCGGGAAGCGGATGGTCACGACGGGCGTCGAGCCGGGGGCCGCGCCGGTCTGCCAGGACCTGCACCCGCGCACGCCGGAGCGTGCGGCGCGCAACGGCGCGGCGTATCTGGCGAAAGCGCTCGCCAGGACGGGGCACCTGGACCAGCCGCCGATGCCCGGCGCCGCGGACTCGGCGCCGCTGCCGGACCACGGCAACACGGCGGACGCCGTCGTCGCGCTGACGACCGCCGGGTACGGCAAGCAGGCAGCGGGCGCGATGAAGTGGCTGGAGAAGAACTCGGCGGCGTGGGCGAAGGAGAACGGCCCCGCCGCGTACGCCCAGTTGATCTTCGCCGCGCATACGACGAGCACCGACCCGCGCGAGTTCGGCGGCACCGACCTGGTCAAGGCCCTCAACGCGACGGGGCCCGCGCCCAAGTGGATCGGGCCCAAGCCGTTGACGACGGCCGAGCAGCAGAAGGTCCTGGCGGACCAGAAGGAAGAGAGAAGCAGCATGTCCGGGAACCTGTGGACGATCGCCGTCGGGCTGGTCGCCGCGCTGGCGATCTGGGCGGTGTTCGTCGTACGGGCGAAGCGGCGCCGGTCATGAGAGGTGCCGCCTCGCCCGTGATACGGGGCCTCTTGCTCGCCGCCGTCCTGCTGGCGGTGCCGGGTACGGGGACGGCGCACGCGGCGGGTTACCGCTACTGGTCCTTCTGGGAGAACGACGGCGCGGCGTGGACGTACGCCACGCAGGGCCCGGCGACGGCCCGCCCTGCGGACGGCACGGTGAACGGTTTCCGCTTCGCGGTCAGCGCGGACAGCCAGGACGCGGCGAGGCCCCGCGAGGCCCCGGACTTCGCGGCGGTGTGCGGGTCCGCGCCCGCGAAGCCCGGCGGCAAGCGCGTCGCGGTGGTGGTCGACCCGGGCACGGAGGCGGACGCCCCGAACGGCGAGAAGCCGCCGGCGCCGCTGGCCGAGTGCGCGCGGGTGGACGAGGACGCGACGAGCGCGGACGCGCTGGCGGCGGTGGCGAAGCCGCTGCGCTACAACAGCGCGGCGCTGCTGTGCGGAATCACCGGCTACCCCAAGTCGGGCTGCGGCGACCAGATTTCGGCGGCGAAATCCCCGACCCCGACGGCTTCCCCCAAGGAGGCCACCGACGAGCCCACCCCGACGCTCGGCATCCTGGCCGGAGCGGCAGCGGTCCTCGCCCTAGCGGCAGCCGCCACCTGGCAGGCCCACCGTCGCCGCGCCTGACGTCCCGCCCGCCGGAGGCGGGGCGCCGTGCGGCGCGGGACGGGGCGGGGACGGCGGTGCGAGCGGGGACCCGAACCTCGCGGGCGGGGCGCCTGCTGGCGCGCGTCGAGCCGGGGAGGACCGCACGGGCGGCGACTCGACCAACGCAGGGCGGGACGTCCCCGACCGCACACGCGCGGACACCGACCGCACCGGCCGCGACAGGGGCGACCGTGCAGGCGGCGGGGCGGGCGGGCGCGCGGCACCGTTCCGTACGGCCTCGACCCTTCGCGCGCCACAGGCCAGCCGTAGCAACGCCCTGCATGCCGGGGCGTGGTGGGTATGGGCGCTGGGGCTGGGGGTGGGGGCTTCGCGGACCAGTAATCCGTTGTTGCTCGGGCTGCTCGTCGGGGTCGCCGGGTACGTCGTCGCCGCGCGGCGGACCGATGCGCCGTGGGCGCGGTCGTACGGGGCCTTCGTCAAGCTCGGGCTCGCCGTCATCCTCGTCCGGCTCGCCTTCTCCGCCTTCCTCGGCTCGCCGGTCCCCGGCTCGCACCTGATCGTCACCCTGCCCGAACTGCCCCTGCCCGGCTGGGCGAAGGGCATCCGGATCGGTGGCCGGGTGACGGCCGAGCAGCTGGTGTTCGCGCTGTACGACGGTGCCAAGCTCGCCACGCTCCTGATCTGCGTCGGCGCGGCGAACGCGCTCGCCAATCCGGCCAGACTGCTCAAGTCCCTCCCCGGCGCCCTGTACGAGGCTGGTGTCGCCGTCGTCGTCGCCATGACCTTCGCGCCGAACATGGTCGGCGACGTTCTGCGGCTGCGTACCGCCCGCAGACTGCGCGGCCGGTCAACCGGCGGCGTGAAGGCCGTCCTCCAGATCGGACTGCCCGTCCTGGAGGGCGCGTTGGAGCGGTCCGTCGCCGTCGCCGCGTCGATGGACGCGCGGGGGTACGGCCGAACGGCCGCCGTACCCCCGGCTGTTCGCCACACCACCACCGTCCTGACCCTCGGCGGGCTGCTCGGCGTCTGCGCCGGCACGTACGGGCTCCTCGCCGCCGAAGGCGCCACCTACGGCCTCCCCCTCCTCGGCATCGGGGTCGCCGCCGCAGTCGCCGGTCTGCGGCTCGGCGGGCGCCGTTCGGTCCGTACGCGCTACCGCCCCGACCTGTGGGGCATCCGGGCCTGGCTGGTCGCGGGGTCCGGCGCGGCCGTCGCCCTGCTGATGATCCGGGCGGGCGCGTACGACCCGGAGGGCCTGCACCCCGGCGTCGTACCGCTCGTGGCACCCGGTCTGCCGCTCTGGCCCGCCGCGGGCATCCTGCTCGGCCTACTGCCCGCCTTCGTCGCACCCCGGCCGGCCCTCACGGACAAGGAGAAGACCCGGTGATCCGGTTCGAGCAGGTGTCGGTGACCTACGCCGACGCCCCTGCCCCCGCTCTCCAGGGGGTCGATCTCACCTTCCCCGAGGGCGAGTTGGTGCTGCTCGTCGGCCCCTCCGGGGTCGGCAAGTCCACCCTCCTCGGCGCGGTGTCCGGGCTCGTCCCGCACTTCACCGGCGGCACACTGCGCGGCCGGGTCACCGTGGACGGCCGCGACACCCGCACCCACAAGCCCCGCGAACTCGCCGATCTCGTCGGCACGGTGGGCCAGGACCCCCTCGCCCACTTCGTCACCGACACGGTCGAGGACGAACTGGCCTACGGAATGGAGTCGTTGGGCCTGCCATCCGACGTGATGCGGCGCCGCGTCGAAGAGGTCCTGGACCTGCTCGGCCTGGCCGAGCTGCGCGACCGCCCGCTCGCCACCCTCTCCGGCGGCCAGCGGCAGCGTGTCGCGATCGGTTCGGTGCTCACGCCCCACCCCAAGGTGCTGGTCCTGGACGAGCCGACGTCCGCGCTCGACCCGGCGGCGGCCGACGAGGTGCTGGCCGTACTGCAACGGCTCGTGCACGACCTGGGCACGACGGTGCTGATGGCCGAGCACCGGCTGGAGCGGGTCGTGCACTACGCGGACCAGGTCGTCCTCCTCCCCGGGCCGGGCGAGAGGCCCGTCGTCGGCGAGCCTGAACGGATCATGGCCGTCTCCCCCGTCTTCCCGCCCGTGGTGGCGCTCGGCAGGCTCGCCGGCTGGGACCCGCTGCCGCTGTCCGTACGCGACGCCCGCCGCCGCGCGAGCGACCTGCGCGCCCAACTCGCGACAACGGTGCCCCCGTTGGCCGACGCCCCGGCGCCCCGAGCCGCCGCGCCGACCCCCCGGCCCGCCACTCCCCGTACCGCGCTCGCCCGCCTGCTGCACCGCCGCCCACAACCCACGCCGGCCACCGACGTCACGGCCGTCACCCACCTGTCCGTCCTTCGCGGACGGATCGAGGCACTGCGCGGTATCGACCTCGCCGTCACATCCGGCGAGACCATCGCGCTCATGGGCCGTAACGGCGCGGGCAAGTCCACCCTGCTGGCCGCCCTCGTCGGCATGGTCGAGCCCTCGTCCGGTTCCGTCACCGTCGGCGGGCGCACCCCGCACCGCACGCATCCGCGCGAGCTGATCCGCCAGGTCGGGCTCGTCCCGCAGGAGCCGCGCGACCTGCTGTACGCGGACACGGTCGCCGCCGAGTGCGTGGCGGCGGACGACGACGCGGGCGCCGCGCCCGGCAGTTGCCGCGCGCTGGTGGACGAGCTGCTCCCGCACGTGCCCGACGCGACGCACCCGCGGGACCTGTCGGAAGGGCAGCGGCTGGCCCTGGCGCTGGCGATCGTGCTGACGGGCCGGCCGCCCCTGCTGCTCCTGGACGAGCCGACGCGCGGTCTGGACTACGCGGCGAAGGCACGTCTCGTGGACGTGCTGCGCGCGCTCGCCGCCGAGGGGCACGCGATCGTGCTGGCCACCCACGACGTGGAACTCGCCGCCGAACTCGCCCGCCGGGTCGTGATCCTGGCCGACGGCGAGATCGTCGCGGACGGGCCGACGCCCCAAGTGGTCGTCTCCTCACCGGCGTTCGCGCCGCAGGTCGCGAAGATCATGGCCCCCCAGGAGTGGCTGACGGTCACTCAGGTCCGACACGCGTTGGCGACGGGTGCGGCGGAGGAGCCGGCATGAGCGGCACACCGCCCGATACCCGGCCCACCCCCCAGGCCCGTGCCGTCCGCCTCGGCCCCCGTTCCGTCGCCGCCCTCACCCTTGTCAGCGCGATCGGTGTGATCGCCTTCGGCTGGCCGCTGCTCGCCGACTCCGCCTCCGGGCTCGCCCACTCCCAGGACGCGCCCTGGCTCTTCGCCGTTCTGCTCCCGCTCCTGGTCGCCGTCGTCGTCGCCACGATCGCCGACTCCGGTCTCGACGCCAAGGCGGTCGCGATGCTCGGCGTGCTCGCCGCCGTCGGCGCCGCGCTGCGTCCGCTGGGCGCGGGGACGGCCGGTCTGGAGCCGATGTTCTTCCTGATGGTGCTGAGCGGCCGGGTGCTGGGGCCCGGCTTCGGCTTCGTACTGGGCTCGGTCACGATGTTCGCGTCCGCGCTGCTGACCGGCGGCGTCGGGCCGTGGATGCCGTTCCAGATGCTGTCGATGGGCTGGTTCACGATGGGCGCGGGGCTGCTGCCGGGCCCGGACCGGCTGCGCGGGCGCGGGGAGTCGCTGATGCTCGCCGGGTACGGGGCCGTCGCCGCCTTCGCGTACGGCACGATCATGAACCTCCAGGGCTGGACGTACATCGGCGGGCTCTCGTCCGGGATCTCGTTCCGGCCGGGCGACCCCGTCCACGAGAATCTGGTGCGCTTCCTCGCGTACTGCGCGGCGACGTCCTTCGGCTGGGACCTGGGACGGGCGGTGCTCACCGTCGTACTGACACTGACGATCGGCGCCACGGTCCTCAAGGCGCTGCGCCGGGCGACACGGCGGGCCGCGTTCGACGCGGATGTCACGTTCGACCCCCATGTCACGTTCGACCCGGACGTCACCTTCCAGGAGCCAACTCCAGTTCCCCCACCGTCTCGTCCCCGCTCGTCTCCCCCGTCAGCCTGAACCCGAGCCCGAGATAGAAGCGTTCGGGCCCGTCATCGCCGGGGTGCCAGGTGGCGGTCAGACGGGTGCCGCCACGGCGGCGGATCTCGGCCGCGACGGCGTGGACCGCGAAGCGGCCGTAACCACGCCCCTGTTCACCGGCCGCGATGTTGAGGCGCCACAGCCCCGAGCGGATGTCCTCGCCCTTGCCGTCATCCGCGAAGTCGGCGTCGAAGAAGGCCATCAGAAAGCCCACGGCCCGGTCCCCGTCGAGGATGAGACGGGGCCAGGCCGTGTCCGGGTGGACGTATGCCTCGGCAAGGGACTTCACCACCGGGGCGACGAGGCGCTCCTGGTCGGGGCGGACCCGCACACCGATCGCGGCGTCGAAATTGCCGGGCGTGATCTTCTCCAGACGGAGCGTCGTCGTCATACGAAAACGATAGAAATCCGGATCAAGTGAATTACCGCGCGGCCGACTTCGGGTTCCCGTCCCGCACATCCGGTGCGGTCATGGCGCCCGAGCCCTTCGTGTCCACCGGTTTCCGCCCCACCTCGACCCCCGGGGTCAGCTCCAGCATCGAGTCCGCCCTGCGCAGCCGGCGCGGCCCCGACAGGACGTACGTCAGCCCGAAGCCGGTGCCCACGACCAGCGCCCCGCCCGCCGCGTCCAGCACCCAGTGGTTGGCCGTGGCGACGATCGCGGAGACCGTGATCAGCGGGTGCACCAGGCCCAGGAGTTTCATCCACATCTTGGGCGCGAGCATCACGATCACGACCCCGCACCACAGCGACCAGCCGAAGTGCAGCGACGGCATCGCGGCGTACTGATTGGTGACGCTCGTCAGCGCGCCGTAGTCCGGATTCGCGAAGTCCTGCGGGCCGTGCACCGTGTCGATGAAGTCGAGGCCCGGCATGAGCCGTGGCGGCGCCAGCGGGTAGAACCAGAAGCCCAGCAGCGCGAGGAGCGTGGCGAAGGCGAGCGAGGCGCGCGCCCAGCGGTAGTCGGCGGGCCGGCGCACGTACAGGACGGCGAGGATGCTGAGCGGTACGAGGAAGTGGAAGGACGTGTAGTAGAAGTTGAGGAAGTCCTCCGCCCAACTCACCTTCACCACGGCATGGTTGGCCCACCGTTCGATGTCGATGCCGAGTGCCCGCTCGATGGAGAGGATCTGGTCCGCGTGCGACTCGGCGGCCTGGCGCCCGCCGTCGGCGGCGGCGCGGATCTGCTGGTAGCCGGAGTAGCCGACGCGGATGGCGAGCAGTTCGAGCAGCAGGTTGGGCCGGCTGACGAGCCGGCGCCAGAACGGCGCGAGCGGGATTCGGCTCCACCGCGCCGCGACGGGTCTCGCGTACACGGTCTGGATCGGCCGGTCGAAGTACGGCGACGTACGGCTGAGGAAGGGCACGAAGCAGGCGGCGGCCACGGCCGCGATCAGCAGCACGTTGTCCCGTACGGGGTGCAGGACCGTCATGTTGGGCAGCATCATCTTGCCCGGCAGCGTCATCACTATCACCACGACCGCCGCCCACACGGGCCGGTCGCTCGCCCGCCGGCCGACCCGGCCGACGAGGGCGAGCAGCAGCCAGAGCAGTTGGTGCTGCCAGGCGGTGGGCGAGACGGCGATGACGACGCAGCCGGTGATCGCGACGGCCAGCAGCAGTTGCCCGTCCAGGGCGTAACGTGCCGCGCGGCGCAGACCGAAGAAGCAGACGGCCGCGGCGAGCACCACGAACAGCGCGATCTCCAGGGGCCCTTCGAGACCGAGCCGCAGCAACGCGCCGTGCAGGGACTGGTTGGCGATGCTGTCCGCGTTCTCCCCGAGGCCCGCGCCCGCGAGATGGCGCGTGGCATACGTCCAGGTGTCGCTCGGCAGCGCGGCCCACGCCAGTGCCGTACAGACCGCGAACGTACCGACGGTGGTGAGCGCCTGGCGTCTGCGGCCGGTCAGCCAGAGCAGCGGGGCGAACAGCAGCACGGCGGGCTGGAGCGCGGCGCCGAGACCGATGAGGATGCCGGGGCCGGGTTCGCCCCGTTCGCCTCGTACGACGAAGAAGGCCACCAGCACCAGAAGGACCGGGATTATGCTTGTCTGGCCGAGATGGAAGCTGTTGCGGACGGGCAGGGACAGCATGAGCAGGCTGATCGCGACGGGCGCGGCGAGCAGTCGCGTACGACGCGACACGGTGCCGGGCAGGGCGCGCGCCGCGACGAGGCCGAGGGCCACGACGAGCAGCAGGGTGCCGAGCGTCCAGGCGACACCGAGGGCCTGTTCGGCGGCGCGGCCGAGTGGCTTGAGCACCAGTCCGGCGAAGGGTGTGCCGGTGAACTTCCCGCTCTCGTACAGCGAGCCCGACACATGCAGTACGCCGTTCTCCCCGGTCCAGGTCTCCAGATCGAGCAGCCGCTCGCCGGGGGGCAGTCGCAGGACGGCCACCGTCTGCCGTACCGCGAGACCGGCCGCGAGTGCCCACAGCACCGCTCGCGCGGTCCCGAATCCATTGCCTGCCGCCGTACTGCCTCGCACACCCTGCTCCGCATTCGCCACGCCGCGCCGACCCTCCGTTTCCAACCCTCGACCCTGGGTCATGAGCCTCGCATTCCCCCACTGTGGAGACTCAGGCAACCCCCTCTTCGCCTGAGTGTCATCCCTGTTTTGTCCAAATGCCGATGAAAGCACTGATGACGCCGCTGTCGGCGATCGCAATGCCGGAACCGCCGGGGAGACGCCCCGGGAGAGGCCCGGAGGAGGCCGCCAGGAACCGGACGGGCGGCCGGGCCGTCTGGTCTGAGGACGGCGCGACGAGGCGGGGGTACGGGGGATGCGTGCGATACGGGGGATACAGGTGGGGCGGGAGCCCAGGCGGGCGCGACGGGTGTTGCTCGTCGTGTGCGCGCTGCTGCTGACGCAGCTCGGGTCGCTGATCGCACCGGCGTACGCCTGCGGCTGCGGCGCGATGGTGCCGGCCCGGCAGTCCACGATGGGCGTCGACAGGGAGACGTCGGTGGTCCGTTGGGACGGCACCACGGAACAGATCGTGATGCGTTTCACGGTCAACGGCGACGCGCCGGAGGCCGCGTGGATCATGCCGGTGCCGAGCCGCGCGGATGTGGAGCTGGGCGATCCGGACCTCTTCGGCGAACTGGACGATCTCACGGCGCCGGTGGAACGTACGCGGTACTACTTCTGGCCCCGCGACGGCGACTGGCCGTTCGCCTCGGGTGGCGAGGGGGCCTCGGCCGGCGCGCCGCCCCCGGTCGACGGTGCGCCCGAGGTGGGTGTCGTGGGCCGCGAGCGGCTCGGCGACTTCGACGTGGCCCGCCTGACGGCGACGGACCCGGACGCGCTGCGGGACTGGCTCGACACGAACGGCTTCGATCTGCCGGCCGACCTCGCGTCGGGGCTCCAGCCGTACGTGGACCAGGAGTGGGAGTACGTCGCGGTGCGGCTGGCCCCGGAGGAGAAGGGCGCGGCCCTGGGCGGGACGCTCGACCCGCTGCGGCTGAGCTTCGAGAGCGACCGGCTGATCTACCCGATGCGCCTCTCCCGGCTGGCGGACGAGCCGCAGTCGCTGGGCCTGTACGTGCTGGCGGACCACCGCATGGAACCACGCGACGCGATCGGCGGGGACGCGCCGGAGGTGCGCTTCGCGGGCCGGGTCTCGTCGGCGGACGCACCAGCGCTGGGGGAACTGACGGACGGAGAGCCGGACGAGAGGCCACTGTTCCTGACGGCGATCGACCAGTATTTCCCCCAGCCCGAACGCATAGACGCGGACCATGAGTTGCGCGCGACGGCGTCGGACGCGACGTACCAGGAGGTGCGCTACGACGACGAACTGCGCATGTTCGCGGGCGTCCCGGCGTGGCTGGCGACGGTGGGCGCGTTGTTCGTGGTGCTGATACTGCTGGTGGTGGGCGCGGCCGTGCTCCGGGTACGCCGCCGGGTGGTGTGAACGGGGCGGTCCTCTCCCCCTACTGCCTGGCGCCGGCCCCGACTTCCGGCCCCCGAGGGGCACTTGCCTGCCAGCCGGTGAACAGCGGGACCTCGGCCGTGGCGTCCAGGACCACCACGCCGAAGGGGCGGTCGAAGGCGATCGGTACCACGCGTGGCGGGCGGGCCATGCCCGCGGCTCGCATCATGATCGCCGTTACCGCCGCCGCCTCGACGCCCAGTTCGGCGACCTTCACCACCGCTTCCTGCACCACCTTCTCGATCTTGAGGGGTTCCGGCGAGAGCCCGGAGAAGTCGGCGAGGTCGGTCGTCGCGTACGTCACTCCGAGCGCGGGCAGTTGGGGTGTGATCTCCAGTGTCGTACGGAGTTCGAGCCGTGGCAGGAAGAGGTTGATCCGCTCGGTGTCGATCCGGGCGCGGCGCGACTCGGGCGCCCACGCGGCGGGCAGGACGTCCGCCGCCCTCGCCCCCTCCGCGCCGAGTACGAACCGCACCCGCAGCGCGGACTCGCCGCCCTCGCAGCGCAGTTCGACCACGTGCGTGCCGTCCACGGTCCACCCGGAGCCCGCTCCGAGCTGCTGCCGCATGGTCGGTACGGCGTGGACCGTCCCCGCGGCGTCCGTGAAGGGCAGGTCCGCGGTGTCCCTCGCCTCGAACGGCATCTGCCAACGCGCCTTCAGCGCGAGGACGTTGACGAGCGCGAGCAGCGTCTTCTCACTGACTTCCGCCGGCAGCTTCTCGATCAGCCCGCCGGTCGCCTCCCGTACCCAGGCGTCGATCTCGGCGGGATCCATGTGCCCGAAGCCGATGTCGGGCAGCGCATCGCGGTACGCGCGGTAGACCGGGACGCGGCTCCAGACCCGGGTGGCGACGCCGAGTTGCTCGGTCCTGGCGAGTGCGCGGGCGGTGTCGGTCACGGCCCCTGCCGTGCCGGATCCCGTACCACCGAGCCCCAGCAGCGTCTCCAGCTCATCGGCCGTCTGCCCCCGCGCCCCGGCGGTCACCGCACCGAGCGCCAGCCACAGCCCGGCGGGCGAACAGACGAAGTCGCCGTCCACGCCCCCGTGTTCACCCTCGCCCCGTACCCGCAGCCACCGCTCGGCGAGTGCCTGCATCGGCCCGGCAAATGTCGTCAGTCCTGTCGGCTGTCCCATGCGCCGAGCGTACGACGCGGGTGCGGCGCCGTTCGGCGAGCGCGGCCGCTCAGACCGAGTGATCCCCGCGCCGCTCCGGGCTCTTGGGCCGCTCCGACCTCGATCCGCACAACTCGTCGCTCAACTCCCGTACCAGCTGCACCAGATCGGTCGGCCGGTCCGGCCCCCACCAGTCGCCCAGCATCCTGGCCAGCGACTCCTCCCGGGACTTCGCCAGCACCTCCGCCACCTCCGCGCCGTGCTCGGTGAGCACAAGCCCCGGGCCGTCGCGGCGGGCCAGCCCGCGCTCCTCGATCTGCCGGGACGCGTCGTTGATGACCGTCAGCGGTACGGGCGTGGCCTCGGCGAGACGCGCGGGCTCGACCACTCCGTGCCGCCGAATCCGCAGCACCATCCAACTGGCCGCCGGGAGCAGGTCGTAACCCGCCCGCTCGGTGATCTCCTCGTAGATCCGCCGTCGCCCGTCGCGGCTGCCGAGCACCGACAGCGCGCGGGCGACCTCCTCGTGCGAGGAGCGCTCGACCGGGTTGGAGGCCAGGGTCTGGGTGGCCTCGGGGGCGGTCACCGAGCCACGCAGCTTGTCCTCCTTCAGGAACCACGACACGACGAAGGCCAGGAGGACGACGGGCACGGCGAAGAGGAAGACATCGGTGATGGACGTCGAGTACGAGTCGAGCACCCCGGAGCGGATCGCGGGCGGCAGCGTACCCACGGAGCGCGGGTCGGCGGCGAGTTCCCCCGGGCTCACGCCGGGCGGGAGCCGCTGTCCGGCGAGGGCGTCGGTGAGCTTGTTGTTCAGCAGGTTGGTGAAGATCGTGCCGAAGATGGCGACACCGAACGACGCGCCGATGGAGCGGAAGAAGGTCGCGCCGGAGGTGGCGACGCCCAGGTCCTCGTATCCGACGGAGTTCTGCACGACCAGCACGAGCACCTGCATGACGAGGCCGAGACCCGCGCCGAAGACGAAGAAGTACGCGCTCATCTCCCAGGTGCCGCTGTTCACTTCGAGCTGGTGGAGCAGGAGCAGTCCGACCGCGGTGACGCCGGTGCCGGCGATCGGGAAGACCCGCCAGCGGCCCGTACGGCTGACGATCTGCCCGGACACGGTGGAGGTGATCAGCAGCCCGAACACCATCGGCAGCATGTGCACACCGGACAGGGTGGGGGACACGCCCTGCACGACCTGGAGGAACGTCGGCAGATACGTCATGGCGCCGAACATGGCGAAGCCGACGACGAAGCTGATGACGGAGACGAGCGAGAAGGTCCTGATGGTGAACAGACGCAGGGGCAGTACGGGCTCCGCGGCCCGCCGCTCGACCCGGATGAAGAAGACCAGCAGGATCACGGCGAGTACGGCGAGGCCGATGATCTGGCCCGAGCCCCAGGCCCAGGTGGTGCCGCCGAGCGAGGCGACGAGGACCAGGCAGGTGGCGACGGAGGCGATGAGGAAGGTGCCGAGGTAGTCGATGGTGTGCTTGGTGGAGCGCACCGGGATGTGCAGGACGGTGGCGATGACGGCCAGCGCGACGATGCCGATCGGCAGGTTGATGTAGAAGACCCAGCGCCAGCTCAGGTGCTGGGTGAACACCCCGCCGAGCAGCGGCCCGAGAACACTCGTGGCACCGAACACGGCGCCGAACAGGCCCTGGTACTTGCCTCGCTCACGCGGCGAGACGATGTCGCCGACGATCGCCATGGACAGCACGATGAGCCCGCCGCCGCCGAGGCCCTGGAGGGCGCGGAAGATGATGAGCTGGAGCAGGTCCTGGGAGGCGCCGCAGAGGGCCGAGCCAATGAGGAAGATGACGATCGCCGTCTGGAAGAGCCGTTTACGGCCGTACTGGTCACCGAGCTTGCCCCACAGGGGGGTGGCGGCGGTCGAGGCGAGCAGATACGCGGTGACGACCCAGGAGAGATGGTCGAGGCCGCCGAGGTCACTGGCGATGGTGGGCAGCGCGGTGGAGACAATGGTCTGGTCGAGCGCGGCGAGCAGCAGGCCGAGCAGCAGGGCGCCGATGGACACGAAAATGGTCCGCCGGCTCTGGCCCTCTCCCGGTTGGGGAGTCGTGGGCGGCGTGCTCGCTTCCTGAGCCATCGGCATCTCCTCGGGTCTGAACCTGCGCCCATACTGATCGTTCTGCTCGTTTATAGCCTGTTATGTCCCTACGGAGGCGGTGGTCGGGCGGGTCGGTCGCCGGTCGCCCGGTGGTGGCGCGGGGGCGGGCTGCATAATCGCTCACAGTGCAAGGGAGGGGATCCACATTGACCGGACAGCTCTGTCCCGAGTGCGGTACGCCGCAGGACGCGTACGGGCGACCGGGCGCCGGCTGCGACTGCTCCGAACGGGCGGCGATAGCGGCGGCCGAGGACTTCGACCCGCTGCGGATACGGCCGTACGTACCGCTGCGGGAACCGGACGGGGCCGTACCGTCCATCCCGCCGCCGCCTCCGCCGGACTTCGGCGACCGGTCGGAGGGCAACGACCCGGCCGAGACGATGCGGCTGGTGCTGCCGGGCCTGCGCACGACCGGGCCGCGTCCGACGGGTGATCCGGAGCGGAAGGGCGGACGCAGGACGTTCGCGATGGTCGCGCTGACGGCGGCGGCCGTGGCGGTGATCGGGACGGCGTCGTTCGCCGGCGGGCTCTTCACGGGGGACGACGGGAACGACGAAGCGACGTCCGACCTGAACTCGGGGCTGCCGACGGCGAGTGCGCGGCCGGATCCGTCGGAGTCGGAGTCCGCGCCGGCCTCGGCGTCCGCGTCCGCCTCCGCTTCGAAGTCGTCGTCGGCGTCCGGTTCGGCGTCCGCCTCGGCTTCGGCTTCGGCGAGCGCGCCGGAGTCCGCCGAGGGCGGGCCGCCGGCACCGAGCACGAAGCCCGCCGCCACGGGCCGGGCCCCGGCGAATCCGCCACAGCAGGGCGGCGCGGGAACGCAGGACTCGGGTGCCGGGGCGGCTCTGCGGCGCGGGGACAGCGGGGCGGAGGTCGAGGAGCTTCAGCGCAGGCTGTCGGAGGTCTGGCTCTACAACGGCGGGTACGACGGCCAGTTCGGCGAACGGGTGGAGGGGGCGGTCCGCATCTACCAGTCGTACAAGAGCATCGAGGGCGACCCGAGCGGGGTGTACGGCGAGAACACCCGGCGCGCGCTGGAGGCGGAGACCAGTGGGAACGGCCGGGAGCAGGGTGGCGGTGATGGCGGCGGCGGCGGTCGGCCGGGCCAGGGAGAGGGCTGGGGGCGGGACTGACGGATGGTGACGGGGCCGGTCAGGAGAGGTGGGGGTGGCGTGATCCCGCCGTTACTTTGTATAGTCGTTGAACAAAGCGGTTCCCGTCCGTATCCCTGACCGGCGGGCGGGAGCCGCTCTTGCCTGTGCTCATCCTCCGCTCTCCCTGCCTGGAGTCCGCCGATGCCGGCCAACGTCCCGACCACGACGACATCCGTCCTGACCGCCCGCGCACTGCTGCTCGACATGGACGGGACCCTCGTCAACTCCGACGCCGTCGTGGAACGCTGCTGGCGCGGCTGGGCGGTCGACCACGGCCTGGACCCGGAGGAGGCCCTGAAGGTCGTCCACGGCCGCCAGGGCTATCTGACGATGGCGGTACTGCTGCCGGACCGGCCGATGGAGCAGAACTACGCGGACAACCGCGTGCTGCTGGCGCAGGAGACGGCGGACCTGGACGGGGTGGTCCCCGTGGCGGGCGCGCCCGCGTTCATGGCGGCCATCGCCGGGCTGCCGCACGCGTTGGTGACGTCGGCGGACGAGGCGCTCGCCACGGCCCGTATGACGGCGTCGGGCCTTCCGATGCCCGCGCTCCGGATCACGGCGGAACAGGTCTCGGCGAGCAAGCCCGACCCGGAGGGCTTCCTGAAGGCGGCGGCGGAGTTGGGCGTGGACCCGGCGGACTGCCTGGCACTGGAGGACTCCGAGGCGGGCATCGCGGCGGCGCGGGCGGCGGGGATGCGGGTGCTGGGGGTGGGGCCGAGGGCGGTGCCGCTGTCACCGACGGCGCATACGTTGGACTTGACGGATGTACGGGTGACGGGGCTGCCGGACGGGACGATCCGGATCCGGGTGGGCGTCTGACTTTCCCCCACCCCGCCCCTTCCCGAAACCGGGGGAGCTCCCCCGGCCCCCCTTGGCGCCCGGGGCCAGCCAGTTGCACCCGGGCCCGGGTGGCGCGCCCGCACACCCAACGTCCCCCGGACATACGCGGCGGCGCGCGTTCCTGACGCCCCGCAAGCTGAACACCGAACGCACCGTCGGCAAGGAACCCCCTCCGGCGTCAAGGGGGTCCGGGGGCAGGCCCCCCGGTTTCGGGAAGGGGTGGGGTTGGGGGAAAGCCACCCCCGGACCCCGACATTTCCCCCCGTACGTCAGATACCGCCCGCCCGCGCGGAGTTGGCGCCCACACCCGCCCCGACAACAGGCCACCCCGCGCCCCTTGATGTGACGTGCCCATGTCGTCACGCTGTTACCTGGTGCCCACCTCGCAGCAATCCGGCACCGACAGCATGGGCGCTCGGGTCCACCCCCCAAGTTCGTTCCGAGCGGTCAGTTTCCCCCCACGACAAGGGAGTTCGCATGTCAGGTATCTACGCGCGTCAAGGCCGTCCCGCCGGCCGAATAGCCGTCATCGCCGCATCCGCCGCCCTGGTCTCGGCCACCGCGCTGCTCGTCGCGCCCACGCCCGCCCAGGCATCCCCGCCCACCCCCATCGCCGCCTCCACCGCCCGCACCTACCTCGGGCAGCTGACCGTCCGTGCCGAGGGCTCCACCAGTGGCTACAGCCGTGACCTGTTCCCGCACTGGATCACCCAGTCCGGCGCGTGCGACACCCGCGAGACCGTCCTCAAGCGCGACGGTTCGAACGTGCAGCAGAACTCCAGCTGCGCGGCGACCAGCGGCAGTTGGTACTCCGAGTACGACGGCGCCACCTGGAGCGCCGCCAGTGACGTGGACATCGACCACATGGTGCCGCTCGCCGAGGCGTGGACCTCGGGCGCCAGCAGCTGGTCGACCGCGCAGCGGCAGGCCTTCGCCAACGACCTCGGCAATCCGCAGCTGATCGCGGTCACGGACAACGTCAACCAGTCCAAGAGCGACCGCGACCCGGCCGAGTGGATGCCGCCGCGCGCCGCGTACCACTGCATGTACGCCCGTATGTGGGTGGACGTGAAGCACGCCTACGGCCTGTCCGTCGACTCTGCCGAGAAGAGCAAGCTGCAGAGCGTCCTCAACGGCTGCTGACCAGCGAACCGCTGCTGAACAGCCACCTCTGACCGGTCGCGCGACCGCTCCGCGCGACCGGTCGTGCCGCCTTTCACAGGCCGGAACCTGGTCCGCCCCCTCCGACGTTCCGTACCGTACGGGGCGACGGAGGAGGCACCATGACCGGGCTGCGCCTGGGACCACTGCTGCGCTATGTCGACGGGGAGTCGGCCGGCACAGCCACGATCTGGGTAGAGACGGACCGGCCGTGCACGGCGGAGGTCCGCTGCGACGGCGGCGCGTACGGCTCGTCGCGTACGTTCCTGATCGCAGGACACCACTACGCACTCATCCCCGTGACCGGGCTGACCCCCGGCACCGAGGTCGCGTACGAGGTGCTGCTGGACGACGTACGGGTGTGGCCGCCCGAGAACTCCACGTTCCCCCCGAGCGTGATCCGTTCCCCGGCCACCGAAGGACCCGCCGCACCGGCCGGACCGTCCGAGCTCCGCGTCTCCTTCGGCTCCTGCCGCTGGGCCTCCGCGCCCGTCGGTGAGCCGGACCCCGTCGGCCCGGACGCCCTTCACACCCTCGCCGCGAGCCTGACGGCCGATCCCGGAGCCGTACGCCCCGACGTACTGCTCCTGCTCGGCGATCAGGTGTACGCCGACGAGACGTCGAAGGCCACCCGCCGATGGCTCGCCGAGCGCCGCGATCTCGCCGAACCGCCCGGCGCGGAGGTCGCCGACTACGAGGAGTACACCCGCCTCTACGACGAGTCGTGGAGCGACCCCCAGGTCCGCTGGCTGCTCTCCACCGTCCCGAGCTGCATGATCTTCGACGACCACGACGTCATAGACGACTGGAACACCAGCGCGTCGTGGGTGGCCGAGATGCGTACCAAGCCGTGGTGGCGGGAGCGCATCCTCAGCGGCCTGATGTCGTACTGGGTCTATCAGCACCTCGGCAATCTCTCCCCCGCCGAACTGGCCACGGACAAGCTGTACGCCGAGGTACGCGCGGAGGCCGACGGCACCGCCCGGCTACGGGAGTTCGCCGCCCAGGCCGACGCCGATCCGGCCTGTGTGCGCTGGAGTTACCGCCGCGACTTCGGCCGTACGAGGCTGCTGATGGTCGACTCCCGGGCGGCCCGCGTCCTGGCGGAGGGACACCGGGAGATGCTCGACGTGGACGAGGCCCAGTGGCTGCGCGACCAGGCACTGACCGACCCCGGCGCCCGCGACCATCTCCTCATCGGCACGTCCCTGCCCTGGCTCCTGCCGCCCCTGATCCATGACGCGGAGGGCTGGAACGCCGCGCTGGCCGGGGGCGTGCGCGGAAAGCGGTGGGCGCGCTTCGGCGAGAGTGTGCGGCGGATGGCGGACCTGGAGCACTGGGCGGCGTTCCCGGCGTCGTTCGAGAAGCTGGCGCGGCTGATCGCCGAGGTGGGCAGCGGCGCCGAGGCCCCGGCGACCGTCTGCGTACTGTCGGGCGACGTGCACCACGCGTACGTCGCCGAACCGGCCTGGCGCGAGGGGCGGTCGCAGCCGCGGTCGCGGGTCGTCCAGCTCACCTGCTCCCCCGTGCACAACTCCATCCCGCTCTCGATCCGCCTCGGTTTCCGGTTCGGCTGGAGCGGGATCGGGCGGCGTCTGGGCCGCGCGTTCGCCCGGCACGGCCGGGTGGCCGCCCCGTCCGTCACCTGGGGGAAGACCGGCGGTCCCTGGTTCGGTAATCAGCTCATGACGCTCACGTTGCGGGGACGCGCGGCGCGTCTGACCCTGGATCAGGCGCAGGCGCGGGACGGCGGAGAGAACGGAGCGGACGCGGTGGCGCGGCTCGTCACCGTCGACGAACGGGAACTGGTCCCGGAGCCGTAATTACGCCCTGCTTTCCTCACCTTTCCCCGCATCTGCGCCTATGAGCCCGGTTCCGCCGTACCGATCATTGGTCTGCTCATGCCATACCTAATGGGACCTCCGTCGCAGTCGCGACAAGGTCACACAAAGACGCAGGTCAGAGGGTACGACTGGAATTCGCCACGGAGAACGGCCACGGGGCCGAGATGCACCCGTCGGCCGAATGTTGAACTTGCAAGCATTCCTTAGGGCTGCCTAACGTGAAGGCTCTCGTCGGTTACGTCCCGAACCGAAGGAGCTTCACCCCCCATGTCCACACGCCTCAACCATGCGCAGCCGTACGCCCTCGGGCTCTTCCGAATGGTGATCGGACTGCTCTTCGCCTGCCACGGCGCCGCGACACTCTTCGGCGTCCTCGGCAAGGACACCGTCGACGCCGGCACCTGGCCCGGCTGGTACGCCGCCGTCATCCAGCTCGTGGGAGGCAGCCTGGTCCTCCTCGGCCTGGGAACCCGGATCGCCGCGTTCGTGGCCTCCGGTTCCATGGCGTACGCGTACTTCAACGTCCACCAGCCCGACGGGCTGTTCCCCATGGAGAACGGCGGTGAGGCCGCGGCGATCTTCTGCTGGGCCTTCCTGCTGATCGTCTTCGTCGGCCCCGGCGCGCTCTCGCTGGACCGGTTCATCGGCACGCGCGGCACACGCGAGCCGGAGCCCCGGGATCAGCGGACGGCGGTGCCGGCCTGACGGACGGCCCGACCGCTCGACAGCCGCACAGCTCGACCGCTCAACCCGCTCGACCGCTCGGCAGCGACGCAGGCGCCCGGATCCCGTTTCCACGGGGTCCGGGCGCTCTCGCCTCCGGCAGGCTCGACCGGACACATGACATTCGGCCATTTCCCGATCTCGGTCAACCGGCAAACAGGAGGTGGACAACACCCGCCCCGTGGGAAGGTGGTCCACCACGCAGGCGTACGCTGTACGGCTGACAGCCACTCCCACTTCGCCCAGGCGCAAGGGAATCGGCCGTCAGGGGGTCAGGGGGAATACGAGTCCGGGAGATGTCGGCCTCGTTACGGAAACGGGGAATGTAAAAGTGCTGGAGAGTCTGGGCGCGCTGACCGGCAGCCCATGGATCTACGCCGTTGTGGCGCTCTCCGTGCTCCTGGATGTGTTCCTGCCCGTGCTGCCCAGCGGCGTGCTGGTGATCACGACGGCCACGGCGGCAGCGGGCTCGTCGGCCGTCGTCGACGCGGCCGGCAAGGTGTCGCACGCGGCGCATGTGCCGCAGGAAGTGCCTTCACTGCTCGTACTGATGGTGTGCGCGGCCGTCGCCTCCGTGATCGGTGACTTCGTCATGTACCGACTCGCCTGGCGCGGCGGCGACCGGCTGGCCCGCGCGATCGCGCGCTCACGCCGGCTGACCACCGCGCAGGAGCGTCTCGGCGCGTCCCTCACCGGCGGCGGGATCCTCGTCGTGATCGCGCGCTTCGTGCCGGCGGGCCGCTCGGTCGTCTCGCTGAGCGCGGGCGCCGCGCACCGCAAGATGAAGGAGTTCCTGCCCTGGTCGGCGCTGGCGGCCGTGGCATGGACGGGCTACAGCGTGAGCCTCGGCTACTTCGGCGGCCAGTGGCTGGGCTCCAGCTGGTTCGGGGTCGCGGTGTCCGTACTGGCGCTGTTCGCGGCGGGGACAGTGGCCGCGTACATCGTGCGACGCCCGGCGCGGGCGCGGGTCCCGGCGTCGGCCGTCTAGGGCGTGTTTGAGAAGTAGCGTCGTCCGCCCATCGGGCGGGGCCCACGGCGTCTGGTGCGTGCGATCGCAAGGCGGAGGATCAGCCCCGTAGATGGACCGGACGTACTTGGATGACTCCGACAACGCAGCGAGCGCGCGTGCCAGGCGTCGTGGGCCAGACGGGACTTCTCAAACACGCCCTAGAGACGCCTGCGGGACGGGACTTACCTGCGGGTCGCCGCGCCTCGTACCTCGATGCCGTCGAGCAGCCGCATCGTCGAGGCGGTGATCTCGTCGACGGCCCGGTCGAACACCTCGCGGTTGTGGGCGGCGGGCGCGCGGAAGCCGGAGACCTTGCGTACGTACTGGAGGGCGGCGGCCCTGATCTCCTCCTCGGTGGCCTCTTCGGGGATGACGGGCGGACGGAGAGTCTTGATACTGCGGCACATAAGTCCAGTGTCGCCGATCCGTATGACAGATCGCCGCCCGTGGTGGGTTCAGAATCAGAACTGATAGCTTCGCCCGCATGACGACTGTCGACTTCACCTCGATGACCGGCCTCGAACTGCTCCGCTGGGCGTCGAAGCAGCCCACCGACCTGCCCTCCATCGGACGGCTCCTCGGTATGACCTTCGACGAGCTGGAGGAGGGCCGCGTCGTCCTGTCGCTCAGCACCAAGCCCGACTTCGCCAACCCGCTGGGCACGGTGCACGGCGGCATCGCGGCGACGCTGCTCGACTCGGCCCTGGGCTGCGCCGTGCACACGACGCTCCCGGCGGGTGTCGGTTTCACGACGCTGGAGCTGAAGGTGAACTACATCCGTACGGTCGCCGTGGACGCGGGACGGCTCACGGCCGTCGGCACGACGATCCACGTGGGCCGGCGTACGGCGACGGCGGAGGGCAAGGTCATGGACGAACGCGGCAAGCTGATCGCCCACGCGACGACGACCTGCATGATCCTGCGCCCCGAAGCAGGCCCAGCCGCTTAGGGGTTGAGCTCGGCCCTGAGCGTCGGGCGTACGTCCCGAGGGTCGATCGTGCCGCCACAGTCGGGGCAGGCCAGTTCGGGCGTCATCCGGTGGCCGCACGTCTCGTGGTGGAGCCGTACGGGCGGGCCGTCGTCGCCCGCCATCCACCGGTCGCCCCAGGCGAGGAGCGAGACGATCACGGGGTAGAGGCCGACACCCTTCTCGGTGAGCCGGTACTCGTACCGCTCGGGCCGCTCCTGGTACCGCACCCGCCGCAGCACCCCGTGCTCCACCAGCGTGGCCAGCCGCTCGGTCAGCAGGGGCCGCGAGGCGCCCGTGTTCGCGCGGAAGTCCTCGAACCGCCGTACGCCGAGGAACGCGTCGCGCAGCACGAGCAGCGTCCAGCGGTCCCCCACCACCGACAGGGCGCGCGCGACCGAACAGTCGACCTCACCGATCTCGTTCCACCGCATGCGCCGAGTGTAGGAGCCGCAGGAACCGGTCCGAGGACACGCGGCGGCGCGCTCAGGGCCGGGCATCGCGGCGTACAGCCGTTTCGGGCCGTACGGCTACGGACCAGCCAGGGTTGTACGTGTCCGGCACCGGCCGGCGCGGCCACTCCCTGGCCCAGTGCGGCGGATCGGCGCGCCGCAGGATCACCGCCGTGGCGGGAGCGGGGTCGGCCATCGCGGCAGACGCGCAGCCCGCGGTGTAGGCGACGGGGATCGCCAGGCTGTTCCCCTTGATCAGACACGGCGGCCGTACACCGCCCTCGCGCAGTACGGCGCTGATCCGCTGCCAGTCGGCGCGCGCCCGTTCCTGGACGCTCACGTGTGTGCGTACCTGCGCGATCTGTACGGCGGCGTGCCCCAGCAGTACGACGGCGAGCGCGACCCTGACCAGGCGGGAGGCGCGCGCCCGGTCGGCGACGGCGAGCAGACCGACGGCCGCCGGCAGCGCCAGCAGGGCGTAGCCGGGCAGGAGGAAACGGGGCGCCGCGTAGGGGACGAGGAAGAGGTACGGCAGCGCGGCCGACGCCCCCACCGCGACCGCGAGCCGGAGCGGTGCGGTCGCGAGCCCGGCGCGGCGCGTGGTCCACAGCCCGAGCGCGACGAGCAGCGGGAGCAGCAGCCACCACGCGGCGGCGCCGGGGGCCATCGTGTCGTCCGTACAGGGCCGGCAGAGCAACGGGCCGTCCAGGGCGGTGAGATGGGCCTTCAGCGAGAGGACGGGGCGCATACCGCCCTGGGTGTCACTGGCCTCGCTGAGCCGCCGCGCCACACCGCCGAACCGCAGCCATGCCTCCACGACCCACGGCACCGCCCCCGCCGCGACACCCGCCGCCACCGCCACGAGCCGCCCCCGGCCGCGCCAGGCGGGCACCAGCAGCGCGGCGGCGAAGAGCGGAAGGGCCACGGCGGCACCGTCGTTGGGCCGCATCAGCGTGACGACGGCCAGCCCGGCGGCCAGCCCGGCGTACGCGGCACGGCCGGGGTCGCGCCGCAGAAAACATCCGGTGGCGGCGAGGGCGCCCATCGCCGTGTAGTGGTTGGGCATCGCGGAGTTGGCGTAGAACAGCGCGAACCACAGGCTCCCGTACAGCGCCGCGGCCACCGCTGCCCCCGCCGGCCGCCGCAGTGCCCTCATCACCCCCACCCACGGCCGGAACCCGAGATAGAGCGCCCCGCCCGCGAGCGCGGTCATCCAGAGCCGTAGAAGGACGACGGAATCGGTCCACGAGGCGACGGGCGCGAGCAGCAGGGGCACTCCGCGCGTACGCGGCGCGCTGAACGGGACGCCGGGGCCGTACGGGCCGAATCTGCTGGCGTAGACGATCTCGTCCCACCCCAGCGGCAGCCCGAGGGGCACGAGGACTCCTGCGACGACCACGAACGCCGCACAGACCGCGCCGACTCCACCGCGCTCGCGGACACCGCCGGGGTCCGGGGGAAGAGCATGAGCGACGACCGGCCTGACGTCTGTCCGCACGCGTGGCACTCCCCGTGTCGCCTGTCGGGGCCGGTGGTCGACCACCGGTGCGGATCAACTCCGCACAACACGGCACTTCAGCCCAACTCGCCCCATTCCCGCATCATCCTGCCATCCGCTGCCCGCACCGCCGACCGGGCGGACCGGCCGGCAGGGCGGGCACGGACAGGGCGGGCGCGGACAGGGCGGGCGCGGACAGGGCTCAGTGGTGCGGCCGCCGGGGCGTGGCGGGGCGTCGGCCCGGGGCTTGCCTCGGCGGAACCTGACCCGTCGTGGGTGCCGTCGGTGCGGGCAGGTTCGCCACCTCGTACTTGGCCAGGTTCAACGCACCGGTCGTGTCGGGCATCGTCGGCGGCTCCGCAGGCCTGTGGTGGAAGCGGAAGGCCGAGGTGAGGTCGCCGAAGGTCCGCCTGCGCCAGGCGCTGATGTTCGTGCACTCGACGCCGGTCACGGCCTCCAGGAAGCGGAGGTTGGACGTGTGATCGAAGGGTTCACTGCACACCCAGCCGCCCGCCGTCCACGGCGAGACGATGATGCAGGGCACACGGAACCCGGCGCCGATGGGCAGCCCGCCCCCGTTGACGCCGCCCGGCGATGTCCTGGTCACGAACTCGTCGGGGGTGCCGGCCGGCGGTACGGGCGGCACCACGTGGTCGAAACCGCCGCCGTGCTCGTCCCAGACCAGGATGAACACGGTCTTGGCCCACACGTCGGGGTTCGCGGCGATCGCGTCGATGGCACCGGCGATGAACTGCGCCCCGGCCGCCGGACTGCTGGAGTTGGGGTGCTCGTCCTGCCCGGGGCCGGGAAAGAGCCAGCTCACGGTCGGCAGCCGGTCGTGGAGCGCGTCGTACTCGAACTGACCGAGCTGGCTTTTCTGCGAGTTGATGTAGAGCGGCGAGGAGGTGGGGGCCTCCCGGAACGCCTTCCAGTACGAGGTCTGGCTGCGCATGCCGCCATCGACCCAGTAGAACTTCCAGCTCACATCCGCCTCGGTGAGCATCTCGGCGTACGTGGGCCAGGTGTTCTCCTTCATGTTGTTGATGAGAACGGGACCCCCGTTCTCACCATTGGGATCGATGGTGCCGCTCTCCCACATGACGCGGTTCGGCGTGGTCGAGGAGAGCATCGAGCAGTGGTAGCGGTCGCAGATCGTGAACGCGTCGGCGAGCGCCCGGTGGAACGGGATGTCCTGCTCTTCGTAGTAACCCATGACGAGTGAGATGTCGGCACCCGTCTGCGCGTACCGGGAATTGGCCGACATCCACGAGTCGATCTTTCCGCCGTTCCACGCGGCGTGCGAGACCTGCCACGAGTAGTCGCCGGGACTCGGTATCCTCGCCGCCGATGTCGTACGGCTGTCCATGTGCCACGGCAGCAGATAACCGTCGCTGTTGATGTCGGTGGGCTGGTGGAATACGTTCCGCCCGGTCGGCAGCTGAATGGCGTGCGGATCCGAGAAACCCGCCACACCGGACATGCTTCCGAAGTACTGGTCGAAACTGCGGTTCTCCTGCATGAGCAGCACAACGTGCTCGATGTCGCGGACCGACGGCTTCTTGCCGGGTCTGGAAGTCGCCAGCGCCTTCTCGACGTTGGGGGCCATCAGCCCCAGCGCCGAACCCCCCGCGGCGGCGGCACTCGCCCCCAGCAACCGGCGCCGGGTAAACGTCGGATCCGTCATCAGAAACCCCTCACCTCGATGCGATTGGCGGATCGACGCTAGGGCGTGTTTTAGAAGTAGCGTCGTCCGCCCACTGGGCGGGGCCCACGGCGTCTGGTGCGTGCGATCGCAAGGCGGAGGATCAGCCTCGTACTGGACGTACTTGGATGACTCCGACAACGCGGCGAGCGCGCGTGCCAGGCGTCGTGGGCCAGACGGGACTTCTCAAACACGCCCTAGGCGCCGGCCACCAACACAAGATCGGCCTGTGAGGAATTCCCGCTGAACCTTGGATACCGGACGGAGCTCACCGGACTGAACCGCGGACCCGTTCGTCAGGTCCGGGCGTGCCCACCGAGTTCTCCTGAATGATCACTGAAGAGCCCCTCACCGATCTCGGTGGGCTCGTGTGCAGGTCAGCCATGGTGGGCGCGGACGGTTTCGAACCGCCGACATCTGCTTTGTAAGAGCAGCGCTCTACCCCTGAGCTACGCACCCTGGATGAGGCAACAGCGTACATGGCGCAGCGCTCCCGCTCCCAACGCCTTCGCAGGCCGGGCCGCCGCGGGTGGGGGGATACCCCCACCAACGAGACGGTGGCCGGCCGGATCGAGTGGGGGCGGGGGGATTCGTACCGTGGAGGGACATTCGCAGGAACGTCTTGGGGGACCGATCGCCGTGGACACATCTCGTACGCCCGACACCCGCCGTACCCGCTCCGCCCGCCGTGGCCGCACCTTCGTCGTCGCCGGGGGCGCCGTGCTCGCCGTGGTGGTCGTCGGTGGGTGCGGGAGCGCCGATGCCGACGAAGCGCCCGTCGAGAAGCGGTCGTTCGCCTACAGCGGGAAGACGCTGACCATCGCGGCGGACAACTCGTCGATCGATCTGGTGCCGGCCGATGTGAAGGACATCGAGGTGACCCGGCAGGTCGACGGGTGGGTGTTTCTCGGTTCGGGGCCCGACTCCGTATGGAAGCTGGAGGACGGCACGCTCACGCTCAAGCTGAAGTGCGAGGCGGTGGTGAACAACTGCGTGTCCCGGCACACGGTGAAGGTGCCGCGCGGCATGGCCGTGAAACTGCGGAACGACAACGGCCGGGTCCGCGCCGACGGGTTCGGCACCGAGCTCGACCTCCGCTCCGACAACGGGTCGGTCGAGGTACGGAACTCCAGCGGCACGCTGGATCTGTCCAGCGACAACGGCAAGGTGACGGCGGAGGGCGTCTCGTCCAAGTCCGTACGCGCCCGGTCGGACAACGGGGCGGTGCGCCTTGAGCTCACCTCCGTACCGGACACCGTGGACACCTCCAGTGACAACGGGTCCGTCACCATCGACCTGCCGGGGTCCGGCACCGCGTACGCCGTGAGCGCCAAGAGCGACAACGGGCGCGTCGACGTGGACGTACCGACGGTCGACAACAGCTCCCACATGGTCAAGGCCCGCAGCGACAACGGCAAAGTCACAGTCCGAAGCGCGAACTAACCGACCCGTGTGTTCGTCCCTACCTGGTGGGAGAATGAATTGGGCAGGGCGTAATCGGCACGGGAGAGGGATGTGACGGCGACGACACGGGCGCAGCCGCACGCACGAGCGAGGGCGGGTGGCGTCCGTGATGTCCTCACCCTGATGCTGCTGCCGGTGCCCCTGCTTGTCGCGGCTCTGCCGGGGGCTTTCGCCGGCGGGGGGACACGACGCTGGTTCGGCGGGCGCGGCGAGAATCAGCGCGCCGGCGCGCAGGCCGCGAAGGACGCCGCCGCCGCCGCTTTCTACGAGCTGGACACCGCCCAGCGTGACCTGCGCATCTCGATAGAGACGATCACCGCGGTGGACACCTCGCCGGGTGCGCGCCGGGTCGCGGACGAGTTCGCGGCGCTGGGACGGCGGATCGACGAGGCCAGCAGCGGCTACATCAGCGCCGTCGACGCGCACGACCTGGACCGGGACGACCTGGAACCGTCCGTCGCGTCGACGGCCCGTACGGAACTGACCAAGGCCAAGGACGAGCTCGTACGGGTCAAGGGCGAACTCGACCGCTTCGAGCGCGGGCTCGGCCCGCTGCTCGACAAGGCGGAGACACAGCTCGCGCGGCTGGCGCCCGCCGTGGAGCGGGCGCGGCAGACGCTGCTCGCGGCGAGCAACGCTCTCGACGCGGTACGCGGCTCCGGTCTGCGCGCCGACGATCTCGCGGCGCGGCTGGCCACGCTCGGCCCGGAGCTGACCAAGCTCAACCAGGGCGCGGGCCGGCACGGCGTGGCCGAGACCATTCAGCGCGCCGACCGGGTGCTGCGGGACGCCGAGGCCGTACGGGCCGAGGCCGAGCAGCTGCCCGAGCGCGCGGCGGAGATCGACCGGCGGCTGGTGTCGCTGCGTACGCGCGCACAGGCCCTGACGACGCGCGCGGGCACGGTGGAGCCGGTTCTGAGCGAGCTGAGGCGCCGGTTCAGCGCCGCCTGCTGGCAGGACCTCCAGTCCGTGCCCGAGCAGGCGGGGACCTCCGTGCACCAGGCGGAGGAGAAGCTGAAGGAGGCCGCCAAGGCCCGCGAGGAGCAGCGGTGGCCGGACGCTACGGCCCTGCTCAGCACGGTACGGGCGCTGCTGAACTCCACTGACGAGGCCGTGTCGGCCGCCGGTGACCGGCTGCAGCGGCTCAACGCCGTATCGAAGGACCCGCAGCAGGAGATCGACCGGACGCGGTTCGCCGTACGGGACGCGCAGCGGCTCGCGATGGCCGGCCGCAACACGCCCGATCCCCGGCACGCGCGCCCGCTGGACGACGCCGTGGTGCGGCTGGACCGGGCGGTGGCCGGGCTGGAGGGGCGGCATCCCGACTGGTGGCACTTCCTGACGGAGATGGAAGCGGTACGGAACACGGCATCCCGTGTCGTCGGCGAGATCCGGGACGAGCGGGGCGCGGGGGCCTGAGCGGCGCCCCGGTCCGGTCGTACGCACGCCGGTCCAGTCGTACGCACGCCGGTCCGCTCCTACGCGGGACCGCCCAGTCACCACCCCCACAACCGCCCGATTTGTCCCCTCGTCCCGCCGGGCCGATCCTTGAAATACACAGGGACACCGGCACGCATGGCTGAAGGGGGCCGCACATGTCCGGTCACGGGACCCTTTCCCGCCCGCCCACAGGGCAGCGGAAACGGCGGGTCAGGCTCGACGAACATCTGCCCGTCGACCACCGCCTGAGCACGGTCTACCGGATAGGCGCGGGCCTGATCGGTCTGGTACTGCTCGTGTTCGGAATCCTCGGGCTGGTCAACCAGATCGGTGTCTTCGGCACCGGCAGCCACACCACCGCCGGTCTGAACACCAACGGTGCGCTGAGCGTCCTGTCCATCTGCGTCGGCGTCCTGCTCTTCGTCGGCATGCTGATCGGGAAGAACTTCGCATCGACCCTGAACATGATCCTCGGCTTGCTGTTCATCCTCAGCGGCTTCGTGAATCTCGCGCTGATCGACAGCGGATTCAACCCCCTCGCCTTCCGCATCCAGAACGTGCTGTTCAGCTTTGTGGTGGGCGTGCTGCTCATGTTCTTCGGCATGTTCGGGAGAGTCAGCGGCAGCCTGCCGCACGACAATCCCTACTGGCGGGCCCGCCATCCGACCCAGGCCGAGCACGAGCGTCGCACCCGGGACGCCGCAGGGAAGCGCGCGGTCCACGCCCACCGTGCCGTGACTTCCCACCGGCAGGGCGGGCACCGGCCATCCGGCTAACCTGGCCCCATGCCTCGCTACGAGTACCGCTGCCGCCCTTGCGACACCACGTTCGAACTCAGCCGTCCCATGGCCGAGTCATCAGCGTCGGCCACCTGCCCCGCCGGCCACCAGGACACGGTGAAGCTGCTGTCCACCGTCGCGGTGGGCGGCTCGGCGAAGGGCTCACCGGCCGCCGCCGCACCCGGCCCCTCCGCGGGTGGCGGAGGCTGCTGCGGTGGCGGCTGCTGCTCGTAGCTCTCCAACCGCGCCCAGGCGCTGAGGCGGTCCGCCGCCGCCCGGCGAGGCCGCCTCGATCAGCGTGCCCGAGGAGCCGTCCGACGTGGGAGTGACGATCGCGAGCAGCCCCGAGCAGTGGGTCAACACCCTGATGGACACGCTCGGAGCCCCGGGCGCGGGAATGGCGATCGCCCTGGAGAGTGTGTTCCCTCCGCTGCCCAGTGAGGTCATCCTGCCGCTGGCGGGCTTCTCGGCCGGCGCCGGAAAGCTGAATCTGGCCGCGGCGGTGCTGTGGACGACGGCGGGCTCGGTCGTGGGCGCGCTCGTCCTGTACTGGCTGGGCGCGTGGCTCGGCCGGGACAGAACAGTCGCTCTCGCGTCCAAGGTTCCGCTGGTGAAGAGGCGGGACATGGAGAGGGCCGAGGACTGGTTCGGCCGGCACGGCAGGAAGGCTGTCTTCCTCGGCCGGATGGTGCCCGTCTTCCGCAGCCTCATCTCCGTACCCGCGGGCGTGGAGAGAATGCCGCTGCCCACCTTCGTGGGCCTGACCGCACTCGGCAGCGCGATCTGGAACACCGCGTTCATCATGGCCGGTTACGCGCTCGGCGAGAACTGGAAAGAGGTGAGCGGCCATGTCGCCACGTATTCGAAGCTGGTCCTGGGCGTCGTCGCGCTCGCGCTCGTGGCTTTCGTGATCAGACGGCTGATCAGGTCCCGAAACGAGAAGCGGCGCGAGTGAGCCGCCGCAGGATCTCCTCCCCCGCCGCCACCCCCGTCTCCGTCAGCGTCTCCACGTGCGGGGCGTTCCAGCCGGTGTCCGCCAGCTCGCCGTGGCCAGGACGCCAGCCGTGGTCCGCGGAGAGCAGCAGGTCCGCGTCGAGGAGGGAGTCGCCGGCCGCGAGGGTCAGGGCCGCGCCGGTGCGGCGGGCGACCTCGCGCATCGCTGCGGACTTGGTCAGCGGACGCGGTACGGCGTAGATCTTTCGGCCCTGGAGGGAGACCGTCCAGCCACGGCCGTCCGCCCACTCGGAGAGCTCCTTCACCCAGCCGTCGGGCAGCAGCGCGCGGTCGACCACCAGGTAGGCGAACAGGTCCTCGGCGATGCGCTCCTTGAGCAGCCACGCGGGGTCGGCGGCGGCGAGGAGGTGTCGCCTGATCTCCGCGAGCGGGGCGCAGCTCGCGGCGAGGTGTTCCTTCACCCGGGTCTGCCAGGCGGGGTCGGACTCACCGTCGACCAGGAGGTGCCCGCCGTTGGCGCAGATCGCGAACCGCGGGGCGGGGCCCGGCAGATGGATGCGGAAGTACTGCTCGCGGGTGCGGGTCGTGGTGGGGACGAAGACCGAGGTGGCGGCCAGGTTCTCCAGCAGCCCGGCTGCCGTCTCCGTCAGGTACGACAGGGGCCTGCCCTCGTAGATCTCGACGCAGAGCAGACGCGGGGCCTCGGCGTCCGGCACGGCCAGCTGGAGCGCGGCGGCCGAATAGATGAGGGTGCGGTCGAGGTCGCTGGCGACCAGCGCCGGTGAAGGGGTGGGCGCGTTCACGAGGTCGCCACCGCCGTACCGTCCGCGCCGGTGGCGCCGCGCGTGTAGCGGGGGTGGATCAGCCCGACGCAGGTGTAGGGAAGTCCGTCGACCTCTTCCACCGGTACGCCGCGCTGCTCGGCGAGCAGCCGGACATGATCGAGGTCGGCTCCCGCGCCGCGCTTGGCGAGGATCTTCCAGGGGACGCGGCGCAGCAGGACGCGGGTGGTCTCGCCGACGCCGGGTTTGACGAGGTTCACGTCGTGGATGCCGTACTCCTCACTGATCCGCTCGACGGCGGCCCAGCCTTCCCAGGTGGGTGCCCGGTCGGTGGAGAGAAGTTCCTTGGCCTCGGTGTCCACCGCGTCGGCGACGTCGTCGAAGCGGGCGGCCACGGCGTCCAGGAAGTAGCCGGACACATCGGCGCCGGCGAGTTCGCGGTAGTGCTTCGCACCGTGGAAGTCGTACGGGCCGACGAGGTCGGCGCGCAGGACGGTGCGGGAGATGAGGCCGGAGACGGTGGAGTTGAGGCAGGCGGAGGGGATGAGGAAGTCCTCACGGGTGCCATAGGTCCGTACGCAGCCGCCGGGGTCGGCGAGCACCGCGATCTCCGGGTGGAAGTCGCCGAACTCGGCCAGCGCGTCGGCCAGTTCGCGGGTGATGGCGCCCTTGCCGGTCCAGCCGTCCACGAAGACGATGTCGGCCGGGTCGTGGTGGGCCGCGAGCCAGCGGACGGCGTTGGTGTCGATGCCGCGGCCGCGCACGATGGAGATGGCGTAGTGCGGCAGATCCAGGCCGTGCCGGTGCTTGGCCCAGCGGCGCATCAGGACACCCACGGGTGTGCCCGCGCGGGCGAGGGAGACCAGGACGGGCAGGGCCTGCGTGGCTTCTCGCGAGGCGGGGTCGGCGTAGCGCTGCGGGTGCTCGGCCAGCACGGTCTCGGTGACGGTGCCGACCGCGCGGGCTATACGGGCGGCGGAGGCCGCGAGCGCGGACCGGAAGAGTTCCTGGTACTCGTCGCTCGGCTGGTACTCGACGGGCAGGGACTCCGCGTAGTGCGCGCCGCCGCTCTGGATCGCCTCTTCGCGCTCCTCCGTCGGAGCTTCCAGTTCCACGTCGGAGAGGTCCTGAAGGAGCCAGCCGACGTCGTCCGCGGCGTACGAGGAGAAGGCGGGGCCACGCAGGGGGTCGGGCAGCATGGGGGATTCCTGCCGGTCGGGGACGTGCGGGAGGGCGGCGGCGTGCGGAAGGGCGGGGAGGTACGTGGGAACGACGGCGAGCAGGACACGCGGGACATGGGCGGTGAGCTGTGCGAGCAGACCGCCGGGGGCGTGCAGCTCCGGGGAGTCGCCCAGGGAGTCGACGACCGCGACGACGGCGTCGAAGCCGCCGCCGGCCACGTTGTAGGCGTACCGGTCGCCCGCGCCGTCGCCGGCGCCGGCGGGGAAGGCCGCGGTGTCGTGGGCCGGGAAGACGAGGCGGCTGCGTATCGCGTAGCCGGGGTCGTCCACGGCGAGTACGGGCGAGCGCGTCGTGGTCGAGTAGCGGACCTCGGTGCCGGGGAGGGACCGCTCCAGCTCCAGTGCGAGGCGCAGGGGCGCGTACATCAGCTCCTCGAAGCCGAGGACGAGGACGCGCCGGGCGTCGCCGATGTCACGGGTGAGCGCGGCGGCCATGCCGGGCGCGGCGGCCCCCAGACGGGCGCGGTGGGCGGGCGTGAAGCCGTGCCGCCCGCCGTCGGGCAGCCCGGCGGGCCAGCCGAGCGGCACGCGCACGACGTCCACATCCGCCGTGTCCGCCGTCGGATCAGGAGCCCCCGGAGCCGTCCCCCGAGCGGAGTCGTGCTCCGCGACCAGTGCCTGGCCACGTGCCAGGACGCCCTCCGGGAGGCTGACCGTGCCCGATGCCATCGCCACCAGGTCGACCCGGGCGCCGATGTCCTGGGCGAATTCCGCGAGCCGGCCCTGGTCGGCGGCCGAGCGCATGTCGACGAGAGCCACGATCACGTACCACCGGCGCGGATAGCGGGCGTGCAGCGCGCGAATCGTGTTGAGAACGGTGTTCCCGGTGGAGAACTCGTCGTCCACGAGGACCAGCGGGCCGTCCCCCGCCAGCAGATCGGGCCGCTCCGGCAGCAGCAGATGCGAGGTGGCGTGCGAATGTGACTCCTCGAAACCGCCCGCGGAGGCGACTCCCGGCACCGGGCGCCGGGTGGAGTGCAGATACGGGGCGTCCGCCACCCCGTCCGCCACCGAGTGTCCGAGACCGGTCGCGGTCTCCGCGTAACCGAGGATCACGGCCCGCTCCACGGCGTCGCCCAGCAGGTCCCGTACGCGTTCGCCGAGGGCGACACCGGCGCCGTGGACGACGGACGGCCGCTGGGGGACGTGCTTGCCGAGGACGTTCGAGACGAGGAGATGGGCGCGCTTGGGGTTGCGCCGCAGGGCGACGCCCAGCAGCTCACGCAGTTCGTCCCCGCCGACGAGCTCTATGCCGAGCCGTTCGGCGACCCACGACCCCGACCACGTCACGTTGCCGTTCTCCTCTGCCTTCTCGGTCCCTACGTCGACCGGCCCGTCGACCGGTCCATCAACGGGCCCGTCGACCGGCCCGTCGTTCCTCGGCGCCGCGCCCCGCCCGCTCACGCCACCAGCCCGGCGGCCAGCAGCTCCACGAAGCCGATGTCCGCCTTCGCGACGCCGAACACCTCGGCGCGCCGCATGGTTCGTTCTGCCCACGCGCGGTGGGGCTTCACCTCGTTCATCTTGTTCGTGTACGAGGAACGCAGCACGCCTCCCCCGCCCCGCTCCGGCCGCAGGATGTCCTGGGCGTCGCTGAACTCCTCGTGACTGACCACCGACAGCGCGTGCACGGGCATGACATGCGAGGGATGGATGCAGGTCTTGCCCACCAGACCGTTGGCCTGGTCCAGCTGGATCTCGCGCAGCAGCCCGTCGAGGTCGTGCTCGATGAGCGCCGTGCGCAGTTCCTCGGCCCGTCCCGCGAGGAAGGGGCTCTGGCGCAGCTGCGGCTTGAACATCCGCTCGTGGACCCGGAAGTACTCCCAGACCGGGCCGGTGATCGTGAAGCCGGTGCCGTCGGAGCGGCCGAGGACGTTCACCACGTCGGCGATGACGGCCGAGATGATGCGTACGTCGTACGCCGTCATATCGGGCGAGCGGCGGAGCCCGTACGCGGAGCAGAAGTCCGTGACACCGAGCCGCAGGGCCAGCACCCGGTCCCGGTACTTGTCGACCGTGCGCGCGATGCCGGTGAGGGTGTCGGCCCGCGTCTCCAGATGCAGCAGCTCGGGCGACTCCAGTACGGGCATGGCGAAGAGCCGGAGCCCGCTCTCGTGTTCGGCCGAAATAAGTGCCTCAAGAAACGGCACCCCCCGCTCATCCGTGAACTTCGGCAGTACGAATCCGGACAGGATCCGGGCCGCGGGGCCGAGCCTGCGCACGAGGTCGGGGATCTGGTCCGGTTCACGGACCCGGACGAACAGAAGCGGCAGCTCCGCGCCGCGCCGGTGGAGGTCGGCGAGCTGCCCGACCAGATTCTCCTCGGCCCACTCCACCTCGGAGTCGTCGATGGAATCCTCCAGGCACAGCACCATCGACACGACCCCCCGCCCCGCCATCTTGACCACGTCGTCCGCCAGCCGCGGCCTGGTCGCGGGGCTGTAGAGGGTGGCTCCGAGGGCGGTCGACAGCATGTGGGCCGGGGAGGCCGAGGTGAACTCGTCGGGCTCGCGATGGAACAACGCTTGCCGTGCAGTGGGCGGAATATGCCCGAAGTGACGCATTTAATTCCCCCGTACTGCCACGGTGGTCGCGTTGACATGTGGCCGGTAATAGTACGTATGGACGGCAGTCAAGAGTTCCTCCCGTGCATGAATTTCAGGTAACTCGTCCACTTCTCGCCCCTGTCCCGCGCCCGCCACGCTCCTCTCCACCATGCCCCCACGTTGTCCGCGCGGCCTGCGGGGAGGCAGGATGACGGGCATGACGCACGCGATGGTGAAGGGCTCGAACGTTCCCCTCGATGCCATGGCCGTGAGGGCCGTGCTGCGCTGGAGCCCGGGGGCGGGGATCCCCGACGTGGACGCGTCCGCGCTCCTGCTGGGCCCTGAGGGGCGGGTGCGCTCCGACGAGGACTTCGTCTTCTACAACCAGCCCCGTCACCCGTCGGGCCTGGTGAGGCGGCTGCCGAAGAAGCAGGTGCCCGAGGGCCTCACCGACACCGTCGAGGCCGACCTGGCTGCCCTCGATCCGAGCGTAGACCAGGTGGTGCTCGCGGCGTCGTCGGACGGGGCGAGCTTCCAGCACGTGCGGGACCTTCAGGTCCTGCTGTACGACGCGGGGCAGGCCGACGGCGACCCGCTGGCCGTCTTCGATGTGCGACCGGAGACGGGCGAGGAGACCGCGATCATCTGCGGTGAGCTCTACCGGCGCGGGAACCGGTGGAAGTTCCGGGCCGTGGGCCAGGGCTATCCGACCGGCCTGATCGGGCTGGCCACGGCCTTCGGGATCTCGGTCGACGAGACGGAAGGGGCCGACGGGGCCGGCCGCGCGGCGCCGGGCTCGGAGGGGGAGACCGCGCAGCTGCCCGGCCCGCCCGCTCACCACGCCGCGGCGCACGGCGCCCCGCAGGCACCGCCCGCGCACCGGCCGCAGTTCCCCGGACAGCCGCAGGGGCAGCCCGGCTACGGGTATCCGCAGCCCGCGTCGGGCCAGCCGTCCTACGGCTACCCGCAGCCGGCGTCGGCGCAGTCCGGTTACGGCTACCCGCACGCGCCCGCCCCGGGTCCCCAGCCGCCGCAGGCACCGCCGCTGCCGCAGGCCGCCCCGGCGTACGGCTATCCGCAGCCGGCCGCGGCGGCGGCTCCCGCGCCCGACCCCAGCTTCCGGCTGCCGCCGATGGGTCCGCAGTTCGTACGGCCCCAGCCCTAGCGCGGGCCCCGGCGCAGGCCGGGACCGTCGCGGCGGGTCTCCGGCGCCTCAGGTCTTCGTCTTGTAGCCCCGTCCCCACTGCAGGCCCCAGCCGTACAGCCGGTCCAGCTCCGCCTGGAAGCCGTACACGAATTTCACCTCGCGGCGCACCACCAGTTCACCCTTGACGGTCTGCATCGAGAAGACCGCGCAGGACCGGGCCTGCGGGGCCCGCTCGTCCAGTTCGATCTCGACGCGCGGGCCGTTGCTCGGGTAGAGCGTGACGTTGGCGTGGGTCCGGTCGAAGGCCGGGGTGCGGTCGTAGATGTAGACGAAGACCAGCAGCCGCTTGATCTCTTCCCGGTGGTCGAGGTTGATGAATATCGTCTCGCCGGAGGGGGCGCCGAAGCGGTCGTCACCGCTGAGTTTGATGTACGGCGGCTCGTTCAGGCTGCCGAAGAATCCGCCGAGCGGCTGCACAACTCCCTTGCTGCCGTCGGCCAGTTCGTACATGCAACCGATGTCCAGGTCGACGTTCACCACACCCAGGGTGTGCGCCTGCACCACATCGGGCTTGAAGAACTTGAAGGGGTGCCGCAGCAGTCCGCCGCCCTGCCTCGACCCTCCCTCGATGTCCGAAGTACGCATCCGCCACGACAGGTTGACCCGCAGGTTCCCGGTGGCCGCGCCCTGCTTGGTGAGCGAGACCGACGGATTGCGCTTCGTCAGCTCGATCGAGTTCGTCGAGGCGCTGCCCGAATCGAACTGCGATGCCTTGCCTCGCCATAGATTGTCCCAGAAGGCCATGCCCACCCCACCCCCACCATCCGTTGCCGTACAGAACATGAACAGCGGGGCGGCCGGAAGGCTTCCGCCTCAGGCCGCCCCGCTCAGAGCGTTCCCGCTATCCCCTCCTGGTCACACCCCGGAGGCGGACTCAGACAGCGACTGTTGCCTTGTCCTCCGAATCCTCATCACCTTCGGACTCAACTCGCTTGTTGCGGACCACGGATGACCAGAACGAGGCGGCGATCAGCACCACACCGATGAGGCCGGTGATGATCTCGCTGATCTCGTGCTCGATGGTGATGAGCAGGATCCCGGCGAGCGCGCCGATCGCGTAGTGCGCGCCGTGCTCCAGGTAGACGTAGTCGTCGAGCGTGCCCTGGCGGACGAGGTAGACGGTGAGCGACCTGACGTACATCGCGCCGATACCGAGGCCGAGCGCCATCCAGAAGATGTGGTTCGTGATGGCGAAGGCGCCGATGACCCCGTCGAACGAGAAGGAGGCGTCCAGGACTTCGAGGTAGAGGAAGAGGAAGAACGCGGCCTTGCCGGCGAGACCGATGGCCGAGACCTGCTTCCCTTCGGCCTTGGCCTTCTCCTCCTCCTCGTGTTCGCGCTCCTCCTCTTCTTCGAGTTTGTCCTCGAAGAAGCTGGAGAGCCCGTTGACGACGAGGTAGGTGATCAGACCCGCGACACCGGAGAGCAGGACGGTCGCCGATTTGTCCGCGTACCCGGTACTGGTGTGCGCGTGCGTGGCGAACGTCATCGCGGTGATGAGCAGAATGACCAACGCGACGCAGACCGACAGCATGTCGACCTTGCCGAGCTTCGCCAGCGGACGCTCCAGCCAGCCGAGCCACTTGATGTCACGCTCTTCGAAGATGAAGTCCAGGAAGATCATCAAAAGGAACATGCCACCGAAGGCGGCGATCGCCGGGTGCGCGTCGGTGACGAGCGACTCGTACTTCTCGGGATTGTCCAGCGCCAGCTCGACGGCCTCGATGGGGCCGACCTTGGCACTGATCGCCACAATGGCGACGGGGAACACCAGCCGCATACCGAACACGGCGATCAAGATGCCGACCGTGAGGAAGATCTTCTGCCAGAAGGCATTCATCTTCTTCAAGATCCCTGCATTGACAACGGCGTTGTCGAACGACAGGGAGATCTCAAGGATCGACAGGATCAGTACGATCCCGAACGCCTCCCACCCCCACTGCCAGGCCGCGAAGGCAAGGCCGAGCGCCGTAATGGCGAACGACCAGCCGAAGGTTTTCAGGATCACTGGCTACCCCATCTGGTATCTAACGGGTTTTCCCCCGCGCAGAGCACTGCTTTACGAAACGTTGACCCCGAAGTCTAGAGCGATGCCCCGTAGACCCGACGCGTACCCCTGTCCCACCGCACGGAACTTCCACTCGCCCCCATAGCGGTAGAGCTCGCCGAAGATCATCGCGGTCTCCGTCGAGGCGTCCTCGGTGAGGTCGTACCTCGCCAGTTCCTGACCGTCCGCCTGGTTGACGACGCGGATGAACGCGTTGCTGACCTGGCCGAAGGTCTGTCCCCGGACCTCGGCGTCATGGATGGACACCGGGAAGATGATCTTGTCGACATTGGCGGGCACGGCGGGGAGATTGACCAGCAGGGACTCGTCGTCGCCGTCGCCCTCACCGGTCAGGTTGTCACCGGTGTGCTCGACGGAACCGTCGGGACTGGTGAGGTTGTTGTAGAAGATGAACCACTCGTCGCCGAGCACCCGCCCTGACTGGCAGAGCAATGCGCTGGCGTCGAGGTCGAAGTCCGCTCCGGTGGTGGAGCGTGCGTCCCAGCCGAGACCGATCAACACCTGGGTGAGGTTCGGTGCGGCTTTGGAGAGGGAGACATTGCCCCCCTTGGCGAGTGTGACGCCCATGATTGGTGAGTCCTCCCCGAGGTGACGTGATGCCGAGCACGGCGCGCCTGACGCCGTGCTCGTGGTGCGTGGTGCGTGTGCGGGGGCGGGCCCCGCACGGTGAGGCGCGTCCGGCGCCGCACTCGGATGTGCGAGCCGGACGACGGATCAGCGGCTCAGACGTTGACGCCGAAGTCCTGCGCGATGCCACGCAGGCCAGAGGCATACCCCTGTCCGATGGCGCGGAACTTCCACTCGGCGCCATTTCGGTAAAGCTCTCCGAAGACCATCGCCGTCTCCGTCGACGCGTCCTCGGTCAGGTCGTACCGAGCCAGTTCGTTGTTGTCCGCCTGGTTGACAACGCGGATGAACGCGTTGCGCACCTGGCCGAAGGACTGCTGGCGGTTCTCCGCCTCGTAGATCGAGACCGGGAACACGATCTTGTCGACCTCCGCGGGGACCGCGGCGAGGTTGACCTTGATCGCCTCGTCATCACCCTCGCCCTCACCGGTGAGGTTGTCGCCGGTGTGCTCGACCGAGCCGTCGGGGCTCTTGAGGTTGTTGAAGAAGACGAAGTTTCCGTCACTCGTGACCTTGCCCTCGGCGTTCGTCAGCAGAGCGCTGGCGTCGAGGTCGAAGTCGTTACCGGTGGTCGTGCGGACGTCCCAGCCCAGACCCACGGTGACCGCGGTCAGGTTGGGCGCGGCCTTGGTCAGCGAGACGTTGCCGCCCTTGCTGAGGCTGACTCCCACGAGTCCTCCCTTGATGAGTTTCACAGGGGCGCCGCCCCGGCACCGGCCGTCTCGGCGGCCGTCACCGCGCGTAGCGCGCCCCCTGGTGCATTTGGCATCGGATCAACGGATGGATCCTAGTGACCGGTTCCCACCCCTTGTGCGGTTTACAGCGGACAACCCCGCTCCCACAAGGGTTTTCCCGAAAGATCGCGATCACAGATGGCGAGTTGTCGTCACAGAGCGGCAAGGGCCTTGACGTACTCGCCGATGTCACGTGCGTCCGACAGGCCGTTGACGACCGTCCAGCGCACCACGCCCGTCCTGTCGATGACGAAGGTGCCGCGCAGCGCGCAGCCCTTGTCCTCGTCGAAGATCCCGTATGCCCGCGAGGTCTGCCCGTGCGGCCAGAAGTCCGACAGCAGCGGGTACTCAAGGCCCTCCTGGTCGGCGAAGATCCGCAGGGTGTGGATGGAGTCGGTGGACACCGCGAGCAGCTGGGTGTCGTCGTTGACGAAGGTGGGCAGCTCGTCCCGGAGCGCCCCGAGCTCGCCGGTGCAGACGCCGGTGAAGGCGAACGGGTAGAAGACCAGCACGACGTTCCTGCCGTCGTCCTCGGGCCCGGCCCGGAAGTCGGAGAGCCGTACGGTCCGCCCGTGGTTGTCCTTCAGCGTGAAGTCCGGCGCCCGCACACCGGCCCCGATCCCCGCCGGTCCCGTCCCGGCCGCTGTCCCAGTCCCCATCCCCGCCACTCTCTCCCTCGTCGGCCGCGCTCCCCCGTCGGCGCACCCGCCACCCTACGCAAGGGCCCCCGGCGGCGGGTGCCGACGGGGGCCGTCAGTGCGTGCGAGGCTTGCGAGGCAGGTCTGCCCGGCCGCCGCTTCGGCTTTCGCGCTCGGATGCGGCGCCGGTTCTCAGCGCTTGGACTTCGCCGCCTTGGGCGTGACCAGTCGGCTGCCGGTCCAGTCCTTGCCGGCGTTGATGCTCTTGGTCTGCGCCAGGCCGGCGGTCTGTGCGGCCTCGTTGATGTCGCTGGGCTCGACGTAGTTGTCACGGCCGGTCTTGGGCGTCAGCAGCCAGACCGCCCCGCCTTCGTCGATCAGACCGATGGCGTCCACCAGCGCGTCCGTCAGGTCGCCGTCGTCGTCCCTGAACCAGAGGACGACGGCGTCGGCCACGTCCTCGTAGTCCTCGTCGACGAGCTCCTGGCCGATGACGGCCTCGATGGACTCACGGAGCTCCTGCTCGACGTCCTCGTCGTAGCCGATCTCCTGGACCACCTGTCCGGGTTCGAACCCAAGCCTCGCGGCAACGTTGGTCCGTTCCTCCGCGTGGTCCGCGGTCGCGCTCACGGATTGCCTCCTGATCATGTTTTGGAAAATGCTTCAGCCACGCGCGTACGCGGGGCGCTGGCCGTAGTCCACACGGGCCGGGCGGATCGCGCAAGTACCCGACGGCCGAGACCGCCGAAACGGGTACGTTCCGGGCCGCTTCACCGCATCTCCTGACACCCCGCTGACACGGCCCGTGATGGCTGCGGAGAATTTCTTCCCTTTTTGTCATCCTACGCGGCTTCGGTAGGCCAATCAGGTCCGAACGACCGAACGAAACGCATTGCCGTCTTGGGCGTAAGATGCCGGTTTGGCCGGACCCGGAACACGGTGGACGACCAAGCGGGCGACGTTGTCGCGCGGAATTCATCGCAGTGTGCGGGTTACCCCTCGGTAGAGGTGACGTTTCCGTCGTCGCGGTACACGATGGATAGCGCCGTACGGCCCGCTTACGTGCCTGTTCCCTGGCGGCAGAAGAGGCAAGCACTCCCGAGCACCAGCGCAGTACCAGCAGTACCCGCAGAACCCACAGGCGCGTTCCGCATGGATGGTGTGACCGGTCGGACGACCGGCCAGGATGCGGGGCGCGACACGACCCGAACAGCGAAGGAAAAGTGTGGCTTCCGGATCCGATCGCAACCCGATCATCATTGGCGGCCTTCCCAGCCAGGTCCCGGACTTCGATCCGGAGGAGACCCAGGAGTGGCTCGACTCGCTCGACGCCGCCGTCGACGAACGGGGGCGTGAGCGCGCCCGCTATCTGATGCTCCGCCTGATCGAGCGCGCGCGCGAGAAGCGCGTGGCCGTGCCCGAGATGCGCAGCACCGACTACGTCAACACGATCGCCACCAAGGACGAGCCGTTCTTCCCCGGCAACGAGGAGATCGAGCGGAAGATCCTCAACGCGACCCGGTGGAACGCCGCGGTGATGGTCTCCCGCGCGCAGCGCCCGGGGATCGGCGTCGGCGGCCATATCGCCACCTTCGCGTCCTCCGCCTCCCTGTACGACGTGGGCTTCAACCACTTCTTCCGGGGCAAGGACCGCGGCGACGGCGGCGACCAGATCTTCTTCCAGGGACACGCGTCCCCGGGCATCTACGCCCGCGCATTCCTGCTCGACCGGCTCAGCGAGGCGCGGCTCGACGCGTTCCGCCAGGAGAAGTCGAAGGCCCCGGACGGGCTGTCCAGCTACCCGCATCCGCGGCTGATGCCGGACTTCTGGGAGTTCCCGACCGTCTCGATGGGGCTCGGCCCGCTGGGCGCGATCTACCAGGCCCGGATGAACCGCTACATGGAGGCCCGCGGCATCGCGGACACCTCCAAGTCGCATGTGTGGGCGTATCTGGGCGACGGCGAGATGGACGAGCCGGAGTCGCTGGGCCAGCTCTCGATCGCGGCCCGTGAAGGCCTGGACAATCTGACCTTCGTCGTCAACTGCAACCTCCAGCGGCTCGACGGCCCGGTGCGCGGCAACGGCAAGATCATCCAGGAGCTGGAGTCGCAGTTCCGCGGCGCCGGCTGGAATGTGATCAAGCTCGTCTGGGACCGCTCCTGGGACCCGCTGCTCGCGCAGGACCGCGACGGTGTGCTGGTCAACCGGCTGAACACGACGCCGGACGGCCAGTTCCAGACGTACGCCACGGAGACCGGCGCGTACATCCGCGAGCACTTCTTCGGTGACGACCAGCGGCTGCGCGCCATGGTCGAGAACATGTCGGACGAGCAGATCCTGCATCTGGGACGCGGCGGCCACGACCACAAGAAGGTGTACGCGGCGTACGCGGCGGCCAAGGCGCACAAGGGCCAGCCGACGGTGATCCTGGCGCAGACGGTGAAGGGCTGGACGCTGGGGCCGAACTTCGAGGGCCGCAACGCCACGCACCAGATGAAGAAGCTGACGGTCGCCGACCTGAAGCACTTCCGCGACCGGCTGCACCTGCCGATCAGCGACAGCGAGCTGGAGGACGGGCAGCCGCCGTACTACCACCCGGGCAGGGACTCGGAAGAGATCCAGTACATGCACGACCAGCGCAAGAGCCTGGACGGCTATGTACCGACCCGTCTGGTGCGCTCGAAGGCGCTTCAGCTGCCGGGCGAGAAGGCGTACGCGGCTGCGAAGAAGGGGTCCGGCCAGCAGTCGATCGCCACGACGATGGCGTTCGTGCGGGTACTGAAGGACCTCATGCGGGACAAGGAGATTGGCAAGCGTTTCGTGCTGATCGCGCCCGACGAGTACCGCACGTTCGGTATGGACGCGTTCTTCCCGACCGCGAAGATCTACAACCCGCTCGGCCAGCAGTACGAGTCGGTCGACCGTGAGCTGCTCCTCGCCTACAAGGAGTCGCCGACCGGGCAGATGCTGCACGACGGCATCTCGGAGGCGGGCTGTACGGCGTCGCTGATCGCGGCGGGTTCGGCGTACGCGACGCACGGCGAGCCGCTGATCCCGGTGTACGTCTTCTACTCGATGTTCGGTTTCCAGCGGACCGGCGACCAGTTCTGGCAGATGGCCGACCAGCTGGCGCGCGGTTTCGTACTGGGCGCGACCGCCGGGCGTACGACCCTGACCGGTGAGGGTCTCCAGCACGCCGACGGCCACTCGCAGCTGCTCGCCTCGACCAACCCGGGCTGTGTCAGCTACGACCCGGCGTTCGGCTACGAGATCGCGCACATCATGGAGGACGGGCTGCGCCGGATGTACGGGCAGCCGCACCCGGGCGAGGACCCGAACGTCTTCTACTACCTGACGGTCTACAACGAGCCGATCCAGCACCCGGCCGAGCCCGAGAACGTGGACGTCGAGGGCCTCCTCAAGGGCGTCTACCGCTTCAAGCAGGGCGAGCGCGGCTCGATCCCGGCGCAGATCATGGCGTCCGGCGTGGCCGTGCCGTGGGCCGTCGAGGCCCAGCGGCTCCTGGCCGAGCAGTGGGACGTGCGCGCGGACGTGTGGTCGGCGACGTCGTGGAACGAGCTGCGGCGTGAGGCCGTCGAGGTGGAGCGGTACAACCTGCTCCACCCGGAGGAGGAGCAGCGGGTTCCGTACGTGACGAGCAAACTCGGCGGCGCCGAGGGCCCGTTCGTCGCGGTCTCGGACTGGATGCGGTCCGTGCCGGACCAGATCTCGCGCTGGGTGCCGGGGACGTACCAGTCACTCGGCGCGGACGGTTTCGGCTTCGCGGACACGCGTGGCGCGGCCCGCCGGTTCTTCCACATCGACGCGGAGTCGATCGCTCTGACGGTGCTCACGGAGCTCGCCAGGGAGGGCAAGGTGGACCGCTCGGTGCTGAAGCAGGCGGTGGACCGCTACCAGCTGCTGGACGTGGCGGCGGCGGACCCGGGCGCGGCGGGCGGCGACGCGTAACACGTAGTGGGTGGTGGCCGGTTCCGCGGGTACGGGACCGGCCATCGCCCGTGTCGGGGGCCTGTCGCTGTTCCCGCCCGGCGCCGGCCAGGACCCCGCTCAGCGCTCCCAGACCTTGAAGGCCCTTACGCGGTAGGGCGATTGCGGAACCCAGGTGCCGTTGCCGGGGTACGTCTCGAACTCGCCGGTCTCCTCGCACTCCTGCGACTGGTAGGTGGTGACGGGCCGTCCGGTGCGGTTGACCAGGGACTGGGCGTCGGTGCCCGGCGGCAGCGGGACACAGCTCTGGATCTCGGTGCGGAAGAGTTCATGGGTCTGGCGGGCGCCGCGGAAATCCGGCTTTCCCCACAGACAGAGCTCGCCGGGCCCGCAGGCGTCGCGCGGAGCGGCCACGGCCGCGGCGGCAGGCGCGGGGCCCGGCAGCAGGGCCGTCGCGGCGGCCAGAGCGGCCGCGGTGAGAAGGGTGACAGGCGTGGTCGTACGCATGGCTGTACGCATGATGGTGAACCCCCGTGTGATGCCGATCAGTTGTCCGCACTCTGACCCGGCGGCCCGCTCCACGGGAAGAGGATCTCGCCGTACTCCACCCGAACAGGCGACGGCCCCGCCGGGATGTCCGGGCGGGGCCGTCGCGGTGGATCGCACCATGTTGACGTCGCGTCAGATGTGCACGCCGCCCCCGGCCGCGTCCGCGTTGTCGCCGCGCTTGGTCCGGGTGGCGACGAACGCCGCGACCACCGCGACCACACCGGCGACCAGGAACGCAAGGCTCATCCCGGACACGAAGGTGTCCTGCATGACCCCGGTGATCTTCGCGAAGACGTCCGGCGTCACGCCGGGTGCCTCGGCGAGCGCCGGCGGGGCGACGCCGATCTCGGCCGCCTGTTCCAGGGACGGGTCCAGCGGCAGCTGGATGCCGGCGTCCTGCCAGTTGCCTTCGAGGTCGGCGCTGACCTTGGCGGACATGACGGCCCCGAGCACCGCCGTACCGAGCGCGCCGCCGACCTGCATCGCGGCCTGCTGGAGACCGCCGGCGACGCCGGAGAGCTCCAGCGGCGCGTTGCCGACGATGACCTCGGTGGCGCCGACCATGACCGGGGCGAGCCCCATGCCGAGCAGCGCGAACCAGAGCGACATCACGAACGTGCCGGACCCGGGTGACAGGGTGGACATGCCGAACATGGCGACGGCCGTGGCGACCATGCCGCCGACCAGCGGGACCCGTGGTCCGAATCTGGTGATCAGCAGGCCCGCGACGGGTGAGGCGACGATCATCATGAGCGTCAGCGGCAGCAGGTGCAGACCGCTGTCGACGGGGCTCATGCCGTGGACGCCCTGGAGATAGAACGTCACGAAGAAGAGGCCGCCCATGAAGGCGAACGCCATCAGCACCATCAGGATCGTGCCGGCGCTGAGCGGGACGGAACGGAACATGCTCAGCGGTACGAGGGGTTCCCTGACCTTCGTCTCCCAGACCGCGAACAGGACGAAGCACAGGACCGCAGCGCCCAGGAATGCCCAGGTGCCGCCCGAGCTCCAGCCCCAGGACTCGCCCGCCTTGATGATCGCCCAGATCAGGGAGAACATCGCGGCCGAGAGCAGCAGGATCCCGACGACGTCGAAGGACTTGGGGGCCTTCGACGCCCGGTGGTCCTTGAGGATCACCAGGCCGAGGACCAGGGCGACGACACCGACGGGCACGTTGATGAAGAACACGGACTGCCAGCTGACGTGTTCGACGAGCAGACCACCGGCGATCGGGCCGCCCGCGGTGGAGGCGCCGATGACCATGCCCCAGATACCGATGGCCATGTTCAGCTTCTCGGCGGGGAAGGTGGCGCGCAGCAGGCCGAGTGCGGCCGGCATCAGGAGGGCGCCGAAGACGCCCTGGAGCACGCGGAAGGCGACGACGAACGCCACGCTGTCGGAGAACCCGATGATGGCGGAGGCCGCGGCGAAGCCCGCGATGCCGATCAGAAAGGTCTGACGGTGGCCGAAGCGGTCACCGAGCTTGCCCGCGGTGATGAGCGCGACGGCGAGCGCGAGGAGGTAGCCGTTGGTGATCCACTGGACCTGGGCGAAGGTGGCGCCCAGGTCCTCCTTGATCACGGGGTTGGCGATGGCGACGATCGTGCCGTCGAGCGCGACCATCATCACGCCGATGGCGACGGAGAAGAGCGTCAGCCAGGGGTGGCCGCGGAGGCCCTTCGTGGCTCCCGGAGCCGCGTCCCGCGGATCGTTCGGCGCCGATTTGACGGTGGTCTGACTAGTCATGTCCCGAGACTAATGACAGCGTCTGACAGTTGACCAACCATTTCACTAGCCTGTAACTGTCACGTGGCTCACATCTCACCTCGGGCCGACGACAGCGTACGAAGTGGACGAGAAGTGACGGGAAAGAGGACCGGAGAACGATGGACGGGCAGCGGGCGGCACGGCATCCGGCCGGACTGCGGGAACTGAAGAAGCAGCGTACGCGGGACGCCCTATTGCGGGCGGCCCTGGAGCTGTTCACGACGCGGGGGTACGAGGAGACGACCGTCGACGAGATCGCCGAGGCGGTCGACGTCTCCCAGCGCACCTTCTTCCGCTACTTCGCCAGCAAGGAGGAGGCGGCCTTCACCATCCAGTCCATGGTGGAGTCGCGCTTCGTGGCGGAGCTGCGCGGGCGCCCGGCCCGGGAGACCCCGTTCGAGGCCATGCGCAACGCGGTGCTGGGCGCCTGGAACTCCATCAACGAGGCGATCGAGGCCCTGGTCCCGGTCGAGGTGCACCTGCGTACGTACCGGATGATCGAATCCACCCCCTCGCTGCTGGCCGCGCATCTGCGGCGCGCCATGGAGCTGGAGGACCTGATCGCGCTGGTGATCGCCGAGCGCGAGGGGCTCGATGTGGAGACGGACCCCCGGCCCCGGGTGGCGGTCGCCGCGTTCTCCGGGGTGATGCGGGTGACGGGCCGGCTGTGGGGACAGCGGGAGACAGGCCTGGAGGGGCTCCAGGAGCTGACGGAGTCGTATCTGGACCAGCTCGTGCCCACGCTCGCGGGTGACTGGCGGCGCCCACAGACACCCTGAGAGCGCGGCCGATTCACACCTTGCGCCCTGTTACGTACGCCACACCTGAGCACCGGTGCGTGCGCGCTACCCCGACGGAGCGTGAACAAACGCGAGTTGCCCCCTCTCCAGGGAGTGATCTGCCTCACGGCCGTCACGAGTGCCGCCGGGCGTCTCCTACTGTGTTGCGCAGTGACTTCCTTCGACTCCTCCCCGTCCCTCACCGCATGGCGCACCCTGCTGGCACTCGCCGTGGTCTTCGTGATGCTGGCCTCCACCGGATGGACCGCTCTCCAGAGGCACGGCGAAGACGGCACGGCACGCGAAAGGGCACTCTCGGCCTGGGAGAAGGGCCGCGTCGGCCCCTTCGATCTGCCCGACCCCCATGCCCCGCCGAAGCGGCTGGCCGCGTTCTTCGCCTCGCTCAGCACCGCGCAGCGGACCGGGCTCGCCGACCGGTACCCCCTCGTGGTGGGCAATCTCAACGGCGCGCCCCTGACACTGCGCTACCGCGCCAACCGGCTGGCCGTGATCCAGGCGCGGGACGTCGAGCGGGAACGGATGGACGACAGCAGACTCTCCGTCGTGGGCCGGCACCAGGCGGGCCGGCGGATGCACCGCTTCGAGTCGATGGCGGGCGAGGGCCGTCAGATCCTCGCCTTCGACCCGACCGGCGACGGCCGCGCCGCCGAGGTCTTCGGCGATCTCGACAGCGCGGGGCGCGTATCGGTGGTCGTCCCGGGCGCCGACACGAACCTGCTGACCTTCGAGCGGACCAAGCGCCGCTACACCGCGCCGGTCGGCATGGCCAGGTCGCTGTACGAGGCGGAGCGCGCGGCCTCGCCCCGTACCCGTACCGCCGTCATCGCGTGGGCCGACTACACGGCGCCCGCGGGGATCGGCGTGGACGCGGTGACCGGGCGGCTGGCGTCGAAGGGTGCCGGGCGCCTCAAGGCGCTCACCTCGGCGCTGCCGGGCACCTCGCGGGTCTCGCTGATCTGCCACAGCTACGGCTCCGTGGTGTGCGGCATCGCCGCGCGCCGGCTGCCCGCCCGGGTCACGGACGTGGCGGTCGCGGGCAGTCCCGGAATGCGGGCCGAGTCGGCCGGCCAGCTGGACTCCCGCGCCCGGGTCTGGGCGATGCGGGACAGCGACGACTGGATCCAGGCCGTGCCGTATCTGGAGGTCGGCGGGCTCGGCCACGGCGCCGACCCGGTGACGTCGGACTTCGGCGCACGGGTGCTGTCCGCGCAGGGCGCGGCCGGCCACACCGGCTATTTCGAGCCGGGCACGGAGAGCCTGCGGAACTTCGCGGACATCGGGGTCGGTTCGTACCGGAACACCAGTTGTGCGGACGACGGTGACGGGTGCCGGAGCGGAATCTCCGACGGCGAAGTGATCTGACGCGCGTAGAACTCGGTTTCGCCGAGGGGCGACGTGCGGCCCCGCGCCGCCTACGATGAGGCACATGGGTGATGTGCTGGCCGGAATTCATGCCACCTGGGAGTTCGAAAGCGACTCTGTGCTCATCCGCTTCGAACGGGGGATACGCACGCCGAAGCTCTTCCAGGCACTGCGCGAACGGCGTGTACCGCACGAGGCGTTGGCGTCGGTGACGCTCTCCCCGGGCAAGCGCGGGACGGTGGTGCTGCACGCCGTGCCCAGACCCGGTGCCGACCCGCTGATGGAGGCGGCGGCCGGTCAGCTCAAGGACTCCGGCGATCCGTACCGGCTGGTGCTGCCCGCGGAGCGCGAGACGCTCGCGGAGTACTACGCGGACGAGCTCCGCGCCGCCCTCACCACGACGGAGCCGGCCGACCGCTATCTGGTGGCCCCTCCCCCGGCGCCCCTGAACTTCAAGGCGTACGACGGCAAGGCGTCCTTCGACGGCTCCAAGGTCTCCTTCCGCTGGTTCTGGACCGGCGCGTCGTCGGCGAAGTGGAAGGCGGGCGACCAGCGCTTCGCCGTCTCGGAGCTGAGCGGGGTCGAGTGGCGCTCCCCCGAGGTCTTCGACGGCTACCTGCGACTGCTGCGCCACGGCGACCACGAGCAGCCCACCCAGGCCGACCACGACCCGGCCGCGGTGGTCTTCGGTCTCGGCTACGGCCCGGTCCACGAGTCCCTGCCGTTCGCGGCGGCGGTACTAGCGGCCGTACGCAAGTCGGGCTCCGTCCCGGTACCGGTGCCGGTGGGCCGCCGCGATCCGGCGGACATCGCCGAACGGATCCGGCATCTGGGGGAGCTGCACGAGGCGGGACTGGTGACGGACGACGAGTTCAGCGCGAAGAAGGCGGAGCTGCTGTCGGAGCTGTAAGGGGCCGCCTCCGGCGGGGTCGGTGGTACGGATCCCCCACCGGCCTGAGGGGGGCGGGGTCGCAGGAGGGGTGTGTTCGGACACTCAGGCTGATTTGTGGTGCGTGAACAAGGAGGGCACATCGGGTCCAACGAACGGGGCACGCGCCGTAAATCACGCCGTCCGGACATACCCCTCCGGAGGCCCCGAACCCCGCCCCCGGCAACGAACAGCAACCCCGTTCACCCGCCCCTGCCTGGAGGGCTACTCCCGGGCCGACGACGTCGACGACATGTCCGCGTAGCGGGCGCCCGTGACCTGGCCCGCGATCGGCTCCAGGAGCGCCAGTTCCCCGGGCGTGAGGGTGATACGCGTGGCCGCCGCGTTCTCCAGCAGGCGCGTGCGCCTGCGCGTCCCGGGGATCGGTACAACGGTCAGCCCGTGCACCTCGGCCCGCTGCTGCACCCACGCGAGCGCGATCTGCCCGACGGTCGCGTCGTGCGCCGCCGCGACGGTGCGGACCGGTTCCAGGAGCGCGGCGTTGCGGCCCGCGTTGTCGCCGGTGAAGCGCGGCATGCCACGCCGGAAGTCCTGGCTCTGGAGCTCCGTGTCCGCCCGGGTGAACGAACCGGTCAGGAAGCCGCGGCCGAGCGGTGAGTACGGCACGAGGGCCACACCGAGCTCGGCGGCGACGGCCGCGGCGCTCGTCTCGACGTCGCGCGAGAACAGCGACCACTCGGACTGGAGCGCGCTGATGGGGTGCACCGAGTGCGCCTCGCGCAGCTCGGCGCCGGTGACCTCGCTGAGGCCGAGGTGTTTGACCTTGCCCTCGGCGACGAGTTCGGCCATCGCGCCGACGGACTCGGCGAACGGCACGGCGGGGTCGTGGCGGTGCATGTAGTAGAGGTCGATGACGTCGACGCCGAGGCGCCGCAGGGAGTCCTCGACGGCCTGCTTGACGTACGCGGGCTCGTTGCGCACGCCCCGGTACTTCGGATCGTCGGTGCGCTCTATGCCGAATTTGGTGGCGAGGGTGATCTCGTCGCGGTGGGCCGCGACGAACGGCGCGAGGAACGTCTCGTTGGCGCCGCGCCCGTACACGTTGGCGGTGTCGATGAGGGTGACGCCCGCCTCGACGGTCGCTTCGAGGGTGTCCCTGGCGGCCGTCTCGTCCGTGTCGCCGTAGAACTCGCTGATGCCCATGGCTCCGAAGCCCTGGACACCGACCGTGGGTCCGGCGGTGCCGAGCGTCACGGTGTTGATCTTCTCGATGCTCATGATGCCCTTTCCGACGCGCGGTGCGCATGCGCACCGGCGTAGAAGTCGATCTTGTAGTCGAGTACGGCGAGGGTGTCCTGGAGCTCGGCTATCCGCGCGCGCACGTCGCGCCGGGTCTGCTGGAGCAGCTCCTGCCGCTGTTCGAAGGTGTGCTCGCCCTCGCGGACCAGCTCGGCGTAGCGGACCATGTCGGCGACCGGCATGCCGGTGAGACGCAGTTTGCCGACGAGGGCGAGCCAGTCGAGGTCCTTGTTGCTGAAGCGCCGCTGCCCGGTGTGCGACCGGTCGACGTGCGGCATGAGTCCGATGCGCTCGTACCAGCGCAGGGTGTGCGCGGTGAGGCCGGTGAAGGCGGCCACTTCGCTGATCGTGTACCGGTCGTCACCGGCGGGGCTGGGATGGGTCGGCGGGGCCGTCACACAGATGTCCTCGGTCTCCTCCGCGACGGGGGTGCTCTCGATCAGCGTCATGCCATCAACGTAGGACCTTGGAGTGCACTCGAAGCAAGAGGACACGGGGGACGATTCTCGCCAGGTCCCCTACCGGGGTCGGGCGGCGGATGGGGCCCGTCTACGCTCGTGGCCATGCAGAGCCTGGCGATGATCGAGAACTGGCCGGTGCCGACGGCCGCCACAGCCGTCGTACGGGCGGACGGCACCGTGAGCGGGTCGTACGGCCCGGCCTCGCACCGTTTCCCGCTGGCGTCGGTGACCAAGCCGCTCGCCGCGTACGCGGTGCTCGTGGCGTACGAGGAGGGCGCGGTCGAGCTGGACGAGCCCGCCGGTCCCGAGGGCTCGACCGTCCGCCATCTTCTCTCGCACACCAGCGGTCTGGCCTACGACGAGCACCGGGTGACGGCCCCGCCCGGCACCCGCCGGCTGTACTCGAACGCGGGTTTCGAGGCGCTCGGCGAGCACGTCGCGAAGGCGACGGACATCCCCTTCCCCGAGTATCTGCGCCAGGCGGTCCTTGAACCGCTGGGCATGGCGTCGACCGCCCTGGACGGCTCGCCCGCCAGGGACGGTGTCTCGACGGTGGACGACCTGGTCCGGTTCGCCGCCGAACTCCAGGCGCCGCGGCTGCTCGACCCCCGTACGGTGCTGGAGGCGATGACGGTGGTCCACCCGGGGCTGTCGGGGATCCTGCCGGGTTACGGGCATCAGAAGCCCAACGACTGGGGTCTGGGCTTCGAGATCAGGGACTCCAAGTCGCCGCACTGGACGGGGAGTTCGTCGTCACCGCGTACTTTCGGCCACTTCGGGCAGTCCGGCACGTTCCTGTGGGTCGACCCGGACGCGGGCGCGGCGTGCGTGGTGCTGACCGACCGGGACTTCGGCCCGTGGGCGATCGACGCGTGGCCGCCGTTCACGGACGCGGTGCTGGCGGAACTGCGGTCGGCCTCCTGAGAACTAGGGCGTGTTGGGGCCCAGCTCCCAGATCAGCACCTCGGACGGCTCGTCCGCGGTCAGCTCCAGGCTCGCGGAGTCCGTGATGCGCGCCGAGTCCCCCGGCCCCAACTCCACGCCCGCCAGGACCACCAGGCCCCGCACCACGTGCAGATAGGCGTACGCCGCGTCGGGGACCGCGGCCCGCTCGCCGTCGTGGAGCCGGCGCACATGCAGCATCGCGCCCGCCTCGGGGAGCGCGTACGGCGTGGAGTCGGCGATGCCGTGCACGATCTCGTAGCGGGGGGCGCCGCCGGGGGTGAGCGGGGCCAGCCACATCTGGACGAACACCAGCGGCTGCCCGCTGTCGTTGCGCTCCACATGCCGTACGCCGCCGCCCGCGCTGAGCCGCTGCACATCGCCGGGCCGCACCAGCGTGGCGTTCCCGGCGGAGTCGCGGTGGGTGAGTTCGCCCTCGACGACCCAGGTGACGATCTCGGTGTGGCTGTGCGGGTGTTCGCCGAACCCGGCGCCGGGCGCGAGCCGTTCCTCGTTGCAGGCGATCACCGCGCCGAACCGGAGGTTGTCCGGATCGTAGAACTCCCCGAAGGAGAAGGCGTGGTAGGACTCGATCCCCGCGGACAGATCACCGCCGGGATAGCGGTCGTCGGCGTACCGGACAGAAATCACGGCCCCTACGTTAGGGCCTCCCCCGCACGCGACCGCCCTGATAAGGCAGTCTTGTCCCGTGCCTGAACCAGCGAACGAAGCCCATCCGCATCCCGCGACCCTGCGCCGACTGGAGAAGTCGGCGGGCAGGCTGGCCGCGAACGCGATCGCCCGCATGGACGAGAAGCTGCCGTGGTATCGCGCGATGCCGCCTGAGAACCGTTCCTGGATCGGTCTGGTGGCCCAGGCCGGTATCGCGGCCTTCACCGAGTGGTTCCGGCACCCCGAGACCCCGCAGGCCATCTCCACCGACGTGTTCGGTACGGCCCCGCGTGAGCTGACCCGGGCGATCACGCTGCGCCAGACCGTCGAGATGGTGCGCACCACGATCGAGGTCATGGAGTCGGCGATCGAGGAGGTCGCGGCGCCCGGGGATGTGTCGGTGCTGCGCGAGGCGCTGCTCGTGTACGCGCGGGAGATCGCCTTCGCGACGGCCCAGGTGTACGCGCAGGCCGCCGAGGCGCGCGGCGCCTGGGACGCCCGGCTGGAGTCGCTGGTGGTGAACGCGGTGCTCTCCGGCGAGGCCGACGAGGGGGCGGTGTCGCGGGCCTCCGCGCTGGGCTGGAACTCGCCCGATCATGTGTGCGTCCTGCTGGGCACCGCGCCCGACGGGGACAGCGAGCTGACCGTGGAGGCGATCCGCCGGGCCGCGCGGCACGCCAAGCTCCAGGTCCTCACCGGGGTGCTCGGCGACCGGCTGGTCGTCATCGCGGGCGGCAGCGACAACCCGCTCCAGGTCGCGAAGGCCCTGATCGGGCCGTACGCGGCCGGGCCTGTGGTGGCGGGCCCCGTGGTGCCCGACCTGCTGGCTGCCACGAGGTCGGCGCAGGCGGCGGCGGCCGGGCTGAAGGCGTGTTCGGCGTGGCAGGACGCGCCGCGTCCGGTACTGTCCGACGACCTTCTGCCGGAGCGCGCGATCGCGTCGGATCCGGCCGCTCGTGAGCAGTTGGTGGAGGAGATCTACAGACCGCTTGAAGAAGCGGGTTCGGCACTGCTGGAAACTCTGAGTGTTTACCTGGAACAGGCGAGCAGTCTCGAAGGCGCCGCCCGGATGCTGTTCGTGCACCCCAACACCGTGCGCTACCGGCTTCGACGTGTGACCGACGTCACCGGATGGTCACCGTCCGACGTCCGTTCCGCTTTCACTCTGCGAATCGCGTTGATCTTGGGGAGGCTGGCCGACGGGGAATCGCCTTCCTAGCCTTTTGTTGGACACCAACAATTACCCCGACGGTTCTTCGTCCTTGTCCCCACGGGCGGCGGAGGCCGTCCGCACGAGAGAGTGTGAGGGTGCTCGTACTCGTCGCTCCCGGCCAAGGCGCTCAGACGCCCGGCTTCCTGACACCCTGGCTCGATCTGCCCGGCGCCGAAGACCGGCTGCGGGCCTGGTCGGAGGCCATCGACCTCGATCTGGTGCACTACGGCACGAAGGCCGACGCGGACGAGATCCGCGACACCGCCGTGGCCCAACCGCTGCTGGTGGCCGCGGGTCTGCTCTCGGGCGAGGCCGTGCGCGGGCTGCTGGGTGACACCGAGGGCGCGGGCGCGGTCGCGGGACACAGCGTCGGCGAGATCACCGCCGCCGTGTACGCGGGTGTGCTGGGCGAGGAGGCCGCGCTCGGCTTCGTGCGTACGCGCGGTCTGGCCATGGCCGAGGCGGCGGGCATCACCCCGACCGGCATGGCGGCGCTGCTCGGCGGCGACCCCGAGGTGACCCTGCCTCATCTGGAGAAGCTCGGTCTGACGCCGGCGAACGTGAACGGAGCCGGCCAGATCGTGGCCGCGGGCACCCTGGAGCAGATCGAGGCCCTGGCTGCGGACAAGCCCGAGGGCGTACGCCGCGTGGTGCCTCTCAAGGTCGCGGGCGCCTTCCACACGGAGCACATGGCCCCCGCGGTGGCCAGACTGGCGGACGCGGCCGGAAAGCTCGACGTGTCAGACCCCGCCTTGCCCTATGTGTCCAACAAGGACGGGCACACTGTGGGCACGGGGGCCGAGGTCGTCGCACGTCTCGTGGGCCAGGTCGCCAACCCGGTCCGCTGGGATCTGTGCATGGAGACGTTCACGGAGCAGGGCGTGACGGCGCTGATCGAGCTGTGCCCCGGCGGCACGTTGACCGGCATCGCGAAGCGCGCCATGCCCGGTGTGAAGACCCTGGCGCTCAAGACCCCCGCCGACCTCGACGCGGCTCGCGAGATCGTTGCCGAGCACACTGCCTAAGGAGCCCGAGAGAGCATGGCGAAGATCAGGCCCAGCCAGGGCGCCCCGTACGCCCGCATCATGGGCGTCGGCGGCTACCGTCCGACGCGCGTGGTGCCCAACGAGGTGATCCTGGAGACGATCGACTCGTCCGACGAGTGGATCCGCTCCCGCTCCGGCATCGCGACCCGGCACTGGGCCTCCGACGAGGAGACCGTCGCCATGATGTCGATCGAGGCGTCCGGCAAGGCCATCGCCGACGCCGGGATCACGCCGGAGCAGATCGGCGGCGTGATCGTGTCGACCGTCTCGCACTTCAAGCAGACGCCGGCCGTCGCGACGGAGATCGCCGACCGGATCGGCGCGGGCAAGCCGGCCGCGTTCGACATCTCGGCGGGCTGCGCGGGCTTCGGTTACGGGCTGACGCTCGCCAAGGGCATGATCGTCGAGGGCTCGGCGGAGTACGTCCTGGTGATCGGCGTGGAGCGGCTGTCGGACCTCACCGACCTCGAAGACCGCGCCACCGCCTTCCTGTTCGGCGACGGCGCGGGCGCGGTCGTCGTCGGCCCGGCACAGGAGCCGCAGATCGGTCCGACGGTCTGGGGTTCCGAGGGCGACAAGTCGAACACGATCATGCAGACGGTACCGTGGGACGACTACCGCAAGGGGACGGTGGAGCGGTTCCCCGCCCTTACCCAGGAAGGCCAGGCGGTGTTCCGCTGGGCCGTCTTCGAGATGGCGAAGGTCGCCCAACAGGCCCTCGACGCGGCCGGGATCACCTCGGAGGACCTGGACGTCTTCATTCCGCACCAGGCCAACATGCGGATCATCGACTCGATGGTGAAGACTCTGAAGCTGCCTGAACACGTCACGGTCGCCCGGGACGTGGAGACCACCGGCAACACGTCGGCCGCCTCGATCCCGCTCGCGATGGAGCGGCTTCTGGCGACCGGTCAGGCGAAGAGCGGCGACACGGCGCTCGTCATCGGCTTCGGGGCGGGTCTCGTGTACGCCGCGACGGTCGTTACCCTCCCCTAGGCACACCGGATCTTTCCGGACCGTGCTTGTACAAATCCCTCTGCTCACGCTGAATATCGAAGGAGCGCCCACATGGCCGCCACTCAGGAAGAGATCGTCAAGGGTCTCGCGGAGATCGTGAACGAGATCGCCGGCATCCCGGTCGAGGACGTCCAGCTGGACAAGTCCTTCACCGACGACCTGGACGTCGACTCGCTGTCCATGGTCGAGGTCGTCGTCGCCGCCGAGGAGCGCTTCGACGTGAAGATCCCGGACGACGACGTCAAGAACCTGAAGACCGTCGGCGACGCCGCCGACTACATCACGAAGCACCAGGCCTGATCCAGGTCGCGCGGCTGACGCCACCCGGTGGTGGCGCCGTACAAATTCCGCACCCTCTACACGTGGAGAAAGAATTCCAGTGAGCCCGACCAATCGCACCGTGGTCGTCACCGGTATCGGCGCAACCACACCGCTGGGTGGCGACAGCGCATCGACCTGGGAGGGCCTGCTCGCCGGCCGCTCGGGCGTCAAGCCCCTCGAAAGCGAGCGCTTCGCCGAACTGCCCGTCCGGATCGCCGCGCTCGCCGCGGTCGATCCGGCGGACGTGCTGCCCCGCCCGCTCGCCCGCAAGCTCGACCGCTCGGCGCAGTTCGCGCTGATCGCGGCCCGTGAGGCGTGGGCCGACGCGGGCTACAAGGCCAAGGCCGGCGAGGACGAGAACATCGCCCCCGAACGTCTCGGCACGGTCATCGCCTCCGGCATCGGCGGCGTGACCACCCTGCTCGACCAGTACGACGTGCTCAAGGAGAAGGGCGTACGCCGCGTCTCCCCGCACACCGTGCCGATGCTGATGCCGAACGGGCCGTCCGCCAACGTCGGTCTGGAGGTGAACGCCCAGGCCGGCGTGCACACTCCGGTCTCCGCGTGCGCGTCGGGCGCCGAGGCCATCGGTTACGCCGTGGAGATGATCCGCACCGGCCGCGCCGACGTCGTGGTGGCGGGCGGCACGGAGGCGGCGATCCACCCGCTGCCGGTCGCCGCGTTCGCCAACATGATGGCGATGTCGAAGAACAACGACGAGCCCACGAAGGCGTCCCGCCCGTACGACAAGGGCCGTGACGGCTTCGTACTCGGCGAGGGCGCGGGGGTCGTGGTCCTGGAGTCCGCCGAGCACGCGCAGGCGCGCGGCGCACGCGTCTACTGCGAGGTGCTCGGCCAGGGTCTGTCCGCCGACAGCCACCACATCGCGCAGCCGGAGCCGACCGGCCGCGGGGTCGCGGCGGCGATGCGGAACCTGCTCGACAACACCGGCGTGAAGCCGTCGGAGATCGTTCACCTGAACGCGCACGCCACGTCGACGCCGCAGGGTGACGTGGCGGAGATCAAGGCGCTGCGCCGGGTCCTGGGCGAGGACCTCGACCATGTCGCCGTCTCCGGCACGAAGTCGATGACCGGCCATCTGCTGGGCGGCGCCGGCGGTATCGAGACCGTGGCGACGGTGCTCGCGCTGCACCACCGGCTGGCCCCGCCGACGATCAACGTCGACGAACTGGACGAGGAGGTCGACGCGGACGTCGTGCGCGGCGAGGCACGGGCGCTGCCCGAGGGCACGATCTCGGCGATCAACAACTCGTTCGGCTTCGGCGGCCACAACGTGGTGCTGGCGTTCCGCTCGGTCTGATCGAGTAGTCCGACACGCCGGAGGCCCGGCTCCCGTCCTCCACGGGAGCCGGGCCTCCGGCGTGTCGTCTCCGGGTCTCTCAGTCCCCGAAGCTCGCGAAGTACGTCGCCGCCATGTCCTCGTCGCCGTGGCCCTGGGCCTCTGCCCGGGTGAAGCGGTGCCAGCCCGCCTCGGCGACGTCCAGACGTACGTCTGCCGCCTCCGCCGCCTCCACGACGAGGCGGGCGTCCTTGACGGCCGTGGTGAGACCGAAGCTCGGGGTGTAGTCGCCGTCGAGGATCGCCGACGACTTGGCGCGGAGGTAGCCGGAGTCGAGCGCGCCGCCCTCCGTGGCTGCCAGGAAGTCCCGCGGGTCGACGCCGAGCCCCTTCGCCAGGGCCAGTGCCTCCGCCGTCGCGTGAGTGAGGGCCAGGGCCCAGCTGTTGCAGACGAGCTTGAGCCGGGTCGCGGCCCCGGACGCGCCGTCGTCGCCGACCCAGATGGTGCGGCCCCCGACTGCGTCCAGAACGGACGTGACGCCGTCCCGGGCGTCCTCGGGGCCTGCGGCGAGTACGACGAGCTTCCCCTGCTCGGCGGGGCCCCTGGTGCCCAGCACGGGCGAGTCGAAGAAGACCAGTCCGTGGGCCGCGGCCAGTTCGGCGAGGGGGACGAGCCCGTCGAGGCCCGCCGTCGTGGACTGGAGCCAGACCGTGCCGGGCCGCAGCCCCGGGGCCGCCTCCGCCATCGTCTCCAGGGCTGCGGCGCCGTCGTACAGGATCGTGAGGACGATGTCCGCGCCGCGTACGGCGTCCGCCGGAGTGTCCGCGATCCGCGCCCCGTCGGCCGCGAGCGGCTCGGCCTTCGCACGGGTACGGTTCCAGACCCGGACCGCGTGTCCGCTCCGGCAGAGATTACGGGCCATCGCGGCGCCCATGATGCCCGTGCCGAGCACTGCTACTTCGAGTTGATCAGCCATGCGCCCACCGTAGAAGGCGGCGGCGCAGGGCCGGTAACCGTCGCCCGTACGGTCCGGCTCAGACGACCTGGTGCAGCCAGCGCACGGGGGCGCCCTCGCCCGCGTACCGGAAGGGCTCCAGTTCGTCGTCCCACGGCTTGCCGAGCAGCTTCGCGACCTCGGCCTCCAGCTGTGTCTCACCGCTCAGCGACCGGGCGAGGGCGGCGCGCAGCCGGTCCTCGGGGACCAGGATGTCGCCGTGCATCCCGGTGACGGCGTGGAAGATGCCGAGTTCGGGGGTGGCGCTGTAGCGCTCGCCCTCGGCGGTGGGGCTGGGCTCGGCGGTCACCTCGAAGCGCAGCATCCGCCAGCCGCGCAGCGCGGAGGCGAGCTTGGACGCGGTGCCGGCCTCGCCCTGCCAGGAGAACTCGGACCGCCAGGTGCCGGGCGATGCGGGCTGCCGGATCCAGTCGAGCTGGACGCGGGCGCCGAGGACGCCCGCCACCGCCCATTCGACGTGGGGGCACATCGCGCGTGGCGCGGAGTGCACGTACAGAACACCACGTGTGGTCACCGTGACCTCCAGTGTGGGGACGAGGTTCGCCTTGCCCAGCGGCCTCAGTAAACAGCATCGAGAGTGAAACCCCGCAAAACGGGCAACATGTGACGGGATGTAACTTACCGGAGCCGTGGGGGGCGCGGTTGACTTTGGTTCGACGCCTGAAAGCTACCTTGCGCGGGGGGCACCGGGGTGCCGTACTGTCGGTCCCAGGCGCGATATACGCGAAGCTTTCACTCGCCAGGACGCCGCCGTACGCATGACGACGCCCACGCGGAGGGTTCACAGCATGCAGGAGAGCCCTCAGGGCCGTGCCGGGCGACGCCTGGGCGGCCACGGCCCCCGCCCCCGTCGCCGGAAACCGTACGCGAGCGCCGCCGCCTCCTGTGCCGGGCTGCTGGTCGGTGTCGTCGCGCTTTCGGGGTGCACGTCCTCGGACGGCGCCGATCCGGACTGGACGAAGGCGAAGACAAGCCAACCCCCGCCGAAGCCGGTCTGGGACCGCAGTCCGACCTCGATCGCGGCCGTCGGCGACTCCATCACCCGCGGCTTCGACGCCTGCGGCGTGCTGAGCGACTGCCCCGAGGTGTCCTGGTCGACCGGCTCGGACGACCAGGTGCGCAGCCTCGCGCTGCGGCTGCTCGGCAAGCAGGCCGTCGCGGAGAACAGCTGGAACTACGCGCGCACGGGCGCCACCGTCGGCGATCTGGCCCAGCAGATGGCGAAGGCGGCCGTGCACCGGCCGGAGCTGGTCACGGTCATGATGGGCGCCAACGACGCGTGCAAGGACGAGGCGGCGCTGATGACGCCGGTGGACGAGTTCCGCGCGTCGTTCGAGGAGTCGATGCGCCGGCTGCGCGCGAAGGCTCCCAAGACGCAGGTGTACGTGGCGAGCGTGCCCGACCTCAAGCGGCTCTGGTCCGAGGGCCGGGAGAATCCGCTGGGCCGGCAGATCTGGAAGCTGGGGATCTGCTCGTCGATGCTGGGCGACTCGCAGGACATGGACGCCGCGGCGCAGAAGCGGCGGTCGACGGTGCAGGCGCGGGTTGTGGCGTACAACAAGGTGCTCAGGGACGTGTGCGCGAAGGATCTGCGCTGCCGTTACGACGGCGGGGCGGTCTTCGACTACCGGTTCGCGGGTGACCAGTTGAGCGCGTGGGACTGGTTCCATCCGAGCAAGAACGGGCAGGGCAAGCTGGCGGACATCGCCTACCGCAACGTCGTCGCGGCCGACCCCCCGGCGTAGGGTCGGCGATCGTGGACGACATGACCATGACCGAGCGCGTCGGTGCGGCACCCGACGGGACGCCGGTCCACCGCTGGGTCCTGGAGCGGGCCGGTGTACGGGTGAAGGTGCTCACCTACGGCGGGATCCTCCAGTCCGTCGAGGTGCCGGACAGCGAGGGCGCCCTCGCGAACGTGGTGCTCGGGTTCGATGATGTCGCGGGCTACGTCGACTGCCCTTCGCCGTACTTCGGCGCGCTCATCGGCCGGTACGCGAACCGCATCGCGGGCGGGACGTTCACGCTGGACGGGCGGACGTACCGGCTGCCGCGCAACAACGGCCCCAACTGTCTGCACGGCGGTGAGCGCGGCTTCGACAAGCGCGTGTGGGACGCGGAGCCGGCGGCGGACGGGCACGGCGTACGGCTGTCGCTGGTGAGCTCGGACGGCGAGGAGGGCTTCCCCGGCCGGCTGGAGCTCGCAGCGACGTACGCGCTGGCCGCGGACGGTGCGCTGCGGATCGACTACCGGGCGGTGACGGACGCGCCGACGGTGGTCAATCTTACGAATCACTCCTACTGGAATCTGAGCGGCGCGGGCAGTGGCGGCGCCGGTGGTCATGTGCTGCGGATCGCGGCCGGCCATATCACGCCGCTGGACGGCGACTCGGTGCCGACGGGTCCGCCCGCGCCGGTCGCCGGGACCCGTTTCGACTTCCGTGAGCCGCGCAAGGTGGGGTCGGGGTACGACGACAACTTCGTGCTGGATCAGGGGAGTTCGGGGACCCCGGTCGCGGCGGAGCTGTACGACCCCGCGTCGGGGCGGGTGTTGACGGTGACGACGACCGAACCGGGCATGCAGCTGTACACCGGTGACCACTTCGACGCGGGGCCTTTCCGGCCCGGCGAGGGCATCGCGCTGGAGACCCAGCACTTCCCCGACTCGCCGAACCGGCCCGACTTCCCCAGCACGGTGCTGCGGCCGGGCGAGGTGTTCACCTCGGCGACGACGTACGGGTTCTCGGCCGGACGGGCCGTGGGCCCGTCCGGCACCTGAGGGCGAATGTCCGTCAGCGGTGGACCCTGGCGGTCAGCCTGCCGTCGGTGAGCGAGCGGCCCGCCTGGATCTCGTACGCGCCGGGGACGGCCGTCCAGCCGTTCGCCGCCTCGTCCCAGATCTCGAAGGCGCGGGCCCTGAGCGGGACCGTCACCTCGACGCTCTCGCCGGGGCCCGCCTCGGCCGAGGCGAATCCGGCCAGCCAGCGCGCCGGGCGCTCGGGCGCGTCCGGTGCGTGCGGCGCGTCGCCGGGGACGGGCGCGAGATAGATCTGGACGGTCTCGCGGCCGGGTCGTTCGCCGGTGTTGCGCAGCCGTACGGTGGCCCGCTCGGTGGTGGCGTCCAGCGTCTCGTACTCCCAGTCGGTGTAGCCGAGGCCGTGGCCGAAGGGGTACGCGGGGGTCGCGCCGGCCCGTTCCCAGGCGCGGTAACCGATGAACACGCCCTCGGTGTAGTGCAGTTGGCCCGCGTCCGGAGTGGTGTCCGTGACGGGCACGTCGGCGAGGGCGACCGGCCAGGTGGTGGTGAGCCGGCCGCCGGGCTCATCGGAGCCGGTGAGGACGTCGGCGAGCGCGGCGCCGCCCTCCTGGCCGGGGAACCAGCTGAGCAGTACGGCGGCCACGTCCTCGCGCCACGGCATCTCGACCGGTGAGCCGGTGTTCACGACCACGACGGTGTTGGGGTTGACGGCGGCGACGGCCGCGACGAGCGCGTTCTGATGTCCGGGCAGTTCCAGGCTCGTACGGTCGAAGCCTTCGGACTCGACGGCCGTGGTGGTGGCGACCACGACAACGGCGGTGTCCGCCTCCCTGGCAGCGTCGACGGCCTCGGCGATCAGGTCCTCGGGGTCGCGCCGCGGGCCGAGGTGGAGCAGCGAGAATGCGACGGCGTCCATCGGGGCGCCGGGCAGCCTGGGCACGGTCAGATGGAGCGAGACGTCGACGGTCTGGCCCTCGATGAGGGTGACTTGTGCCCGTTCCAGGCGTTCGCCGAAGAACGCGTTGAACGGGTCGGTGCTGTCGCCGAGCCCTTCCTCGCCCGCCCAGACCTTCTCTCCCTCGACGGTCAGGACGAGGGGGCCGATGCCGCGGGTGCCGAAGGTGTGGTCGCCGCTCTCGCGCGGGGTGAAGGTGCCGGTGAACTCGACGGTGTGCAGTTCGTCGTATGTCACACCGTCGGGCAGGTCGACGCCGACCCACTGGACCATGCCGGAGGGGAGATCGGTGGTGCCGAGCTCGCGTCCGTCGGCGGCGCGGCAGACCGCTCGCAGCGTGAATCCCTTCTCGGCGACGGCGAGTTGGTCGCTGGGGTCGGCGCCGACGCGGTAGCTGAGGGCGCCTTCGGGCAGCGCGGCGGTCAGGCCGTCGAGCGGCGAGACGGTGTGCGGCGGGAAGACATGGGCCGAGCCGCCGCCGAGGATCCGGGCGTCGCGGGCGGCGGCGCCGCTGAGCGCCACGGTGCGGGTCCTCTCCGGGTCCAGCGGCAGGGCGGGGTGTCCGTCACGTACCTCGTTGCGTACGAGGACGAAGGAGCGGCGCGCGACCTCGCGGGACAGCGCGTCGCCGTCGAGGGTCGCGGGCAGTGCGGACGCGGGGACGACGGCGGGCGCGTTGTCGAGGGCGCCGACGCGGGCGGCGAGCCTCAGCACGTTGCGTACGGCGTCGTCGACGAGGGACTCCTCGACCTCGCCGGCCCGGACGGCGGCGGCGAGCGCGGGGCCGTAGACGGTCTTGGGGCCCGGCATCGCGACGTCGAGGCCGCCGAGGATCGCGCCGGTGGTGGAGCGGGCGGCGAGCCAGTCGGAGACGATATAGCCGTCGAATCCCCACTCGCCACGCAGGACTTCCTTCTGGAGATGGCGGTGCTCGGTCATCGAGTCCCCGTTGACCCGGTTGTAGGCGGCCATGATGCCCCAGGGGTGGGCGTTCTTGACGATGGCCTCGAACGGGGCGAGGTAGAGCTCACGCAGCGGGCGCGGGGCGACGACGTTGTCGACGGTGAAGCGGTCGGTCTCGGCGTCGTTGGCGACGAAGTGCTTGACGGTCGTGCCGACGCCGCCGTCCTGGACGCCCAGGACATAGCCGGTGCCGATCTCGCCGGTGAGGTACGGGTCTTCGCTGTACGCCTCGAAGTGGCGTCCGCCCAGCGGGGACCGGTGCAGATTGACGGTCGGCGCGAGGAGGACGTGCACACCCTTGCGGCGGGCCTCCTGGGCGAGCAACCGGCCTGCCCTGCGGGCCAGTTCGGGATCCCAGGTGGCAGCGAGCGCGGTGGGCGACGGGAGGGCGACCGACGGGTCGTCGGCGGTCCAGCGCACGCCCCGGACACCGATCGGGCCGTCGGACATGACGAGGGAGGCCAGCCCGATCTCCGGGAGCGCGGGAAGCGACCAGTTGTCCTGCCCTGCGAGCAGCCGCGCCTTGTCGTCCAGAGCCAGCTTGCCGAGCGCCGCCTCGACGGCGGCTTCGCGTGCCTGGTCGGCCGCGGTGATGGGTGCGCCGGTCACGGCGGTACCTCCTCGTCAGTGCCCTGCGTTCGTGCGGACGGGTTACATGGTGACCCGCAATTCTGTAGGCGGGTAGGCTTCGTTATCGGTTCGTTACTCGTGTACGGTCCGGAGACGACGGCCGGTGAGCGGACAGGTGCGAGAGATGAGGACCGGTGGGATGGCGAGGGCCAGAAGCACGGAGCGGCGGGCGGAGATTCTCCGCGCCGCCATCGAGGTGATCGCCGAACGCGGCTACCGGGGCGCGACGTTGGGCGCGGTGGCGGAGCGCGTGGGCCTCACCCAGCAGGGGCTGCTCCACTACTTCCCCACGAAGGACGCGCTGCTCCTCGCCGTCATGGACGAGCGCGACCAGTGGGACACCGGGGGCGGCAGCCGGGGCGCGGACGGCTGGCGGCTGGAGCTGCTGACGTCGATGGTCGACTACAACGCGATGCGGCCCGGCATCGTGCAGACGTTCTCGGCGCTGCTCGGCGAGAGTGTGACGGAGGGTCATCCGGCCGGGGAGTTCTTCACCCGCCGCTATGTCCAGGTGCGGGGCAACATGGCGGGCGTGCTGCGCGACGAGTTCGGCGACCGGCTGCCGAGCGGCCTCACCCCGGAACAGACGGCGCCGCTGCTGGTGGCCGTGATGGACGGGCTCCAGTACCAGTGGCTGCTGGCGCCGGACGAGGTGGACATGCCGGAGGCTTTCCGGGCGTTCGTGACACTGCTGCGGGGTGGCGCGGACGGACCCGAACGGTAGGAGCACGCACGGGTGTTGAGGCGCCGTAGCCATCGGCGGGGTGCGGAGGTGATACTTCCGCCACCCGAAGGAAGGACTCCCGTGAGACTCGTGCGCACCAACAGCAACACGGCGGGCCGGCCGCGTGTCCGGCATCCGCTAGGGGGTGTCTTGTCGGTCAGGCCGGATCAGGGAGCGGGGTCTGGTGGCGTGGATCGCAAGGCGGAGGAGGGAGACAACGCGGAGCGTTGGCGACCGACGACAACGCGGCGAGGCGCGGCACCAGGGACCGCGAGCCCGGCAAGATCGGCAAGACACCCCCTGGGGCTCGTCCTGCTCGCGTCGGCCGCTCTGGTCGCCGTGGTGACTCCGTCAGGTGCCACGGCCGCCGGGCCGGCCGCCGCCGCTCCGGCGGTTACCGTCGAGGAGCGGCGTCTCGACGGGGCCGTACCGCGCCAGATACTCGACGACAGCGGCTTCGACGAGGTCGCGCCGGAGTTCGCGAAGTCCCTGCGCGGCGCCGGCTCGTACGCACAGGCCGAGCGCGCCGCCGTACGGCATGGCGAACGGCTCTGGCAGCGAGCGGTGGACCGGGCACAGGGGCGGGGCCCGGCGGGTGGTGAACTGAGCCGGGACGACGACCGGCCGCTGTACTGGGCGCGGCTGGGCATGACCCGTGAACTGCGCGCGTGGCACGCGGAGTCGGGGCTCTCGGAGGCCGCGGGTGTACGGCTCCTGGAGCGGCTGGAGAGGGCGTCGCGCGGCCAGGACTCGATGGACTTCGGCGGCGCCGACCGGGCGAAGGGCGTCAAGCGGATCGTGGTGACCGGCTTCGACCCGTTCACGCTGGACAGGGACATCCGGATCAGCAACCCGTCCGGGGCGGTCGCGCTCGCGCTGGACGGCACGGTGATCCCGACGGCCGACGGGCCCGCGCGCGTCGAGACCGCCGTGTTCCCGGTCCGCTGGGGCGACTTCGCCGACGGCATGGTCGAACGCGCCCTGCGCCGGGTGCTGCCGCGCGCCGACCTGTTCATGACGGTCAGTCAGGGGCGGGTGGGGCGTATCGACGTGGAGCGGTACAACGGCGCCTGGCGGGGCGGCTTCGGGGACAACGAGAACCTGTCCGAGACCGGGCTCGTACCGGTGAAGGACCCGGCGACGCAGCCGCAGTGGACGCGGACCACGCTTCCCTACGCGGGCATCGTGGCGGCCGGCACGGGGCGCTTCCCGGTGTACGACAACACGTCGGTGACCGAGATCCCGGCGGGCGGCACCGCCCCCGTCGTACGGCCGGACGGGCCGACGCCCGGCTCGGCGGCCCGTGCCGGAGGCGGCGGGGACTATCTGTCGAACGAGATCGCCTACCGGGCGACGCTGCTGCGCGACCGGCTCGGGCTGGAGATCCCGGGCGGCCATGTCCACACGCCGGTCCTCGAATTCGGCCCCGGCAACACCAACCCGGCCACCGGGACGGTGTCGGATCCGGTCTTCGTACAGAACAGGCTGGACATCACCGCGCAGTTGCGGACGATCGTGCGCGTGGCGGTGGAGGAGTCGTAGGACTCGGGTCGCTCAGCAGGGCCGGCTCATCAGCTCCGGTGAGCCGGTCCTTCACCACTCGCGCGGGGCGTCCGCAGGGCTTGAACCGGGCTGCGGCGGGGGCGTGTTGAGGCTCGGCGCCGCCGCAGGGGCACCGGGACCCGGCCGCCCGCCCTCGGCGTCCTCGCCGGTCAGTTCGCGGGCCATCAGCGTCGCTCCCGCCACCGCGCCCGGCATCAGGAACACCGCGACGAACGGGACCAGGAAGGCGAGCGTCAGCGGGACGCCGAAGCCCAGCGTGAGCAGCCGGCGGCCCCGCAACAGCGCGAGCCGTTGCTTCAGTTCGATGCCTCGCCGCTGCATCGCGACCGCGGTGAGTTCCTCGCAGAGGAAGAAGCCGGAGACGCAGAAGCCCAGTACGGGGACGACCGTCTGGCCGATGACGGGGATGAACCCGAGAGCGAAGAGCACGACCCCGTACAGCACCACCCGTGCCAGGATCCGCAGGCTGTCCCGCGCGGAGATCCACAGTTCGCGCCAGAGCGGCAGACCCGACTCGGGTACGTCACCGCCCTCCGACCGGTCCACGGCCTCGGAGAGCGATTCGTAGAAGGGCTGCCCGACCAGCAGTGTCACGGCCGTGAAGGTGATCACGGCGAGGAACAGCGCGAGCGCGATGAACAGCACGGTGAGGAAACCGCGGAACAGCCCCTGCCACGGCGATGACCAGTCGTCGGCGAAGGGCGTCGCCCATGTCGTCAGATCGTCGGCGCCGTAGAACAGGCCGACGAGCGCCGCCGCGTACAGCACGAGGGTCACCAGGCCGGGCAGCAGCCCGAAGCCGAGCCATCTGCCGTGCGCGCCGACCCAGCGCTGGCCCTTCACCAAGTACCCGAAGCCCACACCGAGATCACGCATAAGACCACCCTATCGGCCTTGTTCCGGGGCTGTTTCGCGGTGGTTCCCGTTCGATTCCATGAGGCGCCCGGGACCAACGAGGCTGCGAGTAGCTCTTGTTGTTGACACGTTCAACCGGTATGACCTGCCTATTGAACCGAACGATCGCCGCCGCACGACCCGGAGGTACATCCGCATGGGGATGCCCAGACCCGTCCTGCTCGCCACCGCCACCGCCACCGCGGCACTGATGCTCTCGCCCCTTCCCGCGACCGCCGTCCCCGGCGCGGGCGGCGACCGGTCGTCGCACCCGGTGCGGGACGGCGGCGCCACGGACAGCCGCGTGGCATCGTCCGCGCTGCCGTCGGCGGGTGCCGCCGCGCTCTCGTCGGTGGGCACGACCTCCCCCGGGCTGCGCAAGGAGGGCGGCTACCCGCGCCGTACCGTCCTCGACACGGTGCCCGAGAACCCGGCCGACAAGGCCATCAAGCTGGGCCTGGCGCCGTACCACTCGCTCGCCCCGCGCCTCAACGCCCTCCAGGAGCTGGGCAATCGGGTGAGCGTCGAGGTCACCGGCCGGTCGGCCGCCGGGCACGACCTGTACCTCGTCACGGTCACGGCGCCGGAGAGCGCGAAGGAGGTTGCCGAGCAGGAGCGGATGCGCGAGCGCATCGAGAGCTCCCCCGCGTCGGCCGCCAAGGACCGCCGTATCAAGGAGAGTTACAAGACCCCCGTCTTCATCAACAACAACATCCACGGCAATGAGTGGGAGGGCACGGACGCGGCCCTGAAGCTCATCGAGGAGCTGGCGAAGGCCAAGGACGGCGACACGAGGAAGCTGCTCGCCACCAGCCGGATCCATCTCAACGTCACGGCCAACCCCGACGGCCGGATAGCCGGAACCCGCGCCAACGGCAACGGCTTGGACCTCAACCGTGACTTCATCACCGCCTCGCAGCCGGAGGCGCGCGCGATCCGGCAGATAGCCGTCGACAAGCAGCCCGCGGTCATGCTCGACCTGCACGGGTACGTCAACGGCACACTCATCGAGCCGACGACACCGCCGCACGGCGAGAACTACGAGTACGACCTGTTCCTCAAGAACTCCTACGCCAACGCCCTCGGTATGGAGAAAGCGGTCAACGACCTCGGCTACACGGCCGGGAGGGACGGCGTCCAGCCACCGGTCATCCCGTTCCGGGACCAGGAGGAGGGCTGGGACGACTGGCCGCCGATCTTCACGCCGCAGTACATGGCGTTCCAGGGCGCGGTCGCCTCGCACACGGTCGAGATCCCGATGCGGGTCAACAACAACGACTACAACAACCTCCCCGTCGAGGAGCTGCGCCGCAGGTCCGGGATCAACACCGCTGTCGCGGGCGCCGCGATGCGCTCGACGCTCGACTTCGCGCGGGAGAACCGCGAGACGCTGATCGCCGACCAGATCGAGACGTTCCGGCGCGGCGTCGCGGGCGAGAAGCAGCGGGTCATCTCCGAGGAGACGGTGCCCGGTGTGCCCGGCATCGGTCCTGAGGACATCTACACGACCGACTTCCCGCGCGCGTACGTGATCCCGGCGGGCGGCGGCCAGCGGTCGGCACCGGCCGCCGCCCGGCTCGTCGACCACCTCGTCGCCAACGACGTGAGGGTCGAACAGGCCCGTAAGAGTTTCAAGTTGGCGGGCCGCACCTACCCGGCCGGCTCCTACGTGGTCGACATGAAGCAGGCCAAGCGCGGTATCGCCAACGTCATCCTGAGCGAGGGCCGCGACATCAGCGCCGACGTGTCGTCGATGTACGACATCTCGGGCTGGAGCCTCGGGCTGCTGTGGGGCGCGGACGTCACCAAGGTCCAGCGCGGCCAACTGGACTTCGCCGGGCGGGCCGTGACCGCGGCGTCCCCGGTCGGCTCGGTGGCCCGCGGCGGCGACCTGAAGCTGCGGCTGGACGACCCGAAGGAGTTCGCCGCCGTCAACTCCCTGCTCGCGCAGGGTGTGAAGGTGCGCAGGACGGCGGACGGCGCGGCGATCGTGCCGTCGTCGGCCCGCCGGAAGGCCGAGATCCTGGCCGACCGGTACGGCGTCGTCTTCACGGCCACGAAGGACAAGGGCGTCGCGGCGCTGCGCCGTACGACGGTCGCGGCGGCCGTGAACTCGGGCGAGCTGTTCGCGCTGCGCGAGATGGGCTTCGAGGTGCTGCCCGTATCGACGGCGACGGCGAACGGGGGCTTCGACTGGTCGAAGGCCGACGCGCTGTACGTGTCGACGGGGCTGAGTCACGCGGGGCTGAACGACAGCGCCCGCGCGGCGCTGGCCGAGTTCCTCGCCGGGGGCGCGCCCGTGGTGGCGCTCGGCTCCGGCGGCGCGGCGTTCAACGCGGAGGCCGCGCTGCTGACGGCCACACCGGTACGGGGCAACGGGAGCGCCAACGGCGTGGTGCGGGTGGTCAACACGCCGGGACCGGTCACCGGCGGCACCCAGCCCCACTCGTTCGTCTACTCGCCGCTCTGGTTCACCGGGCTCGGCAAGGGCGTGCGTACGGAGCAGTCGTACGGCGGCGGCAACCCGCTCGTCTCGGGCCACTGGCGCGCGGACGAGTCGGGCGCCGGCGGTCCGCAGGCCGCGGCGGGACAGGCGGCGATCGTGAGCGGTACATCGGCGGCGGGTACGCCGGTCACGCTCTTCGGCACCGAGCCGCTCTTCCGCGACCACCCGAAGGGCGCGTTCGCCCAGGTGGGCAGGGCGCTGCTGAACCGCCTTCCGTAGGAGGCGCGTTCGGGCCGCGTACGTACGGCGTCGCCCGCACGCGAAGGGCCGCACCCCTCTCTCGGGGTGCGGCCCTTCGTCACGGATGGGGCGGTCGTGCGGTCAGACGACGGACAGCTCGACCTCGATGTTGCCGCGCGTGGCGTTGGAGTACGGGCACACCTGGTGCGCCTTCTCCAGGAGGTCCCGCGCGGTGGCGGCGTCCACGTTCGGGATGGAGGCGGTCAGTTCGACCGCGAGTCCGAAGCCGCCGCCGTCGGTCTTGCCGATGCTGACCTTGGCGGTCACGGTCGAGCCGGAGATGTCGGCCTTCTCCCGGCGGGCGACGACGCCGAGCGCGCCCTGGAAGCACGCGCTGTAGCCGGCGGCGAAGAGCTGCTCCGGGTTCGTACCGGCGCCGCTGCCGCCCATCTCCTTGGGCGGGTTGACGACGACGTCGAGCTTCCCGTCGTCCGTGGAGACGCGGCCGTCACGGCCGTTCTCCGCGGTGGCGACGGCGGTGTAGAGGGGGGCTATCTGCTGGATGGTCATTGGGGGTTCCTTCTTCTCTGTACGCCGCGGCTCGCGCCCACGGACCACGACGGCCTGCTGAGAGCCTAGCGGGTAAGGGTCAGTTGAGTGTGACGATCATCTTTCCGGTGTTCTCGCCGCGCAGGAGCCCGAGGAAGGCGTCGAAGCCGTTCTCGATGCCCTCGACGGTCGTTTCGCGGTACTTGAGCTCGCCGGATGCCAGCCAGCCGGAGACGTCCTCGACGAACCGCGGCATGAGCGCGCGGTGATCGGTGGTGAGCATGCCCTGGAGGCGCAGCCGCTTGCCGATGACCAGGGCGAGGTTGCGCGGCGCGGGGGTCGCCTCGGTGCTGTTGTACTGCGAGATCATCCCGCAGATGGTGGCGCGGCCGTGCACGTTGAACGAGGAGAGCGCCGCTTCGAGGTGCTCTCCCCCGACGTTCTCGAAGTAGACGTCGATGCCGTCGGGCGCGGCTTGCTTGAGCTGCTCCCTGATGGAGCCGTTCTTGTAGTTGAAGGCGGCGTCGAAGCCGTACTCCTCCGTAAGAAGCTTGACCTTGTCGTCGGATCCCGCCGAGCCTATGACGCGCGACGCGCCCTTGATCCGGGCCAGCTGGCCCACCTGGCTGCCGACGGCGCCTGCGGCTCCGGAGACGAACACGGCGTCGCCCTCCTTGAAGGAGGCGGTCTCGAAGAGCCCCGCGTAGGCGGTGAGGCCCGTCATGCCGAGGACACCGAGGAAGGCGCTCAGCGGCGCGAGCGACCCGTCGACCTTGGTGGCGTACATGGCCGGCATCTGCGCGTACTCCCGCCAGCCGAGCCGGTGCACCACATGGTCGCCGACCGCGAGGCCCTCGGCGCGGGAGGCGATGACCTCGCCGACGGCCGCACCGTCCATGGGGTGGTCGAGCTCGTACGGCGGGGTGTAGGACTTCACGTCGTTCATCCGCCCCCGCATGTAGGGATCGACCGAGAAGTGCTTGTTGCGGACGAGGACGCCGCCCTCGTCCGGCTCCGTCACCGGGGCCTCACGCAGGGCGAAGTCCGTGGACTTCGGCCAGCCGTGCGGGCGGGCGACGAGATGCCATTCGCGGCCGGACGCGGGAAGAGCGGTCATGGATGCGGTGCCTCCTCGATTAAAGCTTCACTTCCTGAAACAATCATGCTTGTCAATATTTCACGTTGTCAAGCAAACGAGTACGATGGTGACTATGGCCACTGAGCACAGGGACCCCTTGACCCTCGAAGTCGTCGAACTCATCGGCACGGTGGTGGCCCGGTACTACGACGAGTACGAGCACGCCGCCGCCGAGCACTCGCTCACGGGCGCGCAGGCGCGCGTGCTGGGGCTGCTCTCCCTCCGGCCCATGCCGATGCGCCGGATCGCGCAGAAGCTGAAGTGCGAGCCGTCGAACGTCACGGGAATCGTGGACCGGCTGGAGACGCGCGGCCTCGTGGAGCGGCGCCCCGACCCCTCGGACCGGCGGGTGAAGCTGGCCGCGCCCACCGAGAAGGGGCGGCAGACGGCGCGGGAGCTGCGGGACGGCCTCAACTTCGCGCGCGAACCGCTGGCGGACCTTTCGGTGGAGGAGCGGACGGTGCTGCGCGATCTGCTGCGGCGGATGCTGGGCGACGACGCGTCGGACGAGTGGGCTCCACGGGATGCGTGAGATGCATGAGATACGTGAGCCGTGTGAGAGACGTCAGACGCGTCAGACGCAGATGATCCACAGGACGCAGTCGTCCTCTTCTTCCTCCGGCGGCGTCGTGCTGGTGGAGGGCTGCGGCGCGGACGGCTGATCCGGTTTCCCGGGGGAGCTAGAACCGCCCGTGGGGCTGGTGGAGCCCGTGGGCTTGCCGGGGTCGTCCGGCGTGTCGCTCGGATCGGGCGAATCCGTCGCCGACGGGGACTCCCCGTCCGAAGGACCGGTACCGGTGCCCGATCCCGACGGGTCCGGCGAACCGTTTCCGCCACCGGGGCGCGCGGAACCGGCGGACCCGGAGGGCGTGCCCTCCACGGGGCCCGGGTCCTTGGGTTTCGGCGGGCCTGACGGCGGCGGGCCGCCGTCGACCTCGATGGCCCTGTCCTCCTGGACGGAGGTGGCGTCACCGTCGTCGCCGGACGATTCCAGCGCCAGCTCGGCCAGGCTCAGCGCGCCGACCGCGAGGACCAGGCTCATGACGACGACCAGCACGGTGCGGCCTCTGCGCCGGTGGGTACCGGCGCCACGCTCCGCGCGTAGCTGCCGGCGCTCACGCCGGGACATCTTGCGCTTGCGGGAGCCGCGCTGACGACGTGCGCCGACGACCGGCTCGTCGCTGTGGTCGGGCGCGGCAAGGACCACCTCGGCCTCGTGCGGGGCGGGATCGTGGAGCCGTAGCTCCTCGGCGGGCGTACCGCACCCGGCGCACGCCAGGGCGCCGTTGAGGTGCCGCCGGCAGTGATGGCAGTAGTCCATGGCGCCCTGAAGATAATCCTACGGAACCTCACTCGGGCACCTCTCTCGTGAAGATCTTGTGCGGAGTTGGCCGTTCCGTGATTTTGCCGCCCGACCTGCCCCGAAGGGGCACGATGTCGCTATGAATGCCACGACATCAGCCGGAGCGGACGGGCGTTCCCGGCCGTTCGGGCCGCGCGACTTCCAGCTCGTACTGCTGCGCAGGATGGCCGACCACCAGCCCGGACTGGTCGAGGACGCACGGCGTGAACTGGGCGCGTCGCTCGCCGAGATGAGGGAGGCCAACCGTCGCTGGCAGGCGATGGTCCGCTCCCCGCGCGCCCGCGGCACGCTGTCGCGCTACCGCTCGGTGCTGGGCGCGCCGGACGCGACGTTTCCCCGGCAGATCGGTGATCTGGCGTGCGAGGTGCTGCTGTGGCCCGTACCGCTCTGGCCCACCCTCCGTTTCGAGGTGACGGCGGCGCCGGGCGGAGGTGTGTGGAACGAGTGGCTGGTCCGGGCGCCGGGCGAGCCGGGGCCCGAGCCGCGTACTGCGGAGGATCTGCGCCCCTGGTCCTGCACGGTCGACGAGGTCGCCCGCGCGTTCGCGCCGGCCAGACCGCTGGAGGGGACGGCGCCGACGCGCTGGGGGCTCGCGTTCGACGTACCCGGAACCGGGCCGTGCGTGGCGGAGTTCACGTGGGGCCTGCTCCAGCGCTGGTCGCCGGCGCCGTAGATACGGTCACTGAGGCCCGCGTTTCCTGGTGGGGTGTCAGGGCCCGGTGTCACGGTGCGGCGGCGGCTCCCGTACGCCCGGCCGGCGCAACCCAGCGCGCGCACCGCCCCTCCCGCGGCCACGATGCGAAGAGGACCGGCCGCCCGCCGGTGATCCACCTCAGCGCTCCCGGGAGAAGAACCCGCCGTGACCGTCAGCCTTGAGCAGTTGCGCCGTTGCCATGTCGCCGTCGACCTCGGGGCCGCCAGGACCCGGGTCTTCGTGAAGGGATCCGGGCTCGTCGTGGACGAGCCGAGTGTCGCCGCAGTGAACACCCGGACCGGGGCGCTCATCGCCGTCGGCGCCCTGGCCGAACAGATGACGGGCCGTACGCCGGACTACATCCGGGTCACCCGCCCCGTGAGCGGCGGCACCGTCGTGGACATCGAGATGGCCCAGCGGATGCTCCGCAACCTCCTCGGCGAGAAGCTCCGCCGCCAGCTGCGCCGCAAGCCCCGGCTGCGGGCTGCGGCGTGCACCCCGCACGACAGCGACCCGCTCGCCCAGCGCGCGGCGGTCGAGACGCTGGTCGGTCTCGGCGCCCGCCGGGTCGAGCTGGTCGACACACTCATCGCCGCCGCCGTCGGCTGCGGGCTGCCCGTGGAGAAGCCGACCGCCACCATGATCATGGTGTGCGGGGCTGCGACGACGCAGGTCGCGGTGTTGTCGCTCGGTTCGATCGTGACGGCCCAGCGGGTCCCGGTCGGCGGCAACGCCATCGACCACGCGGTCATCCAGCACCTGCGCCACCAGCACGAGTTGATGCTCCCGAGCCAGTCCGTCCGCCCTCTCCAGCTGGCGCTGCGCGGCAACGGCATCACCCCGGACGGGCCGACCTCGACGGAGATCCACGGCCGTGACGTGGCGACGGGGCTCGCCCGGTCGGTCTTCGTGGACACCGCCGCCGTACGGCAGGCCATCCACACACCGCTGACCGCCGTGCTCGACGGCATCGGCAAGGTGCTGCGCGACTGCCCGCCGGACCTGGTCGCCGACCTCGCCGACACGGGGATCATGATGGTCGGCGGCAGCGCGCTGCTGCCGGGGCTCGACCAGATGGTGCGCGACGCGACGGGCATGCCGGTGCACATCGCGGAGCGCCCGGACGTCTGCGCGATCCTCGGTCTCGGCGCGATGCTGGACGGCAAGATCCAGCCGTTGGTCCTCGATCCGCTGGCCCACGCCGAGTGACGTGACGACGGGCGACGAACGACCGGAGGGAGAGGACCGCGACGGGCGGGAGCCCTCGCGGCGGGTCGCACCCCGGCTGCCCATGCTGCTGGACGCCGTTCTCGACGTCGGGAGCGAGGGGGAACTCGCCTCCACCCTCCAGCATGTCGTCGACAGCGCCGCCGATCTCACCGGCGCGCGTTACGGCGCGCTCGCGCTCGCCGGCCCCGCCCACGGCCGGGGACCCGAGCGCGGGCGGAGCCGGATCGCCGAGCTGTTCTCCTACGGGCTCAGCGAGGACGAGCGCCGTCGCATCACCCGGCTCCCCACCGGCCACACCGGGCTGCTCGGCCACCCCGGCAGCCCGCTGAGCCTCGGCGTCCCCGTCCGGGTGCACAACGACGTACTCGGTCATCTCTGTCTGGCCCGCAAGGAGCACGGTCCCTTCACCGAGGAGGACCTCGCCCTGCTGCGGGTGCTCGCCTCGCAGGCCGGGATCGCGATCGGCAACGCGCGCCTGTACGGGTCCGCCCGCCAGCGCGCCCGGTGGATCGAGGGCGCCGCCGCCGTCACGACCGCGCTGCTCGGCGGCGAGTCCGCCGCGGAGGCGCTGACGACGCTCGCGAAGTCCGCGCGGATCCTGGCGGGAGCCGCCGCCGGCGTGGTGCTCCAGCCCACCGGCGAGGGCGGCATGGAGATCGTCGCCGCCTCCGCGCAGGACGACCCCGGCGACATCGTCGGGACGAGCATCGCGCCCGGCGCGCCCGTACTGGCCCAACTCCTCGGCGGCGAACCGGTCTACATCGACGACTCGGCGACCGATCCCCGGATGACCACCCACGTACGGAGCCGCTTCGGCCCCAGCATGATGCTGCCCCTCCAGAGCGGCGGCCGGCTGATCGGCACCCTCGCCCTCCCGCGCAGGCGCGGCGGACGCCCGTACACCCCTGTGGAGCGGCTGCTGGCCACCCAGTTCGCCTCCCAGGCCGCGCTCGCGCTGGTACTCGCCGACGCGCAGCACAACCGCGAGCGGCTGGCGGTCTACGAGGACCGCGACCGGATCGCCCGCGACCTGCACGACCTCGTCGTACAGCGGCTGTTCGCCACCATGATGATGCTGGAGTCGACCCGCCGGCGCACCGACGACGCGGAGCTGTCCCGCCTGCTCGGCCACGCCGTGGACGAACTGGACTCCACGATCCAGGAGGTGCGGACCACGATCTTCGCCCTCCAGCAGCCGCCCGCCGACGCTCCGACGGGCCTGCGCGGCAAGGTGCTGCGGGAGACGGCGGGCGCGGCCGTCCTGCTGGGTTTCCAGCCGTCCGTGCACTTCGACGGGGCTGTCGACACCCTCGTGGAAGATCCGCTGCACGCGGGGCTGCTGGCCACGCTGCGCGGCGCGCTGGCCGCCGCGCACCGGCGGCCGGGGGTGACATCGATCGAGGTGACCGTCGACGCGGCGGCACGGCTGCCGGACGGCCGGGCCGGGGTGCGTCTGGTGGTCACGGACGACGGGCGGCGCGAGGACGGCGGCGAGGGCGGTACGACGGTCACCTGGGAGGCCGAGCGGTAGCCCCGTACCCGCACACACCTTTACACCCACAACAGAAGGCCCGGTACGGCGGGTTCGCCGTACCGGGCCCGCTGCCTCACCGCCCGGACCGGGGTTGACCCTCACCCGGCACGGGCCGCTCTCACCGCAGCCTGGCCGCTCGCGCGGCCTCGAACTGGTTCACCCAGTACTGCGTCCGGTCGAGATACGCGGTCTCGGCGGCCGCCCCGATCTTCCCGTACGCGCCCGAGAAGGTCTGGTAGCCGTGCCCGGCCGGCGGGTTGCCCGACGCGGGTTCGATCGAGCTTCCCTCGTGCCATTCGTTGAAGGAGGTGACGGAGACCCAGGTGGGCGATCCGCCGATGGCCGGGTCCAGCGCGTTGTTCCACTGCCTGTCGTACGCGGCGCCGTTGTCCCTGCCCAGGGTGGGCGTGGTGTTGCCGGGTACGGCGCGGTCGTCGATGTAGCCGGGGGCCACCGAGGGCGCCCAGACCAGGTCGTTGGCCCGCGCGTAGTCCCCGGCGTTCTTCCAGCCGGGAGCGGTGGCGCCGGCGATGCCGTCGTAGGTGTAGAGGCCGTTGAAGTGCGCGATCTTCGACGTGTCGGTGGTCTGGGCCAGGACGATGTTGTTGTCCGTCACCTGGTCCAGGGCCGACCAGTCGGGCACGTCGAGGCTCTGGAAGACGTAGAACGCGTTGCTGTTGTCGCGCTCCGCGTCCCGGAAGTACGCCGGGTGGTCGCCGTACCGCTCGTTGATGTAGTTGATGTCGTCCACCGTGGACGCACCGGTACGGCCGCCGTACGGCTCCAGATGCCAGGCGACCTTGATGCCGTGGCGCTGGGCCGCGTCCATCACACCGTCGACCAGACCGTCCTCGTAACTGCCCTGGCCCCACCAGCTGTAGACCAGGACGTTCGCGCCGGACTGCTTGATCCACTTCATGTGCTGTTCGACAGCGCCGGTGAAGTCACCGGAGTCGTACGCGCCGAGCTTGGGGTAGAGATCGGCGCCGACGTCCTCGGGCGGGTTCTGGCCGCCCTGCTGCCAGTGCCGCCAGCTGCCGTTGACCTCGGGGTTGCCGTACCAGGGGTAGTAGAAGAGGTGCACGTTCGACGAGGTCGCGGCCTTGGGGTCCTCGGCCGCGCCCGACAGGCTGAAGCTGTCGATGTCGAAGAGCGCGCCCGCTCCCCCGGTGAAGCGCAGGAACAGCGCGCCCGTCCCGGTGGCGGTCAGCGTCGTGGACACCTCGGTGAAGGTGTCCCAGCTGCCGGTCGGGGCGATGTCGACCGACCCGAGCAGGGTGCCGGTGGCCGAGCCCGACCGGATCTCGACGGTGCCGCCCGCGCCCGCCGACGAGACGTCGGCGGTGAAGGTGGTGGCACCGGCGGTGTCGACCTGGGAGTACCCGGCCCAGTCACCGTTCTCGATATGACCGAGGGTCTGACCGCCACTGGCCGAGCCGTGGTTGGCGCGCTCCACGCCCGACCCCGAGGTGTACGCCTCGCCCTCGACGACCGTGGGCTCCGGGCCCGGGTCGCCGGCGTCCCCCGGGTCCTCACCGCCGGACGAGCAGTCGGCTTCGACCGCGCCCGCCGCGTACTGGATACCGCCGAGCAGTACCTGCCGGAAGGCGGGATCGGCGTACGACTCCTGGGTGTGGCCGAGCCCGGTGTAGAACGAGCGGCCCGCGGCCTGTTCGTCGCACCAGGTGATCGGGTGGTCGCCGCCCATCTCCCCACCGCTGTACGTGGATTCGTCCAGGCTCTGGAGCACATGGACGGACTCACGCGGGTTGGTGCGGTAGTTGTACCACTCGTCGGTCCTGGACCAGGTCGGGTTCAGGTGCGAGGTCGCCGGGTGGGTCCGGTCCTCGTTCTTGAGGGTGGCCTGCTGGATCGCCGGGTGGCTCTTGAACCAGGCGCCGACCAGGCCTTCGTACTCCGGCCAGCCGTACTCGGTGTCGGCCGCCGCGTGGACACCGACGTAGCCGCCGCCCCCGTCGACGTACGACTTCAGCGCGGTCTGCTGCGCGTCGTCGAGCACGTCGCCGGTGGTGCTGAGGAAGACGACCGCCTCGTAGTTCGCGAGGTTGGCCGTGGTGAAGGCACCGCTGTCCTCGGTCGCCGTGACAGTGAACTCGTTGGCCGCGCCGAGGTCTTGGATCGTCCTGATGCCGACCGGGATCGAATCGTGCCTGAAACCGGCCGTCTTGGAGAAGACGAGCACCTCGTACGGGTCGGCCGCGGCCTGCGCCGAGGCGCCGGTGGGCGCGAGGAACGCGGCCCCGAGCGCGACGGTCAGCACGCACGACAAGTGCCGCATGCGCCGGGCGATCTGACGTCTCATCGCTCGGCTCCCCTGTCCGCCTCGGCCGCCGCACCGGTGGAGAAGGTGAAGGCGTCCAGGTCGAAGAGGTTGCCCTGACCCGTCGCGCCCTTGAAGACGAGGAACAACTCCGTCGTCCCGGCAGGGGCGTTGGAGATGTCGCCCGTGACGTCCACGAAGTTCTCCCAGCCGCCGGTCGGCGCGACGGTCACCGAGCCGAGCAGCGTGCCGGTCGCGGAGCCCGCCCGTACTTCGAGCGTGCCGCCGACGCCGCCGGACGCGACACGCGCCGAGATGCTGGTCGCGTTGTCCACCGCGTACGGCTTGAAGGAGACCCAGTCGCCGTTGTCCGTGAAGCCGACCGTGGCGCCGCCCTCGGCGTTGCCGTGGGCCGCGACCTCGATGCCGGACTGGGCGCCGAAGTGCTCGCCCTGCCGGTGGCGGGGCTGCAGGATGCTGTCGCTGTGCGTGGTCAGGCCGCCCTCGTCGGTGTACTCGGCGTCGAAGACCCCGTAGATGTTGGCGGCGGTGTCGTGCTCACCGTCGACGGGCACGTCGATGGTGCCGGAGCAGCCGTTCTTCGAGGTGATCTGGTGCCGGTGCTCGTCGTGGCCGAGCAGATACGTGACCTTGACCTTGGCGCAGTCGACCGCGCCGTCCTCGGGGTCACTGGCCGTGACGGTGAACGGGACGCTGTCGCCCCAGGAGAACAGCTCGCCGTCGGCGGGCGTGTTCAGGGTGACGGTGGGCGCGCTGTTTCCGGCCGTCACGACGAGGCTGGCTGATCCGGTCAGGCCCTCCGGGTCGGTGACGGTGAGGGTCGGCCGGTAGGTGCCGGCGTCGGTGTAGGTGTGGCTCGGGTTGGCGTCGGTGGACTTCGTACCGTCACCGAAGTCCCAGGCGTAGCTGAGCGCTCCGCCCTCGGGGTCGGCGCTTCCCGCGGAGGAGAAGGCGACTTGGAGCGGGGTCGGTCCTGACGTCTTGTCGGCGGCGGCCTTGGCGACCGGGTTGCGGTTGCTGCCCGCGAGGTACTCGATGCGCCACAGGGCCTGGTTGTTGGAGCCGGTGCCGTAGTCGAGGACGTACAGCGCGCCGTCCGGGCCGAAGGCCTGGTCCATGACCTGGGTGCCGGTCCACGGGAAGGCCTCGATGACGCCGGGGGCGCCGTCGGCCTTGACCTCGATGGCCTTGATCCACTTGCGGCCGTACTCACCGGCGAAGAAGCGGCCGTCGAGCGACTCGGGGAACTTCACGTCGGAGTCGAGGCCCGCGTCGTAGTTGTAGACGGGACCGCCCATGGGCGACTCGGAGCCACTGCCGAACTCGGGCGGGGAGCCCGCGTCACCGGAGTAGCGGATCCACGCGGCCTTGGCCGGGGGGAGCTTGCTCTGGCCGGTGTTGTGGAGGGAGTTGTTGGTGGCGCCGCCCGCGCAGCCGTACTTGCCGGCGGAGGGGCCGTCCGGGAACGCCCACTCGCCGTAGGTCTCGGTGGCGGTGTTGGTGCCGGTGCAGTACGGCCAGCCGAAGTTGCCCGCCTCGGTGATGCGGTTGAACTCGACCTGGCCGCTGGGCCCGCGGTCGGCGCTCGTGGAGCCGGAGTCGGGGCCGTAGTCGCCGAGGTAGACGATGCCGGTGGCCTTGTCGACGGACATCCGGAACGGGTTGCGGAAGCCCATCGCGTAGATCTCGGGACGCGTCTGCGCCGTGCCCGGGGCGAAGAGGTTGCCGGCCGGGACGGTGTAGCCGCCGTCGGCCGTGGGCTTGATACGGAGCACCTTGCCGCGCAGGTCGTTGGTGTTGCCCGAGGAGCGCTGGGCGTCGAACTGCGGGTTGCGGTTGGCGCGTTCGTCGATCGGCGAGTAGCCGGCGGACTCGAACGGGTTCGTGTCGTCGCCCGTGGTCAGATAGAGGTTGCCCTGCGCGTCGAAGTCGATGTCACCGCCGACGTGGCAGCACTGGCCACGGTCGTTGGGGACTTCGAGCACGACCTTCTCGCTCGCGGCATCGAGGGTGCCGTCGGCCTTGAGCGTGAAGCGGGAGAGGTTCAGATGCCCCTTCCACGGCTCGAAGTCGGCCGCGCCGCCCGTCACCGGGGCGTCCCCGCCCGGGGTGCTGAGCTTGGGCGAGTAGTACAGATACAGATACCGGTTGGTCTGGAAGTCCGGGTCGGCCGCGACTCCCTGGAGACCTTCCTCGTCGTGCGTGTAGACGTCGAGCTTCCCCGCCGTCCTGGTGTTGCCCGCGGCGTCGGTGAGGCGGAGCGTGCCGTCCCGCGAGGTGTGCACGACCGAGCGGTCCGGCAGGACGGCCAGCGACATGGCCTCGCCCAACTCCGAGCCACCGAGGGCGAGTTGCACCTGCTGGTAGTCCGCAGCCGGGATGTCGGCGGCCTCGTGGCCCGGGTGACCGGGGTGGGCGACGGCTGCGGGGGCGGCGGTGAGACCGGCCGACAGCACGAGGGCGAGCGCCGTGAAAATTCTGGACCACGCTGGTGGGCGTCGTGACATGAAATTTCCTTCCTGACCAGAGGTGGGGTGTGTCAGGCAAGGCGCGCGCCGTCGCGCTTTGCTGCTGAGCGGATGGTGCGGTGCGGGGGGTTCGGGGGATGCCGTGTGTTGGCCCTGGGGCCATGTCGGTAGTCCGAGCGAGTTGCATGCTGGCAACGCCGAATTAATTTGTCAAGGTCGTGTCAAAATTGGCTTCGGCCATTCCGGCGGGGGCCCGCGTGCGCGCGCGAGGCCGAACTCGCCCCGCGTAGACCGGCTTTGGCCTGCCGCCTTCCGCCGACGATCTTGCGGGCGCGCCACCGCCAACTGCGCATCTTTCGGACAGTGTTGTGTGACTGAACAAATTCGCGGAGGTTACGCGAAACGCCGGATTAACTCGCGGCCGGGGGGCGGCTCAGAGACGCCCGGTCGGCTCGCCTCAGCTCAGCAGCGCCCGCAGCGAGACCACCGTCCGCGCGATGAACGCGTCGCGGGTCGTCTCGTCCAGCAGTTCCAGCGACAGGAACGGGTTGAGGTCCTCCAGCTCCACGAGCAGCAGCTCCCCGTCGGGCGCCCGGCACGCGTCGACGCGCTGGATGCCGTGGTCGAGGGTGTTCCAGTCGATGAACTTCCGCGCGAAGTCGAGATCGACGGCCCTGGCCTCGTACGGCACGAGCTCCCACCGCCGGTCCGGGTCGGGTGCGTGGAGCGCGTACTGGAAGTCGTGGTCGACGAAGTAGAAGGAGACCTCGTACGAGAAGGGGATACGCGGCTGTACGAGGACGTCCCCGAGGCCGCCGCCGGGGCCACCGGGCTCGCCGAGACCGCCTAGTTCCGCCAGCCGGGCGCGCGGTACGAACCGCATACCAAAGGAGTCCGCCCCGTCCTTCGGCTTGACGACGTACTCGTCCGCGTCCGGCAGCTTGCCCAGGTCATCGGCCCGGTCCACGGTGGGTATGACGGGCAGCCCGGCGGCGCTCAGCTCCACCAGATACCCCTTGCCCGCCATGTCACCGCGCCCGGTCAGCGGGTTGTAGACGCGCACGCCCTCGGCCAGCGCCCGGCTGCGGAAGTCGTCGTACTGCTTCCGGTAATGGATCACGGGCCCGCTGTTGCGTACGACGACCCCGTCGAACTCGCCCATGAGGCGTGCGGCGTCGGCCGGATGGCACGTGGCGACGCTGAAGTCCCGCCGCAGCCGGGAGGAGAACAGGATGTCCTCGTCGCAGTAGCGGCGGCCCCTGGCCTCGTAGGCGAGGTCGGTGACATAGAGGACACGGGGAGGTACGGCGGCGGACATCGTGCTCCTGAGAGTGACGTGGGTGCCCGCAGATTACGCGGCGCCCCGGGGCCGCCGCCGGGCCGGTGCCGGGAGGACACGGCACGGCTCCGCACGGTGCGGAAGCGGTGTCAGAGAGCCACGACCGTCGCCTCCGTGGCCTTCACGCTCGTCCAGACCGGCACCCCGTCGGCCAGGCCGAGTTCGACGGCGGCCCCCGGGGTGATCTCGGCCACCAGATCCGGGGCCTCCTCGGAGGTGATCAGCACGCGCAGCCGGCTGCCGCTGGAGGTGATCTCGCGTACGGTGCCGGGCCAGACGTTACGGGGGCTGCCGCTCGGCCGGTCCCGGTGCACGGACACGGCCTCGGGCGCGATGATCGCCAGCGCGCGCGTGCGAGGGGGCAGCGGATCCGCGACGACCAGGAGGCCGCCGCCGGTGGGCGCGAACCCGGCGGCGGTCGCGGTGCCGGGCCAGGCGTTGCGGCCGAGCATCCGGGCCACCCACGGTGAGCGGGGGTGGCGGGCGACGTCGGCGGGCGGTGCGTCCTGGACGACACGGCCCTCGTCCAGGACGAGCACCCGGTCGGCCAACGACACGGCCTCCACCGGGTCGTGAGTGACCATCAGACAGACTCCGCCGAAGCCTTCGAGGTGGCTGCGCAGGGTGTGCCGTACCCGCGCACGGGTCGTCTGGTCGAGCGCGGCCAGCGGCTCGTCGAGCAGCAGCAGGCGCGGGCTGGTAGCCAACGCCCTTGCCAGGGCCACCCGTTGAGCCTGGCCGCCGGAGACCTGGGCGGGCCTGCGGTGCGCGAGATGGCCCACGCCGAGCCGGTCGAGCCACAGTTGGGCGGTCCGGCGCGCCTCGGCGCGGGTGGCGCCGTGGGCGCGGAGCCCGTACGCCGTGTTGCTCAGAGCGCTCAAGTGCGGGAAGAGCGCGCCGTCCTGGGGCACCCAGGCGACACCTCTGCGGTGCGGCGGGAGCGCGGTGACGTCGAGCGCGCCGAGGCGCAGCTCGGCGTGGGCGCGAGGGGTCAGACCGAGGAGGGCGCGCAGGAGGGTGGTCTTGCCGGCGCCGTTGGGGCCGACGACGGCGATGGTGGTGCCGGGCTCGGCGTCGAGTGTGAGGCGGGTGAAGCCGGTGACGTCGGCGTGCAGCGCCCACCGTTCGTCGACGGTCAGCCGCTCGCCGTCACCCTTCACCAGGCCGACGGCCGCGGCCCCCGCGCCCACCCCCTCCCCCGGCCCCGATGCCGTGTCGTCGTCCGCCGAAGTGGCCTGCTTCCGGGACCTGTTGGCTGTGTCGTTGGTGTCCTGCGGCGTGCCCGTCCACCGCCCGCGCAGCGCGATCAGTACGGCCATCGCGATGACGAGCAGCAGCAGGGAGACGGATGTCGCCGCCTCCGGCGAACTCTGGAGCAGCAGATACACCTGGAGCGGCAGCGTCTGCGTGGTGCCCGGCAGATTCCCCGCGAAGGTGATGGTCGCGCCGAACTCGCCGAGCGCCCGCGCCCACGTCAGCGCGGCCCCGGCGAGCAGCCCCGGGGCGACCATCGGCAGGGTGACGGTGGCGAACACCCGTACAGGCGAGGCTCCGAGGGACGCCGCGGTCTCCTCGTAACTGGGGCGCAGTCCGCCCAGCGCGCCTTCCAGGCTGATGACGAGGAACGGCATCGCGACGAACGTCGCGGCCAGGACGGCGCCGGAGGTGTGGAACGGCAGCGTGATGCCGAACGTGTCCTCCAGCCAGGGGCCGAGCAGCCCGCGCCGCCCGAACGCGAGGAGCAGTGCCACGCCGCCCACGGTGGGCGGCAGCACCATCGGCAGCAGGACCAGGGACCGCACCAGCGCCTTGCCGGGAAAGTCCACGCGTGCCAGCAGCCAGGCGAGCGGCACCCCGAGGAGCAGGGAGAGTACGAGTGCCCAGCCGGAGACGAGGAGGGAGAGTTCCAGCGCCTCCACGACTCCGGGGCTGGTCAGATGCGTACCGACGTCGCCCCACGAGGTCCGGGCGAGGATCCCGACGAGCGGCAGAAGCAGGAAGGCGACCGCGAGCAGCGCGGGGAGTGCGAGCGCGACGGGCGTACGCGGCTGGGTGCGGGTGCGGGTGCGGGTGCGGCGGCCCGGGGCCCGGCGGGGCATGCTGAGGCGGCTCATCGGGCTCCTGCGGGTCCTGCCGGCCTGTGGCACGGGCGAGTTGGCGATTACGGCACCAGGAAGCCCGCGTCCAGGAGAAGCCTCTGCGCGTCGGGCGTGCTGAGCCAGGCGACGAACGCGGCTGCGGCTTCCGCGTGTTCGGACGTCTTGAGCGTGGCGGCCGGGTACTCGGCGATGGCGTTCTGCGCGTCGGGGATCTCGACCGCGTCCACCTTGTCCGTGGCGATGGCGGCATCGGTCTGGTAGACGATCCCGGCGTCGGCCTCGCCGAGTTCGACCTTGCTGAGGACCGCGCGGACGTTCGGCTCCTGCGAGACCGGCTTCACCTCGATCTTCTGCGCGTCCAGCACCTGTTCGCTGTACCGGCCGACCGGGACCTCGGGCGCCGCGAGGACGACCTTGAGCTTGGGGTCGGCGAGGTCCTTCAGGCTCCCGATCTTCTCCGGGTTGCCCTCCCCGGTGGCGATGACGAGACGATTCTTGGCGATGACGGTCGGCGTCCCGGTGTCGGCCTTCAGACCGTCCATGGTCTTGGTGTCGGCGGTCACCAACGCGTCGGCGGGGGCGCCCTGTTCGACCTGCGCGGCGAGTTCCTGCGAGCCGGCGAAGGAGAACGTCACCTTCGTGCCGGGGTTCGCCTTCTCGTACGCGGCACCCGCCATCGCGAAGACATCGGTGAGCGAGGAGGCGGCGAGAACGGTCAGTTCGCCCGCCGGGGTGCCGGTCGCCGACTCGGTGGGCCTGGCACCGGCGTCGCTGTCGTCACTGCCACTGCCGCTGTCGCTGTCGCCGCCGCTGCACGCGGCCAGGGTGGCGAGCAGGGCCGCGGTGAGCGCGGCAGCGGCGGTACGGCGTATGGCGGCCGTTCTGAGGGTGAAGGACATGAGGGTTCAGGACTCCCTGGAAGGCTGAGCACGAAGACGGAAAGGGTCAGACGCGGTCGATGTGCACGCTGGTCGACTTCACGCGGGCGGTGGCCCGCATCCCGACCTCCAGGCCCAACTCCTCGACGGCCTCCCTGGTCAGGAGCGAGACGAGCCGGTGCGGCCCGGCCTGGATCTCCACCTGGGCGGCGACGTCGCCGAGTTTGACGGCGGTGACGATGCCGGGGAAGGCGTTGCGCGCCGAGGTGTACGGCACCTCCTCGTCGCCGTTGCCGCCGCTCTGGCCGATCTCGACCGAGAACGCGGCCAGGTCGCGGCCGTCGATGAGCCGTCGGCCGCCGTCGTCACGATGGGTGGCGACCCGGCCGGCGTCGGCCCACCGGCGAGCGGTGTCGGTGCTGACGCCGAGGAGGCGCGCGGCCTGGCCGATTGTGTAGGACTGCATGCGCGGAAAGATAGGCCGCCTGCCTGGCATTTGCAATGTCCGATCCGGATACCCATGGCAGATGCGGACGTCGGAGCCGCCCGGCGACCGGTCCGCCCTCAGGCGCCGGAGTCGCCGCCCTGAGGCCGCTGCCGGTTCTGCGACGAGGGGGCGAGAACGGTCTCCGAGAGAGCCTGGAGGCGCACCGCCACCGAGATACGGAAGTACGGATCCGGCTCCCGCCACTCACCGCCGAGCAACTGTGCGACCCTGTCCAGCCGTTGCAGCACCGTGTTGGTGTGCACGCCCATCATCCGCGCCGCGCGGGAAGGGCTCGCGTTGCAGTCGACGAACCGGTGGAGAGTGGCGAGCAGGTCCGTCCCGCGTTCGGCGTCCCAGCGCAGGACGGGGCCGATGGTGTGCCCGATGAACTGCCCCACGCTGGTGGGGTCGTGGGCGAACAGCGTGGTGTACGGCAGGTAGGCGTCGGCCGCGACCGCGGCGGCCTCGAGCCCGAGCGCGGCGAGCACCCTGCTGCAGTCCCGGGCCGCGGAGAAACGGGCGCTCAGTCCGTCAAGGGTCTCGGCGGGAGCCGCGGCCACTGCCAGCAGTTTGCCGATACCCGTTCCGGCACAGATCCGGTCGTGTACGGCGGTCGCGGCACGCTGCGGGTCGCTGTCCGGTACGACGAGCGTGACGACGCCGTCCACCTCACCCGCCAGGCCGGACTGCCCGGCCGCCGTGTGCGCGGCCCGCAGCGCCGCACGGCGCTGTTCGGGCGCCACCACCGCGATGACGACGGTGCGCAGGTCGTCCGGGCGCAGTCTGCGGGCGTGCAGCCGGGCGGGCAGGCTGGAGTGGCGCCTGAAGTCGGGGCTGACCAGGTCGCCGAGCAGTTCGCCGCGCACACGGTCCTCGGCGTAGAGGACCGCGTCCTGTTTCAGGGTGAGCAGCGCGGTGATCTGTGCGGCGCGCTCGATGGTGCGCTGCTCCACCGCGCCGAGCTCCACCCCGCCGTCGCCGATGAGCAGGCCGCCGAGCATCATCTCTCCGGCGAGCACGGCGACCGCGGCGTGGAACCCGCCTGGCGTCGGCTCCAGCAGGGTGCAGCGTCCGGAGGCCAGGCTGTCCGTGACCGCCGAGCGGACGGGGGGCGGGTCGATCACCGAGTCCGTGCTCCGGTCGTCGGACGAGGCGATGACGGCGTAGGACTCGTCGAGGATGACCACCGGCCTCTCCAGCGCCGCTCCCAGGGTCCGCGCGACATCGGCGGCTCCGCCTCCGCGCAGCACCGCGGTCGTCAGTTCCTCGTGCACCCGGCTGGCGCGTTCCATCGCCTCCACGTGGGCGGCCAGCGCGTCGTACGCGTGCTGTGTCTCGGCGGCGGCGTCGCGGGTCCGGGTGAGCAGCCGGGCCGATTGCAGGACGACCGCGACGTTGTCGGCGAAGGCCGACAACAGCGACACCTCCTCGGGGGAGAACTCGTGCTCGTCGCGGTTGGCGGCGAACAGCACCCCCAGAATCTCGTCGCCGGCGATCAGCGGGACGCCCAGGATGGAGACGAGGCCCTCGGCGCGGACCGCGTTGTCGATGCTCTCGACGTGCGGCACGTCGCGCAGCCGTTCGTAGCGCGAGGTCCACTGCGGGGCGCGGGACTCGACGATCTTGCCGGCCAGACCGATATGGGGCGGCACCCTCAGTTTCTGGAAGGAGGGGGCGACCGCTCCAGCGGTGGAACGGACCTTCAGCTCGCGGGTGGTCTCGTCGAACTCGGACAAGTAGGTGACGTCGGTTCCGGCGAGGTCGTGCGCGCGCCGTACCAGCCGGGTGATCAGCAGATCCACGTCGTGCAGTTCGGCAAGTTCCCGCGCGCTGGAGAACAGCGCGGACAGCTCCTGTCCGCGCCGGCGCAACCGGGCCATCCCGCCCTGGAGCTCGCGGACCCGCCGGCCCACCTGGGCGACCGTGGTGGTGTCGAGCCGCTCGGTGAGCAGCAGGTCGGTCACGGCGTCCCGCTCGTCCGGGCGGCCCTTCGCGGCGAGGTCGAGCAGGGCCAGGACAGCGGGCACGGAGACGTCGGCCTCCTGCGCCTGTCCGGTGTCCCGGGGCGCGTCCATCCCTCTCACCCTGTGTGAATCATCCACTAGATACCCCGCTCTATGTGCTCATCGTATATGTCCGCTGCCGGAGACGGTACCTAGAGTCGGAAGCGTGACAGCGGAGACATCCCGACGACATCCGCCCGTCACAGAACCGAAGACCGACTCTGATCCGCTCCCTGGCCGCCATGTCACTCGCCGGCCTCCCCCACGGACTCCTCACCGGAGGACACGCCATGATCATTGAACAGTCACCCCGCTCCCTCTTCGTCCGGCACGGCGACGCCGTGCTCGGGAAGCGGTCCGCGGTGTGCTCCATGGTCGCGGAAACCCGTGCGGTCCCCGCTCTGCGAGCCTTCGCCCGTGACATGGCGACGCAGTGGGGGGCACCCGAGGAGACGGTCGACGCCCTGCGCGTGATCGCCACGGAGCTGGTGACCAATACCGTGCTGCACAGCGGAAGCCCCGAGGTGACCCTGCTGCTGACGGTCGACGATCACACGGCCACCGTCGAGGTCAAGGACACCGGCAGGTGGCGGATGGAGAGCGGTGCCGCCGGGACACCCGAGGAGAGGGTGTGCGGCCGGGGACTCCATATGGTCCACGCCTACTCCACGGCCTGCCGGGTGGAGCGGACCGCGCGGGGCACGGCCGTGCGTGCTGAACTGCGGATGTCGCGGCCCCCTCCCGACAGCGTTCCCGCGCCATCCCCGGCAGCCACCGCCCGCCTACAGCCCGCTATGGCGGTCTAGGGCCTGCCGTCCCGTTCTTGCCCCATCCCGCCGAGGGCGTGCCGCCACGTCCCGGCCTATCGCTCGTCCGCCTCCCATGAGGCCCGTCACTGGAAGCAGGAGGACCCATGGCAGTCAACAGTCGCCTGTCCGGAATGAAGGACTTGCCGATCGGCGAGCGCCGCGCCCGAATCGCGCGGAGCACCTCGGTCGAGCCGGAGCGGCTGGAGGTGCTCGATCCCGAGCAGGGCCTCACTCTTGAGCAGGCCGACCACATGATCGAGAACGCCATCGGTGTCTTCGGCGTCCCGCTGGGCGTGGCGACCAACTTCACCGTCAACGGCCGCGACTATCTGATCCCCATGGCCACCGAGGAGCCGTCGGTGATCGCCGCGGCCAGCAACGCCGCCCGCATCGCCCGCGTCAACGGCGGTTTCACCACCTCGACCACGGAACCGCTCATGCGGGCCCAGATCCAGATCCTCGACGTCGCCGATCCGCACACCGCCCGGCTGCGGCTGTTCGAAGCCCGTGACGAGCTGATGGCGCTGGCCGACAAGCAGGATCCCCAGCTCAGCCGCATCGGCGGCGGCGTCCGGGATGTGGACGTACATCTGGTCGACGCTCCCGCCGCCACCTATGTGGTGCTGCACCTGATCGTGGACGTACGCGACGCGATGGGCGCCAACGCCGTGAACACCATGGCCGAGGCGGTCGCCGGGCGGGCCGGCGAGATCGCCCAGGGCCGTGCGCTGCTGCGGATCCTCAGCAACAAGGCCGACCTGCGCCTGTGCCGGGCGCGTGCCGTGTTCGACGCCGACGCGCTCGGCGGGCCCGAGGTGGTCGACGACATCGTGCACGCCGCCGCGCTGGCCGAGGCGGACCCCTACCGCGCCGCCACCCACAACAAGGGGATCATGAACGGCGTCGTCGCCGTGGTCCTGGCCACCGGCAACGACACCCGGGCCGTCGAGGCCGGATCCCACTCCCACGCCGTCGACCGGAACGGCAGGTACACAGCCCTGTCGCACTTCGAGAAGGACTCCGACGGCAACCTGACGGGTGTACTGGAGCTGCCGATGGCGGTCGGCCTCGTCGGCGGGGCCACCAAGGTGCACCCGGTCGCGCGGGCCGCCGTGGCCCTGCTCGGCGTCGACACGGCCCGCGAGCTCGGTGAGGTCATCACCGCTGTCGGCCTGGCACAGAACCTCGCCGCCGTACGGGCCCTGGCCGCCGAGGGCATCCAGCGCGGCCACATGTCGCTGCACGCCCGCAATGTCGCCGTCACCGCCGGCGCCACCCCCGAGGAACTGCCGGTCGTGGTCGCCCGGCTGATCACCGACCGCGCCGTACGGGGAGACCACGCAGAGAAGATCCTCGCCGAGCTGCGCGACAAGGCCTGATTCCGCACAGCCCGCACGTTCGACTGTCAAGGGAGACACTGAAACATGGCACTTCATGTGGGTATCGACGTCGGTGGCACGTTCACCGACGCGGTCGCGGTCCTCGACGGGCGCGCGGTCCGCGGGAAGGCGTTCTCGACCAAGGACGTCACCACCGGCATCCTGGGCGCGCTGGCCGTGCTCCAGGAGCGTGCGGGCCTGTCCGAGGAGGAGTTCTACCCGGCCGTCGACCGGTTCGTCCTCGGGAACACGATCGTCACCAACGCCGTGGACGAGCAGAAGTACGCCACGGTGGCCCTGCTCACGACCCAGGGGTTCCGCGACACGATGCGGATCGCCCGGTCCGCGCGGACCGACGAGCGCGACCCGCACAAGATGCTGTCGCCGCCCGACATCGTCGAGCGAGGGCGCGTCTTCGAGGTCGCCGAACGCGTCGACGCGCACGGTGAGATCCTCGTACCCCTGCGCGACGACGTGATCGCCGCCGCGGTGGAGGCCGCGCTCGCCACGGATGCCGAGGCCATCGCCGTCTGTCTGCTGTGGTCGTTCCGCAACCCCGCCCACGAGCAGGCCATCGGCGCATACCTGCGGGAGAACCACCCCGGCGTCCCGTTCACCCTCTCCAGCAGCCTGACACCGGTCTACCGGGAGTACGAGCGCATGGTCACCACGGCCCTCGACGCCGCGGTCAAGCCGCTCGTCGCCTCGCACTTCGATCACCTCGCCGAAGAACTGGGCGCCCGGGGCCTGCGTACCCGGGTGCAGATCATGCAGGTCCACGGCGGGTTCCTGTCGGTCGAGGAGACGAACAAGGCGCCGATCTCCATGTTCAACTCCGGCCCGGTCGGCGGTGTGACAGGCGCCCGGCTGCTCGGGAAGCAACTGGGCAGGCGCCGGGTGCTGACCGCCGACATGGGCGGCACCAGCCTGGACGCCGCCGCGATCATGGACGACGAGTTCCGGCTGCTTTCCCGGGCCGAGATCGGCGGACTGCCGACGAGTCTGACCGTCGTCGACATCGAGACGATCGGCGCCGGCGGCGGCAGCTCCGCCTGGGTGGACGGTCGCGGACTCCTCCGGGTCGGCCCGCACAGCGCGGGCTCCACCCCCGGGCCCGCCTGTTACGGCAAGGGCGGGACCACCCCGACGGTCACCGACGCCGCGCTCGTGCTCGGCCTCATCAACCCCGACTACTACCTCGGCGGGGCCGTCGAGCTGTACGAGGACCTCGCCCGCGAGGCGCTGCGCGAGCACGTCGGTGAGCCGCTCGGGCTGACCGAGGACGCCGCGGCCGAGGGCGTGTACCGCCTCGCCACCTCGCAGATGACCAACGCGCTGCGCAAGATCACCGTCAACCGCGGCCATGACCCGCGGGAGTTCACCCTCGTCGGTTTCGGCGGCGCCTGCGGACTGTTCGCCGCGAGCATCGCCGCCGAGATCGGCGTGACCGAGATCGTCATCCCCCGCAACGCCGCGGTGTTCTCGGCCTACGGGCTCATGCACGCCGATTCCGTCTTCTCCGCCGTGCGGACCAGCCCCTGGACGATGCACCAGCCGGCCGCCGATCTCGACGGCGAGTTCCGTGCCCTGGAGCAGCGCGCGCAGGCGTGGTTCGAGGCCGAGGGCATCCCCGAGGACCGGCGCGAACTCCACCGCGAGGCCGACATGAAGTTCGTCGGCCAGATCTTCGAGGTCACCACGCGGCTCAAGGGCGGGACCTTCACCGAGGCCGACAAGGATGAACTGCGCGCGCGGTTCATCGCCGACTACCAGAGCGAGTTCGGGGCCGGCACCGCCTGGACCGAGACCGACATCCTGCTGGTCAACTCCAGGGTGCGGGCGGTCGGCCGCAGTGACGTCCAAGAGGTCGGCCAGGTCCAGCAGGCGGTCGGTGACGACGAGAAGCACGTACTGCTGCGCCGCGGCATCGTCGAACCGGCGACGGGGACACGTACCGACGTGGACGTGCACCGCGGGTTCGCCGCCCTGGGCCGGGCGAATGGACCGTGCCTGCTTGAGGAGCCCGACACCACCGTCTACGTCCCCACGGGCGCCACGGTGGAACTGACCGGTGCCGGGGACTTCCTCGTCCGGCTCGACTCGTCCGTCTGATCGCCACGGCTGCTTCCAGGAGACCCTCATGACCGTATCCGCAACCGGCCTCCCCGCCGGGTACGACCCCGTCACGCTCGAAGTCATCCGCATGCGCCTGGACTCCATCGTCGAGGAGATGGGCATCGCGATGATCCGTTCGTCCGGCTCTCCGGTGATCACCGAGGCCGGCGACTTCAACACCGCGCTCTTCGACCCGACCGGCCGTATCTACGCCTACTCCGACTACGTCCAGTTCCACATCGGCTCCGGCAGCGTCGCGGTCCAGAACCTGGTCAGGGAGATCGCGGGCGAGCCCCTCGCGCCCGGCGACGCCTTCATCTCCAACGACCCGCACACCGCCGGCGCGAGCCACCCGCCGGACACGAACGTGATCTCGCCGATCTTCCACGGTTCCGAGCTCATCGGCTGGGCTCAGTCCCAGGCCCACCTCCTCGACGTCGGCGGGATGACACCGGGCGGCTTCGCCCCCGACGCCTTCGACTGTTACAGCGAGGCGCTCCGCCTCCCGCCGGGGGTGAAGATCTTCGACAAGGGCGAGCCCGTCGAATGGGTGCGCCGCATCCTGCTCAACAACGTGCGGGTGCCCGCGCTGTTCTGGAACGACGTGCGCTCCCTGGTGGCCAGCAACAACACCGGGATCCAGCGGCTGCTCGCCACCGTCGGGGAGTTCGGGATCGACGAGTTCCGTGAGTACACCCGGCTCAGCTTCGAACTGGCGGAGCAGGTGGTCCGTGACCGCGTCGCGAAGATCCCCGACGGTACGTACACGGCCGAGGAGTGGACCGAGCACAACGGCCATGTCGACGAGCTGTACCGCGTCGCCTGCACCATGACCAAGCAGGGCGAGCAGGTCACCTTCGACTTCACCGGATCCAGCGAGCAGACCGACGGCTTCGTCAACTGCAGTTACGGGGCACTCGTCGGGAGCGTCGCCACCGCGGTCGTCCCCATCCTCGCCTGGGACGTGCCGTTCAACGAGGGCGTCATGACCGCCTTCGAGGTCGTCGCCGAGCCCGGCTCCATCGTCAACCCCACACCTCCGGCGCCGATCAGCAACGGGCACCTGACGACCGGCGCCCGCGTCAGCCGGCTGGTCACCAAACTGATGAACGACGCCTGCCGGGGCAGCGCCGACGACACCGTCCGGGGCCGCGCCCAGGGCGTGTGGGCCGACTCGTGGACCGGCGGAATCTCGGCCGGCACCTCGGACGACGGCGAGTACTTCGTGCTGTTCAACATGGACGGCGGAGGGATGGGGGCGGGCGCGCAGCCGGACACCGACGGCCTCGACTGCGCCGGGATGATGACACAGGTCAACAACATGCTCCCGGACGTCGAGATGAACGAGATGCTCTATCCCGTCCTCTACCTGTGGAAGCGGCTCAACATCGCCAGCGCCGGACACGGGGCCCACCGCGGCGGACTGGGACTGGAGTTCGCCTGGACCCTGCGCGGCGCGTCATCGGTCACCCAGACCGTGTTCGCCCCCAGCGCCCAGGTGGTCGCCGACGGGTACGGCGGCGGGCTCCCCGGCGGGGGCAGCGGGCACCGGATCCTGCGCGGGACCAACATCGACGGTCTGCTCGCCGCGGGCACGGTGCCCACCGACGACAGCCTGACATCCGATGAGCAGGACCTGCTGGCCATCAACCAGTCCTCGGTACCGGTCTCGGCCGGCGATGTCTTCGTCCAGTGGATCGCCGGGGGCGGCGGGTACGGAGATCCCCTCCTGCGTGACCCGCTGCTCGTCGCCAAGGACGTCCGGGACGGGTACGTCACCGACCACGCGGCGTCCGCCGTCTACGGCGTGGTGCTCGCCGCCGGCGCCGTGGACACCCACGCGACCGAGCACACGCGCAAGGCGATGCGCGCCACCCGGATCGGCGGGGAACCTGCCGCGTCGGTCGCCGCCGACGCGCCCGCCGGTGCGTCCGCGCCCCGCCGTACCGCGGACGGCTGGTACTGCCCGGCCAGCGGTGCTCGCGTCAGCACGAAGGAGGACTGGCGGGAGGACGCCGTCGTCACCACGCGGGTCGCCGCCGATCGGCTGGGCGAGTTCGGCGTCCGGGTACGGCCCCGGGAGAGCGGGCAGCGTGTGCTCATCGACGAGTTCTACAGCCCGCGCTGCGGCACGCTGCTGGACGCACGTATCCGGGTCGAAGCCGCCGTGGCCGGCTGATGCGCCCGTGCCGGCCGCTGCCCCAGCGGTACTCGAAGAAGGAGGTTGTCGCGTGATGGAGCTCAACGGTGGTGCCGGCCCCGACGGGGGTGGGGCCGGCCTCGACGCCATCCTGCCGGGCGGTCCCTCGCGGGGGGCGCTGCGCGGTGTCGTCGTCCTCGACATCACCCGGGTGGTCGCGGGGCCGTTCTGCTCGATGCTGCTCGCGGATCTCGGAGCGACGGTCATCAAGATCGAGAATCCCAAGGACCCGGACTACGCCCGCGCGTTCCCCCCGCTGCTGACGTCGCCGGAAGGCGAGGCGTTCAGCGCGTTCTTCGCGCAGTACAACCGGAACAAGCTCGGCATGACGCTGGACCTGTCCCAGCCCGAGGGCAAGGACCTGCTGCGCGAGCTCGCCACCCACGCGGACGTCCTGGTCGAGAACTTCCGCGGCGGCACCATGGACAAGCTGGGCGTCGGCTACCAGGAGCTGCGGAAGGTCAACCCGCGGCTGATCTACACGGCGATCTCCGGCTACGGCCAGACCGGCCCGTACCGGCGCAAACCCGCGTACGACAACAGCGCGCAGGCCACCGGCGGGCTGTGGTCGATGAACGGTTTCCCCGACCGCCCGCCGGTCCGGGTCGGCACCATCATCGGCGACTTGTCGGCCACGCTCTACGCCGTCATCGGCACACTCGCCGCGCTGCGGCACGTCGAGCAGACCGGTGAAGGTCAGCTGGTCGACATCTCCCAGCAGGACTCGGTGCTCAGCCTGACCGAGAACGCGGTCGTCTCGCACACGGTCGAGGGCAAGGTGCCGACTCCGCTCGGCAACGAGCATCCGTTCGTCAAGCCCTACGAGCTCTACCCGTGCAAGGACGGCTTCGTCTTCTTCGGCGGCTACACCGACAAGTTCTGGCGGCTGACCTGCGAGATGTTCGGCGAGCCGGGACTCGCGGCCGACCCGGAGATCGACACCATGGCCAAGCGGTTCACGCCCGAGGTCTACGAGCGCCGCGTGCGGCCCCTGCTGCACAGGTGGTTCGCCGACCGGACGAAGACCGAACTCGAAGAACTCGCCGGCGACCTCGTCCCGCTGAGCGCGATCAAGGACATCGGGGAGGTCATCGCGGATCCTCAGATCCAGGCCCGTGACATGGTCGTCGACGTCGAGTACCCCGACTTCGGCCGGCTCCGTATGGTCGGCTCGCCGGTCAAGCTGGACGTCACACCGGCCGACCCCCGGGGACTCGCTCCCCGGGTCGGCCAGCACACCGACCAGTTGCTCAGGGCCTTCGCGGGTCTCTCCGACGAACGTATCCGCGCTCTGCGCGAGGCGGGAGTGGTCTGAGATGGGCGGCGTCACGCTCGACCGCGACGGGCCTGTCGCGCTCATCCGGTTCGACCGGCCGGAGAAGCTGAACTCGCTGACCCTGGCGATGTACGAGGAGCTGGGTGCGGCTTTCGACGAGGTCCGCGACGATGATTCGATCGCCGTCGCGGTCCTCACCGGCAGGGGCGACCGGGCCTTCTGCGTCGGCGCCGATCTCACCGAGTCCATCCCCGCGCTCGCCGAGGGGCGGTTCGACATCTCCCGGTGGGACAAGGCGCACCAGAAGCACACCACCCTGTTCAAGCCGGTGATCGCGGCGGTCAACGGGCTCTGTCTCGGCGGCGGGTTCGAGATCATGCTCTCCACGGACCTGCGGATCGCCGCCGACACCGCCGAGTTCGGGCTCCCCGAGAGCGGCGTCGGAGTCGTTCCGGCGGGCGGCACCCTGACCCGGCTGACCAGACAGATCCCCTATGTCTGGGCCATGGAGCTGATGCTGCTCGGCGACCGGATCCCCGCGGCCACCGCCCTGAGGTACGGCCTGCTCAACGCCGTTGTGCCCGCCGACCAGTTGCTCGACGCGGCGATGGACCGGGCGCACCGCCTCACCGCCCGCAGTGGCACCGCCCTGGAGACGATCAAGGAGTCGGTGCTCCGCCTCGGGGACCTTCCGCAGGATCAGGCGTTCCACTCCGAGGCGCTGTACGGGCAGCGGGCGTTCACCGCCCCGGACGCCCATGAGGGGCTGGCCGCGTTCGCCGAGCGCCGGCGACCCGAGTTCCCCTCCCGCCGGAACGCCGGCAAGCGCACCACATAAGGGAGCCTTCGTTCCCCCGCCCACCATCGACGGACGCGCCATGACATCGAAGAACACATCGTCCACGAACCCGCTGCCCCGCGTCGCACCCCAGCAAGGAATGCCCGAACGGGTCCGCGTCTACGAGGTGGGTCCCCGCGACGGTCTCCAGGCCGAACCCGTCCGCGTCCCCACGGCCGTCAAGACCGAGTTCGTCCGGCGGCTCGCCGACGCGGGGCTGACCACCATCGAGGCCACCAGCTTCGTCTCCCCCCGCTGGATACCGCAGCTCGACGACGCGCACGAGCTGCTCACCGCCGTGGGCCCCCTCGACGGCGTCCGCCTCCCCGTACTCGTTCCCAACGACCGCGGTCTGGACCGGGCGCTGGCCGCCGGTGCCCGGGAGATCGCCGTCTTCGCCAGTGCTACCGAGTCCTTCGCGAAGAACAACCTGGGGCGGGACGTGGAGGGGGTGCTGGCGATGTTCGAGCCCGTCGTGCGCCGGGCCCGTTCCGCGGACCTGCCGGTACGCGGCTACGTGTCGATGTGCTTCGGCGACCCCTGGGAGGGCGATGTGGACCCCCGCCGGGTCGTATCGGTCGCCCGGAGGCTGCTCGACATGGGCTGCACGTCCCTGTCGCTGGGGGACACCATCGGTACCGGCACGCCCGGCCATGTCCTGGAACTCCTGGACGCGGTACGGGGAGCGGGTATCGCGTCGGAGCTGATCGCCCTCCACTTCCACGACACCTACGGGCAGGCGCTCGCCAACGTGCATGCCGCGCTGACCGCGGGCATCACCGAGTTCGACAGCTCCGCCGGCGGCATCGGCGGCTGCCCCTACGCCAAGAGCGCCACGGGCAACCTGGCCACGGAAGACCTGCTGTGGATGCTGCGGGGACTCGGCATCCCCACCGGAGTCGATCTGACCGCCCTCGCCGCCACCAGCCGCTGGATGGCCGGTCACCTCGGCCGCCCGAGCCCTTCCCGCGTCGTCACGGCCCTGGCCGGCGCGACGAGCTGACCGCCCACCAGGTCCGGTGCAACCCCGCGAATGCGCTGCGAGCGTCCCCCGGAAGTCCGTATGCGGGGTCGGCTCGGCAGACTTGAGCACATGGTGCGTCTTCAAGTGCTCACGCCGAACGACTGGCCTCTCTGGCGCGACGCCCGTCTCGCCGCCCTGACCGAGGCGCCCCACGCCTTCAAGTCCCGCGTCGGGGACTGGCACCGGGGCGGGGAGGCGCGGTGGCGGGCGCGGCTGGAGACTCCCGGCGCGTACAACGTCCTCGCGTCGCTGAAGCTCGCGGTGATTCCCGGCAACTCACCCGCCGTCTCGCTGTACACGCGCCACGGCTTCGTTCTCGCCGAAGAGCGCGGTGACCTGCTGTCCGACGGCGTGACCAGGGAGCATGTGATGGTGAAGGCATTTCGCTGATCGAACGCACTGCCTAGGATCGCGGGATGAGCCAACACAACACGGGGGCCGACGGCCGGCAGGGTCTGCTGGCGGGGCGCGTCGCGATGATCACGGGTGCGTCGAGCGGCATAGGCGCGGCGGCGGGACGGCTGTTCGCGGCCGAGGGGGCGGCGGTCGTCCTGATGGCGCGTCGTACGGAGAAACTGAGCGCCCTGGCCGAGGAGATCACCGAGCGGGGCGGCCGAGCGCTGGCCGTACCGGGCGATGTGGCCGTCTCCGACGACGTACGCCGCGTCGTCGAGGCGGCGGCGGCGCACTTCGGAGGGCTGGACTGCGCCTTCAACAACGCCGGTTACGCGACGCTCGAATCGTCCCTGCACGAAACGGCCGACGAGGTCTACGAACGCACCATGGACGTGAACGTCCGGGGCACCTGGAACTGCCTCAAGCACCAGCTGCCGGTGATGCTCGACTCCGGCCGGGGTGGCTCCATCGTCAACACCAGCAGTACGGCGGGCCGTTACGCGACCGGCGCGTCCGTGCCGTACGTGGCGGCCAAGCACGCCGTGCTGGGGATGACCCGCGCCGCGGCGTCGGAGTACGGCGAGCGGGGGATACGGGTCAACGCGCTGGTGGTCGGCACCACCCGCAGCGAGATGATCGAGGAGGCGGTACGCCAGATGCCGGTCCTGGAGCAGGCGTTCATCGCTCCGCAGATCCAGAAGCGCATGGCGGAGCCCGCCGAGATCGCGGAGGCGGCGGCCTGGCTGTGCAGCGACCGCGCGTCCTTCGTCACCGGGACAGCTATGCCGGTCGACGGCGGCATCTCGGCCCAGGCGAAGTCCGGCTGACGCGACCGGGGCCCGCGCCGCGCCGCGCGCCCCGAGTCAGATCCCCATACGCGCGGCGATGCCGTCGAGCACACAGTCCAGACCGGTCTCGAACTGCCAGTCCGGATCGTCCTTCCGGGTGCCTTCGTGCAGATACCGCTCGAAGTGGGGGTAGCGGCCCGTGCTCATCAGCCACGCCATCCGGGGGGCCAGCGCGGCCCGGCTGTCCTGGCCGCTGGTCCACCCCCGTTCCTCCCTCATCTGCCGCAGGGCGAGTTCGGCGTCGACCGAGCCGTCCACGTACGCGGTGACCGTACGGAAGACGGCCATCGTCAGATCCGCGTCGAGACCGGGACCGGGACCGAGGCCGTGCAGCGCCGCCAACCCCTCCTCGGGCGCCACGAGTTGATTCGGGGTGGGGCCGTGCAGGGCGGCGCGTGAGAGCCAGGGGTGCCGCAGCCGTACGGTCCGGATACGGACGGCCAGCCCCCGCAGCGCCGACCGCCAGTCCTCCGCCTCGCTGTCCGGCCGTCTCACCTCGCCGTACACGAAGTCCGCCATCAGCTCCAGGAGTTCGTCCTTGCCGGTGACATAGCGGTACGCCGCCATGGGCGCGACGCCCAGCTCGCCGGCGAGCCGGCGCATGGTGACGGCGTCGAGGCCCTCACGGTCGGCGAGTTCGACCGCCGCCGCAGCGATCCGCGCGTGTACGGCGAACAGGCACTCGCGGGCTGGGCCGGAGTGACCGACGCGGTCCGTGCGTCGGGCGGAAGGATCGTCGCGCAGCTCTGGCACGTCGGCATGGCCCGTACGCCGGGATCCGGACCGGTCCCCGGGGCCCCGGCCGTCGGGCCCTCCGGCATCGCCGTCGACGGCTCGGCGTCCGGTCTGGCCATGACCTCGGCGGACATCGACGCGGTGATCGCGGCGTACGCCGAGGGGGCCGCGAACGCGCGGGCGGCCGGGTTCCACGGGATCGAAGTGCACGCCGCCCACGGCTATCTCATCGACCAGTTCCTCTGGTCGCACACCAACCGCCGCACCGACGGCTACGGCGGCGGCATCGCGGCGCGGACCCGCTTCGCCGCCGAGATCGTCGCGGCGTGCCGCGCCGCCGTGCCGGCGGACTTCCCGATCCTCCTGCGGATCTCGCAGTGGAAGATGGGCGCCTTCGACGCACGGATCGCCCAGGACCCGAAGGAACTCGACGCCCTCCTCACCCCGCTCGCGGCGGCGGGCGTGGACGCCTTCCACTGCTCGACGCGGCGGTTCCACCCGCCGGAGTTCGACGGCTCGGACCTCAACTTCGCCGGGTGGGCGAAGAAGCTCACCGGCAGGCCCACGATCAGCGTCGGATCGGTGGGCCTCGACAACGAGTTCCTACAGGCCTTCCAGGGGCAGCGGGGCGGAGTCACCGACATCGGCGGCCTGTTGGACCGTATGGAGCGCGACGAGTTCGACCTGATCGCCGTCGGCCGGGCGCTGCTGGGCGATCCGGCCTGGCTGAGCAAGGTCCTTGACGGCCGCGTGGACGAACTCCGGCCGTTCCAGCGGGAGTCGCTCGCCTCGCTGGCCTGAGCCGGACGGGGGATACGGACGGGGCCGACGGGGGATGTGGCCGGTCCGGGCGACCTTCGACGATGGATTCCCGTGGGTGCAAAGGGAATTCGGGTGGAAGGGGAGCTCCGGTGGAACGCTGGGATCGGGCCGGACCGAGAGCGGCCTAAGAGGCGGCCCAGGCGCTGGTGCCGTACGCGCTGATCAAGGTCTCGTGGGTGGCCGGCTCGCTCGCGGGGGTGCTGCCGGTGGGCGACGGGTTCGGGATGGACTACGGCGGACCGATCCCTTAGCTGGAGGCCGACATGCCGGCCCGCTCGACGATCACATCCGGACGGGCTTCACGACTCTGCCGCGCGGCCTTCAGCCGAACAACCGTCGTTGGCCGCCGGCGGCAGCAGTGCGTCGAGCACCGTGTGCACAGCCGCGCGAGGCGGCGCGCCCTTGCGGATCGCCGCCGTGATCGTACGGGTCACAGGGTTGGCCAGCTCGCGGGTGGCGACACGGTAGCGGCCGGCGTCGACAGCCAGCCCCGGCAGCAGCGCGACAGCGTGCCCGGCTTCGACAAGTTCCAGGGTCAGCATGTAGTTGCTGAACCGGCCCACCACCCGGGGCTCGAACCGCGCCTGCCGGCACAGCCGCAGCGCGAGATTCGCCATGTACGACTGGGAGATGTCGATGGCCCACGACTCTTCGGCGAAGGCGGCCAGGTCGGCAGGACCGCGCCCGGCGGCCGGGTGCTCGGGCGGCAGCACCAGCAGGATCGGATCCGTCGTGAGCGGTACGAGGTCGAGGTCCGGGCCGAGCGGCAGTTCGCCGAAATCCGTGGTCGTGATCACCAGGTCCGCGTCGCCGGCCCGCAGGGCCGGCACGCTCTCGTGCGGCTCCAACTCCAGGAGCTGGACGTCGAGATGGGGATACGCGCGGGCCAGGCGTGTCACCGCCGGCACGGCCATCGTGTGCACCGCGCTCTGGAACGCCCCCACCCGTACCAGGCCCGACGGCTCCTCCCCGAACCCGCGCAGCTCCTCCTCCACGCTGTCCATGTGGTCGAGGATCGCCCGTGCGCGCCGCGCCAGAATCAGCCCGGCCGAAGTCAACCGCACGCGGCGCCCCGTGCGTTCGAGCAGCTGCGTGCCGGTTTCGGTCTCAAGTACGGCGAGTTGCTGAGACACGCTCGACGGGCTCAGGTGGGCGGCCTGGGCCACCGCCCTGACCGTGCCCAGCGAGTCCAGCCGCGTCAGCAGCCGCAGCCTCCAGGGGTTCATCACCGCTTCATTGTTGTGCGGATTTCCCGAACAGCACAGCCGGAATTGTGTAATGGACGTGGCGCCCAACCCGTCCTAGCGTCACGGTCATGGCTGCTGAATCCTCCAAGTCCACCGCTCTCGCCGCTGAGGCCACGTTCTGGGCCGACGCGGACCGCCACCTCGTCCGCTACGGCGGAGACTTCACGAGCGAGATCATCGAGCGCGCCTCCGGAAGCTTCGTATACACCGCGTCCGGCCGGAAGATCCTCGACTTCACGTCCGGACAGATGAGCGCGATCCTCGGGCACTCCCACCCGGCGATCGTGGAGACCGTCCAGCGCCAGGTCGCCACCCTCGACCACCTCTACAGCGGAATGCTCAGCCGCCCGGTCGTCGAGCTGGCCCGGCGCCTCGCCGAGACGCTGCCCGCGCCGCTGGAGAAGGCGATGCTCCTGACCACCGGCGCCGAGTCGAACGAGGCCGCCATCCGGATGGCCAAGCTGGTCACGGGCAAGCACGAGATCGTCTCGTTCGCCCGGTCCTGGCACGGCATGACGCAGGGCGCCGTCTCCGCCACCTACAGCGCGGGCCGCAAAGGTTACGGCCCGTCCGCCCCCGGCAACTTCGCCATCCCCGTGCCGAACGCCTACCGGCCCGACTTCACCACGCCCGACGGTGAGCTCGACTGGCGCCGCCAACTGGACTTCGCCTTCGACCTCATCGATGCCCAGTCCACCGGAAGCCTCGCGGCATGCCTCGTGGAGCCGATCCTCAGCTCCGGCGGCGTCATCGAACCTCCGCCCGGCTACTTCGCCGCCCTCCGGCGCAAGTGCCGCGAGCGCGGCATGCTCCTGATCCTCGACGAGGCCCAGACCGGCCTGTGCCGTACCGGCACCTGGTACGCCTTCGAACGCGACGGGGTCGTCCCCGACATCCTCACGCTCTCGAAGACCCTCGGCGCGGGGCTGCCCCTGGCGGCCGTCCTCACCAGTGCCGAGATCGAGCAGGAGGCCTACGACCGCGGCTTCCTCTTCTTCACCACGCATGTCTCCGACCCACTGGTGGCCGCGGTGGGCAACACCGTCCTCGACGTCCTGGCCAAGGACCGCCTGGACGAGCGCGCCCGCGACCTCGGCTCCTTCCTGCGCACCGGCCTGGAGGACCTGGCCACCCGCCACGAGGTCATCGGCGACATCCGCGGCCGTGGCCTGCTCGCCGGCCTGGAACTCGTCGTCGACCGCGAGACCAGGCAGAGCTCGGACGAACTGGGCGCCCAGGTCACCCGCCGCTGCCTCGAACTCGGCCTGCACATGAACATCGTCCAGCTTCCCGGCATGGGGGGCGTGTTCCGTATCGCGCCTCCGCTGACGGCGACCGAGGACGAACTGGCCCTCGGCCTCTCGATCCTGGACACGGCGATCGGCGAGGTGAACGCGGCGCTGTGAATCTCCTCCACGTGAGTCACGTCTTACGAATGCTCAAGAAGCCTTGTTGGAGCAGGGGCGGCGGTAAGCGCGCGAAGCTGGTCCGCGTCGACATTGGCTCCGAAGGCGGGGGTTCCGGGCTCAAGCCGGACGCCCGCCGCGAGGTCGCCGATGGTGAGTGGGTCGAATCCGAGAGTGTCGATCAGCGCGGACACGACGGCAAGATCCTCGGGCGAGTCACCAGCGATCGCGATGGCCTTGCGTCCGGGGCCGCCAGAGGGACGAGCCCCGTCTTCGAGGTCGTGGTAGCCCATGTGGTTGAGGGCTTTCACGACACGCGTGCCCGTCAGGAACCGCTGAACGACTTCGCTCGACGAGGTATCCGGCGGGAGGATCGCGTCGCGGGGACCGTCGACCTCCCACCAGTGGTTCATCGCGTCGATGACCAGCTTTCCCTCCAGCTTCGGCACAGGGAGGTCGCGGTGTTTGCCGAGGGGGAGAGCCAGGACCACCACGTCGGCGGCATCCGCGGCCTGGGCCGGCCACACGGCGGTCGCCCCGGGAGTGAGGGTTTCGATCGTAAGCGCGATCTTGGAGGGGTCACCGGACCCGGAGATCAGGACTCGATAGCCGGAGGCGACCGCCAGGCGCGCCAGGACGGTGCCGACTTTCCCCGCTCCCAGGATCCCGACAGTGGCGACAGGGTTGGTCATCGTGTCGCTCCCGCGGTGGCCGCGGGCCGCTCGGTCAGAAGCTCGCGGACCCGAGGGATGACCTGGGTGCCGTACAGCTCGACCGAACGCAGACGCGCGGAGGCCGAAACGGTGCCGGCGGTGGTGTAGATCATGTCGAACCGGCCCGCGTTCAGTACCCGGACAGCATGGGCGATCTTGGTCGCGACCTTCTCGACCGAGCCGACATACAGCGATCCGCGGTCCACCTCGGCGTCGAATTCTTCCCGGCGGAGCGGTGGCCAGCCGCGCTGCGCCCCGATCCGGTCACGGATCTCCTTGTACCCGGGGTAGAAGAGCTCCTTCGCTTCTTCGTCGGTGGAGGCGACGAAGCCGGGCGAATGCGTTCCGACCGGCTGTGCGGTCGTGCCGAACTCGTCGCTGGCGCGCTTGTACAGATCCACGTAGGGAGCGAAGCGGTCGGGGCTGCCGCCGATGATCGCGAGCATGAGCCGGAAGCCGTATTGAGCGGTGCGGATCACGGACTGCGGCGTCCCGCCAACCCCTACCCAGGTGTTGAGACGTCCCGAATCGGTCTTCGGGTACACGTCCGCATCGCGCAGGGCGGCGCGCGTGGTGCCTTCCCAGGTGACCGGCTTCTCGTCCAGGAGACGATGGAAAAGTTCGATCTTCTCCTCGAACAGCACCTCGTAGTCCTTCAGGTCGTACCCGAACAGGGGGAACGACTCGGTGAAGGAACCGCGACCGAGGATCACCTCGGCGCGGCCGTTGGAGAGCGCGTCGACCGTGGCGAACCGCTGGAACACGCGCACCGGGTCGTCCGAGGACAGCACTGTCACACCCGAGGCGAGCCGGATGCGCTTCGTGGCTGTCGCGATGCCCGCCAGTACTGTCTCAGGGCTGGAGATCGCGTACTCGGGCCGGTGGTGCTCCCCCAACGCAACAACGTCGATACCGATCTGGTCGGCAAGGACCGCTTCGGCCACCGCGGCGCGAATGGCCTGGGCGTGCGAGACGATCACGCCCCCGTCGTTTCGGGGCCGGTCTCCGAAGCTGTCGATACCGAACTCGATTTGCGAAACGTCCATCGTGTTCACTTCGTTCAACGCTTTCGTTGTGTCGAGGAATGGCGGGGCGTGGTCCGTGATGGAGGCAGCTTCGTAGTCCCCCCGGTCACCCATACCACCTCGGCCGAGCTAGTTGACACGTAAACCATGACATCCCATGGTTGCCACGTCAACCAAAGGTGCCACGGTGGGCGTAGCCGCACGTCAGCGAACGGACCGCCCCCAGCGGCGAGCCCCTGGCACCCATGCTTCTAAAGTGGATGCATCAACTACATTGGAGCTGTCGAGAGTCATATGGGACAGCTGTGCAGCACGAGGGGAGAAGTCCGGCGATGCGGAAGCTGAGCGTGGCCCAGCAGTTGGTGGACATTCTGCGCCAGGCGGGCGTGGAGCGGATCTACGGCGTGGTGGGTGACAGCCTGAACTCGGTGGTCGACGCGGTGCGCCGCACCGACGGCATCGAGTGGGTGCATGTACGGAACGAGGAGGCCGCCGCCTTCGCCGCGGCAGCGGAGGCACAGCTGACCGGCAGGCTCGCGGTGTGTGCTGGAAGCTGTGGCCCCGGAAACACACATCTGATCCAGGGGCTGTACGACGCTCACCGCTCCGGTGCGCCCGTCCTGGCACTCGCCTCGCACATCCCGTCCCACCAGATCGGCACCGGCTTCTTCCAGGAGACCCACCCGGAACGGCTGTTCACCGAGTGCAGCGACTACTGCGAAATGATCAGCACCCCCGGGCAGATGCCCCGGGTTCTGCGGATCGCCATGCAGCGGGCCCTTGGCAACAGCGCGGTGTCGGTCCTGGTGATACCGGGCGATGTCGCGCACGACGAGGCGACTCATCCGACGGGAAGCAGCGACCTGGTCACTGAGCGCGGCCGGGTCGTCGCGCCGGACACACAGGTTCGGGGGCTGGCAGAGAAGCTGAACGCGGCACGGAAGGTGATGCTGTTCTGCGGTGCGGGGGTGCGGGACGCGCACGCCGAGGTCATGGCGCTGGCCGAGAAGGCCGCCGCCCCCATCGGGCACACCCTGCGGGGCAAGGAGTGGATCCAGTTCGACAACCCGTACGACGTGGGCATGAGCGGTCTGCTGGGCTACGGCGCCTGCTTCGACGCGATGCACGACGCCGACCTGGTCGTCCTGCTCGGTACCGACTTCCCGTACAACGACTTTCTGCCGCAGGCACGGACCGTGCAGATCGACCACGACGCGGGCCGCCTCGGCCGTCGCACGCTTCTGGAACTCGGGGTCCACGGCGACGTCCGGGAGACGCTGCGGGCTGTGCTGCCGCTGGTCGAGGCGAAGCGGGACCGTACCTATCTGGACCGAATGCTGCACAAGCATTCCAAGTCGCTGGAGACGGTGGTCTCCGCCTACACCCGCGACGTTGAGCGGCACACCCCGATCCACCCCGAGTACGCGGCCTCGGTTCTGGACGAACTCGCCGACGACGAAGCGGTGTTCACCGTGGACACCGGCATGTCCAACGTGTGGGCGGCGCGTTATCTGACACCCAATGGACGACGCCGGGTGATCGGTTCGTTCCTGCACGGCACGATGGCCAACGCTCTGCCGCACGCCATAGGCGCGCAGTTCGCTTACGCCGGCCGCCAGGTGATCTCGATGTCGGGTGACGGCGGACTGGGCATGCTCATGGGCGAGTTGCTCACCGTGAAGCTGCACAATCTGCCGGTGAAGACGATCGTCTTCAACAACTCCTCCTTGGGCATGGTGAAGTTGGAGATGCTGGTCGAGGGGCTGCCCGAGCACGAGACCGACCACGAGCCGGTGGACTACGCGGCGATCGCCCGCGGCGCGGGCATCGAGGCGATCCGCATCGAGCACCCCGGGGATGTCGTCGAGGGACTCAAGCGGGCGCTCGCCCACGACGGACCGTTCCTGGTCGACCTGGTGACCGACCCCAACGCGCTGTCGATCCCACCGCACATCTCGGCAGCCCAGGTCAAGGGATTCGCCTTCGCCGCGGGCCGGACAGTGCTCGACGGCGGCGTCGGCAAGATGCTCGACCTGGCCCGCGCCAACCTGCGGAACATACCCCGCCCCTGAGATCGACAGCCCGACGCCCGCACGCCACGGATTACGCCTGCGCGGGGTCCGTGGGGTCTACGGGGTCTACGGAAGGGAATCACCGTCCATGAGCGAGGAAACGCCGACTCCTGACCACCATCAGGGTCCGATCCAGAGAATCGTTGATCTTCTGAGTGCCCATCATGAACGGGCGGAGCAGAAGCACCAGGAGGCGGACATAGCCGATGCGATCGCCGCCGCCACTTTTGACCTGGGGGCCGACATCGGACACCCAGCCGCTCTTCCGCACGAGCGCCTCGGCTTCGACGCTGAAAGTGATCTCGGGAGCGTCAAGCCGCCACCGGAGTAGCGCGGACGGAAGAGCGGCACCGTGGACCGGACGAGCGGATGAGGGTCGTGTCTCGTTTGGCGGGTCAACCGCCGCTACTTGTCCTGAAGCGGCGGTACCGGGTGCTTGCTCATGATCGACACGCGATTGAACGCGTTGATGGTGACCGCCACCCAGATCGCCGCTGAGGTCTGGTCCTCGGAGAGAACCTGTCGGGCGGCCTCGTAGGCGGATGTCTGGGCCGCGGCGTTCACCGGATCGGTTGTGGCCTCGGCCAGCGCCAGGGCGGCGCGCTCCGAGGGAGTGAACAGGCCGGTGTCCCGCCATGCGCTCAGGACTCCGAGTCTCTGCGGTGATTCACCGGCGCGCAGGGCCGCTCTGGTGTGCACGGCGAGGCAGTAGGCGCAGCCGTTGAGCTGCGATACGCGGAGGTTGATCAGCTCCACGGTGGTGCGGTCGAGCCCGGCCTCGGAGGCTGTCGCCCGGACCGCCTCCGAGACCTGCGCCAGGGCATGGAAGGCCTTGGGGCTCTGTTTGTCGATGAAGATCCTGCGGGGTGGGGAGCTCTGGTTGTGGATGCTCACGTCGGGGCCTCCTACGAGCCACGCTCGGAGTGGCTTGTGTTCGTGCGGGTGCTCTTGTGTTCGTGCGGGTGCTTTGGCCATCTGACCGCCTTCGTGGCATCCTAGTTGATGCGACAACCAGATTGCATAGGAGGTGCCGGTGAGCAACACGGAAACCGATGCCGCGGCCCTGCGCCGCGGTGCGCCCGCCGAAGGCGACCGGCCGACCGGAGCCCCCCGGGTCGATGTCCTGTCGGCGCGTGAGGTCCCCCTCGGCGGTCCACGTGCGATGCGCGTGCGGCGGACGCTGCCCCAGCGGAAGCGCACACTCATCGGCGCCTGGTGCTTCGCCGATCACTACGGCCCACACCAGGTCGCCGCGTCGGGTGGCATGGACCTTCCCCCGCATCCACACACCGGACTACAGACGGTGACCTGGCTGTTCAGCGGAGAGGTCGAGCACCGCGACACCCTCGGCACCCACTCCCTGATCCGGCCCGGCGAGGTGAACCTCATGACCGGCGGACATGGCATCGCCCACTCGGAGGTCTCCACCCCGAACACCACCGTCATCCACGGCGTCCAGTTGTGGGTCGCGCTGCCCGAGGAACACCGCGGCACCGCCCGGGACTTCCAGCACCACGTGCCCGAACTCGCGCAGGTCGACGGGGCCGGGATCAGGGTCTTTCTGGGCTCGCTCGTCGGCCGGACCTCCCCGGTCCGGACCTTCACGCCGCTGCTCGGCGCCGAGATCGTCATCGAACCGCACGTGACGCTCACTCTCGCCGTGGACACGGCTTTCGAGCACGGCCTCCTGGTGGACAGCGGGGACATCCGCCTGCTCGACACTGTGCTGCGGCCTGCCGAACTCGGCTACGTCCCTCGCGGCGCGGACACCCTGACGGTGGTGAACGAGACCGACGCCCCGGCGCGGACCATCCTCCTCGGAGGACCTCCCTTCGGGGAGGAGATCGTCATGTGGTGGAACTTCATCGGTCGCAGCCACGAGGACATCGTGAAAGCCCGCGAGGACTGGGAAGCCTCCTCCGACCGCTTCGGTGTCATCGAGGACTTTCCCGGCGGCCGCCTTCCGGCACCGGCCCTGCCGAACGCCGTCATCACACCGCGCCGGAACCCACCGACCCGCTGACCCCTTTACGAATTCACGAAAGGCACTCCATGAGCGAGTCCTCCACCACCACGGTCGTCGAGCGTGTGGACGCCGAGCGCCGGTACGAGATCCTGGTCGACGGCCAACGCGCCGGTCTGACCGCCTACCGTGATCTGGGCGTGCGGCGTGTCTTCTTCCACACGGAGATCGACGAGGCCTTCGCCGGCCAGGGCCTGGCCCCACAGCTGGTCCAGCAGGCACTCGCCGACGTGCGCGCGTCCGGAATGCGGATCGTCCCGGTCTGCCCCTACGTCGCCAAGTTCCTCAAGCGGCACGACGAGTTCGCGGACCTCACCGACCCGGTCACACCCGACATCCTGCGGTGGCTGGAGGCGCAGCTTGGCTGAGTGCGTAGCCTCGCCACGGTGTCTACCGTATGCGGATCCTCGTGGCACTGCCCTCCCGGCCGGAACCGCACGAGGGGTACGGATTCGTGGTCGCGGAACCGGTGTCAGCTCTGAACGCGTTGGTCGTAGTCCAGTTGGTGTGCCCGGATCTCGTCCGCGTTGTCGACCGTCCAGTCGTACAGCCGGCCGAACGGCTCCCGCAGGGATTCGCCGAGCGGGGTGAGGGAGTACTCGACCCCGACCGGCGAGGTCGGCAGCACGCGGCGTACGACCATCCCGTTGCGCTCCAGGCGGCGCAGGGTCTGGGTCAGGACCCGCTGGGTCACGCCCTCAAGACGGCGCTTGATCTCGTTGAACCGGGTGGGCTTGTCAAGTACCGCCATGACCATCATCGACCACTTGTCGGCGATCTGGTCGAGGATCGGGCGGCTGGGGCAGTCGGACCGGTAGACGGTGCCGACGCCGACGTCGGTACCGCTCTCAGAGATGGCCATATCGGTATCCTCCGCGATCCTTACGATGCCCAAAGTGCGTTATTGACGCCGGTCGCCCACCATCGCAAGGTAAGTATGCATCAGGAACCTAGATGCATACCGGGTACCGATCGGAGATCTCCATGAACCACCACGCCTACACCACCTTGCGGCTGAGCATCGAGGACGGCATCGCCCGCGTCACCCTCGACAACCCACCGGTCAACGTCCTGAACGTCGCCCTGATGACCGACCTCCGGCACTTGCTGACCGCGCTGAGGGACGACGACTCGGTTCGGGTGATCGTGTTCGAGAGCGCCGACCCGGAGTTCTTCATCGCCCACGTCGACATGTCGCTCATCGACACGCCGGACGCCTTCGACAAGTTCGCCGCCGACCTTCCGGACGGCGTCAACGTCTTCCAGGCTCTGGGGGAGCTGCTCCGGCACCAACCCCAGGTGACCATCGTCAAGCTCGCGGGGACGGCGCGCGGAGGAGGGGCGGAGTTCGTCGCGGCCGCGGACATGACTTTCGCGGCGATCGGTCGCGCCGGGATCGGCCAGATCGAAGCTCTCATGGGCATCGTCCCTGGTGGAGGGGGTACGCAGTACCTCGCAAGCCGGGTCGGCCGCAATCGCGCCCTGGAGGCGGTGCTGGGTGCCGATCTGTACGACGCCGAAACCGCGGAGCGCTACGGCTGGGTCAACCGGGCCGTACCCGCTGACGAGCTCGACGACTTCGTCGACCGCCTCGCCCGCAATATCGCGGCCCTGCCCGAGGGTGTGATCGCGGCGGCCAAGCGCGCCATCGTCCCCGAGAACCTGAGCGAAGGGCTGGTGCGGGAGCACGAGGCCTGGGCGGGCCAGTTCGTTCGCCCCGCGGCCGAGCGGTTGATCCGCGGCGGACTGGCCGACGGAGCCCAGACCCACGACGGCGAGCGCGACCTGGAGGGCCTGCTCCGGGGACTGACCGGATAGGCCCCGGACAGGTCCCCGCGTACTCACCGGTGTCCTGTCGACCGCGACAGCGTGCCGCTCGCCCGCCTCATCGGATCAGTCCTGGAGGTTGACGGAGCAGGACACCAGACCCTTGGCATCCGGCTTCCGCTGTTCGTCCTTGAGTTTTCCGTTGACGTAGATACGGCAGGCGGTGCCGGGTCCGGCGTCGGCGACGGCCACCTCACTGAAGCCGAATCCCACGTTCTGCGCCTTGTTCCAGGGCAGCTTCCGGTCGGCATCCGTCTGGCCGTCGTTGTCACCGGGAAAGGCGTAGCCGACGTCCGCGCTGCCGTCCCCCGTCACCTCCAGCTTCACGTCCCAGCTCTGGCCGAACATGCCGCATCCGGTGACGGAGACGACGGTCAACGACAGGGCACCGGCCGTCAGCAGCAACTTGATGAAGGGGTTGGCCTGGGAGAACTTCACAGCAACTCCAGTTGGTTGAGGGGTACTTGTCTCTGGGAACCATCCTTCGCGGCCTCCGACGGGGGCGGTTCCATCAGAAGATGGAATTTCGCCGCGAGGGGGATCGGCCGAAAGTACGAACCCTCTCGGTCCGAGCGAGGGCATCCCGTGCGATTCGCCATCGGCGTCCACGGCGGGGATCAGCTGAACGGGACGGCGTTGCGCCGGTTCATGGTGACCAGCATGCTTCCGGAGACCGACGGCAGCGGGTCCGCGCCGACCGCACGCGACCCCGGGTCCAAGGGGGTGAGGTCGACGCCCGACGCGCCGTCGCGCAAATCAGGAACGGTGAAGACCCACACCGTCGCTGTCGCCGACGTCCTGGGCGCCGTGGGGACGTCCTCGCGCCCCTGGTCCAAGTGCGGAAACAGGAGCTGATGACCGAAGCGGAGTCCGGCCCAGTCAGCAGGATGCTCGCCCTGATGTACGGGCTGTTCGGCATGAGCGTCGTCATCGGGGTGCTCGGCGTCGCCCGGGCCGGCGGCAGCCTCGTCGTACCCTCGCCGGCGATGCACGAGACCGTACCGCCCTGGGGTCGGCTGGGGCTGTTCCCGCTGGTCGGCCCCATGGCCGGGGTACTGGCGGCAACCTGGACCCGCCTGGGCGGGGAGGAGCGGCTCGGCCGAAATGCTGATCCCCGCGGCCGCGGAAATCGTCCGATCGGCCATGGTGGCCGCGAACGGCGCCTCCTAGCCTCTCTGACATGCCTTCTTCGTCCTTCCGTCCCCTTGAGCTGATATTGGCTTCCGGCACGCGCAAGCCCCCTGAGCGCCTCCTGCGACACGGCGCCGCACGCGCGGCCGTCGGTGTGCTGCTGTTCGCCGGTGTGGCCCTGGAAGGAGCCAACACGGGCTTCGTGCCCACCGCTCTCGCCACCACGCTGTGCGGCGCTCTGGCCTGGGTCGCTCTCTGCGCCCCCCAGCGCCTCGTGCTGGTTCTCAGCGCGAGCGCCGTGCTGTGCTCCGCGACATTGAGCCTGGTGACCACACAGCTCTCCCATCGGCCGGAGAACACGTTCGGGGCCCTGGAACTGATCGCCCTGCTGCTCCTGGTGGCACGGAGCCTGCGGCTGCCCAACCCACTCGTCGCGACGGTGACCGCCTTCGCGGCGGCTGTCACGGCCGGACTGGCTCCGCTACGGCTCCCCCAGGGCGAATGGGACCAGCTCAAGATCATCGAACCCGCGATCATGCTGAGCCTCGCGCCCCTGGCCGCACTCGGCATCTACCTGCGGATGCTGGACCAGGCCCGGCACCGGCAGCGGCAGGCAGCACTCAACGAACAGCGTCTGGAATACGCCCGGGAGCTGCACGATTTCGTCGCCCACCATGTGACCGCCATGGTCACGCAGGTCAAGGCCATCCGCTACGTGACCGAAGCCGGACACGCACCCGACACCCATGAACTCGACGAACTCCTCAAGAACGTCGAGCTGGCCGGAACCCAGGCCCTCACCTCCATGCGGGAGTTGGTCACCGAACTGCGGGCCCCCGGCACCGGGCCCACGGCCGCCGGTACCAACCTGTCCGGCCTCGAACGACTGACGGAGGCGTTCACACAGACCACCAGGATTCCCGCGCGTCTCTCCCTCGCCCCCGAGGTCGCCACGAGGCCCCTGGGACCGAAGGTCGCCACCACCGTCCATCACCTGCTCCAGGAGTCATTGACCAACATCAGCCGCCACGCCACGGGCGCCCAGCAGGTGGAGGTCGGCGTCCGCCTCGGGGAGGGCGACCCCGGCCGGCTGCTGGTGACGGTGGCCGATGACGGCGTCGGCGCGAAGCCCTCTGCGGGGGAAGGGAAGCCGGCCCCGGTAGCGGCGGCCGGCTACGGAATCGTCGGCCTCACCGAACGCGTCACCACCCTGGGCGGGACGATCACCGCAGGGCCACAGGACGGCCGCCGAGGCTGGCGTGTCACCGCGGAGATCCCGCTGCGATCATAGGAACATGACGATCCGCGTACTGCTCGCCGACGACCAGGAGATGATCCGCGCCGCCTTCCGCATGATCCTCGATTCCCAGCCCGACATCGAGGTCGTCGCGGAAGCCGGCAACGGTGTCACCGCTGTCGAACTGGCCCGCTCCCTAAGGCCGGACGTCTGCCTGCTGGACATCCGGATGCCGGAGCTCGACGGCCTCCAGGCGGCCCGTCTCCTGGCCGGCCCAGAAGTCCGTGATCCCCTGAACGTGGTGATGGCCACCACCTTCGACCTCGACGAGTACGTGTACGAGGCCCTCCGCAGCGGTGCCTGCGGCTTCCTCCTCAAAGACGGCGCGCCCGCCCTGCTCACCGAGGCCGTGCGGGCCGCCGCTGTCGGCGAGTCCCTGATCTCCCCCGCCATCACGCTCCGACTGTTGCGACACATGCGGCCGACGCCACCGGCGACGGTCGGAAGGGGAAAACCGCGGCGCCCGCCGGCCGATCCGCTCACCGCACGGGAACTCGACGTCACGCGGCTGGTCGCCCGAGGACTCACCAACGACGAACTCGCGGCGGAGCTCCACGTATCGCTCTCCACGATCAAGACGCATCTGGCCAACGCTCAGCGCAAACTAGCCGTCCGCAACCGCGTCGAAATCGCCGCCTGGGCATGGGAGAACGGCCTCGGCCACGAACAACTTCGCGAGGGCGACGCGCGCCGCTGACCGTCGGCGTCGGCGTCCTCGCCCCCAGCCCCGGCGAAGCCGACGCCTATGTGCCTGGGCGAGCATTTGAGGATGTTCGCCAGGTGCCCTGCGCACGTCAGGTGGCTGCCGGCGCGCGGGCCCGTCACAGACCGATCGGTGACGGTATACGCCCGTGCGAGAGCCCACGCCGAGTTGCTCGCGCTTCATGGCGGCGTCAACTGCGGCGACAATTCCCGGCGCCGCCGCCACGACCGCCTCGTAACCGGCCTCGGTCGGCGTCGCGTTGGTGCGTCTGCCCGAGCCGGGGATCCGAACTCGTGCGAGCAGTTCGCGCTTCTCCAGCCGTCCGACGACATGCGACAGCCACGACAGCGACGCCGCCGTTCGGCGTGCTGCCCGCCTCCGATCGGCGGATCGCGACGGGCATGTCCCGCTCGCGTACGCACCACGGCGGGACGCGGCGAAGTCGTGGTTTCGACTGGTACCAGGAGGCGCGCTTGGCTCAGCCGGCGCGCCGCGTCGGGTTCCGCGTGGAGTCGGCCAGGCCCGCGGCGGCCTCCGGCGTCAGGTCGAACCCCGTGGGCAGCGGCAGCAGAGCGGCGGGCAGCGGGGAGACGGGAAGTCGCAGTGCACGGTCGTCCGCCGACGGCTCCTGCGGGGATGGGGCCTCTGCCTCGACCGCCTCGTGCCGCCGCCGCTTGAGCAGACCATGGGGCGCGATACGACGGGCCGGATCTCGTTCGGGCATGTGCGTACTCCCTGGACCTTCAGCCGTGGAACACCGGACCGGTATCCGATACGGGAAGCACAACGGACCCCGCACCTCAGCGGTTCAGCATTCCGAGCAATTCCCCACCCCTACGCTCCGGGACGACGATCGCTTGAGGGATACGGAGGTCGACCGGCAGGTGGGGGCAGGTGGGATTCAGCGTCCGCTCCCTCGCCGTCCTCCTGGACGAGCCACTCCCCACTCCGCTCGCGCCGAGGCCGCTGGCTCACGGGCGGCTGGCACCCAGCGCCATCCTGACGCTTGAAGAGAGTCCATCCGTGACAAGAGCGCGGCGCGCAACGTGATGAACTCGCCCTCGTCGCGGTAGTGCGGCTGCGCCGTCGTCTGGGCGGGATGCTTTCGGTAGATCCCTCCGGGCTCGCTGATCATGCGGCCAGGTGCGACAGCCGCGCACGCCAGGACGAGCGCCATCGCCTCCAGCGCGGGGAGTGCCGGCCACCCGCCCAGAGCGCGCACCAGTCCGGTGCGGACAGTGAGGTGTGTGCCGACCACCGGGAACCGGTCCGCTTCGAACTGCTCGCGGAGCTGCTGAAAGGACAGGGCGCCGGCCGGGGGATCGTACGGTCCCGGAACGAGAGCCCCGTCGGGCAGGAGGTCAAGACAGCTTGAGATGCACCAGGAGATGCCGGGGAAGTCCCTGAACACCTGGATGTCGCGCGCGAGTGCCCCCTCCATGAGCAGGTCATCGGCGTCCAGCGCCCGGACGAGATCTCCTCTCGCTCGCGCGAGTCCCAGGGTGCGCGCAACGCCTGCGCCGCCGCGAGTGCCTGTGCCGACACGCACGCGCGGGTCGTTGGGAAGCGCCGCGGTGGGACGGCTTGTTCGCCCGTCTTCCTGCACAATCCACTCCCACGACCACCCATGAGGCAGAGCTTGGTTCTTGACGGATATGTAGGCATCGCCCAAGTACTGGTGGCCGCCGTCATACACGGGCGTGATGATGCTGATGATCGGCACTAGTTCCACCGCTCAAGCGGCGCCGTGTATATGAGCTCGGTGCGGTCCGCGGGAAGGGGGATGCCCGTGAACTCCACTGCTTCGCCGTCCGTGATCACCCTGGATTTGATGCTTACTCCAATCTTCGGCAGGCACTCCGCGAGAGGGACACCGGTCGCGGCGGGTTCGGCGCGGGCGGCGCGCGCGCCTACTTGTTCCACCTCTTGTTCGTGTTGTTGACATCGAGCTCGGCCGCTGTCAGGTCCACGTGCAGAGGAATCCCGGGGCGGTTGCCGACCTTGATGAGGAAGTTGCCGAGGCCCGGTGGTTCGGCGCGGCGGCCGTTGGTCGCGTCCCAGGCCGGCGGGGTGGACCAGTCGACCAGCAGGCGCTTCTCCGCCTCGGTCAGCTCCACGATCTGAGCGAGCTGCGGTATCTCGGCGGGCGGGAGTCCCCCGCAGACCACCATGCCGGCGCGTTCCACGAAACCCTTCGCCTTGGTGCGGTCCTCCTCCGTGGGCAGCGCCAGGAGGTCGTCGATGCTGTGGGTGATCATGGCCAGGCCCACTCCGCGCTGGCGGTCCAGCCGGGTGAGGGCGTTGACCCGGTCGACCAGGCCGCGGCCCGCCTGGAGGACGCGCCACAACTCGTCCATGACCAGGAAGTAGTTGCGCTGCGGTTCCAGTCCCGCGTCCGCGAGCGCGTGTGCCGCGGAGACCGCGCCGAAGCCGTACGACCAGCAGGACAGCAGCGCGGCTGCCTGGAGCAGGGCCTCGCTGTCGTCGATGCCGCTGACGTCGAAGCAGACCGGGCGGTCCAGCTTCATCGCCTCCGTGGTCGGGCGGGCGAAGGTGCCGCCCAGGCGGCCGTCGCCGAGCAGGGCGGTGAGTGACGCCTCCAGGTTCTCCGTGATGTCGCGGTAGCGGGTCAGGTCGCCCCGGTCCAGGGCGACCGCCCGTACCGCTTCCGGGGCGTCCTTGATGACCTGGACGAGGTCACCGAGCACCGGCACCCGGCCCGAGCGCGAGTCGTGCCGGTCGTCCAGGACGTTCAGCGCGGTCGAGAGGATCGTCTCCTCACGGTCCGTCGGCGGCGCCGAGCGCAGGATGGTCACCAGGGCCGAGACCATGTTGAGGCGGCGGCCGTGGATGTCGGCGAGGAGCCGTCCGCGGGCATCGCCGGTGAGCCGGGCCGCCGCCCGGCCGGACTCGCCGGGGTCCAGGACGTTGAGGTTGCCGCGGCCCCGCCCCAGGCTGATGACCTGGCCGCCGATGGCCCTGATCAGGTCCACGTAGTCCGGCTTGAGGTCACCGAAGATCAGCGGATGGACTCCGTAACCGGAGAGGCCGAGGGCCATGCGCCGTACGACCGTCGACTTGCCGAGCCCGGGGCGGCCCAGCACGAACATCGACGGGTTGGCCAGCAGACCCGTGCGCATGAACCAGGACACGGGATCGCAGCACACCGTGGCCCCGGAGTCCAGGTCACGGCCGAGCGGCACCCCGACCATGGGGGTCCCGGCGCCCGCGCCGAACGGCCACAGACCGCACACCTGTACGGAGGTGCCTCGCCACTCGGGTGCGGGATCGACGTAGCCGACCATGCCACCGCCGGGGCCGGGCCAGCCACGGGGAGTGGAGCGGGGCGGACGGGATTGCCTGGTCATGCGTGCCATCGAGTCTCTCCTCATCGTTCGCCGCTGTCCGTCATGACGCGGACACGGCGTCACTTCACTGACGGAACGTCAAGTCGCTGATGACGCACGTCACATCGCGTCGCGCACCGTCTGCGGCAGGGCCGTGTGCAGCGGGAGCACCAGCCCCAGGGGCAGGGACGCGGCGAACGCCGCCGCCTGGGAGCCGTAGACGGGCCGCACCGCGATCCGGGCGGCGGGGGCCAGGTTGTCGACCGCCGCTGCGGCCTTCGCCAGTTCCGGGGCGGTGTTGACGGTCGCCGTGATCAGCAGACCGAAGCGGATCACGCCGTGTCCCTGGGCCTGTTCCTCGGTGGTCCTGCGCGCCGCGATCACCTCCGCGTCCTCACGCGCCTTGCCGATCTGTGACTGCTGGGCGCTGAACAGCGCGTTCTTGTAGTCCTGTTGGACGACCCGGGCGCCGTCGGCCGGAGTGTGCGGGCGGTACAGAAGCGTGACCCGCTTGCGGGCGATGTCGCGGTTGGGCTGCACCAGCCCGGTCAGGACGTTGGAGAACACCTCGCCCTGCGGGGCCTCCGTCATGGCCCACGTCACGCTGAACGCCCCGTCGTGCCGGTAGTGGTCCCAGGCCTCCTGGGCCGCCATGGGCCCGGCATCCCGCCAGGTCAGCCCGGTGCCGCCGGTGGCCTGGGCCTCCTCCACCAGGGTCGCCACGGTCGGGTCGTAGGCGACGCGCACCGCCTCGGCGAGTTCGGTCGCGGTCATCGGTACGGCCGTGCCGGCGCTGGTCAGGGACAGCCCGGCGGTCAGGCCCGGCAGGCGGGTGCCGATGTGGAGCGCCATGTCCTCGGCGGTGCGGCGGGGGGTGCCCGGACGGGCGGCGCCGGAGTACGTCAACGCGATCCGCGTGGCGATCCGCGCCGAGCCCGCGGGGTAGGCGGCCAGCACCTCCTGGAGCATCTCCGTCGCCAACTGGGGAGCGTCGGACGCGGTGTTGGCAGCGATCTCCTGCTGGAGCCGCACGCCGGAGTCGGGGGCGGTCTCCACGGTGACGCTCGCGGCGACGAGGTCCGGTTCGGTACCCAGGGCGGACAGCCATTGGCCCCAGTGGGCCACCCAGGTGTCGACCTGCCGTTCGTCGACGAGGGCGGATCCGTCGGCGTCGCAGGAGATGACCGCGGTGTGATGGCCGGTGGCCGGAATCGTGATCACGGCGAACGGGCGGCCGTATCCGTCCTGCGCCTCCGTCAGCGTGGACTCGGCCGCCAGGCCGGGCAGTCGGCAGGTGCCGTAGCCGGTACGGCCGAGCGGACCCGACCGGTACAGGTGGCCGCCGGAAGAGGTGGTGCGCCACCAGGCCAGACGGACCGAGCCGCGCTTCATCAGCGTCCGGTCGTGCCGGTCCTTGAAACCCAGCGCGGCCGTGAGCATCGCCAGCGACAACGCGAGGCTCAGCGCGGCCAGGAGGGAGACCAGCGTGGTCAGCACCACGGCGATCAGCCCGGCGAACAGCAGCAGAGTCGCCCCCAGGGACAACCCGCGCAGCCCGGAGGTGCGAGGTTTACGGAAGTTGCCGTAGGTGCGTGTGGTGAGCTCTTCAGTCGTCATGGGCCTTCCTCCTGATGGTCGTCGGGATGCTGCCGGACCAGGACGGGCACCCGCGCGGCGGTCTCCCCCCGGTCCTCGGACCGCTCCTCGGCGGAACTCTCCGGCTCCGACGGTGCGCCCGTGGCACGGTCGCCGTCCGGCACTCCCCGTGCTCCCACGGCGCCCCGGGCGGTCGTCGAACCCGCCCGTGCGCCGGTGGCCTCCGGACTCACGGCGGCCCCGGCCACCGAGCGGCCGGTGGCCAGGCTGCGCAGATGCGGAACGGGCAGCGCCCCGGTGGCCGCAGCGGCCGATCCGTCCGCCGCGGCGGACGCCTTGGCCGTACGGGCCCTACCGGAGACCGCCGCCTGGACCACGGGTGCGGCGAACCGCATCAGCGCGGGAAGCGTGAAGCAGGCCAGGACGATCAGCACGACCCCGGAGACCATCGAGACGACCTCGTTGTCCTGCTTCTGGCCGCTGAGCGAGAACGCCGCCGCGTACACGACGGCCGCCGCCGGTTTGTAGAGCACGAAGGCGAGGAGCCAGCCCACGGATTTCCGGAACCAGACCCGGCCGGCGGGAGTGGAGCTGGCCGCCGCCGCCAGGGGCAGCGTTCCGGTGAGGATGACCAGCATGGCCATCCTCACGATCATCAGGGCGATCTGCGCGACGGTGCCGGTGATCACCAGCACGGCCATGATCAGGACGAGGAACGAGGAGTCCGCGCCGCCCAGCGCCAGCATGGCCGACGTGCGTTTCTCGAACTCGCCCACACACTGCGCGACGGGTTCCCCGGTGGCGCTGATCTGCCGGCAGCCCGTGGACCTGTCGATGATCCAGACGCTGAACTTGTCGCCCGCCGAGGTCAGCAGAGCGACCGTGGCGACCCCGACCGAGGAGACCATCACCAGGTTGAGCATCCCTTGCAGGGCCTGCCGGGCCGAGTCGCCGCGGCGCTGCCAGGCGAGCTGCCCGGCCGCGACCAGCAGGCACAGTACGGCCGTGAACGAGGTGAACCACAGCGTGGAGCCCTGGAGGAACGCCACCGGCCCGGCGTCGTCGGTCAGATCGGGAGTGCCCAGGTTCATCCACGCGCCGCCGAGCGCCTCGACAGTCGTACTCGCCGCCTTCGCGGCGCTCTCGGCGATGTCGTCGAACGCGCTGTCGCCGAGGTCCTTCGGGACTGTCCCGGCGCCGTCGCCCACGCAGTAGCCGCCGACCGAGGGGGTCACCCAGCCGAAGTCGCAGCCCGCCATCAGACGCCTCCCCACTCGGTGTAGCCCGCGAGGGAACCGACCGGGATGGGCGGGGCCGGGTCCGCCGGGTACTCCAGCCGCCAGTCGCCGTCCCGCCAGAGCACCGTCGTGGTCGCGGCCTGCAGCGCGCCGTCCGGGAACCGCCACACGGTCTGGACGACCGCGGTGCTGTCGTCGTAGGTGACGAACCTGAATCCGGCGATCTGTCCGTGGACACCGCCGTCCTGATCCGTGGGCGACTTCTTCTCGGCCTCGGTCCGCCCGGTTATGTACGCGTCGCGGCCGGCGCCGACGGTCTGGACACGGGTCACCTTCCGCCAGTCGTCGGCCGCCAGATAGCGCACGCTGATCTGGCTGGTGGCCAGCAGTGCGCCCACGGGAGTACGGGCGTAGCAGCGCGCCACGTCATCGCCGGTCACGGCCGGACCCGACTCCTCGGAGGCGGGGACGGCGACGGCGCCGAACAGGGCCCAGGTCACCCCCCGGGGAGCGGCGGTGGGCAACTCCTGGCGCTTGTCGGGCAGTTCCGGGCACCGATCGTCACCGGATTCGTCACCGGAGGGTGAGGACGTCGCCGGAGCGGTGGCACGGTCGGCGGGAGGCCGTGAAGCGGGGAGTGCGTCGTCCTGGCCGGCGGGGTCCGAGGTGAGGACGACCGCCCCCGCGACGACGGCGACGAAGCCGATGAACGCGGCGGCGAGGACAAAGCCGGGGCGCAGCCACGGACTTCGCGGCTCGCTGGCCCCCGTGTAGGAGCCGGGGTCTGCCATGGTTCCTCCCATCCTGATGGCTGGTCGGGTGAGTGAGTGGCCGGGCGGACGGGCGGTCTTCCCGTCCGTCCCGTCTAGACGAACGCGCCGACGATGCCCGAGGCGGAGCCGACGAGCAGGCATGCCCCCAGGACGAAGCCGAGTCCTCTGGCGTGTTCACGGCCGCCTCCCCGGGAGTGGTCGACCGCCATCCGCGCGGCGACGCCGAAGATGCCCGCGACACAGAGAACAGTCACGCTCCAGGCCACCCACCTGAGCACCTTGAGCATGTCTTCGGCTCCGGGGGGCGCCTCTCCCCCGCCGACATCGGGCACACCCGAGGGCCCCGGGGAGGCGGCGACGACATGGTCCACATACGGTGAGGCGTCCATGAGGGCCGCCATCAGGCTGGACAACTCGGTTCCCTTCTAAGCGGGTTGAGTGAGTCGGGTCAGGTCGCGGGCGAGCGCCGCGCACTCCTTGGGCACATGGGGTTCGCCGAGCCGCCAGGGCTCCACCCACGGGATCTCCCACAGCCTCGGTACGGCACCGGACACCAACTGCACCCGGTCCCGCAGGACTTTGGGACGTCGGCCCGGGGCGTCGGCGACGACGACCAGACCCAGCAGGTCGATGCCGGTGACCGTGCCCGAGGCCCACTGCTGGGCGGCGTTCCGCGCCGCGCCGAGGCCGCGCGCGGTGGAGCGGGCCACCAGTACCACCGCCTGGGACCCGGTGGTCACCGGCCAGGCGCGGCCGGCGTCCCGGCCCCCGGGCACGACCTCTTCCAGAGTGCTGACGCCCGCCCCGCCGTGTACGCCGAGCCACCACCAGGACTGCCCCCGGCTCAGGAGCGGATGAGCGACGGGCAGCCCCCGCTCGGGTGGGGGGACTCCGGCGCCCTGAGGTGCTCGTGGTCCGGAGAACCCGGTGTCCGTGTCTTGAACCGTTCGCCCCGGTTTTCCGTTGGTGGCCCCCGAAGGATCCGCACGCAGCCAGGGATTGACCACCGGCTCATCCCCTGCCAAGACATCTCCTTCGGCCGTCAACACAACGCGCCGATAATACACATGAGTTGCCAATTCACAAGAAACTACTTTTCTTGCACCTAAGACAGATAAGGACTGTTTCCCCCATGTCGGACCACATGGCTTTTCGGATAGTCGCGCACCATGTGGGAAACCGCCGATGAGCAGCCGTCCCGGCCGGACCGGGTCGGCCGTTCTGGCCACCGGGTGCGTCGTCCTGGGACTGGTCGGCTCGCTGGTCGGTCTGTCGGTGTTGGGGGCCGCCGGCCAGAAACAGGACGTCGAACCGGTTGGACTGGTCACCGGGCTCACGACCGAACGCATACCGCCCGAGTACGTGCGGTGGATCGAACGTGCCGGCGCTCTCTGCCCGGAGGTCAGCGCCCCGCTGGTGGCCGCGCAGATCGAGGCCGAGTCGGGCTGGGATCCCACCGCCGTGAGCCATGCCCAGGCCGAAGGGCTGAGCCAATTCATCCCCAGTACCTGGGCGACCTGGGGCGTGGACGCGGCCGGCAAGGACGGCAGTCCCGAACCGGACGGTGTGGCCGACCCGTTCACCCCGGGAGACGCGATCATGACCCAAGCCCGCTACGACTGCTGGCTCGCCGACACGGTCAGGGAGATGAACATCGGCGGCGACCTCACCCGCCTGATGCTCGCCGCCTACAACGCGGGCCCCGGAGCGGTCGAGCAGTACAGGGGCGTGCCGCCGATCCCGGAGACCGGGAGCTACGTCACCAGGATCATCGCCTCGATGTCGCGTTACACCGGCGGCGAACCGGCCGAGAGCGGCGGCGCGTTCGGCGACCGGGTCGTGGCCAACGCCAAGAAATGGCTCGGCACCCCGTACTCGTGGGGCGGCGGCGGTCCGGAGGGCCCCGGCCGCGGATTCGCGCAGGGCGCGAACACGGTGGGGTTCGACTGCTCCAGCCTCGTACAGAACGCGGTCTACCACGCCTCCGGCGGCGGCCTTCTCCTCCCCCGCGTCAGCCAACTCCAGGTCACAGCGGGCAAGGCGGTGTCCCGCGAGGACCTGCGGCCCGGCGACGTGATCGGGTTCCAGCTGAACGGCAGCTACGACCACATCGGCATCTACATCGGCCAGGGGCAGTTCATCCACTCGCCGAAGACCGGTGACGTGGTCAAGATCAGCAACCTGAACGAGCCCTACTACGCGGGCAAGCCCCAGACAGCCAGGCGGTTCGGATGACTTTCTCCCGTACATGGGCCACCACCGCCTCGGCGGCGACGGTGCTCGCGATCGGTCTGCTCACCGGCGGGTGCGGTTCCGGCGGTGGCGGTGGGGAACGCGCGCTCCCGGAGCCGTCGGCCCCTCTGGCGACCGGCACCGGCCCGTACCCGACGCCGTCCGCCCCGCATACGGACGTACCCGCACTCCCGGAGCCCACGGAGCCCACGAGCACAGACGCTCCTCGCGGAAGCGCGGTCCGGCCCCAGGAAGTCGACGGGACCGACGCCGACGCGGTCGGTGAGGGCGCGCTCAAAGCCCTGTGGACCTACGACACCACCACCGACAGCGGGCCCCGCGACGCCGAGCTGCGCGCCGCCGAAGCGGGGTGGCTGACCGGGGCGTACGCGGACCAAGTACGCGCCCACCGGCCCCAGTCGGTCCTCGGCGCCCAGTGGCGGGAGTGGGCCGGACACCGCGCCCGTACCACCGTCGCGCTGAAGAAGACGGAGGACGCCGCCAAGCCCCCGGACACCGGCACCGAGGCGTGGCGGCAGTGGACCGTCACCGCCACCCCGAAGGGGAGTGAGGGGTGGACGGGCGATCCCGTCGTCTCCTCCGTCTACGTTCAGCTCACCCGCACGACGACCGACAAGCCGTGGCGGGTCGCCGAGGTCACCGTCCGTTAGAGGTGTCCCCCGGATCAGACCAAGTGTCCAACTGCACGGTAGGAAGGTTCTGTCGACGATGCGCGAATCCACGGATGTACCCGCCTGGCCGGTCTATGACCTCACCGTGCACGACGACGGCCGGATCCTCACCTCGGGCCCTCTGATTCCCCTGTCCGGGCACGCCACTCGCGCCGCCGCCATAGAGGTCGTGGCCGGCGCCGCCGCCCGGCTCGGACGTGCGGTGCGGGCCACGGCCACCGAACCGGGCGGTGCCGTATGGCAGTTGATCGTCTCGCCCGAGGGAGAGGTGAGCGAGGTGCCGGGCGGCGGCGCGCGCACCACGGCTCCGAAGAAGCGCAAGGGGAGGCGCCCGGTGGCGCGCTCAGCGGAAGCGGCGGACGTCCCCGCCGCTTCCGGGCCCCGGCCCGGCGCGCCGAAGGGGGCCGAGACGTACGCGGAGTCCCTGGCCCAGGTACGGGAGCATCTCGACGCGGGCCGTACCGACCAGGCGGGCGAGCTCGCCGCCCGGCTCGACGCGCAGGCGGCCGGGGTCCTCGGGGTCTCCCACCCCGAGGCCCTGCGTATCCGCGAGGTCCACGCACGGGCCACCGCCCTGGCCGGAGACGTGGTCGGCGGCGTCCAGTTGTACCGCGACGTGGCCGAGCGCTGGCACTACCGGGGGGACGCCGAGCAGGCCGAGACCGCGGCGGGCCACGCCGAAATGCTGTGGATGCGGATGACGCACGTGGGCCAGGCGCTGTCCGCCGGGGTCGACGTGATCCGTATGCGCAACCAGATCCCGGGCCGGTCCGGCGAGGCCCTCGCCGCGGCCCTGGAACACCGGGAGTGGCTGCTGAAGGCCCAGGACGCGGGCGAACCGGGCGCGCGGGAGCAGTCTGTGGCGGACACACCCGCCCCACGAGTCGTGGCGGACCCACCCGCCCCGCGAGCCCCCCGTCCCGCGCCGACCTGGGAACGGCCCGCGGTCGACACCCGGAAGGCGGGCTGATTCCGGTCCGTACGGGGCCCGGCCGACGGGTGCGCGACTCAGGCGGCGGTCAGGTGCTTCTCGGACTTCTTGACGACCTGGCCGTCGGGGCTTTCGCCAACCTCCATGGCCAGCCGCAGTGCGCGTAAGGCGTGATGCACACGCGACTTGACGGTGCCCGCCGGTATACCGAGCAACAGGCCCGTCTCACGCATCGACCTGCCGGAGAAGTACGTCTCGTACAGCGCCTCGCGATGGTTGGGTGACAGCTTCTTGAACGCCTCTTTCAGCAACAGGGAGGAGAGCAGCCAGTCCACGTCGTCGGAACTGGTCAGCAAGTCGTCCAGCCAGATGTTGCCGTTGACCTCCTGGGGACGGGTCTTGCGCATCCGGAACTCGTCGACGACGAGGTTGCGGGCGACTCTGAACAACCACGGCCGCAACTGCCGGCCGTCAGTCAGGTCCTGTGTCCGCCAGCAGCGCAGCAGGGTCTCCTGCACCACGTCCTCGGCCTTGTACCGGTCACCGTTCAACAGCCGTACCACGTAGGCGTAGAGCGCGCCCGCCTGATCGTCGTGGAGTGTGCGCATCGCGCGTTCTCCGGCGCTGGCCGCGCCCAAGGAGCCCATCACTGTGCCGCTCACGTACTTACTCCCTCGCTGCATGACCTCGGGGGAAGGTCAGGTCTCAAGACCGCGCCAGGCGGCCCCGATTCGGAGGGAGTGTTACTCGTGGGACTCCACGTCGCGTTGACGTTCGATTGACGTTTAAACGTCCGATTCAGCCAAACTCAGCAGTAACCGGAGGGCGGAATATCGGACGGGGGCGCTCCTCTCCCTGGGCGCTCCCCCCACGTCGACCTGCGCGTTCCCCTTCAGGCCACGCCGGTCTCGGACATGGCGGCCTCGGTGGCGAGAGCGCGTATACGGCGATCCACGCCCCTCACCAACTCGACGTCCCCCACGGCCACACAGCCTTCCTCCGCGAGCCGGGACCACGCGGTGAGCAGGGTCCGGCCGTGATCGACGGCGGACGGCAGGTCGTCGATCAGCCACCACACGGCGACTGCCCGCAGCAGATCCTCATGGGCGCGCGGGTCGCCCTGCTGATGCCGGATCTTGGCGAGTTCAAGGCAGGTGAGCGTCGCGGCGGCGTGGTTGCCGCCCTTGTACGCGGCGTACGCCTCCAGGGCCTGTGCCTCCAGCGTGTACAGGTGTTCGGCGCCGAAGGTGCGCGCGGTGTGCTCCCGCAGCCGGAAGGCGAGCGCCGCCGCCCGCTCCCGCGCTCCGGTGTCGATGGCATGACCGATACTCGCGACGAGTCCGGCGAGTTGGTCCGGGACAAGCACGGGTACACCCGCGTCGGTGGATGGTGTGCCTTCGCCGGGCGGTGCGTCGGGCGAGGGGCCGGGGACCAACGACAGTCCGGCGGAAGGCGGTTCGGCCGGTCGCTGCCCGTCCGGCCCGGAGTCCGCCGGCCCCGGCCCCTCCGCGGACGGGTCCGTCTCGGTCAACTCCCGGTACCTCTCGTGCCGCACGATGCGGCTCGACCCGTCGGCGGTGACCTCGACACGGGTGGCATACCCCGCACGCCGGTCGACGATCGTCGCCTCGACGGGTCCGCCACCGGCCCGCGCCCGGCGCTGCATCGTGTCGAGCACGGCCACGTTGACCGGTTCGCCGTCCGGCAGCGGAAAGGGCGCACCGTCGACCGTCACACGGCCGTCGGGGTCGATGAACACCTCCACGGAGACCACCGCCACCGCCCCCCGCTCCGCGTCTTCCTGTCCCGCGCGGACCTGCCCGGCGCGTTTCCTGAGCACCCGATGACTCCTTCACTGTCCTGGTCACTGCCCACCGGTGGGCGACGGGTTGATGCTGTCGAACGGCAGTGGGCTGATGGAGGGGTACGCGGATCCTTCGGGCACCTTGACGACACCCGAGTACACGGCGAACGAGCTCCTGACGCCGTAGACGTAGCTCTGCGCGCCGGAGTGGTCCGGCATGCCCTTCGCCTGTTTGACCGCGTCCAAGCCCACGTGGTACGCCGCCAGGGTCAAGTCGAGGAGATCTCCCTTGACTTCGTTGTTGGCGACGAGTTCGTCGATGTCCTCGGCCAGTGAGCACATGTACTTGCCCTGCGCCATGATCGAGTCCGCCGCGTCCAGGGCCGAGGTCTCGTCGTTGTCGTCCTCGTCCTCGCCGAACTCGTCGAACTTGTCCGGGGGCAACTGGGAGATCCCCTCGGCCCCGTCGGGCCCGACGAGTTTCTCGTTGAACATGGACTCGTACTGGATCTGCGAGGCGATGACGATCGGGCCGATCTGTGTGCATTCGGCCCCGGCGTTCTTGATGTGCTCACGGAACTGCGCGGGCACGCTCGGTTCGTACAACTCGCCCCGCCCGTCGCCGCCGAACGCCTCGGCGACCTTGTCGCTGTCCCCCGTCGCTTCGCCGTCGCCTCCCCCGCAGCCGAAGATCTCGCAAATGAGGACCAGGGGGAGGAAGAAGACATAGATGACGAATATCACGATCGCTCCGACCAGGATGATCAGGACGATCAGCGGGAAAAGCGCGCACCCAGTGAGAGCCGTACCCGCGCCGGCGGCGATGAGCACGGCGTTCGTACCTTTGGTGGCTTGCCCGCTGGTGTCCGCACCCACGTCCAGTCGCTCCTCTCGTGATCGGGCCCACGCCGTGGTTTCGAACAGCGCTGAACCAGGTCATCGGTTTTCCCGTAGTGGCTGCCCGACGGATCACCGCGGGCCCGCACCGGCGCAACGGACGAAGCGGCCGATCAGTTCAATGCGGGATCCGCCGTAGTAGTTCGGAACCGAGAGGAGGGTGGACGCCCATGGATCTTCCACCGTCGACATTGGCCGGCCCACAGATGTGGATTCGTGGGCCGGCGACCCAGCAGGACGCCCCGGCGACAGCCGTGTCACCGCGCTCAGCGGGGAGGACCACGCGCCCCGACGCGCCCGCGCCCGCTCCACGCGCGCCCTCGCCGCACCGGGGGCAGCGGGTCGCCTGGGTCAACGCGCACGGCGGTGGCGGGGCGAGCACGCTCGCGCGGGTGCTGGGCGGGGCGGACCTGCGCCTTCGGTGGCCCGAACCGGCCCGGGGCGAACCCGGCGGAGTGTTGTTGGTGGCCCGCACCCATGCCGGTGGCATGCGGGCGGCGTCCCAGGCGCTGAACGCACTGCGCACCGGAGAACACCCCGACGGGGTGCACCTCATCGCCCTCGTGCTCGTCGCCGACGCGCCGGGCCGCCTGCCGCGCCAACTCGGCCGACGCGTACGCGTACTGCGTTCGGCGGCCGAGGTCCACCGCGTTCCGTGGATTCCGGCGTGGCGCCTCGGCGAGGAGGTGGATCCGCTGCCGAAAGAGGTACGTGCGCTGGCGGAGCTCGCCGCCGGCCCGACCGGACGTACGGCGGGAAACCGATGAACCCCGCGCAGGTCCCCCGCCCCTCGTGGTCACCCGGGGACCTTGAGTACGGGCCCGACAAAGACAAAAAGTTCATTCCGAACCCCGAGGCGGGTGAGCTGCTGGGTGTTCTCTCCTGGCTCGTGACGGCCGCCGCCGTGGGGGGCGTGATCTTCATTGGCATACAGATGGCCATGCGTCTGCGGGCCGGAGAAATGGGTGAAGGGGCGACCTACTTCCGAGGGATCGTCATCATCCTGGGTTCCTGCATCCTCGGCGTCGCCGCGGGGCCGCTCGTCAACTTCGTGATCTGGCCTTATCTCCTGCGCTGACCGCACGTGAATACGTGAATATTCGACTTTGACTTGTGATGAAAACGGAGACACTGATGAAGGACACATTGCGCGCTCTCTCCGCCAAGGGCTGGGACTATCTGGCCACCGACAAGGTTCCCGAGCCGGAGCGGAAGGCCCCTCAAGAACTGGCCGATGCCGTCAACACCGTTCTGGGGATCGCTGCTTGGGCAGGCACCGCCGCCGGTGTGGCGGGAATCATCATCACCGGAGTCATGATGGCCGCGTCCGTGAAGCGCGGGGAGGGTTCCGAGCACATGAGCCGCCTGGGCATGGTGCTGGGAGGCTGCGTCCTCGTCTCCACCGCGGGCCCCGTAGTCACCTTCTTCTTCGCGGCGTAATCCCGCCGAAGAGAACATCAACATGTTCCGCTCGCTACGAAAACGGAAGCCCCTCGACGGGCCCTTCTACAAGCAACGCGGCTGGATCGCCGCGGCCGGGTTCCTCGGCTTTCTCGTGGTCATGTCGCTGGTGGCCCTCTCGACCGGCGCCACCAACGGCATCCCCGCCAAGGAAACCGGGATCGTGGCCGACAGCCGAGAGTTGCTGTCCGGGCTGAGCGGCCCTCTGTCCCCCGGCGATCCACAAAAGGTCCGGGGCGGTCCGCGAGGCCGTCCGGAGAACTGCCGTACCGACGACCGGGACACCTCGCGGCCGACCACCACACCGAGGGATCTGCGGTGGCGAAAGCTCGTCACCGTCATGGTTCCCACGTCGGCGTCAGCCGGTCCGCTGCACACCGACAGCTCCGTGTGGTGGTGTTTCGCCCACACGCCCACGGGCGCGGTACTGGCGGCGCACGTCATTCCCGTCCAGTTGAGCGGCACCGGGTGGCGCGCCGCGGCGGAGCAGCAACTCGTGCCCGGGAGGCCGCGCGACAGATTCGTCACCACCAAAGCCGATACCGGTACGAAGGATCCTGAGGCGGACCTCAGCGGGCGGTTCGTGGGCTTCTCACTGGCGTCCTACTCGGCTGAATCCGCGACCGTACGGCTGCTCCTCACCAATCCCGTGGGCGGCTACCTGAGCACATCGGTGTCCCTGCGCTGGCGGGACGGCGACTGGAAGGTGGCCCTTCTGGACGACGGGTCGCTCTACACACAAGTACGGCAGGCGAAGCCCAGCGGCTTCTCCGCATGGGGAGAATGACATGTACTTGGCCGCGGGCTGCGACGGCGGCATCGACATCGGCGAATTGATCTTCGGCGATCCGATCGGCGAGATGATGAGGATGGTGGCCAAGATCGCGATGCGCGGCGCCTTGAGCATCTTCGACGCTGTGGGCAGCATCGGTTCGTACGACCAGGAGTCGTCGGATGTGATCGACCGTCAGACGCAGTGGATCGTCATGTATCTGGCAGTCGGCTCGATCCTCTTCGCCGCGGTCAAAATGGCCCTGGACAGGAAGGCCGACAGCGGCGAGACCGCGCTGAAGGGCGTCCTGCGGATCACTTTGGTCAACACGCTCGCGAGCAGCGTGCTCATCACGTTCACCGCCCTCATGGACAGATACTCCGCCCACCTGTTCACCGGCGCCCTCGAGAACCTGATGGACGGCATCGACTGCAGCGACAGGGTCCCGGCCATGTTGCTGCTGATCATCGGCTGCCTCCTCATCGTCGCCGGCATCATCCACGCGCTTCTGATGTGGATCCGGCTCGGCGTGATGATCATCCTGATGGGCACGCTCCCCCTGGCCGCCGCCGCCTCCATGACCGAGTGGGGCGGCACCTGGTGGAAGAAGCACATGGGGTGGCTGATCGCGTGGCTGCTGTACAAGCCCGTGGTCAGCCTCGTGTTCTTCTCGGGGTCCGTCATGGTGAACTCAAAAGCGACCGGAGTCCCAGGCGAAGGGGCGAGCGAAGTCAACGTCCAAGTCGCCGGAATGGGGGTGCTTCTGCTTTCGGCCGTCGCTCTGCCCGCGCTGATGAGAGTGATCGTTCCGGCGATGGAGTCTCTCGGGAGCGACGGGGCCGACAAAATGGTCAGCGGCATCGCCGGGGGCATCGCCACCGGCGCGAAGGCGATCGGCGGAGGGGCGGCCTCTCTCGCGGGCGGTGCCGCCGGGGCGGCCAAGCCCTCGGGAGCCAGCTCTTTGGGCGGCGGGGGCGGAGGCAAGGACAGCTCGCCGTCAGGCGGAGGCGGCGGGGGCGAATCGTCGGGCGGCAAAGACAAAGACAGCTCACCGTCGGGCGGAGGCGGCGGAGACGGATCCTCGGGCAACGGGGGCGGAGGCAGCTCGCCGTCGGGCAGCGGCGGAAGCGGAGGCGGAGACGAATCCTCGGGCGCCAAAGACAGCTCACCGTCGGGCAGCGGCGGAAGCAGCAGCAGCGGATCCTCGTCAGGCAGATCCGGGCCCAAGCCGTACTCCGAGGCGTGGTACCAGAACGAATACAACAAAGCTATTGACGACGGTATGTACAAAGACCTCCCCCGCGACAGGTGAGCGACGCCAGACCGGTGTACCGCGGGTTCCTTCCCGCCCATCGGCCGCGCTCACCCTCGTGGTCCGGCGTCCGGACCTCCCCCGGCCCGGACCCAGATTCGGTCCAGGACGGCCCACGATCCACTCACCGTAAGCGAAGCAGGTACTCCCCATGTCCACCCAAGCTCCTGTCGTCCATCCCACATACGGGAACTGGCGCAGGCCCAGACGGCCCGGCCTGGGGCCGCTCGGCCTCGTCGGCACCATCGGAGTGTTCGGCGGGATCATCCTCGACCTCATCGCGTCGCTGATCTCGTTGCAAGTCACTCTGATCCTTGTCGTCATGCAGGTCTTCCTGCTGCTGCCGCTGGCCGCGCGCACGCAGGACGGGCGCAACGTCTATCAGCTCTTCGCCCTGCGCGTCAGCTGGTTCCGTCGCAAGGCCAAGGGATCGACCACCTATGTCTCCGGTCCGCTGGCGCCGCGGCCGGGGGGCCGGTTCCGTCCGCCGGGACTGCTGAGCCGGGTCACGCTCAAGGAGGGCAGGGACGCCTATGACCAGCCGTTCGGTGTGGTCCACCACCGCAGCCGGAACCTCTACACCATCGTGCTCGAGTGTGAACCCGACGGCGGTTCCCTGGTCGACGCCGACCAGGTGGACACCTGGGTGGCGTCATGGGGCCACTGGCTGGCCCGGCTGTCCTCCGAACCGGGCCTGCGCGGGGCCGCGGTGGTGGTCGAGACCGCCCCGGACACGGGAAACAGGCTGGCCAACGAACTGCTGCCCCGCATTCATCCCGACGCCCCGGAGGCGGCACGGGCCGTGATGGAGGAAGTGGTGCATCGGTATCCGACCGCGTCCTCGGAGATGCACACCTACATCTCGCTGACCTACGGAAATCCCAACGGCCAGAAACGCAAGGGCGACGACATCATCACCGATCTCGCCATCCGCATCCCCGGCCTGCTGTCGGGACTGATGGCCGCGGGCGGCGGCCCCGCGGCCCCGCTGTCGGCCGAGCGCGTCGCGGAAGTCGTACGGGTGGCCTACGACCCGGCCGTGGCAGGGGACGTCCTCGACGCCCGCGCGCAGTACGGCGGAACCGGTCTGGACTGGGAGGACGCCGGTCCCACGGCGACTGTGGAAACGGCCAACTCCTATCAGCACGACTCAGGAGTGTCCCGGACCTGGCTGCTCACCATCGCACCACGTGGCACGGTGCGTGCCCAAGTGCTGCAGGGACTGCTGGAGGCCACCGATGGCACCCGCCGCAAGCGCGTGGCCCTGCTCTACCGCCCCATCGACCCGGCGACCTCGGCGCGCATCGTCGAGGCCGACCGGCGGGCGGCGCAGTTCATGGCGACCTCGAAGCGCGGCATGGTGCAGGCACGTGCCGCCAACGAGGTACAGGCCACCGAGCAGACGGCGGTGGAGGAGGCCAGCGGCGCCGGTCTGATCGAGTTCTCACTGATGGTCACGGTGACGGTCGACAGCGTCGAGGATCTCGACGACGCCAACACGTCGGTGCGCAACCAACTGGCCGGAGCGCGCCTGATGATGCGTCCGGCCGACCGGATGCAGGCGGCGGCGTTCAGCTGCACGCTGCCGGTCGGGATCCTGCCGTGGGAGTACACCCTGGTCCCGCGCGAATTGAAGGAGGCCTTGTGAGCATGAGGAACACGCCCCGGACCAAGAGCAAGAAGGCTCCCCCGCGCCCCAGGGCCCCGCTGGTACCGCCGCGCGGCTGGCCCGGCCCTGGCGGCGGCCAGGTGGCCAACGTGGACCCGCCGACCATGTGGCGGGCGACGACCGTGCAGGCATGCGGCCTGTGGCCGTTCGCGGCGGGCTCCGGCGCGCCGATGAGCGGCGTCCCGCTCGGCCAGCACCTGTTCACCGGAGCCACCGTCTGCGGCGACCCGCTGTCGTGGTTCACCCGCGCCCAGTACATCTCCAACCCCTCGCTGTTCATGCTCGGTATGCCGGGTCTGGGCAAGTCCACCCTGGTCAACCGGATGCTCATCGGGCTGGCCGCCACCGGTGTGGTGCCGCTGGTGCTGGGCGACCTCAAGCCCGACTACGCCGACACCGTGCGCGCCTTGGGCGGACAGGTCATCTCCATCGGGCGCGGAGTGGGCGGCATCAACGTCCTGGACCCCGGGGCCATGGGCGCCGCCGCCGAGCGCATCGGCGGCGAGGCCGGCCGGGTGCTGATGGCCGAGACCCACGGCCGTGTGCTCAACATGGTCGCCGCCCTGGTCACCATCGTGCGCGACCGTCCCGTCGACGACCACGAGCAGTCGGTGCTGTCCGCGGCGCTGCACCATCTGCGCGAGCACACACCGCCCGGCCGCCAGCCGCTGCTGCCCGATCTGCTCCAGATCATCACCGAGGGGCCGGACCGGGTACGGGCGGTGACCCTGGACCGCGGGGACGAGACCCGCTACCGCGACGCCGTGGACCCCCTGCACCGCTCACTGCTGGGCATCCTCGACGGGCCGTTGGGCGACACGTTCGCCTCCGAGACGTCCACCCGCATCGACCTGGACTCACCGGCGGTGTGCGTGGACATCTCCCGGATCGGCGAGGCGGACACCCAGCTCACCGCGGCGGCGATGCTGGCCGCCTGGTCCGACGGCCTGGGCACCGTGGCCGCCTCGCACGCCCTGGCGGACGCCGGACTGCGGCCCCGGCGCTGGTTCTTCACGGTGCTCGACGAGCTGTGGAGACCGCTGCGCGCGGCCTCGGGCATCGTGGACCGTATCGACGCCCTGACCCGGCTCAACCGGAGCCTCGGCCTGGGCGACGCCAAGATCACCCACACTCTGAAGGACGCCGAGGCACTGGGCACCGACTCCGACCGGGTCAAGGCACGTGGTTTCGTCGAACGCGCCGGCATGGTGGTGTGCGCGGGGCTGCCGCGCCAGGAGATGGAGGAGCTGGGCCAGATCGTCGGCCTGTCCCGGCGGGAGATCGATCTGGTCTCCTCGTGGTCCTCGCCCCCGGGCTGGGCGGCGCACGGGGACCGCGAGGAGCCGCCCGGCCGCGGCCGTTTCCTGATCAAGGTCGGTGGCCGGCCCGGTATCCCGATCCAGGTCGCGATCACCGACACCGAACGGCGCCTGCACGACACCAACAAACGCTGGGCGTCGAACGATCCCGTCATCGAGCAGGCGTCCGCGCATGTTCCCGACCTCTCCAAGTTGTCGGAGACAGAAAGGAATTGGACCGCGTGAGCGCGACTGCGGCCAAGGGCAGGAGCCTCGGCGGCGAGCTGGCACCCTGGGCGATCGTCGCCGTGGCGGGCGTGAGCCTGGTGGTGTTCGGGGGCGTATGGCTCGGCGGCACGCTGGGCGCGGCGCTGACCGGCGCCGGCTGGCATCCTCCGCCGTTCGCCCTGGCTTCGTTCGCCACCCTCTTCACCGACGGGCCGTCGGCACTCTGGCCGGACGCCTCGCCCGCCGGTGTGGTCGCGGGCGTCGTCCTGGTCTTCGGCTCGGCCGTCGCCGTCGGCGTGCTGGTCGTACGGTGGGTGTTGCGGCGTGCCGCCCGGCCCAAGGGGCTGGCAGGGGGCCGGGAACTGGCCGCCCTGGCCCCGGCCGGCATCGAGGAACGGGCCCGCGACCTGCGCCCCTCGCTCAAGGGCCGCCGGCATCTGCACCCCGACGAGACGGGCAACCTTCTCGGCGACCTCGATCCCAGCGGCCCCGAACTGCGCTCGTCCTACGAAGACGTGGAGCTGGACCTGATGGCCCCGCGTGCCGGCAAGTCCACCGGCATCGCCGTCCCGCGCGTGCTGCGCGCCCAGGGAGCGGTGCTGCTGACCTCCAACAAGTCCGACGTCTACTCCGTCACCCGCGCCGCACGCGAAGAGGCGGGCCGGGTCTGGACGTTCGACCCGCAGGGGATCGCCCACACCCCGCGCGAGATGTGGTGGGACATCCTCGCCGACTGCCACACCATCGAGGGCGCCCGCCGTCTGGCCGGGCACTTCGTCGCCTCCGTCAACGACGACCAGTCGAAGAAGGACTTCTGGATCTCCGCGGCCCAGAACACCCTCACCGCCCTGTTCCTCGCCGCCGCACGAGGCAAGGCATCCGTGCTCGACCTGCTGGCATGGCTCGCGGACCCCGCCGACCGCACGCCGATCGACCTGCTGCGGGATGTCGACATGATCGCCATGGCCGAGCAGTTGCAGGGCACGGTCCGGGGCGCGGTGGAGACCCGCGACGGCATCTACGAGACCGCCCGGCAGTGCGTGGCCTGCCTGCTCGACCCGGAGATCGTGGCCTGGGTGACGCCCGATCCCGCACTGCCGCAGTTCAAGCCGCACGAGCACGTACTGGCCACCGACACCCTCTATCTGCTGTCGAAGGACGGCGGTGGCTCGGCGGCGGGAGTGATCGCGGGGCTCGCCGACGCGACAATGCGCGCGGGCGTGGTGGCCGCCGAGCGCATGGGCGGCCGGCTCGACCCTCCGATGACCGCCGTCCTCGACGAGGCGGCCAACGTCTGCCGCATCTCCGACCTGCCCGACCTCTACAGCCACTTCGGCTCGCGCGGCATCAACGTCGTGACCCTGCTTCAGAGTTACCGGCAGGGAAGCCGCGTGTGGGGCGAGGCGGGCATGGACGCCCTGTGGAGCGCGGCCACCATCAAGCTGCTCGGCGCCGGCCTGGACGACGCCGACTTCGTGGAGAAGATCTCCAAACTCGTCGGCAACCACGACGTACGCACCGCGTCCTACTCCAAGAGCAAGGACGGCGGCTCCCACTCGTACTCCTACCGGCTGGACCCGGTGCTGCCCGCGGACCGGATACGAGCGCTGCCCAAGGGCACCGCCCTGTTGCTGGCCACCGGTGTACGGCCGGCCCTGATCCGTCTGCGCCCCTGGTACAAGGAGCCCAACGCCGCTGCCATCTCGGCGGCGGCCAAGGCCGAGACGGCCGCCATCACCGAGCGGGCGGCCCGCGCCTGGTCCGGCAGCGGTGCCCACGCTCCCGACGACACCATGAACAGGTGGGAGAGGGACGCGGTGTCCCTGGACAAGCCGTACGGGTAGATCTCAGGGCCTGCGGGCCAGCGTCGCCGCGCGCAGCAGCCATTCGGCCGGTCCGTACCGGACATGGCGCAACAGCCACCCGCCGTACGCGAGTTGCGCCGCGTACAGGGCGAAGCATCCCACCAGCAGCACCGCGGTGCCATGGCGGCCGTACCAGGCCAGTCCGTAACCGGTGAAGACCAGCGCCATCACCACAGACTGTGTGAGGTAGTGGGTCAGGGCCAGCCGGCCGGCCCCGGCCAGGGCGCCGGCGGCCCGGCCGCCGGGCCGGGAGCGCAGCAGAAGCAGCAGCCCGCAGACGTACGCGGCCGTCAGCGCCGGGGCGGTGAGCACGCCGACGGCCGAGCCGACGTCGTACCACCGGGCGTCCAGCGGCCCGTTGCGGCAGATGGCCATGAAGACGCTCCCCGCCAGGCCGACGGGCAGGGCGCGTACGACGATCCGCACCATCCGGGCACGGTGCCGGCCGGTGTCGGTGAGCAGCTCGCGCTTGCCGGCGGCGAGTCCCACCAGGAAGGCCGCCAGCATGTCGGCGCCGTACAGGACGCTCCAGCCCAGGGAGTCGTGCAATGACCCCAGATTGGCCCGGACGACGGAGCCGAAGTCTCCCTGGTAGGCAGCCGCGATCTCCTGGATCGCGGCCGTGCGGTCCCGCGGATTCATCGGCTCCGCGTAGGCGACCGTCGACAGGCCCCAGACCAGCAGACATACCGCGACACCGATGACAAGACAGGCCGCCGCCCGTACGGCGGTCCGGGGCTCGATGTCCCTGACCGCGAAGAGGACGAGGCTCAGCACCGCGTAGACCAGCAGGACATCGCCGGAGAAGAGGAAGACACCGTGCACGAGCCCCAGGAGGAACAGGCAGCTCAACCGGCGCAGATGCCGAGGAGCGAACGGCACCCCCGCGCGCTCGGCCGAGGCCCTCTGCAACGTGAAGCTGTAACCGAACAGGAAGGAGAAGAGCAGGTAGAACTTGGCACTGACCAGGACCGTGACGAGCCAGTCGGCCGCCTCGTCCACCCACCACACGGACAGTTCGCCCTCCGGACCAATATGCGGTCCGGCCATGGCCGGGAGATTGACCAGGAGAATGCCCAGCAGGGCGAATCCGCGCAGCAGATCGATCTCTCGTATCCGTTCGCTCCGTCCGCTCCCCGGTAGCGCCTCGGTGGCGCGAGAGACCTGTGTACGGCGCGAGGAACGCAAGACGGGCCTCCGGGACCGATGCGGAGCGAAACGAACGGCGAGGCCGCGCCGACCATCACCACACCTGCTTCGTCGCCGCCCGGGGACCACCACGAGGAACCCGCGTGAACGGTTCAATCGGTCCCACCGTGGCGGTCTGTCAGACAGCGGTGCCCCGGAGCCTTACCAGCGGACCGGAAGCGCGAGCGGGAACCGCCAGATGGACTCCGCGTTCCACACGATGTCGCCGGGCTCGCCTGCCAGCCGCAGCTTCGGGAAGCGGCGCAGGAGCGCCGCCAAGGCGACCTGCATCTCCATCCGGGCCAACTGCGCGCCGGGACACCGGTGCGGGCCGTATCCGAACACCATGTGCTGCGCCGATTCCCGTCGCGGGTCCAACTCGTGCGGGCGGGTGAACACTTCGCCGTCCCGGTTGGCGTTCAGGTACGACACGTGTACCGCGTCACCAGCTTGGATCCTTGTCCCGCTCAGCTCCACGTCCTCGGTGGCCACCCGTGGAATACCGACGCCCTGTCGGAAGGGAATGAACCGCAGCATCTCCTCTATCGCGGCAGGGAGCCGCTCGGGCCGTGTCCGGAGCTCGGCGAGGAGGGTGTCCCTGGTGAGCAAGGTGTAGATCAAATTGCTGATCTCGAAGGTCAACGTGTCGGATGCGACCACGATCACCTGCCCGAGCATGGCCAGCTCGGTGTCGGTGAGCGGCTCGTCGGCACCTTCGGCCCTGCTCATCGCGCTCAGCAGGTCGTCACCCGGCTCCCGTCGCCTGCGCTCGGCCAGCTCGGTGAAGTACCCGCGCAGATCCGTCTTCGCCTGCGCTGCTTCGGCGCTCCGCCCGGTCGCCAACGTCATGACTGCCGCGGCCCGTTCCTGGAACCAGCTCCGATCACGTTCGGGGATGCCGAACATCTCACTCGTCACCGCCAGAGGCAGTGGAGAGGACAAGTGCTGGACCAGGTCGGCCGGGGCGCTCGTCCCGGCCATGTTGTCCAGCAGCTGATTCACCACTCGCTCGGTGCGGGGCCGCAGACGCTCGACGGCGGGGCGGGTGAACCCCTGAGCGATCGCCCGGCGAAACCGGGTGTGCTCAGGAGGGTCCATGTTGTTGATCGCGTCCGAGTGCGCTATGGGCTGCGGCGTCATCCGCGGCAGGTCCCGGCCGATGCCGGCGGCCCGGCTGAATCGGCGGTCCGAGGTGACCACCTGTACGTCTCGGTACCGGGACACCAGCCATGCCTCGCCGCTCCCGTGTCGCATGCGTATCCGCGCCACAGGGTCCTCATTGAGCAGCCGCAGCATGAGCGGATCGAACTCAAGTGCCTCGTTGTGCTGGAAGGGGCAGTCCCAGACTCGGCTGTCGTCCACCGGGGATTCCTCAGCCATGAGCCTGCGTCAGCTTTTTCAGGGCTTCCTGAGTGTTGTAGGCGTTCTCCCAGTGCTCCACGATTCGGCCGTCCCGGAAGCGCCAGAGTCCGCAGAACCGCACTGCCGCGACCTGCGGGTACTGAGTGTGCACGGTGCCCAGCACCGCCCCGAAGTAGTCGTTGGCGGTGATGCTCTCCAGCTCCATCACCGTGGTGCCGTGGTGAAGTTCGAGAAGAGCCGCCTGCCGGGCCACGACCGCGGGTTTGCCCACGATATCTCCGGGATCGCGCTCGGTGCGCCCGGCCGGGTGCAGGACGACGTCGTCGTCCGAGTACTCCCCGATGGATGAGAGGTTCTCGTACACCGATCGCAGGGTTTCGACGTTCGGGTGTTCCTTCGGTTCGCGCCGAACGGGCGCGGAGGGCCGGGTCGGAGCTTCCTCCCGGGAGCTTTGGGCGATCTCGTCCCACTGATCGTCGTCCAGCAGGATGTCGGCCGCCCGCAGGTTCTCCTCCAAGTGCTCGATCGACGTTGTGCCGGGGATCGGCAGTGTCCTGGGCGAGTCGCGCAGCAGCCAGGCGAGGGCCAGTTGGGCGGGCTTCACTCCGATCTCGCCGGCCGCCTTGGCGAGCTTGCTGTGCGACGCCAGCAGGCTTCCGCTACCCAGCGGCCAGTAGCAGATGTAGGCGATGCCGTGTTCCTCGGCATACCTGACGACCGCCTCGTCGGTGCGGTCGCCGATGTTGTAGAGGTTCTCCACCGACGCGATCGTGGCGACACTGGCCGCCTCCTTCAACTGCTCTATCGTCACTCCGGGTTGGGAGGAAAGCCCGATGTGCCGGATCTTCCCCTCATCCTGAAGCCGTCGCAGCTCACCCACCTGGTCCGTGAGGGGCACAGTCGGGTCGATGCTGTGCAGCTGATACAGGTCGAGACAGTCCAGACCCAGGTTGCGCAGGCTCATCTCGACCTGCTGGCGCAGGTACTCGGGCCGGCCACAAGCGGCGATGTACCCCTCCCGCCAGTCTCCGGGGCCACGCCGCAACAAGCCGCCCTTGGTGCAGATCACCAGGTCTTCGGGGTATGGATGCAGTGCTTCGCGGATGATCTGCTCGTTGAAGTCCGGCCCGTAGGCATCCGCGGTGTTGATGAAGTTGACGCCCAACTCCACGGCGCGGCGCAGCAGTCGGATAGCTGAATCCGGGTCTTTCGGCGGCCCCCAGCATCCCGGCCCGGTCAGCTTGATGGCGCCGTAGCCGATCCGGTTGACCGTACGGTCTCCTCCGATGGTCAACTGCTGACTGACGCCGTTCGGCGAGATGGTCACAGTGCGAATTCCTTTTCTTCGTGAGAGGGGAGCGGCGTGGAGAGTTGTGCGTCAGGGGCGACCCAGGTGCCCAGCGCGATTTCGGCAGTGATGCCAGGCCCGAACCCGGCGAGCATCCCCCGTGCCCCGTGCGGCACGGTCCCCGATTCGATCAGTCGGCGCAGGGCGTCGAGTACGACGGCGGAGGCGATGTTCCCGTACTCCGTCAGGGTGCTGCGGCTGTAGGAGAACATGGCTGGATCGACGCCGAGGAAAAGAGACAGGTCGTCGAGGATCCTCGGTCCGCCGGCGTGAATGATGTAGAAGTCGAGCGCGCCCGCGTCCCACCCGTGCTTGTCGGCCAGATCGATGAGAGCAGGGGCGAGTTGCTTCATCGTCCCCGGAACTCTTCGGTCGAGCAGGAAATGGAACCCGGTGGCCTTCACCGCGTACGAGATCCAATCCTCGGTGTTCGGCACGAGGTGCGATCCGTTCCGCGCCAACTGTATTCCGCTGCCGCCCTCCGAACGAACGACCGCGGCCGCCACCGCGTCCCCGAACAACCCGTTGGACAGCAGGTTTCCCACGGTCATATCGGTCGGTTGATAGCAGAGTGAACAGAATTCACAGGAAACTATCAGGACATTCGCGTCGGCATGGGCCCGGCAGAAGTCACTGGCACGATTGATGGCAGCGCCACCCGCGGCGCAACCCATCTGCGAGATGGGCAACTGGCGTGTGTCCGCCCGAAACCCCAGGTTGTTGATCATCCATGCGGTCAGGGACGGCATGCTGTATCCCGTGCACGACACGTAGATGATGGCATCAACCTGGTCGGCACTGAGCGCGGCATTCCGCAGCGCCCGCTCGACCACGGCCGGGATCCGGGCCTTCGCTTCCTGGAGATGAATTCGGTTGCGTTCCTCAAATCCCGGATGCGCCAGGGTTCTTTCGATGGGCTGAACCAGATGCCGGGTCCGTACTCCGGTATTTTCGATCAGCTTGAGCGCCAACGGCAGCTGATCGTGATCAGGGTGGAGGCGCTCCGCGAGCTCAAGCGTCTCCTGCATGCTGATCGTGTATTCGGGTACATCGACTGCTGGGCAGCAAAGTACAGGCACACGTCTTCCGATCGGTATTCTGGAACAGATGATTCAGGGATCCCCGTGTTCATCCATCGGGCTCTGTGGCCCCTGTGTTGATCAACTACGGTCGAAGTTGTTGGATGGTTCAACGCCAAGCTCACCCTCGATCGGGTGTGCCGAGTGGGGAGTTGGCTGCGGTCCGGGGTGATCTGGCGGACTTCGCGGCGGAGTGACCAAGCGGCGGGCCCAAAGGCCCGGGTCTTGGGGCGTCAGGTCCGGGTCGGGGGCGCGCTCGTCGCTGCCGTCAGGAACGTGATCGCCCATCGCCGGGCCGCCTCGCCCGCCGCCGGGGACACGCAGCCCGGGGACGGCTGCTGGTGGACCTCAAGGCGGTCGACGGCCGTCACGGCAAGGATCCCCCGCATCCGGAACCACAGCTCTTCCGGGGAAAGGCCGGGCAGTACGCGCGCGAAGGCCGCGAGGTAGCGCTCGCGGACCGAGGCCTCGGCCGGGCCGGTCCAGCTGCGTGCCTCCTCGGCCGGGTCGCTGAGGATCGTCACGATCAGCCGGGACGTCCGGGCGCTTCCCTCGTCGCCGGCCGGCATCTCGTCGAACAGCGGCCCCGCGAATGCCTCCACCAGTTCGCCGACCGATGGCTCGGGGGTCCGGGCGAGCAGTCTGTCGAGCCCGGCGCTCTGGGCGGCGTTGATGGGCTCGATCACGCGGCGGGCGACCGCGGCCATCAGCTCCGCCTTCGAGCCGAAGTAGTAGCCGACGGCGGCCAGGTTCGCTCCGGCGAGTTTGGTGATCGCGCGGACCGAGGTGCCGCGGTATCCGTGCTCGGCGAAGAGGTGCTCGGCCGCGTCGAGGATCTGGGTGCGGGTGTCTGGGGTCGCCACACGAGGGACTCTACATATGTTTGAATGAAACGAACGTATGAATCAAACGAACGTATGGAAGAGGGCTGTCATGAAGCTGCTCGTGTACGGCGCCGGGGTTTGCGGCAGCCTGTTCGCCGCCCGCATGCACGAGGCCGGCCATGACGTCTCGCTCCTCGCCCGGGGCGAGCGCCTGACCGCCCTGCGCCGGCACGGAGTGCGGCTCGCCGAGGAAGACGGCCCGGCTGCCAGGCGGGTGCCGGTACCGGTGATCGAGCACCCGGACAGCGGGTACGACCTGATCACCGTCTTCGTCCGCACCCACCAGATGGACGCGGTGCTGGAATCACTCGCCGGTGTCAAAGGTGACGTGCTGTTCCTGCTCAACTGGGCAGCCGGCCCGGAGACGCTGGGCGCGGTGATCGGCCACGAGCGGGTGCTGCTCGGCTTCCCCACGACCGGCGGCACGATGGACGGCGACGTGATCCGCTACCGCAAGACCAACTTCATCACCCGCCGGGTCGCGATACCGATCGGCGAGCCCGACGGCCGCACCACCCCTCGACTGGTACGGATCGTGGAGACGTTCCGTACCGCCGGGATCAACGCCAAGGCCGAGCCGCGGATGGATGCCTGGCTCAGGACGCACGCCGCGTTCGAAGTCCCGCTCGGACAGGCGGTACACGCGGCGGGCGGCCCGGTAGCGCTGGCCGACGACCCGGCCGCGGTCCGCAGCATGCTCCGCCTCATGCGGCAGAACCTCGCCGCGATGAAGACGCCGCCGGTACCTCGCGCGTTCGCCGCGTTGCGGGCTCTGCCGCAAGGGCTCCTGGTGGCCGTGCTCCGGCGCTTCCTGAAGAGCCCAACGGCCGTGAACAGCGGACTCAACGCCACCTCGCCCGCCGCGGCGGCCGAACTCGACCGGCTGGCCGAACAGCTCCGCGCCCCTGCGGGAGCCCGCGAAGTTCCACCGGACAGGGCCTGAGCAACTCAAAACGGCGAAAACCTCACCACACACGACTCGATCACGGGCACGAGCTGCTCGGGCCTCAGCGCCAGGGCGCGCATCAGCATTCCGCGGTACTGACCGGTGGCGTATTCGCCTTTGCCCGCGTCGCGACTGAGCGGGTGCGGGCATCGTGACAGCGTCTGATCCATATCACTTTCACATTCCTGGATGGGTTGCCGACTGATCGGAAGGGACACCAGCACCACATCGCCCGCGTCCGGGCACCGGCCGTGAGGCCGTCGTACCGCACGGCTACTCGTTGTCTCCCGCGGCGGCGACGGCGTGGCCGCCGAACTGGTTGCGCAGGGCGGCGATCATCTTCATCTGCGGGGAATCGTCCTGCCGGGACGCGAACCGGGAGAAGAGAGAGGCGGTAATGGCGGGGAGGGGCACGGCGTTGTCGATGGCGGCCTCGACAGTCCAGCGGCCCTCACCCGAGTCGGCGGCGTATCCCTTGAGTTCGCCGAGGTGTTCATCGGCGTCCAGGGCGTTCACGGCCAGGTCGAGCAGCCAGGAGCGGATCACCGTGCCCTCCTGCCAGGACCGGAAGACCTCACGCACATCCGTGACGGAGTCGACCTTCTCCAGCAGCTCCCAGCCCTCGGCGTAGGCCTGCATCATCGCGTACTCGATACCGTTGTGGACCATCTTCGCGAAGTGCCCGGCGCCGACCTTGCCCGCGTGGACATAGCCGTACGGACCCGCCGGCTTGAGCGCCTCGAAGACCGGCCGCACGACGGCGATGTCCTCAGCCGCACCGCCGACCATGAGGGCGTAACCGTTCCGCAAACCCCAGACACCGCCGGAGACGCCGGCGTCGACGAAGCCGATGCCCTTCGCGGCAAGCTCAACAGCGTGCCTCTCGTCGTCCGTCCAGCGGGAGTTGCCGCCGTCCACGACCACGTCGCCGGGGGACAGCAGTTCCGCCAGCTCGTCGATGACGCCCTGCGTCGCCGGACCCGCGGGGACCATCACCCAGATCACGCGCGGCCCGTCGAGCTTGACGACGAGTTCACCGAGGCTGTTCACGTCGGAGACCTCGGGGTTGCTGTCGTAGCCGATGACGATGTGGCCCGCACGGCGTATCCGCTCGCGCATGTTGCCGCCCATCTTGCCCAGGCCGACCAGTCCGAGTTCCATCGCCGTCATGTCACTTGCTCCTGTGCTGGGTTCGGTCAGAAGGGCGCTGTGGGCAGCGCCGCCGCGTACGCGTCGTCCGGGTCGAGACGGCGCAGTTCCTCGGCGATCAGCTCGGCCGTGCTCCGCACGCGCAGGGCGAGGGTGCGGGTGGGCTGGCCGGTGATGGACAGGGTCGCCACCGCGCCGACCGGGCGATCGATGTGGATCTCGCCCGACCCTGTGTACAGCCGGACGCCTGTCACCACGGGGCCGTCGGTGTCCCGCTGCTCGACCGGTACACGGAGGCGGTCGGTGAGCCAGCGGGCCAGCAACTCGGCGCTGGGGTTGCCCGGTTCGCTCTCCACCACCGCCGAAGTGACGGTGGTGCGGACCTGGTCGAGGGCCGCGGCCAGCATGGAACGCCACGGGGTGAGGCGCGTCCAGGCCAGATCAGTGTCGCCGGGGGCGTAGGAGGCCGCACGTTCGGCCAGTTCCCGCAGCGGCTCCTCTGCTGCGTACATGTCCGTGATCCGGCGCTGGGCGAGCGCGCCCAGCGGGTCTTCGGCGGGCGCCGCCGGCGCGTCGGTCGGCCACCAGACGACGACGGGGGCGTCCGGCAGCAGCAGCGGCAGGATCACCGAGTCGGCGTGGTCGACCGCCTCGTCGTACAACCGGAGCAGCACGGTCTCACCGCTGCCGGCGTCGCCGCCGATACGGACCTCGGCGTCGACGCGGGGATCGCTGCGCTGCCGGAGGCCACGGGTCGGCCGCTTGATGACGGCCAGGATCCGGGAGGGATGTTCACGCGAGGCCTCGGTCGCGGCCTTCACCGCGTCGTGTGCGTTCTCCTCGTCGGTGACGATAACGAAAGTGAGCACCATGCCGACAGCGGCGCTGCCGTTGGCCCTGCCCTCGGTCAACGCCTTGTTGATCCGGGCGGCCGTCGTGTACGTGAGGTCGGTGATCACGGCCTGCGCCACTTCCGTCCGTCTCGTGCGAGCATCTCCTCGGCCTTTGTGGGGCCCCAGCCGCCCGACGGGTACTGCGCGGGCCTGCCGTGCGTCTCCCAGTACTCCTCGATCGGGTCGAGGATCCGCCAGGACTCCTCGACCTCCTCGGTGCGCGGGAAGAGGTTGGCGTCGCCGAGCAGGACGTCGAGGATCAGGCGCTCGTACGCCTCGGGGCTCTCCTCGGTGAAGGACTCGCCGTAGGCGAAGTCCATGGTCACGTCCCGGATCTCCATCGAGGTGCCGGGCACCTTCGAACCGAATCGGGTGGTCATGCCCTCGTCGGGCTGCACTCGGATGACCAGGACGTTCGTGCCGAGTTCCGCGGTGGCGGTCGAGTCGAACGGCGAGTGCGGGGCACGCTGGAAGACCACCGCGATCTCCGTGACCCGGCGGCCCAGCCGCTTGCCGGTGCGCAGGTAGAACGGGACGCCCGCCCAACGGCGGTTGTCCACCTCCAGCTTGACGGCCGCGTACGTGTCGGTCCGCGACGCGGGATCGATGCCGTCTTCCTGGAGATAGCCGACGACCTTCTCGCCACCCTGCCAGCCGGCCGTGTACTGGCCGAACACGGTGTGCTCGCCCAGTTCCTCCGGCAGCCGCACCGACTTCAGGACCTTGAGCTTCTCGGTGAGCAGCGAATCGGCGTCGAAAGCGATGGGCTCCTCCATGGCTGTCAGGGCGAGGAGTTGGAGGAGGTGGTTCTGGATGACGTCGCGAGCCGAGCCGATGCCGTCGTAGTAGCCGGCCCGGCCGCCGATGCCGATGTCCTCCGCCATCGTGATCTGCACGTGGTCGACGTACGAGCGGTTCCAGATCGGCTCGTACATCTGGTTGGCGAAGCGCAGCGCCAGGATGTTCTGGACGGTCTCCTTGCCCAGATAGTGGTCGATGCGGAACACCTGGTCCGGCTCGAACACGTCGTGCACGAGCGCGTTCAGCTCACGGGCACTCCTCAGGTCGCGCCCGAAGGGCTTCTCGATCACCGCCCGCCGCCAGGAGCCCTCAGGCGCGTCGGCCAGTCCGTGCTTCTTCAGCTGCCGGACGACCTTGGGGAAGAATCTCGGCGGCACGGACAGGTAGAAGGCGAAGTTGCCGCTGGTGCCCCGGGACTCGTCGAGGTCGTCGACGGTCTCCCGGAGCTTCTTGAACGCCTCGTCGTCACCGAAGTCGCCCAGGACGAAACGGATGCCCTCGGCAAGCTGCTGCCAGACTTCCTCCCGGAACTCCGTACGGGCGTGCTCGCGCACCGAGTCGTGGACTATCCGTGCGAAGTCCTCGTCCTCCCAGTCCCGCCGGGCGAAGCCGATGAGCGAGAAGCCCGGTGGCAGCAGCCCGCGGTTGGCGAGGTCGTACACGGCCGGCATCAGCTTCTTGCGGGACAGGTCACCGGTGACACCGAAGATGACCAGACCCGACGGGCCCGCGATACGCGGCAGCCGGCGGTCGGAAGCGGTGCGCAGAGGGTTCGTCCACCCGTCCGCCCCGGGAGAGGGTGTTGCGTCCGACATCGCGTCAATCCCCTTTCGCGGCAAGGCGTTTCAGCTCCTTCTCGGTGGACGCGAGCAGCTCACCCCGCACCGTGGCCGAGGGCCGGCCGGAGACGACCCGAGATGACCGGCCCAGAGATTAGATGATGCATCAACCGTTATCGATGCTCAATCTACATGACTGGGTGACACATCAACAAACCCCTCTACCCTTACAGGCATGACTGAGGAACCAAGCCGGCTCACCCCGGCGGAGCAGCACGCCTGGCACAACTTCGTCCGGTTGCAGACCAGGCTCATCGGCCGGCTCTCCCGCGATCTGCAGACCGAGTTCAACCTGTCCGCCGCCGACTACGCGGTCCTCGTCAATCTCACCGAGGTACCCGAGGGCCGGCTCCGCTTCCTGGACCTGGCCAGAGCGGTGGAATGGGAGAAGAGCCGCATGTCCCACCACATCGCCCGGATGACGAAACGTGGGCTGGTGACTCGTGAGCCGTGCCCCGAGGACGGCCGCGGCGCGTTCGTGGTCGCCACCCCGGCCGGCCGGGAAGCGATCGTGGCAGCGGCCCCACTCCACACCGGAGCCGTGCGCCGCCTGTTCATCACCCCCTTCACACCACAGGAGCTGAACACGTTCAGCGAACTCTCGAAGCGCCTTCTGGAGCAGCTGGAAAAGGATTCGCTCCAGGGCGGTCAGCGAGTACGGCCGCGCGGCTTGAGCGGGGTCGCCGGCAGCGCGGGGGCGGGCAACGGCGAGCCGTCGTAGCCGTGGACCGTCCCGAAACGGTCACCCGGCATCCAGGCCGCACACCCCTCGGCGATCTCCTCCTGGAGCCGGGGTCGAGGCGCACGCCGTCGTGCGGCCAGCTCACCGTCCGCAGGCCCATGTGCGGGTGGGGCGGTACCCGCATGCCGGGCTCGTCGGCGATGTCGTCCGGCCCGTAGTGGTCGACGAAGCACCAGGCGCCCACCATGCGCCGTCCCGGATTCGGCAGCAGTCTGCGCACGACCGTGGCGCCCAGGTTTGCCTCGCGGGGGTTCAGTGGCTCCCTGACGGGCGGTCCTGACACATCGGCCCGGCCTCCGCGCGCACGGAGGCTGGGCCGGAGGTCGAGGTCACTCATGACGACCGCGTCCCTTCTGTCGCGGCGGGCCGCGGTACGGAGTCGCGCCGTCCCGGGCGCTCGGGCGCGGGCACGATGGGCACTTCACCCCGTACCGCCCTCGTGACGGGGGTCCTGTCGGCGATCTCCAGTGGCCGCGCACGCTGATCGTCGTCGAGGTCACCCGTCAGCTCGATGCGCCGGGCGATGCGGACCGCCCGGTCCGGCCCTTTCTCGTATGCCAGGTGCACCCGGACTTCGGGCAGGGGCCACTGCTTGCGCTGGGCGTACATGCGCAGGGTGATCGCCGTGCAGGAGCCCACCGCCGACAACAGCAGGCCGACGGGAGTGGGCGCCGTATCGGCCCCGCCGACGGACTCCGGCTCGTCGGCGGCCAGCGGGTGGCGGCCCGCGCGTATGTCCACTCGGTAGTCCGATCCGGAACCGGTGGCGACCACGGCCGCGGCTCGTACGCAGACGGGCTGAACGGCATCAGTCGTCCCGGTCCTCTCCGCAGTCGTCTCGGTCACGCGGGACTCCATCGCCCCTCCTCGGGAAGGTCGCTGCGCCGTCGTCCCTCTGCACGAGGAGGAGGCTTCCGCGGCAAGACAACCACCAGGGTTGTTGATTAGTCAACCGAGCCCCATGGCGACGACCGCGAGGCGCCGACGCACCCGCCGGGCGGCGGAAATAGCTACGCGACGAATCCCGTTGCGGCACAATGTTGACGCATCCACTATATGAAGGTGAACGACCATGCGGTTCGGGATCACCGCCGTCGGCGACGAGCACCACAACCCGGCGAAGATCGCGGCGGCGATGAGGTCGTACCCGTGCTGCGTGAGGAGTTCGCCAAGGGGCGCCCGGCGGACGCGTCGGAGGCTCCGACCCACCGGTCCCCGCTCGCTGCCAAGAATGCCCCGATCAATTCCCAGGAAGTGACTCTCCGATGAAGCTCGTCGTCATCTCAGCGGGCCTGAGCCTGCCCTCGTCCACTCGGCTGCTGGCCGACCGCCTCGCTGACGCCACGCGGCGGCAACTGGCCGCCGATGGGCACGCGGTGGACATCCACGTGGTCGAACTGCGCGACCTGGCGACCGATATCGCTCACGTCATGGCGACAGGGTTCCCGGGCTCGGACCTGAACGACGTGTTGGAGACGGTCGAGGAAGCGGACGGTGTCATCGCTGTCTCACCGATCTTCTCCGCCTCCTACAGCGGGCTGTTCAAGTCCTTCTTCGACGTGCTCGACAACACCGCGCTGACAGGGAAGCCCGTGCTGATCGCCGCCACCGGCGGCACGGCCCGGCACTCGCTCGCCCTGGAACACGCGCTCCGGCCGCTCTTCTCGTATCTGCACGCGACCGTCGTACCCACCGCCGTGTATGCGGCCTCCGAGGACTGGGGCGCTGCCGGCGATGGCGCCGACGGCCTCGCCGACCGCATCACCCGCGCGGGCCACGAGCTTGCCGCGCTCATGGGCGGCCGTCCGGCCACCGCCGAGAACACCGAGAGCGTTGTCCCCTTCGAGCAGCAACTGGCCGCGCTCCGGCCGGAGTAACCTCACCGCGCCCTGGGTTGGCGCTGGGGCAGGGGCTTGGAAAAGTTGGGCAAGGGCCCGTCCGCGTATGCCCCGCGCCCTGGGGTACTTGACCGCGCGTCAGGTTGCGGTGTTGGTTGTTCCCTCAGGAAATTCGCCATCGCTTCATTTGCACTGCTTGCGGTTGAACTGCCCGCGGTTTCGTGGTTCTCAGGCACGCTGACCGGGGACGGCGACAGGCCCGCTCGTTCAGTCGGCGAGGTCGGCCTCGACCAGTCTCCGTAGTCTGTCGATCGCGTCACCGGTCGCTGGTTCCGATCCGAATGTGTGAGGCTCACTGGGTCACTGGGGCCCGTTGCCAGGGCCTTGGTGAGCGCCTCCGATACCGCCTCCTTGACTGCTTCGGTGAGTTGAGTTTCGGAGGCATTCTTCTGCGGCTGTGTTGAAGGGGCTTGTTCCTGTCCCTGTTCCTGCTCGCGTCCCTGTTCCTGCTCGCGCGCCCTCCTCTTCTCCGACCTCCGAGACTTGATCGCGATCGCTCCGACACCCAATCCAGTCAGGGCGACCCCTGCCACGACACCGCTCGGGAACCCGAGCCCAGCCAAGACAGCTGCCCCGACTATCAGCCAGGCCGCAAGAACCATGGCATTGTCCGAAGCTGCGGCTCGCCGGGCCATCCGCCCCAGGGGCTTGAGTTTGGTTACCGCTCTCCCCAGTCGGCTGCTCCACCCCTTTTCTTCCTCTTTCTGATCAGGGTCGTCAACTCTGTCCGTATCGGACATGCTGTGCTCCTAACCGACTTGCGGCAAAGTGGTCATGACAGGGCATCTTGAGCAACAACGGTGAGAGACCGTAGTCGGTTCAGATCCGGCGGAGTTGAACTGTTTCCCTCCGGTGTCCGTTGCGGTGTGCGCAGAGCTGCCGTGGCGCGTGGGCCGTGCCCGTGCGAGGCCGCGCGCCGACACCGTAAGGAAGGTATGGACATGAACAGAGGTGACGAAGCCGGCGGCCCGGGGCCCGAGCCGCCCGCCCACTTCTCGGTAGTCATCTTCGGCGACGGTTCCGCCGCCATCGACGGCGATCCGGTGGCCGTGATGCCGGGCGAGCCGCTCGATGTCGCGATCCTCGACATGCTGCACGGATACGCGCGCGGCCTGAACGCTCCGGTGACGGGAGCCATCTCCGACCCGTCGGCGGGTTATACGGCGATCGTGGAGGTCGCGCCGGACGGGTCCAGCAAGCTGCTGGAGCAGCGTGAGAAGGATGCGGACGAGGAGGAGGACGAGGAGGGGCCGATCGCGGCCGGCGGCCCCGGCGAGCGTGCCCGGCAGCAACGGGAGCCTGTCGAGCCGTTCGGGTCCGGCAGGCCGCGGGCCGACACCGAGGCCGGGTCCCCGGACACCGGTCGCGAGGCGAGGACGAACGCGCTGCCGGAGCCGCCCGCGAGGCCGCGACCCACGCCTTCTCCCGCTCTTCGCGCGGTGCCGGACAAGAAGACCGCCCGGTCAAGTGCGCAGTCCCAGTCGGACGAGGAGTACGAGCGGCCGGGGCTGTTCCAGCGGCCCCTGTTCATCGGCGGAGTGGCCGCCGCCGTCGCCGTACTGGTCGTCGGCTCGCTGGTGGCGCTGGGCAGTGGCGCGGGATCGGGAGGGGCCGAGGGGAAGAATCAGGCGGCCGGTTCGGGCCAGGAGGCGAGTAACTCCCCGATGACGTTCCGGCCACCGGGCTACTCGCGACCCAGCAGCCCGGTGCCTTCGGTTTCGGCGTCGCCTTCGGTCACGAAGTCGCCGTCGCCGTCGCCGTCGTCCTCCAAGACAAAGCCCGCCCCTCTCAAGCCGAAACCGAAGCCGAAGCCCGCGGAGCCGGAGCCCGAGCCGACGCCGACGAAGCCCAGGGCGACCGGCCCCAAGTTCCCCACCGGTCCGGTCCTGATCAAGAATGAGAAGTTCGGCACCTGCGTCGATCTTCCCGGCCGGGGCGAGGGCAAGCAGCACGGCAGGGTCCAGGACGCTCGCCCGTGCGACCCGACGAGCGCCGACAACCAGCAATGGACCCTGAAGCGGACCCACAAGGGCCGCGGCACCGGCGGCGCCGACCTGTACCTGATCCGCAACGTCAAGGACGGCCGCTGTCTGGACCTGTACGACGACGACCCCGCCCCGGTCTCGATGCGGGTGAACGAGTTCAGGTGCAAGGCGACCCTTGCGGACAACATGCTCTGGTGGTTCCACAAGCGCCCCAACGGCACGTACTGGATCCGCAACCAGATGAGCGGCGACATGTGTCTCGACATATCGCGGACGGAGAAGGAGAAGCCCGCGAACGCCAGTCTCACGATCTACCCCTGCGACGACCGCGACGACCACCAGTGGCGGTTCGTGAAGAGCTGACGCTCCTCCCTGTGTACAGGGCCTAGTTCGGGCCCCTGCCCCGGTCGGGGCCGAACGGGTCGACGGCGTCGACGGGGGGCTTCTCCTTCGACCGGTGGTTGCCGGGTTTGCAGCCGGCGAAGGGACCCGACGGATCTCGCAGCGACTGCATGACCGGCCCCAGGTAGTCCCGGTGCCAGTTGGCGGGTCCGGACATCCCGGAGCCGGCGCCGGTCAAATCCGCCCAGGCGAGCCACAGGCCATGGAGCTGGGCCACCGCTTCCTGGTGCTCCCACCAACGGGAGCACCAGGGGGCGCCGGAGGTGACCTCCCTGCCGTAGACCGGCAGCAGCACATGGTGGGTCCACAGGGTCAACTGGCGCAGGGTCTTGGCGTACTCAGGCCCCTCCAGATAGAGGATGAACCGGGGCGCGGAGGGAGGCGGTTTCTCGGAGGTGCCCTCCGAGGGTGATTGAGCCTCATGTTCGACGTCAGCGGTGTCGACCGTCATCGTGTTCCCTTCCCGTGCGCATCCAGGAGAATCGTCGGGGAGGCTGTGGAATGTACGGACCGTGCCTACCCGGGGAGCACAACGCACACGGGAGGTACGAGGTTCACCGAGCCCCGTCTCATGCGGTCACGCGGCGCGAGTGCGGTCGTTCAGGCGGCAGAGCCTGTCCCTCATGGCCTCGGCGTCCGGGTGATCGAAGTTCTCCCAGATGGCCAATGCCTTCAGCCAGCTGGTGCGAGCCGCCTCGGGCTCGCCCGTGGCCAGTTGGACATCGCCGAGATTGCTCAGGGTGTAGCCCTCGCCCGTCTCGTTGGCGACGTCCCGATGTGCGTCGAGCGCCCGGCCGTAATGCTCGACGGCATCGTCGTAGCGACGGAGCTGGTGATCGATCGTACCGAGGATGTCGAGCACCACACCCTCGACCCAGCGATTGTCGATGGTCCGCAGGACGGTCAGCGACTGCTCCAGGCAGTCCTTTGCCTCGTCGAACCGGCCGAGTTGCTGGTAGGCATCGCCCAGATTGGCCAAGGCGATCGCCTGCCCCCAGGAGTAGCCGACGAGTTGGGACATGACGAGCGCTCGCCGGCTGTACTCGACGGCCTTGTCGGGTCTGCCACTGTTCAGGTAGATGTTGCCCAGGTTCGCGACGGCGTGCATCCTGCCGTACCTGTCCCCCAGTTCGCGGCGGAGGACCATCTCCTGCCGGTAGTACACGATGCTTTCGTCGAAACGGCGAAACTGCGCCAGCGCGCCGGCCACGTCCCCGAGGGACTGGGCCTCGCCTCTGCGGTCGCGGGCCGCGCGGGCGGCCACGAGAGCTGTCCGGGAGGTGTCGAGCCAGTCGTGGAGATGGCCGCGGAGATAGAAGAATCCCCACAGACTGGCGGCGAGTTTCCAGGCGATGTCCGATCTGCCGGACGCGGCGGCCTGGTGCACAGCGGCGACGAGGCTGGCGCGCTCGGTCTCGCACCAGTGCAGAGCCTGGTCGTGAGCCGTGAACGCCAGGGGGCGGCAGTCGGCAGGCGCCGGTTCCAGGAGAATGCGTCGGCGGTGCGGGGCGAGGAGGGGATATGCCGCGTCCACGGTGTGCAGGTACCAGCTGAGGAGCCGCTCCACCGCCCGGTCGCGCTCCTCCTGTGACTCGTCGGTGTCGACTCGTTCGCGGGAGTAGACGCGCAGTAGGTCGTGCACGGTGTAGCGGCCGGGCAGGTGCTCGATGAGCAGGTGCGCGTGGGAGAGTTCGGCGAGCAAACCGCGGGTCTCCCGCAGGGTGAGGCCCGCCAGGGCGGCTGCGGCGGGTGCGGAGATGTCCGGGCCGGTGTGGAGGCCCAGGAGACGGAACAGTCGCGAGGCCGGGACGGACAGGGCGTCGTAGGACCAGGAGAAAATGGCTCGTACATCGGTGCTGAGATCACCGCTGACGAAGGCGTCGAGACTTCCCTGGCTGTCGCGCAGCTCGTCGGCGATGGCGCTGAGTGGGAAGCCGGGATTGATCGCCGCGCGGGCGGCGACAACGGAGAGTGCCAGAGGTAGCCGAGCGGCGAGTGTGACGATTTCGTCCACCGCGAGTGGCTGTGCGCTCACTCGCTCGTCGCCGAGTCGGAGCCTCAGGAAGTCGCGTGCGGCTGCGGGGGTCAGCTGATGCAGAGTGAGCGGCTGCGCTCCCTCATTGACTATCAGGCTGGTGAGTTGGTTGCGGCTGGTGACGATGACGAGGCAGCTGGGAGAGCCGGGCAGCAGTGGCCGGACGTGTTCGACGTCGCGGGCGTTGTCGAGAAGGATCAGCATTCGCCGGTCCGCCAGCAGAGTGCGGTACAGCGAGGCCTGGGCCTCGGGTTGCGCGGGGATGCGCTGTGCGGGGACGCCGAGCGCGTCGAGAAAAATCCGGATGGCGTCCTCCGGCGTCACGATCGAACCGGTCGCGTCGAAACCGCGCAGGTTGATGAAGAGCTGTCCGTCGGGAAAACCGTCGGCGATCTCATGAGCCAGATGGACGGCCAGAGTTGTTTTGCCGATTCCTGCCATGCCGGTCACGACGCTGATGGTCATTGCCTCCGAGTGGCCGCCGTCCTTCGGCAACAGCGCACGTGCCTGGTCGAGTTCGGTGTGCCGACCGGTGAAAGTAGCCAAGTCGGCGGGCAGTTGGGCAGGGCGGCAGATCCGCGCGCCGGGGGCGGGTACTTGATCGACCTCTTGTCGCGGGGGCGGAGTGTACTCAAGTGACGCGTCGGCCGTCAGAATGCTGTGGTGCAGTTCCCTCAGTGCGGCGCCGGGTTCGATGCCCAACTCAGCGACCAGGGTGCTTCGCGTCTTTCGATAACACGCCAGCGCATCCGCCTGACGCCCCGATCGGTACAAAGCGAGCATAAGCAGCTGGGACAGTCGCTCCCGCAGCGGATGCTGGCCGGTCAGAGCGTAAAGCTCGCGAACAATCGACTCGTGTCGCCCGAGCTGGACATCGATGTCAAAGCGGGCCTCAAGGGTGCTCAGTCGGACTTCGCTCAGCCTGGAGCGTTCGGCCTCGGCGAGCGGGCCCGCCAGCCCGGCCAGGGGAGTTTCGTGCCACCCGTCGAGTGCGGCGTGCAACAGCGTTGACGCGGCGGACAACTCACCCGCAGCGCGCAACTTCGTGGCCCGGACGACTCGCCGCTCGAACACGCCGAGATCCAGGGCCTCTTCAGGGATGCGGGCCAGATATCCGTCAGTGGCCGAGACGATCACAGCCCGGGACTCGGAAACTCGATCGGGTTCCAGGATCTTGCGCAGCCGGGACACGTAGGTTCGCAGAACAGGTACGGCCGCCGCCGGCGGATCCTCGCCCCAGACGGCGTGGACGATCTCGGCGGTGGTGACCAGGCGGCCACGTCGTAACAACAGCGCCGCCAGTACCACCCGCTGCTGAGGCGAACCGAGCGACAGCTCCTCGCCCCCACGCCATGCCCGGAGCGGCCCCAACACGGCGAAACGCAGGGGGACTTCGTAGGCTGTGTCCACACACCGACTATACAAAGATTGGCTGTGGTTCCAGGCCGAAGCTTGTGGAGGGCGGAGGCTCGATACGCCACCCGAGGTGGATGCCGACGAGCATGACGACCGGCTGACTACCTCGCATGGGTCCTGCGTCGGCCCGGCCACGCGTGACTTCTGCGGGACGCTGTCGGAGTACTCGCGCTCGGCCACGTCCACAGTGAACCGAAGCTTCGGCAACGACGCTGTGTCCGTCGAGCGGACACGTATGTGCTCGGCAACGCTGAACCCGACAGTGAACAGCCAACAGTTTTACGTGCGGAATACTCAGTCGAGCCGGCCCGTCCCGGAGAACGCGCCCGCGCCCCCACCTGGCGCCACCCACGCCGTGTACGACGTAGAGGCCCAGCAGTACTACGTGAAACGCGACGGCCTGGTGGAGCGGTTAGGGCGTGTTTTCTGGCTACTCTCTCGCCAATCAGGTCGCGACGCCGGAGCACAGCCCCGGATCGCTCTGGAGCCATAGCCCTTGTCGCCCAGGACGTCATCGGGCCGGACCTCGGAGCCGTCCATGCTGCCGGAGCCCTCTTTTCGGGCTCCGGCAGCATGCCGGAGGGCGCGAACGACGCACCCAACGCGCCCGCAGGCCGACGAGGGTCAGCCCGCGTCGCGGAAGGTGTTGCCGCTCCCGTTCGACGCGGGGCCGTTGTAGAGGCCGGTCGGGCTCGTCTGGGTGGTGAGGGCGAACCACGCGAAGCGATCGACGTAGTCCAGCCGTCCGAGCGCGTCCGTCGATATCTTGATGAAGGCGGTCTGTTCCTGCTCGCTGGGGTATCGAGGAGCGCCCTGGGTGAAGTCGATGAGGGCGTACTCGGTCAGCCAGACCGGCTTGTTGTAGCGCTTGTGAACGCGCTCCAGATAGTCGGCCAGTTGGTAGGTGGCCCGGGAGCTGAAGTCGGAGCCGTACCAGTGCACCGGGATGAAGTCGACGCGCAGGCCCCGCTCCTCGGCTCCCTTCATGAAGCGGTCCAGCCAGCCGCCGGGCTTGTCGGCGTCGGTGGAGACCGCAGGGGCACCCAGGTTCAGGCCGGTCTTCTCCAACTGGGGCCAGAGGTCGAGTGCTTGCTCGGGAGTCATGTTGGCCTGGTCGGCCCTGTCGGGTTCGTTGAAGCCGAGGAGGTTCTTCCCCTCCCGGGCGGCGTTGCCCAGTTCTGTCTCGTTGACGGAGCCGGGGCCCCAGATCGACGGGACGTACTCGACGCCCTCCGGCTTGGCGACGTCGCCGGTGGAGGAGGTCCAGTTGTGGTACCAGGTCGCGCCGGAGTCGGCCAGTGCCTGGGTGACCCCGTCACCGGGGTTGAGCGCCACACCCTTGCCGGCTGCGTCCGCGCCGTTGGCCTTGGGCTTGGACTTGGGCACGGGCCTGGTCTTGGGGTGGGTGGGCCTGTCGGCGGGACCGGTGCCGTGGAAGGTGACGGTCAGTCCGCTGCACTCGCTGCACTGGCGTACGACCTGGTTGCCCGGTTCGGTGTCGTGCTTGGACCATGAGTAGGCGGAGGGGACCTTCTTGGCGACCGCGTTGCTGTAGGCGGTCTTCGCGTCGCGGTTCGGGTTGACGCACACCAGTGGCCTGCCCGTTGCCCGGTCCTTGGTCAGGTTCTCGGGCGGGCAGACGGAGAGCAGATCGGTGGGGCAGCCCACCGAGGCGCACGGTCCGCCGTTCTCGGGCGGCGGCACTCCGTCCGGGGTGATGGTGATCGGTACCGAGACGGCGTTGACGTAGCTGACGTTGTACCAGGGTGCCAAGGCGTCGGCCGAATCGAAGTTGAACTCGGCCAGACTGGCGGGCTGTTCACCGGTCGAGCAGCGGTCGGCGAACGGTCCGCAGTCGGCCACGGCGCAGTGGAAGGTGCTGCCCGACTCTCCGGTGCAGCCCTGGCGGGCGAAGAACTTGCCGCGCCAGTGCCCGGGGCCCGAGTGTTCGGGCATGGTGATGGTGGCGGACTCGCCGGGATCCAGTGTCGGAAGTCCTGTCGGCGTGGGAGAGCCGTCGGCGTTGACCGCGGCGCCGACCCAGATACGGCTGTCGGTCTCGTTCCGCAGAGTAACGGTGCGTTCGGCGTCCGCCGCCGCTTCGGACACCCGGTCCTGGCGGTCGCCGGGCGAGCCCTGGAAGGCCGCCGATGTCACGGCCGAGACAGCGACGACCAGCAGGAGAGCAAAGAGAAGTGGTCGGAATTTTCGAAATGATCTCACGCGCATGGAACATGCCCTTCGACTGGGGAATCGACTGCGCACACACGACGGATGCGTGCGGCTAGCGGTTCACCACATGCCCGAACGAGATCCGGCCCGTCGGGTGTGCCGGCCGCCTGTATGTCCAGACACTTGCCGAACGCCCGGAGGGTGCCGTCCCCGGGGCTGGACCAGCGCTGGCCCCGGTGCCGTCGCAGTCGTAGAGCTGAACAGCCGTACCGGCGCGCTCAGGCGGGCTGTCAGCTGGTCGCGAAGTACGCGGCGAACCCGATCAGACACACACCGGTCGTGCGCTGGATGACGCGGTCGACTCGTGCCGACACGAAGGCACGCCGTAGTTGCGCGCCCACCACCGCGTAGCCGACCGCGACGGCGAACTCCACCGCCAGGTAGGCCACACCGACCGTCAGGAGACCCGCGGTGAGCGGTCCCGGACCGGACACGAACTGGGGCAGCAGCGCAGCGAACAGCAGCACGGCCTTGGGATTGGTGCCGGCCACGACGAACTCCTCACGGCTCAGCGCCCACACGCCGCGTGCCTCTGAGTCCGCGTGCGTACTCGCGTCGTCGGCGGCTCCCGGTGCCACGCGCCGCGACGACCGCAGGATCCGCACCCCGAGATACAGCAGGTAGACGACCCCGGTCCACTTGATGGCGGTGAACAACCGTTCGGACTGCAGAAGCAGCGTGCCAAGGCCGGCGCTTACCAGCACTATCATCACGGCGAACGCGGCCAGCCTGCCGCCTACGGCGACGAGCGCTGTACGAGGGCCCTGCCGGTACGCGTTCCGTAGGCCCAGCAACTGATTGGCCCCCGGGATCACCGAGATGGTCAGGGATGCCAGCAGGAAGGCCGGCCAATCAATCGCCATGGAACGATCTCCTCAGACATGGTGAAGACAGGAACGATGCCGGCCGGACTGTTGCCGATACGGCCGCTGACCGCGCCTTCCCGCTGGGGCCGGTCAGAGGGCGTCGGGGTAACTGCCGTCTCCCAGATCGGGGTTCGGCAGCACGCCCGAGGGGTCCCGGACGGCGACCTCGCGTCCGTCCAGCCGCAGTCGGCGCAGACCTTCGAGCGACATACGACGGCCGAGATCGGAGAACGAATGCACCCTGGTGACGTCCAGAACCACGTCGGCCGTGCCGTCCGAGTCGGCCATCAGGTCCAAGAGCTCCGAAGCGGCGGTGAGTTGGACGTTGCCCCGCAGGGCGAAGGTGACCGTGCCCTGTGACTCGCTCACGTCGACGGCATCGAGCCGGCCTTGCTCGGAGGAGAACAGGTGCATCCCCATGTCCTTGGAGAGCCGCTCGAAGGCGCGACGCCCTCTCTGGCTGTTGCCGTAGGAGTCCAGGCGCGGGGAGAAAGTTCCGATGCCCACCCTGTCGGGCAGGACGCCGACGATGCCCCCGGCGACGCCGCTCTTGGCGGGGATGCCCACGCGGGTGAGCCAGTCGCCTGCCGCGTCGTACATCCCGGCCGCGGCCATCACGGCCATGACCTGCCGGGCGACGGCGGGGTCCATCACCCGTTCGCCGGTGACGGGCTGGATACCTCCGGTGGCGAGCGTCGCGGCCATCACGGAGAGGTCCCGGACGCTGACCAGGATCGAGCACTGGCGCGTATATCCCTCGACGACGGAGGGCACGTCCCCGTCGAGAATGCCGTAGGTGCGCAACATGTAGGCGAGGGCGAGGTTGCGGTGCGCGGAGCCGAGCTCTGACGCGCACACACGCTCGTCGACCCGCAGATCCCGGCCCGCGAGGCGGGAGAAGAACGTCACGGCACGGTCGACGCGCTCGTCCTGGCCGGCCTCCGCGCCGACCAGGAGCGAATGCGTGGTGATGGCTCCGGCGTTGATCATGGGATTCTTGGGCCGGTGGGTTCCCCCTTCGAGGGAGAGCTCGTTGAAGGCCTCGCCGGACGGCTCGACCCCGACGGCGTCCAGTACGCGGTCGAGCCCACGATCGATGATGGCGGCCGCGTAGGCGAACGGCTTGGAGATCGACTGGATGGAGAACTCGGTGTCGGCGTCGCCGGCGGCGTAAGTGCGACCGAGCGTCGTGGTCAGCGCCATGCCGAAACGTTCCGGATCAGCTTCGGCGAGCTCGGGGATGTAGTCGGCGTTGGCACCGCTGGTGTCGTCACGCAGGCTGTCGAGCACTTCGTCCAGGTAGTCGGGCACCGGAGTCTTCATGAGGCAGGTCCTTCTGTCGCAAGGCTGGTGTTCAGAGCCCAGTAGCACGCCTGTCACCATTTCGCCCGGCTACCCCCGCTCCCATTGAGAGCGGGGGTAGCCGTCGTCGCGGATCCAGGGCCCCTCGTTCGGATCAGGCCTGATCCAAACGACAAACCCTAGCCAAGGAAGGAACGCAGGGCTGAATTGACCTCGTCCGCATGCGTCCAGAGCAACCCGTGCGGGGCGCCCTCAATCTCCACATACTGCGCCTTGGGCAATTCCTGCCGAAAACGGCGGGCGGTGGCGTCGATGGGCAGGATCTTGTCGGCCGTGCCGTGCAGGATCAGGGCCGGCTTGCCGCTGTCGCGGACCGCTTCGACGTCGGTACGGAAGTCTTCGATCCACGCGGAGACGACCGCGTAGGCCGCCACAGGGGCACTCGACGTAGCCACGTTCCAGCTCGCGGTGACGGCCTCCTGGCTGATCCGGCTGCCAAGGTTCTCGTCAAGATCGTAGAAGTCCGAGAAGAACTGCGTGTACCAGGCGTACCGATCGCCTTTCGCCGCCGCCTCGATTCCGTCGAAGACCTCCTGCGGCACACCCTCGGGGTTGTCGTCCCGGGCGACGAGGAAGGGCTCCAGCGAGGCCAGGAACGCGAGCTTGGCGACCCTTTCATGCCCGAATCGTGAGACGTAACGGGCGAGCTCGCCCGTACCCATCGAGAAGCCCACCAGGACGGCGTCGTGAAGGTCGAGCGTCTCCAGCACGGTGTTCAGGTCCGCGGCGAAGGTGTCGTAGTCGTACCCGGAGTTCACCTTCGACGACTTGCCGAAGCCCCGGCGGTCGTAGGTGATGACGCGGTATCCGGCGGCCAGGAGATATCTCGTCTGGCGCTCCCAGCTGTGACCGTTCAGTGGATATCCGTGGATCAGGACGACCGGCTGGCCCTCGCCCTGATCCTCGTAGTAGAGCTCGACCGGCGTGCTGTTCTCATTTCCTGCGGTGATGTATCCCATTTACTTGTCGCTTTCTGGTCGCTGTGGGCGTCTCGCCGGCACACCCGTCCGGCCCGACGATGACCGGCAAGACGCTGTCGTTGTTCGCGGGACGTCGCGTCCCTACGCGGGGAGAAGTACGAGCTTTCCGCCCAGGTGCCCCGACCGGCTGACCTCCAGTGCGGCCGCCACCTCGCCGAGTGGGTACGTCCGCTGGATCGGCACCCGCAGCCGCCCCGCCTCGATGAGGGCGAGGACGTCCCCGAGCGCTTGGCGCCCGCCCGCTCCCGGCTCGCCCATGTGGATCTGGATACCGCTCCCGGCCGCGTCGAAGGCCACGAGGGAGAGGACGCGCGCCGGGCCGCCGGCGAGTTCGATGGAGTCCGGGATCTCACCGCGCCCGGAGGCGTCGAGGACCGCGTCGACTCCCTGCGGGGAGATGCCCCGTACGCGCTCGACCAGCCCCTTGCCGTAGGTGACCGGTTCCGCGCCGAGGGAGCGGAGCTGCTCGTGGTTGCCCTCGCTCGCGGTGCCGATGACGCGCACGCCCCGGTCGACGGCGAGCTGTACGGCGAACGTGCCGACACCACCGGCGGCGGCGTGGACCAGGAGCGTCTCCCCCTGGGCCACCTTGAGCTTGTTCAGCACCTCCCAGGCGGTGATGCCCGTGCCGGCCAGGGTTCCGGCCACCTCCCACGGGACCGAGGCCGGCTTGGCGACCAGCGCCGCCGGGTCGGCAAGCGCGAACTGGGCGTAGGACGGGGTGATGGAGGCTCCCAGCACCTCGTCCCCCACACTGAAGGCCGTCACGCCTTCCCCCACCTGGTCCACCACACCGGCCACGTCGGACCCGAGACCACCGGGGAGGTCGAGTGGCATCACCTGGCTCATGTAGCCGTGCAGGATCTTCCAGTCGATCGGGTTGACACCCGCGGCCCGCACCGCGAGCCGTACCTGACCAGGGCCCGCGGTGGGCGGCGGAACATCGACGACCCACAGCACGTCGGTGGTGCCGTACTCGGAGAACTGCACTGTGAGGGACATCTGCTCAACTCCTGGCTCCTGTTGGGCATGTACGTGTGAGAGGGCGGGTCAGCCCTGCGCTGTCCGACCGCAGGGCCCCGCGTGGTCGCAGTACGGCTGAAGACGGCTCTGTCCGCACCCGCACAGGAGGGCCCTGGTCTCGGCCCGCGGGCCCTCCGGCGTCCCCACGCTCAACTCGCCGCGGACGACCAGCTGTCCGCCGGAGTTGCGTGTGATCCGCGTGGGCCGGTCCGGGGTCTCCGCCTCGCCGTCCACGAGTTCGTACCGCAGCGCACCCGATGGACAGCGACGCACCACTTCGGCCAGGCGCTCAGCCTCGGCACCGTCGGGCCGGATCCACGGGCGCTCGCCCGGATCGAAGACCTCCGGCAGGCCGTTCACGCACTCGGCAGCGTGCAAGCACCGCCTGGCCTCGAAGGTCACGGTGATCGACCGGCCCTCGTACGCCTTCTTCTCGGTTCCGCCGCTCATACCGGCCTCCGTCACTGCCATACCCGGCTGTTCAGTCGCTGACTTTGCTGCGGGACTGGTACAGCAGGTCCTGGTAGTCGGGGTGCCGTGCGATCCACCCGGCGAAGAACGGGCAGGTGGCCAGCACCCGCAGGTTCGCGGCCCGCGCCTCGTCGAGGGCGGTGCGGGCCAGTGCTGACCCGACTCCCCTGCCCTCGTGCTCCGGCGAGACCTCGGTGTGTACGAACGCGATCAGTTCCGTGGTGCGGATGTACTCCGCGACGCCCGCGACCTCGGCCTTTCCGTCGACCCGGGCCTCGTACCGCTTGGCTCCGGGAGCGTCGCTCACTTCCACTGCCATGTGTCCTCCCTCAAGTCCTCCGCAGTCCTCCGCGTGAGTCTCGTTGCACACTAACCCAATCCGGTTGACGCATCAACTTGATCACGCCACAGGCGGGACCCTCAAGGCCTGGGCGAATCGACAACGGGTCGCCGGAATGTCCGGCGACCCGTTGTCGTACGACTGCGGTTGCCCTCCGTCACTCGTCGGTGAGAGCTTCCGCGTAGGGGAAGATGAGCTCTCCGGAGGACGATTCCGGCGGTGACACGACGATCTGCCGTGACCCGTTCCGGAATTGACCGACGTCGTGGCCGGTGATTCCCTGGAACTGGACCTGCAGGACGCGCGGCTCCGACCACTCGCCCTTGACCCCGAACCTGACATCGCCCATGACGGTCGGGAAGGTCTTCTCCCGTGCGTACGCCGAGAGGCTCGCGTCGTCGAAACCGCCGGTCGCTTCGACGGCCTGGGCGACCACCTGCATCTGGGCGTAGGCGAGTGGCACCATGTAGTGCCCCAGGAGGTCGACCCCGGCTTCGCCGGCCCGTTCCTGGTAGGTGCTCAGCAGCTCCCGAACGCCCGGGAACATCATTTTGGGCACCGGCGCCCAGTACTCGTAGTTCACGAAACCGTTGAGCGACGGGCCGAGCTTCGTCCTCACCGCGGTGTTCTGCGGGCCGATCATGGCACCGCCGACCATCTTCGGCCGGTAGTGGTGCGACCGGATGGTTCGTGCCAGGCCGACCGAGTCGGCCAGGTAGGAACAGAGGAACAACAGATCGCTGCCGCTTTCGGCGACCGCGTCGACAACGGGCGCGAAATTCTGGGTCGACAGCGGGTAGGTGGCCTCGTGGACCACCTTGATGCCGTACTTCTCCGCATTGGCCTTGGCGCCGAGAATGGGATTGCGCGAGAACTCGGCGTCGGCGGAGACGAGCGCCACGGTTTCCGGCCGGGGATTCTGCTCCGCCGCGAGTTCGAAGAACCCTTCGGTGAGTGCGGCATTCGGATCCGGCCCGGTGGGGATCATGGCGAAGTAGTTCGGATAGAGGAACGCGTTGTTGACGCCGAGACCCATGAGCCCGACGAAGAAGCGCTCCCGCTCCATCACCAACGGCATCGCCGGCAGCAGGGTGTTGGTGCCGTAACCACCGATGACGAGATCCACCTTGTCCTCGTCGATCAGCCGCTCGTAGATCCCGGGGACAAGGTCGGCGTCCCCTTGGTCGTCGTAGCGGACGAACTCGACAGGACGGCCCAGCAGTCCACCGCGAGCGTTGACGTCCGCGCGCCAGATCTCATGGGCGAGACGGGCCGACCGGCTGTTGTCCGCGAGGGAACCGGTCAGCGACAGGCAGTACCCGATACGGATGGGAGCCGGCGCGGTCGCGATGTCAGGCCTCGGTTCCGGTGGGCGTGGCCAGGAGCTGCGTCTCCCAGGCGTAGGCCACACCGCTGGCACCGCCGTGCTGCGCCATGACCTCGACGATGCCCGGTACGGTCTTCTCACGGGCCCAGTCGCGCTGCCACTCGGACATCACGGCAAGCCAGGTGATCGGGGTCACGCCCGCCTGGATCATGCGCCGCACCGCCATGTCGTGGGCCTCCTTCGAGGCACCGCCCGACGCGTCGGTGACGACGAAGACGTCGAAGCCCTCGCCCGCCGCCTGTATCGCCGGCATGGCCACACAGACCTCCGTCCAGAGCCCGGCGATGATCAGCTTCTTGCGTCCTGTCGCCTTGACGGCATCCACGACGCGCTCGTCCTGCCAGGTGTTGACGAAGGTCCTGTTGATCGGCTTCTGCTCCGGGAACACATCCTGCAGACCCTGGAGAAGAAGGCCACCGCGCTCCTCCAGAACGGTCGTCAGAATGGTCGGGACGTCGAACGCCTTGGCGGCCTTGGCGAGCCCGACGGCGTTGTTGATGACCATCGTCGGTTCGTGGCTGTGCAGGTTGGCGACCTGGAACGCCTGGTGGTCGATCAGGACGACAATGCTCTCCTCGGGCGTCAGCAGCGCGTTGAGTCCGGCCTTGTTCTGAGTGCTCATGGGATTCCCTTGCTGGAACTTCGCGTCCACGGGCCCCGGGCAGCGCACCGAAATCTCGATGCCGACAGTCAGCCGACCACGGGCTGGCGACCGCCTGGTGACCCCAAACCATTTGGTTGACGCGTCACCCACATTAAGCGTGGGCCATTGACACGTCAACTAGCCCCGGGAGGAGCGGATCTGACGGCGGATCCGACGATCAGCGGACGAAGACCGACCAGACCATGCGGATCGGGCGCAGCGGGGAGATGAAGCGCAGTCCGTGCCGGGTGGCAGCCGGTTCGGTGGTGAGCGCGAGGTCGTAGCGGCGCTCGGCCACGGCTTGGGCCGCCTGGCTGGTGGAGTCCGCGGTGGCCACTTCGGGCAACTGGTAGGGGGCGGGCAGTAGTTGGTCGACCAACGGTCGCGGCGATGGGTGCGTCACCACGCTCGGGCGGTTGGGCAGCGGACCGCTGTCGGCGCGCCGGGCGATGCCGTACAGCGGGGTGTCCATGACGAAGACGCCGGCCAGCGCGATGTCTTCGGCCATGTAGAAGTGGTGGATGTCCCGGTAGGCGTTGGCGACGACCACATGGCTGACGGTGCCGGCCTTCAGGTCCTCAAGGGCCTGTTCGTAGGTCGTCCTGAGCACGATCGGCGGCCCGCCGGGTAAGCGGCTCCGCAGCAGCAAGGCGGCCTGCTCGCTGCTCGTGCCCTCGGGGCCGAGCGTTCCGATGGCCAGGGGCTCTGCCGGTGCGGGCCGGATGTCGATCCAGCCCAGCTCGACGGTCATGCGTCACTCCTCGATGTCGGCGACGACCCAGGTGCTGATGGCACGCCACAGCGCCGCGGATTCCTGGTGGAAGGGGTGGTCCTGGTAGCCGCGCAGGGTGTCCTGGTCGGGCAGCAGACCAATCGCGGCGAAGTCGTAGGCGATCGGACGGTCGGAGGTGTTGCGGCCCACCTGCCAGTGCAGGAGACCGGGCACCCGCTCGCCGACGAGCCGCGAGGACCGCTCGGCCGCTAGGGCCGCGGGATCCTGCCAGTCGAAGCCTGGCTTGAATTTGAACAGCACAATATGTCTGATCATTTGCATCCTTTTCGGGACGAATAGTCGCCAAATCACCCGCGCGACGGCAGCTTTCCGGCCGGATCGGGCGCGGGAGAAAGGCTGGGATCAGGCGGAATGACCGGACAGGCCCTGGGCCTCGGCTGTCACGAACGCGGTCAGCCGGTCGAGTCCCTCGTCGATCGACGCGTCGTCGAGCAGGCTGAAGGACAGTCGAATCTGGTGTGAGGAAGCCATGCCGGTGTGGAAATGGTGCATGGGGGTCCAGATGACCCCGTGGTCGCGCGCCGATCGGCGCAGCGAACGGTCGTCCACGGCGAACGGCACCGTCAGGACGACAAAGAACCCGCCGGCCGGGGTGTTCCACGTCACCGGGCCGCCGGCGGCGAAGCGCGCGGCGAGGCCGGCCAGTACGTGCCGCAGGTTGGCGCGGTAGACCTCGATCTCACGCTTGTTCGCGGCGAGCATGCTGCACCCGTGGCGCAGAAGCTTGCCGCCGATGACAGCCTGGGCGACGGGTGAGGTGTTGAGAGTGACGTTGCTCTTGATCAGCGACAGCTGGTCCGCGAGCGTGCCCGCCGGGCGGCCGTCCCTGATGACGGGCTGGTCGGCCACGACGAAGCCGACGCGGGCGCCGGGCAGGCCGGTCTTGGCGAAGGAGCCGACGTGTACGACCTGGTGCCGTGTGTCGAGCGCCTTGAGGGTCGGCGGCCGGGTGGCGGGGTCGGCTTGGAAGAGGCCGTAAGGGTTGTCCTCGATGATCAGCAGATCGAGATCGGCCGCCAGGTCGAGCAGGGCGGTCCGGGTGGCCAGGCCCAGGCTCACCCCGGTGGGGTTGGCGAAGTCGGGCACGAGGTAGAGGGCGCGCGGCCGTTGTCCGCGGGCGCGGGCCGCCGCCACCTGACGCTTGAGGTCGGCGAGGTCGAGGCCGCCGTCTCCGTCCCCGACACCCAGCACGGGCATGTCCAACAGGCGTGCGGCGCCCGTCAGTCCGAAGTAGGTGGGCGTGACGGCGAGGACGACGTCCTGCGGGGAGGCGCGCAGGGCCCGTAGCGTCAGGAACATCGCCTCCTGGCTGCCGACGGTCACCACGACCGCTTCGGGGTCGACGGTGATGCCCTCATCGATCTCAAGGTAGCGGGCGACCAGGTCGTGGATGACGCCCTTCGTCCGTCCGTACTGGAACAGGGTTCTGCGGGCTTCCTCGTCCGTCAGCCCCACCACCTCGGTGAGGTGTGTGACGAAGGTGGCCAGATAGCCGGAGAGTTGCTCGACCCTGAAGAACTCCTCGTAGGGCCGGCCGGCGGCGAAGGACACCGCCTGCGGGTGGTCCGAGGCGATGTCGTTCAGCAGATTCATGGAGAGCAGGACGGGATCGTCCAGCGAGGGATGGAGTTGTGCGATGGATAATTCGACCACTTGTCAATTCTCCGTCTCTGCGGATTCGACGGTCGGGGTCGTGCACACGGGGACATGCACGCCGGAACGTCTCAGTGAAAGCTTGTACGCGGAAAAAACTCCGTCAGGCGTCTGCCTGGTCGAGCACTTCAACAACACGCGCGCCGATCCTGCCGAGGGCGGCGGTGTCGGAAGCGCCCAGGTTGTCGAAAAGGACGTCTCGAATTTCTGCGCGCTGCGCGCGTAGCACCCGTACAACGAGCAGCCGACCTTGTGAGGTCAGGGTGGCCTCGTAGGCACGTCGTCCCTCCGGTACACGTCCGCGGATGACCAGACCCTGGCGTTCCAGGACTGTGAGCGTGTGGCTGACGCGGCTGGGCGAGAAGCGCAACTCGCCGGCGAGCGCTTTGAGGCCCATCGTCTGATTCTCCGCGGCGCTGAGAAGAACCAGCAGTTTGAAATGACCGTGCGAGATATTCCCGTCGCGCTGGGATTGCCGTTCCAGCGCGACTTCGAGGAGATGGGCCGCAAGCACCAGGTCATGCCACAGCGTTGCTCGGTCGAGGTCGTCGTCACGTCGCGTCGTCACGGTGTTTATCTTTCCGCCGGCGGCACGGGATGTCGACCTGCCGGGTCTGCACCATCGCGTTGCCGTTGGCGGATTCTTCAGGGGCGACGATGTCCTGGAAGACGTCCAACCTCGACTCTGATTTGAAGTATCAACTCAGAGTCGCGCTGATGCAAGCACTGAGACGCGGAACACACGGCGGTACCGATCGCCCGCCGCCGGCGCCGCCGCCGCGCTCCGGCGCCCGAGTGTGTTCCACATCTCAGAAGGCTTGCGCAAACACACATTCTGAGTTGAAGCTTCAACTCGACATCGAGGTTGTGATCGACGATCTGAAGGACATGCCATGACCAAACAACTAACGGGCCACAGCTACCACTTCGACCTCGGCGATCTGAAGGTGCGGTTCACCTTCGATTCGCTGACCCAGGGCAGCTTCGTCGTGGAGCACGGCGCGGGGCTCGCCGCCGACGGTCACGCCGAAACGGTGGCCCTGAACCTGCACGAGATCCGTGAAGGCGTCTATCTGAACTCCTGGACCGAGGCGAGCGGGGCCACGGTGACCCACCTGGAGGACTTCGAGAACGGGACGTTGCACTCCAACGTGACCGTCGACGGCAAGCTCCACCACTTCACCGGAACGATCAAGGAGGCCTGACCATGGCTCAGCATGCCGCTGCCCAGGGCGATCAGACGGAACGCAACATCGACATCGTGCTCACCGCGATGCGTGAGTTGTTCGCCGACAAGGACCTCACCGCGATAGACCGGTACTGGGCCGAGCCCTACATCCAGCACAGCCCGCAGATGCCCAACGGGCTCGACACCCTGCGCAACACCGTTCCGCACCTGGAGGGCTTCTCCTGGGAGCCACAGCGGATCGCCGCCCAGGGCGATCTGGTCTTCACCCACAGCATCGTCCACGGCTGGGCTCCGAACCCCGTGGCCATCGTCGACATCTACCGGCTCGACAACGGACGCATCGTGGAGCACTGGGACGTCGTCCAGGACATCGTCGCCCCTGAAGAATCCGCCAACGGCAACGCGATGGTGTAGACCCGGCAGGTCGACATCCCGGGCCGTTGCGCACCAAAGTCGGCCCACCCGAACCCACTTCACCCCAGCTTCGTGGACGGCAGCGCCGCCTGGCGTCGGCTCTGCCAACTCTCCCCGACGACTTCAGCTACACCATGCTGCGAACGTTCGAGGACGGCGACCACGTCATCGCGCTGGCCAAGGTCAGCGGCTTCCTTCCCGAAGGCGACGCCGCTGTGGCAGACGTCTTCCGTTTCGAGAACGGCCGCATAGCCGAGCACTGGGACATCCTTCAGCCGTACGTGCCGGACGACCGGACCGCCAGCGGGAATCCGATGCTGAGCTGATATCGCCGCACGGCGGGGACGGCGGATCCCTTACAGCGAGCCCATCGGACCACCAAGCACGCAACGGAGAGACCATGAGCGCGGTTGTGGTTGTCGTCACCATCATTCCTGTCCCGGAACACAGATCAGAAGTGATCGCCGCCCTCGAACGGGCGATCACCCGCGCTCACGTCGAAGATGAGGGCTGTCTGCTCTACGCGCTGCACGAGGGCGACGACCGCCTCGTCGAGATCGAGAAGTGGTCCAGCGCCAAGGCGCTGGACGCGCACCTCAAAGGGCCCGCGGTAGGCCAACTCCTGAGGGAGATCGAGGGAAAGATCGTCGGCGAGCTGGACGGGCAGGTCCTGCGACCCCACCCGGCCGGTACGCCGCGGCAGGGAGCGCTCTGACGCCGGCGGCCCCGATCGGCGGGATGTCAGCGGGCCGCGGTGCGGTGGACAGTGGCGAGCGCCCGGTCCACGGCGGCGGACAGTGCGGTGTCGTCCTCATCGATGCCGGCCCAGGCGACGTGCCCGTCGGGGCGGATGAGGGTGGCGCGCACGGTGGCCCAGGCGGCCGGGGGCCGGTCGAGGGTCGCGGTGTGCACCGCGAGCCCCGGCCGCGTCCGGTCTGCCAGGACGCCGCCCGCCGTCAGGTCGAGCAGGAGGTAACTGTCCGGACGCAGGCGGGAGAACAGGTGGTTCTCGGAGCCGGCGAAGGCCAGGTCGGGCGCGCGGGTGCCGGTGAGCGGGTGAGCTGTTGGGTCCGGTGTGGGGTAGCTGACGGCAAGCGCGGTGAGACGTTCGGACAGGGCCTTGTTGAGTGCCGGCTGAGTGGCGATCATCCCGCTGAACAGGGAGCGCAGGTCAAGGCCTTCGGGTGTGAAGCAGGTCATCAGGGCGGTCTGGGCGCGGCTGTGTTCCATCAACTGGGCACCTATGGGGTGGCGCTCGGTGTGGTAGGTGTCAAGCAGGTGATCAGTGGCCCAACCACGGAGGGTGCCGGCGAGTTTCCAGCCCAGGTTGTGCGCGTCCTGGATGCCGACGTTCATCCCGACGCCACCCGCCGGGAAGTGCTGGTGGGCGGCGTCACCGGCGAGCAGGATCCGGCCTCGCCGGTACTGGGCGGCCAGCCGGGTGGCATTGCCGAACCGGGAGAGCCAGACCGGGTCGCGCACCCCGAAGTCCTCGCCACTGATGGCGAGGGTCTTGGCCCGAAGCTCTTCCAGGGTGAGGTCGCCGGGCCATTGCGTCGTGAGGTTGTCGGGGCTGACACCGGCCACGCGGTACCGCCCACCGGGCAGCGGCGCGACCATCACTCCACCCCGGAGCCCGAAGGTGCTGAACCCGGGCCGCGGCGGGTTGTCGAGGGTGACGTCGCCCAGCCAGCCCAAGACGGTGGAGGGCGTACCGGCGAAGTCGATGCCGGCGGCGGTGCGCACGGTGCTGCGGGAGCCGTCGCAGCCGATGATGAACGCCGCCTGGAGTTCGTACGACCCGTCAGACCCGTCATGGCGGCCCAACCTGTCCGGCCCGTACAGCCTCTCCACCTGAACGGTCACCGACTCCGCGTGCTCGGTGAACCCGGTGACGCGGTGACCGCGCACGATCGTGGCGCCGAGCGCGAGCGCGTGCTCCTCCAGCAGTTCCTCGGTGCGAGCCTGGGGCAGGGCGAGGGTGTACGGGAACGGGGTCTCCAGCGCACGGAAGTCGAGCCGGTCGTCGAGCATGGCGAAGTGGCCGCCCGGGATCGGCAAGCCCTCGGCGAGGAAGGGCTTGTGCACGCCGCGCGAGGCCAGGATCTCAAGGGTGCGCGGGTGGATGGTGAGGGCCTTGGAGCGCTCATCGATCTCCATACGCTCCTCGATGACGGTGACGGAAACCCCGCCCAGCCGCAGTTCGGCGGCGAGCCAGAGCCCGACCGGGCCCCCTCCGGCGATGACAACCCGCTGTTCCATGAACCATCCTAGGTCAGTGACCAATAACGTGGTGCACAGTAGACTAGGTCGGTGACCAATAGGCAAGTGCGTGAGGACCGCGCCCCGCGGCTGGATCCCGGAACGGTGATCCGTACCGGGCTGGAACTGCTGGACGAGAAGGGCCTGGCCGCCCTGTCCACCAGGGCGGTCGCCGACCGGCTCGGCGTACGGATGAACACGGTGCTGTGGCATGTGAAGACCAAGGCCCGGATGCTGGAGCTGATGGCGGACGCCGTCGTCGGCGAAGCCTCACTCGACGACCTTCCGGCTTCCTGGGACGAGCGCGCCCGCGAACTGGCCCGCCGCTACCGTCGCGCCCTGCTCGCCCGCCGCGACGGTGCCACGCTCGTCGTCGGCACCTACGCCGCCGAACCACATACCCTGCGCTTCGCCGATACGTTGGTGGGCGCGCTGCTGGACGGCGGCCTGGACGAGCGTGAGACCGCCTGGACCACATGGACGATCATCTACTTCGTCCTCGGGCTCACCCAGGAGGAACAAGCGGCGGCCGATCAGTCGCCGAACGGCCGCCTGGCGAACGCGGTCTCCGAGACGGCCTACCCGGCCCTCCATCGCGTCCTCGGTCATCTCGACGCGGAATCATTCGACGAGCGCTTCGAGTTCGGCCTGTCCGCGATCCTCGCGGGCGGCGACCAGTGAGGTGTGGGTGGGAGCGTCGGGTACGTCGGCCGGCCGGTTCTTGGCGAACTCCTCGCGCAGGACGGGCAGAACCTCTTCGCCGAGCATGTCGAGTTGCTCCAGTACGGCCTTCAGCGGCACGCCCGCGCCGTCCACGTTGAACAGTTGGCGCTGGTAGTCGCCGAAGTGCTCACGGAAGGTCAGCGTCTTCTCGATCACCTGCTGGGGACTGCCGACCGTCAGCGGTGTCTCGTCCATGTACTGCTCCAGCGACGGCCCGCCGCCCATGATCGGTGAGCGGTCGAAGTAGGGGCGGAACTCGCGTACCGCGTCCTGGGAGTTGGCCCGCATGTAGATGTGTCCGCCAAGCCCGACGATGGCCTGTTCGGGGGTGCCGTGGCCGTAGTGCGCGTACCGCTCACGGTAGAGACTGACGAGCTTCTGGAAGTGTTCCTTGGGCCAGAAGATGTGGTTGGCGAAGAAGCCGTCGCCGTAGTAGGCGGCCTGCTCGGCGATCTCGGGCGAGCGGATGGAGCCGTGCCACACGAAGGGCGGTACGCCGTCCAGCGGCCGGGGCGTGGACGTGAAGGACTGCAGTGGCGTACGGAACTTGCCCTGCCAGTTCACGACGTCCTCGCGCCACAGGCGGTGGAGGAGCGCGTAGTTCTCGATGGCGAGGTTGATGCCCTCACGGATGTCCTTGCCGAACCAGGGATACACGGGGCCGGTGTTGCCGCGCCCCATCATCAAGTCCACCCGGCCGTCGGCCAGATGCTGGAGCATCGCGTAGTCCTCCGCGATCTTCACCGGGTCGTTGGTGGTGATCAGCGTGGTGGACGTGGACAGGATGATGCGTTCGGTGCGCGCCGCGATGTGGCCGAGCATCGTGGTGGGAGAGGAGGGCACGAACGGCAGGTTGTGATGCTCGCCGGTCGCGAACACATCGAGCCCGACCTCCTCGGCCTTCAGCGCGATGGCGACCATGGCCTTGATCCGCTCGTGCTCGGTCGGTGTCCGCCCGGTGATGGGGTCCTGTGTCACGTCACCGACGGTGAAGATCCCGAACTGCATAACATCCATCCCTGTATGGTTGATGTATCAACTCTCGCGACGAACGTGATGCCGAACGCGGCTATTCCCGCTGTGGCGCCTCCGTGAAGCCGCCGATTGACGAGTCGGCGATATTGCCCTACGGTGTCGGTTGATGCATCAACCAGCCTTGCGCCCTCCTCAGTCAGTCGGGCTGCTTCTTCATATGCGCGAGGACGCGGTCCGAGATCCGGGCGAGCGTGTCGAGTTCTTCCTGGGTGAGGGCGTCGATGAACAGTCGGCGGACGTGTTCGACGTGCAGGGGCGCGGCGTCTTCGATCGCCTTGTAGCCGGCCGGGGTGGCGACGATGAACGCTCCGCGTCCGTCATCGGGACATTCCTCCCTGGCCACCAGTCCGCGCGTCGCCATCCGCCGGACCTGGTGGGACATGCGGCTCTTCTCCCACTCCACCAGCTTGGCCAGATCCAGGAAGCGCATCCGCCCGCCGCCCCTTTCGGTGAGACTCACCAACACGATGTAGTCGGCGGCGGACATGTGCGAGTCGGCCTGGACCAGGCGGGAGAGTCGTCCGATGAGCGTCTCCTGCATGCGGATGAAACTGTCCCAGGCGACCTTCTGCTCCGAGGTCAGCCAGCGAGGCGTTGCATTCATTGATGGAGTGTAACGAAAACGTTGACAGCTCATCTATCCCGTTGACGTGGGCGATTCCTGTCGATGCCCGAAATATCCGGGGGGGGGGTGCGGCGAGTGTCGGCATCCCTGACGCGTCACGGCCGGGCGGTTGGGTCCTGCGTACGTTCGTCCAGGCGGCGGAGGCGCAGCCGGATCTCCTCGGCTTCCGGGTGGTCGAACTCCTCGAAGGCGGTGAGCGCCAGTCGCCAGGTGGTGTGCGCCGCCGCCGGGTCGCCCGCGGCCAGCTGGACGTCACCGAGGTGGTAGAGGGTGTAGCCCTCGCCCCAGCGGTTGCCGACATCGCGGTGTGCGATGAGCGCTTGGCGGTAGTGACCGATCGCGTCATCGCTGCGGTGGAGCCGGTGCTTGACGGTGCCGAGGGCATCGAGGGTGCAGCCTTCGACGCAGCGGTTGCCGACGGCGCGCACGACGGTCAATGCCTGCTCCAGGCAGTCGGTGGCCTCGTCGAACCGGTCGAGGCGCCGGTAGGCGTCGCCCAGGTTGGCCAGGACGACGCCCTCGCCCCAGACGTCGCCGCAGGCCCGGAAGAGGGCCAGCGCGCGGCGGGTGTACTCGACAGCCTTGTCAAGGCTGCCCGCCTCCAGGTAGGTGTTGCCCACGTTGGCCACGGCCTGGCACCTGCCGTGGGAGTCCCCGAGCTCACGGCAGTGGGCCATCGCCTGCCGGAGGTGGTCCACCGCCTCGTCGAACCGGTGCATCGCCGTCAGCGCGGCAGCCACGTCGCCCAGGCTCCATCCCTCGCCCGTGCGGTCGCCCGCGGCGCGGGCGGCGTCGAGGGCGATCCGGGTGACGTCGAGCCAGTCGTGCAGATGCCGGCGGAGGTAGAAGAACCCCCACAGGCAGGCGGCCAGCCGCCAGGCGATGCCCGCCCGGCCGGACTCGGCGGCCTGGTACACGGCGGCGACAAGGTTGGAGCGTTCGATCTCGCACCACTCCAGCGCCTGTTCGTACGCGGTGAAGGTCAAGGGGTGGCAGCCGGGGGGCAGTGGTTCGAGGGGGACCCGGCGCCGCCCCGGGCTGAGGTGGGCGTAGGCGGCGTCCGCGGTGTGCAGGTACCAGGACCACAGCCGCTCCAATGCCCGGTCCCGCTCCTGCGGCGTCTCCTCGGCGACGACGCGCTCGGCGGCGTAGACGCGCAGCAGGTCGTGCAGGACGTAGCGACCCGGCGCGCGTGCGGTGAGCAGGTGGGCGCCGGTGAGCTCCACGAGCAGACGTTGGGTCTTCCGCGGGGAGAGCCCGGCGAGGGCCGCCGCGGCGGGCGCGGAGAGGTCGGGGCCGCAGTGCAGTCCCAGTAAGTTGAACAGCTGGGCGGCCGGTGCGGACAGTGCTTCGTAGGACGACGAGAATACGGCGCGTATGTCCGTGGTGAGGTCGTCCCCGGTGAACGAGTCCAGGCTGCCCTGGTTGTCGCGCAGTTCCTGGGCGATGGCGTCGAGCTTGAACCCCGGGTAGGTGACCGCGCGGGCCGCGACGATGGCGAGGGCGAGCGGCAGCCGGGCGCAGCGCGTGATCAGCTCGTCCGCCGCCCGGGGCTCCGCCGCCAGCCGTGCGGCGCCGATGCGGCGCGCGAGGAGGTCGTGCGCCTCGGCGGGCGTCAGCGGGTCGAGCGTCAGCGGGTGTGCCCCGTCGTTGGCGACCAGGCCCGTCAGCTGGCTGCGGCTGGTGACGATGACCAGGCAGCCGGAGGAGCCCGGCAGCAGAGGGCGGATCTGCTCGGTGTTGCGGGCGTTGTCGAGGAGGATCAGCATCCGGCGGCCGGCGAGCAGGCTGCGGTACAGCGCCGCTTGTGCGTCGAGGGAGGCGGGAAGGCTCTGCGCGGGTACGCCGAGCGCGTCGAGGAAGATGCGGATGGCCTCCGCCGGCGGCATGGCTGAGCCGGTCGGATGGAGGCCGCGCAGGTTGATGTACAGCTGGCCGTCGGGGAAGCGGTGGGCGATCCGGTGCGCCCAGTGCACGGCCAGGGTGGTCTTGCCGATGCCCGCCATGCCGCCGATCGCGCTGATCAGCAGTGTGGCCGGCTGCTCTCCGTCGTCGGGCAGCAAGCCCTTGAGCTGCGCCAGCTCGGCTTCCCGGCCGGTAAAGGTGGCCAGGTCGGCGGGCAGCTGCGCGGGGCGGGCCGCTTGCCTCGCTGTCGGGGTCGCGATCGGGTCTGTGCGCTCGCACCGGGACTCCTGGGACTCCGCGGGCCCCGAGGCGGACAGGTCGAGCGCCGCGTCGGCTGCCAGGATGCGGTTGTGCAACTCCTGCAGCGCCGCGCCGGGCTCGATGCCGAGTTCGGCCACCAGGGTGCCGCGCGTCTTGCGGTACGCCGCCAGCGCCTCGGCCTGCCGCCCCGACCGGTACAGCGCCAGCATCAACAGCCGGCACAGCTGTTCGCGCAACGGGTACTCGCCGGTCAGCGCGGTCAGCTCGGCGATCACCTCGCTGTGGCGCCCGAGTTGGACATCGACGTCCAGCCGGGCCTCCAGCGCGTCCAGCCGCACCTCGGTCAGCCGGGAGCGCTCGGCCTCGGCCAGCGGGCCGGGCAGCCCGGCCAGCGGCGTCCCCTCCCACCCGTCGAGCGCGGCGTGCAGCAGCTCCGCGGCGGCCGAGACCTCGCCCGCGGCGCGCAGCTTCTTCGCCTCGGCGACACGCTGCTCGAACACACCCAGGTCCAGGGCGCGTTCCGGGACTCGGGCCAGGTATCCGTCCGCCGCCGAGACCACCACCTGCGGAGACTCTCCGGCGTCGCGTCCGGGTTCGAGCACCTTGCGCAGCCGGGACGCATAGGTACGCAGCACGGACAGGGCCGCGGACGGCTGCTCCGCGCCCCATATGGCGTCGATGAGCTCGGCGACGGTGACGGGGCGCCCGCGCCGCAGCAGCAGCGCTGCCAGCACCACTCGCTGCTGCGGCGAGCCCAGGTCCAGCTCACGTTCGCCGTGCCACGCCCTGACCGGCCCCAGCACGGCGAAGCGCAGGGAATCTCCCTGCTCTGCGTTCATGGACGCGGTCCGCACAGCCGAGATCACCGGTGGCATATCGGCCGCCAGGCGATCTGGGGCGGGCGGCTCGTCATAGCGCTGGACACATGTGGTCTTCATGGTGATCAGTTCTTCCGGATTCGTCTCGGGATGAACGCTGTCACTAAAGAGGTGAAGGCCCCAGTCGTCGCCGGGCGCCGCGGGCCGGCGGCGCCCGGCCGGGCTCATCGGCGTGGTTCCCAGCGGAAGAGGCGGGAGGCCAGCCCGACGGCCACGACGACCCAGCCCAGTGTGGGGACCAGCAGGATCAGGGAGTCCGCGACGGGTACGTTGCCGTCCCAGGCGTCGACGACCAGTTCGGTGGCCGCGCCGCCGGGAAGCAGCCGCTTGAGCAGGGCGAGGTCCTCAGTGCCGGTGAGGCCTACCCAGCTGGCGACCGCGATCACCGAGAGGCTGACGGGCAGCGTGGTCACCTGAGCGTGCTCCGGCGAGTTCGTGAGCCCCGCCGTGGCGAGTGCCAGGCCGACCATCATGGCCAGCGTGGCCAGGACGGCGGCCGCGAGGAGCGGGATCTGGGACGGTTCGGTGGCGACCATGCCCAGCACGGTCAGGATCGCGACCACCTGGACCAGCGCGATGACGGTGACCGGCAGGAGCAGCCCGGTGAGGATGTCGACGTCGCCCGCGGCGGTGGAGCGCAGCCGTTTGAGGAAGAGGTTCTGCCGACGCGAGGCCAGCGTGGTCACGGCCGTGGTGTAGAGCCCGAAGGCCATCACGGTGAACATCACGATCGCCGCGATGTAGCCGAGGCCGGCCATTTCCTCGAAGATCTCGTACTGGTAGACGAAGTACGCGCTGATGGCGACAGGCACGATAAGACCGGTGACCAGAACCAGCCGGTTCCGGAAGATCTGGATCAGCTCACTGCGAGCGATCGCGAACATGGGGTTGGGTCCCTTCGGGGCAGAGCGTTGGTGGGTTCAGCCGCCGGTGATGGCGCGGAAGACGTCGTCGAGGCGGGTCGGACCGGACTCCAGTTCCCGGAAGTCCACCCCGGCGTCGTGAGCCCAGCCCAGCAGGCGGTAGAGGTCCTCCTGCAGGCTGAAGGTCTCCACGCGGAAGGCCCCGTCCACCTGCACAGCTCCCATTGGCGGCTCGGGAGCACCGGCCGGGAGGGCGAAGGTGATCACCGACGGCAGGGTGTGCGTCAGCTCGACGACGGTCCCCTCACGGTGGAAGGTCCCCTGGTGCATGAGCCCGATGCGATCGGCCCGTTGCTGCGCCTCCTCCAGGTAGTGAGTGGTGAGCACGACCGTGGATCCCTCGTCGCGCAGCCTGTCCACGGCGGCCCAGAGCGCGTCGCGGGACTGGATGTCCAGACCGGTCGTCGGCTCGTCCAAGATGACCAGCTCGGGCCCGCCGTACACGGCGGTGGCGAAGTCCAGGCGGCGTTTCTCGCCGCCGGAGAGTTGCGACACCTTGGTGCCGGCCTTGCCGGTCAGACCCACGATGCCCAGAACGCGGTCGGCGTCGTCGTGCCGCCGGGTCAGCGTGCCGATCAGCCGGACCGACTCCTTCACCGTGAGATCCGGGGAGAAGCCGCTCTCCTGCAGCATGATGCCCATCCGCGAGCGCACGGCAGCGCGGTCGCGCGGGCTCTGCCCCAAGACGCGGACGGTGCCCGACTGGGCCGGCCGGTGTCCCTCGATGACCTCAAGGGTCGAGGTCTTGCCTGCGCCGTTGGTGCCGAGCAGCGCGTAGAACTCGCCACGCCCCACTTGGAACGACAGGTCCTTCACGGCATGGAAATCGCCGTAACGGACGTTGAGGTTCGTGACCTCGATGACTGCTGTAGTGGACATGCCTCGATTCCACCGACCGCGACGCGCTCCCGGTAGTGGCCTCGCATCACGTCCGCGCCATGACATTCGCGGCAGGCATGCATGACGCGGTGTCACTGGTGTACCGAAAGCTCCCCACGGATACTGGCTGGACGATGTCTGAAATTACCGAGGCGACGACACAGGGACGGCTGCGCCGGCTCAACCTGATCACGCTGCTCCCGGTGGTCACTGTCGGTGGGGTGTTCCTGGTGGCGCTGGACGCCGATTCCTGGTCGGAAGCGGTGGTCCTGGGCCTGGGTGTGGTCGCGGCGCTGGTGGCCTTCGTATCCTGGACGGCAGGCAATCTGGCCCGGGTCGCCGTGCCGTGCCTGGTCGTCACCGCGGGCGTCTGGCTCTTCGGTGTGCTGGAGGCCGGAAGTGGGAAGGCGATCTTCGGCCTGTCCATCGTGGGCCCGTTGGTCGTGCCGCAGCTGCGGCGCCATCGTGGCGCGGCCGCCGTCACCCTGGTCGCCTATGTCGCCGTCGTGGGCGCGGCACGGTTCCTGATGACGGATGACGACCCGCGTCAGGTGCTGATCACGTATGTCATCGTCCCCGCGGGCCTCATGGCCATCGTGACGGGCCTGATGTTCCCCAACAAGCAGTTCTACGACGTCGTCCACGACCTGGAGGAGTCGCGTCGGCACGAGGCGGAGCTGGCCGTGGTGCGTGAGCGTATGCGGTTCGCCAGCGACCTGCACGACATCCAGGGTCACACCCTGCACGTGGTGAAGCTCAAGGTCGCCCTCGCACAGAAGCTGGTGCACCGCGACCCCGGCCGGGCGGAGCAGGAGCTGCACGAGATCCACTCGCTCGTCAGCGACACCATCAGCCAGACCAAGGAACTCGTCTACGCGCACCGTCGGCTCAACCTCCCCGCCGAACTGGAGAACGCGAAGAATCTGTTCGAGGCCGCCGGCATCGAGGTACACATCCGCCGCGACGCGGACGCGGACAGCCGCGCGGGCGAGCTGCTCGGCCAGGTCCTGCGCGAGACAACGACCAACATCCTGCGGCACGCCGAGTCCCGGGAAGTCCGGATCACGTTGTCCGAGTCAGGCATCACCATCGTCAACGACGGCGTACCGGACAAGCCGCTCCCGGAGCTCAGCGGTCTCGCCGTTCTCGAACAACGCGTGGCCGACAACGGGGGAAAGCTCACGGTGGACCAGAAGAACGGGTATTTCGTGACCGCCGCCGACTTCCCGTCGCCCGGTCCCGACGCACAGGAGGCCCGATGACCACCATCGTCATCGCCGACGACGAGGCACTTCTGCGCAAGGCGCTCGCGGCGCTGCTGCCGCTTGAGGGCGACATCTCCGTACGCGCCGAAGCCGAGGACGGCGAGGACGCGATCCGCGCCACCCTGCGGTACCAGCCGGACGTGCTCGTCATCGACCTGGAGATGCCCGGCGTCGACGGGCTCAGCGCCGTCGCGGCGATCCGCAAGGTCCTGCCTGACCAGGTGATCCTCATGCTGACCAGGCACGCCCGGCCCGGGGTACTGCGCCGGGCGCTGAAGCTCGGTGTCCAGGGATTCGTCAGCAAGTCCGCCGAACCGGCGCACATCGCGTCCGTCATCGCGACCCTGCACGAGGGACGGCGCTGGATCGACCCGGACGTCTCCGCGCTCGCCCTCATCGACGACTGCCCCCTCACCGACCGCGAGATCGACGTCCTGCGCGCCACGGCCGACGGCTACTCCGCCGTGGACATCGCCGGTCAACTCCACCTCGCCGAGGGCACCGTCCGCAACTACCTGTCCAACGCGATGCGGAAGACCCAGACCCAGACCCGGCACGAAGCGGCGCGTTACGCCCGCGAACACGACTGGCTGTGACCACACCCGACGAGTGAGGAACGGCCAATTCCTCTATCCGGCAACGGTGTTGGACCTGTGCTCGAAACGCCCGGCGGGGGGCGATACACGGAACATCAGGCGCGGAGGCCGCGTTGACCTCGACATGACGGAACTTCGCGCCCTCGGCTCGTCCGACCTCCTCGTTTCCCCCCTCTGTCTGGGTGGCAACGTGTTCGGCTGGACCGCCGACAAAGCACAGTCGTTCGCGGTGCTCGACGCCTACCTCGCCGCGGGCGGCAACTTCATCGATACTTCCGACTCGTACATGAACTACTTTCCCGAACAGGGCAACGAGCCGGGCCAGTCCGAGACCATCATCGGCGACTGGCTCGCCACCCGTCGTAACCGCGACGACGTGGTCGTCGCGACCAAGGTCGGCGACCACCCGGAGTACATGGGCCTTACGCCCGCCACTATCAGGGCCGCTGCCGACGAGTCCCTGCGGCGACTGCGTACCGACCATATCGACCTCTACTACACCCATTACGACCGGGACGAGTCCATCCCCGTGGACGAGATAATCGCCGCGCTCGACGACCTCGCGAAGGCCGGCAAGGTGCGCGCCATCGCGACCTCCAACATCAGTCCCGAACGGCTTTCCGCCTCACTGGCCTTCTCCGACCGTGAGGGTCTGGCGCGCTACGTGGCGCTGCAGCCGGCGTACAACCTCGTCTCGCGCGACACCTACGAGGGTGCGCGGCGGGAGATCGTGGAGCGTGAAGGCCTGGCCTGCGTTCCGTACTTCGCACTCGCCGCCGGCTTCCTCACGGGTAAGTACCGTCCTGGGAAGAGCGTCGAGAACGTGCGCAACCTCCCCGGACTCGCCGGTGGCTACGCGGACACCGATCGCGGCGTGCAGGTGCTCGACGCGTTGGAGCGGGTCGCGACAGCGCGGGAGGTGGAGATGGCCACGGTGGCGCTGGCCTGGCTCGCGCAGCAGCCGACGGTGACCGCACCGATCGCCTCCGCGCGCACCGTCGATCAGCTCCCGGCACTCTTCGCCGCGCACGACCTGCACCTGTCGGACGCCGAGTTGCAGACCCTGACGGAAGCCTCTTCCTGACCGGACCCAACAGGAACGGAGAGCCCGCCTCCTCGCCCACGCGGCTTGAGAACACTCGCGTCCGCCCAGGCCCGCAGAGGGGGCTCACCTGTTGCCGCTGGTCAATTGAGTGAACTTGCGGCGTGTCACGGTGGGGCGGGTGGGACTCGAACCCACGGCCGACGGATTATGAGTCCGCAGTTTTCGCTCTCACCCACTCCAGCTACTCTCGCTGACTCCAGAAAGCCCAGGTCACGGGGAGCAGAACTCTCGCTCACTCCGGATGGTCTCAGGCTCTCCGGGACGTCTGCTCACGCACCGCTCACGCAAATCCCCTGCGCTGCACCGGCCCTGAACAGGCACTTCGTACTTTGTCCCGCACTCCCCCGCGCACGGCAATGGTGGGCAGAAAGAAGCCCCGGCCACCATCGGTGTCCGGGGCTCTGGCTACGTCGGGGCTGGCGGCCGGGAGCCTAACGTCCTGGGCGGGCCATTCGGGACTCTGCCCAGGAACGAACCGCAGCGCTCAAGGGCGCACGGTGCGGCAGAGGGTCTGCCGCCTCCCGCGCTTCCCACACGGCACGGAGAGTGCGAACGAATACCGACACCGCCGTCTCTGGCGCGTTCGCGAACGCGGGCACCTGTCGTGCGATCTCCTCGGCCTGGCCTGGAGTGTGCCCAGCGAGGATGAGACGAGGGACCGTGAACGCGGTGTCCGCCCACGCCGGGGCCGGACAGGCGAGCGCCCAGTCAACGAGCCTGATGCCCTGCGGCGTGGCCAGCATGTTGAGCGGGGACATGTCCGTGTGAGCGAGGGACCGGCCCGCAAGGTCGTCTGCGTAGCCCTCGGGCAACAGGTTCCCCCACCGGGCCGGCAGCGGCTTCTTCCGAACCGCCTCAGGCCACGGTGCACCGGACATCACTCTCAGCGCGTCGACAAGGGCAGGGATGTCGGCAGAGCCGGGCGAGAGATCCGGATGCCGCCCGCTGATGAACTCATACCCGGCCACGATCCAGCCGCCGGCGTCGACCTGCCACAGCAACGCGGGAGCGAGGGGCGCCGTGCGGGTGACCTCGGCCTCGGCGCGGTACATCCAGCTCTGCCCGGCATCCGGGGTGCCCTTGGCGAAAACTGGTCCGCGGGCGGTGTGGAGCACGGAGGCGAACGGCGACATGACGCCCTTGTCTGCCGTGGCCGCGTCGGCGACCGGGCCGGTGCGCGCCTCGATGGCGTGCCGGACGGCGCTGGGCAGGTCCGCCCATTCGGTTCGGGTCACCGGGTGGTCTCCTGATGGTCGGCATGGGGCCGCTCCTCGGCCTGGCCACAGCGTGGCACAGGGCGAGGAGCGGCGCAGTGATCAGCGCATGTTGTGCTTCGGGCTGTTGTGGCAGCTCGCGTGACACTGCGAGCAGTCGGCGATGTCCAGCTCCGGCCAGAACTCCATGTCGACCAGGAATCCGGCCTCGGTGATCGCCTCGACAGTCCGGGCGCGCAGGGCCTTGCCGCCGCCGTGCTCGTCCTTGTCGAGGAATCCGGGCTGGTGGTCGACGAACCGGCCCAGCGTGTTCTGGCAGAACTCGCGGTACGCCTTCGTGTGCAGAAGGAAGGCGTGCCAGAAGTCGTCAACGAGCGGCGACGGGCTGACGGGCTGGGCGCTGCGGACGCCGGCCGCCAGGAAAGCGAGCATCTGTCCGGTGCCGCGGTGAGCGAACTCGGCGCTCATCTCGGGGAACTTGTCGAGCATGTTCGCGACGAGGATGCCGCGCATCTCTTGGTCGAGCAAGGTTGCTGCGTCGACGGCGGAACGGGGCTGTGCGGTAGTCATGACGGTGGTCCTCCCTGGTTGGGTGGTGCACTGCATGTACTTGCCGCCCCGCCCCGGGTGCCGACTGCCTGGAAGGTGCCCGGGGCGGGGGTTTTTCCCCTCGTCCCGCTGGAGTTCCCCAGCGACAGCGGGACGAGGGAGTCTCAGGGCGCGGTCAGAGGTAGGTGCGGCCGGTCAGCTTCTTCTGGCAAAGCTCCTTGTGGAGCCAGATCGGGCCGCCGCCGACGGATCCCTGCTCCACGTCGCGGCGCTCACCCTGGCCGCAGGCAATGGGCTTGTCGCATCGGGCGCAGATCATGACGCGGACCGCCTCGCGCGGGCCGCGCTCTTTGCCTCACGCCACGCGGCGCGGATCTTGGCGGCGTCCGCGCAGTCCACTCCCTGAGTGCGGCAGTGGGCGCAGTCCTTGACGTGCGCCATGAACTCTTTACTCGTTCTGCGCTGCTCGGGATCCGGATCGAGCGGGACCGCCCCACGCATTGCCGGATCGCCCGCCATGTCGTGCAGCGGACTGGCTGTGGCGCCTTCAGCGGGCGGTCGGTGTGTCACGGTCGGCTCCCTGGGGGATGGGAGCGGCGCCGGAAGTCTCTGGCGGAGTTGTCCGGCGCCGCAATGTGCCGACCACGCTAGGTATCCGCGCGATCACACCCCAGGGGCGAGCAGTACCACTTTACGGACCTGGTAGGACACCGCGCCCTACCCGGCAAGTCCGAGTCGGGCGGCCAGCCCCAGCACCTCGGTGTCCGCGCGGGAGGCGCGCCCCCTCAACTCTTCCACCAGACGCCGCGAGGTGGAGTGGTACCGCATCCACTCCGGGGCGTCAGCCTCGGCCAGCAGCAACGCCCGGCCCGCTGAACGGTCCTTGCCGAGGTCGTTGTAGGCGAGCGCCCGATCCACCTGGAAGCGGGCGCGCCAAGTCGGTGGTAGGGAAGCGAGGTTGGGGATGGTGCGCGCGGCAACGATCGCCTCGTCGGCCTTCTCCATCTCCACCAGGAAGTTGACGTTGGCGATACCAGTGTTCGTCGGCCCAAACGGGGTGGCGTAGACGAGGCGGTCCTCGCCCATGCTCTCGGCCGCGCCCTTCGCCAGCCGCATCAGGTCGGCGACCGCCTCGTGCTTCTCCTGCCGTACAGCGGCCGTTGCCGCGCGCAGCAGGAGGATTCCCCACAGGGCGAGGTCCTGCGGTGAGGACCGGAAGCCGGGCTCGATCTTCTCCGCGCGGGCTAGGGCCACGCGCTCGGCGTCGGCGAGCCGACCCTGCCGGGTGAACACCCAGGACAGAGTGGACGCGGCCATCGTCTCAAGGCCCGGGTCGTCGCCCTCGCGGATCGCGGCAAGGGAACGCTCCATCGCCGTGAACGCGGCATCTTCCTTGCCGAGTCCGGTGAGCGTCGTCGCGGCAACCTGGTAGGCCACGGCAAGGACGGAGTTTGCCGCTGCCCGGTCGCTGCCGGTCGAGGCGTGGACAGCTGCGCGGGCGTCGCGGATGAGCTGCGGGAGCAGGGTGCCGATCTCGCCCATGCGGCCCTCTTTGCGGATGTTCTCCGTTGAGCGCAGAGAGGCGCGAAGGTCGTCGATGGTGGGCGGGTCCTCGGGGTCGGCGTCGCCTCCGAGGAAATCAGCGACCGGTGAGACGGCTTCCCGCAGTGCCAGGACGGACGGAAGCCCGTCCTCCTCATCGTGGACCTCGAACGTCGTGGGCTGCCCGACGAGGTAGCTCGGTTCGGTGTCCAGGGCGCTCGCGAGGGCGTTGATGGTGGAGAGCCGCGCCGAGTTCCGGCGGCCCTGCTCCAGTTTCCGAACTACGTCGACCGAGAGGCCGGCACGCTCGGCCAGTTGCTCTTGGGTCAGCTTCCGTCGTAGCCGCAGTTCCGCAAGGCGGTCGCCCATGCCTGATTCGTACATTGAAGTCACAGCTACCCCCGCCAGAGAGTGAGGGATCCACGGTACTGCCGAGCACGACGAAACGCCCCGCCCTCCCGGAGGAGAGCGGGGCGCGGTCGTTCAGGGGTATTGGCGTCGGGTGGGGTCGAGGCCGAGCGCTTGCGGGGTGCCCGGGTCCGGCTCCGGTGGTGCGCTGTCGCGTCGGCAGACGAGCGCGTCCGGGTCGGACGGCGGGGGTTGGAGGCTGTACCCGGTGGGGCAGGTCTGGCCGTCGGCGCCGTTCGCCCCGTCCTTGCCGTCGGTCCCGTTGGCGCCGTCCGCCCCCGAAGGCCCGGCCGGGCCCGGTACTCCCTGCGGACCGGCAGGACCCGGCTCGCCAACGACTGACGCCCCGTCCTGGCCCGGGGTCCCCGGCTCTCCGGGCTCGTCCCGTCGTCACCGGGCATGCCCTCAGGGCCCGTTGGCCCAACGGGGCCTTGCTCACCCCGAGGACCCGCCGGCCCGACGATGCCCTCCCCCGGCAGCCCGCGCGACCCCGGAGGGCCGGCCACCGGCTTGGCGCCGAGACGCTGCACCTGGACAGCCAGCGCGTCCCTGGCTTCGTTCCCTTCCCGCAGATCCTGTGACAGGTCCTCGACCGCGCGTGTCCGCCTGAGGATGCACGCGCAGCCTCACCCTGGCAGTCGCAACCGCGAGGCCAGTGCTGCTCGATCCGACGAACGAAGGAGACATGCCCTGTGAAACTCGAAGTCGAGAAAGAGCTCGTCCGCTGGAAGGAAGCCTGGGACAAAACTCAGGAATGCGCTGTCAACGCGCTCACCGTAGCCCTGCCCGGACTGGGCGCCTCCAAGACACCCACGTACTGCTGTCCCGTAACTCTCAGCATTGACCGCCCCAACGAACTCGGCACGGGCCGGATCTGTGTCGACGACGACATCAAGGCCACCGTCGAACTGGACTCGTCGCCCAACCCCGTGATCGCTGAGGCCGTCGATGCCCTCTTCGGGATCGCCTGGTTCGACGGCGCCGACGGCCCGCTGGGGGATGAGGGGCCCGGCACCTACAACTACGACGACGAGATGACCGGCGGGGAGTACGAGGTCGAACTCGGGACGGACGGCGCCGGCCGCGTCTACATCGCCTGCGTACCCGTCGGTTTCGCCGTCGAATTCCTGGACGCGCTGAGCACCGCCCAGGACAACCAGCGGAAGAGAGCCACTCCCGTCTGACCGGACCTGATGGTGCCGGTGCCGGACCGGCTCAACCCCGGTCCGGCACCAACCTCCCGCTGTCGCGGCGATCGTCACCTACGGAAAGGAGTCGCCGGCCTCCGTATGGCGTTCGCGCCATACAACTCCGTGCTGGTGTCCACCCTGGAGCACGCCGACCGCGTTGAACTGCACTTCCTGCCAACATACTCGCTCAAGTGAAACCCTTTTGGTTTCTGATCAAGAGGACGAAGTTCGACCGAAAGTCTGAACATCACAGGCGTCCGGGTCTCCCAAGAACTCGTACAGTCGAGGATCTTCACGATCCCCTTCTACATAGAGACCTGCACCGTAATATCCTCCCTCGGTGTCACTGTCCCAGAATCCACTGATCTCGTGGAATGACAGGCTGACAGGGAAGCCCGAATCGCCTTCCGCCGTCAGCTCCCACGTCCCGCTGCCGACTTTTCGAGGGGGGCCGTCCACATCCGTCGGCCATCCTTGAGTGGTGAATTTCCCATCACCGCTCAGCACAATCGACAGATCGGAATGGCGATACGTGCCAATCAGGTCATTTCTAGTGAGATCGCGTGGACGCTCCCCTCCCGCGCGACATTCGGAGCCGACCGCGCATCCACCAACCACGGTCGCGGCAATCACAGCAGCCGCGCAGGCCCTTGCAACAGCTCGTACGCACACGTTCACCCTCCACCAATCATGCTGTCGGAGAATATCACCCCGGACGGACCCGAGCCGGGAGTGGATCTCCCGCCGCCCACCTCAACGAGATCCATCACCGGGCAAGCGGGGATCCGAAGTAGATGACGCCACGGAATGTAATCTCCATGTCATGCACTCGGCCAGCACCTCGGGCAGCGATGATTCCATCATTGTCTATCCATCGCTGAATGAAGCGCTCGGACGGTGTGCCATACCCGGTCGCAATGTGCGCGAGCGAGGATGCCGTCATCGAGTTTTTTATGGTCATCCGGTACTGCAGTCCACGCCCGTTGGCACGCAAGACCTCGTATTTAGCCGTATAGGAACCGAGAGCGGCGGTCGCAAGGTTGTGGTCGCCCGTCACCAGAGACTTCACATCAGACTTGAACTGCGAGGCGCCACCATCACCATCATCAGAAATGGAATTACTCAGCCTTCCACTGATCTTCCCGCTGCGATAGTTTTTCAGAATTTCCTTACGCTGCGCCGCCGTCAGGTCGGTCATCATGACCTGCAGCGCGATCTCACTGTCCTGGCCGTACACCCCCGACCGATCGAGCAAGCCGGCAGCCCACTTCGCGCCCAGCTCACGAAAGCCATCATCCCCGCCGCCTAGCACTCCGTCTTCGGGATTGCACATCAGCTCAATCGGATACATGCCGCATGTACTTTCCCGCGTATATTCCGGGGAAGCCACGAGAGGCGGAATAAACGGCATCAGAATGGGCTGAGGACCGATCAACGGCCCTTGTGCGGTCCCGCAAGCTGCCCCGCACGGCGGATAGGTCCCTGTGGCGGAAGTGCCGCCACCGCCACCGCCGCCACCGCCGGCATTGCCACCGCCACCACCGCCGCCCCCTCCGCTTATGGTGCCGAGGATGGGGTTGTGGTCGTCATCCCACATCGGGCCTCCGCCGGTGCATGCGGAGATGATGCCGCACTGGCCGCCGCCCGGGTCTCGCAGGCCGGTGGGGTCGCTGCTGGTCGGGGGGTGGTTGTTGGCGTAGGAGTAGCCGTTGAGGGACTGGTGCTGGTCGAGGGAGAGCAGGGGGTCGACGCTGATGAACTGGCCGAGGCCCGGGTCGTATTCGCGGGCGCCGATGTGGGTGAGGCCGGTGGTGGTGTCGGCCGGTTTGCCGAGGAAGCCCTTGTCGTCGGGCCAGTTGGTGGGTGTGGTGCCGCGGGGGGCGCCGAAGGGGGTGGTGTGGCGCTTGGTGAAGGCGTAGGTGGTGGAGTCGATGGCGAGGCTGGAGGTGCCGTGGTGGTCGGCGGCGAGGAAGCTGAGCTTGGTGGTAGTGACGCCCGTGGTGGCCGTGCGGACGGCGATGGTCTGGCCCGCGGCCTGGTAGTAGCGGGTGCCCGTCAGGGTTTTGGTCGTGCCCTTGGTGGTGAGGCGGACCTCGGTATTGCCGAGGTAGAGGACCGTGTCGCCGTCACCGGTGGTGTTACGGCTGATGAGCAGTTCGCCGCCGGCGTCGTAGAGGTAGCTGGTGCCGGTCGCGGGCTTGGTCCCGGCCGCCGGCTCCGTGGCGGAGACGAGCTCGCCTTCGCTGTTCCAGGTCAGGGTCTGCCTGGCCTGGACTCCGGGACGGCTGATGGTGTTGCCCGCCGAGTCGTACTCATAGTCGCCCGCCTTCGCGCCGGTGGTGCCGGTGAGCGCGTGGGGCTGATCGGCCGGCGCGGGTGTGCCGTAGGTGTAGTTGGTGGTGTTGTTGCCCGCTGCGGCGTGCTGGGTTTCGGTCTGCCGCTGGCCGGCGGTGTTGTACGTGTAGCTCGTCCAGTACGGAGCGGCGCCGTCGATGTTGCCCGTGGTACGGCCGGAGGTGGCACAGTCCGCAGTTTTGGGTGTCCAGGCCTCGACGAGGCGACGGTGGCCGTCGTAGGTGAAGCACTGGTGGTCGGCTTTGGCGGTGCCGCCCTGGGTGGTGGCGTCGAAGATCGAGGTGACGTTGCCCGCGTCGTCCTGGGTGAACTTGAGTTCCTGCGGCATGTAGCCGTGGACGTCGTCGGTGACGTAGGAGCGGGTGAGGCGGCGGGTGCCCGGCTCGTAGTCGTAGTTGAGGGAGGCCTTGGGCGCCGTGCCGGCCGATTCCGTGCCGAGGACGAGCTGGCGCAGATCTCCGACGGGTGCGTACGTGGCATCGAGTAGGTAACTGTCCCTGCCGTCGGCGGTCAGTTGCTGCCCGTAGCCGTTGTAGGTGTTCGTGGTGAACTCGCTCGGCAAACCTGCGACGGCGGGGTAGTCCTCGCCTGTCAGGGTGCCGTCGATGGTGTTGTAGTTGCTGGCGCTCTTCAGTGTCTGTGGCACTCCGGCGGCGACGAGGGGGTCGGTTGCCGGGAGGGTGAGTTCGTTCTGCTGGGCGCGGTAGGCGGCGTCGTACTTGGTGACCTTCTGGGTGTACGCCTTGCTGGTGGGGGTGCCGACGCCGTTCTCGTAGCGGACCGAGGTGTCGGGCTTGCCCTTGGCGAGGGTGTCGAAGGTCCAGGCGGCGAGTTTGGTGGCGTCGGTCTTGGTGCCGTCCCACAGGCCGGTCTTGCGGCCGAGGACGTCGTATTCGGAGATGAGGGTCTTGTTCCGGCCGACGTCGGTGGTGGTGATGGCCTGGTCGAGTTGGTTGTAGTCCGTGGTGCTCTTGCCCTTGTCCGGGTCGCTGTTGCTGGTCTGGCGGCCGAACAGGTCGTAGCCGTAGCTCCAGGCGGCGTTGTCCGGGCCGGTGACGGTTTTCTGCTGTCCGGCCGGGGTGTACGTGAACTGGGTGGCGGTGAACGCGCTGCCGGTGGGCTGGGTGCCGGCGTACTCCCGGTTCTCTGTGGTGCGGCCGAGGGCGTCGGTGACCACAGCGGTGGCCTGTCCGCCCTTGGGGGCGGTCGTGGTGACGGTGTCCCCTGTGTAGGCCGTATCGGTGCTCCAGCGGGTGACGTTGAAGTTCTTCGTCACCGCTCGGACCGGGCGGCCGGCGCCGTCGTAGGTCGTGTCGGTCTGGATGGGTGCCTGGCCGGAGTCTGTCTCCACCACGGCGCCTGAGGGTGCGGCCTTCTCGTCCCAGATGTCGGCCTGTGCGGAAACGGCCAGGCCGCGCTCGTCGTAGAGAGTCTGGGCGATGGTCCGCCCCCCGACTGGGGAGGGCGACTGGACCTGACGGGGGCGCAGGAGCGAGTCGAAGATCTCGTAAGTGGTGTTGTAGATGCCCGAGCCGTCGCCGCGTATCACGCCGGTCGACGTCCAGGGAAGAGCGTTGGCGGTGACGGTGTATCCATAGACATAGGTCGGAGGGTTGCCGAGTGCCTTGGACGCCGTAGGGGGCCAGACCTTGATGATGCGGCCGAGGCTGTCGTACTCGTTGTCGGTGACCTTGTTGTTGGGGTCGGTGACGCGGGTGGCCGCGCCGGTCGCCGGATCCAGCAGGGAGGTGGTGGTCTGTGTCTTCGCGTTCGCGACCGTCGTCTTGGTCAGCGGGCCTGCCGCTGCCGGCACGTAGGCGGTGGTGGCGACCGTCGCGTCGTTGACGTCTTTGACCGTGAGAGGACGGCCGAGGGTGTCGTAGCTGGTCACCGCGGTTCGCTGCCAGGAGGGTGTGCCGTCGGCGGCGTAGCTCTTGGCCCGGCCTGTCCACCGGGCTTCGCCCTTGGTGGGAGTCTGGGTGGTGGTGTAGGACGTGGCGTCGTAAGCCGTCGCGGTGTCGGAGATGACATCGCCCGGCCGGGTCGAGTCGGTCGGCAGGTCGAGGTCCGCGTTCAGGACCGGGCACAGCTTGGCGATCACCCGGCCGCGGGAGACGAGGGAGTTGATCCCCACGGCGTCGTTGCGTGCGTAGGTGGTGCGGGTGCAGGTCTCGTCACCTGTTACGGCGTCATCGCCGCGGTCCTCGACCGTCGCGGGCATGCCGTAGCTGTCGAAGGTGGTGGCGGTGGTGCGTATCCGGTCCTTGGCCGTGCCGCTGGTGGTGACGTTGGTACGGGCGTGGGTGGCGGCGGTGCGGACGAAGTACGCCTCGGTGTCCGCGTAGGACTTGTGCTGGGTGGCCGTCTTCTTCGACCAGGGGTCGTTGATCTGGCCGCCGACTTCCTGGGCTCCGTTGTAGGTGACGGTTTCCCGGGTGAAGCCCGCGTACGGGTCGGAGTCGATGATCTCGCCGGCCTTGATGCCGGTCACTTTCGCCGTGCGCCGCTCGTCGGGGTCGGGGGTCTTACCGTCCGGGCCCAGGAGCCTGTCGCCGTCCATGCCCCGCAAGTACACACTGACCGTCTTGGACTGGGTCCGGTCGGACCGCCCGGTCAGATGGGTGACCTTCTCGAACCCGCGCCAGATCGACCAAGTACGTTCCTTCTCCTTGACCAGCGGGTCGTCGTTGTAGTGCCAGGCGCCTCCCCCGGCGTACTGATAGGTGTGGACCACGGCTTCCGAGCCGCCCAAGGGGTCCGTGGTGGACACCGAGGTGACCGGGTACTTCTGGAACCAGTCCAGCTGCGGGTCCTTGGCTCCGTTCGGGGACCAGTAGACCGGGAAGCAGTTACGGGTGTTCTGATCGGCCTTCGGCCTGGTCTGACCGGCGACACAGTCCTCGTCCGCGTACGTGACGATCGACTGCGCACCCGTCTCGGAAATGATCTGCTTCAAACGCGGCTTGTTCAGCGGCAAGATGTCGTCGCTGCCGCCGTCGACCCGGTTGGCACGCATCTCGTGATCGAAACTGACCGGAGACAGAGACAGATCCGCACCGTGCTTGCCGGTGTGCCGAATCTCGTCCAGCCACAACGACTGATCCGTCGAGTCCCCGGTGTCCCCCGGATCCAGATACTGCTGCTTCAGCGACCAGGCGTCGACCGGCGTGAAGCCGGGCGTAGCGGCAGCCGCGTCCCAGGCGTACGTCGTGACAGCGGTCATCCGCTTACGGGTGAAGAACGCGGGGCCGACGCTGCCGGTGCATTTGTCGCCGGTCTTGCACACGACGTCGAAAGGAACGTCGGGCCAGTTGTCACGGCTGTCTTCGGTCAGCTCGTCGCAACCGGTGCCACTCGCGGTGCAGCGCTCGGAGTAGTTGAAGGTGACCTTGTCCGAGGCTGCCGGGCTGCCGCTGAACAGGGCACCGGCGCGCTGACCGTAGCGGATCTCCTTCAGATAGCCGCCACGGGTGTAGCCGGTGCCGGTGCTGTCGTCGCCGAGAGTGTCGTAGTTGTTCGTCTCGGCGGCGTACCAGTAGGACATGGCGTTCTCGTGGAGGTCCTCGACGTAGTCGAGGTTCCACCGCCACGCCTGCGTCTTGTCCCGGCCGGACAGGCTGGTGCCATCCGCGTAGCCGGGCTCGCCGGAGTCGTCGCCGAAGACCGGGACCGTCCACACCGACTGCGTGCGCTCATCGGCGGGCGCACCGGCGAGCTTGTTCAGGCCGAAGACATACTTGGTGCCCTCGCCGGTGATGACGGTCCAGAACTCGCCGTTGTCGTCACCGTTGTCCGCACCGGTGGAATGCGTGACAGTGGAGGCGTCGTCGTTCTTCAGCCGCCAGACACCAGTGGTGTCGTCCTTGACCAGTTCACTGGACTTGCCGTTGAGGACGAGGGAAGCGTTGTCGTACTTCCAGCACAGATCGAACTTGTCATCCTGGCCGTCGTCGTCACAAGAGCCGTACTTGCGCTCGACGTACGACGAGGTGAGGTCGAAACCCTCACCAACGGCCGTCCCCTGATTGTTCGTCGAGGCCGTCCGGCCGTCCACGCTGCCAGAATCATAGGAAATCGAAAGATCGGGTTCCGGCCCGGCCGCGGCGGGCGGCGTCCGCAACGGATAGGACCAGGCGAAGGTGCCCGAAGAACCTCCCGCCTCCCACGTGGACGAGGAGGACAAGGGGGTGGCCTTGAAGTCACCCGCACCCGACTCGGTGCCGGCCGCCAGCGCCAGCATCATCGTGGGCGGATTGGACCGGGCGGGCGCGGAGGGGAAGGTGAGCTGGGTTCCCAGCGTCTGTCCGGCCCGGTCGTTGTCGGACACCAGAGTCGTCCGCGTACGGCACGCGGCCTTGGCCGGGTCCTTGAGCGCGCAGTCGGGCAGGCGGACCATCCGCAGACGCCCGGCCCAGTCACCGCCGTATGCGGAGGCGAAAGCCGAGTAATCAACGCCCAGACGCGCGCGCCCCCCGCCCTTCGGACCAGTGAGGTTGAGGACGACACCCCTGACGCCCAGACGCCGCGCCGCCTCCTGGTCCAGCACCTCAGCCGTCACCGTGCCGGCTATGTCAGTGCGTTGTCCGGTGCCCTTCGCCGCGGAAGGCGCGGCCAGAGTAAGAGGCAGCGAACCCGGATCGGCCACAGCCGCCCGTGCCTCCCCATTGGGCAGCGTCAGCACGGCAGAACCACGAGTCGGCCAAGTCACCGATGTGGCCTGCTGGTTCTTCGCCCTGGTGATCGCGCTCCGATCGGCCTGCTCGGCCTTCTTCCGAGCGGCGGCCGTGCCCTTGTTCGTCTTGGCCGTGAACGCGGAGACCTCCGCCGACCGAGGCTCCGCGAGCTTCGCGACGCCCAGCGGATCGGGCTTGCCGAGCGGGCCGGCGAACGCGACTGGTGCGAGGAGACCAGGGAGCAGGATGAACCCGGTCACGACGGCCAAACGCCGAGACCACTGGCCTCTGCTACGCCAGTTGCGGCCAGCGAACTTCGTGGCCCATCTGAACGATTTCATTGAGAGCTCTCCTTAACGCACCCCAGCCACGGCATGCGCACTCCGCTCCCGCGTTACGGCAGGGAGCAAAACTCGAACAAAGGGTCCAGGAGGAAAACGCGGGGGAACTGGGCCCTCGCCGCCGGGGCGGCGAGGTTCGCAGAAGGAGTGGTGGCCAAGTGCCACCACCCTTCCTGCGCTTTCACGGCGCGGGCATCGCTGTGTCGTCGCCTGTGGTGCCCAAGACCTGGCCACTTACCTGCTCCCTGGTCATGGCGCCGGTCCAGATCCGCAGTTGTTCGAGCCCACCGGGAAGGTAGTAACCCGTGGTGCCACCCTGAGTGCCCCGGCCTGCGGCAAGTTCACCGCTGCCCTGCTGGGCGGCATCAAATCCCGGGCTGGTGCGACTAACGATGGCGGACGAACCGACGTATAGGTGCAGCGTCCCCAACCGCTCCAGCCTCTGGGCGGGGTTCCCCGGATCGGCGATCTCGTAAGACTCCTGGGCGTCGAAGACCCCCGTCACATCCACCCACGTGTCGACCTCGGCGACATCCGTGGCCGGGGTGATGGCGGTGTCCTTCGTCACCTTGCCCGAGGAATCGGTAGCGGTTCGGGTGAACTGCCACTGATACGTGTCGTCCGAAGGCTTGATGACCCACAGCGCCCACGACGACTGACCGCCACTGCGCTGCCCGGCCACCTGCGCCTTGTACCCGACCGGTTTGGTCGCCAGCTTCTGCCCGGCCAGCTGCACCCGCGCCGAGACGGTGAAGGAACCCGACTCGTCCACCACCGGCCCTTGTACCGAGGCGTAACCGGAAGTGCCGTCCAGGGTCAGGGCATTGTCGTCACCGTCGAGAACCGCGCCCGTCGCCGACAACTGCATCGCCGGATGCGGGTAAGGAGACAGCTCGCCGATCGTCGTCCCCGTAGCGGTGGTCGCATCCCACTGCGCCACCAGTTCATTGGCCGGTAGATTGCCTTCCTTGACGCGCGTCTCCTCCAGCACTTCCTCCGAAGTGAGGGCCCGCTGCCACACCGCCGACTCGTCGATACGCCCCCGGAAGAAGAAGCCGCTCTCGCCACGGATGACGGAACGCCCGAACTGCAAGCCTCCAAGGGCGTTCCAGGGCTTGTAGACGGCGCCCGCAGCTGTGGCCGCCGCAGCCAGCTTCACTGCGGTGCCCTGCGGCCGTCCGTTGACGTACAACTGCAGGGTGTCGTTCGCGGGGTCGGCGTCCGCCTGGGTGTCGAAGACCCCGGCGAGATGTGTCCAGACCCTAAGAGGCGGATTGATGGTGTCAGCCTTCGACGTGATGATCACCGGTGTTGCCGAGTCGGCAACGGTGTGGCTGAACACCCAGCCCTTCGACGAGGACGAGTAGTACAGGGCGAACGCCTGTGCCTGGGAACCCGGTGCCGTCATCACCATGCGGCTGGTCGACGCGTCGGTCAGATAGGCCCAGGTGGAGAACGTCAGGGAATCCGCGGTGTTGACGGCAGCCGTGCTCGTGGAGGCGTACGCCTGCTGGTTGGCGGGATCGGCGCTGTCCAGCCACAGAGACTGATCGGCCTCTCCGCGCCGTGCCATCGTCGACCAGCCCGCCCCCGCCGTCCGCAGGGTGGCGTCGTGACGGGTACCGACAGTCGCAGTGTCCTTGGCGACCGTCACCCCGGAACCCGCGACACCGTCATCGAAGCGCCAGCGGCCCACCTCGCCTTCCGCCAGTGCCACCTTGAACGTGAACTCCGTCGGCGGACCGAATCGGTTACGCACATCCTTGGCCTCCACCGAAAGCACCTGGGTGCCCCCGAGCTTCGGCACGACCATCTTCTCCGTGTAGGTGGAGCCGGTGACTTCCTTCGTCTCGGACCCCGAAGCACTCAGCAGACGCCACCGGAAACCCGTGATGTCCGCATCGGAGGCATGGTGTTCGAAGGTGAACGTGCCCGGCACGCCCGGACCGCCCTTGCCCTCACACAGATCCGCCGTGCACGCGGTGTAAGGGGAGACGGACTTGACGACAGGAGCCTTCGGCGCCGTCGAATCGATCTTGAAGTAGCACCAAGGGGAGAAGGCCGAGGCCAGCTCGCCCGTCTTGCCTCCGTACGACCAACGCGACTGCGTACGCGCCCGGTAGCGGTACTCCGTGCCGTCCGTACGGTTGGTGGTACGCGTCTTCTCCAGCGTGCCGTCCGGATCGAACCCGCTCGTGGGCGCGGTGTCGCTCCAGATCTCCTCCCACGTCCCGTCGGCCAGCTTCCGAGCCGCGCGAAACCCCGCCTGCAAGGAACCCTTCTCCTCGCCCACCTTGGGCTGGACCTTCGTCTGCACCCTGGCCTGCACCATCGGATCCAGACGCGACACGATCAACGGCGCGTCGGGATCGGTCCGGCAGTACGCGGTTGTCCCGTCTCCCGGGATCAGACCGACACTTGTGGGTACGCCCGGCTGCGCGACGTACGTGACCTGGAGCTCGGCGTTCTTGTCGAACCGCTTCCACGCCCGCGGGTCCTGCTCGTCCTTCGCCCACAGCATCAGCGTCAGCCGGGAGAACTTCCCGTCGGCGAACGCCCGCACCGTCGGGGTCAGGTTCTCGTTCAACTGGGCCGGATCGTCATTGAACTCGATCCACTCGTCCGGCTGCGAGGGGCTGCAGTTGTCGCCCCGGCCGGCCGACACGAGCCGATCGCCCATGTGGTCGATGACCGACGGGCCCGGCCATCTGGTGCCCTCCGAAATGTTGTTGGTGCGGGCGAGGTTCAGCCACTTGGCGTCGCAGTTGAACGACCACGTCTCATGCGCGCGGAACGTCGCGTCGAGTACATGCTTCCCGCTCAGCTTCGTCGGCACGAACTCGAAGTACATCCGGTCGATGTAGCCGGACCCGCAGTAGTAACCATCCGCGTTCCCACAAAGGCCGACACCCTTGTCCTCGGTGAACTGCCAGAACTTGTCGCCGTCGGAGGAGATCTTGGTGCGCTCGGAGGCGCCAAGACCGACCGGAGGGTCGATGTAGACGGGGTAGACCGTGTCACCTCCCCGGAGCAGACCGAGGTCGGGCCGCACCTGTACGGCGCCGTCGGCGACCTTCACCGGAAGTTCAGCCGTCGCGTCCCCCTCGCCCGGAACGGAGGGATCGGCGCCACCGTCCGCGGCTGGAGAGCCGGTTGACGTCAGGGAGCGCGCCGCCGGGGAGGACTCGTCGCTCCCGGCGGAGTCCCACATCAGACCGGCCGGCCCGTTGAAAACGGCGTTGCCATCCTCATCTACGGCCCGTAGACCGCCACCCGCACCGGCGATCACCTCAAGACCCTGGCCGGACGCGGCGAAAGTGATCTGCTCAAGCTCCGAACTGGCCGCTGCCTGGGCGGTCTTGACCGCCAGGACCTGCCGGTACCCCTCGGACGTCGCCGTCAGCCGCAGGTCCACCCCCGGCAGGACCTCCGCGTACGTGGCAGTCGCACCGTCCAGCGTCGGTACTGGCAAGGCCCCCGGCCAGTCCAACGCGAACGAACGGCGCCCGTCCCCCAGCCGGATCATGTCCCCGCCCTCGCCTCCACCGGAGAACGACAGACCCACCGCAGCCGCCTTCGGACCCACACTGCCGTCCGCGCGCCACACCAAGTCCACATCGATCACGGCCCACGAACCGTCAGCCTGCTTCACACGCTGGGGAGTCGTCGACTGGGTCAGCGTGAACGTACCGTCCGGATTCGCCACCGTCGTCGAATACGCGGTGCGCTGCCCCACGTCCTCGACCGGCTCACCGGAAGCGGCAGCCCGTGCGGACGCGCTCAGCGCCGGAGCCACGGCGGAAGCGGCCTGGACGGCAGTCGGCAGCGCCACCACGGTCGCCCCGCCCAGAAGCGCCGAGGCCACCACGACCGAGGCCACCCGCCGCCACGTGGCACGGCTTCTGAGGCCACGACAACAGCCCACTGCCCTACTCATTTTCCCCGCCCCAGGGTCACAAGATGTACACAGACTGGTGGACCCTAGGTGATCAACCATTCGCCCTGTCAAGGCACCGAGTTCCTCCCCAATCGAATCGAACCAGTCGTCAAATACGGACCGTGACCACGCAGCACGGATGATAAATCGACCATCCAATCCGAAATAGCACCTCAAACGCCTCGCAAGGCAAATAATTCATTGACACCGATGGAATACTGAGACAACACAGATCAAATAACCCGAAACAATACAAACGAAGATTTCTTTTCCCTCATCCCGACAGGAACGCCTTTTGCGGTGTTTGGGGAGTTGACGATCGGTCAGCTCCGAGAGGTACGTGCCACAGCGCTCCAGCTCGAAGCCACAGCCGTCCCAAGGAGCCCGGAACCCGAAGGCGTGACGTGGACGCTCTCCGGCCGGCGTCGACCTGCTGGCCCAGTCACCTCTGGCGGGCGGACTGCGCGGCCTGATCCGCGCAGTTCAGGAGGCCGACGACCGGCTGCTGCCGGGAAAGGGGCGCCGGGTCGACCGGGCAATCTCCCGGGACCTGGGCTTCGATGTAGTCGCTGCCGGCCTTGGTCAAGTTCGCCTCCACAGCGGGGGCCACGTTTTTTACTGAACGTCTGGATAGACAGGCACTGCGGTGGTCTCACCGGACCCAGTCTCGGTCCTTGTCCGGGAGCATCGCCCCCTGTGCGGCGTGGGCGCGGGGGGAGCGGCGGAAACGGCGGTTCACGTCAGACCACCCTGGGTCGGAGCCTAGGGGGCGCCACAGGATGGCTCAGCGGTTTTCGTCTGCGTGGCACTTGAATGACGCCCTGTCACCCTGCCCCACGCAACGGGCAACCGCCGGCTCCTGCCCTCGTCCTGCCAGCGCGGCGCCGTGAGCGGCATCCGCGGTCGGCCTGAAAGCATCCGGGTGTTCGATCCACTCGCATGCGCCAGGCGGGCATAGAACGCGGCTTCAGCACTTCGGGCGAGCATGGGGCGAGCAGATGATCATGGAGGCACGAAAAAGGCCCCCTCCGTAGAGGGGGCCGACCTGTTATTGCAGGTCAAAGGGGTGAACTTGCGGCGAGTCGCGGTGGGGCGAGTGGGACTCGAACCCACGGCCGACGGATTATGAGTCCGCTGCTCTAACCGGCTGAGCTACCGCCCCTAACGGCGCGTCGCGCACATTTGTGCGCGCCGTCTGCCGCAGCATAGCCGCTCATACGATCTCCTGCTTCGGATGGTCAGCAACGCCTGACCTTGAAGACTTCACCGTGCCCCGGCCGGTTCCAGGAAGCGCCCGAAGATCACCCGGAAGTTGGCCGGCCCGCCCCCGCAGGCACAAGAAAGAGGACCCCGAGGGGTCCTCTTTCCGTTTGCTCTCCCGGCTGGACTCGAACCAGCAACCCTCCGGTTAACAGCCGAATGCTCTGCCAATTGAGCTACAGGAGACCGCGCTCCCCCGACTGGACTCGAACCAGTAACCTGCCGGTTAACAGCCGGCTGCTCTGCCAATTGAGCTACAGGGGATTGCTGCGTTCGCACCGAACGTACCCGCTCCGGACTCCGCCGGGCGGCGGACGTCCGCTGCGACACATACATTAGCGCAAGCAGGGGGGTGCTCCGCCAATCGGTATCCCGCCGGGTCACACTGGGTGATCTCGGGCCTCGGGGGTAGGCGGACGTCACGGCTCAAGGTCCGATGCCAACGAACTAACGAAGGGTGGCAGGCCATGCGGCGCCTCATGTTCATCGCGGGACTGGCTGTCGGTTACGTACTCGGAACGAGGGCCGGACGTGAGCGCTACGAGCAGCTCAAAGAGTCCGCCACCCGGATCTCGCAGAACCCGGCCGTGCGCAACGCCGCCGAGACGGCCGCCATGTCCGGCCGTGAGTACGCGGGCAAGGCGTACCACTCGGTGAGCGACAAGGTCGGGGACAGGGTCCCGGAGTCCGTCGCCGACCGGGTCCGGTCCCTGCGCTCGCGCAACCACAACGGCGAGGACGACTGGGGAACCACCAACACCTGACCCGCCGCGCCGGTCCTCCCGCACCCCGGGCGGTCCCGGACGCCTCCGCGGCCTCGCGCGTGCGGCAGAATCGTGCCATGGGAATAGTCGCCGGGTTGGACAGTTCGTCGGGTTCCACGCGCATCATCGTGTGTGACGCGGACACGGGTGCCGTGCTGCGGCAGGGATACGCGATGCATCCCGTCGAGGCGAAGGCGACCGAGGTCGATCCGCAGGTCTGGCTGCTGTCGCTCGGCGAGGCCGCGGGCGGGGGGCTGCTGGAGGGTGTGGAGGCCATCGGCGTCTCCGCGCAGCAGCACGGGCTCGTGCCGCTGGACCAGGCCGGCAATCTCGTGCGCCCCGCCCTGCTCGGCAACGACAAGCGCGCGCAGGTCGCCGCCGCCGATCTGATCGACGCGCTCGGCGGGCGGCAGGCCTGGGCCGAGGCCGTCGGGTCGGTGCCGCAGGCGGGTCAACCGCTGGCGAAGCTGCGCTGGCTGGCGCGGAACGAACCGGAGGCGGCGCGGCGTACGGTGATGATCCTCCAGCCGCACGACTGGCTGGTGTGGCAGCTGCTCGGCCGGCCCGCCCGGCGGACGACGGACCGGGGGGCGGCGTCCGGCTCCGGTTTCTGGTCCGCCCGCACCGGTGCCTACCGGCCGGATCTGATGGAGCTCGCGCTGGGCCACCAGGCGGCGCTGCCGGAGGTGCTCGGCCCGGCCGAGGCCGCCGGGACCACGCCCGAAGGGCTGCTGATCTCCGCGGGTACGGGCGAGACCATGGCCGCCGCCTTCGGGCTCGGCGTCGGGATCGGCGACGCGGTCGTGTCGCTGGGCGCCTCCGGGTCGGTGATGACCGTGCACCACGAGGCGCTGGCGGATCCCTCCGGGATGATCACGTCGTTCGCCGACGCCACGGGGATGCATCTGCCGGTCGTCCATACGCTCAACGCCGTACGGGCCCTGCGCGGTACGGCGGAGCTGCTGGGGACCGAGGACCTGGACGAACTGTCGGCGCTGGCGCTCAAGTCCACGCCGGGCGCGTCCGGTCTGGTGTTCCTGCCCTATCTGGAGGGCGAGAAGACACCCCAACTGCCGCATACAGCGGGGACGTTGACCGGTCTGCGGCGGGAGTCGATGAAGCCGGAGCATCTGGCGCGGGCCGCGTTCGAGGGGATGCTCTGCTCGCTGGCCGACGCGATGGACGTGGTGCGCGGGCGCGGCGTCGAGGTGCGGCGGGTCTTTCTGCTGGGGGCGGCGGCCGGGCTGCCGGCCGTGCAGGTGTGCGCGCCGGGGATCTTCGGGGCGCAGGTCGTCGTGCCGGAGCCGGCCGACTACGCGGCGCTGGGGGCGGCCCGGCAGGCCGCCTGGGCGCTGGGGGTATCGAAGAACACGCTGTCCCCGCACAGCCCGCCCGAGTGGCGCGGTGCGGCGGCCCAGATCTTCGAGCCGGGGGAAGAGGCGGCGGTCGGCGCGGCGGTGCGGCAGCAGTACACGGCGGCGCGGGAGCAGATCCACCCGGGCGCGTTCGCGGCGGCGCCGGGGGCGTAGGGCGGGGCGGCAGGGGCGGAGCGCCAGGGGCGGCCGGGGGCGCAGGCCGGAGGGAGCCAGGGGTTCCGGTATGACAGTCGTTCTTGACCGGTCCTTTGTGGAAAACCCTTGGGATCCGGCGGGCGGCATGTCGCAGGATGGGTCCGACCCCCGATCTTGCCGAGCCCGAGAGACAGCACGTGCTTCTACGACTACTCAGAACGCATCTGGCCCCCTACAGAACGGCCATCGGTCTGCTGGTGGCTTTCCAGTTCCTTCAGACCTGTGCCTCCCTCTATCTGCCCACCCTCAACGCCGACATCATCGACAACGGTGTCGTGAAGGGGGACACGGGTTACATCATGGAGTTCGGCGGTCTCATGATCGCCGTCAGCGTCGTCCAGGTCCTCGGCCAGATAGGCGCTGTCTACTACGGATCGCGCACCGCGTCGGCCCTCGGCCGTGACGTGCGGGCCGCGATATTCGACCGGGTGCAGAGCTTCTCCGCCCGCGAGGTCGGCCAGTTCGGCGCGCCGTCGCTGATCACGCGTACGACCAACGACGTCCAGCAGGTGCAGATGCTGGTCCTGATGTCGTTCACGCTGATGGTGTCGGCCCCGATCATGTGCGTCGGCGGCATCGTCATGGCGCTCGGTCAGGACGTGCCCCTGTCGGCGGTGCTGCTCGCCGTCGTGCCGGTGCTCGGTATCTCGGTGAGCCTGATCGTCAAGCGGATGCGCCCGCTGTTCCGCTCCATGCAGGAGCGGCTGGACACGGTGAACCGGGTGCTGCGTGAGCAGATAACCGGCAACCGCGTCATCCGGGCCTTCGTACGCGACGAGTACGAGAAGGAGCGGTTCAAGGGCGCCAACACCGACCTCACCGAGATGTCGTTGGCGACCGGCCGGCTGATGGCGCTGATGTTCCCGGTGGTGATGACCGTCGTGAACGTGTCGTCGGTCGCCGTCGTCTGGTTCGGCGCGCACCGCATCGACAGCGGCGGGATGCAGATCGGCGCGCTGACCGCGTTCCTCGCGTATCTCATGCAGATCGTGATGGCCGTGATGATGGCCACCTTCATGTTCATGATGGTGCCGCGCGCCGAGGTGTGTGCCGAGCGCATCGAGGAGGTGCTGGACACCAGGTCGAGCGTCGTCCCGCCGAAGGACCCCGTGCGGACACTGCGCCGGCACGGTCATCTGGAGGTGCGGGGCGCGGAGTTCCGCTACCCGGGCGCCGAGGAGCCGGTGCTGCGTGAGGTGTCACTGACCGCGAGACCGGGCGAGACGACCGCCGTGATCGGCTCGACCGGCAGCGGAAAGTCCACCCTGCTCGGGCTGGTGCCCCGGCTGGTCGACGCGACCTCCGGCGAGGTGCTGGTGGACGGGGAGGACGTACGCGGACTCGATCCCGCCCTGCTGGCCAGGACGGTCAGTCTGGTGCCGCAGAAGCCGTATCTCTTCTCGGGGACGGTGGCGACGAATCTGCGGTACGGCAATCCGGACGCGACCGACGAGGAGCTGTGGCACGCGCTCGATGTCGCGCAGGCCAAGGAGTTCGTCACCGATCTGGAGGGCGGGCTGAACGCGCCTGTCTCGCAGGGCGGTACGAACGTGTCCGGCGGTCAGCGCCAGCGCCTCGCCATCGCGCGGACGCTGGTGCAGCGGCCGGAGATCTATCTCTTCGACGACTCGTTCTCCGCGCTGGACTACGCGACGGACGCGGCGCTGCGTGCCGCCCTGGCGCGTGAGACCGCCGAGGCCACGGTGGTGATCGTCGCCCAGCGGGTGTCCACCATCCGCGACGCCGACCGGATCATCGTCATGGACGAGGGCCGGGTGGTCGGTGAGGGGCATCATCACGAGCTGATGGCGGAGAACGAGACGTACCGGGAGATCGTGCTCTCCCAGCTGACCGAGGCGGAGGCGGCCTGATGAGCGGTCCTGGTGGACGCATGATGGCGGCCGGCGCGGGGGCTCCTTCGCAGCGGTCGATGGATTTCAAGGGGTCGAGCAAGCGGCTGCTGCGGCAGTTGGCGCGCGAAAAGGTCACCCTGTGGTGGATGCTCGCCGCGGGCGTGCTGAGTGTGGCGGCCTCGGTGGTGGGCCCGAAGATCCTCGGCTCGGCGACCGACCTGATCTTCGCGGGGGTCGTCGGGCGTCAGACGCCGGGGGGTGTCAGCAAGGACGAGACGGTCGCGCGGCTGCGGGACGAGGGCGACGGCGGGCTCGCCGACCTGCTCTCCGGGGTGGACTTCACGCCGGGGCAGGGCATCGACTTCGGCGCGATCGGCCAGGTCCTGCTGATCGTGCTGGCGGTGTACGTCGCGGCCGGGCTGCTGATGCTGGTCTCGACGCGGCTGTCCATCCGGGTCATCAACCTCACCATCTACCGGATGCGTGAGGACGTACAGGCAAAGCTGTCGCGGCTGCCGCTGTCGTACTTCGACCGTCAGCAGCGCGGTGAGGTGCTGAGCCGGGCGACGAACGACGTCGACAACATCTCGCAGACGCTCCAGCAGACGATGGGCCAGCTCGTCAACTCGCTGCTGACGATCCTCGGTGTGCTGGGCATGATGCTGTGGATCTCGCCGCTGCTGGCGCTGGTCGCGGTGGTGACCGTGCCGCTGTCGGTGTTCGTGGCGACGAAGGTCGGCAAGCGCTCGCAGCCGCACTTCGTCTCGCAGTGGAAGTCCACGGGCTCGCTGAACGCCCATATCGAGGAGATGTACACGGGGCACGCCCTGGTGAAGGTCTTCGGGCGGCAGGAGGAGTCGGCGCGGGCGTTCAAGGAGCAGAACGACGCGCTGTACGAGGCGGGCTTCAAGGCGCAGTACAACAGCGGGATCATGCAGCCGCTGATGTTCTTCATCTCCAACCTCAACTATGTGCTGGTGGCGGTCGTCGGCGGGCTGCGTGTCGCTTCGGGGACGCTGTCCATCGGCGATGTGCAGGCGTTCATCCAGTACTCACGGCAGTTCTCGATGCCGCTGACGCAGGTGGCTTCGATGGCCAACCTCGTCCAGTCCGGGGTCGCGTCCGCGGAGCGGATATTCGAGCTGCTGGACGCGGACGAGCAGGAGAAGGACGCGCCATCGGCCGAGCGCCCGCACGAGCTGCGGGGAGGGGTGACGCTGGACGGTGTGGCGTTCCGCTACGAGCCGGAGAAGCCGCTCATCGAGGACCTGTCGCTGTCCGTCGAGCCGGGTCAGACGGTCGCGATCGTCGGTCCGACGGGCGCGGGCAAGACGACGCTGGTCAATCTGCTGATGCGGTTCTACGAGGTGACGTCCGGCCGGATCAGTCTGGACGACATCGACATCTCCACCATGTCGCGTGAGGACCTGCGTTCCCGAATAGGCATGGTCCTCCAGGACACCTGGCTGTTCGGCGGCACGATCGCGGAGAACATCGCGTACGGCGCCTCGCACGACGTCACGCGGGCGCAGATCGAGGAGGCGGCACGGGCCGCGCACGCGGACCGTTTCATCCGGACGCTGCCCGACGGGTACGAGACCGTGATCGACGACGAGGGGGCGGGCGTCAGCGCGGGCGAGAAGCAGCTCATCACCATCGCGCGGGCGTTCCTGTCCGACCCGGTGATCCTGGTGCTGGACGAGGCGACCAGCTCGGTGGACACCCGTACGGAGGTGCTGATCCAGAAGGCGATGGCCCAACTGGCGCACGGGCGGACGAGTTTCGTGATCGCGCACCGGCTCTCCACGATCAGGGACGCGGACGTGATCCTGGTGATGGAGAACGGCTCGATCGTCGAACAGGGCACGCACGAGGGGCTGTTGGCGGCGGAGGGTGCGTACGCGCGGCTGTACGCGGCGCAGTTCGCGCAGGCGGTCGCCGAGGTGGACTAGGGCGTGTTTGAGAAGTAGCGTCGTCCGCCCACTGGGCGGGGCCCACGGCGTCTGGTGCGTGCGATCGCAAGGCGGAGGATCAGCCCCGTAGATGGACCGGACGTACTTGGATGACTCCGACAACGCGGCGAGCGTGCGTGCCAGGCGTCGTGGGCCAGACGGGACTTCTCAAACACGCCCTAGGTCCTGTCCGGTGGATCTTCGCGGGCCCGGACCTAGGGCGTGGTCGCCGGATGGGTCGTATGCACCGGCCCGTCCGGCTAGGTCCTCAGTCCAAGTAGCCGCGCAGCTGGTCCGCGAACGCGTGGTCGCGGAGTTTGCTCAGGGTCTTGGACTCGATCTGCCGGATCCGCTCGCGCGTGACCCCGAAGATCCGGCCTATCTCCTCCAGTGTGCGCGGGCGGCCGTCCGCGAGGCCGTAACGGAGCTGGACCACCTTGCGTTCGCGCTCGCCGAGCGTGGACAGGACCGCCTCCAGATGCTCGCGGAGCAGCAGGAACGCCGCCGACTCCACGGGTGAGGCCGCGTCGCCGTCCTCGATCAGGTCACCGAAGGCGACGTCGTCCTCCTCCCCCACCGGCGCGTGCAGCGAGACGGGTTCCTGGGCGAGCCGCAGGACCTCGCCGACCCGCTCGGCGGTCAGCTCCAGCTGTCCCGCGACCTCTGCGTGGGTCGGCTCGTATCCGCGTTCCTGGAGCATCCGGCGCTGGACGCGGACGACGCGGTTGATCAGCTCGACCACATGGACGGGGACCCGGATCGTACGGGCCTGGTCGGCCAGCGCGCGGGACATGGCCTGGCGGATCCACCACGTCGCGTACGTCGAGAACTTGTAGCCGCGCGCGTAGTCGAACTTCTCCACGGCCCGGATCAGGCCGAGGTTCCCCTCCTGGACGAGGTCGAGCATGGTCAGCCCACGGCCGACGTAGCGTTTGGCGACGGACACGACGAGCCGCAGATTCGCCTCGATGAGCCGGCGTTTGGCCATCCGGCCGCGCACGACGAGCCGGTCGAGGTCGACGGCGAGCTGGGAGTCCAGGTCGGGCGTGGAGCCGAGCTTCTCCTCGGCGAAGAGACCGGCCTCGACGCGGCGCGCGAGGTCCACCTCCTCGACGGCGGTGAGCAGTCTGATCCGCCCGATCTCCCGCAGATACTGCCGGAAGAGGTCGGACGAGGGCCCGCCGTTGTCCGCCTTGCCACGCGGACCGACACGTTCGGGGATCTCGGGGATGTCCACCGGGTCCTCCGTGACGGTCTCCGGAACCGCCTCGGGGGCCGACTCCGGTGTTGCCTCGGGGTGGTGCGCGGCGCGGCTCTGCGACGGAACCGCCGACACCAGGTCGGCCTCGGTCAGGGTCTGGGTCTGCACGGGGGCGGCCTCCAGGGTGATCGCTGCCGGATCGGGGGCGTGCGGCAGCTCCGAGAACACAGGCACCGCTGCCCAGTGTGGCTCAAGGCACATGGCCGCCACGAGAGGTGTGCGGGGACTTTCTGAGTCCCGTGCGTAACCGGGCAGTTACCGAAGGATGTTTGAAACGCGGAAGTCAGAGCGCAGCCGCGCCGCTGTTGCGCAGCGACTGGCGGTACTGCTGGAGCACCCACAGCTCGTTCTGCACCGCTTGGTGGCGCTCGGCGTCCGCGCCGGTGCCCAGGCGGGCCAGGCTGCCCGTCACATCGTGGATGCGGAGGTCGACAGCGCGCAGCCGGACCCGTACGAGCTGCTCCCCCGCGTACGCCTCGTCGATCGACTTGCCGTGGAAGACCTCCACCGCCAGCTCCGTGACCAGGGCGCGCACCGCGTCGTTCGGCGCGGCCTCGCGGACCCTGGCCAGATACTCCGGCGCCGATTCGATGCCCTGCTCGGCGCCGCCCGCGTCCTCGACCGCCCGGCGGACCGCCGCGTACGGCGGGGCGGTGAACTCGTCCACGCCGTACGCGTCGAAGGCCGGGGAGACCAACTCGGGGCGCTGGAGGGCGAGTTTGAGCAGCTCGCGCTCGGTGCGGTGGGCGGGGCTGCGGAGGTTGAGCGCGGGCCCGGAGGCGGCCGGGGGCCGGCCGGAGTCGTACGCGGAAGGCGGACCGCCGCGACCGCCACGGTCGGACGCCGGTCCCGCCGGACCGCGTCCGCCCCGGTCCCGCGCCCAACGGGCCATCTGCGCCACGCGCTTGACCACGAACTGGGTGTCGAGGATGCCGAGGATCCCGGCGAGCTGGACGGCGACCTCGTGCTGCGACGCGCCGTTCTTGATCCGGGCCACGATCGGGCCCGCCTCGTCCAGCGCGGACGCGCGGCCCGCCGGGGTCTCCAGGTCGTACCGCGCCACGATCTGGCGGATCGCGAACTCGAAGAGCGGCGTGCGCGGTTCCACCAGGTCCTGGACCGCCGCGTCGCCCTTGCTGAGGCGCAGTTCGCACGGGTCCATGCCGTCGGGCGCGATCGCGATGTACGTCTCGGCGGCGAACTTCTGGTCGTCCTCGAAGGCACGCAGCGCGGCCTTCTGGCCCGCCGCGTCACCGTCGAAGGTGAAGATCACCCGCGCGCTGCCGTTGTCCATCAGCAGCCGGCGCAGGATCTTGATGTGGTCGGTGCCGAAGGCCGTGCCGCAGGTGGCGATGGCGGTGGTGATCCCCGCCAGATGGCAGGCCATCACGTCCGTGTAGCCCTCGACCACCACCGCCCGGCTGGCCTTGGCGATGTCCTTCTTGGCCAGGTCCACCCCGTACAGCACCTGCGATTTCTTGTAGATCGCGGTGTCGGGGGTGTTCAGATACTTCGGCCCGTTGTCGTCGTCGCGCAGCTTGCGCGCGCCAAAGCCGACGACCTCGCCCGAGATGTCGCGGATCGGCCACATCAGCCGGCCCCGGAACCGGTCGATCGGACCCCGGCGGCCGTCCTGTGAGAGCCCGGCGAGCAGCAGTTCCTTGTCGGTGAAGCCCTTGCCGCGCAGGAAACGGGTCAGATGGTCCCAGCCGACCGGGCTGTAGCCGATCCCGAAATGCTCGGCCGCCGCCTGGTCGAAGCCCCGCTCGGCAAGGAACTTCCGGCCGATCGCGGCCTCTTCACCGGCGAGCTGTTCCACGTAGAACCCGGCGGCCGCCTTGTGCGCCTCCACCAGCCTGATGCGCTCGCCCCGCTGGTGGGTGGGGTTGTACCCACCCTCCTCGTACCGCAGCGTGATGCCCGCCTTGCCGGCGAGGCGCTCGACCGTCTCGGAGAAGGAGAGATGGTCGATCTTCATCACGAAGGCGATGGTGTCCCCGCCCTCCTGGCAGCCGAAGCAGTGGAAGAGACCCTTGCTCGGACTGACCTGGAAGGACGGGGACTTCTCGTCGTGGAAGGGGCAGAGACCTTTGAGATTGCCTCCGCCGGCCGGGCGCAGTTGCAGATACTCGGACACGACGGTGTCGATCGGGACCGCGTCCCGAACCACCTTCACGTCGTCGTCATTGATCCTGCCTGCCACATGAGAATTCTACGGGGACGCACCGACAGTCCTTTACGCCCGGTCCGCCGGCGGCTCAGCCGCGAAGCTTTCCAGCGGCACCGCCGGGTCTGCGAGGGCGTCGGGATCCTGCCGGGCACCGGAGCGGATGATCCGCTGGATGTCGCCGGTGACGTCCCACACGTTGACGTTCATCCCCGCGAGCACCCGGCGGTCCTTGAGCCAGAAGGCGATGAACTCCCGCTTTCCCGCGTCGCCGCGCACCACCACCTGGTCGTAACTGCCGGGCGGCGCCCAGCCCGAGTACTCCAGGCCCAGGTCGTACTGGTCGGAGAAGAAGTACGGCAGCCGGTCGTACGTCTCGTCCCGGCCGAGCATCGAGCGGGCCGCGGCCGGGCCGCCGTTGAGCGCGTTGGCCCAGTGTTCGACACGCAGCCTGTCGGTCGGCAGCTCGGTGCCGGGCAGCGAGAACGGGAAGGAGGCCACGTCGCCCGCGGCGTAGATGTCCGGGTCGGAGGTGCGCAGGCCCAGGTCGACGGCGATGCCGCCGCCGTGCTCGCGGCCCACGAGGTCGAGACCGGCCGCCTCGGCGAGACCCGTACGGGGCGCGGCGCCGATCGCGGCGAGCACGGCGTGCGCCATGTGCTCCTCGCCGTCGTGCGTACGGACGGAGAGGACCATGCCGTCCTGGCCGACGATCTCGGTGAGCCGGGCGCCGAAGTGGAACCGTACGCCGTGCTCGCTGTGCAGTTCGGTGAAGAGCTGTCCGATCTCCGGGCCGATGACCTGGTGCAGCGGCGTGGGGTGCGGCTCGACGACGGTGACCTCGGTGCCGTACCCGCGGGCGGCGGAGGCGACCTCCAGACCGATCCAGCCGGCGCCGGCGATGACCAGATGGCCGTTGTCGCGGCCGAGGGTGGTGAGGACCTGGCGCAGCCGGTCGGCGTGCGCGAGCCGGCGCAGATGGTGGACGCCCGCGAGGCCGGTGCCGGGAATGTCGAGGCGGCGGGGTTCGGAGCCGGTGGTGAGGAGCAGCTTGTCGTAGCGCACGGAGGTGCCGTCGCCGAGGTGGACGCAGCGGGTGTCACGGTCGATCTCGGTCACTGTCTGGCCGAGGTGGAGCTCCACGCGGTGCCGGGCGTACCAGGCGGGTTCGTGGACGAAGACGCTGTCGCGCTCCTCCTTGCCGGTCAGGAAGCCCTTCGACAGCGGGGGGCGTTCGTAGGGGTGGTCTCCCTCGTCCCCGATGATGATCACTCGGCCGGTGAATCCTTCGGAACGGAGGGTTTCCGCGGCCTTCGCCCCGGCCAGCCCACCGCCGACGATGACGAAAGTCCGATGTGCGTCGACCACTTGATGCCTCCTCGTTACGCTGCCGCCATCTGTGAGCGTCCCGCACGGAGCGTGATGGCGAAAGAGGGGAGGCTCCACGGGCATGGTTCCGGCTTGATGTGGCTACCTTGCTACACGCGTCATCCCAGTGCGTGGCGGCTCGGCACACTTCGGCCATTGGCTGAAAATGACGGGTGCGGGACGCGGGGCGCCCATGTCGCGAACCACCGCGATCGGACGGGTCCCTCAGGTGCGTCCGGTGAGCGCCGTGTGGAGGGTGCGCGCCGCCGCATCCGTGAGAGAGGCGATCTGGTCGACGATCACCCGCTTGCGGGCGCGGTCGTCGGGCGCCGCGTCGAAGAGCGCGCGGAACTGCGGGTCGAGACCGTCGGGCGCACTTGCCGTCAGCGTCCGGGCGAGTTCGGCGAGGACGACGCGCTGGTCCGCGCGGAGCGATTCCTGGTCGGCGCGCTGCATCACATAGCGGTGGGCGACGGCTTTCAGTACGGCGCACTCGTCGCGCGCCTCGCGCGGGACGACCAGCGAGGCACCGTAGCGGGTGAGCGGCCCGGTGCCGTACTCCGCCCGGGTGGCGCTCTCGGCCGCGAGACAGAACCGGCCGATGAGCTGGCTGGTGGCGTCCTTGAGCCTGGCCTGGGCGACGGCCGTTCCGTCGTAGCCGTGCGGCCACCACTCCTGGACCATGAGCCGGTCCAGTGCGTCGGCCAGCTGCCGAGGGTCGGTGCCGCCGGGTACGTAGCGGCCGATCGCGACCGCCCAGATCTCCTCGCGCTCGGGCTCGGAGAGCAGCATCCTCGGGTCCACATGGTCGGCGTGCAGGCCGTCCTCGAAGTCGTGCACCGAGTAGGCGACGTCGTCGGACCAGTCCATCACCTGTGCCTCGAAGCAGGTGCGGTTCGGCGGGGCGCCGCGTCTGGCCCATTCGAAGACCGGCAGGTCGTCCTCGTACACACCGAACTTCACCGAGCCGGGGTCGGTGGGGTGGGCGCCCTGCGGCCAGGGGTACTTCGTCGCGGCGTCGAGGACCGCGCGGGTGAGGTTGAGGCCGACGCTGACGAGACGGGCGCCGCCGTCGGCCTCGGCCGCCGCCTCGACGGCCGCCTCGGCGCGCGGCGCGGTGAGCCCCGGGGTGATCGCCGCGGACACGGAGTCGGCGCGCACGAAACGCTTCGGCTCGATGCGGGTGAGCAGCCGCAGCGACTGGGCGTTGCCCTCGAAGCCGCCGCAGTCCTTGGCGAAGTCGTTGAGCACCTGTTCACCGTTGTGGCCGAACGGCGGATGGCCCATGTCGTGCGAGAGACACGCCGTCTCCACGAGGTCCGGGTCGCAGCCGAGCGCGGCGCCGAGTTCGCGGCCGACCTGGGCGCACTCCAGGGAGTGGGTCAGCCGGGTGCGCGGGCTGGCGTCCCACTCCTGGCTCTGTGAGCCGGGCGTCACGACCTGGGTCTTGCCGGCGAGCCTGCGAAGGGCCGAGGAGTGCAGGACGCGCGCACGGTCGCGCTGGAAGGCGGTGCGGCCGGGGCGCTTGTCGGGTTCGGCCGAGAAACGCTCGGTGTCCGCCGGGTCGTAGTCGCTGTCGTCGTGAGGTGCGGTGATGCCTTCCATGCACCGAAGGTAACCGGCTCGGGAGTCAGGACCCCAAAGACAGGCCCTGGATGGGCCCGCGCCTCCTCGTAGCGGTGGAGCAGGAGGCGCGCCAGGTCAGGGAGGGCGCCGAGCGGGGCGGCGGCGATCCAGGGCGCGTGGGCGGCGGCGCGGGTGGCGAAGTGGCCGGGGGCGGTGAAGTACGACGCGAGCGCGATACGGCTCCGCCCACGCGCCGTCAGGTCCCTGATCGCGTCGGGGACGGTGGGCGTGGCGGCCGACGCGTACGCGGGGACGACCGGCACCCCGCCGAGCCGCGCGCTCAGCAGCGCCGCCGTGCGGCGGGCGGCGACGGCCGAGCGCGGGTCGCGCGATCCGGCGGCGGCGAGCACGACGGCGGAGTCGTCCGCGCGGTGCGGTTCGTCGCGCCAGCCGGCCTCCACGAGGCGCGCGTGCAATGCCTCGACCAGCAGCGGGTGGGGGCCGAGCGGTGCGGCGATCGTGGTCCGGAGCCGGGGCGCGGCGGCTGCCGCGCGCGGCAGGTCGTACGTGACGTGGTGGCCGGGTCCGAGCAGCAGCGGTACGAGGACGGCCCTGCCGCTTCCCAAGGAGGCGAGCGTGTCGGCGAGGGACGGCCGCTCGATCTCGATGTGCCCGAGCCGGACGGCGATACCGGGGCGGAGCTCCTCGACCTGTCGCAGCAGGGCCCTGACGGTGCGCAGGGCACGCGGGTCGCGGCTGCCGTGGGCGACGACGACAAGGGTGGGCGCGGGGGCGGGCGGCTCGTCCATGGGCCGATCCTGCGGGGCGGACGTTGCCGGGTGGTTGCGGCGGATGTCGTGGAGGTTTTCGGGGTGCTCACAGGCGGGAGGGGAGCGCCGCGAACTCTTCGGGGGCGCCGGACGTCGTACGGAGTGCGTGACGGAGTACGTAGGGACGGACGACAGGGGCTCATGTTCATGCCGAAGATGCCACGACCGCGGTGGGAGCCGTTGACGCGCCTGCGCGAGGTGCGCCTGCGCAGGGTGCGGCTGAGCAAGGTGCGGCTGCCCGCCGTGCGGCTGCCGAGGACGCGGCGCGCGCGGCGGCTCACGGTGCAGGCCGTCATGCTCGGGTGTGTCATCGCGCTGGCGCCCTCCACCTGGATGTACGCGACGGCCGACGCCCATGTCCGTACCGTCGCCGACGTACCGGCGCACGATGTCGCAGTCGTGTTCGGGGCGGGGCTGCGCGGCGACGCCCCGGCGCCGTATCTGGCGCACCGGCTCGACACGGCGGTCGAGCTGTACGAGAGCGGCAAGGTGAAGGTGGTGCTGGTCACCGGCGACAACAGCCGGGAGGAGTACGACGAGCCGGACGCCATGCGGACGTATCTGACGGCACGTGGGGTCCCGGACGGCCGGATAGTCAGCGACTACGCGGGTTTCGACACCTGGGACTCCTGCGTCCGGGCGAAGAAGATCTTCGGGGTTGAGCGGGCGGTGCTGGTGACGCAGGGCTTCCATGTACGGCGCGCGGTCGCGCTCTGCCGGGCGGCGGGCGTCGATTCGTACGGTGTCGGCGTGGCCGAGCGGCACAACGTGACCTGGTACTACGGCGGGGTCCGGGAGTTGGCGGCGGCGGGGAAGGCGGCGCTGGACGCGCTGACGCGGCCCGATCCGCACTTCCTCGGCCCGGTCGAGACGGGTGTCAGCGAGGCGCTGGCGGACGGCGGCCGGCCGTGACCGCGGCCCGCGCGGGCGGCCCTCACAGCGCCGGGTACGGGGGCGGGAGGTGCGCGTGTCGGGGGCGTAACCGCGTACGGCCGGGGCCGTAACACCCGGGTCGCACGCTGGCGGCATGACCGATGCGGCCGTCCCGACCCACTGCCCGTACTGCGCGTTGCAGTGCGGGATGAGCCTGCGGCGTACGGGGGACGAGGACCCGGGTGTCGAGGTGGTCGAGCGCGCCGGCTTCCCCGTCAACCGTGGCGCGCTGTGCGGCAAGGGGCGGACGGCGCCGGCCGTGCTGTCGTCCCGGGTACGGCTCACCGAACCGCTCGTACGGCGGCCCGGCGGTGGCTCGCTCGAACCCGCCACCTGGGACGAGGCGCTCGGTGCCGTCGCCGACGGGCTCGCGCGGACGCGGGCGGGCCACGGGCCGGACGCGGTGGGCGTCTTCGGCGGGGGCGGGCTGACGAACGAGAAGGCGTACGCGCTCGGCAAGTTCGCCCGCGTCGTGCTCGGCACCTCGCAGATCGACTACAACGGGCGTTTCTGTATGTCGTCGGCCGCCGCCGCGCATCAGAGGGCGTTCGGGCTCGACCGGGGGCTGCCGTTCCCGCTGGAGGACATCCCGCGTACGGGGTGTGTGATCCTCGTCGGTTCGAATCTCGCCGAGACCATGCCGCCCGCTCTGCGGTATCTGACCGAACTGCGCGAGAACGGCGGCACGTTGATCGTGGTCGACCCGCGCAGGACCAGGACCGCCGAGCAGGCGGATCTCCATCTGGCACCCAGGCCGGGCACCGATCTGGCCCTGGCGCTGGGCCTGTTGCACCTCGTGGTGGCGCAGGGCCGGACGGACGAGGCGTTCGTCCGGGAGCGTACGACCGGCTGGCCGGAGGCCAGGGCCGCGGCGATGGCGCACTGGCCGGAGCACGTCGAACGGGTCACGGGCGTCCCGGTTCCCCAACTCCGCGAGGCCGTCGGCCTGTTCTGCGACGCGCCGACGGGCATGGTCCTCACGGCGCGCGGTCCCGAGCAGCAGTCCAAGGGCACCGACACCGTGGGCGCCTGGATCAACCTCTGCCTCGCGACGGGGCGCGCGGGCCGGCCACTGTCCGGCTACGGCTGTCTCACCGGCCAGGGCAACGGGCAGGGCGGGCGTGAACACGGTCAGAAAGCCGACCAGTTGCCCGGCTACCGGAAGCTGACCGACCCTGCCGCGCGGGAGCATGTCGCCCGCGTGTGGGGCGTGGATCCCGACTCGCTGCCGGGGCCGGGGCGCAGCGCGTACGAACTGCTCGACGCACTCGGCGGCGAGGTGAGGTCACTGCTGCTGATGGGGTCGAATCCGGTCGTGTCGGCGCCCCGCGCCTCCCATGTCGAGGCGCGGCTGCGGTCGTTGGACTTCCTGGCCGTGGCGGACGTGGTGCTCTCGGAGACGGCGGCGCTCGCCGATGTCGTCCTGCCGGTGACGCAGTGGGCGGAGGAGACCGGGACCACGACGAACCTGGAGGGGCGGGTCCTGCTGCGGCGCCGGGCGATCACCCCGCCGGCCGGCATACGCAGCGATCTCCAGGTGCTGCACGGACTCGCGGGGCTGCTCGGCCACGAGAAGGGGTTTCCGGCGGATCCGGAGGAGGTCTTCGACGAGCTGCGCCGGGCGTCGGCGGGCGGCCCGGCCGACTACTCGGGGATCACCTACCGGCGGATCGCGGCGGAGGACGGGGTGTTCTGGCCGTGCCCCGAGGAGAGCCACGCCGGGACACCGCGGCTCTTCCTCGACCGGTTCGCGACGGACGACGGGCGGGCCCGTTTCGTACCCGTGGTGCACCGCCCGGCCGCCGAGGAGACGGACGCGGAGTATCCGGTGCTGCTCACGACGGGGCGGGTCGTCTCGCAGTACCAGTCGGGCGCCCAGACCCGGCGCGTGGCGGAGCTGAACGCCGCGGCGCCGGGTCCGTTCGTGGAGCTGCACCCACGGCTCGCGGAGCGGCTCGGGGTGGCCGACGGCGAGCGGCTCGCCGTGGTCTCACGGCGTGGCCGGGCGGTCGCGCCCGCGCGGATCACGACGGCGATCCGCGCGGACACGGTGTTCATGCCGTTCCACTGGCCGGGCGAAGGCCGGGCGAACAACCTGACCAACCCGGCGCTCGATCCGACGTCCCGGATGCCGGAGTTCAAGGTGTGCGCGGTGCGTCTGGAGCGCGCGGACGCCTGACGTTCACGCCCCCGAGATCCCCTCCGCGACGCCCCGCGGGATCACCGGCAGCAGCAGATACGACGCGTTCTCCCCGCCCGTGTGGACCGTGGTCCGCCCGTCGTACGTCCCCGCCACCCGGTCACGGTCGTCGTTGTGCGGGAACGGTCCGCAGCCGGTGAGGTCGTTCTTCAGGTTGGACAGCCGCGCGCCGGGGCCCGGGTGGACGTAGTCCCTGCCCCGCACCTGGAGCGCGATGCGGTAGCCGGCCGGGACGACCAGACAGGTCGGCAGGATCTCGATGTCGAGCGCGTACACCTCGCCCGGCTCCAGCGGTTCGGCGCGGTCGTGCGGGTGGAAGGGGCGGTAGGCGGTGGACAGCCCTCGGCCGGCGGGATGAGGCCGGCCACCGCGCGGAGCAGGGTGGTCTTGCCGCAGCCGGACGATCCGACGATGGAGAGCACCTCGCCGGCGCCGATGGTCAGGTTGATGTCCTTGGAAACCGTGCGCTCACCGAATCGCATGGTCAGCCCGTCGAGCAGCACCGTGGCACCGGAATCGGCATCGGTGGCGGCTGCGTCGCCGTCGGCCGGTACGGCTTGGCGCACCGATTTGATCGTGGTCATACCGGGGATTCCGGGACTAGGATGCCTGACATGCAATAGCTATACTTCAGAACCTGGAAAATGCATCATCCTGCGATGAGGTGCCTATGACGACGAGGGCAACCCCTCTTCTCCTGCTGCACACCTGGGGCGGCTCCGCCGCGACCTGGGGGCCCGCGCTGGGTCATCTCGGCGCGGGCGGGCGGCACTTGAAGGCGCTCGACCAGCCGGGCCACGGGGCGCGCGCGAGTGAGCCGTTCACCGTGGACGGGGCGGTGGAAGGGGCGTCCGCGTACGCGGATGGGGCCGGGTCCGTGGATGTCGTCGGGTCCGGGCTCGGTGCGCTCGTCGCGCTCGCCCTGGCGCAACGGCACCCGGACCGGGTCCGTTCACTGACCCTGGTCGGTTTTCCCCCGGCGGGCGGCGCCGAGGCCGCCCGCCGCCCCGCGCACACGCGGGCGGGTCCGCTCACCGTGCCTTGTCGGATACTTCGCGGCGCGCGCGACCACCGGGTCTCCGCGGCGTCGGCCGACGCCCTGGCCGAACGGCTCGGTGGCGCCGGCGCCGTCGTGCCGGGCGCGGGCCATGTCGCCTGTCTGGACAAGCCCGAGGCCTTCGCCACCGTGCCGGCCGCCTTCCACGACGGGCTGCGCACGGCACCCGCCGACTGACCCGGACCACCGGTGCGTACGTCCTCAATCGCCCGCGCCGCACCGTCCGTCGCGTTCGATGCGACACTCGTCGGACCCGCCGCCCACTCCCTCGCCCGCGCCCCCACCGCTCACCGAGCGCCACGACAGAAGGACCACGACATGCCGCCGCAGTCCCGACGAACCAAGACCACCACGGCTGACGGCGTCGGACCCGAGCGCGTCGCCAGGACCGTGCCGAAACCGGCCAAGTCATCGACGAAGTCAACGGCGAAGGCGCCGACGAAGCGGGACCGTATCGCGACCGAGCTGCGGCGGATGATCAGCGAGGGCGAGCTGCCCCGGGGCAGCCGTATCCAACAGGACGTGCTCGCCGCGATGTTCGACACCAGCATCACGCCGGTCCGCGAGGCGCTGCGCCTGCTGGAGGCCGAGGGCGTGCTCGTCGGCGAGCCGCACAAAGGCGTCAGGGTCGCGGACGCCGACTACGAACAGGTCAAGACCGTCTACCTGCTGCGGCGGCTCGTGGAGCCGTACGCCATGCAGCGGGCCGCCCGGCGGCTCTCACCGCTGGACATCGACCTGGCCGAGCGGCTGGTCACCGACATGGAGCAGGCGGCGGAGGAGGGCGACAGGGCGCGGCTGAACGCGTCCAACTACCAGTTCCACTTCCTCTTCTACGCCAAGTGCGGCAACGAGGGGCTGGCGGCGGAGATCGACCAGCTCTGGCAGAAGTTCCCCTGGGACGTGCTCCAGGTGCTCCACGACCGGGCCGACGAGACGTCCAACGAGCACCGTTCGATGCTGGCCGCCGCCCGTCTCGGCGACGGCGACGCGCTGGCGAAGGCCACGGAGTGGCATCTCTCGCGCAGCTTCCTGGCGTTGGGCAGGCATCTGACGGGCCGGCCGGTCGCCGACCCGTTCGACGTCGACAACGACTGACGACAGGACCACTCGACCGCCGGACGGGCCGCGTGCGGTGCGGCCGTCCGGCGGTCGAGGACTCGTACGCCTCAGCCGGCCGGCTCGCGCTGCTCCGCCATGTCCGCCTCGGACAGGCCGAGTTCGGCCAGTACCTCGGCGGTGTGCTCCCCCAGCCCCGGCACCCTTCGGCCGCCCGGCGGCTCCGCCGCGCGGTGCAGCGGCGAGGTGACCACCCGGACCGCCTCTCCATCCGGCAGCGTCGCCTCCGACCAGCGTCCGGTGGCCTCGGCCTGTGGATGGGCCAGTACGTCGGCGATCTGGTTCAGTCGCGCGTGCGGCACGTCCGCGGCTTCGAGGCGCGCGGTGACCTCGGCGGTGGACAGGGTGATCAGCCGTGCCTGGACGGCCCGTTCGGTGCGTTCACGGTGCCGTACGCGCGCGCTGTTCGAGCCGAAGTCCGGGTCGTCCAGCAGCGCCGAATCGTCGAGCACCGTGCGGCAGAGGCGCTGCCACTGCCCTTCGTTCTGCACCGCGATCAGCACGTCCTGCCCGTCGGCCGTCGTGTACGGCCCGTACGGGGCGATGCTGGCGTGCCGCAGCCCGGCCGGCGGGGGCGCCGACCCGGAGTGCAGTTCGGCGAGCAGCAGCGGGCTCATCCACTCCAGCAGCACGTCGAAAAGGGCGATGTCGATCCGCTGTCCCAGACCGGTCCGTTCACGCGCGTACAGGGCCGAGGTGACGGCGCCGAGCGCGTAGGACCCGCCGGCCAGGTCGGCGAGGGAGACGCCGGGTTTGGCCGGGGTCTCGGGTGTGCCCGTCGCGGAGATCGTGCCGGCCTCGCCCTGCACCAGCGCGTCGTACGCCTTGCGGTAGGCGTACGGCCCGGCCGGGCCGTATCCGGACAGATAGCAGCGCACCAGGCGCGGGTTGAGTTCCGCGAGGGCCTCGTCGGTGATGATCCGGTCGAGGGCGCCGGGCGCCAGATTGCAGACCAGGACGTCGGCCCCGGCGAGCAGTTGGCGCAGCGCCCGCCGCCCCGGCTCGGTCTTCAGGTCGAGTACGACGCTGCGCTTGCCCCGGTTGAGCCAGACGAAGTGGCTGGACAGACCGTGCACGCTCTCGTCGTAACCGCGGGCGAAGTCCCCGCCGCCGGGCCGCTCGATCTTGACGACCTCGGCTCCGAGATCGGCCAGATGACGGGTGCACAGGGGTGCGGCGACGGCCTGTTCGACCGCGATCACCCGGATGCCCCGCAGGTCGCCGGTCATCAGCGGCCGAAGCGCAGCACGGTGCCGACCGCGGGCTGCACATAGTTGGCGGACATGCCGGTCGACAGCCGGGTGTGGGTGCGCAGTCCGGAGCAGTGCATCGGCATGACGGTCGCGACCTCCAGCTCGGCGAAGGCGGCGGCGGTCAGGTCGACGTTCTCCGCCGGGGTGGTGGGGAAGCCGAGGTGGAAGCCGCCCATGACGGCGCGGACCGGCTTGGGCCCGCACACCGCGCGCGCCTGCTCGATGGTGTTGACCACTCCGGCGTGCGCGCAGCCGGTGAGGACGACGAGGCCGGCGCCGCGTACGTCGATCACGAGCCCCATCTCGTCCATGACCTCGTCGCGGCGGAGCCTGCCGTCGGGCGAGACCCGCCGAAGTGGTCCGGGTGGCCATGGCTGATGACGACATGGTCGATGGAGGCGGGGTCGACGCCGAGGACGCGCGTGTTGTGTTCGAGCACGGTGCCGGTCAGGCCCACGTCGAACAGGACGCGCACGCTGTGGCGGCCCCGTACCGCCTCGACCAGGAAGCTGATGCCGTTCTCGGCCTGCGGGGGCACGCGTTTGGGGTCGAAGTGCTCGATCAGGCCGTACCGGGAGACGCAGTGGTCGTCCGCGCCCCCGCTCCCGCCGGCGGTACCGCCGGCGGGGCTGGCCTGGTCGGGCAGCAGCATGTCCACCTGGTTCTCGACCAGCACGGTAATCGTCACGCTGTCGGCTTCGAACACGCCGCGGTCCTCCCGTAGTTACGAGTCCGGGTCACGGGTCCGGGCACCTCGCCCACTTCCGTACGCGATACCCAGACCTGAAGTATGGTGAGACGCAAACTACATCACTGTAACGGAAAATGCATCATCCGATTCATGATGTGTAAGGAGTCTCCATGTCAACGCCCGTACCTGTCCGGCCGCCCCGTTCCCATCTGTATGTACCCGCCGACCAGCCGCGCTTCCTGCGCGCCGCGCCACGCTCGGGGGCGGACGCGCTGATCCTCGATCTGGAGGACGCCGTCGCTCCGGTGAGGAAGGACGAAGCGCGCGCCGCCGCCGTCGCTTTCGCCGATGAGCGCCCCGCCGAAGGCCCCGAGCTGTGGATACGGATCAACGAGGGCGCCCGGGGCAGGGACGACGCCCGCGCGCTGCTGGCCACGGGGCGGGTCGACGGGCTGTGGATGCCGAAGGCCACCGCCGGGGCCGACCTGGACGCACTGCTCGCGCTGGTCGCCGGGGGCGCGGACGGGGGTGCGGTCGTCGCGCTCGGGCTGCTGGTCGAGAGCGCCACCGGGCTGCTCTCGCTCGGCGACACCGCGGGCCGCGCCGGAGTGCGGCATCTCCAACTCGGCGAGGTCGACCTCCGGGCGGACCTGCGGATGGCGCCCGACCCCGCTCCCGGGGACCACCTGCTCGACTGGGCCCGTGGCCTGACGGTCGCGCACACGGCCGCGCACGCTCTCGCCTCGGCCGTCGCGCCCGTGTCGGTGCACACCTCGGACCCCGAGGCGTTCCGCGCGTCGAGCGTGCGGCTGCGCGGGCTCGGCTTCCAGGGGCGGGCCTGTATCCATCCGGCTCAGGTCGCCGTCGCCAACAAGGTGTTCGGTGTCGACCCCGCCGAACTGGCCGACGCGCACACCCTGTTGGACCTGTTCGAACGCCGGCTGACCGAGGGCAGTGGCGCGTTCCGCGACAGCGCGGGCGCGATGGTCGACGCGGCGACGGTCCGCCGCGCCCGCGAACTCACGGGCCGGAGTTAGGGCCTGTCGTTTGGATCAGGCCGGATCAGGCGGTGCCGTCGGGCGCCGTTTCGGCCGTCAGCCAGGCCAGGTACGGGGCATTGCCCCGTACCACCGGCACCGCCAGGATCTCCGGCACGTCGTAGTCGTGCGCCGCTGTCAGATGCGCCTCAAGTGCCTCGTAACAGGCGGCGGTCGTCTTGAGGAGCACCTGCCACTCCTCCGTCGTCTCGATCGCGCCCTGCCAGCGGTAGACGGAGGTGACCGGCGCCGAGATCTGCGCGCAGGCGGCGAGCCGCGCCTCCACCGCGCCCCGGGCCAGCGTCTCCGCCTTCGCGGCGCTGTCGGTGGTGGTCAGTACGGTCAGAAACTCGGCACCGGTCATGTGCGCCACTCCTTCGGTCGGGCCGCCGCCGCCCACGATATGGCCCGCCCCCGTCAACCGGCGTAACTACGGCTCGACTTGGCGTCCCGCAGGGCCAGGCCCCACCAGGCGATCTGGTCGAGCATGGCGCCGGCCGCCGCCTCGGCGCCCTTCGGGTCCCGGTGCCTGCCCTCCTTGTCGAAGAGCGCACCGGCGTTGTGGAAGGAGACGGTGTCGCGTACGGACACGGCGTGCAGTTCGGCGAAGACCGTGCGCAGATGCTCGACGGCGCGCAGGCCGCCGGAGATCCCGCCGTAGGAGACGAAGCCGACGGGTTTGGCCTGCCACTCGTGGAAGTGCCAGTCGATCAGGGCTTTGAGGGACGCGGGGTAGGAGTGGTTGTACTCGGGGGTGACCACGACGAAGGCGTCGGCCTCGGCCAGTCGGTGGGTGATCCCGGCGAGTTGGTCGCGGACCGGCGCGGACGGTTCGAAGGAGAGGGCGGTCGGCAGATCCGTATCGGCGAGGTCGATCAGCTCGACGGTAAAGTCGGCGCGGGCGGCGGCCCGGGAGACGAACCAGTCGGAGATGACGGGGCCGAACCGCCCGTGCCGGTTGCTGCCCAGGATGACGGCGAGTTTGAGGGGCGCCCGGGAGTCCCGAGCCGGCGGGGCCTCCGGGGCGGCGGAGGATTTCGGGGTCGCCCGGGTGTCGGTGTCGTGCGTGGTGATGTCCATACGTCGAGCCTGATACTTAAACCATGGTTCAGGTCAAGCTACGCCGGCCCGCATGAACCATCTCGCCTGGAAACGCCGAGGAAGCCACCGTCGGCGAACCGGCCTCGCGCGGCCCCGGACCCCGCAGGCTGATCGAGGAGTGAGCGGTCATACCGTGGGGCCCATGGCAGATCCCCTGGCATTTCGAGGTTGTCGAGATCAACGGCGAGCCCGGCAAGATCTGAACGACAGACCCTGAGGGCACTTCACCGCGATGCAGATCAGGGGCGGCCGGGTCCGTGGCCGGGATCTCCATCTCGCCAGGCTCGATGCGGCCACCCGTGAACTGTTCGGCGCGGGTCTGGACGGTCAGCGCGTACGGGAACTGCTCCGGCACGCGCTCGGCGACATCTCCGACGCCTCGGCCCGCGTCCATGTGCACTGGCCGGAGGGCGACAAGGAGGCGCGGGTGATGGTCACCGTACGGCCGCCGCAGACCAAGTCCGGCCGCCCGCACGGCCTGATGTCGGTGCCGTTCACCCGCGAGGTGCCGCACATCAAGCATCTGGGCGGCTTCGGGCAGACGCACTATCTGCGGGCGGCCGAGCGCGCGGGCTTCGACGAGGCGCTGCTGACCGCGCCCGGCGGGGTGGTGACGGAGGGGGCGATCACCAACATCGCGTTCTGGGACGGTACGTCCGTGGTGTGGCCCGAGGCGCCTTCGCTGCTGGGGATCACCATGGCGCTGCTTGTGCCGCGGCTGCCCTCCGTACGGAGGCCGGTGACGCTGGCCGACCTGCCCTCGTACGCGTCGGCGTTCGTCACGAACTCGCAGGGCATCGCGCCCGTCGACCGGATCGACGACGTGGCGTTCACGGTCGACCCGGAGCTGATGGGAACGGTGAGGGCGGCGTACGAATCGGTGGAGTGGGACGCGATCTGAACCGCCGCCGTCCCGCCCCCGGGCCGGCTTCCTGGCCGGCTTCCGGGGACCCTCACCCATTCGGCACGACGGGTGGCCCGGCGTGTCCCGCTCCCGGTATCGCGGCTCCGACCTGCGAGAACTCCGACCGGCAAGCGGGACACGCCGCACGGACGGAGTCAATCTGATCCTCCATCAGCAGGCGTGCGCGCCGGGCTGCGCCTTATCTCGGAAGAGACGAGAACCGCGCCGCCCCGGAGGACACCATGCGCACCACCGCCCGCCTGCTGACCGGTACCGCGCTGGCGGCCGCCTCGCTCGGAGTGTCCCTCGCGGCCTCCACCGCCGCGTCCGCCGGCGACCGGGGTGAGCTGGACCTGTATCCGTCGACGTCCGCGCCCGGCGCGACGGTCACCGTCAACACCACCGCCTGCGGCAAGAACGGCCACGGCACGGGCGACGCGAATTCGCTGGGCGCGGGCGAGTTCCGGCTGCGGCCGGGCGACTACAAGGACATCGTCGTCGGCCAGTTCCGGGTGCCCGAGAACACCCGCGCCGGGACGTACAACATCTTCGTACGCTGCGAGAACGGCCGGGAGGCCCGCGGCGACCTGACGGTCGAGCACCACCGTCAGCACCAGCCGTCCGGCCACGTACGGACAGGGGTCGGCGGCAGCGTCGGGCCCGACACCACCCAGATCGCGGCGGGGGCGGCCTTGCTGGCCGCGGCCGCCGTCGGCGGGACCTGGCTCCTGCGCCGCCGGGCGAGCGGCGCGCAGGACAGCTAGGACGTGGGCGGGCCGCGGCCTCCACCGCACCCGTGACCGCCGTGGCCCCCGCCTCCGTCATGCTCATCGCTGCCGGGGGCGGGGGAACAACTTCCGGAGGAACCATGTGCGCGAAGGCCGGCCGATGAGCGTCAAGGGCAGGGCCTGGCTGATAGCCGGCGCCGCGTGCGCCGGAGTGTGGCTCGTACAGAACGGCTCGCGGGACATCACCCCGCCGATCCCGTCGGCCGCCCAGGCGTTCGCCGCCGGGCCCGGCTTCCATACGGACGCCGCCGCCGACCCGATGCCGGCCTCCTCACCCGTACGGCTCCGGATCCCCGAGATCGGCGTCGACGCCCCCGTCACCCGGCTGGGTCTGGCGAAGGACGGCAGCCTGGACGTGCCGCCGGCCGAGAACGGCGATGTCGCGGGCTGGTACGGGCAGGGCACCGCGCCTGGCGCGAAGGGCACGGCGATCGTCGCGGGCCATGTGGACAACGCGCGCGGCCCGGCCGTCTTCTACAGCCTGGGCACCCTGAAGAAGGGAGGGCGGATCGAGGTCACCCGAGCGGACGGGCGGACCGGCGTCTTCACGGTCGACGCGGTCGAGGTGTACGACAACGAGGACTTCCCCGACCGGAAGGTCTACGGGAAGGCCGATCGGGCCGAACTGCGGGTGATCACCTGCGGCGGCGGGTTCTCCGAGAAGACCGGCTACCGGGGCAACGTCGTGACGTACGCGCATCTCATCGGTGTCCGGGGACCCGGCTGACGCGTCGGCGGGCGGTTCGACCGTCAGGCGGTCCACTGGTCGAAGGCGAGCTTCGCGACCAGTGAGAACACCACGACGAGCAGCACCCCGCGGACGAACTCGCTGCCCTTCCTGAGCGCCATGCGCGCGCCGAACATGCCGCCCGCCAGGTTGAACACCGCCATCAGCGCGGCCAGTTGCCACAGCACGGTGCCCTGGTAGGCGAACATCGCGAGCGCCCCGCCGTTGGTGCAGACGTTGACGATCTTGGCGGTGGCGGACGCCGTGACCAGATCGAGGTGCAGCACGGCGGTCAGCGCCAGTACGAGGAAGGTGCCCGTGCCGGGACCGAACAGCCCGTCGTAGAAGCCGATCCCGCCGCCGACGAGGACGATCGCGGTGAGGTGCCGTCCCCGGGTGGCGGGCTCGCCCGCCCGCGCCCTGCCGAACGAGGGCCGCAGCATCACGAAGGCGGCGACACCGAGCAGCACCACCATGATCACCGGGCGGAGCACGTCGCTGCTGATCCCGGCGGCGAAGAACGCCCCCGCCATCGACCCGGCGAGAGCCATCAGCCCGATCCGCACGGCGCTCTTCACGTCCACCGGCGCCTTGCGCACATAGGTGACGGCGGCGCCGCCGGTGCCGACGATGGCCACCGCCTTGTTCGTGCCGAGGATGTGCGCGGCGGGTACGTGCGGCAGACCGAGCAGCAGCGCGGGCAGGAGCAGGAGTCCGCCGCCGCCGACCACGGCGTCGATCCAGCCCGCGGCGGCTGCCGCGAGGCAGAGGACGACAAGCGTGGTCAGCGATATGTCGGGCATGATCGCGAGCCTATGGGACGAGGTCGTTCTCCCTCATACTGATATCGGCGGAGGTGGTGGACGCCACGTCCGCCGGTGCGTGGGCCGGGGGCATGTGCGGCCTCACACGCCGTGCCGGCCCGTGCTGAGGGCAGCGTTCCGAGCGGGAAACAGTGGTGGTGCCGCCGGGTAACACCGGCCGCGCAGTCTGCGGACATGGCTGCTGACGGCGGGGCGACGGAGATCGTGGTGATCGGCGGGGGCACGGCCGGGGTACGGCTGGCCCAACGCATCGCCGCCTCGCCTTCCGCCGCGACCGGGGCCACCCGGGTCACCCTGCTCGGCGAGGAGACGCACGCACCGTACAACCGCGTGCTGCTGGCCGACGTGCTCGCCGGGCGGTACGGCCCCGAGGTGATCGGCCTGCCACGGGTGACCGGGACCGAGCGGCGCGGTGTCCGGGCGGTGCGGATCGACCGTGCCGAGCGGGTGGTGCGGTGCGACGACGGCAGCGTCGTCCCCTACGGCCGGCTCGTCCTCGCGACCGGGTCGAACCCCGTCCTGCCGCCGCTGCGCGGGCTCTGGGGGCCGGACCACCACGGTCTGCCGGAGGGGGTGCACGCCTTCCGGACCATGGACGACTGTCTGGCGCTGTCGGCGGCCGTACGGCCGGGGACCAGGGCCGTCGTCGTCGGTGGCGGGCTCCTGGGAGTCTCGGCCGCCCGCGCCCTGGCCGAGCGGGGCGCGCAGGTGGTGCTCGCGCAGCAGGGCGAGTATCTGATGGAGCGTCAACTCGACCGTGCGGGCTCGCTGTTGCTGCGGCGCCGGCTGGAGTCGTGGGGGGTGGAGGTCCATACTGAGTGCCGGGTACGCGGCCTCGTACTCACCGAAACGGACTCAGGGGCCGGCCGAGTGGCTGCCGTCGAGCTCGCCGACGGTTTCCGTCTCGACGCCGAACTCACCGTCCTGGCCTGCGGCGTACGCCCCCGCACGGGCCTCGCGCGCGCCGCCGGGCTCGATGTCCGGCGCGGCATCGTCGTCGACGACGAACTGCGGACGTCGGACCCCCGCGTCCACGCGATCGGCGACTGCGCCGAACACCGGGGCCGGCTCTACGGTCTCGCCGGCGCGGCGCTCGAACAGGCCGACGCGCTGGCCCGGTTGCTCACCGAGGACACCGCTCCCGAAGGACCCGCGACCCGCTACACCGGCACCCGCTCCCTCACCCGCCTCACCCTCTCGCCCCTCGGCGGGCACACGCCCGAGGCCCCGCTCCCGCTCGACCTGGCCGCGTTCGGCGAGACGACACCCCTGCCCGGTGACGACGTCGTCCAGTTGACCGACGCGACGCGGGGCGCCTACCGCAAGGTCGTCGTCCGTGGCGACCGGCTCGTCGGCGGTGTGCTCCTCGGCGACCTCACGACGATCGGCGCGCTCGCCCGCACCTGGGAGGACGACGAACCGCTGCCGCCCACCACCCCGCTGCTCCACCTGCTCACTCCCGACGGAGGCTCCTGAGATGCCCGACACAACGTCCCTGCCCACCATCGTGGTCGTCGGCCACGGCATGGTCGGCCAGCGGTTCCTCGAAGCCCTCGCCGAGCGCGGCACGACCGGTCGGGCACGGATCGTGGTGCTCTGCGAGGAGCCGCGCCCCGCCTACGACCGGGTCCGGCTGACCTCGTACTTCTCCGGCCGGACTCCGGACGAACTCTCCCTGGTGGAGCCGGACTTCATGGCCCGGCACGGCATCGAGCTGTATCTGGACGACCCGGCGGAGTCCGTCGACCGCGCCACGCGCACGGTCACCTCGCGCACCGGGCTCACGTTCACGTACGACACGCTCGTGCTGGCGACCGGCTCGTTCCCGTTCGTCCCGCCCGTGCCGGGCAGGGACGCGACCGGCTGTTTCGTCTACCGCACGATCGAGGACCTGCTGGCGATCGAGGAGTACGCGAAGACCGCCCGCACCGGCGCCGTGGTGGGCGGCGGGCTGCTGGGTCTGGAGGCGGCAGGTGCGTTGCAGGGGCTTCAACTCGACACCCACATCGTGGAGTTCGCGCCCCGGCTGATGCCGGTCCAGGTGGACGACGGCGGCGGCGCCGCGCTGCTGCGCACGATCGAGGGCATGGGGCTGACCGTCCATACGGGCGTCGGCACACAGGAGGTGACGACGGACGCGGCGGGTGCCGTCAACGGCATGGTCCTGTCGGACGGTTCGGTCCTGGCGGCCGATCTCGTCGTCTTCTCGGCGGGTGTACGGCCCCGGGACGCGCTCGCGCGCGACGCGGGGCTGCGGGTCGGCGAGCGCGGCGGCATCGCGGTCGACGAGCGGTGCCGTACGTCGGACCCCCGGATCTTCGCGATCGGCGAGTGCGCGCTCACATCCGACGGGCGGGTGTACGGGCTGGTGGCACCCGGCTACGAGATGGCGCGGACAGCGGCGGACGCGATCGCCGAAGTCACCGAGGACGCGGCCGAGTTCACCGGGGCCGACCTCTCCACGAAGCTCAAGCTGCTCGGGGTGGACGTCGCCTCGTTCGGCGACGCGCACGGCGCCTCCCCCGGCTGCCTCGATGTCGTCTACGCGGACTCCCGCTCGGGCGTCTACAAGAAGGTCGTCGTCGGCGCGGACGGGGCGCTGCTCGGTGGCGTGCTCGTCGGTGACGCGGACGCCTACGGGATGCTGCGCCCGCTGACCGGTTCCGTGCCGCCGGTACCGCCGGAACAGCTCGTCCTGCCGCCGGGGGCCGGCACGCCGGCCGCGCTCGGTCCGGCGTCGCTGCCCGACAGTGCCGTGATCTGCAGCTGCCACAATGTGACCAAGGGCGCGATCACCGCGTGCGCGACGCTGCCTGAGGTGAAGCAGTGCACCAAGGCCGGTACGGGCTGCGGCAGTTGTGTGAAGGTGATCGGCCGGCTGCTGCCCACGGCGGGCGACGGCGGACTCTGCGGCTGCTTCCCGCACACCCGCGGCGAGTTGTACGAGATCGTGCGGACCCTGCGCGTGACCTCGTACGCGTCGCTGCTCGACTCGCACGGCCGCGAGAGCGCGCGCGGCGGTGACGGCTGTGAGATCTGCAAGCCGGCCGTCGGCTCGATCATCGCCTCGCTCGCGCCGACGCTCGGGCTGAGCGGCCATGTCCTGGACGGCGAACAGGCCGCGCTCCAGGACACGAACGACCACTTCCTCGCCAACTTGCAGCGCAACGGCTCGTACTCGATCGTGCCGCGTATCCCGGGCGGTGAGATCACCCCGGCGAAACTGATCGTGATCGGTGAGGTGGCACGGGACTTCGGGCTCTACACGAAGATCACGGGCGGCCAGCGCATCGATCTGTTCGGTGCGCGGGTCGATCAACTGCCACGGATCTGGGAGCGGTTGGTGGCCGCGGGCTTCGAGTCGGGGCACGCGTACGGAAAGGCGCTGCGCACGGTGAAGTCGTGCGTCGGCCAGACCTGGTGCCGTTACGGGGTGCAGGACTCGGTCCGGATGGCCATCGATCTGGAGCTGCGCTACCGGGGGCTGCGCGCACCGCACAAGCTCAAGTCGGCGGTCTCGGGCTGCGCCCGGGAGTGCGCGGAGGCGCGCGGCAAGGACTTCGGGATCATCGCGACTGCGGAGGGCTGGAATCTGTACGTCGGCGGCAACGGCGGCGCCGAGCCGCGCCACGCGGATCTGCTGGCGCGGGATCTGGACGACGAGTCGCTGGTGCGGCTGATCGACCGCTTTCTGATGTTCTACATCCGCACCGCCGACCGTCTTGAGCGCACCTCGGCGTGGCTCGGCCGGATCGAGGGCGGCCTCGACCATGTGCGGGACGTGGTCGTGCACGACTCGCTGGGGCTCTGCGACGAGCTGGAGCGGCTGATGGCCGACCATGTCACCGGCTACCGGGACGAGTGGGCCGAGACGCTGGGGGACCCGGAGCGGCTGCGGCGCTTCGTCTCCTTCGTCAACGCGCCGGACGCGCCGGATCCGACGGTGCGGTTCGTGCCCGAGCGCGACCAGATGAAGCCGGATCTGACGTTTCTGACGCTGGAAGGGGTCTCCGCCCGATGAACGCGCCCACTCTTCAACTCCTCGTCGGCGAGGACTGGTTGCCGGTCTGTGAGCGGTCCGCGCTGATCGCGGGCCGTGGGGTGGCCGCGCTGCTGCCGGACGGCCGGCAGGCCGCGCTCTTCGTGGACCGCGCGGGCCGTACGTACGCGATCGACAACCGCGACCCGTACTCCGGCGCCCAGGTGCTCTCGCGTGGGCTGACCGGCACCAGGGACGGCCGCGCCTATGTGGCGTCGCCACTCCTCAAGCAGTGTTTCGACCTGGAGACGGGCCGGTGCCTGGACGACGACTCGGTGGCGGTGACGGTCTATGCCTCACGCGTCGGCCATTGAATCAAATTGAATCAAGACGATCTTGACCGATCGTTCTAGATGAGACTAGAGTCTCGCGCGTGGCCAGGACCAAGGAATTCGATCCGGACGCCGCACTCCAGTTGGCCCTTGAGCTGTTCTGGCGGCGCGGCTACGAGGCGACGTCCATGGCGGACCTCGTCGAGCACCTGGGCATCGGGCGCGCCAGCATCTACGCGACGTTCGGCAACAAGCACGAGCTGTATCTGAAGGCGCTGGACCGGTACAGCGAGTCGCGCGACCCGTCGCTGCTCGACGCCCTGTCGAAGCCGGGTCCCGCGCTGCCCGCGGTACGGGCGATGGTGCGGGGGTTCGCCGCCGAGGCAGGCACCGAGCCGGGGCGCGAGAAGGGCTGCTTCGTGACCAACACGGCGGCCGAGCTCGGGCCGCACGACCGCGAGGCGGCCCGCCGGGTCGAGTTGAGCTGGCGGCACATCGAGACCCTGATGCACGCGGCCCTCGTCCGGGCCCGGAACCAGCACGAGCTGCCGGCGGACCGCGATCCGCGCGCGCTGGCGCGGATGCTGCTCGTACTGATGCAGGGCCTGCGGGTGGTCGGCAAGACCTCCGGGGACCCCGCGCGGGTCCGTGACGCGGCCGAGCAGGCGCTGGCCCTGCTGGACTGACGAGGACCGGCACATCCCACCCGGACACATCGCCCACTTGGGCGGGCTTCCACCTGCCCTTATAACAGAATGATCGGTCTAGAAAACAGCGACCGCCGTCCGTCTCCGGGAAGATCCGAAAAGGGAGTCACCCATGTCCGCTCGCTTCACCGACAAGACCGTCCTCGTCACCGGCGCCGGTTCCGGCATAGGCCGCGCCGTCGCCGTGGCGTTCGCGGCCGAAGGCGCCGGGCTCGTCCTCGCCGGGCGTGGCGCCGTGCCGCTGGAGGAGACCAGGACCCTGATCACGGCGGCGGGCGGCGACGCGCTCGTCGTCACCGCCGACGTCTCGCGCGCGCGGGACGTACGGGCCCTCGTGCGGACGGCGGTCGACCACTTCGGCCGGCTCGACGTCGCCGTCAACAACGCGGGGATCTTCCGGGGCGGCACGCCCGTCGCCGACCTCCCGGCCGAGGACTGGCAGGCGATGCTCGACATCAACGTCACCGGCGTCCTGCACTGCCTCCAGGCCGAGATCGCCCAGATGCGGGCAGACGGCGGCGGCGCCGTCGTCAACATCTCCTCCAACCTCGGCGCGCACAAGCGCATCCCGCACATGGCGGGCTATCTCGCCTCCAAGGCGGCCGTCTCCACGCTGACCCGCGCCGCCGCCCTGGACCACATCCGGGACGGCGTCAGGATCAACGCCGTCAGCCCCGGCGCCTCGGACACCACGATGTCGCTGCACCCCGGCGAGACCCCGGCCGACCGGGCCGCCCGGATGAGGGAGCAGTCGCCGCTCGGGCGGGTGTCGGCGACGAAGGAGGTGGCGGCGGCCGTGCTGTATCTCGCCTCGCCGGACGCGGCGTCCGTCGTGGGGACGGACCTTGTCATCGACGGCGGTGCGGCGGCCTGACCCCCGTGGTCTTCGCGGTGTCCGCGATCTCCTTGAAACGGCGTCCCGGAGAGAAAGTCTCCGCACCGGGTGTTGACCCCGGCGCGCCGCCGACGCGCCTGGAAGTCGCGCCTGGAAGTTCAGACGGTGGCCATCCGGTCGCTCTACGCTGTCGTGCGCACGTCACCTCACGCCCACCCCACCACCATGGAGCGGCCCAGTGGAACGTCGCAATTTTCTGCGTGGAGCGGTCATCGGAACCTCCGCGGCCGCACTCGGCGGCACACTCTGGCGCGGCGCGGCCTACGCCGACCCCGCGCAGCCCGGCGCGGGACCGTACGGCGCGCTCGCGGCGGCCGACGGCAACAACATCCGGCTGCCCGCCGGGTTCAGCAGCAGAGTCGTCGCGCGGTCCGGGCAGACGGTGCCCGGTACGTCGTACATCTGGCACAACGCCCCTGACGGCGGCGCCTGTTACGCCGACGGCAGCGGCTGGATCTATGTCTCCAACTCGGAGATCAACCCGTCCGGCGGCGCGGGCGCGGTCCGTTTCTCCGCGGCGGGCGCGATCACCGGCGCGTACCGGATCCTCTCCGGCACCCGGCAGAACTGCGCGGGCGGCAGCACCCCGTGGAACACCTGGCTCTCCTGCGAGGAGGTGGACCGCGGGTATGTGTACGAGACCGACCCGTGGGGCGTGAAAGCGGCGGTACGGCACGACGCGATGGGCCGGTTCAAGCACGAGGCCGCGGCGGCCGACCCGGAGCGCCGGGTGATCTATCTGACCGAGGACGAGACGAACGGGTGCTTCTACCGCTTCACGCCCGCCAGTTGGGGCGATCTCTCCTCGGGCACCCTTGAGGTGCTGCGGGCCGGCACCGCCACCTCGGGCTCCTTCACCTGGGCGACGGTGCCGGACCCGGACGGCTCGCCGACCGCGACCCGGTCCCAGGTCTCGGGCGCCAAGCGGTTCAACGGCGGCGAGGGCTGCTACTACGCGAATGGCTCGGTGTGGTTCACCACGAAGGGCGACAACCGCGTCTGGCGGGTCGATCCGGCCGCGGGTACCTATGAGTTGGCGTACGACGACTCGCTCGTCAGCGGCGGCGGTGCCCCGCTGACCGGCGTCGACAACGTCACCGGTTCGTCGTCCGGCGATCTGTTCGTCGCCGAGGACGGCGGGAACCTGGAGATCTGCGTGATCACCCCCGATGACGTCGTCGCGCCGTTCCTGCGCGTCGGCGGGCAGTCGGGCTCGGAGATCACCGGTCCGGCCTTCTCGCCGGACGGGTCGCGGCTGTACTTCTCCAGCCAGCGCGGTACGAGCGGCAGTTCGTCGGGCGGCATCACCTACGAGGTGACGGGGCCGTTCCGCACGTAGTCCGACCCGTCCGTCACGTCCGCCCCGCCGTCCGACTTCCTGGACCGGCCGGGCAGCTTCTGGGCGCCGCCACGCAACAGGGCGGCGCCCAGCGGTGTGAGCGTGTGCAGGACGGCGTTGCCGTGCCGCAGGGTCACCACGAGGCCCGCCTCGCGCAGGACGCACGCGTGCTGGCTCGCCGAGGCGAGTGACACGTCTGCCCTGCGGGCGAGTTCGCTGGTGGTCGTGCCGTGCTCGATCGCGCCCAGAACGGCCGAGCGCGTACGGCCGACGAGCCGGCCGAGTGACGCTCCGGCGCCCCGCCCGCCGTGGCCGGATGCGACCGGGGTGTCCGCGTACGTGACGGGGTAGACGAGCACCGGCGGCAGCGCCGGGTCGCGGTAGACGACCGGTGTCACCCGGCAGAAGTACGAGGGCTGGAGCAGCAACCCCCGCCCGTCCAGCCGCAGTTCGCGGTCCACCGGGTAGTCGGCCTCCAGGACCGGGGCACGCCAGCGGAGCATCGGCGGGAGCGTGGCGAGCAGTTCGTCCGTACCCCCGTCGAGCAGCGCCCGGCCCCGGACGACACGGTCCGCCTCGGCGCGTGCCCTGATGTGCGGCCAGTACGGCTCCACCGCCGCCTGGTGATACGCGCGCAGCGTCCCGGCGAGCCGGCCCAGCTCCGCCGGGCCGCCGTCGGCGAGGGCGGCGGTCCTGCCGGGGCGGGCGGCCGGTCCGGCAGGCAGCAGGGCCAGTTCCGTACGGACCCGCTCCCCGGGGGTCGCGCGCAGCGCCTCCAGCCCGTCCACGAGCCCGAATCGGCTCTCCGGTGGCGTCAGGAAATCCGGGAAATAGCCCCGGCGGGGCACGAGCGCGTTGAGCAGACGTGTTTCACCCTTCAACTTCGCCCGTGCTTCCGCGCGCCATTCCCCGAAAACGAGTGCGCCCCGCCGGTCCCGCAATCGGTGAAAGCTGAGAATCGTTTCCCACAACGGATCGGGACCGGCGGCCATCCTGACCCCGCCGAGGTCTCTCCCCGTGAAATGAATTCGCAGCACCCATCCCCCACTTGTTGCATCCGCAATCGACACCAGCGATGAGTATGCACGCCATCACAGGCCGTCACCACGGAGTTTCAGCCACAGTTGAAACGCATCGCGTGGTCCGGGTGCGAAACGAAAGGCTGTACCGGGTCGGGCGCGAAACCCGAACCACCGAAAAGGCGCTGTGAAGGCCGTGGGGGGCTTTGCGCGCTCGGCGGCGGTCGGTGAGGGTTACGGCTCCGCGCCCGGCCCGGAAAATGGGGTGCGGCCGGTGGATGGGGATCCACCGGCCGCACCCCGATGTGTTTCCGTACCCGCCCTGTCCCTTTCGGGAAGAGCGGGGGAAAGCGATTTCCATTCGGCGCGGCGTGATACCCGCGCGCGTCGTCCGGCGGCGAATACGCCGCGCGGGCTCAGCGTGAGTGGCCGGAGCCGTCCGACATCGCCGCCGCCCGCCCGGCCTCCAGACGCGCCACGGGGATCCGGAACGGCGAGCAGGACACGTAGTCCAGGCCCACCTCGTGGAAGAAGTGCACCGACTCGGGGTCGCCCCCGTGCTCACCGCAGATCCCCAGCTTCAGATCGGGCCGCGTCCTGCGGCCGGCCTCGCTCGCGTCGCGCACGAGCGCGCCGACGCCGTCCCTGTCGATGGTCTCGAACGGGGAGACCCCGAAGATGCCCTTCTCCAGGTAGGCGGTGAAGAAGCTCGCCTCGACGTCGTCACGGGAGAAGCCCCACACGGTCTGGGTGAGGTCGTTCGTACCGAAGGAGAAGAACTCGGCGGCCTCCGCGATCTGACCCGCCGTCAGCGCGGCACGCGGCAGTTCGATCATCGTGCCGAGCGCCAGCCTGAGATCGGCGCCGCTGGTGCGCCGTACCTCGGCGATGACCTGCTCTGCCTCGTCGCGGACGATCTCCAGCTCCTGCACCGTGCCGACGAGCGGGATCATGATCTCGGCGCGCGGGTCGCCCTTGGCGCGCTTGCGCTCGGCCACTGCCTCGGCGATGGCCCGCACCTGCATCGCGAACAGTCCGGGGATGACCAGGCCGAGCCGTACGCCGCGCAGTCCGAGCATCGGGTTCTGCTCGTGCAGTTTGTGCACGGCCTGGAGCAGCCGCAGGTCGTTCTCGTTGTGGTCCTTACGGGCCTCGGCGAGTGCGACCCGTACCGACAACTCCGTGATGTCGGGCAGGAACTCATGCAGCGGCGGGTCCAGCAGCCGTACGGTGACGGGCAGTCCGTCCATCGCCTCGAACAGCTCGACGAAGTCCTTCCGCTGGAGCGGCAGCAGGTTCTTGAGGGCCTGCTCGCGCTCGTCGTCGGTGTCCGCGAGGATCAACTTCTCGACCATGGACCGGCGTTCACCGAGGAACATGTGCTCCGTGCGGCACAGTCCGATGCCCTGCGCGCCGAAGCGGCGGGCCCGCAGCGCGTCCTCGGTGTTGTCGGCGTTGGCGCGCACCCGCAGCCGCCGGCGGCGGTCGGCGTACGCCATCATCCGGTGCACGGCCTCGACCAGTTCGTCGGCGTCGTCGGCGCCCGCGTGCATCCGGCCCTCGAAGTACTCGACCACCGGCGAGGGGACGACCGGCACCTCGCCGAGGTAGACCTTGCCGGTCGAGCCGTCGACGGAGACGACGTCGCCCTCCTCGATGACGGTCCTGCCGGCGGTCATCCGGCGCCGCTTGGTGTCGACCTCCAGCTCCTCCGCGCCGCAGACACAGGTCTTGCCCATACCGCGGGCGACCACGGCGGCGTGCGAGGTCTTGCCGCCCCGCGAGGTCAGGATGCCCTCGGCGGCGATCATGCCGTCCAGGTCGTCGGGGTTGGTCTCACGGCGGATGAGAATGACCTTTTCGCCGGAGCGCGACCACTTGACCGCGGTGTACGAGTCGAAGACGGCCTTGCCGACGGCGGCACCGGGTGACGCGGCGATCCCGCGCCCCAGCAGCTCGGCTTTCGCCCCGTCGTCGAAGCGCGGGAACATCAGCTGCGCCAGCTGCGCCCCGTTGACCCGCTGGAGCGCCTCCGCCTGGTTGATCAGCCCCTGGTCGACGAGCTGGGTCGCGATCCGGAAGGCGGCGCCGGCGGTGCGCTTGCCGACGCGGGTCTGGAGCATCCACAACTCACCGCGCTCGATGGTGAATTCGATGTCGCAGAGGTCCCGGTAGTGCGTCTCCAGGATCTCCATGATCTGCAGCAGCCGGTCGTACGACTTCTTGTCGATGGACTCCAGATCGGCGAGCGGCACGGTGTTGCGGATACCGGCGACGACGTCCTCACCCTGCGCGTTCTGGAGGTAGTCGCCGTACACCCCCTGGTGGCCGGAGGCCGGGTCGCGGGTGAAGGCGACACCGGTGCCGGAGTCCGGGCCGAGGTTGCCGAAGACCATGGAGCAGATGTTGACGGCGGTGCCGAGGTCGCCGGGGATGCGCTCCTGGCGGCGGTAGAGCTTGGCGCGGTCGGTGTTCCAGGACTCGAAGACGGAGCAGATGGCGAGATCCATCTGCTCACGCGGGTCCTGCGGGAAGTCGCGGCCCGCGTCGCGCGCGACGATCTTCTTGAACTGCTTGACCAGCTTCTTCAGATCGCCGGCGTCGAGGTCGATGTCGGTGGCGGCCTTCTTCGCCCGCTTGGCCTCCTCCAGCGCCTCCTCGAAGTGGTCGCCGTCGACACCGAGGACGGTCTTGCCGAACATCTGGATGAGCCGCCGGTAGGAGTCCCAGGCGAAGCGCTCGTCGCCGGACTGTTTGGCGAGACCGGCGACGGACTTGTCCGAGAGGCCGATGTTGAGGACGGTGTCCATCATCCCGGGCATGGAGAACTTGGCGCCGGACCGTACGGAGACGAGCAGCGGGTCGTCGGACTGGCCGAGCTTCTTGCCCATCCTGCCTTCGAGGGCGTCGAGGTGCCGGCTGACCTCCGCGCGCAGGGCGGGCGGCTCGGCGCCGGTGCCGAGGTAGACCTTGCACGCCTCGCTGGTGATCGTGAAGCCCGGAGGGACGGGCAGGCCGAGGTTGGTCATCTCGGCGAGGTTGGCGCCCTTGCCGCCGAGCAGGCCCTTGAGATCCTTGTTGCCCTCGGTGAAGTCGTAGACGAACTTCTGGTCCTGCGGGGCGGTGTCTGTCGCTGCGTGGGTGTCTTTGCTTCTCGACACGGATCTCGACTCCTCTGGGAGGCGCTGGCTGCCCTGACGGCGAGGAACATACCCAGATCGAAGGTGCCTGGACATGTCCACTTGTCCGTCATACGGCCGCAACCACCCGTCCGCCACTGGATCCAATGCGGATAACGGGGGATCGCCGCCCCCTCCCCCCTTCACGCCTCGAACCGGCCATGACCTTTGCATGGGAGAACGCGCTCATCTGAGCCGGGATTGTGACTTCTGAGTTCACCTCTCGAACGCGGAAGGGGTGGCACGCAGTGCCACCCCTTCCGGAAGTGCAGTCGCGCCTCAACCGCTCGTCTGAGCGAAGGATCTATCAGACGTGGCGAGAATCACGCGCTCCAGCACCGCCGGATCCACGTCCTCCAGGCTGCTCGCGAAATACCGGCCCTCCCCCGGCGCCACCGGCAGGAGCGAGGGGACGACAAGAACGGGGCACCCGGCGGCCTCGGCGGATGCCGTGCCGTCCGGCGAGTCCTCCACGGCCACACACGCGCCCGTCGCGACACCGAAACGCTCGGCCGCGGCCCGGTAGGGATCCGGGTACGGCTTGGTCCGTACAACTCGGCCGCCGCGGCGCCCTTGGAGCGGCACGCGGCCCCGGGGGTCGCCGGGCGCTGATCAGGATCAGCCGCCGGAGGTGTCCAGCTCCGCTTCCGCGCCGATGCCCGCGCGGTCGTACGGGTCCTTCAGCCAACCGTCGGGCAGGACCACCCGGTTGTTGCCCGACGTCCGCCCGCGCGGCCCGTCGGCGCCGTCCGGCCACGGCTGGTCCAGGTTCAACTCGCCCAGCAGCGCGTCCAGTTCGGCGAGGGACGAGGTGACGGCCAGCTTCTTGCGCAGCTCGGAGCCGACCGAGAAGCCCTTCAGATACCAGGCCACGTGCTTACGGAAGTCGATCACCCCGCGCGCCTCGTCCCCGATCCACTCCCCCAGTAGCTCCGCGTGCCGCCGCATGACGCCGGCCACCTCACGGAGCGCGGGCCTGGCGACCTCCCCCGTACCTTCGAAGGCCGCCACCAGATCGCCGAAGATCCACGGCCGGCCGAGACAGCCGCGGCCCACGACCACACCGTCGCAGCCGGTCTCGCGAACCATCCGCAGGGCGTCGTCCGCCGACCAGATGTCGCCGTTGCCGAGGACGGGGATCTCGGGGACATGCTCCTTGAGGCGGGCGATGGCGTCCCAGTCGGCGCTGCCGCCGTAGTGCTGGGCGGCCGTCCTGCCGTGCAGGGCGATCGCCGTCACACCCTCCTCCACGGCGATACGGCCCGCGTCCAGGTAGGTGAGGTGGCCGTCGTCGATGCCCTTGCGCATCTTCATGGTGACCGGCAGGTCGCCTGCATTGGACACCGCCTCATGCAGGATCGCGCGCAGCAGGGGCCGCTTGTACGGGAGGGCCGAACCGCCGCCCTTGCGGGTGACCTTGGGGACGGGACAGCCGAAGTTGAGGTCGATGTGGTCGGCCAGGCCCTCGTCCGCGATCATGCGGACGGCCTTGCCCACGGTGACCGGGTCGACCCCGTACAGCTGGATCGAGCGCGGCGTCTCCGTCGCGTCGAAGCGGATGAGCTGCATGGTCTTCTCGTTGCGCTCGACCAGGGCCCGCGTGGTGATCATCTCGCTGACGAACAGCCCCTTGCCGCCCGAGAACTCCCGGCACAGCGTCCGGAACGGCGCGTTGGTGATCCCGGCCATCGGTGCGAGCACCACGGGCGGGCGCACCGTGTACGGGCCGACGGCGAGCGGACCCGCGGGAAGCGGGCCGGTGGCGGGCGCGCGGGGAGGTGCGGGGGACGGGGCGAGCGGAGCGGTCATCCGTCCATTGTCGCGCATGGTGGCCGAGGGGCCGCCGGGCGCCGGACTTACCATCAGACCATGCCGGTATCCCGTCCCACGTCCTGGTCGAAGCAGTCCCACGATTCCGTGGCGGAGTTCGGTCCCCGCCGCCGCAAGGTGATCCTGGGGACCTGCTGCATGAGTCTGCTGATCGTCAGCCTCGACAACACCGTGCTCAACGTCGCACTGCCCTCGATGCAGCGGGAACTGCACACCACGGTCGCCGGCCTCCAGTGGACCCTCGACGCGTACACCCTGGTCATCGCCTCCCTGCTGATGCTCGCGGGTTCGACGGCCGACCGCATCGGCAGACGGCGGGTCTTCAAGACCGGGCTGGTGATCTTCACGCTCGGCTCACTGCTCTGCTCGCTCGCGCCGACCCTGGAGACGCTGGTCGCGTTCCGGGCGATCCAGGCGGTCGGCGGCTCGATGCTCAACCCGGTCGCGCTGTCGATCGTCACCAACACCTTCACCGACCCCCGGGAACGGGCCCGCGCGATCGGGATCTGGGGCGGGGTCGTCGGTATCTCGATGGCGGCCGGGCCGCTGATCGGCGGGCTGCTGGTGGAGACGGTCAGCTGGCGCGCGATCTTTCTGATCAATCTGCCGATCGGGCTCGCGGCGTTCCTGCTGACCTGGCGGTACGTCCCCGAGTCGCGCGCCGCCAAGCCGCGCCGCCCCGACCCGTTCGGTCAGTTGCTGGTCATGATCACCCTCGGCGCGCTGACGTACTCGATCATCGAGGCACCGACGGTCGGCTGGACGTCCCCGCTGATCCTGACCTTCCTCGGCCTCGCGGTGTGCGCGCTGATCGGGCTGCTGCTGTACGAGCCGAGGCGCGCCGAGCCGCTGATCGATCTGCGCTTCTTCCGCAGCGCGCCGTTCAGCGGGGCGACGGTCATCGCCGTGTGCGCGTTCTCCGCCCTCGGCGGCTTCCTGTTCATGAACACGCTCTACCTCCAGAACGTCCGGGATCTCTCCGCGCTGGACGCCGGTCTCCACATCCTGCCGATAGCGGCGCTGGCCTTCGTCTGCGCGCCGCTGTCGGGCCGGCTCGTCGGCTCGTACGGGGCGCGCGTCCCGCTGCTGATCGCGGGCACGGCCCTCGCGGCGAGCGGACTGCTGTTCGCGGCCTTCGAGGCGGAGACGCGGCTGTGGTCGCTGTTCACCGGATACGTGCTGTTCGGCATCGGCTTCGGCATGGTGAACGCCCCGATCACCAACACGGCGGTGGCCGGGATGCCGCTGGCCCAGTCCGGGGTGGCCGCCGCTGTCGCGTCGACGAGCAGACAGATCGGGCAGACGCTGGGCGTCGCGGTCATCGGGGCGGTGCTGGCGGCGGGCGCCGCCTCGCCCACAGAGCGCGGCATGATCGACGAGGCGGGCTTCGTCGCCGCGAGCCGGCCCGCGTGGTGGATCATCACCGCGCTCGGTCTGGGCGTGCTGGTGGTCGGCGCCGTGACCAGCGGGCAGTGGGCGCGGGGTACGGCGCGCCGCAACGCCGCACGGCTGGAGCCGGCGTCGGTCCCGGACTCGCCGGGCAGCGGAGGCCCGTGACTGAGCGGCGTCTTCCAGGCGGGCTCCGCAAGATGCTCCGCCATGTCCCAGATGCTCCGCCATGTCGGCGCGGAACCGGGCCGTCATCAGCCGGACGGTCTCCGCGCGGTTGCCCTGGGAGGACTGCCACTCCTCGTAGCGCCCGTTCTGTACGCAGGACGGGAAGGGGTCCAGCCGCTCCAGCGTCTGTCGCACGCCGGGCGTGATGGTGGGGCACTGCGTCCCGGGGGCCTGGTCGACGGCACCCGCCGGCGCGAACAGGTGGGCGCGCTCGCTGGGACCGAGGAGCAGCGGCCGGGCCAGCGCGTCGATCACCTGGGCGGACACCTTGATGTCGCGGCCCTGCTCCAGCCACGTGTACCAGGTGACGCGCACGGCGAACGGCCCCGGTCACCGGAGTGATCGGGGCCGTCGTCATGCTGTGCGGGTCAGGACTGGGACGTGTCGCCCGCGCCCGCCGTGTCCGTCGAGCCGGTGGCGGCGGTCGCGTCGCCGGCGTTCTCGGTGCCGTCCTCGGACCGCGTACCGGTCGCCCGCTCGCGCATCTTGCGCACGAGCTCCTGCTTCTTGTCCTCGGCGACCTTGCGGTCGGCGTTCCTGGTGGGGCCGTTGCCCTGCTGGTCGGCGCGGGACAGCTTCTTGCGCTGTCCGCCCACGCCGAGAAGGTTGTTCCGGCTTTTTGCCACGGGTTCTCCCGAATTGGTGAAGGCGAAGTGATCTGCGGATGCGTCTGGTGAGAGGCGGACCGTGACCGCCGCGTCCTCACTCGTAGATCTGGAAGAACATGCCCGAGACGCTACCACCGGGCGGGTGGCACCGGTCACCTCATTTTCCCGGCCCGGCACGCGCCAGGCACTCGCCCGGCACCGCCCCCGGCAGGGACCTCGCGGCCGTACTCAGCCGGTGCCGGTCACCGTCGGATCCACCGTCGCCTGGTGCGCCTCGCCGAGATGTTCCTCCGCCTTGAGCCACGGCAGGAACTGCGCGTTCTTCTTCCAGCCGCAGGTGTCGCAGGTCAACGCCCGCTGGATGCCCGCCTTCTGGACATGGACGACATGCTCCCGGCCGTGCTGGTCCCATCGGCTTACCTTGCTGCTGGTCGTGGGCGGCATGGGTGCCTCCTGTTGACGAATGCGGCCACAGAGCAGTGTGCGACGAAGCCCCCGGCTCCGTCACGGAACCGGGGGCTTCGAGCCACGACCGTAATCAGCAGCCGAGCAGCCGCTCACCCAGGTAACCCTGGATCTGGCTCAGCGAGACGCGCTCCTGCTTCATGGTGTCGCGCTCGCGCACCGTCACCGCGTCGTCGTCGAGGGTGTCGAAGTCGACGGTGACGCAGAACGGCGTACCGATCTCGTCCTGCCTGCGGTAGCGCCGGCCGATCGCGCCCGCGTCGTCGAACTCGATGTTCCAGTTCTTCCGCAGGTCCGCCGAGAGCCCCTTCGCCTTGGGCGACAGCTGCGGGTTGCGCGACAGCGGCAGCACCGCGACCTTCACCGGCGCCAGACGCGGGTCGAGCCGCATCACCGTGCGCTTCTCCAGCACACCCTTCGCGTTGGGCGCCTCGTCCTCGTTGTACGCGTCGAGGAGGAAGGCCAGCATCGCGCGGCCGACACCGGCGGCGGGCTCGATGACGTACGGCGTCCAGCGCTCACCGGCCTCCTGGTCGAAGTACGACAGGTCGTGGCCCGAGGCCTTGGAGTGCGCGTTGAGGTCGTAGTCCGTGCGGTTCGCGACGCCTTCGAGCTCGCCCCACTCCGAGCCGCCGAAGCTGAAGCGGTACTCGATGTCGGCGGTGCGCTTGGAGTAGTGGGAGAGCTTCTCCTTCGGGTGCTCGAACCAGCGCATGTTCTCCTCGCGCAGGCCGAGGTCCCGGTACCAGTTCCAGCGCTGCTCCATCCAGTAGTCCTGCCACGTCTCGTCCTCGCCGGGCTTGACGAAGAATTCCATCTCCATCTGCTCGAACTCACGTGTGCGGAAGATGAAGTTGCCGGGCGTGATCTCGTTACGGAAGGACTTGCCCATCTGCGCGATGCCGAACGGCGGCTTCTTGCGCGAAGTCTGCTGCACCTGGGCGAAGTTGGTGAAGATGCCCTGCGCGGTCTCGGGGCGCAGATAGGCGACCGAGCCGGAGTCCTGCGTGGGGCCGAGGTGGGTGGAGAGCAGACCGGAGAACGACTTGGGCTCGGTGAAGGTGCCCTTGTTGCCGCAGTTGGGGCAGTTGATGTCGTTCAGGCCGTTGGCCGGCGGCTTGCCGTGCTTCTCCTCGTACGCCTCCTCCAGATGGTCCGCGCGGTAACGCTTGTGGCAGGAGGTGCACTCGGTGAGCGGGTCGGTGAACGTGGCGACATGGCCCGAGGCCACCCAGACCTCGGGAGCAAGGATCACCGAGGAGTCGAGACCGACAACGTCCTCGCGCGAAGTGACCATGTAACGCCACCACTGGCGTTTGATGTTCTCCTTCAGCTCGACCCCGAGCGGCCCGTAGTCCCAGGCGGCACGCTGACCGCCGTAGATCTCGCTGCACGGGTAGACGAAGCCACGGCGCTTGCTCAGGTTGACGATGCTGTCGATCTTGTCGGCGGCCACGGTGCTCTCTTCATTACGACGGCGAACGGCGAATGCCCCAGATTAGCGGCGGGCGCACCCCCTGTATCAAATCGGTGTCCCGCGGTGGCCTTCACCACCTCTTGTTGACAATCGTTTCCACTTTTGTTGAAAATGACTGTCATGAACATACGACGCCTGATACCCACCGCCACGCTCGCCGGGTCGCTCTCCTTCGGCCTGGTCGCGCTGTCCGCGTGCTCCCCCTCCGACGCGGCCGACGGCGCCGGTGGAGCCGCCGGGAAGAGCGGCGGCAAGCTCGCGGTGGTCGCGTCGTTCTACCCGATGCAGTATCTCGCCGAGGAGATAGGCGGGGACCACGTCGATGTCTCCACGCTCACCAAGCCCGGCGTCGAGCCGCACGAACTGGAGCTGGGGACCCGGCAGGCCGCACAGCTCGGCGAGGCCGACTACATCCTCTTCCTCAAGGGCATCCAGCCCGCCGTCGACGAGGCCATCACCGCCGCCGGGGTGCCGAACACCGTCGACGCCGCCTCCCTCACCACGCTGGAGAAGCACGGCTCGGAGGTCGGCCACGACCACGGGGACGAGCACGGCGACGAGCACGCGGGCGAGGAGCACGCCGGGGAGGAACACGAGGGCGAGGCCGGCACCGACCCGCACATCTGGCTCGACCCGGTTAAGTACGCGGAGGTCGCCAAGGGGGTCGGCGCCTCGCTGGAGAAGGCCGACCCGGACAACGCGGCGGCGTACCGGAAGAACACCACCGCCCTCGTCGAGCGGCTCACCACCCTCGACACCGCCTTCAAGGAGGGTCTCGCCGACACCTCCACCAAGACCTTCATCACCACCCACTCGGCCTTCGGCTATCTCGCCGAGCGCTACGGCCTCACACAGGAGTCCATCTCCGGCCTCTCCCCCGAGTCCGAGCCCAGCCCGGCGCGGATAAAGGAACTGCGGTCGATCGCGGCCGAGGACAAGGTCGGTACGGTCTTCTTCGAAACGCTGGTCAGCGACAAGACGGCCAAGACCGTCGCCGCCGACAGCGGCCTGAGGACGGACGTCCTGGATCCCATCGAGGGAATCACGGAGAAGTCCAAGGGCGCTGACTACGTCGAGGTCATGAAGTCCAACCTCGCCGCGCTGGAGAAGGCTCTCGGCGCGAAGTGAAACAGCTGACCGGAGCAACGGAGGTACGGGACGTGGCAACGACGCAGACCGGGCAGGCGGACGCCGCCGAAGGGGAGGCGGAGGACGTACCGAAGACCGCCCCGGCGGCCGGGCCCGCCCCCGCGCCCACCGTCCTGTCGCTGCGCGGCGCGACCGCCACCCTCGGCTCCCGCCCGGTCCTGCGCGGCATCGACCTCTCCCTGCGACGCGGCGAAGTCGTCGCACTGCTCGGCGCGAACGGCTCGGGCAAGTCCACCGCCGTACGCTCCGTGATCGGCCAAGTCCCGCTCACCGGCGGCGAGGTGACGCTCTTCGGCACCCCGCTGCGGCGCTTCGGCGACTGGTCGCGCATCGGCTACGTACCGCAGCGCACCACGGCCGCGAGCGGCGTTCCCGCCACCGTCCGCGAGGTCGTGGCCTCGGGGCGGCTCTCCCGTACCGGGCTGCTCCGTTGGCCCACCAAGGCCGACCGGGCGGCCGTCCAGCGCGTCATCGAGCTGGTCGGTCTCGCCGACCGGGCGAAGGACGCGGTCGGAGCGCTCTCCGGCGGCCAGCACCAGCGGGTGCTCATCGCGCGCGCCCTCGCCGCCGAACCCGAACTGCTGATCATGGACGAGCCGATGGCGGGCGTCGACCTGGCCAGCCAGGAGATCCTGGCGGCAACGCTGCGTGAGCAGGTGGCGGCCGGGACGACCGTCCTGCTCGTCCTGCACGAACTGGGCCCGCTGGAGCCGCTGATCGACCGCGCGGTGGTGCTGCGCGACGGCCGTGTGACGCACGACGGGCCGCCGCCGAAGGCGGTGGGGCAGCACACGGCGCCCGGTGACGACCCCGGGCTCCCGACCAATCAAGGCTGTCATCCACACGCGGCCGGCGAGCCCCTCCGTACAGGACTGCTGACCTGATCATGGAAATCCTTGAGACCGCCCTCATGCAGCGGGCCCTGATCGCGGCCGTACTGGTCGGCGTCATCGCGCCCGCCGTCGGCATCTATCTCGTCCAGCGGCGCCAGGCCCTGATGGGCGACGGCATCGGCCATGTCGCCATGACCGGCGTCGGTCTGGGCTTCCTGCTCTCCACCAGCCCGGTGTGGATGGCGACAGCCGTGGCGATCGTCGGTTCCATCGCGATGGAGCTGATCCGGGCGTACGGGCGCACGCGCGGCGACATCGCGCTGGCGATGCTCTTCTACGGCGGTATGGCGGGCGGCGTCCTGCTGATCAATCTTTCGCCGACCGGCTCCAACGCCAACCTCAGCTCGTATCTCTTCGGCTCGCTCTCCACCGTCTCCGAGGCGGATCTGGACGCGATCTGGGTCCTCGCGGCGCTGGTGGTGCTGGTCACGGTGGGGCTGCGGCGGCAGTTGTTCGCCGTCAGCCAGGACGAGGAGTTCGCGCGGGTCACGGGACTGCCGGTGCGGGCCCTGAACCTGCTCGTGGCCGTCACGGCGGCGGTGACCGTCACCGTAGCGATGCGGGTCGTGGGCCTGCTGCTGGTCAGCGCGCTCATGGTGGTGCCGGTGGCCGCCGCGCAGCAGATCACCCGGTCGTTCGCCGTCACCTTCGTGCTCGCGGTGGTGATCGGTACGGCGGTGACGCTGGCCGGCACGGTCACCTCGTACTACCAGGACGTACCGCCCGGCGCGACGATCGTGCTGCTGGCGATCGGCGTCTTCCTCGTCCTGACCGTGCTCGCGACGCCCCTGGCGAGACGGCGGGCGCGAGGGCAGGTGGGGGCGCCGGAGCCGGAGAGTCCGCCGGTTCCCGCCATGCGTGGTCCCTCGGACGAGGCCACGGCCTGACACGAGCTGGCAGAATGGGCCCATGGAGCGATTCCGGGCAGAGGTATGGGAGGCATCCGTGACGACTGCGCCTGGCGGTGGGGCGAGCACTGCCCCCGTACGCGGCCGATCGACCCGGCAGCGTGCCGCGGTGGCCGCGGCGCTGGACGAGGTGGACGAGTTCCGCAGCGCGCAGGAGCTTCACGACATGTTGAAGCACCGCGGTGACTCGGTCGGTCTGACGACGGTCTACCGCACGCTCCAGTCGCTCGCCGACGCGGGCGACGTCGACGTGTTGCGCACGAACGACGGGGAGTCCGTCTACCGGCGCTGCTCGACCGGTGATCACCACCATCATCTGGTGTGCCGGGTGTGCGGAAAGGCCGTCGAGGTCGAGGGACCGGCCGTCGAGCAGTGGGCCGAGACGATCGCGGCCGAGCACGGCTTCGTGGCCGTGGCCCACACGGTGGAGGTCTTCGGCACCTGCGCGGAGTGCGCCTCGGGGAACGGTCCCGGGGCGGCGGCGCCCGGCCGGGACGCGCCCCGCCAGGACGCCTCCGGCGGGTGACCGGTGCGGGGCCGGCCGCCCCGCCCGCCCCGCCCCGCCCCGTACGGCTCTTACGCCCCTTCGCCCGGGTGGTTCTTCTCGCTCAACTCGCCGGACTTGTCCTGTTCGTTGGGCAGCGCCCCGCCGAATCGGCGGTCCCGGTGGGCGAATTCCAGACAGGCCCGCCACAGGTCCCGCCGGTCGAAGTCCGGCCACAGCACGTCCTGGAAGACCATCTCGGCGTAACTGCTCTGCCAGATCAGGTAGTTGGACGTACGCTGCTCACCGCTCGGCCGCAGGAAGAGATCCACGTCCGGCATGTCCGGGTAGTACAGATATTTCGCGAAGGTCTTCTCGTTGACCTTGGACGGGTCGAGCTTGCCCGCCGCCACGTCTGCCGCGAGCGCCCGCGCCGCGTCCGCGATCTCCGCGCGGCCCCCGTAGTTGACACAGAAGTAGAGCGTCATGGCGTCGTTGTCGACGGTCTGCTCCTGCGCCACCTGGAGCTCCTGGACGACCGACTTCCACATCTTGGGCATCCGGCCGACCCAGCGGATCCGGATGCCGAGTTCGTTCATCTCGTCGCGGCGGCGCCGGATGACATCGCGGTTGAAGTTCATGAGGAAGCGCACCTCGTCGGGCGTGCGCTTCCAGTTCTCGGTGGAGAAGGCGTACAGGGACAGGTTCTTGACGCCCATCTCCAGACAGCCCTTGAGCACGTCCAGCACGACGCCCTCGCCGACCTTGTGGCCCTCGGTGCGCGGCAGACCGCGCTCCTTGGCCCAGCGGCCGTTGCCGTCCATCACGCACGCGACATGCTTGGGGACCAGCTCGCCGGGGATCTTCGGCGGGACCGCACCGGAGGGGTGCGGCTCGGGGACCTTGTACTCGCGGCGGGGCCGGCCCAGGATTCCGCGTCGTGCCATGCGCTCGTGTCTCCTAATTCTTCTCTACATATCTGAGTGAGCGCAGACCGCGCTCCAGATGCCAGTGCAGATACGCGGACACCAGCCCGCTGCCCTCCCGGACATGACGAGCCTCGCACGCGTCCGCCGTCCCCCAGTCGCCGGTCAGCAGCGCGCTGAGCAGACCGACCGCCTCCGGCGAGGGTACGACGCTGCCGGGCACCCGGCACTCGGCGCATATGACGCCGCCGGCCGCGACCGAGAAGAACCGGTTCGGCCCGTCGAGACCGCACTTCGCGCAGTCCTCGAAGCTCGGCGCGTAACCGTTGACCGCGAGGGAGCGCAGCAGGAAGGCGTCAAGGATCAGATGCGGGGCGTGCTCCCCTCGCGAGAGCGTGCGCAGCCCGCCGACGAGGAGCAGATACTGCTGGACCGCCGGTTCGCCCTCGTGGTCGGTGAACCGCTCGGCGGTCTCCAGCATGGCCGTACCGGCCGTGTAGCGGGGGTAGTCGGTGACGATGGCGCCGCCGTACGGGGCGATGGTCTCGCTCTGCGTACAGAGCGGCAGGCCGCGTCCGACGAGTTCGCTGCCGCGTGCGAAGAACTGCACGTCGACATGGGAGAAGGGTTCGAGTCTGGCGCCGAACTTGGACTTCGTACGGCGGACTCCGCGCGCGACGGCCCGGACGCGGCCGTGGCCCCGGGTGAGGAACGTGATGATGCGGTCCGCCTCACCCAGCTTCTGGGTGCGCAGCACGATGCCGTCGTCGCGGAACAGGCTCATGGCGCCATTCTCCCGCACGGGGAGGGCGGGCCGGTCCAGGGCCTGTCGTTCGGCTCGGGCCGCCCCCGGTTCTCCCCGCGCGGGCGCGGCCTGGGCGCCGTCGGGATGCCGTCAGCCGTCGGCGGTGGGTGTCCGGTCGTCCCGGGGCGTCACCAGGCCCGACTCGTAGGCGATGATCACCAGTTGCGCCCGGTCCCGGGCCCGGAGCTTGCCCATGATGCGGCTCACATGCGTCTTGGCGGTCAGCGGGCTGAGGCCGAGCGACTCCGCGATCTCCGTGTTGGTGAGGCCGCGTGCGACGAGCGCGAGCACCTGCCGCTCACGGGCCGACAGACAGTCGGGGCCGCCGGCGCTCAGCATCTCCGGCACCCGGCTGCGGGCGCTGAGCACGCGGGCGATCAGGCGCGCCGTCGGGCCCGGGGAGAGCAGGGAGTCGCCGGCCGCCACCGTCCTGATGGCGGCGAGGAGTTCGGCCGGTCTGATGTCCTTCACGAGGAAGCCGGACGCGCCCGCCCGCAGCGCCTCCACGACGTGCTCGTCGGTGTCGTACGTGGTGAGGACCAGCACCTTGACACCGGCGAGGTCGTCGTCGGACGCGATCAGCCGGGTCGCCTCGATGCCGTCGGTGTCGGGCATCCGGATGTCCATGACGACGAGGTCGGCGCGCGCGGAGCGGGCCAGTTCGACGGCTTCCCTGCCGGTGCCGGCCTGGCCCACGACCGCCATGTCCGGCGCGGACTCGACGAGCATCGCGAAGGAGGCCCGCACGAGGCGCTGGTCGTCGGCGAGCAGTACACGGATCATGCTCACGCGAGCGACTCCCGTCGCCCGGCGGGCAGGTCCGAGTGCGCCGGACCGCCCGTGCCCTCGGCCGGGGCGTTCTCCGCGGCGTCCTCTGCGGCGTCCTCGCCCCGGCCCCGCAGCGGCAGCAGCGCGGAGACCCGGAACCCGCCGTCGTACGACCCCGCTTCGAGCGTGCCCCCGACGCTGCGGGCCCGCTCGCGCATGCCGACGATGCCGTAGCCGGGGTCGGCGGGCGCCCCCTTGCCGCCGGGAGTGCCCCCGTTGTCGGTCACGGTGACGTGCAGGGCCCCGTCGCACGTCTCGACCCGGACGCGTACCCGTGGGGCGGGGCCCGCGTGCCGTACCGCGTTGGTGAGCGATTCCTGCACGATCCGGTAGGCCGCCGCCCCGGCCACCGGTGGCACCCGTACGCCGTCCACCCGCACCGTGAGCTCCGTCTCCGCACCCGCGGTCCGCGCGGACTCCACGAGGCCGGACAGCGCCGCCAGATCGGGCAGGGCGCCTCCCCAGGTGCCCTCCTCCTCGCCCTTGCCGCCCGCGCGCAGCACCTCCAGCGTCGTGCGCAGTTCGGAGCGCGCGTCACGGCAGGTGTCGGAGATGCCGTCGAGCGCCTGGGCGATGGCGGCCCGGTCCAGCCGGCCGGGGTCGACGGACAGGACGTGCGAGGCCACCGACGTCTGGACACCGATGAGCGTGATGCTGTGGGCCAGCAGATCGTGCAGGTCCCTGGCGATCCGCAGGCGCTCCTCGGCGACACGGCGGGCGGCCTCCTCCTCCCGGGTCCGCTCAGCGCGTTCGGCGCGTTCCACGACCGCCGCGATGTACTTGCGGTAGACGCGTACGTCCATGCCGATGACGACGACCGCGATGATCCAGCCCGACGTCCGGAGCATCTTCAGGCCCAGGTCGACATCGACGGCGAACATCACGGTGAGCGTGAGACAGACCATGCCGACACCGATCAGCGCGGCACGCAGCGGCGGGGTGGTGACGGAGACGGTGTAGAGGGCGACCAGCATGGCCGGTGTGGTGGCCGCGTGCGAGTAGTCCATCGCGTGGTACGGGGCGACGACGGCCACCATCACCAGCAGGACGGCCACCGGGTGGCGCCGTCGCCATGCCAGGGCAGCGGAGACGAAGGCGAGGATCGCCCAGCCGAGGGCGTCAAGGGCCAGGCCGTCGTCGGGCACGACGGAGGCGAGCACGGCGCCCAGCGCACCGACGACCGCGCTGACCACCACGTCGGTGCGCATCCGGTGCGGTGCGTCGAGCGAGTCGCGGTTGAGCACGGCGAAGACGCGTTCGGTGCGCCGTCCTCTGGCGGGGGTGTCTGACACGGGGTTCATCCTCTCTCGTCGCGCTCCGGTGCGGTACGGCCCCCCAGGAGCCGTACCGCACCGGTCACTTCACGGCCGCCGCCGCTCAGGCGCCGGTGCCGACCGGCTCCCGCTCGCGGTCCGCCCGTTCCCCGTCGGACGGCGGCGCGGCCGGCGGTTTGGAGAGCGCCCCCGGCCACCAGACCTTGCGACCGAGCAGCACGCTCGCGCTCGTCACCAGATACGTGCGCACCAGGAAGGTGTCCAGCAGGACGCCCACGGCGACGAGGATGCCCATCTCCGCGAGTTGCACCAGTGGCAGGGAGGCCAGGACCGCGAACGTCGCGGCGAGCACGACGCCTGCCGAGGCGATCACACCGCCCGTGCTGCGCAGCGCGCTCAGCGCGGCCTGCTCGGGCTCGGCCCCCTTCAGCGCCTCCTCGCGCATCCGGTGCATCAGGAAGATGCCGTAGTCGACGCCGAGGGCGACGAGGAAGACGAACGAGAGCAGCGGAAGCCCCGGATCGGTCCCGCCGAAGCCCAGCAGCGGCTCGAAGACCAGCCCGCCGATGCCCATGGCCGCGCCCCAGACGACCACGACGGCGACCACCAGCATCAGAGGGGCCACGAGGCTGCGCAGCAGGGCGACGAGGATCAGCAGGACGGCGACGATGACGAGCGGGATGACATACAGCCGGTCGCTCGCGCTGGTGTCGGCGAGGTCGAGCTGCTGCGCGCTGGGGCCGCCGACGTAGGTCCCGTCGTCGAGGGTGGACCGCAGCCGTTCGATGGTGGCGGTCTCGCCGGCCGACTCGGGCGCGTCCTTCGCGAAGACGGCGATCTCGGTCCAGCCTCCGCCGCTGCGGCCCCGTTCGGCGTCGGCGACGCCCGGCACCGTACGGGCTCTCTCCAGCGCCGCGTCGGCCCGGCCGGCCGGCGCCATGACGCTGATGGGCTGGGCGCTCTGCTCCGGGTACGCCTCGGTCAGACGCTGCATGGCGGTGACGGACTCGGGCCGGTCGATGAAGCTGTCGTCCTGCTTCAGGGTGCCGGGCAGGTTCAGGATGCCGACGGCGAGGGCGCCGAGCAGCACGAGTCCGCTGCCCAGCACGGCGACCGGCCTGCGGGACGCCGACGTGCCCATGGCCGCGAAGAAGGAGCGGCGCTGTTTGACCTCGCTGCCGTAAACGGGGATCAGCGGCCAGAAGACGCGGCGGCCGAGCAGCACCAGGACGGCGGGCAGCAGCGTGAGCATCGCGACGAGCGCGCACACGACGCCGATGGCGGCGATCGGTCCCATGCCGCTGCTGCTGTTGAGGTCGGCGACCAGGAGACAGAGGAGACCGGCCGCCACGGTGCCGGACGAGGCGACGACGGCGGGGCCGCAGTTGCGCAGCGCGATGCGCATCGCGTCGTACGGGTGGGGTACGCGGCGCAGTTCCTCGCGGTAGCGGGAGACGAGCAGCAGCGCGTAGTCGGTGCCCGCGCCGAACACGAGCACGGTCATGATCGCCGCGCTCTGGCTGGTGACGGTGATGTCGAAGCCCTGCACCAGGCCGTAGACGACGGCCCGCGAGCTGATCGCGGCGACGCCCACGACGAGCAGGGGCACGATCCACAGGAACGGGCTGCGGTAGGTGAGGATCAGCAGGAACGCGACCACCAGCACGGTCGCGATCATCAGGGTGCCGTCGATGGACTCGAAGACGGACTCCATGTCGATCTGGAGCGCACCGGCTCCGCCGACCTCGATGTCGAGTCCGTCGCTTCCGCTGCCGCCGCCGCCCGCGCCGCTCCCGCCGGTGCCGGTCGTGGCGACGGCCCGTACCTCATCGACGAAGGCCTTCCGCGCCTCCTCCTTGTCCGCGCCCGGCTGCGCCGGAGCGGCGCTCGCGATCGGGTACATCAGCGTCGTGCCGTCCTCGGACGGGATGCCCTTGGGCGGTGCGGTGAGCTCGTGTCCGGAGGCGACCCGGGCCAACTGCTCGTCGGCGACCGCCCGGTCGGCGGCGGTGAGCCCGCCGTCGCGGTGGTAGACGACGATCAGATCGGTCGTCTCCCCGCCGGGCAGCTCCTGCCGGACCTTCTCCACATGGGTGGAGTCGGCGCTCGCCGGGAGGTAGTCGACGGCCTCGTCGCGCTGCACGCCGGAAAGTTTCCCGGCGAACATGGCGGCCACCGCGATCACGATCACCCACAGCCCGACCACCGCCCAGGGCAGCAGACGTCTGCGTTTGTTCTCGGCCCCCATCGCGGGCCCCCTTCTGCACAGCCGGTCAGAGTCTGGTCTCAGCCTCGGGCCGGGAAGGGGCGGATTCGTCGCGCGTGAGGGCGAGATGGGGGTTACTGCCGGGGGTGACGGGTGCCCGCCGCTACTCCCCGGGGAGTACCGCCCGGGAAGCAGGCGGCCTCAGGGGGAGGGCGTACGGGCCGATTCGAGCAGCCGGGCCGTGTCGTCCGCGCACAGCTGGAGCGCCCCGCCGACGGTGGAGAGCACGTCGCGCTCCGCCGCGCTGTACGGCCCGTCCGCGAGGGCGATCCGGGCGGCCTGGAGCAGGATCGACTCCCGGCCGGCGGCGGCGAGGTGCGGGGCCAGCGGCTCCAGCGCCTCGTGCAGCTCGATGGCGAGCGCCGCACCGCAGGGGCCCGGGTCGAGCAGGAAGCGCCCGGTGTCGGCGGCCAGCGCGTCCACCAGGTCCGTGAGCTGCTCCTCGGTGCAGTCCTCGATCCCGGCGGCCCTGACCGTGCCGACGGCGGTCTCCCGGACCGTACGGGAGGAGGTGCCGCCCGCGGCGAGGACGGCGAGCGCCACCGTGTGCACCGCGTCGCGGAGCATCGCCGAGAAACGGACGGTGGTGGGGTGGTCGAGGATGTCGGTGCCGAAGTGGCCGTGGCAGGCGGCGCATTCGATCACCGGGCCGGCGGAGCCGCGCGGCACCAGCGGCACACCGAGGACGGCGAAGCGGCGACGGCCGGTGCGTCGGCGGTAGTTGCGGTCGCCCCCGCAGTCGGGGCAGAAGAACTCCCCGTCCCCGATGGTGTTCCAGGCGGTCGTGACGCCGCAGACGCGCAGTCTCCTGCCGTTCGGTCCCTGGCCTGGCAGCACGTCGCGCACCTCCGTAACGCTTCGGCAACTTTGCCGCATTGACGTGATGTTAACCACAGCAACGATGCGGCGTCATTACCTCGGCGTCAGGTCGCCACGACATGGCCGAACCCCGCCCACCGCGATCGGTGGACGGGGCCCGTGAACGCTCAGGTCAGCGCGGTGCGCGATTGACCGCGGAGACGACTGCCTTCAGCGAGGCGCGCGTGGTGTTGGCGTCAATGCCGATACCCCACAGCACCTTTCCGTCGATGGCACACTCGATGTACGAGGCGGCCTGCGCGCTCGCGCCCTCGCTCATGGTGTGCTCCGAGTAGTCCAGCAGCCGGGCGTCGACCCCGACGGCGGCCAGCGCGGAGAAGAAGGCCGAAATCGGTCCGTTGCCGGTGCCGGTCAGCGCGGTCTCCACGCCGTCCACGACCGCCTCGACGGTGAGGGTGTCCGTGCCGTCCTTCTCGGTCGTGGTCTGGCCGGAACGCAGCTGGATCCGGCCCCAACGGGCCCCGGGCTCCTCCGCGTTGGGCAGGTACTCGTCCTGGAAGATCGACCAGATCGCGCCAGGGGTGACCTCGCCGCCCTCGCTGTCGGTCTTCGCCTGGATGATCCGCGAGAACTCGATCTGCATCCGGCGCGGCAGGTCCAGCTTGTGGTCGTTCTTCAGGACGTACGCGATGCCGCCCTTGCCGGACTGCGAGTTGACCCGGATGACCGCCTCGTACGAGCGGCCCACGTCCTTGGGGTCGATCGGCAGATACGGCACGGCCCATTCGATGTCGTCGACCGTCTTTCCCTGGGCGGCGGCGTCGGCCTCCATGGCGTCGAAGCCCTTCTTGATGGCGTCCTGGTGGGAGCCGGAGAAGGCGGTGTAGACGAGGTCGCCCGCGTAGGGGTGGCGCGGGTGGATCTCCATCTGGTTGCAGTACTCGCTGGTGCGGCGGATCTCGTCGATCTGCGAGAAGTCGATCTGCGGGTCGATGCCCTGGGAGAACAGGTTCATGCCCAGGGTCACCAGGTCGACGTTGCCGGTGCGCTCACCCTGGCCGAACAGACAGCCCTCGATCCGGTCCGCCCCGGCCATGAGCGCCAGCTCGGCGGCGGCGACGGCCGTGCCTCGGTCGTTGTGCGGGTGGACGGAGAGGCACACGTACTCGCGGCGGGACAGGTTCCGCGACATCCACTCGAAGCGGTCGGCGTGCGTGGAGGGCGTGGACCGCTCGACGGTGGCCGGCAGATTGAGAATGATCTCGCGGCCCTCCTCGGGCTGCCAGATGTCCATGACGCCCTCGCAGACCTCCAGGGCGAAGTCCAGCTCGGTGTCGGTGAAGATCTCCGGGCTGTACTGGTAGCCGAATACGGTCTCCGGGCCCAGGATCTTCTCGGCGTACTCGGAGACCAGCCGCGTACCGTCGACGGCGATCTGCCTGACCTGCTCGCGGGTGCCCCGGAAGACGACGCGGCGGAAGGTGGGGGCGGTGGCGTTGTAGAGGTGGACGGTGGCGCGGTGGGCGCCGACCAGCGACTGCACCGTGCGCTCGATCAGCTCTTCCCTGGCCTGCGTCAGGACGGAGATGGTCACGTCCTCGGGGACGGCGCCCTCTTCGATGATCGACCGTACGAAGGCGAAGTCGGTCTCGCCGGAGGACGGGAAGCCGACCTCGATCTCCTTGTAGCCCATGCGTACCAGCAGGTCGAACATCTCGCGCTTGCGCGCGGGCGACATGGGGTCGATCAGGGCCTGGTTGCCGTCGCGCAGGTCGGTGGAGAGCCAGCGGGGCGCCTGGGTGACGCGGTTGTCGGGCCAGGTGCGGTCGGGGATGTCCACGGCCTCGTAGCGGCCGTACTTGTGGATCGGCATCCCGGACGGGCGCTGGGTGTGCGTGGCGTTGGTGAGGGGGGTGGGACGGCCGACGGCCGATCCGGCGGCGGGACCGGTCCCGCGCTCGGAAGTGCGCTCAGACATTGCGTAGGGCTCCTCGTGTGTCCGCTGGGACGGCCGACGGGGCGGGAAAACCGCATCACCAGACTCCGCGGGGAGGGGGTCGGCCTACGACTACAGACCCTCGCCGCGGCAGCTAAGGAGAAGCAGCCCGAAACGCATGATGCTCCGCAGCGTAGCTGAGCCGGGTGGTCCGCGCGGGCCCGTATCAGTATGCGGGATCACCGGGGGTCCGGTCCAAAATCGCCCGAAAGCCCCATTCCGGAGGCTCGCGGGGCCTCTACGCCCTCTGCGGCGGCCAGGTCCTGTCCGGTGGACAGGACCTAGAAGCCCAGCTTGCGCAGCTGCTTCGGGTCGCGCTGCCAGTCCTTGGCGACCTTGACGTGCAGGTCGAGGAAGACCGGCGTGCCCAGCAGCGCCTCGATGTGCTTGCGGGACTTGGTCCCGACCTCCTTGAGGCGCTTGCCCTTGGGGCCGATGATGATCCCCTTCTGGCTCGGCCGCTCGATGTAGACGTTCGCGTGGATGTCCAGCAGCGGCTTGTCGGCCGGCCGGTCCTCGCGCGGCAGCATCTCCTCGACGACGACCGCGATCGAGTGCGGCAGCTCGTCCCGTACGCCTTCGAGCGCGGCCTCGCGGATCAGCTCGGCCACCATGACCATCTCGGGCTCGTCGGTGAGGTCGCCCTCCGGGTAGAGCGGCGGGCTCTGCGGCAGCAGCGGGACCAGCAGGTCGGCGACGAGCTCCACCTGGTCACCGCCGACGGCCGAGACGGGGATGATCTCCGCCCACTCGAAGCCGAGCTCCTTGCCGAGCTGGTCGATCGCGATCAGCTGCTCGGCCAGGACGCGGGAGTCGACCAGGTCGGTCTTGGTGACGAGCGCGACCTTCGGCGTCTTCCTGATCCCGGCGAGCTCCTTGGCGATGAAGCGGTCGCCGGGCCCGAGCTTCTGGTCGGCGGGCACACAGAAACCGATGACGTCGACCTCCGCCCAGGTGGTCCGTACGACATCGTTCAGCCGCTCGCCGAGCAGCGTGCGCGGCTTGTGGAGACCCGGGGTGTCGACCAGGATCAGCTGCGCGTCGGGCCGGTGCACGATGCCGCGCACCGTGTGGCGCGTGGTCTGCGGCCGGCTGGAGGTGATCGCCACCTTCTGGCCGACCAGAGCGTTCGTGAGGGTGGACTTGCCCGCGTTGGGGCGACCGACGAAACAGGCGAAACCGGCCCGGTGGGGGGCTTCGGACGGTTCGGCGGACGTCTCGGGAGACGAAGGGATACGAGCGCTCATGGCGCCCATTCTCCCCGATCGCCCCGCCCCCGCCGACCAGTCGGCCCGGAGGCGGGTCCTCCGGACACCTCAGCCGGCGTCGACGGTCAGCCGGACGGTCCCGTCGGGAGCGGCGAGGAGCACCGGCGTACCGGGCCCGCCGAGATCACGTACGGCGGCCCGGTCCTCGTCCCCGATCCCTGAAGCCTCCGTGACGACCGCGGCGGCCTCCAGAGAGGTGGCCCCGCTCGCGACGGCCATGGCGACGGCGGTGCGCAGCGCGCTGAGCTTGAGGGAGTCCAGATCGACGCTCCCTGCGACATAGGTCCGCCCGGTCTCGTCCCGTACGGCGGCCCCTTCGGGCACCCCGTTCCGCGCGCGGGCGCTGCGGGCCAACGTAATGATCTTGCGATCCTCGGGATCGATGCCGGTGCTCTGCGTCGTCATACGCCGAGCATAGAGAGCGGGTCCGGCCGGGCGGGCAGAAGGGATCCCCCTCCGGATCGCCATGTGGAGCACCGCTCGGCACACAGAGCGCAGCGCACGCCTGACGGAGCGTGAACCGGCGCGTTCGGGGCATGATGTGGGAGCTGTAGATCACATGAACGGCGTCCCAACAAAGCATGAATTAGGCATGTCTTCTAGCTTTTGATCTCGGGTATCGTCCCGTTACATGCGGCCAGTTCAGTTGACCAGTAGCGGTGCCGCCGGGGGGAGAGCGCGCGCTTTGCCGGGCTCCCGAGCAGGTAGTCCGAGCAGAGGAAGAAGGTCATGAAGCGCATACTCATACGCTCCGGTAAGAGCCCGTTCCACGTAGCCAGTCAGCAGGAGTTCCTCCAGAAGGACCTGATCGGGACGAACTCCGGGAATCTGCTCTTCAGCGACGCCGCGCACAAGATCCTGCTCACCGAGCGGACCGAGATCACGTCCAACGGGCTCAGCACCGTCCCGACGCCGGAGCGGGCGCGGCAGATCAATGAGCAGTACGACGTCTTCGTCGTGCCGCTCGCCAACGCCTTCAGGCCCTCCTTCAAGGGCGCGCTGGACAAACTCACCGCCCTCATCGAGCAGTTGATCATCCCCGTCGTCGTCGTGGGCGTCGGCGCCCAGGCGTCCGAGGACTACGACACCACCCGGCTCACGCCCATCGAGTCCTCGGTGAAGAGGTTCGTCAAGGCCGTCCTGGAGAGATCCGCCTCCATCGGGGTGCGCGGTGAGCTGACCGCCTCCTACCTGGACCGGCTCGGCTTCAAGCAGCACGTCGAGGTCATCGGGTGCCCGTCGATGTTCCTGCACGGCGACACCTTCCCGACTCCGCGGGACCCGGGCGTGATCGACGCCCACTCCCGGATAGCGATCAACATATCCCCCGGCGCGACAACCGTCGGCGACCTGGAGGGCATGGCCCGCCACGCGCTGAGCCGCTTCCCGCATCTGAGGTACTACGCGCAGAACCTCGCCGACGCCGAGATCCTCTTCTGGGGCGACACCTCCGCCGTCACCGGCCCCAAGACCCGCTTCCCCCGGCGGCTGACCCACCCCCTCTTCGAGGAGGACCGGGTCAGGGTCCCGCTGGATCCCCGCACATGGATGGATGAACTGGCGACGTACGACTTCGTCTACGGCACCCGTATCCACGGCAACATCGCCCCGCTGCTCGCCGGCACCCCCAGCGTCGTCCTCGTGCACGACTCCCGGACCCTGGAACTCTGCCGCTACTTCGGCATCCCGCACCGGATGCTCAGCGCCACCCCCGCCGACGTCCACCCGCGGGACCTGTACGAACAGGCCGACTACAGCGAGATGCTGAACGGCCACAAGGAACGCTTCGACCGCTTCGTCACCTTCCTCGACAAGAACGGTCTGGAGAACACGTTCACGCACGGCGACGGCGGCGCCGCCTTCGATCTGCGGCTCGGCGCGCTCGACCTGCCGCCCTCACTCGGCGTCTGGGACGGCAGCGACGACGGGGCGCTGCGCTACCGCTTCAGCCGGCTGCACGAGCGCCACAACGTCACCGACCGCCGTATCGAGGTGCTCACCAAGAAGAACAACGAGCTCCAGAAGAAGCTCGGCGCCATGGAGCGGCGGCTCGCCGATCTGGAGAACGGCTCGCCGCTGCGGATCGGTCCGGCCGTCCGGCGTCAGGTACGCCGCCGGCTGCGGCCGGGCAACTGACCCGCGCGCGACGCCCGTTACGCCGTCACGCCTGTTACGGCCGGTCCAGCCGAAGACGCTCCGCCTTCGGCAGACCGGCCACCACCAGGTCGTAACTGTCCTCGATCAGCTCGCGCACCATCCGCGCGGGCAGCCCGGGGACCGTGACCGTGTTCCAGTGCCGCTTGTTGAGGTGCCATCCGGGGACGATCTCCGGATGGGCCGCCCGCAGCCGGATCGCCTCGTCCGGATCGCACTTGAGCGAGACCTTCAACGGCTCGGCGTCCAGGGCCGTGAGCGCGAACACCTTCCCCACCACCTTGAAGACCGATGTCTCCGGGTTGAAGGGGAACTCCTCCGTCACCGCGTTGAACTCCAGGCAGAACGACCTCAGTTCGTCCCGGAGTCCGTCCCGCGACAGCGAGCCGCCCCCGGAGGAGCTCATCGCGACGCCGCCTTGTCCGCCGGCTCCGCGAGCACCGTCACGATCTTGTTCCGCCGGCCCGCCGGGGACTCCGCCGTCAGCCGCAGCGTACGGCCGTCCGGCAGCTCGACCAGCGCGCTGGCACCGGCGATCGGCACCCGGCCGAGCGCCTTCGCGAGCAGACCGCCGACCGTCTCCACGTCCTCGTCGTCGAACTCGTCGAGCCCGTACAGCTCCCCGAGATCGCCGATGTCCAGCCGGGCCGTGACGCGGTAGGAGTCGGTGCCGGTCTCCTCGACCGGCGGCAGCTCACGGTCGTACTCGTCCGTGATCTCGCCGACGATCTCCTCCAGGATGTCCTCGATCGTCACGATGCCGGCCGTGCCGCCGTACTCGTCGATGACGACGGCGACATGGTTGCGCTCCTGCTGCATCTCGCGCAGCAGATCGCCCGCGTTCTTCGTGTCCGGCACGAACGCCGCCGCGCGCATCGCCGTGGAGACGAGATCGGCCTCGGAGTCGCGGTTGATGTGCGTCTTCCTGACGAGGTCCTTGAGATAGACGATGCCGACGATGTCGTCCTCGTTCTCCCCCGTGACCGGGATCCGGGAGAAGCCGGAGCGCAGCGCCAGCGTCAGCGCCTGGCGGATCGTCTTGTAGCGCTCGATGCAGACCAGGTCCGTACGCGGCACCATCACCTCCCGCACCAGCGTGTCCCCCAGCTCGAAGACCGAGTGCACCATCCGGCGCTCCTCGTCCTCGATCAGCGACTCCTGCTCGGCGAGGTCCACCATCGCGCGCAGCTCCGCCTCGCTCGCGAACGGTCCCTTGCGGAAGCCTTTGCCGGGCGTGAGCGCGTTGCCGAGGAGGATCAGCAGCTGCGGGATCGGCCCCATGACCCTGGCCAGCGGCAGCAGTACGTACGCGGCGACCGTCGCGGTGTTCAGCGGGTGCTGGCGGCCGATGGTGCGCGGCGAGACGCCCACCGCGACGTACGACACGAGGACCATCACGCCGATCGCCACGAGCAGCGCGGCCCAGGTCTCCTCGAACTCCTCCAGGCTGACGTACGTGACCAGCACCCCGGCCGCCATCTCGCACGCGACGCGCACCAGCAGCGCCACGTTCAGATACCGCGTCGGGTCGGCCGCGATCTGCGCCAGCCGGTCGGCGCCGCGCCGCCCGGAGCGCTCCGCCTCGGCGGCCCGGAAGCTGGAGACACGGGCGAGCCCCGCCTCCGCGCACGCCGCCAGCCAGGCGACGACGACCAGCGCGACCGCCCCGATGATCAGTTGCGTGATCACGAGACGGTCGGTGCGGGAGAGGGACCGGTCAGGCCCTGCTCGGCCCGCCAGCCGTCCACGATGGCCGCCTGGAGACCGAACATCTCGGCTTTCTCGTCGGGCTCCTCGTGGTCGTACCCGAGGAGGTGCAGCACTCCGTGGACGGTGAGGAGCTGGAGCTCCTCGTCCATGGAGTGCCGCGTCGGCGCTTCCTCGCCCTGGGTCTTCGCGACCTCCGGGCAGAGCACGACGTCACCGAGGAGCCCCTGCGGGGGCTCCTCGTCGTCCTTCACCGGCGGACGCAGCTCGTCCATCGGGAAGGACATGACATCGGTCGGACCCGGGAGGTCCATCCACTGCATGTGCAGCTGCTCCATGGCGGCGGAATCCACCACGATCACCGAGAGCTCGGAGAGGGGATGGATACGCATCCGGGTCAGCGTGTAGCGGGCGGCCCCGAGGATCGCCTGCTCGTCGACCTCGGTCCCTGACTCGTTGTTGACGTCGATCGACATGGTGCGGTGTGACTCTCCCGGGTAGTGCCGCGAGGCGCCGGCTCAGCTGTGCTGTTCGTTGCCGTTGCGGCTGTCGTACTGCTCGTAGGCGTCGACGATACGGCCGACGAGCTTGTGCCGGACGACGTCGTCGGAGGTGAGACGGGAGAAGTGCACGTCATCGACATCGTGAAGGATGTCCTGGACCTGGCGCAGCCCGCTCTTCGTACCGCCGGGAAGGTCGACCTGGGTGACATCGCCCGTGATGACGATCTTCGAGTCGAAGCCGAGCCTCGTCAGGAACATCTTCATCTGCTGCGAGCTGGTGTTCTGCGCCTCGTCGAGGATGATGAACGCGTCGTTGAGCGTCCGGCCTCGCATGTACGCCAGGGGCGCGACCTCGATCGTGCCCGCGGCCATCAGCCGCGGGATCGAGTCGGGGTCGAGCATGTCGTGCAGCGCGTCGTAGAGCGGGCGCAGATACGGGTCGATCTTCTCGTACAGCGTGCCGGGCAGGAAGCCGAGCCGCTCCCCCGCCTCCACCGCGGGCCTGGTCAGGATGATCCTGGTGACCTGCTTGGACTGGAGGGCCTGGACGGCCTTGGCCATGGCGAGATAGGTCTTGCCGGTGCCCGCCGGGCCGATGCCGAAGACGATCGTGTGCTTGTCGATCGCGTCCACATAGCGCTTCTGGTTGAGCGTCTTGGGGCGGATCGTGCGGCCACGGCTGGAGACGATGTTCTGAGTGAGAACTTCGGCGGGGGTCTCGGGTCCGTCCGCGCCGCCGTTCTCGCTCGCCCTGAGCATGGCGATCGAGCGTTCCACTGCGTCCTCCGTCATCGGCTGACCGGTGCGGAGCACCAGCATCATCTCGTCGAACAGGCTCTGGATCAGCGCGACCTCGGCCGCGTCGCCCACGGCGCTGATCTGGTTGCCCCGGACATGGATGTCGGCGGCCGGGAACGCCTTCTCGATCACGCGCAACAGCGAGTCACCGGAACCCAGGATCGTCACCATCGGGTGCTTGGCGGGGATGGTGAAGTGGGCTCGCGCCTGACCGGGCGCGGTAGGGGCTGTGGGTGTCTGAGTCATGGGCCGGCACTGTGGCCTGCACATACCTCCCGTTGCAGGGTTCTCGCCGCTCGACAACCTCTGGGTACCAGCGTACGACTCCCCACTGACAAGGCCGAAGGGCTTTTACAGGGGGCTTTTGACGCGGGGCTCCGCGCGGGGGGCCGATGCCCCCCGTCAGGCCGAGCGTCCGAAGCCGATCGTCGGCACCGCCCTGCGCAGCGGCCACGGCCGGGTCGGCGCGGGCACCAGGCCCTCCAGGAAGGCGTACCGGCGCAGCGCCGCCGGATCCTGGTCCGGCAGCTCCTGTACGGACTGCCACCACGCGGCCACCTCCGCCCAGCCGGGCGCCGACAGCGATCCGCCGAACTCCTGGACCGACAGCGCGGCCGTGAGCCCGGAGAAGGCGAGCCGGTCGGCGAGCGGCCAGCCGGCGAGGGTGCCGGTGACGAACCCGGCCACGAACACGTCCCCCGCGCCCGTCGGATCGAGCGCCTCCACATCGATGGCCGGCACCTCCGCGGTCGTGCCGGCGGCGCTGTCCACCGCGTACGCCCCCTCGGCGCCCAGGGTCACCACCACCAGCGGCACCACCTCGGCGAGCGCCCGCGCGGCGGCCTTCGGGCAGTCGGTGCGGGTGTAGCGCATCGCCTCCTCGGCGTTGGGCAGAAACGCCTCGCAGTGCGCCAGGTCGGGCAGGCCCGCCAGGTCCCAGCGGCCGGTGTCGTCCCACCCCACGTCCGCGAAGACCCGCGCCCCGTGCCCCGCGGCGCGGGCGATCCACCCGTCGCCGCGGCCCGGTGTGAGCGCGGCGACGGCCGCACGCGCGCGTGGCGGGCACTCGGGCAGGGCGCCCTCCGGCGGCGGCGCCTCGTGACCGTGCGAGACCATCGTGCGCTCGCCCTCGTACGCCATGGAGACGGTGACCGGCGAGTGCCAGCCGGGAACCGTGCGGGAGCGGGAGAGGTCGATGCCCTCGCCCTGCTCCAGGGCGTCCCAGCAGTACTCCCCGTAGTGGTCGTCGCCGAAGGCCGCGGCGAGCGACGTGCGCAGCCCCAGCCGGGCCAGCGCGCTGGCCATGTTGGCGATGCCGCCGGGGCTCGAACCCATGCCCCTGGCCCAGGACTCGGTGCCGCGCACGGGGGCGCTGGCGAGGCCCGTGAAGATGATGTCGAGGAAGACCGTGCCCGTCAGGTAGACGTCGCAGTCGGGGTCGTCCGGGGCGCGCAGGGCGCCCAGCGGGTCGACATCGGCGGTGTGCCGCTGCGGCGTTCCTTCGGTTGGGGTCACGGTCGCGCTCCCGGATCGGCGTACGGATCCGGACAGTGTGCCCGATGGCACTGACAGTCGGCGCGAGGGCAGGCCGTGGGGGCTGCCGCCGGCCGGGGCCGGGGCGCGGGCCGCGGCGGTCAGCCGGAGCGCTTGGGCAGCGGTACGCGTACGAGGTCCGCCGCGACGGTCAGCTCGCCCTCGTAACCGGCCACCCTGGCCTGCCGCTCGAACTCCGCGGGGTCGGAGTAGCGCTGCGAGAAGTGCGTCAGTACGAGATGCCGTACGCCGGCCTCCCGCGCCACCGCGCCCGCCTGACCGGCGGTCAGATGCCCGTGTTCCTCGGCCAGTTGACCGTCCTCGTCGAGGAACGTGGACTCGATGACCAGCATGTCGCAGCCGTCGGCCAGCGCGTGCACGCCGTCGCAGAGCCGGGTGTCCATGACGAACGCGAAACGCTGGCCCCTGCGCTCCTCGCTCACATCGGCGAGCGTGACCCCGCGCAGCTCCCCGTCCCGCTGGAGACGCCCCACGTCGGGCCCCTTGATGCCGTGCGCGGCGAGACGTTCCGGGAGCATCCTGCGCCCGTCGGGCTCGGTGATCCGGTAGCCGTAGGACTCGACGGGGTGCGAGAGCTTGTGCGCCCGGAGGGTGTACGAGCCGGTCCTGGCGAGCACGCCGTCGGCGTCGACGGGCGCCTCGGTGACCCCGACGGTCTCGCGGTACGCCGTCGCGTACCGCAGCCTCCTGAAGAAGACGTGTCCGCTCGCCGGGTAGTGCGCGGTGACCTCGTGCGGGACGCGGTCCAGGTTGATGCGCTGGATCACCCCGGCGAGGCCGAGCGAGTGGTCGCCGTGGAAGTGGGTGACGCAGATCCGGTTGATGTCGTACGCCGCGACTCCGGCGCGCGACATCTGGCGCTGGGTGCCGTCCCCGGGGTCGAAGAGGATGCCTTCGCCGTCCCAGCGCAGCAGATAGCCGTTGTGGTTGCGGTGCCGCGTGGGGACCTGGCTGGCGGTGCCGAGGACGACGAGTTCTCGTACGGACAAGGTGGGGGCCTACCCGGGGGGCCAGTTGAGGCCGCGGCCGCCCAGGACGTGGGCGTGCGCGTGGAAGACCGTCTGGCCGGCGCCGCTGCCGGTGTTGAAGACGATCCGGTAGCCGCTGCCCACGGTCTTGTCCTCGGCGGCGACCTCGGCGGACTCACGCAGGATGTCGGCGGTGATCTGCGGCTCGGCGGCGGCGAGCGTGGCCACGTCCGGGTAGTGGACCTTGGGGATCACCAGAACATGCGTGGGAGCCTGCGGGTTGATGTCCCTGAAGGCCACGGTGGTGTCCGTCTCGCGTACGACGGTGGCCGGCACCTCCCCGGCGACGATCTTGCAGAACAGGCAGTCGGCCTGTCGTTCTCCCGCCATGGTCCGGGTCTCCTCATCGGTCGGCCGGTCGCCCCTGGTCACTTCCGTACGGAGGCATGCTATCCGCCCCCGGAGCGTGTCCCCCGGTCAGGACCAGCGGCCCGTACGGGCCAGCAGCAGCGCGCACGCGGCCGTGCCGGCGGTGGAGGTGCGCAGCACGGTGCGGCCGAGCCGGTACGCGGTGGCCCCGGCGTCCGCGAAGAGCGCCAGTTCGTCCGGGGAGACGCCGCCCTCGGGTCCGACGACGAGCACGATGCTCCCGGCGGCGGGGAGTTCGGCGGTGGCCAGGGGCTCGCTGCCCTCCTCGTGCAGGACGGCGGCGAAGTCGGCTCCGGCCAGCAGCGCCGCGACCTCTTTGGAGGTCATCGCCTCCGCGACGTCGGGGAAGCGGATCCTGCGGGACTGCTTGCCCGCCTCGCGCGCGGTCGCGCGCCATTTCGCCAGGGACTTGGCACCCCGTTCGCCCCTCCACTGCGTGACGCAGCGCGCGGCCTGCCAGGGCACGATCGCGTCGACGCCGGTCTCGGTCATCGTCTCGACGGACACCTCGCCGCGGTCGCCCTTGGGCAGCGCCTGGACGACGGTGATACGGGGCCGGGGCTCGTCCTCGGTCCGTACGCCGGTGACCGCGACGTCCAGCCGGTCCTTGCCGTGGACGGCCTCGACCGTCCCGTGGGCGCCGGTGCCCGCGCCGTCGGTGAGGACCACCTCCTCCCCGGCGCGCAGCCTCCTTACGGAGACGGCGTGGCGGCCCTCGGGGCCGTCCAGCGTGACCGTGCCCGGCCGCAGGGCGACGGCGGTGTCGACGACGAAGACAGGTGCGGTCATGAGGCGTTCCCCAGGGTCAACGAGGCGCGGGTGGCTTCGAGTTCGTCGGCGAGGACCTCGACGAGCTGCCCGGCGGGCAGAGCGCGGGCCATCCGGTGGCCCTGGCCGGCCCACAGGGCCATGCCCTGGGGGTCGCCGACCTTGGCGGCGGCCCTGCGCAGTCCGGCGGTCAGGTGGTGCACCTCCGGGTACGCGGGCGGGGCGTACGGGCCGTGTTCGCGCATGAAGCGGTTGACGAGACCGCGCGCGGGCCGGCCGGAGAAGGCGCGGGTGAGTTCGGTGCGGGTGAACAGCGGGTTGGTCATGGCCTGCTTGTGGAGCGCGTGGGCGCCGGACTCCGGGCAGACGAGGAAGGCGGTGCCGAACTGCGCGGCGTCGGCGCCCGCGGCCAGTACGGCGGCGATCTGGCCGCCGCGCATGAGTCCGCCGGCCGCGATGACCGGGAGCCGTACGGAGTCCCGTACCTGCGTCACGAGCGACAGCAGCCCGATGCCCGCGCCGTCGGTGGCGGGGTCGTCGCGGTGCGTGCCCTGATGGCCGCCCGCCTCGATGCCCTGGACGCAGACGACGTCGGCGCCCGACCACTGGGCGGTCTGGGCCTCCTCTGGTGTGGTCACCGTGACGACGGTGAGGGTGCCGACGCGGGTGAAAGCGTCGAGGGTGGTGGGCGTGGGGCAGCCGAAGGTGAACGACACGACGGGGACGGGATCGTCGAGCAGTATCGCGAGCTTGGCCTCGTACCCGTCGTCGCCGCCCGCGTCGGGGTCGCCGAGCGGCGTCTCGTACCAGGTCGCCTCACCGGCCAGCTGTTCGCGGTAGAGATCCACGGCGGCGTGGTCGTCGTGATGCGGCTGCGGCATGAACAGATTGATCCCGAACGGGGCCGAGCTGAGCCCCCGGAGCTGCTTGACCTCTTCGTACATCCCGTCGGCGGTCTTGTAACCGGCGGCGAGGAATCCGAGTCCGCCGGCGTCCCCGACGGCCGCGACCAGCTGCGGGCCGGACGCGCCGCCGGCCATGGGCGCCTGCACGATCGGATACCGGCAGAGATCGGTCAACACGGAGGACATGCACGCATGGTGCCATGTCGGCCGTGGAGCCTCGGTGCCGGTTCGTCCTCGGCCGCCAGAGGGGCCCTGAGCAGGCCCTCCGGCGGCCGAGGGGACGGTCTAACGACCGTTGAACGCGTCCTTCAGCCGGGAGAAGAGGCCCTGCTGTCCCGGTTGGAACTGGCCGGTGGGCCGTTCCTCGCCCCTGAGCTTCGCCAGCTCCCGCAGCAACCGCTCCTGCTCCGGGTCGAGTTTCGCCGGGGTCATGACCTCGACATGGACGATCAGGTCGCCCCGGCCACCGCCGCGCAGATGCGTGATGCCACGGCCGTGGAGCGGGATCGACTGGCCGGACTGGGTGCCCGGCCGTACGTCGATGTCCTCGACCCCGTCCAGCGTCTCCAGCGGGCACTGGGTGCCCAGGGACGCCGCGGTCATCGGGATGGTGACCGTGCAGTGCAGATCGTCGCCGCGGCGCTGGAACACCGTGTGCGGCAGCTCATGGATCTCGACGTACAGATCGCCCGCCGGACCGCCACCTGGCCCGACCTCGCCCTCACCCGAGAGCTGGATACGGGTGCCGTTGTCGACGCCCGCGGGGATCTTGACCGTGAGCGTGCGGCGCGAGCGGATACGGCCGTCGCCCGCGCACTCGGGGCAGGGGGTCGGCACGACCGTACCGAAGCCCTGGCACTGCGGGCACGGCCGCGAGGTCATGACCTGGCCCAGGAAGGACCGCGTGACCTGCGAGACCTCACCGCGACCGCGGCACATGTCACAGGTCTGCGCGGAGGTGCCGGGTGCGGCGCCCTCGCCCGAGCAGGTCGTACAGACGACCGCCGTGTCTACCTGGATGTCCTTCGTCGTACCGAAGGCGGCCTCGTTGAGGTCGATCTCCAGCCGGATCATCGCGTCCTGGCCGCGCCGCGTCCGCGACCTCGGCCCACGCTGCTGCGACGTCCCGAAGAACGCGTCCATGATGTCCGAGAAGTTGCCGAAGCCACCGGCACCGAAGCCGCCGGCACCGCCGCCCGCCTGCGAGAGCGGGTCGCCGCCGAGGTCGTAGACCTGCTTCTTCTGCGGGTCCGACAACACCTCGTACGCGGCGTTGATCTCCTTGAAGCGCTCCTGCGTCTTGGGATCGGGATTGACATCCGGGTGCAGCTCGCGGGCGAGCCTGCGGAATGCCTTCTTGATCTCGTCCTGTGATGCGTCGCGGCGTACGCCGAGTACGGCGTAGTAGTCCGTGGCCACTTACGACTCCGCCAGGATCTGTCCGACGTAACGTGCCACTGCGCGTACCGCTCCCATCGTTCCGGGGTAGTCCATGCGGGTCGGTCCGACCACGCCGAGTTTGGCGACTGCCTCGTCGCCCGAACCGTAGCCGACCGCGACGACGGACGTGGAGTTGAGGCCCTCGTGGGCGTTCTCGTGCCCGATTCGTACGGTCATGCCTGAGTCCTCGGCCTCGCCGAGGAGCCTGAGGAGCACGACCTGCTCCTCAAGTGCCTCCAGCACAGGCCGGATTGTCAGGGGGAAGTCGTGCCCGAAGCGCGTCAGATTGGCGGTGCCGCCGATCATCAGCCGCTCCTCGGTCTCCTCGACCAGCGTCTCCAGAAGCGTCGCGAGGACCGTGGACACCGTGCCCCGGTCCTCCAGGTCGAAGGAGTCGGGCAACTCCTGCACCAGCAGCGGCACGTCGGAGAACCGGCGCCCCACGACCCGGGCGTTGAGCCGGGCCCGCAGGTCCGCCAGCGACGTGTCGCCGAACGGCACCGGACAGTCGATCATGCGCTGCTCGACCCGGCCGGTGTCGGTGATCAGAACCAGCATCAGCCGCGCGGGGGCCAGCGAGAGCAGTTCCACATGCCGCACCGTCGAGCGGGTCAGCGAGGGGTACTGCACGACCGCGACCTGCCGGGTCAGCTGCGCGAGCAGCCGCACCGTACGGCCCACCACGTCGTCCAGATCGACGGCACTGTCGAGAAAGTTCTGGATGGCCCTGCGCTCCGGCGCCGAGAGCGGCTTGACGCCCGCCAGCCGGTCGACGAAGAGCCGGTAGCCCTTGTCCGTCGGAATACGCCCCGCACTGGTGTGGGGCTGGGCGATGAAGCCCTCGTCCTCCAGCACCGCCATGTCGTTACGGACGGTGGCCGGGGAGACACCGAGCTTGTGCCGCTCGGTGAGCGCCTTGGAGCCGACGGGCTCCTCGGTGCCGACATAGTCCTGGACGATGGCGCGCAGCACCTCAAGCCTGCGTTCGCTCAGCATCGCGCACACCTCCAGCTCTGGTTCCTCGGATCCGGCTTGGCACTCGATGCGCGGGAGTGCCAGCATTCCCCGGGCCAGTGTACGGCCGTGAGGTACGCCCCTAGCAAGGCCGACCGGTCACGCTACCGCGCGGCACCGCCCGCCCCACCGATAGCGTCGCCGTATGGACGTCCGTTGGGAAGAGCACGGCTGGGAACGACTGGCTCCGGGGGTCGGCAGACGGCGGCTGCCTGGCTGGGATGCGACGGTCGGGCTTGTCGTGGGCGCGGACGCCGTCCTTCTGTACGACACGGGCTCGACGCTCCGCGAGGGCTCGGAGATCCGCGCGCAGGCGCAAGCGCTGTGCGGCAGGCGCGTCACCCATATCGCGCTCAGTCATCCCCACTTCGACCACGTCCTGGGCACGGCGGCCTTCTCGGGGGCGGAGATCTACGGGGCGGTCGGCCTGGGCGAGCTGCTGCTCCGCGACCGGGAGAGCCTGCGCGCCACGGCCGTACGGCACGGCGTACCCGCCTCCGAAGCCGCGACGGCGGTGGACGTACTGGTGGTGCCGGACCATCCCGTAACGGGCGAGTGGACGCTCGATCTCGGCGGGCGACAGGTACTTCTCGCCAATGTCGGCCCCGGGCACTCCGGGCACGATCTGGCCCTGCTCGTCCCGGGCGACCGGGAGATCGTCTTCTGCGGCGACCTGGTCGAGGAGTCGGGCGAACCCCAGGCGGGCGACGACGCGATTCCCGCCCGCTGGCCTGCCGCCCTCGATCGGCTGCTGGCGCTGGGCGGCGGGGACGCGGTGTACGTTCCCGGCCATGGCGCGGCCGTCGACGCGGCGTTCGTACGGGCCCAGCGGGGCGCGCTCGCCGCACGTTTCGGCACGGCGTGAGCCCGGATATCGTCTGGGGATGCGCAGCTACAGCCCCGATCTGACCCCGCCCTGGAAGCGCTCGAAGCCGGTGCCGGAGGTGCCCGCCGAGCCGGATCTGGTGGTCGAGGAGGTGTCGACGGGCTTCTGCGGCGCGGTGATCCGCTGCGAGAAGACGGCCGAGGGGCCGACGGTCACCCTGGAGGACCGCTTCGGCAAGCACCGGGTGTTCCCGCTGGTGGCGCGCGGGTTCCTGCTCGAAGGCCAGGCCGTCACCCTGGTCCGGCCAACCGCCGGCGGCCCGGCCCGGCCCACCCGCACGGCCTCCGGCTCGGTAGCCGTCCCCGGCGCGCGGGCGCGGGTCGCCCGTGCGGGGCGTATCTACGTAGAAGGGCGGCACGACGCGGAACTGGTCGAGCGGGTCTGGGGCGACGACCTCCGTATAGAGGGCGTGGTCGTGGAGTATCTGGAGGGCATCGACGACCTCCCGGCGATCGTCGCGGAGTTCGCCCCGGCACCTGACGCGCGGCTCGGCGTCCTGGTGGACCACCTGGTGCCCGGCTCCAAGGAGTCCCGCCTGGCGGAGCAGGTCACCGGGGACGACGTACTGGTCGTGGGGCACCCGTACATCGACGTCTGGGAGGCGGTGAAGCCGTCCTCGGTGGGCATCGCGGCCTGGCCGACGATTCCGCGCGGCCAGGACTGGAAGACGGGGGTGTGCCGGTCCCTGGGCTGGCCGGAAAACACCGGTGCGGCGTGGCAGCGAATCCTGTCCTCGGTCCGAAGCTACCGGGACCTGGAACCGGCGCTGCTGGGCCGGGTGGAGGAGTTGATCGACTTCGTGACGGACCCCCCGCGCGAGTAGCGGTTTGCGGGTCTGGGGTCGCCTCCGGCGGGGTCGGTGGTGCGGGTCGGTGTCCGGGTGCCGGTACGGGGCTTGAACAGCGCCACGCGACGGCCTGAGGGGGGCGGGGTCGCAGGAGGGGTGTGTTCGGACACTCAGGCTGATTTGTGGCGCGTGAACAACAGGGGCACATCGGGTCCAACGAACGGGGCACGCGCCGTAAATCACGCCGTCCGGACATACCCCTCCGGAGGCCCCGACCCCCGCCCCCGGCAACGAACCCGCAACCCAACAACCCCGCGAACCGCCGGACGGCACCCCCCTCAATCCACCAGATCCCGCACCACCGCGTCCGCCAGCAACCTCCCCCGCAGCGTCAGCACCGCCCGCCCTTCCCCGTACGGCCCCGCCGACAGCAGCCCCTCGCCCAGCGCCCGCCCCGCAGCCGCCAGCCCCGCAGGCCGCAGCAGGGACAGCTCCACGCCCTCCGACAGCCGCAGCTCCAGCAGGATGCGCTCCACGCGCCGGTCCTCCGCCGTGAGGAGCTCCCGGCCCGCCCCCGGCGACCGCCCCTCCGCCAGCGCCGCCGCGTACGCCCCCGGGTGCTTCACGTTCCACCACCGGACCCCGCCCACGTGGCTGTGGGCGCCGGGACCCGCGCCCCACCAGTCCGCCCCGCGCCAGTACAGCTCGTTGTGCAGGCAGCGGCCGGCCGGCGTGGTGGCCCAGTTGGAGACCTCGTACCAGGAGAACCCGGCCGCCGCCAGCGTCTCGTCCGCGATCAGGTACCGGTCCGCGTGCTCGTCGTCGTCGGTCATGGGGATCTCGCCCCGGCGGATCCGGCGGGCGAGCCCCGTGCCCTCCTCGACGATGAGCGCGTACGCCGACACATGGTCGGGCCCCGCCCCCACCGCCGCCGCCAGCGAATCGCGCCAGTCGTCGTCGGTCTCCCCGGGCGTGCCGTAGATCAGGTCGAGGTTCACATGGTCGAACCCGGCCGCGTGGGCCTCCGCGACGCACGCCTCGGGCCGTCCGGGGGTGTGCGTGCGGTCGAGGACCTGGAGCACGTGCCGCTTCGCGCTCTGCATACCGAAGGAGATCCGGTTGAAGCCGCCCGCGCGGAGCTCCGCGAGGTACTCGGGGCCGACGGACTCCGGGTTCGCCTCGGTGGTGACCTCGGCGTCGTCCGCGAGGCCGAACTCGTCGCGTACGGCGCCCAGCATCCGTACGAGGTCGGACGCGGCGAGCAGCGTGGGCGTACCGCCGCCGACGAAGACGGTGCGGACGGGCCGGGAGTCGTCGCCGAGGACCTTGCGGGCGAGCCGGATCTCGTCGGTCAGGGTGTCGGCGTAGTTGTCGCGGGACGCCAGGACGCCGCCCGAGCCGCGCAGCTCCGTCGCGGTGTAGGTGTTGAAGTCGCAGTAGCCGCAGCGGGTGGCGCAGTACGGCACGTGCAGATAGAAGCCGAGCGGCCGGTCCCCCGCACCCTCCAGGGCGTGCGCGGGCAGCGCGCCGGACTCGGGCATGGGGTCACCGTCGGGCAGAGCGGAAGGCATGCCCCCAGTGTCCCGCACGGCGGCGGTGTCCCCGCCGGACGCCGGGACTACTCCGCGCGCAGCACCAGCATCGCCAGATCGTCCGACGGCGGACTCGGATCGAAGTCGTGCACGGCGCGTCGAATCCGTTCGGCGACACCCTGCGCGCTCAACCCCGTGCAGCCCGCCAGGATCGCGGCGAGACCGTCGTCGTCGTCCAGGAGCAGCCGCCCCGAGCGGCGCTCGGTGACGCCGTCGGTGACGCACAGGAGCGTGTCCCCCGACGCCAGGTCGAAGCTGAGGCTCTCGTACGCGACGTTCTCGTCGACCCCGAGGAGCAGCTGCGGCTCCGCCGCCACGCTCACCGTCCCGTCGGGCTTCAGCAGCAGCGGCAGCGGGTGGCCCGCGCTCGCGAGGGTGCAGCGCGCGCCGCCGCCGGTGCCGGGGAGCGGCGCGAGCTCTCCGTAGAGGAGGGAGAGGAAGCGCGACTGGCCGCCGTCGGCGAGTCCGCCGCCGCGCCCGCCGTCCCCGGCGCTCTGCTCGATGTCGCCGATGTCACGGATGTCGCCCATGTCACTGAGCGGGCCGAGATCGCTGAGTCCGGGGAGGGCGCCGTCCCCGCCCGTCAGGTCCTGCCCGCCCGCGACGGCGACCATCAGAGCGGCGGCTTCGGCGGCTTCCATCGCGTCGTCGAGCAGGAGCCGGTTGAGCCGGTCGAGGACCTCGCCGACGCCGTACCCCTCGCGGGCGAGGAGCCGCAGCCAGGGCCGGGCGAGACCGGTGACGACGGCGGCCTCGGGGCCGCTGCCCTGGACGTCGCCGAGCATGAAGCACCAGCGTCCGCCTGGCGGCGCGGGGAAGACGTCGTAGAAGTCGCCGCCGACCACGCCGTCGTCGGCGGGCTCGTACACGAGGTGGCTCTCGACGCCCGGGATCCGGGCGACCTGGCTGGGCAGCAGGCTGCGTTGCAGGATTCGGCTGATGGTGGCCTGCCGGGTGTAGCGGCGGGCGGCGCCGATCGCGAGGGCGACGCGGCGGGCGAAGTCCTCGATGAGCGCGATCACTTCGTCGGGCATCCGGGCGAGCCGGCGCCGCCCGAGGACGAGGGTGCCGAGAGGGCGGCCGTTGGCGACGAGCCGGCACGCGACGGCCGCGCCGTCGTGCGCGCCGGTCTGGCCCGAGCCGGGCCAGGGGACGGGCACAGGAACGTTACGCCCGCCGGTACCGCCGCCCCCGCCGTCCTCTCCGCGCCGGGGGTCGAGCAGCCGCGGCGGCTCCTTCTCCAGAAGGGCGCGCAGCGGTTCGATGCGGGACTCGTCGGCGTGCCAGACGCGGGCGAGCCGCGGTGTGCCCGCCCTGCCGTGCCCTTCGCCCTCGCCGTCGAGCCAGATCGCGCACCAGTCGGCGAGCCGGGGCACGAGCAGTTGCCCGGCGAGCGCGGCGACCAAGTCCTCGTCGAGCTGGCCGGCGAGCAGGTCGGAGGCTTCGGCGAGGAAGGAGAGGGCGCCCCGGCTGATCCAGTCCGGGTCCTCGCGCGGTATGCCGTGCGGTGCGGCGGCGAGGATCTCGGCGGCGCGCAGCCCGCGGCGCAGGGCGGGTTCGCCGACGACCCCGTTGGCTCCGGCGGCCGTGTCGGTGCCGGATGCGGCCTCGGTGGCCGGCCCGTCGAGCGGGAGCCGGGCCCAGACGGTCTTGAGGCCGGTGCGGTACGTGATGCCCCAGCGTTCCGCGAGGGCGGCGATGAGCTGGAGGCCACGGCCGTAGTCGGGGGCGCCGCCGCCCGCAGGCCCGTGCGCGTCGCTGCGCACGGAGCGGGCGGGGTGGTGGTCGGACACCTCGATGACGAGGGCGGCGGACTCCCGCTCCGCGTCCGCGTCCGGCTCGGGCAGCGGGACGGGCGCGCCGTCAGGACCGGGCGTCGCGTCGGGTGCCTCGGCCGCCGGCTCCAGCGGCGCTTCCAGACGGCAGAGCAGTTCGACGTTGGTGCCCGCGTGCACGACGGCGTTGGTGACCAGTTCGTCGACGATCAACACCGCGTCGTCGGCCAGCACGTCGGAGCTGTGCTCACCCGGTGGGCACCGCGCCTCGCCCTGGCAGAGGGCGCAGGCGGTGAGCAGCCCGAGGCTCGTCCACTCGGCGAGCGCCGCGCGCACGAACCGGCGCGCGGCGGACGGCGCGAGCGGGTTGCCCGGCAGACTGGTGCGTGCCGTGCGTCGCTCGTCGTTACGGAACGCCCAACTCACTGTCAGAGTCGGCACTTCCGGATCTTTCGGGTTCCGACGGTCCCCTGTAGGCACCACGTGCGGCTCCTGGTTGTTTCTTTCGTTGCGCCGCTTACGACCCCGACAGAGTGACAGACTGAGCGTGCCCATACGCGTCGAGTCATCGAAACGGGCGAAGAAGCGGGCGAAGAATTGAGCGAAGCACGGAGCTCAGAGGCCACTTCCCGGCCGCCGTACCCCCGACACACTACGCATCAGGATCCCCCAGTCCCGGCCTCAATCTATTCGGACGCCACCCACGATGAGCACCCAGATACCCACCCGGCAAGCCACTGACACCCTTGTCGCGGACCGCGCGGGAATCCTCCTGGTCGACGACATGGAGGAGAATCTTCTCGCACTCGAAGCCGTTCTGACATCCCTCAACGCCCCACTGGTGCGGGCCCGTTCGGGCGAGGAGGCGATGCGGGCCCTGCGTCGCGAGCGGTTCGCGCTGGTTCTGCTGGACGTACGGATGCCGGGCATGGACGGCTTCGACACCGCCGCCGGCATCAAGCGGCTGGACCAGGCGAAGGACGTCCCGATCATCTTCCTGACCGGCGGCGACACCGACAGCGGGTTCACGTTCCGCGGCTACGCGACCGGGGCGGCGGACTTCATCCCGAAGCCGTTCGACCCCTGGGTACTGCGCGCCAAGGTGACGGTCTTCCTCGAACTGCACCGCAAGAACCGCCAGTTGGAAGCCCTGCAGGCCCAGGACCACGCACGGCTCGCGGAGATGGGCCACCGGCTCGCCGCGATCGGGTCGATGCTCGGCGACGAGGGTCCGGTCGGTCACGACGGCGGCCCCGGCGAACTGGCCGCGCTGCGCGACCATGTGGCCGGGCTCGACAACATACTGCGGGAATTACGCCGCGGACGGAGCCTTCAGCCGTAGATCCCGGCCGCCGGCCCCGCCCTCGTACTCATGTACGACGCGTATGTGCCTCTACGCCTCCCGCGCGCCCTCGTACATCTCGTCCAGCAGGTACTTGTACTCCCGCTCCACGACCGGCCGCTTGAGCTTCAGACTCGGCGTCAGCTCGCCGTGCTCGATGTCCAGGTCGCGCGGCAGCAGCCGGAACTTCCTGATCGTCTGCCAGCGCTGAAGGCCCTCGTTGAGCTCCTTCACATAGCCCTCGATGAGCTCGCGCGTCCGCGGCGACGCGACGACGTCCGCGTACGAGGTGCCCTCCATACCGTTCTCCGCCGCCCAGCCGAGCAGGGCCGGTTCGTCCAGCGAGATGAGCGCGGTGCAGAAGTTCCGGTCGGCGCCGTGCACCAGGATGTTCGAGACGTACGGGCACACCGCCTTGAACTGGCCCTCGACCTCGGCCGGTGCGATGTACTTGCCCCCGGACGTCTTGATCAGGTCCTTCTTGCGGTCGGTGATCCGCAGATAGCCGTCGACCGACAGCTCACCGATGTCGCCGGTGTGGAGCCAGCCGTCGGATTCGAGGACTTCGACGGTCTTCTCGGGCAGCCCGTGGTAGCCGTCCATGATGCCGGGGCCGCGCAGCATGATCTCGCCGTCGTCGGCGATCCGGACCTCGCAGCCGGGCAGCGGCTTGCCGACGGTGCCGGTGCGGTATGCCTCGCCCGGGTTGACGAAGCTGGCGGCGCTGGACTCGGTGAGGCCGTAGCCCTCCAGGATGTGGATTCCGGCGCCGGAGAAGAAGAAGCCGATGTCGGGAGCGAGGGCGGCTGATCCGGAGATCGCGGCGCGCAGCCGGCCACCGAACGCCTCGCGGAGCTTGGCGTAGACGAGTCTGTCGGCGACGGAGTGCTTGGCGCGCAGACCGAAGGGCGCCGAAGCGGTGCCGGTGTGCCGGAAGTTGTCCTGGCTGACCTTGGCGTACTCGCGCGAGACCTCCGCGGCCCACTGGAAGATCTTGTACTTCGCGCCGCCGCCGGCGCGTGCCTTGGCCGCGACCCCGTTGTAGACCTTCTCGAAGATGCGGGGCACCGCCGCCATGTAGGTCGGGCGCACCACCGGCAGATTCTCGATGATCTTGTCGACGCGGCCGTCGACGGCGGTGACATGGCCGACCTCGATCTGGCCGGAGGTCAGCACCTTGCCGAAGACGTGCGCCAGCGGCAGCCAGAGGTACTGGACGTCGTCCTTGGCGATGAGCCCGGTACCCGCGATGGCCTTCGCCATGTAGGACCAGTTGTCGTGCCGCAGCCGAACACCCTTGGGGCGGCCGGTGGTGCCCGAGGTGTAGATGAGGGTGGCGAGCTTGTCGGCCCTGATCTCCCCGACCCGCTCCTTGACGGCCTGGGGGTGCTCCCGAAGGTGCTTCGTCCCGAGCTCCTCCAGGTCGGCGAGGGAGAGCACCCAGCCGTCCGGGTCGCCATCGGCGGGCTTCGCGTCCGCCGCCTCGATCACCACGACATGGGCGAGATTCGGGAGCTCGGCCCGTCGCTCGCGCGCCTTGGCGAGCTGCACGCCGTCCTCCGCGATGAGGACGCGGCTCCCGGAGTCGCCGAGGATGTACGCGCACTCCTCGGCGTTCGTCGAGGGGTAGACAGTCGTGGTCGCGGCGCCCGCGCACATCACACCGAGGTCGGCGAGGATCCACTCGACCCGGGTGGCGGCGGCGAGCGCGACGCGCTCCTCGGGCCGTACGCCCAGCGCGATCAGACCGGCGGCCATCGCGTACACCCGTACGGCCGCCTGGCCCCAGCTCAGGGACTTCCAGTCGGCGGGGCCCTGACCGGTGGCGGGAGGGACCGGATAGCGGTACGCCTCCGCGTCGGGCGTGGCCGCCACGCGCTCAATGAAGAGAGTCGCCACTGACGGCGGCCGATTCTCGATCAAGGTCTTTGTGTCGCTCACGACGTCCTCCGGGCCCCGCAATGCTTGCGCGACTGGCTTGTTGTAACTGGCGAGTAACCATCGAGCAGTGATCAGACTAGAGCGGACCCGCCCGGTACGTAAGGGGACGCGGGGAGCCGCTTCATAACGAACCCGACCGTGAACGGCCGTCGGGCCCGCGCGCCTGAGCGCCCGGACCCGACCGGCCCTACTCGCGAGTCACTTCCCCGTCACCCCCGGCCGTAACCCGCCGTACGCCCGGGGTCACTTCTTCTTGCCGGACGATTCGTCGCTCGACAGCACCGCGATGAACGCCTCCTGCGGGACCTCCACGCTGCCGACCATCTTCATCCGCTTCTTGCCCTCCTTCTGCTTCTCCAGCAGCTTGCGCTTCCGGGAGATGTCTCCGCCGTAGCACTTGGCGAGGACGTCCTTACGGATGGCGCGGATCGTCTCACGGGCGATGACCCGGGATCCGATGGCCGCCTGGATGGGCACCTCGAAGGCCTGGCGCGGGATGAGCTCCCTGAGCTTGGCGACGAGCCGTACGCCGTACGCGTACGCCTGGTCCCGGTGCGTGATGGCGGAGAAGGCGTCGACCTTGTCGCCGTGCAGCAGGATGTCGACCTTGACGAGCTGGGCGCTCTGCTCGCCGGTGGGCTCGTAATCCAGCGACGCATAGCCACGGGTCTTCGACTTCAGCTGGTCGAAGAAGTCGAAGACGATCTCGGCCAGCGGGAGGGTGTAGCGGATCTCCACCCGGTCGGCGGAGAGATAGTCCATGCCGAGGAGCGTGCCGCGGCGGGTCTGGCAGAGCTCCATGATCGAGCCGATGAACTCGCTGGGCGCGAGGATCGTGGCGCGGACGACCGGCTCGTGCACCGAGTCGATCTTCCCCTCGGGGAACTCGCTCGGGTTGGTGACGGTGTGCTCCTTGCCGTCCTCCATCTCCACCCGGTAGACGACGTTCGGCGCGGTCGCGATCAGGTCGAGGTTGAACTCGCGCTCCAGCCGCTCGCGGATCACGTCGAGGTGCAGGAGCCCGAGGAAGCCGACGCGGAAACCGAAGCCGAGAGCCGCCGAGGTCTCCGGCTCGTAGACCAGGGCCGCGTCGTTGAGCTGGAGCTTGTCGAGGGCGTCGCGCAGCTCGGGGTAGTCCGAGCCGTCCAGCGGATAGAGACCGGAGAACACCATCGGCTTGGGGTCCTTGTAGCCGCCCAGCGCCTCGGTCGCGCCCTTGGCGAAGGAGGTGATCGTGTCACCGACCTTGGACTGCCTGACGTCCTTCACCCCGGTGATGAGATAGCCGACCTCGCCCACACCGAGACCGTCGGCCGGGGTCATCTCGGGCGAGGAGACACCGATCTCCAGCAGTTCGTGGGTGGCGCCGGTGGACATCATCCGGATGCGCTCGCGTTTGTTGAGCTGACCGTCGATGACACGTACGTAGGTGACGACGCCCCGGTAGGAGTCGTACACCGAGTCGAAGATCATCGCGCGCGCCGGGGCGTCGGCGACACCGACCGGCGGGGGCACGTCCTTGACGACCCGGTCGAGCAGGACGTCGACGCCGACGCCGGTCTTCGCGGAGACCTTGAGCACGTCCTCCGGCTGACAGCCGATGAGGTTCGCCAGCTCCTCGGAGAACTTCTCGGGCTGCGCGGCCGGCAGGTCGATCTTGTTGAGCACCGGGACGATGGTGAGGTCGTTCTCCATCGCCAGATAGAGGTTGGCCAGGGTCTGCGCCTCGATGCCCTGCGCGGCGTCCACCAGGAGGATCGTGCCCTCGCAGGCGGCGAGCGAGCGGGACACCTCGTAGGTGAAGTCCACATGGCCCGGAGTGTCGATCATGTTCAGGACATGGGTGGTGCCCTTGTCCGGACCCTCGTTGGGGGCCCACGGCAGCCGGACCGCCTGGGACTTGATCGTGATGCCGCGCTCGCGTTCGATGTCCATCCGGTCGAGATACTGGGCACGCATCTGCCGCTGGTCGACCACGCCGGTCAGCTGGAGCATCCGGTCGGCGAGCGTCGACTTGCCGTGGTCGATGTGCGCGATGATGCAGAAATTACGGAGCAGCGCCGGGTCCGTACGGCTCGGCTCGGGCACGTTGGTAGGGGTCGCGGGCACGCAGGGTCCTGATTCTTGAGACGCGCGGCGTCTCGTCTCGGGTCGACATCGGATCGATACGTAGGCTCCATCGTCCCACGGGTACGGGGCTGCGCCCGGTTTGGGCCGGTCGGGCGGTCACTGGTAGCGTGGTCAGCTGTGTCTGCTGCCGTCTCGGCGCGGGCGCTCATTCAAAGATCATCGAACCTGAAAAGGCGTTTCGTGGCGAACATCAAGTCCCAGATCAAGCGGAACAAGACCAACGAGAAGGCGCGCCTGCGCAACAAGGCCGTCAAGTCGTCGCTCAAGACCGCGATCCGCAAGGCCCGTGAGGCTGTCGCCGCCGGTGACGTCGAGACGGCGAACGTGGCCGTCCGTGAGGCGTCGCGCAAGCTCGACAAGGCTGCCTCGAAGGGTGTCATCCACAAGAACGCCGCCGCCAACAAGAAGTCGGCGCTGGCGTCGAAGGTTGCCGCCCTCCAGGGCTGAGCGACTGTCTGCTCACTCTTGATTCCAACCGCCGGAACGGACTCAGCGGGCCCTCTCTACCGCTCCTGACCGGTGTCTTTCGGATCCGCGCACGACTGCGTTCGCCACGCGGGTGCGGGTCCGGCCAGGTTTGACGACGAAGGCCCCGGTACGGCGTACCGGGGCCTTCGGCATGATGACGGGACAGCCCTCAGCGGCCGGCGCGGGCCGCGCGGGCGACCGTCACGACGGCCTTCTCCAGCGCGTACTCGGGGTCGGCGCCGCCGCCCTTGACGCCTTCGTCGGCCTCAGCGACCGCGCGCAGCGCCGTCGCCACCCCGTCCGGGGTCCAGCCGCGCATCTGCTGTCGCACCTTGTCGATCTTCCACGGCGGCATGCCCAGCTCCCGCGCGAGATCGGCGGGACGGCCGCCCCGCGCCGACGAGAGCTTGCCGATGGCGCGCACACCCTGCGCAAGGGCGCTGGTGATCAGTACGGGCGCGACGTCGGTCGACAGCGACCAGCGCAGCGCTTCGAGCGCGTCGGCCGCGCGGCCCTCCACGGCCCGGTCGGCGACGGTGAAGCTGGACGCCTCGGCGCGGCCCGTGTAGTAGCGGGCGACGACGGCGTCGTCGATGGGGCCCTCGACGTCGGCGACGAGCTGGGACACCGCGCTCGCCAGCTCCCGCAGATCGCTGCCGATCGAGTCGACCAGCGCCTGGCAGGCCTCGGGCGTGGCCGAGCGGCCCAGCGCGCGGAACTCCGACCGTACGAAGGCCAGCCGCTCGGCGGGCTTGGTCGTCTTCGCGCAGGGGACCTCACGGGCACCGGCCTTGCGGGCGGCGTCGAGCAGGGCCTTGCCCTTGGGACCGCCCGCGTGCAGCAGCACGAGTGTGATCTCCTCGGCGGGTGCGTCGAGATACGCCTTGACGTCCTTGATCGTGTCGGCGGACAGGTCGTGGGCGTTCCGTACGACGACGACCTTGCGCTCGGCGAAGAGCGACGGGCTCGTCAGCTCGGCGAGGGTGCCGGGCTGGAGCTGGTCGGAGGGGAGGTCGCGCACGTCGGTGTCCGGGTCGGCGGCGCGGGCAGCCGCCACGACCTGCTGGACGGCGCGGTCCAGCAGCAGGTCCTCCTGGCCCACGGCGAGCGTGAGAGGGGCGAGCGGATCGTCGGGGGAAGTCTTCCTGGTGGCCATCGCGGTCCAGCATCGCACGGCCCACCGACAGCGCTCCGCGTACCGCCCGGGTACGGGAGAATGGGCGGGTGAGCGATGTTCGACATGTACTGGTGCTGCCCGACCGCGACGCCGCCGAGGAGGTGGCGGGTGAACTCGTTGACCGCTTCGGGGTGTTGGAGGAGCCCCAGCTCGTACGGGACGCCCTGGCCGGCGAGGACGACGCCGAGGACGCGCAGTGGCTGGTGGTGATCGAGGACGCGACGACGCGGCTCGATCCCGTGGCGCTGGACGCCTTCGCCGCCGAGTACGAGGGGTGGCTCGAAGCACCGCCCGAGAAGTGACGGGCGGTGGCCCAGGGGGTCTTGGCGGGGGCCGGTGGGCTCAGGGTGGGGCTCAGAGTGGGCTCAGGACTTGCGGACGATCTGGACGTCCAGATCGATGGAGATGCTGGAGCCGACGACGGCGATGCCACGGGCGACCATCGTCTGCCAGGTGAGCGTGAAGTCCTCACGGTGCAGCTCGGTCGTGGCACGGCAGGCCGCGCGCGTCTCGCCCTCCATGCCGCTGCCGGTGCCCAGGTAACGGGTGTCCAGCGTGACCGTACGGCTCACGCCGTGCAGGGTCAGCGCGCCGGTCACGGCCCAGTTGCCGCCGCCCCGGTGGACGAAGCGTTCGCTGTAGAACTCCAGCGTCGGGTAGTTGGCCACATCGAGGAAGTCCGCCGAGCGCAGATGGTCGTCGCGCATCCGGACGTTGGTGTCGATGGACGAGGCGTCGATGATGACGTGCATCGCGGACTGGTCCATCCGCTCGGCTATCCGCACGGCTCCGGCGAACACGTTGAACCGGCCGTGGATTCGCGCCAGTCCGATATGGCGCGCGGTGAAGCCGATCTGGGAGTGCGTCGGCTCGATCTCCCACTCCCCCGGACCGGGGAGTGACGGTGGCGTCGCGAGCCGAAGGGTCACGTCGCCGAGACCGGCGTGCGCGCTCTCGCTCACCGCGGCATCGCAGTGGTACGGCGTGTAGCCGTCGGCCGTGACCGCGAGCCGGTACTCGCCTGCCGGGACTGTCGCCATGACCGAGCCGAAGGGATCGCTCTCGCCGCCGAGGACCTTCCGCCCGAAGCCGTCGCTGAGCACGAACTCGGCCCGCTGAACCGGTTCGCCGCCGGGATCGAGAACGCGGCAGCTCAGCACACCCGCCGTGGGTGGCACCGCCACGCCCGCGAGCGGCCCGGCCCCCGCCGCGACGGCCCCACGCCCGCCGAACCAACGTCTGAACATTCCAGCCCACCCCCGTGCCCTTCGGGACTCGGCGCCCGTGCGCGGCATCACATCGTTGCCGAATACATGGACCCTTGACGATTAGGCATTCGATCACCCTTGTGCCGTTCAGGGCAAACACGGGCGCTCACAGGGGGTTTGGCCGATCACCTACCCGCAAGTACCTGACGTCCAGTTACGTCCCTTCTCCTCGTCGTCTCTCCTGGTCATCCCGGCCCTCGTGGCACCGCCCGCAGCCCGGCCCCCGCGCCGGTCACCGCGACCGCGCCGTCCGTGTCCGTACGCATCACCACCGCACCCCCGGCCCGCAGCGCGCCGACCGTACGCGGTGACGGGTGGCCGTACGGGTTGTCCCTGCCGCAGGAGATCAGGGCCAGCCGGGGCCGCAACTCCCGCAGCAGTCCCGGGTCCTGGAAGGCCGAGCCATGGTGCGCGACCTTCAGCACGTCCACCGGCGGCAGCGACGGGTGCTCCCTCGACAGGCCCTGCTGGGCGGGCGGTTCGAGATCGCCGAGCAGCAGCAGTGTCGGACCACCCGCCGTCCGGACGAAGAGGGTGACGCTCGCGTCGTTCGGCCCGCCCGCGCCCAGACCGGGACCGTCCATCGGCCACAGCACCCGCCAGTCGAGCGGCCCGACCCGGCGCCGCTCCCCCGGTATCGCCCGCACCAGCGGGACGCGCGCCTCCCGCGCCGTCCGCCGTACGAACTCGCTCTGCTCCCAAGGCTCTTGAAGGGTCGTCGTCTGGATGGCACCGACCCTCCTGCCGCGCAGCACCCCGGGCAGTCCGGTGACATGGTCGGCATGGAAGTGGCTGACGACGAGCAGCGGTACGCGGGTGATCCCCAGGTCGCGCAGACATCTGTCGGCCAGCAGGGGATCGGGACCGGCGTCCACGACCACGCCGGCTCCCTCGCCGGCCGCGAGCACGAGCGTGTCGCCCTGCCCGACGTCGCACATCGCCAGCGTCCAGCCCGGCGGCGGCCAGCCGGTGACCATCCGGGTGAAGGGGACCGGCCGCAGGACGGCCAGCAGCAGGAGCACCACGGCCATGGCGGCGACCCATGGGTGGCCGCGTATGCGCCGTACCGCGTAGACGACGAGCACCGTGACGACCGCGAGCAGCGCCCCGCCCCGCCAGCCGCCGGGCCACTCGGACTCGGCCCCGGGCAGTGCCGCGCCGGTACGCGCGACCGAGGCGATCCATCCGGCGGGCCAGCCCGCGCACCTGGCCAGCAGCTCGGCCGCCGACATCGCCATCGGCGCCACGGCGAGCGCCGCGAACCCGAGCACGGTCGCCGGTGCCACCGCCAGCTCCGCGAACAGATTGCAGGGGATGGCGACGAGACTCACCCGCGCGGCGAACACCGCCACCACCGGCGCGCACACCGCCTGCGCGGACGCCGCCGCTGCCAGCACCTCGGCAAGCCTGGGCGGCACCCCGCGCCGTTGCAGCGCCGCACTCCAGCGCGGCCCAATGGTGAGCAGCGCGCCCGTGGCGAGCACGGAGAGCACGAAGCCGAAGCTGCGCGCCAGGGCCGGGTCCCAGAGGACGAGGAGCAGCACGGCGGCGGCCAGCGCCGGGATCAGCGATCTGCGCCTGCCGGTGCCGATGGCGAGCAGGGTGATCAGTCCGCAGGCCGCCGCCCGCAGCACGCTCGGCTCCGGCCGGCAGACCACCACGAAGGCGAGCGTGAGCGCCCCGCCGACCAGAGCAGTCGACCGCAGTGAGATCCCCAGACGCGGGGCGAGTCCGCGCCGCTCGGCCCTCAACGCGAGCCCCGGCGGTCCGATAAGCAGGGCGAGGACGATCGTCAGGTTGCTTCCGGAGACGGCGAGCAGATGAGACAGGTCGGTCGCCGTGAACGCGTCGTGCAGCTCGGGCGGGATACGGGAGGTGTCCCCGACCACCAGTCCGGGCAGCAGGGCGCGGGCGTCCGCCGGGAGCCCCTCCGTCGCCTCCCGCAGTCCGGCGCGCAGCCGGCCCGCCGCGCGTTGCACGTCTGTCGGCGGGCGTACGGCCTGTGGAGGCCCGCGCCCCTCCACCCGCAGCAGCGCCGCGTACCTCTCGTCCCCCTCCGCCGACGGCGCCAGCCGCCCCGCCAGCCGGAGCCCGGTGGACGGCAGCAGCCGCTGCCATCCCTTCACCCCGTCCCCCGCTCCGGCTCCGGCTCCGGCTCCCGCGAATACGAGCACCGGCGTACGGACCGCGGTGACCGCTCCGTCGGCGGACGTCACGCGCGTGAGGTCCGCGTCCAGGACAAGGCCCGCCGACGAGAGCCTGTCTCCGTGGACGCGCGGTCTGACGGGGCGCGGATCGGAGGTGACCGTCAGATCGACGGTCACGCGTGCGTACCCCTCGGCGAGCCCCGGCACCGGGCCTCGGTGCCGGTCAGCGCCGTGCAGCCACGCGGACCCCGCGCCGGCCACGGCACAGAGCAGCACGGCTGCGACAGCTACGCCATTCACCCGCCGCCGCACATCCCTCAGCCCACCACCCGCCTGCCGGCCCGCCACCGGTGACGCCACGGGCCTCGGCACCAGAGCCGCCCGCACCAGCAACACTCCCGCCACGACCAGCCCGGTGAGCACCACACCGGCGATCCAGTCGCCCGGTGCGCCCGTCGCCAGCGCGGCGGCGGCCCAGGCCGCCAACGCGGGCGGGACCAGCCGGAGATCGGCCGGGCCTTCCTGGCGAGGGGCTGCGGCGCCCAGCGGATGCCCGGAGGCGGCGTGCACGGCCGCGCGGCTCACGGCTGCACGCGGGGCTCGATGTCGGCGAACCGGCGTTCGCCGATCCCGTTCACCTCGCGCAGCTCGTCGACGGACCTGAATCCGCCGTGCTGGGTGCGGTAGTCGACGATGTGCTGCGCGAGCACGGGGCCGACGCCTGGCAGCGTGTCGAGCTGTTCCACAGTGGCGGTGCTGAGACTCACGGGCGACCCGCCGGGACCCGGGCCGCTTGGGCCGGGCCCCGCCGCGCCCGCGCCGGGCGCGGGCTGACCCGGTGGCGCGGGGCCGCCGACGACCACCTGCTCACCGTCCATCAGCACGCGTGCCCGGTTGAGCCCGGTCAGATCGGCGCCGGGCCTGACTCCCCCGGCGGCCCGCAGCGCGTCGGTGACCCTCGACCCGGCGGGCAGCCGGTGGACACCGGGGCTGCGCACCTTGCCGCTGACATCGACCACCACGCGTTTGCCCGACGACGCGGCGGCGGTTGGAGGTGGCCCCGGCGACGGTGCGGGTTCCCGCACCGGCCCGGTCGCGGCCACCTCTTCACGGACCGTCTCCGGCGCGCTGACCGACTGCGGCCGGCCGGACCAGAAATGCTGGGCCGCCAGCACAGCCGCGACGACCAGCACCACCACCAGCGCCGCGAGTGTCTTCGGCTCCAGCCCACATCTGAGCTGCACCCATAACGGCAACCGGTCCCGTACGGCCGACCACGCCCGCTCGCGCCGCCCGGCCTCCGGAACGACCGGAGTCGGCGAAAGAGGTGGTGCCGGAGTCGGCGCGGGCGCCGGAACCGCCACCGGAGCCGGGGCCGGCCCGCCCACCGCGGCGGCCACCCGAGCCGCCCCGGCGTCGGCGAGCCCGCCGCCCGCCACAGCGCCCGGCCCCACGGCGAAGAGAGCGTCGGCCCGGCGGCGTAAGGCCGTCGTCGCAGGTGTCGTCCCCGCGCGCCTGCGACGCGAGCGCGGCGCGGTGGAGACGATCGGCCTGCCCCGACCGTGCCGCGCCCCTCGCGCAGCGCGGACACGGCCGTCGGACGTCGGAGCACGGCCGGGGCCGCTGGTCACGGAGTGTGATCGGAGAGTCATGCCTCCAGACGGTAGGCACTCCCGCCCGATCCCGCCGAAGACGTCGAATTACCGTGGATAACTCACCAGTTGTGGATAACTCGGCCACCCGAACGAGCGATTCCGCCCTCGTGCGGCAGCTCAGCGCGGCGAGACCACGGCCCCCAACAGCCCCGGCCCGGTGTGCGCCCCGATCACCGCGCCCACCTCGCTCACATGCATCTCCGCGAGACCCGGCACCCGCTCCCGCAGCCGTTCGGCGAGCGCGGCGGCCCGTTCGTGCGCGGCGAGATGATGCACCGCGATGTCGACCTGCCCGGCTCCCGCCCGCTCGGCGACGATCTCCTCCAGGCGCGCGATCGCCTTCGACGCCGTCCGCACCTTCTCCAGCAACTCGATCCGCCCGCCGTCCAGTTGGAGCAGCGGCTTCACGGCGAGCGCCGAGCCGAGCAGCGCCTGCGCGGTGCCGATCCGGCCCCCGCGCCGCAGATAGTCCAGGGTGTCGACGTAGAAGTACGCGTACGTCCCGGCCGCCCGCTTCTCGGCGGCTGCCACCGCCTCGTCCAGCGTGCCGTCCGCCTCCGCCGTCTCCGCCGCCGCCAGGGCACAGAAACCGAGCGCCATCGCGACCATCCCGGTGTCCACCACCCGTACCGGCACGGGCGCGTCCCTCGATGCGAGAACCGCGGCGTCGTACGTCCCGGAGAACTCCGCCGACAGATGCAGGGAGACGATGCCCGTCGCCCCGGCATCGGCGGCTGCCCGGTACGCGGCGGCGAAGACTTCGGGGCTCGGCCGCGACGTCGTCACGGAGCGCCGTTTCTGCAGCGCGAGAGCGAGCGATCTCGCCGAGATCTCGGTGCCCTCTTCGAGCGCCCGGTCGCCGAGTACGACGGTCAGCGGCACCGCGGTGATGCCATGGCGTTCCATCGCCTGGGGCGGCAGGTAGGCCGTTGAATCGGTGACGATCGCGACATGGCGGGACATGAGCGGGAGGTTACCCGCCGCGACCACCGGTCGGCAGCCCGGCCCCGCCACGCCCGCCGAATTCGAAGAGGTCCCCATCGGCTTCCGCCCTCTTCCCCGCTCCGACGTGCCCGGTCTCGACGGGGCCGCAACTCTGACGGCCCGCCACCGACATGCGTGTGCCCCGTCCGGCCACGCGCAACCCGGTCACCGGCCATCCGATCATCCACGAGCGCCAGTCAACTACGGGGCGTGAGGCGTCAGTTCGTCGCCTCGGGCCGCCTCGACTTCTCCTGCCACGGATACGTGGTCTTCCGGGGGTCGGACGGCTCGATCGCCTGTGGTCCTTCGCCCGCCGGCGGCGGATCGGGCCATGTCTGGTCGGCGAGTGTGGGCTCCGGGCGCGCCGCGCGCCCGCCACGTGCTCCCGCGCCCTCCGGCCCGGTCGGAGGCTCGGGCTCCGGCCACTCCATCGGCTGGGGCTGCGGGGCGGACGCCGCCTGCCGGTTCTGCCCCGAGTGAAGATTCGAATCCGCGCCCGGCTCCGCGTTCGGCTCCGCCGACGACCAGTGCCGCAGCGCCCCCGACTCGATGTCGATCTGCTCGCTCAGCAGCGTCAGCTCGTCCTCGGAGAACTTCCGCGCCCGGTCCCTCGCCGCCCACCGCAGCGAATCCGCCGACTTCGTGATCCGTTCCGTACGCTCCCGCAGCTCCGGGAGCCGCCGGGAGATCGTCGCCCGGTCCGGGTCCCGCTCCAGCCGCCTGAGCTCGTCGTCCAGCTCGTGCCCGTACACACTCAGCCGCTGGAAGAGGCTCAGCGACTCCGCCAGCGAGGCGTCCTCCGCCTCGTTCGCCCGGAGCGCCTCCTGGGTGGCCCGCATCGACGTGCGCAGCGAGAGCCGCAGCTGCGCCAGCTCGGCGGTCACGCCGGTCTGCCCGAGGCTCTTCGCTCTCAGGGCGGTGTCCTCGACCGTCCGGCGGGCCTGCGTGATCGTACGGTCCACGCCTCGCTTGGCCGCTCGGACCGCCTTGACACTCACGAACACGCCCAGCGCCACGAATGCGACGAAGAGCAGCGCCACGATCAAAAGCACGGCCTCCATGAGGATGCCTCTCCGGTGTCGACGTAGGTCCCTCCACCGTAAACGGAAAGGGCAGCCTGAGGGTTCCGTCGGAACCCCCAAACTGCCCGTAAGGGAAAGCCCTGCGCCCCCCTTACCCCGCCGATCTACGCGGTGTACCCACGCCGGTGCCTACGCGGTCACGATGTTGACCAGCTTCGGCGCCCGCACGATCACCTTGCGGATCCCCGCGCCGCCCAGCGCCCCGACCACCGCGGCATCACCCAGCGCCAGCGCTTCCAGCTCCTCGTCCGAGATCGACGGGGAGACCTCCAGCCGCGCCTTGACCTTGCCCTTGATCTGTACGACGCAGGTGACGGTCTCGTCCACCACGTACGCGGGATCGGCGGCCGGGAACGCCTCGTGCGCGACCGAGCCGGTGTGCCCCAGCCTGCGCCACAGCTCCTCGGCGACGTGCGGCGCCAGCGGCGCCACCAGCAGCACCAGCCGGTCGGCGACCGAGCGGGCCACCGGCCCGCCCACCTTGGTCAGATGGTTGTTCAGCTCGGTGATCTTCGCGATGGCGGTGTTGAAGCGCAGCGTCGCCATGTCCTGGCCGACCCCGTCGATCGCCTTGTGCAGGGCACGCAGCGTCGCCACCTCGATGTCGGCCTCCGGGATGTCGACGACCGTGACCTCACCGGTCGCCTCGTCCACGACGTTGCGCCACAGCCTCTGCAGCAGCCGGTACTGGCCCACCACCGCACGGGTGTCCCACGGCCGCGACACATCCAGCGGCCCCATCGCCATCTCGTACAGCCGCAGCGTGTCGGCGCCGTACTCGGCGAAGATCTCGTCCGGAGTGACCGCGTTCTTCAGGGACTTGCCCATCTTGCCCAGCAGCCGGCTGACCTTCTCGCCCCGGAACCAGTAGCCGTCCTCCCGCTCCTCGACCTCGTTGGCCTCGACCGCGATACCGCGGCTGTCGCGGTAGACGAAGGCCTGGATCATGCCCTGGTTGTAGAGCTTGTGGAACGGCTCGACCGACGAGACGTGGCCCAGGTCGAACAGCACCTTGGACCAGAAACGCGCGTACAGCAGGTGCAGCACGGCGTGCTCGGCGCCGCCCACGTACAGGTCGACGCCGCCGTGCGGCATGCCCTCGCGCGGACCCATCCAGTACTGCTCCACGGCCGGATCGACCAGGTTGTCCGTGTTGCGCGGGTCCAGGTAGCGCATCTCGTACCAGCACGAACCGGCCCAGTTCGGCATGGTGTTGGTCTCGCGGCGGTAGCGCCGTACGCCCCTGCCGTCGCCCAGGTCCAGCTCGACGGCGACCCAGTCCTCGTTCCGCGACAGCGGTGTCTCGGGCCGGGTGTCCGCGTCGTCCGGGTCGAACGTACGCGGTGAGTAGTCGTCGACCTCGGGCAGCTCCAGCGGCAGCATCGACTCGGGCAGCGAGTGCGCGACGCCGTCCTCGTCGTAGACGACGGGGAAGGGCTCGCCCCAGTAGCGCTGCCGGCTGAACAGCCAGTCACGCAGCCGGAAGTTGACGGTTCCCTCGCCGATGCCCTCGGCGGCCAGCCATTCGGTGATCTTCGCCTTGGCATCGACCACGCCCAGTCCGTCCAGGGACAGGGCGGGGGAAGACGAGTTGACGATCTTCGCTTCGTAGGAGGCGAACGCGTCGTCCCACTCGGCGGGGTCGGTGCCCCGGCCGTCGCCCGGCTCCACGACACAGCGCATCGACAGTTCGAATGCGCGTGCAAACGCAAAGTCACGGCTGTCATGCGCCGGGACGGCCATGATCGCGCCTGTGCCGTATCCCATCAGCACGTAGTCCGCGATGAAGACCGGAATCCGTTCGCCGTTGACCGGATTGGTCGCGTAGGCGCCGGTGAAGACGCCTGTCTTGTCCTTCGCCTCGGCCTGCCTCTCGACGTCGGACTTCGAGGCGGCCTGCTTGCGGTACGCGCCGACGGCATCGGCGGGCGTCGCGTGGCCGCCCGTCCACACGTCGTGCGTGCCCTCGGGCCACGCGGCCGGGACGATCTTCTCGACCAGTTCGTGCTCGGGCGCCAGGACCATGTACGTGGCGCCGAACAGCGTGTCCTGACGGGTCGTGAAGACGGTGATGGCGCCGGCGTCGCCGACCGGGAAGTCGACGCGCGCGCCCTCGCTGCGCCCGATCCAGTTGCGCTGCTGCTGCTTGATCGCGTCGGGCCAGTCCAGCGCGTCCAGGTCGTCCAGCAGCCGGTCGGCGTAGGCGGTGATGCGCATGTTCCACTGGCGCAGCTTGGACTTGAACACCGGGAAGTTGCCGCGCTCGGAGCGTCCGTCGGCGGTGACTTCCTCGTTCGCCAGGACGGTGCCCAGACCGGGAGACCAGTTGACGGGGGCCTCGGAGGCGTACGCCAGCCGGTACTCGCCCAGGATGTCGGCGCGCTCCTTCTCGGTCAGCCCGCTCCAGCTCCGGCCGTCCGGCGTCGGGCGCTCGCCGCTCTCGAACCGCGCGACCAGCTCGCTGATGGGGCGGGCCCGGTCGGCGTCCGGGTCGTACCAGGAGTTGAAGATCTGTACGAAGATCCACTGGGTCCAGCGGTAGAACTCGGGGTCGATCGTGGCGATCGAGCGCCGCTTGTCGTGCCCCAGGCCCAGCCGGCGCAGCTGCCGCGTCATGTTCTCCATGGCGGCCTCGGTCGACTCCCTGGGGTGGGTGCCGCTGCTGATCGCGTACTGCTCGGCGGGCAGGCCGAAGGCGTCGAAGCCCAGCGTGTGCAGCACGTTGTAGCCGCTCATGCGCTGATGGCGGGCATAGACGTCGGTGGCGATGTAGCCGAGCGGGTGGCCCACGTGCAGGCCGGTCCCGGAGGGGTACGGGAACATGTCCATGACGTACTTCTTGGGGCGCGCGACGACGGCCGGGTCCCCGGCCAGGTCGCCGACCGGGTTCGGCGCCTCGTAGGTGCCTTCGGTGTCCCAGAAGTCCTGCCAGCGTGCCTCGATGTCGGCGGCCATGGCAGCCGTGTAGCGGTGCGGCGCGGTCGTCGCGGTCGTCTCCGCGCCGGCGGCGGCCGGATTCGTCTCGCTCATGTCCTCTGAAGCTCCATCGATCGTCTCTGCCGCGGGAATGAAAAAACCCCTCGCACAGGAGGGGGCAGCCACGCTGATTCCGACCGGATCTGTCATCCGTCGGTCTGATCAGCGCGGCTCGCTAAGCAGAAGGCGTACGGCACGCATGCGAGCAGGGTACCGCAGCGGGCACACGGCACGCACGGCGGATTCCGTACGGAGGCGGCCGGGGCGGGGGCCTGCCGGGGCGATGGCGCCGACGGATCGAGGTAGGGATCGAGGTAGGGATCGCAGTCGGGACCGGCGCGGGCCGTTCGAAACCCATACAAGATCGTTCGAGACCGGAACAGGCCATCGACGACATGTGATTCATCGAACCTTCGGCGCGCGAATTACTCCGCGTATCGACCCTATCCGGGGCAACCCCAGAGTCAGTTGACGCTCAATCCCCCCGGTAAACCTGCAAACGGCGAACCCCCCAGTAGGGAGCGTCTTAGCATGCGGCAACGGGACCGCTTTGCCGAGACATTCGGAGTTGCCCCCATGAAACTTCAAAGCAAGATCCGTTCATCGCCTTCCCCGAACCCGGGCATGAACCGTTCCGTCCGAGGCGGACTGTCGGTCGCCGCGATCGTTCTCGTGCCTCTCCTCGCCGTCGCGGGGAGTGACGGGTTCCGCGCGATGCTCGACTTCACCACCGGTGTTCTGTCGCTGGTGTCCCTCACGTCGGCCGTCGCCTGGGGACTGATCGCCACCGACCGGCTGCTGCTCTCCCCGCGCCACCGGCTGCTCGCCCAGGGCATCCACCGGTTCACCGCGATGGCCTCCCTCGGCTTCCTGCTGCTGCACGCCACGGTCAAGGTCTCCCTCGGCCATGTCGCCCTGATCGGCGCCGTCCTCCCCTTCGGCCTCGGGATCACCGGTACGAACGGCCTGATCGGCCTCGGCTCACTCGCCGGCTTCCTGATGGTGACCGCCGCCGCGACCGGGGCGCTGCGCAGCGCCTTCGCCCTCCCCGGCAAGATCGCCGGCCGCTGGCGCGCGCTGCACATGCTGGCCTATCCGGCCTGGTGCTTCGCGCTGATGCACGGACTGTACGCGGGCCGTGCCGCCGCGACCTGGGTGACGACCATGTACTGCCTGGCGCTCGTCGCCGTCATCGGCGCCGTCTCCGTACGGCTGCTGCCTCGGCCTGTCCAGCGCCGTATCGCCGACAAGATCCTCAAGCTGACCGGCGGGGTACGCGAGACTCCCGAGCCGGAGCAGTCGGCGCGCCGTGATCTGGCCCGCGATCCGCTGCCGGGCGCGGCGAACGCGCCGCAGGTCGAGTTCGAGCGGCAGTTCCCGCGCCAGCGGTCCGGCTCCGTTGGAGCGGCACCGCTGGGCGCGACACGGGTCCCGCCGCGCATCGCCCCGCCGTCGCCGCCTCTTTACGAGGCGGGGCGTCCGGGGAGCGCGGATCCGCTCGCGGACACCTTCGTCGCCGACTCCTTCGCACCCCCGGCCGCCGCGCCGTACGCCGCCTCCCCGCCGCCACCGCCGACCGCGGCTCCCGCTCAGGCCGCCTATCCGGACCCGCTCGCGGACACGTTCCTCGCCCCGGGGGCCGCCGGAGCCGGGGCCGGTACGAGGCTGTCGGCCGGCTACCGCGCGGTCTCCCTGGGCGACCCCCCGCCCGCCCCCTCGCAGTTCCCCTTTGCCCCGGCAGGCCCCGGCGACCCGCTGACGTCGCAAGAGGTCCCGTACGCCGAGCGCATCCCGATGACCGAGGAGATACCGGTCATCGACGAGCCGTCGGCGGCCGGGGCCGGTATGTGGCCGACGCCGTCGCCTCCGCCCCCCGCGCAGGCCCGTGGCCAGGAGCCGGGCGCCGGCGCACCGCCGCCGGTGGCCGACCCGTACCAGCAGCCGTCTCCGTACCTGCAACAGGAGACCTACCGGCCGGCTGAGACAAACCCGCCCTCCGACACGTACCTACAGTCGGCCCCCTATCCGCAGCCCGACGCCGCCCCGGCACCCGACCTCTACCAACAGGCCGACCTCTACCGACAGTCGGACGGAGCATTCCAGCAACCTCCCGCCGACGGCGGGGGAACCCCGAGTGCCGGTGAGCCCTGGTACCCATCCGCAGGAGACCGACAGTGAACGCCCCTCTCCCCGATGTCCCCGAAGTCCGTGTCGTCGGCCTTCCCCAGCTGACACAGGGATTCGACCTCGTCGAGCGTCTCGACCTCGCCATGCACCTCAAGGTGCACGGGCCGCTGGAGCCGTTGACAGGGGAACTGCTCGCACAGCTCGCCGAGAACATCAGTCTGCGCGGACGCGGTGGCGCCGGATTCCCCTTCGGCAAGAAGCTGCGCGCCGTCGCCAAGGCGTCGATCCGGCGCGGGGTGCGCCCCGTCGTCGTCATCAACGGCAGCGAGGGCGAGCCTGCCTGCCGCAAGGACACGGTGCTGCTCAACCGCGCACCCCATCTCATCCTGGACGGCGCCCTGTTGGCGGCCGAGGCGCTCGGCGCGCGCACGCTGGTCGTCGCCGTCACCCGCAACTCCACCGAGATATCGATGCGGGCCGCGCTCGCCGAGCGCGGCCTGTCCGACCGGCGCGGGCAGCAGCTGCGGGCGCGGGTGGTCCGTACGCCCGAGCGCATGGTCTCCGGCGAGGCCTCGTCCGTCATCCGCGCGGTGAACGGCGGGCCCGCTCTGCCCCCCGGCCGCCGTGAGCGGGCCGCCGAGTCGGGTGTCGGGGGCGCCCCGACGCTGCTGTCCAACGCGGAGACGTACGCGCAGCTGGCCATCGGCGCCAGGATCGGCGCGCGCCGCTACGGGCACACCGGGCTCGACGCGGAGCCGGGCACCGTCATGCTCACCGTCTCCGGCGCCGTCGCGCGCCCGATGGTCGTGGAGGTGCCGACGGGAGTGCCGCTGCGGTACGTCCTCCAGCTCGCCGGCGCGCCTCCGCTGCCCCAGGGCGTGCTGACCGGCGGGTACCACGGCAACTGGATCGACTCCGTGGCCGCGCACGACGCCGTCGTCTCGCGCGAGTCACTCTCGGCGGTGGGCGGTTCGCTGGGCGCGGGCGCGATCCTGCCGATCGGCCCGGAGACCTGCCCGCTGGGTGAGGCGCTGCGGGTGGCCAACTGGCTGGCCGCCGAGACGGCCGGTCAGTGCGGCCCCTGCAAGCTCGGTCTGCCAGCCGCGGCGGGCGGCCTGAGCGACGTACTGAACGGGGGCGGTCCCGCCGCCCTGGAGGCGCTGCGCGAGGTGACCCAGGCGGTACGGGGGCGGGGAGCGTGCAAGCACCCCGACGGGTCCGCGCGGTTCTTCATGTCCACCCTCTCGGCCTTCACCGACGACCTGGCCGCTCATGTCCTGGACGGCGGCTGCGGGCGCGACACCACCGGCGTGCTGCCGCTGCCGGGCCCCGGTTACGAGACGGCCGAGGAGTCCATCCCGAGCGGCGAGAAGCTGGCCGTGGACTGGACGCTCTGCCAGGGGCACGGCCTCTGCGCCGACATCGTGCCCCAGCTGATCCGGCTCGGCCCCGACGGCTTTCCCGCGCTCGCCGACGCCCCCGTACCGATGCATCTGCGGGGCGGCGCCCAGCGTGCCGTACGGCGCTGCCCGGCGCTCGCGCTCCGTATCGAGCAGCCGGCGCCGCAGCGGCCCGCGCGGCAGGGAGGCCCGGCGGCCCTGCCGCCCGGGGGCGGCAGGAAGGCTCTGGGCAGCGGGCGTTGACGCGCCCTCTGTAAGGAGGCCGGCCCCGGCACGTCCTCTGTTGAGGAGGCCGGGCCCCGCGCCACCGCAGGCCGTCCGTCCCGGCGTCAGTGCGGCCGGTAGGCGGAGACCAGGAAGGAGACGGTCACCGCGAGCGGAGTGTCCAGCGAGGCGACGCTCCGGTGCACGTCTTCGGGGCTGAGGTGGTGGGCGCTCGGCCCCATCAGGATCAGGTTCAGCACGTCCTGGCCGGTCATGGTGACCTCCCGCTCCACCACGTCCGTACGCTCCTGCCGGAAGTGACCGGACAGTGTGCGGTGCAGCCGGTCCTCCTTGGCGGCGTCGACCGACAACATGCCGAGGCTCGCGGGGAGTTCGCCGAGGTGGCGCGCGGTGGGGGTGACGACGACGAGGGCGCCGTCCGGGCGCAGTACGCGCCGGAACTCCGGGCCGTTGCGGGGCGCGAAGACGTTGATCACGACGTCGGCCGCGCCGTCGGCGACCGGCAGCGGCTTCCAGATGTCCCAGGTCGCCGCACCGGCCCTCGGGTGCGCCCCGGCGGCCCGGCGCAGCGCGAACTTGGAGACGTCGAGGCCCAGTCCCACGGCTTCGGGCAGCGCGTCGAGGACCGTGGCGAGGTAATAGCCGGTGCCGGCCCCGGCGTCGATGACGGTGCCGTCCGGCGGGCACAGCTCCTCGACGGTCCCGGCCAGCGCGCGTGCGAGCGGCTCGTAGTGGCCGGTCTTCAGGAAGAGCGTCCGGGCCGTCACCATGTCCGCGCTGTCGGCGTTCGCGGCGTTCGCGCCGCCGGTCAGCAGACTGAGATAGCCCTGGCGGGCGACGTCGAACGAATGGCCTTCGGCGCATCCGAGGGACCTGACGAGCCGGAGGGTCTTGAACGGTGCCGGGACGCCGTGCGGGGGTGTGAGCGCTCCGCCGCACAGCGGGCACCTCAGTACACCGAGCAGCCGGTGCCAAAGGTCGGGCGCGGTGGGCGAGTTGGACACGGCGTTCCTCCGCGAGGGGCTGTCAACGAGAAGAACCCGCCCGGACGACGTGTCCGGACGGGAACTTCTGAGATGTGGAGCTAAGGAGAATTGAACTCCTGACCTCCTGCATGCCATGCAGGCGCTCTACCAACTGAGCTATAGCCCCTTGTGATGTACCGCACTTCGGGCATCCCCTCAGCGGCGGTGCCAACATTACACGGTCCCTCGGCCCTCCCGCCAAATCGTTTCCGATTTGTACCGATAGGGCTGCTACTGTCACCCTTCGTGACCGTACTCACTTCCGTATTCTCGCGGGTCACCGCCGACCGTCGTTCCGTCCTCGTCGGCGCCGCGGTCTGCCTGTTGTCGTTCACGGGGTTCTGGATCGCGCAGCGCGCCGCCGCGGTCTCGATGATCGACGTGATGGTCTACCGGGCCGAGGGCCGTACGGTGCTCGACGGACTCGACCTCTACGCGATGCGCGCGACCCGGGCGGGTCTCCCGACGACGTATCCGCCGTTCGCGGCACTGCTGTTCACACCGCTGACGCTGCTGGGCGTCCCGGAGATGCGCACGCTCGCCACGGCGGGCAATCTCCTGCTCCTCATCGTTTTCGTCCATCTGTCGCTGCGGCTGACGTTCCGGAAGGCGGTGCGGCCCGGCGCCCTGCTGTGGGTGGCGGCGGCGGCCGTCTGGTGCGAGCCGGTGTGGACGACCCTGCGTTACGGGCAGATCAATCTGCTGATCGGCATCGCGGTCCTGTGGGACCTCACTCGCCGTGACGGCCACCGCTGGGCGGGCGTCGGCATCGGTCTCGCCACGGCGGTCAAGCTGACCCCCGCGCTCTTCGCCGTGATGCTGCTGATCACCGGCCTGCTGCGGTTCCGCGAGGCGGGCTGGAACCCCTGGCTGCGGAAGACCGCGGTGGCGGTCGGGGCGTTCCTCACCGCCACCCTCGCGTCGGCCGTGATCCTGCCGTACGACTCCCGCCGCTTCTGGACCGACATCGTCTTCCGGGCGGACCGGGTGGGGCGTGTGGAGGCCGCCGCGAACCAGTCGCTGCGCGGAGTCTTCGCGCGGGTGCTGCACACGATCGATCCGGCCCTGTGGTGGCTCCCGGTGGCCGCCGTCGTCGCCGTGGTGGGGCTGGCGGTGTCGGTGACCGCCGCCCGGCGCGGAAGGACGGCGGAGGCCACCGTCGCCTGCGCGGCCACCGCACTGCTGATCAGCCCGATCTCCTGGTCGCACCACTGGGTCTGGTGCATGCCGATGGTGTTTCTCCTGGTGGCGCACGGGAGGGCGGAGTGGGCGGCGGCGACGGGGATGGGCTTCTACTCGTACGCGCTGTGGCGGGTGCCGCACGGCGCCGTCGAAAGGCTCGAACTCGACCAGAACCGGACGCAGATGACGCTCACGGCGCTCTATCCGACGATGGCGCTGGGGCTGCTGGTGTATCTGTCGGTCGCCGTCCGGGAGGAGCGGCCACCGGTGGCCCACCCGTCGGCGAGGGAAGTGACGGTGGCCAAGCAGCCGACGCGGCCGAAGAGACGGACACGGACGAAGGAGCCGGCCGGCTAGGGCCTGTCGTTTGGGTCAGGCCGGATCAGGGAGCGGGGTCTGGTGCGTGCGATCGCAAGGCGGAGGAGGGAGCCGACGCGGAGCGTCGGCGACTGACGACAACGCGGCGAGCGTGCGTGCCAGGGACCGCGAGCCCGGCAAGATCCAAACGACAGACCCTAGGACCTACTACCTAGGCGGTGGCGAAGGAGTAGAAGCGCTTGAGCGTGCAGTGCTCGTCGAGGAGCCGGCCGTAGATGGGCTCGCCCTCCAGCTCCCGGTACGTCTCGATGGGGTCGCCTTTTATGATGAGCGCGCGGGCGCACTCCTCGCACCAGTACTGGAACGAGGCGTTGAGCGGGTCCATGTCCCGGACGATGGGGGTGCCGCTGCCGCACCAGTCGCATTTTCTCCTGTGCGCACCCATCACTCAGCTCCAGCTGTGGCCGCAGGCCGTGCACACGTAGGAAACTCCGCCGTTGTCGCCGAGTACTTGGGCCACATGGAACGAACCGCACGACAGGCAGCTCAGGCCGGGAGCCCGCTCCGTCGCCCCGAGCAGAACACCGACCTGGTCGATGCTGCTGACGGGCATCGCGCTCTCTCCTCCCCATCCGTGCCGTCGTCCCCCTCCGGCGGTCCGATTCTGTCATGGCAGCGCAAGGAGGGCAGCATGATCACACAGAGGCTTTACGGAACGAGAAATCCCGCCCTCGTAAGGAGGACGGGATCCGGGGTGTGGAGCTAAGGAGAATTGAACTCCTGACCTCCTGCATGCCATGCAGGCGCTCTACCAACTGAGCTATAGCCCCTCGCGTTCTTCGCGCTCCGCGCTCTGAACAAGAAGAACTTTAGCCTGCGGCCTGCCGGAAAGTGAAATCAAGTCAGTCGTCGTCGCCGAGCACCGGCTCGGGGAGCGTCCCCGCGTTGTGCTCCTGAAGACGCCAGCCCCGCACGCCCTCGCCGAGGATGGACCAGCAGCAGTTGGAGAGCCCGCCGAGACCTTCCCAGTGGTGCGCCTCCAGACCGAGCAGCCGGCCGATCGTGGTGCGGATCGTGCCGCCGTGGCTGACCACGACGAGCGTGCCGTTGTCGGGGAGCTTGTCCGCGTGGTGGAGCACGACGGGCGCGGCACGGTCGGCGACCTCGGTCTCCAGCTCGCCGCCCCCGCGCCGTACGGGCTCGCCGCGCTTCCACGCCAGATACTGCTCGCCGAACCGCTCCACGATCTCCTCGTGGGTCAGGCCCTGCCAGGCGCCCGCGTAGGTCTCGCGGAGCGCGGAGTCGTAGCTGACGGTGAGCCCGGTCAGCAAGGCCAGCTCGCCGGCCGTGGCCACGACGCGCTGGAGGTCGGAGGCGACGATCGCGTCCGGCCGCAGCGACGCCAGCAGCCGGGCGGAGCGGCGCGCCTGCGCGGTGCCGGTCTCCGTCAGCTCGATGTCCGTGGTGCCCTGGAAGCGGCGCTCCAGATTCCAGGCCGTCTGGCCGTGCCTCCACAGGATGACGCGGCGGCCTCTGCCGCCTCTGCCGCCGTTCAGCTCAGCTCACCTTCCATGGAGCCGTTCGCGTCCGCGTGCTCGGCGCCCTTGCCACGGGTCTTGACGGCGTCCTCCGGAAGCGGCAGCTCCGGGCAGTCCTTCCAGAGGCGTTCGAGCGCGTAGAAGACCCGCTCCTCGCTGTGCTGGACGTGGACCACGATGTCGACGTAGTCCAGGAGGATCCAGCGGGCGTCGCGGTCGCCCTCACGGCGCACCGGCTTGGCGCCGAGTTCCTTGGACAGCCGCTCCTCGATCTCGTCCACGATCGACTTGACCTGGCGGTCGTTGGGCGCGGATGCGAGCAGGAACGCGTCGGTGATCGACAGCACGTCACTGACGTCGTACGCGATGATGTCGTGCGCGAGCCGGTCTGCCGCCGCCTGGGCGGCGGCGTTGATGAGCTCGGTGGAGCGGTCCGTGGCGGTCACAGGCGATGCTTTCGTCGGCGGTCTGGAGACCCCCAGGGTCTCACGGACCGCCGACAAGCCGACGCAGCTTTTTGATCAGCTGCTTTCGTAGTTTCCGCCGAGAGTGACCAGGACATCCGCGTTCGGCGGGGCCTTGTCCTTCTTGACCGCGCTCACCGGCAGACCGAGCGTCTTGGCGACCTCTTCCGCCTGCGCCTTGTTCTTCGCGTCACCGTAGGTGACCTGCGACGCCTGGGCCGGATCGACCGTACCGCCGTCGACGAAGGTGTAGCCGCCGTTGATGATCGAGACCCGGGCGGCGTCCGTGTCCGCCTTGTCGCCCGTGGCGTTCTTCACACCGACCCGCAGAGCCGCGCCTTCCTCGGGAGCGCTGACGGTGCCGCCGAGGACGTCCTTGACGACGGTGTCGGTCGCCTCCGTACCGAGGGAGCCGTCCCCGCCCACCGGCAGGACCGTCGTCTTGTAGTCGCCGACCTTGGCGTGGCCCGCGAGACTCGCGAGCGCCGCGCCCAGGTCCTGCTCGGTCATCGGGGGTTCGAGGATCTGCGCCAGTGTCTCGACGGTGATCGTCGCGCCCTTCGGGTCGTCCGAGATCTTCCGCAGGACGCCCTGCATGACCGCGCCGAACCGCTCCAGCTGTTTCACCTCGGGCTCGTCCGGTCCCAGGAAGGTGGCGTACGCGACGGCCGCCTGCCCGTTCAGCGTCTGTTCCTCGCCCTTGGTGACCAGCGGGTCCTCGCCCTTCTTGGCGGCCGGGACCTCGACGTTCGTGGTGATGTCGATGTTGCCGACCAGCTCGACGAGATTCTCCAGATAGGGGGTGTCCAGCCGCCAGGTGCCGGAGATCTTGGTACCGAGGAGGGTGTCGACGGACTCGCGGGTGCTCTGGGAGCCGCTGTCGGCGACGGACTTGGCGAGGGTGCCGGTGGCGCCGGTCTCCCCGTCCGCGACGAGAGTGGAGTTGGGCAGCAGGACGGTGGTGCCCTGCTTGGTCGTGGAGTTGTTGACGAGCAGCGCCGTGGAGGTGGCCTTGTCCTTCGTGTTGTGCAGATTCACCATGATCACGTCGCGCTTCTGCGGGCCGGTGGCGGTGTTCTGCTTCTTCTCGTCGGCCGGGAAGCCGGGCAGCTTGCCCGCGTACCAGAGGTAGCCGACGCCGCCGACGACCACCAGCGCCATCACGACGACCAGGGCGACGACGCGGCTGCGGCCGCGGCGGCGGGCCTCCTCGCGGCGCTCGGAGCGGCTCTCGGTGAACTTGAGCCAGTCGATGACGTCTTCGGAGTCGGAGTCCGGCTCTTCTATGAAGGAGAACTGCTCGGTCCTGTAGTCACCGTCGGGCGCGGACCGCCGCTGGCCCGGCACGGCGGGCTCGGGGGCCGGGGCGGCGGGTGCGGGTGCCGGCGCGGGCTCCTCGACCGGCGCCGACTGCTGCTGTGGCGGCGGTTGTTGCTGCTGCTGCGGGATGTTCCACTGCGTCGTGTCGACCGCCGCGGGCTGCTGCCCGGTGTCGTAGCCGTAACCCTGTTGCTGTTGTGCGTACGGGTCGTACTGCTGCCCCTGAGCCTGCTGTTGGCCGTACGGGTCGTAGCCGTACCCCTGTTGCTGCTGCGACTGCTGCTGTTGCTGCGCGTACGGGTCGTACTGCTGTCCCTGAGGCTGCTGTTGCTGCCCGTCTTGCTGCTGTTGCTGTTGCTGCTGATACACCGGTTGCCCGTACTCGTCGTAGCCCACGATCTGCGGCTGGGTGTAATACGGGTCGTACGGGTCGTACGGGTCGTACGGCTGCTGGTCGTTCACCGGTGCCCCTCTCCGTGGCTCATTCGCCGCGGTACAACTGCCGCTTGTCGATGTAGCGCACCACGCCGTCCGGCACCAGATACCAGACCGGATCACCCTGCGCGACCCTTGCCCGGCAGTCGGTCGACGAGATGGCCAGCGCGGGAACCTCCACCAACGAGACGCCGCCCTTGGGCAGTCCGTCGTCCGTCAGATCGTGTCCGGGGCGGGTGACACCGATGAAGTGGGCCAGCGCGAACAGCTCTTCGGCGTCCCGCCAGCTGAGGATCTGGGACAGCGCGTCAGCGCCGGTGATGAAGAAGAGATCCGCGTCGCCGTGCAGGGAGTGCAGGTCCCGCAGCGTATCGGTGGTGTAGGTCTTGCCGCCACGGTCGATGTCGATACGGCTGACCGAGAACTGCGGGTTGGAAGCCGTCGCGATGACCGTCATCAGATACCGGTCCTCCGCCGGCGAGACCGCCGAGTGGCTCTTCTGCCACGGCTGTCCCGTCGGTACGAACACCACCTCGTCGAGGTTGAACAGCGCGGCCACCTCGCTGGCCGCCACCAGGTGCCCGTGGTGGATCGGGTCGAACGTCCCGCCCATCACCCCGAGACGGCGTCTGCCGTTCTGTCCCGCGCCCACCGGCGCTGCCTGATTTCCCATGCCTGCGGAGCCTACTGGCACGGCGTAACGGCCCCGTCTCAGCGGTCGCGGTTGAAGCGGGTGGTGATCCACAGCGCCAGAAGCAGCGCGAACAGCGCGCCGCCACCGATGAGGTACGCGCTGAGGCTCTCGTGGCTGCCTCCGTGCTCGCTGCCCTCGGCGGCGACGGTGACCATGCTGGCTGCGGTGCTGTAGAGGCTCATCTTCGGCAGGACCTATTCGATCGGGAGCGGAGACTTCGCGCACATCGTATGCGGGCCCGTCGGGCACCCTCACGCCGACTCGGACGTTGAAGTCGACGACGGCGCGCAGCGGCCCCGCACAACCGTAGTCGCAGCGCATACGGTGGGGTCCGGCAGGGGGACGAGCCGGTGACTCGTACGGACAGGGGAATTCAATGACCGAAGACAGCCACGACGCAGCCAGTCGCGAGAACGTGCCGAGCAGGCAGCGCAAGCGATTCCCCGGTATCTCCTCACGGGCGTACGAACATCCCGCGGACCGCTCCGCCCTGGTCGCGCTGCGCAAGCTGAGCGGTTTCGACACGGTCTTCAAGGCGATGAGCGGCCTGCTGCCGGAGCGCAGCCTGCGGCTGCTCTTCCTCTCCGACTCGGTGCGCGTCAGCGACGTGCAGTTCGCGCATCTGCACACGATGCTGCTGGACGCCTGTTACATCCTGGACCTGGAGAAGGTCCCCACGATGTACGTCGCGCAGAACCCGACGCCGAACGCCATGTGCATCGGTCTCGACGAGCCGATCATCGTGATCAACACGGGTCTCGTCGAGCTGCTGGACGAGGAGGAGATGCGGGCGGTCGTCGGCCACGAGGTGGGCCACGCGCTGTCCGGGCACTCCGTCTACCGGACGATACTGCTGTTCCTCACGAACATCGCGCTCAAGGTCGCCTGGATCCCGCTCGGCAATGTCGCGATCATGGCGATCGTGTCGGCGCTGCGCGAGTGGTTCCGCAAGTCGGAGCTGTCCGCGGACCGGGCGGGGCTGCTGGTCGGCCAGGACCCCCAGGCGTCGATGCGCGGCCTGATGAAGATCGCGGGCGGCAATCATCTGCACGAGATGAACGTCGACGCGTTCCTGGAGCAGGCGCGGGAGTACGAGGAGGCGGGCGATCTGCGGGACTCCGTGCTCAAGATCCTGAACGTGCTGCCGCGTACGCACCCGTTCACGACGGTGCGCGCCGCCGAGCTGAAGAAGTGGGGCGAGAGCCGCGACTTCCAGCGGATCATGGACGGGCACTACCCACGTCGTACGGAGGACAAGGACACGTCCGTCAGCGACTCGATCCGTGACTCCGCCTCGCACTACGCGGACTCGGTCCGCACCAGCAAGGACCCGCTGATGAAGCTGGTCGGCGACATCGCCGGCGGCGCGGGGGACCTCGGCGGCAAGCTCCGGGACAGGTTCACGGGCGGCTCGTCGGGCAACGCGGGCGGCGGCAGCGGAAGCAGCGGCGGCGACAGTGCCAACGGCAACGGCGCCAAGCCCGCCGACGACGGGAAGTAGGCGACGGGAAGTAGGCGACGGGAAGTAGGCGACGGGAAGCGTCCGGGCCGCCGGCGCCCGGACAGGGATCAGCCGCGGGGCTGTGCGTTGTTGTCGAGGACGCCGCACAGCCCGGCGGAAGGCGGTCCCTTCACGTACGGATCGGTGCCCGCCGGTCCTGCGGGCGTCGCCCTGGCCCCGGCCAGCAGGGGCCTCAGGGTGGTCGGGGGCTCTTTCGAGCAGGCCTGCGGTCCTGCCTGTATCTCACTGGTCACCAACTCGGCCTGATGCCGGGGCAGGTCCTCGCGGTCGAGCCGGAAGTGCAGGGTCCGCCGGACGGTGAAGAGCGACGCGTCCTCCCGCGCCGGCTTCCCGGCCGGTTTCAGCGCGTAGACGAAGGTGTGGTCCGAGAGCACGTCGATCGTGCCGGGCGCCGACTCCGCGAACCGCAGCGTGCCCCTGACCCGGACGGCCGACTCGGCGAGCGCCACCCTCGAAGGGTCGAAACGCACCAGCCAGCCCGCGGGAGCGTGTCTGCCGTCGTCGGCGGGCTCGGCGAAGGTCTGGTCGAACTGGGCGAGCTGCCCCGGGTCCAGCATCATCCGCACCGAGCGCCGCTGCGTGCCGGTGAGGACGTCCGGGTCGAGGGACGAGGCCACGAGATAGTCCTTGGCGGTGGCCAGCGCGGCCATCACCTCGTTCTCCGTGAAGTGCGGTGTGCGGCGCGCCAGCGGCAGTGGGATGCCGGAGGCACCCGTGCCGAACTCCGCGGCGGGACTGCGCCGCAGCAGACTCTTGGGGTCGTCGCCCGGCACCTCTCCGGCGGGGGCGAGCGGGATGACCGTCATACGCAGCGGTTCCGCCGACCGGGTGAACGGCGGCCGGTACGGGGGCCGTACACCCACATAGACGGCGGTGCCGAAGGCCACGGCGACCACCAGCACCAGCAGCAGCGCCTGGACCGATCCCCTGCGGGGAGTCAGCGAGCCGGCGCGGGACCTCTCGGCGGGGGCGCGTCGGCGTACGGCATGGGAGTTGTCGCCCATCCGCTCCCGGGCTGAGAACTCCTGGAGCCGGGCAGCACGGACGAACGATTCGTCGAAGACGACGGATCGGAATTCGTCCTCGCCACCGCCGGGGGTTCCCTCAGGCGTGCCCTCGGGTGGGTCTCCGCGCCCTGCCATACCTTCAGGTTAGGTCGGCTCGGCCGAACATAAACTCGGACGCCGTCCCCAAGAACGACATGGGTCGGGGGGCGTCGGAGAGCGCTTTTCGGGGTACGCGCGAGGCTTCCGGGGGCGCCGAAGGCGATTCAGGGCGTGCTGCGCGGCACGGCCGAGACCTTGGGGACCGAATACTCCGTCGAGGTCGTGGGCCCGTCTCCGCCGCGCGACGCGTCGACGCCGGTCGTGGCGGGCGGCGGCACCCGGTCCTGACGGTTGCCCGACGCCCCGCGGTAGACGGCCGTGAACGCGAGAGCGACCATCCCGATGCCCATCACGACGGCGAGGACCCAGGCGACGGGCCGGTGCCAGCGGGCGCGGCCACGGTAGGGACGCAGAGAGCCGCCGTGGCGGCCGTACGGGCCGAAGTCGCCGTCGGGGTCGTCCGGGTCGTACGCGCCGCCGTACAGCCGCTCGTCGGCGTACTCGCCCGACGGGCCGTAGCCGTCCTCGTAACGCTCGTCGTCCGGCGGGCCGCCGTAGGGCCGGGCGCGGGCCGCCTCGGCGTCCGCGCGCGCCTGCGCGGCGGCCAGCAGCCGCTCCACGGCGGTCGGTTCATGAATGGGTGCGGACCGGATGAATTCCTCGTCGAACACCACGGAGGCGAAGTCCTCGTCCGCGCCTCCGCGGTCGTCGTCAGGCTCCCAGCCGTCCGGGAACGGCTTGCCCCCCACGTCGTCCGGCACCTTCTCAGAGTAGACCGGGGAGGACGTTTTCGGCAGAGACCGTGCAGATTCCCCGGGATTCCCCTCCCGGCTACCGTGTGTGACCGTCGCCGGTCACGATGTACTTGGTCGAGGTCAGCTCGGGCAGCCCCATCGGGCCGCGCGCGTGCAGCTTCTGCGTGGAGATGCCGATCTCGGCGCCGAAGCCGAACTGGCCGCCGTCGGTGAACCGCGTCGACACGTTGACGGCGACGGTCGTGGAGTCGACCAACTGGGTGAAACGGCGGGCCGCCGCCTGTGAGGTGGTGACGATGGCCTCGGTGTGCCCGGAGGACCAGAGCCGGATGTGCGCGACGGCGCTCTCCAGCGAGTCGACCACGGCAGCGGCGATGTCGTACGACAGGTACTCGGTCTCCCAGTCCTCGGCGGTCGCCGCCACGACGGTGGCCTCGGTGCCGCCCGCCGTCTGCGCGTACTCCAGCACCCGCTCGTCCGCGTGGACGGTGACCCCGGCGGCGGCGAGCGCGTCCAGCGCGCGCGGCAGGAACGCGGCGGCGATGTCCTGGTGGACCAGGAGCGTCTCGGCGGCGTTGCAGACGCTGGGGCGCTGGGCCTTGGAGTTGATGAGGATGTCGACGGCCATGTCGAGATCGGTCTCGGCGTCCACGTAGACATGGCAGTTGCCGGTGCCGGTCTCGATGACGGGGACGGTGGACTCCTCGACGACCGTACGGATCAGTGAGGCGCCGCCGCGCGGGATCAGGACGTCGACCAGGCCGCGGGCGCGCATCAGTTCACGTACGGAGTCACGGCTCTCACCGGGCACGAGCTGGACGGCGTCGGCCGGCAGCCCGGCCCCGCCGACGGCGTCGCGCAGCACGCGCACGAGCGCGGTGTTGGAGGCGTACGCGGAGGACGAGCCGCGCAGCAGCACGGCGTTGCCGGACTTCAGACAGAGCGCCGCGGCGTCCACGGTGACGTTGGGGCGGGCCTCGTAGATGATCCCGACGACGCCGAGCGGGACCCGGACCTGGCGCAGGTCGATCCCGTTGGGCAGCGTCGAGCCGCGCACGACCTCGCCGACCGGGTCGGGCAGCGCGGCCACGTCCCGTACGTCGGCGGCGATGGCCCGCACGCGCTCGGGCGTGAGGGTCAGCCGGTCGATGATCGCCTCGCTGGTGCCCGCTTCCCTGGCACGCGCGATGTCCTCACCGTTCGCCTTGATGATCTCCTGCGTACGGACCTCAAGAGCGTCGGCGATCGCCAGCAGTGCGTCGTCCTTGACCGAGCGCGGCAGTGGGGCGAGATCGGCGGCTGCGGAGCGGGCGCGGTAGGCGGTCCTGGTGACCGGTGTCAGGTTGTCGTACGGCGAGAGCGAGGTCATGCCCGCAGAGTAATGCGCGCGCTGCGGGCACTTCCCCCGTATCCCGTACTGCGAGACGGCCGCGGCCTTCACCGTGTAGGGCGGCCCCGGCCGTCGCCCCTGCCCTCGCCCCGCCGTCGCCCTTGCTGTTGTCCTTGCCGTCAGAACGGGTGGACGCCCACCGGCGCCGCCGGCGGCGGACCGTAGCCCTCCGCGATCCGCAGGTGGTACGTCTCGCGGTCGATGACCTCCAGGCCGACGATCTCCCAGGGCGGGAGCTTGGCGCTCGACCGGTGCTCGCCCCAGAGCCGTAGCGCGACCGCCGCGGCGTCGTGCAGATCCCTGGCCTCTTCCCAGTAGCGGATCTCCGCGTGGTCGTTGGCGTATCTGCTGGTCAGCAGGAACGGATGGTCGTGGGCGAGCTGTTCGAGGCCCCGTCTGACCTCGGTGAGCGGCGCCTGCGAACCCGACACGCTGAGCGTGATGTGCCACAGCTTCGACACCGCGCGGTCCTCACCGCGGCGCGACTGGGTCTGCCGGGACGTGCCCGGATCCTCCACGTCGTCGAAGTCGTCGAAGTCCGCCCCGGCTCCGACGCTGGTCAGCGTCCGTTCTTCCCCCGCGGCCCTCCGGGCGTGCAAGGTGCCTCCTCCTGACCCGAGGGACCCCGCCCCCGGGCGCGTTCGTCTCACCGGCGGCCTCCTGTTGCTGCTTCGTCGTACTGCTACCCCGCCTCTAACCCCTGAGACAAAGTTGACCAGCCCTGGGCGGGGCATGGGGTGGTTTCGGTAAAGGTCCCTTCCAAAAAACCGGACTTTCAGCCGTTTCAGGCGTACGTCAAGGATGCAGGATGACCAGATCGTCCCTGTGTACGACCTCCCGCTCGTACGCGGGTCCCAGTTCGCGCGCCAGATCCCGGGTGGAGCGGCCGAGGAGCTGAGGGATCTCCTTGGCGTCGAAGTTGACGAGACCGCGGGCCACGGCCCGGCCCGCCGTGTCACGCAGTTCGACCGGGTCCCCCGCGCTGAACTCCCCTTCCACCGCGGCGATTCCGGCGGGCAGCAGCGAGGTGCGGCGCTCGACGACGGCCCGTACGGCGCCGTCGTCGAGGGTCAGCGCGCCCTGCGGGGTCGACGCGTGGGCGAGCCAGAGGAGCCGGTCGGCGGACCGGCGGCCGGTTCGGCCGAAGTACGTACCCGTGTCGCGGCCGGCGAGGGCGTCGCCCGCGCGGCCGGCCGACGTCAGTACGACGGGGATGCCGGCGGCGGCGGCGATCCTGGCCGCCTCGACCTTCGTGACCATGCCGCCGGTACCGAGCCCCGCCTTGCCCGCGCTGCCCATGGAGACGCCGACCAGATCGGCGGGGCCGTCGACGCGCTCGATCCGTGAGCTGCCCGGCTTGCTGGGGTCGCCGTCGTACAGGCCGTCGACGTCGGAGAGCAGGACGAGCAGATCGGCGCGGACGAGGTGTGCGACGAGCGCGGCCAGCCGGTCGTTGTCGCCGAAGCGGATCTCCTCGGTGGCGACGGTGTCGTTCTCGTTGACGACCGGGACGGTGCCCATGGTGAGCAGCTGGTCGAGGGTGCGGTAGGCGTTGCGGTAGTGGGAGCGGCGGCTGGTGTCGTCGGTGGTGAGCAGGACCTGGCCGACGCGCAGTCCGTAACGCGAGAAGGACGAGGCGTAGCGCGCGACGAGCAGCCCCTGCCCGACGCTGGCCGCCGCCTGCTGGCGGGCGAGGTCCCGGGGCCGGCGGGCGAGGCCGAGCGGGGCGAGCCCGGCGGCGATGGCGCCGCTGGAGACGAGAACGATCTCCTTCTCGCCGCCGCTGCGGGCCTTGGCGAGTACGTCGACGAGGGCGTCGACCCGATCGGCGTCGAGCCCACCGGAGGCGGTGGTGAGCGAGGACGACCCAACCTTGACGACGATCCTGCGGGCTTCCGTTACGTGCTGCCTTGCCACTGTCACGCCCCGAACCTATGCCAGCGCCCACCACCACCGCGCGGTCGTTTCACGCGCTGGACAGCGCGCGGGGCCGCTCGGCTCGGCCGTCTGCCGGGCGCGTAGGGCACGGGTGCCGGTACGGCGTCGCCCCGGCGGGCGGCCGCGCGTATCGCCCCGTCACGCCTACGGCCCGGACCGCCCCCCTCAGGAGGCCGTCCGGGCCGTAGGCGTCGTGTGCGTCAGTGGGCCGCCGGTGCTTCCGCGGTGTTCGGGTCCGGGATCGGCGCCGGTTCCGCCGCGGGGGACTCCGGGTCCGCCGACGGTTCGCGTTCCGGTTCCGTGCCCGGCTGCTGCTCCTGGGCGCTCAGACGCTGGGTCACACCCGCGTTGCGGGCCGCCGCCTTGGCGCCCAGCGCGGACACCGCGGCGTTGAACTGTTCGATCGACGTCGGCTCGTCGGGGCCCAGCAGATACGTCTTCAGCTCGCGCCTCGCCGACGCCAGCCGGTCGGCTGTCGGGTCCGCGACCGCCGTCAGCAACTCGTCAAGTTCCGCCGCGCTGTTGGACAGGACGACCGCGGCCCGCACCGCGGTGTTCTGCCGCTTGAACTCCTCCACACCCAGCTGCGCCGAGTCCGTGACCGCGTACGGCTTGCCGCTCGCGATGAAGTCCGACACCACGCTGGAAATGTCCGAAACCATGCCGTCGGACTGGTTGAAGCAGTCGTACAGCTTGGGCTCGGCGCCCGTCACGACCTTGTGCTCCCACCACCCGAACGTCCGCCAGTACGCGTCGTTCCACTCCGCCCGCAGCGCCTTCGCCCGGTCCAGGCGGTCGTGGTCGGCGAGCGAGACGCGGGACTCCTCCGACTCGTCGCCGCCCGCGCGGCCCGGGGCCGTGAGCGCGGCGAGGCGCTCCTCGATACCGGTCAACTCGGCCCGCGCGGCGGCCTGTCCGGCCTGCGCGTCGGCGCTCTCCTTCGCCCAGCGGGGCTCCGCCGCACGCGCCGCGTTCGCCGCGTTCACCATCGCCGTGATCCGGTCGTGGACTGCCTTGGCCTTCTTGTCGCGGATCCCGGTGAAGGGGTGCGGCTTGTAGATGACCCGGACCGGCTTCTCGGCCTTCAGCAGCCCCTTGACGATGTTCTCGCCGGCCAGCAGGAGCGAGGTGTTACCGGGGTTGTCGTCCCAGCCCTCCCACGTGGGCGCGTACAGGATCGTCGGTACGGGGTGTCCCGGCGCGCCCGCGCTCGTCTTGATGGGCGCGAGCTGCGGCCGGCCCACCTCGACGATGTCGTCGTCGCGGACCCCGACGTCGGCCAGCGCGTAACGGTCGCGCCCGGCCCGCCCGGCGGTCCACACCTCGTCGTACACCTTGCTGAACGGGTTGACGCTGGCGATCTTGTCGCTGTCGCCGTGGCCGATGAAGACGTGCTTCATGGTCGGGACGCGCAGCAGGTGGATGTTCTTGCCGACGTTGGCCGCGTAGAGCGCGACCCGGACCGACGACAGGTCGAGGTTCATCAGGTGCGTGCCGCCGGGGACGCAGAGCACCGGCAGCCACGTCGGGGCGAGTTGGGTCATGATGGCCCGCTCGCGCAGCAGGACCAGCGGCCGGCCCTCGGACTGCTCCAGCGTCTCCAGCCACATGTTGACCTGGTACGCGGACTCCTTGGAGCCGGAGAAGTACAGGACCACCGAAGGCTGGTACTCCCGCAGCCAGTTGTCGACCGCGCCGAGCACGATCGGCGGCTGCGGCACGCGGCGGCTGCGGCGCAGGTAGGGCACGAGCAGCAGGAGGTAGCCCAGGCCCAGCCCGAGGGTGATGCCGAGTCCCGCGTACCCGTACGCGTCCGTGCCTGACTCGGCGGCGGCCAGCAGACCGGCCATCGCGAACACGTCGAGGTGGAGCATCTTCTCGGCGGAGCGGTTGACCAGGTAGTTCGGCGGGGCGTCCGGGATGCGCAGGGCGTGCAGGTCCACGTTGCGGGCGACGACCGGCATGCCGCGGCGCAGCCGGATCAGTGTCGCCAGCGCGCCCTGCGGTGCCTGGACGCCGTAGAAGAGCAGGAAACCGGCGACCGCCGCGTAGAACAGGGGCTGCTCGGCCAGGCCCATCCGGGCCAGCAGCAGCACGAGCAGCAACTGGCGCACCAGGAAGCGGATCGACAGACCGGCCCGGACCTTGTTGAGCCGGTTGACCAGATAGCTGTTCCGCTGGTGCAGATATCGGTCCGCGCCGTAGGTCACGGCGCAGGCCGCCGCGAAGAACCAGAGGTTCGGGATCAGCGCTGCGAGCATGACGCACGGGTATCCCAGCCCCAGCAGGGCCGCCGCGGCCAGCTCGGCGCGGCTGCCCACACGGGCCAGGCGAATTGCGGTCGAAATCACGAAGAACCTGCTCCAGGAGAGGGTGCCGGTTATTTCACAGTTGGCGGGAATTGTGAAGTCGGGGCTTCACGCACACGGGCCTCTGCAATTCGCCGAATGGCGACCGCAAAGGCCCGTTTAATGCAAACTTATGGTGAATTATTACACATCTTCCTGGCGGTCAAGAACGGAGGCCAGCGCCTGCTCGAATCCCGACGCCTCGGAAGACGCCTCCCGGGTCGGGTCCTGCTGCCTGACGTCGATCACATGACCTGTCAGCTCGGAGAGCAGAACGTCCAGCGACGTACGGGCCACGGCCTCCGACGAGAGCAGCGAGCCGGCGGGCTCGGTACCGAACGCCTTGGTGCGCATCGGCGTCGCGGTGCGCTCCGGATTGACGCAATTCACCCGGATGCCGTCCCCCGCCCATTCGTCCGAGAGAGCCTGGGTGAGATTCACCATGGCCGCCTTCGTGGACGAATAGAGGCTGTATTCGGCGCGGCCCCGGGTGTAGCTGCTCGACGTGTAGAGGAGCAGCTGGCCCTGGGTCTCGGCCAGATACTTGTACGAAGCGCGGGCGATCTGGACAGGCGCCAGATAATTGACGTTCAGCGCTTCCTGGATCGTCGTGTTGTCCGTCTCGGCGAGTTTGCCGATGCGCAGGACACCCGCCGTGTTGATGACGTAGTCGATCCGGCCCGTCGCCGAGTACGCCTTCGACAGCGCGTCGTCGACATGCTCCGGGTTCTCGACATGGGTGCCGGTGGTGGAGCGGCCCAGCGCGTACACCTTCGCCCCGTACCGCTCGGCGAGGGCCGCGATGTCCGCACCGATGCCGTACGAACCGCCGAACACCACCAGCGTCTTGCCGGAGAGCAGTTCGCGGTAGGCCGCCTCGTCCGCCTGCACGGGGGCCGCGGTGGAGGCGAGCTGGAACAGCTTGTCGGCGATGAAGACGTCGACCGGCTGGGTCACCTTCATGTTGTACTCGTCACCCGCGACGACGTAGATCGGCACGTCGGGCAGATAGCGCAGGACCACCGAACAGTCGTCGGTGGCCTGGAAGTTGGGGTCGCCCGCCGCGATCTCGTACGCCTTGCGGATCGTGGAGAGCTTGAACGCCTGCGGCGTCTGGCCGCGCCGCAGGCGCGAGCGGTCGGGGACGTCGGTGATGAACTCGCCGTCACCGCCGTGCGTGCGGGTCACGATGATGGTGTCGGCGGACGGGATGGCGACGTCGACGGCCTGATAGCGGCCGAGCGCGTCCACACAGTCCTTGATGACGCGCTGTGACAGAAGCGGACGCACCGCGTCATGGAACAGGACGTTGCGGTCCTCCCCCTCGGCGAGCCCCTCGCCCAGCGCCGAAATGGCCCGCTCCGTCGTCTCGTTGCGGGTCTGGCCGCCCTCGATGACCTTGGTCACCTTGGTGAGGCCGGCCTTGGCGACGATCTTCTCCACGTCGGGCACGAAACCCGGTGCCATCAGCACGATCACATCGTCGATCGAGTCCGACTGCTCGAAGATCGACAGCGTGTGCTCGATGACAGCCTTCCCCGCGATCTTCAGCAGCTGCTTGGGGATCGACAGGCCCACGCGCTGGCCGGTACCACCGGCGAGCACGACTGCCGTGGTACGGGGATGGGCTGCATGCGGCACAGACACAGAACGACCTACCTTGAGACGAGTGGGGGACGCTGTGATGGTCGCACTCTCCGTGACCGTCTCGCAAGGCGGACGCCGGATGCCCCTCACCTACAGGAAACCATCTGTTCACCCTCTGGCCAGCCAGATTGGGACCGAGCCCGGCCAACTGCGGCGTGACCGACACCACATCACCACGACCACCAGGCAGTTACCTGCACCGGACCTTTACTTCGCGTCCGCGATTTCCCGAACTCGGTCCATCCGCGATCCGACCTCGGTCCGACCGCCATATAAGCGCTACGTAAGCGAATTCCGCCGCGCGTGAGCGGCTTCCGCGATTACCACGCTATTTCTGCGGAGCGTCCGCCACGTTGACGATGAGGTCGTTGGTCCCCATGTACATGATCCGCACCCGCACCCACTGGGCCGGCCGGCTCCTCAGTTTACGGACCACTCGGCGCACCGGTCCCCACGGCCTCCTCTTACGGACTTCCGTGACCGGGTATTCGTAGATCGGCCGCTTCTCCACGACGTCGTCGAGCACCCGCGCGACCTTCACCGGCGCGGCGTCCGGAGCGTACTTGAGCAGCAGGTCCCACGACTCCGACCTGGCCACCTGGCGTCCGGCCGGTCCCGAAGCGGGGAAGGTGAAGCGGAATCCGCGCTCCCCCTCCCGGCTGCCCGCGTACGTCAACTCCACGGCGGGCTTGCTCCGTCGGCGTACCACCAGCGAAGGCTCCTGCGCCATCGTGCCCGCGCCCAGCAACTCGCCCACGACCGTGATCCGTTTGCCGTCGACACGGATGTCACCGGCCTCCGCGTGGACCGGCCGGACCCAGGCGCGGAGCGCGAGATGTTTCTGGGGCCGTGTCGCGTACGGGACAAGATTGTGGACGGGCTCACCGTGCCGCGCACGTTCGCTAGCGCTCATCGCACCGCGCTGGTCGATGGAGCGCGCGGCGATCCGTACCCGCCGCCCGGATTCAGGGAGTTCGGCGAAGCACTCCCAGACACCCTCGCTGAACTCCGCGTCCGCCGGAATCGTGACCGAGCCGTTGCCGGACAGCGGGAAGACGCGCTCCTGGGTGCGGACATCGGCGCGCACACAGACGAGCTTCAGCCCCTCGTGGACGACGGCCGCCGCCTGCGGCGCGACGAGCGAGAAGGCGAGCGCGCCGCCGGACTCCACCACACAGTCGGCGACCGGCATGAAATCGCCCACGGCCGCGCGCTGGGCGGCGACGGTCCGCAGCTCGCCGAAGAGCTCCTCGTACTTCTTGGCGACCTGGCTCGGATCGAACCGTGAGGCGTTCCGTACGGCCGCCGTGCTCATCCTGCGGCGCAGCGGCTCGTCGTCGATCAGTTTGAGCAGCGCGTCGGCGACCGCGCCGGGGTCGGAGACGGGCACCAACAGGCCGTCCACACCGGGCTGGAGGATTTCCCGGGGGCCGTAGTCGCAGTCGCTGCTGACGACGGGCAGGCCGCAGCGCATCGCCTCCACGAGGGTCATACCGAAGGACTCGTGACGCGAGGTGGACGCGGCGATGGCGCCCTTCGCCCACTCGGGCTCGATGGGCGAGACGGAGCCCATGAGCCGCACGCTGTTGTAGAGGCCGAGCCGGTCGATCTGCCGGCGCAGGTTCTCCTTCTCCGGGCCGCCGCCGTAGATCCGCAGGTCCCACTCGGGGCGTACGGCGACGACCTTGGCGAACGCGTCGACCAGCACGCTGTACTGCTTCTCGGCGGACAGCCGCCCTGCGGCGACGACCGTCGTGCCCGAGCCCGTGGACGGCTGGATCGACGGCTCGGGAACGCTGTTGGAGATGGCGAGCACGCGGGTCGCGGGCAACGGCATCTTGGCGCGGTAGACGGCGGCGTCGCCCTCGGAGACGGTGACGTACGCGTCGAGCGCGTCGATGTGCTGGTACATCTCGTTGCGCAGCGCGGGCTTGTGGTGGTTGTACGTCATGTGCTCCTGGCCGATGAGCACGGCGCTCGCCGGGGCGAACTGGGCGACGTACGCGGCGAGTCCGGGTCTGGTGCCGATGACGACGTCGGCGTCCGAATCCGCGTAGTGGTCCCTGACCCGCTCGTCGGTCAGCTTGCTGTACTCGCGGTAGCGCGCCTCGTTCCGGGGGAAGTACTCGGCGGGCTGGAGATGGAGCGGGTGGTCCTTCTCGTACGCCGGGGACTCCTTCCAGGTGTGGATGAGCGGGACGAGCGTGATGCGCGGGTCGACGTCGAAGAGCGGGACGGGCCGGTGCCTGAAGACCGAGACGATCTCCACCTCATGCTGGTCGGCGAACTCCTCCGCGAGGTTGAGCGTGGTGCGGATGGTGCCGCCGATGCCATAGATGGTGTGGATGAGGAAGGAGATCTTCATCAACGCTCCGTTCGGTGTTCGGAATCCTGGGCGGTCATCCCAAGTTCCCCTTCAGGTCCGGACGGGTTCACGCAGCCGTCACGGCTGTGCCCCGCATGCAAGACGGGTGAACGCGGCCGACGGTTGTGCGAGCACTTGAAAAGAAACCGCATGAGTCATTATTCCGCCCATATCCGTCAATGCGCGCAGTTGGCTTTCGGCCATCCGGGCGCGTTAGGCCGTACGGGCATGACGAAGGCCGTGGTCCGCTCCGGATGGAGCGGACCACGGCCTTGACGACGGCGGGGGCGGATCGGGGTGCCGGGGGGCGCGACGGCGCGTAATCGTGTCGTCACCGCTCGAATTCGATGCTTACGGCACCGAACGGGGTTCGGACGCGAACAGGCCGGAGCCCGGCCGGAATCGCTAGAACGGCCTGAACTCGTCGTACTCCTTGTCCGCGTCGTCCCGCTCCGCGTCCCGGTCCCTGCGCCGAACGGCGGCCGGGCGCGGCGCGTCGAGCCGGTGGTCCTCGCCACGCCGGCCGAGCATCTCGGCGCCGGCCATCACCGTCGGCTCCCAGTCGAAGACGACGGCGTCGTCCTCGGGGCCGATCGCGACGCCGTCGCCGGAGCGGGCGCCGGCCTTCACGAGTTCACCCTCGACGCCGAGTCGGCTGAGCCGGTCCGCGAGATAGCCGACCGCCTCGTCGTTGCTGAAGTCGGTCTGCCTGACCCAGCGTTCGGGCTTCTCGCCCCGTACGCGGTAGAGGCCGTCCTCCTCCAGCCCGACCGTGAAGCCCGAGTCGTCCACCGCCTTGGGCCGGATGACGACCCGGGTGGCCTCCTCGACGGGCCTCGCCGCGCGCTGGGCGGCGATGATCTCGGCGAGCGCGAAGGAGAGCTCCTTGAGACCGGTACGGGCCACGGCGGACACCTCGTACACACGCAGGCCGCGCGCTTCGAGTTCGGGCCGGATCATCTCGGCGAGGTCCAGGCCGTCCGGGATGTCGATCTTGTTGAGGACCGCGATGCGCGGGCGGTCGTCGAGGCCGCCGTACTGCTTGAGCTCCTCCTCGATCATGTCGAGGTCGGAGATCGGGTCGCGGTCGGACTCCAGCGTGGCCGTGTCCAGGATGTGCACGAGGACCGAGCAGCGCTCCACATGGCGCAGGAACTCCAGGCCCAGGCCGCGGCCCTGGCTGGCGCCCGGGATCAGACCGGGGACGTCCGCGATGGTGTAGACGGTCGAACCGGCCGTGACGACACCGAGGTTGGGGACGAGCGTGGTGAACGGGTAGTCGGCGATCTTGGGCTTGGCCGCGGAGAGTACGGAGATCAGCGACGACTTGCCGGCGCTCGGGTAGCCGACGAGCGCGACGTCGGCGACGGTCTTGAGCTCCAGGACGATGTCGCCCGACCGGCCGGGCTCGCCGAGCAGCGCGAAGCCGGGGGCCTTGCGGCGGGCGGAGGCGAGGGCTGCGTTGCCGAGGCCGCCGCGACCGCCATCGGCGGCGACGTAGGTGGTGCCCTGGCCGACGAGGTCGGCGACGACGTTGCCGTTCTTGTCGAGGACGACCGTGCCGTCGGGAACGGGCAGGACGAGATCCTGACCGTCCTTGCCGGAACGGTTGCCGCCCTCGCCGGGCCGGCCGTTGGTGGCCTTGCGGTGCGGCGAGTGGTGGTAGTCGAGAAGCGTGGTCACCGACTGGTCGACGACCAGGATGACGTCTCCGCCACGGCCGCCGTTGCCGCCGTCCGGGCCGCCGAGCGGCTTGAACTTCTCACGGTGGACGGAGGCGCAGCCGTGGCCTCCGTTACCCGCGGCGACGTGCAGCTCGACGCGGTCCACGAAGGTGGTCATGGTGGTGCCTCCAGTACATACGGAAATTCCTGCGTTCAGACAGTTGAACAAGCGAAGGGCGGACCCGCTTCCCCTACGGGAAGTGAGGTCCGCCCTCGCGAGAAACCGATCGAAATCGCTCTACGGGTACCGAATTACTCGGCGACCGGAACGATGTTCACGACCTTGCGGCCACGGTGGGTGCCGAACTGGACCGCACCCGGGGCCAGCGCGAACAGCGTGTCGTCGCCACCACGGCCCACACCCGAACCGGGGTGGAAGTGGGTGCCACGCTGACGGACGAGGATCTCACCGGCGAGCACGACCTGACCGCCGAAGCGCTTCACGCCGAGCCGCTGAGCGTTCGAGTCGCGCCCGTTACGGGTGGACGATGCGCCCTTCTTGTGTGCCATGTCTCCTCAGTCCCTTACTTCTTCGCGGCCGCGGGAATAGCGGTGACCTTGATCGCCGTGTACTGCTGGCGGTGGCCCTGGCGACGGCGGTAACCGGTCTTGTTCTTGTAGCGAAGGATGTCGATCTTCGCGCCCTTGTGGTGGTCCACGACCTCGGCGGTGACCTTGATGCCGTTCAGGACCCACGGGTCGCTGGTCACGGCGTCGCCGTCGACCACGAGCAGGGTCGAGAGCTCGACCGTGTCGCCAACCTTGGCAGTGGGAATCTTGTCAACCTCAACGATGTCGTCAACAGCAACCTTGTGCTGACGACCACCGCTGCGCACGATGGCGTACACGCGGATCTCACTCTCGCTCGGAACGGGACTCCTGATGCCAGCCGCCACATCCGGATGGGACGAGCGGCCTCCGCCGACGGCGTCGATGACAGCCACCGGCAGGTGAGGTGCTCAGGAGCAGGCGCGCAAAGAAACACGCCGAGGGTCAACAGTACGGGGCGGCTGTGTGGGGGGTCAAACCAGGTGGGGGCGGCCCCACTCCGGGAGGCGCCCCCTTTCGACCGTGCGGTCGGTTCCGCGCTCGGTCAAACGGTCGGTTCAGCGGTCAGTTCAGCGTGGCGAATCCGTTCCAGCCCGTCCCGATCTTGACCGGCTTGGCGAAGCCGCCGGCGCCGTTGCCCGTGTACCTCCACAGCAGGCCCCCCGCGTCGCGGGCCACCAGATCGTCCTTGCCGTCCTTCGTCAGGTCACCGGCGCCGACAATGGCCGTGAAGGGGCCCCAGCCGGGGCCGACCTTGACCGCCGGGCCCAGGGTGGATTTGCCGGTGCCGAAGTGCCGCCACAGAATGCCCGCCGCGTCCCGCGCCAGCAGGTCGGCGTGGCCGTCGCCGTTCAGGTCCCCCGCACCGATGGGGGTCTTGGTCTTCCAGCCGGCGGCGAGGAGACCGACCTTGGTCAGTGCGGCCTTGCCGTTGTGGCGGTAGAGGTAGAGGTCGCCGGTGGACGTCTGACGGGCAATCAGATCCGGACGCTGATCACCGGTGAAGTCACCGGAGACGGCGAAGGCGTCGAAGCCGGTCCAGCCCGTGCCCACGGGCGTGGAGGGGCTGTTCGGGGTGACCGGCTTGCCGTACGCGGGGTGGTAGGCGCGCAGACCACCGGCGGCGTCACGTACGAGGACGTCGTTCACGTTGTTCCCGTCCACGTCACCGAAGGGGATCAGCGTCGAGGTGGTCGGCCAGGTGCCGCCCTGGACCTTCGCCGAGTACACGCCCGACGCCTTGCCCTGGTAGATGGTGAGCGCGCCCGCGGACGTCTGCGCGAAAAGGTCCACGAAGCCGTCGGCACCGACGTAGTCGCGACGCTCGGACGGCTTCGCCGGCGGCTCGGGGTCAGGTTCCGGGTCCGGGTCCGGGTCCGGGTTGGGATCGGTCAGGCCCGTGCCAGCCGTCCACAGCTGGCCGGTGAAGCTCCCGACCGACTCGTGCCACACGGCGGTGGCCCGGCCCTCGGGACCGCCGGCGACCTGCCCGATGGCCACACCTGACGGCTTCCTGCTGAGCTGTGTCGGCGCGGTCCAGACTCCGTCGACGCGGGCGGCGTGCAGGAAAACCCGCCCGTCCTCGCCCGTCGCGGCGTTCTGCACCCAGCCCGCCTGGACCGTGCCGTCGGGGCCGATCTCGGCGTCGAACTGCTCAGGAACGTACTCCGTCGACAGGGTTCGTACGGCGGACCAGTCGCCGGTCGTCGACCGGGTGACGGTACGGACGCCGAAAGTGTCGCGCCAGTCGACCCACACCACGGTGATCTCCCCGTTCGGGGCGACCAGCGGCCGGGGGTCGAGGGCGTTGTCGACCGGGCCGACGGTCTCGATCGGGCCCCACTCGGTGCTCCCCGCCGGGCGGACGACCACCTCGAACTGCTCGGCCCCCTCCAAGTCGCCGGAGGCGGTCCACACAAGCACGGCCTCGCCGTCAGGACCTACGCCGGCCCGGACGCCACTGGCCGAGGACGTGGGGGCGGAGAGCGTCCGGGGAGCGGTCCACCCGGTGGCGCCGACGGGCTTGTCGACGGCCTTGACCGTATTACGCTCGGGGCCGTACTCGCTCCACACGGCGGTCAGTGATCCGTCGGGGGCGACGAGGACCTGCGGGACACCTTCGAGAGTCTCGGCGGGAGTGTCGTCGAGGCGGACGGCCGACGACCATGCGCCGTTAGCTCCGTCGCGCTCGGAGGCGTAGACCTGGGTGGAACGTCCGCTGGACTGGTTCCAGACCGCGACGGCCTTTCCGGACGCGCCGATCGCCGTGGTCACGTCGAAGAGCCGGGTGCCCTGAGCGATGTCGACCGGGTTGGACCAGGCGGTGGCGCCGGCGACGAGCGTCGAGGTGCGGATGGTGTTCTCGCTGCTGGCACGCACCCACGTCAGGGTGACGGAACCGTCCGGCGCGGGCAGCAGCTGTACGGTCTCCCGGCCCGCGTTCAGCGTGTCGATCACCGTCGGCGCGCCCCAGGTCCCACTGGCCGCGGGGCGCACGGCCACACGGAGTTCGAGCTGGGAGGTCGCGGGGACCTCCCGGTACATCGCGGCGACCACAGTTCCGTCGGGCGCGGTCCGTACATCGATGACGTCCACGCTGTCCGTGGTACCGGTCAGTGCGGTCGGGACGCTCCACGGGCCGGCCGCGTCGGCGCGCGTGCCGGTGGCGGTGGGCTCCGGCGCGGCGGCAGTCGCGGTCGTCGCGACCGCGCCCGAGGCGACGATGCCCAGTGCGAGCACCGGTACGAGTGAAGCGCCGAGGATTCTTCGTACGGTCGCACGGCGTGGCTGAACGTTACTTCTCAAGTTTTTCCTCCGACTACCTGTCTGCGGGCATGGAGGGAACGCGGCGCCACCGCCGCTATCGTCACGCGAAGCAAGCCCCCCGGCCCGATCCCCCCAAGTAGACAGAGAGTAACAGCGCCTCCACGATGGGCACCCGTCCTTTTCCGGAGGTCGAACGGAGGCCTACGGGTCTGCAAGGAGTCGTGGGGAGAGATCGCCGTCCGCCTGATGCGAAGACACACCCTAGGGTGTCGTGATGGTCTCTCCCTTCTCGCCGGTCCGGGCCGGAAGCCCGGCGTCCAACTCCGCTCCCGTCGATGCCGGTGCCGGTGCCGGGGAGCGGGATCCGTTCTTCGACAACGCCAAGTACCTGGCCATCGTCCTGGTCGCCGTCGGGCACTCGTGGGAGCCGTTGCCGGGCAGTGGGCGGGTGGTCGAGGCGCTGTACAGCTTCGTCTACGCGTTCCACATGCCCGTCTTCATCGTGATCGCGGGGTACTTCTCGCGCGGCTTCGACATGAGTCCGAAGCGGGTGTGGCGGCTGGTCACCGGCATCCTGGTGCCGTACCTGGTCTTCGAGGTGGCATACACGCTCTTCCACCGCGCGGTGGAGACCCCCGGTTTCCCGCTGACGCCGGCGGATCCGTACTGGATCCTGTGGTTCCTGCCCGCCCTGTTCCTGTGGCGGATCACCACCCCGTTCTGGCAACTGGTCCGGTGGCCGGTGGCTCTCTCCGTGGCCGTCGCCGCGCTCGCGTCGATGTCGACCGGGATCGGGGACGATCTCCAGCTGATGCGCGTCCTTCAGTTCCTGCCCTTCTTCGTGCTGGGACTCCGGCTGCGCCCCGAGCACTTCGCGTATCTGCGCCGCACCTGGGTGCGGGTCGCGGCCCTGCCGGTCGGTCTGGTCGCTCTGCTGGTGGCGTACTGGTCGGTGCCGCGCATGTCCACCTCGTGGTTCTTCCGCAGCTACAGCGCCCGCCAGCTGGACGAGCCGGTCTGGGCCGGAGCGGCGATGACCCTGCTCCTGTTCGCCGTGGCGCTCGTGCTGGGCGCGTGCTTCCTGGCGTGGGTGCCGCGCCGCCGTCTGTGGATGACCGCCCTGGGCGCCGGCACGCTCTACGGCTATCTGCTGCACGGCTTCTTCATTCGCAGCGCCCGGTTCCTGGGCGGCTACGACGACCCCTTCCTGGAAACCCCTTCGGGCCGGATCGCGGTGACCCTGGCCGCCGCGCTGCTGGTGACCGCGCTGTGCACGCCGCCTGTACGACGGGTGTTCCGGTACGTGGTGGAGCCCCGGATGGAGTGGGCACGGGCGGCCGGAAACGGGCCGGTGACCCCGACGTATGCTCAACCGTCGGAAACGTACACGGAGAGGCGCCAGCGTGAACTACAGGGTCCAGCCCACCGCCCAGGTCGATCAGACCGCGGTGGTCGGTGACGGGAGCAGTGTCTGGGAGCTCGCGCAGATCCGGGAGAACGCGCGCCTGGGTGAGAACTGTGTCGTGGGGCGTGGCGCCTATGTCGGGACCGGGGTGCGGATCGGGGACAACGTCAAGATCCAGAACTACGCGCTGGTGTACGAGCCCGCGGAGCTGGCCGACGGTGTGTTCATCGGGCCCGCCGTCGTCCTCACCAATGACCTCAACCCCCGTTCCGTGGACTCCGACGGCAAGCTGAAGCGCGGTTCCGACTGGGAGGCGGTCGGCGTGAAGATCGAGGAGGGCGCCTCGGTGGGTGCCCGGACGGTCTGCGTCGCGCCCCTGCGTATCGGCCGCTGGGCCATGACCGCCGCGGGTGCGGTGGTCACCAAGGACGTACCGGACTTCGGTCTGGTCGTGGGCGTTCCCGCCCGGCGGATCGGGTGGGTCGGGCGCGCCGGGGTGAAGCTCGTGGAGCGGGACGGGGAGCCCGGTGTGTGGGAGTGCCCCAGGACCGGCGCGCTGCACGACGAGAAGGACGGTGTGCTCACCGAGCGCCGCTAGACACCTGTACGTGGAAGAGGCCCGAACCGTACGGCGGTTCGGGCCTCTTCCGGGTCTGCGGGGGCTCAGCCGCCGATGACGACGCGGCGTACCCCGCGCCACGCCTCCGGGTCGGTCGTGCGGCGGCCGTCGACCAGCACCGTGACGTCCGGCAGGTCGGCCGGCTTCAGGTCGCGGTACTCCGCGTGGTCCGCCTGGAGCACCGCCGCCGTGACCTTCTCGCCCTGGTGCGGCGGCAGGCCGTGCGCGGTCAGTTCCTCGGCCGTGTACATCGGGTCGGAGACGTACGGCACGGCTCCCCTCGCGCGCAGCGCGTCGACGGTCGGGAAGACACCGGAGAACGCGGTCTCCTTGACGCCGCCGCGGTAGGCCGCGCCCAGCACGAGTACGTTCGCGCCGGTCAGGTCGCCGTACGCCGCGGCCAGCAGGTCGACCGCGTACTCGGGCATCGCCGCGTTCGCCTCGCGCGCGGAGCGCACGACGGTCGCGGTGGGGTCGTTCCACAGGTACATCCGCGGGTAGATCGGGATGCAGTGGCCGCCGACGGCGATGCCGGGCTGGTGGATGTGGCTGTACGGCTGGCTGTTGCAGGCCTCGATGACCTTCTTGACGTCGATGCCGTTCTGGTCGGCGAACCGCGCGAACTGGTTGGCCAGGCCGATGTTGACGTCGCGGTACGTGGTCTCGGCGAGCTTCGCCAGTTCGGAGGCCTCGGCGGTGCCGAGGTCCCACACGCCGTTGGCGCGCGGCAGGTCCTCGCGTACGTCGAAGTCGAGGACGGCCTCGTAGAAGTCGACGCCGTGCCTGGTCGACGCCTCGTCGATGCCGCCGACTAGCTTGGGGTAGCGGCGCAGATCCGCGAACACCCGCCCGGTCAGGACGCGTTCGGGCGAGAAGACGAGGTGGAAGCCCTCGCCGGGGGTGAGCCCCGAGCCCTCCTGGAGCATCGGCGCCCAGCGGGTGCGGGTGGTGCCGACGGGCAGGGTGGTCTCGTAACTGACGAGCGTGCCGGGCTTCAGGCCCTTGGCGATGGCCTTCGTCGCCGAGTCCATCCAGCCGAAGTCGGGCACGCCCTCGGCGTCCACGAAGAGCGGGACGACGACCACCACGGCGTCGGACTGTGCGACGGCGGCGGCGGTGTCGGTCGTGGCGGTGAGCAGCCCGGCGTCGACGGTCTGCTTGAGCTTGATGTCGAGGTCGTGCTCGCCGGGGAAGGGCTCCGTACCGGCGTTGACGAGTTCGACGACCTTCTCATTGACGTCGGCGCCGATGACGCGGTGGCCCTTGGCGGCGAACTGCACGGCGAGCGGCAGACCGATCTTGCCGAGCGCGACTACACAGATGTTCATCGGTTTACTTTCCTCTTGAGCCGGGGCAGCAGGCTTCGTACCCGCGCGCCGAGGGACAGTGCGGGCTCCCACAGCGGAGCCGTGGTGATCACCAGTCGCCCCTTGGGGTTCACGTTGGCCGACGCGCGGTGGGGGACGGCGTTGCCCCAGCGGCGGGCGAGCGGCATCGGCAGGCCGCGGGTGCGGACGGGGATCTCGTACGTGGAGCCGGCGACGTCCACGTAGACCCGGACGCCCGCCTTGACCCTGGTGGCCGGGAGGGGGATCCGTGCGGTCAGGATGGTGCCGCCACCCCCGTCGACCTCCGGAACGCGAGTGAACTCCCCCACCGACTCGGGGAGTTGGTGGCCGGCCGGCAGTCGCCGGGCCGCCGCCTTGTCCGCGCTCTTCGGCATCGCGGTCCTGGCCAGCCGGATCACCGCGGAGTCGGTCTGTCCGGAGACCCCGATCCGTACGGCGACCGTCAGGGAGAGGGAGTCGCCGCTCTGGTCCCACGCGGCGGAGATCAGCCGGGTGCCGTTGGCGAGCCGGCCCGGGACCGCCTCGCCCACCAACTGGTATCCCCGGTCGGGCAGTTGGAGTGCCGGGTCGCGCAGCCCTGGGTAGGCGGCGTACGCCTGCCCGTCCTCAAGGAGGAACGGCGGCGCGCCGTGCTCGGCCTCGTCGGCGATGGCCTTGGTGAGTTCGGCCACCGCGCCGCGCTGGGCCAGCAGGATCCGCACCCGTCGTTTGACGTCGAGCGAGTCGCGCAGCTCGTCCGTCAGGTATTCGTCGGCGAGTTCGGCGATCCCGGCGCACAGTTCGCGCTGCGTCCGGGGGTCGAGCGGCAGGAAGTCGTCCTGGATGAGCTTGGCGAGCTCCCAGGCGAAGTGACGCTTGAGCACGGCGTCACGTTGGGGGCCCGGGTCGATCAGACCGGCCGTGTGCCGCATGATGCGGGTGGTGCAGTGCAGCCTGGACAGATGGTCGGCCCGGTAGGTGATGTTGCTCGCGTCGCCGCGCTTCACCGCGTAGTAGTACGTGTAGTCGCCGAGGACGGAGATCCGGGCGGCGCGTACGCACGCCTCGATGGTGAACGGCTGGTCGCTGCCGACCGGCAGGTCCTCGGGGAAGCGGAGCTTGTACTTCTCGACCAGCTCACGCCTGAAGAGCTTGGTGTTGGCGAGGGCGAACGGCAGGTCGGAGCCGTACAGGCTGACGTCCGGATCACTCTTCTTGTACATCGCCTGGCGGACGTACCGGCCGTTGGTGCCGACCATCTTGCCGATCACCACGTCCGACCCGTGCTCGTCGGCGCAGGCGACCATCCGCTCCAGCGCCTCTTCACCGAGGTAGTCGTCGGACCCGATGAAATAGACGAAACGGCCGGTGGCGACCTCCAGGGCACGGTTGCTCGGCGCCGCCGGGCCGCCGCTGTTCTCCTGGTGGATGACCTTGACCGTGTCCGGGTACCGCTCGGCGAAGCGGTCGAGTTCGGCGCCGCTGCCGTCGGTCGAGCCGTCGTCGACGGCCACGACCTCAAGGCGCCCGAGACCGATGGTCTGGCCGACGAGCGAGTTCAGGCACTCGGTCAGATACGGCATCGTGTTGTACACCGCCACCACGACCGTCACATCAGGTCTGTCACTCATGCCGCCACCCGGCTCTTCGGTGCCCCGGACGTGGTGCGCGGGCGGCCCAGGAGGCGGGAGTAGACGCCGTCGAGGATGTCGGCCTGGGCCTCCCAGGTCCATTCGGTGAGCAGGCCCTGGTCCTCGTACACGTCGCGGTACTTCTTGGGGTCCGCGAGGACCGCCGTGACCGCGCGGACGTAGGCCGAGACGTCCTCCGCCGTGAAGACCTCGCCCTGCCCGGTCTTCGCGACCATCTCCCCCATCGTCTTCACGTCGCTGACCACGAACGGCAGCCTCGCGTGCGAGTACTCGAAGAACTTCGTGATCAGGGCGATCTCGTGGTTGGGCCAGTGGTGGATCGGGATGACGCCGACGTCCGCCGCCGACAGGAACGGCACGACCTGGTAGTGCGGTACGTACGGGAGTATGTGGACGCGCTCGGCCACACCCAGCTCCGCCGCCCGGACCAGCAGCGACGTCATGTACTCCGACGTCGGCCGCAGCACCACGAACGCCACATGGACACCCGGCAGCCGCGGCAGCGACTCGACCATGATGTCGAGGCCGCGCTGCGGGGCCGCCGCGCCGCTGTAGACCGTGAGCGGGACGTCGGGGCCGATCCCGCACAGGGCGCGCAGGTCCGGCACCGGCTCGGCGGCCTCCTCCGGGGAGATCTCCGCGTCCGGGGCGTTGAGCACGATCTCCGGGGTGGTGGTGAGCCCGTGCCGCTCCACCAGCATCTCGCCGAGCGTCGCCGAGACGGTGGTGACCGCGTCGGCGTACTTCGCGTACTCACGCTCGTGCGCGCACTGGGCGATGTGCCAGCGGGGGTGTGGGTTCCAGGGCTTGATGCCCGGCAGGAACTCGTGCGCGTCCCAGACCAGCTTGATCTCGCGGCCCCTGCCCTTGGCGCGGAGCTTCGCCCGCGCGCCCACGCCGATCATGCGGAAGTCGTTCGCGTGGATCAGATCGGGTTCGAGGGCGTCGATGACCTTGCCGTACGCCAGTTCCAGGTCCCACAGGAACGGGTCGAGCCGGCGCCAGGCCCGGTCCCCCATCGTGCGCTCCCAGAACGCGGTGGTGAAGCGGTCCAGCCGGGACGTCATGTCCTTCCGGTGCTGCTCCAGCGCGCGCGTGCGACGGGCCCGCAGACCCACCCACTTGCTGAGCGCCTTGGCGGCCAGACGCGGCGGGACCAGGGCCAGTCTCCGTACGGTGGAGCCCGCCAGCTTCGCCTCGATGACCCGGAGGTTGAGCTCGGCGCGCCAGGCCTTCATCCGCTGCCTGCGGTAGGCGGCGAGCGGACCCGGGGGGTAGGCGAGCGGGGAGCGCAGGATCGCGCGCCGGTACTCGTGCCGCCTGCGGTGCAGGGGGCCCGGTACGTGCAGCAGCCTCACCTCGGCGTCCCCCAGCCGCCAGGTCTGCTCCTTCTTGGTGGGCGACTTGCCCAGCAGGACGACGTCCCAGCCCGCCGCGGCGGCGGACCGGGCTTCCTTCTGTACGCGCGAATCACCGTTCACGCCGTTGTCGACCAGCATCACGATCCGCCCACGCGGGCCCTCGCGCCGCTGCGCCACCACTTTGTCAGCCGACATGGCTCGCGGGCTCTCCTGTCTCGACAGCCACCGTGCGGCCGCTCGCGGCCGACTCCAGCACCGACGCTGCTACCTCGACCGTACGAAGACCCTGCCGCAGTGTGCAGATGTCGTGGGACTCGCCGAGGACGGCGTCACGGAACAGTTCGTGCTCCACCAGCAGCGGCTCGCGCTTGGGGATGGCGTAGCGGATCATGTCGCCCTCGGCGACGCCGCGGAAGGCGCGCAGGGCCTCCCACTCGGTCGTCACCGCAGCGTTGGAGTAGAAGGTCAGGTCGGCGGTGAGGGTGTCGGCGATGAAGCAGCCGCGTTCGCCGGTGACCGAGGTGAAGCGCTCCTTGAGCGGGCTCAGCCAGTTCACGAGGTGGTTGACCATCGTGCCGTCGGAGAGCCGGCCCACGGCGGAGACCATGTCCTCGTGCGGGCGACCGCTCTTGGACACGGTGTGGGCGGAGATCGAGGTGTACGCCTGGCCCGTCACCCAGCCGGTCAGGTCGATGTCGTGGGTGGCGAGGTCCTTGACCACGCCGACGTCGGCGATCCGGTGCGGGAAGGGGCCCTGACGGCGGGTCACCACCTGGTACACGTCGCCGAGCTCGCCCGCCTCCAGCCGGGTGCGCAGGCTGCGCAGCGCCGGGTTGCAGCGCTCGATGTGGCCGACACCGGCGACGAGGTCGCGCGATTCGAAGGCCTCGACCAGGCGGCGCGCGCCGTCGACCGTGTCGGCGAGGGGCTTCTCGATGAGCGCGCTGACCCCGGCCTCGGCGAGCTGGATGCCGACCTCCTCGTGGAGGGCGGTCGGGCAGGCGATGACGGCGTAGTCGACGCCGAGTGCGAGCAGTTCGCCGACGGTGTCCAGGACGGGCGCGCCCTGGGCCAGTCCGTTCTTGTCGCCGAGCGGGTCGACGACCCCGACGAGCGTGACGCCGTCGAGTCCGGCCAGCACACGCGCGTGGTGGCGCCCCATCGAACCGAGGCCGATCAGGCCGGCGCGCAGTCCCCCAGCGGTGGTCACAGGTTCTCTCCCAGCTTGTTCACGGCGGTCACGATCCGCTCCAGGTCCGACTCGGACAGCGAGGGGTGCACCGGAAGCGAGACGACCTCGGCCGCCGCCCGCTCGGTCTCCGGCAGGTCCCAGTGACGTCCGGCCTTCTGGTCCGGCTCCCAGAACGGCCGCAGCCGGTGGATGGGGGTCGGGTAGTACACGGCGTTGCCGACGCCCGCCTCGGTGAGCGCGGCCATGGCGGCGTCGCGGTCACCGCTGATCCGGACGGTGTACTGGTGGTACACGTGGTGCGCGCCCTCGGCGACCGGCGGTGTGACCACACCGGGCGCGGTGATGTTCTCGGTCAGGTACGCGGCGTTGGCACGGCGCTGCTCGGTCCAGCCGGCGAGCTTGGTGAGCTGCACCCGGCCGATGGCGGCGGCCACATCGGTGAGACGCATGTTGGCGCCGACGATCTCGTTGGCGTACCGCTGCTCCATGCCCTGGTTGCGCAGCAGGCGCAGGGTGCGGGCGACCTCGGCGTCACCGGTGGCGATCATGCCGCCTTCGAGGGAGTGCATGTTCTTCGTCGGGTAGAAGCTGAAGGTGCCGCCGGAGCCGAAGGCGCCGACGGGCGTGCCGTGCAGGGACGCGGCGTGCGCCTGGCAGGCGTCCTCCACGACGGCGAGCTTGTGCTTGTCTGCGATGGGCATCAGCTTGTCCATCGAGGCCGGGTTGCCGTAGAGATGCACCGGCATGATCGCGGCGGTGCGCGGGGTGATCGCGGCCTCGACGGCGGCCGGGTCGAGACCGAAGTTGCCGGGCTCGATGTCGGCGAAGACGACGTCGGCGCCGACGAGCCGGACGGCGTTGGCGGAGGCGGCGAACGAGAACGACGGGACGATGACCTCGTCACCCGGGCCGATGCCGAGGGCGAGCAGGAGCAGGTGGAGCGCCGATGTGCCGGAGTTCACGGCCACGCAGTGCCGGCCGGCGACGAGCTCGGCGAAGCCTTCCTCGAACGCGGCCACTTCGGGGCCCTGCACAACGCGGCCGGTGCGCAGCACACGTACCGCGGCCTCGATCTCTTCTTCCCCGATGACCGGGCGGGCGGCGGGGATGGGCCGCACTTCACTGGTCGACATGGACGTCGTCCTCCTTGAACACCGCGAAAGCTCTCTGGGGCAGAGGCCAGGAGTGCAGCGCGCGTCTCATGAGGCCGCGTGTACCCCTACGGCGCGATGGCCGACGCCCTGCCGAGGAATGTGTGGGACAGCTGTCCCTGTACGGGCCGTCCCCGACCGCAGGTTCCGGGCGGGGACTGTCGTCGGCGGGGACCGCCAGTCACATTATCAGGGATTTCCGACAGAATTTCTGGCCTGTTAACCGTTAACCGCACCAATCACATCAACCATGAAACAAAAGACCCGTGCCCCGCCGCTGGATTCCCAGGGCGGGGCACGGGCCGTTCAACTGGCGGTCACCAAAGGTTCAGCTCACGCGCTCAGCCATCCGTGGGTACCGACACGGCGGAGGCCGATTCGCGCTCGGCCGCCGATGTCTTCTTGGCCGCGGACTTCGAGGCCGCCTTCTTCGTGGTGGTCTTCTTGGCGGCGGTCTTCTTCGCCGCCGTCTTCTTCGTGGCCGCCTTCTTGGCCGTGGTCTTCTTGGCGGTCTTCTTCGCGGCGGTCTTCTTGACCGGAGCCGAGGAATCCGCGTCGTCGGCGTGGCCGTCGCCGGGCTGGTCGGCCGACGGAGCGGTCTCCGCCGCCGAGTCCGAGTCCACGACAACGACGGCCGCCTCCTCGGCGCCCGCCGGCGAACCGGCCGGAGCCGACGCCTTACGGGTCGCCCGGCGACGGGCACGCGGCGGCGCCGCCTCTTCTTCGGCAGACGTGGCGGCCGTTTCGGTGGCGCCCTCGGACCGTACGGCCTCCGGCTCCGCCGCGACGGGCGGCGCCGACGGCTCGACCACGACCTCGGCCGCCTGCTCCGACGCCTCGTCCGACCCGGCCGTCCGCGGCGAACCGGCCGGGGCCGACGCCTTACGGGTGGCCCGGCGACGGGCACGCGGCGGGGCCGCCTCCGGGGCAGCCTCCTCCACGACCGGCTCGGGCTCGGCCACCGGCACGGACGACGCGACCGGGGCCGGCACCTCCGCCGGCTCCTCGGCCCTGGCCTTCGGCTCGGGCTCCGTCGACCTCGGCGAACCGGCCGGAGCCGACGCCTTGCGCGACGCCCGGCGGCGCGAACGCCCGCCACGGGCGGCCGTCTCGGCCTCCGCGACGCTGCTGTAGAGCTCCTCGTCGGGCACGAACTCCGGCGCGGGCAGCGCGACCGGGGCTGCGGCCTCCGCCGCCACCTCGGCCTCGGACTCGGTCTCCGCGTCCGTCAGGACATCGGCAGCCGTCTCGTGCTCGTGGTCCTGGCTCTGGTCCTGGTCGGCGCCGGACCCGCCGCGGCGCTTCTTCGCGCGCTTGCCGCCACCGCCGCCGTTGCCACCGCCACCGGGGCCGGTCGGCTGCTCCATGTGGACGATCACGCCCCGCCCGTTGCAGTGGACGCAGGTCTCGGAGAACGACTCCAGCAGTCCCTGGCCCACCCGCTTACGGGTCATCTGGACCAGGCCGAGCGAGGTGACTTCGGCGACCTGATGCTTCGTACGGTCCCGGCCCAGGCACTCCAGCAGCCGCCGCAGCACCAGATCCCGGTTCGATTCGAGGACCATGTCGATGAAGTCGATGACGACGATGCCGCCGAGGTCGCGCAGCCGCAGCTGACGCACGATCTCCTCGGCCGCCTCCAGGTTGTTCCTGGTGACGGTCTCCTCCAGGTTGCCGCCCTGGCCGGTGAACTTCCCGGTGTTGACGTCGACCACGATCATGGCCTCGGTCTTGTCGATCACCAGCGAACCGCCGCTGGGCAGCCAGACCTTGCGGTCCAGCGCCTTCATCAGCTGCTCGTCGATCCGGTACGTCGCGAAGACGTCGACCTCGCTGGTCCAGCGGTTCAGCCGGTCGGCCAGGTCGGGCGCCACGTGCTCCACGTAGCCGTGGATGGTCTGCCACGCCTCGTCACCGCTGACGATGACCTTGGTGAAGTCCTCGTTGAAGATGTCGCGCACGACCCGGACGGTCATGTCCGGCTCACCGTAGAGAAGCGTCGGGGCGTTGCCGCTCTTCGCCTTCTTCTGGATGTCCTCCCACTGCGACTGGAGGCGCTCGACATCGCGGCGCAGCTCGTCCTCGCTCGCGCCCTCGGCGGCCGTACGGACGATGACGCCGGCGTCCTCGGGGACGATCTTCTTCAGGATGGTCTTCAGCCGCGCCCGCTCGGTGTCGGGGAGCTTGCGGCTGATGCCGGTCATCGAGCCCTCGGGGACGTACACGAGGTAACGGCCGGGGAGCGAGACCTGACTGGTGAGGCGCGCGCCCTTGTGGCCGATCGGGTCCTTCGTCACCTGGACGAGGACCGACTGGCCGGACTTGAGCGCGGTCTCGATACGGCGGGGGCCGCCCGCCATGCCCAGCGCCTCGAAGTTGACCTCGCCGGCGTACAGGACGGCGTTGCGTCCCTTGCCGATGTCGACGAACGCGGCCTCCATGGAAGGCAGTACGTTCTGCACCTTGCCCAGGTAGACGTTGCCGACGTAGCTGGTGGCCTGCTCCTTGTTGACGTAGTGCTCGACGAGCACGTTGTCCTCAAGGACGCCGATCTGGGTGCGCTCGCCGTGCTGCCGGACGACCATCACGCGTTCGACGGCCTCGCGGCGCGCCAGGAACTCGGCCTCGGTGATGATCGGCACGCGGCGGCGGCCCTGCTCGCGGCCCTCGCGGCGGCGCTGCTTCTTCGCTTCGAGACGGGTCGAGCCCTTGATGGACTGGACCTCGTCCACGCCCGTACCGGGCTCGGTCTCCTTCGTACGGCGCTCGCGCGGCTCGCGGACCTTGACGACCGTACGCTCCGGGTCGTCGCCGCCGTTGTTCTCGCTGTCGGAGCCACCGTCGGCGCTGCGACGGCGCCTGCGGCGACGCCGCCGGCTGCTGCTGCTTCCGCCGCCCGACTGGCCTGCGGAGTCGTCGTCGCCGTCGTGCTCGTCGGAGTCGGCGCTCTCCGCGGTGTCGGCGGCGCTCTCCGCGGAGCGGTCCTCGTCGTCGGTGTGCTCGTCCGACTGCTCGTCGGCCTCGGCGGACTCACCGCGGCGACGGCGACGGCCGCCCCGGCGGCGGCGCCGTGAGGGACGGTCGAACTCGTCGGACTCCTCGGACTCGGATTCGGACTCGTCGCCCTCGGCGGACCGCTCGGCATCCCGCTCGTCGTCGGCGTCCCGCTCGGCGGCGGAGGCCGGGGCGGGCGCGTGCTCGGCCGCGTCGGCGGACTCGCCACGGCGACGGCGACGGCGGCGGCCCGAGGGCTCGGGGGCGGGCGCGACGGCCTCGGCCACCGTCTCGTCCTCGATCTCGTCGAGATCGTCGTCGTCCTCGATGTCGATGGCGGCGGCCATCGCGGCGGCCGTCTCGGGGGTCTGGAACATCGGCTCGGCGAAGACCGGCGCCTGGAAGACGGCGACGGCGGGCCGGGTGGCGCGCCGACGCGAGCGCTCGGGCGCCTCGGTCTCGGTGTCCTTCGCGGCGGACGGCGCGGAGCCGTTGCGCTGCTCGGCCTTCCTGGCGGCCCTGGGCTCGGCCTTCGGCTCCGCCTTGGGCTCGTCGGCGGCCTCCGGCGAACCGCCGGTCCTGCGCCGCGAGCGGCCACGGGTGGCGGCCGTCTCGGCGGCCTCGACCTGCGCCTCGTCGGCGGTGATCTGGGTGACGGCGTTCTCGGGGAGCGTCTCGCCCTGCGCGATCTCGTCGTCGGTGTCGGCCTCGACGGGCCGGGGGGTGGTGGCAGGCGCGGTCACCTTGCGGGTCGCGCGGCGGCGCGTACGGGGCGGCGCGGCTTCCTCGGCGACCGGCGCGGTCTCGGGCTCCGGCTCGGCGACGGCCTCGGGCTCGGTCTCGGCGGGCGCCGCGACCTTACGGGTCGCACGGCGCCGGGCGCGCGGCGGCGCGGGCTCATCGGCGGCTGCGACAGGCTCGGCGACGGCCTCGGGGGCGGCGGGCTCGACAACAGGTTCGATCACCGGCTCGGCGACCGTCTCGGCCGGGGCGGCGACCTTACGGGTCGCACGGCGGCGCGTACGCGGCGGCGCGGGCTCATCGGCGACCGGCGCGCGGTCCTGCTCGGCGACGGGCGCGGGCTCAGGGGCGGCCTCGGCCACGGGCTCGACAACCGGCTCCGGCGCGCTCTCGGCGGGCGCCGCGACCTTACGGGTCGCACGGCGCCGGGCACGCGGCGGCGCGGCCTCATCGGCGGCGGCCTCGGCCCGACCCGCGTCCGCGCCGGCTGCCGCTGAGTCGTCCGTCACGTTCGCCGTGACCTTCGCCCCCTCGGCGGCATCGGCCGCCGCCGACGGCGGCCCCGCCGGACGCGACGCGGCGCGGCGCCTGCGGCGCGGCGGCAGTGTGTCGCTGGGGCTGTTCAGTTCTTCTTCGGTCTCCCGGTTCGTACCGGGTTCGTTCTGGGACATGCGGGCGGTTCTCCCGTCACGCTCCCGGGCGCCACGCCTTGATCCGGTCCGGCCGCGGCCCGCGCTGAGGCGCGATTGCCGCCGTCCGGGGCGCGGGCGCCGCACAGGAGCTGTTATGTCTGGGTCGCCGGTTCCGTACGTACGCGTTGCACGTACGGCCTGGCGAAAGTCTTCGTGGTCAGCGCGCCGCCCGACCCAGGTGGCTCCCGAGTACAAGGGCCGCGCTACAACAACCGTCCTACGCGGAAATCGCACCTTCAGGCGCCTTCGCGGCGGCGGGTCCGGCGGCCGTGGAAGGGCCTGCCGTGACCGCCTCGCGGTCGGGCGCGAGCGGGTCGGTCACCGTTCCGGACTCCTCGTCGAAGAGCCCCTGCGCCAGCCTGGTCACCGCTGCGGGGACCGGCGGCGCCAGGTCGGCCACAGCTCGGAGACCGGAAAGGACGTCGTCGGGTCGAACGGCGGGTGTCACGTGCCGAACAACCAGCCGCAGTATCGCACAGCGCTCCCCCTGCGGCCTATCGGCCTGTGGAGGAAGGGTCCGCAGGTCGACGACGGGCTCCCGGGCGTCGAAGGTCCGCATGCCGTTCTTCGCACGACGCTCGACCTCCACCACCTCGGCGGCGAGGAAGGCACTCACCGCGCGCTCGGCCTCCTCGTACGCCACCCCGTCGAGCCGCAGCTCCCACTCGGAGGCGGTGAGCCGGTCGGCGAGACCCGAGGTACGGGCCTCGACGGCGTCGATGATGTCGAGCCCGGTGGGCAGCGACTCGTCGAGCAGTTCGCGCAGTGTGTGGGGGTCGCGCGGCGCCGCGAGTGCGATCTCCAGATACTCGGCCTCGCTGCCCGTGCCGGTGGGTGCGGCATTGGCGTAGGACACCTTGGGGTGCGGGGTGAAACCCGCCGAGTACGCCATGGGGACGTCGGCGCGGCGCAGGGCCCGCTCGAAGGCGCGCTGGAAATCGCGGTGGCTGGTGAACCGGAGGCGGCCACGCTTGGTGTAACGCAGTCTGATGCGCTGCACCGCCGGCGCGGGCGGGGGGCCTTCGGGCTGTCGCTTGCCCAGTGGTTCTTCTCCTCGGTGCGGGGTGCGCGCGGTGGCGCACACCCTCGGACGCGCGGCCGACCGGGCGGTCGGCCCCGGAAAACCCGGCTCACACCTGCTTACGCAGGGAGATCTCGGGTGCGGGTACCACGCCGGGGACGGTTGTTGTATCTCCCAGCGTACGCGCCCCGTCGAGTGACGCCTTCACAGGCTCGGCCGGGCGCGGGGCCCCGACCAGAGCGCGCCAGGCGTCGCGGCGGGCCTGCCCGACCGTCTGCCCCATGGAGCGCAGCGCACTGCCGACCGCCCGGCCGGTCTCGACGGCCGCCTTCTTGGCCGGGGCCCAGACGTAGTCGCGGACCAGATGCCCCACCGGTGTGCAGACGGTGCGGTAGAACCAGCTGACGGGCTGCCCGACCAGGACCCGGGCCAGCCATTTCAGCCCCCGGCCGGCCGCGCGCGAGATCTGTCCGGCGATCCGCCAGGCGACGCCGATGGCGTCGGCGATCTCGCGGCCTACGGGGGCGAGGACTGCGCGGTAGAACCAGCCGAGCGGGGTGACCACCAGGGTGACGACGAGCCAGACGAGGCCGTGACCGACGGGGGTGAGGACCGTCTCGTAGACCCAGGAACAGACGAAGGCGATGCCGTGGCCGACAGGGGTGAGGACGGTCTCGTACAACCACACCAGCGGCACCACCAACCCGTACCGCACCACCGGCACCACCACATACCGCCACAGCGCCACCCACGGCCAGACGAACAGCACCTTGCCCAGGAACCCCAGCGCCACGCCCACGGCGTGCCCGACCGGGGCGAGCAGCGTCTCGTACGCCCACGAGCAGGCCAGTGCGATGCCTCGCCCGACCGGCGTCAGCACGGAGCGGTACGCCACCCTCGCGCCGCCAGCGAGCAGGTCCCAGACCATCCGCACCGGGACGACGAGAACGAGCACGACGATCCGGACCGGGATCCGGATGGCCGTCGTCAGACAGCCCTCACCCGGCTCGAACCGTTCGGGTGTCCGCGGCCGGGCCGGCGTCGTGTCCAGATCCATGCCTCGGAGGACGCGGCCGGCGCCCGCCCGGATCCCGGATCGGCAGCCCAGGTCGCGTTCGTGCCCGATTCGAGATCCGGAGTCCGGCCCTCAAGATCGGGAACAGGACAGTGGCCGGGAGCCGCGCGCCGAGCCCGGACCGGCGCGGTTGATCACGCGTCTGCCTCGCTCCGCGTACATACCGCGCCGCCTCTGTCAGTTGTCGCCCGTGAACCGTCAGCGCACCGAAGCAAACCGCTCGAAAGTGGCTCATCGCGATCACTGAATGACTGTCCGTAATGGATCTAGTGCGATGAGTGACGAACTCCGTACGGTCAAAGCGGCATCAACGCCGTGCACATGGAGGATTCGTGACCCGTTTCCGTAAGCGCCTGACCCTGCTGGGCTCGGCCGCCGCTCTCGTCGCCGGGGCCGTCGCCCCCACGCAACTCGCGGGCGCCGCCCCGGCAGCCGCGGCCGTACAGTACGAGTGGGTGGCCCTGGGCGACTCGTACTCCGCCGGGGTGATCCAGGCCGCGGGCGACATCTTCGAGGTCCCCCGTGACGGCTGCGAGCGCACCGACCAGTCCTATCCGCAGGTCATCGACCGCAACCTCGGCTCGCTCTTCGACCTGACCAACGTCAGCTGCGGCGCCGCCACGATCGAGGACATCACCTTCAGGGCCCAGGAGCCGATCGGCCGCCATCTGCCGCCCTTCTCGGAGGATCCGGACTACCCGTTCCCGGCGGTGCCACCCCAGTCCGCGGCCGTCGGCCCCGGCACCGACGTGATCACCGTCGGCGCGGGCGGTAACAGCCTCGGATTCGCCGGGATGCTCACCACCTGTCTGCAACTGGGCGCGGGCAGTGGGGGCCTGGGCACGCCGTGCCGGGACGAACTCGCCGGCACCGTCCCCGACCGGCTGAGCAGGGTGAGCAACGAGTACGACGAGATGCTCACCGTGCTCCACGAGAGGGCCCCGCACGCCAAGACCCTGGCTGTCGGCTACCCGACGATCATCCCCGAAGACACGTCCAAGTGCCGCTACAACGACCTGGAGCAGTTCGCCTCGGTCACCCCGGGCGACCTGGACTGGCTCCGCGAGGATGTCCTGGAACCCCTCAACAAGGTGATCGAGAAGTCGGCCGGCGCCCACGACGCGTCGTCCTTCGTCAACCTCTACGACTCCACCCGGAACCACAGCGTCTGCGACTCCGGCAAGTGGGTGGAGGGTGTCTTCACCCGGGTCCCCGACCAACTGGCCCTCGTCCACCCCAACGCCAGGGGCCACCGGAACGCCGCCGATCACGTCGAATCGGCGATGCTCAACGCCATCGGCTGATCCCACACCGTTAGCCCCCCACAGCCAGGCTGCCTCCGGCCCGACAGCCGGAGGCAGCACCGGCGGTGTGCTGCCTAGGGCGTGTTTGAGAAGTCCCGTCTGGCCCACGACGCCTGGCACGCGCGCTCGCCGCGTTGTCGGAGTCATCCACGTACGTCCGGTCCATCTACGGGGCTGATCCTCCGCCTTGCGATCGCACGCACCAGACGCCGTGGGCCCCGCCCGATGGGCGGACGACGCTACTTCTAAAACACGCCCTAGTCGACCCTGACCACGTACTTGCCCCGCACACCGCCCGCCTCCAGCGCCCGGTGTGCCGCCGCTGTCTCCTCCAGCGGGAAAACCGTGTCCACCGCCGGGCGCAGTCCCCCCTCCACCACCTGGCGGGCAAGGTCGTCGAGGAGCGCCCGCTCGGGGTTGCCGCTGAAGAAGCGCACCCGGCCGCGCCCGTGCACGGCACTGGCCGCGATGTAGCCGAGCGAGGCGGCGGGCCGCGTCTGGTCGAAGGCGATGGTGACCATGCGTCCGCCGGGTTTCAGCAGGCGCCGGAAGGTCCGCAGGTCGGTGCCCGCCGTGTCGAGGACCACGTCGAACAGGCCCAGATCCGCCGGCGCGACGGTCCGGTGGTCGACGGCGTGGTGGGCGCCGAGCGCGCGGACGAAGTCCACGTTGGCGGCGCGGGCCAAGGCCGTGACCTCGGCGCCGTACGCCCGCCCAAGCTGGACGGCTACGTTACCGACGCCGCCCGCCGCGCCCCGTACGAGCAGCCGTTCGCCTGGGCGCAGCGCGGCCTTGTCGCGGAGCGCGGTGATGGCCGTGGTCGCCACGGGCAGCGCGGCGGCGGACACCAGGTCCAGTCCGTCCGGGACCCGGCCGAGCCGCTCGGCCCGCACGGTCACGTACTCGGCGGCGCTGCCGAACCCGGAGACGCGGCCCATGACGCCCCACACCGGGTCGCCGACCGCGACACCCGTCGCGCCGGTACCGAGCGCGACGACCTCACCGCTGAAGTCCAGCCCGACGCGCTGCGGGAACTTCCGGCCGGTGAAGAGGCGGAGGCGGCCGGAACGGGCCCCCAGTTCACCACCGTTGACGCTGAACGCACGCACCCGCACGAGAATCTCGCCGGGCGCCGGTTCGGGGCGTGGCACCCGGCCCACGTACAACACCTCGGGGCCACCGAAGCGGTCGAACAGTACTGCCTTCATCGTGCGGTCGTTCATCGTTCTCACCTTCGCCACCAGCCCGGTCGTACGGGGGATCTCGGCGCCGAGCGTAGGCTGCGAAACGGACGACATCGTCCGTTTGGCCGGAGGTGAGAGACAGTGGCAGGAGATTCCTCTCGGATCGCGGGCCCGGACGGGCTCCGGGCCGACGCCCGGCGCAATCGGGGGCGCGTCCTCGTCGCCGCCCGTGCGGTCTTCGCCGATCACGGGATCGACGCGCCCATGGCGACCGTCGCCCGACGGGCGGGAGTCGGCGTGGCGACGCTGTACCGGCATTTCCCGACCCGGGACGCCCTGGTGCGGTCCGCCTACGCAGAGCAGATGGAGACCTGCGCCCGGGCACTCGCCGAGGCGCTGGCCGACCCCGACCCGTGGCGGGGCTTCCAACAGCTGGTCGAGACGGTTTGCGAACTCCAGCGGGAGGAACGGGGGTTCCCGGCCGCGTTCGTCGCGGCTTTCCCGGACAGCACGGCGGAACACGCGCGGATCCGGGAACGGGCCGAACGGGATCTCATGATCCTGGTCCGCAGGGCAAAGGCGGCGGGCGCGCTCCGGCCCGATTTCCATCCCTCCGACCTCGCGGTGGCCCTGCTGTCCCACTGCGGCCTGGTCACCGCTCTGCCGCACGACCGTCCGGCGTCCCGGCGCCTGGTGGCCTATCTGCTCCAGTCGTTCCGCGCCGAGGGGACCCACGGAGCGCTGCCCCCACCGAGCGCGCTGTCGCTGCGCAGCTTCCCACTCGCGGCCGACGGCTCCCGCGGACAGCGGTCGTCCAGGGCCTGAGGTGAAGCGGCGCCCGAAGGTCAGGAGCCGTACTTGACCGTCAGCGGCAGCAGCTTCTTGCCCGTCGGGCCGATCTGGATGTCCAGGTCGAGCTGGGGGCACACCCCGCAGTCGAAGCACGGCGTCCAGCGGCAGTCCTCGACCTCCGTCTCGTCCAGGGCGTCCTGCCAGTCCTCCCAGAGCCAGTCCTTGTCGAGGCCAGAGTCCAGGTGGTCCCAGGGCAGGACCTCCTCGTATGTGCGTTCGCGGGTGGTGTACCAGTCGACGTCCAGGCCGAACTCGGGCAGGGTCTTCGCGGCGCCCGCCATCCAGCGGTCGTAGCTGAAGTGCTCGCGCCAGCCGTCGAACCGGCCGCCGTCCTCGTAGACCGCGCGGATGACCGCGCCCACCCGGCGGTCGCCGCGCGAGAGCAGGCCCTCGACGATGCCCGGCTTGCCGTCGTGGTAGCGGAAGCCGATCGAGCGGCCGTACTTCTTGTCCGCGCGGATCTTGTCGCGGAGCTTCAGCAGCCGTTCGTCGGTCTCCTCGACGCTCAGCTGCGGCGCCCACTGGAACGGGGTGTGCGGCTTGGGTACGAAGCCGCCGATGGAGACCGTGCAGCGGATGTCGTTCTGGCCGGAGACCTTGCGGCCCTCGGCGATGACCTTGACCGCCATGTCGCCGATCTGCAGGACGTCCTCGTCGGTCTCGGTCGGCAGCCCGCACATGAAGTAGAGCTTCACCTGGCGCCAGCCGTTGCCGTACGCGGTGGAGACCGTACGGATCAGGTCCTCTTCCGAGACCATCTTGTTGATGACCTTGCGCAGCCGTTCGGAGCCGCCCTCGGGGGCGAAGGTGAGGCCGGAGCGGCGGCCGTTGCGGGTGAGTTCGTTGGCGAGGTCGACATTGAAGGCGTCGACGCGGGTGGACGGGAGGGAGAGGCCGATCTTCTCCTCCTCGTACCGGTCGGCGAGGCCCTTGGCGACGTCCGCGATCTCGCTGTGGTCGGCGGAGGAGAGCGACAGCAGGCCGACCTCCTCGAAGCCGGTCGCCTTGAGGCCCTTCTCGACCATCTCGCCGATGCCGGTGATGCTGCGCTCCCGGACGGGGCGCGTGATCATGCCGGCCTGGCAGAAGCGGCAGCCGCGTGTACAGCCGCGGAAGATCTCGACGGACATCCGCTCGTGCACGGTCTCGGCCAGCGGCACCAGCGGCTGCTTCGGGTACGGCCACTCGTCGAGGTCCATCACGGTGTGCTTGGAGACCCGCCACGGGACGCCGGACCGGTTGGGAACGGTACGGGCGATACGGCCGTCCGGCAGGTACTCGACGTCGTAGAAGCCGGGGACGTACACCCCGCCGGTCTTCGCGAGCCGCAGCAGCAGTTCCTCGCGGCCGCCGGTGCGGCCCTCGGCCTTCCAGGCCCGGATGATCTCGGTGATCTGCAGGACGGCCTGCTCGCCGTCGCCGATGACGGCGCAGTCGATGAACTCGGCGATCGGCTCGGGGTTGAACGCCGCGTGGCCGCCCGCCAGCACGATCGGGTGGTCGGCGGTGCGGTCCGCCGCCGCGAGCGGGATCCCGGCCAGGTCGAGCGCGGTGAGCATGTTGGTGTAGCCGAGCTCGGTGGAGAAGGAGAGCCCGAACACGTCGAAGGCGGAGACGGGGCGGTGCGCGTCCACGGTGAACTGGGGGACCTTGTGCTCGCGCATCAGCGCTTCGAGGTCGGGCCAGACGCTGTACGTGCGCTCGGCGAGGACGCCCGGACGCTCGTTGAGTACCTCGTAGAGGATCATGACGCCCTGGTTGGGCAGCCCGACCTCGTACGCGTCGGGGTACATCAGCGCCCAGCGGACGTCGCACTCGTCCCAGTCCTTGACGGTGGAGTTGAGTTCACCACCGACGTATTGGATCGGCTTCTGCACATGCGGGAGCAGAGCTTCGAGCTGTGGGAAGACCGATTCAACAGCAGACATCACGGCGACTTTCGTGGGCTGACGGGGTGACCATTCAGGCTACCCCGAGCGCCAACCGCCCCTCACCGCGCGAGCGCCCGCCCCGGCCCGGCAGACGGCCCGGTCCTCAGCCGGTGAGTGCCGTCCGCAGTTTCCGCTTCGCCGACTCGCGCCAGATCTGCGGCAGTTCCCGCTCCCGGTCGGCCGCCCGTGCCTCCTCCTCGCCGTACAGCAGTCCCCAGGTGAAGGCGGACTCCCCGGCCGCGTGCGCCTGGATCGCGAGGTCCCGCAGGGAGTCGCGGGCCACCACGCTGTCCTGGTGGTCGCCGAGCACGGTCTGCACGGCCTTCATCCGCTTGGAGAAGCGCTTGGCGGGCTTGCCGAGGGCGGGCTGGGCCGCGTCGGCGGCGTACCGCGCGCGCTTGGCGGCCTTACGGGCGTCGTGCAGCGCCAGATCGCGCTCCTCCCCCGGCACGAGCTCCAGCGCGTGCTCGACCCGGCCGGCGAGGCGCTCGTAGTCCTTGATGATCGCCCGGGGCAGTACCTTGCCGGGCTTCTTCTCCGCGCGGCCGGTGAGCAGCGGCGGATCGGCGAGCAGTGCCTCCACCGACTGCAGCAGCCGCAGATAGCGGGCGCTGTCGAGTACGCCGAGGGTCCTGGCCCGCGCGTCGGTGCGGCCCGCGGCGTCCCAGATCCGGAGCCGGGCGTGCACGGGGCCGAGCAGCAGGGTCGCGTCGTGGGCGTCCACGCGTTCGGCGAGCCGCTCGGCGAGGACCTCCTGGTCCCGGTCGACACCCAGCTCCCCGGCGAGCCACTTCAGCTCCGTACCGATGGGCCGGGTGGCGTCCCGGTCGAGCACTTTGTCGTACGTACGGAACGCGGACCGCATCCGGCGGGTGGCCACCCGCAGCTGGTGCACGGAGTCCGGCAGGTCGCGGCGGACGGCGGGGTCGTACGAGATGATCGCGTCGGCCTGCTCGCGCAGATAGGCGAGCACATGGTCCCCGGCGGTGACCGGCGTTCTTCCGGTCTCCCGGGCGGGCTTCCCCGGCCTGCGGCCTCGGGGCGCGTTCTCGACGGGCGCCGTGTCGGCGAGGGCCCTGGCGAGCTTGGACTTCGCCGACGCGGGCCGTACTCCCGCCTTGCGGAACACCTTCGCCACCGCGTCGAGCAGCGCCGGGGCGCCGTCGTCGGCCAGCTCCACCTCGACCTCGGTCCAGTCGGCGGTGCCGCCCCCGGCGGGCAGGCGTTCGGCGCGGACGGTGTCCACTGCCACCTCGGCGAGCGTCCGGCCTGCCTCGTCGACCAGCAGGCTGATGTCGCGCGAGGTGCGCAGCCGTACGACGGGGGCCAAGTCCGCGCCGCGGACGCGTGAGCGCACCAGCGCGGCGAGTTCGTCGGGGAGAGTGTCGGAGAGCGGGGCCCGGAGCTCGTCGCGGACGCCGTCGCCGACGGGGAACTTCAGGTGCCAGCCCTCGTCCGCGCCGCCGGTGCGGCGGCGGAGCGTGAGGGCGCCGGTGGTCAGCCGCAGGTCAGAGGTGTCGTAGTAGACGGCGTCCAGCTCGGTGACGCCCCGTACGGTGACGGCGGAGACGGCCGGGACCTTGGTGAGATCCGGCAGGAGCGAACGCCCACGTGGCTGCGGGCCGCTGCCGCCGGCCTCCGGCGGCTCCGGGAGTTCGTACTTACGCTCGATCTCTCGCTTTGTGTCCACCATCTTCACAAACGTAGTCGCAGGGGCTGCCTCGTGGCAGCCCCCGCGACACCGACCCGCCGGATCACGCCGTTATCGGCCGCTGGACCCTGATGGATTCGAGCAGGCCGACCGCGATCCAGACCGCGAACATCGACGTGCCTCCGTACGACACGAACGGCAGCGGCAGACCGGCCACGGGCATGATCCCGAGCGTCATCCCGACGTTCTCGAAGGACTGGAAGGCGAACCAGGCGATGATCCCGGCCGCCACGACCGTCCCGTACAGCTCGGTCGTCTCCCGGGCGATCCGGCAGGCGCGCCACAGCACCACACCGAGCAGCAGCAGGATCAGCCCGGCACCGACGAAGCCCAGTTCCTCTCCGGCGACGGTGAAGACGAAGTCGGTCTGCTGCTCGGGGACGAACTGCCCGGTGGTCTGGGAGCCGTTGAAGAGCCCGGTGCCGGTGAGCCCGCCCGAACCGATCGCGATCCGCGCCTGGTTGGTGTTGTAGCCGACGCCCGCCGGGTCGAGCTCCGGGTTGGCGAAGGCGGCGAAGCGGTTGATCTGGTACTCGTCGAGCACCCCGAGTGCCGCCACCGCGACGGCGCCCGCGACACCGGCACCGATGAGGCCGAAGATCCACCGGTTGGACGCCCCGGAGGCGAGCAGGACGCCGAGCACTATCACCGCCATGACCATGACCGAACCGAGGTCCGGCATCATCATGACGATCAGGATCGGAACGATCGCGAGCCCGAGGGCCTTGGCGACCGTCCGATGGTCCGGATGGACCTGATCACCCGCGTCGACTCTGGCCGCGAGCAGCATCGCCATGCCCAGGATGATCGTGATCTTCACGAATTCCGAGGGCTGGAGGGTGAAGCCGCCGCCGAGCACGATCCAGGCGTGCGCGCCGTTGATGGTGGCGCCGAGCGGGGTGAGGACCAGCAGGACGAGTACGACGGAGATGCCGTACAGCACGGGCACCGCGCCGCGCAGGGTGCGGTGGCCGAGCCAGATCGTGCCGATCATCAGGGCCAGCCCGATACCGGTGTTCAGTATGTGGCGGAAGAAGAAGTGGTACGGGTCCCCCGCGTTGAGGTCCGTACGGTTGCGGGTCGCCGACCAGACGAGCAGCGACCCGACCGCCGAGAGCGCGAGCGCGGAGAACATCAGCGGCCAGTCCAGCCTGCGCGCCAGGGAGTCGCGGGCCGCGAGCGTGGCCCACAGCCCGCGCTCGGGGCCGTATCCGGAGACGGAGAAGCCGCTCGTGCCGGCCATGCGTCAGTCCCTCCGCGCGGGTGCGCCCGCGAGCTGTCCGTTGTCGTTCGCCGACCGCCCGGGACCCGCCGGTGGCTGCCCGCCGCCGGGTGCCTGGCCGGTGTCCGGTGCCTGACCGGTGTCGGGTGCCTGCCCCGTGTCCGGTGCCTGACCCGTGTCGCCGGGTGGCTGTCCGGTGTCCGGTGCCTGGCCCGTGTCGTCCGGTGCCTGCGGCACCAGGCCGTTGTTGTCACCGGCCGGCGCGATCTCGTTGCCGTCCAGCGGCGCCTTGTCCGGTTCGAACGGCTTGATGGACGGCGCGTCGATCGTGCCGTCGGGCTCGATCTTGGGCAGTGCCCCGCGCGGCTCGGGCATCAGGGCCTTCTTGAGATTCTGGCCGCCCTTCGCGTCGAGGCCGTACATCGCCTCGTAGATCTTGCGCACGGCGGGGCCCGAGGCGCCGGAGCCCGTACCACCCTGGGAGATCGTCATGACGATCGTGTAGTCCTCGGTGTACGAGGCGAACCAGGAGGTCGTCTGCTTGCCGTAGACCTCGGCCGTACCCGTCTTGGCGTGCATCGGGATCTTGTCCTGCGGCCAGCCGCCGAACCGCCACGCGGCCGAACCGGTGGTCGCCACCCCCGCGAGTGCCTTGTCCAGCTGGTCGCGCAGCTTGCCGTCGATCGGCAGCTTGCCGTGCGACTTGGGCTTGATCTCCGTGACCTTCTTGCCGTCGGGGCTGACGATCGCCTTGCCGACGCTCGGGTCGTACATCGTGCCGCCGTTGGCGATCGCCGCGTAGATCGTGGCCATCTGGATCGGGGTGACGAGCGTGTCGCCCTGGCCGATCGAGTAGTTGACCGCGTCACCGGCGCGCATCTGGTTGCCTTCGAGGCAGCCCTCGTACGCGAGTTGTTCGACGTACGTGCCGCCCTTCTTGCCCTGCTTGCACCAGCCGGCCTTGTTGGCCTCCCAGAAGTCCTGCTTCCACTGGCGGTCCGGGATGCGGCCCGCGACCTCGTTGGGGAGGTCGATGCCGGTCTCCTTGGCGAGGCCGAACTCCTTGGCGGTCTTGTAGAAGTAGTCGTTGGCGCCCTTTTTGGGCTTGTTGCCGCCGTCCTTCTGCCACTCCTTGTGCGCGAGACCGTAGAAGACGGTGTCGCAGGAGACCTCAAGGGCGCGGCCGAGGTCGATGCTGCCGTAGCCCTGGGACTCGAAGTTTTTGAAGACCTGGCTGCCGATGGAGTACGAACTGGGGCACGGGTAGCTGCCGTTGAAGTCGTATCCGGCCTTGACCGCCGCCGTCGACGAGATGACCTTGAAGATCGAGCCGGGCGCCGCCTGCGACTGGATCCCCCTGTTCAGCAGCGGGAAGTTGGACTTCTTGCTGGTGAGTTTGGCGTAGTCCTTCGCGGAGATCCCGCCGACCCAGGCGTTGGGGTCGTACGTCGGCTGGGAGGCCATCGAGACGACACGGCCGGTCTTGGACTCAAGGACCACCACGGCGCCCGCGTCGGCCTTGTAGTTCTGGTTGGTGTTGCGGTCGTGCTCCTTGCGCGCGGCCTTCATCGCCTCCTGGAGCTCGTACTCGGCGACGGCCTGCACGCGCGCGTCGATGGAGGTGATGATGTTGGAGCCCGGCTCCGCCTGGTCGCTCTTGGCCTGCCCGATGACCCGGCCGAGGTTGTCGACCTCGTAGCGCGTGACGCCCGCGTCGCCGCGCAGGTATTTGTCGTACGTGCGCTCCAGACCGGAGCGGCCGACCTGGTCGGAGCGGAGGAACGGCGAGTCGGTGTCCTGCGCCTCGGTGATCTCCTCGTCGGTGACCGGCGAGAGATAGCCCAGCACCTGGGCGGTGTTGGCGTTGCCCGGCGCGGCGTAGCGGCGTACGGCGGTCGGTTCGGCGGTGATGCCGGGGAAGTCCTCGGCGCGCTCTCGGATCTGGAGGGCCTGCTGGGTGGTGGCCTCGTCCGTGACGGGGATGGGCTGGTAGGGCGAGCCGTTCCAGCAGGGCTGCGGCGTCTCGTTGTCGCAGAGCCTGACCTTGTCCCCGACCTCCTTCGGCGTCATCCCGAGAATGCCGGCGAGGCGGATGAGGACCGCTTTCCCCTTGTCCTGCATCTTCATCAGTTCGGTGCGGCTGGCGGAGACGACGAGCCTGGTCTCGTTGTCGGCGAGCGGCACGCCCTGCGAGTCGAGGATCGAGCCGCGGACGGCCGGCTGGACGACCTGCTGTACGTGGTTGTTCTTGGCCTCGTCCGTGTACTCCGCGCCGTTGCGGACCTGGAGGTACCAGAGCCGTCCGCCGAGGGTGAGCAGGAGCGAGAAGACGAGGACCTGGATGATGACGAGCCGGACCTGGACCCTGGGCGTCCGTCCGGTCTCCGGAATGTTGCTCACAGTCGTTTGACCCCCTTGATCCGTCCGGCGCGGGCCGCACGCGACCTGGCCGTCTTCATGCGCAGCCCCCCGCGCTGGTTCCCGATCCGCAGTCCGGTGCCCGCCGCCAGCCAGCCGGAGGCGACGTCGCTGCCGCCGCTCGACTTGTCGGCGAGCGGATCGTTCTCCGCGCGTCTGGCCAGGGCCATGATCAGCGGAACGGTGAACGGTGCGAGCAACAGGTCGTAGATGGCGGAGGTGACGACCAGGTTGGTGAGGCCGACGTGGCGGGCGGCGGTGTCACCGACGAGGGCGCCGACTCCCGCGTACAGCAGCGTCGTCGTGACGGCCGCGCCGACCACCACGACCATCGGGCCGAGCGCGGTGCGCAGTTGGCCGTGGTCGGGCTTGGCGAGTCCGGCGAGATAGCCGATCACGCAGAGCACCAGCGCGTACCGTCCCGCGGCGTGGTCGGCGGGCGGGGCGATGTCGGCGAGGAGCCCGGCGCCGAAGCCGATGAGCGCGCCGCTGGTGTGCCCGTAGACCAGGGCGAGCGCGACGACGACCAGGAGGAGCAGATCGGGTACGGCGCCGGGGAGTTGGAGGCGGGCGAGGACGGACACCTGGACGACCAGCGCGACCACGACCAGGGTGACGGAGAGCAGCATCCGGTTGAAGCGCATGGGGATCAGCTCTACTCCTGCTCGTTGACCTGGCCGTCGCCCGGCTGGTCCTGGCCGTTGGGCGACGGGGTGGCCGTGACAGTGACGGTCGGTGTGGGCTTGGGCTTGGCGGGCTTCTTCGGCAGGACCATGTCGCGCGGGTCCTCGCGGGGCGCCTGGACGACGACGCCGACGATGTCGAGCTTGGTGAAGCCGACGTACGGGCGGACGAAGATGTCACGCGTGAGGCCGCCGCCCGAGGGGTCGACGCGGACGACCTGACCGACCGGCACCCCGGGTACGAAGGGCCGGTCCTTGCTGGATCCGAAGGTGACCAGCCGGTCCCCCTTCTTCACCTTGGCCTTGCCGTTGAGTAGCTGGACGTTGAAGGGCTGGTCGCCCTGGCCGGTGGCGAAGCCCAGTTCGTCGCCGTTCTCCATCCGGGTGCCGACGGTGAAGTCCGGGTCGTTGGCGAGCAGTACGGTCGCGGTGCCCGGTCCCACGGTGGTGATACGGCCGACGAGCCCGTCCCCGTTCAGTACGGTCATGTCGCGCTTGAGGCCGTCGTCGGCGCCCGCGTCGATGGTCACGGTCCAGGAGAAGCCCTGGGCCGCTCCTATGGCGATGACCTCGGCGGCCTTTATGCCGTACTGGCCGGCGCCCGCGGTCTTGAGGAGCTTGTCCAGTTCCTTCACGCGGCTGCGGTTGCGCTCGTCGCTGCCGAGCCGCTGCTTGAGCGCCACGTTCTCCCGCTCCAGGAGGCTGACGCGGTCGTGCCGGTCACCGGAGTCCCGTACGGCCCCGATGGCGTTGCCGACCGGGTCGACGGCCTTGGAGACCCCCTCCTGGACGGGGCCGAAGACCGAGGCGGCGGCCTGTCGGGCACCGTCGACTGGTGATGCCTCTCCGCCGCGGATATCCACCGTGATCAGTGCGAACGCGATGGCGATCAGCAGCACCAGGAGCAGCCGGCTCTCTCGTGTGTCCCTCACGTGCGGCGGCCGTGCCTTCCTCGTTGGAATGCCTCGTCGGATATTTTCGTGCGAATCGCGGGAATCCCCCGTAAGGGATTCGTCTCAATTGGCGCATCGGATTGGTCTTGTCTGTATATCAACGATCCACCGGCCGGGACGTCAGCGTTCCATATGGGGTGTCCCCCGGGCCTGTTGAGGGGCCCGGGGGATATTCGCCCTTTTCATGATCTGCGCGGAGTCGGGGTCATCTGCGCGGCGAGGCGTCGAGCACCTGCTGGAGGGCTTCGAACTCCTCGACGCACTTGCCGGAGCCGAGAGCCACCGAATCCAGCGGGTCCTCGGCGATATGGATGGGCATACCGGTCTCACGGCGCAGCCGCTCGTCGAGGCCGCGCAGCAGGGCGCCGCCGCCGGTGAGGACGATGCCGCGGTCCATCACGTCGCCGGAGAGCTCCGGCGGGCACTTGTCGAGCGTGGTCTTCACCGCGTCCACAATGGCGTTGACCGGCTCCTCGATGGCCTTGCGGACCTCGGCGGCCGAGATGACGACGGTCTTCGGCAGCCCCGACACCAGGTCGCGGCCGCGGATCTCGGTGTGCTCGTCCTTGTCGAGGTCGTAGGCCGAACCGATGGTGATCTTGATCTGTTCGGCGGTGCGCTCACCGAGGAGGAGCGAGTACTCCTTCTTGATGTGCTGGATGATCGCGTTGTCCAACTCGTCGCCGGCGACCCGGATCGACTGGGCCGTGACGATCCCGCCGAGCGAGATCACCGCGACCTCGGTGGTGCCGCCGCCGATGTCCACGACCATGTTGCCGGTCGCCTCGTGGACGGGGAGACCCGAGCCGATGGCGGCGGCCATGGGCTCCTCGATGATGTGCACCTGACGGGCGCCCGCCTGGGTGGACGCCTCGATGACGGCGCGTCGCTCGACTCCCGTGATGCCGGAGGGCACACAGACGACGACCCGCGGGCGGGCCAGATAGCGACGCTTGTGGATCTTGAGAATGAAGTAGCGCAACATGCGTTCGGTGATCTCGAAGTCGGCGATCACACCGTCCTTCAGCGGCCGGACGGCAACGATGTTGCCCGGTGTCCGGCCGATCATCTTCTTCGCTTCGGCGCCGACCGCGAGGATGCCGCCCGTGTTGGTGTTGATGGCGACGACGGACGGCTCGTTGAGCACGATCCCCCGACCCCTGACGTACACCAGCGTGTTGGCGGTCCCGAGGTCGACAGCCATGTCACGGCCGATGAACGACATCTTGTTCCCCATGAGGATGCGTCTGGCCTTCCCAAATCGAGCATTGACGGCTTTTCAGGATGGCGAGGTGGATGCTGTGGCGTGGAGGCTTCCATCGTAGTGCCGCATGTGCTGAAGCGGCGCGGTAGATCTACCTGTTGATCCACCTCTAATAAAGATGACGAGGTGTCGCAGCCATGCGTTCCCGATCTGGCTCCGCATATGCCGGGCGTGGCCGAATTCCGTCGGTCGCCGCAGGCATCGTCAGCGCTGGATGGCTGACGTTTGATCAGAAAAGACCAGGGTAAGAGGTGTCTTTCAGTGGTCCGGAAAGAAAAGTTTCAGTTCCCGAATGGCGGACTCCTCGGAGTCCGAAGCGTGGATGAGGTTCTCCCGGACGATCGTCCCGAAGTCTCCCCGAATGGACCCCGGCGCTGCGGCGATCGGGTCAGTGGGACCCGCCAGGGCGCGTACGCCCTCGATGACGCGCTCGCCCTCGACGATCAGCGCGACGACCGGGCCCGACGCCATGAACTCGATGAGCGGCTCGTAGAACGGCCGGCCCTTGTGCTCGCCGTAGTGCTGCTCCAGCGTGCCCTCGTCGAGTGTGCGCAGCTCCAGCGCGGTGATGCTCCAGCCGGCCTTGCGCTCGATGCGGCCGATGATCTCTCCCACCAAAGCGCGGCGGACGGCGTCCGGCTTGAGGAGGACGAGAGTGCGCTGGGTCATGGTGTGCGGCTCCTTGCGGGCATTCGCTGCTGGCAAACGGGTGAAGTGGTGTGAGGCTACAGGTGCGCGCGTGACATGCCGTACCCGGTCCGGCTACGGACACGCCTAGGCCGAGGGCTCCGCCGACGTCTGGGCGGCGGTCTGCTCGGCCCACCGCGCCTTCGCCGTGTCGATCTTGCGCCCGTAGTGCACCGATGCCCACCACAGCGCGCCGAAGAGCACCCCCAGGAAGAACATCACCGGCACCATGAAACCGCCCGCGACCAGCGCGACCTGGAACGCCCAGCCGAGCTGGACCCCACCCGGCCTGGTGATCATTCCGCACAGCAGCAGCGACAGCAGCATCGCGATGCCGCAGACCGTCCACACGGTGGCCATCGACAGATCGTCGGACTTCATGGCGACGAGCCCGGCGAAGCCGATCACGAAGAACTCACCGATGAGCGTCGACGCGCAGAGCGTACGCATGCGATCAGCCCCTTCCCAGAAGCAGCCGGGCCTCGCCGACCGTGATCACCGAACCGGTCACCAGCACCCCGGCGCCCGCGTACTCCTCGTCCTCCTCGGCGAGCGTGATCGCCGCCTCCAGCGCGTCGTCGAGCCGCGGCTCGACCTGTACGCGGTCGTCGCCGAACACCTCGACGGCGACCGTCGCCAGATCGTCCGCGCTCATCGCCCGGTCGCTGGAGTTCTCCGTGACGACGATCTCCGCGAAGACCGGCTCCAGGGCTTCGAGGAACCCCCGGACATCCTTGCCGCCGCTGGCGCCGACGACCCCGATCAGTCTGCTGAAGCCGAACGACTCACCGACCGCCGCCGCGACGGCCCGCGCGCCCGCCGGATTGTGCGCCGCGTCCAGGACGACCGTCGGCGAGCGCCGTACGACCTCCAGCCGGCCCGGTGAGACGACGGAGGCGAACGCCGAGCGCACCGTGTCCAGGTCCATGGGCCGCGCGTGCTCGGCGCCGATCCCGAAGAACGCCTCGACCGCGGCCAGCGCCACCGCCGCGTTGTGTGCCTGATGCGCGCCGTACAGCGGGAGGAAGATCTGCTCGTACTCGCCGCCCAGGCCCCGCAGCGTCAGCATCTGACCGCCGACCGCGACCTCGCGGGAGACGACGCCGAACTCCATGCCCTCGCGCGCCACCGTCGCGTCCACGTCGACGGCCCTCTTGAGCATCACCTGCGACGCGTCCACCGGCTGCTGCGCCAGAACGACGGTCGCTCCCTGCTTGACGATCCCGGCCTTCTCCACGGCGATCTCGCCCGGTGTGGAGCCGAGCCGGTCGGTGTGGTCCAGGTCGATGGGGGTGACGACGGCGACGGTGGCGTCGATGACGTTCGTCGCGTCCCAGGTGCCGCCCATGCCGACCTCGACGACCGCGGCGTCGACCGGGGCGTCCGCGAAGGCCGCGTACGCCATGCCGGTGAGCACCTCGAAGAACGAGAGCCGGTAGTCCTGCGCGCCGTCGACCATCTCGACGTACGGCTTGATGTCGTCGTACGTCTCGATGAACCGCTCAGGGGAGATCGGTTGGCCGTCGAGGCTGATCCGCTCGGTGACCGAGGAGACGTGCGGGCTGGTGTAACGGCCGGTGCGCAGGTCGAAGGCGCCGAGCAGCGCCTCGATCATGCGGGCGGTGGACGTCTTGCCGTTGGTGCCGGTGATGTGGATCGACGGATACGCCCGCTGGGGGTCGCCGAGCACGTTCATCAGCGCCTCGATGCGGGTGACCGAGGGCTCCAGCTTGGTCTCGCCCCAGCGGCCTGCCAGCTCCTGCTCGACGGCGCGCAGCGCCTTGTCGACCTCCGGGTCGGTGGGCCGGGCCGGAACGGCGTCGCTCTGCGCCGGGCCCGTCCGGGCGCGCAGCGTGCGGCTTCCGGCCTCGATCACGGCGAGGTCGGGGTCGCGGGTGGTCTCGGCGTGGACGATGTCGTCGAAATCCTCGTCGTACTCGCCGGGCTGGTCAGGCTGGTCGGGCTGGTGCTCGCTCACGGGACCAGTCTACGGAGCGGGTACGACACTGATGCCGCCCCCGCCCCGTAGGGAACCTCCTGCGGCCGTCAGCTCTCCGGGAGAGCCGCGAGCTGGGCCGTGATCCGCTCGATGTCCGCCTCGGCCTTGGCCAGCCGGCCGCGGATCTTGTCGACCACGTTGTCCGGGGCCTTCGCGAGGAACGCCTCGTTGCCGAGCTTCGCCGTGGCCTGCTGCTTCTCCTTCTCGGCCGCGTCCCGGTCCTTCGTCAGGCGCTTGCGCTCCGCCTCGACGTCGATCGTGCCGGAGAGGTCCAGCTCCACCGAGGCACCGGCGACCGGCAGGGTCGCGGTCGCCTGGAAGCCGTCGCCCGCCGCCTGGAGCCGCAGCACCTGCCGGATCGCCGCCTCGTGCGGGGCGAGCGGGGTGGCGGACAGGTCGAGCCGGCCGGGGACCTTCTGGGCCGACTGGAGACCCTGGTCGGCGCGGAACCGGCGGACCTCGGTGACCACCTGCTGGACCTGCTCGATCTCCCGCTCGGCGGCCGGGTCCCGGAAGCCCGAGTCGGCCGGCCAGTCGGCGATGACCACCGACTCCTTGCCGGTCAGCGTGGTCCACAGCGTCTCGGTGACGAACGGGACGACCGGGTGCAGCAGGCGCAGGGTGACGTCCAGGACCTCGCCGAGGACCCGCCCCGAGACCTTGGCCTGCTCGCCGCCCGCGAAGAACGTGGTCTTGGACAGCTCGACGTACCAGTCGAAGACCTCGTCCCACGCGAAGTGGAAGAGGGCGTCGCTGAGCTTCGCGAACTGGTAGTCCTCGTAGTACGCGTCGACCTGCGCGACGGTCTCGTTCAGCCGCGAGAGGATCCACCGGTCGGTGGCGGACATCTCCGAGGCGCCGGGCAGGGGGCCCTCGACCGTGGCGCCGTTCATCATGGCGAAACGGGTGGCGTTCCAGATCTTGTTGGCGAAGTTACGGGAGCCCTGGACCCAGTCCTCGCCGATGGGGACGTCGACACCGGGGTTGGCTCCCCGGGCGAGCGTGAAGCGGACCGCGTCGGCGCCGTACTTGTCCATCCAGTCCAGCGGGTTGACGACATTGCCGAAGGTCTTCGACATCTTCTTGCCGTGTTCGTCGCGGACCATGCCGTGCAGCGCGATGGTGTGGAACGGGGGTGTGCCGTCCATCGCGTACAGGCCGAACAGCATCATCCGGGCGACCCAGAAGAAGAGGATGTCGTAGCCGGTGACCAGGACCGAGTTCGGATAGAACTTCTCCAGGCTCGGGGTCTGTTCGGGCCAGCCGAGCGTGGAGAACGGCCACAGACCGGACGAGAACCAGGTGTCCAGGACGTCCGTGTCCTGGTGCCAGCCCTCACCGGTCGGCGGCTCCTCGTTGGGACCCACGCAGACGGTCTCGCCGTTCGGGCCGTGCCAGACCGGGATCCGGTGGCCCCACCACAACTGCCGTGAGATGTTCCAGTCGTTGAGGTTGTCGATCCACGCGAAGTAGCGGGACTCCATCTCCTTGGGGTGGATCGCGACGCGGCCGTCCCGGACGGCGTCGCCGGCCGCCTTGGCGAGCGTGGCGACCTTGACCCACCACTGGAGCGACAGACGGGGTTCGACGGTCGTCTTGCAGCGCGAACAGTGGCCCACGGAGTGGACGTACGGGCGCTTCTCGGCGACGATCCGGCCGTCCGCGCGCAGCGCCGCGACGATGGCGGAACGGGCCTCGAACCGGTCGAGCCCCTGGAAGGGGCCGGGGGCCGTGATGACGGCCCGTTCGTCCATGACCGTGATGTTCGGCAGGTCGTGACGACGGCCGATCTCGAAGTCGTTCGGGTCGTGCGCGGGCGTGACCTTGACGGCGCCCGTGCCGAACTCGGGGTCGACGTGCGTGTCCGCGACGACCGGGATCGTACGGTCGGTGAGCGGCAGTTTGATCCGCTTGCCGACCAGGTGCGCGTAGCGCTCGTCGTCCGGGTGGACGGCGACGGCGGTGTCACCCAGCATCGTCTCGGTCCGGGTGGTGGCGACGACGAGCGTCTCGTCCCCGTCGCCGTACTTGATGGAGACCAGCTCTCCGTCGTCGTCCTGGTACTCGACCTCGATGTCGGAGATGGCGGTCAGACAGCGCGGACACCAGTTGATGATGCGCTCGGCGCGGTAGATCAGTCCGTCGTCGAAGAGCCGCTTGAAGATGGTCTGGACGGCCGCGGACAGCCCCTCGTCCATCGTGAACCGCTCACGGGACCAGGCGACGCCGTCGCCAAGACGGCGCATCTGACCGGAGATCTGGCCGCCGGACTCTTCCTTCCATTGCCAGACGCGCTCGACGAAGGCCTCACGCCCCAGGTCGTGCCGGGACTTGCCCTCCTTCGCCAGCTCCCGCTCCACGACGTTCTGTGTGGCGATTCCGGCGTGGTCCATGCCGGGCTGCCACAGCGTCTCGTAGCCCTGCATACGCTTACGGCGGGTCAGGGCATCGATGATCGTGTGCTCGAAGGCGTGCCCGAGGTGCAGGCTGCCGGTGACGTTCGGCGGCGGGATGACGATCGTGTACGGCGGCTTCCCGCTCTTCTCGTCAGCCTCGAAGTAGCCGCGTTCTACCCAGCGCTCGTACAGCTTCCCCTCCACCTCGGCCGGCGCGTACTGGGTCGGCAGTTCAGGGTTGGCTGCGGGCTGCGCTTGAGAGTTCTCGGTCACCCGCACAGTTTAGAGCCGTCACAGCTCCGCACTGAAACGGGATAGTTCGGTAACGGTGCGCCCCCCGATGGTCCATGACGCCGCTCCTTCAGTCAGGATGTCGGATACGCATAAGCATCTGGAGGGGACAGAGCACATGAGTTACAACCAGCCGGGCCCGTACGGTGGGCAGCAGCCCCAGGGCCAGCCCGGACCGTACGGACAGCAGCCGCCGCAGGGCCAGCCCGGCTACGGGTACCCGCAGCAGCCGCCGCAGGCGGAGCCCGGTTACGGGTACCCGCAGCAAGCGCCCCAGGGAGTCCCCCAGCAGGGCTACGGCCAGCCGCAGCAGCCGGGCCCGTACGGCCAGCCGCCGCAGCAGCCCCCGTACGGCGGAGCCCCGGGCTTCCCGCCGCCGCAGGGCGCACCGAAGAAGAAGACGGGCCTGATCATCGGCTCGGTCATCGTGGCACTCGCGGTGATCGGCGGTGGGGCGTACTTCCTGGTGGGCGGAGGCAGCAGTGATGTCGCCGACGACGGCCCGCACAAGCTGATCACGCCGGCGACGGTGATCGACGGCGAGTACAAGAAGGGTGAGGGCAGCGGCGACACCGGCGGCATGACGAAGGACGACCTCAAGGACGCCGAGAAGTGGGGGGTGACCAACCCCAAGGACGTCAGCGCCAATTACCAGTCGGGGTCGGAGGACAACCCGCTGGCCGGGAAGCTGATCTCGTTCGGTGGCGTGTACGGCGAGGTGGACGACCCGGAGAAGGCCGTCGACGCCATGTTCGGCTACCTCAAGTCGGAGTCCGAGAAGGAAGCAGGCGGCGAGGACGTTCCGACGTTCGAGGGGGAGGCCAAGTCCTTCGAGCCCGAGGGTCTGGACGGCGCCGTCCTGAAGTGCCAGGCGGCCAAGATGAAGATAGACGAGTCCGGAGGGCCCTCCGAGGTGACCTTCTCGATCTGCATCTGGGGCGACTACTCCACCCTGGGCTTCACCATGCCGGTCGACATGGCGAGCGCTCTGACGGGCAAGGCCGGCTCCCTTGAGGACGCCGCCGCGACAACCGCCAAGCTGCGCAACGACGTTCGCGTGAAGCTCTGACGGCACGCACCACCCCCGCGAGACGAAAGAGGGGCGCCCGACCGGTTCGAGCCGGTCGGGCGCCCCTCTTCGTGTCTACAGGTGCCGCCGTTACGCGGACTTCTCGTGGCGGCCGTCGTTCTTCACGATCCGCGGCTCGCGCGGGACCAGCGTCGGGTTCACGTTGTTGCGGACGACGTCCGCCGTGATGACCACGCGGGCCACGTCCTTGCGGGACGGGACCTCGTACATCACCGACTGGAGGACCTCCTCCAGGATCGCCCGCAGACCGCGCGCGCCCGTGCCGCGCAGAATCGCCTGGTCGGCGATGGCTTCGAGCGCGGGGAGGTCGAAGTCCAGCTCCACGCCGTCGAGTTCGAAGAGGCGCTGGTACTGCTTCACGAGCGCGTTGCGCGGCTCGACCAGGATCTTGAGGAGCGCTTCGCGGTCCAGGTTGTGCACCGAGGTCAGGACCGGGAGGCGGCCGATGAACTCCGGGATCATCCCGAACTTCACCAGGTCCTCCGGCATGACCTCCTGGAACTGGTCGCTCTCCTCGATCTCGCGCTTGGAGCGGATCGTCGCGCCGAAGCCGATGCCCTTGGCACCGGCCCGTGACTCGATGATCTTCTCCAGGCCCGCGAAGGCGCCGCCCACGATGAACAGCACGTTCGTCGTGTCGATCTGGATGAACTCCTGGTGCGGGTGTTTACGGCCGCCTTGGGGCGGGACCGAGGCCGTGGTGCCCTCCAGGATCTTCAGCAGGGCCTGCTGGACGCCCTCGCCGGAGACATCGCGGGTGATCGACGGGTTCTCGCTCTTGCGGGCGACCTTGTCGATCTCGTCGATGTAAATGATCCCGGTCTCGGCCTTCTTGACGTCGTAGTCGGCCGCCTGGATCAGCTTCAGCAGAATGTTCTCGACGTCCTCGCCGACATAGCCGGCCTCCGTCAGCGCCGTCGCGTCCGCGATCGCGAACGGTACGTTCAGCATCCGGGCCAGCGTCTGGGCGAGGAGCGTCTTGCCGGAGCCCGTGGGGCCCAGCAGCAGGATGTTGGACTTGGCGAGCTCGATCGCGTCGTCACGGCTCCCGGCGCCGCCGTTCTCACCGGCCTGCACGCGCTTGTAGTGGTTGTAGACCGCCACCGAGAGCGCCTTCTTCGCGGGCGCCTGCCCGACGACGTACCCCTCAAGGAACTCGTAGATCTCACGCGGCTTGGGCAGTTCCTCCCACCGCACCTCGGAGGTCTCGGCGAGCTCCTCCTCGATGATCTCGTTGCAGAGGTCGATGCACTCGTCGCAGATATAGACCCCGGGGCCTGCGATGAGCTTCTTCACCTGCTTCTGGCTCTTCCCGCAGAACGAGCACTTGAGCAGGTCGCCGCCATCACCGATGCGTGCCACGAGGTGCTTCCCCTTCGCCTGGGAGCAGCCTGGTTCAGCGGCTCCTGTGCCTCATACCCGACGGTACCTTGCCTGGCCCCCCGTACGGGCCCCCCTTGGCACGGTTCACGAGGTCGTGAGACCCGCGTGAACCGTGCCAAGGGCACCGGACGGGTCAGGCCGCTGCCGCCGCCGTGGTCTTACGGGTCGAGACGATCTGGTCGACCAGACCGTACGCCAGAGCGTCCTCGGCGGTCAGGATCTTGTCCCGCTCGATGTCGTCGCGGACCTTCTCGATCGGCGTCGTGGAGTGCTTGGCGAGCATGTCCTCGAGCTGCGCGCGCATGCGCAGGATCTCGTTGGCCGCGATCTCCAGGTCGGAGAGCTGCTCGCGGCCGGTCTGGCTGGACGGCTGGTGGATCAGGACGCGCGCGTTCGGCAGGGCGAGGCGCTTGCCCGCCGTGCCGGCCGCGAGCAAAACCGCCGCCGCGGAGGCGGCCTGGCCCATGCAGACCGTCTGGATGTCCGGCTTCACGAACTGCATCGTGTCGTAGATGGCCGTGAGGGCCGTCATGGAGCCGCCGGGGCTGTTGATGTAGATCGAGATGTCACGGTCGGGGTCCATGGACTCCAGGCACAGCAGCTGCGCCATGACGTCGTTGGCCGACGCGTCGTCGATCTGGACACCGAGGAAGATCACGCGCTCCTCGAAGAGCTTCGCGTACGGGTCGTACTCGCGTACGCCCTGCGAGGTGCGCTCCACGAAGCGCGGGATGACATAGCGGTTGTCCACCTGGGGGCCGGTGTAGAGGCCGCTCGCGGAGGCGCCGGGAAAGTTGTTCATGTGGGTGTTCACCATCCTGGTGGCGTTCGATGGGCTGACGTGGCCGGTCCTGGGCGTACTGCGAAGCCTCAGGCGCCGGTGCCGCCGCCGCCCGGAACACCCGAAGCAGCGGAGATGATCTCGTCGATGATGCCGTAGGACACGGCCTCCTCGGCGGTGAACCAGCGGTCGCGGTCACCGTCGCGGATGATGGTCTCTTCGGTCTGGCCCGTGTGACGGGCGGTGATCTCGGCCATGCGCTTCTTCGTACGGAGCAGCTGCTCGGCCTGGATCTTGATGTCGGAGGCGGTGCCGCCGAGGCCCGCGGAGCCCTGGTGCATGAGGATGTCGGTGTTGGGCAGCGCGAAGCGCTTGCCGGCGGTGCCGCCGGTCAGCAGGAACTGGCCCATGGAGGCCGCCATGCCCATGCCGATGGTCACCACGTCGTTCGGGATGTACTGCATGGTGTCGTAGACCGCCATGCCCGCCGTGACGGAACCACCGGGGCTGTTGATGTAGAGGTAGATGTCCTTCTCGGGCTCGGCCGCGAGGAGAAGGAGCTGCGCGGTGATCTTGTTGGCGATGTCGTCGTCGACCTGCTGGCCGAGGAAGATGATCCGCTCACCGAGCAGTCGGCTGTAGACCTGGTCGCCGAGGCCACCACCGAGGGACGGCTCACCGGCGGCGTAAGGCATCAGATTCGTCACGTGTCCACCTGCTCGTCTCTGACGGCTCCGGCCGTCTCAGCGTCTTTCGTTCCGGGGGACGGGGCGCTCCCCAGCCCTCGTATTCATGGACCCTAACGCGCTGGTCGGCGGGCGCCATCCCGCTTCCTGGACTGTTCGCTGGCAGCGCAAGGTAGTTGGGTCGGGGCAGGGGGCGCGGCACACCCACCGGGCCGGGCGGGGGTACGGAGCGGGCCCCGGGCGCGAGTCGCGTCCCGGGGCCCGGAGATCCGGTCGAGCGTGGACGCTCAGCCCTCGTTCTTCGTCTCGGGCTTGTCGTCGTCCGCGGCGGTGTCGGCGGCGGCCTCGGTGGCCGTCTCGTCGGAGGACGCCTCGGCGGTCCCGGCGGTCTCGTCCGCCTCATCCGTCTCGTCGTCGTCCTGGAGGTCGACGACCTCACCGTTCGTGTCCGTCACCTTGGCGGCCTCGACCACCACGGCGAGCGCCTTGCCGCGGGCGACCTCGCCGACGAGCATCGGCACCTGGCCGCCTTCGACGACGGCCTGGGCGAACTGGTCGGGCGACATGCCGGAGGACTGCGCGCGACGCATGAGGTGCTCGGTGAGCTCCTCCTGGTTCACGTTCAGCTTCTCCTTGTTGACCAGCTCGTCGAGGATGAACTGGGTCTTGATGCCCTTGACCGCCTGCTCCTTGGTCTCCTCGTCGAACTCCTCCTCCGTCTTGCCCTGGATCTCCAGGTACTTCGGAAGGTCGAGGCCCATCTGACCGAGCTGGTGGTGCTCCAGGTTGTGCTTGCGGGTCTTGATCTCGTCCTCGAGGAGCTTCTCGGGGATCGGGACCTCGGCCAGCTTCAGCAGCTCGTCCAGCACGCGCTCCTGGGCCTGGGTGGCCTGGTCGTACTGCTTCATGCTGCCGAGGCGCTTGCGGCTGTCCGCCTTCAGCTCCTCAAGGGTGTCGAACTCGCTCGCCATCTGCGCGAACTCGTCGTCCAGGTCGGGCAGCTCGCGGGAGGCGACCTGGGTGACCTTGACGGAGACCTCGGCGTCCTTGCCCTCGGCGGTGCCGCCCTTGAGCTGGGAGGTGAAGGTGGCCTCGCCGCCGGCCTCCAGGCCGGTCACGGCCTCGTCGATGCCTTCGAGCAGCTCGCCGGAGCCGATGGTGTACTGCACGTCACTGGCGACGCCGTCCTCCAGGACCTCGCCGTCGACCTTGGCCTCAAGGTCGATCGTCACGACGTCGCCCTCGGCGGCGGCGCGCTCGACGGCGCTGGTGGAGGCGAAGCGCTCACGGAGCTCGTCGACGGACTTGTCGATGTCCTCGTCGGAGACGCCGACCGCGTCGACGGTGACCTCGATGCCGGTGTAGTCCGGGATCTCGATGACCGGGCGGATGTCGACCTCGGCGGTGAAGGAGAGCAGCTCGCCGTCCTTCAGCTCCTTGATGTCGACCTCGGGCTGCCCGAGGACATTGAGCTCACCCTCGTTGACGGCCTCCGTGTAGAACTTCGGAAGGGCGTCGTTGACGGCCTCCTCCAGCACAGCTCCACGGCCGAACCGCTGGTCGATGACGCGGGCGGGGATCTTGCCCTTACGGAAGCCCTTCACCGTGACCTGGTCGTTGATCTTCTTGTACGCCGCGTCGAGGCTGTCCTTGAGCTCCTCGAAGGGCACCTCGACAGTGAGCCGAACCCGGGTCGGGTTCAGGGTCTCCACGGCGCTCTTCACGGTTCGGTCTCCTTGGTGGCTGATTCTGGGGTTCTGCTACGCCCGCCGTGACTCCGGCGGACCAGCGGATTCGGCCCGGTCCTTCACAGTCTCTTCAGACACACGGGCACGCAGCTTGCATAGTAGCGGCAAGCAGGATGACGCCCACAACGCGATCTTGAACAGACACGGGTACTGATGGTCGGGGTGGCCGGATTCGAACCGACGACCTTCCGCTCCCAAAGCGGACGCGCTACCAAGCTGCGCCACACCCCGTCGGTGCGACACGTAGGGTACATGCCCGCGGACAGTCCGCCGGACGTATTTACCGGGACGTTCACCGGCACGCGAGCGACAGGGAAGCGGTGTGCGTCGAGGGCCGCGGACCCGCTACGATGTTTCCCGTGCCGCGGTCCTCATGATCCGCAGCGCGTGCGGGCGTAGCTCAATGGTAGAGCCCTAGTCTTCCAAACTAGCTACGCGGGTTCGATTCCCGTCGCCCGCTCCATATGACACAGGGCCAGGTCGGAGGGTGATCCTCCGGACTGGCCCTGATGCGTTGGCGCCCCAATGCGTTGGCGCCCTGACGCGCCGGCCGGGGCGCCGGCCCCGGACGCCGATCCGCCCTAGAAATTTATCTGGTTGATCGTCTCCGCCAGGGAGTTGAGGAACCTGTTCACCGACGGGGCCATGTCCGTGGACGCCAGGAAGAAGCCGAACAGGATCGCGACCGTGGCTGGGCCGCCCTTCAGGGAGCCACCGCGGATCAGCACCACGAGGACGATCGCCAACAGCAGCACCACAGACAGTGAAATAGCCACAACTGATCACACCCTCGGTCGGTCCGCCTTGCCGGCCGCGGGAGCTCACGGCCTCGCACACACCCGCTCCCACCATCGTGCCACCAACCTCCGCCCAGTTGGCCTCCCGTGACGAATCATCGAGGAAAGGATCACGCCAATCGCCCCGGCGGGCACGCCGGGTGCGCCGGGTGGGGCGCCGGGCGCGCCGGGTGGGGCGCCGGGCGCGCGCGGGGCGGGGGAATGAATGGGGACGTCAATTCGATGCGATCATTCTCCCCGCGTTCACAGGGAACTCACAATCAATTCAAAGCGAGCCCCGGGCAGTTCGGCGGATGAATTCACGCGGAGTCATATCGAGGGCCACACCCTGATGATATGCCCTATTTAAGAGGGATTAACAGGGGCATATCTACCGGTGGGAGGCTGTTTCGGTGTCGAACACCCCACGTGCCCAGGAGGTTTTACTCATCGCATTGTGCGGGGCTAGGGTTAATCAGATGTCCCAAGCTCCGCACGGATATGAGAGGGCTCCGCTCCCCCGCTCGCGGGAGTTGGATCCCGTCCCCCCAACGGCACAGACCGCATCGGCCGCGGTGGCCGAAACCCCTGTACGGACCCCTCAGGATTCCGCGAAGTCGACACCCCCCACCGCCAAGACGTCCACGAAGCGAGACGCGTTCTTCGACAACGCGAAGTACCTGGCCATCGTGCTGGTGGCCATGGGCCACGCCTGGGAGCCGGTGATGGAGGGCAGCCGGGCGACGAAGGCGCTCTACATGGTCGTCTACTCGTTCCACATGCCGGCCTTCATCATCATCTCCGGCTACTTCTCCCGGAGTTACACCGGCCGCCCCCACCAGATCAGACGTCTGCTGACCGGGATCGCCGTCCCGTACATCGTCTTCGAGGTCGCGTACTCGCTGTTCAAGCGGGCCGCCAACGACCCGGGCCACCCCATCAGTCTGCTCGACCCCTGGTATCTCACCTGGTTCCTGGCCGCGTTGTTCATCTGGCGGCTGACCACCCCGATCTGGCTGTCGCTGCGCCATCCCCTGCCGGTCGCCCTCGGCATCGCCGCGCTCGCGTCCTTCACGCCGAACATCGGCGAGGACCTCAACCTCCAGCGCGTGCTTCAGTTCCTGCCCCTCTTCGTCCTGGGGCTCATCCTCAAGCCCGAGCACTTCCAGCTGGTGCGGCGGCGTGAGGTCAGGATGCTGGCCGTGCCCGTCTTCGTCGGCGCGCTCGTCTTCGCGTACTGGGCGGCGGTCCGGATGCAGAACGCGTGGTTCTACCACAACAGCGCGGCGCAGGACCAAGGGGCGCCGTGGTGGCTGGGCGTCGTCATGACCTTCGCGCTGTTCGGCTGCTCGGTCGTGCTGACGGCCGCGTTCCTGTCGTGGGTACCGCGCCGCAAGATGTGGTTCACGGCACTCGGCGCCGGCACCATCTGCGGCTACCTGCTGCACGGTTTCCTGGTCAAGGGCGCCGTGTACAGCGGGATCTTCGACACGAACGCCTGGCTGAACGAGCCGGCCGGCAAGGTCTTCCTGACCCTGCTCGCGGGCGTCGCGATGACGCTGCTCTGTACGCCGCCGGTGCGCCGGCTCTTCCGGTTCACGACGGAGCCCGAGATGACCTGGGCGTTCCGGCGGGACAAGTAGCCGCCGTACCTCCCCGTATTTCCCCGCGATCCCGATCCGGGCCGCCTCGTCCAGCACGGCGAGGCGGCCCGGATTCGCGTTGTGGGCCAGGTCACGGTGCGCGTGTGGCAGAAGTTGCCGGATAAATCGTTTGGTAAACTAATTACTGACGATTCCTTGACGCGCCTTTGACTTGACGGAGGAACGGTCCCATCGGACACGCAGACACCCTCATAGCCATGGGCGGCGCCTTCCTCGCCGCCGCCTTCCTCGCCCGCCTCGGCAGCCGGATCGAGCTGCCGACGATCCCGCTGTTCATCCTGGCCGGAATCCTGCTCGGACCGCACACCCCGGGCATCGTGCTCCTCTCCGATCCGCACGACCTGGAGATGCTGTCGGCCCTCGGCCTCGTCCTGCTGCTCTTCTATCTCGGCCTCGAATTCCATCTGGACGATCTCAAGGCGGGCGGCCGCAAGATGGCCCTCGCCGGCGGCTCGTATCTGCTGCTGAACGTGGGCGCCGGGCTCGGCTTCGGCTTCGCGCTGGGCTGGGGCACGTCCGAGGCGCTGGTCCTCGCGGGTGTGCTCGGTATCTCCTCGTCCGCGATCGTCACGAAGATCCTGGTCGACCTGGGCCGTATCGGGAATCCCGAGACGAAGCCGATCCTCGGGATCATCGTCGTCGAGGACATCTTCCTGGCGCTCTACCTGGCCGCGCTCCAGCCGATCCTGTCCGGCGCCGACAGTGCCCCCGCCGCGCTGGCGGACGGCGGGAAGGCGTTCGGATTCCTGCTGCTGCTGGCTCTCGCCGCGCGCTTCGGCAAGAAGGTCATCGGCCGCCTCATCGACACGAAGGACGACGAGTTGCTCGTCATCTCCTTCCTGGGCGCCGCGGTCTTCATGGCGGGGGTCTCCGAGTGGTTCGGTGTCGCGGACGCGATCGGCGCGTTCATGGTCGGTCTGATGCTGGGCAGTACGGCCTCCGGCGACCGGATCCGTACGCTGGTGCACCCGCTGCGGGACGCGTTCGGCGCCATCTTCTTCTTCGCCTTCGGGCTGTCCATCAACCCGGGCGACCTGCCGACGGTGCTCTGGCCTGTCGTGGCGGCCGTCACCGTGACGCTGGCGATGAACGTGGTGGCCGGTCTTGTGGCCTCGCGCGTCTACCGCTTCGGCTCAGGCCCCGCGGCGAACATCGCGACGACGCTGGTCGCACGCGGTGAGTTCGCCCTGATCCTCGCGACGATGGCGGCGGGCGCGGCCCTGGACGAGCGGCTGGCCCCGTTCATCGCGGGGTACGTCCTGATCCTCGCGGTCCTCGGTCCGCTGGCCGCGGCCAAGTCGCACTGGCTGGCACGGGTGTTGCCGGGCCGCGGGCGAGGCGGTGGTGGTGCCGGTTCCGGGTCCGGTGGCGGTTCCGGCGACAGCAGCGACGAACTGTCGCTGGCGAAGTCGGGCGCCTGAGCGGCGACGGGGGGGCCGGGGGCCGGTGCGGACCCTACCGGCCCCCCGGGCCCGGCCGCCGGGCCTCAGCTCTCGCGGCAGATCAGCAGCAGCGCTCTGTCGTCGTTCACATGCTTCGCCACCGACTCGATCAAGTGCCACGCCGCTCCGACGAAACCCGCCGCGACATACCGGTCAGCCTCGCCCGACAGCCGGTCTATCCCCTCGCTGAGGTCGCGGCCCGACGCCTCGACCAGGCCGTCCGTGAACAGCATCAGCACGTCGCCCGGCAGCAGGACGCCCTTCACCGGGTCGAACTCCGCGTGGTCGTAGACACCGAGGAGCGGGCCCTCCGCCGCCATCTCCTCCCAGCGACCGCTGCCCGCGTGGAGCTGGAGCGCGGGCAGATGGCCCGCCGACAGCAGCTCGTACTCCCCCGACTCCAGATCCAGGACGAGATGGATGGAGGTCGCGAACCCCTCGTCCCAGTCCTGGCGGAGCAGATAGCCGTTGGCGGCGGGCAGGAAGCCCTCCGGCGGGAGCGAGCCGAGCAGGCCGCCGAACGCGCCGGACAGCAGCAGCGCGCGCGAGCCCGCGTCCATTCCCTTGCCGGAGACGTCCGTGAGGACGACTTCGAGCGTGCGGCCCCCGTTGGTGCGGGCCGCCACGACGAAGTCGCCGGAGAAGGACTGGCCGCCGGCCGGGCGCAGCGACATCTCGCGATGCCAGCCCTTCGGCAGGTACGGCAGGGCGCTCTGGACCCGGATACGTTCGCGCAGGTCGAAGAGCATCGTGCCGCCGCGCCGCCAGGGCACGCCCACGCGCGCCCTGAACTGGGCGATCAGCAGCCCGAAGAGCCCGCAGGCCGCCACCACCAGGACGGTGCCCGGCGTCACCGTGGCCGGCCCCTGGTCGTACGGGCCGAGGACGAGCGATTCGACGATCAGGGCGGTGGCCGCGGCGGCGTACAGGGCCAGCAGGCTGGAGGGCCGCAGCAGCAGTCCCCCGGCCACGATCGGCAGGACCAGCGCGGACGGTGCGAACCAGACGGGGACCGCCATGGTCGCGATGGCGATCCCGGGGACGGTCAGGAGCAGTCCGACGAGTGCTATCCAGTCCGAGCCGTCGCCGCGGAAGTAGTCGACTCCGGATTTGCGCATGCCGACGCGGGCCCGGTGCAGCGACCTGCGCATCCGGGCCGTGAACGAATCCGTCTTCGCGCCACCGGCCATTGTCGTGGACCTTATCCATCAGCGGGCCGCACGTGCAGAGGGACCCCTGTGACATTGTGTTCGATATCGGGTCGCCGCAACCGCCCACGCCCTGGTACTCATGGCATATGACCACAGACTTGCGAGTACTCGAAGCCCCTGACTGGGACCGCTGGTTCGCGAAGCTGGAACGGGCCTTCGGCGGGGCGCTCGTCGACTCCGCCGAGGAGCGCGAGGCCTGGCGTTCCGTGACGGAGTACGAACGCTCCGTCGGGGTCTGGGACGGCGACGAGTGCGTGGGGACCGCGGGGGCGTTCACTTTCGGGCTCACGGTGCCCGGCGGGGGTCTGGTGTCGGCGGCGGGCGTCACGATGGTGAGCGTCGCGGCGACGCACCGGCGGCGCGGGATCCTCACCTCCATGATGCGGCGGCAGTTGGACGACGTCCGCTCGTGGGGTCAGTCGGTGGCGCTGCTGACCGCGTCGGAGCCGGAGATCTACGGGCGGTTCGGATACGGCGTCGGCACGCGGCAGTTGAGCGCGGAGATCGACACCTCGCGCGTCTCGTTCCGGGTGCCGGCCGACGCGGACGGCGCCGATCCCGTACAACTGCGGTACGTCCCGCTGGACGACGCGCGCGAGTCGGTCGAGTCGGTGTACGCGCGTCAGGTCCCCGGCCGTCCCGGCATGCTGGAGCGGCGGCCCGGCTGGGACCGGAAGCTGCTGATGGACTCGCCCGAGGGCCGTGAGGGCGCCTCCGCGCTCCAGTGCGTGCTCGCGCGGCGGGGCGAGGGGGACGACGCGGAGACGATCGGGTACGCGCTCTACCGGGTCAAGCCCCTGTGGGAGGCCGCCGGGCCGAAGAGCACGGTCGTGGTCGACCAGGTGTCCGCTCTGGACCCGGTGGCGTACGCGACCCTGTGGCGCTTCCTCGGCGAGATCGACCTGACGTCGACGGTGAGCGTGTCGAACCTGCCGGTGGACGACCCGTTCCAGTTCCTGGTCTCCGACGTCCGGCGCGCCAACATCCGGGTGCGGGACTCGCTGTACGTACGGCTGGTGGAGGTGGGCGCGGCACTGGAGGCGCGGACGTACCAGGCGCCGGTGGACGTGGTGTTCGAGGTCGACGACGCCTTCTGCCCCTGGAACGAGGGGCGTTGGCGGCTGACCGGTGACGTCAAGGGCGCGTCCTGCGAGCGGACGGCGGACGCGGCCGATCTGTCCTTGTCGGTACGGGAGTTGGCCACGATGTATCTGGGCGACACCTCGCCGGCGGCGCTGGCGCGGGCGGGGCTGGTCCGTGAACTGCGGCCGGGCGCGCTGGTGGAGGCGTCGGTGGCGTTCGCGTCGCCGGTCGCACCGTGGCTGCCGCACGGCTTCTGACGGGTCGTCGGCCTCGCGGCTACTTCCGCTGGCAGCCGGGGCACCAGAAGAGGTTGCGGGCGGCGAGTGACGCCGTACGGATCTCGGTGCCGCACAGATGGCAGGGCATGGTCGCGCGCCGGTAGACGTACACCTCGCCGCCGTGGTCGTCCACGCGCGGCGGGCGGCCCATGGCCTCGGGCAGATGCTCGGGCCGTACGGTGTCGATGCGATTGAGCCGCACGCCCTCGCGCATCAGCGCCACCAGGTCGGTCCAGATCGCTTCCCACTCGGCGCGGGTGAGATCGCGCCCGGCGCGGTACGGGTCGATGCCGTGCCGGAAGAGGACCTCGGCGCGGTAGACGTTGCCGACGCCCGCGATGATCTTCTGGTCCATCAGCAGGGCGGCGACGGTGGTACGGGAGCGGGAGATACGGGCCCACGCGCGTTCCGGGTCGTTGCCGGGTGCGTCGGGCGGGCGCAGCGGGTCGGGGCCGAGCCGGTCGTGTATCGCGCGCTTCTCGGGTTCGGTGATCAGCGCGCAGGTGGTGGGGCCGCGCAGCTCCATGTAGTACGTGTCGTTCAGCAGGCGCAGCCGGACGGTGTCGGTGGGTGGCGGGGCGGGGGTCCCGCCGAGCGCCACCTTCCCGAAGAGGCCGAGGTGGACATGGACCCAGCCGCTCTCCTCGAAGCCGACGAAGAGATGTTTCCCGTGGGCGCTCGCGCCGTCCATCACCCGCCCGTCGAGGAGCGCCGCGCTCTCGCTGAACCGGCCCTGCGGGCTGCTCACCCCTGTCGCGTCCGCGTGGAAGCGTTCGGTCAGGTCCTCGGCGAGGCGGTGGATCGTATGCCCCTCGGGCACGGATTCTCCTTGGTGCGTGGTGCGTTGTGCGTGCCCGTCCGAACAGGACCTAGTCCTGCTTGGGGTGGTGTGCCGGGATCGGGGGCAGTTCGCCCGTCGTCTCGTACGTCGCGAGCATCTGGATCCGGCGGGCGTGGCGCTCCTCGCCCGTGTACTCGGTGCCGAGGAAGATCTCCACGAACTTGGTCGACTCGGCCTGGGTGTGCATCCGGGCGCCGATCGAGATCACGTTCGAGTCGTTGTGCTCGCGGCTGAGCCCCGCGGTCTGCTCGTTCCAGACGAGCGCCGCGCGCACGCCCTTCACCTTGTTGGCGGCCATCTGCTCGCCGTTGCCGGAGCCGCCGATCACGATGCCGAGGGCCGCCGGGTCGGCCGCCGTCCGCTCCGCTGCGCGGAGGCAGAACGGCGGGTAGTCGTCCTGGGCGTCATAGATGTGCGGGCCGCAGTCGACGGGCTCGTGGCCGTGGGCCGTGAGCCACTCGACGAGGTGGTTCTTGAGTTCGAAGCCGGCATGGTCGGAGCCGAGATAGACGCGCATGGGCGAAGTGTGGCACGTCGGGCACGGTGCGCCGTGTTCCGGGGTCGCGAAGCTCCGCCGAACACGCCCTAGTTCCCGCGGCCGACGAGCTTCCAGGCCGCGGGCAGCAGACCCATCGCCAGCGCGGCCTTGAGGGCGTCCCCGAGCAGGAAGGGGGTGAGTCCGCCGGCGACGGCCGCACTGGGCGACAGGTCGGCGGCGACCGCGAGATAGGGCACGCCGACCGCGTAGATGATCACGGAGCCGAGCACCATCGTCCCGGCGGTACGCACGACGGAACGGTCGCCGCCGCGCCGGGCCAGCGAACCGACGACCGTCGCGGCGAGCAGCATCCCGAGTACGTAGCCGAGCGAGACGATGCCGGGGCCCGACTCGCCCTCGGAGAACCACGGCATGCCGGCGAGCCCCACGAGGGTGTAGACGGCGAGCGCGAGGAAGCCCCGGCGAGCACCGAGCGCGGTCCCGACGAGCAGCGCGGCGAAGGTCTGGCCGGTGACCGGGACCGGGGAGCCGGGGACCGGGACGGAGAGCTGCGCCGCGATACCGGTGAGCGCGGCGCCGCCGAGTACGAGCGCGGTGTCGACGGCGTACCGGTTCCGGGCGACGGGGAGCAGATCGGCGAGAACCACTCCGGTACGGGTGGTGACGGCAGCAGTGCTCATCGGGACTCCGCGAGGTGAGGACAGACGTGTGGGCTGGGGAACAGGCTGACCGTAGCCCACCCCCGTGGTCCCGGACATGAGTGACCGAACACAACGCGGCGCCCCGGCGCATCGTGGACTTCCAACAACTGGTGCGCTCCATGCGGCCGGTGGGCGTGACGCTCGTCACGGAATCCGCTGAGGTGAGGGTGGTCGCACCGCTACGTAGATCGTTTCGCGCGGCGGGGCGACTGCCCAGCGGGCTGTGACTTCCCACCAAAGGGGCGGTGGGGTCCGGGCGGTGGCACCTTGCCTGATCCGGGGGTGCGTTCAGCGGGACCGGGTCACGGGTGAGCGGTACAGCGGTAGGCGCTGAGAACGATCACGGTCAGGTCATGAGTGTGCTGCCCCGGTTCTCGTACTCGCGGGCGTCACCGCCACCGTCGACGGCCACACCATCACGGTCGGCGCCCCCGCCCGGCTTCTCGACGGCGCCGACCGCCGGCCGCGCCAAGCGGTGGTGGCCGAGCTGGTAGGGGCCGGACGCACCGCGGTCGTCGTCCTGCGCGACCAAGTGCCGGTTCCATAGGCTGATGTGGAACGCATTCGGCCGGTGCCCACCCAGTGCACCCGGCCTCGTACGATGAAGCCGTGACCGCACGCGGCCTTTCCCGCAACCGCCCCGCCGGGCGGCTGTATGCGCTGCTGGTCCTGGCGGTACTGGCCGGCGTGCTGGGCATGCACGCCCTGCCACTCAGCCCTTTGCCGACGGCTCACGCCGACCGCGGCCACACCATGGTCATGACCCACGCGGGGAACGAATCCGCCGCGGCCGGGCAGTGCGCACACACCGCCGGCGGAACGGGCCATCTCGATCACGCCGACCAGACGTGCGCGGCCACGGGCGTCGGTTCCTCCTACACCCCGCCCGCACTGAGCACCGCGTTCACCGACGTCCCCGCCGCCGCCGCTTGGAGCGACAGCGTGCCGGAGTCGGCCGCGAGCAGCCGGGCGCCGCCCGACCTTTCCCAACTGCAGCTCCTGCGGATATAGAGCGGCCCGCACGGCACCCCCCGTCCCGGCTCCTGCCGGTGACCGGTGCCGGGCTTTCGCACGCCCTCATTTCCGCCACATCCGCGCACCCCAGTTCTTGGGGCGGCGTGAAGGAGTTGCACCACCATGAACAGCAAGCGTTCCCTCGTCCGCCGTACCGGCGCCCTCGTTGCCGCCGGTGCGGCCACGCTCGTCCTGGCCGCCTGCGGCGGAGGCGACAGCGCGGCCGAACACGACAGCCACACAACGAAGTCGCCCTCCGCGTCGGCACGGGCCTCCGCCTCCACTGGGCAGCACAACGCGGCCGACATCGCCTTCGCCAAGGGCATGATCCCCCACCACCGCCAGGCGGTTGAGATGTCCGGCCTCGCTCCGTCCCGGACGGACTCGGCCGAGGTGAAGAAGCTCGTCACGGACATCAAGAAGGCCCAGGACCCGGAGATCAAGACGCTGTCCGGCTGGCTGACCTCGTGGGGCGAGAAGGTTCCCGCCGAGGGCGACATGGGCCACTCCGTACATGGCTCGGGCGGGATGATGACCGCGGAGGAGATGCGGCAGCTCAAAGACTCCTCGGGCAAGGCGTTCGACACCGCCTTCATGGAGATGATGATCAAGCACCACAAGGGTGCGGTAGAGATGGCCAAGACAGAACAAGCCGACGGCGCGTACGAGCCGGCCCAGAAGATGGCCGGGGAGATCATCACCTCCCAGACCGCCGAGATCACCCGAATGAACAAGCTGCTCGGCAAGAACTGAGCCTGCCCAGTAGTCCGCAAGGGGGCGGGCACCCCCAGGCCGCCCGCCCCCTTGGGGGCATCCGAACACCACTGGAAAAATACCCCCCAGGGGTATAGAGTCGCGATGCGGGGCCCGGCGTCGGGTCACATCGACGGGAATGGGGATGGACGTCATGGACCACAGTGCGCACCACACACCCACCGCTCATGACCACGCCACTCACCAGGCCGGCAACGGGCGGTCGGGCGCGTCGTGGTCCACCGCCGCCAAAGCGACCCTGCACTGCCTCACCGGCTGTGCCATCGGCGAGATCCTCGGCATGGCCATCGGTACGGCCTTGCTGTGGGGCAACGTGCCCACCATGATCCTGGCGATCACCCTGGCATTCATCTTCGGCTACTCATTCACGCTCTTCGCGGTCCGCCGGGCCGGCCTGGACTTCAAGAGCGCGGTCAAAGTCGCCCTCGCCGCCGACACCGTCTCCATCGCGGTCATGGAGCTCGTTGACAACGCCATCATCGCCCTGACCCCTGGAGCGATGGACGCCCACCTGTCCGACGGGCTGTTCTGGTCGGCCCTGCTGGGCGGATTCGCCGTCGCCTTCCTGATCACCACCCCGGTGAACAAATGGATGATCGGCCGCGGCAAGGGCCACGCCGTCGTCCACGCCTACCACTGATCCGCAGCTGCCCCGGTGAGTCCCTGTGGGGCGAACGACCGGCACACCCCGTGACCTGGCCGGGCTAATGTGCCCATCGTCCGCCGGAAATGTCCTTGCATCCGGTACAAGTGACCCACCATCAATCACGGGGAATCACCATGCAGAAACCGCAGAGGCGGCTCAGGCTGCTTCTTTCCGCCGCGCTGGCCGTCGTTCTCACCATGCTCACCGTCACACCGGCCAGTGCCGCGCCGGGCCGGGCGAACGGGAAGAACAACCGCGTCATCTTCGTCCACGGATTCGCTCCGACCGGCAAGCACGACTGCACCGACTACTTCTCTGCCGCCCGTGGGCATTTCGCGAAGAAGGGATGGCGGGGAAACCTGCTCACCTTCGGTTACTACTCGGGCAACAAGAAGTGCTCGTACAACTACAGGGGCAGCCGTGACACGTCCCTGAAGACCGTGGCCAAGGCGTTCGCGAACTACGTCTACAAGAACTACTCGAACCCGAAGAAGAACGTGAAGGTCGACGTCGTCGCCCACTCCATGGGCGGTCTCGTCGTCCGCGCCGCGCTCCACCACACGGCCAAGGGCACCGCGGGCTTCCCGCCGCGCCTCTACATCGAGGACGTCGTCACCCTCGGCACTCCGCACGGCGGAACCAACTGGGGCAACGTCTGTGCGGCGGGCTGGCAGCAGTGCGCGGACATGAAGCCGAACAGCGCGTTCCTCAAGAGCCTTCCGAACGCCATGCCCAATTCCCGCATGGGCACCGACTGGACCACCGTCTCCTCGTTCGACGACGCGATCGTCTCGGAGGCGTCCGGCATCGCCGGCATCGCTGAGCACGAAGTCCAGTACGACGCCGGGATCGGCCACAACGAGCTCAACACCGTCCGGTCCGGAACTCACCGGAGCAGGATCAAGCACTCCACGTGGGGCAAGTGGTTCAAGCGCATGGCTCCCGTGGAGCAGGCACGCCTGGCGGTGTACTTCTCCTCCGCGACGTAACCTCCGCGTCTGCGCGCGGAGTTACACCCGAGGCTCGCACGGCACGTTCAGCGAGAGCAGCGCCACGCTCCTGCCGTCCGTGCGGACCTCGCTCACCGCCGCGTTCCGCAGTCCCGGGAACACCCGCCGGTAGTCGCTCAGCGGGATTCCCAGCAGTTCGCAGAGCACCAGCCGCAGCAGGGTGTTGTGCGCCACCACCAGTACCCGGCCGCCGTCGTGCGCCCCCGCGATCCGGCGCAGCGCGTCCGCTCCGCGCGCGGCGGCCGAGCGGGGGTCCTCGGCGGCCGGGAAGGGGTTCACCACCGGGTCGGCGCGGAACGCCGCCGCGCCCGTCGGGTCCGTCGCCTCGAACTCGGCGAGCGTGCGGCCCTCCATCACCCCGAAGTCGCATTCGCGCAGGTCGTGTTCGCGTTTCGGTACGAGGCCGAGTGCCCGGCACGCCGGATCCGCCGTGGCCATCGCGCGGGGCACCGTGGAGGTCCATACAGCGTCGATCGGCGTCGCCTGCCGGCCCGCCCACTCCCCCAGCCGCGCCGCCTGGGCGCGGCCCTCGTCGGTGAGGCCGACGTCGCTCACGCCCGCGTAGCGGTTCTCGGCGTGCCAGAGCGTCTGCCCGTGGCGGGCCAGCAGCAGGGTCGTACTCACGAGGTCTCCAAAGCGTCGGCACGGGTGCGCGCGTGCGCGGCGACGGGCGCCGGGAGCCAGCCGCGCCGTTCCAGTTCGCCGACCAGCTTCAGGTACGGCTCCAGGAAGCGCGCGGTGCGCGCCGGGTCGGGGCGCAGGACATGGCTGAGGCCGACCATGCGCGTGGCGGCGGCAGCGAGGGTGGGGGCGGCGCCCGCGCCGTACGCGGCGAGGACGGCCATCCCGAGGGCGGGTTCGCTGTGCCGGGGGATGTGCACGGTCCGGCCGAGGATGTCGGCGCGCAGCTGGTTCCAGTACGGGCTGCGCGAGCCGCCGCCGGTGAAGGTGAGCGGGCCGTCCTGCGGGGCGCCGAGATGGTCCAGGTAGTCCAGGCAGAGCCGTTCGGTGTGGCCGACTCCCTGGAGGAGCGCCGCCCAGTGGTCGGCGTCGGACCGGGGCTCGCCCAGCAGGAGGGCGCTGGCGTCGGGGGCGAGGAAGGGGAACCGCTCGCCGCGCGAGACCAGGGGGTAGGCGAGCCCGTGCGAGGGCTCGTACCGGTGGGCCAGGGCGTCGAGGTGCGCGGGGTCCGCGTCGGGGAACGCCCCGGCCAGCGCGCCGGCCCCGACACCGGAGGCGCCGCCGGGCAGCCAACCGCCGTCGGGCGCACGGTGGTTGTAGACCACGCCGGTGCTGTCGTGGACGGGCCGGTCGGTGACGCCCTTGAGGACGAGTGTGGTGCCGAGGACCGAGTTCCAGGACCCGACGCTCAGTGAGCCGGAGGCGATCTGCGCGGCGCAGCCGTCGGTCATCCCGGCGATCACGGGGGTGCCGGCGGGGACACCGGTGGCCGCCTCCCCGTCGGCGCCGACCTCGCCGAGCCGCCCGCCCGGCCGTACGACCTCCGGGAACAGGCTCTCCGGCAGCCCGAGCCCGGCCAGCCGCTCGTGCGGCCAGGCGTCGGCCGTCAGGTCGTAACCGGTCTTCAGGGCATGACTGGAGTCGGTGGCGGTGGGCCGGCCGGTCAGCCGGGCCACGACGAAGTCGGCCTGGTGGGTGAGGCGTACGGCCTCGCCCGCCGGCTGCTCCCTCAGCAGCCACATCACCTTGGGCAGCGCCCAGGTGGGCTGGACGCGCAGTCCTCGCTCGCGGGCCAGCGCGGCCTCGGCGGTGGCGCGCCCGTCGTCGTACATCAGCCCGGCGGTGAGCGGCCGGCCCGTGCCGTCGGTGAGCAGGACCGTGCCGGATGTGCCGCACACGGCGAGCGCGCGGACCGGGCGCGACCGGCCGGGGGGCAGGTCCCGCAGGGCTCCGCCGATCGCCGCGCGAACCGCCCGCCACCAGTCGTGCGGCGACTGCTCGTGGCGTACCCCCTCGCGTACGCCGGCCAGTGGGGCCGCGCCGCCGCCGAGCACGGCCCCGTCGTCGTCGACGAGCACCGCGCGGACGCTCTGTGTACCGAGATCGACACCCATCCACATATCGGCTCCCTCTGTGAAGTTCTCACTCTGCACCGAGATTTTCCGGCGCGCGCGGGATTGACGCGCAACTACCGGTGTTCCAAGCTCTGTTAACCACTCGAAGGAACGCGTTATCCACGAGTGGGACGTGGGAACAGCGTCTCCTGCCGGACCGTGGAGGTCATGGATGGACATGCACGGGAAGCTCGGGCACGACCGCCGGCGGTTCCTCGCTCTGACGGCGGCGGCGTCCTCCGTCCCCCTGCTGAGCGCCTGCGGGGCCGGCTTCGGCGGCGGCGACGGCAAGAGCGACGGTTCGGCGGCCGACGACGTCACCGGATCCTTCGACTGGCGGCGGCACCAGGGCACCACGGTCAAGGCGCTGCTCAACAAGCACCCGTACACGGACGCGCTGATCGCCGAGCTGGGGACCTTCACCGAGAAGACCGGCATCAAGGTCGAGTACGACGTGTTCCCCGAGGACAACTACTTCGACAAGCTGACCGTGGACCTCTCCAGCGGCCGGGCGTCGTACGACATCTTCATGCTCGGCGCCTACATGGTGTGGCAGTACGGCCCGCCGGGCTGGCTGGAGGATCTCGGTCCGTGGATGCGCAACGAGTCGGCCACCGGGGCGGAGTGGGACCAGAACGACTTCCTGCCGAGTCTCCTCGAAGGCACCAGATGGTCCCTGAAGGCCGGGGCGCCGCTCGGCCGGGGCGGGCAGTACGCCCTGCCGTGGGGCTGGGAGGCCAACGTCGTCGCGTACAACACGGAGGTCTTCGACAAGCTGGGGCTGAGGCCGGCCGAGTCCTTCGACGAGCTGCGTGAACTCGCGGGCACCATCAAGCGCAAGGCGCCGGGCGCCGGTTTCGACGGGATGTACGGGGTCGCGGTACGCGGCTCGCGGAGCTGGGCGACGATCCATCCGGGCTTCATGACGATGTTCTCCCGCTACGGGCTGAAGGACTTCACGGTCGACGGCGAGAGTCTGAAGCCCGCCATGAACTCGCCCGAGGCCATCGGCTTCACCCGCGACTGGGCGGAGATGGTCAAGAAGGGCGGGCCGCCCTCCTGGACCTCGTACACCTGGTACCAGTGCTCCAGCGATCTCGGCGCGAAGAAGGCGGGCATGCTCTTCGACGCGGACACCGCCGCGTACTTCCAGGCGGTGAAGGGTGCCTCGCCCGCCGCCGGGAACATCGCGTTCCACCCGGGGCCGAAGGGCCCCGACGGGTCCCTGGCGACCAACATGTGGATCTGGTCGCTCGGGATGAACGCGAAGAGCGGCAAGAAGAGCGCGGCGTGGCTGTTCCTCCAGTGGGCCACCGGCAAGGAGCACTTGCGCAAGGGCGCGATCGAGTACAACCACATCGATCCGGTGCGCCGATCCGTGAGCGACGACGCGGCGTACCGGAACAAGATGAAGGAACTCCCGGGCTTCATCGAGACGTTCGAGGCCGTCCAGGACCAGACCCGGATCCAGTTCACCCCGCAGGAGCAGTTCTTCGACGCGACCACCAGCTGGGCGTCGGCGCTCCAGGAGATCTACGGGGGCAAGAGCGCGGGGCCGGTACTCAACGGTCTGGCGGACGATCTGGCCCCGAAGGTCGGGTGACACCCATGGACTCGTCGACGGAGGCCGATCACGGGGCGGCCTCGGCCGACGACGCGGCCGTGGCCGGCGCCCCTGAGAAGGCGTCGGCCGCGGAACCGGGGCCCCGGGGCCGCCGCGGTCCCGGCGCGGAGAGGAGCGTGCCCGCCTGGCGGCGCTCCCTGCGGCCGTATCTGCTCGTCGTCCCCGCCCTGCTGCTGACCGGCGGGATCCTCTACCCCTTCGGACTCGGCCTCTACTACACCGTGTTCGACTTCGCGGCGAGCAAACCGCAGCCGGACCTCGTGGGTCTGGAGAACTACCGGCGCATCTTCACCGACTCCTCCTTCTGGGACTCGGCGTGGGTGACGGTGCTGTACGCGGTCGGCGCCGCCGTCGTCGAGACGGTCCTCGGCGTCGCCGTGGCGCTCCTCCTGCACCGCTCGACCCTGGTGGGCCGGGTGCTGGAGAAGGTCCTCATCCTGCCGCTGATGATCGCTCCGGTGATCGCGGCGATCATCTGGAAACTGATGCTCCAGCCGTCGGTCGGCGTCGTGAACCATCTGCTGCGCCCGTTCGGCCTCGGGGGTGTGCAGTGGACGGACACCCCGACGGGCGCGCTGCTGTCGTCGATCGCCGTGGACGTGTGGGTCTACACCCCGTTCGTCGCGATCCTCGCGCTGGCCGGGCTGCGCTCGCTGCCCGCCTCCCCGTTCGAGGCGGCGGCGGTCGACGGCGCGAGCTGGTGGTTCACCTTCCGCAAGCTGACGATGCCCATGCTCTGGCCGTACGTCCTGGTCGCCGTGATCTTCCGGTTCATGGACTCGCTGAAGGTCTTCGACATCATCTACGCCCTGACGGAGGGCGGTCCCGGCGACTCCACGGTGGTGCTCCAGATCCGCGCGTATCTGGAGGCGATCCGCTTCCAGCGCTACTCGTTCGGGCTGAGCTACATGATCGTGCTGTGGGCGGTGGTCTATCTCGCGGCCATGGTGCTGGTGCGCTATCTGGGCCGGATCCAGAACCGGGCCGCGGAGGTGCCGAAGTGACACGACGCAGGCTGCTGGGGATCGCCGCCGACGGGGCGCTGATCCTCTACTTCCTCTTCGCGCTCTTCCCCGTCGCGTGGATGGTGATCCTCTCCCTGAAGCCGGCGAACGAGCTGTTCAGCACGTACTTCTCCTTCTCCCCGACCCTCGACTCCTACCGGACGGTCCTCGGCGCGGGCGAGGACGAGGGCGTGCCGTTCGTACGGTTCTTCGTCAACAGCCTGGTGGTGTCGCTGGGAGCCGTCGGGCTCTCCCTGGTGATCGGGCTGCCCGCCGCGTACGCCGCCGCGCGGTGGCGGTTCCGGGGCTCGGAGAATCTGATGTTCACGCTGCTGTCGTTCCGCTTCGCGCCCGAACTGACCGTGATCATCCCGCTGTTCGTGCTCTACCAGCAGCTCGGGCTCTTCGACACGTACGTAGGCATGATCTGGGTCCTGCAACTGGTCACGCTGCCACTGATCGTATGGATCATGCGCTCGTACTTCGCCGATCTCTCACCGGAGCTGGAGCAGGCGGCGCTGCTCGACGGCTACACCCGCAAGCAGGCGTTCTTCCGGGTCGCGCTGCCGCTGGTGAAGCCCGGCATCGCCGCCGTGTCCCTGCTGGCCTTCATCTTCGCGTGGAACAACTTCGTCTTCCCGCTGATCCTCACCTCGTCGGACGCGCAGACCGTGACGGTGGGCGCGCTGTCGTTCCTCGGCGGTGACCGGCCCAAGTACAACCTGACGGCCGCCGCCGCGCTGGTGTCGGTGGTCCCGCCGCTGCTCCTCGCGCTGACGATCCAGCGGTATCTGGTGCGGGGGCTGTCGTTCGGGGCGGTGAAGTCATGACACCGGCGTCCTCCCCGTCCTCCCCGTCCTCCTCGACGACGATCGCGCTGCGTGGCGTCCACAAGTCGTACGGGCGCACCACCGCACTGGACGGCATCGAACTGGACGTCGCCGACGGCGAGTTCTTCTGTCTGCTCGGCCCCTCCGGCGCGGGCAAGACGACCACGCTCAAGACGGTCGCCGGTCTGGAGGAGCCCGACTCCGGCACCGTCGAGCTGGGCGGCCGGGACATGACCGGGGTGGAGCCGTACGACCGGGGCGTCGCCATGTGCTTCGAGTCGTACGCGCTCTATCCGCACCGATCCGCCTACGACAACCTCGCCTCGCCGCTGCGCTCGCCGAAGTACCGGTTGCCCGCCGCCGAGGCGCGCACGCGGATCCATGAGGTCGCCGAACTCCTCGGTATCGAGCGGCTGTTGGAACGCCCGGTCGGCGCGCTGTCGAACGGGCAGCGGCAGCGGGTGGCGCTCGGCCGGGTGCTCGTACGGCCCGCCCGCGCGTTCCTCCTCGACGAACCGCTCTCCCATCTCGACGCGAAACTGCGCCAGGCGATGCGCGCCGAACTGAAGGCGATCGGCGACGTCCGGCGCACCACCACGCTGTATGTGACACACGACTCGGTGGAGGCGCTGGCGCTCGGCGACCGGATCGGGGTGATCAGGGACGGGCGGATCACGCAGACCGGGACGCGCGAGGAGATCTGGCACCGGCCGTACGACACGTTCGTGGCCCGCGCCTTCGGGCGTCCGCTGATCAATCTGCTGCCGGGGACCGTCACCGCGGAGGGGCACTTCGGGTCGGCGGAGGGCGGCTTCGAGCTGCCGGTGGCCGTACCGGCGGCGCCGGGCAGCGCCGTACAGCTGGGCGTACGGCCGAGGGACATCACGCTGGGTGGGGCCGTCGGCGGCGCGCTGGAGCTGAGCGGCACCGTCTATGTGACCGAGGTCCTCGGCCGCGCCACCGAGGTCACCGTCCGGCTCGGCTCCCGGCAGCTGTCGCTCGTGGCGCCGCGCGCCGCCGCGGCCGGTCTGCGCGTGGACGATCCTGTGCGGCTCTCCGTACAGCCTGAGAGCCTGCTCCTGTTCGAGGCCGACCGGCCGGAGCGCCCAGGACGAAGGATCACCCCATGAGCACCCAGCAGCAGCGCGGGCCCGCCTCGCGCCAGGCGGCGATAGCCGAGTACGTCCTCGCACGGGGCGAGGGCACCGCCGCCGAGCTGGCAGCACGCTTCGACGTCAGCCTGATGACCATCCACCGAGATCTGGACGAGCTCGAACGGCAGGGCATCGTAAGGAAGTTCAGGGGTGGGGTGACCGCCCAGCCGTCCGGCGTCTTCGAGTCGAACGTCGCCTTCCGGCTCAAGGCCATGCACGAGGAGAAGGCGGCGATCGCCCGGCACGCGCTGAGCCTGATCGAGCCCGGCATGGCGGTGATGCTGGACGACTCGACCTCCACCCTGGAGATCGCGCGCCGGCTCGGCTCCATCACCCCGCTGACCGTCGTCACCAACTTCCTGGAGGCGATCAATCTGCTGTCAGGGGAGCGCGGCATCCATCTGATGGCGCTCGGCGGCGACTACGACCCGCTGCACTCCTCCTTCCTCGGGGTCAGTTGCGTCGAGGCCGTGCAGTCGCTCCAGGTCGACCTCTGTTTCACCTCCACCTCCGCCGTCTCCGGCGGCTTCGCCTACCACCAGGAGCAGCACATCGTGTCCGTGAAGCGGGCGATGCTCGGCTCGGCGGCCAGGAACGTCCTGCTGCTCGACCACTCCAAGCTCGGCCGGGCCGCGCTGCACCGCCTGGCCCCGCTCTCCGCCTTCGATCTGGTGCTCGTGGACGCCGGCGCCTCCGCCGAGGCGCTGCGCGATCTGGACGAGCACAAGGTCCCCTACGACGTCTGCGAGGTGGGCGGTGACTGAACCGCGCCCCGGCCTGGCCCTGCGTGCGCTGCGCAAGACCTATGTGCCGCGCGGCCGTCCCGCCGTGGAGGCGGTGCGCGGCATCGACATCGAGCTGCGTTCTGGCGAACTCCTCGGCCTGCTCGGCCCGTCGGGCTGCGGCAAGTCCACCACGCTGCGGATGATCGCCGGTCTGGAGTCCGTGACCGGCGGCGACATCCTGGTCGGCGGGGACTCCGTCGTCGCCCTCCCCGCGCGGGAACGGAACATCGGCGTCGCCTTCGAGAACTACGCGCTCTACCCGCCGCTGACCGTCGCGGAGAATCTCGGCTTCGGGCTCGCGGCCCGCCGCCTGTACGGGCGCACCGAACGGGCCAGGCGCGTGGGGGACATGGCGGAGCGGATCGGTATCACCGATCTGCTCGCGGCCCGGCCCGCCGGTCTCTCCAGCGGCCAGAAGCAGCGCGTCGCGCTGGCCAGGGCGCTGATCCGGGAGCCGGACGTACTGCTCCTCGACGAGCCGCTGTCGCATCTGGACGCCGCCCAGCGCGATACGACGCGCCGCGAACTCAAGCGGATTCAGCGGGACTTGGGCCATACGACGATCCTCGTCACGCACGACCAGGAGGAGGCGCTGTCGCTCGCCGACCGGATCGCGGTCATGCGGGACGGGGTGATCCAGCAGGTCGGCACGGCGTACGAGATCTACGACGCCCCGGCGAACGTGTTCGTGGCCGACTTCGTGGGGGAACCGGCGATCAATCTGCTGCCGGGCGCCGTGGCGGACGACGGGTGGATACGGCTCGCGGACGCCGTGCGCTTCCCGTGCCCGCCCGGCGCACCCGCCGGCCGCGAGGTGGTGCTCGGCATCCGTCCGGAGGACCTGCGGCTGACCCGGGAGGGTGAGACCGGACCTGGGACGGGGGAAACCGGGTGGAGCGCGGAGCCGGGCGGCGGCGTCCGGGCTACGGTCAGCGCCCATGAGCCGCTCCTGGAGTCCGGAATCGCCACGCTCTCGCTCGACGGCGTCGCGGCACCCCTGGTCGTGGAGACCGGCCCGGATGTCCGCCTGGACCGGGGCGACACCGTACGCGTCAGCGCCGACCCGACGCACACGCACGTGTTCGACGCCGAGACAGGAGACGCGCTGACGTGAAGATCCTCGCCGCGGGTGACCACTTCGTCCTCAACTCCCTGATCACCGAGGCCCTGCGGCGCTGTGTCGCGGGACCGGCCGAGATCACCGAACTCACCCTCCCCTGGCCGCTCACGCCGTTCGGCGAGGTCGCCGAGGTCCATGAGGCCAACGACCGCGAGGACGCGCTGATCGAGGCGCTGGACGGGGTGGAGGTCTGTGTGACCCAGATGGGTCCCTTCACCGAGCGGGTGCTGGCCGCGTCGCCCGCCCTGCGGATGGTCGCGGTGTGCCGGGGCGGACCGGTCAACGTCAACGTCGACGCGGCCAGGGCGCGCGGTGTGAAGGTCTGCTTCGCGCCGGGGCGCAACGCGGCGGCCACCGCCGAGTTCACCGTCGGGATGATGCTGGCGGCCCTGCGCCGGATCCCGCAGGCGCACAACTCCCTGGCCCTGGACGGGGAGTGGGACGCCTCGCACTACACCTACGCGCGCTGCGGCCCGGAGCTGGAGGACACCCCGGTCGGGCTGATCGGCTACGGCGCGGTCGGCAGCCGGGTCGCCCGCGTGCTGACCGCGTTCGGCGCGGAGGTGGAGGTGTACGACCCGTACGTACGCGGCGACGTGCACGGCATGCGGGCCAAGTCGCTCAAGTCGCTGCTGTCCCGGTCGAGCGTCGTCACGCTGCACGCCAGGCTCACCCCGGAGACCCGGCGGCTGATCGGCGCGCCCGAACTCGCCCTGATGCCAAGGGGATCGGCCCTGGTGAACGTGGCGCGCGGCGGGCTGCTCGACACCGAAGCGCTCTGCGACGCGCTCGACAGCGGGCAGCTCGCGACGGCGGCGCTCGACACGTACGAGCAGGAGCCGCTGCCGGCCGGCTCCCGGCTGCGCCGCACGCCGAATCTGGTGCTGACCCCGCATCTGGGCGGGGCGAGCAAGGCCGTGGCGCGCAAAGCCGCGCGGATCGCGGCGGCGGAGGTGGCGCGCTACGCCAAGGGCGAGCCGCCGGCGCACTGCCTGACCTGAGCGCGGGGACCGATCCTCAAGGAGAGCGTGATGTTCGTCGGTATCGATGTCGGCACGTCCACGGTGAAGGCCGCGGCCTTCGACGACGGAGGCGACGCGCTCGCCGTCGAGTCCCGCCCGGTGCGTCTGGACATCCGCGGCGGCCATGTCGAGCAGGACATGGACGAGTTGTACGGCGCGGTCGTCGACGCCCTCGGTACGCTCACCGCCGCGCTGCCCGGCCCGGTCGAGCTCGCCGGGCTCACCGGTCAGGGCGACGGGGTCTGGCTGGTCGACGCGCAGGGGCGTCCGGTGCGGCCCGCCATCTCCTGGATGGACGGCAGGGCCCATGAGTTCGTGAACGCGTGGCTGGCGTCGGGGGTCTTCGATTCGGTGTTCCGGCGCAGCGGCAGCGCGATGTTCCCCGGCTGTCCGGGCCCCTTGCTCGCCTGGCTCGACCGTCATGAGCCGGCGGCGCTTCAGGCCGCGGAGACGGCGCTGTACTGCAAGGACATGGTCTTCCAGCGGCTCACCGGGGTGCGGGCGACGGATGTCTCTGACGCGTCGATGCCGTTCCTGGACCCGAGGACGCGCACGTATTCCCCCGACGTGCTCGCCGAGTTGGGGCTCACGCACCGGGCGCCGCTGCTCGCGCCGGTCAGCGATCCGATCGCGATCGGTGAACTGCCCTCGGGTGTACGGATCGCCAACGGGCCCTACGACCTGCCGGCCAGCGCGCTGGGCGCGGGGGTCACGGAGCCGGGCGACGGGCTGCTCATCATCGGCACGTGTCTGGCCTCGCTCGTCGCGACGGACACGCTCGACCTGGACGGTGAGCCCGGCGGGCTGCACATCTCGACGGACCGGCCGGGACACTGGCTGCGCGCGATGCCCGCGATGGTGGGGACGGCGGCGCTGGACTGGGTGCTGACGACGACCGGCACGGACCACGCGGAGGTGGACGCGCTGCTCGACGCGGTGGAGCCGGGCGCGGGCGGTGTGCGGGTGCTGCCCTACTTCGCGCCGTCGGGCGAACGCGCGCCGTTCGTGGACCCGGCGCTGCGCGCCGAACTGACGGGCGTCTCACTGGAGTCGACGCCGGCCGATCTGATCCGGGCCACGTGCGAGGGCATCGCCTACGCCGCCCGCCACTGTCTGGAGGCGGCGGGTCTGACGGGCACGCTGGCGGTGTGCGGCGGCGGTACGCGCAGCCCCGCGTGGACGCGACTGTTCGCCGATGTGCTGGGCAGGCCGCTGCGGATCGTGGAGGGCGAGGTGGGCGCGCGCGGCGCGGTGATCGCGTCGGCCGCGCGGCACGGGGTGGCGCTGGACGTCGCCCGGTGGACGGCCCCGACGGCGGTGATCGAGCCGGACCCGGCGCGGGCGGCGTACTACGCGAAGGGGTACGAGGACCACTTGGCGCGTCTGGCGGCGGCGCGGCGCCGTACCTGACCGCGTCCCGGCGCCCCTGGTGAACCCGGGACGGCCGCCCGCCGTACAGCCGGTGAATCCGCCGCGTACCGCGCCAACTCGGCCCGGGTGCCTGCCTATCGTGCTGCCGCCGTCCCCTGGATTTCGCCGACCGTCCGCCGACTCACGAGCTCACGAGCTCACGAGCCTTACGAGGGAGACCCGTATGTCCGCACAGCCCAGACGCCGCTCGATACTGCTCGCGGCCGGCGCCGCGACCGCCGTCACCGCCGTCACCGCGCTGCCCGCCGCAGCGGCCGGTGCCAGGGAGGGAGACCGACGGCCCGTGGTCATCGGGCACCGGGGCGCCGCCGGGTGGCGGCCCGAGCACACGGCGGCGGCGTACACCTACGCGGTGCAGACGGGCGCCGACTGGATCGAGCCCGATCTCGTACCCACCAAGGACCATGTCCTGGTCGTGCGGCACGAGAACGAGATCTCGCAGACGACGGACATCGCGAAGCACTCCGAGTTCGCGGACCGGCGTACGACCAAGACGGTCGACGGGAAACCGGTGACCGGCTGGTTCACCGAGGACTTCACACTGGCGGAGCTGAAGACCCTGCGGGCGGTCGAGCGGCTGCCGCTGATCCGTAACCGCAACACCGTCTTCGACGGCCGCGAGCCGGTGATGACCTTCGAGGAGGTCGTGAAGCTGGCGCGCGAGCTGTCCCGGCGCCACCGCCGCCGGATCGCCGTCTTCCCGGAGACCAAGCACCCCACGTACTTCCGCTCCATCGGGCTGCCCCTGGAGCCTGCGCTGGCGCGGATCGTGCGGCGCTACCGGCTGGACGCCGACGAGTGCGTGGTCCAGTCGTTCGAGCCCAGCAGTCTCGCCGCGTTCGCCGACGAACGGCTGCGGCTGCCGCTCTGGCAGGCGCTGGGGACGACGGGCGCACCGTACGACCATGTCGCGGCGGGTGACCCCACGACGTACAAGGACATGATGACGCCGGAGGGGCTGCGGAAGATCGCGCGGTACGCGGACTGGATCGGCCCGGACAAGTCGTCCGTCATGGAGCCGTTCACCCTGTTGGCGGATGCGCACCGGGCGGGTCTGAAGGTGGGCGCGTACACCTTCCGCGCGGAGAACCAGTACCTGCCCGCGCAGTTCCGGCGCGGCACGAATCCCAACGAGTTCGGTGACGCCTTCGCCGAGTACGCGCTGCACTTCGGGCGTGGTGTGGACGCGGTGGTGACCGACTACCCGGACATCGCGGCGATGGCCCGGGACGCTGTGGAGGCTTCGGGGACCTAGGACCAGCGCCTGATCAGTATCGAGCCCTCTTGCTGTTAGCGTGCATTTGCATAGGATGTGCAATAAGCAGCAGGAGGGCTCGCCCATGGCCATCTACACACTCCCCGAACTCCCCTACGACTACGCGGCGCTCGAACCGGTCATCAATCCGCAGATCATCGAGCTGCACCACGACAAGCACCACGCCGCGTACGTGAAGGGGGCGAACGACACCCTGGAGCAGCTGGACGAGGCACGCGGCAAGGAGTCCTGGGGCGCGATCAACGGCCTCCAGAAGAGCCTGGCGTTCCATCTGTCCGGCCATATCCTCCACTCGATCTACTGGCACAACATGACGGGCGACAACGGCGGCGGCGAGCCGCTGGCGGCCGACGGTGTCGGCGACCTCGCCGACGCGATCACCGAGTCGTTCGGCTCCTTCGCCGGCTTCAAGGCCCAGCTCACGAAAGCCGCGGCGACCACACAGGGCTCCGGCTGGGGCGTCCTGGCGTACGAGCCGGTCAGCGGCCGGCTGATCGTGGAGCAGGTCTACGACCACCAGGGCAACATCGGGCAGGGCTCCGTGCCGGTCTTGGTCTTCGACGCCTGGGAGCACGCCTTCTACCTCCAGTACAAGAACCAGAAGGTGGACTTCATCGAGGCGATGTGGCGTGTCGTGAACTGGCAGGACGTGGCGCGGCGTTACGCGGCGGCGAAGGAGCGGGACGACGTCCTGCTCCTTGCCCCCTGACGGGACCGGCCGCCCCTGAAAGACGTCCTGCTCGTGATCGTCTTCTCACCCTTCACGTGCGGACGGAATGACGAAGGACCCCCGCGAGGACATGACTCGCGGGGGTCCTTCTCCCTGTCACCGACCGCGCGTAGCCGCCCCGGCCAACAGACGGCTCAGTCGAAGACCGGGCCCTGCGTACGGGTGCGCTTGATCTCGTAGAAGCCGGGGATCGAGGCGACCATCAGGGTCCCGTCCCACAGCTTCGCGGCCTCGTCGCCCTTGGGCGCGGGAGTGACGACCGGGCCGAAGAAGGCGATCTGCTCGCCGTCCGATCCCGGCACCGCGATCACGGGGGTGCCGACCTCCTGGCCGACCTTGTCGATGCCCTCCTTGTGGGAGGCGCGCAGCTCGGTGTCGTAGGTGTCCTTGTCCATGTATTCGATGAGGTCGGCCGGCAGACCGGCGTCGGCGAGCGCCGCGGCGACGGACTCGCGGTTGTTGCCCTCACCGGCGTTGTGGAAGCGGGTACCGAGCGCGGTGTAGAGCTTGCCGACCACCTCGTCGCCGTGCAGCTGCTGGGCGGCGACCACGACGCGGACCGGGCCCCAGGCGGCCTTCAAACCCTCCCGGTACGCCTCCGGAATCTCGTCGAGCTTGTCCTCGTTCAGCACGGCCAGGCTCATCACATGCCAGCTGACCTCGACGTTCCTGACCTTCTCCACCTCCAGCATCCAGCGGGAGGTCATCCAGGCCCAGGGGCAGATCGGGTCGAACCAGAAGTCGACCGGCGTCCTGGTATTGGTTTCGCTCATGGGCGAGTCTCTCCTCAGAAGAAAACGTGCGGTCCAGCGATGGGCAACGTACCCGGAACACCACCGGCCGCCGCAGGCATTCCCGGAGCGGGTTCGCCAGGGGCCCGTGGGAGAATTCGAGCCGTTGCAGACATAAACACGCACACGAAGGAGTGCCCGTGCCCGGTGAGAATCTGTCCCGCGACGAGGCCCACGAGCGGGCCGAGCTGCTGTCCGTCGACCGGTACGAGGTCGCCCTCGACCTGCGCTCGGCGGTCGGTGAGGCGCCGGGCGGAGTGCCGGGCGCCACGCCGGAGGACGGGGCGGGTGGCGACGGGGCGGGCGCGGCACGCACCTTCCGGTCGGTGACGACGATCCACTTCCGCTCCGCGCAGCCGAACATCGCCATGTTCGCCGATCTGGTGGCGCCGAGCGTGACATCGGTGACGCTGAACGGGCGTCCCCTGGACCCGTCCGTCGTCTTCGACGGCGCGCGGATCGCGTTGTTCGGGCTTGCCGCCGAGAACGTGCTGGTCGTGGACGCGCAGTGCGCGTACAGCCGTACGGGTGAGGGCATGCACCGCTTCGTCGACCCGGAGGACGGCGAGGTCTATCTGTACACGCAGTACGAACCCGCCGACGCGCGCCGGGTCTTCACCACCTTCGAACAGCCCGATCTGAAGGCGCCGTTCAGCTTCGAGGTGACCGCGCCCGAGGGCTGGACGGTCTGGAGCAACGGCGAGGCGACCGGGTCCGCCGGCGGTGTGTGGACGTTCGCCGAGACCAGGCCGATCCCGACGTACATCACGGCGGTCGTGGCGGGGCCGTACCACCACGTCACCGATGTGTACCGGCGCGCGCTCCCCGACGGCTCCACGCTGGAGATCCCGCTCGGCGCGCTCTGCCGCAAGGGTCTCGCCCGGCACTTCGACGCCGACGACATCTTCCTGGTGACCAAGCAGGGACTGGACTTCTTCCACGACAACTTCGACTACCCGTATCCCTTCGGGAAGTACGACCAGGCGTTCGTGCCGGAGTACAACATCGGCGCGATGGAGAATCCGGGCTGTGTCACCTTCCGCGAGGACTACGTCTTCCGGGGCAAGGTCACACGGGCGTCGTACGAGCGCCGCGCGAACGTCATCCTGCACGAGATGGCGCACATGTGGTTCGGCGATCTCGTGACCATGCGCTGGTGGGACGACCTGTGGCTCAAGGAGTCGTTCGCCGACTTCATGGGCGCGCTGTCGCTGGCGGAGGCGACGCGCTTCACCAACGCGTGGGTCACCTTCGCCAACAACCGCAAGTCGTGGGCGTACCGGGCCGACCAGCTGCCGTCCACGCATCCGATCACGGCCGACATCCGCGATCTGGAGGACGCCAAGCTCAACTTCGACGGCATCACCTACGCCAAGGGCGCGTCGGTGCTGAAGCAACTCGTCGCGTACGTGGGGCGCGAGGCGTTCCTGGAAGGCGCCCGGCGCTACTTCAAGCGGCACGCGTACGGCAACACCCGCCTCGGCGACCTGCTGTCCGTGCTGGAGGAGACGTCAGGGCGGGACATGACGTCGTGGTCGCACTCCTGGCTGGAGACGGCGGGCGTCAACTCCCTCACTCCGGCTGTCACTTACGACTCCGCCGGCCATGTGACCGAGCTGGCCGTGCTCCAGGAGGCCGCCGCCTCGCACCCCGAACTGCGCCCGCACCGCGTGGCCGTGGGGCTGTACCGGCGCGAGAGCGTGGACGCGGAGCTGGTCAGATACGCGCGCGCCGAGGTGGACGTCGACGGGCCGCGTACGGTCGTCGCGGAGCTGGCAGGGGCCGAGCGGCCCGATCTGATCCTGGTCAACGACGACGACCTCACATACTGCAAGATCCGCTTCGACGAGGGCTCGCTGGAGACGCTGCGCGAGCATCTCGCCGAACTCTCCGACCCGCTGGCGCGGGCGCTGTGCTGGTCGGCGCTGTGGAATCTGACGCGTGACGGACTGATGCCGGCACGGGACTTCATCGGTCTGGTGCTGCGGTTCGCCGGGCGTGAGTCGGACATCGGTGTGCTCCAGATGCTGCACGCATGGGCGCAGGGCGCGCTGATCCACTACGCGGCGCCGGAGTGGCGCGGGGAGGGCGCGGGGGCGCTGGCGGAGGGCGCGCTGCGCGAGCTCCGGCAGGCCGAGCCGGGCAGTCAGCACCAGCTGACGTGGGCGCGGTTCTTCGCGTCGGCAGCCGCGTCGGACGCCGATTTCCAGCTGCTCCAGAGCCTGTTGGGGAACACCGCGAAGATCGACGGCCTCGACGTCGACCAGGAGCTGCGCTGGAGCCTGCTGCGTCCGCTGGCGGCGCACGGTCTGGCCGACGCGTCGGTGATCGCCGCCGAACTGGCCCGCGACGACACCGCTTCCGGCAGGCGGCACCAGGTCCGCTGTCTGGCCGCGCGGCCGTCGGCGGAGGTCAAGGCGACGGCGTGGGCGGATGTCGTGGACTCCGACGCCCTGTCGAACGCGCTGGTCGAGGCGACGATCGCGGGCTTCGCGCAGCCGGGGCAGCGGCGGCTGACCGCGCCGTACGCGGCGAAGTACTTCGAGGTGATCGAACGGGTGTGGGCCGAGCGCTCGATCCAGATCGGCATGGACGTGGTGCGGGGTCTGTACCCGAGCCTTCAGGACAGTCAGGGGACGGTGCGCGACACGGACGCCTGGCTGTCCGCCCACAAGGGCGCGCCACCGGCCCTGCGCCGCCTGGTACTTGAGGCGCGGGACGACCTGGCGCGGGCGCTGGCGGCCCAGGCGTGCGACGCGGCGTCGGGGCGGGCTTCGTCGGACTGAGCGGGGAGCCTCTCCGGGGCGGGGCGCGTCCGGAAGCGCCCCGTCTGATCGGCATTCGAACGTCCGTACTTTAGGGCGAGCTTGTCCGGGTTTGTCGACGGGCTCGTAACAGCGGTTAGCGGGTGGGCGGTTCGCGGGGAAGCCCCGGACATGAACAACTCCTCCACCTCCTGCGGCGGCGAGACCCCCTCCCCGCTCTTCCCCCGCCCCCTCAGCCACCTCGCCGGCGCGCAGCGGCGCGTCCTGTCCGCCGCGCAGTTGCGCGAGCACGGCGTCAGCGCGGCACACGCCGCCGCGCGCTGCGGGCCCGGCGGCCCCTGGCAGCAGTTGCTGCCAGGGGTGTTCCTGCTCCACCAGGGCCCACCGACGAGCGAAGAGCGCCTGCGCGGGGCCCTGTTGTACGCGGAGCGCCGCCCGGCCCCCGGCGCGGCGCGCGGGGACGTACCGGCCCAGCCCGCGGGCCGTACGGCCGCCACCCGCCCCTCCCGTGACAGCGCGATGATCACCGGCCTCGCCGCCCTCACCCTGCACGGCTTCTCCTCGGCCCCCGCGCTGACCGCACTGGACCACATCGACGTACTCGTCCCGCGTACCCGACGGCTGCGCTCCACGGGGTACGTCCGGATCGTCCGCGCGCACGCGCTGCCCGCCGCCGGGCAGGTCACCGGCCTCCCCGTGGCGCCCGTCGTCCGCGCCCTGGCCGACGCGGTCGCCGGGCTCACCGACCCGGCGGCCGTACGCCGGCTGCTCACCGAGGCCGTGCGGTACGGGCACTGCGAACCGGCCGCCGTCGTACGGGAGTTGAGCCAGGCGCGGCTGCTGTCCCGGCCGCATGTCGTGGATGCCGTGGACTCGCTGCTCGCCGCCGGCCGGGCGCTCGCCGAGGGCAGGCTCTACGAGATGGTGCGCACGCACAAGCTTCCCGAGCCGGTCTGGAACGTCGACCTGCGGCTGCCGGGCGGTCCGCCTCTCGGCGGTCTCGACGCGTACTGGCCCGACCACGCCGTCGCCCTGGAACTGGACACGCGCGCGCCGCACCACGGCAGGACCCCGGAGGACGAGGTCGCTTGGTCACGGTGCGCGCGCAAGCGCGAACACCTGGAGCGGCTCGGCATCACCGTCGTCCATCTCACGCCCCGGAAGCTGCGCGATTCGCCGGAGTTGCAGGCGACGGTGGTCCGTACGGCCCTGCTCGCCTCGGCCGACCGCGAGCCCGCGGCGCGCGTGGTGGTGCTGCCCAGGTGAGGAACGAGGCCCGGATATCGGGTGGTTGGTCCTCGATGGCGGAGACGGTGAGCTGGCGGATGTACGCCACCGCCGGTTCCCAGTACTGACAGCTCTCCACAAACCCTGGTCATTTACGCAAAGCTGAGCGGTCATCCGGTACCGAATTCCGGACTGTCTCTTTCACAACCAGGGATGCTGATGACCTCCGAATCCGAGAGCTCCATATCCGGTCCGAGACGCGTGGCCCGGGTCGCCGCAGCCGCGTCTCTCGCGGCCGCGCTGATAGCCAGTGGCGCGCTGCCTGTCTTCGCCGCTCCGGCCGCCGACGACCCGGCCGCCGCCGCACCTGTGAAACCTGCCAAGTCCGCATCTGAGAAGCTCGGTTCGGCCGATGTCGAGCTGCTCGACAAGGCTGTCGCCGAGGGCGAGAAGAACGTCACCGTCATGGTGGCCACGGCGCCGGGCCAGACCGAGCAGGTCTCCGACCAGTTCGACGCCGTGTCCGGCGCGGTGGTCGGCAAGACGTACGACCAGCTCGGTTACGTACGGGCGACCCTGCCCACCGGCAAGGCCGAGGCCGCGCTCAAGGCGGCGGGCAAGCTCTCCTCCGTCCATGGCATCGACCTCAAGCACGAGATCGAGCTGGACGACCCGACGCCCGCCGCCGACACGGTGAAGGGCGCCGCGAAGGCCGAGGGCGCCAGGGCCGCGACCGCGCCCGGCGCGAACACCCCGGCGAAGAACCCGTTCAACCCGTCCTTCGAGACCGGTGCGGTGGACTTCGTCAAGCAGAACCCGAAGGCCGACGGCCGCGGAGTCACCATCGGCATCCTGGACTCCGGCGTCGACCTGGGCCACCCGGCGCTGCAGAAGACCAGCACCGGCGAGCGCAAGATCGTCGACTGGGTCACGGCGACGGACCCGGTCTCCGACGGTGACGGCACCTGGCGTCAGATGCAACTCGACGTCAAGGGCCCGTCGTTCACGGTCAACAACCGCACGTACTCGGCCCCCGCCGGGAACTACAAGTTCAACCTGTTCGCCGAGTCCGCCACGCGCGGCGGCGACATGGCCGGGGACCTGAACCGGGACGGCGACACGACCGACGTATGGGCGATGCTGTACGACGCGGGCACCCGCACCGTACGTATCGACCTCAACAACGACGCCAAGTTCGGCAACGACAAGATCATGAAGCCGTACAAGAACGGCTTCCAGATCGGCTACTTCGGCGAGGACGACCCGAAGACCGAGATCGTCGAGCGCATCCCGTTCGTGGTCGAGGTCCGGGAGGACGTCGTCTACAACTCCGCGGGCGCCAGGGCCGACTACGTCAACATCGGCGTCATCGAGGGCTCCCACGGCACCCACGTGGCCGGTATCACCGCGGCAAACAGCCTGTTCGGCGGCAAGATGAACGGCGCGGCGCCCGGCGCCCAGCTGGTCTCGTCGCGCGCCTGCACATGGAGCGGCGGCTGCACCAACATCGCCCTCACCGAGGGCATGGCCGACCTCGTCATCGAGCGCGGCGTGGACATCGTCAACATGTCCATCGGCGGACTGCCCGGTCTCAACGACGGCAACAACGCGCGGGCCGAGCTCTACAACCGGCTCATCGACACCTACGGCGTCCAGCTCGTGATCTCCGCGGGCAACGACGGACCCGGCACCAACACCATCAGCGACCCCGCCGTCGCTGACAAGGTCATCTCGGTCGGCGCCTCGATCTCCAAGGAGACATGGGCGGCGAACTACGGCTCGGTCACCACGACCGACTACGACATGATGCCGTTCTCCGCCCGCGGTCCGCGTGAGGACGGTGGCTTCGCGCCGATCATCTCGGCCCCCGGCGCCGCCATCAACACCACGCAGACCTGGTTCCCCGGCGGCCCCGTCGCCGAGGCCGGCTACCAGCTGCCGCCCGGCTACTCGATGCTCCAGGGCACCTCGATGGCCTCCCCGCAGGCGACCGGCGCGAGCGCGCTGCTGCTCTCGGCGGCCAAGCAGAAGGGGATCGAGCTGACCCCCGCGAAGCTGCGGACGGCGCTCACCTCCACCGCCACCAAGATCGCCGGCAAGAAGGCGCACGAACAGGGCGCGGGCCTCATCGACGTCGTCGGCGCGTGGGACGCGATCAAGGACGGCGCGAAGGCCAACGAGTACAGCGTCAAGGCCCCCGTCGACACCTCGATCGACTTCGCGCTGAAGACCCCGGGCTTCGGCACCGGTGTGTACGACCGTGAGGGCGGCCTCCAGGCCGGCAAGAGCCGGACGTACGACGTCACCATCACCCGCACCACCGGTCCCAACCGCCTGGTGGAGCACCAGCTCAACTGGAAGTACAACGACGGCACCTTCAAGCTGCTGAGCGGCAAGAAGGTCAAGCTGCCGAAGAACAAGCCGGTCACCGTCACCGTGCAGGCCAAGCCCGACCAGGCCGGCGCGCACAGCGCCATCCTCGAACTGGACGACCGTTCCAGCACGGGCGTGGACAAGCAGATCCTGACCACGGTGGTCGTCTCCAAGAAGCTGGCGAAGCCCGCCTTCACGTACTCGTCGCTGGGCTCGGTCGAGCGCAACGGCACGGAGTCGTACTTCGTCACCGTCCCCGAGGGCGCCAAGACCCTTGAGGTCGCGCTCGGCGGGCTCGCGGACGGCAGCCAGACCCGCTTCATCAGCCTCCACCCGCAGGGTGTGCAGATGGAGGACAGCTCGACGATCTTCTGCTACCCGAACTACAACAACCCGGCCAACACCTGCCGTCCGGACCTGCGTTCGTACACGGACCCGACGCCGGGCGTCTGGGAGATCGAGGTCGAGTCGCGCCGTACGTCGCCGCTGCTGAACAACCCGTACAAGCTCGACGTCACCGTGCTGGGTGCCTCGTTCGACCCGGCGGTCACCACGCTCCCCGAGGCCAAGATCGGTACACCGGCCCCGGTCGAGTGGACCGTCACCAACGGGTCAGCCGCCATCGACGGCAAGCTCGCCGGCGGCTCGCTCGGCTCGGCGAAGGTCGACCGGCCTTCGATCGGCCAGGGCGAGGAGAAGGAGACGACCGTCACCATCGGTGCGGGCGTCGAGCGGCTCGACGTGGCCATCGGCGGCACCTCGGACACTGCGGCCGACCTGGACCTCGCGGTCTTCAGGGACGGTGTGCTGGTCGGACAGGCCGCCGACGGTGACTCCGAGGAGGCCGTGAGCCTGATCGAGCCGGCGGCCGGTGAGTACACCTTCGTGGTGGCCGGCTACTCGGTCCCGGCCGGGACCACCGAGTACGACTACCGCGACGTCTTCTACTCGGCGTCGCTGGGTGAGGTCACGGTCGGCGACGCTCCGGTGAAGCTCGCCAACGGCGCGTCGGCGGATGTCTCCGCCGAGGTGACGGTGGCGGGCGCGGCTCCGGAGGGACGGCAGTTCTTCGGCGAGGTCCAGCTGCTGAACGCGCGCGGTACGGCCGCGGGCACCGGCAGTGTCGTGATCGAGAAGGTCCTGCCGTAACGGCGGGACCGGCCGCTGCGTAAGGGCTGTGTACGAAGGGGGCGGGCGTCCGGACGGGCGCCCGCCCCTTACGCGTGTGCCCCGGACACCGGTGTGACCGACGCCGCACAGTCCCGACCAGCGGAATGGATTGGACAAGGCGGGCTCGGACAGACGCATCATGGACGCGGCACCCGAGCCGCGTGTACGTACGGAGGAGTCCCTGTGAAGGTCGGAATCGTCGGAGCCACCGGTCAGGTCGGCACAGTCATGCGCACCATCCTGGCCGAGCGGAAATTCCCGGCCGACGAGCTGCGGCTGTTCGCCTCCGCCCGCTCCGCGGGATCCACCATCGAGTGGCGGGGCGAGCCGGTCACCGTCGAGGACGCGTCGACGGCCGACTACACCGGCCTGGACATCGTGCTCTTCTCCGCCGGCGGCGCCACGTCCAGGGCGCTCGCCGAGAAGGTGGCTTCCCAGGGCCCGGTCGTGATCGACAACTCGTCCGCCTGGCGGAGCCACCCCGAGGTCCCGCTGGTGGTCTCCGAGGTCAACCCGCACGCGGTCGCCGACCGCCCCAAGGGCATCATCGCCAACCCGAACTGCACCACCATGGCCGCCATGCCCGTGCTGCGCCCCCTGCACGCCGAGGCCGGTCTCGTCGCGCTCGTCGCCACGACGTACCAGGCCGTGTCCGGCTCCGGCCTCGCGGGCGTCGCGGAACTCCACGACCAGGCCCTCAAGGTCGTGGAGAACGCCGACCGGCTGACGTTCGACGGGGACGCCGTGGAATTCCCCGAGCCGGGTGTCTACAAGCGCCCGATCGCCTTCAACGTGCTGCCGCTCGCGGGCTCGATCGTGGACGACGGGTCCTTCGAGACGGACGAGGAGCAGAAACTCCGCAACGAGTCCCGCAAGATCCTGGAGATCCCGGAGCTGAAGGTCTCCGGGACCTGTGTGCGGGTGCCGGTCTTCTCCGGGCACTCCCTCCAGGTCAATGCCCGCTTCGAGCGTCCGATCAGTGTGGAGCGGGCGTACGAGCTGCTGAAGGACGCCCCCGGCGTCGAGCTCTCCGAGATCCCGACGCCGCTCCAGGCCGCCGGCAAGGACGCCTCCTACGTAGGCCGCGTCCGCCAGGACGAGACGGTGGACAACGGCCTGGCGCTGTTCGTCTCGAACGACAACCTGCGCAAGGGCGCGGCGCTGAACGCGGTGCAGATCGCGGAGCTGGTGGCGGCGGAGCCGCGCGGCTAGTCGGTACATCGACGGGGCGGCCCCGAGTTTTCGGTGGTCGCCCCCTCTCTGCTCAGAGCGCCAGGTGCCGTCGAAGTGCCGTTGCGAGTTCGGCCATGCGTTGGCGTGGCACCGAGCCGACCCGCTGGAGAACACGCTCCGGAGTCACGGCACGGATCTGCTCGCACTGAACTTTCGAATCCTTGGGCAGGCCGGATTCACCCGCAGGGAGGAACACCTGGAACGAGAGAACACGAGAAGTGTTCGACGTCAGAGGCACCACGGTGACCACACCTCTCCCGTTGCGCTCCACCGACTCGTTGGCACCATCGTTGGAGATGATCACCGCTGGTCTGCGCTTGTTGGCCTCGCCGCCCCGCGCCGGCTCCAGATCGACCATGTAGATGTCACCACGCCTCATCGGTGATTCCGTCCCCGCTCGTCCGGTCCCAAAGAGCGGCGTCCTCGCTCCCACTCCACTCCGCGAAAGCCTCTGTGTACTCGGCCTCAAGCTGGGCGGCACGCAGTGACTCGATGGCGGCGTGTATCACCGCGGACCGCGACTCGGCCTCCGTCCTCTTCGCGTACTCGTCAACGAAGGCGACATCCTCCTGTGGCAGACTCACACTGATCTTCATACTCTCGATGCTACCCGGGTAGGAACACTCCCGCCACCTGGCCGCCGTCCCGCCGCCCCGTGGAAGGATGAGCCAAAACGTACCGATCCGAGGAGATGACCGGGTGCCTGGCACAAATCTGACCCGTGAAGAGGCGCAGCAGCGGGCGCGCCTCCTCACCGTTGACTCGTACGAGATCGACCTCGATCTCAGCGGCGCGCAGGAGGGCGGGACCTACCGGTCCGTCACGACCGTACGCTTCGAGAGCGCGGACGCCGGGGCGGAGACCTTCATCGACCTGGTGGCACCCGCCGTCCACCAGGTGGTGCTGAACGGCAAGCAGCTCGACGTCGCCTCGGTCTTCCGCGACTCGCGCATCGCGCTGCACCATCTGCGGCAGGGCGCGAACGAGCTGACGGTGACCGCGGACTGCGAGTACACCAACACCGGCGAGGGTCTGCACCGGTTCGTCGACCCGGTCGACCAACAGGCCTATCTGTACACGCAGTTCGAGGTGCCGGACGCGCGGCGGGTATTCGCCTCGTTCGAGCAGCCCGACCTCAAGGCGACGTTCCGGTTCACGGTGACCGCCCCGGAGGGCTGGACCGTGATCTCGAACTCCCCCACGCCGGAGCCCGAGTCCCACGTGTGGCGCTTCGAGCCGACGCCGCGGATCTCGACGTACATCACGGCGCTGATCGTCGGTCCGTACCACTCGGTGCACAGCACCTACGAGAAGGACGGGCAGTCGGTGCCGCTCGGGGTCTACTGCCGGCCCTCGCTGGCCGAGTACCTGGACGCGGACGCGATCTTCGAGGTCACCCGGCTCGGCTTCGACTGGTTCCAGGAGAAGTTCGACTACGCGTACCCGTTCGCCAAGTACGACCAGCTCTTCGTGCCCGAGTTCAACGCGGGCGCGATGGAGAACGCGGGCGCCGTCACCATCCGCGACCAGTACGTCTTCCGGTCGAAGGTGACGGACGCGGCGTACGAGACGCGCGCCGAGACGATCCTGCACGAGCTGGCGCACATGTGGTTCGGCGACCTGGTCACCATGGAGTGGTGGAACGACCTGTGGCTGAACGAGTCGTTCGCGACGTACACCTCGATCGCGTGCCTCGCGCACGCGCCGGAGTCGCGCTGGCCGCAGTCGTGGACGACGTTCGCCAACTCCATGAAGACGTGGGCGTACCGGCAGGACCAGCTCCCGTCGACGCACCCGATCATGGCGGAGATCACCGACCTGGACGACGTGCTCGTCAACTTCGACGGGATCACGTACGCGAAGGGGGCGTCCGTCCTCAAGCAGCTCGTGGCCTATGTCGGCCAGGACGAGTTCTTCCGGGGCGTACAGGCGTACTTCAAGGCGCACGCGTACGGGAACACGCGCCTCTCGGATCTGCTCGGCGCACTGGAGGAGACCTCCGGGCGTGATCTGAAGACCTGGTCGAAGGCGTGGCTGGAGACGGCCGGCATCAACATCCTGCGGCCCGAGATCGAGCTGGACGAGGCGGGGCACGTGGTCTCCCTCGCCGTACGGCAGGAGGCGCCCGCGCTGCCCCCGGGCGCGAAGGGCACGGCGGTGCTGCGCCCGCACCGCATCGCGATCGGCTGCTACGACCTGGCCGAGGGCGGGAAACTGGTCCGGAGCAGCCGGATCGAGCTGGACGTCGACGGCGAGCTGACGCCTGTGCCGTTCCCCGCGAACACGCCCCGGCCCGCGGTCATCCTGCTCAACGACGACGACCTGTCGTACGCGAAGGTCCGCCTCGACGAGGAGTCGCTGCGGGTCGTCACCGCGCACCTCGGGGACTTCGCCGAGTCGCTGCCGCGCGCGCTGAGCTGGGCGTCCGCGTGGGACATGACGCGTGACGGCGAGCTCGCCACACGCGACTACCTGGCTCTCGCGCTGTCGGGCATCGCCAAGGAGACGGACATCGGCGTGGTGCAGTCGCTGCACCGCCAGGTGAAGCTCGCGCTGGACCTGTACGCGGCGCCGGAGTGGCGCGAGGCGGGGCTCACCCAGTGGACGGAGGCGACGCTGGCGCATCTGCGGACGGCGGAGCCGGGCAGCGACCACCAGCTGGCCTGGGCCCGCGCCTTCGCGGCGACGGCCCGTACGCCGCAGCAACTGGACCTGCTCCAGGGGCTGCTGGACGGTTCCGAGTCGGTCGACGGCCTGGCCGTGGACACCGAGCTGCGCTGGGCGTTCGTCCAGCGGCTGGCGGCGGTCGGGGTGTTCGACGAGGACGAGATCGCCGCGGAGTACGAGCGCGACCGCACGGCGGCGGGCGAGCGGCACGCGGCGGCGGCACGCTCGGCGCGCCCGACGGCCGAGGCGAAGGCCGAGGCGTGGGCCTCGGTCGTGGAGTCCGACAAGCTCCCGAACGCGCTCCAGGAGGCGGTCATCGGCGGGTTCGTCCAGACGGACCAGCTTGAACTGCTCGCGCCGTACACTGAGAAGTACTTCGAAGTGGTCAAGGGCGTGTGGGACTCGCGCAGCCATGAGATGGCGCAGCAGATCGCGCTGGGTCTGTACCCCGCGCTCCAGGTGGCGCGGTCGACGCTTGACGCGACCGACGCCTGGCTGGCCTCGGCGTCCCCGAACGCGGCGCTGCGGCGCCTGATGTCGGAGTCCCGGGCGGGCGTGGACCGCGCGCTGCGCGCCCAGGAGGCGGACCGGGCGGCGGGCTGACGGGCCGGGGATCGGGGCCGGTTCCGGCCCCGATCCACTGGTTCGGCGGTGGGCGGCAGGGCATCATCCGACATGATTCGAGCGAAGGAGATGTCGTGCCCCCGATCGTCGTCCTCATCCTGGTCGTTGGTCTCGTGGCGATGGTCCCGCTGATCAGGAACCAGCTGCGTGACCGACGACTGCGCAAGGGCATCGAGCAGCACTTCGCGGAACGCTTCGGGCCGCCCCCGGTCCCGGGCGCCGGTGGCCCGCTCGACCTGAGTGTCCCCGCCGACCGGCTCACCCACGAGCTCGCGGAGACAGGGCGGGGCCGGGGATTCCTGTCCGGGAAGGGAAGGCCCCGCACCCGGGAGATCGGTGCCGAGTTGGAGCTGATCAACGGCAAGCAGCAGATGCTTGAGGCGCACGAGTACGTGCGGGCCGAACTCGGCGTGAGCGCCGCGCGTGAACTGGAAGCGGCGTGGGACGGGATCGGCACCTGGCGCGGATAGCGCCACGGAAGCGACCGCGCGGCAGACCTGTGCCGCGCGGCGTCTTCTTCACGAGGGAGGGCGTCCGAGCTGTCGGACCCGGCCGGTCAGACCCGCTGCTGCTTCCTGGACTTGTCGAGGACCATCACCAGGCCGGCGATCACGGCGAACGCCGCCAGCGGCGTCAGCACGTACAGGCCGAGGGTCTCCACGACGGTCAGGCCGGGGCCCGGGTCGTCGCCGTCGTCGCGGTTCACGGCGAGCACGGGAGACGACATGAGCAGCATCATCAGCGTCGTTCCGGCCATGACGGCGCCGGCGCGCAGGGCGTTCTTCTTGTCCACGGTGCCAACGTAGCGAACCCGCCCGGCGGGCGCGCGCCCGGGGGTCCCGTACAAGGTGTCAATCCGTCACAGAGGGCCGCAATACGCTCATCAGGCGGTGCAACCGGGGCGAGGCGGCCAGCTCCTCCAGCGTCATCGGCCGGCCGTCGGCGTCGGCGACCGGCAGCCGCCAGTTCGGGTACTGGTCCCACGTCCCGGGCAGATTCTGCGGTCTGCGGTCGCCCACCGCGTCCGGCAGCCAGACACCGATCATGCGGGCCGGTGTGCGCAGCAGGAAGCGGTGGACCGCGCGGATCTGCTCCTCCTCGTCGCCCCCGCCGGGCGGCAGCAGGCCGAGCCGGGTGAGGGTGGCGAGCCACTCGGCGACCTCGGCGGACTCCTCGCGCAGCTCCTCCTCCAGCGGGCGGCCGAGCAGCCCCAGCCGGTGCCGGAGCTCCACATGCCCGCCGGTGAGGCGCGCGGCCGTGGACGGAAGGTCGTGGGTGGTGGCGGTGGCGACGCAGTCCCCGCGCCAGCTCTCGGGGGCCAGCGGCAGGCCCGTGCCCTGCCAGTCGCGCTCGAACCAGAGCACGGACGTGCCGAGCACCCCGCGGCGGTGCAGTGCCTCCCGTACGCCGGGCTCGACCGTGCCGAGGTCCTCCCCTATGACGACGGCGCCCGCGCGGTGCGCCTCCAGCACGAGGACGGCGAGCATCGCCTCGGCGTCGTAACGCACATACGTGCCCCGCGTCGGGTCCGTGCCGGCGGGCACCCACCAGAGCCGGAACAGGCCCATCACATGGTCGATCCGCAGGGCGCCCGCGTGGGTCAGCAGCCCGCGGAGCAGTCCTCGGTACGGCGCGTACCCGGAGGCGGCCAGTACGTCGGGGCGCCAGGGCGGCAGCCCCCAGTCCTGCCCGTGGGCGTTGAAGGCGTCCGGCGGGGCGCCCACGGACATGCCATCGGCGAAGGCGTCGCGCTGCGCCCAGGCGTCGGCGCCGTCGGGATGCACGCCCACCGCGAGGTCGTGGACGATGCCGACGGCCATGCCCGCGTCCTGGGCGGCGCGGCTCGCCGCCGCGAGCTGTTCGTCGGTGAGCCAGGCCAGCCAGCTGTGGAAGCCGACGCGGTCGATCAGCTCGTGCCGTGCCCGTCCGGTCTCGGCGGAGCGCGGGTCGCGCAGGCCGGGCGGCCAGTCGCGCCACCGGGAGCCGTGCACCTCGGCGAGCGCGCACCAGGTCGCGTGGTCCTCCAGGGCCTGGCCCCGCTCGGCCAGGAAGTGGTGGTAGGCGGCCCGGCGGCCGGGGCCGAGCGGGATCTCGCGGACGATCTCCAGGGCTTCGCGCTTGAGCCGCCAGACGGCGTCGCGGTCGATCAGCGCGTCCTTCTCCAGGACGGCGGCGCGCAGTCCGGCGGCCTGCTCCAGCAGCGCGGCGAGGCGCGCGGTCCCCTGCCCGGTGACGTACGCGTACTCGGGGACGGCCTCGACCCGCAGATGGACGGGGTCGGGGAAGCGGCGCGACGAGGGGCGGTACGGCGAGGGGTCGGTCGGGTCGCCGGGGACGGCGGCGTGCAACGGGTTGATCTGGACGAAACCGGCGCCCAGCTCCCGGCCCGACCAGGTGGCGAGCTCCGCGAGGTCGCCGAGGTCGCCCATGCCCCAGGAGCGGCCGGACAGCAGGGAGTAGAGCTGGACGAGGAAGCCGTGCGTACGGGGCGGGGGCTGCGGCACCTCGCGCGGGGCGACGACGAGCACGGCGCCCGCCGTACGGCCGTCGGCGGCGACGGCGGCCAGCCGGTGCACCCCGAGCGGCAGACCGGGCCAGGAACGCCCCTCAGGGGCCCTGAGGGGCGTGCCCGCAGCCGATGCGGGCGCGTCCGGCGGCGGGGCGTCGGGCGAGGGCCACTCGACCGTGTCGCCCTGTTCCGTCTCGACGCGCAGGAGCGTGCCCTGCGGCAGATCGGCCAGCGCCCGAGGAAGAGCGGGAGGCAGCACCCCTACGGGGGACCCGCAGGGCGTCCCCGTCGTTCCCGCGCCGGCGGTGGCGTTCCCGGGAGTGGTCCACACGACCACGGTGGGCGGCAGCAGACGGCTCGCGGCGGCGGACTCGGCGCGGGTCAGCGCGTCCTGGACGGCCTCGTCCGTGGACGCGTCGACGCCCAGCGCGGCGAGCACCGCGACGACCGTCTCGCCGGGGACCGGGACCGCGACGTCGGGGCTCGGTGAGTGGACGGTGGCGACACCGTGCAGCGCCGCGAGCCTGGCCAGGCCCATTCAGACTCCTGAGAACTCCGTGCCACCGGCCGTACCGGGCGCGGTCGGCTCACTGGTGAGAGGGGCGGCGTCGGCGAGCGGGGGCTCGCTGGTGAGGGGGGCGGCGTCGGCGAGGGGCGGTTCGCTGGTGAGCGGGCCCGGCGTGTCGCTGGTCAGCGGTCCGGGCAGCGTGACGGCGAGGGGCTCCTCGCCGGTCGGGTCACCAGGAACCGCCTGTTTGGAACGGGCGGTGGGAAGCAACTGTGCGGCGGCCATGGCGGCGCCTCCAAAGACGGCTCGGACAACGGGACACAGCAGCCCTACCCAGTCGGCACGGCCACAGACGTAACTCTCCACAGGACCTAACGTGCCCCGGCTCACGCTGCGTTCCCCGAGCGGCAGTTGACCCTCCCTGCCTATCACAACCGGCAAAAAGGGCACAACGGCCACGCGCATTGACACCTTCAGCCCAGGGTGGTGGGCTCGACGCCGATCGGCCGGACAGACCGGAACTCAGGGAGCCACGAGGGGAGCAGGGGCGTGCAACTCGGGCGCAGAAAGCGGACGGCGACAGCCGTCGCGGTGGCCGTGATCGGCGGACTCCTGGGCACGGCGCCCGGCGCGACGGCGGCACCCGCCGACCCGGGCGCCACGGCGGCCACCACTCCCGACGCGGAGACGGAGTCGGGTCTGCCCGCCGTCTGGCCCCGTCCCCAGTCGCTCAAGGCGGGCGGCCAGTCCGTCACCCTCGGTGACGAGGTCACCGTCGTCGCGGCCGAGGAGACGGATCCGTCCGCCGTCGATGCCCTGAAGGAGGCGCTGCGCGAGGCCGGGGTGCGTACGGTCCGTACGACAGCCCCGCCCGTGTCCGGCCGCCCCGCGCCCCCGCCGACCGGCGACGGCCCCGTCGTCCTGGTGGGCGGCAGCGGCGCCCAGGACGCGCTGAGGGCCCTGCGGGCACGGGAGAGGACCGATCTGCCCTCCGGCGGCTACCGGATCGCCGTGGGCACCGTCGGGGGCCGCGAGACGATCGCGCTCGACGGGGTCGGCGACGACGGTCTCTTCCACGCGGCGCAGACCCTGCGCCAGCTGATCGTCGGCGCACCTGGCCGGGCCAGGGTGCCGGGCGTTCTCGTGCGGGACTGGCCGGGCACCGCCGTACGCGGGATGACGGAGGGCTTCTACGGTGACCCGTGGGGCCATCAGGAGCGGCTGTCGCAACTGGACTTCATGGGGCGGACGAAGCAGAACCGCTACCTCTACGCGCCGGGCGACGACGCCTTCCGCCAGGCGCGCTGGCGCGAGCCGTATCCCGCCGCGCAGCGGGCGGAGTTCCGCGACCTGGCCGAGCGCGCGCGGCGCAACCATGTGACGCTCGCCTGGGCTGTGGCGCCGGCCCAGGCCATGTGCATGTCGTCGAAGGACGACGTCAAGGCGCTCAACCGCAAGCTCGACGCGATGTGGGCGCTGGGGGTGCGCGCCTTCCAGCTCCAGTTCCAGGACGTCAGCTACAGCGAGTGGCACTGCGACGACGACCGGGACACCTTCGGTTCCGGTCCCGGTGCCGCCGCGAAGGCGCAGGCGCGGGTCGCGAACGAGGTGGCGGAGCATCTCGCGCGGCGGTACCCGGGCGGTGAGCCGCTGACCGTGATGCCGACGGAGTACTTCCAGGACGGGGCCACCGAGTACCGCACGGCGCTCGCCGACGACCTCGACGGCCGGGTGCAGGTGGCGTGGACGGGCGTCGGCGTGGTGCCCCGCACCATCACCGGAAGCGAACTGGCCGGTGCGCGCGAGGCGTTCAAGCAGCACCCGCTGGTGACGATGGACAACTACCCGGTCAACGACTACGAGCAGGGGCGTATCTTCCTCGGCCCCTACACGGGCCGTGAGCCCGCCGTAGCCTCCGGCTCGGCCGCGCTGCTCGCCAACGCGATGGAGCAGCCGTCCGCGTCGCGTATCCCGCTGTTCACGGCCGCCGACTACGCGTGGAACCCGCGCGGCTACGAGCCGCAGGAGTCCTGGCAGGCGGCGATGGACGATCTCGCCGGCGACGACGCCAAGGCGCGCGAGGCGATCGGCGCGCTCGCCGGGAACGACTCCTCGTCGATCCTGAACCGGACGGAGTCGGCGTATCTGCGCCCTCTGCTGAAGGAGTTCTGGCGTACCCGTACGGGGCCCAGGGCCGCGGAGAACCCGAAGGCCAGGGACGCGGCGGCGAGCCGGCTGCGGGCCGCCTTCACGGTCATGCGCGAGACCCCGGAGCGTCTGTCCGGCACGGCCGGCGGGCGGCTGGACGACGAAGTGCGGCCGTGGAGCGAGCAGTTGGCGCGGTACGGGCGGGCCGGTGAGCTGTCGGTCGACATGCTCCAGGCGCAGTCCCGGGGCGACGGTGACGCCGCCTGGCAGGCGTCGCTCAGCCTCGAACCGCTGCGGGAGGCGGCGGCGAAGGGCACGGTCACGGTCGGCAAGGGCGTGCTCGACCCGTTCCTGGACCGCGCGGCCAAGGAGTCGGCCGCCTGGACCGGCGCCGACCGCTCGGCCGGCCCGGAGGCCCGCGCCACCCGGAGCACGGACGCGTACACGGTCGGGGTCGGCCGCGCCCGCCCCGTGGGCGTGATCACGACCATGACGGAGCCGGGAACGGGCGACGGCGCCTCCGTGGAGGCGCATGTCCCGGGCGAGGGCTGGCGGAGGCTGGGGCCCGTGTCGCAGAGCGGCTGGACGCAGACCGACGCGAAGGGGCTGCGCGCCGACGCCGTACGGATCACCTGGCCGGACGTGCCGGGCGCGACGACGCCGTCGGTGCGGCGCGTCGTGCCGTGGTTCACCGACGAGCCGCGGGTGCGGCTCGAACTGGTGCGCGGTGTCGCGGACGCCGAGATCGGCGGGAAGGCCACGACCGTCGAGGCGGAGCTGGAGGCGCAGCGTCCAGGACCGATCAGCGGCGCGCTGACGGCGAAGGCCCCGAAAGGCGTCAAGGTGACGGTGCCCGAGCGGGTGACGGTGCCGCGCGGCCTCCGTACGACGGTGCCGGTCCAGGTGACCGTCCCCGAGGGCACCCCGGCGGGTACCTACCGGGTGCCGCTGTCGTTCGGCGGTGAGGAGCGCACCCTGACGGTGCGGGCCTCGCCGCGTACGGGCGGGCCCGACCTCATAAGGACGCCGGGCGTTGTGCCCTCGTCGTCGGGCGACGAGACGCCCGACTTCCCCGCCACCGCCGCGAGCGACGGCGACCCGGCCACACGGTGGTCGTCCCCCGCCGAGGACGGCGCGTGGTGGCAGGTGGAGCTTGCGGAGCCGGTCCGGCTCGGCCAGGTGGTCCTGAACTGGCAGGACGCCTACGCGAGCGCCTACCGGATCCAGGTGTCGGCCGACGGCCGCTCGTGGCGCGACGCGACGCGGGTCGAGGACGGGCGGGGCGGGCGTGAGTCCGTCCGCATGGACGCGAAGGACACCCGCTTCATCCGTATCCAGGGCGAGCGACGGGCGACCCGCTTCGGTTACTCGCTGTGGTCGGTCGAGGCGTACGCGGTCATGGAGGCGACGCCGCCGCCGTCTCCGTAAGCCGCCGCCTCCCTAAGGAGGACACGGCCTGCGGCCCCGAAGGGGCATGCCTGAGCGGCACACGGCGCGTTCGCGCCCCGGCACGACGAAGGCCCGGATCCTAGGCAGAGATGCCGTCGATCCGGGCCACCGCGTCCTCGGCGCCGAAGGGTTGCAGATACGGCATCCAGCGCGGATCCCGGTGTCCGGTCCCGATGATCCGCCAGGCGAGCCCCGACGGCGGCGCGGGCTGGTGGCGCAGTCTCCACCCCAGCTCCCGCAGGTGCCGGTCGGCCTTGACATGGTTGCAGCGGCGGCAGGCCGCCACCACGTTGTCCCACACGTGTTTCCCGCCCCGGCTGCGCGGGATGACGTGGTCGACGCTGGTGGCGACGCTCCCGCAGTACATGCAGCGCCCGCCGTCCCTGGCGAACAGCGCACGACGGGTGAGGGGAACGGGCCCCCGGTAGGGGACCCTTACAAACCGTTTCAGCCGTACGACGCTGGGTGCGGCGAGCACCTGGGTCTCGCTGTGCAGGAAGGCGCCGGATTCCTCAAGGCAGATGGCCTTGTTCTCCAGAACGAGGACGAGCGCGCGACGGAGCGGTACGACACCGAGCGGCTCGTACGACGCGTTGAGGACCAGGACATGTGGCACGGTGCCTCCTAGTACGCCGGCGGCGCGTGGCTCGCGCCGGGACGATCTGTCTCAGTCTCTCCTCATGCCTGGTCGAAACGCCACCACGTCTTGGTAACGGGCTCGGAGTGTTTTCGCCCACACCCCCTCCGGGACCCCTGACCTGGCGTGTCCGTGCCCCCGTACCTTCCTGCGACTTCGCCCGCCACCCGCGCGTGAGGAGTGTCTCTCCCTCTCGCGGGGCAATGGAGCGGAGGCGATGCCCCGTTAGTGTGGTTGGTCCCCGCCCGTGTTTCGCAGGAGGTCCCGCCGTGTCCCCGTCCGCCCCGTCGGTCCCCGGCCCGTCGCCCGAGCCCGCCACACTCGACGAGGCCGCGGACCGTGCCAACGAAGCCGCGGGCTGGGTGGAGCAGAACTGGTCCACTTGGCTGAGCATCGGCCTGCGCATCCTGCTGATCGTGGTGATCGCGCTCGTCCTGCGCCATGTCCTGCGGCGCACCATCACCAAGCTGATAGCGCGGATGAACCGCAGCGCCACGGCCGTCGAGGGCACGGCCCTCGGCGGCCTCCTGGTGAACGCCGAGCGGCGCCGGCAGCGCTCCGAAGCCATCGGTTCGGTGCTCCGCTCGGTGACGTCGTTCCTGGTCCTCGGTACGGCCGCGCTGATGGCGCTCGGGGCGCTGAACATCAATCTGGCCCCGCTGCTGGCATCGGCGGGCGTCGCCGGTGTGGCCCTCGGCTTCGGCGCGCGCAATCTCGTCACCGACTTCCTCTCCGGCGTCTTCATGATCCTGGAGGACCAGTACGGGGTGGGCGACACCATCGACGCGGGCGTCGCGTCCGGCGAGGTCATCGAGGTCGGGCTGCGGGTGACCAAGCTGCGCGGCGACGACGGCGAGATCTGGTACGTCCGCAACGGCGAGGTGAAGCGGATCGGCAACCTGAGCCAGGGCTGGGCCACGGCCGGTGTCGATGTGACGGTCCGGCCCACCGAGGACCTCGACAGGGTCCGCGACGTCATCACCTCGGTCGCGGAGAAGATGGCCAAGGAGGACCCCTGGGCCGAGCGGCTGTGGGGCCCGGTCGAGGTGCTGGGGCTGGACTCCGTCCTGCTCGAATCGATGACGGTGCGGGTGAGCGCCAAGACGATGCCGGGCAAGGCGCTGGGCGTGGAGCGCGAGCTGCGCTGGCGCATCAAGCGGGCCTTCGACGCGGCGGGCATCCAGATCGTCGGCGGACTGCCCCTGGCGGGCACGGAGGCGGCCCCGGCCGACCCGGCGGCCGCCGTGGCCGCGCCGTCGGCCCTGGCGAGCCCCACGTCGCCGCAGTCCCTCGCGGCGGCGCCGATAGCGCAGCAGCAGGCCCCCAACCCCAATCTGACCAAGTAGGACCGGTTCAGGGTCCGGTTCACTGGCCGATTCAGGAACCGGCTCAGGAACCGGCTCAGGGACCGGCCCAGCGGCACCGAATCGAAAGTCCGTCGCACACGCGCCCCCGCAGGTAACGCTTTGGTTGCCGCGGGGGCGCCGGTCGTGAACGGGTATTGACTGCTCCCCGACGCCCGGCCTACTTTCCTCCCATCAAATAGGAAACTTTCCTAACAGTGTCGCCAAGCGCGACACACGGGAGAGCAGTCGCCGAAGGGCAGGTGCACGCCGTGAGCGATCCGTCCACGCCGTCCCCGGGCACACCACGCGTCCTGCGCGCGATGAACGACCGCGCCGCGCTGGACCTGCTGCTGGCACACGGCACCCTCTCCCGTACCCGGATCGGCAAACTGACCGGTCTCTCCAAGCCGACCGCCTCCCAGCTGCTCGCCCGCCTGGAGGCGGCCGGTCTCGTCGTCGCCACGGGCACCACCGAGGGGCGGCCAGGACCCAACGCCCAGCTGTACGCGGTCAACGCGGGCGCCGCCCACGCCGCCGGGCTCGACGTGAACCCGGAGCGCATCCTCGCCGCCGTCGCCGACATCACCGGCGCCACCGTCGGCCGGTTCGAACTGCCCACGCCGGGGCGCCGGTCGGCCGACAGCGTGGTGACCCAGGTGACCGACGCCCTGGACGGCGCCGTGAAGGCCGCGGGTCTCGCGCGCTCCGACGTGCACCGCGTCGTCATCGGTACGCCGGGCGCCTTCGACCCGTCGACCGGACGGCTGCGGTACGCCTCGCACCTGCCCGGCTGGCACTCCCCCATGCTGCTCGACGAACTGGCCGCGGCCCTGCCGATGCCCGTCGAGTACGAGAACGACGTGAATCTCGCGGCGGTCGCCGAACAGCGGCTGGGAGCGGCCCGCGGCCACGACGACTTCGTCCTCCTGTGGAACCAGGAAGGTCTCGGCGCCTCCCTGGTCATCGGCGGCCGGCTGCACCGCGGCTTCACCGGCGGCGCCGGCGAGGTCGGCTTCCTGCCGGTGCCGGGCACTCCCCTCGTACGCCAGGTGGTCAAGGCCAACAGCGGCGGCTTCCAGGAACTCGCGGGCGCCCAGTCGGTACCGCGCCTCGCGCGCGGTCTCGGCATCGAGACCCCGGAGCAGCCGTACGCGGACGTCGCCGCCGGCCTCCTTACGAAGGCGGCGGCCGGGCACGAGGACGACCCGCGGCTGGCCGAGCTGCTGCGGCTGTTCGCGCAGCGGCTCGCCACCGGTCTCGCGTCCGTGACCGCGGTGCTCGACCCCGAGGTCATCGTCCTCGCCGGCGGGGTGACCACCGCCGGCGGAGAACCGCTGCGCGCGCTCGTCCAGGCGGAACTCGCCGAACTCGCCGCCTCCAGGCCCCGGCTGCTCATCGGTGAGGTGCGGCGGGACCCCGTGCTGCGGGGCGCGCTGGAGAGCGCCCTCGCGACCACCCGCGACGAGGTCTTCGACACCTCCCGCTGACCCGTCCGCCGCGGCCTCCGAGCCCCCTCGACACCCGCACCATCCCTTTCAGGACCTTTCAGGACCCGAACGACACCGGGAGTTCCGTCATGCCCACAAACCGCCGTCTGACCGCTTCCGCCGTGGCGGTCGCCGCGCTGTCCGTCCTCGCCGCCGCGTGTACGGGGCAGTCCGGTGAATCCGCGTCGGACGACCCGAACGCCAAAACCACGATCACCTTCTGGCACGGCTGGAGCGCGCCCTCCGAGGTCAAGGCCATCAAGGACAACATCGACCGCTTCGAGGACGCCCACCCGAACATCAAGGTCGACGTCGTCGGCAACATCAACGACGACAAGCTCAACCAGGCGCTGCGCGCGGGCGGTTCGAAGGGCCCGGACGTCGTGTCGTCCTTCACCACCTCCAACGTGGGCAAGTTCTGCTCCTCCGGCGCCTTCGCCGATCTCGGACCCTTCATAAAGAAGGACAAGATCGACCTTGAGAAGACGTTCCCGAAGGTGCTGCTCCAGTACACCCAGTTCGAGGGCGACCGCTGCGCGCTGCCGCTGCTCAGCGACGCGTACGGGCTGTACTACAACAAGGACGCCTTCAAGGAGGCGGGCATCACGGCCCCGCCGAAGACGATGTCCGAACTGGCCGACGTCGCCAAGAAGCTCACCAAGCCCAAGGGCGACAGCTACGAGCGGGTCGGCATGATGCCGACGTACCACGGCTACGAGACGGTCGTGGACCACTACATGTCGAGCTGGGACCACGCCTACTTCGACAAGGACGGCAAGTCCAACATCGCCAAGGACCCGGCCTTCGCCGAGATGTTCACGTACCAGAAGAAGCTCGTCGAGGACCTCGGCGGCTTCGAGAAGCTGGAGAAGTTCCGCAGCGCCTTCGGTGACGAGTGGGGTGCCAAGCACCCCTTCCACACCGGCCAGGTCGCGATGCAGCTGGACGGCGAGTGGCGGCTCGGCATGGCCGAGGACGCCGGCGCCGACTTCGGGATAGGCGTGGCGCCGATGCCCGTCGCCGACGACGAGGCCGACAGCTACGGCAAGGGCTTCCTGTCCGGCACGATCATGGGCATCGCGCCGCAGAGCAAGAAGCAGAACGCCGCCTGGGAGCTGGTGAAGTACATGACCACCGACACGAAGGCGGTCGTGGAGTTCGCCAACGGCATCCGCAACGTGCCCTCCACGCTCCCCGCACTCAAGTCGCCCGACCTGGACTTCGACCCGCGCTTCAAGACGTTCCTCGACATCGCCCAGCACCCCAAGTCCAGCACCCCCGACGGCGCGATCAACGGCGCGACGTACCAGCAGACGCTCCAGGACTTCGGCTTCCAGTACGAGAAGGGCTCCGTGAAGGACCTCCAGGAGGGTCTGGAGAAGACGGCGAAGCAGATCGACCGCGACATCGAGCAGGCCAAGTAGCAGGCGGGGAAACCGGCTGATGTCCAGCAACACGCTCCGTTCGAAGCGGCGCAGGGGCGCGCTGCGAACGGTGGCGTTCATGTCGCCCTGGTTGATCGGGTTCTCGGTCTTCTTCGCGTATCCGCTCGTGTCGACCGTGTACTTCTCCTTCATGAAGTACGACGGTTTCAACTCCCCCGTCTGGAACGGGCTGGGGAACTGGTCGTACGTCTTCAGCGACTACCCGATGTTCTGGCCGTCGCTGCGCAACACCCTGTGGCTGGTCCTGGTCATGGTCGCCTGCCGGGTCCTGTTCGGTCTCGGTGTCGGCCTGCTGATCACCAAGATCAAGACGGGCACCGGGGTCTTCCGGACCCTGTTCTACCTGCCGTATCTGGCGCCGCCCGTCGCGGCGACGCTGGCCTTCGTGTTCCTCCTCAACCCCGGTACGGGGCCGGTCAACACGATCCTCGGCGATCTCGGACTGCCCACTCCGGGCTGGTTCAACGACGCCTCCTGGTCCAAGCCGGCGCTCACGGCGCTGGCGGTCTGGGGCATCGGCGACCTGATGGTGATCTTCATGGCCGCGCTGCTCGACGTACCGAAGGAGCAGTACGAGGCGGCCGAGCTGGACGGCGCGTCGTCCTGGCACCGGTTCCGGTTCGTGACGCTGCCGAACATCTCGCCGATCGTGCTGTTCGCCGTGGTCACCGGTGTGATCCAGGCGATGCAGTACTACACACAGCCCCTGGTCGCGGGCAAGGTCGCCTCCGGCGTCATCGGCGGCTCCGGCCAGCAGTTCGAGCCCGGCTATCCGGACAAGTCCACGCTGACCCTGCCGCAGCTCGTCTACAACCTCGGGTTCCAGCGCTTCGACTACGGCGCGGCCTGCGTCGTCGCGCTCGTCCTGTTCGCCCTGGCCATGGTCTTCACCGCGTTCCTGATGCGGCGTCGCGGCGGACTGATCGGAACGGGTGACTGACCATGACCCAGCAACTCCTGGACGCGCCCGGCCGGCCGGTGAAGGGGTCCGACGCGACGACACCGGCGGCCCGTACGGCGCGCCGCAAGGCGGTGCTGCACTGGATCGCCGTGCACGCGCTCGGTGTCGCGGCGGCGCTCTTCTTCGTGCTGCCGTTCGTCTTCCTCTTCCTCACCTCGGTGATGAGCGACCAGCAGGCGCTCACCCGCGACCTCACCCCGAACAGCTGGGAGTGGGGCAACTACGCCAAGGTCTTCGACACACCGGGCTTTCTGACCTGGTGGAAGAACACCCTGCTGTACGCGGGGCTCGGGACGCTGCTGTCGGTGCTCTCCTCGATCCCGGTGGCGTACGCGCTGGCCAAGTTCCGGTTCCGCGGGCGGCAGTTGTCGCTGATGCTCGTCATCTCGATGATGATGCTGCCGCCCCAGGTGATCATCATCCCGATGTATCTCTTCTGGGCGAAGCAGTTCGACCTGTCGGGCACTCTCTGGCCGCTGATCATCCCGATGGCGTTCGGCGACGCGTTCTCCATCTTCCTGCTGAGGCAGTTTCTGCTGACGATCCCCGACGAGTACCTGGACGCGGCGCGCGTGGACGGGTGCGGCGAGTTCCGTACGCTGCTCAGGATCGTCCTGCCGATGGCGAAACCGGGCATCGCCGCGGTGGCGCTGTTCCAGTTCTTCTACGCGTGGAACGACTACTTCGGGCCACAGATCTACGCGTCGGAGAACCCGGCCGCCTGGACGCTCAGTTACGGGCTGGAATCCTTCAAGGGCGCGCACCACACCGACTGGAATCTGACCATGGCCGCGACCGTACTGGTCATGGCCCCCGTGATCGTCGTCTTCTTCTTCGCACAGAAGGCCTTCGTCGAGGGCGTCACACTGACCGGAGTGAAGGGCTAGCAACAACACATGAAACTCGCAGTAGTGGGTGGCGGGTCCACCTATACACCTGAGTTGATCGACGGCTTCGCCCGGTTGAGGGACACGCTCCCGATCAGTGAACTCGTGCTCGTCGATCCGGCGGCCGACCGGCTGGAGCTGGTGGGCGGTCTCGCGCGGCGGATCTTCGCCAAGCAGGGGCACCCCGGCCGGATCGTCACCACGTCCGACCTGGACGAGGGCGTGGCCGGCGCCGATGCCGTCCTGCTCCAACTGCGCGTCGGCGGACAGGCCGCACGCCTGAAGGACGAGACCTGGCCGCTGGAGTGCGGCTGTGTCGGCCAGGAGACGACGGGCGCGGGCGGTCTCGCCAAAGCGCTGCGTACGGTCCCGGTCGTGCTGGACATCGCCGAGCGGGTGCGGCGCGCCAACCCGGACGCGTGGATCATCGACTTCACCAACCCGGTGGGGATCGTGACGCGCGCCCTGCTCCAGGCCGGGCACAAGGCGATCGGGCTGTGCAACGTCGCGATCGGCTTCCAGCGGAAGTTCGCGAAACTGCTGGACGTCGCCCCCTCGCAGGTCCATCTGGAGCATGTCGGGCTGAACCATCTGACGTGGGAGCGAAGCGTACGGCTCGGTGGCCCCGACGGCGAGGACGTGCTGCCGAAGCTGATCGCCGAGCACGGCGACACGATCGCCGCCGATCTGCGGCTGCCGCGCCGGGTGCTCGACACCCTCGGCGTGGTGCCCTCCTACTACCTGCGCTACTTCTACGCGCACGACGAGGTCGTCCGGGAGCTGGGCACCAAGCCGTCGCGGGCCGCGGAAGTGGCCGAGATGGAGAAGCAGTTGCTCGCCATGTACGGGGACCCGGCGCTGGACGAGAAGCCCGAGCTGCTGGCCAAGCGCGGCGGCGCCTTCTACAGCGAGGCCGCGGTCGATCTCGCCGCCTCGCTGCTGGGTGAGGCGGGCAGCGGCGGCAGCCCGGTGCAGGTGGTCAACACGTACAACAACGGCACGCTGCCGTTCCTCGCCGACGACGCGGTGATCGAGGTCCAGGCCAGGGTCGACGCCTCGGGCGCGACGCCGCTGGCCGTGCCGGAGCTCGACCCGCTCTACGCGGGGCTCGTCGCGAACGTCACCGCGTACGAGGACCTGGCGCTCCGGGCCGCGCTGCACGGTGGGCGCGACCGCGTCTACAAGGCGCTGCTGTCCCACCCGTTGATCGGTCAGTACGAGTACGCCGATGGCCTCACCGACCGGCTGATCGCGCACAACCGGGAGCACCTCGCGTGGGCGTGAGCCGTACCGAGCCGGCGGCGGGGCGCGGCAGCGTCCTGGCCGTCGACGCCGGGAACAGCAAGACCGATGTGACCGTCATCGGTGCGGACGGATATGTGCTCGGGGCGGCGCGCGGCGGTGGCTTCCAGCCGCCGGTCGTGGGCGTGGAGCCGGCGATCGACCGGCTCGCCGCGATCGTCGCCGACGCGGCGGCCGACGCCGGCCTCCGTACGGAGGGGATCGCCGGGCATGTCTCGGCGTGTCTGGCCAACGCCGATCTCCCGGTGGAGGAGCGGGAGTTGGCGTCGGCGGTGCAGCGGCGCGGCTGGGGACGCACCACAGAGGTGCGCAACGACACCTTCGCGATACTGCGTGCCGGGCTGCCGGGCGGCGCGGAACCGCGCGGGGTCGCCGTCGTGTGCGGCGCGGGCATCAACTGCGTGGGCATGCTGCCCGACGGACGTACGGCGCGCTTCCCCGCGATCGGACGGATCTCCGGTGACTGGGGCGGCGGCTCCGGGCTCTCCGAGGAGGCGCTGTGGTTCGCGGCGCGCGCCGAGGACGGGCGGGGCGAGCCGACGGAGCTGATGCGTACGGTGCCCGGGCACTTCGGCCTCGGCTCGGTGTACGAGCTGATCGAGGCGCTGCACCTGGGGCATGTCCCGCTCGGGCGCAGGCACGAGCTGGCGCCGGTCCTCTTCGCGACCAGCGCGGCGGGTGACGCGGTGGCCAGGTCGCTGGTCGACCGGCTCGCCGCCGAGGTCGTGGCGCTCGCGGGAGTGGCGCTGGAGCGGCTGGGGCTGCTGGACGAGGAGGTTCCGGTGCTGCTGGGCGGCAGTGTGCTGGCCGCCAGGCACCCGCAGCTGGACGACGGGATCCGGGAACTGCTCGCGGCCCGCGCGCCGAAGGCCGTGGTGGGGGTGGTGACGGCACCGCCGGTGCTGGGCGCCGGGCTGCTGGGGCTGGATCACACCGGCGCGCCGCCGCACGCGCACGCCAGGCTGCGGGCGCACTACGACGCCTGACGCGGGGACAGACGCGCGCCGGTGCCGGGGCGGCGCCGGAGCGCGTACGGCCCGCCGACCCGTGATCGGACCCTCGCGGGCCCTCGCGAATGGGAACCGATCACGGGTCCCTGACGTATTCAATGGGGGGAGCACGGCAGGGGGATCGTGCTCCGCCGGCACGCTTGGTCAGCACAAGATCGCGTCAAGGCTTGTGTGGATGCCGGTCCCTGCGGCCATACTGCTGGCCGGGAGCCGTCCCTCCGTCCGCCGAGGGGCGCGACGCCGCCGTCAGTGACCGAGGGGGAGGTCAAGTGACATACCCGCCGAACGTGCGCACAGCGCCTGTTCCGGCGCCGACGCACGCGCCCGCGCAGTCGGCTCCACCGCCCGCGCCGCCGCCGCCCGCGCGGCACGGTGCCTGGGCGGAGATCAGGGAGCGCCTGCGCGCGGCGGCGACGACGGAGCCCGGCCGGCTCCAGATCATCGGGGCCGTCCTGGCCCTGCTCGTCGTGGTGTTCGGGGCGGTGACTGCTTTGCAGGTCGCCGACCGGGCCTCCGCCGCCGAGGACGTCGTCGGCCGCAGCCAGCCACTGAGCGCGGACGCGGCGAACATCTACCGCTCGCTCGCGGACGCCGACACGGCCGCGGCGAGCGGCTTCCTGGCGGGCGCGCAGGAGCCCGCGACCGTACAGAAGCGGTACAGGGACGACATCGACACCGCCTCCAGGCTGCTGATCAAGGCCGCGACGAACACCGACAGCACCAGCGACTCCGGCCGCCAGATCGCCACGCTCAACGAGCGACTCCCGCGCTACACGGGCCTGATCGAGCGCGCGCGGGCCAACAACCGGCAGGGGCTGCCGCTCGGCGGCGCCTATCTGCGGTACGCCAACCAGCAGATGGCGAAGGAGATCCTGCCGGCGGCCGAGAAGCTGTACGCGTCGGAGACGGCCCGGCTCGACCAGGACACCGACAGCGCCCGGGTGTGGCCGTTCCTGGCCCTCGGCGCCGGCGTGGTCGCCCTCGGTTTCCTGGCCTGGGCGCAGCGCCGTAACTACGAGCGGACGAACAGGGTGTTCAACCACGGGCTGCTGGCGGCGACGGCCGCCTCCACCGTGGTGCTGCTGTGGCTCGCGGTGGGGCACACGGTCGCCCGCACGGACCTGAACAACGCCAACGCGCACGGCCAGGCGTCGCTGAAGGTCCTCAACGACGCCCGGATCAGCTCGCTGAAGGCACGGGCGAACGAGAATCTGACCCTGGTCGCGCGCGGCGCCGTCCTCACCAAGGACGGCAAGAGCGACCAGTACGAGACGGACCATCTGAGCGACATGAAGTCCCTCGGCACGGCGCTGGAGGACGCGCGGAAGCTCGCCGACGACGAGGCGGGGGCCCGGCCGGTCGGCCAGGCACGCACGGCGGCCACCGAGTGGCAGAAGCGGCACAAGTCGGCGAACGACACCGACAAGGCCGGTGACTACGAAGGCGCCCTGGCGAAGGTCATCGGCGACAAGGACTCGACAGGACAGTCCTTCGACCAGGTGGACAAGGCGCTCGCGAAGGCGATCGAGCACGAGCAGAAGGAGTTCACCGACTCCGCCGAGGGCGGGCGCGACGCGCTGACCGGCCTGGCGATCGGTGCGGTCGTGCTGGCCCTGCTGGGCGCGGTCGGCGCGATCCTCGGCATCAACCGCAGGCTTTCGGAGTACCGGTGACAGGGGGAGGAATGACAACCGACGCCACGGACACCAACGCGCCGCGCGAGCCGTACGGGTCGCCGGAGACCGTACGGCGACAGGCCGGCCGCCGCACGGGAGTCACGATCGCCGCCGCCGTCGCTCTGACGGCGACGCTCGCCCTGCTGCCGCTCTCGCGCGACAGCCGGACGCACGACGGGCGGGAGCCGCAGGAGGTCGCCGCCGAGGCCGCGCCCGGGGCCGCGGCGGCTCCCGAGTGCGACGAACCGGAGCGCAGCCTGCGGCCGTCCTCCGCCGACGGACCGAGCATCGACCGCATCAAGGCACGCGGCGATCTGATCGTGGGCATCGACCAGAACAGCTTCCGCTGGGGCTACCGCGATCCCGCGAGCAGCACCATCGAGGGCTTCGACATCGACCTCGCGCGGGCCATCGCCGACGACATCCTCGGCTCCCCCGACAACATCATCTTCCGTGCCATCCCCACCAACCAGCGGGTCGGCGCCCTGGAGAACGAAACGGTCGACCTGGTCGTGCGGACCATGACGATCAACTGCGCGCGGATCGAGCAGGTCGCCTTCTCCACCGCCTACTTCCAGGCCGGCCAGCAGGTGCTCGCGCCCAAGGACTCGGACATCACGGGGTACGACGAGTCACTGTCCGGCAAGCGCGTCTGCTCGGCGGAGGGCTCGACGGCGTACGACCAGCTGGCGGAGAAGTCGTTCGGCGCGACGTTCAAGGACGAGGGCGACGACACCGACCGGGACGAGGACAAGCTGACGGTGCCGAACCAGCTGGACTGTCTGGTACGGCTCCAGATGGGCGAGGTCGACGCGGTCGTCACGGACAACGCGCTCGCGGCCGGCCAGGCGGCCCAGGACCCGGCGGTGGAGCTGGTGGGCGAGCCGTTCACCGAGGAGTACTACGGCGTCGCGGCCAAGCTCGGCAACGACGACCTGGTACGCCGGGTCAACCAGGTCCTGGTGGAGTACCGCGCGGGCGGTGCCAACAGCCTCTGGATGAAGTCGTACAAGAAATGGCTCGAAGCCGGACTGCCCGGCATAACCGCGCCGCCCGCGGCGAAGTACAAGGACTGAGGATGGGGTAGCGAGAGCTGAGGGGTCAGCCCCCGGAACGACGAACGACGACCGACGACCGCGCACCGGTGACGGAAGCGGTCAGGGCAGAGCGGAGAGGTGATCGATGGGCGACGCGGGCTCCTTCCCCGGATCGACGGGGAGGTCTGCCGGTCCGGCGATGGACCGGGACGAGGCGGACCGCGCCCTCGCGCGCCTCGGCGCCGAGCACGAGGCGATCGAGACGTCCCTGCTCGCCCTCCAGGACCACGCGGGCCGCCGGCTGCTCGAAGGGGCCGCCCTCAGCGGGGTCACCAAGGACCGCTGGGCCTCCACCGAGCAGACGGTCACTCTGCTGTGGAACTACTTCGACGCCTACTCCGCCGCCCTGCGCGGTGCCCGTGAGGCCCGTGCCCGGCTGCGGTGGCTCAACCAGCAGGATCTGGTGGACCTGACCGAGAAGCTGCGGGGCCCCAGCGTCACGGTCGCGGGCTCCGCCACCGCCGCCACCTCGATCACGGGGCCGGCGAAGCTCTCCGAGCAGTTCACGCTCGCCGAGCTGGTCGCGCGGATGAACGAGCTGTACGCGCAGTCGCTGGACATGGTCGTGGCATCGGACTCCGTCTGGTCGGCGCTGCCCGCGCGGATAGATCTGCTGGCCGCCGAGCTGAACCGGACCCGTTCGCTGGCGCACTCCGCCGGGGTCCGGCCCGGTGAGCACCCGGCGGGTGACGAGCTGGAGGCGATCACCGACGAGCTGAGCACGCTGCGCGCCCAGGTGATCTCCGATCCGCTGGCCTTCTGGCAGCCGGTGCACGGCAGTTCGGCGCCCGGCGGCGGCAGGCCCGACACCGAGCGCTACGACCGGGCGGCCCGCGCACTGGAGGACGTACGCCGGGAGATCGACGCGGTACTGACGGTGCGTCAGGACTCGGAGGCGCGGCTGCTGCGGCTTCGGGACGTGCTGTCGCGCGCCGACCGTACGCTCACCGAGGCCCGCTCCGCGCGCGGCGAGGTGCTGGCGAAGATCGCCGCCTCCGAGGTGCCCGCGGTGAGCGGGCCGCCGACGGCGCTCCAGGAGCGGCTGTCGACGGCGGCCGAGTACCGCAGACACGCGCAGTGGCACCGTCTCTCGCCGCTGCTGGAGTCCCTGGAGCGGGAGGCCGAGGACGAACTGCACCGGGCCCGCGAGTCGTTGACGGCTGTCACGGCGCCGCTCGCGGTCCGGGCCGAGCTGCGGGGCAGGCTCGACGCGTACAAGGCGAAGATGGCCCGGCACGGGCTCGCCGAGGACATGATGCTGACCGAGCGCTACGACGCGGCCCGCCGGATGCTGTGGAGCGCGCCGTGCGATCTGCGCGTGGCCGAGCAGGCGGTGCTGCGTTACCAGCAGGCGGCGGCCGAGGCACTGGCCCAGCGGCAGTCCGGGCCCACCGACCGCAGGGGGCACGTGTGAGCACCGATGGACCGGTGGCCGATGGAGCAGTCGACAGCAAGCCGAGCGAGCGGGGGGACCGATGAGCGGGACGAGGAGATGTCAGCGCCCCGGTTGTGAGGGGTCGTACGAGGACATGGGCGGCGGTGAGCTGTACTGCGACACCTGCGGTCTGGCCCCGGTCGTCTCGCCGACCGGCATGCTGTCGTCGCCGCCCACGGGGATCACCGGCGGCGGCAGGGAGAGCAAGTCGAGCGGCAGGGGCAGTGGTTCGGCGCGCAGCGGTTCGTCCCGGTCCTCCTCGCGTGCCTCCTCACGCTCGTCGACGTCACGGCGTTCGGTCTCGGGGCGGCTGTCGCGTTCGCTCTCCGGCCGGCTCTCCAGCCGGTCGGTCTCGGTCCGCAGCTCCGGCGCCGCCACCGGCACATCGGCGCGCAACCGGCTGGGGGCGGGCCTCGTCTCCGTACCGGACGTGCCGAAGCCCGATCCGCGCTCGGCGGTGATGGCGAGCCCCGAGGTCCCGGAGCGCAAGCGGTACTGCTCGCGGTCCGACTGCGGTGCGCCGGTGGGCCGTTCGCGCGGTGAGCGGCCGGGGCGTACGGAAGGGTTCTGCACCAAGTGCGGCCACCCGTACTCGTTCACGCCGAAGCTGAGCGAGGGCGACGTCGTCCACGGGCAGTACCAGGTCGCGGGCTGTCTGGCGCACGGCGGTCTGGGCTGGATCTATCTCGCCGTCGACCGCGCGGTCTCCAACCGCTGGGTGGTCCTCAAGGGCCTGCTCGACACGGGTGACCAGGACGCCATGGAGGCGGCGATCTCGGAGCGGCGCTTCCTCGCCGAGATCGAGCACTCCAACATCGTCCGTATCTACAACTTCGTGGAACATCTCGACCAGCGCACCGGCTCCATGGACGGCTACATCGTCATGGAGTACGTGGGCGGCAAGGCGCTCAAGGAGATCGCCAACGAGCGGCGCTCCCCCGACGGCAAGCGTGACCCGCTGCCGGTCGAGCAGGCGTGCGCGTACGGCATCGAGGCGCTGGAGGCCCTCGGGCATCTGCACAGCCGCAATCTCCTCTACTGCGACTTCAAGGTCGACAACGCGATCCAGTCGGAGGACCAGCTCAAGCTCATCGACATGGGCGCGGTCCGCAGGATGGACGACGAGGAGTCGGCGATCTACGGCACCGTCGGCTATCAGGCACCGGAGGTCGCCGAGGTCGGCCCGTCGGTGGCCTCCGACCTGTATACGGTCGCGCGCACGCTCGCGGTGCTGACGTTCGACTTCCAGGGGTACACGAACGTGTTCGTGGACTCCCTGCCGGACCCGGACAACATCGACGTGTTCCGGACGTACGAGTCGTTCTACCGGCTGCTGGTGCGGGCGACCGACCCCGATCCGGCGCGGCGGTTCGCCTCCGCGCAGGAGATGGCCGAGCAGCTGACCGGTGTGCTGCGCGAGGTCGTGGCGCTCCAGACGGGGCGTCCGCGGCCGGCGCTGTCGACCCAGTTCGGTACGGAACCGCGGGTCACGGACACGCAGTTGTTCGCCGAGACCGGGCAGGACGTCTCGCGGCTGGGGGTCCGGCCGGAGCCGGTGCGGGCGGGTCTGTTCTGGCGCCGCGACAAGTCCGCGCAGTCCCCGGGAAGCGCGAACGGCACCGCGCACGCCTCCTTGGGAGGCTCCGCCGCCCCCTCCTCGCTGCCGCCGGGCGCAGGCGGGTACGCGGGCACGGGCGTACCGGCACCGCTGCCCGGCCACCCGGCGATCCAGCCGCCTCCGGCCCCCTTCGGGTCACCGCCCCCGCTCCCGCCCGGCGCCCCGCAGGGCGGCGTCCCGGCACCCCGGAGCGGTCCGGGAGCGGGCGCCCCCGGTGCCCCCGTCCCCGGCCACCCCGGCGTCCCCGCCATGGAATCCGTCGAGACCGGCGCTCCGCTCGCGCGCATCGACGCGCCCGCCACGGCGCTGGCGCTGCCGGTGCCCCGGGTCGACGCGAAAGACCCGAACGCCGGCTTCCTCGCCGGACTGATGGCGTCCGCGCCCGCCGAGCTGATCTCCGCGCTGGCGGAGGCGCCCGCCGACTCCGTCGAGCGCCGGCTGCGTGAGCTGCGCGCCCGCCTGGAGATGGGTGAACTGGTCACGGCCTCCGAGGCGTTGACGGAGCTGGAGGCGCGCCACGCCGACGACTGGCGGGTCGTCTGGTACCGGGGCATCGCCTCGCTGGTGACCGGTGAGAACGAGATCGCCGCGCTCTCCTTCGACGCGATATACGACGCGTTCCCGGGCGAGGCCGCGCCGAAGCTGGCGCTCGGAGTCTGCGCCGAGGTGCTGGGCCAGCTCGACAACGCGGCCGAGTACTACCGCCTCGTATGGATGACGGACCCGAGCTATGTCAGCGCCGCGTTCGGACTCGCCCGGGTGCAGAACGCGTCGGGGGACCGGATCGGAGCCGTACGGACACTGGAGTCGGTCCCCGAGGCGTCGATCCACTACACGGCGGCCAGGATCGCGGCCGTACGGTCGCGGCTGCGCCGCCGTGACCTGCGCGCACAGTCGCCGCTCGCCCTGCCGGGAGCCATGCCCGACACACCGCTGATCGACGATCTGAGAGCGGCGGCCGACCAGGTTTCGCGGCTGGGCCAGTTCGGTCTGGACGCGATGCGCCGCGAGCAGTTGTCGACGGAGGTTCTGGGCACGGCTCTGGACTGGGTACTCTCCGGTGGTCCGGGGAATCAGCCCGGACAGACCTCGCTGCTCGGCAGTGAACTGGACGAGCGTGGTCTGCGCTTGGGACTGGAGCGCTCGTACCGGGTGCTCGCCCGGCTCGCTCAGCGTGGCGAGGAGAGGATCGACCTGGTGGAGCGGGCCAACCGCTTCCGCCCCCGGACGTGGGTGTGAGTGATGTCGCAGATGCACCAGCCGACAGCCCTTTCGCGGTGTCCCGGTTGCGAGGAGCCGCTGGAGTCGGGCGACCTGTTCTGCGGTGCGTGCGGGTACGACCTGTCGGCCGTACCCCCGCCGCCGGACGACCACCCCACGATCGTCATCAACGGCGCCCCGGCGTCGGCCGGGACGTCTTCGGGCGCAGCCCCTTCCGCGCCTGCCTCGGGCGCCGTCGACTGGCCGAGCGCCGCCCGGACCGACGGCACGGCCCCGGCCGCGCCGGTGCATCTGCCCGGTGAGCTGCCGGGGCTGGACTCCGCCGGGGTGCCGCTGTCCGGTCACACGTCGGCCGGGTACGGGTCCGTGCCGCCACCCGCGCACGCCCCGCCCGCCCCACCCGCTTCGCCCGCTCCCGCCGGTGACTTCGAGCTGCCCGCGCCCGCGGGCGTACCGGCACCGGCGATGCCCGCCGGTGCACCGCCCTCGGTACCCCATGTCACGGACCCGCCCCCGGCCGACCCCGCCGACCCCCGTACGGCGCCGCCCGCCGTCCCGGCCGGCACGAAGCTCTGCGTGGCCTGCCGCGCCGGCCATGTCGACACCGACGGCTACTGCGAGAACTGCGGTCACGCCCAGCCGCGCGAACGCGACCATCTGGAGCAGGAGTTGGACGCCGTGGCGGCGGTCAGCGACCGCGGGCTTCGCCACCACCGCAACGAGGACGCGTTCGCCGTGTCCTCGGCCGCCCTGCCGGACGGTTCGCCGGCCGTCATCGCGATCGTCTGCGACGGCGTGTCGTCGGCGACCCGCCCCGACGAGGCGTCGGCGGCTGCCTCCTCGGCCGCCAACGAGCTGCTGCTCGCGACGCTGCCGCGCGGTACGCACCCCCAGCAGGCGATGCACGAGGCGATCGTGGCCGCCGCCGAGGCCGTCAACCTCCTTGCCGCCAGGCCGGGTCGGGACGACGGTCACGAAGCGGCGCACCGCGCGCAGAACGCGCCGGCGTGCACGATCGTCGGCGCGGTCGTGGCGAGCGGGCTGCTGGTCATCGGCTGGGTCGGCGACAGCCGCGCCTACTGGGTCCCCGACGACCGCACGGCACCGCCCGCCCGGCTGACCGAGGACGACTCCTGGGCCGCCCAGATGGTCGCGGCGGGCCTGATGAACGAGGCGGAGGCGTACGCGGACGAGCGCGCGCACGCCATCACCGGCTGGCTCGGCGCCGACGCGTACGAACTCGAACCGCACACGGCGTCCTTCAAACCGGACCGTTCCGGTGTCGTGGTGGTGTGCACGGACGGCCTGTGGAACTACGCGGAGAGCCCGCAGGAAATGGCTCGGGCCCTTCCGCCCGACGCCGCCCAACAGCCCCTGCGCAGCGCCCAGGTGCTGGTCGGACACGCGCTCGACGGTGGGGGCCACGACAACGTAACAGTGGCCCTGCTGCCGTTCGCCGTACCACAGCAAGGGGCAGGATCCGCCTACAGCACGGCCTGAGCACCCCACTGCCCGGACCCACTGCCCGGACCACCGGCGGGACCCGGCGGCCATGGACGGGAGCCCGGTCCGATCCCGGGAGTCCGCCCGCCCGTTGTCCCGCTGTCCCTACTCATGTCTTCTGAACTTTTTGCCAGTGGAGCGTCAAGGAGCCGATACAGATGGCGAACTTCTCGAAGTCGACCGTGCCGCAGTTCTCCGTCGATGTGTACCAGAACGAGTACCTGCCGGAGGGCGGGCGAGAGGTGAACGCGATCGTGACGGTCACCTCCACCGGAGGTGGTACGACCGGCGGGGTGCCCCTCGCGGGAGCGTCCCCCAGGCCCACGAGGCCGCCGGGCGAGGGCCCCGACGCGGCCGTGGTGATCATGGTCGACTGCTCGGGATCGATGGACTACCCGCCGACGAAGATGCGCAACGCCCGCGACGCCACGTCCGCCGCCATCGACACCCTGCGCGACGGTGTCGCCTTCGCCGTCGTCGCCGGTACGCATGTGGCCAAGGAGGTCTACCCGGGCAACGGCGCCCTCGCGGTCGCGGACGCCGCCACCCGCGCGGAGGCCGGGAACGCCCTGCGCAAGCTGAGCGCCGGCGGCGGTACCGCCATCGGCACCTGGCTGCGGCTCGCGGACCGGCTGCTGTCCTCGGCCGACGTGTCGATCAGGCACGGCATCCTGCTCACCGACGGCCGTAACGAGCACGAGACCCCGGAGGATCTGCGCGCCTCGCTCGACGCCTGTGCGGGCCGGTTCACCTGCGACGCCCGTGGCGTCGGTACCGACTGGGTGGTGAAAGAGGTCACAGGCATCGCCTCGGCGATGCTCGGCACGGCGGACATCGTCGCCGATCCGGCGGGCCTGGCCGCCGACTTCACGGAGATGATGGAGAACGCGATGGGCAAGGAGGTCGCGGACGTCGCCCTGCGGCTCTGGACACCCGTCGGTGTGGAGATCAAGTTCGTCAAGCAGGTGGCACCGACGGTCGAGGAGCTGACCGAGCGGCGTACGGACGCCAACCCCCGTGCCGGGGACTATCCGACGGGCTCCTGGGGCGACGAGTCCCGTGACTACCACGTATCGGTCCAGGTCCCGGAGGCGGGCGTCGGACAGGAGATGCTCGCGGCGAGGGTCTCGCTGATCCTCCCGGCGGCCGACGGCACGTCACAGGTGCTGTCCCAGGGGCTGGTACGGGCGGTCTGGACCGACGACATGGCGGCGTCGACGTCCATCAATCCGCAGGTCGCGCACTACACCGGCCAGGCCGAACTGGCACAGGTGATCCAGCAGGGCCTGGAGGCCCGTAAGTCGGGGGACTTCGACGGCGCGACCGCCAAACTGGGCCGCGCGGTACAGCTCGCGTCGGACTCCGGGAACGCGGATACGGCGAAATTGCTTTCGAAGGTGGTGGACGTGGTCGATGCGGCGACGGGTACTGTGCGACTGAAAGCGAAGGTGGCGGACGCGGACGAGATGACACTGGAAACTCGCTCGACCAAAACCGTTCGCGTCAAGAAATAGCGAACAGCGACAAGCAGCGAACAGCAGCGGCCTGCGGGCCGGACGAGGAGAGGGGGAAGCGCCGACATGCCGACTTGCCCGAACGGACACCAGTCGGGTTCCGACGACTGGTGCGAGGTCTGCGGCCATCGCATGGCGGCCGGAGCCGGTGCTCCCGCCGGTTCGGTGCCGCCGCCTCCGCCACCGCCGCCCGCGCCCGGTTACGGCTACCCGCAGGACCCGAACGCGACGGCGCAGGCGGAGCTCTGCCCGCAGTGCCGTACGCCGCGTGAGGGCAACGCCCTGTTCTGCGAGGAGTGCCGGTGGAACTTCCTCACCAACACGGCGACCTCGTACACACCGCTGGCGCCGCAGCACCAGGGGCCCGGTGGACCGGGCGGGCCGGGTGGCCCGGGGGGCGCTCCGCCTCCCGGACTGAACCTGCCGCCGGGCTTCCAGGCCCAGCAGTCGCCGCCCCGGCCGCCCGACCCGTACGACTACCAGGGCTCGCGCCCTTCGCAGCTGAACCGGCCCGCCGAGCCGCTGGCGCCCGATCAGCAGGGTCAGCCGGGTGGGCTCGGACCGCAGGGCGGACCTCCCGGGCCTCCCGGACTCCCCGGACCTCCTGGGCCGCACGGTCAGCAGGGGCCTCCGCCGCCCCCGCCGTACCAGCAGCAGGGTCCGCCTTCGCCTCCCTCGTTCCAGCAGTCGGGGCCGCCGGCCCCGCCGCAGCAGACCGGTGGCGACGACTGGGTGCTGCCGCCGCCCTCACAGGCGGGTGCTCCGGCGCCCCCGCACCAGTTCCAGCAGGGACCGCCTCCGCAGCAGCAGCACCAGCCGCCGCACCAGTACCAGCCGCCCGGCAACTGGACCGCGGTCGTCGCCCCGGATCGTGAGTACTTCATGGCGATGATGCAGCGCAGCGGCCCCGAGGCGACGGGCCTCAACTTGCCCGCGTACTCACCGGAACAGCACCTTCCGATGACCGGGAACCAGATCACCATCGGCCGTCGGCGCCACTCCACCGGCGAGTCCCCGGATGTCGACCTGTCGGTGCCGCCGGAGGACCCGGGCGTCTCGCACCAGCACGCGGTCCTGGTCCAGCAGCCCGATGGCAGCTGGGCGGTCGTCGATCAGAACTCCACCAACGGCACGACGCTGAACGGCGCCGAGGACCCGATCCAGCCGTACGTCCCCGTCCCGCTCAACGACGGCGACCGCGTGCACGTCGGCGCCTGGACGACGATCACGATCCGCCGGGGCTGAGTGGCCAGACGTACGGCCCCGAGGGATCGTCCAGCCAGGCCCACTGCCGGTCGGGGCCGACCGTGATGCCGAACCTCTCCCGCTGCGGGCGCCCCTCGCGCTCCCAGAGGGAGAGGGCCTCGTGCGGGTCCAGGCTGCCCGCCGTGAGCGAGAGCATGAAGCGGAAGAGATCGTTCTCCAGCGCTCGCCGGGGCAGCCCGCCGATCCGCTGGAGAACGGGCAGCGCGGCCTCCTCCTGCCCGCCCCGCAGGGGGACGAAGAAGGCCGACGTGTGCAGGAAGTGCCCTTCCGCGTAACGGCCGTGGGCGGATTCGCCGATGTCCAGCGCGATCAGCCCGGTGGACAGCGGCGAGAGGATCCGCGCCCCGTCCGCGCACTGCGCCAGCCAGCCGGACGGCACGGCGGGCAGCGTGCAGGTCACGATGATCCGGTCGAAGGGCGCCCGCCGGCGGCAGCCGAGCGCGCCGTCTCCCGTGACGACGGTGGGCCGGTATCCGGCCGCCGCGAGGTGTGTACGGGCGGACTCCGTGATCTCCGGATCCAGATCGATCGTCGTCACGCGGTCGTCGCCCAGCCGGTGCGAGAGCAGCCCCGCGTTGTAGCCGGTGCCCGCGCCGATCTCCAGGACCGTCTGCCCGTCGTGCACGTCGAGCGCCGCGAGCATCCCGGCCATCAGGGAGGGCTGGCTGCTGGACGAGATCAGTTCACCGTCCCGTACGCGGGTGGCCAGCGCCCCGTCCGCGTACACGCCGCGCAGCCAGCGCAGCCGCCGGGCCGGGTCGGGGTCCTCGCACCACAGCCGGTCGTGGCCGCCGGGCCGGCTGACGAAGTAGTACGGGACGAACAGATGCCGCGGCACCTCCTCGAAGGCCGCGCGCCAGGCCGGGTCGTCCAGGACCCCCTCGGCGGCCATGCCGCGCACCATGGCGGCACGCGCCTCGGCGGCGACGCCCTCGACCTCGTCGCCGGGCCCGTACGCCTCGCGGTGCTCATGGTGAACGCCCATGGTTCCACTGTCCTGTGTCACGGGCGCGGAAGCGAGCAGTACCGGCTGCCCGACCGGAGGTAACCGGATTCGGGACCGGGAAGGCAGGTCGAAGAGGCAGGTCCTAGACCTCAGGTACTCGGCCGGTGCGTCTGAGACGATGGAGGGGTGAACAAGATTCCGCGCGGCACGCTTTCGGAGCAGACCTTCTACGAGCAGGTCGGCGGCGAGGAGACCTTCCGGCGCCTTGTCCACCGCTTCTACCAGGGGGTCGCCGAGGACCCGCTGCTCCGGCCGATGTATCCGGAGGAGGACCTCGGGCCCGCCGAGGAGCGGTTCACGCTGTTCCTGATCCAGTACTGGGGCGGTCCCCGCACGTACAGCGACAACCGCGGCCACCCGCGGCTGCGGATGCGTCACGCTCCGTTCACCGTCGACCAGGCGGCGCACGACGCCTGGCTGCGGCACATGCGGACGGCCATCGACGAGCTGGGGCTCTCGGAGGAACACGAGACGCAGCTCTGGAACTACATGACGTACGCGGCCGCGTCGATGATCAACAGCTGAGACCATCTGCCCGGACCGGCCGTGGGCCCCTCGCTTCTGCCCCGGAATGCGGAACTCCCGTTCCGGACAACGGTCACGATCCGGTCAAAGTCCGGCCGTAAGCGGTTTCAGATGACGGCTGCCCTCTGAAAGTATCCGAGCTCCGGGGCGGGCGAGGGATCGGCGGGGGGACGCGTGACAGGGTTCGTCTTCCTGCGCGTCCGCGCGCACCGCCTCCTGCTCGCCGCGGCTCTGCTGGCCGTTCTTCTCACCACCTGCGTCCTGTCCGCCCTGACCGCCTTCTCCGGCTCCATCGGGGACGCAGCGCTGCGCCACACCCTCCAAGGGCGCGAGGCCGCCGCGGCAGCGCTCGTGATCACCGCGCAGGTCCCGGCGGGCGACCGGGAGACCGCGAACGAGGCGGCGTCCAAGGTCGCGAGGGAAGCGTTCGACGGGCTGCCCGTCACCGTACGGAAGCTGGAGCGTTCGGGGTCGTACGCGCTCCCCCGTGCCCTCCAGCCGCCTGCGGCGCGCAAGGGCGAACCCGACCTCACGCACTTCGCGACGCTCGACCGCTCGCGCGTACGGCTGGTGACGGGCGCCTGGCCGGACGGGGCGGAAGCCTCCGGCGCGGCGCCCGTGCAGGTCGCGTTCCCCGAAGAGGCCGCCACCCAGCTCGGGCTCAAGGCCGGGACGCGGCTCACCCTCGTCGACCGGCTGGGCGACCAACCCCTCACGATCCGGGTCACGGGCATCTACCGGCCGGCCGATCTCACCGACCCGTACTGGAAGTTGGACACCGTCGGTGGCCAGGGCGTCCAGACGGTCACCTTCACCACCTACGGCCCGCTGCTCGCCGACCCCGCCCTGTTCGACTCCGGGCGGCTCCCGGCGGGCGACCTGTCCTGGCTGGCCGCCGCCGATTTCCGGTCCGTCACCACCGGCCGTATCGGCTCGCTGCGCGCCGCCGCCGAGCGCGGCCCCAAGTCCCTCGCCGCGCAGCCGGTGTTCGACGGCGGTGTGACCGCGCGGACCACGCTGCCGAGCGTGCTCGACCGGACCGAACGCGCGCTGCTCGTGTCGCGCTCCACACTGCTGATCGTCGCCGTCCAGCTCGTCCTGCTCGCCGCCTGCGCCCTGCTGCTGGTCGCGCGGCTGCTGAGCACGGAGCGGACCGGCGAGACCGATCTGCTGCGGGCGCGCGGTGGTTCACGGCGCCGGATCGGCTGGCTCGCCACGGTCGAGGCACTGCTGCTGGCCGTGCCCGCGGCGATCTGCGCGCCGCTGCTCGCCGGGCCGCTGACCCGGCTGCTCGCCGAACGCGGCGGGCTCACCGAGATCGGGCTCCGGCTCGGTGACACCTCGACCGCAGAGGTGTGGCTGACCGGCGCCGGGGTCGCGCTGGCGTGCGCCGCCGCCGTCGTGGCGCCCGCACTCGCCTCCGCCGGCGTCACCCGGCTGCGGCGCGGCAGGGCGGGGGCGCTGCCCGGCCCGGTGCGCGCGGGCGCCGACGTGGGGCTGCTGGTGGTCGCGGCGGTGGCGTACTGGCAGCTGGACCGGCAGACCGCCACCTCGGGCGGCGGGGCGCTCAGCGGTGACACCCGGGGCGAGCTGGGCGTCGATCCGCTGCTGGTCGCCGCCCCCGCGCTGGCGCTGCTCGCTGGCACCGTACTGACCCTGCGCCTGCTGCCGCCCGTGGCGCGCCTCGCGGAACGGCGCGCGGCGAGCGGGAGGGGCCTCTCGGCGGCGCTCGCGGGCTGGCAGTTCAGCCGCCGGCCGCTGCGCGGCGCGGGTCCGGTGCTGCTGCTGGTGCTCGCCGTGGCGATGGGGATGCTGGCGATCGGGCAGAGCGCGTCGTGGGACCGGTCGCAGGAGGACCAGGCGGACTTCAGGACCGGCGCGTCGCTGCGGGTGCTGACGAACCGGCCCGGGGACCCCGGCCAGGCAGGGATCTACGCCGCGCTGCCGGGGGTACGGGAGGCGGCACCCGCGCACCGGGCCACCACCGATCTGTCGGCGGACCGGACGGCGACCGTCCTGGCGCTGGACACGGGTCAGGCCGGCGAGCGGATGCTCCTGCGCGACGACCTGGCCGGCGGGGGCGGCGAGGACGAGGGCGGGGAGGACGGGGACGGCGGCGGGGCGGCCCCGCTCCTCGACGCCGTACAGCCGCCGAAAACGGCGCGGCCGGGCCTCCCGCTGCCGGACGGGACCCGGCGGCTCCGGGTGACACTGCGGATCACCGACACCTCGGCGGGCGACGGGGTGTCGCCGACCGGCGGGGCTCCGTTCACCACGGTGGTGGTCGAGGACCGTTACGGCATCGGCTACCGCATGCTCGCGGGCGAGGTGCCCGTCGACGGCCGCCCGCACACCGTCACGCTCGATCTGACCGGAGCCTCGGACTCCGTACGCGGTCCACAGGCGGCGAGCACGCCGCTCACCCCGGCGGAACCGCTCACGCTGACCGGCCTCGTACTCGACACGAACGCCCCTCAGGGCCGGAGCGAGACCCACCGGCTCAGTGTCGACGCGCTCCAGTCCCTGGACGCCGAGGGGGCCGCGCGTACGGTGCGCGCCGACCCGGACTTCGGGTGGCAGGCGACGCGCCTCGGGTCGCTGGACGGCGAGGCCGACCCGGCGGTGCCGTTGAAGCCGGCCGTCTCGGCGTCAGCGCCGCTGGTGCTCACGTACCGGACGGGGGTCAGCCCTCAGGCCGGCAGCTCCTACGACCCGGCGCGGAGCATCAGCGTCCAGGTGGGCGTGGAGCGGCCCGATCCGCCCGCCGTGCTGCCCGCGATCGCCACCGGGACCTTCCTGCGTGCCGCCGGCGCGAAGACCGGGCAGAGCCTGGACGTCCAGGTCTCCGGCAACCGGCTCCGGGTCAGGATCGTGCGCGCGGTCGACCAGTTGCCCACCACAGGTCCCGGCGCCCTGAGCGCGCAGGCCGCCGCCGAGACCGCCGACGGCGGCCGTACGGGCGACGGCGGCGGGCTCCTGCTCGATCTGCGCGCCGTCAACCGGACACTCGCCGACCGGCGGGAGCCGTCGCTGGCCCCCACCGAGTGGTGGCTGAGCGCGGCGCCCGGCCGCGCGCCGGAGATCGCCGAGACGCTGCGCGAGCGGTCCGACGTCGACCCGGCACAGGTGATGGTGCGCGACGAGACCGTGGACGAGCTGCTGACCGATCCGCTGGGTGTCGGCCCGCAGTCGGCGCTGCTGGCCGCTGCCATCGCGGCGGCGGCGCTGGCGGCCGTCGGCTTCGCGGTGAGCGCGGCGGGATCGGTACGTGAACGGGGCGCCGAATTCGCCCTGTTGCGGGCGCTGGGCACCCCGCGCCGCCAACTCGCGCGCCTGCTGGCCGCCGAACAGGGGCTGCTCCTCGCCGTCGCGCTCCTGGTCGGCCTCGCCCTCGGCGCCGTACTCACCAGGGCGGTCGTCCCTCTGGTCGTACTGACCGGCCAGGCCACCCAGCCGGTGCCGCACGTCCTGGTCGACCTGCCGGCCGGCCAGGTCGCCGCGCTGCTGGCGGGGGTGTCCGTGCTTCCGCTGCTGCTGATCGCGTACTTCACCCTGCGCCGTACGGACCCGGCGGTCACGCTGCGCGAACGGGGAGGCAACTGAGATGCGCGCCGGCTCGCCCTATCCGTCCCATCCATCTCATCCGTCTCATCCGTCCCGTCCCGCGCGGGTCGTCGCGCCCTGGGTGCGGACACGGTTGCGGACCGCGCCCGGGGCCGCCGCCGCGATGGCCGTGCTCGTCGTGCTCACCGCGTACCTCGCCGCCGCGTTCCCGCGCTCCGTCGACGCCTACGAGACGAACGGCCTGCGCCACGACATCCGTACCGCCACGGCTGCCGAGAGCGTCCTGGAGGTCACCTCGGCGCCGCCAGGCCTCGGGATGCCGCAGCCGGAGCGGGAGAAGACCCTGCGCGCCGCCTGGGTGACACAGGCACAGCGGAACATCACCCGGAGTCTGCCCGCGCCGATACGGGCCGCCGATGGCAGTTCGGCGTACGGCGTACGGACCTCCGAGCCGGTCGAGGGCACCGACCCCTGGCTGCCCGCGCCGGACAGTCTGCCGCCGATGCTCACCCTCGCCGCCCAGGCCGGCCTCGACCGCCACTCCACCCTCCGCGAGGGCCGGCTCCCGCGCGCCGACGGCCCGGTGACGGCGGTCACCAAAGAGGTGGAGGCGGCGGTCACCGCCGAGACCGCGAAGTCGCTGCGGCTCAAGGTCGGTTCGGTGGTGCATGTGCCCGGTGTGGACCGGGACGAGCTCGGCGTACGGATCACCGGAATCGTCGCGCCACGGCAGCCGGACAACAGCTACTGGTCCGTCGAGACCACACTCGGCTCCCCCGCCCTGGTCACCAAACCGACCAACGACCGCCCCCAGCCCCGCTACTGGCGCGCCTCCCTCCTGCTGGCCCCGGACGCCGCGCCCGTACTGCTCGGCACCACCGGTGAACCCCGGCTGTACTGGCGCATCGCCCCCGACACCACGGAGCTCACCGCGCGCGACGCGCCTCAACTGGCCTCGGGCATCGCCTCGTTGGAGAGCGGCCCCGAGCTGACCGAACTGCGCGCCCCGACCGTCGTGGGTCCCGCGGCCGTGGTGGCGACGGGACTTGACGAGATCGTCGCCGGGCACCGCTCGATGCGCGCGGCCATCGCTCCGGTCGTCGCGGTCGCCGCGCTGGGGATCGGCGCGGTGGCCGGTGTCGTCCTGGTGATGGCGGGCGGCCTGACCGCAGCGCGGCGGCGGTCCGAACTCGCCCTGCTGCGCTCGCGCGGCGGCTCCTTGCCCGGAATCGGTGGCCGGCTTCTCGCCGAGACGGCGGTGATCGTCGTACCGGCGGCGGCCGTCGGTCTGCTGCCGGCCGTCCTGACCGTCCCGGAGGCCCGGCTGCTGCCCGCCGTGGCCGCCGCGGGCGGGGCGGCCCTGCTGGCGTGCGCGGCGCTGCCGGTCCGCGCCGTCGTGGCCCACCGCAGGCCCCAGGCGCGCGGAGGCCGGGAGGATCTCGTACGGGCCAGGCCGTCCCGCCGCCGCACGATCGCCGAACTGACCCTGCTGGCACTGGCCGTCGGCGCGGTGGTCGCACTGCGCCGGCGCGGCGCGGGCGGACCTGCCGACGCGGCCGGAGTCGACCTGGGTGACGCGGGCGGGGTGGGCGATGTGGACTATCTCGTCAGCTCCGCGCCGGTGCTGGCCGGGCTGATCGCCGCGCTCGTCCTCGTGCGTCTCTATCCGCTGCCGCTGCGTCTGGCCGGCCGTCCCGCCGGCCGGCTGCGCGGCGCCGTGGGCTTCCTCTCGCTGGCCCGCGCGGGCCGCGCGCCGACGTCGGGGGCACTGCCGCTGCTCGCCCTGCTGATCGCGCTGACGACGGCCGCCTTCGGCGGCTCCGTGCTCGCCGGGATCGACGGCGCGAGGGAGCGGGCCGCCGTGCTGGCGACGGGCGCCGACGCCCGGATCAGCCTCGTCGGTTCGTCGCCGGTGCTGCCCGACGGGCTGGCGGAGGCCGTGCGGAAGAGCGCGGGGGTCGGGGATGTCACCGCCGTACGGGTCGAGTACGGCGTACCGCTCCCGTCCGACAGCAAGGGGTTCCGGACGTCGCTCGGCGTGACCATGATCGGTGTGGAGCCGAAGGCGTACGCGCGGCTGGCGCGGGAGACGGGACTCGGGGAGTTCCCGGCTGCCGGGCTGAGGTCCGTGGGCGGGGGCGGGGTGCGCGACGGCGGGTCCGACCCGGGGCGGGTGCTGCCCGCGATCGCGTCGCCCGCCGTCGCCGAACGGCTCGGCGACGGGCCGCGCGACATCCAGTCGGCGGCCGGGGACTTCAAGGTGCGGGTGGCGGAAGTACGCCGGCACACCCCGGCGTCGCCCAGCGACGACTACCTCCTGGTGAACGCCGCCGATCTGACGCAGCGGGCGCCGACCACCCTGCTGGTCACCGGCGCGAAGCTGGACGGCGGGGCGCTGCGGCGGACGGTCACCGGATTCGGCGAGACGGCCGGTGGGACGGGCGGTGTGCCTTTCTCCGTGAAGCTGCGCACCGACGAGCGGAAGACGTTCGTCAACACGCCCATGCAGGAGGGCGCCGAGCGGATCTACGCGGCGGCGATCGCGGCGGGCGCGGGTTACGCCCTGCTGGCCCTGCTGCTCTCGCTGTCGCAGACGGCCCCGGAACGTGTCACGTTGCTGGCACGGCTGCGCACCATGGGCCTCACCAAGCGCCAGGGCCGCCAACTCCTGGGCCTGGAGGTCCTTCCACAGGCGCTGCTCGCCGCCGTGGGCGGGGCGTTCGTCGGCTGGGCGACCGTCGTGCTGCTGGCGCCCGGGGTGGATCTCGTACGCCTCGCGCTCACCACGACGTCGGACATCCCGCTGGACGGGGCGCCCCTGCGGGCCGACGCGTGGTCACTGGTGCTGCCGGCCGTGGGGGTGCTGGCGCTCGCCGCCGCGGTGTCGGTGGTGCAGGCGTGGTGGGCGGGGCGGCAAGGATCGATCAGCGAACTCAGGGCAGGAGACAGCCGATGACATCGTCGACCGGGTCCGGTGCGGGGGCCGATCGTTCGGCCGGGACGACGCTGGAGCAGTTGGAGCGGCGGGCGGGCAGCCATCGCGACCGGCCCTCGTACGGGCACGACGCGCTCATCGCCTGCGACCGGCTGGTGCGGATCTTCACCGCCGACGGGGTGGAGGTACAGGCGCTCCAGGGCCTCGATCTGCTGGTGGCCGAGGGCGAGTTGATGGCTCTGGTGGGCGCGTCCGGCAGCGGCAAGTCGACGCTGATGAACATCCTGGCCGGCCTGGACGTGCCCACGGCCGGGGCCGCGAAGGTGGCGGGCCGCGATCTCCTGGGCATGGACGCGAAGGCGCGGCTGCGTTACCGGCGTGAGGCGGTGGGCTTCGTCTGGCAGGAGACCGGACGGAACCTGCTCCCGTACATGACGGCGGCTCAGAACGTCGCCCTGCCGATGCAGTTGAGCGGCCGGGGCCGGGATGGCGGCGGCCGGGACGACGGCCGAGGTGGTCGTGGTCGTGGTCGTGGTCGTGGTCGTCGGGCGGAGCGCGCCGCGCGGGCCGAATCGCTGCTGACGATGCTGGACGTGGCGGACTGCCGCGACCGCCGCCCGCACCAGATGTCCGGCGGCCAGCAGCAACGGGTGGCGATAGCCGTCGCCCTCGCCAACTCCCCTTCCGTACTGCTGGCCGACGAGCCGACGGGCGAACTGGACTCGGCGACCGGGGAGCAGGTGTTCGCCGCGTTCCGCCGCGCGAACGAGGAGCTGGGCACGACGATCGTGATCGTCACCCATGACCAGGAGGTCGCGGGCGAGGTCCGCCGGACGGTCGCCATCCGCGACGGCCGCACCTCGTCGGAGGTCCTGCGCCGCAAGGAGGTCGACGCGACGACGGGCCAGGAGTCGGTGGTGGCCCGGGAGTACGCGATGCTCGACCGCGCGGGCCGCCTCCAGCTGCCCGCCGACTACACGAAGGCACTGGCCCTGGAACACCGCGTCCTGCTGGAACTGGAACAGGACCACATCCAGATCTGGCCCGACACCCAGCGGCCGGAAACCCGACCCGAGTGACCCGGGCCCTCTTCGGACGCCCCGTCCCTGAGGTCCCCGTCCCTCAGGCCCCCGGCGCGCTCAGGTCGGGGTGACGCTCAGAGCGCCGATGCCGCCGGTGCCCGTCTCCCGTACGGCGATGGAGCCGTACGGCGTCCGCAGGCGCAGCCAGCCGGCGGCCCGTAGCAGCGCCACCGGGGCGCTCTCGGGCATCGGGCGCAGGAAGCCCACCGACTGCGCGGCGTGTACGGCGCGCAGCGGCAGGCCCGTGTCCTCGACCGTTCGGGACCAGATCTCGCGGCCGATCCTGTCCCGTTCGGCGCGGTCCCGGTGCGCCGCGGGCAACGCCTCGTCGCGCGTGCGGAATTCGGCGACCGCCGCCGCGACCGCCTCGCGCAGCGCGGCGGGTCCCGGCAGGCCGGGCACCCGCTGCCAGCCGCCGCGCGGTGGCAGCACCCCGGTCCACGGCGGCCCGGTGACGGCGGCGGGCAGTGCGAAGGTGCCCGTCAACTCGTCGATGGATTCGAGGAGTTCACCGGCGGACACGGTGACGTCGAGCCGCACCTCCGCCGCCTCCTCACGCAACCGCGCCGTACGGATCGCGAGGACCTCCAGCGCCGGCGGCCGCCCGAACACCGCCACCGCTCCGGCGCCCACCTGGAGGCGTACCGCGGCGGCCCGGTCGTAGCGGATCAGCCGGCCGAGGAAGGCGGCCAGATCGGCCGCCTCCGCCGTGTCGGCGAGCCGCAGCGCCCGCACGGTCGTCGCCGTCATGCCGCGAGTGCCTCCGCGTCGTCCAGGTACTTCACCAGGAAGGACTTCTCCTCGGCCGTGATCCGCCGCGGCCTGCCCGCCTCAAGGTCGTACGGCACGACGACCGTCGAGGCCCGTACGTACACCTGGTCCTCGTCCTTGATCTCGTACGCGATCGTGAGCGTCGCCGCGCCGATCTTCGTCACCCACAACTCGACGGTCACCGGCTCGTGCCGGTGGACCAGCGGCAGTTTGTAGTCGATCTCGTGCCGGGCCACGACGGACCCGCCCGCGAAGGACGGCGAACCCTCCCCCGGCGCCAGCCGGAACATGAAGTCGATACGCGCTTCCTCCAGATAGCGGATGAACACGACGTTGTTGACGTGCCCGAAGGCGTCCATGTCCGACCAGCGCATGGGGCAGCTGTAGTGGTGGCGGGCCATGTCAGCCTCGGGTCAGCTTCTTGTACGTGGCGCGGTGGGGCCGGGCGGCGTCGGCACCGAGCCGCTCCACCTTGTTCTTCTCGTACGACTCGTAGTTGCCCTCGAACCAGAACCACTTGGACTCGCCCTCGTACGCCAGGATGTGCGTGGCGACGCGGTCGAGGAACCAGCGGTCGTGGGAGATGATCACGGCCGCCCCGGAGAACTCCAGCAGCGCGTTCTCCAGCGACGACAGCGTCTCGACGTCGAGGTCGTTGGTCGGTTCGTCGAGGAGCAGCAGGTTGCCGCCCTGCTTGAGCGTCAGCGCCAGGTTGAGGCGGTTGCGCTCACCACCGGAGAGGACACCGGCCGGCTTCTGCTGGTCCGGACCCTTGAAGCCGAACGCGGAGACGTACGCCCGCGAGGGCATCTCGACGTGCCCGACGTTGATGTAGTCCAGCTCGTCGGAGACGACGGCCCACAGCGACTTCTTCGGGTCGATGTTGGCGCGGCCCTGGTCGACGTAGCTGATCTGGACGGTCTCGCCGACCTTGATGTCGCCGGAGTCCGGCGTCTCCAGGCCCTGGATCATCTTGAAGAGCGTGGTCTTGCCGGCGCCGTTGGGGCCGATGACACCGACGATGCCGTTGCGCGGCAGCGAGAAGGACAGGTCGTCGATCAGGACCTTGTCGCCGAACGCCTTGTTCAGGTGCTCGACCTCGACCACGACACTGCCCAGCCGCGGCCCCGGCGGGATCTGGATCTCCTCGAAGTCCAGCTTCCGCATCTTGTCGGCCTCGGCGGCCATCTCCTCGTAACGGGCCAGCCTGGCCTTCGACTTGGCCTGGCGCCCCTTCGCGTTGGAGCGGACCCACTCCAGCTCTTCCTTGAGCCGCTTGGCGCGCTTGGCGTCCTTCTGGCCCTCGACCTTCAGACGGGTCTGCTTGGTCTCCAGATACGTCGAGTAGTTGCCCTCGTAACCGATGGCACGGCCGCGGTCGAGCTCCAGGATCCAGCCCGCGACGTTGTCGAGGAAATACCGGTCGTGGGTGACGGCGACGACGGTGCCGGCGTACTTGGCGAGGTGCTGCTCCAGCCACTGCACGGACTCGGCGTCCAGGTGGTTGGTGGGCTCGTCCAGCAGCAGCAGGTCGGGCGCTTCGAGGAGCAGCTTGCAGAGCGCCACGCGGCGGCGCTCACCGCCGGACAGGTTGGTGACGGCCCAGTCGCCGGGCGGGCAGCCCAGCGCGTCCATGGCCTGCTCCAGCTGGGTGTCCAGGTCCCACGCGTTGGCGTGGTCGAGGTCCTCCTGGAGCTTGCCCATCTCGTCCATCAGGGCTTCGGAGTAGTCGGTCGCCATCAGCTCGGCGACCTCGTTGAACCTCTTCAGCTTGCCCATGGTCTCGGCGGCGCCGTCCTGGACGTTCTCCAGCACGGTCTTGCTCTCGTCCAGCGGCGGCTCCTGGAGCAGCATCCCGACCGAGTACCCGGGCGAGAGGAACGCGTCGCCGTTGGACGGCTGCTCCAGCCCGGCCATGATCTTCAGCACGGTGGACTTACCGGCGCCGTTGGGGCCGACCACACCGATCTTCGCACCGGGCAGGAAGCTCAGCGTCACGTCATCGAGGATGACCTTGTCGCCGTGCGCCTTGCGCGTCTTGCGCATCGTGTAGATGTACTCAGCCAAGAGAAACCGTCCGGCAATCGAGAAGGGCCAATGTGCGGCTCCGCCGCGTGAGGGCAGATAGAGCCATCTTGCCGCACGTCCCTCCCTGGGGAGAAACCGATAGTCCAGGCCTCGGACACACCGTCCCGGCCCGCGGGCCTCGCGGGCACGCGTGCCGGTCCGCACGCGGCCCCGGCGCGCGACCGGATTCGTCTGCGCGTCGGAGCCGCAGTCAGTGGCGGCCGGTGCCTGACCGGTCGGTGCTGACCCGGTGGGTGGGGCGTGCGATTCCCCGGGCGGGTCAGTCCTCGGTGGAAGGGTCGTCCTTCTTACGGAAGAAGAAGACCGCCGCGCCGCCCAGCACGACCAGCCCGATCGCGACGCCCGCGATCACCGGGGTGGCGTTGGAGGCGCCCGTCTCGGCGAGGTCGAGCCCGTCCGTGCCGACGGTGCCGCCCGCCGTCGCGGGCGCCAGCTGGGTGGTGGTCCCGTCGGTCGGCGAACCGGGGTTCCCGCTGGTCCGGCAGTCGAGAACGCCCTGGAAGTTCTTGGCGAGGCCACCGGGCCCGGTGATCGTGAAGTCGTACGCCTGGTCCTCGGCGACGGGCACGGTGACGATCCTGGACTTGCCCGCCTCGACCGTGTACTCCTGACCGGCGAGCGTGAAGGTGAACGGCTCGTCGCCCTTGTTGACGGCCGTGACGTCCACGCCGCCCTTCGCGCAGTTCTTCTCGGCGGATATCGCCGGCATCGCGCCCTTCGCGGCCCAGGTGGCGGTGGCCGTGGCCGAGACCGTGGACTCGCTGGAGCCGGCCAGGATCTGCGTCTGGCTCTTGGTGACCCCGGCGAACGCCCTGCCCACCGGCACCGATGTGGCTGTCTGCACGCTCAACGCTGCCGTGCCGTCGGCGGCGTCCTCGGGTATGTCGAAGAAGAGCTGCGCGCCGTCGGCCGCTTCGGTGACGGGCTTGCCGTTCTTGTCGGTGATCTTGATGCCCATGGCGGCGGCGTCGGCCGGCGGGGACACCGCGACACTGTCCGCGTCGGTACGGACGGTGACCGGCCCGAGACGCTCGCCGCTCCGCCCGGAGACCGCGCCGGGCTCCAGGGTGAGTGAGGCCTTGGGCTCACCGAGGTGGTCGGCGCTCCGCTCCAGCCAGTCCGCCAGCTTCTCGGCCTGCGGGTCCACCGCGTCGACGTCCGCGTTGTCGGAGTGACGCCAGATGGCGACCTGGGTACCGGCGGCGGCCGTCTGCGCGGTGAGCGGCCCGGTGCCCGCGCTCTCGGCGAGAGCCGCGAGATCGTCGACCTGGGGGTAGGAGTTCTGCAGGATCCAGCGGATCTTCCCGGCGTTCTTGTTCGCGCCGAGCGAGGTCTGGGCCCAGGGGGTCTCCAGGTACTTCGCCTGGTCCTGGGTGGGGTTGTGGATGTCGATGCAGTACGTCTTGAGCTTGCCGCCGCCGTCCACGGTCATCTCGAAGAGCCCGGCGGGCAGTTCGTGCGTCTGGCCGTCCGAGTGGAGCACGGCCTTGTCGTACGTCATGAGGCCGTCGAGCGTGGCGGTGGCGCCACCGCGGTGCTGGAGGGTGTCGTCGGCCACGGCCGCACCCGCGCCGGCCAGGGAGCCGGCCACGACGAGGCCCGAGGCGACGACCGAGACGGCCAGACGGGCGGCGACCCGCCTACGAGCGGTTGGAGCGAAGAACTGAGACAGCGCAGACAACACAGATTTTTTCCCTCCGTGCGAGGTCCTCCGCGTGAGACGCGTGGGGGGATTGCCTCGCCAGCAGACTCAAGTGCCCATGAGTACCCGGGAATCCTATGGACGGCGGAGAGCGCCGGTGCCCGTTCGTACGTTCCGATAACCGTTCCGAATCGGAATCGTTATCGCGCGTACCTTCGAGCCTGTTCCTCTATCGATAAATCTCTACAACTCCCCTGTCAGAGGGGCCCGGCCGACACCGCGACCGCCCCGGCCCGCGTCGTCGGCCCGTCCTGTTCGGACAGCCACGGTTGCGTATGCACCGGTTTGCCGACCGATCGCGTGTCCCCATCCGTACCGGCACCGCTCCCCGAGACGGCGTTCGCGGGCGAAGCCGCTGCCGAATTCGCCGCTGAAGTCGCTGCCGAGGCGTCCGCCGGACGTTCCGTCAGCGCCGGGTTCGCCCGCGCCACCCGTTTGAACGCCGAGGTCCCCCATGTCAGATCGTGACCGATCGACACCGCGTCGATGTCCACGAACGTCCTGCGCTGCCCGTCCTTCGCCTCGTCCCGCACGCGCAGCTTGCCGTGCACGACCAGCGGATCACCGACATTGACCGACGCGGTGAGATTCGCCCCGAGATTCCGCCACGCGCAGACGGTGTAGAAGCTCGTACTCCCGTCCGTCCAGACCGAATTCCGGCGGTCCCACCGGCGCGGAGTCACCGCGAACCTGAACCGCGCCACCCCGCCCGTCGGCGTTTCCCGGTATTCCACCCCCGTCGCCGCGTTTCCCACCAGCGTCACCACGGTGTCGTTCATGACGGCTCCCCACTTCTCCGGCTCATCGGTCCCGTCGACCGACCACTTCATGCTGGACCGGACGGGAAAATCCTGCCGACGCCTGTGGATTACTCGCCAGTTGTGAATAACTTCGCCACCCGTACGTGGTCCTCCGCTTCCAGCCGCCCCGCGCCGGGCCCCGGGGGAGCTACCTCGTCACGCCGGACACCGTCGAGTACTGCTCCCGCACCTCCCGGTACCGCATCAGCTCCGCCGAGATCGGATCGAGCACCTTCGCCCGCCCGCACCCGGCCGCCGCCTCGCGCAGCCGCCGCTCGGCGTCCTGCCCGTACCGTCTCGCCGGGCCCCGTGCCGCCGCCGCGCACGCCCACTCCACCAGCGGCCCGCCGACGATCCCGGCCAGCATCACCAGCACGGGCGGGACGATGCCCGGCTGAAGCACGCCGATGATCTGGCCGACCAGCCAGAGCCCGCCGTAGATCTGAAGCAGCGTCATGGCCGCCTGCGCGAGCACCGCGGCCGGCCACCAGGCGGGACGGGCGGGGCGCCCGCTCGGCGGCGCCGCCGACACGGCCAGCTCGTCCAGCGCCTCCGGCAGCCCTCTGGCGCCGCGTACCGCCGCCTCGCGCACCGCCTGGGCCCATGGCCTCGGCAGCCCGGCCGCCGCGTCCTCCGAGACCGTACGGACAGCCTGCTCGACCCGCTGCCTGGCGGTGAGTTCGTCCTCCACGAGCACCTCGGCGCGCCGCACGCCGCCGCCGGGCGTCCGGGTGCGCTCGTACCAGCGCCACAGCCGCAGCCACGGCGTCCCGCACGCGCGCCCCGCGTTCCGGCGCCACTCGCGCTCGGCCGCCTCGCCCGTGGCCACCGCGCCCACCGCCCACGCGAGCCGCTCGGCGAACTCCTCGCGGGAGCGTTCGCCGAGGCCCGTGCGTCCGTCGGCGACGTACACCGAGCGCAGCCGCGACGCGGCGGCGTCCACGTCGGCGGACAGCCGCCGGGCGGCGGCGTTCCGCTCCTGGACGAAACGGCCGAGCAGCTCGCGCAGTTCGCCCACGCCCTGCCCGGTGAGCGCGGAGATCGGCAGCACGGTGGCGCCCGGCTCGCCGTGCTCGCCGAGCGCCATGCCGTCCTCGTCCAGCAGTCTGCGCAGATCGTCCAGGACCTGGTCGGCGGCCTCCCCGGGCAGCCGGTCGATCTGGTTCAGGACGACGAAGGTGATCTCCGCGTGGCCGGCGAGCGGTCGCAGGTAGCGCTCGTGGAGGGCGGCGTCGGCGTACTTCTCCGGGTCGACGACCCAGATGACCGCGTCGACCAGCGCCAGTACGCGGTCGACCTGGTCCCGGTGCGCGACGACGGCGGAGTCGTGGTCAGGCAGGTCGACCAGGACGAGACCCTGCAGTTCCTCGTCCCCGTCGCCGCCCGCGAGGGGCCTGCGACGCAGCCTCCCAGGGATGGCGAGCCGGTCGAGCAGCCCGGCGGCGCCCTCGGACCAGACACAGGCGATGGGCGCGGATGTGGTCGGCCTGCGCAGCCCCGTCTCCGAGATCGGCACCTCCGCCAGCGCGTTGAACAGTGCCGACTTCCCGCTGCCGGTGGCGCCCGCGATGGCGACGACGGTGTGGCGCGACGAGAGCCGCTGCCGCGTGGAGGCCTCGTCCAGCACGCGTCCGGCCTCGGCGAGCGTGGTTCCCTCGATTCGGGTCCGGGACAGCCCCACCAACTCGCGCAGGGCGTCGAGCCGTACCCGTAGCGGGCCTTCGTAGGCGCCCCCGATGGGCTGGTGGGCATCGGCCGGGGTCGCCGCCGTTCCGTCCTCCCCGTCGATCCCCTCGACGCCGACGGTGACGGCCACGCCGGCCGCGCCCTTGCGCCCGGCCGCGTGCCGGGCGATCAGCCCGTCGTTCCAGCGCCGGCCCGTACCGCCCGCACCACGGCCCCTGCCACCCGCGTCAGCCCCGCCGGTCCCGCCGGCCTCTCCCGGCCGGGCACCTGTCCGCCCCGAACCGGTCTCGCCGGGCCCGTCCGCCAGCGTCGTCACGTCCGTCGCGTCCGCCATGTCGGTCACATCTCCTTCTGCAGTACGGAAAGCGCGGCGATGAGTTCCGACTGCGGCTCCGGCGCCACTTCGAGCGCGTCGAGGGGAGCCAGCCGCCTGTCCCGTTCTCCGTGCAGTACGTCGTCGATGTACGTCGCCACCAGGTCACCGCCCTTGTCGCGCAGCCGTAGCGCGCCCTGCGCCCCGATGCGCTCAGCGAGCCGCTCCCCCGCGACCCGGGTGCGGTGCCCGCCCAGGAGGACGGCGCCCAGAAGCGCGGCGACGGTCTCGGGGTCGGGCGCGGCGCTGCGTTCGAGGAGCCGTACCTCCTCCTCGGCCAGCTCCTCCAGGACCCGGCGCCACCGCCGTACGGCCATCCCGATCCGCTCGGACACCTCCCGGTCCGGCCCGGATGTCAGGACGGCCGCGGCGGCGGGCTCGCGCCGCCACGCGTCGGTGACCTGCTCGTCGGCGGCGGCCACGGCGCACTGGAGGAGCGCGGCCAGGCTCTCGACCAGCGAGTCGAGTAGCTCGCGCGCCGAGCTGTCCCTCGGGTATCCGCGCCAGCGCGTCCGCGCGTCCCCCGCGAGCACGGCCCCGGCCTTGAGCCGCTTGCGCACCCGCTCGCGCTCTGTCGCGTACGCCTCCTCGACGGCGCCCGTGAGGCGTACGGCGGCGGCGTACTGAGCCGCGACGGCGCCCGCGAGTTCGGGCATCCGTACGTTGAGCGAGCCGATGACACCGGCCGCCGTACGGACGACGGCCTGCTGACGCGCCGCCGGATCCCGCACCCGGTGCGTCAGCCAGGTGAGCAGCGGCGCGACGGCCGTGGTGGGCAGCAGACCGCTGCCGCCGCCGGCCGACTCGGGCAGTTCCGGGATGGTGAAGCGGGGTACGTCGCCGAGGCCCGCCTTGGTGAGCAGCGCCGCGTACTGACGTGACACCTCGTCAATCACCTGGTGCGGAACCCGGTCCAGGACGGTCACGAGCGAGGCGTCGTACTCCTTCGCCGTACGGAGCAGATGCCAGGGCACCGCGTCGGCGTACCGGGACGCGGTGGTCACCATCACCCACACGTCGGCGGCGCAGATCAACTCGGCGGCGAGAACGCGGTTCCGCACGACGAGCGAGTCGATGTCCGGCACGTCCAGGAGCGCGAGGCCGCGGGGCAGCGCCACGGAGGTGTCGATACGCAGCGCGTTCTCGTCGTCCCCGCTCCAGGCCCCGGCCGCGCCGTCCTCCTCCTGTTGCGTCATCCAGACACGTGTCAGCTGCGGCAGGACGCGTACGCCGTCGAACCAGTGGCAGTCGTCGGGGTGGCACACCAGCACGGGGGTACGGGTCGTCGGCCGCAGCACACCCGCTTCGCTGACCCGGCGCCCCACAAGGGAGTTGACGAGGGTCGACTTCCCGGCCCCGGTCGAGCCCCCCACCACGGCGAGCAGCGGCGCCTCCGGGTCCCGAAGCCGTGGCACCAGATAGTCGTCGAGCTGTGCGAGCAGCTCCTCCCGGGTCTGGCGGGCGCGCGGGGTCCCGTCGAGGGGGAGTGGAAGACGCACGGCGGCGACACGGTCGCGCAGCGCGGAAAGTGCGTCGATCAGCTGAGGCCGTACGTCCAAGGTCACCACATGCGAAGAATGCCCAACTTTGGAGCCTTTTTGAAGCGTATAGCCATCTCCTGCGCGCCGGTCAAGGGCGGGGGACAGACGGGACGAGTGGGGCGCAGGCATAACGAGTGCACAACACCCGCAGCTTCAGGCGCGAAAAGCACTGCACGAATCGCACCTGCCTGCGATTATCGGTTCGCTTCACTGAACCTCCACATCGTGCCACGCAGGTGAAGCAACCGGGCCAGGGTGAGCGGAGCCCTATCCTTGTCCCGGCACAGGTCGCGGACCGCACGGACTGCCTCACCGGCACTCCGGGCCCCCGAGGCCACGTTCCGGCCCCCGTAGCTCAGTGGATAGAGCAGGCGCCTTCTAAGCGCTTGGCCGCAGGTTCGAGTCCTGCCGGGGGCACCACTGACCTAGCGTCAGTTTGGCGTCATTTTTGCAGGTCAGGATCTATATGTCATGTCGCGTCTCCTGGACGAACCCGACTCCCCCTCCGACGGGGGTGGAGTCCGGCTGGCACCGGCCAAAACCGGGCTTCTACAGGCGTCCGTCCCACATGCGTCCCACAGAATCGGGTGCGTGGGAACACCCTTCAGCTCCGTGCAGCGCACAGCAGAGCGGCCTCGGACCCCTTGTTCCTGGCGGTTCCGAGGCCGGTCTTCACGCTGCCAACGGCGGGAGATCCTGCACGCTTTCGACACGTCTGAGGTAGTCGTCCCGCTGGCCGACGATGCAGCGCGCGTAGATGGCCGGCTCGTAGTCCGAAAGGATCTCCTCGCGAGCCTTCGCCCAGACACGCCGGAAGACCGACCCTGCCGGCATGCCGCCCTTCTCTCCCGGAAAGAGGAGTCCCGCGTAGCAGAGGGTGGCGAAGAAGGCCGGGTAGAGGCTTCCGCGACGCGGACGTCTGCCTGTCCGGTCCAGCATCTTCGCGACCAGGTCGCGATTCAGCAGGCACCGCTTATCGACAACTGGCGCCACGCTCGGTGCGGTGCGCTCCCCTTTGCCCTTCGGGAGCGGGTTGAACTTCAGGTAGGCACTTTACGAGCTGTGGGGCTACAACAACGTCGTGAGCAGCGACCGTTCCCTGACGCTCCGGTCTACGCCACGATGCTCCGTCAACTGGGTTGGACGCCACGTGCCCGCACCCTCCACGTATCAGATCGACGGCGAGGCCGACAACTTTCCCGTGCAGCAGATGTGCACCTCGGCGGGAGTATCCACGTCGGGCTTCTACCACGCAGCCGCTCGAGCAGGGGGACGGCGGCGTCGCGGTCCTGCACGCTCGCCGCAGTCACCGCGACAGCCGGGACCAGGCCGAGCAGTCCACCACCAGGTGCCGCTTGCGTCCGCCCACCTCCTTCCCGCCGTCCCACCCGGACGTCGGACGCGGGATGTTCGCCGCCGCCCGCACGGACTGCGAGTGATCGCGGCCGTAGGCTCCGGCGAACGGCCCTCCTTCTGGCGCACCTTGTCGCGCAGCCGGTCGTGGAGTTCGGTCAGCAGGCCCTGGACCTGCCAGCGGCGGGCGAACGCGTGCACCCGCCTGAACGGCGGGAAGTCACCGGCAGGTTCGCCGACTCCACACCGTTGTCGGCCACGTAGCGCGCAGCATCGACCATCTGCCTGTGGCAGTAGCCCTCCGGCCGGCCGCCCCGCCCTTCCAGCCATGCTGGAACAGGTACAGGGCCTCCTGGGACTGCTCGGACGGGATCGCACCCCCGAACTACCAAGAGGCCCTGCGTCGGGCGATGGGCTCCACCTGGGTAACCGGTCCGATGAGCTGTGAGATGACGAGTGCCAGGGCGATGACGAGCATGATCGGCGAGAGGAATCCGATCAAGCTGCTCAGTGCCGGGGGCGCGGTCGAAGTGCGCGGGGCGCCCTTGGGCGAAGTCGCGGTCCGGGACGAGTTGGTACTCGGTCCCCTCGGTGGTGACGTAATGGCAGCGCTTGAGCCCGAAGCCGAAGACAGAACAGTGTCCGGAAAAGCGACTGCCACCAGCGGAAACGCCTCAGCGCTCGCCCGTCCCCGGCTGGATCCACCGCACGGCCCGACGACGCCGCCGCTCTTTGAACATGTCCCGGTTCCCGTTACTCGCTCGGCTCCGCCGCGCAGGCGAGGTCCTGCGGCGGGCGTTGCCCAGTGGTCAGGAATGCCGTCACCGCGTCGTTCGCGCACGTGTTGGGGCCGAACGGATAGACGCCGTGCCCGCCCTGGTCGGCCGTTACCATCGTGGCCCGCTTCCCGAACGCGTTCCGCAGTTTCTGGGCGCCGGCCAGCGGTGTCCCCGGGTCGCGTTCGTTCTGCACCATGAGCACGTTCGACGGGCCCCGGTCACCGATGCGCACCGGCGGTTCGACCTGCTTGTCCGGCCAGAACGCGCATGGTCCGATGCTGGCCGTGGACCCGCCCAGCATCGGGTACTTCAGCCGGTCGACCGCGACGTCGCGCTGATAGTCCTGAACCGTCCCCGGCCAGCGCGTATCACTGCATATCACTGAAAAGCGGGAGGCCATGCTGTTCTCTATGTTCTCCGGCAACGGCAGTGTGGGCGGCAGAGGCCGGCCCTTCTCGAGCGCTTGCCAGGTGACGGCCAGCAGGGGCATGGTCGCATCGCTGTAGAGGTACTCGAACGTGAGCCCGCGGAACAACGTCCCGTCAATGCCCTGGACCGGCTTCGCCTCCAACCGCTTCGCGAGATCGAAGAACTTCGCGGTCACCTGATCCGGCGTGGTGCCCAGACCGTACTCGGGACGCGCGGCCGCGAACGCCGCGAAGTCCGGGAACCGGTCCTCCATTCCACGGGCGAACAACCGCATGGCCGTGACGTCGTAACCGCCCGGGCCCAGGTTGCTGTCGAGCACGACCCGGTCGCCGCGCTTGGGGAACATCGTCGTGTACACCGCACCGAGGTAGGTGCCGTACGAATGACCGAGGTACGAGAGCTTCCGCTCGCCCAGCGCCGCCCGGATCCGGTCCATGTCGCGCGCGGTGTTCGCGGTGGTGGTGTGCGGCAGCATCCAGGCCGTCCGCGAGGTGGCGCACTGCTCGGCGACGGTCCGCGCGTACCTCGCCTCCCGCGCGACATCGGCCGCGGTGTGCGCGTACGGCGGGAAGTTGCGGCGTGCCTGCTGTTCCGGCGTCAGATCGCAGGTCACCGGCGTGCTGCGGCCGACGCCGCGCGGGTCGAAGCCGATCACGTCGTAGGAGTCCAGCACCTTCTGGGGCAGCCCTGAGCCGGCGAGAAGGGCCGGGTAGTCGAGTCCCGTACCGCCGGGGCCGCCTGGATTGGTCAGCAGCACGCCACGGCGCTGCGAGGGGTTCTCACTCGCCAGTCGCGAGATCGCGATCTCGATCTGCCGGCCGTCGGGATCCCGGTAGTCCAGGGGGACTTCGAGCGTCGAGCACTCGAGACGGGGTGAGGCGATGCCCTCCGGGCACGGGCCCCACCGCACGGTGTCCGGCGTCGTCGCCAACGACACTCCCGGAATCGCGGTCACCGCCACCGCGGTGGCGGCAAGGGCGAGGGAGAGGGTTCTGCGCATCTGATGTCCTCCTGAAGGGGCGCATGGTGACGCCGGAACGAGGGCTCGGAACGCCCGCCGTCAGGTCCTGCCGGCCCATGGAGGCCGACCGGACAGGACCTGGCCGCGTGCCGGATCGCGTCAGGCCGTTTCTCGGCAGCGGATTTCTCCGGAATCACCGGCCCGCCCGGCGTCCGGTTCCCGGTGGGTGTGTGCCCAGCCACCGAGCACCATCGCGACGAGCGCGATGGATCCGAGGAGAGCCATCCGGCCGGCAAGGCCGCCGGGGACCCAGTCGAAGATGCCCCACAGCAGCTCGGAGTCCCGGTTGAGCAGACCGCGGATCACCGCTTGGGCGGCCAGGGCCGTGATCACCATCCCCACCGCCTCAAGGGCTCTGAAGCCACGCTCACGCATCGCGCTTCTCCGTCTCGTGTCCGGTTGTCTCGGCACGTGAACGAGTCTGTCCGTGCGGCGCGGCCTCCACATCAGCCCGACGACTCGAAAGGCCTTCGACCCCAGGCGAGACGGTCATTCGACTTTGGTCCAGGGCGTATCAGCCCCTGGTCCGACTCACCGGACATACGGTGTCGCGATAATGACCAGGTGGACACGGACGTCGCACCATGGCTCGGGTGGTGGCCGCAGGCCTGGCGGCTGGCAGCGGCCGCGGCAGTGGGCATACCGGTCTGGCTCGCCACCGGTGTGCTGCTGAAGTGGCAGGCGGCCGGTACGGGCTCCTGGTTCCTGATCGGTGATCCGCTGGTGGCGCTCGGCTGCTTGACGGTGCTCGTGTGGCGGCGGCGGTTCCCGCTCGCCGTCGCCATGACGGTCGCGATCGCGTCGACCGCGTCGGCACTCGCCACCGGCGCCGCGCTCGTGGCACTGGGTTCGGTCTCCACCCGTCGCCGTCCGGTGGAGATCGGGGTCGTCGGGCTGGCCTACGTGACCGCGTCACAGTTCGCCGTCGGGCTCTACCCGGTCCAGGGCCCGAGCCCGCCCGGCCCGTGGTGGGTCCAGCTCGTGTTCTCGGCGCTGACCGCGGGCATCGCGGCGGCCGTGGGCACGGCCATCGGCGCGCGGCGTGTCGAAGTGCGGTCCCTGCGGGACCGGGCGGAGAGTGCGGAACGGGAACAGACCGCGCGAGCGGCGCAGGCACGGGCCCTGGAACGCAACCGGATCGCGCGCGAGATGCACGACGTGCTCGCGCACCGGATCTCCCTGGTCGCCATGCAGGCCGGGGTGCTGGACCACCGCGGCGACCTCACAGCCGAGGAGAACCGCGTGCTGGTCCGCTCCATCGCCGACGGCTCCCATCAAGCCCTGGAGGAACTACGGGATGTCCTCGGTGTGCTCCGGGCCGACCCGACCCGCCCGGAACCACCACAGCCCTCCCTCGACCGCATCCCCGAACTGGCGGCCGACGCCCGCGCATCCGGACTGGACGTCACACTCACCACCAGCATGACGACAGATCCGCCCGACGTCGTAGGGCGAACCTGCTACCGGATCGTCCAAGAAGGACTGACCAACGCCGCCAAACACGCCCCGGGCGCACGCATACATATCACCCTCGAAGGGACGGAAGGCGACAAATTGGAGGTCAGTGTCCGCAACTCCCCAGCCCTCACAAAAAACGTGCGACCGCCGGCGTCGGGATTTGGCCTGCTCGGCCTCGGCGAACGAATCACCCTCGCCGGCGGAACACTCGACCATCACCGCACACGCGACAACGGATACGTCCTCACCGCACGACTACCCTGGCCGAACCCCACCCACGAAAAGAGAACATGAGTGGACAGCGAGCGGGAGCCGGTGCGCGTCGTCATCGTCGACGACGACCAGCTGGTGCGCGTGGTGCTGCGGCTTGTCATCGACGGCGAACCGGACCTGACCGTCGTCGCGGAGGCCGCCGACGGGGACGCCGCGATCACCGTGGTGGATGAGCAGCGGCCGGACGTCGTGCTGATGGACGTGCGGATGCCCGGCCGTGACGGTCTCAGCGCGACCCGGGAAATCCTCACCCGCCGGGCGCCACCCCGGGTGCTCATGTTGACCACGTTCGACGCCGATGCTCTGGTGCTCGGCGCGCTGGACGCAGGAGCACTCGGGTTCGTGCTCAAAGACACCCCGCCGCCGCGGATTCTCGATGCGGTGCGGACCGTCGCCGAGGGCAACCCCGTACTGTCTCCAGCGGCCACGGCACGGGTGATCGCCGCAGCCACCGGGCCACGGTCCTCCTACGCTCGCGACTCGTCCCGCGAAGCCGCACGGAGACAGCTGGCCGCGCTGACCGAACGAGAACTCGAAACCGCCCGGGCCATCGCGGAGGGGCTGGGCAACCCGGAGATCGCCCGGAGGCTGCACATCAGCATCGCGACCGTCAAGGCACACACGGGCAACCTGTTCGCCAAACTGGCGGTCGAGAACCGGGTACAGATCGCGCTCCTGGTCCGCGACGCGGAGGAATGACGGACTCCGCGACGAGGTGAACCTTGAGCGGATCGCCACGCGCCGGCCGGTCACTCCGCCGCTCGCCCGGGCGTTCTGTCGGACGCGCGCCGACCGCCGGCTCGTCTCACGGCGGGCGGCGGCCTGTACGAGTCCGCCGTCCGCCGGGCACCCGTCGGTCGAGTGCGGACGAGCCGGACATACTCCCCGGCCATGCGCACCTACCGCGACCTCTTCCGCACCCCGGAGTTCACCGCTGGCGCTGGAGTTCTACGCACGGCTGCGGGCCGGCCGTACGGCGGGCGGCCGGCGCCACTGCTACGGCGCGACGGGTGCTTTCGAGGAGTTCCATCACCGAGCTTGACGGCCTTTCGGGCCCGGTCGCGAGCAGCGGACATCCGAGGAGCGTTGTCCCGGGTGGCGCGCTTTCGCGGAGGTGTCGGCGGCTGTTCAGGTCAGCAGCCGTAGCGGCGTCTCGATGTGCTCCCGCAGCGCGGAGAACCAGCGGGCCGCCAAGGTGCCGTCCGCCGGACGGTGATCGACCGACAGGGTCAGAGTCATCAGGTCCGCCGCCTGGAGACTTCCGTCGTCCGCGACGACCGGAGCGCGCGTCGTTGTCCCCACCGCGAGGATGGCGGCCTGGGGCGGGTTGATGATCGCGCTGAACTCCTCGGCTCCGTACATCCCCAGGTTGCTGATGGTGATCGAGCCCCCTTCGAGGTCTCTCTGGCGCAGAGTGCCGCCGCGGGCCTGCTCGCCGAAGGCGCGGACCTGGGTGGAGATGGCCGACAGGGAGAGGCCGCCGACGTTCCGCAGCACGGGGGTGACCAGGCCCGACTCGGTCGCGATGGCCACCGAGATGTCGACGGCATCGAAGCGGTGTACCGCGTCGTCGGTCCAGATGACGTTCATCTCGGGAACCTGGACGTGAGCCTTGGCAACGGCCTTGATGAGCAGGTCGTTGACGGAGATCTTCACGTCGCCCGCCGCGTTGAGCTGCCGGCGCAGAGACAGGAGCTCACCTACGCGGATCTGCCCCTTGAGGTAGAAGTGAGGAGCGTTCTGTTTGCTCTCGGTGAGCCGGGTGGCGATGGCGCGGCGTATCCGGGAGTGCGGGATCGTCTCGTACGGCGGGACGGCTTCGGGTGCCGGCGTCCGCTGTGCGGGGAGCGGCACGGTCTCGGACGTGCGTGGTGCCGCGGGCGCCGGATCCGGCGTCGCGGCGACGGCGCGGGTGATGTCGTCGCGGACGATGCGGCCGCCCGGTCCCGTGCCGGTGATCGACTCGATGGCGATGCCGGCCTCGCGGGCCAGGCGGCGGGCCAGAGGGCTGGCGAAGATCCGGCCCTGGGTCTGGTGGGGGACGCGCGCGGGCATGGCGGACATCGGCGGTTCGGACGTGGGCGGTTCGGACGTCGGCGGCGTCGAGGCCGGGTCGGGAACGTCCCGGCGCACGGCCTCCGTGAACTCCGCGGGTTGCGCGATGCCGAGGCTGACGAAAAGGGTTTCGAGATCCCTCACCTCCTCACCCGGCATGGTGATCACCGCGATGGGGCTGCCGACTTCCACCTCGGTGCCGGCGGGTACGAGGGTCTTGAGCAGACTGCCGTCCGACGTGGCCGGTACGTCCACCTCGGCCTTGTCGGTCTCGACGACCACGAGTGAGTCGCCCGCGCTGAACGAAGCGCCCTCGGCGACGGGCCAGCCGGACAGGACCGCCGCCGTCGAACCAGCCGCGACCTCCGGCATGCGGAGCAGGTCAGCCATGGTTTCCTCCGTGTTGCGTAGGTGCCGTCGGTTCAGCGACCGGTGATCTTCTTGAGCTGTGCGGCGACTTCTTCGGTCTGCGCGATGGCCGCCCGTTCGAGGACCTTGCTGATGCTCGGGGATGCCTCGCCTCCGGTCACCCGCTGAACGGGCTGGTCCAGCCAGTCGAAGTAGCGGCGCTGGATCTCGTCCGCCAGCCAGCCTCCGTACGAGGTGCCGAGGGCTCCCTGCTCGGCGATCAGGACGTTGCCGGTCTTGCGGATGCTCGCGCCGATGGTGTCCCAGTCGATGCTGGCCCGGTCCAGCCAGCGCAGGTCGACCACCTCGGCGTCCACGTCACCGCCTTCCACGGCCTGAAGGACGTACTTGGTCATCGCCAGGTAGGTCAGCACGGTGATGTCCGACCCCGTCCGGCGAACCGCGGCCTTGCCCACGGGCAGGTGGTAGTCGTAGTCGTCCACCGGGACCTCGCCCGTGGTCCCGTAGAGATCGACGTGTTCCAGCACGACCACGGGGTCGTCGCAGCGCAGCGCGCTGTTCATGAGGCCGATGTAGTCGAAGGGGCTGGACGGCGCGACGACGCGCCAGCCGGCCGCGGTGGCGAGGATGCCCGCCGGATCCATGGAGTGCTGCGAGCCGTAGCCGGTGCCCATGGCCACCTTGCTGCGCAGGACCAGAGGCACGTCGCTCTCGCCCCCGAACATGTGCCGTGCCTTGCCGATCTGGTTGAACAGCTGGTCCGCCGCGACCCACATGAAGTCCGCGTACATGAACTCCACCACCGGCCGGTAGCGGCCCTCCAGGGCGATTCCGCCCGCGAGGCCGGCGAAGGCGTTCTCGCTGATAGGAGTGCCGAGGACACGAGTGGGGAACAGCTCGGAAAGACCGCGCGTGGCGCCGTTCGTGCCGCCCTTGAGGCGGTGCACGTCCTCGCCCATCACGATGATGCGGTCGTCCTCGGACATGCGCCGGTGCATCACCCCGGCCACCACGTCGATGAACTTGCGCTCCTGCGTGGCGCCGGCGAAGTCGGAGAGTTCGGCGGTGCGGACCCCCTCCAACTCGCCGAGGCTGCCGCGGATCCCGACGTCACGGAAGTCGGGGTCCGGCCACAGCTGAGGCTTGATCTGCCGCTGCCCCGGCTTGCCTCCCGGCACGGGCTCCAGCAGTTCGTCGCCGACAGCCTCCATCTCGGCCCGCGCACGACGCGTGCACTGGGTCACCTCCTCTTCGGTGAGGATCCCCCGCCGTACGAGATGGGAGGAGACAAGCGCCAGCGGATCGCGTTCCCGCCACCGCTGTTCCTCCTCCTTGGTCCGGTAACCGAAGGCGCTGCCGGGGAAGGGGCCGTTCTGATGGAAGTAGCGGTAGACGTCCGCTTCTACGACGGTGGGGCCCTTGCCCTGTCTCATATGGGCCACCGCTTCGCCGGTGGCCAGGTGGACGGCCAGCGGGTCCATGCCGTCGACGCGCCAGCTGGGGATGTTGAATCCCAGGCCGCGGGCCGACAGCCGGGGCTCGGCGGTGACCTCGTCGACGTGGGTCGAGACCGCGTACTGGTTGTTCTCGATGAAGAAGCACACCGGCAGCTGCCACGCGCCGGCGAGATTGAGGCTCTCCAGGACGGATCCGATGTTGACCGCACCGTCTCCGAAGTAGGAGATGGAGACCGCGTCCGTGCCGGCGTGGCGCGCCGCCCAGGCGAATCCCGCGGCCTGCGGGACGCCGCCGCCCACGATGGCGTTGGTCCCCATGGCACCTGCCTCGCGCCACCGCAGGTGCATCGATCCACCACGCCCGCGGCAGTAGCCGTCGGCCAGTCCGCAGATCTCGGACAGGCTGCGGGAGAGAACGGTGCGCAGCGCCTCGGACAGGGGCGCCCGGGGGTCGATTCCGTCGGGCGCCACATATCCCAGCGTCTTGGCCAGGAACTGGTGGTGCCCGCGGTGGGACCCGTTCACATAGTCCCTGCCGGTGAGCGTGAGCACCGACCCCACGGCTCCGCCCTCCTGGCCGATGCTGGAGTGCGCGGGCCCATGAACCAGCCCTTGGGAGGCGAGCGACAGAACGTACTCCTCGAAGGTGCGGATGAGGAGCGTCTGGCTGAACATCGTCATCAGCAGAGCGGGATCGGCGCTGTCCCAGTCCTTCTTGGTCGTGGCGACATCCACCCAGGGGGATGTCGGGGTGAGCTTTTTGTATGTGGGCACGGACGCCTCCAGATGTGAGCGCGCGGCTCGGCCGGGCGGGGGGCAACCGGCTTCTGCGTTCGTTTCACACTCGACCTAAATGGATCCACATGCAAGTGTGCGTTATCTTTATGTTACATGAGCATTGCCTCTTGCGGCATTGACTAGCCGGATTTCACGAGCGAGGGTCTCAGGCAAGGAGCACAATGGATCCAATGGAGGGTGACCATGTCAAAGGTGACGAGCGCTTCCCGCGCCCTCGACGAGTTCGAGCGGGAGTCCTGGTGGGAGGCGGCCCTGGCCGAGGTCAACGCCGACCCCCAGTGGGGGGAGGCGGCCAAGTACTTCCCCGCCCGCATCGAGTTCCGCGGTGATCGGGCCTCCTGGACGATCGACACCCGGGACGGGCGGGCCGTCTCCGTCCTGCGGGGCACGCACCCACAGGGGGCCGACATCACGCTCGCAGCCCCGGACGCGGAGTGGCGCCGCGTGATCGACGGCGACACCGACTGGTTCAGGGGCACCTCGCCCGGCCTCGGACAACTCACCGTGGAGGGCGACGGCGTCGCCGCCATGCGCAACGTCAAGGCCATGTGGCTTCTGCTCGGTGCGCTGTCGAGGACCGGCAAACCCGCGGCCGAGCCCGGCCCGTACGCACCGGATCCCACGCCGGGCCGCCACACCGAGGTCACCGGGCGCTACGCGGAGGTGGGCGGCCTGCGGACGTACTACGAGGAGGCAGGAGAGGGCATCCCGATCGTCTGTATCCACGCGGCAGGTCAGGACACCTTGATGTACCGCCATGTGGTGGAGGGTCTGTCCGACGAGTTCCGAGTGATCTCCCTCGACGCTCCCGGCCACGGCAAGACCCTGGAACCGGCCGGCGGAGCGTTCCGGTCCATCAGCGACCACGCCGACTTCAACGAGGAGTTCATGGCCGCGCTGGGCCTGGAGAACCCTGTCATCGTGGGCTGCTCGATGGGCGGCAACATGGTGCTCGAACTCGCCGCGCGGCGCCCGGACTTCTACCGCGCCGTCATCTCCGCGGAAGGTTCCGATTACACCCCGACGGTCAGCGACACACTGCTGGAGATGCTGCTCCTGAACGGAGCGCAGATCCTGGAGGGCTGGTCACAGTCGATGACCGGTCGGCGCACTCCACCGCAGCGCGCACGCGAAGTCGTCTGGCAGTTGCGCCGGGTCTGCCCGGAGGTCATCGCGGCGGACCTCACCGGCTACGCGGGCTTCGACCGCCGTTACCAGGTGGGACGCATCGACAGCCCGGTGCTGCTGCTGCGCGGTGACGCGGACTGGCTCGTCCCGCAGGACATGGTCGAGCAGGTCGCCGACCGCATCCCCGGCAGCCGGATCGCCGTCCTGGAAGGCACGGGTCACTATCCGATGATCGAGAACCCGGTCGAGTTCAACGACACCGTCCGCGGCTTTGTCAAGGAGGCCGTGCGATGACCGGCTTTCCCGCCGGCGTACCGTCGGCCGGCGCCCTGCCCCCTCCCCTGGCCGGACTGCCCGTCGCCCAGGTCGGCGTCCTCGTACCCGATCTGGGAGCCGGCATCGCCACCTGGTCCGCCTTGCTGGGCGCGGACGACTGGCTCGTCTACACCTACGGTCCCGAGACCGTTCCCCGCCTGCGATACCGAGGTGGAACGGGTACCTTCCGGATGCGCGTCGCGCTCACCGGCAGCGCCCCGCAAGTAGAACTGATCGAATCCCTCGACGGCCCCAGCGTCTACACCGAGTGGATCGGTGAACACGGCTACGGCCTGCACCACCTCGGCTTCTGGGTGCCCTCCGTCGAGGAGGCCGTTCGCGACGTGACGGCCGCCGGCATCACTCTCCTCCAGTCCGGCACTGGCTACGGGGAGGACGGCGACGGCGGCTTCGCCTATTTCGACACCCGGGACAGCGTCGGTCTGATCGTCGAGGCGATCCAGGTACCACGGCGCCGAAGGCCCTCCGAACCGATCCCCGGCGGCCTGGGGTGACCGTACGCGCACCTCACGGACTGCCGGGCCTGGCGGGTGTCGAGCACGTCGGCTTCACCGTGCCCGACCTGGAGGAGGCCACGAACTTCTTCACCACCGTGATCGGCTGCGAACTGGTCTACACCCTGGGCCCGTTCCATTCCGACGGCACCTGGATGGCCGACCATCTCAACGTCCACCCGCGCGCGGTGATGCGGCGCCTGGCCTTCCTCCGCTGTGCGAACGGCCCGAACTTCGAAGTCTTCGAGTACGAGTCGCCGGATCAGCATCCCGTCCCGCCGCGCAACAGCGACATCGGCGGCCACCATCTCGCCTTCTACGTCCAGGACCTGGGCGAGGCCGTCGTCCATCTGCGCGCGCACGGGGTGACGGTCCTGGGCGGGCCCACCGACAGCTCCGGCCCGAGTGGAGGGCAGCGCTGGGTGTACTTCCTCACCCCCTGGGGCATGCAGCTGGAACTCGTTTCCTTCCCGCACGGCAAGGCTTACGAGAAGGGGCTGGACCAGCGTGCGGGCGGCGGGGTGCGGTTGTGGCAACCTGAGACGCCCGGACAGTCGCCACGTTAAGGAACAGCATGCCGCCAGGCCCCGACGGTTCGTCCTTGGTAGCCAGCCAGAGGGTCGCCGACACGCTCCGCAAGCGCATCCTCTCCGGGGCGCTGACGCCCGGTACGAGGATCATGCAGGAGGAAGTGGCGGAGTCGCTGGGATCCAGCCGGCTGCCGGTGCGGGAAGCGCTGCGCATTCTCGCGGCGGAAGGCCTGGTCGTCATCAAGCCGAACAGCGGGGCCTGGGTCTCCAAGATGGACCTCGCGGAGTGCCAGGCGACGTACAAGCTGCGCGAACGCGTGGAGCCGCTCGCCCTGACCGAATCCCTTCCGAATCTCACCTCGGAGGACTTCGCGCGGCTCGACGAGATTCAGAGCGAGATCGAATCCAATCAGGATGTCGACCATTTCCTCGCTCTCGACGCGGAGCTTCACCTGATCACGTACTCGGGCTGCCGTAACGATCAACTCCTCACGATGGTGCGGCGATTCTGGAACACCACGCAGCACTACCGGCGTGCCTACGCGCGGCTCATCAACCCATCCGGGTACCAGCTCATCAACCATGAGCACCGGCTGATCATCGAAGCGATCAAGCGGGGCGATCCCGTGGACGCCGAGCGCTTCCTGGAGGGGCACATCCGCCGCACCCGCCTGGCCCTGTCACGCCATCCGGAGCTCTTCCTCGAAGAGTGAGGCAAGCCTGAACAGTGCCTCCACGAGGCGGGCCGCGATCCTTGCGGCCCGCCTGCCCGGCGTGCCCGACCTCTCGCCCCGGGCGCCCAGTGAGCCGAACCCGACATTCACCCACGTGGATCCATAGATCCGATCACGTTACATAAACGTGATGCATTCATCTCGGCGTAACCGATTGACTAGGGTCGTTCCTAGGGCGATTCTCGGCTTCACCGAAGGAACATTCCTAGATGGATCCATTGAAGCCCAACGAGGGAAAACACCTCATCCGCGCTGTCGCCTCGGCCTTTCCGGGCCACCCGACGAGCATCCGGGACCCTCCCGAATCCCCAACCGCAGGCCGCGAAGTCTTGCTCGTGCCCCTTTGCGGGAGCTGCCTTCGCCGCCCTCCTCAAGGAGCGCGCCGTGAAACGCCGCACTACCGCCGTCATGGCCCTTGCCGTGTCCAGCACCCTGACCACCGTCCTCGCCGGCTGCGACGCCGGAGCGTCCGGCACGTCCGGGGACGGAGCGAAGACCATCGGGCTGATCCGCTTCTCCGGTTCGGACGTCTACGCCAACAGCGCCCTCGACGCGATTGCCGAGTACGGCAAGAAGGAGGGTTGGAAGATCACCGAGGTTGACGCGAACGGCAGCGTCGACTCGGCCAACACCGCGCTGACGAACCTGGCCACGCGAGGCGTCGACGCCATCGCCGTCTCCGTCTTCCCCACCGCCGCGCTCGCCTCTGGAGTCGCCTCGGCCCAGGCGGCGGGAATCCCCGTAGCCAACTGGGGCGGCGGCCTCGGGCCGGGCGTCCCCATCGCCGCCGACGTCTCCGTGGGCGGCCCCATGGCCGACCGAGTGGTGACGGACCTCAAGGGCACGGGCTCGCTGCTGGCCCTCGGATACCGCCCCGGCCTGCCCTGCCAGCGCCGCGAGGCCGCCCTGGACAGCGCCCTCAAGAAGACCGACATCACGGCGGACAGCCAGCAGATCACCATCCCGGGCCAGATCGAGTCCGCCGACAAGGCCACTCAGGCGTGGGTCCAGGCCCACCCCAAGGGCGGCGACCTCGCCGTGTGGGCCTGCTTCGACGACCCCGCCACGGGCGCCGCAGCCGCACTTCGCCAGCTCGGACGCACCGACGTGAAGACGTACGGCCTCAACGGCACCGCCGAGGCGCTGTCCCTGGTCAAGGCCGGCAGGCTGACGGCGACGCAGTGGATCGACGGCCCGTCACAGGGACGTGAGATCGCCCGGCTCCTGAAGAAGTACTGGGCTGCCCCAGATGACTTCAAGCAGGTCGAGATCGACGGCGACTACCAGATCATCGACAAGACCAATGTCGATGCCTTCCTCGCCGACCACCCCGAGCTGAGGAAGTAGCCATGGGGCCGCAAGCGTCCGGAACCCCTTCCGGCCGGACCGCCGCCGTCCACGAGGCCGAGCCGCTGATCCAGGTGCGAGGGCTGGCCAAGACCTACGGTGCGGTCCGTGCGCTGCGCGGTGTGGACGTCTCCTTCCGGCGAGGCGAGATCCATGGACTGGTGGGCGCGAACGGCGCCGGCAAGTCCACGCTGATCCGCTGCCTGGCCGGGCTGGAACAGCCCGACGCGGGAGACATCCTCGTCGGCGGCGAGTCCACCCACATCCACGGTCCCGCCGAGGCGGCCCGGCTCGGCCTCGCCTTCATCCACCAGGAGCTGAACCTGGTGACGTCCTTCACCGGGGCTCAGAACATCATGCTCGGCAGCCACCGGGGCTCCCTGCTGACCCTCCGCCGACTCCGCGGAGTACCGCCCGCGGTACTCCAGGCCGCCGAACGGGTGGGGATCGACTTCTCACTCGACACCCCCGTCGCCGAACTGACCATCCACCAGCAATGGCTGGTCACGATCGCGCGCGCACTCGTCGAGGAACGCGCCTTCATCGCCATGGACGAGCCGACCGCGTCCCTGGACGCCCAGGAGGCGGCCAAGCTGCTTCAGGTGACGCGGGAGCTGGCGGACTCAGGCGTCGCGGTGGTGTTCATCAGCCACCGGCTCGACGAAGTGACGGAGGTCTGCGACCGGGTCACCGCCTTCCGTGACGGATCGGTGTCACTGACCCTGCCCAGAACCGAGATCACACGCGAGGCCGTCGTCCGCGCCATTGTGGGCCACGACGTCACCCCAGGAGCGGGAGCGACCGCGTTCCGGGCGCACGAGCGCGCCCCCGTCGCCCTGCGCCTGGACCGCCTCAGCCGGGGGCGGGCCGTACGCGACATCTCCCTGACCCTGCGTGCAGGGGAGGTCGTCGGCATCGCCGGTCTCGTCGGCTCCGGGCGAACGGAACTGGCGCGGCTGATCTTCGGCGCCGACCGCCCCGACGGCGGCACGATGACGCTTCAGGGCCGGCCGTACCGACCCAACTCCATCCCGCGGGCCATCACTCGTGGTGTCGCGTACGTTCCCGAGGAGCGGCGCTCCGAGGCACTGTTCCTCACCCACTCCGTCGAGGACAACCTCCACATCACCGTCTGGGATCGCTGGCGCGCCGGCAGATGGCTGCCGCTCATCAGTCCGCGAGCCTCCCGGGCCGCGGCGAGAAGCACCTGCCGCACGCTCGGGATCAAGGTCACGGACCCCCGGCAACCCGTCCTCGGCCTCAGCGGAGGCAACCAGCAGAAGGTGGTCATGGGCCGCTGGCTGGCCACCCGTCCGAAGGTCCTGATCATGGACGAACCCACCCGTGGGGTGGACGTGGGCGCACGTGCCGACATCTATGCCCGTATCCGTGAAGCCAACGCGGCGGGAACGGCCGTCCTCGTCATTTCCTCCGAGTTCGAAGAACTCCTCGAATGCGACCGCGTCCTCGTCATGGCCGAAGGCCGCCTCGTCGGCGAACTCGCGTCCGGCGACATCACCGTCCCCAACATGCTGCACCTCTGCTACGCGTGACGTGCCGCGCGATCGAGAATCGCGGTCAAGAAAACGGAGAAACCGCCATGCAAGTCACCATCGAGAAAACCGTGAAGGCGCCGGCCACGCGGGGGACCACATCGGGCAACGCCCAGCGTGCCCTGGTCCTGACGGGCCGCTACGGAACGCCGGCGGTTCTCGTCCTGCTCCTGATCGGCTTCGCCACAGCGAGCCCGCAGGCCTTTCTGACAGGCCAGAACCTGCTGAACATCCTCAGCCAGAGCGCCACGCTCGCCATTGTCGCCGGAGGCCTGACCCTCCCTTTGGTGGCGGGCAAGTTCGACCTCAGTTTCGCGTCCGTGGTGAGTCTGTCGGGCATCCTGGCGGTCGGTCTGCTGGAGCGCAGCGGCTTGCCGTGGTTCGTCGCGATGCTGCTCGCCCTCGCTGCCGCCGGGGGGATCGGCCTGGTCAACGGAGCGCTCGTGGCGTTCCTGCGGATCGACCCGATCGTGGCCACCCTCGGTATGAGCACCATGCTTCTGGGGATCAACTACGCCTATTCCAACGGCACACCCATCACGCTCAAGCCCGGCCCCTTCACCGACATCGCCCGTGCGTCGTTGCTGGGGATCCCCGCCCCGGTGATCCTGACCGCGATGGTTCTCGGCGCCTTGTGGGTGGCGCTGAACTTCACACTGCTCGGTCACCACATGCAGGCCGTGGGCACCAACCAGGTCGCCGCACGCATGGCCGGTGTGCGGGTCACCCGCATCACGCTCATCGCCTTCGTGATCTGCGGGGTGTGCGCGGGGCTGGCTGGCATCGTGCTGTCGGCGCGCATCGGCAGCGGCCAGGTCACGGCCGGTGACGGGTATCTGCTGAACGCCTTCGCCGCCGTGTTCCTGGGGGCCTCGGTGCTCAAGGACGGCGACTTCCACATCGTCGGCACCCTCGTCGGCGTACTCATCGTCACCGTCACCTTCAACGGGCTGTCCCTGCTGGGCGCCGAGTCGTACGTGCAGTTCCTCTTCCAGGGAGGCATCCTCGTCGCCGCGACCGCGCTGAGCAGCACCAGCCGACGCCTGCTGCTCTCTTCGGCGCGACGCTGAACCGTCTGACCCCACACGTGATCCAACGCGTGGCTTCCCCTTTCCCCAACTGTGAGAGGCATCCATGAGCAACACCGAGACCCGGACCGAGAAGACGATCCCCGTCAACGGAACGGAACTCTTCGTCCGTGACACCGGCGAAGAAGACCTTCCAGTGGTCCTCGCCCTGCACTCCCTGTTCCTCGACGGCCGCATGTTCGAGGGCTTCAAGGAGGCAGCCGCGGGCCGGTACCGCGTCATCCGTCCCGACTTCCGCGGCCAGGGACGGAGCGCGCCGGCCGAGGGCGACTTCATCCATCTGGACACGGTGACCGCTGACGTCATCGCGCTGGCCGAAGCCCTGAACCTGAAGCAGGTGCACCTGCTCGTCCAGTCCATGGGCGGAGATGTGGCGTTTCGCCTGGCCGTCGCTCGGCCCGCCCTGGTCCGGTCGATGATCGTCCTGGGATCCTCGGCCTGTTCCGAACCCGCCGATCAGCTTCAGGTTTTCCGGGAGTGGGTCAACAGCGTGGGGCGGCAGGGTTTCGTCGGTGACGTACTCCGGGAGACCATGGAGATCATGTTCGGCGCCACCACTCTCACCAATCCTGACAAGCAGGACATTGTCCAGCTGTGGGAGTCGAGGATCGCGGAGGTACCGAAGACCCTGCGTCCCGCGATGGCGGGCGTGATCGAACGGGGTACCGCCGTGCACCTGCTCCCACAGATCAAGGTCCCCGTCTTCATCGTTTCGGGCGAGGAGGACAAGCCACGTCCGGTGCCCTGGCAGGACGAGATGGCCGAGCACCTGCCGAACGCCACTCTGTGGCGCCTGGAGAGGATCGGCCACAGCCCGATCCTGGAAGTGCCGGACGTGGTCCTGCCCCGCCTCCTCGGCTTCCTCGACCAGCTGGAGAAGAACGGCTGAGGCGCGCCTCCTTCTCGGACGAGCTCACCTGGCACACGGGCCACCGGGGTCACCGGGCGTCGGAAGCTCCTTCCCCAGGCGGGCGAGGGGTGAGAGCGCCATGAACACCGGCGAGAGAAGCAGACCGATGGCCGCCACCAGCAGGCTCGTTCGCGGATCCCATGTCGCGGCCAGAAAGCCGCCGAGGAGCGAGCCGAGCGGTGTCAGGCCCATGCCGACGAAATTGATGGTCGCGACGGTTCGGCCCTGTATCGCCGGCGGAGTGATCGACTGGCGAACGGCCATGACCGTGACGTCGACCAGCTGGCTGAAGACGCCGAACAGGAAGTTGACCGCCATGAGGCAGGCGATCGTGCGGGCGGTCGAGCCGTGCAGTGCCGGTACGAGAAGCATCACGCCGTCGGCGAGCGCCGCCGAGAACACGAGCACCACGCCGTACCCGAATCTCTTCGGCATTCCGGCGGAGAGTACGGAGCCGACGAGCGCTCCCGGGCCCATGGCCGCGAGCACCAGCCCCACCTCAGCGCCGGACAGATGCAGCGTGCGGGGCAGGAAGAGCAGATAGACCGTCATCAGGGCGGCGAAGGAGAACTGGAAAATGGCCGAGGCGAGCCCCACGGCGCGCAATGACGGATCGCCGACGACGAAGCGGAGACCTTCGAGGATCTGCCGCCGCATGCGGGCGGGCCGTACTGTCGCGGACTCTGTTGTCGCCGGCCGGGCGACGTCCGGCGACAGCGGCTCGCGGTGACGTATTCGGCGGATCGACAGGAACGACACCGTGAAGAAGAACGCGCCCGCGACGACGGCGATCGGCGCCGACAGGAGCGACACCAGTGCGCCACCGAGCGCGGGGCCGCCGATCTGCGCCGCGGATCTGCTGCCCTCCAGCGCGCTGTTTCCCTGCGCCAGCTGATCGCGTTTCACCAGCCGTACGAGAGCGGCCTGGTAGGCCACGTCGAAGAACACCGTGAGTACGCCGACGAGGAAAGCGAGGACGAGCAGCAGCGGCATTCCGAGTACGCCGAGGAGAAAGGCGACCGGAATGGCGGCCAGTGCCACCGCCCGGCCGAAGTCCGCCCGCACCATCACGTCGCGGGAGCGCCAACGGTCCACCCACACGCCGACGAAGAGCGAGAACAGCAGGATCGGGACCTGCTGGGCCGCGCGCAGGGCGCCGAGTTGGGTGGCGTCGGCGTGCAGCGCCACCACGGCGAGGAGCGGCAGGGTCACCTGACCGGCCTGCGCCCCGAACTGCGAGGCGGTCTGGCCGGCCCAGAGGCTGCGGAAGTCGCGATCGCGCCACAGGCTCGGCGGGCGCGACGGATCGGAGGGTACGGACGGCACAGGGGCCCCTTGGGTCGCCGGGGGATGAAACCCGCCTGAACAGGGCGGGGAAGGTTTCGCTGTGCCGCAGTTGGAAGAGCAGCACGCGATGACGGGTCGGTCGCGACCTACGACGTCAACGCGTGCTCGGGTGACCGGGCATCTCAACTCCTTCGCCCCAGGTGAGAGGGTCGAGATGGAGATAGAACGTCTCCCGGTCACGGTCGAGCACGATGCCGTACCGCTGGGCGAAAGCCTCGTCCGCGGCGCTCGCCCGCCGGTCGTCGGCCCAGGTCTCACGGGAGTTGGCGAGGAGCAGAGCGATGTCGGCGTACGGGTCGGCCCGGCCGAGGCGGCCGAGATCGATGAAGCCCGCCACTTCCAGGGTTTCCGGGTCAAGGACGATGTTGGGCAGGCACAGGTCCCCGTGACAGACGACGGCCTCGGCGGCCTCCTGAACGAGGCGCTGTTCGAGCTGGGGGACGAGGCGCGCGAGCAGTTCGGTGGGCGGCGTTCGCTGCTGGTCCTCCGGGAGGAATTCCGGATTGACCGCGCCTCGCGCGACGACATCGCGCGCGGTCGCGAACATCCGCGTGAGGTCGCGGCTGAACGGGCACGTCCGCACGGGCACGTCGTGCAGACGGCGCACCGCGTCCGCGATCTGCCGCCACGCCGCCCGGAGTTGGGGAGCCGTGACCTGGTCGGCGGGGACTCCCACGACCGTGCTGGTCACCAGGCAGGCGGCATCGGCGGTCACGCGCCAGTCGAGCACGCGCGGTCCCGGGACGCCCTGACCGCTGAGCCAGTCGACGCGGTCGCGCTCTCCCTCCATCGAGGCCGCGGAGAGGGCGGGCACGCACTTGGCGTACCGCGAGCCGTCGGCGGAGCGGAAGACACTTGCCTCGGACTCGCCGTCCGTGACGAGCTCCCAGCGGCCGTCGTGGGCGGCGGCCAGCAGCGTCCGGAACATCGCGTCGATCACGAAGGCCACACTAACCAGCGCGACCCTCACCGCACCTCGTATTAAACGCGGGACGGGGTGGTACGTGACCGGGGCTCTCCCCCCGTGGAAGAACCCCGGCCACAGTCTGAGAGTTCACGCCGTACGCAGCGCGTCCGTCGCCATCCCGCGTACGCGCTCGTCGCCGACCGCGAGCATGTACGCGCCGAGCCGCCGTACTTCCGGTGCCCCGGAGCGGTGCAGCACCGTGACCGCGTGCACCAGCGCCCGCCGTGAGGGCTCGACCTCCAGGACGGTCGTGGCGAGCCGCGCGGCGAGGGCCCCGTCGACCAGCGCGACCGCGCCCGCGAGATCGACAAGCTGAGTGGCCAGGTCGAATCTCGGCCGCACGTCGGCCGCTCCGGTCAGGGAGCCGACCCCTCTGTCCGCCGTCTCCGCGATGTCCGTGAGCAGCAGACGCACCGTCGATTCGTCCATGAGATCGCCGAGTTGGTCCTCGAAATACTCGGTGTCGGCAATTCTCACGAGTGCCTGGAAAGCTGAATCCCGCTGTGTGACCGTCCCTTTCTCCTCCGCCATCTCCCTGCTGTCGCCCAAGGCGACGGCGAGTTGGGCGAAGGTGCTGTCCACCGAGTATTTCCGGTCGACGAGAACGTCGTACCAAGGAGCCCGCTTGCCGCATACGGCGGCCTCGACCACCGCCTGATATCCGGCCGGCTCTCCCCACGTCGTCAGGGCCACGCAGGCCAGGAAGCGCTCCTTGCCGGGTGCCGCCCGATCACCCATGACCGCGATGAGCCCCGGAACCCTCTCCCGGTGCTCAGGGTGGTCGAGTCCCCCGTAAATTATCTCGTCTGTGTCGGACGTCGGACGATGGTAGAAATCAGTACCGAGCAACTGGTCCAACCGCGCCATCGCCGACCTCCTTCCGTAAAAGACTCCGCTTCCACGACATCCCCGTATCCCCGATCTCCCGAACGCTCTTTGTGCGTCAGCGAATTGGCCAAAGTCACAACACGTACACGTGGAGCACCACGCACATTAGGCCGGGCCCCGGGCCCAGAGACAGGGCTCAAGGGCCCACGGGGGGCCCAGGGCCGGGTGGGCGGGGTCCTAGGGCGTGTTTGAGAAGTCCCGTCTGGCCCACGACGCCTGGCACGCGCGCTCGCTGCGTTGTCGGAGTCATCCAAGTACGTCCGGTCCATCTACGGGGATGATCCTCCGCCTTGCGATCGCACGCACCAGACGCCGTGGGCCCCGCCCAGTGGGCGGACGACGCTACTTCTAAAACACGCCCTAGGCCTTGGGGACGCCCAGCGGCCAGACGGCGAAGCCCGCGCCCTTGGCGAGCGATATCAGCTCGTCGACCCGCCTCGCGCGCACGCACGCCACCGGGTAGCAGTCCGACTCGATGTCGAGCACCACGAGGGCCGCGCCGACCTCGCGGTAGTGCCGGCCGCACGCCTCAAGGAAGTCGTAGGTCGGCAGGTCCGTCTCGCCGTCCTCGAAGAGCACCCAGGGATCGACGGACGGGCGCGACACCAGCTCGCCCAGCCCGCGCCGGATCTCGTCCGCGTCCTCCTTCCAGTCGAACTCGGCGAGCAGCTTGTGCTCGGTGAGCGCGTCCACGAGGGCTGTCCACGGGAGACCCGGGAACGGCTCGTCGATGCCACGGTCGTCCAGCCGGTCCCCGTACGTACTCACGTAACCCTCGGGGTCGGTGTGCGCGCGACGCGTCTGCTCGGCGACGGCGGGCTGGTCGGGCGCCAGCAGTGCTGCCACCGCTGTCAGGGAGTCAAGGACTCCGCCGGCGTCGGGACCGGGTCCGGACATGGGTGTGCTCCTCTTGCGGCCAGGGGTCAACGAGTAGCGAGGTGCCCGTCGTTCGGCACCTGAAATCACCTTGCCACAGGGGTACGACAACGGCCCTCGGCCGCGGAGCTGTCACCGTCGAAGCCCACGAAGAAGTACAGCTGGTGACAAGTGGCCCCCGCCACACGAATCCTCAGGTGTAACCGGCGGACCGCAGGGCATTCGCACTCCAGGTCCCGCCGCGTTTCCCCCGTCGCGGCGGGGCCGCTCACTCCACCGGCCGGCCCGGCCCGCCCGGCAGTACGTTGGCGACGTAGTCCTCGATGGTCGTGTCCAGCCCCACGTCGTGCCCGGCGCTCTCCGACAGGTACCACCGGTGTTCCAGCAGCTCGTGGTAGATCTGCGCCGCGTCCGTCGTGCGCCGCAGCTCCAGCGGGACCGCCCGTACGGTCGGCCGGAACACATCGCGTACCCACCGGTGCGCCAGGACCTCGGGGCGGGCGCCCAGCGGGTCGCCCGGCGCGTAGTCGTCCTGGCCGGCCATCCAGCTCTCCAGGTCGTTGAGCAGGCGCCTCGACTGGTTCTCCTCCGCGTCCAGGCCCGTCAGCCGCAGCAGTTGGCGCTGGTGGTGGCCCGCGTCCACCACCTTCGGCAGGAAGGTGACGGTGTCGCCCTTCGGCGACCGTTCCATCTGCATCTCCGCGACGTCGAAGCCCAGTTCGTTGAGCCGACGTATCCGGCGGTCGATGTAGTGGCGCTTGTCGACCGGGTAGACGGACTCCCGAGTCAGCTCGTGCCACAGGTCCTCGTAGCGCCGTACGATCGCCGCCCCGAACGGCACCGGGTCGACCGACGGATGCAGCGAGCCCGCGGCCTCCAGGTCCATCAGCTCCCCGGCGATGTTCACGCGCGCCAGCTCTATGTCGTAGTCTCGCTGGCCGGCGCTGAGCGTCGGCTGGATCTCGCCCGTCTCGGCGTCCACCAGATACGCGGCGTACGCGCCCGCGTCGCGCCGGAAGAGCGCGTTGGACAGCGAACAGTCGCCCCACGCGAAGCCGGTCAGATGCAGCCTCACAAGGAGGACGGCGAGCGCGTCCATCAGGCGCCTGACCGTGCTCGGGCGCATTGTGGACTCGAACATCGAGCGGTACGGCAGCGAGCCCTTGAGGTGCCGCGTGATCAGCGCGGACTCCAGCGGCCTGCCGTCCGCGTCGACCCGCCCCGTCACCACCGCGACCGGGTCGACCGCCGGTATCCCCAGCCGGTGCAGATCCCTGAGCAGCCCGAACTCCCGCACCGCGGGACGCTCGGCGATCTCCTTGACCGCCAGCACCTCGGACCCGGCTGCCGCGAAGCGCACCACGTGGCGCGAGATGCCGCGTGGCAGCGCCACCAGGCAGTCGTCGGGCCACTCTTCGAGCGGGATGCCCCAGGGCAGGTCGAGGAGCACGGCCGGCTGCTCCGGGTTGGTCGCGCTGATCTGGAGCGCCATGCCGCCTGCCTCCGAGGTCCGTTCCTGAATTTCTGAGTTTCTGAGTTTCTGGGCTTCTGGGCTTCTGGGCTTCTGGGCTTCTGGTTACCTACGTTCCCGCGTTGCCCGGCGAGACCTGAACGAGCGCGTGCGTCCCGCTCGTGCGCCAGGGGCCCCCGCTCGCGCCCGCTTCTTCGAGTCGTGCCGGCGTGCGCGGGTCGAGGCCGACGATCACATCGGACTTCAGGGTACGCAGGGCCGCCACCGGCCCCGGGAAGTGGGCCGTGCGCTCCGCGAACGACGTGGTCGGCGGCCAGAGCCGGTCGCCCACGAGGCGGCGGTAGTTGAGGTCGCCCTTCACGATCGTCAAGGCGGCCCCCGCGAACTCGCGCCGGAGATCGGCGGGCATCTCGCTGTACGGGAACGGCGCGCAGTAGAAACCGTGCGCTCGTACGTCGAGTCGCCCGTCGCCCATCGCCGTCCAGAGCCGCTTGCCCGCCTCGCCCGCGCTGCCGGACGCCTGAGCGATACGGCGCGCGCAGTCGACGACGTCGGCCATGGTCGCGTCGGAGACGTAGTACGGATACGGCTTGACATGCAGGACGACCTCGTCCGCGCGACCGGTGGTCAGGAGATGGTCTATGAGGACGAGGTCGGGGATCAGCTCGCGGCCGGAGTTGTCCGCGATGACGTGGACGGTCCGTGCGGAGCCGGACGAGCCACCGCCGGCCGGCCTCTCGGCGGGCGTCCCCTCGGCGGGCGTCCCCTCCGTAGGAAGCAGCGACCACAGCACCTCGCTGTCATCCGCCACGAGGGGCCGGGGATCCTCACCGCGCGCCGCGCCCGCCGCGCCGACGGTGGCCGCCGCGCCCGGTGAACCGACCGCGAAGCCGAGGTCCGCGCGGTTGCCCCAGAGCGAGGCCTGGAGGTACGCGGCGGCCCGCTCCTCCACCGGCCGTTCGGCGAGCGCGTCGAGAGCGGCGAGTTCGTCGTCGACGAGCGAGCCGCACAACTCCGCCCGTTTGAAGGGCGCGAACGGGTCGGTGCCGTGCCAGGGCCCCGGCGCGAAGTAGCCGACCGCTTCGAGGAGTCGGCGGTAGAAGTAGCTCTCGGACCAGAGGAACGGCACGTCGAACCACGACCTGCCGAAGTACTCGCCGCCCCACGCGTCCCACCGCTCACGGTCGTGCGCCCCGGGATCCAACGGTTCGATGACGCCCTCCGTACAGGAGCGCAGCAGCGCGTCGAGCGCACGGTGCCGCTCCGGGGACCACGGGAAGGCGTCCCGTACCTGCTGGATGAGGGCGGGGTGGCGCTCGGCCAGCACGCTCCGCGCGAACGAACCGGGCGTGCTGCTCACGATCACGGGCGCGTCATCCACTTCGGGCATGGTTTCCCTGTCCTCCGGAGCCGGTCGGTGTCGCCTCGCTGTCGCCGCCGGTCACAGGAGCGGCCACCGTCGCACCGTACCCTCCATGATTTCGCCCGCTCGTCATGTCACCGTCGCCCCGCTCGGGCCCCCGTCGGGCAGCCTGGTTCGTTGTGGATGTCACCGAGCAGGCCCGCGCCCTTCTGGAGCCCGTACCGGCCCATCGAACGGCCGGTATCGAGGTGCTGCGTGCGGCCGACGGCGCGGCGGAGGTCGCGCTGACCACGCCCCACGAGTTGACGAACGTGATCGGCTCGCTGCACTCGGGCGGGCTGGCCGCACTGATCGACGCGGCCGGACTCGCCGCGATCATCGCCGCCGGGGAGAGCGAGGACGCGTTCCAGGGGGTCGTACCGCTCGGCGCGCAGGCCTCCTTGGAGTTCCTCGCGCCGGCGCGCGGCAGGCTCGTGGCGACATGCCGCCTGGACGACGAGGCGTCGCGCGCGCTGCGTCCCGTCCTGGCCCGCGAGACGGACAGGGCCCGCGTGACCACACGCACCGAGGTCGTCGACTCGGCGGGTGTGCTGGTGTGCCGGGGCAGTTTCGAGTGGAGCGTACGCAGAACTACTCACGCGCCGCCCGAGTAGCCGCGCGGATACCGAGGCCCGCACTCCGGGCCGACGCTGTTGCGCATGACGAAGACGAGCACGACCCAGGAACCCCAAAGCCACCCGAACCTGACCCCTCGCAAGCGGACCGGTCCGCTCAACCGCGCGCGGTGGGCGGCGATGCGCGTACTCCTCGGCACCGTCGGGCGGGCGAGTGCCGGGATCCGCATCGGATTCCGGCACGGCTTCGACAGCGGATCGATGCTGGACTACGTGTACGTCAACAAGGCCGGCGGCTTTCCCGTCGTGGGACACCTCATCGACCGCGTATATCTGAACGCCGTCGGATGGCGCGCGATCCGGGCCCGCCGCGAGCTGCTGAAAGACGTCCTCCGTAAGGAGATCGCGCGGCGCGGTGGCGCCGACGGTGGTGCGAACGGTGGTCTGCGCGTACTGGACGTGGCGTCCGGGCCCGGACGCTACGTCCAGGACCTGCTCGCCGAGTACGCGCCCGGCTCCCTGCACGTCGAGTGCCGCGACATGGACCGCGCGGGTCTCGCGCAGGGAGAGCGCCAGGCGGCCGAGCGAGGGCTGACGGGGATCTCGTACGTCTACGGAGACGCCCTCGCCCCGGCCCCCGGCTCCCCCGCGCCCGACGTCATTGTCGTCTCGGGTCTCTACGAACTGCTTCTGGACGACGCCGTCATCGCCGCGTCGGTGGCGCGGCTGCGAGAGTTGCTCGCACCGGGCGGCGTGCTGGTCTTCACGACCCAGACCCACCACCCTCAGCTGGAGTTCATCGCGAACGTACTGCCGAACCGTGAGGGCGTTCTGTGGGAGATGAAGTGCCGGCCCGTGGAGCTGGCCGAACAGTGGGCCGCTCAGGCCGGGTTCACGGAAGTCGCCAGTCGGCGGGAGTCGGTGGGGCTGTTCACCGTCACGACAGCGAGGCGCTGACGATCAGCGCGAACCCCGCGACGGCGAAGAGGGTGCGGACGGCGTGGAAGCGGTTCCAGCGGCTCTCGAAGGCCTCGCGCACGGCGGAGTCGGGGTGGGTCTCGGGTGCCGACTCGGAGGACGCCAGGGCGTTGTTGAGCGGGATGTTACCGGCGATGGTGACGAGGTGGTTGACGACCACGCAGACCAACCCGGCCACCAGCAGCCACAGATGGGTGTCCGAGCGGTCGTCGACGGGAACAGCGAGCGCCGCGATCGGGAAGGCCACCTCGGCGAGGAACACGAGCAGGAACAGCCCGCGCGGGACCTCCTCGTTGAGCCGGCGCATGGCCACGACGAACTGCCCGTCCGTCAGCCGCGCCAACGCGGGCATGATCCCGGTGAGGAAGATGAGCATCATCCCGGCGTACAGACCGGTGAAGATGACGGCGAGCGCGAGCAGGACAGAGGCCATGCCGCACATCATGGCGCGTCGCGAGGGGCGGCGCAGCACCGTTTTCGCGGGCATCCCGCGGAGGTCTCACCGCGCAGCCGCACGACTTCTGCGGGGGCCACTCCGGGACTGGCCCCGGGCCGCTCCCGCAGCTGTTCCCAGGGCCGGACCTCCGGCGGTGCCCGGCCCTGGGAACAGCGCGCGTTCAGCCCCGCGCGCGGCTCGCCTGACCGATCGCCTCCGCCAGCTCCTTCACCGATCCGTCCTCCGTGGAGGCGGCCAACGTCCGCGCCCGCTTCTCCAGTTCACCGAGACCGGGTGCACCGGGCAGACCTTCGTAGGACATCGCGTCTCCGTCCGCGGACTCTCCCCGAAGGGACTCCGCGAAGTACGCGGCGACGGCCGTGACCTGAAGCCGCGGCTCGGCGTCACCCCAGAGCCGGGCGTCGACCGCGCTCACGCCGATCGAGCCCGACCGCTCGCGCGGTGCCCGGGTCCCGGGGTCCAGCCAGCGCACCGTCGCCTTGGCCACCTCACCGCTCGCGCCGGGCCGCAGCTTGACCGCGTACAGCGCCGTCACCGTGTGCCCGGGACCGACCTCGCCGCCGTCCACCCGGTCGTTCCGGAAGTCCTCGTCGGCGACAGCCCTGTTCTCGTAGCCGATCAACCGGAAGCGCTCGACCGCGCCGCTGTCGAACGCGACCTGCGCCTTGGCGTCCCTGGCGCGCAGTTCGACGTTCATGGGGAGCTGGTCGACGAAGACCTTCCTGGCCTGTTCCCTGTCGGAGATGTACGTCGTGTGTCCGTCGCCCTTGTCGGCCAGCTGCTCCATCAGGGCGTCGCCGTAGTCGCTGCCGACCCCGACGCCGAAGAGGGTGATGCCGTGCTCGGTCCGCTCGTCCTCGATGCGTTCGAGGATCGCGTCCGCCTGCGTCTCGCCGGTGTTGGCCAGCGCGTCCGACAGCAGGACGACCCGGTTGGTCGCGCCGCTCCTGCGGCCCTCCACGGCCTCGTCGTAGCCGGTCTCGACGCCTGCCCCGACGTTGGTCGACTGGGCGGGTTCCAGCTCCTCGATGACGTCGTGGATCCGGGAGCGGCTGTCGGCGACACGAGTCATCGGCAGCCGGGTCTCGGCCTGGTCGCTGAAGGTCACCAGAGCGATCGAGTCGTCGCCGCCCAGCTCGTCCGTAAGGATGCCGAGTGATTCCTTGACGAGGTCGAGGCGGCCGGGCTCGGCCATGGAGCCGGAGATGTCGATGACGAACGTCAGTGCGGCAGGCGGGCGTTCGCCCTTGTGGTCGGCCTGGCGGGTGGCCAGCCCGACGCGCATGAGGGACCAGTCGTCGTCCGCTCCCGGCGCGGCGGCGCCGTCGACCGTGACGGAGAAGCCGTCGCCCTCGGGACGCTCGTAGTCCTGGCGGAAGCTGTTGACGAACTCCTCGGGCCGCACGGTGCCCGGGTCCGGCAACCGTCCCTCGCCGAGGGTGCGGAGCGCGTATCCGTAGGAGGCGGTGTCCACGTCGAGGGCGAACGTCGACAGGTAGTCCGGCTCGGGTGCGAACCGCCCTTCCGGTTGGTCGTCCCGCTGTTTCTGTTCTCCGTCCCGCTGCCCCTCGCCCTGTTCGACCCCGTCGGCCGGGCCGGCGGCACCGGAGCCCGCCGCTGACCCCGCGCCCGCTCCCGTGCCGGGTGCGTCGCGGGCCGACGCGTCGATCGCCTTCGTGTTCTGTCCGTCGTCGCCCGAGCAGCCGGTGAGCAGCAGACCGCCGGCCAGCAGCGCGACCAGCGCTCCTCGATACGTCCGCGTGTGGAGTTTCGTCCTCGTTCGGAGCTTCGTCACGGTCCCCCCTGGAATCGTCAGCACTTGTGGATGTGACGGCCGAGAGGGCCGGCCGGACCGCCACCGGAGGTTGCGGATGAATCTCGATGCGGCAACGGGCCAGGGGAGTCGCAGGTCACCGCCCGGTCGTCTCCGCCGTCATCGCGTGAAGTCGTATACCGACCCGCGCCGTTGATGCGTGAATCGACCACGTTGGCATGGAGTCGCCACTCTCTGAACTGGCCTTGTCACGGTGCGCAGTCTCATGGGTACATTAAGTGGCGTACGGCTCCAAGGGGACGGCGGGGGTGGTCGGCCGTGGCACATGTTCCAGGTTCGGTACTCGACAGGTCGGCGCCGACGAGAAGCACACTGCGGGGGGACGCGAGGGACACGGTGGAGGCTCTCCGACCGGCGGGCCGGCCGGTCCGCGGCACCCACCAGGTGGCCGCCGCGCTGGCGGCGCTCGTCCGTTCCGCGCGTCAGGAATTGCTGGCGTTCGACGATCCGGGCAGTTCGATGGGGAAGTGCCTCCCGTCGCCGTTCCTGGAGTTCGCCACCGAGTGCGTACGCGCTGCCGCGGAACGGGCGGCCCCGCAGGCGCGGCACGAGACCCAAGCGGAGACGCACGCCGATGCCGGCTCCGGAGCGGGCTCCGAGGGAGAAGACGGCTCCGAAAGCTCGGCGGTCTCCGGCAGCGGTACCGCTCCCCTGCCCGCGCTTCCACTCACCGTCCGCCGGATCGTGCCGCGCCGCAGCCTGGCGGTGCTGCCGCCCGCGCTGCGCGCCCTGGCCTGCGGCGCGCGGCAGACGGAGTCGATCCCGTTCAAGATGGTCCTCGTGGACCGTACGACGGCCGCGGTCCCCCTCGACTTCGATCTCCACTTCAACGGGGTCCTGTTGATCCGGGACCCCGTCGTCGTCGGGGCCCTGGTCCGTATCCATCAGCACTGGTGGGACAGCGGCGAGGATGTTCACGTGGCGGCGGACCCGCCGGAGGGTGCGCTCCGTGACCCGGTGACGGGCCCGGCGCCTGTCGACGCGGAGACCGGACACGACGCGGACCTCGAACCGGGCGTCCTCCCCCAGCGGTTACGGCCCGTCCTCGATGCCATGTTGTGCGGGCTCACCGACGAGGCGGCGGCAGCGCGGCTGGGCATGTCGCCCCGTACGTACAGCCGTCGGGTCGGCGAGCTGCTCACCGCCCTAGGCACGACGAGCCGCTTCCGCGCGGGGGCGGAAGCGGCTCGTCGGGGCTGGGTATGAACGCGGCCGGGCGCTCAGCTCACGATGTCCTTGCGGGAGAACTTCCTGAACGCGAGCGCGAAGAGCACCAGGGCGTACGTCACCGAGATCGCCGACCCCTTCAGCATGCCGCTCCACTCCAACTGGGGCTGGAGCGCGTCCGCCCAGGCGAACTGCCAGTGCGCCGGCAGGAAGTCCCGCCAATTCCCCAGCGCCGTCACCTGGTCCAGGACATTGCCGATGATCGTCAGACCGACCGCGCCGCCGACCGCACCGAGCGGGGCGTCGGTCTTCGTGGAGAGCCAGAAGGCGAGGCCGGCGGTGACCAGTTGGGAGACGAAGATGAAACCGACCACGATCGCCAGCCGTGGCACGGCGTCCGCCGTCGCCAGGGACCCCCCGGTGGGCAGCTCCAGCGGCCCCCAGCCGTACGCGGCGGTGCCCGCCGCAAGCCCGACGAGCGGCAGCAGCACCATCGCCGCCAGACTCATCGAGAGCGCCACCGCCAGCTTGCTCCAGAGGAGGCGGGCACGCGGCACGGGAGCGGCGAGGAGATAGCGGAGCGAGGACCAGCTCGCCTCGGAGGCCACGGTGTCCCCGCAGAAGAGCGCGACGGGCACGACCAGAAGGAAGCCCGCGGAGACGAAGAGGCAGGTGGCGGCGAAGTTGGCGCCGGACGAGGTCGCGGTGTCCATCAGGTTCAGCCGGCTGCCGCCCCCGCCACCCCCCTCGTCGCCTCCCGGCGTCCCGCCGATGGCGAAGGCCACGATCAGCACGAAGGGCAGGGCGGCGAGCACTCCGCCCATCGCGATCGTCCGTCTGCGCTTGAGCTGTCGTACGAGTTCGACACCGAACGGGAGGGTGCGGCCCGCCCGGTAGCCCGGAGCCGATTCGGTCAGCGTGCTCATGCGGAGGCTCCTGAGATGAGAGTGAGGAAGGCGTCCTCCAGACGACGGTGCGGTCCGACGCCGGTCAGCGCCACGTCCAGCCGCATGAGTTCGGCGACCAGGGTGTTGGTGCTGGCCCCGTCGAGATGTACGAGCAGCCCCTCGTCCGTACGGATGGCCGACGCGATCCCGGACATGGCGGCGATCTTGTCGACCACCGGGTCGGGCACCTGTCCGTTCGTGGTGACCAGCACGGTGTCGCCGGAGCCGGTGATCTCGGCGACGGGACCCGCCTGGACGAGCCTGCCGCGGTCCATGACCACCAGGTGCGTACAGGTCTGTTCGACCTCGGAGAGGAGATGGCTGGAGACGATGACGGTCCGGCCGTTGGCCGCGTAGCGGATCATCACGTCGCGCATCTCGCGGATCTGCGGCGGGTCGAGGCCGTTGGTCGGCTCGTCCAGGATGAGAAGGTCCGGCAGGCCGAGCATCGCCTGTGCGATCGCGAGGCGCTGCCGCATGCCCTGCGAGTAGGTGCGTACGGCGCGGGCGAGGGCGTCGCCGAGTCCGGCGATCTCCAGGGCCTCCTCGATGTGCGAGTCCTCGGCGGGACGGCCGGTCGCCCGCCAGTACAGCTCCAGGTTGTCCCGCCCGGACAGGTGCGGCAGGAAGCCCGCGCCCTCGACAAAGGCACCGACATGGGACAGGACCGGGGCGCCGGGCCTGATGGAGTGCCCGAAGACCCGGATGTCTCCCCCGTCGGGGGTGATGAGGCCCATCAGCATGCGCAGGGTCGTGGTCTTGCCCGCGCCGTTCGGGCCGAGGAGCCCGAGCACCTGACCCTTCTCGACACGGAAGGAGAGGTCCCGTACGGCATAGCGGTCCGCGGACTTGGCGTAGCGCTTCGACAGGTCCGTGATCTGAAGCGGTACGTCGGCCAGTGCCGGGTCGGGTGCCGGAGCACTGACGCGGCGGCGCGCGGTGAGCAGCAGCACCGCGGCGATCAGCGCACCCGCCAGCGGCAGGCCCCAGACCCACCAGGCGAGGGTCGGCGCGGCGGTGGCGAGGGCGGGCGCCCTGGGTACGGACAGGTCGCCGTCCACGGTGACGGTGTAGGTGGCCGGGGCGGCCGGAGAGGCGTAGGCGAGGTCGGTCGCGGCGAAGACGACCCGCAGCCGGTGCCCGGCCTCCACCTTGTGGTCGATGGCCGGCAGCGTCACGTCGACGGTCCTGCCGCTGCCCTCCTTGACGCCGTCGACCCGGATGGGGGCCACGAGTTGTGAGGGCAGTACCTGCTGGCGGCCGTCGGGCCCGACGTCGTAGACCTTGCCGAAGAGCACGGCGTCGTCGGTGTCGGCCTTGACGCCGACCCGGACGGTCGGTGAGCCGGTGACCTGGAGCGAGCGGTCGAGCGGCGCGGAGTCGAAGCGGGCGTACTGCCCGGGGAAGTCCAGGGCGATGCCGAGACCGAACGTCGTCAGCTGGGACAGTCCGCCGCCGAGTCCCGGCACGGTGGAAATGGCGGGCGGGCTCGCACCCGCGGGATTCTCGAACGACTGCGGGGAGCCTGACAGCGGGACGTCCGTCGTCCCGCTCCTCAGCCCGGGATAGCTGTCGCTGGTCGCGCCTCTCAACAGCGCCTGGCCGTCGGTCGAGTCGACGCCGCCGGTCCTGCTGACGCGGAAGGCGGGCCCGGTGTCGGTGCCGGTGTCCTTCTTGAGATAGCGGTCGAACCAGGAGGAGATACGGCTCTCGATGCGGCCGGTCTCGGCGGTTCCGCTGTCGTGGCCACCGGCCATCCAGTCGACGGAGACAGGGGCGCCGTTGGCTTTGATCGTCTTCGCCATGACATCGGACTGGCCGAGCGGGAAGAGGGAGTCGGTCTGCCCCTGGATGATCAGCGACGGCACCTTGATGCGGTCGCCGATCGCGGACGGGCTGCGCTCCGCGAGGAGTTCACCGGCCGCCGCGTCGGGCTTCCCGGCGACGGCGACCCGCTCGTACATCTCGCAGAGCTGCTTCTCGAAGGTGTCGCAGCCACCGCCGGTGGAGAAGAAGATCCCGGCCCAGAGCTTCTTGAAGACGCCGTTGGGGAAGAGGGAGTCGGCGAGATTCCAGTAGGTGATCACCGGCGCTATCGCGTCGACGCGCGGGTCGTATCCCGCGCCGAGCAGCGCGATGCCTCCTCCGTAGGAGGCTCCGCTCATGCCGACGCGCGGGTCGCCGTCGGCGTCGAGCTGGACCTCGGGACGCTCGGCGAGCCAGTCGATCATCCGGGAGACGTCTTTGACCTCGTGGGCCGGGTCGTTGAGTCCGATCTTGCCGGTGGACTTCCCGAATCCCCGTGCGGACCAGGTCAGCACGGCGAATCCGTCGCGCGCGAGCTTCTCGGCCTGCTTCCTTACGTCGTTCTTGCTGCCCCCGAACCCGTGGCCGAGCAGGACCGCCGGCCTGCGGTTGTCGCCGCCGCCGTCACCCGCGGTGAAGTACGAGGTGTCGATCCTGGCGCCGGGCATCTCCATCATCTGGTCGGCTCGGTGCACGGTCGGCGCGCTGTCCGAGGCGACGGCGGACCAGGTGCCGGCGCCGACGAGCACGGCAGCCGCGGCCATGCCCGCGAGCCATCGTTTGCGCAGCCGTGGCCGCCGGGGGGTTGGGATCTCCATCCTTGAACCCTAAACGGCACCGCGAGCCGCCCGCGCTTACACCGGTCGGAACTCAGGAACCTCCTCGGGGAGTACGCGGTAGCGTCGCCGTACACCGGGCGCGGTACGCGGCCCCCGAGGCTCCGTAGGGGTTCACGCGCCCGCCGACGCACGAGGGAGACGAGCCATATGACCGGCATGGAGATCCGCCGAGCGACGACGGTCGCCGAACTCGTCGCCGCCCAGCATCTGTACGACAGCCCGCCGCGGCCCGAGTGGGCGGAGCGCTTTCTCGCCGCTCCGGGTCATCTGCTGCTGATGGCTTATGTGGAAGGGGTCCCGGCTGGATTCGTCTCCGGCATCGAGATGCTGCATCCGGACAAGGGGGGCGAAATGTGCCTGTACGAGCTGTCGGTGGACGAGCCGTACCGGCGGCGGGGCATCGGACGGGCACTGACGGACGCTCTGGCGGACATCGCGCGCGAGCGCGGCTGCTACGACATGTGGGTGGGCGTGGACACCGACAACGATCCGGCACTGGCGACCTACCGCGCGGCCGGTGCGCGTGACGAGGGTCGCTTCGCGATGCTGACCTGGGAGTTCCCGGACAGGGCCTAGGGCCGCTCGGCGGTGACGAGCCACAGACGGCTGGTCAGATGTACCCCCTGCCGGGTCTCGAAGGCGTGGAAGGCTTCCGTCGCCGCATCGTGCGCGCGCGTACGCGTCCGCTCGTCGGCATCGGCCAGGGTCAGCCAGTGTTGCAGCGGCCCCCATCCCATGAGGAACGCGGAGGCGTCGGAGGCGTCCTTGCCCCAGTGCTGGGTCAGCGCCAGGGCACGCAGCCCGATTCCCTTGAAACCCGCCTCGCTGAGGACCCGCTCGGTGTGCGCGGGGTCGGCGAAGGAGGCAGGCTGGTGCCTGCTGTCCTCGTTGACGGCGGGCAGGGTGACCTGGGTGCCGATCGCTGCGAAGATCACCGCCTGGTCCATGAGGCTGAACGACTGCGGACAGACGAAGGCGAGCCGTCCACCAGGCCGTAACGCATTGCCGATGTTGCGGAACGCGGCTGCGGGATCGGCGAAGAACATCACCCCGAAGCGGCTCACGGCGATATCGAAGGACTCCTCCTCGAAGTCGTACACCTGCGCGTCGCCCTGAACGAACGTGACGTCCTCGACCTCCTCCGCCACCGCGGACTCCCTGGCCCGCGCCAGCATGGGCGCCGACAGATCGATCCCGACGGCCCGAGCCCCCCGGCGCGCGGCGAGCCGGGTGACCCGACCGTTCCCACACCCGACATCGAGGACCCGATCACCCTCCTTTATGCCGGCCGCTTCGAGCAGCGGAGCATTGGCGGCATCGTTCAGATTGTCGTACCGATCTTGGTGCTCTGCCCAGTGCCTGCCCTCATAGCCGTTCCACGCCTCGGCCTGGGCTGAATTCACCATGTCCGTCATGCCTTCCATACTGCCGCTCCTCCCGGCTTGCGCACATAGCATGGCGAGAACTCGACTTGCCCGGCACGCCGGTTTCAGGCGGTCGATCGCGGAGCAGGGGGACACGGCTTCGGGGGCCTCATCGGCGTAGCGCCACAGCGCGCTGCTCGGCACCGATGGATCCTCCGCCCTCTAAGGTGACCCCGTTTGTACCGCGCAGATCTGAACACCCGAAAGGAAAGCCGTCGTGAAGACCTTCACCATGCCCGGCACCGACATCCTCGCGCCGAACGTCGTACTCGGCCTGATGCGTATCGCCGACAAGACGGACGACGACGTCCGCGAACTCGTCCGCACCGCGCGCGATACGGGCATCGACTTCGTTGACCACGCCGACGTCTACGGCGGCGAGCTGCACGGTTGTGAACGGCGCTTCGCCGACGCGATGGCACTGACCCCGTCGCAGCGCGACGAGATCACGATCCAGACCAAAGCGGGAATCGTGACGGACGGGCCGTACTACGACTTCTCTTACGAACACATCGTCAAATCGGTCGAGGGCTCACTCGCGGCCCTGCGGACCGACCGCATCGACATCCTGCTGCTGCACCGCCCCGACGCGCTTGTCGAGCCCGAAGAGGTTGCCCGCGCCTTCGATGAGCTCGAATCCTCGGGCAAGGTGCGCGCCTTCGGTGTCTCGAACCAGACCTCACGCCAGATCGACCTGCTGCGCAAGTACGTGCGTCAGCCCATCGTGGCCAACCAGCTTCAGCTCTCGATCACACACGCGCCGATCATCGCTCAAGGGGTCGCTGCGAACATGCTCGCAGAACGGCAGTCGGCCACCCTCGACGGCGGCGGGATCGTGGACTACTGCCGGCTGAACGACATCACCATCCAGGCGTGGTCTCCCTTCCAGGCCGGTTTCTTCACGGGTGTCTTCCTCGGCTCGCCGGACTACCCCGAGCTCAACGCCGCTATCGACCGCCTCGCCGGCAAGTACGACGTCCCCGCCATCGCGATCGCGACCGCCTGGATCACCCGCCACCCCGCTCGGATGCAGGTCGTCCTCGGCACCACCAGCCCGGAGCGCGTCGCGGGCGCCGCCCAGGGCTCCGAACTCCAGCTCACCCGGGCCGAGTGGTACGAACTGTTCCGCGCCGGGGGCCACCTCGTTCCCTGAATCCGGATGCGGGGCGGCACCTGAGCCAGACGCCGGAAGATTCCCACCCGAGACCCGCGTCATCGACAAACAACCCTGAGACAGAGCGACCGGCGGGCAAAATGGCCTCATGACAAAGCTGTCCGTACGGTCGGTCCGCCCTCGCTCCTCAGTTTCAGCGCTTTCGTTGTGGTCTCAGGACTCGGTGTTGTCGATCGGCTCGGTGGGATCGGTGCTGTCCGTGGGGTCCGTCGGGTCGGTCTTGTCGATCGGCTCGATCGGAAGTGCCCTGTCGGTCGGCTCGATCGGGTCCTCCCTGTCGCTGATCTCCACCGGGTCGTGGCTGAGTACAGGATCGTTGTTCTCCGCGCAATCGCGGTGGTCGGTACTGTCCTGGCGCTCCCCCCGCAGTTTCCTGGCTGTGGGAGCGGTAGGGGCGGCGACGGGAGGCGCCCTGCTGGTGGCTCAGCTGCTGCACCAGGCCAGAACTGGCACCGAATAACCTTGGCCCTTCCTGCGACTGCCTGTCTGTTGGAGACGATCGGCCGGCTTGGTCGCTGCGGCACGGTAGCTGCGCCGCTCGGCGGAGTTGGGTGGGTCAGTGGTTGCGGGGGAAGCCCAGGTCCACGCCCGACGGGGCGTCCGCCGGGTCCGGCCAGCGGGTTGTGACGACCTTGCCGCGGGTGTAGAAGTGCACGCCGTCGTTGCCGTAGATGTGGTGGTCGCCGAAGAGCGAGTCCTTCCAGCCACCGAAGGAGTGGTAGCCCACCGGCACCGGGATCGGCACGTTCACGCCGACCATGCCCGCCTCGACCTCCAGTTGGAAGCGGCGGGCAGCGCCGCCGTCGCGGGTGAAGATCGCCGTGCCGTTGCCGAACGGTGAGGCGTTCATGAGGGCGACGCCGTCGTCGTACGTCTCCGTGCGCAGCACACAGAGCACCGGGCCGAAGATCTCGTCGCGGTAGGCGTCGGAGTCGGTCGAGACGTGGTCGAGGAGGGACAGGCCGATCCAGTGGCCGTCCTCGTACCCCTCGACGCGCAGGCCGGTGCCGTCCAGGACGACTTCGGCGCCCTGTGCGGCGGCGCCCGTCACGTACGACGCGACCTTGTCGCGGTGGGCGGCCGTGATCAGCGGGCCCATCTCGGAGGCCGGGTCGGTGCCGGGGCCGATCTTGATCTTCTCGGCGCGTTCGCGGATCTTGCTCACGAGTTCGTCGCCGATGGCGCCCACCGCGACGACCGCCGAGATGGCCATGCAGCGCTCGCCCGCGGAGCCGTACGCCGCCGAGACGGCCGCGTCCGCCGCCGCGTCCAGGTCGGCGTCCGGGAGGACCAGCATGTGGTTCTTGGCGCCGCCGAGGGCCTGGACGCGCTTGCCGTTGGCGGAGGCGGTGGCGTGGATGTAGCGGGCGATCGGCGTCGAGCCGACGAAGGAGACCGCAGCGACGTCCGGGTGTGCGAGGAGGGAGTCGACGGCCACCTTGTCGCCGTGGACGACGTTGAGGACCCCGTCCGGCAGGCCCGCCTCGGCGGCGAGTTCGGCCAGCAGATTGGCCGCCGACGGGTCCTTCTCGCTCGGCTTCAGTACGAAGGTGTTGCCGCAGGCGATGGCGAGCGGGAACATCCACATCGGCACCATCGCGGGGAAGTTGAAGGGCGTGATGCCGGCGACGACGCCCAGCGACTGCCTGATCGAGGAGACGTCGACCCGGTTGGCGACCTGTGTCGACAGCTCGCCCTTGAGCTGGGTGGTGATCCCGCAGGCCAGCTCGACGATCTCCAGCCCGCGCGCGACCTCGCCCAGGGCGTCGGAGTGGACCTTGCCGTGCTCGGCGGTGATCAGCGCGGCGATCTGGTCACGGTGCGCGTCGAGGAGTGCGCGATAGCTGAACAGGATGCCGGTGCGCGTGGAGAGGGAGGACGTGCCCCAGGTGCCGTACGCGGCCTTCGCCACCGTGACGGCGGCGTCGACCTCCTCCGCGGAGGCGAGCGCGACCTGTGTGGTGACCGCGCCGGTCGCCGGGTCGGTGACCTGGCCCCAGTTGCCCGACGCGCCCTCGACGGTCTTGCCACCGATCCAGTGGTTGACGGTCTTCATTGCCTGCTCCTTCGGGTCCATCGGTCAGAGGTGGCGGCGGCGGGCGGCGGCTTTCCGGTCGTACTCCTCGCGTGCTGTGACCGCCGGCGCGCGGGTCGCCGTCTCGGCCACGGGAACATCCCACCACGCCTGCGCGGGGGGCGCGCCCGACACAGTGTCTGCCGTTTCGGTCTCCGCGTAGACACATGTGGGGACGTCGGACGCGCGCGCGAGGACAAGGGCTTCGCGCAGGTCACGGATGGTCTTGGCGCGGATCACGCGCATCCCGAGCGAGGCCGCGTTGGCGGCGAGATCGACCGGGAGGGGATCGCCCGTGTAGGTCGGCGAGCCGACGGTGTCGGCCTCCCGGAAGCGGTACGCCGTACCGAACCGTTCCGCCCCGACGGACTCGGAGAGACCGCCGATCGACGCGTAGCCGTGGTTCTGAAGGATCACCAGCTTCAGTGGGAGGCGTTCCTGGACGGCGGTGACGATCTCGGTGGGATTCATCAGATATGTGCCGTCGCCGACCAGTGCCCAGACCGGGCGCCCCGGGTCGGCCAGCATCACGCCGATGGCGGCCGGAATCTCGTAACCCATGCACGAATAGCCGTACTCGACGTGGTACTGGTCGCGGGAGCGGGAGCGCCACAGCTTGTGGAGGTCGCCGGGGAGCGATCCCGCCGCGTTGATGACGATGTCCTCGTCCCTGACGAGCGCGTCGAGCAGCCCGAGGACCTGTGGCTGGGTGGGCCGTACCAGGTCCTCCGAGGTGTCGAAGGCCGCGTCGACGCGGTGCTCCCAGCGCTCCTTGTCCTCCGCGTACTCGGTGGCGTAGGCGGCGTCCACGCGGTGGTCCGGGAGGGCCGCGGTGAGTTTTTCCAGGGCGGTGCGGGCGTCGGCGACGAGGGGGGCGGCGGCGAGCTTGTGGGCGTCGAAGCCGGTGACGTTGATGTTGAGAAAACGGACGGTCGGATTCGAGAAGAGCGTCGCGGACGCCGTGGAGAAGTCGGACCAGCGGGTGCCGACGCCGATCACCAGGTCGGCGGTGCGGGCCAGTTCGTCGGCGGTGGCGGTGCCGGTGTGGCCGATCGCGCCGACGTCCGCCGGATGGTCGTGGCGCAGGGAGCCCTTGCCTGCCTGGGTGGAGGCGACGGGGATGCCGGTCGCCGTCGCGAAGGCGGCCAATGCGTCCTCGGCCGCGCTGTGGTGGACGCCGCCGCCCGCCACGAGCAGCGGACGCCTCGCGGCGCGCACGGCCTCGGCGGCGTCGGCGAGTTCGTACGGATCGGGGCCCTGCCTGCGGACCCGCCAGACGCGCTCGGCGAAGAACTCCTCCGGCCAGTCGTACGCCTCCGCCTGTACGTCCTGCGGCAGGGCTAGGGTCACCGCGCCGGTCTCGGCGGGGTCGGTGAGGACCCGCATGGCCGCGAGCGCGGCCGGGATGAGCGCCTCCGGCCGCGAGACGCGGTCGAAGTACTTCGACACCGGGCGGAGCGCGTCGTTGACGGAGACGTCGCCCGCGTGGGGCACTTCGAGCTGCTGGAGGACGGGGTCGGCGGGGTGCGTCGCGAAGATGTCGCCGGGGAGCAGCAGCACGGGCAGCCGGTTGATGGTGGCGAGGGCCGCGCCGGTGACGAGGTTGGTGGCGCCGGGGCCGATGGAGGTGGTCACGGCGTGGGTGGAGAGGCGGTTGCTCTGGCGGGCGTAGCCGACGGCGGCGTGGACCATGGCCTGTTCGCTGCGGCCCTGGAAGTACGGCATGTCCGGGCCGGCCTGGACGAGCGCCTGGCCGATGCCCGCGACGTTCCCGTGGCCGAAGATGCCCCAGGTGGCGTCGATCAGCCGGCGGCGGCTGCCGTCGCGTTCGGTGTACTGGCGGGACAGGAAGGCGATCAGCGCCTGGGCCACGGTGAGGCGGCGCGTACTCATCGGTGGGTCTCCTCGTCCTTGTCCTCATAAGGAGGGTGGCTCGGCGGTCGCTGCGGCGCCGGCTGTCGCGGGGCTCCGTACATCGGCAGCCGGGGATCGACCGCCTGTCCGGGCCAGGTGTCGCGGATCCAGCCGTGGTCGGGGTGGTCGCGGATCAGCCACTGTCTGGTCTCGCCCGGTCCGGCCATCACGTTGAGGTAGTACATGGTGCGGCCGGGGGCGGCGATGGAGGGGCCGTGCCAGCCGTCGGGGATGAGGACGGTGTCGCCGGTCCGGACCTCGGCGAGGACATCCGTACCGCCGGGCCTGGAGGGCGAGACGCGGTGGTAGCCGAGGCCGCCGTCCTCGATCTCGAAGTAGTAGATCTCCTCCAGCTCCGACTCGACGCCGGGGTGGTTCTCGTCGTGCTTGTGCGGCGGGTACGACGACCAGTTGCCGCCGGGCGTGAGGACTTCGACCGCGATCAGCCGGTCGCAGTCGAAGGTGTCGGCGGCGGCGAAGTTGTTGACCTGGCGGGAACAGTTGCCGCTGCCCCGCAGTTCGACCGGAACCTCCGGTGCGGAGCCGTAGCGAGCGGGGAGTCGTCGCTCGCACTTCGCTCCTGCCAGGGCGAAGCGGCCTCCCGCACCGGAGGCGATCTGGGCGTGGGCGTCACGCGGAACGTACGCGAAGTCCGTGACGGAGCTGAACACGCTTTCTCTGCCCAGCAGTTCAAAGATCTCGCCTTGCGTGTGCACCGTACAACCGCCGTTGAGCGGAAGCACGATCCACTCACTGCCCCCGCTGTCCAGCGTGTGTGTACCGCCGGGCGGCAGGTCGAGGACGCGCAGGGCGCTGTGCAGCCAGCCGGCCCGGCGCGGCTCGATGTCGAGCGCGTACGGTCCGTTCGCCGCGCTGCCCGCGCGCACGTGCCGTTCCAGGAACTCACCGTCGGAGCCGGTGTCCGAGCCGGTGTCGGTGTCCGTCGTCATGGTCGTTCCGTATCCCTCCGCACGTCTGCCTACTCTCCCCGTGACCCCTACAGCCGCTCCGTCCGCCGGCCCCGGGCCCCCTACAACAGGCCCACGGCGGTGTCGACCGCCGCCGCGACGTCGCCGTCCACCGGATAGAGGAGCGAGCGCCCCACGACCAGGCCCTGCACCGTGGGCAGGCGCAGCGCCTTGCGCCACTTCTCGTACGCGCCCTCCTGGTCGTCGCCGATCTCACCGCCGAGCAGGACGGCGGGCAGGGTGGACGTCTCCATCACCCGGGCCATGTCGTCGGGATTCTCGGTGACGGGCAGTTTCAGCCAGGTGTACGCGGAGGTGCCGCCGAGGCCGGAGGCGATGGCGATGGAGCGGGTCACCGCCTCGGCCGTCAGGTCGTTGCTGAGCCGTCCGTCCCTGCGGCGGCAGATGAACGGCTCGACGAAGACCGGCAGCCGGCGCTCCGCCATGGCGTCCACGGCGCGCGCGGCCGACAGGAGGGTGTCCGCCGAGCGCTCGTCCTCGTAGTCGATACGCAGCAGCAGCTTGCCCGCGTCGAAGCCGAGGCGGGCGATGTCCTCGGCGCGGTGACCGGTGAAGCGGTCGTCCAGTTCGAAGGCGGCGCCGGCGAGGCCGCCTCGGTTCATGGAACCGACGACGACGCGGTCCTCCAGGGCGCCGAGGAGCAGCAGGTCGTCGAGTATGTCGGAGGTGGCGAGGACGCCGTCCACGCCGGGGCGGGACAGCGCGAGGCAGAGACGCTCCAGCAGGTCGACACGGTTGGCCATGGCCAGCCGGCGGTTGCCGACGGCCATGGCGCCACGCGCCGGGTGGTCGGCCGCGACGATCATCAGCCGTCCGCCGGGGCGCAGCAGGGGGCGGCGGCTGCGGCGGGCGGCGGCCTCGGCGACCGCCTCGGGGTGGTGCGTACGGATCCGTACGAGATCCGACGCGTCGACTCGGGTCACAGGGCGGCCTCCGGGGGCAGCGTTCCCGGCGTGGGGACGGGGCCGCCGCCGAGGACCTGGACGACTTCCCTGGCGTACGGCATGGCGGACGAGCAGGCGAGCCGGGCGGCGACGATGGCACCGGCGGCGTTGGCGTACCGCATGACGCGCTCCAGGTCCCAGCCCGCCAGCAGTCCGTGGCAGAGGGCGCCGCCGAAGGCATCCCCGGCGCCGAGGCCGTTGACGACCTCGACGGGGACGGGCGGCACCTCGGCGGTCGTGCCGTCGCGGTGGACGGCGAGAACGCCCTTGGGGCCCTGTTTGACGACGGCCAGTTCGGGTCCGGCGGCGAGGAGCGCTTGGGCGGCGGCGTACGGTTCCCGCTCTCCGACGGCGACTTCGCACTCGTCCAGGTTGCCGACTGCGACCGTGGCGTGGCGCAGGGCCTGCTCGTACAGGGGCCGGGCGACGGCCATGAGGGCTCGCGGATCATCGGGCGCGCCGGTGGGGGCGGAGTCCTCGGAAGCCGGGGCGCCGGAGCCGGGGCCGTCGCCCGGTGCCTTCCAGAACATCGGGCGCCAGTCGAGATCGAAGACGGTGACGGCGGTTCCGGGCCGCTGCCCGGACTGACGCTCGTCGGCGTTGCGTGCGCGTGCCTCGCTGCGCGTACGCAGCGCCGTCAGCGTGGCGGCCCTGCTGGGCTCCTCGCACAGGCCCGTACCCGTCATCCAGAAGATCCGTGCCGACCGGATGGAGTCCAGGTCCAACTCGTCCGGGTGGATCTCCAGATCGGGCGCCTTGGGCTGCCGGTAGAAGTAGAGCGGGAAGTCGTCCGGGGGAAAGATCTCGCAGAACGTCACCGGGGTGGGCCACCGGTCGACCGGTGTCACCCACCGGTCGTCCACCTCGAACTCCCGCAGGGCGTGGTGGAGATAGTCCCCGAACGCGTCCCGTCCGGTGCGGGTGATGACCGCGCTCCGACGGCCGAGCCGGGCGGCGGCAACGGCCACATTCGTCGCCGAACCGCCGAGGAACTTCCCGAAGGTGTCGACCTGTGCCAACGGGACTCCGGTACGCAGCGGATAGAGGTCAACGCCGATCCGCCCCATGGTGATCACGTCGTACGGCTCAGGCATGCGCGTCCCCTCGTTTCGACGGCCCGACCCAGGTCTAGTGCTCCCTCCCGACCTCTGTCAACGTTTTGTCCTTACATTCGGACGAAGGCTTGACACTCTTCTCGGACGGCCGGGAGGCTGACCGCCATGACCTCCTCCGTACCCCCGCTGGACCGCATCAGGGTCGGGTCGGCACCTGACTCCTGGGGCGTGTGGTTCCCCGACGATCCCCAGCAGGTTCCCTGGCAGCGTTTCCTCGACGAAGTGGCCGAGGCCGGATACGAGTGGATCGAACTCGGCCCCTACGGCTACCTCCCCACCGATCCGGCCCGCCTCGCCGAGGAGACGGCCGCGCGCGGTCTGAAGGTCTCGGCGGGCACCGTGTTCACCGGACTCCACCACGGCCCCGCCGTCTGGGACACGACCTGGGCGCATGTCGCCGACATCGCGGCGCTCACCAGGGAGATGGGCGCGGACCATCTGGTCGTCATTCCGTCCTTCTGGCGTGACGACAAGACGGGGCAGGTGCTGGAGAACCGGACGCTGACCTCCGCGCAGTGGCAGGACCTGACGACCCAGACCGAACGGCTCGGCCGCGAGGTGCGCGACCGCTTCGGGCTGAACATCGTGGTCCATCCGCACGCCGACACCCACATCGACAGCGAGGAGAACGTCAGCCGTTTCCTCGACGCCACCGATCCCGATCTGGTGTCACTGTGTCTGGACACCGGGCACTACGCGTACTGCGGCGGTGACAGCGTCAAGCTGATCGAGACCTACGGGGAGCGGATCGGCTATCTGCATCTCAAGCAGGTGGATCCGGAGATCCTCGCCGACGTGATCGCGGGCGAAGTACCGTTCGGGCCGGCCGTCGGACGGGGCGTGATGTGCGAGCCGCCGGCCGGAGTGCCCGCGCTGGGACCGGTGCTGACGGCGGCCCAGAAACTGGGCGTCGATCTCTTCGCCATCGTCGAGCAGGACATGTATCCGTGCCCACCCGACAAGCCCTTCCCGATCGCTGAGCGCACGCGCCGCTTCCTGCGCTCGTGCGGCGCCTAACTCGGCGCCCACGTCGAACAGTTGGACCATTGGTTCACCCTTTTCCGATGCGTCGCTTCTGTCACAGACGTCCGCTCGACGTCACGCTTGTCTCCATTACGCGGGTTTTCTGTCACAGTGGCGCGACAGCCCCTCCCCCACGGTCACTCTGCGTCGTTCAACGGGCACAGGCTCAGTGATCACCAGCGTTTGAGTCGCAGCCCAGCGGACGGCCCCCCGGCCGCCGCTGCGGCGGACTCAGGGAGGTGCCACGCATGACGGACAGAAATCTCTGGTCCTACAAGGAGATCGCCGCACACATCCGGGTACAGCCGGACACCGTCCGTTCGTACCGCAAGCATGGTCTGCTTCCGCGGCCGGACCATGTGGAGAACGGCAAGCCCTACTGGTACGCGGACACCATCCGCTCCTGGGTGGCCAAACGCCCGGGCAACAGAGGGCGCAGAGAGTGAGGCCCGGGATCTGACCCCGCGCCAGTTCTGTACGGCGACCGGCTCCGAGGGCCTCGTACCCCACACCCCCGTGGTGGAGTACGGGGCCCTCGGCCCCGTTCCGTTCAGACCGACTCAGACCCTGGCCTTGTCCCGCTCACCGGCCCCGGACACAGACCCGTCGGGCCCGTCGGATGCCCCGGACCCGGGGGCGCCGTCCGTCACGGCCGCCGGACGTGCCTCCCCCTCGCGCACCCCGAACCGGTCGTGGAAGCGGCGCAGCGGCCCCGGCGCCCACCATGTCGCTCTGCCCGTCAGCTTCATGACCGCCGGGACCAGCAGACTGCGCACCACCATCGCGTCCATGACCACGGCGAGCGCGATCCCGAGCCCCAGCATCTTGGTGTTCGTCACCCGCGAGGCGCCGATGGCGACCATGACCACCGCCAGGATCACCGCCGCCGCCGTGATCAGCCCGCCGGTACGCTGAAGCCCGAACATGACGGAGCGCTCGTGGTCACCCCCGCGGTCGTACTCCTCCTTGATCCGGGATATCAGGAAGACCCCGTAGTCCATGGAGAGTCCGAAGGCGACGCAGAACATCAGCACCGGAAGCGTCGTCTCTATGTCGCCCGTCGAGGTGAAACCGAGCAGCCCCGAGAGATTGCCGTCCTGGAAGACCCAGACGACCGCCCCGAACATCGCGGTAAGGCTGAGCGCGTTCAGCGCCACCGCCTGTATCGGGATGAGGACGCTGCCCGTCAGCAGGAAGACCAGCAGCAGTGTCACCAGGACGATGATGCCCGCGGCCAGGGGCAGCCGTTCCGCGATGGCGTCCTTCGAATCGACCAGTACGGCGGCGGTGCCGGTGACGGAGGTGTCGAAGGCCGCCGGCTCGGCGCGGAGTTCACGGACGAGCCTCTGCGCCTCCGGGCCCACCGCCTCGCCGCGCGGCAGCACGGTGAAGTACGCGTGGTCGCCCGAGACGACAGGGCCGTCGACCCGCAGCACATCCGGCAGCCCGGCCACCCGGTCGCGGTAGTCCGCGTACTCGGCGGAGGTCGCCCCGCCCTCGCCCAGCACTTCGAGCCCGCCCCCGGGACTGCCGGAGAAGCCGCTCCTGATGTCCTCCTGGACCACCCGGGACTCCGCGCTCGTCGGCAGCTGCCGGTCGTCGGCCGTGCCGAACTTGACGCCAAGGAAAGGCAGTCCGAGCAGGACCAGAGCCGTGGCGGTCCCGACGGCGAAGAGCGGAGCCCTGCGCATCACCAGGGCCGCCGCACGCCCCCACCCCCGGCCCGCCTCCCCCGCCTTCGCCGCTCCCGGCGGGGATCCGTCCGCCGTCCCGCCGCCGGGCGCCGAGCGCTTGCGTACGCGAGTGAACAGCCCCCGCAGGTCGAGGGAGTTGATCCGATGGCCGAGCAGCATCAGCGCGGCCGGCAGCAGGATCAGCGCGGCAGCGGCGGCGAGCAGCACCACCGCTATCCCGGCGTAGGCGAACGAGCGCAGGAAGTACTGCGGGAAGACCATCATGGCCGCGAGCGACACCGCCACCGTCAGCGCGGAGAACAGCACCGTCCGCCCGGCGGTGCGCAGCGTGGTGCCCACCGCGTCCCGCACCTCGGCGCCATCGGCCAGCTCCTCCCGGAATCTGCGCACGATGAACAGCGCGTAGTCCACGGCCAGTCCGAGCCCCAGAGCCGTGGTGAGGTTCTGCGCGAAGACCGACACATCCGTGATCTCGGTGATTCCGCGGAGCACGGCGTTGGTCCCGAGAATGGCGACGATGCCGACACCCAGCGGCAACAGGGCCGCGACCGCGCTGCCGAAGACCATCACGAGCAGGACCAGCGTGACCGGAAGGGCTATCAGCTCGGCCCGGAGCAGGTCCTCCTGGATGATCGTCTGGATGTCGTGCCGCACGGCGACCGGCCCGCCGACCGAGACCTCCAACAGGCCCTGGGTGCCGCGGAATTCGGGCGCGATCCGCTCCAGGATCTCGCCTGCCTCCTTCTCCTCGCCCACGATCCTGGCCGCGATCAGCGCCTCGCCCCCCTTTTCGGCGCGCAGCGAGGGCGCCCGCGTCTGCCAGTACGACCCGACGCCCACGACACCCTTCTCGGCGGACAGCCGTTCGGTCAGCCGCTCGGCCTCGGCGGCCACGGCGGGGTCGTCCACCCCTCTGTCGCCCGCGTCGACGAGAAGCAGCAGATTCGGCTGGGAGGCCGGGAACTCGCGCTCCAGCGCCTTCGTGGCGTACGTCGACGAGGCTGCGGGGTCCTCCCAGCCTCCGCTGCCCATCCGGTCGCCGACCCCGCTCCCCGCGAAGACCGCCAGCGCTGTGATCACCAGGGCGACCAGCAGCGAAAGCCGTGGGCGCGCCGTGACGAACCGGGTCCAGCCGCCGATTCGCGGCCCCCCGTTGACTTCGGACATAGTGCGGTGTCCCCTTCACCGTGACCCACGGGCATGGGTCAGCGACTGCCATAGACTGGCAAACACGAGCGACCGCTCGCATTCACCAAGAATGCGAGCGAGGACTCGTGTTTGTCAACCACCGCCAACCGATCGAGGGATCCTGGGAGTTCACGTGCCTGAAGCAAGGAGAGGCGGAGCCGTGGAGCGAGGCGTCCAGGACGGCGCGACCAAGGCGGGCAGCGACGGCGGCGACTCCGCCGATGCGGGGAGGCCGCGCCGCCGCCAGGCCCGCGGCGAGCGCCGTATCGCACAGATCCTGGAAGCGGCGGGCCGCGTCTTCTGCACGAGCGGCTACACGGCGGCGAGCACCAACTCCATCGCCCGCGAGGCGGGCGTCTCGCCCGGCACTCTCTACCAGTTCTTCCCGAACAAGGAAGCAATCGCCGTCGAGCTGGGCGACGTACTCCTCAATCGCTGGCGCACGACGTACGGCCGGGCGCTCACACCGACCCACATGGATCTGCCGCTCCCCGAGCTGCTGGACGCCGTCCTCGATCCGCTGATCACGTTCAACTGCGAGAATCCGGTGTTCCCTGTCCTGATGCACGGATCCGAGATCCCGGGGCAGGTGACGGAGAAACACGCCGTCCTGCACTCCACCCTGCTCACCCGGGTCGAGGAGATGCTGGGCAGCTATCTCCCCGACACACCGCAGGCGGAGCGCACGAGGACGGCGGAGTTCGCCTTCGCCCTGTTCATGGGCGGCATGGATCTGATCCTGGCGCACGAGGGCGAGGAGCGGGACGCCTACATCGGGGAGCTGAAGACAGCCATGTTCCGCTATCTGGAACCTGTCGTCGGCGACATGCTTCCCCGTTGCCCGGCGCCGCCGGAGACCGCGACACCGGACTCCTGACCCCGTACCCCGGCCGGGCACCGCTGCCCAGACTCGCCATCCATACCCCCTAGGGGTATAGTCGGACGTATCGGCGGGCCGCGGCGTTCGCACGGCCCTCCGACGCACCCTTCTTTCGCACGCTCACCCCCGGAGGAGAACGCCATGACCGCAGAGACGAAGATCGATACGGAGACAGCGACGGGCGCAGTCACCACGGTGTACGCGGTCACCGGAATGACGTGCGGGCACTGTGAAGGCGCGGTCACCGACGAGATCTCCGGGCTGGACGGCGTCACATCCGTGAAGGCCGTGGCCGCCACCGGCCGCGTGACCGTGATTTCCCAGGCCCCCCTGGACGAGAGCACCGTGCGCGCGGCGGTCGACGAGGCGGGTTACGAGCTGACGGGCCAGGCCTGACCGACGTCGCCCAGGAGGCCGCACACGACCGGATCCGACCCCGGCCGCGTGCGGCCTCCGGTCGTTTTTACCGCCCCCCGGCCACAACAGCCCAGCTCAGCCGCGTTATCAGCGGGTTTGGCACCCCATGTTTTCATCTGTTTTCGTAGCAACGAACAATTTGCGATCCGGGTCCTTCACATGAGGCACAGGACCTTCACAAAGAGATCTAGATCACATAGATTTGGGGGTAACCATCCGGGCAGCTCGCGAGTCTAAGAGGCGATGCCGAGAACGTCTTGGGGGACGTTCATGAGATGTCTTGGGGGATGTCTCAGGCAAACGTTGGCCGGGGGACGTGCAACTAGGGAGCTTTGAGCGGCCCCCCTGGTTCGTACGTACCCCGGCAGACCGCGTGAAACTGGCTTCTGCCGGCAACCGCAGACGCCCGGCCCGGATCCCGTGGGGGGAATCCGCTCCGGGGATATGGGAAGCGCCCCGCTATACCGACCCGTGGGGGGATCGGGAAGCGGGGCGCTTTCTGCTGCGCAGCGGCGGCCTCCGGTTCGCAGTGGCCGGCGGTCCGACAGCGAGCACCGTCGGGCGAGGGTTCAGCGGCTCTCGACAGGAACGAAGTCGCGCAGGACCTCGCCGGTGTAGATCTGGCGCGGGCGGCCGATACGGGAACCGGGCTCCTTGATCATCTCGTGCCACTGGGCGATCCAGCCGGGGAGCCGGCCGATCGCGAACAGCACGGTGAACATCTCGGTCGGGAAGCCCATGGCCCGGTAGATCAGACCCGTGTAGAAGTCCACGTTCGGGTAGAGGTTGCGGGAGACGAAGTAGTCGTCGGAGAGCGCGTGCTCCTCCAGCTTCAGCGCGATGTCCAGCAGTTCGTCGGACTTGCCGAGCGCCGAGAGGACATCGTGCGCCGCCGCCTTGATGATCTTCGCCCGGGGGTCGAAGCTCTTGTAGACGCGGTGGCCGAAGCCCATCAGACGGACGCCGTCCTCCTTGTTCTTCACCTTGCGGATGAAGGAGTCGACATCGCCGCCGTTGGCCTGGATGCCCTCAAGCATCTCCAGCACGGACTGGTTGGCGCCACCGTGCAGCGGGCCCCACAGGGCGCTGATGCCGGCGGAGATCGAGGCGAACATGTTGGCCTGCGACGAGCCGACCAGACGCACGGTGGAGGTCGAACAGTTCTGCTCGTGGTCCGCGTGCAGGATCAGCAGCTTGTCGAGGGCCGAGACCACGACCGGGTCCAGCTCGTACTCCTGGGCGGGGACCGAGAAGGTCATACGCAGGAAGTTCTCGACGTAGCCGAGGTCGTTGCGCGGGTAGACGAAGGGGTGACCGATCGACTTCTTGTAGGCGTACGCCGCGATCGTCGGCAGCTTGGCCAGCAGCCGGATCGTCGAGAGATGACGCTGCTTCTCGTCGAAGGGGTTGTGGCTGTCCTGGTAGAACGTCGACAGCGCGCTGACCACTGAGGACAGCATCGCCATCGGGTGCGCGTCACGGGGGAAGCCGTCGAAGAAGCGCTTCACGTCCTCATGCAGCAGCGTGTGCTGGGTGATCTCGTTCTTGAAGGACGCCAGCTCGTCGACCTTCGGAAGTTCCCCGTTGATGAGCAGGTAGCCCACCTCAAGGAAGGTCGAGCTTTCGGCCAGCTGTTCGATGGGGTAGCCGCGGTACCGGAGGATGCCCTGTTCACCGTCAAGATAGGTGACGCCGGATTTATAGGCGGCGGTGTTGCCGTAGCCGCTGTCCAGAGTCACCAGGCCGGTCTGGGCCCGCAGCTTCCCGATGTCGAAGCCCTTGTCGCCGACGGTGCTGTCGATCACCGGGTAGGTGTACTCGCCATCGCCGTACCGCAGTACTACAGAGTTGTCGCTCACGTCATCCCTCACCGACGTAGTGCCTCTTCTTCGAGGTGCCCTGACTGTCTCTACCATCCCCCATTTGGCTCAGGAGAGTGCACTCGGGGTCGACCATTAGGCCTATTCGCGGCACTGAGTGCCGCCAACTTTCACATCCTGCCCCCTTCGCCCCGGTTCCGAAAGTCCGGGACGGGCATTGCCGGCGCCGGCAAGATCAAAACGAGCGGCTCTAGATGTCCCGCTGGAAGCTTCGGGTCTGGAGGCTGCCCGAGAGCCGGTGGTCGAGCGCGGTGAAGCGGCGGCCGGCCGAGACCGTGCGGACGGCCTGCCCTATCGCCTTCCGGGAGCCGACCAGGACCACGAGCTTCTTGGCCCGGGTGACCGCCGTGTAGAGCAGGTTGCGCTGGAGCATCATCCAGGCGCCGGTGGTGACCGGGATGACCACCGCCGGGTACTCGCTGCCCTGCGAGCGGTGGATCGTCACCGCGTACGCGTGCGCCAGCTCGTCCAACTCGTCGAAGTCGTACGGCACTTCCTCGTCCTCGTCCGTACGCACCGTCAGGCACTGGTCGTCCGGATTCAGTGAGGTCACGACCCCGACCGTGCCGTTGAAGACTCCGTTCTGCCCCTTGTCGTAGTTGTTACGGATCTGGGTGACCTTGTCCCCGACGCGGAAGACCCGGCCGCCGAGCCGCTTCTCGGGCAGCTCGGGCCGGGCGGGGGTGATCGCCTGCTGGAGCAGGCCGTTGAGCGTGCCCGCGCCGGCCGGGCCGCGGTGCATCGGGGCCAGCACCTGGATGTCGCGCCTGGGGTCGAGCCCGAACCTGGCGGGGATGCGGCGGGCCGCGACATCCACCGTGAGCTTCCCGGCCTCCTCCGTCTCGTCCTCCACGAAAAGGAAGAAGTCGCTGAGGCCCTGAGTGATGGGCTGGACCCCGGAGTTGATGCGGTGGGCGTTGGTGACCACGCCCGACTGCTGCGCCTGCCGGAAGATCCGGGTCAGCCGCACCTGCGGTACGGGGCCGTCCTCGGCCAGCAGGTCCCGCAGCACCTCTCCCGCCCCCACCGAAGGCAGCTGGTCCACGTCACCGACGAGCAGCAGATGGGCACCGGGTGCCACGGCCTTGACGAGCTTGTTGGCAAGCAGCAGGTCCAGCATGGACGCCTCGTCGACCACGACCAGATCGGCGTCGAGCGGCCGGTCCCTGTCGTACGCGGCGTCCCCGCCCGGTTTGAGTTCCAGCAGCCGGTGGACCGTGGACGCCTCGGCGCCAGTGAGCTCGGCGAGGCGCTTGGCCGCCCGCCCCGTGGGCGCCGCGAGCACCACCTTGGCCTTCTTGGCCCTGGCCAGCTCCACGATCGAGCGGACCGTGAAGGACTTCCCACAGCCCGGCCCGCCGGTGAGGACGGCGACCTTACGGGTGAGGGCGAGGCGCACCGCGGCTTCCTGCTCGGGGGCCAGCTCGGCGCCCGTACGCCCCGCGAGCCAGGGCAGGGCCTTCTCCCAGACGACGTCCTGGAAAGCGGGCATCCGGTCCTCCCCGGCGCGCAGCAGCCGCAACAGCTGGGCGGAGAGGGACAGCTCGGCGCGGTGGAAGGGCACCAGATAGACGGCGGTGACCGGCTCGCCCCCGTCGGGGGCCGGCACCTTCTCCCTGACGACTCCCTCCTCCTCGGCGGCGAGCTCGGCCAGGCAGTCGATGACAAGACCGGTGTCGACCTGGAGGAGCTTCACCGCGTCCGAGATGAGCTGCTCCTCGGGCAGGAAGCAGTGGCCCTGGTCGGTGGACTGGGAGAGCGAGTACTGCAGTCCGGCCTTGGCCCGGTCGGGGCTGTCGTGCGGGATGCCGACGGCCTGGGCGATGCGGTCGGCGGTGAGGAAGCCGATGCCCCAGACGTCGGCCGCCAGCCGGTAGGGCTCGTTCTTCACGACGGAGATCGAGGCGTCGCCGTACTTCTTGTAGATGCGGACGGCGATCGAGGTGGACACGCCGACGCCCTGAAGGAAGATCATGACTTCCTTGATGGCTCTCTGTTCCTCCCAGGCGGCGCCGATCATTTTCGTCCGCTTGGGTCCGAGGCCGGGGACCTCGACGAGCCGCTTGGGCTCCTTCTCGATGATCTCCAGGGTGTCCACGCCGAAATGGTCGACGATCCGCTCGGCGATGCGCGGGCCGATGCCCTTGATCAGACCGGAGCCCAGATAGCGGCGGATGCCCTGGATCGTCGCGGGCAGGACCGTCGTGTAGTTCTCCACGGTGAACTGCTTGCCGTACTGGGGGTGCGAGGCCCAGCGGCCCTCCATGCGCAGCGACTCCCCCGGCTGCGCGCCGAGGAGCGAGCCGACCACGGTCAGCAGATCGGCGCCACGGCCGGTGTCGACGCGGGCGACCGTGTAGCCGTTCTCCTCGTTGCTGTACGTGATCCGCTCAAGAACGCCTTCGAGCACGGTCAGATTGGACATGATCCGACGCTACCGCCCGGGTACGACAGCGGGACGGGCCTGTGGACAACTCCCCGTCGGGCAGGGCCCCGAGAAGGTCCGGACAGCTTCAGGGGCCCGGTCCCCAGGACCGGGCCCCGCGCGCTCCCCCCTCCGGACAAGGCTTCCCGATCCCCCCGGACCCGTCCCCGGAAGCCTTGATGCCATGTACGACCGCCGTCACCGCGAAAGGGTTGCACGATTGCGGGCGGTAATTTTTTCTGGCGTCAGAAATGACGACAGAAGATGACAGAAGTGACCATTTACCTATGAGATCGCCTTCGTCGCGACAGGGTGGCCTCCCTTACAGCGCATGCCTCACATACCGCTCCGCCACGTCGGCCAGCAGCTCCGCGCCGTCCCGCACCCACAGGGTGTCGTTGAAGAGTTCCACCTCGATCGGTCCGTCGTACCCGGCCGCGTCGACGCGTTCGCGCCAGGCCCCCAGATCGATCGCCCCGTCCCCGATCAGACCGCGGCCGTTCAGCACGCCGGCCGGCAACGGGGTGGTCCAGTCGGCCAGTTGGAAGGAGTGGATCCGGTCCGCCGCCCTGGCGATCGCCGCCGGGGCCCGGTCGTCCCACCACACGTGGTACGTGTCCACGACGACCCCGACCTGCTCGGCGGGGAAGCGTTCCGCGAGATCCAGCGCCTGATCGAGGGTGGAGACGACACAGCGGTCGGAGGCGTACATCGGATGCAGCGGCTCGATCGCCAGCCGTACGCCACGCTCCCCGGCGTACGGCGCCAGAACCTCCAGCGCGTCCGCGATCCGTTCCCGCGCGCCGTACAGATCGCGGCTGCCGGGCGGGAGCCCGCCCGACACCAGGACCAGGGTGTCGGTGCCCAGGGTCACGGCCTCGTCGATCGCCGCGCGGTTGTCGTCCAGGGCGTCCGCCCGTGCCGCGGGGGCGATGGCCGTGAGGAAGCCGCCGCGGCACAGGGTGGTGACGGCGAGACCGGCGTCGCGTACGAGCTTGGCGGCGGCATCCAGGCCGTAGGCCTGTACGGGCTCCCGCCACAGGCCGACACCCGGCACGCCGAGGCGTACGCACGCCTCGATGAGCTCGGGGAGGGTGAGCTGTTTGACCGTCATCTGGTTGATGCTGAAGCGGCTGAGGTCGCCCGGCGGTGTGCTCGCGATCGCGTCGGCGGCTGCCTCGGCCGGCTCGTCGATGTCCGTCACTGGTCCACTCCGTACACACCGAGCAGGGACTTCATCCGGGCTTCGGCCACCGTCGGGTCCGGGAACAGGCCCAGCCCGTCCGCCAGTTCGTAGGCCCGCGCGAGATGTGGCAGCGAACGGGCCGACTGGAGGCCCCCGACCATGGCGAAGTGGTCCTGGTGCCCGGCCAGCCAGGCGAGAAACACGACACCCGTCTTGTAGAAGCGCGTGGGCGCCTGGAAGAGATGACGGGACAACTCGACCGTCGGGTCGAGCAGTTCCCGGAAGCCCTTCGTGTAACCCGTGTCCAGGACGCGTACGGCTTCGGCGGCGACCGGCCCGAGCGGGTCGAAGATGCCCAGCAGCGCGTGGCTGAAGCCGCGTTCGTCGCCCGCGATCAGCTCGGGGTA